>BQJK01000006.1 GCA_021604665.1 Rhodomicrobium sp. | reverse complement strand
GTAGGTGACAGTGTTGTTAGAGCCATCGGCGTCAGAGGCGAGGGCTGTAATGCCGACAATATCGCCGACAGAGGCATCTTCATCGACACCATTGGCAGCTGCGTTCGTATCGCTAATGGCAGAGACATCAAACTCATCCTGGTCATCAATACCGATATTAAAGCTCTTAACAGATGTAGAGCCGTCATCTGATGTCGCTGTGACTTCAATGGTGTGTGAGGTTGCGCTCTCATAATCGAGGGCGCCCGCGACTGTGACTTCACCGGTGTTGGCGTCAATGGTGAAGAGGCCACCGGCATCGTTTGAGAGAGAATAGGTAACCGTGTCGGTGCCGTCTGCATCGCTTGCAAAAGCTGTGACGCCGACAACATCACCGACAGAGGCATCTTCATCGACACCATTGGCTGCTGCGTTTGTATCGCTAATGGCGGAGACATCAAACTCATCCTGGTCATCAATACCGATATTAAAGCTCTTGGTGGATGTTGAGCCATCAGAGCTTGTGGCTGTGACTTCGATTGTGTGGCTGGTTGCGCTCTCATAGTCGAGTGCACCCGCGACAGTAACTTCACCTGTGTTGGGATCAATGGTGAAGAGGCCGCCGGCATCGTTTGAGAGAGAATAGGTGACAGTATCAGTGCCGTCTGTATCGCTAGCGAAGGCTGTGACGCCGACAGAGGTGCCAACGGCTGAGTTCTCAGCAACGGTGTCGGCTGATCCATCTGTGTCGCTAATCGCAGAGACGTCTGCTTCATCTTCATCTGTGACATCGATGGTGAAGGTCTCTGTTGAGGTTGAGCCATCAGATGAGGTGGCTGTGATCTCGATTGTGTGGTCTGCGGCGCTTTCATAATCAAGGCCGCTGGCAACAGTGACGACGCCAGTGTTTGCGTCAATAGCAAAGAAGCCACCGGGGTTGGAGGAGAGGCTATAGCTGACGGTGTCTGTGACGTCTGTATCTGTTGCAAGCGCTGTGATGCCAACCGCTGTGCCGACGGTTGCGGCTTCAGAGACTTCATCATTCGCGCCGTTGCTGTCAGAGATGGCGGAGATGCTGGTCTCGTTGACATCATTGACATTGATTGTGAAGGTCTCGTTTGATGTTGAACCATCAGCGCTGGTGGCAACCACGGTGATGTTGTGACTTGTGGCAGTCTCGGCATCGAGGCCGCTGGCGACCTTGACGACACCGGTGTTGGTGTCAATGCTAAAGAGGCCGCCAGCGTCATCGCTTAATGAGTAGGTGACTGTGTTGTTAGAGCCATCGGCGTCAGAGGCTAGCGCCGTGATGCCGACGACATCGCCGACAGAGGCATCTTCGTCAACGGCGTTGGCAGCTGCGTTTGTGTCTGAGATGGCAGAGACGTCAAACTCATCCTGATCATCAATACCGATGTTAAAGCTCTTAACAGATGTTGAGCCATCAGAGCTTGTGGCGGTGACTTCGATTGTGTGGCTGGTTGCGCTCTCATAATCAAGGGCGCCCGCGACTGTAACCTCACCGGTGTTAGGATCAATGGTGAAGAGGCCACCGGCATCGTCACTTAAAGAATAGGTGACAGTGTCGGTGCCGTCTGCATCAGAAGCGAAGGCCGTGACGCCAACAGAAGTGCCAACCGCTGAGTTCTCAGCGACGGTGTCAGCTGATCCATCTGTATCGCTAATCGCAGAGACGCCAGACTCGTTCTCATCAAGCACATCAATGGTGAAGGTCTCTGTTGAGGTTGAGCCGTCTGAACTTGTGGCTGTGATCTCGATTGTGTGGTCTACGGCGCTCTCATAATCAAGGCCGCTGGCGACGGTGACAACGCCAGTGTTTGCGTCAATGGCAAAGAAGCCGCCGGGGTTGGAGGAGAGGCTATAGCTGACAGTGTCTGTGACGTCTGAATCTGTTGCCAAAGCGGTGATACCAACCGCTGTACCGACGGTTGCGGCTTCAGAGACTTCATCATTCGCGCCGTTGCTGTCAGAGATGGCGGAGATGCTGGTCTCGTTGACATCATTGACAGCGATTGAGAAGGTCTCGTTTGATGTTGAACCATCAGTGCTGGTTGCAACCACGGTGATGTTGTGGCTTGTGGCAGTCTCGGCATCGAGGCCGCTGGCGACCTTCACGACGCCGGTGTTGGCGTCAATGGAGAACAGCCCGCCAGCGTCATCGCTTAATGAGTAGGTGACTGTGTTGTTAGAGCCGTCTGCATCTGATGCCAAGGCTGTAATGCCAACGACATCGCCGACAGAGGCGTCTTCGTCGATACCATTGGCGGCTGCGTTCGTATCGCTAATGGCAGAGACATCAAACTCGTTTACGTCGTTGACGTTGATAGTAATTGTTTCAGAGTAAGTGGCTCCGTGGACATCTGTTACTTGAACAGTGATGTCGTGTGTTGTGTCCGCTTCAAAGTCTATTGTATTTCCAGCTTTAACGCGAACTTCATTGCCAACGATTTCAAAATTGCCTGAAGGGTCATTGGTGATGCTGTAGGTTGCTGTCTCAGACGGGATAAAGCTGTCTGCGTCAGTTGTGCCGAGAGTTGCGACCACTGTACCGTCTGCACTGTTCTCAGCAACGTTACCGCCAGTTACTGTTATGTCAGTTGGGGCATCGTTTAAGATATCGGCTTGTGGTACGGTTGCATCTGCAAATTGGAAATTCTCTACACTGGTATGTACGGTGTCTGTACCGTCCGGAGAACCTGGGCGGTTATCAGTTATTGTGAAGAAACCACCTGATTGGGTGATTGTATAATCTGACCAGTTTCCTGAGTAGATAACTGTATCGTTATCGGTCCCATTGTTTTCGTCACCGTAGATAGTGTCATCTCCGGCACCACCAGTGATTGTGTCGTCACCGACGCCACCACGAATTATATCGTTACCGTCACCGCCAAGAATGGTGTCATTTCCACCTTCGCCGAAGAGCTGGTCATCGCCGGTTCCGCCGTCAATGAAGTCATTGCCGTCGCCTGTGTAGACGGTGTCGTTTCCTGCTTCAGCATATACGGTGTCATGCTGCTCAAAATAACCCTGAGTGTTATCGAATTTATCATCACCGGCGCCAAGGTTCGCTGTTGTGCCTTCACTATAGTTGCCTTTTACAAAATCATTATGATCTGAACCTATGACGTTTTCAATGGAGGTATAGGTATCACCTTCTGCTTGTCCGCCTGTTCCAACGTTTCCTTCCAGGTTAACAGTTACACCTTCAGAGCTGTTGCTATAATCAATAGTGTCGTTGCCTGAACCACCATCAATGCTATCAGCGCCCTCACTGCCAATGATTGTATCAGAACCGTTGCCTGTGCTTACGGTATCTTCTTCACTGGTGCCTGTTTGTGTGTCTGCATTGGATGAGCCGGTGTAGCTGCCTTCGTAATCTTCAACATTAATGGTGATTGTTTCAGAGTATGTTGCGCCGTTACTGTCTGTTACTTCTATTGTCAGATCGTGAGATGTTGCGGTTTCATAATCAATGGTTTGACCAGATTTAACGCGGACTTCGTTTCCTACAATTTCGAAATGACCGGATGGATCATTGGTGATGGCATATGTGAATGTTTCACCAGCATCTTCGTCAGTTGTTGAGAGAGTTGCGACTGTTGTGCCTGATGTATCAAAAGCTGATCCAATTGTACCACCAGATTCGACCGTTTCGTTTACAGTGCCACCTGTGATGGTGATATCTGATGGGCCTTCATTGACGTTATTTACATTGATTGAAAATGTTTGAGTTGAGTTTGATCCATCTTCTGAAGTTGCTGTGACTTCAATTGTGTGGTTCGAAGCGGTCTCAAAATCGATTGAGCCGGCCACTGTAACTTCGCCGGTGTTAGGATCGATGGCGAAGAGGCCGCCGGCGTCATCTGATAGGCTGTATGTTACGCCATTGTTTGTGCCATCTGCGTCTGATGCGAAGGCTGTGATGCCAACTGATGTGCCGACAGCTGAGTTCTCAGCAATTGTATCGGCGCTTGCGTCTGTATCCGAGATGGCGCCGACGTCGAACTCGTCAATATCGTTAATGTTGACAGTAAATGTTTTCTGAGACGTTGAGCCGTCCGTCGATGTAGCAGTTACGACAAAATTGACTGTTGGCTCTGTTTCAGCGTCAAATGATGCGCCTGCTTTTGCATAAACATTGCCATTGTCAGACACTTCGAAACGGTTGTCGTCGATGGTAAGGGATACAGAATCTGTCGCATCCTCGTCTTCGGCCCATAGTCTAATATTTGTGAACGCATTACCGACCAATACACCTTCGTCGACATTGTTAGCAGCTGCATGCATATCTGTGATAGCGCCAACATCAAACTCATCGATATCGTTGATATTAATGGTGTAAGTCTGGGTTGAGGTCGACCCGTCTGTTGAGGTTGCGGTGACCTCGATGTTATGGCTTGTGGCTGTCTCGGCATCGAGGCCGCCGGCGACCTTCACGACGCCGGTGTTGGCGTCAATGGAGAAGAGCCCGCCTGCGTCATCGCTTAATGAATAGGTGACTGTGTTGTTAGACCCGTCTGCATCTGAGGCGAGGGCTGTAATGCCAACGACATCGCCGACAGAGGCGTCTTCATCGACACCATTGGCAGCTGCATCTGTGTCCGAGATGGCAGAAATATCAAACTCATCCTGATCATCAATACCGATGTTGAATGACTTCGTGCTTGTGGAGCCATCATCTGATGTGGCGGTGACTTCGATTGTGTGGCTGGTTGCGCTCTCATAATCCAATGCGCCCGCCACTGTAACTTCGCCGGTGTTGGCGTCAATGGTGAAGAGGCCGCCGGCATCGTTTGAGAGAGAATAGGTGACAGTATCAGTGCCGTCTGCATCGCTGGCGAAGGCTGTGACGCCGACAGAAGTGCCAACGGCTGAGTTCTCAGCGAGGGTGTCAGCGCCTGCATCTGTGTCCGAGATGGCAGAAATATCAAACTCATCCTGATCATCAATGCCGATGTTAAAACTCTTGGTGCTTGTAGAGCCATCATCTGATGTGGCGGTGACTTCGATTGTGTGGCTGGTTGCGCTCTCATAATCCAAGGCGCCCGCGACTGTGACTTCACCTGTGTTGGCGTCAATGGCGAAGAGGCCCGCCGCGTCATCTGAGAGGCTGTATGTTACGCCGTTGTTTGTGCCATCTGCGTCTGATGCGAAGGCTGTAATGCCGACGGTTGAGCCGATTATGCTGTTCTCTGCGATTGAGTTTGAGACGGCATCGCTGTCTGTAATCACTGATACATCAAATTCGTCGACATCTTCGAATGACACAGAGAGATTTTCAGTAACCGAGTTACCCTTGCTGTCGTAGCCGGTTACAAAGAAGTCGTGCGAGGGAACTGTTTCATAATCAATATCAGCGCCATCTTTCACCAGAATTTGGTTGCCGCTAATTGTGAAGAACTGATCAGCTATGGGTGTGCCATTGGCATCAGTGATCACGTAGCTGTAGCTGGAGCCAGCAGCATCTTCGAGGCCCAAGGTTGCGACAACCGAGCCTGCTGCTGAATTTTCCTGAATATTATTTAAGCTGGCCACCAGGTCAGGGTCGAAGGTTTCTTCTGTGGTGGGGTCAATACTGGGCGGCTGTGAAGATTGTACTACAGGCGCATCTTGTTTAGTGGGTTGGATAGCCGTTTGTGGGGTCGTGCTTTCGCCTTCCGGCTGTTCATCCTGTTTAGGGATATTGGTTGCCGGTGTGCTGATTTGGCTTAAGGCTGGTTCTTCAGTATTTGAAGACGTTGTGTAGTCTTGTTCAGCGGTGCTCTCACTGGCTTCATATCTCCGTCTCGGCTCATCAGCGGGCTGGACGAATTCTTGCGTTTCGTCATAGTTTTTTTCTGAGGGGGTGACTTTAGCTGGTTGCTCTTTTTTTATCGGTTGAGCTGCTTCAATCTTCTCAGCATCTTCTTTGATACCATAGTGCAGATTTGGATTAGTGATGTCAGCACGGGTTATATTTGTATCTGAGATATATTCATCACGTGATTTTTCTACCAGTTTTTCATAATCCTGCTCAGGATTCCCGGTAGTATTTTGATTATAGGCCGAAGACTTATCACCCCCGAACTCACCATTCTTAGACTTATCACTCATAATCAAACCCTTTAGTGCATGGCTAAGCACTTGCTTTCCACACGAAACAGATGGGTGTGATCATTTATAAAGATGATTACTCTGAAGTTAGGATTGGAGTTTGTGGGAAATTAATCTTTGGCCATGGTTAACGCTGTGATAATGGCTGTTTTAAATTGATGATCTGAACATAGGGAATTCAATTTTAGATATGAATTTCAACTAAAGGTTGAAACCCGCTGAATTCGCGCAAGTTTTTAGTTTATATTTAAAAATTCATTTCAATTTTAATGAAATTAAGCCTTTTTCAAGCATGTCCTGCGATCATTTACTCAACCGATTTTTTACTTTCAGTAAAGAGGTAGGCAATTGCCTGCGAGTAGATTATTTCAACGGGGCGGTAAGGCTGATCAAGCTAAAAAGTCTAACACCGCCACCGATAAACAGAGCTTTGATCAGGTTCAGCTGGCGCTTAAGCGTGCCGGGCTGCGCCAAAAGTTGTGGCCGGTTAGTGTGCGGCGATTACGCCAAAATAATATCCCCGGGGTTGAGCATCTACGTATGCCAGTATCAATCTGGCTGTCATCTCTCATTATCAATATTCTAGGTATCGGCCTGCCTATTCTTATTTTGCAGGTTTATGACAGGGTCATACCGCAGCAATCGCTTGGCACGCTGGTTGTTATGGTTTTTGGCTTTACAGCTATGTTGGTGTTTGAGCTGCTTTTGCGGATTAGCCGGGCTTATGTGCTTGGGTGGTCCGCCACGCAATTTGAGATCAAAGTTAGCCAGCTTGCGATCAAGAAATTACTGGATGCCCCTTTGGAGAGTGTCTCCGGTGATAAGGCGCAAACGCAAATCGACCGATTGTCGTCTATCTTCAGGTTGGCTGATTTTTTTGGTGGCTCGAATAGCCTGTTGATTATTGACCTCCCATTTACACTTGTTCTAATGGCCACTATGGCGATGATTGCCGGATGGCTTGTGCTGGTGCCAATTGGCGTGTTGATGATTTTTGGTGTGCTGACTTTACAATTTGGTCGGCGGCTGCGGGAGCAATATGAAGCCAGGGAAGTGCAGGATAACCGGACCTATGATTTTGTCGCTGAATGTTTGCGCGGTGTACTGACCCTGAAGGGCATGTCCATGGAGCCCTTTATGTTGCGCCGGTTTGAGCGGCTACAAAAGTCACGGGCTTTGACGAATTATAAGACCATTAGAGCTTCAAGTGAGGCTCAATCGATTAGCGCTATTCTTGGTAATGTGACGATTATTTCAACTGTCACTGTCGGCGCAATTTATGCTGTGATTGGAGACCTTTCAATTGGTACGCTGGCTGCCTGCACTTTGCTTGCCGGGCGGATTATCCAGCCGATTGTGCGCTTTGCTGGCTTATGGTCTGAATTTCAAAAACTTGAGCTTGCGCTTTATGAAGCAGCTAGTCTGTTTAAGCTGCCTGAGTTGCCTAAAGAGAGTGTGGTGGATGGATATGAGGGATCGCCTGAACTTCTTGTTCAGAAACTATTTATTAAACGCAAAGATGAGTTAGAGTTTGGGCCGATTAATCTGACGGTGAGAGAAGGTGAATGCCTTGGTATTACCGGGGCAGATACGCGTGCCAAAACAGCATTCTTGCAGGTGATTTCAGGCCTTGCCAATGCGTCCTCTGGCCGGGTGACGTATAATGGTATTGATGTTGTGGCGTATAAGAATGGTAACCCTCAGAGCGTTGTGCTTGTTGGTCCTGGCTCACAGGTGTTCGATGGCAGTATTCTTGATAATTTGACGCTGTTTGGTACTGGACCCGCGGTTGATGAGGTGCGGTGGGCTGCGCAGATGACCGGTGTTGATTATGACATCAACTGTCTTAGCCGTGGTTATGACACTATGGTTGGTGATGGCGCGGCTGAGAAATTACCAGAAGGCTTGGTGAGGCGGCTTATCCTGACGCGGGCAATCGCAATGATGCCACGGGTTTTGATTTTAGATGAACCACAACAATCACTTGATAGCGCAGCGGATAAAAACCTGCTGAACTGCCTGAATGCGTTGAAGCACAATATTACGATTATTTACTCCACTATGAGGCCCTCTTATTTTCAACTTGCTGATCGTATACTGACTTTTGATGATAACAGGGTTATCGAGGGGCTCATTGACAGGACTGTTGCTGGGGGTGCTTTAAAGCAAACGTCTGCCGGGGGCGTCCGGTAATGAATAATCGTTTTGAGAGATTGTCCTCCATGTTGAACCAGGCGCTTGAAGCACGCGAAGGCGTTGCTATCAACCGGGTGCATGAGCAATATTTGAAACTGCAGCAGCAGTTTAATGCTACTCCGAATGGTGAGGGGACTAAGTTTACACCTTATGAAATCTGCTTACACAAGCTGGTTGAGGTTTTAAACTGGACTGGCGATGAGCGGCATTTGATGGAGGCGTTACCGCATCTTGAGCCAGTGGCGACTTTGGCAGAGTTGCAAACCGTTCTCTCTAAAATTGGATTTCGCTCGAATAGAGTTTCTCCGGCATTGTTGCGCCGTAAGAGAGATATTTTCCCTTGCATACTTGAGCTGAAAGAAGGGCCGATCATCGTCACTGAGGCGTTGTCGTCCCGGGAATTCAAGGGATTTGATGAGCAAGGCGAATGCCAATTCGGGCTGAAGAAAATTCAAAAGGCAACAGCGCTCATTCTATTACAGGAAGCTGATGCGAGAGATGGTGGTGAGGGCGAGCGCCAGGGCAGCTGGTTTATGGGTGCGCTTCGGCAATTACGGCGCCCTGTCATGGCAACACTCTGCCTAACGTTTTTTGCAAATGTGCTGACCATTGGTACGCCGATTTACACGATGAATGTTTATAACAGGGTGATTGGTAGTAACGCACTGAACACGCTAGGTTATTTCTTTGTCGGGATTGCTGTTGCTATTCTTGCAGAGGTTCTATTGCGGCGAGAGCGCGGCCGGCTGATTAGCTATATTGGGGCGCGGATGGATGCGGAAATCACCAACCGGGTTTTCCGCCAGATCTTGACCTTGCCAGTGCAGATGACTGAGGCGGCATCTATAAATAAGCAAATAACTCAGATCCGTCAGTTTGAAAGCATTAGAGACCTTCTCACAGGTAATCTGGCCAGTACGCTTTTGGATTTACCGTTCTTATTCATTTTCTTTGGGGTGATTGCGTTCCTCTCAGGCTGGCTTGTGCTCATTCCGTTTACATTAGTGATTTTGCTTGGGGTTGTTGCCTCGCTGACTTTACCGGCGGTACGGCGACGGGGCCGCAAGTCTGGTTATGAGCGGGCGCAGTATAACCGGATGTCGATGGAGCTTTCCGGCAAGATGCAGGCAATTCGGGAGCTTGGCGCTGAAGATGTCTGGTTAAAGCGGCATATGAGAGTCGCGCATGTTTCAGCGCATAGTATGTTCTTATCTCGGTTTTTGGAAACGGCACTGCAATCCGGGTCTCAAGCTCTTGTAATGATCTCTGGTCTTTTCACAATAGCCATTGGTGCTTATCAAGTTATTGTTGGCGCAATGGATACGGGCGCTCTCATCGCGATCATGATGATTGTCTGGCGCATATTAACGCCGATACAGATCGCCTTTCTTTCACTGAACCGGATAAGCCAATTGAAGCAGACGGTGCAGCAGCTTGATAAGCTGATGAGTATTAAGGGAGAGCGGCGGTTTAAAGGGCGGCCTAACTCACTTCGGAAATTTGAGGGTGAAATACGATTTGAAAATGTGAGTTTTCGCTATGGTTCCCGTTCTGAGCCAGTGCTTAAGGGGGTTAATTTTCAAATTAAGCATGGTGAGACTGTTGCTATTTCTGGCCCCACGGGATCAGGAAAATCAACCATTTTAAAACTGATAATTGGCCTTTACCAACCGCAGGCGGGGCGGATCTTTCTTGATAATATTAATCTGCAACAGCTCGATGTGGGTGAGGTGCGCTCTTCTATTGGCTTTATGCCGCAAGAGACGGCTTTGTTT
This sequence comes from Rhodomicrobium sp., assembly GCA_021604665.1. Lineage (GTDB taxonomy): Bacteria > Pseudomonadota > Alphaproteobacteria > Rhizobiales > HXMU1428-3 > HXMU1428-3. The sequence goes on along the minus strand of BQJK01000006.1, from coordinate 39,416 downwards.
TACGGATCTCTGGCGCAGAACCTGCTATTGACCAACCCATTGGCGACGCGCGAGCAGATTATGGATGCTTTGAGTATGGCTGGCGTGGCGCATGATGACCCATTGCTTGCCAATGGTCTCGATCGGCCTCTCAGATATGAGAGGGGTGATTTGGAAGAGAATGATATTGCGCGCATTGCGCTGGCCCGTGCTTTCATTGCTAACGGGCCGTTTATTTTGCTTGATAGCCCTGGCTCTCAGTTAGATAACAAAGCGGACCAGCATTTTATTGAGCATATAAAAAATTATAAAGGTAAGCGCACCATCATCATGATAACCAACCGGCCGAGCCATATCAAAGTTTGTGACCGGTTTATGCAAATGCAAAATGGCATGTTGGTGAATGATATGCCTGTGCAGGCCTATCTTGATGCGCTGGAGGCACAAAAGACTGCAAAAGGGTAAAGGGATTTTAAGATTATTCTGTTTAATATGAGTTCGCGGAATTCTTACTAATTTAATCTCTTATCATCTCCGCCTAAAGGTATTGCAGGGTGCGTTTTTAACAATGTCAAACATCACACAGGAAAATCTGGCTCTTCCTATCGATATTGAAGGTGGTGAGTGGGAACATTTCTTCTCGCGCATGACAATGGTTTTGTGCCTGTTTTTCTTCATCATAACATTTATCGCTGCTTATGCGCCGATCTATGAGGTGGCTGTTACGGAGGGCAAGATTGTCCCTGTCGGGTCTGTCGTGCGCGTTGAGCATTTTGAAGGTGGTATTGTTAAGGCTATAAATTTCAGAGCTGGTGAGCGGGTGGAAAAAGGGGATGTGATTGCCTCATTGACACCCGCTGCTGCTGTGAGTGACCAAGACCAGATGGGTGCGCGCTATGTGAACCTTTCGATTACAAAAATGCGGTTACAGGCGCTGATCAATGACCGGGAGGTTGATTTTGGTGACTATGTTACGTCGCACCCGAAACTGGTTGCTGATCATCTCTCTCTTTATAATGATGAGAAAAAGACGATTAAACACAGCATTGGTAGCCTAACGGCCCGTGTCCGGCAAAAGGCTGCAGTGACCAAGGCAACAGAGCTTGAAGTTAAAAGCCTGAAAAACCAGCTTGAGATTCATAAAGAACAATTTCAAATGCGGGCCACTCTTGTCAAGGATGGTTATACAACCAGGAATTCATATTTAGAGGCAAAGGCCAAGGTTGCTGAAACTGAGGCGCGGTTAGCGCAGATGCAGGGGCAGCTAATTTCAACTGTAAATGGGCTAACCGAGGCCGAGCAGCAGCTTTCAGAAGCGATGGCGCAAGCCCGTCAGAAATGGGCGACGGAGCTCACCCAAACTTCCGCCAGCCTTTCTGAAATTGATGCGGCTATTGGCAAGGTTGAGGACCGGGTAAACCGGCTTAATGTGCGGGCGCCGATAGCGGGGATCTTGCAAAGTCTGCAACCGAAGGCGGTGGGTGAGGTGATTAACCCTGGTGATTTGGTGGCGGAGTTGGTGCCTGAAGATGGCAAATTGATAGCTGAAGTGCGGTTGAAACCTTCTGATGCAACCAACATTCATAAAGACCAAGCGGCGAGAGTGACCGTCACGGCATTTGATACGAAGGAATTTGGCACGCTGGATGGGCTTGTTGAGCGGGTTTCTGCAACGACCTTTACCAATGATAAAGGCGAGGAATATTACGAAGTCCGCTTAAACCTTGACCGCTTGACGGTGCGGAGGAAGGGCATTGATTATCCGGTTTTGCCGGGGATGACGGTGCGCGCAGAACTGATAAAAGGTGAGCGCTCTTTACTGCGCTATCTCTTGAAACCAATATTTACAGCCTTTGAAAACAGCTTTGGTGAACATTGATTTCTAATTGCTTTACCGGCCGTTTCTTGTGCTCTTTTGCAACATCATTTAATGCTAATTTAACCATGATGACCCTAATGTTTTGATCAGAGAATTGATCATTTCAGCTTAATAGGGGTGTCGCAGGTGTTGGCGCGTTTCCGAGTAATTATTGGCAGTGCCTTCCTACTATTATTTGGTGCAGGCATCTTGTTTCTTGTTGGGCCGTGGACATTTGGCTCGGCTGGTGAATTCGATCAATTAATGGATGAGGCAGTTGAGCGGGGAACGCAGGTGGATGCGGCGCGCTCGCGGCGGGATGCAGCTGAAGCTGGTGTTCGTAAAGCCTGGTCTCGATTTCTCCCTTCTGTGAATGCTTATGGTGAGTTTGGCTATAACAGGGACAATGCCCTTGGCCGACTGAATGGTATTGATCGCAATCATCACGATAATAGCAGTTATGGTATTAAAGCCTCGATGCCGATTTTTCATGGCGGTGAGAATTACTATGGGCTGAAGGGGGCTGAGGCCTCGGCTGTTGCGGAGCAGCATAGCTTTCATGAAGCCCGGCAACTTTTGTTGCTTAATACGGCCAGGGCTATTTTGGGTATCATCCGTGACCGCGAAATTGTCAATCTGCAACGGGATAACCAAAATATTGTCACCTCTATTCTGCGCTCGACTGAAGCTCGGTTTCGGGGCGGTGAGGCGACGCGCACTGATATCGCCATTGCTAAAGATCAGCTGACGGCGTCTCAATCTGTCTATACGCAAGCGATTGATAATTTGCGTAGTAATGAAACTGAATTTCATCGTCTAATTGGGCGTGCGCCAGGCAGGCTGGCTTTGCCGAGAAATTTAGCCAGTCGTTTGCCGAAAAGTCTTGATGAAGCGGTGAGCCTTGCCGAGCAGCAGAACCCGCAATTGTTGGCAGCTATTTTTAGAAGTGAAGCGGCAGACCATTCTCTCAAAGCATCCTATGGTAAGTTTTTGCCGAAGGTTGACCTGAATATGGACTATTCAGAAGACCGTTATCATGATGGGCCACTGAATGATGAGAGTGATTTTTCCGTTAAATTGAATTTCTCTATTCCTTTGTTCCAGCCAGATGCATTACCGGCGCGGGATGAAAGTATGCATGTTTCTGATCAGCGCCGCTTTGAAGCGAGGGATGCGCGTTTTACAGCGAAAGCTATGGCGACTGTTGCCTGGCGCAGCTATCACACAGCTCAAAAGAAATACCATCTTTCTCTTACGCGCATACGCGCTGCCAAGGCTGCCTCGCGGGGCATGCAGCGTGAGCTGGAGGCTGGGCAGCGTAATGTGCTTGATGTGCTTGATACTCAAGAGCGGTTGGTCGAAGCGCGGGTTAGTGCAGCCAATGCCAAATATGAAAGATATATGGCGGCGCATCTCTTGTTGTCTGCTATTGGCCAGCTTGATGCGTCTTCCTATGTTGTTGAGGATTTTAAGGGCTATGTGAAGTCGGCTGAGAAAGCGCGCAAAAAAGGTGATAGCGGCTGGAAAGCGGCGAAGCTTGAGGGCGCGGCACTAACGACGGCTAGCATTAAACAACGCTCTGCATCTAAGGGACGTAAAGATGGTGTTGTAAGCTGGCGGCCAGAAGTGAGCCTGGCCCAGAACGCGAAACCCCAAAATTATAAGGCCAAAAAAGTAAAGGCCCAAAAGGCCCGGGTGATAACAACTCTTCCCCAAACCAATACTCCCCCAGTTTTACCGGTTCGTAAGCCTTCTGCGGCCTCTAAGTTGGCGCTGGCTAAGCTGCCGGTTAGCTCTAAGGACGAAAGCCTCTCTGATAGCAAAATTGCCATTACCGATATTGCGCCGGTGATTAAGCGGACTGTTTTGACGCGGCCTAAACTGAAATCTGTTGTTGTTAAGAAGCCTGTTGTTAAAGCTGTGGAGTTACCGAGTGTTAAAATTGCCAGCGTAGAGAAACCAGCGGGTGGTAGTAAAATCGCAATAGCAGAGGCGTCAAAATTTAAAGCTGTTAAGACGGAGACGCCGTTGCTGAAGCCTTTAAAAGCTAAGGTGGTGAAGGCAAAATCGATAAAAACCGAAACACAGAAATCGCAATCTCTGAAAATCAGGACATCTAAGAAGGCAGTTCTTTCGAAGGATCTTCATGGGACGTCGCTGAAGTCAAATCCCATAAAGTCTAATCCGAAGAAGTCTATGCCCTTGAAGTATGAGGCAGAGACCGCATCAATTCGCGCTGAAAAAACAGTGGCGAAAGAGCAACCGGTTCAGATCTCTTGCCAGTTGCCGGTTAGTGAGGGAACTAGCGGCGGTGTGATGGCTTATGATCTTAGGGAAGATAAAACATCTGGTGCAGCTCAATATGCAGCGTTCGCTAAACCGCCGCTGCCGGTTATCAAAAAGATTTATTCTGGATTGGTGACGCGCTATGAAGCCTATCGCAGCGGTGCTAAGCAACCGGCTGCTGCTGTGGCACTTCAGAAGAAGAAGCGGGCTATATCTTCTGAGGATGGAATTGTAACAGGTTCAGTTGAGCGTCGTCACGGTTATGCGCTGGCCCGGGTGCAACCGTTTCATGTTCATAAGATACCCTTGCCGAAAAGAAAGGCTGGGCTTGTAACCCGTAAAGTTACCTCAAGAGGGCCGATTACTACTCTTCGCTCGAAACGAGAAAAGAGTGTGATTAGCCAGGCGGGGGTACGTTCCAAGCCGCTGACTAAGGCGGCTGTAAAACCTGACATAGAAGAATATCCAGATACCTACAATAATCGTTTTTCTATGTGGTGGAACAAGCAGGTTGATAAGGTTGTTGGGGCTCCTGCCGGGCCGAAGCGGGTTCTTGTACCGCTTGATGAATATCGCAAAAAGCACCATTAGTTGCGCGATGGCACTTTTTAAACAGCCTAGTAATAATAGAGGCTTAGCACTGCTTTTAATATCAGGCTAACAGCGCCGAGCGCTGCAATGCCGCCGCCCCAAAAGAGGATAAACCACATCAGCTGCCGCCCCAATGAGGTGGGAGGAGGGTTCGTTTGGTCAACGGGATCTTTACTTCCTTCAACCGCTGTTGAGGAAGGGCACGGTGATGGATTGCTGTTTTCCTGTTGGTTCACTTTGTTTATCCCCTACAGTATTAAAGGTAGCCATCACTTTGAAATTAGCGATAGCCATCACATTTATTTTTAGTGATAGCCATCACCGGCACGCACTTTGCCTCTGAAGACCCAATAGACATAAGCTGTGTAGCCAAGAATAACAGGCAGCAGAACGAGTGTGCCATAAAGCAGGAAGGCCAGGCTCTCTGGTGGGTTGGCGGCCTGCCAGATGGTGTAATGGCGCGGCACGATATATGGGAACATGCTGATAGCAAAGCCGACATATGACAGAACAAAAAGGCCGATTGTTGCGAAAAATGGCAAATATTCGCGCCTGTCGCGGATTGCTGTAAACAGCAGACCCCAGCAGACAAAGACCAGAACCGGCACCGGGGCGACCAGCATTATATTTGGCCAGGTGAACCATCTATCCGAGATGTCGTTATCGAGGAAAGGGGTCCAGAGGCTAACAAGAATGACAAAGCCGAAGACGATGGCGGCGATGCGCATCGCTATATCGAATAAGTTATATTGCAGCTCTTTTTCCGTTTTCATTATGAGCCAGGAAACGCCCAGAAGCGCGTAGGCTGCAACAACAGCAAGGCCAACAGTTACTGAGAAGGGGGTGAACCAGTCAAACCAGCCACCTGAGTAGTTGCGGCCTGTAACTTCAATGCCTTGGATGAAGGCACCTAGCATAACGCCTTGGCAAAAGGCTGCCACTGTAGAGCCGGCGGAGAATGACCATTCCCAAAAGCGTTGGTTGTTGGTGCTTCGAGCGCAATATTCAAAGGCCACACCGCGGAATATTAGCCCAAGTAACATGGCGATTATGGGGGCGTAAAAGGCAGGCATTAGGGTCGCATATGCTAAAGGAAAAGCTGCAAATAAACCGCCGCCACCTAGAATGAGCCAAGTTTCATTGCCATCCCAAACCGGGGCAACCGTGTTCATCATTACTTCCCTGTCTTCACTCTCAGGGAATAGCGGGAAGAGAATGCCGATGCCAAGGTCGAAGCCATCGAGGATGACATAAAGCAGAACAGCAGTGGCAATTAATATTGCCCAGACAAATGCAAGATCAAACAGCATTGGGGTGCATCCTCACTAATGGTGGGTTAATCGGGTCTGCAGCCGGGTCAGTTTTCATTATGCGCAGAATGTAGATAAAGCCCGGAGTGAAGACCATGAGGTAAACAACAACAAAAGCGATCAAAGACCCCCAAAGCCCTGGGGCCCCGATGGGGGAGACGCTATCTGCTGTTCTCAATATGCCGTAAACTGTATAGGGCTGGCGGCCAACCTCCGTTACCATCCAGCCGCACAGCAGCGCAATTACGCCGCTGGGGCCCATAAGTAAGGCGGCTTTCAGATAGAGGCTGTTGTCGTAAAGGCGACCCATGAGCCTGAGAGTAAGACCGGCCAGGCCGATGAACATCATCAAGACGCCAAGGCCAACCATAATTCTAAAACACCAGAAAACCAGCGGCACATTTGGCCAGTCAGCTTTTGGCCAATCTTTCAGACCTTGGACCTCTTCATCAAAGCCATGCTTCAGAATGAGGCTGCCGAGTTTTGGTATTTCAAGGGCGTAATCAATTTTGGCGGTTTCCATATTAGGCCAACCAAATAAGTAAAGCGGCGCGCCTTTGCGGGTTTCAAAATGGCCTTCCATGGCGGCAACCTTGGCTGGCTGATGCTCTATGGTATTGAGGCCATGAAAGTCACCGGCAATTATCTGGAGCGGTGTGACGATAGTTGCCATCCAAATTGCCAGCGAAAACATTGTGCGGGCATGTAGGTTCGCATGATTTTTTAACAGATGATAAGCGCCAACAGCACCAACTATGAAACTGGTTGTCAGATATGCGGCGAGGACCATATGGACCAGACGATAAGGGAATGAGGGATTGAAGATGACATCAAACCAACTAACGGGGATGAATTGTCCAACTTCGTTAAAGCCAAAACCAGTTGGGGTTTGCATCCAGCTATTTACTGAGAGGATCCAGAAGGCTGAGGACAGCGTGCCGATCGCAACCAGACATGTCGCGAAGAAATGCAGCCCCTTGCCGACTTTGTTCATACCGAACAGCATGATGCCGAGAAAGCCTGCTTCAAGGAAAAAGGCGCTTAGGACTTCATAGCCTAGCAACGGGCCGAGCACAGGGCCGGTTTTATCCGAGAATACGCTCCAATTCGTGCCAAACTGATAGCTCATGACAAGTCCGGAGACGACGCCCATGCCGAAGGAAATGGCGAATATCTTTTTCCAGTAATGGAAGAGGTCAATGTAAACTTTGCGCCCGGTGATCAGCCATAGACCTTCCAGCACCGCCAGAAAACTGGCAAGCCCGATGGAGAAAGCTGGAAATACGATGTGAAAAGCGATCGTGAATGCGAATTGTATGCGTGCCAGCAATAGGGCATCTACATAATCAAACATTGTCTGTTTCCCTCACGTTGGGTGGTCATTCCCGGTATGTTCATTGAGACATGTGAATGCACCAGTTTAACGTGAATTTAAATGTGACTAAATGACTTTTTCTCATCCCTTATAGTGAGTAATACCCCTGAAACTAATATCGGGCAGCTTATGAAAGACTGGTGTGAGTGGCGGCGCTTAGATAGCCTAGAGTGTTGATTATGGGCCATTGAGGTCACAGATAGATGATGAAAGCACCGCTTCAGGGCTCACATATTGCGAATGTCTTGACGTTATTAACCATTCTAGTTACCCCTCTAAAGGCGGGGTCTACCGCCGGGGGTGTCCGGTTCTGGCCTCTTTTCCGGAAGTGTATTTGTGTCGAGGGAGAGTGGAAGTGCAACAGAACCAGAATAATGTGATGCCTGGCCGAACCGAATTTTCTGGGGTTGGGCGCGTGGTAGATTATTTCTTTGGCCGCAATTCCCTTATCGGTTTGGCGTCTTTGATGCTGCTTGTGATCTCTGGTTACGCGACCTGGAGCGGCATGAGTGACTTTATCATCGGCGTACAGAGCAGCGGTGTGCCGCAGGGGCGGGAAATTCCTGGGGGGCTTTCTGTTACCTATGAAGGGTTGGTGATCTCGATTGTAATCGCGCTGACCTTTTTGATGTGGCTGGCGCTACGTGAGACTTTCGGGGCGCAGCGCCGCCTTGCTGACCGCCTGATTACGCTGCCGCTTTATCTCTTTTTGGCATTATGGTCGATTGGATTTGGTTATGGTTTCTGGTGGAGCCTGATTGCTGGTGAAGAAGCTACTCGGACCAGTTTGAGCGGCCTGCAGGAAGATGCCCGTGATGCCGCCAACGTGGTTGCGGCGCGGCTTGATGCGGTGAAAATTCAACTTGATAATGTTGTGAGTTGGTCTGAAACGCAAATGGCGCGGGAAGAAACAAGCGGCGGCAGTTGCGGTGTTCCCTCTGGTGCTGGGCGCGGCCCACTTTATAACGCGCGCCGCAGTGTGCGTGATCAAGTGGCCTCACTTCGCGACAGCATTTCAAATTCCTGGCTTGCGCCCATAAAAACGAATATTGAGCAGCTTCGCTTAAGTGTGGCACGCATTGAAGGTGACACCGTTGCCGAGCGACAAGTAACATTTGAGAACACAGCGGCCACTGTGCGCGGTAAGGCGCGCAACATTGCTGCCAGAAGTAATGAGCTTGGTAAATCCACTGCAGCGGAGATGAGCGCGCTTGCTGATGCTGTTACTGTTGCACCGGGTGAGCCGGGCTTTTCCTGTTATGATCCAACATTGGCGCAGCGCTTGCGCCAGGCGGCTGAGCAGGCTAGTGAGCCAGCCAATCTAAAACTGCGTGAGGCAGCGTTCACGGAAGGGCCGGCAGGGGTTGCCAATGCTGTGAAGCGGCTTTGGGGGAATATTGGGTCTTATTTTAGTGGGTTGGCGCATTATGTCATGTCTGGCGGTGAAGTCAGCTCTGGTGATCGGGCTGATGGCTCACTCATTAGCGGCCGGGATCTCATTGCACTGCTTGCAACATTAGGGGTCGATCTTGGCTTATTCGCGCTAACCGCGCTTAACCCGCCATCGGCAGCGCCTTTGCGGCGGGATGCTATGGAGCGGAACCAGGCGCGGCTGCATTTGCCGAATATGACAGTGATACGCCAGCTTACAGCAGCTATAGAAACGGCGATTGCGAGAGCGCCGGGGGCTGACATTGAATGGGTGCGGAAACATCTGGTTCATCATGGGGGGCAGTCTTATTTTATCATTCCCAATCTTTATAGCGTTGAAAAAGAGAATAAAGAGGAGGAGCTGCGGGCGTTGGCGATGAATCAGCTTGCTGGTGTGCTTGATGATCTGGAGCTTATTCGCACCCTTACACGCTGGGAGCTGCGCACGGCGCGCAATGAAGAGGAACGGGAGAGCCGTAGCAGTTTATCTGACAATGAGAAGATCAGAAATCACGGGTTATTGTCTAAAAGCCGGCGGGTATTGGAAATTGCTGGCTGGAGCGATGATGCACAAAAAGACCTTGAGGTTTACGCTCTTGTTGATACTGAAGGCTTAACCCCTTTCCTGACCGTGTTAAACGAAGCTGTGCGCGCCGGTGAGGTGTCCGATGAGGGCAATAATGCTCAGCCGGAGGTGACAGCAAATCAGCCACCGCAACTGGAGCGCTGAGGCAGTTTGATTTGATCAAGGTCTCTTTAGCGAGGCTTGGGTTAAGTTTTGTTGGAGTTGTTTATTTAGGCGGGTTGCGCTTAAGTTGTTGATATATAACCATTATTGGTTCTGGCTTTTGCTCGATCCAACTGGGGCTTTAATTGTGGTCTTTTCTTTTGCAGCGCCAACCGCTTCTTCAGTTTGTTCCGGTTCTGCTGTTATCTCTGTTGAGATGCAGGGGCTGGCAGATAATTCGCAGTAGAAATATCTAGAGCCTGAACTGCGTTTGCATTTAATGCGCTTGTTTTTTGCATTGTGCCAGTGAGCATAATTAGTGCTGAACTTATCGGCTACTTTTTCAGTCCAGATAATGATTGTTTGTAGCTCTGCCATAGATTGAATCTGGTTGGCGGGGCCGCTGATCTTAATTGGTTTTTTGCAGGGAGTTTGCTCCTCTGGAACTTCAGCTGCCAAGGTTGAGGGGAGCGCTGTGATTGTCAGACCTGTTATGAAAATTGCTAGCCAGATGCTGCTGAGCCGGGTGTGCATTTGATTACCTTAATTAACGCCATTATATAGCTTTTCTGCGCCCCTCTTATTGGGGCGCATGCATGCCAGATGTTATTGCTGCTGTGAGCTTAGTCTGGCAGCAAAAAGGAACCAAAAGATTACGTGGCTAGCGCCAGCTTGTAGAATTAAGCCTGTTAACCTTTTAAGGGTTAATGGCGAGTAAATTCTGGTGAGCTGAGCTGGGTGCTGTGAAGGGTAATGCCGGCGGCATCGGCTTTTAATTGTGTAAGATCGCTATCTGCGACTAAACGCGCCCGTTTGATTTGGGCTTGCGGTATTGCGTCTGCGACGTTCCAGAGGCTTTCGAATGAGCGATGGGCGAGTTTGGCAGTGTGTTGGCAGTTTTCATCAAAGAGATAAAATCCAAAGCGAGCGTTAACATCGCGGCGCATAGATTCGCCGGACCAGCTGCATTCTTTATCCAGTGTGAACTGCTCATGGGCATCAACCAGATTGGGGCGATTAGCCCAACGGATGAGGTTTGTGGCCTCCATTCCGCAGGGGGATGTTTCTGGGCTGATCCATTCACTAAAGAGAGGCATGGGGGAGAGGTGAGCAAAGATAACTTTTAGAGTTATGCCTTTTTCGCTCAGATCGCTGCATTTTTTGAGAATGGCGCGGGCAATGGCAGATTCTGGGGAGCGGGCGACAAGCCGCAGTTCACGTGTTTCCTGCTCATGGTCTTTGCTGTCTAATCTGGATTTAAACTGCTCCAGAATATCAAAGAAGTAATCTAGCTCGGCTGTATCATCCGTCTCAGCTGGGCTACTTATTTCTTTGACAGGTCCCATTATATTTTCCCTCTGCTTGGATGCTTTTTGGTTGTCGACTTATTTAGCCGGGCAAGTAGCTACAATAGAGCAGCGCCGGTTAATGAATGATTTCCAACTGCGTTAAAATCTGTCGTTTGTTTCGAAAAAAATTAGTCACTTAAGTTTTCTCTTCGTTATTTCCTGCGTACCAATTTGTTATTTTGCCAACATGGATATGATCACTTGGTTTTTCCTCTCTGTTTTCTGGGCCGTTATGGCTTAATTGGCCGGAGAGAGTTGGCGGCGTGTGTTGCTTATCATTAGTGGTTATTTTTGATGGAGTGGCCATTTCATCAGTTAGCTGAATGCTCTCCTCGGTGGTGACAGTCTCCTTGGCGATAGCCTCCTGCTCAGTGTTACTATCGGATTTGTTTTTATCTGCTTCTGGCCTGTCTTCTACAGGTAATTCAGCTTCTGTAGATAATTTGGCTTCTACAGGTAATTTAGCTTCTGGCAGCTCTGTCTGCGCAAGCTTATCAGGGGCGTTGTCCTCTTCGTCGTCTTTTTCGACCTCAAGAATTGCAGAAGCTGGTTCTGAATTTTTATCTTCCTGCTCTTTGAGGATTTTATCTTGAATGGCGCTTTCTACGCGGCGCTCAATTTTGCGGCGTGTTTCAAGGGGCAGATTAATTAAATTATCTTTAGAGGGCTGTTGTTGGCCGTCCTTTTTATCCATTGCTTCCCGATTTGGGGTGAAGGGGGTGGGCGCTTTGGTTTTGGTGTGAAGCTGCTCATGCGGCTGTTTTGTGGGTAGTGGCTGGCTTTGCTCATAGGCGGCGGCGACACCATTTGCGCTGATTCCCGCGGCAAAGCCGGTTCTATCTGCAGATCCATATTCAGACCTGTATTCAGATCTCAGATCAGATCTCATCTCTTTATCATTGGCAGTGATATGTGCTGCGCCATTTACAGCGCCATTCATATGGCTGTTGACGGGCATTTGTCTATTGATGTGGCCATTCTGAGATAAGTGACCGCCAATTGGGGCGTGGCTGTTGGTTGGGGTTTCTGAAAAATCATTGGCATTTCTGGTACCAGCTTCTCTTTTCAGCGGGGCCGGGTGGAGAAAGCGGCGCGTGGGTTTTGGCTGTTTTTTAGGCTCAAAGTTATTTTCTGGAGAAATAGCGTTGGCGTTGGCAAAACTGCCTTGCTTGAAGGTGTTGGCACTGGCATTGCGGAAGAGGCGGGGTAGGGGTTGGTCATCCTCATCAGGCAGAGGCTCATCAAAAACGCTGTAATTATGAGCGATTTTGGTTTCTCTTTTTGTTGTTGCCTGTTGCCCGTTATGAAGGGGGGCCGGTTGCTCGGCATGATCTTGGTCTGTTTGGCGCTCTTTGGCGGGAATTGTGATGGTTTCGCTTTCAAAAAGGCTATCGAAATTGGCATTGCGGGCTTTGTCTTCGTCGTTCAGCTCGCCTAATAGCGCACGGCGATCTGCTTCGGCTCTTGTGGCATCTGCAACATCTTTAGCGGCACCCATGACAGCATCCATCACGATATTGGACCAGGCCCCATTGCGGAATTTATAGAGACGAAACGCGCGGTGCTCTGCAAAGGAGCTACCCATTCTTTTTAATTTACTGCGGATAATGAAGCCGGGGGGGATCATGGCGCGGTCAACAATTCCGCGGCCTTCCAGGCTGACAAATAGATTAGCCAGATATTGGGCCTGTATGTCATTTGAGGCCAAGGGTACGGCGACATAATAATGGCCGCCCCAATCAAACACCACATGTTGGAACAGGCTGAACTCTTCTCTGATGCCTGTGAAATGTGTGGCGTGGAAGCTTGAAAGAATGCCGCTAATGGGGCCATCCCTTGCGTCTTTCATTACGGGGACAAGAGACTTTAACCGGTCCATTGGCCTGTTGATGGAGACCAGCAGCAAACACAGATCGACAAAAACTGCAATGGCAAGCGGGATGTAATCACGTTCATTGAGGCCAGGCTGCGTTGCATTCAATTCCGCTGTCGGTGCTTGTTTCTTATCCAGAGTCCGGACGGCTTTTTTGCGCATTTCGCGTAGCTCATCTTCACTTGGCGGCATTTTAAGGACGAGCATGCCGCTTAATGTGGCCCCTAAGCGGCGAAAGGCTTCTATGGTTGCTTCAGAGCCTTCTGACGCGTTGATCTTGGGTTTTTGTAATGTCGGCAACTGGTCAATGGCCTGCACTACGCCGCGCAGGGCGGTTTGTAATTGGTTGTCGGGGCATTTGAAGGTGCCGCCACGATTGTCTGGAAAGATTGTGGTGTTTGAGCGCTCAGCCAGATTGTTTCTGATTGAGCCGAGCTGTGGGTCTGTTCTGAAGGCGTTGAAGCGGGTGATGGTCATATCAAGCCGCTGGTTCAGGTTTTTCATGAATGCATTACGGGTGCCTGTTGTGGGGTCAATGGTAGAGGGGTGGCGGCTGGCGATTTTAGCAAGGTCGCTATTGAGGATTTTGATGTCATCAGCGACGGCTTGAGCGCGTTTGGTCACGAAATCACCTGCGAAGGAGAAGTTTTTTGCATCGCTATCCCTGAGGCGGCGACGGGGGCCATCGCCAGGCCTGGAGTTTGGACAGCTATTGCCCTGCTCGCGCTCTTCCTTTGCCTTTTGCAGGGAGAGAGCGGTGAGGGTGATGAGGGTGGATTCCAGTTGTTCGAGGCGAGACTGACCACCTTGCAGCGCCGTTTGCACTTGCGTGACGGCGCTTTCAGCTGAGCGGGTGGCCTCTGACCGGCTTTCAAGATATTTCCAATAAAAACCAAAGCCAAAACCGACTGAAATGATGGTGAGGAAAATATAGCCGAATATATAAATTGTGCGCAGCAGCCAGTTTAACGGGGCGAAGAGCTGATCGAGAATATAAACGATCATGAGCATAAGCATGGCGACTGCGAAGCCTATGGCCAGCTTGTAGGTGAGGGGGATATCGCCAGAGTTGGCCTGGATTAGCTCTAACAGGCCTGAATATGTTGAGATCCAGGAGAGAGTGCCAAGACCCATTAACAGCAGTACTTTTTTTATGTCAGGGGGGCTTTTCTTTTCATCGACTTCTTTGAAGAGGCGGTCCAGCTCTTCAGTACTGGAAGTGAGGCGCTGATACATTCCGCTATTTCTAATTAGTTCACTCATTGAGATCTTGCCCTCATGGACTTTGCCATTATCATTTCGATAACCGCTTAGTCTTTTTTTGCGACAGCATCCAGCCGGTTAAGATTGGTTTGCTTTTGTTGCCGCTAAACTCACAACAGGTTTTTGCCAGCGCTAGATTTTGTTTTCACCTTTTGCCTGCCTAATGTTTTCCGTCTCATAGCTCTTCAGCTCAGAGATAAGATGCATAAGTTATAAGATCAGGCGATGTGCCGTGATCAGGCATAGGGGGAGCGCGCGCAAGGAAACCTTCCCTCCGTTAAAATATAGTTTGCCCCTGTAATGCTGAACCTTAAATGAACAGTGTTAAGTTCGTTGCTAGATCCCTGCGTCAGATTGTGTTTTGAGGCAGGCATTTGGTTCGCGGGCCGCCATTACAAAATCTGACGTTAAGATTTCGTTTACCAATCTAATTGGGCTGAAATGGGGCTGGGGGTGCTTTGGCTTATGGCGGGGTGGCAGGCCTGGGGTGGTTTAGGCCGCGCGTTTACTGATGAAGGCCGCGAGGGTGAGGAGGAGTTGCTCTAGTTCTGCGACTTCCAGTTCGGGGTTATTACGGCGGCGGGCTGTGCCCATGATGGTTTGGGTTTTGCTGAGCGCATGAGCGAGGTGATCCTCTTTCCAGAGGTTGAGCTGATGGCTAAAATTATCGCGGCGCTCGAAATATAATGGCGGGCGCTGGGCTTTGGTGACGGCATGAATGCTATTGCCAGCCGCGACGCTCAATGCGCCTTTATGCAGCTGATGCAACTGGCGCAACAGGCTGAGAAAAATCGGGGCGGTGTTGAGGCCAGCGGCTGTTGCGCGGCGCAGTTCATTTAAAGCTTTGGCTGGCCGGCCGAGCAATGTGTTGGTGATGATGTCATCTATTGTAATGTCTGACATATCACCAAGGATTTCATCTATCTCTTTAATAGTGACTTGGGTTTTACCATGAGCGTAGAGGGCGAGTTTTTCAACTTCTCCGCGGCTTAACGCATGGTCTGCGCCTAGGCGGCTGATGAGGTAGCTTTCGCTTTCGCTATCTATGGTGAGATTATTGGAGCCGAGCACTTCCCTGACAAGGTCTTTTAAATCTGCGGCGCTATCCATATAGCAGGGGATGGCGGCAAGGGATTTATCACCTTCGAATAGTTTGCGTAGGCGATGTGTTTTCTTAAGGTCCCCGGCTTCAATTATCAGGTCGCCTTCCAGTGGGGTTTCTTTCAATAGGCTTTCAAGCGCGGGGAGAGAGAGGTCTTTTCCAGCTGAGACACGCAGAATTTTGCGCTCGCCAAACATAGAGATGGTTTTAAGGTCGAGGGTGAGCCGTTCTGGGCTGGTTGCCAGGTCTTCATTTAGTAAGGAGATTTCTTCTGCTGTTTCACCGGCTTTTTTTGCCAAGGCTTTAGAGAGCTTTAAGGCGCGCTCGGTTACCAGGCCTTGGTCCGGCCCATAAATAAGGTAGGCATGGTAAGAGGACGGCTTTTCGATTAGCCGCTTAATTTCTGTCGCCTTTAATGCAACCATGATTGGATTTCTGAGGTTTTGGCCGCTTAGCTATTTGCTGAGAGGAAAGCGGCGAGCCGTGTTTTCAGGTCTTCTGCAGTGGTTTTGGCCGCGCGATCTTCTGCGTTAATACGGGCGCGCACGTTGGAATAAACTGATTCATCATCACGGAAGGCGGCTTTGGCGTGTGAGACACCTTCAATCATTGGCTCTTTGCCATTAGAGATAGAATAAAGTTTAAAGCGTGTTGTTAGCTCATAAAACTGGCCGCGGCTGTCACCATCTCGCTCAACAAGTTGCGAGGTGACTGATTCTGTTAAGGCGAGAACGAGCTTATATTGGGGGGCACCGGGGTGGCCGCCGCCATAGAAAGCAAAAATAAGCTCATTGCGGACCCGCTGGCCAACGCGGCCTGGGATTTCAGGAATTTCGATGCCAGCTAAAACGGCTTCTAATTGTTGATTAGATTCTGTGGTGCCGTAAAGCGGCTTGAATGAGCAGGCTGCGAGAGTTGAGAGAAGCAGCAGCATTGCAGCGGTTACTGCGACGTTTTTAAGGCCTGTAACTGCGTGATAGAATTTGCCCATCTTCATCTGTCCCTGCGTCCCGTTTAAACCGCGCTTCACTCTGGTAATCAGCCCATATACTGCCCTGTTGAGGAGCATTAGCTTATAAAGCGGCTTTTAAAGCATAGTTTGATTGCGATAAGCGCAATTGTGAACCTAAAAATTAAAGAAAAGACCCATTAAACAACAATGTTAACGATCTTTTTCGGTACTACAATGACTTTACGCACTGTTTTGCCGTCAATCGCCCGAATTACCCCGTCTAGCTCCTGAGCGGCTTTTTCTACTTCCTGTTTGGACGCATCAGGAGAAATAGTCAACTGGTCGCGGCGTTTTCCATTCACCTGCACGGCGATTGTGATGGAATCTTCCACCAAAAGTGACTTATTCACATCAGGCCAGGGGCTTACGGCCAACATTGTGGTATTACCGAGCGCCGCCCAGCATTCTTCTGCCAGATGCGGCATCATGGGGCCAAAAGCAGTGATGAGGAAGCTTGCGGCTTCTCTGATGGCGAAGGCCATTGCTGGATCGGGCTTCGATGTAGGCTCTGATTGACCGGTTGTTTTGCCAGAATGGATGGCCGCTGAGACGATATTTGTAAACTCATAAACTTGCGCGACAGCGCGGTTGAAGCGAAGGCCTTCAATATCTTCTGAAACAGCATTGAGAAATTTATGTGAGGCTTTTCTTAACTCTAGCGCTTTGACGGCTGCTTCGCCGGGTTGTTCTGATAAATCTGATGGCTCGGGCAGGTTGGAGGTGCCAGTTAGCTCGATTGTGTCTTGTGTTAAGCGCCAGGCGCGTTGCACGAAGCGGCCGGCACCCTCGACACCTGCTTCAGTCCATACAACATCGCGCTCTGGTGGGCTGTCTGAAAGGACGAACCAGCGGGCTGTGTCGGCACCGTAGTGGCTGAGTATGTCATCTGGATCGACAACATTCAGCTTCGATTTTGACATTTTCTCAATTGGCCCAATTTTAACAGGCGCGCCAGTGGATAGCTGTTCGGCGCGGCGGGTGCCCTCGTCTTCAATGATTTTAATCTCGGCCGGGGAAATCCATTCACCATCTTCTGTTTTATAGGTCTCATGGTTGACCATGCCTTGGGTGAAGAGGCCTTTGAAAGGTTCTTTCATGCCAACATACCCGGCGGCCTTCATCGCTCTTGTGAAAAAGCGAGAATAAAGCAGGTGCAAGATGGCATGCTCGATGCCGCCGATATATTGATCAACTGGCAGCCAATAATCTACGGCTTTTTTGTCTGTTGGAGTCTCAGCATTGGGCGCGGTGAAGCGGGCAAAGTACCAGGAGCTATCGACAAAAGTGTCAAAGGTGTCGGTTTCTCGCCGGGCCTCTCTGCCGCATGATGGGCAGTTTACATCTTTCCATGTCGGGTGATGGTCCAGCGGGTTGCCGGGTTTATCAAAGGAGATATCATCGGGGAGTTTTACCGGTAGATCCTCTTCAGGCACCGGAAGCGGGCCGCAATCTCCACAATGGATGATTGGGATAGGGCAGCCCCAATAGCGCTGGCGGGAGATGCCCCAGTCTCTGAGGCGATAATTGGTTTCTCTGCTGCCAATGCCTTTCTGCTCCAGCCTTGTGATCATCTCTTCTTTGGCGTCTTCGATGGTTTTGCCATCAAGAAAGGCGGAATTGGCAAGGCGGCCAGGGCCTGTATAGGCTTCATCTTCAATTGTGAATTCAGCTGCATCTGCATCACTTGGCAGAACAACCGGGGTGACATTGAGATCATATTTGCGGGCAAAATCAAGGTCGCGCTGGTCATGGGCGGGGCAGCCGAAAATAGCGCCGGTGCCATAATCCATCAGGATGAAATTTGCGATATACAGGGGCAGCTTTTCCCCTTCGTTAAAGGGATGTGCTGCGGTCAGGCCCGTGTGGACACCTTTTTTCTCTGCCCGGTCAATATCTTCTTGTGAGGTGCCCATGCGGTTGCACTCTTTTATGAAGCTATCAATCTCTTTATTGTTTTTGGCGAGGTCTTTTGCCAGCGGGTGACCGGGTGAGATGGCGCAGAAGCTGGCGCCAAAGATGGTGTCTGGCCGTGTGGTGTAAACTTCAAGCTCACCGGCGCTCTCTCCGCTTTCACTTCTCTCCAGGGCGAAGCGCATGAGGGCACCGCTTGATTTGCCGATCCAGTTGGCCTGCATGACGCGGACTTTTTCTGGCCAACGGTCCAGCGAATCAAGATCTTCCAAAAGTTCATCAGCATAATTTGTGATGCGGAAAAACCATTGGGTCAACTCCCGCTGTTCGACCAGCGCGCCTGAGCGCCAGCCGCGCCCATCTATCACTTGTTCATTGGCCAAAACTGTGTTGTCGACCGGGTCCCAATTCACCCGGGCTGATTTTCTATAAACCAGGTCTTCATTTAAGAATGAGAGGAACAGCTTTTGCTGTTGGTGGTAATACTCCACATCGCAAGTGGCGAATTCACGGCTCCAATCGATGGAGAGGCCCATGGATTGTAATTGGCCCCGCATGACAGCGATGTTGTTATAGGTGACTTCTGCCGGGTGGCCGCCGGTTTTCATGGCGGCATTTTCTGCGGGCATGCCAAATGCATCCCAGCCCATAGGGTGCAAGACATTAAACCCCTTAGCACGTTTGTAGCGGGCAATTACATCGCCCATGGCATAATTGCGGACATGCCCCATATGGATGCGGCCCGAGGGGTAGGGGAACATTTCCAGGACGTAATATTTCTTTTTATCGTTATCTGTGGCTTCATCCAGGGTTGCTTCAAAGATCTTGGTCTCAGCCCATTTCTTTTGCCAGATTTGTTCTGTCTCGGGGGCATTATAGCGCTCGGCACTCATGCTCGTTCCTTTGATGATATTGTCTAATTTGCCACAATTAGCCTGTGTTGCACCGCTTCTTTATGCCTGTCAAGTTTTGCTGGGGGCGCCGATTTGATCTGGTGACTGTAAAATTATTTGTTCTTCCTATGTTCTTTTTAGGCGAATCAGTGTATGTTCACACAATGTTCTGATGTTGGGACTGAGTTTTTATAGCTTTTCGGGAGTAGAGCAATGGCAATGATTGATCATCAAATGATGGGGTCTCGGGAAAAACCCAGCCCTAAAAATGCAACCCCTCTTTACGTGGTGGATGATATTTCATCTGCGCAGCGTCGCTTTAGTGCCATGGGTTTTGAGATGTTTGACACTTCAGATAATGACCGCGTTGGCATGCGCGCCGGAGAGAGCCGCATTTTGCTGATGGATGAAACCAAAGCACAGCGGGCTTTACCGCCTGAGGTGATGGCCTCTCTCAAACATGGGCCGGCGCTGTTTGTTTGGGTTGATAGCATTGATGAAACCCGTAGCCGCATTGCCGACCCGGTGATTGCAGAAATGGTCACCGGATATGGCACTTGGGAGCTGTTTGTTGAAAGCCGGATTGGACTTATCATTTTTGCTGAAAAGCTGACAAAAGGTGAAACCTCAAACTTCTGGCTGAGCTAGTTTTTTATCTCACGCCAAGTTCGCTTTGCTCACGGCTGCGATGGCGCGCCGCAACGCGGCGGACTTCGCTTTCGCTACGTCATGTCCCACCATTCACGCGCTGGCGCTTGTGAATGGCGCTCTTAAGTTTTCTCTCACGGCTATTCCAAGTGCTTTCGCACTTGGGCCTCCGGAGAGGCACCGTAATGCGGTGGGCTGCGCTGGCGCTTCGCCATGTTCCACCATTCACTCGCTAGTGCTTGTGAATGGCGCTCCTTCATCGTGATGTGAGACTTGGTGGGATGGAGTGAGTTTGTTGTGAATTTTTTTGCCACTTGGTGAGAGACCCGAAGATTTGGTGATGCCCCATGCACCAGGTCTTAATCCTCAACCAGACCCCCCATGAGACTTATCAGGTGGCTTTTAACCGCAGTGCGAAAGCACTGCGGTTTTTTATTGTTTTATCTATCTCACGCCAAGTTCGCTTTTCTGCGCTTCAGATGCCCAGGATGCATCTGCGCTATGCTCACGGCTGCGATGGCGCGCCGCTAAGCGGCGGGCTTGCTGGTGCTACGCCATGTCCCTCATATCACACACTATCGTGTGTGATATTCACTGCTTCTTCAAATAGAGCGCTCTCAATTAGTGCGGACCTTGTTATGGCTGCTCTGATTTATTTCTCTTGCGGGCTGTTCTGGGCTAACGCTGGGTGGTTTTGATGGGTTTGGATTTAATATTAAAAGCGTCGTTGCGAAGTTCTTTTAGCAGGGCTTGAAGAAGGGGAGCGCCGATTTGGGCGGAGTGGAGTTTTCTGCTCCAGGCGCGGTTGCGATTGCCAGTGCCAACGGTGATCACATAGGAATATGATTTCCCATTTGTAAATTGAATGCCGCCGGTGACCCATACGTCAACCGTTGCATCTGGATCGCTGGTGACCTGTGTGCCGGTTTTGGCAAAGTGCAGTTTCACATCTTTTCGCCGGGCGGCACACCAATTGGAAGCGGATTTCAGGGTGCCATGGCGGGATTTGCCTTTGGCATAGCAGAGGGGCGCTGAGAGGAACTCTTTAACCCGCTGCCTTGCTGCCGGGCGGATGACCTCATTGGGGATGAGGTCTGTGTTTGAGTGGAAGGCGCTTGTTGGCGTGTCTTTTTCATAGGGGTTTTGTAACCCCGAGCGCTGAAAATTGCGCACCAGATAAGGCAGCGGGATGCGGTTTTTCCCTTTGCCTGTGAGGCTGGCCAGAATCAGAGTTGAGAGATGATGCACTTTCCGCGGTGAAGCTGTGACGAGGCCGCGGACCATGGCCGTTGATGGCGGTGTTTTTTGATTTTCAGTTGGGGCATAGGGCATGGTGAAGCCAAGTTGGTCAATCAGCAGCCTCGCCCCGCGCTGACCATATTTTGCCATGCGCCATTCCAGCGGGCGGTTGAGGGAGCAGGCGAAGGCTACTTCTGCCCGGCGGTAGGCTTGCTTGTCACCGCCGCGGCGGCAGGTCTCTAGTCGCCCATTTGGGGCTTCATCATCCAGGTAAACAGACTGGAGTGTGTCTTTGCCCTGATTGGCGAGGGCGATGGCTGCCATCATTTTGCCGGTGGAAGCGATGGCCCGAATTTCTTTTTCAGGTTCGTAATGACCATTTTCTGCAGAGCGGGCATAGGGGGAGCCGTAATAGGCGGAAATATCGTTGGATTCAAAATAGCGGACAAGCTCGCCTTTTTCATTGGCCGCAGCGATCACCACATCCGGCATTTTTTTCTCGCCCCCAACGAGGTTTTTAAGTTCGTTTGCATCAAGGCTATAGGCGGGGTCGATACGGGATTTATATTTTGTTTGCAGGGTCGTTAGTTCATGCCAGATGCGTTCCCTGAAGGTGAGGTTTTTACTGACATCCAGTGTTAGCTCAACACCGCGCACATAGCGCCGCCAATTAAAGCCATAAGCCTGTTTCATCTCTTCTCTTGCTGCATATCTCCCGGCTGGGGCGAGCAGGTTGGCCCGGACTATAGGATTGGCACCGGCATGTTTTGTCAGCTGGGGGAAGTGCTGCTTTAACGTGGCTTGTAGTTTTGGTTGAATTTGTGATGAGGGCGGGCCATTTGCCAGTAAGGTGAGGTCAAACAGGACTGCTTTTTTCTGCTCATCGTCGGGCAATAAAGTTGTGGCGCAGGTTTTTGCTCTGACTTCAGCCACATAGCGCCAGCGGTCTAACCGCACTTGATTGAGGCGCTCTGACCCCTCCAGCAGGATAATTGGTTTATTGACAGCAGAGGCTAATAAATATTGTTCGGCGACTGTTAACTCACTGGCCTCTTTGCCAAATATAATTCTGGCGGTTACTTCAATGCCCTGAAGGTCGCGGCCGCCGGTTCTGTGGGCAAGCCAGAGATGATTAGCAGCCCATTGTTTCAATAGTTCTTCAGTGCCATTTCTAGTGAGCTCCCAATAAAATACAGGGGCGTTCCACCATTCTATGGCTTTGCGCTTCAGCTTATCTACGGCGCTTTCCTTTCGGCTGGGCGCGGTGGCTTTGTAAACTCTGACCAGTTGCATCGGTAGGGTTGAGCCGCCGACACCGAACCGGATCGATTTTGCCTCAAAAGAGCGGGTGACGGTGCTATAGGGGATTTTAAGCACGCCGGCCAGGTCAATGCCGAACGGATTGCGCAGGCCGCCTAAATGGCGATCCTCATGATAGACTAGGCATTTCCAGAAATGATCGGGCACGGTGCGGACGGGGATGGATTTATGATCTGGGTTTGCGACATAATTTGGATCGCTGATTAATATTGGTTCGGCGCTGGTATTCAGGTCGCGTTTTGAATCCATGCGCGGGTCAAAGGTGCCGATGAAGTGACCATTTTTTTCATATAGCGCTGTGCCCAGCCAGCGCTCACTGGCGTAGTGTATTTTAGGGCCCATCCAATAGGAGCCGGCCCAGCCGCGAATGGGGGCGAAGACATAAACCAGAGTGAAGGCGAATATAATATAGAAAAAGAGTGCACCAGTGACATAGCGCAATGGGCCGAGATGCGGGTTGAAGACAATCATGCTGATAAAAATACGTATGCTGCCCTGGATCAGGCTGAGGCACCAGTGAAGAAAGGCCATGATGGTACTTATGAAACTAAGCATTCTTAATATGCCCTTTGGCTTATTTGCCTCACTTGTTTAAGGCTGTTTGCCATAACAAGACGCTCTGATCTTAAGATAATATATGATCTTAAGCTAATAAGAGAGTTCGGCGCTGATTAAGCAAAAACCATTTAAAGCGAAAAAAACTATAAACGAAAACCCAAGCGCCAGCTTTTAACGGCGGCGCTGCATAATTTAACATTTGTCCCGGATCCTTTGCCTTGATGGCGGGTCTATCTGTTCTTTTTATGGCGATTGACAACGTGGGGCGCTGACGCGATTGGGCTATAGCCCCCAGTTTGAAAAAGGTAGCACCCTGACTTTATCGCCTTTTTGTAGGCTGGTTGTGGCTTCATCTATTTCAATAATGGCATTTGATTGGGTGAGCGAGCGGATCAGGCCTGAGCCATCCTGCTTATATCTACTTACCCAGGTTTCTCCGTTTTTGTGATGGAGATTGCCGCGTATGAATTCGCGTCGATCCGGCTTTTTGTTGGTAATTTCAAAGTCCGCTGGCACTTCAAAGCTTATCGGTTGCCACCAATTTTCACCGCCGAGACGGCGCAGCATGGGCGCGGCATATAAGCAATAACAAATGAAGGCAGCAACAGGGTTACCTGGCAGGCCGATAAATACAGTGTCTTTGATTTGGCCAAAGCTCATGGGGCGGCCCGGTTTTATGGCCAGTTGCCACATATGTTGATGGCCGAGCTGATTGAGGGTTGTGATGATGTGATCTTCTTCTCCCTTGCTGGCCCCGCCGGATGAGATGATGACATCATGGTGCTTGGCAGCTTCACTAATGGTTTGATTGATTAGTTCTGCCTGATCCGGGATGATGCCGAGATCTGTGATTTCTATCTTCTGAGATTTGAGGAGTGCGGCCAGCATGGGGCCATTGGCATTATAGACTTTGCCGAGGGAAAAGGGAGCGCCTGCCGGGATGACCTCATTGCCGGTGGAGAGAATGGCAACGCGGAGTTTACGGAAACAAGAGAGCTTGCCGATGCCACCAGAGGCGATGGCTGCAATATGTGCTGGTGTAAGGCGGGTTGCAGCCCCTGCAAGGAGGCCGCCTTGTTTTGTGTCCTCCCCTGCTTTTCTAACATTGGCGCCGGGTTTTAGGCCCGCTGGGATGGTGACGATTTGTGTGCCATTCTCATCTTCCTTCAGCGTGACATCTTCTTGCATCACGGTGCTGTCATAGGCGGTTGGCATGACGGCACCTGTGAAAATACGGGCGGCGGCTTTTGTGTTTGCGGTCTCGATTTGCCCTTCACCTGCGGTAACACGCTGCTGAACGATAAATGAGCTTCCCTTTGCGGCGTCATAAGCCTTGTAGGCAAAAGCGTAGCCATCCACGGCGGCGTTGGTGTGGCCCGGAATAGGTCGCGGGGCATTGATATCCTCGGCCAGCACAAGACCAGTTGCATCGGCTAATGCTACTTCGATTGCGGTGGTGACGGGGGTGATGTTTTTTTTCAGGATATCAAGGGCTTCATGATGGGTGAGCCGGTCTTTATCATGGAGGAAGCAATCATTTATCAGGTGGGTTGCCATTTTCATTTTCCTGATTTAGGGCGGGGTTAAATGTCTATATTTTGCGGGCATTTAGATACATTGGTCGAAGTTGGTTGGCTGTTAGTTGGTTGCGTCTAGCCTTTTAAGTATCAACCGCGTATAAGGCGATAAGAGGATATCGTGCCTGTTGCATTGGCGCGATGCAAGCATTTGATAACCAGAAAGGATGCCTTTTATGGCAGATCTCACGAAAGAAAAAATTATAGACACCCTGAAAGCTGTCAAATTTGAGGATGGCAGTAATATCATAGATAGGGGGGTGGTTTCTGAAGTGGTGATCGCCAATGGCAAGGTTTATTTTGCGATGGATGCGGGCACAGATGACCCGGCTATATTTGAGCCGCTTTGCCGGCAGGCTGAAGAGCTGGTCTCCGCAATGGAGGGGGTGACATCTGTTGGTGTCACAGTCACTGCTGAGCGCCGCCAGGGCGAAGCGCATCCGGCGCAGGCTCAGAAGCCGCAAAATGGCAATGGTCATGCGGGCCAACAAAATGCTGGCCAACAAAATGCAGGACAGGGTGGCCCACAAGCGGGCGGCCAAAAAGGCGGGCAAGAGCTACCGGGCGTTAAGCACATTATTGCTGTTGCCTCAGGTAAAGGCGGTGTTGGTAAATCTACCACATCTGTGAACCTGGCGCTTGGCCTTAAAGCGCTTGGTCTTAAGGTTGGTATTCTTGATGCGGATGTTTATGGGCCATCTATGCCGCGCTTGCTTGGCATTAGCGCTGAGCCGCAGGTTGGGCCTGAGAATCAGATTATGGCGCTTGAGGCTTATGGTATTAAGGTGATGTCTATGGGCTTTATGGTGGCTGAAGGCACGCCGGTTGTGTGGCGCGGACCTATGGTTATGTCAGCACTTGGCCAGATGCTGGGCAAGGTGAACTGGGCGCCGCTTGATGTATTGGTGATTGATATGCCGCCGGGCACTGGTGATGTGCAGCTGACCATTGCGCAACAAACTCCTCTTGCTGGTGCTGTTATTGTCTCTACCCCGCAAGATCTGGCGCTCATTGATGCCCGCAAAGGCATTGCTATGTTCGGCCAGGTGAACATTCCGATACTCGGCATTGTCGAGAATATGAGTTATTTCAACTGCCCTAAATGTGGTGAGCGGTCTGATATTTTTGGCCATGGCGGGGCGCGCGAGGAAGCGCGCAAGATCGGAACTGAGTTTCTTGGGGAAGTTCCTTTGAATATGAGTATCCGTGAGACCTCTGACGCTGGCCGCCCGATTATGGCGACTGATCCTGAAAGCGCGGAAGCGATAGCCTATCTTGAGATTGCTAAAAAGGTGCTGGAGCGCATTGGCACTGAGGGGCATCACGCTGGGTTCTCTGCGCCGAATATTGTAATTGAATAAGTGCTCCTGCCGCTTTTTCTTGAATAGGATTTATAATTATCATGAGTGAGACAAACCCTCAGGATGTGACGCCAACTGAAATTCGGCTGGATAAATCAAAAGAGCTGCTGACCGTTAGTTTTCAATCCGGGGCGCAGTATAAATATACGGCTGAATATCTTAGAGTTTATAGCCCTAGCGCCGAGGTGCAGGGCCATAGCGAAGCTGAGCGGAAGCTGCAATATGGCAAAAGCGGCGTGATTATTACGGCGGTGGAGCCGGTTGGTAATTATGCTGTGAGGATAACGTTTAGCGATGGGCACCAAACCGGCTTTTACAGCTGGGTTTATCTTGAAAAGCTTGGCCGGGAACATGGGGAGCTTTGGGCGACCTATCTGGCTGAGCTTGAGGCGGCTGGGAAATCACGTTAACTGCGTTTCTTACAGCCTCCTAAGCCGGGCTATTTTCATCGATCATCTATACTGGTTGCCTGATTTTCCGCTTAATGCTTTGTGGCATAGTCATAAAAATACCGTGCTTTATCATTTAAAGGTTGTGAGCATAAGCTTGAAGTGGTGCTAGATGAGGGCGACGCGGTTAAATATTGCGGCGCTGGATTTTGAAATGAAGGAGATTTTTATGGTTAAGCTGCTGGCAAAAGGGGTGAGTGTTGCAGCGCTTACCATTGCTGTTATTTCTGGTGCGACCAGTTTAATGGCGCAGGATAAAACTTTTATCTCTATTGGTACCGGCGGCCCGACGGGTGTTTACTTTATTGCTGGTAATCAGATTTGTCAGCAGATGAACCGGGCAGCGGAAGTTGCGAAAGCTGAGGGTAAGTCTTATCTGCGCTGTAATGCGCCAGCGTCTGGTGGCTCTATCTATAATCTCAATGCGCTGAAATCTAAGGATCTTGATTTTGGTGTGGTGCAATCTGACTGGCAATTCCATGCCTTTAAGGGCAGCAGTAAGTTTGAGGGCAATGCGTTTCCTGAGTTGCGCTCTGTCTTCTCACTGCATTCTGAACCGTTTCAAATTCTGGTTGCGAAAAATTCTGGTATCACTGGCTGGGATGGCCTTAAAGGCAAGCGGGTGAATATTGGTAATTCTGGCTCTGGTCAGCGCGGCACATTTGAGACGCTGATGGCAGCTTATGGCGTTGAAAAATCATATTTTTCTCTGGCGACAGAGCTGAATTCCACTGAGCAATCCGGTGCGCTTTGTAATGGTAATATTGATGCTTTTGGTTATTCAGTTGGGTTTCCTAATGCAGGTGTGGCGCAGGCAATTGATGGTTGCGGTGCCTCTATTATTTCCTTGAATAGCGAGCCTGTTAAAAAGCTCGTGGAAGAACGCCCGTTTTTTAGATTCACACGTATACCGCGCGGGACTTATTCCACTCTTAAAGATGATGTTGTGACCTTTGGTGTCACAGCGACCCTGGTGACCCGGGCGGATCAACCTGATGATGTGGTTTATGCCTTGGTGAAAGCGGTGTTTGACGGGCTTGAAGATTTTAAGCGTTATCATCCGGTTTTCAAAACACTGGTGCCTAAGGAAATGATAGCTGATGGGCTTTCAGCGCCGCTGCACCCTGGTGCTGTGCGTTATTATAAGGAAAAGGGCTGGATGTAAGCCATCGATATCGCTGCTCCTTGATAGACCTTTGAGGGGAGGGCAGATTACTACGAATTGAAGATTTTTCACCGCAGGCGGTTTTACCGTGCTGCGGTGTTGTTTAAGACGGGCCTCAATCGGGCGGGGAGAGATGAATGGCTGAGTTGGACAATAGCGTTGCTGATGCGCTTTCGCGAGAGCGCGGGGATGTTTTTTTAACCCGGCCATTTGCTGTTGCTGTTGCGGTGATTGCCTTTTGCTGGGCGTTGTTTCAACTTTGGATTGCTTCTCCTTTGCCGTTTATGTTGGGGCTGCCAATTGCCAGCGGAATTTCAGCGCGCGGCATTCATCTTGGCTTTGCCCTGGCGCTTTGTTTTCTCAGTTTTACGCCGTTTGCGCGGCGGGCTGTTGGCGCTTATCGCCCCTCGTTTATCTCTTTACTTATTGGTGTTTTTGCCGTGTTTGCGGCGCTTTATGTCTGGCTTAATTATACCTCTATTTCTGAACGGGCGGGGCAAGTGGCGCGGGCTGATATATTTGGGGTTTCGGTGCCCTACGAGGCGGTGATTGGCTGGGTGGGGCTTATTGCTCTCCTTGAGGCGACACGGCGGAGTATTGGTTTGCCGCTTGCGATCGTGGCGGCGGTGTTTTTGGTCTATTCTTATCTTGGGCCTTATATGCCGGACCTTATCTCTCATAAGGGAGTGTCGCTGACGGGGCTTGCCAATTATCAATGGCTGACAGACCAGGGCGTGTTTGGCATTCCGATTGATGTGGCGGTGCGGTTTATCTTCCTGTTTGTGGTGTTTGGCGCGCTGCTGGATAGGGCTGGAGCGGGCCAGTTCTTTATGGATTTGGCGCTGGCGCTTGTTGGTAAATATCGGGGCGGGCCGGCGAAGGCGGCGGTGCTAGCCTCTGGCATGACGGGCATGGTTTCCGGTTCATCCATTGCCAACACAGTGACAACTGGCACTTTCACCATTCCTTTAATGAAGCGAACGGGCCTTTCTGCTGAGCGGGCCGGGGCGATTGAGGTGGCCGCTTCTGTGAATGGGCAGATCATGCCGCCGATTATGGGGGCTGCGGCTTTTGTGATGGCGGAACTATTGGCGATTAGCTATTTTGATGTGATCTATCATGCGTTTATACCGGCGGTGATTTCTTATATCGCGCTGTTTTATATTGCTGACCTTGAGGCGCAGCGGCTTGGCTTAAAGCCGATTAAAAACGGTGAGGGGGTTTCTGCGCTCTCTTTATTGCGCCAGCATGGTTATTATCTTTTCCCTCTTGTGCTGCTGATCTACCTGCTTGTGTGGGCGCGGATGACCACGGGCAGTGCTGTGTTTTGGGCGATCATTTTTCTAATGGGGATTTTGTTAGTTAGAGAGGTGATGCGGTCTCGCGGCAATATTTTGGCGGGGCTTGCTGATGGTGGGCGGTTGATTGTTGAGGGCATTATACAGGGCGCTAAAAACATGATCTCTGTGGCGATTGCGCTTGCTGCTGCGGGAATAATTGTGGGAGCTGTTGGGCAATCAGGTCTTTCTAACGCGCTAACGGGTATTGTTGAGACCCTGGCGTTTGGGAATATTTATCTATTGCTGCTGCTGGTGGCTTTGCTCTCACTTATTCTTGGGATGGGCTTGCCGACCACGGCGAACTATTTGGTTGTTGCAACGCTGATGGTGCCGGTGATTGCCAAGGTTGGCGCCACTGTGGGGCTTGAGGTGCCGTTGATTGCAGCGCATCTGTTTGTGTTTTACTTCGGGCTTATGGCGGATGTGACGCCGCCGGTTGCGCTCTCTGCTTATGCTGCGGCGGGGATCTCGAAGGGGGATCCATTAAAAACTGGCTTTCAGGCGTTTTTCTATTCTATCCGCACGGCGATATTGCCTTTTGTCTTTATCTTCAATCTGGATTTGTTGCTGCTTGATGTGCACAGCTTTGCTGAAGTTGTGTTGATTTTTGTTTCATCATTAACGGCCATTCTTGTTTTCACATCGCTGACATTCAGGTGGATGTTTACACGACTTAAGCTGTTTGAAATGCTGGTGCTGGCTGTTGCCTGTGTTTTGTTGTTTCACCCTGGTGTGGTGATGGACCGCATTGCTGATTCTTATCTCTCACAGGCCCCGAAAACGCTCGTGACAGGGGTGCAGGCGGATGCGGTGAAGGTGCAGGCGAAATTGTTGCGCAGCCAGGAAACCAAATGGCTTACTCTCAAGAAGCCTACAGCAGTGCCAACACGGGTGCCAACCGATAAAGATGATGTGGGGGGTGAGCTGTTTAAGGCCGCTCAGCTTGGGCTTACGCTTCGTGATGATGGGCCGCGCGGGCTTGTAGTTGCAGCCGTTAAATTCAATGGGCCGGCGCATAAGGCCGGGTTGAATTTTGGCGATGTTATTTTGAAACTTAAAGTCGCAAACCCTGATCGCCTTTCTAAGCGCTGGCTTTACCTGCCGGGCTTTATATTGGTGTTATTTGTGGGTCTGTTTAACTGGCGGCGGCGGGAGACTTCATAAAAAAAACCCTCACCCTTGCCATCAGGCGAGGGTGAGGGGTTTTGATTGTCTCTGGTGGCTAAGGGTTTGTTTATGCCATGTTTTTAGCGGCGAGGTCTTTGACCGATTGAACTGTGCCATCTTCATTTAAGCGATAAATGATTGGCTGGCCGGTGCTGATTTCGCGCTGCATTATTTCTTCCGGAGTTAACCCTTCAAGCTGCATGACCATAGCGCGCAGGCTGTTGCCATGGGCTGAGACGATGATGTTCTTGCCGCTTTTGTATGTTGGCCAGATAACATCTGTGTAGTAGGGAATTACTCTGTCTTTGGTGTCTTTCAGGCTTTCACCACCTGGGGGCGGCACATCATAAGACCGGCGCCAGATATGGACCTGGGCTTCACCCCATTTTTCGCGGGCATCGTCTTTGTTCAGCCCTGCAAGGTCGCCATAATCGCGCTCATTTAAAGCTTCATTTTTGGTGGTGTCCAGGCCGGTTTGGTCTAGCTCTTTCAGCATTAATTCAAGGGTGCGCTGGGCACGACCGAGGTTGCTAGTGTAGGCCAGGTCAAACTGTAGACCTTCAGCTTTAAGGCGCTTACCGGCGCTTATGGCTTCTTCTACGCCTTTGTCTGTTAAGCCTGGGTCTTTCCAGCCAGTGAAGAGGTTGAGTTTATTCCATTCACTTTGACCGTGGCGGACCAACACCAATACGTTATCCATTCCCAATTCCTTTTAGATTTAATGGCAGGGTTGCCAATTTAAACTCACTCAATACCGAGGACATCTGCCATAGAATAAAGGCCAGGGGCTTTGCCCTTGCCCCATAGCGCTGCTTTCACTGCGCCGTTCGCGAATATGCTGCGGTCGTCTGCTTTGTGGGTTAGTTCAATACGCTCACCATCACCTGCAAAGATAACAGTGTGATCACCAGCCACGCTGCCGCCCCGGAGATTAGCAAAACCGATATCTCCGCTTTTGCGGGGGCCGGTTTGGCCATCGCGGGTGCGAACTGATTTTTCAGAAATATCCACGCCGCGCCCTTCAGCTGCCGCTTTACCGAGCATCAGGCTGGTGCCTGAGGGGGCATCAACCTTGTGGCGGTGATGCATTTCTAGAATTTCAATATCAAAGTTTTCATCGAGTAGGCCAGCGACTTTACGAGTGAGGGCAACCAGCAGATTGACCCCGAGGCTCATATTGCCAGCCTTGATGATAACTGCATGATTGCTGGCAGCCGTTAGTTTTTCTTCATCCTCTGGGGTAAATCCAGTGGTGCCGATGACATGAACAATCCGCGCTTGCGCTGAAAGCTCAGCAAATTTGAGCGAGGCTGCCGGGCTTGTGAAATCCAGTATGCCATCGACTTTAGTGAACAGCTCAACAGGGTCGTCTGTTATTGTCAGGCCTATTGGGTCCAACCCGTTTAGGGTGCCGATATCCAAACCGATCGCGTCAGAACCGCTGCGCTCTGTGCCGCCACCGATTTGGGTTTCGCTGTTATTGTTGATCGCCAGAGTTAATGCACGGCCCATACGGCCGCTTGCGCCCATTACAGCTAATCGCATGCTGGTTTTCCCTTGATGCCCCCTATGATGAGGCCGTCTTTCGTTGTGAGGCGATTGCCGATCTACTAACCGGTAATACCTTTTGTGATGTAAGTTTTAGCCACATCTGCACCCTCAAAGCCAACAATCTCGACCCATTTTTTGGTTTCAAGATCTTTATAGCGCTCAAAGAAGTGAGAGATCTGGTTGCGGCGCATTTCTGGCAGGTCAGAGATGGTTTTAACATCGTCATACATTGCTGTCACATGACTTGACGGTACGGCGATGACTTTTTCGTCCATCCCGGCTTCATCTTTCATCATCAGAACGCCGATTGGGCGGCAGTTGATAACGCAGCCTGGAATAAGGGGCCTTGTGTTACAGACGAGAACGTCAATTGGGTCGCCATCATCTGAAAGCGTATGGGGGATAAAGCCATAATTGCCAGGGTAGCGCATTGAGGTATAGAGGAAGCGGTCTACGAACATGGTACCTGATGGTTTATCCATTTCGTATTTTACCGGTTCTCCGCCAATTGGAACTTCAATAATGACGTTAATATCTTCTGGAGCGTTGTCGCCAATTGCGATTTCATCAATGCGCATCGGTGGTCCCTTGTGTTGTTGGAGCCAACAGCTATGATCTGGCTGGGGCTGGCTTATATTCTTAGTCTGGTTTCTAGGCCGGTCTGGAGGTGCGGACAACCCCTAATTCGCACTAAAAACGCGATAAAATGTCAGTATTATAGCTAAAAGGATGAGGAAATGCCGGGAAATTATGCCGTTAGATGCGATGTGGTAAAAATACCTGATTGTGTGAATTATCTTACCAAGCGAATTTTCCAATTATTTTCAGTGGTTTTGCTACTGCTTGGCTCTTCTACACCTGGTTTTGCTGATATGAGCAGCCATTATAGCTCGCTTGACCTCCGAGATTGCCCGGTTATTGCCCAGGCTGAAGAAGGTGATGGAGAATGGGCGACGTTTCGGTGTAATGGTTATCAGGGTGTGCCGGTGTTTGTTTCTGAGGCTGATTTAAGGATTTCTCTTGGCTATGGGGCTGAGGGGCAATCGCAGCACTCATTTAACCAACGGATTGGGGCCTTTAATTCCATTGGCGGCAAGCTGGAATGGCGGCTCAAGAATGGGCGGGTTGTTGCGACCATATTGCGCTATCAAACCGACGCTGGTGATGGGGCGCGAAAAGGGCAGATCCTTGTGGTTACCCGTGTGTCTCCGGGGTTTGGTGAGGCGTGCCATGTGGCTTATGTGGATGCGCTTGCGAACCCGGCTGCAAATGTGCTGGCCAGATATGCGGCGGATTACCTGGCCCCAAAATTTAATTGTGGCACTGACCAACCGACCCATTTGGGGCGGCGCGGGGTTAGCCCGTTTTAATGGGTCTTTCCTTGGTTCATTAGCCCTAGTTATCATCAGCTCTTCTTATCTGGAGACTTATCATCTGGAGACTTACTTATCTGGAGATTTAGCTTGGGCTTTTCTAACTGAGCGGGATGGTAATAGTTTTAAGTGAGAGAGGGCGGCCTTGTGCCGCTCTTTCTTTTTCTGGCAGTATATCAATAGAGGGCCAGAGGCCAGTAATCAGGCTTTTTGCATAGGGGCTGTTTTGGCCGGCTGTAGCCATGGCTTTGGCCGCGCTGTCTGCATTATATTTGAGTTTGATGGGGTGGATCTGCAGCTCATCATTCTGAACATCTAAAACACTAAACCAGCAGGTTTTGGTGCCGTCATTTGCCGGCATGCCAATGGCGCCGCTGTTATGCCAGATGGCAGGAGGGCGGGTATTTGGTTTTTCTATAATTTTTGTAAATGGAATACCTGAATGACCTGCGATTATAAGGTCTGCCCCGGTTGCTTTGAACTCTGTTTGGAAGCGCGCGTTGTTATGCGATGCGAAGAGAAATTTGCTTTGGTCTGTTGCAGCCCCATGTAAAAGCGCCACTTTAAGCCCGTTGAGGGTAAAGGTGAGCTGGTCTGGTAGTTGCTGGAACCATTGGCGCTGGGTGTTTGTGATGGCGCTCTGTGCAAAGGAGAACCATTGGTTCGAGAGGGTGTCGCAACTGCTGCCAGGTGTGAAGCCGCAGCCGCAAGAGGCGGCGGCTTCCGCCAAAGCTGTTTCTACATTGCCTGCAATGAGTGGTATGCCCCATTGTTGGATTATATCAACGACTTCTTTGGGGTTGGCGCAATAGGCGACCATGTCACCTGTGAAAAGGCAGTTCTGCTGTGTGAATTTATGTTGTTCAGCCCAGCTTTTTACAGCCCTTAGCGCTTGAAGATTTGAATAGGCCCCACCAAAGATCAGCAGAGGCGGTTTTAGCGCGCCTAAATCACTTATATGCTTGCTCGCAGGCATCATTAATCTTTCAGTTTCGGCGCGGGCTGTATGCTCACCGATTTTTGACCTAATGAGAAGGTGATGAAGCCGGTGATGGCGATGGTTAGGCAGATTATCAGCAATTTTGAATATTTATGATTGTAGCCAAAGAGCTCTGTCATCCAGCTGGTATAGCCAGAGCTTTCTGTGATGTAGGTGACGCTGCCGAACAGGGTAACAGCGAAAGTGACGATGAGTGCCCAGACGGCGATGTCTTTATTGCCCCAGATTGAAAACACAATAACAGGTAAGAGAAACATAGAGAGCGTGCCACTGACGGCAACAGCGGCATAAAGGTCTTTGCTGTTTAACAAGAGGAATAGCCCGCCAAGACAGAGAAACGCCAGCATAACGATGCGGCCGCTATTCACTGTTTCGGGCAGTAATTTCATGTCTTTAACGACAAGTTTGGCGGCGCTTGAGAAAGTTGAATCCAGAGTAGAGAGCGCCGAGACGACTAAGGCTGCGCTAAGGAGCAGCATCAACGGTTCTCCGAACAGACGCGTTAATGTGATGAGCATTTGTTCGCTGCCGGTTTTATTCAAGCCTGCAAAAACCCCTAATAGCGCGAAAGCGAAAATTGCTAAAATAGAAATCCAGGCGGCGTGAATGAAGGACATGCGGGTGGTTTTGCGATCAACGAGGAAGCCGCGATCCATCATTACCGGGTCATGTAGCGGGTAAGACCAGACTTGAAGCAGCGCAACCAGTGCCAGGACCCAACCGGGTGACGTTATATCTGGTGTTGAGGAAAAGAGGGCCACCGCATCAAAGGCGCTGTGATTAAGCATGGCGACAAAGAGAATGGCTACAAAAACCAGCACAAGAATTGATTGAAATACATCAGTTTTCAATGAGGCGCGCAGGCCGCCAGCGGCTGAATAAAATAATGTCACGGTGCCGATCGCTAGCATGGCGATAAAATATTCCATTGTGCCTTTCAGGCCAAAAATTTCACCGACGACAATTAGATTTGCAAACACTTCGCTAAGGAGACGAAGAATGACGACAAAATTATAGAGACTACTGCCTGTTCGGCCAAAACGGGCTGTTAGGAAGGATTGGACATTCTCGTGGCCATGGCGAAAGCGAAGGTGGTCTATTATTGCGGCGCCTGTGACGAAGCTGAGATAATAGGCGGCGTAAGCGATGGCCCCGGCGATGCCATAGTAAAAGCCGAGAATAGCGGCTGTCATTAGGGAGCGGGCAAATATCCATGTGGTGACCTGCGACAACACCAGTGTCCATAGGCCGGGGCCTCTGCCTGTTTCGCTGAAGCCTTTGTAGAAGCCTTCTACGGTAGTGATGCGCGGGGCGAGGAGTAGGGAGGTGAGGAGGATGGCAGTTATCAGGCTGATGAGATAATAGGTCATAATTGTCGGCGCCTTTGTAGAGCTCACCAGCGACCTGATTTAGAGCCGGTGGATGGTCGTGATTGGAGTTACTATTATTAAATTCACTAGGAATTCCAATAAAATAAACTCAATAAAAGTTGAATGAAGATTTGCTGCAGCCTTATTAGGCCCAGAAATGGCTTGGATGGAGTTGTGGGGTCTTGCTCGCTCCGGAAGATGACCAGAGCTTTGGCGCTGAGCGGGCGGCAAACACTGGCAGGTTTTGCGCAATCTTTGGCGCTGGGGGCGGTTATTCAGGCCGCTTCTCATCGGGGGGCTGACCAGGTCTCACTCACTAATGGCATAGCGGGCCCAGGATAAAGAGGGCTCAGGGTAAAGCGGGCTTTGGCGCAAAGTGCGCTAAAGGCAAGGGGGGGTTGAGAGCGGCATTAGTTGGTGTTTTTTGCGACCCTGGTTTTTACTGGTGCGCGGCGCATAAGTGTTTCAATACGTTTGCGCTCTTTCTGGAATTCCGCCAACTTTTTACCGCGCAGTTGCCGGCCACGTGGCACGTGAATGCGCATTGGGTCAACATGGCGGTTATTGACAAGAATTTCATAGTGCAGGTGCGGACCAGAGGAAAGGCCGGTTGTGCCAACATAACCAATGATTTGACCCTGGCGAACGCGAACGCCTTTACGGATACCTTTGCCAAACCGCATCATATGGGCATAGGCGGTTTGGTAACCATTTGCGTGCCTGATGCGGACATAATTGCCATAGCCTGAGTGGCGTTTAGCAGCTTCAATGCGGCCATTACCGGCGGCCATAATTGGGGTGCCCCGGCGGGCGGCCCAGTCAACACCTTTGTGCATTTTGCGGCGTTTTAACAGCGGGTGATGACGCAGACCAAAGCCTGAGGTGAGGCGAACATTGCCGCTTCTAACGGGTTTGCGCGTAAGGAAGCGCTTAGCGTTATCTCCATTTTCATCATAATAATCCACTTCGCCATCTCTGGTGCGGTAGCGATAGAAGCGCCGTGTTTCGCCGCCTATTGTGAGGGCTGTATAAAGCAGCGCACCGAGGCCATCCTCGCCGATTGAGCTGCTTTCATCGCTATCAAAAAACAGCTCAAAACTATCGCCAGGGCCAACACGTTGTTTGAAATCAGCGTCATAAGCGTGAATGCGCAGGACTTTCATTATGAATTTGGGAGGCAGGTTCTGCTTTAGAGACGCATGATAAATGCTGCTGTAGAGGGTGGCTTTGCTAGAGTCTTTCTTTGAGGCTAGCTGCTCTAACAGTGCCGAGTGGGCACCGTGATTGCTGGCAATAAATTCACCGGCGGCGTTGCGTGAAACCGAAACGATATGGACGCCGCTTTCATAAATGCTGACGCGCACAAGGTCTCGTTCATCTGGCAATGTCAGAGAGGGGGCAAGCATGAGGTGGAGTTCTTGTCCGTTTTTAATCTCGGAGGCTGAGAAAATCGGCTCCATGGCTTCTGCTATGGCGGGGGCTTGCCAGTCACTCACTTTGACGGCGGCTAGTATTTTCTGGAGGTTATCTTTTGGTCCGACAGCGACGATGTGATTTTCAAGACCTTCTATCGAGTCTTCATCTGGGATGATGATTGATTTTTCGATGATTGAGGTGTTCTTGAGCGGTTTTGCTTTGGTGGAGGCTAAGAGAAGCTTGGCTGAGCCATCCTCTTCTGATGTGGGGGCTTCTTGCTGTTCATTGTAGATCGTTGCGCGGATTTCAAAATTTTCATTCTGATATTCGCTGGCTACGATGCGTTGAATTTCTTTATCGCCGAGCTGCTGGCCGTCTTCATCTGGTAGGATGCCGCTGACCAGATCGACAATCTTGGTTTCGGCATGATCGCCCTCAGGTAGCTCATTGGCATTTTTTTCGCCGTTATCAACCGGGTCCAGATTTGCATAAAGCTTGAAGGGGTTGAAGAGCGGGATCTTCTCTTTGTTGCCTTCATCGCTTTCCGGGATGCTTGTTGCGAGCCGGGCGACTATGCGGGCATAGGGTTTAATCGCAATAAATTCGCGGTCATTCCTTTTCTGAACAATGGTATCGTGGATGATATAGCGCGTTGAAAGCCCCTGGCTTGTAGCGGGTAATCTATCTGTTTTGGCAAATTCTGAAATAGCTTGTTCTTCACCAACGGTTTTAGGGGTGAAGGGTTGCATGGCTGAAAGGCTGGCATTTTTAATGGATTCCACCATGCCGGAGCCATCTTCAACATCCATGGCGCCATAAAGCGCAACGCCAAGTGCGGCGACACCAACTGTGCCGGCTATCACTGTGCTGATTAACCATTTGAAGCGGGCGCTGGCCGGGCTGCCAAAATGGTCTTTATCAAAGACACTGGCTGCACCTGTTTGTGTGCGAGAGAGGTAAACTTCAGGCAGAGAGTTGCCGCGGGAAGGGATTAATCCTTTTCCTGGGCGATGACGCTTTGTTCTCGCATGTCGCTTAATCAATTGTTTCCCCCTAGAAACACCCGTTTAAAGTCACTGTTACTTATGACGCCGCCCCAAATGCAGCGAATGGTAACTATATGATTTATAATGCATCGTTGCGATCTAAATATTGATTAGATCCAGCTTATCCAATCCCGATTAAATAACTATTCGCTACGGGCACTTTCAAAAAATATCCAGCTTCTTTCCCTGACACTAAATAGTTCGCTCGGCAAGGGTTTTACCGCCAGTTTTAATCCCCTGTCATTTTGATAACTGCGGATCACTCATATTTGCTCTGATGATTTGGTCCAATTCAGATGGCACATCCATTAATGAGATCGTTTGTCTAACGCCGAACGCATATTTGATTGAGATTAAAATCAGACCAATTTGAGGGTCCTTTGCTTTTAAACAATTGGAGCCTCGGCAGTTTGAACCATGTCACCGCAATTCGGCTTAATTTTGTCAAAGCTTCATAAATCAAAGTTTTTAAATTGTAAGTATGGCCGCGAATTTCATATCTGGTGGAGGGAGGGATTTCAGGTTTATCAAGCTCAAGGCGGATTTGATCATGTCATTTATTTCAGCAGAGGGCGTTTCTAATTCAGTCGTTGGCGTTAAAACCCTGTTTAAGGGCGCTCGATTGAGCTCGGCACGCGTTAATTTTAAGGTCAATAAGGCTCAAAAGCTCTTAAAGGCCATGGATGGATATTGTTTTCGAGGCGTTGGGGTTGCTGGCTCTTGTCTAAACCACTGATTATAATAGTGTTTTTATAAAGCAGCTTCCGATTGCCAGGGCGAATGTAAAAAGGGCTAAAAATGCACCTATACATTTATATATATACACTCTAACTACCGAGCCCTCAAAAACAGGCTTTGATTCCAGGGTTTTTCTGGTCGGAATGAGCAGGCAATAGTTATTGCGCAGGTGAAGACGAAAAAAATGATAAATAAATCCCAACAACTTCAATGGTTTATGAATTAAAATCAGGTTTTTTCAATTTTTATCATTTTTGTTGTTGACTTGGAGGGGTGAAATCGGCTTAATACGGACTTCGCAGCAACGACGCGGGGCACTCACTGGGAGCCAGTCGGAACTGCGGTACTTATTCAAATTAGAAAGTCGGACTTTCCGGTTATACTGGAGGTCGGCTTTATATTTGACTGTAGATGAGGCTTTTACTTAATAATTGACCTTATTTGATGGCGCGACTTCGTTCGTGTCTATCGGGCTCTTTGACAATTGAATATTTGGAAAGAGAAACGCAGGCGGCGGTGTCCTGGCTCTTCGACTCACTTTGTAGCAGATTTCTGATGCAATGTGAATCGATTAAACAGACTCTTGCAGTCGCGCGTTTTTCTAAACAACACACCATGTTACTTTATGAAGTCCTTTTCGGAGGGCGGATTAATTAAAACTTATGTGATGGACCTCATATGATTTGTGTAACGTCTTTATGACGTTGCTTAGATCAATGAAGTTTTTTTGAACGCAATAGCGACATCTGGATATTTCCATCCAGATTATGCAGGTATCAAATTCTACATTAAATTTGAGAGTTTGATCCTGGCTCAGAACGAACGCTGGCGGCAGGCCTAACACATGCAAGTCGAACGCACTCTTCGGAGTGAGTGGCAGACGGGTGAGTAACGCGTGGGAATCTACCTAGTGGTGGGGAATAACTTCGGGAAACCGGAGCTAATACCCCATAAGCCCTTCGGGGGAAAGTTTTATCGCCATTAGATGAGCCCGCGTTAGATTAGCTAGTTGGTAGGGTAATGGCCTACCAAGGCGACGATCTATAGCTGGTCTGAGAGGATGATCAGCCACACTGGAACTGAGACACGGTCCAGACTCCTACGGGAGGCAGCAGTGGGGAATATTGCACAATGGGCG
>BQJK01000005.1 GCA_021604665.1 Rhodomicrobium sp. | reverse complement strand
ACCTGTGACAACTGCATCACCTGTTGGTGAAGATATGTCCACATTACCAGTGACCTTGGCTGTGTTGCCTGCTGACTGAAGAGCCTGGCGGGCTGTTGCTTCCGCGCTTTCAACCAGCTTGGTGATGGCAGAGATGCCTTCGTCAGCGGCTTTAATTGTTTGAACGGCGTTACCAACAAAATCCTGCAAACGGGAAAGGTCGTTTGCGCGGCTGTTCAAGCTGGAAGCCGTAAAGAACGCGGTCGGATCATCTAGAGCGCTGTTTACTTTCAGGCCTGTCGCCAGTTTTTCCTGAGTTTTGCCGAGAAGGTCGGCTGTATTTTGTAGCGCTAGCAGGTTGGACCGCACCGCGCTAGAGAGTGTAATATCTCCGGCCATTTTACTAATACCCTTTCATAGGTAATGAATTTAACACCGTTCTTTCTGAACGTAAGGGAGACGGTAGGGGCTTAAGCTTAATTACAGGTTAAAAAGAAAGAAAAGTTTTGAATAAAATATTCTTCCCAACATTATGGTTAACCAATTGCTAGCGCGGGCTATTTAGCTTTTAGGCAGGCCACTCGGGCTGGCGGGGGTGATTCTGGGCGTGCTGGAAAAGCTATGGTTAAATATGGGGGGCGTTGAGCGCTACATATAAGAGAGCTGATTAATGTCAGCGCCTTGAATATTGGCTGTGTTTGTGGGGCTGTTAAGCTTAATTAAGGGTTGCATGGTTAACGGCTATCTTGAAATGAAGCGGTATATTTTTAGAAGTTGGCTGCTATCTATTGAGGGGGAGCGGGCTTATTTCCTTAACGTCACGTTGCGCAAAGCCAAGCTTAGAAAAGCCAAGTTTCTCAAAGTTAGACGGTGTTGGGAGGGGGCATTTTGCCGTGATTATGAGGTCTGGAATGGCGAACTCTGTATTGGCGAAGTCTGTAGCGGCAAAGTCTGGAGTGGCAAAGTCTGGAGTGGCCTCGTCATCGGGGCAAGTGCCCGATGCCGAGGTTAACAGGCAGTGGCTTTACAGCATGCCCATAATTGAAGCTGCTACGACGCAAAACGCGAGCAGGGTTAGGGCTGTAACCAGTCTATTGGTTATTTCCATGATAAATGCCTCCATCCAGAACAGTATTGTTGATTAGCTCAACTTATACTTTGGATGAATTATTGGCCAATATTGCCAGTCTGACAAGGTGTTTTTAACCATGATGCG
The DNA here is from genome assembly GCA_021604665.1 of Rhodomicrobium sp. Lineage (GTDB taxonomy): Bacteria > Pseudomonadota > Alphaproteobacteria > Rhizobiales > HXMU1428-3 > HXMU1428-3. The sequence continues at coordinate 126,926 of BQJK01000005.1, read as the reverse complement.
CAAGTGACACAGTTGTGGCTTTGTTTTTACACCGCTTTATGCGTTTTTGGGGCCATAGCCGCCACCGGTGGGAGTTATGATTGTGAGGCTCTCTCCGGGGCTTATAGCGCCATGACAGCAACCTTTGAGCTTAATTTCCTGCTTATCCACTGTGTTTAATAGGTTACAGCCCAAGCGGCCCTTTTCTCCGCCTTTTACACCTGCAACAGGTATTTCCCTGAAACTTGAAAGTATTGCGAAAGATAGTTTTTGCTTAAACTCAATGCGGCGACGGATGCCATCACCCGCGCACCATTGGCCTTGACCGCCGGAGTTTTTATCTATGAAGAACTCTTTGAGGATAACCGGGTAGCGGGTCTCCAAGATCTCTGGGTCTGTTAGGCGAGAGTTGGTCATATGGGTATGAACGGCATCAGCGCCATTAAATCCTGGGCCGGCTGGGGCACCGGAGCAGATGGTTTCATAATATTGGTAGGTCTCATCACCGAAGGTGAGATTATTCATGGTGCCTTGTGCCAGTCCTAACCCTCCAAAAGCGCCATAAAGACAGTTGGTGACGATTTGGCTGGTTTCCACATTACCAGCAACGACGGCAGCGGGGGCTTTGGGGGCGAGCATGCAATTTTCTGGCAAGCGGATGGTGATGGGGCGCAGGCATCCTGCATTCATCGGGATTTTTTCATCCAGCAAGGTGCGCAACACATAGAGGGTGGCGGCTCTTGTTACAGGTTCTGGTGCGTTGAAGTTATCATTGGTTTGGGGGCTGGTGCCTTTGAAATCGATAATCAGGTTATCAGCTATGCCGTCTTGATTGAGCTCGGGCTCTATTGTGACGGAAATTATCGTGCCTTGATCCATCTGGATGCTGAAGCTGCCTTCAAACAGGCCGTCTAGTTTATCTGTTGCTATTCTCCCGATCAGATTTTTTACGGCGGCCTCGGCCTGATCCTGCACGAAGCCCATATAGGCGCTGACCTGTTGGATGCCATGGTGGGTGATAGCGCGCTCCAGTTCTGCTGCCCCTTTTGCGGTGGCGGCGAGCTGGGCTTTGAGGTCTGCTATGTTCTGGTTGATGTTGCGGGCCGGGTAAGGGCCTGCTGCCAGAAGCGCTCTTATTTTAAGCTCCAAGAAGTTGTTATCCTCAACCAGGCTGGTGCAGGGGATGAGGATGCCTTCTTCATCTATTGTTGTCGCACGTGGGCTCATGGAGCCGGGGGCGATGCCGCCGATATCTGCATGGTGCCCTCTGGCGGCGATGAAGGCGACGAGAGCGCCGCCGTGAAACTGCGGGGTTATTACGGTGATATCTGGCAGGTGGGTGCCGCCATCATAGGGGGCGTTAAGGAGGTAGGCCATGCCCGGGGCGAGAGGCGGTACGCTGCCAGTTTTCGCGGCGCGAATGAGGGCATGAACCGAGCGATCCATTGAGCCGAGATGAACCGGCATATGTGGGGCATTGGCGATGAGGTCGCCATTTTGATCAAACAGGGCGCATGAAAAATCCAGCCGCTCTTTGATGTTGACCGATTGAGCTGCCCCGCGCAGGGCTTCACCCATCTGTTCGGCAATGGACATAAAAAGATTGTTAAATAGCTCTAGCTGCACGGGGTCTGGTTTTGGCGGGCTGCACGTTTCCTTTTCGGGGATGGGCGCGCCATTGGCTGCCTGCTGTTTTGTGAGGGTTATATTTAAGTCTGGGCTGCGCCTCAACTGCCAGTTGCTGGGGACCAGCACTGTTTGCGTTGGTGTTACCAAAAGGGCGGGGCCGTTAAGCTGGCCGATAAGCGGCGGGGCGTCTTTTGTTTCATGGAACAGCTCAGCTTGTTGCCAGCGGCCGTCCAGAAATAGCTGATAGGGTTTTCCGGTTAGATCAGCTTCATGTTCGGCCGCGTTTGTTATTTGGTGCGTCTCTGTTTTTGGCATGCGGGCGCGTTCAATTTCGAGATGCTCTGCAATGAGCGGTGTGCCTTTGGAGAGAAAGCCAAAGCTTTGCTGATGCTTTGTCTCGAAGCTGGTTTGCATTTCTTCCAGGCTGCTGAGTTTCACCGGGATCTTGGTTTCCTGGGCTTTGTAAGCGATGTAAAGCTCAGCTGTGGTTGTTAGATTTGATTGAGCCTCGCTGAGGTTATTTTCATACAGTTCAGTTTCGGCGTCTTTTTCCAAAGCGGATGTTAGCTCGGCCAGCTTCTTTTGGCAGAGTTCATCTAAGGGGGCGGCGATCATTGTTCTGCGCCGGGCGGCTTGTTTTGCGTGGCCCATGCCATAGGCTGAGAGCAGGCTGGCATGATGATGGATGAAGACGCGGCTAATGCCGAGGCGCTCTGCAATATGGCAGGCATGCTGGCCGCCTGCGCCACCATAACAGTTGAGGGTATAGTCTTTGATATCTATGCCGCGCTCAACAGAGATTTTCTTGATGGCGGCGGCCATATTTTCATTGGCGATTTTCAGGTAGCCTTCGGCGGCTTCTTCACCGGTCATGCCGCCGCCAATCTCACTTGCTCTTTTGTTAAAGGCTCGCTCTACAGCTTTTTGATCTGGTGGTTGGTTTTGCTCTGGCCCGAAAATCGCGGGGAACAGATCCGGGGCGATGCGGCCTGTCATCAGGTTGGCATCTGTGACCGTTAGCGGGCCGTTTTGGCGATAGCAGAGCGGGCCGGGGCGGGCGCCGGCGCTTTCTGGCCCGACCTGCATGCGGTTGCTTTTAAACTCCAGAACCGAGCCGCCGCCCGCTGCAACTGTGTGGATATCCAGCATGGCAGATTGTAGGCGATGGCCAGCGATTTCAGTTTCAAAACTCATTTCATCACGGCCTGCATGGTGGGCAACATCAGTTGAGGTGCCGCCCATATCGAAGCAGATGATTTTTTCAAAGCCGCTTTCTGTTGCGGTTTTTGCCGCCCCAACAATGCCGCCGGCCGGGCCGGAGAGGATGGCATCCCTGCCGAAAAAGGTTTCAGCTTTGGTGAGAGCACCAGAGGAGGTCATGAATAATAATTCGATGCCGGTACGCTCTGGCTCCAGGGCTTTTATGACCTTATCGGTGTAGCGGTGGAGAATGGGGGTTAGATAGGCATCGACCATAGTAGTATCGCCGCGGGGGATATATTTTATGAGCGGGCTAACCTGATGGCTGGCAGAGATTTGGGTGTAGCCGATTTCTGCGGCGATTTCTGAAAGGCGTTGTTCATGGGCTGGGAATTTATAGCTGTGCATCAGTAAGATCGCCACTGAGCGCAGGCCTTGATCATAATAGGTGGAGAGGGTTTCTCTGGCCATGGGTTCATTTAAAGGGGTGATGATGCTGCCATCAGAGCCAATGCGTTCCTCTATAGCGGTGACCTCGGTGTAGAGCATTTCAGCTTTCTGGATATTGAGGGCAAAAATATCTGGCCGGGCCTGTGTGCCGATGGCGAGTGCGTCTCGCAATCCTTCACTGGTGATCAGTAACGTAGGCTCGCCCTTATGTTCCAGGAGGGCGTTAGTGGCCACTGTTGTGCCCATGCGTACAGTTTCAATGCAGCCTTTCGGGATCGGGTCTCCGGGGGCTAGCTTCAGGCATAATCTTATGCCTTCTATGGCCGCATCTTCATAGCATTCCGGGTTTTCAGAAAGCAGCTTAAGGGGGGTTAACTCGCCTGATGGTGAGCGGGCTATTATATCTGTGAAGGTGCCGCCGCGGTCGATGAGGAAAGACCATTTGCCGGCGCTTTGAGGTAGGGGCGTGGTTGAATTCATGCTGCAGTCTCACCTTGTTATTTATTCTCTGTCAAGTGGCTTCCCAAGGCGGTATATGCTAGAAAAGCGCAGTCAAATTTCGAAATGTAATTTTGCGATGAGATTGCCCGCCTTAAATTTTATAGTTGAGGCTGTTGTTACTATATGAGGGAATGTGGATGTCTATTTGGGGCAAAATTGCTGGCGGCGCAGCCGGATTGATCGTAGGCGGGCCGATTGGCGCGCTACTTGGTTTGGCGGCTGGTCATTTTGCGGTGGACCATTGGCTGGATGAAGATGGCCCAAGTGAGCGGCAAGTGGCCTTCACGGTTGGGGTGATTGCGCTTGGCGCTAAAATGGCAAAAGCTGATGGCGTCGTGGCCCCTGATGAGGTCAAAGCGTTCCGGGAAGTTTTTAAGGTGCCGGAAGACGACATCCATAATGTGGCGCGGTTATTTGATCTGGCGAAAAAAGATGTGGCTGGGTTTGAGGCTTATGCTTTGCAAATTGCCACCTTGATGAAAGATGACAAACCGATTTTGGCGGATGTGCTTGATGGGCTGTTTCATATTGCCAAGGCCGATAATGTTTTGCACCCGAATGAGCTGGCCTTTTTGGCTGAAGTGTCGCGGATTTTTGGGTTTAGCGAAGATGAGTTTTTGCATATTAAAGCGCGGCATGTGCTGAACCGGGAAGAGAACCCTTATGAGGTGCTCGGTATAGAGCCTGAGGCTAATAATGATGATGTTAAGAGCCGTTATCGCCAGTTGGTGAAAGAGAACCATCCGGATCATTTGATTGCGCGGGGGGTGCCACCTGAATTTGTGAATATCGCGACCGAGCGGCTGCAGGCAATTAATGAAGCTTATGAGAAGGTGGAACGGGAGCGGGGCCTTTGAGTGCATCTGAAGATTATGCGCCGCAGGGTAGTGTGTTGGTTGGGCCTGGATGCTGGGTGCCTTCCTGCAATTTTGAACCGCGTAAAAATGACGGCAAAATAGATCTTTTACTACTGCATTACACGGCTACCCCCACCAATGATTACGCGCTTGAATTGCTAACCACTAAGGCGGGCGGTGTTTCCTCCCATTATCTGATTGATGGTGAAGGGTGCATTTTGCAATTGGTTTCTGAGGAGCAGCGCGCCTGGCATGCCGGGGAGGCAAGCTGGGCCGGTGAGAGGGATATTAATTCCTGCTCTATTGGCATTGAGATACAAAATCAGGGGGCGGCTTTGGCGCGGGTGCCAGAGTATGGCCGGGCGCAGATGCAAGCGGTGCTCGCACTCTGCAAAGATATTACCACCCGCTATAATATAGCACCGTCTCGGGTGCTGGCGCATTCAGATGTTGCGCCGCTGCGCAAACAGGACCCGGGCGCTCATTTCAATTGGGAGCTTTTGGCACAACATGGCGTTGGGATTGTGGTCTCGCCGCATTGTGAGCCTGATGGCGTCTTGGCCATTAAAACGGCTGATGAGTTACTATCTCTGCAATCAGACCTTGCGGCAATCGGTTATGGGGCTACGACAAGCGGTGAAATGGACCCGTTAACTGTGGCTGTAATCACTGCTTTTCAGCGCCATTATCGCCCCGCATTGGTGGATGGTGTTGCGGATCGCTCGACAGTTGAGGCGATCTCATTGTTGCTTGAGGCAATAGAGGCTTGACCATGTGGCAGCGTGTGCCACATAAAGAAGCTTGCCAGCCGGCCGGATGGCTGCTTGCCCTTATGGGTTAAGAGGAAAGTCCGGGCTCCAGGAAGACAGGATGCCGGGGAAATCCCGGCGAGGGAAAGGCCAACGCCTTCGGGCTGAGGCTATAACCTTAGGGATAGTGCCGCAGAAAGCAAACCGCCCGCAATTAAGGGGCCGCCCTTGGGTGGTCTGATGCGGGTAAGGGTGAAAGGGTGCGGTAAGAGCGCACCGCGCATCTTGTAAAAGATGTGGCAGGGTAAACCCCATCCGGAGCAAGACCAAATAGGAACGAGCGGAGTTTACTCCAAATGCGTCTCCCCATTTCGTTCGGGTTGGTTGCTAGAGCTGTATGGTAACATGCAGCCCAGATGAATGGTCATCATGCGGGGCTTTGCTCCGTTACAGAACCCGGCTTATAGGCCGGCTGGCATTTATATGACACTGGTTTCAAGGCTTATTCTTTTTTAAAGATTGTGGCGCATTGAGGAGAATTTGGGCGACTTTTGCTCTGGTTTGCTTTGCCCTGCTCTTTGAGAGAATGTCTGAGCTGCCCTTGACATGCCGCACAAATCACTTGAAATACAATTATATGGGGTATTTAAAAGGCATTAGCCTGGCGGGGGATTTATATTTATGAAACTTATCGGTAGCCCAGCATCTCCCTTTGTGCGCAAAATCCGTGTGCTGCTGATTGAGAAGGGGCATGGGGATGTTGATGTGGAAATGCATGACCCCTGGTCTAACCCTCCTGAACTGACTGCGCTAAATCCTTTTTCTCGGGTACCGGCTTTGGTGCTGAGCAATGGGGTTGTATTTTATGATAGCAAGCTGATAGCCGACTATATTGAGAGCACCATGCAGGGGCCGCGCTTCGTACCGGAAGCTGGCGCTGGGCGCTGGTTTGTTTTGCAGGCGCAGGCGCATGCGGATAATATGCTGGATGTTGGTATCAGGGCGCTGTTAGAGCGCCGCCGCCCTGCTGATAAGCAAATAAAAGATAAGATCATGCGGGATGAGCTGGCGGTGGCTAGGGGTATTTCTTCTTGCGCCAAGATTGTTAAAGGGCTTGAGCCAAAATTAAATCTTGGGCACATCTCTTTAGCTGTAGCGCTGGGGTGGGTCGATTTTCGTTTGCCGCATATTAAATGGCGGGAAAAGCAACCTTCGCTTGCGGCCTGGTATCAGGATATGCGCTTGCGGCCGTCTATGCAATCAACGATCCCTGTAGATTCTGCGAAGAGCTAGTAACTCTAATTTCCCTGAAAAAAGACAAATAAACAGATCTCTGAGCTTAGCTCAGCTGCTGTGACCATTTTTGCTGACTGCTGCTAAATCATCTCTGGTTTATAAGTTGAAATTCAGATTTAGCGTGCCCTGTTGGCCAATGGGGGCAACGAATTCACCTTCGCCGCTCAGGGTGCTTAAGGCGCCGGTGCCTGTGCCGGGTTTAACTACACAAGTGCCTCTGGCGGCTTTTCCATCAAAAAAACCATTTTGCTCAATGGCGAAACTGCCAGCCCGGTCGCCAATCGCGCCATTGATTTGCTGCAGGCCAATGAAGCTGGCGGTGCCATCCGCCTGTTGTTTCATGATGTAAATGACAGAGCCGACGCCTGTTATGTCGCCGCTATAGGTTTTAGATACCAGGGCCTGAGTTAGTTTGATCTCATCTGTGCTGCCATCATAAGGCTTTTCGTCCCATGCGGTGACGATGAAACTGGCGGCCGCTTGCTGGCTCATGGTGGTCAACTCTCCCTTAATCGTCCGGTTTTTCTGCCACCCCACTTCTTTCCTGTCAATTCACGTCTCGCGGCTGTTCAGGGGTTTTTCTCTACACTTAGACTTACACTCTCACTGTAGGCACGTTCACGCTCACGGCGGGTTTGTGTCGTGCGTTGTGGTTGAGGTTTTTTGGGCTGAATAAACCTCCAATGGCCTTAATTGGGCTAAATGCCACTAAAACCAGCTCACTAAACAGCTTTGCTACCTTTGTCTTGGCTTGTGGATAACCCAGATTAATTCCTTGTTAACCCATTACTCACCATTGACTCCCATAAATTCCCATAGTATCCCATATATACCCGTTCGGATGATGTGGGGGTTGGGGGATGGATCGAGCGCCATTTCGTGAGGCCACGGGAATGGATGCCGCCTCCCCCATTTTTTCTTAGAAGCCGCCATTTGGGCTGGCTTTTGAAAAATACCGCATCACATCTTGGTGCCGCCCAGATCATGGGGTGGCTTGGTTTAGTGCAGCGGGCCTGGTGAGCAGTGTAAATGGAAGAATTTGTTTCCAGCTTTACGAACAAGATTGATGCAAAGGGCCGTGTTTCTGTGCCCGCGTCTTTCCGCACGGTGTTGGCCAAAGAGAATTCAGACGAGATATTCTGTCATCCGGCGCTTGATGCGGCGGCGCTGGACGCTGGTGGGCCGCGGCTTGTCAAACATATTCGCGGGTTGTTGGAAGAGCTGGCCCCTTATTCAGATGAAAAAGACCAGCTGGCGACAGCGCTTTTTGGTGAAAGTGAATATCTCAAGATTGATAGTGATGGGCGGATTGTATTGCCGCAGCGCTTGCGAGATGTGATTGGGGTGACCACCCAGATAACTTTTGTTGGCCTTGGCGATAAGTTTCAAATTTGGGAGCCGCAGAGTTTTGAAGCGGCCCGGCAGGAAGCCAGGGGCAAGGTGCGTGACCTTCGCAAGCTTTTGCGTAAGCCGCGCAGTGAGGATTGATCTCTAAAGTAAGGATTGATCCGTGTCGCGGGATAGGCCGCTTTGTGGGTCGCGCATAATGTGGCCAATAGTTTATGCTTACTGCTGTGTGGCGTTATCAAGCGCGATGGAATTTAGAATTTTTCAGGAACTGTGAGTGGCTCTTCAGCTTAGTGGTGATGGGTCTTATGGATGTAGATTGCGAGGCGGAGACTTTTTTGTGCCTCGATGTGTAAAGGGTCAGGGATGATGATGGTGAGCAAGGCGAAAGAGACCGATGGCTTTGCAGGCGGTACCCGCCGTCACATTCCTGTCCTTTTCAAGCCGATGCTTGAAATGGTTGCCCCTAAAGATGGTGATGTGATTGTTGATGGAACCTTTGGTGCCGGCGGCTATACACGCGGGATATTAGAGGCGGCGGATTGCACGGTGATTGGTATTGACCAGGACCCTGATGCGATTGCTGGTGCCAGAGATATGCTGCGCGAATTTGGGCCAAAGCTACAAATGGTGCGGGGGCGTTTTTCTGATCTTGAGGCGCATATGGCGTCTGTTGCCAAAAGTTGCAGGATTGACCCTTTGGTTGATGGGGTGGTGCTTGATATTGGTGTTTCCTCAATGCAGCTTGATCAGGAGCGCCGGGGCTTTTCGTTCCGTAATAATGGTCCGCTGGATATGCGGATGTCGCAAGAAGGGCCAACAGCGGCTGACCTTGTTAACGGCCTTTCAGAAGAAGAGATCGCAACGGTGCTGTGGCGGTTTGGGGATGAGAGAAAATCCCGTTATATCGCGCGGGCGATTGTTGCCCGCCGGGAAACTGAACCCTTTAAAGAGACCGGTGACCTTGCTGCGCTGATCGAGAAAGTGGTCGGCAAAAAACATAATGACAAGATCCATCCGGCGACGCGCTCTTTTCAGGCTTTGCGTATTTATCTCAATGATGAGCTTGGGCAATTGTTGCAGGGGTTGAACGCTGCGAGCAAAATATTGAAACCTGGTGGCCGGCTTGTGGTTGTTTCATTCCACTCCCTTGAGGATCGAATTGTTAAGGCTTTTATGCGGCTTGCGGCTGGTCGTGTGCCAAATCAATCCAGACATTTACCTGATGTTAATAAAGAAACCTGCCCGAGTTTCCAGATCATTAACCCTAAACCTGTTAAAGCTGATAGGGCTGAGATTGAAGAAAATCCACGGTCTCGCTCAGCAGTGTTACGAGCGGCAGTGCGGCTTGAGGCACCCTTTATTGAGTATGATGAAGCGGTGCTGGGTTTGAAACCACTGCAATTGTAAAAAGTTTGTTCGCGTCCATCATGTGTAATTGTGATGATTGAGTAAGGTTTATGTTGCGTATAATCACTATTGTTGTTTTCGTCGCTACGCTGAGCGTCACGGCGGTCCTCTATAAGCTGAAATATGACACCCGCAGTTTGCAGCTCACTGCTGTCGAGTTGCGCCGGCAAATTGACGCTGAGCGCTCGCAATTAGCGGTGTTAAAAGCTGAATGGAGTGTGCTTACCCAGCCTGCGCGCATAGACCAGCTTGCAAGTGAACTTGGCCTTAAGCCGCTTTCTCCCAAACAAATCATTTCCTTTCGCGAACTAAATGATGTGCCGCGCCTGCCTCAAAAGCCGGTGGCTGCGAAGCCGACGCCTTTCGTCAGGAAAATTAATTTTGAACCGGCAAAGGGCCAGGATTTAAAAGATTTTATCACTGACATTAATGGGTTTGAGAGTGTATCGGAGCCAGGTGAATGACAAAAACAAAGATGTTTAGCCGTTTAACGATCGGCGATAGTGGTAGCAATAGCCCGACCGCTCGCGGGCAGTTTCAATTGCGCCAGGCAATGGTGCTTTGCGGTCTTTTTGCCATCTTCTCGCTTGTTGGTGGCAATCTGGTTTCGCTAGCGGTGTTAAAAGAAAAAACGGTTAAAATTCACCGAGCTTCACCGCTTGGTGTGCAAAAATTTCGCCCTGATATTCTTGATAGTGAGGGGCAGTTGCTGGCGACAGATATTGAAGCGCCTTCGCTTTATGCTGATCCGTCAGGATTGATGGAGCCGGCGAAGGTTGTAAAGAAGCTTAAGTCTAAGTTGCCTGATCTTGATGAAATGGACCTTTTGCGGCAGATGAGCCATGAAGACCGCCAGTTTGTGTTTATCAAACGCGGGCTTCATCCGAAAGTGGCGCAAGAGGTGTTTGACCTTGGTTTGCCTGGCGTCGATGTAACTAAAGAAATCCGCCGTGTTTACCCGAAAGGGCAGCTAGCGGGGTTTGTGCTTGGGCATGTTGATATCGATAATGTTGGCCGCTCTGGCATTGAGAAATATATTGATCATAAAAGAGAGCAAGCGCCATTATCGCTAAATGTACGGGCGAATGATCCGGTGACGCTGTCTGTAAATATTGCGGCAAGCCATGTGTTGCAACAGGAGCTCGCCTCAGCCATGAGCCGCTATAAGGCGAAAGCTGCGGCGGGGCTGGTGATGAATGTGAATAGCGGTGAGGTTGTGGCTTTATCTTCATTGCCGAGTGTTGACCCGCAGAACCCGACTTCAAAATTATCGAATGATCGTATCGACCGGATTAGCGGTGGTGTCTATGAGCTCGGTTCTGTCTTTAAAACTGTTTCAATGGCGATGGTGCTGGACAAGAAACTTGCGACCATGAAAAGCAAAATAGATGTGACGGGGCCATTGAAAATTGGCAGCCACTCTATTTCTGATTACCATGGTGTGAAGGGTAAGCTTACTCTTGAAGATATATTTGTGCGCTCTTCCAACATAGGCACCGCAAAGCTCGCGCTGAAAGCTGGGCCAAAGGCGCATCGTGCATTTTTGAAAAAACTTCACCTTCTTGATCCTATTGAAACTGAAATTGGCCAGATGCGTGCCCCTGAAACTGCGAAACGCTGGGGCGAAGTGCATTCAGCTACTGCGTCTTATGGGCATGGCTTGGCTTTGCCGCCGCTTCAGTTTGCGGCAACGGTTGGGGCGCTTGTGAATGGGGGTATTTATGTGCCACCGACCTTCATTAAGCGGTCTGAACGGGAAGGCAAGGCCCTGGGTGAGCGGGTTGTCTCTGTTGATACGAGCGATAAGATCCGTAAATTACTGCGGCTTAATGTGACCTCTGATCATGGTACGGCGCGGCGTGCAGATGTTGGCCCTTATCAGGTCGGCGGTAAAACCGGCACTGCGAATAAGGTTGTTAAGGGGAAATATTCCAAGGATAAAGTGCGGACGAGTTTTGTTGGTATTTTCCCTTATGATCGGCCCGAATATCTGGTGTTTGTCATGCTCGATGAACCGCAGGCGACTAAGGCTTCCAGCAATTTGACAGTAGCTGGTGCCAATGCGGCGCCAACCACAGGTCGTATTATCTCGAGACTGGCTCCGCTTTTTAAAGTAAAACCTTTTTATCCGGTGTTGAATCGTTTGACGGAGCTGCGTTAACTTCATAAGTTTTGCCCATAATCATTTAATTTTTGTGGGGCTGGGCCTGGTATGACAGGCCCCGATTTTGATGAAGTTTTCCGAGCTGATTTCTGACATTTTAACCCCGGATGGGGAAACCTCTGCTGGTGCAGTACTGACTGGTGCAGTATTGGCAGGTGAACCTGTTGAAGTTACTGGTCCGAATGTGACGATTGCTGGCCTGACGGCTGATAGCCGACAGGTTGAGGCGGGGTTTCTATTTGCCGGGTTGCCAGGTGTTGCGGCGGACGGGGCTCGCTTTATCCCGAAAGCGCTGGCGGCTGGTGCCTCTGCGATTGTCACCCATCCTTCCTATCAAAATTACATTCCTGATGATATTGCGGTTGTTAAGCACCCGGACCCACGGCTTGTGCTTGCTAAACTGGCGGCTAAATATTACGCCCCATTGCCTGAAATTGTGATGGGGGTGACGGGCACGAATGGGAAAACTTCTGTTGCGAGCTTTGTGCGCCAGATCTGGTTGGGGCTGGGTATTAACGGGGCTAGCCTTGGGACCATTGGCGTTGTCTCTAAAAGCGGGGAGCGCAAACTTGCGCACACCACACCTGACCCTGTTACCCTACATGAAATTATCCATGAGCTTGTTGGTGAGGGGGTTGACCATTTGGTGCTGGAGGCCTCCAGCCATGGTCTGGCACAACGCCGGCTTGATGGTATGACCTTTAAAGCCGCGGCCTTCACCAATATTACCCGTGATCACCTTGATTACCATGGCAGTTTTGAAGCTTATTTTGCGGAAAAGAAGCGGCTATTTTCTGAGCTGTTGGAGCCAGATGGTGTGGCGGTGATTGATGCTGATGTTGAAGGCGCTGACGAGATTATAGATATTTGCAATGCGCGGATGATCAATGTGATGACCATTGGTGAGCAGGGTCGATATTTGAATGTGCGCTCGATTGAGCGGGACGGCTTTAGCCAACGGCTTGTGTTGCAGCATCATCGGGGGGTAAGTGAGGTGAGCTTGCCGTTGGTTGGTGATTTCCAAGCCAGCAATGCTTTGGTTGCGGCAGCGCTGGTGGCGGCTGGCGGTGTGCCGCTGTTGGAAGCGCTTGGTGAAATTAGCGAACTTCACGGTGCTAAAGGCCGGTTGGAATGGGCTGGGGATAAAAACGGAGCCCCTGTGTTTATTGATTATGCCCACACGCCTGATGCGCTGGCAACGGCGATTGAGGCTTTACGGCCTTATGTTCAGAACCGGCTGTTGGTTGTTTTTGGTTGCGGCGGCGACCGAGACAAAGGCAAACGGGCTATGATGGGGGAGGTTGCTATTTCGCTGGCTGATGTAAGCTATGTAACAGATGATAACCCCCGTGGTGAAGAGGCGTCCCAAATCCGCTCAGAAATTCTTGTGGCGGCACCGGGGGCGATAGAAATTGGTGACCGGGCGCTTGCTATTGAAACGGCTATAAAAGAGATGCAGCCAGGTGATTTATTGCTGGTGGCTGGCAAAGGGCATGAAACCGGCCAGATTGTTGGCGACACTGTGTTGCCATTTTCAGACCATGAGGTCGTGGCGAGAATTTTAGCTACGTTTTGATCTGCGCGGGTCAAAGTTTAATTGAATAAATTTGCGGCGCATTTTTCGCTGGGGCTAAACCCGAATAAAGGAGCTTTGCTTGTGTTGTGGACTGTGGCTGAGATTGTGAAAGCGACTGGTGGCATTGTTACAAAGGGCGGGGCGCCATTGCCGCTTGATGAAATGGAGCGGCTTGAGTTCTCATCCGTTTCAATAGACAGCCGCACATTATCACCTGGGGCTCTTTACGTGGCTATCATGGGTGTATCTCAGGATGGGCATCAGTTTGTTGGTGCTGCGGTTGCGGCTGGGGCGGCGGCGGCGTTGGTTAAGGTTGATTATGTACCAGAGTGCGATGAGGGTGTGCTTATTCGTGTTCCGGATCCGCTAGTGGCACTCGAAGCCATGGGCCGGGCGGCGCGCGAGCGGATGAGCGGCAAAGTGATTGCTGTCACCGGTAGCGCCGGCAAAACAGGCACCAAAGAAGCGCTGCGGGTGATGTTGGAGCGCTGCGGAAAGACCCATGCCTCAGTTAAGTCATTTAACAACCATTGGGGTGTGCCTTTATCTCTGGCGCGGATGCCAAGAGACACTGATTTTGCCATCTTTGAGGTGGGGATGAACCATGCGGGAGAAATTTCACCGCTTTCCAAAATGATCAGGCCTGATGCGGCGCTCATTACGACCATTGCGCCAGTTCATATTGGCCATTTTAACAATGAAGTTGAAATCGCTGATGCTAAAGCTGAGATTTTTGACGGGCTAGTTGAAGGCGGCGTGGCCATTTTGCCTGTTGATAACCCGCATTATGACCGGCTGGTTGAAAAGGCAATGGCGGCTGGTGTTGCTCGCATCGTTCCCTTTGGTAAGGCGCCTGCCGCTGAAGCCCGGATGATTGGTGGCCAGTTTGATAGTGAAGGTAGCCGTGTTTCCGCAGAAATATTTGAGGAAAATCAAGAGTTTATTTTAGCTCAGGCGGGTGTTCATGTGGCGGTGAACATGTTGGCTGCGCTGGCTGCCGTGAAGCTTTGCGGCGCTGATCTGGCGCGTGCTGCCCCGGCGCTTTCTACGCTGGAGCCGCCTGAAGGGCGCGGGGTTCGCCATAAACTGCAAGATGCAGACGGGAGCATTTTGCTGATTGATGAGAGTTATAATGCAAATCCTGCCTCAATGGCTATTGCACTCCGGGGACTTGCCGCTATAACCAGCGTTAATTATACACGGCGCATCGCTGTGATTGGCGATATGTTGGAACTTGGGGACAATGCTGGGCATTATCACCTTGAATTAGCGCCGCTAATCGAGGACCTTGAAATTGATAAGGTTTATGCGGCTGGTGAAATTATGGCCGGGCTTTATGAAGCTTTGCCTGAGGCTGTTCAGGGGGCTTATGCCCTGACAGCGAAAGAGTTGAGCCAAGCTGTTGTTAGCGCGCTTAAGGGCGGTGATGTTGTTATGGTAAAAGGGTCGCTGGGTAGTGAAATGAGCCGGGTTGTGACGGCGATTACCGATGCTTTTGCTGCAGAAGATGCCACATGATGAATTTGATCGTGACGGCGTTTCAACTGAATTGAGTTAAAACTGGCTGACTTTACCCTAAGGCCCTGAAGCAATGCTGACGGTAACTTTATGGGGGGATCGCTGAATATGTTGATGAGGGAATAGTCAATGCTTTATGAATTGGTTGGGCTGTCAGATCAGTTCGGGGTGCTGAATGTATTCCGCTACATTACCTTCCGCACAGGCGGTGCCATTATGACGGCATTATTGTTTGTGTTTCTATTTGGCCCTTACCTGATCAAAAATCTGCGCATACGCCAAGGCAAGGGCCAACCAATCCGGGAAGATGGGCCGCAGCGGCATATTATTGAAAAACAGGGCACGCCGACTATGGGCGGCTTGATGATTTTGGCGGCGCTGTTTGTGTCGACCATTCTTTGGGGCAACCTTCGCAATAGTTATGTGTGGGTGGTGCTGTTTGTAACAATCGCTTACGGCATGATTGGTTTTTACGATGATTATCTGAAAGTTGCGAAGCGGACGAGTTCTGGCTTTTCTGGGCGGATCAGATTGGGGCTGGAATTGCTCATTGCAGCGATTGCCTGCACTGTTTTTATGTCCTCAGGCAAAGAGCCGTTTTCAACGTCGCTAACTGTGCCGTTTTTCAAAGACTTACTGATCGACCTTGGCCCGGTCCTGTTTATCTGTTTTGGCTCGCTGGTGATTGCGGGTGCTGGCAATGCGGTGAACCTGACAGATGGGCTTGATGGCTTGGCCATTGTGCCGGTGATGATTGCCGCTGCAACTTTTGGGCTGATTGCCTATCTTGTTGGGCATGCCACTTTTGCTGATTATCTCCAAATTCATTTTGTGGCTCTGACGGGTGAGTTGTTGATTATTTGCGGGGCGCTTGTTGGGGCGGGGCTTGGCTTTTTGTGGTTTAACGCACCGCCTGCCATGATATTTATGGGGGATACCGGTTCACTAGCCCTTGGTGGGGCGCTGGGGGCGATTGCGGTTGCTACCAAGCATGAGCTTGTTTTAGCGATTGTGGGCGGGTTGTTCGTGCTGGAGGCTGTTTCTGTGATCGTGCAGGTCGCCTCATTCAAGCTAACGGGCAAGCGGGTGTTTCGCATGGCCCCCTTGCACCATCATTATGAACATAAAGGCTGGTCTGAGCCGACCATTGTGGTGCGGTTTTGGATTATAGCTGTGGTGCTGGCTTTGATTGGTCTTAGCACCTTGAAGCTGCGCTAAATCCTAGACCTCTTGGAGGGGCGATGATCCCGATTACAGCTTATGAGAGCAAAAGGGTTGCAGTATTTGGCCTTGGAATCTCTGGCTTCAGCGCGGCCGCTGCCTTAACGGCCGGCGGTGCGGCAGTAATTGTCTATGATGATACCGAAGCGCGCCTAAATGAGGCTGTTGCGAAAGGTTTTGTCGTCTCTGATCTTAAAACCGCAGATTGGAGCCAGATAGATGCGCTGGTGCTGTCGCCCGGCGTGCCGCTTACACATCCGAAGCCGCATTGGGTGGTGGAAAAGGCCCGCGCGGCTTTTGTCCCGGTGATTGGCGATACTGAATTATTCTTCTCGGAATATTTATTGCACAACACTGAAGCAAACACTGCTGAGGCTAACACTGGTGACAGTGATGTTTCCCCTTCAAAGACGCAGGCTGACCAGGTGATTGTCATCACCGGCACCAATGGCAAATCAACCACGACGGCGCTTACAACGCATATTTTGCAAGAGGCTGGCGAACGTGCCGTTATGGGCGGTAATATTGGGTTTGGGGTGCTTGATATGCCTCAATTTGGAGAGGGGCATATTTATGTGCTCGAGCTTTCTTCTTACCAGATAGATTTGACCCCCTCTTTAAAGCCAACAGCGGCAGGGCTTTTAAATATCTCCCCAGATCATATTGACCGGCATGGCACGGTTGAGAATTATGCGGCAGTGAAAGCGCGAATTTTTGACCAATTAAGTGGCGGTGTTAACGGCGGGGATGAGCTGCCCTCAGGCCTTGGTGTGCTCTCGGTGGATGATAGCTATTGCCGGATGATTGCTCATGATATGCCGCCGGGGGGGCGGTTTCAATTTGTGAGTTCTGAGGCTGGCATTGCTGAGGGGGCTGTGATTTCTGAGCAGGGATTTCAGCTCATTGAGGGCGGCGTTGCGACGAGAGAGTTTGACCTGACAATGGCGCGCTCGCTGAGAGGGCGTCACAATGCGCAAAACGCAGCTTTTGCCTTTCTCCTGGCCCGCGCGGTGACGGAAAACCATGAGGGATTGGTTGCTGGGTTGCTGAGCTTCCCGGGGCTTGCGCACAGGATGCAAGAAGTTGGTAGCCTTTTTGTTGGCGACCGCCGGGTTTTGTTTATCAATGATTCCAAGGCGACCAATGCCGAGGCCAGCCAGCAGGCGCTTAAGAGCTTTGATGATATTTACTGGATTGCAGGCGGGCGGGCCAAAGAGGGCGGCATTGAGAGCCTTATTCCGCATCTCGGTGCGGTACGGCAGGTGTTTCTGATTGGGGAAGCTGCTGAGATGTTTGCTGAAACCCTTGATGAAGCTGGCATTGCATATGAGATTTGCGGTGAGATGGATACGGCAGTGACGGCGGCGTTAAGGGCGGCTGTTAGCGCTGATATTAGCTCTGAGATGGTAGCTGATGGCTTTGAGACGCCGGTTAATGAAGTGGCTGTTTTGCTCTCTCCCGCGGCGGCGAGTTTTGATCAATATCCGAATTTTGAGGTTAGAGGCGGCGCGTTTAGCGAGATTGTTTCAAAGATAAAGGATGTAACCCAACCGGGAGAGGGGGGCTAAGCCATGGTGGTCTCCCGTTCTGAGCGGAGTTTGCTGACCGAATGGTGGTTCACGATTGACCGCTCGGTGCTGATGTTGGCCGGTTTGCTGCTGGTTGTTGGTATCGTTATGCTGCTTTCCGCTAGCCCGCCGGTGGCCATACGCCGGGATTTGCCGCATTTCTATTTTGTTGAACGGCAGCTCATATTTGTGATGCTTGGCGCTGTGGTGATGATTATAACCTCCCTGTTAACGCCGAAACTGGTGCGCCGTCTGGCCTTAGGTTTGGTTCTGGCTTCACTCGTTGCGCTGGTGCTTGTGTTGTTGATTGGGCCGGAGATTAATGGCGCTAGCCGTTGGCTGCGCTTTGCTGGCTTTTCCATTCAGCCCTCTGAAATTTTAAAGCCTGCTTTTATCATCATTACGGCCTGGGCCTTTGCAGAAGGACGGCAGCGCCGTGATGTGCCGGCTTACTGGTTGGCGATTATATTGTTTGTGGTTTGTAGTTTTTTGCTCATCCTGCAACCTGATTTTGGGCAAACGCTGTTGCTGACTGTCACCTGGGCTGGCATGTTTTTTATGGCCGGGCTGGCGTGGTTTTGGGTGTTGGTGTTTATTATTGCCGGGCTTGGGTTGATTATGGTGGCTTATAATTTTCTACCGCATGTTGCGAGCCGGATTAATCACTTCCTTGATCCATCAGGTGAGAATTACCAGATCGCTCGGGCGCTCGAGGCGTTTCGGCAAGCCGGTTGGTTTGGCCGTGGGCCGGGTGAGGGCAGCCTTGCAGAGCAATATCTCCCTGATGCGCATAATGATTTTATTTTTGCCGCAATTGCCGATGAATTTGGGGTGATGGCGTGCCTCTTATTGCTGCTGCTTTATGGGGGGATTGTGTTTCTCTCTCTGTTGCGGGTGCGCGGCTTGGAAAGTGCGTTTATCCGCTATGCGGTTTCAGGGTTGATGCTGTTATTTGCCTTGCAAACGATGATTAACATGAGCGTTAACCTGGGGCTTATTCCAGCGAAGGGGATGACTTTACCGCTGATCTCTTATGGGGGTACCTCGATGATTGGGTCATGTTCGTTATTGGGGATGACATTGGCGCTGACGAAACGGCTGCCGATGGCAGGGCCGTAGCGGGTTTAGAATATACTTGAAGAAAAGCCCCTCGCTGACGCTCAGTGTACTTTTCTTCAGTTTTAATATTGAGTTGGACCGGCTTGAGGCGGCTCTTCGCTTGTTTAACAATTTATTTTTGGCTTGTGTCTGGACATGAATTGTCCAAACACAAGAATTATTAGTCATCTACTCTTGTTGAGTAATGGCCTCTTATTCGTTGGGGGATGTCCAGGATGGGCGCTAAAATTTTACTTGCTGCTGGCGGGACTGGCGGCCATCTATTTCCGGCATTTGCGCTTTTGGAAGAATTAAAGCGCCGGGGGGCCTCTGTGCATGTGGTGACTGATGAGCGGGTGGACCGCTATAAGGCAGACACAGCGGCGGATGGTATGCATGTTGTGCCCTCTGCGACGGTAAGCGGGTGGAACCCGTTTGCGCTATTAAAAACAGCCATGAAACTTGGCGATGGTTACTTCAAAGCCAAAAAACTGATTAAAGAGCTGGAGCCTGACTTTGTGCTGGGCTTCGGTGGCTACCCGACATTTCCGCCATTACATGCAGCGGCTGACCTTGGCGTGCCGACCGGATTGCATGACCAGAATGCCATTATGGGCCGGGCGAACCGCATGTTGGCGCGCAAGGTAGATGTAATTGCGACCTGCTTTGAAAGTGTCAAAAACCTGCCTGAGGGGGTGGAGGGGAAAGTTCATCTAACTGGTAACCCTGTGCGCGATAAGGTGCTTAAAGTGATGGATATTCCTTATCCTGATTTTCAACACCGTATTCATCTGTTGATATTTGGCGGTAGCCAGGGGGCGCGGTTTTTCTCTGATATGGTGCCTGAAGCGCTCTCTTACCTCGATAGAGAGCTTAAATCCCGGCTTTCAGTGGTGCAGCAATGCCGCCCTGAGGACCTGATGAGGGTGAGGGAGGTTTATCAAGCCGCGGGAATCAGTGCAAACTGTCAGTCATTCTTTGATGATCTGCCTGCGGAAATGGCAGCTGCGCATCTGATTATATGTCGCTCGGGGGCATCAACGGTTGCGGAGTTGGCAGTTTGTGGACGGCCTGCCATAATGGTGCCGCTTCCGCACGCTCTTGATAATGATCAGCTTTTGAATGCGCGCTCGCTGGTAGACGCCGGGGGCGGGTGGATCAAGGAGCAAAAAACGATTGAGGCGCCACGATTGGCGGAGAGAGTTACGACTTTATTATCAGAGCCTCATTTGCTGCAGGCAGCTGCGCGAAACGCAAAATCTATGGGGCGGCCTGACGCGGTAAAAGCATTGGCGGATCTGGTGCTGGCGCGTTGTGGCTCTTGAGGCTGTGAAGGTTGCAACTGTTGTTCAGATTAAAACGGGCAGGAACAGCCCCAAATTGTTAAGGATGATTGATACATGCAAATGCCATTAAATTTGGGCGCCTTGCATTTTGTGGGTATGGGCGGCATCGGCATGAGTGCTATCGCTGAAGTGTGCTTGAATATGGGATATCAGGTGCAGGGTAGCGACATGAGTGCTGGCGGCAATATTGACCGTCTGGTCGCGCGCGGCGCGAAGGCGTTTATTGGCCATGCGGCGGCGAATGTTGCGGGCGCTGGTGTGATGGTTGTTTCTTCTGCCATAAAACGGGACAACCCGGAGCTTGTGGCAGCGCGCGAATTGGGCATACCGATTGTTCTGCGGGCTGACATGCTGGCTGAGCTGATGCGGATGAAATCTTCTATTGCTATTGCGGGCACCCACGGTAAAACCACCACCACTTCGCTTTTAGCCACGGTTTTAACCGCTGGCGGTGTGGACCCAACCGTGATTAATGGCGGCATTATCGAGGCTTTTGGCTCGAATGCGCGGGTTGGCAATGGTGACTGGCTGGTCGCGGAAGCGGACGAATCAGATGGTAGTTTTGTGCGGCTACCGGCACAGATAGGGGTTATCACCAATATAGACCCCGAACATATGGAAAATTACGGCGATTTTAATGGGGTGATGGCGGCTTTCAAACGATTCGTACTGCAGCTACCTTTTTATGGATTTTGTCTCGCTGGTATTGACCACCCGAATGTGCGCCGTTTGATCGAAGAGTTGAAAGCGCAGCAGGGTCTTTCTGCGCCGCGCATCCTCACTTATGGTGAAGATGCGAGCGCTGATGTTTGCATTAAATCCCTGGAAACAGGGGCAGGATTTGTGACCTTTGATCTTGCGCTCTCAGACGCGATGAGGGGCGGCGCGCGTGATGTGCATGGGGTGAATTTGCCTATGCCGGGGCGGTATAACGCTTTGAATGCAGCGGCAACCTTTGCTGTGGCGCATGAAATTGGCGTTGAGGTTGAGGCGATCAGGAACGGGCTTGGTGATTTTGCTGGTGTGCGCCGGCGCTTCACTCATGTTGGGTCTGTGCATGATATGGATTTTTATGATGATTATGCTCATCATCCGGTTGAGATTTCTTCAGTGCTTGGCGCTGCCAGAGCGACGAGCCGGGGTAAGGTGATTGCGGTCATGCAGCCCCATCGCTATTCGCGGTTAAAAGATCATTTTGCAGAATTTCAGGCCTGTTTTGATGAGGCTGATGTGGTGGTGATGGCCCCTGTTTATGCGGCTGGTGAGCAGCCTCTTGCCGGGTTTGATCATAAATCACTGGGCGCTCAAATTAGCCAGCGCGGTAAATCTTTGCGCTTTATTGAAACCGATGGTGACCTTGTGCCGCTTATTCGTGAAATTGGCGGGCCGGGGGATCTGGTCATTGGGCTCGGTGCGGGCAGCATATCTGCCTGGATGAATGGCTTACCGGAAGCGCTCACGCGTGTTGCGGCCTGAAAGGGCAGATCTTAACTCCATTGTTTTCAGAGTGCCTCATTTTGTGGCCAGCAAAATTTGGGGGCTCGCTTTTTGTTCTTGAGCTGTCTGCTCTCATCTAATGTTCTGAATTTTAATTTGTTATGCAACGGTATGTTTTGCGTCATTGGGCAGAAATCTGGGCCTGCTTCATCTGGGTGGGCCAATTTTATGTGTTTGCAAAATAGACTGTGCTGGGCGGCTTTTTAGCGCCCTTGATATTAGCATCCTGTTCCCGAGGAGAAATGATTTATGGCATTTGAGGATGTTTTGAGCGCCTATCAGGCGGCATTGCCTGAGTTGCGGGGGCGGCTTAAGGCCAATGCGCTGATGTCTGAGATTACCTGGTTTCGGGTTGGCGGGCCGGCGCAGCTTTTATATACCCCGGCTGATGAAGCTGACCTGGCTTATTTCTTCGCCAATAAACCTATGGAGCTGCCGGTCACTGTTGTGGGGCTTGGCTCTAACCTTCTTGTGCGGGATGGCGGCATACCTGGTGTTGTTATCAGGCTTGGGCGTGGGTTTAACAAAATTGAAGCGATTGGTGATCACCGTATTCGTGTTGGGACGGCTGTGCCTGACATGAAATTGGCGCGGGCGGCGGCGGAGCATGGTGTTGCCGGGCTTAGTTTTTATCGCGGCATTCCAGGCTCGATTGGCGGCGCGCTGCGCATGAATGCTGGCGCCCATGGCGGCGAGACGCGTGACTATCTTATAGAAGCGCGGGCTGTTGATTTTGACGGCAAGATCCATGTGTTTAAAGCGGATGAGATGGGGCATAGCTACCGCCATTGCGAGCTACCTTATAGCTATGTGTTCACTGAGGCTGTGTTTGAGGGCAAACCCGGATTGCGCGAAGAGATTGAAGCTATGAACAAGGAAGTTGTTGAGTACCGGGAAGAGAAGCAACCGGTGAAAGACAGAACCGGTGGTAGTACCTTTAAAAACCCGCCGGGGCATAGCTCCTGGAAATTGATAGATGAGGCGGGCTGCCGGGGTTTAAAAATTGGCGGCGCTAAAGTTTCTGAAAAACACTGCAATTTCTTGATCAATGAAGGCGATGCCACAGGCACCGATATTGAAAAATTGGGAGAGACGGTGCGCAAACGGGTTTTGGAACATAGCGGCATTAAACTTAACTGGGAAATAAAGCGGCTTGGTATTGCTGATGTGATGGGTGAGGATTTGGCGGAATGAGCAATGAACAACGCCATGTTGCGGTACTGCTTGGTGGGTGGTCTTTAGAGCGTGAGGTTAGCCTGGCCTCTGGTGAAGCCTGCGCCAAAGCACTTGAGGAGGCTGGATACCGTGTCACTAAAGTGGATGTTACCCGTGATTTGGCGGCAACATTAAAGGCGCTTTCTCCGGATGTTTGTTTTAATGCGCTGCACGGACCTTTTGGTGAGGATGGCTGCGTTCAGGGTTTGCTTGAGATCCTTGAAATTCCTTACACTCATTCCGGTGTGCTTGCCTCATCATTGGCGATGGATAAAAATCTTGCCAAAAAAATGATGGCGGCTGTGGGGGTGCCTGTGGCGCTCAGCAAAATTGCGCGGCGCGGAGAGACTGCGCTTGGGCACCTTATGCCGCCGCCATATGTTGTGAAGCCAGTGGCTGATGGCTCCAGCTTTGGGATTTATATTGTTGGGCCTGAAATGAAAGCCCCGCCTGGAGACAAGATCCTTTCTGATGGTGATGAAGATGACCCGATGATGGTTGAGGAATATGTGGCAGGGCTTGAGCTGACCTGCGCTGTGATGGGCGACCGGGCGCTGGATATTATTGAGATACGCCCTGAAGGCAGCCATGATTTCTATGATTATGAGGCCAAATATGCAGAAGGTGGTTCACAACATATTTTACCTGCCGAAATTTCATCAAATATTTACCAATTGATACAGAAATATAGTTTAGAGGCCCATAATGCGCTTGGCTGCCGCGGGGTTAGCCGTGCCGATTTTCGTTATGATCCAGAAACTGAAACTCTGGTGTGCCTCGAGATTAATACCCAGCCCGGGATGACAGCGACATCCCTGGTGCCTGAAATTGCAGAGAGAGCCGGGTATAGCTTTAATGAATTAGTGCGCTGGATAGTGGAGGATGCATCTTGCAACCGATGAATAGAGGAGGCACGTCTAAGCGTTCTGGTCAACGAGGATCAGAGGCGCTGCCATCTATTGGTTGCTATGTAAAAGATGAACAGGCACTTGAATATCAGGTGGCGCGGCCTTCTGAATCAAGGCGCCCCCCTCGGCGGCGGAGCAAACGGCGTTGGCTGTTATTGCCGCTGTTGCTGGTTGCAGCGGGGGGTGGGCTTTATTTTGGCATTCAGCAACATTCACCTTCCGAGTATAAATTTTTCACTGAGGTTAAAGAGTTTGGCCAGCGGGCCCTTGCTATTGTCAGCTTCCCGATAGAGGAAATTCATATTGTTGGGCATCACTACACCAAGGAAAAAGAGATAATAAAAAGTCTTGGTGATATTTGGGATAGCTCGGTGATTGCGCTGAACACCTTAGCTGTGCAGAAACAAATTGAAAAACTACCCTGGATTAAACGAGCGGTTGTTGAGCGGGTCTTTCCCCATGGCATTAATATCTATGTGGAAGAACGAGTGGCTGTTGGCCGGTGGTCTCGGATGGATGGCATGTATCTATTTGATGAAGACGGCGTTTTGATTGAAAAGCTGACGGTTGGAAAACACCGGCAATTGCCGATTTATTCTGGTGATGATGCGCCACAAAGAGCCAGTGAGCTTGCAACCATGCTCACCAATTTTAAAGATCTGAAACCCTTTATGGCGCGCTATCAGCGGGTGGATAAGCGGCGCTGGACGCTGGTGATGAAAAGCGGCATGGAAGTGCTGTTACCTGAGGCGCAGGTGGAGATGGCCTTGGCGCGGTTGCGGCGCTTGCATAAAGAGCATGACCTCTTAAACCGGCGCATCAATGTTGTTGACCTTCGATTGGAAGACCGGGTCACATTGCGGCCTAAAAGACAGAGCAATACTAAGCTCTTATCCTCTTCGGACAATGATAATGTGGCGCGTCTTATTGAAGGTATGATCATTGATGATGCGGGGGGGGGCGAGGCGCCTCTTGTTGAAGATGAGGGTAAGGCAGAGGCTAGCGCTGTCGCGGATGAGAGAATCTGATAGCGTTATTTATGACTATTAAGTTGCGGCGCTCACTCTGTTGGACCAACAGGGGCTGATTATGCCTGGTTTGGCTATTGTGTCTTTAATTTGTGCTTATAGCTTCCAACTTACTAAAAGCTAAGAGAGGCTTTAATCCCTCTGCTTTTGTGATCATTTTTATGAATTATCCGCCGCAGAAATATATAGCGGCACTCAATTTAAGGGGCGAGGCTCTTGTTCGGGCGGGAAAAGAACTCAAAAAAATTAGGCTCGCGGGTGACCGTGCTGGATCTCGGCACGTCTAAATTCACTTGCCTTATTGGTGAATGGGTGGACCCGGATGCGTTGACCAGCGGCCAACCGATTGGCGCGATGCTGCGCATTATCGGTTTTGGGCAACAGCGCGCCCGCGGCATGAAGGCTGGTGTGCTGGTTGATCTTGATGCCGCTGAGAGTGCTGTGAGGGATGTTGTCAGCCAGGCAGAAAAGATGGCCGGCGTTGAAGTTGGCGATGTTGTGGTTGCGGTGACCTGCGGGCGGCTGCATTCAATGAATTTTACGACAACTGTGGATTTAAATGGCGGCTCTGTCAGGGCCTCTCATATTGAAGAGGTGATGCTTGCTGGCCGTGACCATGCGGCGGATAATGGGCGGGCGGTGCTGCATTTGGTGCCACTTGGCTACACGCTGGATGAGGCTAGCGGCGTGATTGACCCGACAAATCTTGTTGGTGACCGGCTGGAGCTTGATCTGCATGCGGTCACGGCGGATGTCTCTCCCTTAAAGAATATTGCCTTATTGCTGGATAATTGCCATTTGCGGGCCAGCCGGATGATGGCTTCTTCTTATGTGAGTGCTTTGGCGACGGCTGATGTCAGCGAGATGGAGCTTGGCACCACGGTAATAGATATTGGCGGTGGCACCACCAAGCTGGCGCTGTTTGCCAATGGGTATTTTGTGCATTCTGATGCCATTGCCATTGGCGGCGATCTGATTTCATTTGAAATTGCTCAAGCTCTGAATTGCCCAATGCAAGAGGCTGAGCGCATTAAGGTACTTTACGGTTCTGTTTTTGGTCGGCCTGGTGAGCTTGAAGGCCGCGAACATAACCGGCCTATCAGCTACACAATTGTTGGGGAAGGCAGCGTTGGTGAGGGGCAAATTAGCCCGCAGCAGCTGGCGGATATTATCCGGCCGCGCGCCCAGCATATACTTTCTCTTGTGATGCAGCGTTTGCAAAAAAGTGGTTTTGGTGCCCATTCCGGGCAGCGGTTAATTCTCACGGGCGGGGGCAGCCAGCTAACCGGGCTTGCGGAATTTGCTTCTGAGATATTTGGCAAGCCGGTGCGCGTTGGGTCGCCGCAAGCGCTTGAAGGCATGCCCCCTGAAATGCTTGGGCCGGCTTTTGCAAGCTCTGTTGGGCTTTATGAGGCGCTGCTCTCTTATGATTTGGCGGATGACAGGACCTTTAAGGTTGCTAAAACGCCGAGGGATGGGGGTTATTTTTCAAACATTGGCAATTGGCTGAAAGAGAGTTTTTAGCCAGCCGGGTATTTCGGTTTCACAAGATTTCAGGCGAATCAGTTAGATTAAACGGATGCTTCCTATTGAAGCGGGGAACAACATGACTTCAGGCTACGACAATTTTCATGAATTGAGGCCGCGCATCATCGTGATGGGTGTGGGCGGTGCTGGGGGTAATGCAGTCAATAATATGATTGCATCAGGCCTTCAGGGTGTCGAATTTGTCGCTGCTAATACTGATGCGCAGGCGCTCTCAATGTCTGGCGCTGATATGCGCTTTCAAATGGGGGTGAACCTAACCGAAGGGCTGGGCGCTGGCTCTAACCCTGAAATTGGTGAAGGGGCTGCTGAAGAAGTTCTTGAAGAAATGAAAGAGCTGCTGAAAGGCGCGCATATGGTGTTTGTTGCCTGCGGTATGGGCGGCGGCACTGGCACAGGCGCTGCGCCGGTGATTGCACGTGTTGCCCAGGAAATGGGTGTTCTTACGGTTGCTGTTGTCACTAAGCCGTTTCATTTTGAAGGGCGCCGGCGGATGCGTGTTGCGGATGCTGGGATTGAACAGCTGCGCAAATATGTGGATACGATGATCGTTATCCCGAACCAGAACCTCTTCCGTTTGGCCAATGAGCAAACCACCTTTGCCGATAGTTTCCGCCTTGCTGACCAGGTGCTTAATTCTGGTGTTGCTTGTGTGACCGACCTGATTATGAAGGAAGGTCTTATAAATCTTGACTTTGCTGATGTGAAAACGGTGATCACCGAAATGGGCGCTGCGGTGATGGGCACCGGCATGGCGCATGGTGAGGGCCGGGCCAAGAAAGCCGCTGAAGCTGCTATTTCCAATCCGTTGATTGACGATATATCCCTTGCCGGCGCAAAGGGGTTGCTGATCTCTATTTCTGGCGGGCAGGATATGACCCTGTTTGAAGTTGATGAAGTGGCGAGCCGGATCCGCTCTGAAGTTGATTCCGATGCCAATATTATTGTTGGCGCGACCTTCGATGAGCAGCTTGAGGGGCATATACGTGTCTCGCTGGTGGCCTCTGGGCTTAATCATGCGCATCCCAAATCCATGCATGAAGAGGCAGACCGCCGCCGCATGGAAAATGATCAGGAGCGAGAGCGACAGCAATCTGGTTTGCGTGATCGTTTGCAGGAATTAGAGCAGAGCCCGGCAATGCCTGGTGGCCGGTTGACGCCTGCGGGCGCACGCGGTGCCGTGAATAGAGCGCCAATTGACCAGGCCCCTTTAGCTCCGCAACCTGGCATCAGAGGTGGTCACCCCGGTGATGAACGGGGGATGGATCATAAGGCTTCCCCGCGGGCTAAAAGCCAGGGCAAAGTTCAGATTGTGAATAAGCCACCCCGCTTCATTACTGATGGGGTTGATGGTGTGGCTGATACCGTAATGGGTGCTGGTATTGATAGCGGTGAGGGGTTTGATGGCCCTGTTCGTGGCCGCGAATATATGCCGGGTGCTCCTGAAGCAATTTCTAAGCCTATGCGGCGGATGCCGAATATGGATGAGCTGCCTGTGACCGGGCAAAATCAATTAAGGGCTTATGAGGCGCCGCCTTCCAGCCATGGTATTGAAGCCCAGAAAAAGAAGGTTGGCTTTTTTGAGCGGCTAACCGGGCGGGGTAGAGAGAAGCCGCAAGAACAAATGCCGCGAGCTGAAGGCCGCCTGAGTGAGGCACCACAGCGCCGACGGACTGATGAGGGACATAGAGGTGAGCCTCAACCAGAAACACGCGCGCCGCAAGTTGATGCGCGGGTGACGCCGCCGCGCCCTGAGCCGATGACTGAGATGCGCGGCCAGCCGCTACCGCCGGTTGACGCTGAATATCACCATAGGCCAGACCCGAACCAGGGCGACCTTTTCAAGCGCGAAGCTGAAAGTGATGAAGGCTATTTGCGCGAGCCGTCTCATTCGCATGAAACATCTCTTTCGAGGGAGCATGCCCATAAGCGAGAGCAAGCTGAAGCGCCGCAAGCACCGCGCTCACGGCATGAACAAGCCTTTCGGCAGGTGGCTGAGCCTAATCTGGATAAGAGACGACATGATGGTTCTGATGAAGTTCAACATCAGGGTCATTCAGAAGGGTTTGTTAGCGGTGTGAACCCTAACCCTTATGCACCACCTGAAAAGCAGGCTGAAACGCCAGGACACCAGAGGATGGCTGAACAGCAGCCGGTAAAAGGGCAGCCACAAGGTGGGGGGCAAAAACCTGCCAGAGCAGCTGACCGTTACCCGACATTTGAGATTAGCAAAGGTGGGCCAACTGATAATATTTATGGGCCCGGCGATGATGAAGATGATCCGATTGGAGATATTCCGCCGTTTCTTCGGAAAACGACTCACAAGCGCTGATCTTGCTTAAATTAACCATGATTTTGAAGCCGGTTTGTCACATTTTGTGATGAGCCGGCTTTGTTTTTGTCTTATTGTCTAATGAAATCAATTGGTTAACCAATGTAACGGTTGGTAAGAAACCGTGATTTGAATGACGGGGAAGCATTGCGTTATGTTTACTTTAACAAAAAGCCATAGGGCTTGATGGATTTTGCAAATACCTACTATACGGGTGGGTTGCAGAGACTGAAACGCAAGTTAGTTAGTTTACAGAGATATTGCCTTCAGGAATAGGTAAATACCTTTGATAACAAGCGCTTCTGTAGCTGCTAATTCAAATTAGTTTTTATTTGCAGGATCAACTGTTGGTAACCTTTATGAACAGGAATTTTGGCATTTCTTTGCTGGATGACCTCTCATAAAAGTTTAGTCTTTAAATGATTATTTGTTCGATCGTTTTAAGCTGATGGTCAGTAATAATTATAAAGTAATAATTATAATATTTCTGGCTGTTGCGGAGACATTAAAAACCGGTGGTATCAAGTAACTAGGTTGGGGGGCTCCAAAACTGCTAGTAGGACTATTGAGGCGTGCTCAAGTTCCCTTGCGTTCTGGATGTCTAGAGAAGACAGGGTAAAACAGAGGGTTAACTCTCATGGGTGATACATTTATCGGGGCCAAGGGTATCGGGGCCAAGGGCGTCGGGGCTAACGGTTTTGAGAAAAAACTCGATCGGTCAAAAAAGGACGGGCCAAACAAAAAAGTGATGCAAAAATCATCTTTTCATGTTGGCGCTAAACAAAGCACAATTGGCCGGGTTATCAGTTTAACTGGGGTTGGCGTACATTCCGGGGCTCCGGTTTCCATTACGCTACATCCTGCTGATGCAAATAGCGGTATCCGCTTTTTAATTAGCAAAAATGACCTAGAAATTGAAATTCCAGCACATTGCGACTTCATAGAAAATCTCACGCTTTGCACAGTGCTTGGCAGTGGCTGTGGTGCTGTTGTTGCGACTGTTGAACATTTGATGGCGGCTCTTCGGGGCTTGTCGATCGATAATGTGACTGTTGAAATTGACAATGGTGAAGTGCCGATTATGGATGGCAGCGCTATGCCATTTGTACGAGCGATTGAAGACGCTGGCATTGCTGAGCTACAAGCGCCGCGCCGCTTTATCAAGGTTCTGAAGCCTGTTCGGGTTGAAGAGAATGGCTGCTGGGGTGAGCTTTTGCCACATAATGGCTTCCATCTTGAAGTTGAAATTGACTTTACTACGGATGTTATTGGGCGCCAGAAATTCAGCTCTGAAATGAACCCTGGTATCTTCCGGGAAGAGTTGGCGCGGGCACGAACATTTGGCTTTATGGCTGATGTAGAGGGTTTGTGGGCCGCGGGCCGGGCTCTTGGTGCTTCACTTGATAACACTGTTGCTATTGATGATGGCAAGGTAATTAATCAAGAAGGGCTACGCTGGCAGGATGAGTTTGTGCGGCATAAAGCGCTTGATGCGATTGGTGATTTGGCGTTAGCCGGTCATCCGCTGCTTTGTTCATACCGCTCTTATCGTGGCGGCCATGCGCTGAATGCAAAAGCTATAAAAAACCTGTTTGCTGATAAAGACGCATGGACATTTGTTGATGTTCCTGTGACGCTCTCTGCGGCTGCTGAACATCATGCAGAAGGTCAGGGTAGTGCTTTATTATCTGCTGCTAATTATGCGGCAGATCGCAACTAAAAGAATTCCGGGCTGGAAGCGGGTGGTCATATCCCCCAATCAGGCCTCCGTTTCTGTCCGGCCTTTTTGGTGAGTTTACACTAAGTTACTGTTTCTCAAAATTATTCAGGCAGGCCGTTTGTGCCTGCCTTTTTATTTGAAACCCCTTTCATTGAGCATTTATTACGGCAGATTACTGACGGTGCTGATGCTTTAATCATTTTTAGCTGTCGTTATTGCTCTTGCAGCTGAGGCATGGCAATTTGGCAGCGGTGTTTTTAGCCTGACTTGCTGAGCCTGGTTTCATGGTTTGATTATTGAGATGTTTAAAGCTGAGTTAGTTGGCTGGGAATCGGGCTGATTTTGTTGTATTTTTGCTTCATCAAAGCTGTGTCGTGGGCATAGAATCTCCACATTCATAGCCTCTTCTGTTTTTAATGGATCTATAATGCTATATCAGCTTGAGCTAATGGCTTTATAGAGCCTTTATTTTACACCAGTGAAGCTGAAAGCGTCTTTTATGCAGAGTTTAACTGTGCAGAGTTTAGCTGCACGGATTTGATTTGCGTGAAGCTCATTTTACTAGATTCATTTTTACGAAGTTCATTTGAGCAAGAGTGAGCTATGTAGCTGAAAAGTTAGCTGTGCAACTTGCAGCGCTTCTTCAATTGGAATTTGCTGGTTCGGGATTTACCTCAGTTTTGAGGGGGAGTTATGAAAATTTTGAGACTGAGATTTTTAAAACAGGGCGCTTTAGTTAGCCTGCTCTTCGCGCTGACCTTCGCGGGTGGGTGTTCCTCATCCTTTAGCAGCCTTGGCTCCTCTGTCGGTAATCTTGGTGGCTGGTTTGGCCAAGATAATAAAGAATATCAAGATCCTGAAAGCGTTGAGGCAGCTGAAAAGCTGTATCTTGATGCGGATCGGCTTCTGTCTAATGGCTCCTACCCTGAAGCCGCTAAAAAGTTTGAGGATGTTGACCGGTTGCACCCCTACTCACCTTATGCCCGCCGGGCTATCGTGATGGCGGCTTATTCTAATTATAAGGGCGGTAAATATACCGAGGCGATTGCGGGTGGTAAGCGCTATTCCACCTTGCATCCGGGTACGAAAGAATCTGCTCTTGCGCAGCATGTGATTGCGATGTCTCACTATGATCAGATTGCTGATCCGAAAAGAGACCAAAAACGCACGAAAAAGGCGCTAGCATCACTTGAGACATTGGTGCGACGTTATCCGAATAGCCGCTATAGTTCAGAAGCGCGCAACCGTATCCGCATCGCACGGGATGTGCTTGCTGCTGCTGATATGAATGTGGGTCGCTATTATCTCAATCGGAAAAACTATCTGGCGGCGATAAACCGGTTTAAATCTGTTGTGAAGAATTATCAGACAACCCGCCATGTAGAAGAAGCGCTGGCCCGGATGGCTGAAGCTTATATGGCGCTTGGTATTGCCTCTGAGGCGCAGACAGCTGGTGCTATTCTCGGTCATAACTTCCCGAATTCACCGTGGTATAAAGATACCTATGCCTTGTTGCAGTCAGGTGGATTGCAGCCGCGTGAAAACAATGGCTCATGGATTTCCAAGACCTGGAAATCTGCTGTGAATACTGCGAAAAAGCTTAATCCTATATAGGTGATTTTGCGAAATTGATTTATCTATAAAGCGCGGTGCCTCTGGTGCCGCGCTTTTCTTTTTGCGGTGATGAAACATAATATAAACAAGCCTCGGGGATGAGTGCTGTGACAAAAACTAACGCAGACAAACGCCTTGCTGAACTTGATGTTGATGAGCTTGAAGAGGCTGAAGCAGCCGTAGAGTTGGCGCGGCTATCGAATGAGATTGCCCGGCATGATGAGCTGTATCACCGCGATGATGCGCCCCTGATAGATGATGCCGCTTATGATGCGCTGCGCCAGAGGAATGAGGCGATTGAGGCAAAATACCCGGCGCTTATACGGGAGGATAGCCCGCGCCATCGGGTTGGGGCGGCGGTGAATGAGGCGTTTTCATCTGCGCCCCATAGCGTGCCGATGCTATCGCTTGGGAATGCCTTTGAGCAAAGCGATGTTGAGGAATTCCTTTCGAGGATACGGCGCTTTCTCTCGCTATCTGAAGAGGCGCCGCTTGAAATAGCCGGTGAGCCTAAAATTGATGGTCTCTCTATTTCATTGACCTATGAAAATGGAAAATTAGTGCGCGGTGCCACACGAGGCGATGGGCAGGTTGGTGAAGATGTCACCCGCAATATTCTAACTATCAGTGAAATCCCAACCACTCTTGAGGGAAATGATATTCCGGCGCTGATTGATGTGCGCGGCGAAATTTATATGAGCCATGCTGATTTTCTGAGCTTGAATGAACGGCAGGAGGCGGCGGGGGCGAAACTGTTTGCCAATCCACGGAATGCGGCGGCGGGTTCTTTGCGCCAGCTTGACCCGAAAATAACTGCAGGGCGGCCGTTGAAGTTTTTTGCTTATGCTGTTGGAGATAGCGCAGCGATGATTGAGGCGAGCGGTGGGCGGATTGCAACCCATAGTGATGTTATTGCTGAGCTTCAGAGCTGGGGGTTTCCTACCAATCCTTTATCACGGGTGTTAAGTGATGCCGCCTCTCTGATGGCGTTTTATGATGAGGTTGGCGCGGCGCGGGCGACACTTGGTTATGATATTGACGGCATTGTTTATAAGGTCAATGACCTTGCTCTGCAGGCGAGGCTTGGCTTTGTTTCCCGCGCCCCTCGCTGGGCGATTGCACATAAATTCCCGGCTGAGAAAGCGATGACAATTGTTGAGGCGATCGATATACAAGTTGGGCGCACAGGTGTTTTAACGCCTGTTGCGAAGCTGGCTCCTGTGACTGTTGGCGGGGTGGTTGTCTCTAATGCGACTTTGCATAACGAAGATGAGATTGAACGGAAAGATGTGCGGGTTGGGGATTGGGTTATCGTGCAGCGGGCGGGTGATGTTATCCCGCAGGTTGTTGAGGTGATGTTGAATAAACGGGCGGCGGATTTACCACGATTTGAATTCCCAACTCGTTGCCCGGTTTGCGGCACAAAAGCTGAGCGGGCCATTGACCCGAAAACGGGACGAACAGACGCGGCGCGTCGTTGTCTTGGCGGCTTTGGTTGCCCGGCGCAAGCAAAAGAACAGCTGAAGCATTTTGTGTCTCGCTCTGCTTATGACATTGAAGGTCTGGGTGATAAGCAGATCGACGCGTTTTATGAAGACGAGCTGGTGAGGGAGCCAGCTGATATTTTCACGCTAGCGCAGCGGGATGAAGCGAGCCCGCTCACCTCCTTAAAGAACAGAGATGGCTGGGGTGAGAAATCCGTTTCCAAGCTATTCGCGGCGATTGATGAGCGCCGCAGTATTGGGTTGGATCGGTTTATTTTCGCGCTCGGCATACGTCATGTTGGCTCGGCAACGGCCCGTGACCTGGCCCGGTTTTATGGCAATGTTGAGAGTTTTTATCAGGCGATGAGCGCTGCCTATGATGAAGAGAGCGATGCGTTTCAGGCGCTCTCGAATATTGATGGTATTGGGCAGGTGGTGGCCCGCTCGCTGAGCCATTATTTTCATGAACAGCTGAACCGGGCGAAGGTTGAAAACCTCTTGCAACATGTAGAGGTGGAGCCTGTTGAATTTGAGACTATTTCATCTGATGTCTCTGGTAAAACAGTGGTATTTACTGGCAAGCTTGAGGAGATGAGCCGCGGCGAAGCTAAAGCGCTGGCTGAGCGGTTGGGTGCCAAAGTTGCTGGGTCAGTTTCCGGGAACACTGATATTCTGGTGGCCGGCCCGGGGGCTGGCTCTAAGTTGAAAAAGGCTGAGGAGCATGGCGTTCAGGTTATGACAGAAGCTGAATGGCTGGCGCTTGTTAGCTAACGGGCTACAGTTGAACTCTACAATTTGCGGCGCAAGCCCTAACAGGCTGGCTTTATTTGATGGCGCGGGTTGCGTCTTTAAGCCAGGCTTTTTCTGGCCCTTTTAATTCACCGCCGATGGTTTTCCAGACCGTGCGGTGGTAGCCATTCAACCATTTTAATTCGGCTTTCGTTAAAAGGTCCTGGTCGATTAATTTTTTATCGAACGGGGCTAGGGTGAGAGGGCTGAACCGCATCATGGCTTGTTCGCCGCCGGTGATTTCTTCTGGCTCTGTTACCAGGACGAGGTTTTCAAGGCGAATGCCATAGGCACCCTCTCTATAATAACCGGGCTCAATTGATAGGATCATGCCTGGTTCTAGCGGCACCATCGAGCGGCGGGAAATGCCTTGTGGCCCTTCATGAACCGAGAGAAAACTGCCGACGCCATGGCCTGTGCCATGGTTGAAATCTAATCCGGCTTGCCATAGCGGCGCGCGGGCAAGAGGGTCCAGATCGACGCCTCTGGTGCCTTTGGGGAAAGCGGCGACCGCCAGGTTGATATGTGCTTTCAGGACCATTGTGTAATGGCGGCGCATCGGCCCTGTTGGTTCACCTAACGCAACAGTGCGGGTGATGTCTGTTGTGCCGTCTTGATATTGGCCCCCAGAATCGACCAAATATAATTCTGATGGTAGAAATTTTCGGTTGGTTGCTTGGCTGACCCGGTAATGCACTATGGCGCCATTTGGCCCCGCTCCTGAGATGGTCTCGAAGGAAATATCTTTTAGTGCGCCGGTTTCTTTTCTAAATTCTTCAAGTTTTTTAGCGGCCGTTATTTCATCTAGCTCAGCCTCTGGCATGGAGATGTCGATCCAGTGCAAAAAGCGGGATATGGCTATACCATCGCGGATGTGAGCAGTTTTGGCGCCCGAAATTTCTGCCTCGTTTTTGCGGGCTTTGGGCAGGGCACAGGGGTCGCTGCCGCGCAGTATCTCTGCCCTGGCGGCGCGCAGGGTTTGGTAAATTGCGGCGTTGGTTCTTGCCGGATCTATGAGAACTTTTTTGAACCGCGAGCCAAGAATTTTTAATTCATTTTCAAAATTTTCAGGCGGTAACAGGCGCGCGGAGCCAGAGATGTTATCAGCGGCGCGATTGCTTAGGTTTTTGCTCTCAAGGAACAGGGCAGGTTTGGCGCGTGCATTGATGATGGCGGTTGCTAGCATAATTGGATTATGGCTGACATCTGAGCCGCGGATATTAAACAACCAGCAAACCGACTCTGGTGCAGTGACGACAAAGGCATCTGCGCCGCGCTCTTGCAGGATTGATTGGATCTCGCTGATTTTTTCTTCTACATCACGGCCGGCATATTTTTTAGGTTGTGCTGTGATCGGGTTGTTCGGCAGGGCTGGTTGGTCTTGCCATAACTGATCTACGGGGTTGTTTTTAAGTGAGATAAGTTTGGCGCTCGCCTGCTCCAGAAGTTCATTATAGTTTTCATAGGCAGAGACGCTTAACAGCTCTGGGTCAAGGCCAATGCGGCTGCCGCGTTTTATATGCTGTTTTAGCCAAGTTGTTGGGCTTGTTTCCATAATCGCGATGGGGGTGATGATATCCTTATCAATTTCACCTTCTGCTTGCAAAGTGTAGCGACCATCGACAAACAGGGCGGCGCTTTCTGCTAAAATGATGGCTAGGCCGGCAGAGCCTGAAAAACCAGTGAGCCATAGCAGGCGTTCATCATGAGCTGGGACATATTCATTAAGGTAGCGGTCACTGCGGGGGAGGATGAAACCATCAAGGTTGCGCTTTTTCATCTCGGTGCGCAAAGCTTCGATGCGTTCGGCTGTGTTTTCTGGTCCGCCGCGATTTTCAAATGACTGGAACATAAGTTGAGTGGCCCTTCGCTTGAGCGCCGCCTATGGGGGCGGCGCTGTGCTCGCTTCTGCTGTTTCAGTTTTACCGTTAGTCGGAGAAGATGAACAGCCCTATTGCGCTTTCGTAAAGAGGATTGTTACCCACTCATCGAAATGATCAGTTATCTGGTGGGTTAGCCCTTGTTGGCAATAGGCGGTTATCACATCTTCTGCCTGTGTTTCCAGTATGCCGGAGAGGAGAAGCGTGCCTTCAGATTTTAGTAGCGGCTCTATAACCGGGGCAAGCTCTATCAGCGGTTTGGCAAGAATGTTGGCGATTAGGAGATCATAAGGAGCGGCGGCGTTGATCACCTCATCATCGACGCCATCTGCGCAGCGGGTGCGGATGGTGGACTGGTTGTTTAACTCGATGTTGGTGATGGCGATTTCTATGGCGATGGGATCAATGTCGCTGGCTAGAATTTTTGCCTCAGGCCAGACCATGCTGGCTGCTATGGCGAGGATGCCGCTGCCGGTGCCAAGGTCGAGAATGTTTGTGGGGCTTAGCCCTGTGGAGGCAAGTTTGTCTATGGCGGTGAGGCAGCCTTCTGTGGTGCCATGATGAGCGGTGCCGAAGGCTTGCGCTGCGTCTATTTCAATGGCTGAGGGTTGGCCTTTGGCTTTCTCTCTATCGTGGCTGCCATGGATGAAGAAACGCCCGGCAATCACTGGTTTCAGCTCGCTTTGAACATGAGCTACCCAATCGATATCTTTGATGGGGAGCTGATCAAGCTGATAGCCCTGGCTTTCTATATCCAGATTGGTGTCTATGAGATGGCGCAAAATGTCTAACTCGATGGGGCTGTCATAGATGGCAGTGGCTAACCAGCTCTTATCAACATCCTCAAAATGGCTGACAGATAGGGGTTCTGGGTAGCTGTTTTCCAGAATGACCAGAATGGCCCTGCCGAGGGATTTTTCAGCGGTGATTTTGATTTGATACAAGGATTGCTGGGTAAGGGGCTGTTTGGTCACGCTTTTTTCTGCCGCTGAGGGTTGTTGTTGCCTCATTTTGACGCCTTGATGGAACAATTAAATGAGCATGGCAGAGTTTAGCCAGCTTCGCCTAAAAAGCAATTAGTCAAATGAAAGCTGACACCTGTTGGCGTTATCCCTTTTTATGCAATCTGGTTTATGCAATCTGGGTCATGGTGTCCGCGGCTTCGCCGGCGAGGGCTGCATCGCCTTCAGAGAGAGGGGCGGCGCTAATGGTTGTGCCCGGGGTCATGTCTTCTGGTTGCAGCGCGCCTTGCCATAAGCTTTTGATATGAGCCACAGCTTTGGCGGGGGGCAGCACCTGGTAGCGGCCCTCACCAACACGCTCAACGAGACCATCGCGCAGCAGGCGTGAGAAGGCATCTTCATGATCAAACTCAATATCTACGTTAAATTCGCGGCGGAGATGGTCTTCTATTTCTGTTTTGGCAGCCTGGAGGTTGGTGACGGCGCCGCTTTGTTTGTTCTTTACCAGAAAACTATACAGCAGCAATTCTTCTTTGGTGTCTTCTTCCTCGGCGCGGTCAACAAGCAGGGTGAGGACACCGCGATTATTGGCCAGGTTATGGAAGTAAAGATTTTGCGCCAGGGTCATCATATATTCGTTGCGCTGATTAAAGAACTTAGTGACCTGGCGGACAACTAGCCCAATGAAACCAGCCATTGTTGTTAGCAGGGTGATGGGGTTTAAAAGGGTGGCCGCTGCAAAAAGCTTTGGGACAATGCCGAACAGGCCAGCAACTGTGCCACCACCTGCGGTGAGGCCAAGCTTTAGTTTATCGAACAGTTTGAACTCTACTTTGGTGTTTGGGAACAGCATCTCCAAATCATCCTGCGGGATGTTTTTAAAGAGCTTGAGATAGATGTGATCGCTGGTGACGCCCTCTGGCAATAGTTTGAGATTTTTGGCGATACGCTTTTCAGCTTGCTGGCGGCTTAGCTCTTCTTTCAGCATCAGCTCGTTTACCTGCTCTTCCTCAGGTTTTAGCTTTAAGGCGACAAACAGGCGCTGGAATATGGGGGTCTCTACATATTTTTTCCGCAAGTAGGCCCATTTCCAATCGCGGTAATCGACAATTTTACTGCCGGCACCTCTGAAATAAATAACCACATCATCAAAGGCATCAAGGTCCACATGAAGGGCGAGCCCATAGGGGGAATCTGAGGTGAGGAGCAGGTCCAGATCTTCCTGGGTGATTTTTTCGAAATTGGCTGATTCCAGTAGACCGCCAATTAACTCCATAAACTCATGGCGCATCTTGCGGCGCTCGAGGGGCGTGTAATTTTCTGTGTCGACGGTATCGGTATCAGGGCTGAAAGAGAGATAGGCTTTTTTAAGGGCAGAGAGCCTTGTGCGGTAGGATTGATGACGCCAGGCGGCAAGATCATGGACAATCATTTTGCCCATTTCTTCTTCGCCTTCGGCCCAGATGCCAGGTTTGTTGAGATGATCATTCAGGATATGGCTTGCCAGCGGTATGAAGCGCTCTTTTTCTGGCGCGTTAACTTGCGTAAGCCCGTTGATGACTTTGGTGCGGTTGTGAGGTTTGGTATTATCCTGGCGGCGGGCATCGGCAGATGAGGGGCGGAATATGTTATAAAATCGCTTTAAACGATTGCCCTTAATTTGATCGTTCGAGCTGGCCGCGACTTGAAGATCTGTTATCTCCGCTGGCTGGATTCCGGCCTCTACGTTACTCATCAGATTTACTCCCCTCCATATGCACGCCTGCCTCAATTTGTGCTTATGGGATTTTACTATGTTAGGATTGCCCAAAAGAATTGCCCGATAAATTTGAGCGCTTCCTGATAATTAAATCACCCTCAGTTTTGACCTTTGTTGGTGGTTCTGGTCAACCAGAGATGATGAGACTAGAGCATATTCGGGTAAAAATTGTGACAATTTGGCATTGGTTGGTGGGTTAAAACCGCGAATTTTGTGTGTTGCTGCTAATTTAGTGCTGTATGACGGCTGTAGTGGCTAATGCCGTTCGACAAAGGAGGCCAGAACATTTTTGTTGCCGGATTTTTCAAAGGCGATGGAGAGTTTGTCTCCTGTGATAGAAAGAATTGAGCCATAACCGAATTTTTGATGAAAAATGCGCTCACCGACTTCATAGCTTGTTGTTGGCCCTGATGTGCGGCTGGAGATGACAGTTCCTTCAATTGTTTTGCCGGCTGGGCTCTGCTTTTGCGTTTTTGTGGTTGGTTGGCGTGTGTAATTAGTCTTTGAATAATTCATCGACATATTATCATAGCGAGAGCTGACATAGCCGCCGTAATTACTCTCTTCTTCCTTGATATCGACATGGCTGGCTGGCAGCTCATCTATAAATCTGGAAGGGAGCGGCGATTGCCAGTTGCCATGCACACGGCGGTTTTGGGTGAAGCTGATATGGGCTTGTTTTTTAGCTCTGGTGATGCCGACATAGCCGAGGCGGCGCTCTTCTTCAAGGCCCGCGCGGCCTTCTTCATCCAGAGAGCGCTGATGGGGGAATAGCCCTTCTTCCCAACCGGGGAGGAAAACAGTATCAAATTCGAGACCCTTGGCGGCATGAAGGGTCATTATATTGACGCGGTCACCATCGCTATTGGCATCGGCATCCATGACCAGTGAGACATGTTCCATAAACCCGGCCAGATTTTCAAATTCACCCATATAGCGGATCAGCTCTTTTAAGTTTTCGAGCCTGGTTTGGGCTTGTGGGCTTTTGTCCTGTTGCCACATTTGTGTGTAGCCGCTGTCATCCAGAATGCGTTCTGCCAGCTCGGTGTGGGGCATGGTTTCTATATCACGGCGCCATTCATCGAATTTGTTTAATAATGCACGCAGGCTGCCGCGGGGTTTTGGCCGCAGCTCTTCTGTTTCGACAAGCTCTTGTGCTGCCTCATACAGGGAGATGGAGCGGGCGCGGGCGTGATGATGGAGAACTTCAAGGGTGGCAGTGGCTAGGCCGCGTTTGGGTGTGTTGATGATGCGCTCGAATTTAAGATCGTTTGAGGGGTTGAGGGCGACATCAAAATAAGCGCAGGCGTCTTTTATTTCCAGGCGTTCATAGAAGCGCGGGCCACCAATGACGCGGTAAGGCAGGCCAAGTGTGACGAAGCGGTCTTCAAAGGCGCGCATTTGAAAGGAAGCGCGCACCAGAATGGCGATTTCATTGAGGGCATGTTTTTTTGTTTGCAGGGCTTCAATTTCATCGCCAATGTTCCGAGCTTCTTCGGCATCATCCCAAAGGCA
This sequence comes from Rhodomicrobium sp., assembly GCA_021604665.1. Classification (GTDB taxonomy): domain Bacteria; phylum Pseudomonadota; class Alphaproteobacteria; order Rhizobiales; family HXMU1428-3; genus HXMU1428-3. The sequence continues at coordinate 86,769 of BQJK01000005.1, read as the reverse complement.
TTTCAGGGTGAGTTTTTCCCCGAGCCCATCATCTGTATGGAGGGTTTTGCCAAGCCGTTCCTGATTATGGGTGATAAGGCTGGAGGCGGCGGCGAGAATATGCCCGGTGGAGCGGTAATTGCGCTCTAGCCGGATGGTTTTGGCCCCGGGGAAGTCTTTCTCAAAGCGGAGGATATTATCTACTTCCGCCCCGCGCCAGCCATAAATGGCCTGGTCATCATCACCAACGCAGCAGATGTTACCGGTGCCCTGGGCGATCAGGCGCAGCCAGATATACTGGGCGATGTTGGTGTCTTGATATTCATCAACGAGGATGTATTTAAAGCGGCTGTGATATTGTTTCAAGAGATCCGGGTTTTCCAGAAATAAGCGGTTCATCTCCAGCAGCAAATCACCAAAGTCAACGGCGTTCAGCTCTTTCAGCCTTTTCTGGTAGGCGGCGTAAAGATCTTTACCGCGCCCATCGGCGAAGGAGAAAGCCTCACCATTTGGCACTTTATCCGGGGTGAGGCCGCGGTTTTTCCAGCCATCAATCAGGGAGGAGAGGCGGCGGGGGGGCCAGCGTTTCTCATCAATATTTTCAGCTTTGATGAGTTGTTTCATCAGGCGGAGGCTGTCATCCATATCGAGGATGGTGAAGTTTGATTTAAGGCCTGCAAGCTCTGCATGGCGGCGAAGAATTTTGACGCCAATCGCATGGAATGTGCCAAGCCAAGGCATGCCTTCAACCGCTTCACCTATCATCTGGCCAATGCGGTTTTTCATCTCTCTCGTTGCTTTGTTGGTGAAGGTAACAGCGAGAATTTCATTTGGCCGGGCTTTGCCGTGGCTTAAAATATGACCGATGCGGGTGGTGAGGACGCGGGTTTTGCCGGTGCCAGCGCCTGCAAGCACCAGAACCGGGCCCTCTGTTGTAAGCACAGCTTCGGTTTGGGCCTCGTTCAACCCTTGCAGATAGGGGAGGGCTGTTTGAGCTGTGCGGCGCTGGGCGCGCTCGGAAAGGGAGCCGGTGGCCGGTGTTTCTTGGGGGGCTGAGCTTTTGGCTTTCGGCGTGGTCATGATGGGTTTGTTTGGCTCGTTGGGCTAGTGAATTTTTTTAAGGGCTGGTTCTCGGCGTGCCGCCGCGGGCAGGCTTTTTGCCGCAAATGCGCGATGAGGGAGACGTTATCTGAGAATATGAACGAATAAAAGGCGTACTCTTTCGCTGTTAAGAGTTTTTTGAGGCCGTGAGGTCGGGGTGAGATTTCAGTGTGCTACCACCAAGCTCAGGCGAGATTTAATGATGCTCTTCTTCATGGGCGCGAATGAGGGATTGGTTATAAGCATCCAGCGCATCGACATGTTTGGCATGGCCGATTATTTCAGAGTCTGTTTTGTCTATGATAACCGGGAGGCTCGGCAGGCCATGCTGGTCAAAAGCGCGAAGGCAATGCTCAATATTGTCAGTTATGCGAATGGTTGGCGGCGTTTTGCCATCTTCCCCAAGTTCAAGGGGTTCTGGGTTTTCTAGCGGGGTGTAGAAATCACTTACTGTCAGTGTGCGGGCAATTTCTTTATGGGGGCCTTGAAATAGGAAGATGCCCCGGGTTGATAGTTGCCAATGAAAAAAGCTCATTCCCAATACTGATTGGGTTAGGGCTGTGGAGATTGAGACCGTCAGCAACAGCGCGATGGAGAGGGTATAGCCGCCGGTTAACTCAAACACAATCATGGTGGTGGAGATGGGGGCGCCAAGTGTCGCCGCCGCGACAGCGCCCATGCCGAGAATTGCATATAACCCATTGCTAGAGGCTATTTCCGGGAAGGCTGCCGCTGCAATGAGGCCATATGCGCCGCCGGTGCATGCCCCTAAATAGAGTGTCGGAGAAAATATTCCGCCACCAAAGCGGCTCGCCAGGGTGATGGCTGTTGCGGCGGTTTTGGCCACCAACAGACTAAACAACAGAATAAGACTTAAATTCTGCTTTAAGGCATCATCTGTTGTGTCATAGCCAACACCTAATATTTCAGGGAAGACAAGGGCGATTAACCCTACAAGTGCGCCGCCAATTATTGGCCGCAGCCAGATGGGCATTTCAAAGCTGGAGGCGACGCGCTCTGCTGTTGATAGGGAGAGCTGGAAAATGATGGAGACCATTGCCGCCACTAGCCCTAAAAGGAAAAAGGCAGGAAACTCCCAATAGGAGGTGATGCTATATTCAGGGATGAGGAAGGCTGGGAATTCACCAATTGTCAGGCGCACGATAATTGAGCCAGCTACACTGGAGAGCACAATGGGGACAAAGGCTGTGAGCCCGTAATGGGCGAGAATGACCTCATGGGCAAAAAGCACCCCTGCGATGGGGGCGTTGAAGGAGGCGGAAACCGCTGCCGCGACGCCGGAGGCGAGGAAGATACGCCGGTGCTCATGGGTAAAGGTTGAGGCCCGAGACAGTAAGGAAGCAAGGGTTGCCCCTAAATGAACAACCGGTCCCTCTCTGCCGGCACTGGCACCAAAGCCCAGGCCAACCGCGGCCACTATGGCGCTCCAAAGGCCGTCTCTAGTATCTATATGGCAGCCCTTTATGGCTTTGGCTTCAATGACATCAGCAACCGTATGGGGGCGCTTGGCTTCAATGAAGTGATGCAGGATCTGGCCGACGATGATGCCGCCGATAATTGGGGCGAGGAAAAACATATAGCGGGGGGTGTCTGCTAACAGGCTGCCGATTGCTTCTTCTGTAGAGCCGATCCACAGCCATTGAACCGCCCCGATGGCATACCGGAATAAAAGAGTGGCCGCGCCAACAGAGACGCCGATAAGCAGAGCCAGAAACCACAATGTTATCAAATTGTTATTTGAGGAGGTTTTGAGGTGAGGGGCGATGCGGTCATAATAAAGCTCGATATAGGCCGGCTTAATGGTCTGCAGGGTGGAGATATAGACCCGCCTTGCTCTATTTTTTAAGCTTCTCCTAGGTACCATTTACCGCTTCGTTTCGCTATTGCTATATTAAAACTGATCAAAATACCGGATAAAGATCAAGTGATTACAGGGTTGCATATTTTGCTGCATTTGCAAAATGGCAGCTTTCTACAGAGGATAGCTGATGAATCTCTTTCTATTGGTTAATCTCTGGGTTAGGGCTTGGGGAATTGTTTAGAGAGTGCTAGTTTCAGGCACTATGAAGTGTTTAAACTCCGATAAAATCTTACTGGCTCAAGGATCGCCTCGTTGAATAACTTTCTTACAGCAATTGCCGTGATTTTGGTTGTCATTTTATCGGCGCTGTTTGCAGTGCCTATGATGGTGGACTGGGATGATTATCGCTCGGATTTTGAAACGCGGCTCACCGAAATTCTCGGCACCAGGGTAGAGCTTGATGGCAGCCTGAATGTGCGTTTGTTACCAACGCCTTATGTGCGGGCTGAGAATTTACGTCTTGGTGAAAGCGGCGTCGAGGGGCGGCCAATCCTTGAGGTTGATGAGTTGACTCTTTGGGTGGGTATTCCGCCATTATTGAAGGGCATCGTTGAAGCCAGCACACTGACGTTAGAGCGCCCTCGCCTGTTGTTGCAGTTTGATAAGGAGGGGCGGCCGACATTTGATGCCAAACGTGCGCGCGAAAGCGGCAAAGCCCCGCTTGATATACAAAATGGGCCGGGCGGTGACACCAGCGGTGTGATTATCTCTGGTTTGAAGCTCTCTCCGAATTTGATTTCTCTTAAAAATGTGCGTGTGAATAATGGTGAGGTGATCCTGCAATCTCCATTGATTGAGGGAACTGACCTGCGCCGGGTTGCCTTCTCTGGTGTTGCTGGGGTGCTCTCTGCCACAACATTGAGCGGCCCGATTTATTTTAATGGGCGCTATGGCAGCGAAGAAGATCCAAGCTTTGTACGGCTTGCTGTTGGTAAGGCTGTGCGCGGCGGGACCTATCCGGTGCGGGCCAAGTTGACAGTGCCGCAAGTTGATCACCGTTATGAATTTGATGGCTCGCTGGTTGATGAAAAAGGCCGGTGGCAAGCGAAGGGTGCGCTTAAGGCCACGCTTGGCCGTTTTGGTAATCTTGGGCGGCGCGGGGTAATTAGCGCCGATGAAATAGCCCCTCTCGTTGAAACCAGGCCAGATGAAGAACTTGATGAGGAGGAGAGAGAAGCCGCCGAACTCAAGAAAAAGCAAGCCCTGGCGCGGCAAGCCCGGCTAACCAATGCGGAGCAGGAGATTATTCTGACTTCGCAGGTGGTTGTTAAAGGGGCCGAGGCACAGTTTCGTAAGTTATTGTTACGGGGTGGCAGCCTGGCCCAGCCGCAGATTGTGCGCGGGCAACTTTCAATTAACTGGCGCGATAAGCTGAGCCTTAAGGGCAGAGCCAATGGCCAGGTGATTGACCTGAATATGATTTATGGATTGCAGCCGAATGGTAAAATTGACCGGATTACCCCGGCTGCTGCGCTTTCCAATTTAAATGATTTGCTACTGTCACAGACAGCAATTTTTGAAACCATTGATTTCAAGGCAAAGGCCAATCAAATCAATGTTGGTGAAGGGGTTGTTCGCGACTTCCAACTCATGCTGAAAAGTGATGGTGAGCGCATTGAAGTGAAGACATTTGATGCGGCATTGCCTGGTACTAGTCGGATTAGTGTGGCTGGTGATTTTACCCAGAGTGAGATAGCGCCAGGCTTTCAGGGCGATATTTATTTGCGCGGGTTGCAGTTTGCTGAATTCATACGCTGGGCTGCGCCGACCTTGAAGCTCGACTTTAATGAAGAGGAAGAGCAGAGCTTTGGCCGGGGGAAATTTATGCTCTCTGGCGGTGTGCAGATGGATGAAGAGGCTATCGCATTAACTGGTATGCAGGGTGATATTGCAGGCTCTGCCTTGCGGGGCGAATTTCAACATAAATATGCACGGCGGGGCGAAGCTGATGCACGCCGCGGGCAAACCTTGTTAAAGCTGCGGGCGGGGGTTTTAAACGTTAGCGATGTGGTTGGGCAGCCGGTTGAGGTTTTAAACTATGAAAAAGGGCTGACAGAGTTTTTAAATGTTGCTGGCTTGGTTGCGATACCTAAAGAGGAAACCCCTGACAAGGAGAGTTCTGACAAAGGAAATGCTGGCAAGAGCGATGTGGTAACATTTGATTTTGCAGCGCAAAGGTTGGTGTTTACTGATGGTGAGCAACGGGATGTGAAACTGACCTGGCAGGCGGATGATCAGGGCGGACGTATTGTGGCGCTGGCTGGTTTGAGTGAGCATGGTCTCAGTATCATTTTTGATAAGGGCGGCCCTGGTGAGCCGGGGGCTGCGGCCCTTACTGAGGAATCTGAGCAGCCTGTGCGCCGTTTTATTGTTGAAGCCAATGAGAGCTCGGCTGTACAGGACCTGTTGCGTTGGTCTGGTGTGTTTAATTCCGTTGATTTTGATGAGCGTACTTTACGCCGTTTCTTACCGCTGCGCTTGGCTGTGCACCGGGAAGAGGGTGAAGGGGTTAAAAACTACCGGGTTGATGGGGTGATTGGCGGGAATGATGCCGCTTTTACGGTTTCTGTTCCGGATAAGTCAAATGCAGATAATGACCTGCCTATAACGCTGCTTGGTGGGCTAGAAAGCCCAAATGGTGCGGCCTTGGCGGCGCAGCTGATGCCATTTGGCATTGCTGAAGTTGTGCCAAGCCAAAAAGCTGAGGCAGAGCTTGATAGTGAAATAGATTTTGGACCGGCGCGGTTGACATTTTCTGCCAGCGGTACGGCAGAAGAAGGGTTTAATGGGCAGTTCACACTGACGAATGAGCAAATCTCTCTGACCTATAATGGGGGGGTGAGTGTTCAGACAAACAAGCTTGTCTCGAAGGGGCTTGTGTCCCTTGAGAGCGAGAATACGGAAAATATTGTGCAGCTGTTTGGGTTGCCACCGCTTGCTGATGAAGAGATACAGCCGTTTCGGGGTGAAGTTCAGCTGGAGCAAAAGCTCGATGGGTTTGCCTTTAATGAATTAAAAATTGCGGTTGGTGGCTTGCAAATAAGAGGTACCGGCACTTTTGATGTGCGGGATGGTGAGCGGGTTTACAGGTTAGCGCTGGCAACTGAATCTGTCGACGTGCGCACTCTTCTGGCTCCTCTGCAAAAAAATACCGGCCTCTCTCACCGGCAGGGCGGTTCAGCTGATGAGGTTTGGTCGGATGTGCCGTTTAAAACCGGCCGGGAACTGGGCCAGGGCGATGGTAATGGTGTGGCTGAGACCCCTGGCAATGCCGTGCGCGGTGAAATTGTTGTTCAGGCGAATGAGCTTTTGATCTCAGACCAGATGAGCTTGACGGATGCGAACGTGCAATGGCGCTTTTCTGATGATGTGATTGAGATTGTACGGGTTGAAGGCAAGAGCCTTGGTGGGGTCTTTGCCGCCTCCGGCACGCTGCGCCAGGATGGAGATAGCTACTCATTGAATGGCATGGCGGCTTTGGTCAATGGTAAGCTGGAAGAAATTGGTGCAGCACAAGAGGCGAGCCTTGGCACTGGTGTGTTTTCAGTGAATATTTCGCTGAGCGGGCGGGGGCAGAGTGTGCGTTCACTGGTTGGTAATCTGGTTGGTGAAGGCGCTGTTAAAATTCAGGATGGCCAAATTCGCCAGCTTAGCCCCACACTGCTTTATGGTGTTGCTTCTGCATTTTTAAGTGCTGAGGGCGGTGATATCAGGGTGGTTGATGACCAACTACAACGTGCGATTGATCAGGGTGGATCGCTGAAAGTTGGAAGCATTGATCTTGGGCTTGAGCTGCTGGATGGTACCATACGGCTTAATCAGCCTGACCTGGGCATTCAACCTGGTACTGTTGGTGTTGAGGGGCAGTTGAAGCTGGAGGACCTTAGCTGGAGCGGGGTTTGGACCATTAAACCGGCTGAGGTGAATGAGGCAAGTATTCCTGCGATTAAACGACGGATGGAAGGCCGGCTGGCAGCTCAGCAGAGCTTTAAATCTAAATTGGAAGCCGCGGAATTTGAGCGCTATCTTGGGTTAAAGCAGAAAGAAGAAGAGCTGCGGCGCCTGGAACAGGCCCGGTTGGAGGCTGAACAAAGGCGGTTAGAAGAAGAGCGGCGCCAGAAGGAAGAAGAATTGCGCCGGCTTGAACTTGAGCGCAAGCGGATTGAGGAAGAACAGCGCCGCCTTGATGAAGAGATAAACCGCTCTCCCCTTCCACCGCTATTCCCTGAATGAGCTGTCGTCAGTAGATGAGAACACGGTCCTCTGAATAGTAACGATGTGGGCAGGCCTGAATTAAAGTGGGTCAGGCCTGAATTAAAAAAACTAAAAACGGAATAAGGCCGGTGCCATTTTCAGGCACCGGCCTTTATTTCTTTTAAAGAGGTATTTTTTAAACAGCTATGCTACTGATCTGACCCCGATAATGCTGGAGAATATAGATGCGGATAGCACTGGAGAGCCCGGCATCGCCTCTGGCTGTATCGATATTTTCGACCAGTTCCGAGACGGATTTTGCCTCTCTTGTCGATATTTCTCTTAATGCTTCCCAAAACGCATCTTCCAGTGAAATTGACGTGCGGTGACCATTTAGTGTCAGCGAACGCTTGCGCGGTATATCGGCTGTCAGGACTGTCATTATACATTTGTACGCTCAAAAGCTTACTTTACCGGGGGCTGATCATATCTTCCGGGCGGACGATCTGGTCGAATTCCTCTTCGGTAACGTAGCCAAGGTTGAGCGCCTCCTCCTTTAAAGTTGTGCCATTTTTATGGGCCGTTTTTGCTATTTCTGTTGCTTTGTCATAGCCAATGCTAGGTGCAAGGGCGGTGACGAGCATTAGTGAGCGTTGCATTAGCTGCTTGATTTGCTCTTTATTGGCCTCAATGCCGGTGACGCAATTATCTGTGAATGAGATAGCGGCATCACTGATGAGGCGAATGGATTGTAAAAGGTTGTAGGCCATGACGGGCTTATAGACATTGAGCTCAAAATGGCCCTGGCTACCTGCCATGGTAATTGTTGTGTGGTTGCCCATAACCTGGGCTGCGACCATTGTTAGGGCTTCGCATTGTGTTGGATTGACCTTACCAGGCATGATTGATGAGCCTGGCTCATTGGCCGGGAGGCTTAATTCCCCAAGGCCAGAGCGGGGGCCGGAGCCGAGCAGGCGAATATCATTTGCGATTTTAAACAAGCTACAGGCGATGGTGTTCATCACACCGGAGAACTCAACGAAGGCATCATGAGCCGCTAGCGCTTCAAATTTATTAGGCGCGGTGATGAAGTCTAAACCTGTTTCGGCGGCGACATGGCCGGCAAATGTTTTGGCAAATTCTGGCTTGGCATTCAAACCGGTGCCAACGGCTGTGCCGCCTTGCGCTAAGGCATACATGCGGGGGAGGGCGGCTCTTATACGATCCAGCCCGTATTTTACCTGTGTGGTGTAACCGCTAAACTCCTGCCCCAAAGTTAGGGGGGTTGCATCCTGGCAGTGGGTGCGGCCAATTTTAATGAGGTCTGCCCACTCGTTTGATTTTTTCTCTAACGCAGCTTCCAGATATTCTAGCGCTGGTATTAGAGATTTATGAATCTCTTCTACCGCTGCAATATGCATGGCCGTCGGGAAGGTGTCATTTGAAGATTGGGAACGATTGACATGATCGTTCGGGTGAACAGGGTCTTTCGAGCCGATAACGCCGCCGAGAATTTCGATCGCGCGGTTCGAGATTACTTCATTGGCGTTCATGTTGGATTGTGTGCCGGAGCCCGTTTGCCAAACAACCAGCGGGAAGTGGTCATCTAACTTGCCGTTTATGACGTCATCTGCTGCTTCTGCGATAGCTGCGGCGAGATTATCTTCCAGATTATTTAGGTCTTTATTTGCAAGGGCGGCAGATTTTTTGACAATCCCTAAGGCGCGGATGAGCGGTTTCGGCATTGTTTCAATGCCGATTTTGAAATTACCCAGTGAGCGCTGGGTTTGCGCCCCCCAATATTTTTCTGAAGGGACATCCAGGGCACCAAATGAATCAGTTTCTGAGCGTGTCGGCACGAATAATCTCCAATATTCTGTTCTTGTGAGTTTAATTTAGAGGGCGATGGGAGGTTTGCTTAACTGACCCCCTCTTGCTCTCTGTTCGTGCAAGAAAATACCGTTTCATCCAAAAAATAGAAACCGCAAATAGGATCTTTTTAAGCAATCCTGATCTGCGCATCCTAAATAAGCATCATTAATGTAATGATGCTTTGTAATGAACTAGTTTTAAGGGGTTTTTGTCTATTGGTAAAAAGGAGTAGAGGCTTTTACTTCATTTTGAGGCGTGATTTAAGTAGACGGTTAGCTATGAAAGGCTGATTTTTTGTAAAATGAACCATCTGTCTAGTAATTGTGCTTAGTGATGCAAAAATGTGCTTGGCGCTGTTGTTTTAATCATAAATAGCGCCAGTAAATACTAGACCGGCTGTCTAGTTGTTTTTCTTTCTAAAAGCATCAAGCGAGACAATTTCAGCACCATCTTCAGTTGTTGCGGCTTTATCATCACTGTTGCTGTCTTCATCGGCATCATGCTCTGGGTCATAAGGCGTTACTTTATCAAACTCAGCCAGGTTTGCTTCGGCTGTATCCTCCAAAGGCAAATGCCCGATATTTTCGACATCATTGGTCGACTGAGTGCCGATCTCACTTAGTTCTTCCATGGTCAGGTCGGAATTTTCAGCGCCGATATTCCAGTTCTCATCGAGAAAGGCGCTTTTATCCTCAACCGCTTCAGGGCGGGAGGTATGGTCGAATTGCAGGCCGTAGGGCACTGACGGGTCAAAAAACACCTTAATAGCACTATAGGGGATGACCAACAGCTCCGGGATATTGGCAAAGGAGAGGCGAACCTCGAAATGATCCGGCTCAACTTTCAGATCCCAGAACTGATGCTGGAGTACGATTGTCATCTCTTTTGGATATTGAGCGCTGATGCGGCTGGAGATTTTTACACCTGGTGCCGTGGTGTGGAAGGAGATGTAGAAGTGGTGGTCTCCGGGTAAACCTTCTTCATTGACGGAGGTCAATACGGATTTTACCACCGAGCGAAGCGCTTCTTTGGCGAGATTTTCGTAGTTAATTGTCTGGCCGTTCATAACGGTTTATTGGGCCTCTGTTTGAGTAACTCTGTTTTAATTTAGATTAAGCCTAAACCATTGTGGCTAGTAATTTTGTGGCCATCGCTGGCCTCAAATGAAAGTGGAGGGCTTCTGTTGCCCGGTGCCCTCCAAACCGCGCCTGAGCAGGCTTAATTGCTCAGGACTTTCATTTCAGTGCTTAAAACTGCTTATGCAGCTTGGGCAACTGGAGCATAGTTGTCGTTTGCAACTATTGAAATGGTCCGATACGGTGGTACCATGCCGAGCGAAAGATAACCCTTTACACCCTCGTCGATCCTATTTCGCCCCCATCAGCTGCTCACCTTATTTAGCTTAATTCTAGCGACCTTACTGGTCACTTTCATTTAAGCCCTCCCTTTATTAACATAGCGCCTGCAAGAGCCTGCGGCCTGCTTAAAGGGTTCGGTGGTGGTTCATTTGCCTTTTTCGCCGCTTGTGAGTTTAAAACCTTCATTTTAGTCTTAAACTTATAAGTGACTTAATGAGCAGATGGTGGAGGCGCCGGGTACCGCCCCCGGGTCCGAATGGTTTATTACGATGTCCATTTATCGCTATAGCGGATAAATCCGCATAATCAATATAGTCACTTCCCATGGCAAAAAAAAGGTTTTTAGCGATAATAACTGTAGTGATTTTGTTGCTTTTCTCTGGATAACTGCTTGTTGTGGCCCCAATTCCTCTAAACTCAGACTGGACCAGCCGGGCAATCTGGTTCAAAACCATTAGCTATGAAGCAATATCTAGATTTTCTCGCTCATGTGCTTGAACATGGCACCACACGCGATGACAGAACCGGAACCGGTACTAAATCAGTATTTGGCTATCAGATGAGGTTTGACCTTAATGATGGTTTTCCGGTTTTGACGACTAAAAAGCTGCATCTAAAATCGATCATCCATGAGCTGCTTTGGTTTATCAAAGGAGAGACCAATATTCGCTATTTAAAAGAACATGGCGTCTCTATCTGGGATGAGTGGGCTGATGAAAATGGTGATTTGGGCCCTGTTTACGGGTCGCAGTGGCGCTCATGGCCGGCTTCTGATGGCCGTAAAATTGATCAGATTGCTGCGCTTGTTGAAAGTTTAAAGACCAACCCCAATTCGCGGCGCCATATTGTTAGCGCGTGGAACCCGGCTGAGGTGGATGATATGGCCTTGCCGCCCTGCCATTGTTTGTTCCAGTTTTATGTGGCTGATGGTCGGCTTTCTTGCCAGCTCTATCAGCGCTCAGCGGATATTTTCCTTGGTGTGCCGTTTAATATTGCATCTTACGCTTTGCTCACCCTTATGATGGCACAGGTCACAGGGCTGAAACTGGGTGATTTTGTGCATAGTTTTGGTGATGCGCATCTTTATCTCAATCATGTGGAGCAGGCGAAGCTGCAATTATCTCGGCAGCCGGGTCCGCTACCGCAGATGATGTTGAATAGTGATGTTAGCTCGTTGTTTGATTTTACCTATGATGATTTCAAGCTGGTTGGGTACAAGGCTGAACCGAGCATTAAAGCGCCAATCGCAGTTTAATTTGCCGGTTAAGGAGTTGAGTGATGCTTATTTCACTAATCGTTGCTGCCAGTGAAAATGGTGTTATTGGCCGTGATAATGATATGCCATGGCGCTTACCAACGGATCTCAAGAGATTTAAGCGATTGACTATGGGCTCTGCCATTATAATGGGGCGCAAGACATTTCACTCTATCGGGCGGGCATTGCCAGGGCGCTGCAATATAGTTTTAACACGCGATGATGATTTTAAGGCTGATGGGGTACTGATTGCCCGCACAATTGAAGCCGCGTTGGCGCTAGCTCAACAGGAGACTTCTACTTCAGACACCTCCCACAAAACTCCAGCTGATCAGACCTCAGATAAGGCTGGCATTGAGGAGGGTGCGGCTGAAGCTGAAGTCTTTGTGATTGGCGGCGCGGAGATCTATAAGCAAACGCTGAAGCTGGCCGATCGCGTTTATTTAACCCGTGTTAAAGGTCATATTGAGGGGGATGCTTATTTCCCGCAATTGGCTGCGGATGAGTGGCGTGAAGTTGACCATGAAGGGCCATTCCAGACTGAGCAAGATAGTCATGAAATTAGTTTTACCACATATATGAGGGACTAAAGTATTAACACTACTTATTTGCCCTGGTAGAGCATTTTATTAGATTGGTTATGGAAGTTATTGATTTCAAATATATAACTACTCTTGCGCTGTTCTGTTTAAAAATGTCTGCACATTGATAATCCGTTAACCACCCAATACTTAGTATTACAGCACATAAATCTGATTTGGTGCCGGAGAGTGCCTGTCTTGTGTTGGGAGATGCATGAATGAGCGCGGAGCTTTATAGTCTGGAAGCTGAAGATTCTAATAATGCTGGGGCTCAACCCCAGGTGAATCTTAAAGGGGTCAAAGAATCTTTCAATGATTTAAGTGGCAGGGTTAGTGAACTCGGACTAGAGATTGCCGAAGCCTCTGGCACTGTTGATAACCTGCTCGAGCGCGCGCAGGCTGATAAAAATGTATTTGATACATTTGTTGATCAGATTAATGAGCTGAGAGCCATTAATAACTATATCGCAAATGAAATTCGTCATTCCAGCGAGATAGCACGAAATGCTAGCGGAGAGATGACCTCGTCTCAAGACACAGTCAGCGAAACTATTGCCAAGCTAAACGTGCTTATTGAGGCCGTTGAAGAAATTGGAAGCCAAATGAGCGAGATGAGCGCATCTCTTGAAAATGTTGGCACGATTACCACCACCATCAATAACATTGCAAAACAAACCAACCTGCTAGCCTTGAATGCGACGATTGAAGCGGCGCGTGCTGGTGAGGCAGGGCGCGGATTTAGTGTGGTTGCTAGTGAAGTTAAGGCGCTTGCGGCCTCAACTGCTGATGCGACCTCACAGATTGAAGATACACTTGGTGATATTAAATCCGGTTTTAGCCTGCTTAGTGAGCGCAGCACGGCGGCGACTGTAACGGCGAATGAAGTTGAGGAGCAAGCCTCGCGCTTTACTGCTATTCTAGATGGATCATCAAAGGCGCTAACTGATGTAGATAGCGCGACAGACGAGATTACTGAGCGGATGGATGTTGTGCTTGGGGTTTGTGAAGAGATCTTGCAATCTTCTGATGTGGTTGCCGGTAATGTTGAATATTCACAAGAGAAGCTTTACCAGGTTTCGACCACCATGCGCGGTATATGTGATAGCGGTGATGCGCTGGTTGTAATGTCTTCGCATAACGGTGCGGATATAGCCGATAAAGTGATGATTGACCTGGTGATGAACCGGGCGCAACAGATTAGCGATCTGTTTGAACAGTCTGTAAATCAGGGCCGTGTGCGCATGGATGATCTTTTTGATGAAGATTATCAAGAAATCGCCGGCTCTGACCCTGTGCAATATATGACCCGCTATACTCAATTTACTGACCAGGTGCTGCCTGAAATTCAGGAAGCTATACTTGCTGAATATCCGCAGGTTGCTTTTTGTGCCGGTATTGACCGTAACGCGTATTTGCCGACGCATAATAAGAAGTTTTCGCATCCACAGGGCTCTGACCCGGTGTGGAATGCGGCTAACTCTCGTAATCGCCGGATCTTTAATGACAGAACTGGTTCGAGAGCTGGCGAGAACACACAACCTGTGCTGCTGCAAACCTATCTTAGGGATATGGGCGGCGGGAACTTTGTGGTGATGAAAGATGTGTCGTCGCCGGTAATGGTAAACGGGCGGCACTGGGGCGGTTTTCGCATTGGCTATAAACTCTAACCTCCCTATCGCCTCTAAGGGGAAGCGTGCTCTAATGAGCCCCCTTTAGCGACATGGTGGAGATTGGAATTTCTAAAAAAGAAGGCTACGGCCTTCTTTTTTTGTGCCCTTTTTTACTGCTGCAAAGTTTGTAGAATTTTGCAGTGCTCTAACGGCTGGTACAGCCTGATGCAATGATAGGCTGCTGGCATGTAAATATGCTGAAATACGTCATTGTGATAAGTAAGTGAGCAATTTTTAATATTTTTAATGTTAGAGCTGACTTCGTGTTTTTTCTGCCGACAAGCGTTTAAGGTATTGATATTTATTCTAATCTCTCTCTCTTCCTGACTTTATGAGATAGACTTTAGTAATAGAAAACATTCCGGCTGGTAAATATCCGTTAAGTAATCGTCCGTATTCTTCACAAACCATATTGTTGGAGGGAATTACATGTCGGTAGCTTATGATTTAACTCAGGAGCAGCCTCAGGTGAAGTCGGGTGCGCCGTTCGAAGCGCAGCCTGAAACACAGACTATTGCAACTGCTATCACTTCATCCGATGAAGATAATATTCTCGGTGAGAGGCTGACAAGGCTGGCGTTAGAGGTTGCTGTCTCCGCTGACCAAATTAAAGATGTTTCGCAAATTTCATTGCAGGATCTTGAGCAGTTTGGAGCCTTCAAATCTGAGCTTGCCAGCCTGAGAGAAACCACAGCTGAAATATCATCTAACATTTCTGAGGCCAGCTCTGTTGCTGCTGAAGCAAATTCTGATGTGCAGAACTCCAAGAGCACGGTTGAGGAAGCTCGCCTAGAGATAGACAGGTTGATTGAAGCTGTGCAGGCAAGTGAAACGCGCATGGATGAGCTGAGCCAGGCAATTGATAGTGTTGGTGATATTATTTCGGTGATTACAAATATTGCGAAACAGACCAATTTGCTCGCTCTTAATGCCACGATTGAGGCGGCGCGGGCTGGTGAAGCCGGGCGCGGCTTTTCTGTTGTTGCGAATGAGGTGAAGGCGCTTGCCAGCTCGACCTCAGATGCAACCACTCAGATTGAAGAAACTCTGGATGAAATCCGGCGTGGATTTCAGCTATTAACCGGCACCAGCAAACAGACAGCGGATACGGCGTTTAATGTTGGTGAGAAAACAGGCTCCTTCTGTACTATTCTCGATACTGTTTCAAATGCTATGGAGACGATTGATCGTAAAACCGGCATTATTGATCAGCAGATGGGGATCGTGAATGAGACCTGTGAAGAATTTGTAACCATCACCGGTAATGTTGCGGAAAATCTTGAAAACTCGAGTGCCACTCTTAATGAGACAGCTAAAGTTATGCGCCGGGTTGCTGATGAGGGTGATGAGCTGGTTTTGATTACGGTTTGGGCCGGGCAGAACCCTATCGAGAAAGTGATTGTTGATAAGGCTGGTGAAGCGAAAGAGACGGTCGAGCAGATGCTGCATCAGGCGATTGCTGCTGGTGACATAACTGAGGCTGCTCTATTTGATCGTAAACATGAGGAAGTGCCTAACACCAATCCAAAACAGTATATCGCAAAATTCACTGACTATTTTGATCGGAATATTCAGGGGTTGATTGAGGAAATCGTGGCGAGTGATGAGCGCATTGCCTGGTGCGCGCCGATTGATGATACCGCTTATATACCTACGAATTTCAAGAAAGTTTCACAGCCTCAGGGCGATGACCCGGTATGGAATATGGCAAACTGCCGGAACCATCGTTATTTTGATGATCCGACGGGTTCGAAAGCTGCTAAAAACACTGCGCCTTATCTGTTACAGACATATCAGCGGGATATGGGCGGCGGAGTTTTCGTGCCGATGAAGGACATTAGTGCGCCGATCTATGTGAATGGGCGGCATTGGGGCGGCTTTAGAATTGGTTATACGCCATAGTCTAGTTGATTGTATCAATTAAACATGACGCGACGATGTGAGCTTACATTTCATAATCGTTAAGCTTATATGTGAAATTTGAGAAAGCGGCCTCTTTTGGGGTCGCTTTTGTTATGGGCTGGCTGGTAGGTAAAGGCATGGGGTGACTGATGAGCAATGTCGCATGCGTCCAGCTGTGGCTATTGGTTGCGATTTATTGCATCTTGCGGGATTGGCTCTTATAAAGGGGAAGCTTTTTAAGGAGTTGAGAACAACTTTGAGCGCGGGATGGTATGTTTCACCTGCAGCGCGGGTTTGATGATTGAAGGCCTTTTAAGTTCAGCAGTGGTCGAAATTGGCTTTTATCGACCTTAGCTTCTTAATTTTAACAGTTTTCGGGTGGAAATAGCGTATAAACGCTCTTTAAAATTTCTATTGGGGTCTTAAATACCCTTATACAAAGAACTGATACAGAGAATTGATTTTCATAATTTAGAGAAAACGCACTGGTTTGCAGTGCGGTAGATGGTTTCACAGATTTACCGGATGGGATTTGAATATGCCTTGGAGTAGTCAAAACGGCAATAATGGCGGTCGGAAAAGTGGTGGGGGCGGTGACGGTCCCTGGGGTCCCAAAAAGGGCGGCGGGCAACAGCCTGACATTGAAGAGCTTTTCAAGAAAAGTCAGGATCGCTTGAAACGGGCAATGCCTGGTGGCGGTGGCCCTGGTGGTGCTAGTTTTGGCGGCCCAATTTTTTATCTTTTCCTTGCGGGCATAGTCGCCATTGTTGGCTTTTTTGCTTTCACTGTGCGGGTTGATCCGAACCAGGTTGGTATTGTTACCCAGTTTGGCAAATATAGCAGAACGTTGACAGAGGGTTTGCACCCCCGGTTGCCAGCGCCGCTTGAGCAGGTTTATCTGGTTAAGCCGCAATTTGCACAACAGATTACAATTGGCGGCAGTGCTGATTTTACCAATCGCGGTGCGAGAGGCGGCATTGCTGATCGCAATGCTAGTTTGATGCTAACCGGTGATAATAACATTGTAGATGTGCAGTTCTCGGTGCAGTGGAATATTAAAGACGCGAAAAAGTTTCTCTTTAACGTTGAGAACCCGGCGAAATCTGTACGCGAAGTGGCTGAAAGTGCCATGCGTCAGGTGGTTGGCCAGAAAAATATCAATGAAGTCTTGAATGAAACCTTCAGCCAGAACCAGACTGAAGTGCAGGATGTGATGCAGGGAACGCTGGATAGTTATGATTCCGGTATCAACATTCTTGTGGTTCTTATCGGTAAGCCTGACGTGCCGACCGAAGTGGTACAGGCAGTGAATGATGTTGAAGCGGCCAAGCAGGATAAATCCCGGCTTGAGCAGGAAGCCAAAGCTTATAGCAACAAGGTTGTGCCGGAAGCTCGCGGTGCTGCCGCTAAAATTGTTGAAGATGCTGAAGCTTATAAAAACCGGATTGTGGCTGAAGCTCAGGGTGAAGCTCAGCGCTTTAACATGATCTATGCTGAATATAAGAAGGCCCCTGCTGTGACGCGTAAGCGGCTTTACCTTGAAATGATGGAGCGTGTGCTTTCAGGGACTGACAAGATCATTCTTGATAGCAATAACGGCAATGGTAATGGGGTTGTCCCTTATCTACCGCTTAATGAATTACGCTCGAAGCCGAAGCAATAAGGAAATCAGACATGCGTGGATTTTTTAGTTTTATCCTGGTTGCTCTTATTGGTGCGGCCATACTTGGTTACTTCTCACTGTTTACTGTTCATCAAACTGAGCGGGCCATGGTGCTACAGCTTGGTGCGGTGAAAAAGGTTATCTCTGAGCCCGGTCTGCATTTCAAAATACCCTTCATCCAGAATGTTGTGGTCTTTGATAAACGCCTGCTTGAAGTTGATCTGCCGTCTCGTGAAATTTTGATTGCGGGTAAAAAGCGGATCATCGTTGATGCGTTCGCTCGTTACACAATTCAAGAGCCGCTGAAATTCTATCAGAATATTGGCACAAGGCTGCAGTTTGATAGCCGCTTGGCGAACTTTGTGAATGCGTCACTTCGTGAGGTTTTCTCAAGTGCCAGCCTTGATGATGTGGTGCGTGATAAACGGCAAGAGCTGACAAGCAAGGTGACAGGTATTGTGCGTAATCAAGCTGCGGCTTTTGGTGTCAATGTCGTTGATGTGCGTTTGAAACGTGCTGATTTGCCGAACCAGCTGCGTGATAATGTTTACACCCGCATGCAGCGTGAGCGCCAGCAGGAAGCTGCCAGCCACCGCGCTGAAGGCGAAGAGATTGCCCGTACCCTGCGCGCGCAAGCTGACCGTCAGGTGATTGAAGTTGAAGCTGACGCCACAAAGAAATCCGAGATTATTCGCGGTGAAGGTGATGCTGAGCGCAATAGCGTGTTTGCTGATGCATTTAGCCGTGATGCAGAATTCTTTGAATTTTACCGCTCACTGAAGGCCTATGAAAAAGGGCTTGCCTCTGGTGATACGCGGCTTGTGATCTCTCCAAATTCTGAGTTCTTCAAGTATTTCAAAAAATCTGAGTCACCTAACTAATGTTGGATTTTGTGATGGGAATTGGCTTCGCCCTGGTTTTTGAAGGAGTGTTATGGGGCCTGTTCCCATCGGCCATCATTCGTGCTGTGAAGGCGATGTCTGATACGGATGAGAAAATCCTGCGGTATGGCGGGGTGGCTTCTGTTGCCATCGGTGTGGCGTTGATCTGGTATATTCAGCATTTAAGAGCCGGGTCACTTTAATGGCGGGGTGCTTACATTAACGCCGAGTGGTGACTTTAAGGTCGCGTGTTTCATCAAACATCCGTGTTTTATAAAGTTTGTGCCTCAGTGCTTTTCTTAAGCTCCCTTGCCTCCACAGCTTTCACATTTATTCTCATTCACATTTCTTCTCATTCATGTGGAAGGGCTTGCTGGCCGCCTCGGGTTCTGGGCTCTATCAGCTTTGTTTTAGCCTAAGAGGCAAGACATAGCGTGATGTGGGTCTTAGAGCCATAGAAATACCTAACTCCTCATTCACATTCTTGTCAGTATTTATCGCTCCCACTGGTAACAGAGCTAATGTTGCCTATATAGTGGTGGGAGTTCGCTGCTTTTTCGGTGAAGAGCCGGAAATGGAAACTCAGTTTAGATGGTGAACCATTGCTGATTATGGTTCATTGAATGCCAGGCTGATTTATAGCGGCTTAAGCTTGAAGCTTAAATATTTGAGACGTAATCGTTTCACCAAAGCGGGAGTGCTTTGAGCTAATTTTAGGGAGTTTTAGAATGACACGTCGTTTTTATTCTCAGAGCGGATCCAGCGGCGTGCGTATTGCCCGCCAGGCTGAAATTGCCAGAGCAGAAGCGAAGCGCACTGGTAAAGTGAAGGTGGCCACGCCTTTGCCTCACAGCAGCACCCTGTTGCGTGATGGGCTAATTCTGCTTGGTATTTCTTTGTTGCTGCTCACTTTGATGTTTGTGAGCCGTGCTGAAGCACGGGATAATAGCTCCCTCGCAGACCTTGCGGAAAAACTGCAAGATTCTGTTGTGAATATTTCTACCAGCCAGAAAGTAACCAGCCCCTTCCCTGGGGGGCAGATGCCGCAATTGCCAAAAGGGTCACCGGGTGAGCGCCGCTTTAAAGAATTTCTCGAACGTAATAAAAAGAACCGCACCAAAAAAGTTAGCTCACTTGGTTCTGGTTTTGTAATTGATGCTGGCGGTCTGATTGTCACCAATAACCATGTGATCAAGGGCGCTGATGAGATCTTTGTAAATTTTGTCGATGGTACAAAATTGAAGGTCGAAAAAGTGCTTGGTGTTGATGCCAAGTCTGACATTGCTCTTTTGAAGGTGACCCCGACGAAACCGCTTAAAGCTGTCAGCTTTGGGTCTTCGGATAAATCGCGTGTGGGTGATTGGGTTATGGCTATTGGCAACCCTTTTGGCCTTGGCGGCACTGTGACCATTGGTATCGTCTCTGCCAAAAACCGTGACATTAACGCTGGCCCTTATGATGAATTTATTCAAACAGATGCAGCGATTAACCGGGGTAACTCTGGTGGTCCGCTGTTTAATATGTCTGGTGAAGTGATTGGCGTTAATACGGCCATTATCTCCCCGACTGGCGGCTCTATCGGTATTGGTTTTTCTGTGCCGTCTGACACTGTTGTGAACATTGTCGAGCAGCTTAAAAAATATGGCAAAACAAGACGCGGATGGCTGGGCGTGCTTATTCAACGGGTTACCCCTGATATTGCTGAAGGCTTTGGTCTAACTAAACCCAAGGGTGCCCTTGTGGCGCGGGTGACAAAAGGTGGGCCAGCTGAAAAAGCCGGTATGGTGCCAAGTGATATTATCGTTGAGTTTGATGGCAGCAAGGTTAAAACCTCTCGCCAATTGCCAAAAATTGTTGCGCTGACACCGGTTGATAAAGAAGTGGATGTCGTGGTGCTGAGGGACGGCGAAGAGAAGACGCTGAAAATTAAAGTGGCACTCTTGCAGGTGAACCCGGTTACCGATGTGAATCTTGAAGGTAATGAACCTGCAGATGATCCTGAGGAGATGAAAATCTCTGGCCTTACACTTGGTGTTATCTCACCGGAGTTTCGCCAGAAATACAGGCTTTCACCGAAGATGAAGGGTGTTGCCATTCTTGCGGTTGACCCGAAGAGTGCTGCTGCCAAAAAAGGTGTGCGCGCTGGTCATGTGATTGTGGATGTGATGCAAGAGACTGTCTCAGTGCCTGACGATGTGAAGGAGAAAGTTGAGCAGCTTAAGAAATCCAATAAGAAGAATATAATCTTCTTTATATCACGCGGGAATGGTGAATTTGGATTTGTTGCTTTGCCGACAACTGAAGATAATAAAGGTTAAGCCTATTTAGCTTGATGCCTCTCTATCAGGCCTTTTTAAAAGGCCCTTTAAAACAGATATAAAACAAAACCCCCGCTTCTGGATTTCAGAGGCGGGGGTTTTGTTTTTTGTGTTCAATATTCCTCTCTAAAGAGGGGCCTGTTATTCGGGTCGCTGGTGGTGCAGCACCATTTGCGGGTAGGGGATTTCTATATCGTGGATGTTACAGGCCTCTATGAGTAGGCGTGTTACCTCACCTTCAATATCTTCATAACGGGGGGCTAGTTTGCCTGAGAGGTCTAGTTCAATATCGTAATCAATGGATGAACTGCCGGCGCGGAGTAGCTCCACCTGGATTTCAAAAATGAGTTCTGGCTTGATGAAGGTCTTCAACCCGCGCTCTATATGGGATTTGAAAAGTGCTGGTATGCGATCAACAGCGTCCTTTTGGTATTTGTAGGAAATGCCAAATTCCTGGGTGAGGCGATAGCCGGTGGAGAGGTTGCGGGGTGATGCTTCTATAAAGGCCTCTGTTGCATAGGTTATTCTAGCGCCGCCAAGCTCGACTAATTGCACCAGCTCTGGCGTTTGGATGACCACTTTGGCGATTGTGTCACTTGGTAGCTGGACCCAATCATCTTTCTTCGTGGGGAACCAGGCTTCATCTCTGGCGGCGGGGCGGGAATGGCGGCCGACCAATTCGCGGATTGGCAGGGTAAAATGACCGCCATCGAGTGCAGGGTTCACCAGTTCTGTGTAATGGTCGAGCCTTTTAACCAGCCAGGGCACACCTTCAATCAGCAGACGCTCCCCTTCTTGAACCGCGCCGAGATTTAACAGAAGTACTGTTTGCTCAACAATCGCGGGCAGCATTTTTAGCCCAATCCAGGCTAAGGCGATGGTGAAGAGCCCGGCGACGCCAAGCAAGATCCAATCGTTCAACATATTAAGCACGATCATCATCACGAGGGTTGAACCTATGATGGTGAAGACTTGGTACACCAACCTTGATAGGCGAGAGTAGAAGCTGTGGCGCATGCCTCGTTTATGAAAGAGCGCACTGAGGCCTTTGCCTAAAAACCGTAAGAGAGCGAAGGTTGTGAAAAATGAGACGATGGCGATCAGTAGGTTGACGCCTCTGGTTCTGATGAAGCTGGTTGCATAGCTTTCAAGGTTGACCCGGCTGGCGATTTTCTCCTTCAGCACTAATTGTTGCTCTGAAGTTGTTTGTAGGTTTTTCGCTTCCTTGAGCCGTTTTTGCCATTCTGTTTGTTGCTGGGTGAGATGGGTAAGGGTGGTTTTCGTTGCCTGTTTTTCAGACTTAATGGTTTTGATCAGTTCTGCTATGCGCTGTAACGCTTGATCTGCGATGGATTGCCGCCGTTTTGCTTCGGTAATGGTGGTTTGCAGAGTGTCAATTTCACGGGCGGTTTCCGTGGTGCTTTTGATCATTTTGATAAAAGGTTCAGCAAGGGATTGCAGTTCATTATTCAGGTCAAAACTTTCAGGTTCCCGTGCGTAATAATCTTGCTCTGTGGTGCCTGCTGTCAGGGCGGAGATCTGTTCCTCTAATTTATCGAGTTTGTCTGTTTCTGTTTTTAGCTGAGTCTCAACTTCTTTTTTTGTGACGTCTTCTTTGGCGGCGCGGAGCTGGGATTTAAGCTGTTTAATGGTTGCCCGCTGTTGACGGCGGGCTTCTATGAGATCTCTGAGGGTGGTCAGCGCTTCTTTAGAGGCGGCTTTTTCGACAGCTTGGGCTTTTTGTTCGGCGTCCAGTTCTGCCGTGTCTTCTGCAGGCTTTTCAGATGGTGTGGTTTGAACTTCGTTTTGAGGCGGGCCCTGCTGGGCGTGCAGGGGATGGCTAGCGAAGACTGAGGCAGCCAGAATGACTAAAGCTATCAGTAAGGCAAGCGGCCTTAAGGCTTGGCTGATGTTTGATTTTTGATAAAAAGTTTGGGGGGTAATCTCCATAAGGGAGCGGGGGTGCGCAATCATGTTCGTTTGGTGGTCCTTCCCGAGATGCCGAAATTTGCTCTGGCCTAAGGGGTTATTTAAGTGGTTCCAAAGGTGGTTTGTTTATCCGAGCTTTGTTGTTCACCGTAGTATAGCTTACGGAAGAGGGCGTGGTTATGATTTTCCCGGGACTTATTTTGCGATCTTGTTAAGTCTTTTGGGCGAGCTTATGTCTCTATAAATTCACTTTTGCGGTAGCCTTGCATATAGAGCAGGCTGGTTAGATCTGTATGTGTGACGGCGGCTTTTGCTTCAGCTGCGACAATGGGTTTGGCGCGGTAAGCCACGCCCAGCCCGGCAATGCGGATCATCTCCAGATCATTTGCGCCATCACCAACAGCGAGGCTGCTTTCTGCCTCAAGACCTTTTTCGGTTAGGTAGCTCTCTAACGCGTGTTTTTTGGCGGCGCTACCGAGAATGGGGGGGATGACATTTCCGGTGAGTTTATCATCTTTAATTTCGAGCTGGTTGGCTTGTGTTGTGTGAAAGCCGGTGAGCTTTGCAATGCGGTCTGTGAAGAAAGTGAAGCCGCCAGAGACTAGGGCGCAATAAGCCCCGTTTGCTGCCATAGTGCGCACTAAAGTGCGGGCGCCTGGTGATATGTTGAGCCGCTCTTTAATCACTGTTTCCAGCGCTGTGGTCTCCAGCCCCTTTAAAAGGCCTACACGTTCGCGAAGCGCATCATCAAATTCTATCTCTCCGCGCATGGCGCGTTCAGTAATGCCAGCGATACGCGGTTTAATGCCGGCCATGAAGGCGATTTCGTCGATGCATTCTTCCTGGATGATGGTGGAATCCATGTCTGAAATCAGCAGTTTTTTGCGGCGCTTATCAGATGCTGTGATCGCGAAGTCTATGGGTCTATCTTTGATCCAGCCTTTTAGGCTTTCAGTGATGGCGGTTTCTTCTAACTCACCAGCATTTGAGGTGAGGGGGAGGTCAACGGCCACTGCCTCTGCCAGCCAGATAGGGGCATCAGTTGTGGTGCCGGTTGTTGTTTTCAAAGTTGTTGCCAGTTCGGATAGCGTCTCACTTGTCAGGATGGAGCTTTTTTCTGGTGTGATCAGTGTGAGGATTTTCTGACTGGCGGTCATTGATTTGGTTCCGGTGTTTTGTGTGAGGGATATTGAAAACTGGCATTAAGCCATTGGGCATTAGTAGTTGGGGTTTGTCAGTTTATTGCTCGCCCCGTATATAGAGGAAACAAGCTGATGTGGGAAGCATAGGCTTTGGTGATTAAACTGATAAATAGAGAGCGACTTGCGCGATGCCAGAACCGATTTTGATTGCCGGGCCAACTGCTAGCGGCAAAACGCAATTGGCTTTGTCTTTGGCGGCTGAGTTTAATGGGGTCATCATTAATACGGATAGCTGCCAGGTTTACAGTGAGTTGGAAATTATTAGTGCCCGGCCGGGGGCTGATGAGATGACCCTTGCGCCGCATCATCTGTTTGGGCATGTGAGCGGGGCTGTGGCTTATTCGACCGGGGCCTGGTTGCGAGATGTGCAGGCGCTTATGAAGGAGTTTAAGGCCAATGAGAGGCGGATGATTTTTGTCGGTGGTACCGGGCTTTATTTTCAGGCTCTATTAGAGGGGCTATCTGAGGTGCCTGATATTGAAGAGGCTGTCCGCACTAAGTGGCGCGACCAAGCGGCGGCATTAGGGGCGCCGGCGCTTCATGACCAGCTTCAAGAGCTTGACCCGGAGGTGGCGGGGCGGTTGAAGCCGGGAGATACGCAGCGAATTATCCGGGCGCTTGAGGTGCTTGAGGGGACGGGGCGCTCGCTGACCTATTGGCAGGCTCAGAAGACTGAACCGCTATTGGCTTCAGGGGGAGCGCACCGTTTTGTCGTGACCTGGCCGCGCGAAATTCTTTATCAACGGATCAACCAAAGATTTGGTCAAATGGTTGAGAGAGGCGGGCTTGATGAGGTGGCGGCACTTCGTGCGTTTGGGTTTGATCGCAGTTTGCCGATTATGCGGGCGCTGGGTGTGCCGGAGCTGATGGCCCATATTGAGGGAGAGTTAACGCTGGATGAGGCTATTGAGCGGGCTGCACAGCAAACCAGGCGCTATGCGAAACGGCAGATGACATGGATTAGGGGTAATATGATTGCGTGGAATAAGCTTGCAGCGCAAGAAATGGAAAGAAATCTGCCGGAAATTGTTTCAAATATTCACCAAAATGGTTGACCTCAGGTTTTCTATTGGTTAGTGTGGCTCGCTTGAAACCAGTATTTTATACTGGATATTATTCTGTGAGGGATGTAGCTGCGTGAGTATTGGCTGTTCGCTGTTAAATTGGCCTTTTATGAATGATGGCACCCTTAAAAAGTAACCGCTTAATTATAAGTGGATCTTTCTAGACTGTGGATCTGGCCTTTGCGGCCAGAATTTTTTTGAGAATTTCAGTTACAGCAATGTCTGATTTTAAATTATATGCGCTTAATTTTTTGAGTGCCTGAATTACTGGAGAATAGTGATGTCGCGGACGATGACCGGCGCCGAAATTGTTTTGCAAGCCCTTGCTGATCAAGGGGTTGAGCATCTTTTTGGATATCCGGGCGGCGCTGTGCTGCCGATTTATGATGCGCTGTTTGACCGGGATGATATTGAACATATTCTGGTTCGACATGAGCAGGGTGCTGCCCATGCGGCGGAAGGTTATGCCCGCTCTACCGGCAAGGTTGGCGTGTTGCTGGTAACATCTGGCCCCGGCGCGACAAATGCTGTTACCGGGCTTGCTGATGCGCTTCTCGATTCTATTCCGCTGGTATGTATTTCTGGCCAGGTTGCGACGCATCTGATTGGCAATGATGCTTTTCAGGAATGTGACACTGTTGGCATTACCCGGCCTTGTACCAAGCATAACTACCTGGTGAAAGATGTGAACGATCTTGCGCGGGTGATGCATGAGGCATTCTATGTTGCCTCCAGCGGCCGGCCCGGCCCGGTTGTGGTTGATATTCCTAAAGATGTTCAGTTCCAGATGGCTGAATATACTGGCCCGCAAAAAATTAAACACAAAACATATAGCCCGCAGATTAAGGGTGATCAGGTTGCTATTCGTGAAGCGGTTGAAATGATCTCTAAAGCGAAAAAGCCGTTATTCTATACGGGCGGCGGGGTGATCAACTCTGGCCCAGAGGCCTGTGACCTGCTGCGCGAGCTGGTGAAGAAAACCGGTGTGCCGATTACCTCTACACTAATGGGGCTTGGCGCTTACCCGGCTTCTGGTAAAAATTGGCTTGGTATGCTTGGTATGCACGGCACTTATGAGGCCAACTGGGCCATGCATGATTGCGATGTGATGGTGTGTATCGGTGCGCGGTTTGATGACCGCATCACCGGGCGGCTTGATGCGTTTGCACCAAACTCGAAGAAGATCCACATAGATATTGATAAGTCATCCATCAATAAAAATGTCCGGGTGGACCTGCCGATTATTGGTGATGTTGGTCATGTGCTTGAAGATATTTTGCGGATTTGGAAAACCAAAGCCGAGCAAATTGACAAGAAGGCATTAAAAGCCTGGTGGGCGCAGATTGATCAGTGGCGCGCGAAGAAAAGCCTTGGTTATAAAAACTCTAAAAAAGAGATTATGCCGCAATATGCTATTCAGCGGCTGTATGAGCTAACCAAAGATAAAGACACCTACATCACCACTGAGGTGGGGCAACATCAAATGTGGGCCGCACAATATTATGGCTTTGAAGCACCGAACCGCTGGATGACCTCTGGCGGGTTGGGGACTATGGGCTATGGCCTGCCGGCGGCAGTTGGCGTGCAGGTTGCCCATAGGGATAGCCTTGTTATTGATATTGCAGGGGAAGCCTCTGTTCAGATGACGATGCAAGAGATGTCAACCGCGGTTCAATATAATCTGCCGATCAAGATCTTTATTCTGAATAATGAATATATGGGCATGGTGCGCCAGTGGCAGGAGCTGTTGCATGGTGGGCGTTACTCACACTCTTACTCTGAGGCATTGCCTGATTTTGTGAAACTTGCTGAAGCTTTTGGTGGTGTTGGCCTTAGGGCGGAAACGCCGGATGAGCTTGATGGCTTAATAAAAGAGATGATCGAGGTGGATAAGCCGGTGCTGTTTGATTGCCGGGTTGCCAAGCTTGCCAACTGCTTCCCGATGATCCCCTCTGGTGAAGCGCATAATAATATGCTGCTGGCCAGCGAAGTTGAAGCTGAAGATATCAAGGATGCCATATCTGATGAGGGTAAAATGCTTGTCTGATTCAGAGGGTACTGCCGCATCGCGGCACTTCCGTTTTTTATTTTCTATACATGAACAACAAACCTTCAGGGGCTGAGCAGTTTTAATGAGCACCGATGCAGAACAACAAGAAATTCACACTCTTTCAGCACTGGTTGATAATGAACCTGGCGTATTGGCAAGAGTGATTGGGCTGTTTTCAGGCCGGGGCTATAATATTGATAGCTTGACGGTGACGGAAACCAGCCATGAAAAGCACATATCGCGGATCACTATTGTAACCACGGGAACGCCGATGGTTATTGAACAGATTAAGGCCCAGCTAGAGCGGTTGGTCCCTGTTCACCGGGTGACAGATCTCACCGTTGGTGGGCGCTCGCTAGAGCGGGAGTTGGCTTTGGTTAAAGTGGCTGGCAAGGGTGATAACCGGGTTGAGGCGCTGCGCCTTGGCGAAGCGTTTCGGGCGCAGGTGGTGGATGCTTCCACGACGCATTTCGTGTTTGAGTTAACCGGGAAGTCCGGCAAAATTGAACAGTTCATTCAGTTGATGAAACCGCTTGGGCTGGTTGAAGTTGCTCGCACCGGTGTGGCGGCAATTTCTCGAGGTGCAGAGGGCATGAATGAGCGGCTTTAAGTGGCTTCTTCCTGGCTCTGTTTCACTATCTTGATTTTATCTGGTAAATACCTGGCTTTTATAAGAGGTAATTCTTTTAAATTAGCCCTCCCTCACTCAAGGACCTGAAAATGGCGGCGCATTTAAGTGTCAATCTAAATGCCATTGCATTATTGCGAAATCGGCGGAACCTGCCTTGGCCGAGTGTAACTGGTTTTGGGGCTATGGCGCTCGATGCCGGGGCACATGGGCTAACCGTGCATCCCCGCCCAGATGAGCGCCACATTCGTATGACGGATGTGTATGAGCTTGCTGACATGATCAGCAAGGATTATACGGGCCGCGAGTTTAATATAGAGGGTTATCCAGATGCACGGTTCATGGCGCTAATAGAAGCAGTGCAGCCAGATCAAGTAACTTTTGTACCTGATGACCCGGCGCAGGAAACATCTGATCATGGGTGGGATGTCGCCGGGAATGAAGCGCTTTTGAGAGATGTTATTACCCGCGCTCAGCAGCAAGGGTGCCGGGTGTCTCTTTTTATAGATGCGCTGCCAGAGGCGGCCAAGGCGGCGGCTGGTGTTGGTGCTGATAGAATTGAAATATATACTGGGCCATATGGTGCGCTCTCTGATACGGCGCAGCTGCAGGCTGAACTTGAGCGGCTGGCATTGACAACAGAGGCGGCCACAGCTGCCCAACTGGGCGTGAATGCCGGGCATGACCTGACATTAGAGAATTTGCCGGCGCTTATGGCGAAGGCGCCCATGATAACTGAATGCTCTATTGGGCATTGTTTCACTGCAGATTGCCTCATTTATGGGGTTGAGGAGACGGTTAAACGCTATTTAAAGCAACTGGGACATTGACATTAGCTGTTATGACCATTAACCCGGCTTCAAAGACTAAATTACGGTACTTATCTGACACTCGCAGCCAAGCGGGTGCATTAAACTAACAAGAAGGTAGATTTCCCCAATGCGTGTTTATTATGATCAGGATGCTGACCTTAATCTCATCAAATCGAAGAAAGTTGCTATCATTGGTTATGGCTCACAGGGCCATGCTCATGCGCTGAACCTTCGTGACTCTGGTGTGGCTGATGTGGCTGTCGCGCTTCGGGAGGGATCTTCCTCACGAGCGAAAGCTGAAGGTGAAGGCCTCACCGTTATGACCGTTGCTGAAGCGGCGTCATGGGCGGACCTGATGATGTTTCTGGTTCCAGATGAGCTCCAAGCTGACATTTACAATGAAGAGATTGCGCCAAATATTCGCGATGGTGCGGCGCTTGCCTTTGCACATGGCTTGAATGTTCATTTTAATCTCATTGAGCCAAATCCTTCTGTTGATGTGATCATGATTGCACCAAAAGGCCCTGGCCACACTGTGCGCGGTGAATATTTGCGTGGCGGCGGCCTGCCTTGCCTGATTGCTGTTCATCAAAATGCGTCTGGTAATGCGAAAGATCTAGCGCTTTCCTATGCGTCTGCTATTGGCGGCGGCAAAGCTGGCACGATTGAAACCAGCTTCCGCGAGGAATGTGAAACTGATCTCTTCGGTGAACAGGCTGTGCTTTGCGGCGGCGTTGTTGAGCTAATGCGCGCTGGGTTTGAAACACTGACTGAAGCTGGCTATGCGCCTGAAATGGCTTATTTTGAGTGTTTGCATGAGATGAAGCTGATTGTTGATCTGATTTATGAAGGCGGCATTGCCAACATGAATTACTCAATTTCAAACACAGCTGAATATGGTGAGTATGTTTCCGGCCCGCGGGTGATTACACCTGATGTGAAAGCGCGGATGAAAGATGTGCTGACCGATATTCAGGAAGGTCGCTTCACTCGGGATTGGATGCTGGAAAATAAAGTTGGTCAAACCAGCTTTAAAGCGACCCGCGCTAAAGCTGATGCCCACCCCTGCGAGGAAGTTGGCCATAAGCTGCGCGCGATGATGCCTTGGATTAAAGAAGGTGCGCTTGTTGATAAGTCAAAGAACTAAAATTTTAATTTTAGTTCTTTGATTATTTCTCTCACGGGCTATTCCGCCGCTTTGCATCGGGCCCTCCGAGGGGCGGCGCAAGGCACCGGGCTCGTTGGCACTCGCCATGTTCGTAGCTTCCCTTTTTTAAGGGAAGCTACTTCGATCTTCGAATATGGATATTGGAGTGATGGCATTATAGTTTCTACCTATCACAGTAGGAAATGTGCGGCGGGCGGCTTAGGCGTCTTGGATTAGATGATTGATGGATTGAAGGCTCCCTTGTGGGGGCCTTTTTTTGTGGGGTTGCGTGGTTTTTGTGTTATGTGCACCATCAACGGGGCGGTGTTATTTTAAACGGGGGGATTTATGGGCCATAAATTTCATATCATTGATGTCTTTACAAAAGAGGCATATGCCGGCAATCAGCTTGCTGTGGTTGAGGCGGCGGATGATCTTTCAGATGAAACGATGCTTGCGATTACCAAAGAGTTTGGCTTTTCTGAAACGGTGTTTTTACAAAAGGCCGAAAACCCGATTGCCTCAGCCAAGGCCCGCATTTTTACCCCCGCTTGTGAAATTCCTTTTGCGGGTCACCCAACCATTGGCACTGCAATTTTATTGGGAGAGATAAAAAACGCGGAGACGAATAGCGCTGTTGATCAGCTTTTGTTGCTTGAAGAAGGGCTTGGTTTGGTGCGCTGTGCCGTGGGGATTGTGCCGGGAGAGGTGACCTATGCGGAGTTTGATTCCCCTGTGATGCCGGTGCGCCATGAGATAGTGCCAGAGATGGACCTGGTGGCAGATTCTCTCTCAATAGGTTGTGTTGATGTTGGCTTTGAAAACCATAAAATTTCATCAGCCGAGGTAAGTGTTCGGTTTATCTTTGTGCCGGTCAGGAATGAGGCGGTGTTAAACCGTGTTAAGCCAGACTTTAGCTATTGGGAAGAGGCGTTTGAGCCGTTGCAACCGGTTGGGGTGTTTGTTTATTGCCGTGATGAAGGCAGCGCAAAGCCGGGGTTTAACGCGCGCATGTTTGCGCCTGATCTTGGCGTGCCGGAGGACCCGGCAACGGGAGCAGCGGCGGTGGCTTTTGCTTCGGTGATTGAGCGTTATGATCTTGGTAGCCATAAATTCTATGAAACACGTATTGAGCAGGGGCTTGCCATGGGGCGCCCAAGTCTGATGAAACTTGAGATCGAAATTGAGGAGAAAAAAGCCCGGACCATTCGCCTTGGCGGTCATGCTGTTCGGGTGGCTGAGGGGACGCTCTATTAAGCCTTAGCTTGCCTCACGGCTCTTAAGATTGCCGTTTGATTTTCTGAACATAATTATAAAAGCCCCGCAGTTAAGTCTGCGGGGCTTTTGATGTTTCAAGTGGCGTTTATAGACGGTGTTTCTAAGTGGTGTTTATAAGTGGTGTTTTAAAATACGATCCGCCCGCCGATGACAATCTGATCGGCTTCTGCATCCTGGGCCGTGCTGGTGATGTTAACCAGCGGGGCAAAGCCTGTGTTGTGGGAGTATTCTATACCGAAAGAGAAATTCGGATTAATGAAGACTTCCATGCCGCCAACCCATTGCTCGATGCTGTCAAAAACCGGTGAGCCTGGTCCGCCTGTTGAAAACGGTCCAATATCTGAAAAGCTGTAGCTGAGGCTGAAATGGGTTTTATAATCCCGGATCGCCGTTTTGTAGCGGCCCTGAACTGTGAAAGCTTCAAGCTTTTGGCCTGTTGCGGGCCATGGGTCTATGGTTGCTGTGTATTCTGCCATCAGGTCAAACATTGGGGAGATTAACTCGGCCCGCATGTCATAGGCAGCGTTGCGGCCACGGCATTTAGGAACACCGCTAGCGCCAGGCGTGACGGGGCAGTCAATTTCTGGCCCGGGATGGTGCGGTAGGGTGTGGTTGTAGATCGTGCCGTGCAGATAACCGCCACCCAGTTTCAAGATGGTGCCTTCCCGCACGGGGATGAACACTTCCCCATCAAGGGCGAAATTGTTGATTTGGTCATCTTCCGCTGTATCCGCTGTGCGCAGATGGCGGCCGCCTGTGATGGCAGTTGCTGTCAGGTGAAGGTTTTTATTGACGAAGCCCATTTCTGCAATCACGCCATCGCTTTCAGCGCGGAAGAAGTGATTATTGATATTTTGAGAGAAGGGGCTATAGAGGTCAAAATCACCGAAGTTTATAGTTTTACGGCCGAAGGTCAGGTAGAGAGGTGAGCGGTTCAGGTCACCCAGTGTGGCATAAACTTTCCGGAGTTGCAGTTCATCCTGGCTGTCAAAACGCACCTCATGATATTCGATTTGAGCAAAGAGGGTGAGCCAATCTGCTGGAGTGGCCGTGATGGCAAGTGCCGCATTATCTATGAAAAAACGATGAGCTGATGTGCCTGAATGATTGGGGAAGCGGGTGAGGATTGGGAACGCCCCATCTGTGTCCGTCCATTCACCGAGGTAAGAGCCTTTCAGCAAACCGGAGATGTAAATTTTGTTGGTACCAATCAGGCCATTTTTACGGAAGATCAGTTGATCAATGGCTTTGGTGGTGATGTTTTCATCATAATCTAGAATTACATCAGCATAGGCTGTGTTAGCTGTGACAATCCAGCCGCCAGGGAGAACACCTTCATATCTAGGTTCTGCTGGTTGATCTTTTAAAGAAGGCTGGTTGTTGAATGAGGAGTCTTGGAAAACCTCATCCTCGTCAAACAACATTTCACCCGCATTGGCGGTTGTTGAAGTGACTAAAAATAGTGAAAAACAGCCGGCTGCTATAGCCGGAAAAAGGCGAGACGCGACGGAACGCATGACAGATACTCCACTCAATAAACGCAACTTGAACTAAACTTGTTGCGATCATTAAAAGCGGGCATGGTTAATTTTCACTAAATGAATGGCTCTGGCTGAGACGAATAATCACAATATGTCCAAATTCTCTCAGCTCAGTGTGTTTTTCTGTGGGGTGACCGCAAAAAAAGTGGTTAATCAGACCCCATTATCGTGGCTGGTCCGCATGACATATGATCCGCTGGGCAGTAAACTTTTATTGAGTCTAAACCGCGAGCGTGCGGGGCTTCCTTTTTATATTTAAACGATGAAAGCAGAATATGTCCCACAACCCTGCAGATCAGTTGCCAGAGCAGCAGTATATTTTTGTCTATGGTACGCTGAAGCGCAGTGTTGCTAACCCGATGGGCGCTATGATGCGCAGCTATGCAAATTATGTGGCAGAAGCGATCATTGCGGGGCGTATTTACGACCTTGGCCCTTATCCTGGCCTTGTTTTAGAGGATAGCGGCACCGCTGTTTATGGTGAGATTTATGAAATAACCAAGCCAAATGCGCTTCTTGCATTGCTGGATGCTTATGAAGGCTGCGCCCAGGATGATACGCAACCCCATGAATTTGTGCGGGTTCTTGCCACTGTTAGAGACACTGACGGGGTGGATTACCGGGCGTGGGTCTATGTGTATCAGGGGCAGGTTGACCCGTCCTGGCTGTTACCATCGGGTTATTATCAACCAGCGAATGGCATGGCTTAACTGCACATCTGCAAGCCTCTGGGTTGGGATTTGTCGCTATTATACTTTTAGGTGATGGCTTCTTGCCGGAGTGCGCCAGATCTTGGTTTCAAGTGCTATCAGGCGGCTGGGAGCGGCCGAAATTTATCTTTATTAGCCAATAATCTGAAATATCTCTCAAAAGATGTGAGTTGAGTTTGCGCTTCTTTAAGCTGGGCCTTAAAGTGGCGCCAAGTTCTAAGGAAATGCGCCTGATACGAGGGTTTATTCTATGACACATGATATTGGCCAGGCTGCCAATTCTAATGTTCCTAAATGGGTTTATAGCTTTGGTGGCGGTTCTGCTGATGGCAGTGCTGATGATCGTAATTTGCTGGGTGGTAAGGGGGCAAACCTTGCTGAAATGGCCAGCATTGGATTGCCGGTGCCGCCAGGTTTTACCATCACCACTGAAGTTTGCGGTGCCTTTTATGATATGGGCAAGCGCTTACCTGATGGGTTGAAGGAGCAGGTCAAAGCTACCCTTGATGAGGTTGGTCGTATTGTAGGCGCTGAGTATGGCTCTGTTGAAAAGCCTCTGCTAGTTTCTGTGCGCTCAGGTGCCAGGGTTTCTATGCCGGGGATGATGGATACGGTACTTAACCTTGGGCTGAATGATGAGACGGTAGAGGGGCTGGCTAAGCGCTCTGGTGATCGCCGCTTTGCTTATGACAGCTACCGCCGGTTTATTCAGATGTATGCCTCTGTTGTGCTTGAGATGGAGCATGACCTGTTTGAAGATATTCTCGAGAGCTATAAAAACCTCAATGGTTTTGCCAGAGATACAGAGCTGGCGGCAGATGATTGGGCTGAGATTATTAGCCAATATAAAGAGGTGGTCACTGAGCATCACGGTGCTCCTTTTCCGACAGATGTTTATGAGCAGCTTTGGGGCGCTATTTCTGCTGTGTTCCTTTCCTGGCATTCGCGCCGGGCTGCCACTTACCGGATGCTGCATGATATTGATCATAGCTGGGGAACGGCTGTGAATGTGCAGGCTATGGTGTTTGGCAATATGGGAGAAAACAGCGCTACTGGTGTGGCCTTTACCCGCAACCCGTCTACCGGTGAAAATGAGCTTTATGGAGAGTTTCTGATTAACGCGCAGGGCGAAGATGTTGTGGCGGGTATTCGTACGCCGCAACCATTAACCCTTGAGGCGCGGCTTTCTTCTGGTGATGAAGAGCTGCCATCACTTGAAGAGGCAATGCCAAAAGCATTTGAAGAATTTAAGGAAATTGTCACTCGGTTGGAGACCCATTACCGGGATTGTCAGGATATTGAATTTACCATTGAAGATGGCAAATTATGGATGTTGCAGACACGCTCTGGTAAGCGGACCAGCGGGGCTGCCATTAAGATGGCAGTTGATATGGTCGCTGAAGGCTTGATTAACCGCGATGAGGCGATCCTTAGAATTGAACCGCAATCTCTTGATCAATTATTGCATCCAACGATTGATCCTGCGGCGCCGCGTGAGGTTATAACGCGCGGGCTACCGGCTTCACCTGGTGCGGCTGCTGGCATGATTGTATTTGACGCTGATGAAGCTGAGAAGCAAGCCGGGCTTGGGAAGTCTGTTTTGTTAGTGCGTATTGAGACCAGCCCTGAAGATATTCACGGTATGCATGCGGCGAAAGGTATTTTGACCGCGCGCGGTGGTATGACCAGCCACGCGGCTGTTGTGGCACGCGGTATGGGGCGGCCTTGTGTTTCCGGGGCAGGCGCTATGCGTATTGATGCGGCTGCGAAAACATTGCGCATTGGCGGGTTGACCCTGAATGAAGGTGATTTGCTGACCATTGATGGCTCTACTGGTGAGGTGCTTAAAGGTGAGCAACCGATGCGCCAGGCTGAAATGACCGGTGATTTTGGCACTTTGATGCAATGGGCTGATGATGTGCGCCGGCTGCGGGTGCGGGCGAATGCTGAAACCGGACGCGAGACTGAGCTGGCGTTAAAATTTGGCGCTGAAGGCATTGGGCTTTGCCGTACGGAGCATATGTTCTTTGAAACCAGCCGGATTACCGCGATGCGTGAGATGATCCTGGCCAGGGATGAGGAGGGGCGCCGGGCAGCGCTTTCGAAATTACTCCCTATGCAGCGTTCTGACTTTGTTGAGTTATTTACACTCATGGAAGGGTTGCCGGTGACGATCCGTTTGCTTGATCCACCGCTGCATGAATTTTTGCCGCATGACAAGGAAGAGATTGAGGCGCTGGCGGCTCTTGTTGAGATGGATGCTGAAGATATAAGCCAGCGGGTTGAAGAGTTGAAAGAGTTTAACCCGATGCTTGGTCATCGGGGGTGCCGTCTTGCTATCAGCTATCCTGAAATTACCGAGATGCAGACACGCGCTATTTTTGAAGCGGCGCTTGAGGTCTCTGCTGCGGGGGGCGAAGCTGTGCGGCCAGAGATTATGGTGCCATTGATTGCAACAGGCGCGGAACTTGACCATGTGAAAGCTGTGATCGACAAAACTGCTGAAGAGGTTTTCTCCGAGAGGGGCAGCCAGTTGGATTATGATGTTGGCACAATGATAGAGCTGCCGCGGGCGGCATTGCAGGCTGGTGATATAGCGGAGCGTGCTGCCTTCTTCTCTTTTGGCACCAATGACCTGACGCAAACAACATTTGGTATCAGCCGTGATGATGCTTCGCCAATTTTAAATAAATATGTCTCAGTTGGGATTTTGAGGGTTGATCCATTTGCCTCTCTTGATCAATCCGGCGTTGGTAAGTTGGTTGAGATGGCGGCGCAATCAGGCCGTGAGGTAAAGGAAACATTGAAACTTGGTATTTGCGGTGAGCATGGCGGAGACCCAAACTCGATTGATTTCTTTGAGCGGGTTGGTCTTGATTATGTCTCCTGTTCACCGTTCAGGGTGCCTGTGGCACGGTTGGCGGCGGCGCAAGCCTTTATCAAGCATAGCGATACAAATAACGCCGCTGATGCTGATTTTGTTCGCGATGTATAGCCTCTAACCTCATATATAATTGCTTCCCGTCTGCTGGATTTAAGCGCGATCATGGTCTGTGATGGCTAGACTGGTTTTGGGGTGATTATCATAAACCGGGATGTTGTTCATATGCTTCATTTAGGAATTGAGACCCAATGGAATTAAATTCGATTGAAGCTGTGCGCCTTGGGGGTAAGCGGGCCCTATCTGAAGCGCTAGCAAGAGCGGAATATTCTTTTCACACTGATGAGGTGACGGCGCTGCTTGATGAGGCCTATGCCAAACCAACTGCGCATGTTGTTGGCTTTACGGGGCCACCGGGGGTTGGTAAATCAACATTGATAAACGGGTTGATCAAAGCCTGGCGCGGGTTAGAGCGGCGGGTGGCAGTGATCGCGGTTGACCCTTCTTCCCACAAAACAGGCGGCGCCTTATTGGGTGATCGCACCAGGATGATCACCGACCCGGAAGATCAGGGGGTGTTTGTGCGCTCCCTTGCTAGCCGTGGTCAGCTTGGCGGTGTTTCTGAGTTAACTTTTCCAGCCATAGTGTTGATGCGCGCGCTATATGACGTTGTGATTGTTGAGACGGTTGGCGTTGGGCAGTCTGAGGCTGATATAACCGGACATGCGGATAGTGTGGTGCTTTGTGTGCAGCCAGGCTCTGGTGATAGCCTGCAGTTTATGAAATCCGGGATTATGGAGATCCCTGATATTGCGGTTGTTACCAAGGGCGATATGGAGCGGGAGGCAACGCGGGCAATATCTGATCTTAAAGGGGCGCTTTCCCTCACGTCTTCCGGGGGAGCTGGCATGGAGCCTGCAGTGCTGAAGGTCTCAGCACGGCGAGATGAGGGAATGACTGATCTTATTGATGCCATAGACTCCCATTATCGCTGTTTACAAGATGATAACCGGCTTGATGCCGGGAGAGACACTCAGGCGGCCAAGTGGCTTGAAGCCAGTATCCGCCGGGAGTATGGGGCTAAGGGTTATGCTTTAGTCAAAGACCAGTTAACAATTATTGGAAAAGGGCCATTTAAAAAGCAACATATGGTGACAAAAGGTCTCACTGTGGCGTTTAAAGCGTGATTTTCACCATATTTTGTGCTCATTTGGCAGGCAGATAACGAATAAAGATGATGAGCGTTGCGCATATAAGTATAAGAGCCGGAAATTTATTCGTGGCAATTGCGCAATCCTCTTGCGAATCAAAGGATTTGCGGCGTTACATTATTTAATCATAATTAATTTTTGTTAATCAGTTAAAGACATTTTAACTGTGATGTGTTGTGCTTGAATACATCTATTCATCTTTCGATTAGAATTGAAACAAGTATATAGGTATTTGGGAATGTCCCGTATTATATTGACACCACTGCATTATCTCGCAATTGCCGCGTTGGCTGTGCCTCTTCTGGGGTTAGGCTATATCGCTGGGAATGGCGATATTCTGGCTGTCTATCGCCTCAATCTGGAGCTTTCGCTCTCAGGACCGGGGGCTGATTATGATGCCAGAAATGAAGATGCCAGCCATAGCATCCTACCTATCGTGGCTGAGGCTAATGACCTCTTCGATATACGCGGCAAGGGCCCGCGCGCTGACCTTCTCTATCGTCAGCGGATTGAAAATAACACCGATTTTGTTGAGCGCCGCCGTCAGGCTGAGCTTGCCCTTGCAAAAGGTGAAGATCTTGCTGCGAATGAAATCGT
Source organism: Rhodomicrobium sp. (assembly GCA_021604665.1). Classification (GTDB taxonomy): domain Bacteria; phylum Pseudomonadota; class Alphaproteobacteria; order Rhizobiales; family HXMU1428-3; genus HXMU1428-3. The sequence continues at coordinate 49,063 of BQJK01000005.1, read as the reverse complement.
GAGTGGCTCTGTTACGAATATTTATCCTGTAAAACAAAAGGTCAATCGCGGTGGGAAAGTCAATCGCGAAGAGATCGCTTCAATTGAAGTCGGTCCTGACCCTATTGGATTACGTACTGTAAAAGCTTCTGCTGGTTTGCCGATTATTTCTCAGGCCCGTGTTGCTGGTGTGTTTGACATTGCACGGGATGATAATTTCTCGACTAGTCATGTTGCTAAGACAACCACAGCGTCGTTACGTCATGAATATAATGATAACGAGAAGCCTAAAAACACTGGCCTTGAGATTAAGAAGGTTGCTGCTATTGGTGCTGGTGCCCGGAAGTTCTTTGGTGGATTAACCGAAGGTGAGTTCCGTCGCCGTGAAAACCGTTGCCTGGCAACTGCGATTTATTTTGAAGCACGCAGTGAACCTATTAAAGGCCAGATAGCTGTTGCTCAGGTTATTATGAACCGGGTACGCAGCCGTTATTATGCTGATACAGTTTGCGGTGTTGTCTATGAAGGTGCGCATAGAAGAAACTCTTGCCAGTTCTCATTTGCTTGTGATGGTTTAGCTGATAAGCCGAAAGACAAGAAGCGCTGGGCGATTGCTGAGAAACTTGCCACTAAGGTAACAGACGGCAAAGTTTGGCTGAAAGATATTGGCCATGCCAGCCATTACCACGCGACATATGTGAAGCCTGTTTGGCGGCATCAGATGAAACGGGTGCAACGCATTGGTGCTCATATCTTCTATCGCGCTAAATATTTCACTCAGCAGACGGAAGTTGCGATACGCTAAAGGTATAGCAATGCCGCGAATGGCAGAGACTATAGATTTGAAAATGGCGAGCTTCGGGCTCGCCATTTTTGTTTTTGCGAGCGGGCAGGGTTCAAATGAAGCACTTATTTCAGAATGAAATTTTGCTTTGCTAAAGCATATGCAGCTCTATTTTTCTTGCTAGAAAATAAAATATGAAAAGGCTTCGGCTCTCATCTGAGCGCCGGGAGATTAGCTGTTGTGTACGGGGAAGGTGGCTAGAGATTTAGCTTAATCTCTGGTTGCGAAAAAGCCATCATCATTATGGGTTTCATCACCAAGCATTTTACTTGGTGGTTTGGCGCGGCGCGATAAAAAGGGCAAAAACAAAATCAGAGGGGGGAATAAGGCTGTGGCAATGACCCAGAAATTTCTGTCGCGTTTTTTATAGGTCGCGATTATCGCTGCTACTATAGGAATGGTTATCCAGAGTATTAGGATGAGAGTGAGTAGTTCGCCGGATTTCATTAGCCATCTCCCTTTAGTTTGGATAGCGCTTATAGTTATTGGCAATCAGTTGCTATTGCATCATTGACCGCAAAATATGAGGAGCTTTTCGGCTCTTTGAAATTTAGGCTTCTGGTATGTCAATATCAAGGCCTAGATCAAAACATGGTGCTGAGTGGGTTAATGCGCCGACTGAAATGATATCTACACCTGTTTCGGCGATTGCTGTCACGGTGTTTAAATTTACCCCACCTGAGGCTTCGGCGATGAGCTGGCCGTTAATGCGTTTTACCGCTTCTTTTAGCTGTTCATTGGTCATGTTATCCAGCAGGACGGCATCAATCTTTTTATCAAGGCAGGTCTGAAGTTGATCTAGCCGGTCGACTTCCACCTCGATTTTGACCATATGACCGACATTGGCACGGACTTTATCAATTGCGGTTTCAATGCTGCCAGCAAAGGCAATGTGATTATCTTTAATTAGCACAGCATCATCAAGGCGGTGGCGATGGTTTTCGCCGCCGCCAGTGCGTGTGGCATATTTTTCTGCAAAGCGCAGGCCTGGTGTGGTTTTTCTTGTATCTACAATGGCGGCTTTGGTGTGGGCGACCTTGCTAACAAAATGACTTGTTAGGGTCGCTATGCCAGATAGGTGACCAAGGAAATTTAGCGCCGTGCGCTCACCGGTGAGGAGAGTGCGAACTGGTGCTGTGATGGTTGCTACTTTCTCACCGGGGGTGAGTGCTGCCCCATCCTGTTTATGCCAGATGATATTGGTTTCAGGGGTGAGGTATTTAAAGGCAGCTTCGACAAAGTCTGCTCCTGCAAGGCGGCCTGTTTCGCGCGCGCTTATCACGGCTGTGCCTGTTGTGGTTTCATCAAAAATGCTATTTGTCGTGATGTCTCCTGCGATGCCAAGGTCTTCGCTTAACGCTGCGGCTATTGCGGCTTCAACAAGGGGAGCTGGTAGGGGTGAGGCCATGTGGGCACCTTTTTTCACAAGCTTAAGTTAATACTGGTTTGAGATTTCTCAGGGGTTACCCGGCTGGGACTTCTGTTTGGCTGGTTACTGTGTCGTTGACTTTATTAGCACTACCTGCTGATTGCAGGTTTGTTAAATTGCTTTCAAGCTCACACAGGGTGGTGAAGCTTCTTAATGGTGGCGGTGCTGGCGATTGTTCATCATCTATGCGGAAATGGCTACCAACGCTTTGTTGGCGCATCAAGGCACCGACAAGTATGAACTTTGCAGTTAGCAGCATGTTTTGGTTGCGCTGTTGGTTCTTAAAATATGGCTCTAGCTCATTGAGTTTATCCAACGCCAGACGAAGCCCGTCTTCACTGCGCTCCAGGCCGACATAGGTGAACATGGTTTCTCGTAATTGCTTTATGGCTTGATCGCTGCTTTCAGTCTCAACGTCTGATCTCTTATGGCTGGTTTCATGCAGGGTTATGGTTTGGATGTTTGTGTCCTCCTGCTGTGAGGGCTTTTGTAAGTAGCTATCAATTTTTGTCAGATCTTTTGCAATGCGATCAGCAAAAACAATGGCCTCCAGCAGTGAGTTAGAGGCGAGGCGGTTGGCACCGTGGAGGCCTGTGGCGGCCACTTCACCGCAAGCCCATAGGCCTTTTAATGATGAACGCCCCCATTGATCGGTGACGATGCCGCCCATATGGAAATGTGCGGCCGGAGCCACGGGGATGGGAGTGGTTATGGGGTTTAGCCCGGCTTTGCGGCAGTTTTCCATGACTGTTTTGTAATGTGTTTTCATACGCTCTGCCGGGATCATTCGGCAATCCAGAAACGCACCTTTGCCGGAGGTCACATTCCTGAAGACTGTGCGGGCAACAATATCTCTCGGGGCCATTTCCATGTCTGGATGGATTGTTTCCATAATGCGATGGCCGGTATTATCGATCAGATGAGCGGCTTCACCGCGTAATGCTTCTGTTGCCAGCGGTGCAGGGTCTAACCCGGCATCAATTGCGGTTGGGTGGAACTGGATGAACTCTGGATCTGCGATTAGAGCGCCAGCCTCTGCGGCCATGGCGAGACCTTCGCCGCGGGCTGAGGAGGGGTTTGTGGTTTTTGAGTATAGAGCGCCGCTCCCGCCGGTTGCCAGAACTACAGCATTCGCTGTTAGCAGCTGTCCCTGCCCTACTGTTTGCTCTGCGGCGGGCCAGACGTAAACCCCATTCACTTGGTCGTTTTTGGTGCTGAGTTTATGAACGGATATATTTTCGATGACCGTGATGGAGGGCGTTTTTTTCACGGCTTCGATTAGGGCTGCCATAATCGCGGCGCCTGCCTGGTCACCTGAAACACGAACTATTCTGTTGGTGGAGTGGGCGGCCTCTTTTGATAATTCTAGGCGTCCTTTCAGGTCTTTATCAAAGGGCACGCCAAATGCCAGGAGGTCGTGAATTCGGTCTGTTGCTTCTTTCGTGACAAGTTCTGCGATCTCTTCATTGACGAGACCTTTGCCGGCTTTAATTGTGTCTTCGGCATGGGCTTTTGCTGTGTCGCCTTCACCGATGGCTGCGGCTATTCCGCCTTGTGCCCATAAACTTGAGGCGCTGCGGCCTAAGGTTTTGGTTGTCAGAACAGTGACGGGAGTTGGGGCGAGTTTGAGTGCTGCATAAAGCCCGGCTAGCCCCGCGCCAACAATGATAATGTTGTGTTGCAACGGGATTGTAATTTTGATTTGTTTTGCTGCCAGGCGCGGGGGATGCCCATTTAGAGATCTGCTTTCATCAGCCTTTATCATGTCAGGGCATCCCAGTCGTTTTTATGGTCATGCAGCGCTGTGTTTGGATTTAAGAAACAGCGTTTATCATGCGCTCGACTGATGCACGGGCGCGGTCTGCTACTTCCGGGTCTATGGTGACTTCCTCTTCCATATTTACAAGGGCCTCATAGACATTTTCGAGTGTAATCCGTTTCATATGTGGGCATAAATTACAGGGACGGATGAACTCTACACCGGGTGTGTCAACGGCGACATTGTCACTCATTGAACATTCTGTAACCAGCATCACTTTAGCTGGGCGGTTATCTTTAACCCAGTTGATCATACCGGAGGTGGAGCCAGTGAAATCTGATGTTTCGATTACATCTGGCGGGCATTCAGGATGGGCGATGATCTTTAAGCCTGGGTTTGCCTCCCGGTACTCTTCCAGCTCTTTAGCTGTGAAAAGTTCATGCACCTCACAATGGCCCTTCCAGGCGATGATCTCTTTTTTAGTTTTTGTTTGCACATATTTGGCCAGATATTCATCTGGTACCATGATGACGCGGTCTGAAGCAAAGCTCTCGACAATTTCAACAGCGTTTGAGGAGGTGCAGCATATATCGCACTCTGCTTTTACATCAGCTGAAGTGTTTACATAGGTTACGATTGGCACATTAGGATATGCCTCGCGCAGTGCGCGTACATCTGCCGCTGTTATGGAAGAGGCGAGCGAGCAGCCCGCTTCAGAATCCGGAATGAGAACAGTTTTATCCGGGTTCATCAATTTTGATGTTTCAGCCATAAAATGAACGCCGCACTGAACAATCACATCAGCATCCACATTGCCAGCTTCAATTGCGAGTTGCAGGCTATCGCCGCTGATGTCTGAGATGCAGTGAAAGATCTCTGGTGTCATATAATTATGGGCCAGAATTACAGCGTTACGCTGTTCTTTCAGCTCGTTTATGGCCTTGATCAATGGTGCCATGCGAGGCCATTCCACGGGGGGGATGACATCCTTGACCTTTTCATAGAGCGGGGCCATTTCCTTAGCAATTTCTGGTGTGTATTTTAGCTCGCTGACTTTAGGATAAGCGTTAGGGACACGAGCTTTAAGCTCGCCATTTTCTTTGTCCCCAGACGTATTGTTTGCAGACTGGGCGTTAGATGGCGAAGCCTGATTGGTTGCCTTCGTCACTGCCGTTGCTGTTTTTTCCATTACTGCCATGGGAGACCCCTTAATTCTGGTCACGCTTGCTGCCCCTGTAAAGACTGACTATGTCGAGGCATAGTTTAGAAGCGTGGGTTAATATGCTCATTATGAGCATATCTATGGTGTAAAAAATGGCCAGCTTGTCGCTGAGCGTCATAAATTCATTCCTATTTGTATATAAGTGCGGGAGTATGCCCTGTCAATGATCTGGGATGATCGATTTCTAACCCAAGGTTTGAGTTTACAGGCAAATTAATAGACCAGCCCCCTGATAGTTAAAGGAAGTTTACGTCGTTTGTGCTTCGCTGGCATATCATCACAGGTCTTATATAAGAAGCGAGGGGGGCCTTTTCAAGGCCCTTAGTGCGATAGAGCGGGTGATTGGATACGGTCCAAGAGAAGTGGCAGCTTGCTATGGGATGAGTGGGCTGCCCCCTCGGACAGGCTGAATGCCGCGAAAATGCAGGTGGGGGGTGGTCCCCTACCGCTGATTTGGCTACCAGGGTGGCTGTTCCTTAGAGTTAATCAGGGCAGGGGTGGGTTTGCCAGATCGGGGAGACCCGGCGGGGTAAGATAGCAGGGGGGCTAAATACCCAAAACTTCGCGTTATTTTAAAATCATGCAGCCTCTTAACCAGCAAGTTACATATGAACTGCAAAATTCAAGGAAAAAGGGTTAGTGAAGTGTTGCTACAGAGCTTTCATTTGATAACAGGCTAGCGCTAAAGCGATTGTTGGCGCTGTTCCAGCGAATTGCCCAGCTTTGTTTATTTTCAGGGTCAATTTTAATATAGATTGCCGTTAATTGGCTGTGAGGCTTCTGGCTTTCAGGTGAAACAGCTTGCTGTAATGTCCATCTTGTTTCTGCATGGATTGGGCCTTCAATTGGGTGGTTGCAGACCAGAAAGACAGGTACACCTTTTGTTCTTGAGGTAATAGCCAAACGCTGCGCTGCAAGGCTGTCTAGTGTGTTGAAATGGGCAATGATGGCTGCCGGGCCAGTGGTATGTAATGTTTCTTCGATGGCCCAAAGCAGATCATCACTATATTTAGCGGTAATGATGATGATGTCATCTTTGGCAAGGTTCACGCTTTCAGCAGCATCAGATTTCAACCATTCCAGAAGTTGTTTTTGATCCTCAGTTAAAAAGCAGAAAACAGGCGTGCCGGGGTTTGCTTGTTGTTGTCTCGCGGAAAGGGCGAGGGTTGTTTTGTAAGTGGCGATCTGGTCTCTGTGATGCTTGGGGTTGAATTCATGTAGGCCAGCCGCTGTTAAAGCACCTTTTGGAAAGGCCAGGTCAATCTGCGGGGCACCGAAAGTAATATCGGTATTAACGGATGGTAGCGGAGCGGTTGCTGTAAGCGCTGTGTTGGAGCTAAAAGCGGCTTGTAGGGCTAGACTGGTCGGTTCTGTATTGCCACCGTCCATGAGGCCGGTTCCGCTAGGAATATGGATTAGGGGAGAGTAAGGGGCTTCAGCATTACTGATTAATGCATTAACGACAGCGGGTGTGAGAATTTGCTGTTTGTAATCTGATTGCTTTTTCATGATGCTGGCCCTTAACTAGTGCGTTTCGTTCTCACTATGTTCTAGTTAAATGCCTCGGACAAGTCAAGAACAAAAGAGAACAAAAGAGAACATAATGTTCTGCTTTTACCGTAAGGGCTTTGTAAGCTACTGAATTTAATATAAAAAGCGCCGCGCAAAAATACGCGACGCTTTAATTCTGAAGCTTATTACGGGAACTAAACTATGGTTTAGTTGCCTGAGCGTTGGCCTAGACCCATTTTTTTAGCTAGGCGGGAACGTGCAGCAGCGTAATTTGGGGCAACCATGGGGTAATCATGTGGAAGACCCCATTTTTCCCGGTATTCCTCAGGGGAGAGGTCATAATGTGTACGTAGATGCCGTTTTAATGATTTAAATTTCTTGCCATCTTCTAAACAGATAATGAAATCTGGTGTGACTGATTTTTTCACAGGTACTGCAGGTTTGAGGTCCTCCAGCGTGCTGCCTGGGGTTACATTTGCAGCTTTGCTTAACGCATCAAATACTTCCCCAATCAGTGACGGAACGTCATTAGCGACAATAGTATTATTGCTGACATAAGCGGCGACGATGTCTGCCGTTAATTCAACTACAACCGAACTTTTATTATCTTGCTCCATGATAATTTAACTCCTGATTCTATAGTAATGTATTATTTTTATTTTGTATTTATTATCTATTATTTCTGTTTGGCAGTTAATATTCTTATTTATACTTATTAGTTTGCAATTATTAATACTCAGTCAACGGATTGATAAAGCTCGATAATTTATCCAGTATCATCATACTGTGTGTAATAGCTTTATAATAAATAGTAAGTTGCCTTTCAGTGAAGCGTGGCTCACAAGGCTGCGATTTCATATCAATTTTCAGATTGACGAGAGTATTATTTGTTTCGTTATTTTACTGTACAAATAAGTTGTAAATGCCAGCTACGTTATGTCTATTTAATTAATATTATCATTGCATCAATAAAAAAAAAGTATTTTGTACACTTTGTCGCACATTGAGTTAATGTATGTGTGTAGTAAAGTACTGGTTATTACTTCAGCATGACAATCTATTTACTCATACTAATTACCTAGAAATTTAGGATGCGACGCGCGCGACCTTTCGCTTTGTATGGATTTTGTGTTTGGTGAATTATATGGTGGGGCTGATTACTACACTGGCTAAACTCAGTAAATAAACCTGATTGCAGCCTGCTTTTTTTAATGCTGATGCTGCTGCATTGGCCGTTGCGCCTGTCGTAATTACATCATCAATCAGTAGAATTGTCTTACCCTCGAGATAGGGGAGATGATGTCTGTCTATTTTGAAAGCCCCTTGAAGATTGTTTTTGCGTTGCTTTTCGTTTAACCCAACTTGTTGTCGGGTTTTCTTGGGGCGGGTCAAGATTGTGTGGTTGCAAGGCTTGCCGGAGAGTTGAGATAAGCGCGCTGCCAATAAAGCCGATTGATTAAAGCGTCTTTGCCATAAGCGCCAGCGGTAAAGCGGAATAGGTATCAGCATGTCACATTCAGGAAGGAGTTCATGACCGGTGGTTAAAAGCCACCTGGCCAGTAACGTGGTTAGCTCATGCTTGTCCTGATATTTAAGCTTATGGATTAGGCTGCGCATTGTGCCTTTGTAAAGAGCTGTTGAGCGCGCTTTATCATAATGCGGAGGGGCAGCGATGGCGCTTAGAGATAAGGCCTCTGGCCCGCAATCATAGGGCAGGGGTTGGCCTGTTATCTGGCAATAGGGGGTGCTGATAAAGCTGATATTTTGCCAGCAGTCGGCACAGAGCGAGTTACTAGCGGCGAGCGGTTCCAAGCAGTTTAAGCAGACAGGGGGGAGGATAAAATCCCCCAGGCTGGTTATGGTTGATCTTAGATAGGGCTTTATCTGGCTGAGTTGATTTAAAATGCCTGGTAAGGCGCCTTTTGCGGGCAATATATGTTTCATAAGACCTTGCCAAAAGCAGAACTGATCGCGTGTTGCTGTCGATCTTAGCTCTAAATTCAGCTGTGGTCAGTGTTTATTGTTAGTGGATGCTTTGGTTTGCTGTTTAGCTTTGCAGGATGCTTCTATAGGCGTTAACGACCAGAAAGTGATTGGTCATATCCCCTATCACTTCTAGAGGTCTTCCATAGGGGGGACGGTGGCGGCGGTTTTAATCCTTGCTTGCGGGTGAATTTCGCCCTGGCTGAGCACAGCTGTCTGCGGGCGGAAACGCTCTACGATTGAGCGAACAAAGGGGCGGGCTGCTGGGCTGGTGAGCAATACGGCGTAATCCCCATTTGCAGAGGCTTCTTCAAAGGCAGCCGCGACAGCGCGTATAAAGCCTTGCAGGCGGCTTGGGGCCATTGCTAGCTGGCGGTCATCGCCTTCACCTATGATTGTTTCTGCAAACTCCTGCTCCCATTGCGGGTGCATAGAGATGATGGCTAAGGTGCCATCGGGGTTGGTGTAGCTTGCTGAGATCTGCCGTGCGAGGCGGGTGCGAACATGCTCGGTAATCGATTGGGCGTTGTTGGTATAAATGGTTGCCTCGGCGATACCTTCGAGAATGGTTGGCAGATCTCTGATCGAGATGCGCTCTTTCAATAGATTCTGGAGGATGCGCTGGATGCCTGTGATGTTGATTTGATCTGGTACGATATCGTTTAGCAGACGTTTTTGGTCAGCTGTTAGGTTATCCAGCAGGCCATTCACCTCTGTATAGGAGAGGAGGTCTGACATGTTGTTTTTAAGAATTTCGGTAAGGTGCGTGGAGACGACCGTTACCGGATCAACAACAGTGTAGCCTTTCATCTGGGCGTCATCTCTATTCTCGGTGGTGATCCATTTGGCGGGGAGGCCAAATGTTGGCTCGGTAGTGCGAATGCCTGGGAGGTCAATATCCTGGCCCATTGGGTCCATCACCAGATATTGGCCGGGATAGATCATTCCATCACCAGCATCAACCTCTTTCACCTTGATGATATAGTCGTTGGCCCCAAGGTGAACATTATCGAGAATGCGAACTGAAGGCATGACAAAGCCCATATCTGCCGCGAGCTGGCGGCGGAGCGCTTTGATCTGTTCTGTGAGCCTGTCACCATCTGGGGCGCCATCCTTGATCATCGGGATGAGGGCATAGCCAAGCTCAAGGCGGAGATCATCGATTTTCAGGACATTTTTAATTGGCTCTTCAGCCGGGGCGGCCACTTCTTGCTCGACGCGTGCCATCTCTATCTGTTCTGACTCTATGGTTTTTCGCTTCTTCTTGGCGAAAGCTTGCCAGGCTAGAAAGGCCGCACCAGAGCCAAGCGCCAGGAAGGGCACTACAGGAATGCCTGGTAGCATTGCCATCAGTATCATCAGGAAGGCTGACATGCTGAGGGCTTTGGGATAGCCGGAGAGCTGTTCTGTCAGGGCTTTATCTGCCGCGCCATCAACACCAGCTTTGGAGACAAGAAGGCCGGCCGCTGTAGAGACAACAAGGGCTGGCACTTGACTAACCAGGCCATCACCAATGGTCAGCAGGGTGTAGGTTTGGGCGGCGTCTGTGAAGGAGAGGTCATTTTGGCCCACGCCGATAACAATGCCGCCAACGATGTTGATTAGAGTGATCAGGAGGCCAGCAACGGCATCGCCGCGTACGAATTTTGAGGCACCATCCATCGCGCCAAAGAAGGAGCTTTCATTCTCTAGCCGGGAGCGGCGCTCTTTGGCTTGCTCTTCATTGATGAGCCCAGCTGAAAGATCTGCATCAATTGCCATTTGTTTGCCGGGCATGGCATCAAGCGTAAATCTAGCGGCAACTTCGGCGATGCGGCCAGAACCTTTGGTGATGACAACGAAATTTACCAGCACCAGGATCGAAAACACGATAATACCGATGATAAAGTTGCCCTGCATTACAAAATGGCCAAAAGCCTCAATAACTTGACCAGCAGCTGAGGTGCCCTCATGGCCATGGCTGAGGATAAGCCGTGTTGACGCGATATTGAGGGCTAGCCGCATCATTGTGGCGATGAGCAAGATGGTCGGGAAGGACGAAAATTCCAGCGGCGTGTGGATGAACAGTGCTGTCATCAGGATAAGCACAGAGAAAGTGATGGAAATAGCCAGGGCCATGTCGAGCATGATGGCTGGCATGGGCAATATCAGCATGACTAGAATGGCGATAATGCCAAGTGCCAAGCCAATATCACCATGGCCGCTAAATCTGCCGATGACTGTTGTTTCGCTCATTTCCGGGCTCTTAAAATATGGCAGGATTTACCCTGCACGCCTTTGGCAATATCTTTCCTGCCAAAATTTGCTTCGTGATTAACGTTACCGCTAGCGGCTAAGGCTAGCATTGCGTGAGTCGGGCCTTAAGGCCAGAATAGTGATGCGCAACAGCTGGTTCGTGCACCGAAATGCACAGCTGAGTGACCTTACCTGCCGGGTAAGGTCTGACATTTATGTGCTTTGCCGCTTTATGAGGCAAAGCCTCGTTGTTCATTTGGCAGGGGGATGTCTAACCCTTCATCCGAATATTGTTTCAGCTTGTTTCTCAGGGTGCGGATTGAGATACCGAGGATATTAGCCGCGTGGGTTCTATTACCAATGCAGTGATCCAGTGTGTTCAGGATCAGATCTCGCTCCACTTCGGCAACCGTCATGCCAACGAGCGTATTGCTCAATGCTTCAGCTGTTGCGGCGGCGGCGGCGGCTGGCTCATCACTGCTTGAAGATAGGGCTTCAGGCGGGCGGATGGCATCCGGTTCTATTTCATTGCCAATGGAGAGCAGGACGGCGCGGTGGATTGTGTTTTCCAATTCACGGACATTGCCGGGCCATTCGGCTGATTTTAGCACTTCCAAGGTTTCATTGGTTAGCCGTTTACCGGGCATGCCGTTGGCGCTGCTGTATTTTTCAACAAAGTGCTGGCTCAGGGCGAGGATATCTTCACGGCGCTCACGTAACGCCGGTATGGCGAGGTTTACAACATTCAGGCGATAGAGAAGGTCTTCTCTGAAAATGCCGTCTTTAACCGCTTGTTGCAGGTTGCGGTTCGAAGTGGCGATAATGCGGATATCTACTGGCACAGGTTTGGAGCCACCGACCCTATCGATCACCCGTTCTTGAATGGCACGGAGTAGCTTGGCCTGAAGGCGAATGTCCATTTCGGATATCTCATCAAGCAGCAATGTGCCGCCATTTGCTTCCTCAAATTTGCCAATGCGGCGTTGCAGAGCGCCTGTGAAAGCGCCTTTCTCATGGCCGAAAAGCTCTGATTCTAATAGGTTTTCAGGAATAGCAGCGCAGTTTACAGAGATGAATTTTTTAGATGAACGGGGTGATTGAGTGTGGAGATATTGCGCCATCACTTCCTTGCCGGTGCCGCTTTCTCCGGTGATTAGTATGCTGGCATCTGAGCCTGCAACTTGATCTGCCAGAGCGATGGTCTTGCTCATTATCGGGTCACGATAAATCATCGCCTTTTGGTCTTTTGAGACAGCGGTGAGGATGGCGGCTATCAGCTCAGCATCGGGGGGGAGGGGGATATATTCTTTGGCACCGGCCTGAATGGCGCTAACGGCGGCGCGGGTATTCTCGCCGCTGCCGCACGCTATAACCGGCACATGGATATGTTCGCCTTCAAGCTTTTCAACTAAGGCACGGATATCGTAATTATCCTCGATCATAATGAGATCAGCACCCTGGCCGCGGCACAGATCATCCAGCGCGGTGTCTATAGTGGCGGCGTGAGTGACTTTGGCACCGCTTTCCATGGCGATCTTGGTCGCGAGGGTCAGGTTGCCGTGCAAGCTGCCGATGATTGTTAAACGCATAGTATCGCTCCTTCAGTGGCGGTCTTGTTGCTTGTGGACTTTCTTTCGCTGTAGCTGATAAGGGTCTCGCTGCAGGGGATGTGTCCTGATTTACGGGTTTGCTTAGCCATTGTCTTTGTTCGTTGAAATGATTTCAGTCATGGTGACGCCGAGTTTATCATCCACCAGCACTACCTCGCCGCGGGCAACGAGCCGGTTGTTGACATAAAGGTCAATTGCTTCACCAACCTTGCGGTCAAGCTCTATAACGTCGCCTTCATCGAGATCTAGCAGATCTGATATCTCTATTTGGGTGCGCCCCAGAACGGCGGATATTTTTACCGGCACATCAAACACCGCTTGCAAATCTTCAAGCTGTTTTGGGGTATCTGTTGCTGGGGTATTCTCTCCCTCACCTTTTGAGGTTTCTGAGAATTCTGTCAGCTCGAGATTTTCATCTGTCTTGGTGTCTTCGCTCATGTCACTGGCTCGCTATGGCTTTCATCTTTATGGCTTATTGGTTGCAGTTCGGCGAATTCGATCTGGGGTTCGATCTCTTCTGCTGCGCCTGGATTATCTGTTGTTGGCTCTGATATTTGGGCGTCCTGGCTCTTGGCTTTGGCTTCAAAAAATCTTGTCATGGCGTTTTGAATGGCGCTCATAAGTTTATCGACTGAGCGCTCCATGCCGCCATCGTTCCAGGTGATGCTGACATCACTTACTTTTAAATCCGGGTCGGCAATGAGATTGATTTGTCCTTCATGACCTGAAGGGGCTTGCCACCGCTCTTTCACGTTGTTCACCTGGTCAAATACCGAGGGATGGACCCTGGCTGTGACTTCAGGGACGCCGCGTATAACTGAAAAAGCATCTTTAAAGAAGCTCTCTATCAGGGGCAGGGGCGTTTTTTTGATTAACTCACCGGCTAATTTGCTACCAGCCGTTATGCCATATTCAACGGCTGTTTCTTCTAAACGCTGTAGGTCGCTGTTATACTCAGCTGTGAGCTTTTGAGCCTGTTCATTGAGTGTTTCAAGCGCCTGTTTGCTTTGGTTTTCAATGGTCTCCAACGCTTCTTCACGGCCTTTGTTGCGGCCTTCTTCAAAGGCTTCTTTGCGTGCTTTATCAATCCGGGCTTCGAATTTTGCTTTCAACTCAGCCAGAGGATCGACAATCTCTGCTTTATTGTCGAAGGCGTTGTCGAACATGAATTTTTGTGGCGCTGACATCTTTTGTCTATCCCTTAAATAAATTCATCTTCAGCGCCATCTTTGGCGAGGACTATATCGCCGGCGGCTTCGAGATCTTTGGCTTTGTTGATCATGGTCATTTGGGCTTCATCGACATCACTGAGGCGAACAGGGCCCATATTCTCCAGCTCGTCGCGTAAGAGCGCTGCTGCGCGCTGGGACATATTGGAGAGGAAGAGGTCTTTGATTTTGTCTGAGGTGCCTTTAATGGCCAGGGCGATAACATCATTATCCATGGCGCGGATGAGGGTTTGCAGGCTGGAGCCATCAAGGTTGCCGAGATCATCAAAGGTGAACATAAGTGTTTTAATGCGCTCGGCTGCATCTCTATCGACATCTTCCAGTTTGCCCATGAAGAGCGCTTCTGTCTGGCGGTCGAAATTGTTGAAGATGCTGGCCATTGTTTCATGGGCATCTGTACGATTTGTGCTTGAGAGATTAGAGATGAATTCACGGCGCAGGGTGTTTTCAATTTTCTCCAGGATTTCTTTTTGTACCGCCTCCATAGCCAGCATGCGCTGTATTACTTCCAGGGAGAAGTCATCTGGCAACAGGCTAAGTACACGGGCGGCGTGATCTGGTGAGATTTTAGAGAGAATAACTGCGATTGTTTGCGGGTATTCATTTTTGAGATAATTGGCGAGAATATGCGCCTGCACATTTGAGAGTTTTTCCCACATGTTGCGGCCAGCCGGGCCGCGGATGCCTTCCATGATCAGGTTCACCCGGTCTTCAGGCAATATCTGTTTGAGGAGGCTTTCGGTTGATTCAAAGTTGCCCATGACAGCGCCGGAAATCGACATATCTGAAATAAAGCGAGCGAGGATGTCTTCAACCTGGGTTGTTGTCACCTTACCGAGTTTTGACATGGCGATGGAAATTTCAGCGATCTCTTCATCATCGAGAGATTCCCAGATGGGTTCGCCAAAATCTTTGCCAAGAGCTAAAAGCAGGATAGCTGAACGCTCTTCACCAGAGAGTTTGGCTGTTGGCACTTCGGCTTGCAAGCTGGCAATAGCCGTGTTGTTTTTATCTGTGTTCCAATTTTGGAGCGCTTGAGACTGTTCCATGTTTTAAGCGGCCTCCATTTCTTCATTGGATATCCATTGGCGGATAACTGCTGTGGCTTCTTTTGGATTATTCTGCACGAGCGACCCTATTTGTTTGATGGCCTCTGCGTGTATTTGGCCGGACATTTTTGCTGTTTCTATCGTTTGTGCTGTTTTGTTTTCAGCCAGTTGATTTTCAATATCTTCCATCCTGTTGATTTGGTCAGGGTTGGCGGTGTTTTGCGCTGCGTCACCCTCAGCATTCGCGTTGGTTGTATCATGCTCAACAAGGTCAATGACCAGTTC
Organism: Rhodomicrobium sp.; assembly: GCA_021604665.1. GTDB lineage: Bacteria > Pseudomonadota > Alphaproteobacteria > Rhizobiales > HXMU1428-3 > HXMU1428-3. Next base: position 33,927 of record BQJK01000005.1, on the reverse strand, counting down.
ATTCTTTTCAGGTTCCAGCACGCGTTTCACGAGGGGGCGAATGACAAACAGTATGAAAAACAATGAGATAAGTAGTGTTATGGTCAACTCAGCAATGTAGAAATAATCTGCTTTTGAGAAGTTGAACATGGAGGTTGATGGCGCGCCCAATTTTGCTGATTTAATGGGGGCGAATTGCAGGTTCGTAATGTTGACAACATCACCGCGCTCTTGATTAAAGCCGATTGCGGAGCGGACGAGGGCATTGATTTTTTCGATCTCAGCTGGTGCCCGGTTTTTATATTCCGGCTTGCCTTGCGCATTGTTGGCGTAAACGCCATCGACCAGAACGGCGACGGAGAGCCGTTTGATGCGGCCACCTTCAATGATTTCGGTCTGGTTGGTTTTAGAGATCTCGTAATTGACGACTTCTTCAGTGCGCTCTTTCGTTTCAGCGGTGCCTTGCTGGGATTTGTCGGCTTCTGAATCAGGGAGTTCGTTGCCAACAGTTACAGACTTGTCGCCTGTGTTCTCCCTTGATGAAGCGTTTTCTTCCCGGGTGTTTGATGAGCGAACTACACGGCCATCCGGGTCAAAGACTTCTGATGACTTGGTGATGCGATTGTAATCCATTTCAGCGTTGACGCGCACGCGGACATGACCATCACCGACGATCCTTGAGACGATTTCTTCCAGCTCATTTGAGAGGCGGCGCTCATAGCTTCTAGTGCGCTCCGCGACTTCGCCGGCCATTGGGTTGTTGGCATTTTCATCTTCGCTGCCAGAGGCTAGTAGCTTGCCGCTTTCATCAACAACAGAGACCTGGCCAGGGTTTAGATCCTCAACGGCTGCCGCAACGAGATGTTGTATGGCTTTAATCTGGCCGCGATCGAGACTGCCCCTCGATTTGATTACGATAGAGGCGGATGCTTTGGCTTTATCTCTGGCGAAGAGTTTTCTTTTGGGGAGTACGAGATGAACCCGCGCCTGTTGCACCTGATTAAGTGCGGTGATGGTGCGTGAAAGCTCACCTTCTACTGCGCGGAGGTGATTTATGTTCTGGACAAAATTGGTCGCGCCCAGGTTGCTGCCTTTGTCGAAAATTTCATAGCCAACGGTGCCGCCGGTGGGCAGCCCTTCTTCAGCCATAGCCATGCGAAGTTTTAAGACCTGATCTTTAGGTACCAGAATGACTGTGCCATCAGCGCGAACTTCATGGGGGATATTCATACCATCAAGTTTCTTGGTGATTTCAGCACTGTCTTTAAATTCCAGCTCTGAATAGAGAACTGAGAGCTGTGGCTCATTGAACCTGGTGATTAAAAAGATAAAAAAGCCAACCATGAATAAGGCTACGGTTGCCATGGCCGCCACGCGTGCCACACCTAACTGCTTTAAAAATGTACCGACGTTACCACTATGATTGATCTCGATATTACCAATAGAAACATTCTCACTCATCTCAAACACTTGCTCCAAACTTGATTATTGGCCGTATGATTGAGGAGACAGGACGCCAAGGCCTGTCTCGATCAGGCCTTTAGGTGCACTGTCTTTTACTGAGTTCTCCGGTTTGAAAAACAACCGGTGCCAGTGGAAAATACTGGCGGCGAACAATTACACTTGATTCCCCCTAGGCAAAATTTACCCAGCAAAGCCTAAACAGAGTTTTAATTTTTAGTAATATTTTCAAAAAAGCCGGAAAAAATTGCCGGGTTGTCTGATTGTTATCTGTTGCGGTTACCAGAGTCGGGCATGTTGTTGAAGGGGGGAGTGGCTTATTTGAGGTGGGGACTTGTCTCAAAATGACGATAGATAAGATGAGATTGTTTCAAAGCCGGGCAGTTTGAGTTTTGTAGGGGCGAGCTTTTGCCATGCAGGTCATGTCATGATGGCGGTACTGCGCCGCCATTGATGAATGTTTGGTTGAATTATCTGGTCTGGAGCTTAAAGCCGTTGCTTATATGGCGAAGAAGAATGCAAAAACGCTGCGCCACTTAAGACTTAAGAGGCGACAGCGTTTTTTATCTAACCATTGCCGGCACAATGCAGCCGCTAGGCCGGATTGTGGGCAATAGCTTATTTAAGCGCGATAGTCCTGAATACGGGTCGCACGCAGACCTGCGAGGCCGTGTTTATCAATTGAACTTTGCCAGCTTAAAAACTCTTCAACGGTGAGTTTATAGCGCTCACAGGCCTCTTCGAGGCTTAAGAGGCCACCGCGAACTGCGGCCACCACTTCTGCTTTGCGCCGTATAACCCAACGGCGGGTGTTTTTTGGTGGAAGATCGGCAATTGTTAAGGGGCTCCCATCGGGGCCGATAACGAAACGCGCACGTGGCCTAAATTTATGATCGGTCATATTACTCTCTACTACTACTGACCCAACTTACTGTAGGGATACAATAGCCTAGCGGCCTTAAAATAGCCCTAAGCTCTATAATGAAAAGAGTAGCAAGCTCTGTGCCATAAAAAGCCTGACCATTTACTTATGGTTAACCCTGGCGAATGCTCCAAGGGCAGCTTTTTCAACGGCTGGCTTTGCCTGAAGGTGGCTTTTAGCGCTACGCAATTCACTATATATCCCGCAGTGACCGCTAACTTCGCGGCCCGGCGCGGCACTGTGGCCGCCGCTACGGTAAATTTCAGTTAACCTTAAATTAGTTAACAGTTTACTGCCTGATGGAGGTTACTTCTTCAAGTTTGATTTTTTGGCCGCCGACGATCAGATATAAGTTGCTGCCTGACATATCGACCCCTTCAACTAGACCTGATGAGGCAATATCGACATTTACGCCAAGGCCTTCAGAATTGGTTGCGGACACTTTTAGGGTGTAATTGCCTTCTGGGGCGTCTGTGCCGCTGCTGGTTTTGCCGTTCCAGGTGAAGGTGGATTCGCCCTGGGCCAGGTCTGTAGTTTCTGTGTAGACGATATTGCCATCACTATCACTGACCGTGAAAATCGTGTTGCTGGCATCCGCGCCGGCATTAATTGGCCAGTTTGCCTCGCCATTCAAAAGGGGTTGGCTGGTGCCTGTGAGTTCGACCGTTTTGCCGATATAGCCAACGGTGTTGGTGATGGCGTTGGCGGCTTGCAGCTTCATGAGGCTTTCAAGGTTTTCATTTTGCTTAATGGATTGCTCAACTTCACTGAATTGCACCAGCTGCTGGGTGAACTGGTTTGTATCTAAAGGTTCCAGCGGGTTTTGATTTTGCAACTGGGTCGTCAATAGGGTGAGGAAGGTGTCAAAATCATTTGCAATAGCCGCTTTTGACGCTGTGGCTTCACCTAAATTATTTAGGGCGGAGAGTGGATTGATTGATGTCATTTTCGGATCCTGACGGAAAATACACTAAAATATGACGCCTTGCGGCTGTTGTTTATTAGATGCTGATATCGATGCCATTTGGTGGTGCCACGCGCCTGTAAATAATGTTGGCGGCGTCTGGCTCGGCCTCTTTATCCAGAGAGCCGATTGCATTGCCTTCGGCATCAAACGCTGATTTGGCTTGCTGGTTGCCCTCCTCGCCCTGGTCTTGCAGGCTGAATGTAAGGCCATCGCCTTCAAGGTTTAAGCCGGCTTGCTCCAATGCTTTTTCAAGCTGGCGGCTATCTCTGGTGAGCATATCCAGTGTTTCGGGGCGCTCTACAATGAGATGTGTTGCAACTTGGCCGTCCTTGCCAAACTCTAGCCTGACATCGACCCGGCCCAGCTCTGGTGGGTTCATGCGGATTTCAAACTGCTGCGTGCCATTTTGTGCCTTTTGAGCAATTTGAATGGCTAGTGATTGAGTTGGGCTGGTGTAGCCGGCGGCGCGTAGTTGATTGGTGGCGGGGCTTGCTTTGCCATCGACTGAGTTGGTGGAGGCTGTGAGGCCTTCAGCGCTATCAGCGGATTGGATGGCGGCTGTGTCCTGGCCGTTTAGCCCAAATGCTGCCTGGCTGAGCCCAGCTTTGCCGTTTGGATTTGCAGCCAGAAGGGGCGTTGCATTTTGGTTTTGCTGGATTTGACCGGCGAGATTGTTGGCGCTCTCTTTATTAGCGGCGGTATCTTTCATGGCTTTTACAAGCTCATTTAACTCGCTGCCGGTCTGTTTTGATGATTTTTTAGATTTGCTGGCTTCATCTGTGCCGAGTGTGCTTTCTAGCCCATCATCGGTTTCGCTGGCATCTGCGCCGTTACTATTTGCTAAAGCATCTAGCTGAGTGCCGGTTTTGTTTGCTGCGCTTTTGGCAGCATCGTCAATTGCGCCAGTGGTGAGGGCGGCGGCAGCGGCTTTTTCTCCATCTTGTGTTTGATTAACCGGCGTTGCGGCGGCGTTTAAAGCTAATAGCGGTGTGGCTATGGCCTCAGCTGTTTCTGTTTGCGCTTCAGCTTCCTCAGCTGTTTCTGCTGTGGTTTCTGTGTTTACTGCGCTTTCAGTGTCTTCTGTCAGCTTTATTGGCTCTTCGCTCGTGTCATCGTTGGTTTTGGCGCTGTCCTGCTCATTTGTTGAGTGGTCATCATCGCGTTTGGCCTGCTGTTCTGAGCTTTCGCGTGTGTCTGAGGCCTTTGCTTCTGTCTCTCTTTGCTCTGGGGCATTCTCAGCATGGCTGCGGGCGGTCTCATCAGTTTCTGAATGGGGTTTGGTTTTTTCGCTGCGGTCTGTGTCAGTGTTATGGGTGCGCTCGGCTCTTTTTGTCTCGCCGTGGCTGCGTGCCTCATTGCTACGTTCCTGGCCATCAGTGCGGCGCTGTTCTGCGCGATCGCTGCGGCGGCTGATATCGGCTTTTTCAATAGAGCTATCAAGGTGGCTAGAGAACTTTTTAGCGTTTGCCAGGATCTCCAGGCTATCAGATTTCTGACCGTTAGATTTTTCTTTGCCAGTCGCGGGTGTGCCAGTTGATTTGGCAATTTTGCTGAAAGAATTCACAGTGGAGAGATTATCTGTTGTCATTTTGCGTTTCCCTATCGGCCAGAGCTGTCACTTTTTTATTTCTGTGCCAGATCAGCAACTTTCTCGCCTTTAGATGCATGCTGAGACTTGCAGAGCTAAGAGCGAGGCTAATTCCAACGGAGACTTTGCAGTTTTTGGGCCAGCAGGTGGTTCAGGCATTAAATCACTTTAAAACAATGACTTGCTAGGTTTTTGCGGTGGGTGAGGATATGGTTTTAAGGGATGATACCGGCAATATTAGCCGCTACCCCGGCAATTTTTGCCGTTTTAGGCTGGTGCCGCTTGCCTTTATTTGGCGTGATAATAAAAATGATTGGCGGATCACTTTTTGTATCTCTTCTCTTGCATGCAACATAAACTCACCATAGTTTCGAATGTTTATGGTTTCTGCATCAAGACTGATGTGATAAAGGGTGTTGATTCACTTCTATTTATGAATAGTTTGCGACAGATGATTACAGCATGATACTGTCCTCAATAGCTTTTTGACCTTAAGTGATGTGAGCCTGATAATTTCAGGAGTGAGCTATGGTGATTGAGACCATGCCGCTTTTTAACTTAACCCATGAAGAACTGCTTTTGCCCTGAGTTGATCGTATGCAGTGTTTCACTGCCAGGACATATTTTTGCAATTGAAGGCTCATTTTTGCATTTGAGGCTTTTTGCATTTGAGGCAGTTTTGGGATTACGGTCCGATATAAAGGGCCCACAGGTCGGCCAGATATGGCCCACTGCTGCGTTGCCTTTCAGGTAGGTATCTACTGAATAGGTTGCCTGAAATTACTGCACCGATGAAATAGTGAATGCTAAATAACCGATAATGACAGAGTTGAATAAGAATCTAAATAGCCTCTCCCTTGAGGGGCCGCCTTCCAGTTGCCGCGTAGTGGTTGCGATGTCTGGTGGTGTTGACAGTTCTGTGGTTGCGGCGCTTCTTAAAGAAGAAGGCTATGATGTTATTGGCATTACACTACAGCTTTATGACCATGGCGAAGCTGTGGGCCGTAAAGGTGCCTGTTGTGCGGGCCAGGATATCCATGATGCAAGGCGGGTGGCTGAGCGGCTTGGTATTCCTCATTATGTGCTCGACTATGAAGCGCGTTTTGCAGATAGCGTGATGGATGATTTTGTCTCCAGCTATCTTTCTGGTGAAACGCCAGTGCCTTGCATTATGTGCAATCAAAAAATCAAATTTAAAGATATGCTCGATACAGCGCGCGACCTTGGAGCTGATGCGATGGCTACAGGCCATTATATCTCATCAGCGCTAGGTGACGATGGCTGGGAGCTGCGCCGGGCGAAAGATCCTGAGCGCGATCAGAGCTATTTTCTATTCACAACGACTAAAGACCAGCTTGGGCTATTAAGATTTCCGCTTGGTAATCTGAAAAAATCTCGCGTGAGAGAAATTGCCAGTGAATATGGTCTCTCCGTTGCGGAGAAATCTGACAGTCAGGATATCTGTTTTGTGCCGACCGGCCGTTACACGCAGGTGATTGAGCGGTTGCGCCCCGGTGCAGCTGAGCCTGGCGAAATCGTGCATCTTGATGGGCGGGTGTTGGGCACGCATGAAGGCATTATCAACTTTACTGTTGGCCAGCGCCGCGGCATTGGCGTTGCGCTGGGTGAGCCAATTTATGTGGTAGAGCTGGATGCGGAAAATTCTAAAGTTATCGTAGGGCCGAGAGAAGCCTTGCGCACACGCATGGTTGAGCTGAGAGATGTGAACTGGCTTGGTAGCGGTGATATTAGCTCTATTGGTGAAGACGGGCTTTCTATCTATGCGCGCGTGCGCTCAACGCAACCTCCGCAACCGGCGACTTTGAAATACCGCGATGGCCGGGCGCTTGTTGAGCTTCATGATGGTGAGGATGGCGTTTCTCCCGGTCAGGCTTGTGTGATTTATGAAGATGGTGAAGGTCAATCCCGTATTCTTGGGGGAGGCTGGATTAAAAAAGCTATCGCGGAAAGCGTTATCAACTGCCAGCAGGATTTGGAAGATGATGCGGCCCGCCAGGCTAAAAAAGTTTCTGTTAATTAAGATAGGGGAAGGCATCACTTGATCATAGGCGCTATTATAGCGCCGATATGGCGCAGTCATTTTATAATGACTTTAGCAAGGATCTTTGCTAATCGCCGGATGAAGGATGACTGGATTTAGGAGAGTCGTTAAGTGGAAGCGGTAAAAAAAGTCGTCATGGACCGGGGTGCAGTATTAACGGCTTATAAAAGATGGGCCCCGTTTTATGACCAGACCTTTGGAATGGTGGCTGATGCTGGTCGCCGCCATGCGGTGGATCTTATTAACCGACGCCAGGGTTCTGTGCTTGAAGTTGGGGTGGGTACTGGCCTTTCCCTGCCGCGTTATGGTGGCCATTTGAATATCACCGGCGTTGATCTTTCACCTGATATGCTGAAAAAAGCTGAAGAGCGGGTTGTTAAAAACAGCTTGCAGAATGTTGATGGGCTGCATGAAATGGATGCCCGCAACCTTGATTTTGAAGATGAGAAATTTGACACTGTAGTTGCGATGTATGTGATGACAGTTGTGCCGGAGCCTGAAGTGGTGATGGAAGAGCTGGAACGCGTTTGTGCGCCCGGCGGACAAGTTGTGCTTGTTAATCACTTTAGCCAGGACCATGGCGCTCGCGGCTGGATAGAGCGGCGGATGGCACCTTTTGCCTCGACCATTGGTTGGCGTCCGATTTTCCCGGTGGATCGTGTTATGGGGTGCGACACGCTTGAATTGGTTGAGCGCCGTTCACTGCGGCCTATGGGGCTGTTTACGATGTTGCGCTTCACGAAAGAGGCCGCGCCCAAAATTGCTAAAAGCCGCACACGTGCACGCAGTAAAGACATGTATATTTCTGAAGCGGTGGTTACGCAGTAAGCTTTATTATTCTTGTAACCAGAATTACATTTATCCCGGCAATTCCTTGCCGGGTATAACACCCTCATTGATTTTTTGGTCAAAATCCCGTTTGCAGCTTGACGGGAGAGGGTTTGTTTTTTAAAAGCCTTTATCCGGTTGTTCTCTCTTTGAACGGCAAAGCTACTAAATAGCTTTATTAATCGGATTTACCTTGGAATGGCGGAGTAGCTCAGGTGGTTAGAGCAGCGGAATCATAATCCGCGTGTCGGGAGTTCAAGTCTCTCCTCCGCTACCAGGTTTTTCAATCACTTACCGAATTTCCTAAAAATCCGAAAAAATCCATAGCTACAGTATAGCTACACTTTTGAAACGTAATCTTGTCGGTTACGCGCCAAGATTGTCCGTGGTTCTAAGCTACAAGAATTTTTCTCAACAGACCAGCCCCCTCCCCCTTTTGATAATTTTATCACACCCCCCTTCCTCCAAATGACACAGGTGAGTTGCCGCTCAATCGATCTTCGCCATAATCGTAAATGTGAACAAACACTCACGCGATGAAACGAAAAAGAGGCATTGAATTTTTGTGATAGACACAAACCCCAAGATAATCGGATTATTACAGCAAAAGGGTGGTGTCGGTAAAACCACCCTCTCCCTGAACCTGGCCGGGTATTTTGCCAGCCTTGGTGAACGGGTGCTGCTGGTCGATGCAGACCCGCAAGGCTCAAGCCTTTCATGGAGCAATGCCCGCGATGACGCCTCGCCGTTTATGGTGATTGGCAAGGCCGTCCCAAATATCCATAAAGACTTGCCAGAAATTGCATCTGATTATGATCGGGTGATTATCGATGGCGCGCCCGGGGTCAATGGTCTCATTCGCTCCTGCCTGCTTGCCAGTGATTTTGTGCTGGTGCCGGTGCAACCCTCGCCCTTTGACATCTGGGCATGCGCCGATGCGATTGAGCAAGTTCACGAGGCCATCACCTTTAAAGACAATCTCAAGGCCGCCTTTGTCATCAATCGTAAAATCTCAAATACAGTGATTGGCAAAAAAGTATTTAAGGCTTTTTCAGAACAAGATTTTCCGGTTATGGACACCGCTATTCATCAGCGGGTGATTTATGCCGAATGTGCTTCTATTGGTAAAACTGTGTTTGATATGAGTGATGCTGCCACAGCAAAATCAGCGCAATTGGAAATCAAACGCCTTGCCAGAGAAATTATGCAACAACAGGAAAGGGCCGCCGCATGAACCAAAAAGCAATCAATCTAACGATGCCGCCAAAAAAGGCAGCTGATAAATGGGTACAGGAAAGCCCCAAGAAAACCGATGATAAGATGAAACGCTTTACCATTGATGTGACCGAGCAACTTCATCGGCGTGTGAAGGTGCAATGCTACATGGAAGGTAAAATGATGGCCGATGTGCTGCGTGAAATTTTAGAACGCGAATTCCCGGCCGAGAAAAATGCCGCATAAACACGCTAAATCGTAAATAATGAAAACCCCCAATCTGTGAAAGTAGATAAGCACCTTTTTACGTCAGATGAAAATCTAAACAGCGGATTGACGCGGGCACAATCAAAACTGATCGAAGAGGCGGAGTTGATTTGGTCCGAGGATGCCGTCAAAGCTGGTTCATTGACCTTCTGGCCGCGTTCGATGTTGCAACTGACCTTGCCCCATAAAAATCCGGGCAATGTTCCTGTGTGGGGCAGACGGTCAGGCGACTATTATCTGGCCATCGAGCCAGGCCACTATATCGACAAAGATGGCAGGGCCATGAGCCATGGCTTTCCCTACGGCTCTCTGCCGCGTTTAATTTTTTCTTACATGAACAGGGAAGCCAAGCGCACGAAAAACCCTCACATCAGCCTTGGAGACAGCCTCTCGCACTTTATGGATGAGCTTGGTCTAGGCCCTTATCGCTCAGGCGGCGTCAATGGCAATATCACCCGTCTCAGACGCCAGATGGCAGCAACGCTTTCGTCGCGGATTTCTTATGGCTATGCGCCCAATGATATGGGCGAGCAACGGGCCAATCGTAACATTGCCGACGAGTATGAGCTGTGGTGGGATCCCAAATGCATCGATCAACGCAGCCTGTATCCAAACTGGGTGAAGCTGGATGAACGGATGTATGAAGAGTTTATGCGCCATGGCATCCCGGTTGATATGCGCGTTTTAAAATCGCTTAAACGGTCACCGCTGGCCTTGGACCTTTATTCCTGGGCCTCTTACCGCACGCACTCCCTTAAAGGCCAGCTCGCCGTGCCATGGTCAGCATTGCATAAGCAGTTTGGCGCTGAATATGCCAGAGAGAATAATTTTGTGCAGAAGGCCAAGCAGGAATTTCAGAAAGTGCAGCTGGTCTATCCTGAGCTCAAATTAAATTATGAGCGCGGTCGTCTGATTTTAGGGGAAAGCCGCAGCCATATCATCAAGCGAAGTTAATCACATAGGTGAGGGGATAAGCAGAGTTATTCGCGCATAAACGGTAGTCTTTCCAACTTTGGCTTCCAGCCTGGAATTTTACAAATGTCAGCGCATAAACGGTAGTTCTTGCCGCGCATAAACGGTAGTCCATCTAATAGATAAACTAATAATAGAAACTTGTAGTTGTCAGAGGCAGTCTGGGGATAAGTGTTATTTGCACCCCCGCTCTTGGGGCTTTGCCCCGCCGCTCAGGCAGCCCCAGATGTTCAAGGGGGATGCCGTAATCAAAAGGGTGTTGAGTGGGAGCGAAGGCGAGTTAAAAGTTTAAGGCATTAAACTGGCCAAAATAAACTTACACATTCACACGTGCTTGCAATCGAGCGTAAATTTGCACCTGTTCCTGATGTTCAAGTTCCACGACCACCGCAAATTTTTGGTACAATTCCTGTTCTGAAGCCCACCCACTTACGCAGCGAACAATTAAATAGTATTCGTCACCATAATCCTCGGTGTCCTTGGAAAAAGTAACCGCCCCAGTTTGCAATGTGTTTTTGTCACGACTCCGTGAGCCAGGCTTTAATTTACACATAAACCTATCCCCAATATCGGCAGGTTCAGTATCTTCTCCCGTATGGGTTCGAAAATGCTCAAATACTTGGTTCACCGGGCAACCCCGAACCACCCTAAAATTCATTTTGGTACCAATATATTCAGCCCTGGTTCGTCTAACTGGGGCATCAAAAGACAAAGAAACACGGATTGTCCGCTGTCCTCTTGACTGAAATTCGTTTGGTATTGGAATTTGGTACACTGCAAATTGATCCATTTCCAATTTATCTTCAGCATATAAAATCACACGATGGTCGTCAGAATAGGCAGCCTTGAGTGGATCTACGACGCCATTCCCGCAAATCTTTGCCACATCTTTCTCGTTGTATCCTGATAAAACTCTGTCAGCTTCTTCTGGAACGCTGGCTGACCCTGCCATTAATGCTTTTATAAGGTTAGCTGAGGCGTCCGGAAAGCGGCGTAGCATTTGTGCAGCTTTATTCGCAAGCATCGGAGTTGATATGGATGTTCCACTCTTGCTTACGAGAAGTTGATTAAAAAAATTATTATTCGTTGTGATTAAACCAGTGGATGCAATCTGTTTGGCATCTTGAAGTTGGGCAGTGACAGCATTAAAAATCATTGTGCCGCCGTAATCGATAAAATCTGGTTTGGCTATTCCCGCAGCGCCAGGACCAGTTCTCGTAAAAGGTGAGGGTTGGCCAAAGTCAGCTATTGTCTGCACATGTGCATCATCGCCATGCTTGCTTTCTAAACCATTTGCATGGGCAATCGATCCAACTGTCACTGCATTAACTGCACCCGCAGGTTCAAAAAGCTCGTTTGCCTCCTCCAAAAGATAACCCGGATAATGTGTAACGCCTTCTTCGACGTCGTCCCCTGATCTTGGACAACGATTTCCAGCAGAAATAAAAATAAGTACATCTAGTTCCCGAGCAATCTCATCAAGAGTTGCAGCCCATGGTCCCACGCGGCCTTTTTCGAATTTTGCTTTTGAATCTCCAAGTGAGATTACGAAAATTCTACATCCATATTCAGTATGTACAGACTCAATGGCTTGGCGCATTTGAGTTGGAAGCGTTTGTTTGTCTGGAAATTGAGCATTGTCGGTTACAACTTTTATCGAAATAAGTTTCGCAACCCGATGAATATTGGATTGGCTAAGTTGACTACTTAAATCACCCAATGCAACTACACCACTGACAGCAGTACCGTGTCCCAAATTATCAGCTTGCCCCAGCTCTTTTGGATATGCCACATGCGCTAAAATAATATCTTTTAAGAAAGGATGATCATTCAGACCACTGTCCAATACCGCAACAACGGGTAAATTTTCATCAGCTGGCGCTAACTCAGGAACTTTCCCTAGGGTAAGTTCAACAAGTTGATTGGTTTCAATGTCTGGCTCAGGCGGTAAATCGACAAAAGCAACTTCTGGAATGGAAAATATAGTCTTTAGCGCTTCTCCGCTTGTGCTTACTCGTATCATCGTAATTGATGGTCCGGAATAATGGTCAAAAACGGATCCATTATGATTGTCAATAAATTCAATTATTTGGTCAGCTTTTGCGCATCGCATTTCTCGTGAGCCAAATTCCCATAGCTCAATATCAACTGTATAGATTTCGCCATCTAGCAAATCTTCAATTTCTGAAAATCCAGCTTCTTTCATGCGTACGCCTAAGCGATCACGTGGCTCTAACGTACCAACATCAGCAATTCTATTGATGAATGACTCGAAGCGGCGCCCTATTTGTCCGGCAGGAATTGGACCATCATATGCTTCGAGCCGTTCCCGGAATTCAATTAGCTGCTCATCCGATGAGAACAGAACAATTGTATTATCTTCATCGGAGGATAATAAAGTGAGCCCTAACTTTTCCCAAACATCTTCCATGATAATACCATCCATTTTAACGCGTAAAATGAGTGATGGATCTACAAATTGAGGAGGTCGTTCTGCCCGCTGCTTTGCAATAGCATTCTCGAGGTCTTTACCCACTTTAGAACCGTAACCGGCTCCACGTCCGGGATGTCGGGGGACTCTACCTGTTTTTCTTCTCGTAAATGTCTCAGGCTGCCGAATTAAAATAAGGTGTTCATATTGTGCCAAAATATTTTCTCTATTTATCAGATAACCGGTTCAATCGCTTTTTCCGCCGTTCAGCGTTTGAAATTGCATCCTTGAAATCTTTCCGAAGAATTTTCTTCCGGCGATTGAGTAACGTGGCTTTTATGGCTTGAGTGCATACTCGTTCAAGCTCGGCGTAGGAGTAACCTTTCAGATTTAGAATGAATTTTTCCGGATCGAATTCGATGGAAGTATTTTTAAAAGCATTGTTCAAATATTTTTTCATCATTGGTTCGTCAGGATTATCAAACCAAATCACCTCATCAAAACGCCGCCAAATTGCAGCGTCTAAATGCGCGTCCATATTCGTAGCCGCAATTATGAAACCGCCCGGCTGGATCTGATCGATAAAAATTAAAAGGCTATTCACCACGCGCCGAAGTTCGCTGTGATCGTTTCCTTCCTCGCGCGAACGAGCTAATGCATCAAACTCATCAAAAAACAATACACAAGGTTGACGGCGAGCAAATTCGAATGTCTTGCGTATGTTTGACGCTGTTTCACCAAGAAAAGAAGAAATTAAGCTATCTAACTTCACGTAAAAGAGTGGCAACCCAAGTTGAGCTGCAAAAATTTCAGAACAAAGTGTTTTTCCAGTACCTGGGGGACCGCAAAAAAGAAGCTTCGATCGGATAGGCAACCCATGACGTTTTATCATTTCCGAGCGGCGAAACTCTTCTTCCAGACCTTGAAAAAGTTCAATATTTTCATCGGTTAGGATAATGTCATTTGGGCTATGAGTAGGCTCTATACGTTGAATATAATCATTTGCTTCATCAGGAAACGGAATAAGGCGGTTTAAAGCTTTTGTCTGTGACCCAGACTTTAAATTGTCCAAAGTTTTACGGAGGGCACGTGACAACACGCGGTTGTTTTTCTTTTCCTCTTCCGCAATTATTTGTTCAACGACAGCGCGAAATTCGTCTTCGTGGCCGTAGCTTAACAATAGCTTTTTAACGAGTTCACCGCGCGCCATTTGATCTCCTTTTTACTTTGGAATCCTAACTCAGTCGGCGATTCTCGACCAGCAAATATTACACTCCATCCTTAAAGAAAGAAGCAACTCGGTCTATCGCTATATTGATTGAAATTGACAGGCTGTAATGACAACCAAAAAGTCCAAGGCATTTTAGTGAATTTACACAGAAACGCTCCCGAAGGAGCGCCTTAAAGTAACTTCCGTTACGTTTATCCACGACCCTCGGTCATCACACGTGAGGCCGCATCAAAAGTCTAGGGAGGGTGGCCCATATTCGTCAATTCATCTGCTTAAATAACCAGCAGCAAAAATTTCCCCACAGCCTTATCCTATAGTGATTTCAGAGTGTTTTTTGCTCTAATAATCTGGCAGCTATTGCACCACTCCAAAACTGCCTTAAAACGCCATTCCGGAGGTTACGGTATCCCCTTGAACATCCGGGGGTCTGGGGGCTGGCCCCCAGGGGGTAAATCGCAGTTTTTTAAAATGATCTGTTATGCATCACCTCTGGTGACAGGATGCCTCTTTGTGGCGATGCCGCGAAAAATTTTTGCCCAAATTTGACGCTGTGTGCTTGCGGACACAATCTCGCTGATTGATAAATAAAGCGATTATTTAAAGCGCAACTATACATCGCTGCACGACGTAGGTGCGTTGCGGCAACAGATCCAACACACGGCCAGCTCAACAGTAAAGGGATGAGAAGAGAAATATTAAACCGATCTGTTATGAGCTCCCCGCATTTTGATATTTCCATTCTCTCTCGCGCTAAGGGCCATTCATCCGTTGCGGCCGCTGCCTACCGGTCAGGCGAAAAGCTCTATGATGCGCGCCAGAAAAAATATCATGATTACCGCCACCGCAAAGATATTGCTCATACCGAGATCATCGCACCTGAGCACATCGCAGCCTTCCTGAAAAACAGGGAAGCGCTTTGGAACAAAATCGAAAACTGTGAAAATCGTAAAGACGCCCAGCTGGCAAGATCCATCATTCTTGGACTGCCGCATGAACTGGATCATAATGAGCAGGTTGACCTGTTGCGCTCTTATGTAAGTGAGACCTTTGTGAAAGACGGCATGATCGCCGATATTGCCATTCACAAGCCAGACACCGTGAAAGGCGCGGATCGGCGCAATTATCACGCCCATATTTTGCTGACCTTACGTCAAGCTGATCGTCAGGGATTGTACCGCACCAAAACCCGTCAATGGAATGCCAAAGACCTGCCGGTCAAATGGCGGGCTGCCTGGGCCAGGGCGCAAAATCAGGCGTTTCAGCGCAAGGGCCTGGTGCTGCAACTGGATAATCGCACGCTAAAGCCCCGCCAAAAAATGGAATTCGCCCAACACCATTTTCCAAAGCCATATCAGTTTGTCCTCGAGCCGGAGAAAAAATTAGGCCGTAAAACTTCATTCGGCTACAGCTTCGCCCTGCAACAAAATCAGGACATCGTTGACCGCAATCTCAGAACCATAAAGGCCAAGCGGAAACATTATCAAAAACGTCAGCGGCAATTGGAAAAACTAAAAACCCGCCGCATGAAAGCCCTTGCCCCTCACATACCGTCTTTGGCCAGCGATATCACTCAGCCATTTAAAGACATCAAAATCCTGGCTCAAGAACGGGGGCGCATGAAGGCGCTGCTTGAAAAAGTTGATCTTGTTTTTCAGTTTCTAATCTTACTATGGGGCTATGAGCAGGCTCTTAAACGGCGGCAACAGCTTTTGCAAAAGCTGGCAAAGAATCTGCGGCATTTGGACGATGCCAGCCATGACATCGAGCGTTTAAATGAAACTCGGATAAACCAGCAGGCAACCCGAGAGCGGGAGGCCTGGATGGATCCGGATCGTCCAGATTTGCCAAAGACCGCAAAGAGAAAACCCTGCGCTAAAAACCCTCAAATGGAGACAGCCAGACTGCGCCGCCGCTGGCGGCGTAAAGCGCCTGATTAAGCGGCCTCACTCTTATCATCTGAAAGCTCGATGATCTCGTCATCTTGGCATGGCAATTGACGGGCAGGGGGCAAGGTAAGAGTTTTACCATAAGACAGGTCAGGGCGCTCTTGCCGGATGAACAGCTCAATATTTTCATAGGGCTGTTTGCCGTCCCAAATATCATAACGGCCATTAAACATCTTATCCTTGAAATAGAGTTTTTCGGCCAGAATGGGCCGCACACCCTGTTGTAGAACCACGCAGTGCCGGTTATCCATCGTCAATAATTCATCTGGCGTTTTTAGCGACCGCGCCGCCTCTCCGGTCCCTGCATTTAACTGACCCGGCATGACATCCGTTAAACCATGAATATGCCCTGCCGATCGGGTTTTGACCGTGTGAACGCCGATGGTCTCCGAAAGCTTTTTGGCTTCCTCCACCTGATTAACGCCAAACAATACCTTGGTGCGGCAATTGCTCTCAAAACTTTGCCAATCCTTGCCATAGACCCGATGGGCCTGGGCGATGTCCTGCATAAACAGGCACAATTGAATGCCAGCTTTCCGGGCGATTGAAATCGCCGTCTCTACCGGTTTTAACCGGCCAAGATTGGCAAACTCATCAAGCATAAACACGACGCGCTTGGCGTTCAAAGGCTTGGCGCGGTTAATTTCCGCCAGGGCAACGCCGGTAAGAAGGGCAACCGCTGGATAATAGGTTGGCAGGTTATCAGGCGGCACCACCAGATAGACCGTGCCGGTATGGGCGCGCAAATCACCAAAGCGAAAATTGCTGGCGCTGGTTACTTTTGTCAGCAACGGGCTATCCCAGATGCGGGTCAAGCTTTGCACGGTGGCCATGACATTGCTGCGCAGTTTGCTTTCTTGACTTTGCAGCATATTGGCGCAGCGCCGTATCAGCGGATGACCGCAAAAGATCATCGCCTCCAACAGTTGGTTAAACGCCTCTTCGCCCAAGGTGATAAGATGGCGCAGTTCAGCCATGGTTTGTTTTTCCGGTGCGCGGGAATAAAGCACGTAAAGAATAATCCCGACCAGCACATCCCGCGCCTGCCTGTCCCAGAAGGCTTCGGATACATTTGAGCCATCCGGCACAATCAGGTTGGCGATCAACTCCGCATCATCCCGCTCATGCGGTGTGCCAATGCGCACAAAATCCAAAGGATTAAACATATCAGAAACCGGACTGAAGGGAGCCCAGAGGAATATCTGGCCCTCTTGAGCGCGCTGACGCCGGGTGATGGCCCAGCTCTCGCCATTTGGATCCGTGACCACGGCCGAGGCGTTTTTAAGCTCAAGCAAATTGGTGTTGACGAAGCAGGAGGTCTTGCCCGATTTGGTTGGCGCGATAACAAGGAGATGGTCATCTTCAGGTGCCCGCACAATCCGGCCGCCGACCGTGCCAAGTATCAGGCCATTTGATTTAAACAGGCCATGTCTGTTGATGTCTTTAAAGCTGGCAAAACGGGCAGATCCAAGCGTGACCGATCGAATGCCGCAAAGATTATAAACGGCCTTGCCAAGCCATTTTGCAGAAATCATCATACCTTTACAAAGCCAATAGCAGACCCGGATTGCCAGCAGGCAAACCATAAATAAACCGCTGATAACCCTGCCTATTGTCCCCATGGGTCTAATGATGCAGCCGATTGCAGGTTTAGACAATAGAGCCAGTCCAGATAGAAAAAGCCCCTGCGCCATTTAAAGCACGGGGGCCAAATGGATCCCTCACCAGAGTTGCCAAAAGCTAAGGTATTCGAATTAGAACAGGGGTAACTAAGGGGCAGTCGCCCCTCGCGCGCAAGGCATTCAATCGTCTCGCCACTTTTCAAGTGTGGCCCCTCGGACGGAGTCTCCTTGTACTTGCTACCCCCACTCTCGGCGAGCGCCAAGGGTGTTATGCCATTGCTCGCACTTGCCCACAGAATATTTTGTTTTCGAAATCGACGGGTGGAAAATTGTCTATACGTGCCGTTAGGCATCCCAATCAGCCGAGCGTGAAACTTCCAGCGGTCGGCCTACAGCGAATGCTGCTTCCTGTGCGGGTTCTATTTCCCGTCTATCTCGGGCGTGGCCTTTGGCCCACCATTTAGATCAGCTATAAGGGCCTTCATCTCAGCGATTTCACGTTTTTGCGCCTCGATAATCTCGTCGGCAAGCTTGCGCACTCTTGGGTCTGATATTTTTGCTCGGCTGCTTGTCAGGATGGCGATGGAATGGTGAGGGATCATTGCTTTCATCCATGCCTGATCTTCGATCGTCGCTTGGCTCCGCATTAACGCCAGAGACGAACCAAATACAATTATCGCGCCGGCGATGATGGCCATATTCATGTTGTTATCGGTGTACATGCCAAGCATGAAGAGAAGCATGATGACCGCCATGATGGCTCCCATGTAAAGGACCATGTAAGCACGTGATTCACTCCAAAAGACGTGCGACCATTCCCAACTGTTCAGGTAAGTCATAACAAACATAGCGACAATTGAAGTCGCGATCATAGCGATAAAGGTTGTGTAGGGGTTCTTCATAAAAATACTCTTTCTAATTTTGAGATCGAGAAAACCCTAAAAAGGTGAAATGATTGAAGTTAATTAAAATCAAACTGGACCATCAGGTTCCAAAGAATGGGATAAGGGATCAATAAGTAAAATCTCCCCCCTCAACCAGCAGAGCGCCGTTAATTAAGGGGGGAGGGGAAGTACAGGATTGGTGTATTGTCAGCCTTGGGAAGATACATATTACCGGATTAGATCTTACCGTTAAATTTGATATCCCCTTTCATTCCAGCCTGATAATGACCTGGAACATTGCAGCCAAATTCCAGTTTGGCTGTTTCATTAAATTTCCAGATCAACTCTTTTCTCTCACCAGGATTTAGGAACAAGGCGTTCGGATCTTTGTGCTCCATTTTATGACCATCATGTGAATCCATTGCATCCATCATTTTGGACATTTCCTTTTGATGAGCTGTTTGAATTTCCGGTGTTCCAATAGTGAAATCATGCGGCGCCTCACCGTTGTTAATCACGATAAATTTGATGGTTTCCCCGTCCTTTACTTCCAGGGACGGTATGCTGAAGGTCAGATCATCTGAGGCAATAACTTCAATTGTGCGAACCACATCAGATTCTTTTCCCGGTTCTCCGCCAGCAATGGTGTGGGCATTTTTATTGTCATGAGCATGTTGATCATGGCCAGAGCCCGCGGCAAAAGCCTGCGTCGAAGCGGCAAAGGTGAGGGCGGCAACCGCGGCCATTGTACTGATGAGAATGCGATTGATTTTTTTTGCTTGATTTGACATTTGGCAGTCCTTTTTTTTCGACATGGTTTGTATAAACTGTTCCGGTCTCTGCGATTGCCTAAACCTTAATTCCGTCGCGAGTTAATTCCTCATTGGTTGCGGGGCCAACGAGCGTGCCTTCGGGCGGTTTGTACCAGCCGGGATCGTCGTAGGTTTCAATGCCTTCACGGACCTTAAACACCGTGAACATGCCACCCATGCCGATATAGTCATGCAGGCCCTGCATGCCCATCATGGGTATGCTGTTTTCAGGCATTGCCATGTGCTGTGCATGTTGACCCATATCGCCCATACCATTCGTTCCCATCGTCATATAGCCCGGCAATAATCCGCTAACCCGCCGGTTGAGTTGGCCTGGTTCAACACCCACCATGTTCGGCAGGCCATGGCCCATCTGGTTCATGACGTGGTGCGTCATGTGGCAGTGCATCGCCCAGTCACCCGGGTTATCAGCAACAAATTCGATGTTTCTGGTTTGCCCGACTGAGACGAGCACTGTGGTTTCTGGCCATTGCCCGGCTTCCGGAATTTCGCCGCCATCTGTTTCCGTGACCTTGAACGCGTGCCCATGCAGGTGGAACGGGTGGTGATCCATGGCCGAGAGGTTCCCGACCCGTATTCGTATTTTTTCATTCAGCTTGCAGACAAGGGGCGCAGTGCCGGGAAACACCTTCGCATTCAAGGTCAGCGTATTGAAGCCACTTGAAACCGAGGTGTCTGGTCGATAGGTTCCGGGCTTAATGTCCCACTCAGACATCAGCAGAACAAAATCTCGATCAGGGCGCTCTCTTTTCGGTTTGCGCGGATGGACAATGAACATTCCCATCAACCCCATTCCCTCCTGGGTCATGGTGTCTTTGTGGGAGTGATACATCAACGTGCCATGCTGAACGAGCTTGTATTCATATTTGAATGTTTCACCAGGTAAAATTGTTCGTTGCGTCAGACCAGCAACACCGTCCATTCCCATCGGCAGGATCAGGCCGTGCCAATGCACAGTCGTTGGCACTTCCAGCTTGTTGGTGACATAGATGCGCAGGTTGTCGCCTTCGACAGCTTCAATAACAGGGCCATGAACCTGCCCGTTATAGCCCCAGCAATGTGATTTGAGACCGGGCGCAAATTCATGGAAGACTTCTTCAGCTGTGAGGTGAAAAACCTTGAAGCCGTCGACAATTTTGAAGGGCAGCGTGCTTCCGTTCGGAACAACAACAGGCGTATAATCTTTGCCAGGTTCGCCGGGGTTGAAATTTTCTGCCGGGTCGACCGATCGCGCATAAAATGAGTTACCCATGGGCGTGCTGTATTTTCCCGCGCCGGTGACTGTTGCGGGGGCCATTTTTTTCTGGCCCATTTCCATTTTATGGCCTGCATGCGGGTCGGGCATGTTGTGCCCTTCATGCTTGCTCTGAGCCAACACTTCCTTGCTCGCCAACGTCGCGCCTACCAGCACAAGCCCTGACTTCGTTAAAAATTCTCTTCGAGATCTATCCATTAGTGACCTCCTCCTTCTGCATTATCTACTGATGCGACCGCGCCGCCGGATTCCATATCGCCCATGTCTCCGGGCAGCCGCCCGTGGATGAGTTGCTTTAAGGCAATGCGCGCATGCCAATAGTCCTGTTGGGCTTCTATGTATTTTTGGCCAGAAAATATTTGCTGGCGTTTTGCCGTTATCAGCTGAAAGACACCGGCCTGCATCGCGTTATAGTCTCGCTGCATCCCAGAGACGATCTGCATATTTTCCGGCAAAACAGTGTTTTGATAGTATGTTGTTATCTTCCGGGTAGTTAAAAGCTTGGCTCTGTTTAATCGCGCGGCAGATCTGATTTTGATACCCAAAGCCCAGTATTGATTTCTGAGCTTTTCAATCTCGAGTTTGACCTTGGCGCGCTTGGCTTCTCCCATATCAAAAATGGGAATTTCGATTTCGAAGGTCGGACCGAATTCCTTTTCGCCGTCGTCTCGTTCATACTCGGCGCCAACTTCAAGATCAGGGATGATGGACTGCTTGCGTGTTAACCGATATTTTGTTGCAAGAGTGAGCAGTGATTGCCCGACTTTGGCCAGATCAACACTGTTCTCAATTGCGAGGCGTTCTATGTTGGCGGTTTTCAGGTCATCGGCTGGCAGAGTAGGCAACCTGTTTGGTGCCCGCCACTGAATGTCCCGCCCGGTTAAACCCATCAACACGTTGAGCTTTTCTTTCATTTCGGCTTCGTGAGCTTTAGCTTTGGCAAGATTGAGTTTTGCCAGGGTCAGAATATTTTTCTGTTGGTCAAATTGAAGCGCCGTGTAGTTGCCTGCTTTGCGTATCGCGCTCGCGGCTTCAACTGTTGCCCTTGAGGAAGTAACCACCTGTTGCAGCAATTCAACTTGCTGGCGCGCCGCGACATAATCGATATATGCGGTGTGTGTTCGTGCCACCATGTCGATCACCATTCCGGTGATTTCGAATTTTACCGCTTCGAGTTCGGATTGGGCGATCTCTCTTTTCAAAGGTATCCAGAGAATCTCAATAAATTTAATGGCAATTCCGAATGTAAGGTTGGGTGTGCTAACTCCTTCCGGGAATGTTATCGCGCCATCCAGGATCGGGTTTCGCAGCAGTCCGGCCTGCACCAGGTCCGCTTGTGCAACCCCTAATTTGGTGTAGGCGGCTTGCAGGTCTCTGTTGTTCAGCAAAGCAATCTGGATTGTATTTTTTGCTGATAACGGGCGCCCCAGAACCGATTTCATGACATCACGTGCCTGGAGATCATCAGCTGTGCCGGAGTCCCACATGATCCTGCGACCGGTTCTCTCCAGAACGTCATATGAGACCTCCTGAAACGCTTGTTCAGCTGAAAGCTGAGCGCAGCCGGTCAATCCAACCATGCTGATTATAATCAGTGCTGCAGGTTGTAAATTCTTAAACATCTTGTTCCCCCACAGGCTCATTGTTTATTCATCTGATGACCGGAATGGTCATTGGCTGGCATCATTTTTTTCTCAGGCTTTGATTCTCGAAGGTCTGGTTGCACATCAGGGAATTCTGGAGCCAGTGCTCTGGTTATCGGAATTGGCGCACCCGCGCGGGTCCCCGGGTCAGCCGGATGGCCAACCGGCAAATAAATTCCCGGTGTTTCTCTTAGACAACCCGACAAACCAACGGTGGTTATCAGGCCCAATATTATCGGTCGTAACACAGCATTCCCCCTGAGATTTCTGCCGAACGTAAATTAAATTTACAGGCAAACGATCCATCTACGGCGTTGAGAAACCGCAAATTTCGAGATGTTTAATTTTGTGGAGGGAGAGTGACCTAAAGACGGAATCGTCCTGTCAGATGCAGAATGGGAGGCGATTTTGTCGTCTGCGCCTCAGTCAGCCGGTCATAGATCGCGGGATACCGGCAATTCTGCAAATCCTGCGAATATGAGCAGGCTAGGCCTTGTTCCTCATTCTTTGCTGCGTAAACGCCCGGTTTGGGGAATTTATCACTAGCTGTATTGAGGGCAATTTGCTGAAGACAATCGAGCGAGCTATGATCGCAAGGCTCGCCTGAATGAGTGTCTTGTGAATGTTCATGCGCGTGGTCTTGGGCATGATCATTGTGATGAGCGTCGGCACTCTGTGTGACGATATTTTTGTGATGATTGTCGGAGGCAAAAACAGAGAGTGAACCGGAACAACAGGAACCAGTCAAAACAGATAAAACTGTCACCAGTGCAATAATTTTGCTCATGAACCTGTATCTAATGCCATTTCAATTTGCCTAAACATATTATCACAGTTGTTTTCGCGGCGGTATTTGAAGGTAAATAATCAACTGTATTTTTAAGGGGTGTAACTGAAGGGTTACGCTTACCCGTCGCAGCCCGGATGCCATGGCATGTAGATATGTGTGTGGGGCCGACGATATTGATGTGATCGTCTGTGTTGCGCATTCATCGCGTTATGTCCTTGGCCGCAGGTTCGCGATGCATTGTATCGTGTAAAATGCTCAGGATCTTTTTGCGGAGTTACATATGTTGAATGGGTTTTGAACGCGTTGTTTTTGAAGGCAATATTTCTATGAGCCTGGGCGTTGGTGCCGATGAGAACCATCGCAACAAGCGTCGATACGGTCGTGCTTATTCGTGCTTTCATTTCCAATAACCTTTATTTTGGAAGCTGGTCATGAAGCTTCTACGTATAAAGTTCGGCAACCCCTCAAAAAATATCGGGTAAATTTTGTAAGAGGATTTTTCTGGCTCTATAAACTCTCATCTCAACAGTTTTTGGCGTCACCTGCAAAATTTCCGCACATTCCTCTTGTGAGTAACCCTCGACAGTAAAAAGAATGAGCGCTGATTTCAGTTTGTGGGGCAATTTTTGAATTTCCTTATCCAGGAGTTCAATTTGCATGCGATCAGATGCCTGATTTTCAACGTTGGCATTTGGGTCTTCTATAATATCCGCAAGGCTTTGCGTGCTGCCGGGAGTCACATAGCTGTCAAGGGAAACAAAATGCCTTATCCTTTGTTTCCTCCCCCAATCGCGACAAAGATTTACAGCAATTTGATGGATCCAGGTTGAAAGCGAAAATTGAGATTTGTAGCTATTCGCTTTTGTGTAAACCCGGATAAATGTCTCTTGCAGAATGTCGTAGGCAACATCTTCATCTTGCACATACTTTAAAATGAAGGCGAATAACTTATGTTTATAGCGAGCCATGAGCTCATTCAGAGCGGCTTCGCGCCCATTAGATACAAATTGAATAAGATCTTTATCTGAGGTTTGGTCATTGATTGGCTCGTTATTATTTTGATTCGAGCGCATCTGTGACCATTTTTTCCAATTTCAGATTTTGTTCATCGGTGAGTACCGGGCGCATTTGAAAGTAATGCTTTATGGTAGCGTTTTGTAATTCCCCCATGGTCTTGTGGATTTTGTTGGTTGCCTCCTGCACTTGCGGGCTGAAAGCCTTGTCTTTTCTTATGGCTGTGGCCAACTGCTGGTTTGCCCGGTAAATTTCATTTTCGAGTGCTGTGCGCTGCGCGTGGAACCGGTTTTCAATTACAAGTAATTGTTGTTCCTGGGCTTTGGTGATCTGCAGTCTCTCATGGAACATATTGTGCCAATGATCGCCATGAGTGCCGTGCTGGCCAGTGTCAGAATGTAAATAACTCTGACCAATATAAAGTCCTGCAAATGCTGTTGTTAAAAACAAAACCAGAAATAGTATTGCTGTGAAATAACGTTGTATCATTTTATTCTGTCGATCAGGTTGGCTGCGATATAGGGATTATTCTTGCCGAAGATACCCAAATTGAAAACTTCGCTTTCGGCTTCGGGATCAGGTAAATATCCTGACATAAGTAACGGGCTAACGCTTATTCCCAGTATAAGAGCCAACGCCAACGCCGAGGCTTGAAAGCGAGGCATAATAAGCACCGTTATGATTTTTTGCTGCCAGGTCGTTTCGCAGAGGTAAATTCTGTTCCAGACATCGGACTCCAGTTTCGATAATTTTCCGGTATCCGGTTGCTTTCTGGAAATTGATGCAAACGTATCGTCCAAATTTTTGTCAGACATCCTATCCTCCGATTTTTTAATCCATACAGGATTATACGCGGGAAGAAGTCTTATCCCTCATTTGCTTTTGGTTGAATTGACTTGGCCACTTAGGCTCATGAGGCTTTTCTTTGTGCCGGACAAACTTCCGGTCGCCTGCTTTGCCGATATGCTCATTAGTGGCAGACTGGCTTTCAGTTTGTGACGTTCCTACCTTCTTAATATCCATAGCGGCGAGCAATCCTTGACATGAGCAATTTGTCACGCGCCCATGCAGATATCCCTTCGGCGCAAAGGCAATGGAATGGAGCACAAAATCCAACTTGCCCCATATATTGCCAACGCGGCACTGGCCTCATGAATGGCTTTGGCACAGCCCCATGCAATGGAATGCTCAACAGCAATGCCAATAATAAATCCTTTCTTACCTGCAATATTTTTCCTGGTTATTGCTTGCTCTACTTAAATTTTTACATGCCGTAAACGCAGCGCATTCATCACCACCGAGAATGAAGAAGCGCTCATAGCAAAAGCAGCGAACATCGGGCTGATCAATATGCCAAATACGGGGAATAAAAGCCCTGCTGCCACAGGCACACCGGCAGCATTATATATAAGCGCAAAGAACAAATTCTGCCGAATATTACGCATGGTTGCTTGCACGAGGCGGCGAGCACGCACAATGCCGTCAAGATTGCCTTTAATCAGCGTAAATCCTGCGCTTTCAATCGCGACATCCGCGCCAGTTCCCATCGCAATCCCAACATCGGCCTGTGCGAGTGCAGGTGCATCATTCACCCCGTCACCGGCCATAGCGACTTTAAAGCCTTGGGTCTGAAGCTCCTTGATAATGTTGGCTTTGTCTTCGGGCAGAACATCGGCGCGAATTTCATCAATACCCAGCTTTGCTGCCACAGACTTCGCCGTGCGTTCATTATCGCCGGTCGCCATAATGATCCTAAAACCAAGATCATGCAGTTCTTTTAAAGCCGCAGGCGTTGTTTCTTTGACTGGATCGGCCACGCTGACCAGTCCGGCAATCGCACCATCAAGCACGACAAACATCACAGTTTCACCTTCATCCCGCCGCGCATTCGCCGTTTCAACCAATGCACCGCTATCCAGCCCCATATCGGAGATAAGCGCGGCATTGCCGAGAGCTACTTCATGGCCATCCACCACGCCTTTCACGCCCTTGCCGGTAACGGCTTCAAAATCCGTGGCGTCTGCCATGTCAACCTTGCGCTCTTCTGCGCCGCGAACAATCGCTTCTGCCAGTGGGTGTTCGCTGCCGCGCTCTAAGGATGCGGCAAGGCGAAGCACCTCGGCCTCGTCATGGCCATCTTCAGGAAGCACGGCTACCAGTTTAGGCTTTCCTTCGGTCAGCGTGCCGGTTTTATCAACAATCAGTATGGTTACTTTTTCAAAACGCTCCAGTGCTTCGGCATTTTTAATCAAAACCCCGGCCTGTGCGCCACGCCCGGTTGCAGTCATGATCGACATGGGTGTTGCAAGTCCAAGTGCACAGGGGCATGCGATAATGAGTACCGCCACTGCCGCCACCAGACCGTAAGACAGTGCCGGAGCTGGCCCCCAGACCGCCCAACCAATAAAGGCTAAAATAGCAACAAGAATCACCACCGGCACGAAATACCCGGCAACCATATCGGCATATTTCTGGATCGGCGCACGTGATCTCTGTGCGCCTGCAACCATCTCAACGATTTGCGAAAGCATGGTATCCGCGCCCACCCGCGTGGCTTCAATGATCAGGCTGCCTGTGCCGTTTATTGTGGCTCCTGTGACAGCATCCCCGGCGACCTTTTCAACCGGCATCGGCTCACCGGATATCATCGATTCATCCACCGAAGAACGGCCTTCAAGCACTTTGCCATCAACCGGCACTTTATCGCCCGGTCGGACGCGCAACTTGTCACCAACCTGCATATCCTCAAGTGCGATAACTTCTTCTGTACCGTCCTCGCGGATTACACGGGCGGTCTTCGCTGCCATATCGAGTAACGCTTTGATCGCCGAGCCTGTACGTTCACGCGCCCTCAGCTCCATAATCTGACCCAGAAGAACCAGCGTTATAATAACGGCGGCGGCTTCAAAATACACACCAACATGGCCTCCCTCGTCACGGAACCCATCAGGGAAAATACCGGGTATCAGCACGGCAACGATACTGAAAATATAGGCCGCACCCGTACCCATAGCGATTAAACTAAACATATTCAGGTTCATGCTGCGGAAGGACTGAAACCCCCGCACAAAAAACGGCCAGCCCGACCACAGAATTACAGGCGTGCCTAACGCAAACTCTATCCACAGCGTAGTACGCTCCCCAAAGAACTCTCGAATTGCAGTCAGCCCAACGAAGGGGGACATCGTCAAAATAAGGAGTGGGATGGTTAAAACTGCAGCTACCCAGAAACGCCGTGTAAAATCCACTAACTCCATATTCGGCCCGTCATCATCACCTGCCGATGCTGTTTCGGCTTCAAGACCCATACCACAGAGCGGACATGACCCAGCTTTTGGCTGACGAACCTCTGGGTGCATCGGGCAAGTATAAACCGTTCCGCGGAACCCTTCCGGCACTTTATCGTATTTGCTGCCTTTTCCAGGCTTATCGCTGGAAGGTTTGTGGTGACCGTGATCTTTACAGCCAGAATGGTCTTCTGCCTTTGCAGCGCCGCGATCATGTGAATGTGCCATTTAACTCTCCTCGTTTTGGTATTTATGAATAAAAATTCTTTCACCGACGAAGATCAGCACTAGCCCTATGAGCGATACCCAGATAACCAGAATATCGGATTCGGCCTTTACCCAGAGAAACGCCCCCAACACGATGACGTCCAACACAATAGCGGTGATGAGGATGGCGGCATTGGCTTTAACCTCTTTACGCAAATGACGCAGCACGCCCCAATGAATGGCAATATCCATGATGATATAAAAAATAGCGCCGAGCGAAGCAATGCGGCTGAGGTCAAACAAAACAGTGAGCAACATGGCAATAACGATGGTGTAAACCAGGGTGTGTTTCTGAATGCTGCCGGGCATACCGAAATGCCTATGCGGCACCAGTTTCATATCGGTCATCATGGCCAACATGCGCGATACGGCAAATACGCTGGCGATCACTCCAGATACCGTGGCAATAATGGCAAAACCGACCGTAAACCACAGGCCGTAATCACCGAAGGCTGGGCGGGAGGCCTCAGCCAAAGAGTAATCCTTGGCCTTTACGATTTCTTCAATCGAAAGATTGGCACCCACTGCCAGTGATACCAGCAAATATAAAACGACGCATATTCCAAGAGAGATAATGATCGTCCTACCGACATTTTTATGCGGGTTTTCAATTTCTCCACCACTATTGGTGATGGTGGTAAACCCTTTGTAGGCAAGAATACCAAGCGCCACAGCACCTAAAAATCCGCTAAAAGTAGTGTCCTTGGGCATCACCGATACGCTTTCAAAATTAAAGCCGGATGCGTATAGGCCACCAGTTGCAAGGACCGCCAAGCCACCGATCTTGATAAAGGCCATGAAGAAAGAAAAGGTCTGAATGAATTTATTGCTTAAGATGTTGATGAAAAATGCAAAGATCAACACCCCAACACCAAGTGTCGGAACCAGCCAGCTATCCTTGCCGACATCAAAAAGCTGCAAGCTATATGTGCCGAAGGTTCGGGCAACGAGGCTTTCATTAATAACCATGGAAAAAAACATCAGCAAAGCGCAGGCACCGGTCATTGTGCCTTTGCCGTAAGCCTTTTGTAAAAACATGGCGATACCGCCTGCCGATGGCCAAGCGTTGGACATCTTCACATAGGAATATGAGCTAAAACCGGCAACAATAGCCGCAACCAAAAATGCTAGTGGAAACCATTCACGTGCCAGTTCCGCTACCTGACCAGTCAGCGCGAAAATACCAGCGCCGATCATTACCCCGGTACCCATAGACACAGCACCCCATAATGTCAGGCTATTTTTCTTGTAATTCGATGATCTGGACTCGTGCGAATGTTCCACTATGCTTTTTTCCATTTTAGTATATTTAATCGGCAGGTATGCCAGTCTAATGCTCTTATTTTTCCTGCATACAGCACGAAGATTTTGTTTCCTTTTTTACGTCTTGGGCAGGTACTTTCTTCTGCTTTTTCGAGCTGCAGCAGCATCCACCTGATGTCGGTTGCCCGCTAGTTTGATTTTCTTTTACCTGTTCCAAGATTATGTTTCCTTTGTTAGTCGTGGTGCGGTGTTCCATTTTGGAATGAAGGCCGGAACTTTCGCCTTATAACCCTTCCATGCTTTGCCAAATCAGGCTTGGGAATCCTGTTCCTCTTTTATGGGTAACCGCCAATACATCACCACCAATATCGCGAACATAATGACGGTGACTATGGTGGGCGTTTGCAGCAAAAACCCAAACAATATGGCGAGAAAACCGATATATTGCGGATGGCGAATTCAGGCTGGAATTCCCTACATCATGCTGGAGCCACCACCCCCAAAAGGTCATCAATGTTACAGCATCGTATTTCATCAAGCGCCTAGTCATATTTCTTAAGTAATTGCATGATTTCCTTGATACGCTCTGCTCCGAGCTTCTCATCATCACCACTACAGGCATCGACCATGCATGCCTCCATGTGGGTTTCTAAAACACCAAGTTCTACGGTCTTGATGGCATTACGAGCTGCACGGAGCTGAGTCATAATGTCCACGCAATACTTTTCTTCGTTGATCATGCGTTTAATCGCTTCAAGCTGGCCAATAGCACGGTTGATCCGGGGCGTTTGGGTCTTATGGGAGGGGTGTTTTGGCATGATAACTCCTGTTGCGCATACCTCATGGGGTATATACCCCCCTTGGGTATAATTGTCAATCGTTGTTAAATAAGGGACTGGCCGAATGAGGCCTCTTCAATGTCTTCCGGGACTCAGAAAAACGACCGCACCTGATGAATGTCTATGTTAGTCAACGGCTCAGGCTCAGTCATAAGACCCTGGGTTTTTCAAATGATGTCGTCACCAGATTCAAGGTGCTGTTCAAAACCGCTTGAGATCAACGCAAAAGCCACAGCGCCGAGATATCGAAAGAGAAATGTTGATTATGCTGAGAAACTACAAACAAATGCCGTTCCCCGACGCTGCTTGAAGAACAGGGCGAACTCGCGTTCCGATTCCTCTCAAACACCTTGAAACTATGGGGTTTTGAACATTTAGAAGATAAACGTTTGGCCCTAAAACTTACCTTCGCCCGTCGCCTCAGCTATTGCAGAAAAAAGGGATTTAGAACCTCTTATCTTTCAAGGCTTTAGGAGATATTTGCGAGGGAAATAGCAAATGGCGGGGGGCAGGGATTAAGTTTAAATCTTTATCCGAAGTTCTTGAGTATCGGAATAGTGTTCTCGCAACGTGTGCGTCCGATTTTCACGACTTTGACTAAGTGGTCTGCTCATCGCCTTAAATACATTGAGTGAAGTTACTAGGCGACTTCGCCCATCATGCCCCCATTTTTGTCTCTCGCTTGGGCATAATGTCCTGCATGATGTCAAATAACCACTCAAATGAAAGTTCAAAACTTGCAGTCTGGGTAACGATTCGTCTCAGCCCAGAAGATAAAGCGGAGCTTGAACGGCAGGCTGGCGCACAGCCGGTTGGGAAATTTGTCAGTACCAGTCTTTTGGCAGCCAATGACAATGTGAATAGCCCCTTGAGGGCAGGCTCGCTGTTGCCGGAGTCCCGATAAATTAATTGCCCAGCTTATGAGCAACCAGCGCGCCGCTACTCAGGCCATGTGGTAGCTTGGTCAAATCCTTACGGATAGCAACATCTCTCAAATTCAAACCTTTACTACCGGGCATGGTTTTGCCTGGCGAGAGCTGTTGTCACTGTCATGTGTTTTTTTTGAAAGGAAATGACGATATGTCAGACAAACCTGATTTCAATGTCTACACCATCTCGGGTGAAGGCAGACAAAAATACTGGACCAAGGTCGGCGCAGCCTTTGCGCATGGAAAAGGTAAGAAAGGATATAACATTGTCCTCTCCGCCCTGCCGCTCGACGCCAAACTCGTGCTTATCGATTATGAGGAAGATGCCAAACGCCGCGAAGAGGCCAAGGAAAAATCAGCAGCTGCCTAAATCCGCAAGGCGGCAATCGATAGTGCTGACAGGTCCTAAAACTTAGCCGCTCCACAATGGGGCGGCTTTTTTATGCTCATTGCTTAAGCAAATCGAGCGACTTTTTATTTACAGCCATTTGCGATTGTGAGAGCATTTTTATCGAAGCGAGCCAAGGGTATTTTTATTTTCATTATTAATTATCTTTGCTCGCTTCTTTGGTTTTGGTTCATGCACAATGCCGCAAAATCACATGCCCGCCCAATCGTAATTCAGCTTTGTCGACATGGGAATTGTTAGCCCATCTGGATGATAGGGCTTCTTTCAATAGGCCATGTTCATTGAATTATTTTCAGCGACTATTGGCCTGATTAAAGGGGTGGTTTTAGGGCAAAGTTTTTGTGTCTTGGCGTCCTAATACGCGCACAATTTCAACACCGCCAACAACAACGCGATAATAGATGTTATCAACGCCGCAAACGCTGCGCCGATAGCCATCCCGGATGTCATCAACGGCGGGGTATAAAAAAGGATCTATGGCGATCTGTTCAAAGCGTTTAATAAAGGCAAAAAAATACTGATCGGCTTTTGCTTCACCATGAGTTTCTATACCCCTTTGGTGAATGCGGATAAGGTCATTTTCAGCTGCTTGAGAAAGTTTATAGTTCGCCATTCTTTCTCAATTGTTGTTTTGATTTTTCAAGAATTTTTTCAGGCGCCAAGTCGGAAAAACCGCTGTTCTCACCTTCAATCAGCTTTGCTCTGATGATTTCAATCTCAGCCATACGTATTTGCTTTTCGCGCAAGGCTTCACGAATAAGCTCACTATCCGTTCCATAATTCCCTGTATCCATTTGAGACTGTATCCATGCCTCTTGTTGGTCAGTAACCGTAATGCTTTTTTTAACCATTGCCATTTTCATATCATCCATATCTTGGTAGGAATTTATCCTATAATATCCTACTTCTTATGTGGATGTATATTAAATTCTTCCTGACACGAAGGCTAACTTTCGGATTTGAAACCCACCAAGATACATAACTGCCTGTTTTCGTCTTCTGCCTTTAGTGGGGGGAGCCATGGGACAGGCTTTGGAAAACAGTTTCTTTACTACATTTAAACAACATGTTGTTAAATGATATTTTTTTATTCTGGAGAAAGCAGTATAGGTGGATGCTTTTCTACAAACTTTGCTATTTCAGTTATATCTACTGACATATCAAACTTACGCAAATCAAATTCTTTTATTGCACTTGTAAATGGATCTGGATCATCTTTTTTGGGTTGCCATTTTAAAAGCTGATAAAAAGAATGAAGAATGCCGCCGTTCAATTTCTTACATTTCTGACCCGCTTCAGGGGCATCAATTCCTGTATGCCGGATTCTTGTTTGATCAATATCAATGGTATCGCCGTCCACGACGATCGCTTTTCCCGTAACGTCTAACGCCAAGGCAGGGGCCGCCTGCCAGATTAGTAATGCCAGTATCAATGCAATCGATTTCATATTCTTCATTCCCCCTTCATTAGCGTCACGAAACATCAAAGTCTGCGCCAGCGGCAAGCCGCTTAAACCAATATAGCGGGATTCTAACCTGCAATATTGCGTAATAAATCGCATTAGATCAGCAGATATATTGTCCAATAGACCAAAAATCCTTTAAATACAAGTATTTGCAGGAATTTAGAGTTGACGTAAAACCTGTTAACCATGTATTAATAAAGAATGCTCTTAATTCTTTCTTAATCAATGGCTCGATTATTTATCCCGAAAGCGGTGGATTCTGACCTTATGGTTCTGAGACAAGATAGAAGAAAGAGCAAGGAGCCACAAAACTAAACTTTTTGTGGAGGCGTACCTGATGAACATCAATCCTTTTTCTTTGGCTCTTGAAATCATCAAATACGATCAGTCTGGAGAGGCATATTTTGACAGGCTGATTAAGTTCACAGATGAGTATTTTCGACTCAAACGTGAATGCAAACTAAAAGCTGATCAATTCGCGATAGACTATATCAGGAATAGAACAGCCAGCATCACCTCTCAGTTTGAAGCTAACATCGTGTTTAGTTAAGCCTGAGATTGCTAAACGAGATAGGTTGCGTTCTTGCAACCTATCTCACCCCCTCCCCCTCGATAGTCCCGCCGTCCATATCAGACTCTTATTGCGCTTAAAAGACGTCCAAGTCTTTGCCTTCAAGCTGCGCCCGCCCTGGGCCCCATCCTGCAAACAATCAAAAATTGGAACAAATCTCATGACAATTCACACCAAGACTCCGTCTGCTGATGACGAATTCTTCACCACAAAAGATGCCGCCCATCTGTTGCAACTCTCCCATCGCACCCTTGAAAGGATGCGGGTTGAGGGCGGCGGTCCGCCATTTATTAAGGCTGGCAATGGTAAGCGCGCCCGCGTGCTTTATCTCAAATCAGATCTGATTTCATGGCTCAAAGCCCGGCGTTTCGATAACACATCGCAATATTCAAATCCTTAGGTCCTTCCAGGTGGTCGCCGCGAGGCGGCCACTTCCCTTTACTTGATACTAATAGAAACATCAGGTCGTTTTTCAAACAAACAGAACCTCAGTTCAGAGGGAAAAACCAATGACAATCAATAACAGATTAAAAGTTCTAGACCTCTTTGCGGGCATTGGTGGTTTTAGCCTAGGGCTTGAACGGGCAGGAATGGAAACAGTCGCTTTTTGTGAAATCAATCCCTTTTGTCAAGCAACCCTTTCTAAGCACTGGCCAGATGTTCCGTTATTTAAGGACGTAAAAACCATGGAGTATAAGTTACATGAGTATGATGTCATCACTGCAGGATTTCCCTGTCAGGACATTAGCCTTGCAGGAAAAGGAGCAGGACTTAAAGGATCACGTTCATCTTTATGGTGGCAAGTGCGCCGCGCCATTCGCTTGGTACGACCGCAATATGTCATCCTGGAAAACGTATCAGCGCTGCTTTATCGAGGGTTGGGCACGGTACTCGGAAGCCTGGCCAAGATCGGGTATGATGCGGAGTGGCATTGCCTACCTGCTGCCCATTTTGGCGCCCCTCACCAAAGGGACCGGATATGGATTG
>BQJK01000004.1 GCA_021604665.1 Rhodomicrobium sp. | reverse complement strand
GGCACGAAAGCTTGTTTTGCTCATTGTTAGATCCTTAGCTACATATCTATTTTACCCAAATAGCTACAAACGAGCTACAGATCTGTCGGATAATGCTGCATAGCAGCAAGTAGAGCTGTCGGTAAGGAACTGAAAAAATAGAGAAATATCAAAGCATTTCGCAGGTGCAGCAATTTAGAGCAGCGGATTGAAAATCCGCGTGTCGGTGGTTCGATTCCGCCCCTGGGCACCATTTTTCCCCACGCTACACCTTTTTATTACGCTGGTCCTGCTCAGCTTCAGAACCACCTACTTTTTTGTTCGCTGAGCTTTCCCGTGCTCGCTCTGCTCCGCTCGGGCTGAGCGGGTTGGTTCTATCTCGCCTCTCTTGGAGGTTTAAGGTTTCCGCCGGTTAGGTGTTTTCTCGACTTACTCTCTACTGTCTAGGGGGCCTCGCCGCTGCTTATATCCCAAGTCTGCCAGAGTGAAACGATCTAGAGCTGAGGGAGTGGGTGAGCCAAGGGCGGCTCGGTAATTTCATCTGTCCAGACATGGAAACGCTCTAATGTGTTTGGGCCAAAGGTTGTTACCATCGCAACGTCAGCAGCATCCCGGCCCCTTGCTATTAAAACACGGCCAAGGCGTGGTTGGTTGTTCCGGGGGTCAAAAACTTGCCATTCACCATCAAGATAAGCTTCAAACCAAGCTGCAAAATCACCGTCTGGATAGGGGAGAGGTGTGCCGAGATCGCTGAGATAACCTGTGCAGTAGCGGGCTGGAATGTTAAGTGCTCTGCAAAATGCGATGGCCAGATGTGCGTAGTCGCGGCACACGCCGATGCTTTCCTGATAGGCCTCTGCTGCGGTGCGGGTTGGCCGCGCGTTCTCATAGCTGAATGTGATACGGTTATGTACGAAATCACAGATTGCCTGCACGCGCTCCCAACCGGGTGGGGTGTTGCCAAATAACTCCCAGCTCATATCAAGTAGTTTGTCACTTTCGCAAAAGCGACTGGGAATTAGAAAGGTCAATGCCTCGTCAGGCAAATTCTCAACGGGGGATTCTCTTGCGCCCAGAGCAACGGGATCGGGCTGGCCGCTATCGTAGATCGCTGCGTTTGCATAAACGCGGAATGAGCCGGCGGGAGCAACCAGGCGGTTGCACCAATTCCCAAACAGGTCACGATAGCCATCAAGGCGAGTGGCCGGGCTTGTTAATATATGATCCGGTCCTGTTAAATCGCTGGCCCTTGTATGGTGGACGTTGAGAATTAAGAGGCAGGGTGTTGGCTGGGGGAAACTATAGAAGAATTCATAACCTAACTGAAGTTTCACCTAAGGCTCGCTGACAATGAAGGGATAAGTAAATAACTCTGCTTACCGTAGCATGTTACACAGCCAATAAGATAGGGGCGTTTCTTAATGTTATTTATTAAAGAACCAGACGCTATGTGTTAGGCAGCGTTTTCAGGGCATAAATACCAGGAATTTAAAGACCGGGAAATCTGGCCTGATCTTTACTTAAGACCAGGCCATTATCACTTCTCTATTTTGAGATATGTTTTAAATATTCAATCAGGAAATTCTGTTCGGCTTTATCGGTGACACCAACATGGCGCATGCGTGTGCCGGGCATCATTTCTTTATTGCTGCTGATCCATTTACGTAAGGTTGTTTCATTCCAGACGATGCCTGATTTACGTAATGCATCGGAATAGTTGAAGCCCACAATTGAGCCGGCTTTACGGCCATAAACTTTTTTAAGGGTTGGACCATAGGATGGTTTTGACAAGTTATTAGAGTGACAGCTTTGGCAACGATGCTTGAACATGATGTGGCCAGCAGCGACCATTGCCTCTTTTCCTGCTTTGGACATGTCTGCCATGGCATTTGGTGCAATAGTGGTTGAGATAAGAATGGCGAGGAGTAGTTTTAAAGTTAAAGTTTTCATAATCTATCCTTTTGTTTACCAACAGAAAAACAACAAAAGACAGACCGGAAAAAAGGAGGCTTGATACTTGAGTGATTTGGTCTGAAGGGTCAGAGCAGGTGAAGGAAACCAGATTTCAAAGGGACTGGTTTTGACTTCCATGTCTGTCAGACATTCAAGCTTCAGATTCCCTTGATCTTGCGATTGTCATGCTATTTGCTGATGGTCAGGGTGATTATAAAAACTCATGAAACGTGCAACTTGACTTATGTCATTTAGACTGAGGTTTGGCTTTGATCATTAGTCTATAGTCGTGGCAGATTTCACTAATAAGCACCAGAAATGACAGGTTTGTAAGTTTATGGAAGCGCTAGTGTTGCCACAACCGAAAATTTTACGGCATGTGGGGATTTTGCGGGATGTGGAGATGCTTTGCTCTTGTCGCCGGG
Organism: Rhodomicrobium sp.; assembly: GCA_021604665.1. Taxonomy (GTDB): domain Bacteria; phylum Pseudomonadota; class Alphaproteobacteria; order Rhizobiales; family HXMU1428-3; genus HXMU1428-3. The sequence goes on along the minus strand of BQJK01000004.1, from coordinate 225,839 downwards.
GGTAAGGGTTTTTCTTCTGGATAAATCCTGAGCTTTCGGAGTGGCGCCTTGAGTTTCCGCGCCAAAATAATGCCGGTACAACCCTAAATGGCGACAAAAGAATTTCTATCTTTGCCCCTATACTTTAGCTGCTAAACTGTTAGGCTGATGGCTTCTCATGAATGGCAATAAAAAGACAATATGGAACGCGAAGATAACTCTCACATAATCTTTGATCTTAATATCCGCACTGACCGTGATACCGGACTCCCCCTTCTATCTGAACAGTATAAAATTTTTGAACTGATAAGGGCTTATCTTCATCTGCCGTTTCGTGTGGCCGAATATGGCTGCGGCAAGCGTGTCAGCATTATCATTAAACAGCTTTATGACCTTGGATTGCCGCTGCATGCCCTGATGCGCGGTATGATCATTGAGGCTGATATGTCTGATGAGGCACTTTCTGAAAAAAATCTACTTAAACGGCCGCATGCGTTGCGAGCTGCAAACCCGATTTATGATTTTATCGATTATGGCGATGAACAGCTGCTAGCCAAATTTGAGCAGGCGGGCATTGAAGTTGACAGACAGGCGCGGGTGCTTCGTGCGAGTAAATATGCGCTTAATTACCGGCCCAGTGTGCAGTTTGTTTTCTCCAGAAGTCATATTTTTCCGATTGTTCGTTTTTGGATCGCTGACCGTAAGCGGGTTGTGGAGCGTGTGATCGACCCGACGTTACGCCCCAATGGTACGCTTGCCGTGAATGAGGTGAGGGCAAAGCTGAAAGCGCCTGAAGCTCACATTTTTTCATCTACTTTCAGCGATCGCTTCCGGTTGCGCCTTCAAGATTTAACGCGATTGCAAAGAGAGAAAATGAATGGCTGGCTTGATGGCCGTGATTTTAATGAGCTTGATCTGGAAGATGAGCAGGAGCTGGTGCGCTACCTTAATGGGGCTTCTAAAGGGACAATTGGAGATCCTGCCACTTGGACTTATGCGAACAATATTCCCGGGCTTTATGATAAGGCTGTGTCGACAGAGTTGGACCGGGAGCATGTTAAAATTCAACAGGCTGTCACCTCCTCTGAAATGCGGCAGCGGATCGCTGAGAAAACCAAAGAGTTACTGATTGAGCTTGAAGAAAATGCACACCCTGTCCAGGCGTCAAGTGATGTACGTGATGAGTTTGAGCGCCTATGTGCTGAAGGGCTGGAACTTGGCAACAATAGAAGTCTGTCGATCCCTGAGATTATCACGCGGGACGCGACCTGGTCTGAGCGGCAATTGGCGCCGCTGACGGTGCTTGCGAATATCGCTGCCTTTCACAAGGTTTTGAAAGAAATTGCCGCCCGGCTTGATAACGAGGAGATCCCCTCTGACTGGTTGGTCAATGAGGATTATACTTCGGCCCTGCTTGATGTTGGCATTCGGCTTCGAGACCGGATAGAGCGGCTGGCTGATGTCAGCCGGGTTAAAAGCGGCGAGATTGATGCCCGCACCTTGAATGAGCAGTTCAACAAAGCCACGATATCTTTGATCCGCCAGATGAAAGATGCGGGGATGGTTGTCTATTTTGATCAGGTGGGCAATGTACATGGTTTGCTTGCGGATGAACAAATAAGCCGGCAGCTACAAGATATAAGAGTGCCGTTTGCCAAACGGGCGGAGCTGTTGCAAGAGACGAACCGCCGCGCGCTGGGGTTTCACTCTCATATTGATACTGTCGCCAATGGCGGAAAATATGATGGGCGGCTCGGGGTGCTCTCTGGGGTTGAAATAGCTCATCTTATCCATGACCTTAAAGAAACATCCTATGAAATCGCCTTTAATGAAAAGCTGAAGCAGTGCCCTATACTCGTCTCCTCCTATATTAATGAGGAGATGAGCTTTACAGGCGTTTCAATGCCGGGGAGCGCGGCGGTGGCCGGGCTTGCAAGCGCCCCAGACATTTACCCGATGATGAATAGCGATGGCGAGCAGTTTGGCGAAAAGCTGGCCGCGCTGGTGGCTGAGCTGAAAGAGCTTAAGAGTATGGGCATGCTTTCCTTATCGCATGACCTGCCGGATGATTGGGAAGGTTTGGAGCGGTTACCTGATCCGCGCTGGTTTTTGCCAAAAAATGCGATTGAGCGCCACTGTGAGCAGGCTGACAGGCTGATGAAGACCCGCGTGCCCTTGGCGCAGGCTGAAGCGATAATGGGGATTTATCAGGAGGATTTCTATTTTGAGGGCGAGGCAGCTGAGCTTGCCGGCCTTGCGCTTAACCGCGCGTTTCGCGCCCTGCAGGAAGGGGCTGACGTCACCGAGGCCTATCTTCAGTCCCGTTTGACGATGGGGCTTTGGCAACAAGAGGCCGCCCCGAAAAATGAGAAGGTTGAGCATGGTGTGCGCTTCACTTTGACTGGTGAGAGCAACCATGCTGGCGCGACAGCACTTGAGGACAGGTTTGATACCGGGGTCGGTCTTGCGAAATTGCAGGAAAATTTCCGCCTGCTGGTAAAAGAGCTTGCTTGCGATAAAGGTGAGACCATAGGGGCTGTGATTGGCGACGTTGAGCTACAGCCGGGTAAAAGCCGGAATGTAATTCCTGGCGAAGCCTCCATGAGCCTTGGTATCACTGGTGACGGAGCAAGCGTTGCGGCATGGGCCAGAATTAAGCCGGCGCTTGTTGAGGCGCTGGAGGCGATGGTGCGCAATGAAGACCTCATTGCGTTTGGTGAGGAAGAGATTAATGAGATAAATGTTTGTCCGCATATACGCTGCAGTGTGGATTTGCGCGCGCCGGAGACGGCTTTTGTTTCAGAATTTACTGCTGATCTTGCGGCGATCCTTGATAAAATTGGGGCTGAGTTTGGCGTGAAAGTTTCGCGCACCTCAGATATATCTGGTGCGCCGGATCAGGAAAAAGATCCAACACGGCTTGATCACTCGCGGCGGGTCTCATTGCTGATCGATCAGAGTGCCGGGGGGAGCCATAATCCGTTTGAGGCGGAGCGGCGCAGTGTGGTCGCAGCTGGCATAATCGCGCAGTTTTCTGCCTGGTGGACGCTATCTGAAGAGCCTGATGTCTTAATATATGATGTGCTTCAATATATAATTCCTGATGCCTGGCAGGTTAGCCTTGGTGGTTTTTGCTCAGGCGCACTGCATGATACCTGCAATGTTGTTGAGGGCATTGAACTGCGGGCTAATACGCAGGATACTATCAGCTCGCCGCCGGTTGCTGACTTCTTTGACGCGTGAACTGTTCGGGCCTTCGTCCGTTGCTGACTTAACTTGCAGCTTTTGCCTCGAGGTGGGCGAAGAGCTACTGTTCTCAAAGTTCACCCCACTGCAGCCGGTTCTCACCCCTTGGCATTATGCCTCTAACTCTCTAGCTTTCCTTCAATCTGCCGCGCTGCAAAGAGCGACTGTACAGTTAAGTTGCCGCCGTTCAAGTTGGCGACGCGACTGTGCGCCCGTTATAGAGTCGGGGGTTGTAATGAGCTTAAATACTCGCTTGTAACTGAACTTTCATCTGCTTTTATGTCGGCTTATGAGGCCGCCTGTTGCTGAATGGATACAAGTGCCGCGTAAGATGACAGTTTTTTTGAATTAGTTAATATTGATTAACTAATTGATATTCATTGTTTAATTTCTGATGATTTCAAAAAGAGGAAAATAACTTAGCTAACAAGCAGTTTTTTTAACGATTGCCTGCGGTCTAGTCTCTGAGATGCAGCACTCCACTGCTATCGCGACCATAAAAATAATGCAGCGGTAACGGAGTGCCTATGGGGATGACCAAAGGGAGAAGCAACGTGATCCGAGCGATAAATGGATTCTACTCGTGTATTGATTTTAGAATTCACTTGAAAGCCGTGACTGTGAGCTCAGCTTTAATTTTAGGGGGGATGACCACGACTGCCGCTGCGCAGGATAACTGGCTCCTTGATGTTCAACAGGACTATCTCAGGCAGCATCCTGAGATTCTGCTTGAGGGGATGATTGTTACCCGCTCTGACCTAGACCGGTTTCAGTTTACCGGGCCAGAAGATCCGGGAGATAATTTTACGCCATTTTCATCTGATGACCTTGATCGGAAAACGGTTGCCGGCTTAAGGGCGAGTGTGAATGGTCGGTTGTTTGATGAAGATATTCAGCTCTCCGGCTTTTTTATACTGCCGATGGAAACCGAACTCACCAAAAGTGGTTTTGCCAAGACTGGGGCAATAAACGGCACAAATGCCAGCTACCATGCAAATCTGAATCCTGCTGCTGATATATCGCGCGGTAATTCGGACTCGGATGATATTTTTGGGATGCAGGTTCAGCATCAGACTTATCTCTTTGGCGCTGAAGCAAACTGGAAAAGCCCGCTTGGCATTCCGGGTTTGTTAGTTGGCCTGAGGGGGCTTTATTTCGGAGAACGGCTGGCCTCTGTCACCTTTGATACTGCGGCATCTTTTATCTATCCGCCGGACCCTGCTGAGGATGACCGCGACCGGACAAGCATCCGAACGGATAACTATATGACTGGCGTGCAGATCGGTCTGGATCAGATGTTCGAGATTTCAGATGGCATCAGCATTGGCGGTGCGGTGAAAGCCGGTGTCTTTCACAATCATATTGAACGGCACCGCACCTTTAACCGCGACTTCAGGGACACAGCTGCCAATACCATGGGTGATGAGCTTAAGGATGACAAAATTTCCTATGCGATTGAGATCAATCCGCGGCTTAATATTAATCTGGCGCCAGGTGTCTCGTTGACTGCTGGTGGCTGGTTTCTCTGGGCAGACAATGTAGCGGAAGCGCTGCCGCATTTTTCCTCCGCTGCTGATAGGGATGACAGGGACCTTCGCGCTGATGGTGATGTCTATTTTTGGGGTGGCTCGATAGGGCTGACCTTTGAACTTGACCAACTGATGCAGATGGCGAATGCGCCCTCTTCTGATCTGCCTTCCTTAACACCGCCGCCGCTGGCAACGCCGGAAGAGCTTGATGAGCGTATTGCGCTCCTTGAGGAGACAACGGCCCGGCGGGGAAACAGCAAGGTCTCGCTTGAAGTGTTTGGTCAACTCAACCAGATGCTGATGGCATGGGATGACGGGGATCTGCGAGATGCTTATGTGGTTGATAACATAAACAGCCCGACACGTTTTGGTCTGAAAGGTGAAGCTCGGATCTCTGTTGGTATGACAGCTGGTTACCTAATTGAAATCCAGAATGATTTTGCAAGATCGGTTAATGTCAGCCAGGAGGATGATGAAGCGCCCGGGGGTAGTCTTGAAATCCGCAACTCTTACATGTGGCTTCGGCATAACCAGCTTGGCAAGATCACACTTGGTTATACATCGCCAGCGACGGACAATATCATCCATAATGATTTTGGCGGTGTGCATGTGGCAGCCTCCAGCGATACACGACTAATCGGCGGCGGGTTGCTGGTGCGCCACACGGATGAGATCGAGCAGGGCAATGATGCCCTCATTGGTCGGACGCCGCTGATCGATTTTCTGCCTGGACTTGATACATCTCGCGGTAATTTTATCCGCTATGACACACCGCGCTGGAAGGGGCTGACATTTTCAGCTGCCTGGGGCGAGGATGATTTCTGGGATGCATCTTTAAAATACCGTCTTAACTGGAATGACTGGAAATATGTGATGGAAGTTGGCTATTTGCAGGATCTGGACGAGCCGACAAGTAGTGACCTTGACCCGCGTGACCGGCGCGAATGGAAAGGCTCAGCCAGTATTTTCCATCAGCCATCTGGCCTTTTTCTGACCGGTGCCTTTACTCACAGGGAGTATCATGGTGAGCGCTCTTCAGATCAAACCAGGGCAATCGTAACGCCGCCAGGCACCAACCGGCCTGACTTTGATTATCGTTATCTCTCAAGCGGTATCCGCAAGAAATGGACCAGCCTTGGCGATACGTCGCTCTATGTTGAATGGGCGCGGGGTGAAGATGGCATTACTGGACGACGTGAGGCCGGCAATTCCGGTGAGGTGACAGATAGTGAGATTGTCATGTTTGGAACCGGACTTGTGCAGCGGATTGATGAGGCAAGCATGGAGCTTTTCCTCGGCGTGCGTCACTTCGAGTTTCAGATAGAAGGCTATGACAGCCAGGGGCGTTTTGATGCAGAAGATCTTGAGGATATCAATATCTTCTACACCGGCGCCAAAATCAAATTCTAGGGGGAGTGTGTGATGAAAAAGAATATCAGAAAATATCTGCATATCATGACAACGCCCCGCAAAGAAAGGCAGTTGTTTATGAGTAAAGCCTTGAAGACAGCCTCTATGATCGGGATGCTCAGTCTTGCCGGTATGGCTGGCATAATGATAAGCCAACCGGCAGGCGCATTTGAGCGCTATCAGGAGCAGGGTGATGCGCTCTCGATGGGTGTTGATGAATTTACTGTGCATGTGCCGCGGGGTGAGATTATCGTCAACAGTTACATGCCAAGCGGATTTACAGCGAGTAGCCCTGTCTGGGTGGTGATCCATGGGGCGCGGCGTGGTGTTGGGCGGCATATCGGTTTTGATTATTTCTCGGTCTGGAAACCGCTGGCGGAGAAATATAATGCGCTGTTGCTGTTGCCGGAATTTACAGCGGATAAATGGCCGACCTCCTGGCAGTTTCAAACTGGTAATGTGAGAACGCCAAAGCTGCACGCAATTGCCCCGCGCAATCAGGGGTTTGCTGTGGTTCGCAAGGCATTTGCCAAAGCGGTTCGGTTGACAGGCAGCCAGCAGCGGAAATTTTCTCTATATGGTCATGGTGGTGGAGGTCAGTGGGTGCAGCGCTATATGCTTCACACTGGCGGTCATATGATTGACCGGGCGATTGCGGCTAACCCGGGCTGGTATATGCTGCCAGATTATCAATTTACTTTCCCTTACGGCCTGCGCGGAAACCCGATCGCCAAATCAACGCTTCGGCGGGCTTTTGCCGCGGATATGGTGCTGCTTTTGGGGCAAGCGGATGTTAGCCATGGTGACCCGATGCGGAAAAATGCCTCGACCAATGCCCAGGGGCGGAATCGTTTTGAGCGGGGGCATTTCTATTTTGACCGGTCGCGCCGTGTGGCGGGCCGTTTGGGTGGGCGTTTTAACTGGCATCTACATGAAGTCCCCGGTGCTGGGCATGAAAACAGAGAAATGGCGGGCGCAGCGGCTATGCTGCTGGCGCGCTAAAGCCATTTTTTTCATATCTGCACTATGCTCCTGCCGCAGCTTATTCCTCCCACAGTGGGATGATAGCTGCGGCATTTTCTGCGCTCTCATTTCTGATCGCTGTGATGGTTTCTTTCATGCAGTCAATAAAGGTGAGGGCATTTTCCCCCAGTTCATGACCAGCCTGATGGATAATGCCGAAAACAATCCACCTTTCCGGACTTAAAGGCTTCATGACGAGACCTCTTTGGTCGACAGAGCGGGCGCATAATCTGTCCAGCACGGTGATGCCGGCCCCTTCGCGCACAAGCTGGCAGGCCATGAGGGAAGAGGTCGTCTCGACCGCATAGTCCGGCTTTACACCGCCTGAAAGGAAGAAGTCATCAACCTGTTTTCGCCATTGCTGTATGGGCCATAAGCCCAGCAGGTCACCCGCATTGAGATCCTCTGCGGTGAGTTTTGATTTTTCAGCAAGGGGGTGGGTTGCTGGCATGATGGCCTCTGCCCGTACACGAAACAGCGGTTCATTATCAATCTCTACCAGGGGGTTGGTGACGGGCATTGAAATGATGCCCAGGTCATAGCGCCTTGTGCCCATGGGTGTTTCTATTCCGTAGCGTGAATAGATATCGATTTTGCAGCGGATGTCGGGCTTTTTCTTTCTCATCAGGGCGATAGCTGGGGCAACCAGGCCCTGGCCAATCCGCGGGGCAGTGATGAGGCGGAGATAGCGCATATCCTTGTTGCGTATATCTTCAGCAATGCGGGGGATCTCTTCAAAACTTGCAAGAATATGGGCGGCTTCCTGATAAAACTCCTCCCCCTGTTTTGTAAGCACAAGGCGTCGTTTGGTGCGGTGAAACAAGGTCAGTTTAGTTTCTGTTTCCAATAGTGAGATGAGGCGGCTGGCCGCTGGCGGGCTGATATGCATGGCTTCAGCGGCTGCAGCAAGTGAGCCCTTTTCAACGATCATGCGGAACATTCTGAGCCCTTTAATGTTCATTTGCTATTTCCTTATTAGAGGTAATGAACTGTAAATATTATACATTTTCTCCATAGTTTCAATTGTTATCATAATCTATGTTTTTATTCTAATTTATGGAACTTAGGTTTTGTGACATAGTCTTCCTGCACATGTAGCATTGTGTCTGAAGGCAGGAATGCCTGAATAATAAGAAAGTAATAAGTGTTGAGTTGCCCCGGTTGGTGACCGGGCGGGAGGAAGAAGTCTGATGGTCAATCTGATCAGGCATATCATTGCGTCTACTGTTCTGATCATTGCTCTGATGATGCAGACGGGGCTTAGCTTTGCGGGTCAGGCTGATGACCGGCTTGTTGCCGCTTTTCAACGCGGCATTCTTTCACTTGATTATGTTTACACGGTCAAGCGGGAATATGTGATCCTTTCCGAGCTGATTGATGACGGGCTTTTCTATACTGACCCTGAGACGTTGAAGACTGTGCCTCTGGCAGCAAAGAGCTATCAGATGGCTTCCGAGACGCAGATCGATGTGGATCTTCATCAGGATATTCAATTCCATGATGGGAGTCCGTTTGGTGCAGATGATGTTGTTTATACTTTCAACTGGTTGTTGAAAAAAGACACGAAAACCAAACGCGGGCGCCTTATTGCCCGCTGGCTCGACCGGGTGGAGAAGACCGGGCCCTATTCTGTAAGCTTTCATTTGAAATTTGCTTATCCTCTGGCATTGCAGCAGCTCTCTCGCTCAGCTCCGCTGCGGAAAAAAGGGGCGTATGATGATGTGCCGCCGGGCAAGACACCTGCCGGCCATAGTCATAATGGTATAGGCCCTTACAAGGTGACGGGGTTTGTGCCGGGCAAGGAGACCGTGCTGGAGCGGTTTGAGAACTATTATTCCACCAGCCCGAAGGCGAGACCGGCAATCGGGACGATTGTTATCCGCACGATCCCGGACTGGAGCACTCAACAGGCCGAACTTTTCAGTGGCGGTGTAAACTGGATGTTTTCTGTGCCGACAGATATTGCCGTTAATGCAGGAACTCTGCCGATGGTGAATTTCATAGCGGGTCCCTCAATGCGCATTGGCTTTCTGGTACTGGATGCGGCGGGGCTTGCCAAGCCGGGCGGGCCATTAACAAAACTGAAGGTCAGGCAGGCGCTTAATCATGCGATCAACCGGGAAGAGATTGTTAAATATCTGGTCAAGGGAAAATCATCAGTTATTCATGCGGCCTGTCACCCGCTACAGTTTGGCTGCACAAGAGATGTGAAGAGCTATAGCTATGATCCGGCACGGGCGCGCAAGCTGCTGGCTGAAGCCGGCTACCCGGACGGGATTGATCTTGATTTCTGGGCTTATCGCGAAAAGGAAGTGGCGGAGGCGATTGCCGCTGACCTTGAGAAAGCGAATATTCATGTCAATTTCCGTTATGTGAAACTTTCGACTCTGAATAAGGCGCGGTCTCAGCGCAGGATAGAGAGTTACTTTGGCAGTTGGGCTTCTGGCAGTGTGGCGGATGTGGCGGCGATTGCCGCGCGCCATTTCTCACCGACTTCTGACAGAGACCTCACTGGAAACAGAGACGTTTCTAATCTCATGGCTGCGGCTGAAAAAATAAGGGACGAGGACAAGCGGCGCACGCTTTACGAGGAGGCGCTTGGCATAATTGCGGAGCAGGCATACTGGGTGCCGCTCTATGCCTTCACGCTGAATTACCTTACCTCGCCTGATATTGTTTTTACGCCGCCGCGGGATGGTTTTCCCCGTCTTCATAAAATTCGCTGGCGTCAGACATCTGCCAGCCTTTTGAGCAGGTGACCGGTTATGTTGCGCTATGCCTTTAAACGTGCAGTTCTTGCCTTGCTGGTTGCCTTTACCGTATCTCTCGTGGCGTTCTTTTTGCTGAATTTTGCGACTGATCCGGCAGAGATTATCGCCGGGGAAGATGCTGAACCTGAGGTGGTGGAAACCATCCGTGAGCAATATGGCTTTAACCGGCCGCTTATTATCCAATATGGCAGTTGGCTGGCCGGGTTGGCGCGGGGGGACTGGGGCGAGAGTTATTACTGGCGCAAGCCAGTGGCGGAACTTGTTCTGGAACATGCGCCGGTGACCATTCAACTTGCCCTGATGGCGGTATTTGTCACTCTGATTGTTGCAATACCTCTGGCGGTGATGGCAGCGCTCCGGCCAAATAGTTTGCTGGACCGGATGGCGCTTTCAACGGCTGTTATGGCGCAGGCTGTGCCGAATTTCTGGCTGGGGCTTATTTTTATAATCCTGTTTGCGGTGACGATCCCTATTTTTCCTGTCTCGGGTGATAGCAGTTTTGCCCATTTCATCCTGCCGTCGATTGTGCTTGGGACTAGCTCCGTACCTGCGGTGATGCGGTTGACCCGCACTGGTCTTCTTGAAGTTTTAAGCTCTGATTATATCCGTACCGCGAAATCCAAGGGCTATCGCGGGTTTAAGCTGCTGACACGTCATGCGATGCGCAACGCCTTGTTACCGGTTGTCAGTGTGTTGGCCATTCAGCTTGGGCACAAGCTTGGCAGTTCGGTTGTTGTTGAAAGCGTGTTTGCGCTGAACGGCCTTGGGCGACTGGCGCTCGACTCTATTATTGGCAGCGACATCCCGACAGTACAGATGCTGGTGTTTGTGTTTGCGATGGTTTTCGTTGTGCTCATCTTTCTTTCTGATCTTTTAAACGCGTGGATTGACCCACGCCTGAGGCTTGGGTAAGCGCAATGGAGAAAAGACATGAAATCGCTGATCACAGCGCTGCTTCTGCTGATGAGGTGCCTGAAGAACTGACGCCGCGCCTTCTGATGAAACGGCGAATGTTTCGGCATAAGGGATTTCTGCTTGGAACGGGGCTGCTTTTCTTGCTGGTTTTGCTAGCGATTTTTGCGCCGCTGATCGCACCGTTTGACCCGTTTGACCAGGTTTTGTCGCGGCGGTTGCTGCCGCCTGTCTGGGCTGAAGGGGGAGGCTGGGAGCATCTGTTAGGTACGGACCATCTGGGGCGTGATTATCTCAGCCGATTACTTTACGGCGCGCGGATGTCACTGATTATCGGGCTTGGTGCGGCAACGGTTGGCTGTGTTATCGGTGTGACACTTGGGGTTTGTGCCGGATATTTTGGCGGACGGATTGATCAGGTGATTGGCTATCTTTTAACCTGTCAGCTGGCTTTACCGGGGTTGCTGCTGGCGATGTCGCTTGTCTTTATGATCGGGCCATCTGTGCCGGTGGTGATCTCGGTAATCGGCTTGTTGCACTGGACCTATTATCTGGTGGTGACGAGGGCAGCGACCATGCAGATCAAACAGCTTGATTATATCGCTGCTGCGCGCACGCTTGGCTCGTCTCATTCGCAGATTATCATTTATGAAATTCTACCCAATCTGCTCAATCAGATCATTGTGATTTTTACTTTGGAGATCGGCATTGCTGTGTTGGCGGAAGCGGCGCTCTCTTTCCTCGGGGTGGGGATACAGCCGCCGATACCCTCCTGGGGTTTGATGATTGCTGAGGGCAAGAACGCGATGTATTACCGGCCGTGGCTGGTAATTTTGCCGGGTATTGCGATTTTTATCATGGTGATTTCAACCAATCTGATGGGTGACGGTCTGCGTGATGTGACCGCGCCTGATAACCGGAGTTGAATTTATGACATCCTCCCGCGATCCATTGCTGATCATAGAAAATCTCACGGTGGATATCCCAGTTGCCAGTGGCATATTGCACGCGGTGCGTGATGTCAGCTTTACGCTTGAACGCGGTGAAGTTCTGGGGATTGTTGGAGAGTCAGGCTCGGGTAAATCAATTAGTTCACTGGCATTGATGGGGCTGTTACCAGCCAGCGCCAAAAGGGCGGCAAGCAAGCTTGAATTTGCCGGGCGCGATCTTCTTGCCATGAGTGATGATGTATTGGCGCGGGAGATTACCGGCGAGCGGATGAGCATGATCTTTCAGGAACCTATGACTTCCCTCAACCCCGTTTATACGATTGGCCGCCAGCTAACAGAGGTGATGCTGCTGCATGGCAAGGGTAACGAGCGGGAGGCGCGCGAGCGGGCGCTCTATCTGCTTGAGAAAGTCGGGCTGCCAAATGCAAAAACGCGGCTTGAGCAATATCCGCATCAGCTTTCAGGTGGGCAGCGGCAAAGGGTGATGATTGCTCTTGCCCTGATGAATGAGCCGGAGTTGATTATTGCTGACGAACCGACAACAGCGCTTGATGTGACCGTGCAGGCACAGATTCTGCGGCTACTCACTGACCTTTGTGATGAGTTCAATATGGCAATGATCCTGATCAGCCATGATCTTGGCGCTATATCGCGAACGGCGGACAGGGTTGGGGTGATGTATGCCGGCCAGCTTGTAGAGACTGGGCATGTGAAGGATGTGCTGGAGGCGCCGCAACACCCATACACTATTGGGTTGTTGAGCTGTACACCGAAGATGAAAGACAATTCTGAAAGCCTGTTGGGGACGATACCCGGTATGGTTCCTTCTCTTGTTGGGGAGGTTAAGGGCTGTGCTTTTGCCAATCGCTGTGCTGAGCGACAGAATGAATGCCTGCATAGATCACCACCGTTGAGAGAATTTGCCGGGGCGATGGGGGGCATAAGGCGCAGTCGCTGCATACTCAAACCAGGCTGGGACGGCGAAGCTAAAGCTGAGGGTTTAGATGTTGCTGAACGGGTAAATGTAAAAGATATTACCAAAACCGGTGAGGCAAATGTGTTATCAGCTAAAAATGTTGCCTGTCATTTTAATGTGAAAAAATCCTTGTTTGGTCCGGCACAGGTTTTGCGGGCGGTGGATGGCATCAACCTGGATCTCAGGGCTGGAGAAATACTGGCGCTTGTAGGGGAATCGGGCTGCGGCAAGTCTACTTTGGCGAAGTTGCTGTTAGGGGTGGAGCAGCCAACAGCAGGGCATATTCAGCTTGACGGGCAGGATCTTATGGCGACAGCGTCTTTTGAGCGAGCGCGGCGTCTGCAACCGGTTTTTCAGGATCCTTACTCCTCATTAAATCCGAGAAAAACAATTGGTCAATCAATTGGCAGGCCGCTTGATCTGCACAAGATTGGTGAGGCTACAGATCGCCGCCGTGAGGTGGAGCGGCTGATGGAACTTGTTGGGCTGCCGCGCCGCCTTTATCATAGCTATCCAAACCAGATCTCTGGTGGGCAGCGGCAGCGTGTGGCGATTGCCCGCGCTCTGATCATGAAGCCGGATATTCTGATCTGTGATGAGCCGACATCGGCGCTTGATGTTTCGGTTCAGTCGCAGATACTTAATCTATTGCTCGACCTCAGAGCAGAACTGGGCCTGACCTATCTGATTATCACACATGACCTGAGTGTTGTTGACTATATGGCAACGAGAATTGCAGTGATGTATCTTGGGCAGATAGTCGAGGTCGGATTAAAAGAAAAACTTATTCATGACCCCTCACATCCCTATACCCGGATATTGCTTGACTCTGTCTTGAAGATGGAACCGGGTGAGAAAATCCCGAAAACGGAAATTGGCGGGGCTTTTCCCAATGCGCTGGCAATGCCATCCGGGTGTCGGTTTCACCCACGTTGTCCGCTGGCAATAGATAAGTGCCGGCGGGTAGCGCCTGAACTTGGTACAGATAATGTCAGATGTCATTTATCATCTGAAATATCCAGCCGGACAACTGAAATGGTGCCCTCAGTTTCTGGAGTTGAAAAGGAAGTCCCCGCGTGAAGCATAACCCACAAAAAGATGTGCCAGTAAGCGAAATAGAAGCGCTGTTTACCTCCAAAACCCTATGGCAGACGTGGCTGGATATTGAGGCGGCGCTTGCCAAGACACAGGCTGAACTCGGTATTATACCTGAGGAACATGCCCTGGTGATTGAGCAACATGCCAATTTTGATTCAATTGACGCGGCTGCACTAGAAACAGATATAAACCGGACAAGAGCGCCGATTGTTTCTCTCGTCAAGGCGTTGGCTGATGCGGCGGGGCCTTCGAGCGGGGCTTATGTGCATTGGGGAGCGACCACGCAGAATGTGATGCAGACAGGGCGGGTGCTGCAGATGAAAAAAGCGCATGAGGCGTTAAAATCCCGGTTGGGGAATATTTTCATGTCTTTAAGCCGACTGGCTAGGGATGAGGCCGAAACCCTTTGCGCCGGGCGGACGAATAACCGGCATGCGCTTCCCATCACATTCGGGTTTAAAGTGGCTGCCTGGATTGAGGAATTTTTACGGCATGAGGAACGGCTTCTTAGTGCCGAGCACCGGGTGTTCACGGCTTCCTGGGGCGGGGCAATTGGCGCTATGCATGCGTTTGGAGCGCAGGGGCCTGAGCTCAATGAACGGTTTTCAAAAGCGCTTGGCCTTAACCCTGTGGCTGTCCCTTCTCGGGCCGCGACGGATCATATTTCAGAATATATCCTGCTGCTTGGCCTCTTGGGGGCGACCTGTTCGAAAATAGCCCGTGAGCTATATACGCTGATGTCTGATGAGATTGCTGAAGTTTATGAAGATCTCGGAGACGGTGTTATCGGCTCGAGCACAATGCCGCAAAAGGTGAATTCGAAAATAGCTGTGACTTGCATTGCCCAAGGGGCGCGGCTGCGCGCCCTATTGCCATTAGCACTCGAAGCCATGCAGCCGAGCCATGAAGGTGATGCAGCCAACAATCAGATGCTCTACAGCGTTATGGATCAAGCACCACCACTTGCCTACCGGATGATTACGGCGATGGACGAGCTGTTAGACTGCCTGAAGCTCAGGCCTGAACAGATGACGAAAAATCTTGCTTTATCCGGTCAATTTATCGTTGCCGAAAATGCGATGATGCATCTGGCGCCGATGCTTGGTAGAACCAGCGCGCATGATGTTGTGCATCATGCTGTTGAAGTTGCTCTCAATCAACAGAAAGAGCTTGCTGTTGTGCTGATGGATGTGCCTGAGGTTAGCCGGGTTACAAGTCTTGACGCCTTAATGGCTGTGCTTTCTCCTGAAAATTACACAGGTGAGAGTGTCTCGATTGCCCGGCGGATGGCAGCGGCAGCAGCGGAGGCTGCTGAGCGGCTGCAAAGTTAAGTTCATCGTATAACTAACCCCGGTGTTTAATGGCGATATCTGATAATGGCAGCGCGCTCTTATTGATTTGCCAACTTTGTTATCTATTTCAGTTTGCATAAATCTCTCAGGCAAAATACCCTCAGAACAAGGTAATTTCAGAATCCGTCTGAAATACACGCCTTACTGCCTATGAGGTTTCTTTATGCTTAAACTGCATTTCAAATTTATCGCATACTTGATTGTCGCTGCCTTTTCGCTGTTGCCAGGCTCCTCCCTTATGGCTGGAACGCTGGAAGATGTGCGGGCGCGAGATAAGCTGATTTGCGGTGTGAGTGAGGGGTTGACTGGATTTTCCGAGCAGACTGAGGGGCAGGGCTGGTCAGGCTTTGATGTTGATTATTGCCGGGCGGTTGCTGCGGCTGTTTTGGGTGATGCTGACAAGGTCAGCTATGTGCCTTTATCAGCTACAGCGCGGTTTGAGGCCCTTAAAGATAAAAAAATAGACATATTGGCGCGTAACACCAGCTGGACTTTAAAGCGGGATGTGGCGATGAAGTTTACCTTTGTCGGCACCAGCTATTATGACGGGCAGGGCTTCATGACACGGCGAAGCTACGGGATAAGCAGTGCGTTGCAGCTCTCGCGCGCCAGCATCTGCGTGCTTGAAGGGACGACGAGCGAGTTAAATGCTGCCCGCTATTTTGAAAGCCGTTCGCTCAGTGTTCAGTTTCTGAAATTCAAGGAACGGGGTGCAATGGTGAAGGCCTATAATGTTGAAAAATGCGATGCGCTTTCAGCCGACCGCTCGGGTCTTGCCAGCGACCGGGTCGGCCTTTCTCAACCTGATGAGCATGTTCTGTTGCCCGAAGTGATTTCTAAGGAACCGCTTGGCCCGGTAGTGCGGCAGGAGGATTTGCAATGGAGTGATCTGACGCGCTGGGTCCTTTTTTTGTTAATCAATGCGGAGGAATGGAAATGGACACAGGATGCCGCGCTTGAAGGCCGCATACCGGATAGTCTCAGTCTGTCAGAAGATGTCACAGCAGCGCTCGGGCTTCGTTCGGACTGGCCCATAAATGTTATCGGGGCGGTCGGACATTATGGGGAGATTTTTGAGCGGAATATCGGCCGGGACAGCCCGCTCGAACTCACGCGTGGTGTCAACGCACTCTGGTCCGGCGGGGGAATTCTTTTTGCGCCCCCGATGAGATAAAGGTGGATCAAGGCTTTTGTTGAAAGGTTCTGTTATTATGATCCCTGCCAAATTTACAGGCCTGTTTTATCGGCTGACTGGCGGCGCATTGTCAGTTTTTTTTATGCTGATCGCTTTCACTTATGAAGGTAAAGGGGCAACGCCGGACCAGTTAAAACAGGCGATTGTTACTCAGTTGGAAACTGAGACCATGAGCTTACCGTTGCCTGTGCGGCAGCAGCAAGAGGCGCTTAAAGCCTATTATATTGAAAATGACGGCGCGCCGCTCTGGATAAGGCATAAGCGCATGACCTCCCTTGTCGAGGCGCTGCGCAATGCGGAACTTGAGGGGTTGTCACCCGGTTCATATCCGACACAGACGTTGATGAAAGCCTCTGGACTTGTTTCCCATGCGGATGCCTCAGGCCAGGCGGTGGTGGAGCTTTATTATTCAGCCTTTTTTCTGCGTTTTGCGCGGGATCTCAAGGTAGGGCGGCTATTGCCGCGTAAAGTTGACCCAAAGCTTTACTGGCAGGAAAAGGCTTTTGATGCGGGCGCTGCATTTCGTATTCTTGCCGGTGAGCAGGATATGGGCGGATTTATCCGGAGGTTCCAGCCGCAGATAAAGGAATATATCGGCCTGAAGCGTATTCTTGCGAACTACCGGCAGATTGAGAAGGCAGGCGGCTGGCAAGCGGTGCCGCATGGGGATGTGATTAACGCTGGAGATGAGAACGCGTCGATACCTGCCATATACCAGCGACTTGCGGTGACTGATGGTGAGCTGAAAGATAAGCGCGGGGCTGATAGCCGGATTTATGACGAGATGCTTGTCGAAGCTGTCAGGCGGTTTCAGAAACTGCATGGCCTTGAGCCTGATGGGGTGATTGGCAAGCAGACTGTGTTTGCGCTCAATATTTCCGTCAGGGACCGTATACGGCAGATTATTGTAACCATGGAACGATGGCGCTGGAAACCGGAGCAGCTCGGGGCGCATCATATTCTTGTTAATCTTGCCGGATATGAACTACGCCGTGTGCGCAATGGCAAAACCGAGGAGGTGATGAGGGTTGCTGTTGGCAAGCCTTATCATCAGTCCCCGGTGTTCAGTGATAAAATCAAATATCTTGAATTTAATCCATATTGGAATGTGCCGCGCTCGATCGCCGTTAAAGAGGAATTGCCGAAACTGAAAGCGAACCCTGGAGCGCGGGCGGCACGCGGCTTTGAGGCGGTTGTCGGTGACAATGCGGTGCCGCTTACGGCGATTGACTGGGGTGGTGTTACGGCCAGTAATTTTAAGTTCCGTATCCGGCAGCGGCCTGGGCCGAAAAATGCGCTAGGTCGGGTCAAGTTTATGTTTCCGAACAAGTTTAATGTTTATTTGCACGATACCCCGGCGCGCAGTCTGTTTAACCGGGCGCAGAGAGCCTTTAGCCATGGCTGCATCAGGCTGGCGCGTCCACTTGATCTGGCTGAACAATTGCTGGAGAGTTTGCCAGGCTGGAGCCGGGAGAAGATTGTCGGCGTGCTTAATGTTGGGGAGCGGAAAATTGTGAACCTTGCCAAGCCGGTTCCTGTGCATCTGACCTATTCAACCGTATGGCTGGATGAGGCCGGGCGTGCCCGCTTTAGCTCGGATATTTATGGCCGGGATGCGAGGCTTGAACAGGCGCTTGCCGGCAGGCTGGCCAGTTTTTAACGCCCATGATGGTAAGGCGCTGCGGCTTGCCGCCTTACAAATTGTTGCCAAGTCCTGCTGCTTAACTAGCAGTGCGCTTATGTACTTTAAAACTGCTACAAACGGAGGAGGGGCGTATGATCACGCGCCGGGAGTTTTTGCAGGCGGCTGTTGCGGTGAGTGCTTTTGCCCCTGCGCTTAATGGTGGGCTGGGGGGGATTGTGCAAGCGGCAGCAGCGCAAAGCCTGAGCCAGGATGACCTGCTATCTTTCAAAGCGCTGGGGCAGGTGACGCTGCTGCATTTCTCTGACCTCCATGCGCAGCTAAAGCCTGTTTATTTCAGAGAGCCCTCGCTTAACCTTGGCGGTGGCGGCGAGACGGCGACTGTGCCGCATCTTACGGGGCAAGACTTTCTTGATTTTTATAGTATCAAACCCTCTAGCCGGGCGGCATATGCGCTTAGCTCTGTCGAGTTTGAGGCTCTTGCCAAAAGCTATGGCAAGATGGGGGGTGTTGACAGACTGGCAACGTTGATTGAGGCCGTGCGGGCTGAGCGACCTGGTGCTTGCCTGCTGCTTGATGGTGGTGATAGCTGGCAGGGAAGTTACACAGCCCTTAAGACTGAGGGCCAGGATGTAATTGATGTCATGGCGCTTCTCAAGCCGGATGCGATGACGGGGCATTGGGAATTTACTTACGGGGCAGAGCGGGTGAAGAGCGCGATTGACGCTTTGGCTTACCCGTTTCTTGGCGGCAATGTTTTCGATGCCACCTGGGAAGAACCTGTTTTTGACTCAACCGCTTATTTTGAGCGCGGCGGCGTGAAGGTTGCGGTAATCGGCCAGGCCTTTCCTTATACACCGATTGCTAACCCGCGCTGGATGATGCCTGACTGGTCATTTGGCATCCGCGAGGAGGCGGTGCAAGCCCATGTGGAGGCCGCAAAACGCCAGGGTGCTGGGCTTGTTGTGCTGCTCTCTCATAATGGTTTTGATGTTGATGCGAAGATGGCGGCCCGGTTGAAGGGCATTGATGTAATTTTGACTGGACACACACATGATGCCTTGCCGGAAGTGAAGCAGGTTGGCAAAACTCTGCTGGTTGCCTCTGGCTCGAATGGTAAGTTTCTCTCACGTCTTGACCTTGATGTGGCGGGCGGTGAGGTGAAGAATTTTGCTTTTAAGCTCATTCCGATTTTTTCAGATGTTGTGGCGCCGGCTAATGACGTTAGCGCTAAAATATCTGAGGTGAGGGCACCGTTTGAGGCTGAACTTAAAACCGAGATTGGGCTGGTGGATGATCTGCTTTATCGCCGGGGGACGTTCAACGGTAGTTATGATGATCTTATCTGTGCGGCGCTGAGAGAAGAGATGGAAGCGGAAATTGCGCTTTCTCCGGGCTTCCGCTGGGGGACAAGCCTGGTACCAGGAGACATGATGAAAATGGAAGATCTCTATAACGCGACGGCGATCACTTACCCTTCTGTTTATAAAGCTGATATGACTGGCACTGAGATAAAAGCGGTGCTTGAGGATGTGGCGGATAATCTTTTCAATGAAGACCCTTATTATGCACAAGGGGGGGATATGGTGCGTGTTGGCGGGCTTGCTTATCGCATTAACCCTGCGGCCAAAGCCGGGGCGCGGATTAGTGAGCTTAGGGTTTTAGACGGGGGTGCCCCGCTAGAGGCTAACCGGACTTATAAGGTGGCTGGGTGGGCTAGTGTGAATGAAGATGTGCAGGGGCCGCCAATATGGGAGGTGGTAACCTCACATTTAAAGAGCGTGTCAGCTGCTGCCCCTGATAAGGGCTTTAAGGTTAGTCGTCAGAGCCAGGTGGTTGTTGAAACAACTGAATAAAGATAAAAAAGCACCGCAGAAATGCGGTGCTTTTCTTTAATCAAGAGATGATTGGCAATGCTGCCAGATCTGACCCTAGTAGTATTTTTTCTTGTAGTGGTGTTTTGGCTTCCAGCTCACGCATTTATTGTGGCATTTGTGGCCGACTTTGATGAGCTTTTTCTTTTTACACTGGTACTTGTAACCATAGCTGTTTTTGCACCAGCCCCAGACAACTTTATGTTTGTAAACAGGCTTACAGACTTTTTTCCAGGCATAGCATTTTGCTGATGCAGGACCGGCAGTGCCGACCATGATCATGCCGAGGACGGCGAAAAGGGCGAATAGTTTTTTCATTTCAGTTCTCCAGTTAGATGTGCCGGTTTATTTGCCGGACGTTACGTGAAATTTAATAGACGTTGCATCATGAATTCTACGCTCGGGTTCGGCATGTTTGTCGATCTCGATGCGGAGGCCTCGTGTTGCATATTCTTCAGTAAACTCTTTTTTGATTTGATCGATTTTCTTTTCATCGACGCGGTGTTCTTTCAGGCCGCCAGCACGGCACTGAACGAAGAGTTCTTCATCTCCCGCTGGTGGGGCAAAGCGCAGCTTGACCTTATCCGAGACGGGGAGGTGGCGTTTTTCACCGGCTTTGAGGATTGGGTTGCCCAACACCTGCTCACCGCTCATTTCTGGTGGCAGGGTGACGATGGAGCCATCAGCCTGTTTATAGATAATGTTGAGCTCGCAGGTTTTGTCTGTTGAGACTGTGAAGTTTAAGGTCTCACCGAAATGGAAGGTGTTTTTAGGAACCTTAACAACCAGGTTCAGTCGCTTCTTCTTCTTCTCTTTGCGGTCTTTCGAGGTGAGGGCGACAAAGCTGATATTATCTTTTGCATCTGTTTTGGTGTGATCTTTTGTGTTGCTTGTAAGATGCGTGATAGAATCCAGCCCTGTTATGCCGGGCACCATGACGGGGAACAGCTGCTCGAACTGGTTGCGCATAACGCGCTGGCCATTGCGCAGCAGGTCACGGATACGCAAGCCTTCACGTAGTGCCTGGTTATGTTTCGACGGGATTGATTCTATGCGTCTGTAAAAGTCATCGGTTTCGAGGCCGAATTCAGCGGCGACCCGCGCTTGGTCGAGTGAGTGCTGATATTGGTCAGCAAGGTAGCCGATGATTTCACGCGGGTTTTTGCTGCCTTCTGTTACCACTGAGATATTCTCATAGCGTCCATCTTCCAGGGTGCGGCCAATGCCGAGTGCCAAGAGCGCTGTGGTGAAGGCCTTTTGGTCTTCTTTGTAATATTTGCGCAGCACTTCTTTACCGGGATAAAGCTCCTTCAGGAATTTCATCTGATTAACGGTGAAGCTTGAAGATTTTTCGGCAAAGTTGCGTAGCTCATCACGTTTGAAGATGATGCCATCAGCATGACAAGACATGCAGGAGGCGGCGTTAACAACTTCGATGCCAAGCCCTGGTGGGCGGGTATGATCACGCACCACTTCAGTTGGGCCGGATGGGATGAACTTGTCTTTGCCATCTGCCAGATAATAAGCTTGCAGGCCGTTTGGCAGTTGGAAGAAAACTTCGCCGCCATCATGGACAAATGGTTCTGCATGATCGGGTAGATTATGAACACCTTTCGGGCCGAACGGATGTTGTAGAAGTGAGCGTTCGCCATCGCTGCCACCAAAGTCATATGATTTCCAGTAGTAGCCGCCGCGGGGGAGGTCATGGCGTTCGATCAGGCGGTTATGATCTGACACGCCGGACTGGCCATCAGTGAAGGCGGCGCGGATGACATCGCCTTTATCAATATTGCGGTTGGCATCAATGCCAATTTGTTTTTCCAGCCCGTCCAGTGTGTCTGGGAAGTTGAGCAGTGTGTTGTATAGCGGGGCTCGGGTTGCCGTGAAAGCGAGCCAGTCACCACGAATGATCGGGGCTTTCGCATGGGTGATATTTTGGATCTGGTGTAGGGCATCGCCTTTGCTACCAGCGACAGAGTAAGGGTATAGAGCTTCAATCTCGTCCCATTTTTCTGAACCCCAATCCAGGTCATCTACATTGATGCGCAGCACTGTGCCGTTTGTGCCCTCAACCGGTTCAGGCTTATGCAATTTTGGTGCATAGCTGACAGAGTTGATCATTTTGGCTGTGGCCAGATTGAAATATGTGAGGTTGGCCTGTAGCTGGGCTTCTGTCACATTTTCTGGAGCCGCGTTATAGAGATGGGCGTGAGAGATATAGCGTGTTGATTTACGGTCAAACTCAGAAAGTGATATGAGATCATTCAGCACAGCTTTATAGAGATCTTCATCGGTGATGAATGTTCTCTCTGCTAACTCTTCGCCGCTATTATCAACGGCTGCGCCGTCATCAGTTTCAGCTAGATCTTTGCCGGCTTCATCACCCGCGGCCGTATCATCGCCGGGGGCGCCAACTTCTGATAGCCCATCTTCTTCAACCTTGATAGAAGGCTGCTTTTTTGTTTTTTCAGCGACTTGCGTGTCTTGCTTTTTCAGGTCGGTGATCCATTTAGCCAAAGCTGCGACTTCATCTGCTGCTGGACGTTCGCCATGTTTGGGCATGGTGCCATCGACAACAGAGAGATAGATATCTGACTTATCCGGGTTGCCGGGTGTGATCAGTGAGGCATCCAGGGCGAGGTCTTGCAGGTTGGTGTATTTAAAGTCTTTTCTGGCCGCGACCTTACCGCCTGAGCCATGGCAATTTGAGCAATATTTGGCAAAGAACTGCTCTGTGTCATTGGTTAGCACGTTATCTGTGGAGGCTATGACCGGCTCTGGTGTTGTGAGAGCAACAGGGGTGACTTTTACAACAGGTTCTTGCTTTGCAGGGTCAGTTTCTGAGAGGTAGGCATAGATCGCCTGATGGTCGTCACTTGAAAGTTTCTTCATGTTTTTGACGACTTTGAGCATGCCTTTATTCTCCATTGGCTTACCGCGCAGGGTTAGCCCTTCTGTCATGGATTTCAGGAATGTTTCCAGGCCTTTGCGCTGGAGTTTTTTAGCTGTAATGCCGGGGGCTGAGACGCCATTGGGGAGTTCTGCGCCTTGAAAGCGGCGGGATTGATCCAGGGTTTGAAAGAGCGAGGTGCGCGGTGTGTGGCATTCTCCGCAATGGGCGACATGCTCAACCAGATATTTGCCGCGGTTAAAAGCGTCGCTCTTATTATTGGCGGGTGAAAAATCATCAGGTAGATCGGCGGCAATTTTCCAGAGGCCGATGCTGTTTCTCAGATTGTAAGGGAAATTGAGCTTATGCTCGACGGATTTGATGGCGATGGCTGGTAGCGATTTAATATAATCAAAAATGTCGAAGATATCTTTTTTCGTCATGCCAGCATAAGAGGCGTAAGGGAATGTTGGATAATAATGGCTGCCCTTTGGGGAGACGCCTTCTTTCAGCGCGGCGTAAAAATCTGCTTTGGTCCATTTGCCAATGCCGTGTTCTGGATCCGGGGATATATTTGGGGTGACGAAGGTGCCGAAATCAGTTTTGATTTCATAGCCGCCGGTCAATCGTGAAGGGTCACCGTTTTTTCCGTGGCAAGAGCCACAGCCTGCGATGGTGAACATGTATTTGCCATTCTCAAGGTCGTCTGCGGCGCTGGCTGGGGCGGGAAGGCTTGTGAGGCTGGCACCAAGCAAGAGAGCCGGGAGGGCGAGCTTCAGACGCTGTCTCAGGGTTTGATTATCATGGGGGTGATTATCATGTTTCATTTGCGTCTCTCCCTGATGCGGACCAGATTGATTAAAATGCCTGCTCTTATTTCTATGGGCATTGGCTTTCATCTTATGTCCTTCATCGTTATTAAATTGCTGCTCGGTTGTGCTTCAGCTCTTAGCGCATGGGTATGAAAAATCCATTGCTAAAGGCATTGTTTTGCTGAACTCGGGGCTGATTTTCTTGTCTAACGATATTCAAGGTTGAATAAAGGTTAAACTGGAGCTGTCAGCGTGATGCTTTTTCCTACGGTTAGCTTGCTTGCCTATAGTTGCATTCCTCATAGTAACCACCCGTCCTTTTAAGGCGCAAGTGAATTAGTATTAATTCTTCGTAATGTAATTGGATAAGGTAGTTTATATATTTCAAAAGGATAGATGTAATAAGTTAGGGGATATATGTGACAGATATTTAATCTTTAAGGTTTTGCGCCGACCTATCTGAGGATGTATAATCTTTATAGATATTCATCACCTAAAGGTTGTGGTTGGATGCTTATGAACCTGCATCTCTATTTAATAAAACCACCCTTTAATAAAATTTGACAGAGGAGGGCATCATGGCTCTTAACTCACATTTCATCGCTGTTGTTGCCGCCCTTGGCATTCTTGCTTCATCTGTTGGTGTTAGCTTTGCTGAAGAGGCTGGTTCTGCAGAAGATATGGTTCGCTCGCTGAAGGCAAAACCTGTTAAGCGATTGACGCGCGGCCTTGGCCAACCGGTTGATAAAGACCTGATCCGCTCCCGCGGGTTGGTTATTGAGGTGGCCAAGAAGAAGGTTGAAGAGCAGACGATTGAGGACCGCAAAGAGATAGCGGAAATCATCGAGAAGCATAAGCTGCCAACGATCGATCTGACGATCTATTTTGATTATAACTCAGCCCATATAACCCCGCAGTCCATACCGACCTTGATTAAACTTGGGCAGGCACTTTCAAATAAGGAATTAAAGGGTGGCACCTTCCTTGTGGGCGGGCATACGGATGCCAGAGGCAGTGATCATTATAATCTGACACTAAGCCAGCGCCGGGCCATTTCAGTGAAGACTTTTCTGACTGATAATTTTGGCATCGACTATACGAAGTTGGTGGCTGTTGGGTATGGCGAAGAAATGCTTAAAGATTTCCATGACCCAAATTCAGGAGAAAACCGCCGGGTGCAAGTGACTAATCTTACTCACTAAGCTCACTCACTAAGTTTGCGCGGCTTATCGCGATATTATTAAGGAGGCCCTGTTGTTCAGATGGCCTCCTTTTTTATTTCTGAAGTCATTGTGACGTGATGTGATGAGAGGTGAGCTGATCTGTTGTTACTGTGGGGTATAAGGGGCTGGCTTTATCGGTTAGGATTTTATCTAATGCTATTGATACTATTCAGACTATCATAGGGTTCGCGTGCTGGCTTCGGGCACATATTTGGGAGTATGACAATGTCGATGAATATATTTTTCCAATATGCGATGGCGGGGATGGTCTATCTCTCGGCGTTTTTTATCTTTCTCCTCGGCTTGATAGCCATTTATGGCATCTTGCTGTTTTTTATCGATAAAACCCAGACCCGTGACAGCATACGCTATAACTACCCGGTGATTGGCCGGTTTCGTTATATCTTCTCTGAGTTGGGGGAGTTCTTCCGGCAATATTTCTTTGCCATGGACCGGGAGGAGATGCCCTTTAACCGGGCTGAGCGGGATTGGGTTTATAAATCCTCGCGCGGGGTGGATAATACGGTTGCGTTTGGCTCCACGAAAAATCTCAACGTGGCGGGGACGGTTATTTTTAACAATAGCGCCTTTCCTCTGCTTGATTCTGAGGCTCAGGAGCCGGCTTATATCACCTTTGGTGAAGGGTGCGAGACGCCTTATGTCACCAATTCAGTTATCAACATCTCTGGTATGAGTTTTGGTGCGCTTTCGGGCCCAGCTGTTAAGGCGCTCTCTAAAGGGGCCGAGCTGGCTGGCTGTTGGATGAACACAGGCGAGGGTGGGCTTTCGCCGTATCACATGCATGGCAATGCGGATATCGTCTTTCAGATTGGGACGGCTAAATACGGCGTGCGTAATGCTGAAGGGCATCTTGATCAGGATAAGCTGAGAGAGCTTGGTACATTTCCGTTTGTAAAAATGTTTGAGATTAAACTGAGCCAGGGGGCAAAGCCGGGTAAAGGCGGTATATTACCTGGCGCTAAGGTGACCGCAGAGATTGCGCGGATCCGCGGCATTAGCGAGGGGGAGCCCTCTATCTCATTTAACCGTCATCCGGAGATTGATAATGTTCAGTCATTGTTGGATTTTATTGACCTGGTGCGCGGCCTTGTGAAAAAGCCTGTTGGCATAAAAATGGTGATTGGCGGTACTGACTGGTTTGATGATTTTGCCAAAGAGATCCATAAGCGGGGGATTGCCTCTGCGCCGGATTTTATTACGGTTGATTCTGGCGATGGAGGCACTGGGGCGGCACCAATGCCATTGATTGATAATGTTGGATTACCCATCCGCCAGGCCTTGCCTTTGCTGGTTGATAAGCTGAATGAATTTGGCTTGCGTGAGCGGATTAAGGTCAATGCCTCTGGTAAGCTAATTACACCTGCTGAAGTTGCCTGGGCTTATTGCGCTGGGGCGGATACTGTCTCAACTGCCAGGGGGTTTATGTTTGCATTGGGCTGCATACAAGCGCTGAAATGTAATAAGAACACCTGCCCAACGGGTATTACCACACATAACCGGCGTTTACAGCGCGGTCTTGATCCATCGGACAAGGCGGTGAGGGTTGCGAATTTTGCGAATAAAATTCAGTATGGCAGCGGCTTGATAGCTCATTCATGCGGCGTCACTCAGGTGAGGGACTTGCGGCGCAACCATTGCCGGGTTGTGCAGGATACGGGTGTTGCTGTTTGCTTTAATGAGTTATACCCGGATGCAGAAATGACGTATAAATTGGCGGCGCTGTAACTGTCCGGAATTTTAGGGGGAATTGACTTGGAGACGAATATTTACCGGCTTGAGCCGAAGGGCGGGGCTGATGTGAAATCTCTTGTGGTGCTGCTACATGGCTATGGCGCTAATGGGCAGGATCTTTTGGGGCTTGGCCAACAGTGGCAGCCCTTATTCCCCAATACGGTGTTTATTAGCCCGGACGCGCCGGAGCCTTGCGCTATGAACCCTTTTGGCGGGTTTCAATGGTTTGACTTGACGCTGCGTGATCCTGGTGAATATTGGCGCGGGGTTGTTAAAGCTGGGCCGATGCTTGATGCGTTTCTAGATGAGCAAATCAAACAATATGGCCTTAGTGAAACTCAGGTGGCGCTTGTTGGTTTTTCACAAGGGACGATGATGGCGCTGCATGTTGGTTTGCGGCGGGCAAAAGCCTTTGCGGGCATTGTTGGGTTTTCTGGCAAGCTTGCCGGGCCGGAGCATCTTAAATCTGAGATTAAATCCAAGCCGCCAGTGCTACTGGTGCACGGTGATGCGGATGATGTTTTGCCGGTTTCTAATATTGAAGAAGCGCGGGTTGCCCTTGAGGCCAATGGGGTCAAGACTAAAACACATATATCACCGGGGCTTGGCCATGGCATTGATGTGAAGGGGCTTGAACTTGGGGCGATGCATCTTAAAGCTGCATTAGGCTAGGATTTGCCTCAGTTTAGGGACTTCCTCCCTTTTATAGGCACTTATCTCTCTGCTCTCTTGCGGGATGTTTCTCAGAGCCAAGCTACAGGGTAAGCCGTGGCTGTGGCAGGTGAAACACGGGGTTTGAGAAAGTCAGGCTGGCTCTTTACAATGGGCGAGAAGTGCGACATCCTCGTCATCAACTTGTCATCCATCATTGTTAGATGGTGCAGTATAGATCAGACTTTGTAATTGCTCACATGATCTGGGTAATCGCAGACTTGTAATTTTGGCGTCGTAATATAAGTTCTTGATTAAAATCGCGTATTCCACTCCACCTTTAGATAAGTGAGGAATAGCGCTCGTGATAGCAGAGACACGTGCACTTGATGCCTGCCCGGCATTAGTTTTGAACGCAGATTTCAGGCCGCTTAGTTATTACCCCCTGTCTTTATGGAACTGGCAGGAGGCTGTAAAATCCGTTTTTCTTGATCGTGTAAATATTTTGCAGACCTATGATAAGCAGGTCTACAGCCCTTCCTGTACCATGAAATTACCAAGCGTGGTGGCACTGAAAAACTACATTAACCCCGCCCGCTACCCGGCCTTCACCCGGTTTAATCTTTTTCTTAGAGATCGTTTCACCTGCCAATATTGCGGTGAAAAAAGCGAGCTGACATTTGATCATGTTATTCCGCGCTCTAGGGGAGGGCTGACGCGCTGGGATAATGTGGTGGCGGCCTGTGCGCCGTGCAATCTGGCAAAAAGCAATAAAATGCCGCGTGATGCCGGCATGATCCCCCGGCAAAAGCCCTACCGGCCGACGGTATTTCAGCTGCATAAAAACGGGCGGTTATTTCCACCTAATTATCTTCATGATAGCTGGCTGGATTATCTTTATTGGGATACTGAGCTGGAGGCTTAGATAGCTTCTGTGTTGCGAGCTTTTGATGATATTTCTATCTAACAGCTCAGCGGCGCCCAGAATGTTATGGCTGATCCTCTTGGTTTAGCCATATAAGCTTGTGTCAGTTTCTTCATCCATCAGCACGGCTTCTATGGTTGTTCTGATCTGCTCTTGGCGGGTTTCTCGCTTGATTTTATCTCCCAGCAAATCGGTGACATAGAATACATCTACCGCCTTCTCGCCATAGGTTGCGATATGGGCGCTAGAGATATCGAGATTTAGCTCGCCAATGGTTTGGGTGAGATCAAACAGCAGGCCAGCGCGGTCGAGCCCTCTTACCTCTATCACCGTAAGATCATCTGAAAGGCTGTTATCTATGGTGACATCTGGCGCGACATTAAAGGCTGAGATGGGCCCTTTCAGCATGCGGTTTGAGGGTTTTAGATTATCTAGATGCAGCTCACCGCGCAGGAGTTTTTCAAGTGACTGGGCGATGGTTTCGGCGCGTCGCTTTTCATCTTCCAAATGATCAAATTCGCGGCTGATGCAGATGGTATCTACAGCGCGGCCATCTTGTGTGGTGGTGATTTGCGCATCAACAATATTAGCACCAGAAGTGGCGCAGCTGCCAGCTATCATAGATAGAAGTTTTGGGTGAGTTGTTGCGAAAAAGGTGATGGAGGTGTGGGCGGTGAATTTATCGCTCGCCACTTCATAGGCCAGGTTTTTGCCGCTGGATTCAGCGCGGTCAATCAGTTCCGCATGAGCGATCTGAGTTTCAAGATCTGTTTTTAGCCAATAGGCGGGGAAGTGTCGCTGCTGGTAGGTCTCGACCTTTTCATCACTCCATTGTTCCATGGCATCGCGGAATTTTGATATTGCCATGTCTATGCGAGCGCGGTGAGATCCTGCGCTAAGACCGCCGGAGAGTAGAATGTCCGTTTGGCTATATAGCGTGCGGAGTAGCTGGCCTTTCCACCCATTCCAGGTGCCAGGGCCAACAGCGCGAATGTCGCAAACTGTCAGAATAACCAATAGCTTCAGGCGCTCGCGGCTTTGAACGATCTTGGCAAAGTCTTTAATGGTTTGCGGGTCGTTCAGGTCGCGGCTTTGGGCATATTGGCTCATGGTGAGATGTTCTTCAATCAGCCAGGCAACTGTATCTGTTTCAGCGCCGTTGAGGCCCAGGCGGGGGCAGAGTTCTCTTGCGACTTCAGCGCCGGCGATGGAGTGATCTTCCGGGCGGCCTTTGGCGATGTCATGTATGAAGGCTGCCACATAAAGGGCGCGGCGGTTTTTAACAGTGTGGATGACATCATGGGAGAGGGGTAGTGCTTCTCCTGCTTCACCGCGATCAATCCAGCTTAATTCGCCAATGGTTCTGATGAGGTGCTCATCCACCGTGAAGTGATGATACATATTAAACTGCATCATAGAATTGATCTGGCCAAACTCTGGAATGAAGCGGCCGAGCACACCGGATTCGCTCATGTTTCTGAGGGTTTTTTCCGGATCGTTTTTTGAGGTGAGCAGCTCCAGGAAATGTTCATTGGCGCGGCGGTTCTCTCTTAAGTTCTGGTCGATCAACCGCAGTGAACGGCGCATCTCACGGAGAGCTGAGGGGTGCAACATGGTGTTGTAGCGATTGGCGATGGTGAAGATGCGGATGAGATTAACCGGGTCGCGCTTGAAGGTATCTTTATGGATGATGTTGATGCGGCCATTCTCAATACGGAAGTCAGATGATTTCCTGAGGGCGGCGCGCTGGCGCCAGCCAAGCTGCTCCAGGAATTGGTTGAGTTTTGGTGTTGATTTCAGCTGCTTCATTTCAAGGTCAGCGCAAAGCACACGGGTCAGGTTACCAACTTCGGTGGCGATCAGGAAATAATGCTTCATGAAGCGCTCAACAGCTTGCATGCCTTCTCGTTTGGCATAGCCAAGGCGCTCAGCCATATGTTTTTGTAGATCGAAGGTAATTCGCTCTTCAGGGCGGTTGGTTAGAAAGTGGAGATGGCACCGCACTGTCCAGAGGAAATCATCGCAATGCTTGAAGGTTGCAGCTTCTTCCTTAGTGAAAAAGCCGAAATTCGCCAGATCTACATCATGAGTTTCATAGCAGAGATATTTTGAGATCCAGTGAAGGGTGTGGAGGTCGCGCTGACCGCCTTTGCCATCTTTTACATTAGGCTCAACCATGTAGCGGGAGGAGCCTGAGGCTTTGTGGCGGTCGTCGCGCTCTTCGAGTTTGGCTTCGATGAATTCCCGGGCAGTGCCTCTAACCACTTCATTGCCAAAGGCTCGGATAAAATCGTCAAATAAGCTTCGCTCACCCCAGAGATATCGACTATCCAGCAGGGCTGTGCGGGTAGTTATATCTGTTTTGGCAAAGCGTATTGTTTGTTCTAGTGAGCGGGTGGCGTGACCAACTTTGAAGCCCATATCCCAGAGCAGGTAGAGCATATATTCGATAACACTTTCACCCCAGGCGGTTTGTTTATAGGGGAGAAGAAACAGCAGGTCGATATCTGAGCCGGGGGCAAGTGCGCCGCGGCCATAGCCGCCTGTTGCGACGATGCTTATGCGCTCTGCGGCTGTTGGGTTGCTGGCGCGGTAAATATAAGAGGTGGTGTAATCATAGATGACACTTATAAGCTCATCCTGGAATAGAGAGAGGCCCTCAGCGCAGGCCCGGCCGTCACCTGTTGCCATCAGGGCTTTTTCAGCCTGATCATGAGCGTGTTTTTTCAACTCGTTCAGTTTTCCAAGAACCAGGCTGCGTAGTTTATGGTCTTCGTGCTGATGCTCTTTCCAAAGGGCTGTGAGCTCATCTCGGAGGTGATCTGGATTAAAATAAGGGGCCTGCTCGGCGACGGGGTTTTCCATTAAAGCTCTTTAAGTTTGCTCTGGGTTGCGGGTGGTTATATCTGTTTTTCTAACAGGCGCTTACACGGTTGCTGCTGCTGTTTTATATAGCCTTAGGATTGTTATTAAAGGCTTTAAAACGGCAAGGGCCTTTATGAGGGTGAGTTAGTTTTCTTCTTCAGAAAGCGCTTTTAATATATATAACATTTCGAGGGCGGCTTTAGGCGTTATATCATCAGGATTAACGGCTGCCAAATGCTCGCGTAGTTTTTCAGCCTGCGGATTACTGGTTGTGGGGGCTGGGTCATTCATAATGGCTGGAGGTTCAAGGGAGAAGAGCGGCAAATCTTCCAGCTGATTTATAGCGCCAGATTTTTCATTCTCAGATTCCAGCACTGTGAGCACCTCATTGGCGCGGTGAATGACCGGAGATGGCAGCCCTGCCAGTTTTGCGACTTGGATGCCGTAGGAGCGGTCTGCTGCGCCCATAATGACCCGGTGTAGAAAGACGATTTCATCGTTCCACTCTTTGACCTCAATAGTGGCGTTGGTGATGAGGGGGCGCTTTTCAGCAATGGTGGTTAGCTCATGGTAATGGGTTGCAAAGAGGGCGCGGGCTTTGGTTTTATCATGAAGATATTCAACCGAGGCCCAGGCGATTGAGAGACCGTCAAAAGTTGCGGTGCCGCGGCCGATTTCATCCAGAATGACAAGCGAGCGGCCTGTGGCCTGGTTGAGAATGGCGGCGGTTTCTACCATTTCGACCATAAAGGTTGAGCGCCCCCTTGCAAGATCATCAGAGGCACCAACCCGTGAGAATAGCCGATCGACAAGGCCGATATGGGCGCTTGCTGCTGGAACATAACAGCCCATTTGCGCCATGATGGCGATGAGGGCATTTTGCCGGAGGAAGGTTGATTTACCGGCCATGTTTGGCCCGGTTAGTAGCCAGATGCAGGCGGCGTCCTGTTTGTTGCCTTTACCGGGGCCTTTGGCCAGAGTGCAGCTGTTTTCAATGAACGGGCCTGATTTTGCGCTGCGCAGCGCTTGTTCTACCACTGGGTGGCGGCCATTTTTGATGGTAAAAGCCAGACTTTCATCAACAATTGGGCGGCTGTAATTTTCTTCTTCGCTCAAGAGGGCGAGGGCCAGCAGCATATCGAGGTCTGCCAGTGCTTCAGCGATTTGGGTGATTGTATTCGCGCTGTTGTTGACCTTTTCTCTTAAGTCCTCATAGAGGCCGGTTTCTATGGCAAGTGCTCTTTCAGCGGCCATGGTTATGCTGGCTTCTGTTTCCACAAGCTCATCAGTGGTGAAGCGTGTGTTATTTGCCAGGGTTTGGCGATGACGGAAATTTTCGCTATGGGGTTCTGCCAATAGGGTTGCGGCATGCAGGGCGGTGACCTCAACAAAAAAGCCAAATTGATTATTATGGCGGATTTTGAGGGATTTGACGCCGGTTTGCTCGCGGTACTCGGCCTGTAATTTTGCCAATATGGAGCGGCTTTCATCGCGCAGGCTTCTTTGTTCATCCAGCGGCACATGGTAGCCTTTTTGGATGAAGCCGCCATCTTTCACTGAGTTTGGCAGTTCATCGCTTAAGGCATTTTGCAGCTCATTGGCCAGCGGAGTGTCTGCCTGATTGAGATGATTTTTTAAGTCCCGAATATGGGCGGGCAGGTGCTGGTCGTTATAAGCGGTGAGTTTTTCGAAGACTGTGTGGGCGACCTCTAACCCGGCCCGGATTGAGCCTAGATCACGCGGGGAGGCGCGGCCAAGGCTGAGCCTTGACAGGCTGCGGGCGAGATCTGGTGTGCGGCGTATGAGCTTGCGCAGAGCGTCTCTATCTGCGCTGTTATTTATGAAAAACTCTATGGCATTAAGCCGTTGGTTAATCAGGCCAATATCCATTAATGGTGCGCTAATGGCAGCTGAAAGCTGTCTTGCGCCGGGGCCGGTTACTGTTCTGTCGATGGCGTCAAACAGGCTGCCCTTTTTGGTCATTCTGGTGGATTGCAGCAATTCAAGATTGGTGCGTGTGGCAGAGTCTATCACCATATATTTGCTGGTGGCGCTGCGCTTTGGAGGGCGGATGAGCGGGGCTTTGCCGATTTGTGTGAGGTCAATATATTTT
This sequence comes from Rhodomicrobium sp., assembly GCA_021604665.1. Classification (GTDB taxonomy): domain Bacteria; phylum Pseudomonadota; class Alphaproteobacteria; order Rhizobiales; family HXMU1428-3; genus HXMU1428-3. The sequence goes on along the minus strand of BQJK01000004.1, from coordinate 192,651 downwards.
AACAACGCGCCAATGGCTGCAAGCTCACCGCGTGAGAAGTTACCGAAGCCTCCTAAATCCTCAACCTTCAAGGCGGCTTTTAATGCGGCTTCACCGCTGAGGCTGGAATAATAAAGGTGAGGCACCGGGGTTGTGGCGCTCTCGATTGATCTGAACAGGGCGCGGATGTGTGGTTCACCGGAGATTGCGTCTGAATGGATGATTTCACTTGGGGAGAGGCGGGCGAGTTCGCCTTGCATATCTGCGTCTGTGACTTCGCTAACCAGAAATTCCCCCGTTGAAATATCTATGCTGGCGATGGAATAGCGGTGATGCTGGGGCTGGCCGGGGGTGTTATTATCTGATGGGTGCTGAAAAAATGCGGTGAGGAAGTTATTGGCGCCGGCATCCAGGAGGTTATCTTCCGTTAGGGTGCCAGGGGTGACAAGGCGGGTGACGTCACGGCGGACAACGGCTTTGGGGCCGCGTTTTTTAGCTTCTGCCGGATTTTCCAGCTGTTCCACAACCGCCACGCGAAAGCCGACCTTAATGGCTTTTTGCAGATATTCATCAGCTACTTTTAGGGGCACCCCAGCCATGGGGATGTCTTTGCCCTGATATGTGCCGCGCTTTGTCAGGGTGAGACCTAATTTTTCTGAGGCCTCTACGGCATCATCGAAAAAAAGCTCATAAAAATCACCGAGCTGATACATCAACAGATAGCCAGGATTTATAGCTTTTAGCTCCAGATATTGAGCAATAACGGGGGAGGCTTTGTCCGTTGGTTTTGGAGGCATTTTTTCCTCGGAAACGGCGTTTTGTGTCCCCGTCTGTCTTTGCTGTGAAGCCACAGTCTAATTCCTTCTGGTAATCCGCTGCTCGTTTTGCTTGTTTCACTGTTTTAAGAGGGCTGAGATTATCGGCTGAGAGGGCAAATTGCCACCGGGTTTCATGGCAGAAAGTGGATTATTCGCATATTTGGCTAGATAATTCACCGAGATAAGGCAAAAGCTCTGTTGTTCTGTGGGAAACTCCGCTCTATGGTCGTTAGATTCAAATTTTATAATAACCGACCCCTCTGACTGGATCCCTCAGAACTATGCCGCTAAGAACAGATAAAAATCAATTTACCGACCAGGAAGCTCTTGAATTTCATGCCGGTGATAAGCCGGGTAAATTTGAGATTACCCCAACGAAACCAATGGCAACGCAGCGTGACCTTAGCCTGGCTTATTCGCCGGGTGTGGCAGTGCCGGTGCTTGCGATTTCCAAAGATAAGTCACATGCCTATGACTATACCAATAAGGGCAATATGGTGGCTGTGATCTCTAATGGTTCGGCTATTCTGGGGCTTGGTAATCTTGGGGCTATTGCTTCCAAGCCGGTGATGGAAGGGAAATCGGTGCTGTTTAAGCGGTTTGCCGATGTTGATTCTATAGATCTTGAGGTCGATACGGAAGATGCGGATGAATTTATTAATTGTGTGCGCTATCTAGGACCGGCCTTTGGCGGTATCAACCTTGAAGATATCAAAGCGCCTGAATGTTTTATCATTGAGCAGAAATTGCGCGAGTTGATGGATATTCCGGTGTTTCATGATGACCAGCATGGTACGGCGATTATCGCCACTGCGGGTTTGATAAATGCGCTGCATCTCACTGGCCGTGATATTAAAGAAATTAAGCTGGTTTGTTCTGGCGCGGGAGCTGCGGCGATTGCTTGTGTGGAACTTGCGAAATCTATGGGCCTGCCGCATGACAATGCGCTGTTGATTGATCGCCGCGGGGTGATTTACAAAGGCCGCAGCGGTGGTATGGACCAATGGAAATCTGCCCATGCCGCTGAAACAGATGCGCGGACACTTGAAGATGCCATTAAAGGGGCCGATGTCTTCTACGGCCTTTCAGCTGGCGGTATTATGACCCAGGATATGGTCAAGTCGATGGCTGATAAACCGATTATTTTTGCGATGGCGAATCCCGACCCTGAAATTACGCCTGAGGCTGTGGCTGAGGTGCGAGATGATGCGATTATGGCGACGGGGCGCTCTGACTATCCGAACCAGGTGAATAACGTGCTTGGCTTCCCTTATATTTTCCGGGGCGCGCTGGATGTGCATGCGTCTGAGATTAATGAGGCGATGAAAATTGCGGCCGCTGAGGCCATTGCGAAGCTGGCCCGTGAAGATGTGCCGGATGATGTGGCGGCGGCTTACCATGGCATGCGCCCCCGTTATGGGCCTGACTATATTATCCCCGCGCCATTTGACCCACGGCTCATTAGCCATATTCCATCTGCCGTTGCTAAAGCTGCGATGGATAGCGGTGTTGCGCGCGCGCCCATCATAGACATGGAAGAATATGGCCACCGGTTATCTGCACGGCTTGATCCTGTGGCGGGGTGGCTGCATACGGTTTTCCAAAAAGTGAAGAAAGACCCGCGGCGCGTGGTGTTTGCCGAGGGCGAAGAGGAGCAGGTGGTTCGGGCTGCGAATACCTTCTATAATCTTGGCCTTGGCCAGCCGGTGCTCATCGGCCGTGAGCCTGAGATTCTAAAGGCCTTTAAATTGGCTGGTATTGAATACCGCGATGTGTTTGAGATCCGTAATGCGCGGCTATCTGAGCATAATGAGCTTTATGCTGAGTTTTTATATAAACGTCTGCAGCGGAAGGGCTATCTGCTTCGTGATTGCTTGCGGATGACCAATACTGACCGGATAATTTATGGTGCCTGTATGGTGGCCCATGACCATGCTGATGCGATGGTCGCTGGTGTAACGCGGAATTCATCTATTGCTTTTGAAGATATTTGCAAGGTGCTTGACGCTAAGGAAGATCATACACCAATAGGTGTCTCACTATTCCTTAATCGCGGCCGGGCTGTGATGGTGGCGGATACGTCTGTGCATGATATGCCGACCTCTGAGGAGCTGGCCAATATTGCTATTGAGGCGGCGAGAGTGGCGCGCCGGTTTGGCTATGAGCCACGAGTTGCGATGCTTGCTTACTCAACCTTTGGGCACCCTGAGGGGGAGCGCTCGAACCGGGTGCGGGAAGCGGTTGAGATGCTTGATGAGCGCGGTGTGGATTTTGAGTATGATGGTGAGATGGCAGCGGATGTGGCATTGAACCGGGAGGCAATGGCACTTTACCCATTCTGCCGGTTAACTGATACTGCGAATATTCTGATCATGCCGGCGTTCCACTCTGCCAGCATTGCAACGAAGATGTTGCAGGAATTATCTGAAGGCACAGTTATTGGGCCGCTATTGGTTGGTCTCGAAAAATCTGTGCAGCTGGTGCCGCTTGGCGCTAAGGATCGGGATATTGTAAACATGGCGGCTCTGGCTGCTTATAATGTGAGCCGGTAGAGTTAGCCGCTCAATGTGCTGATGACTAGTGCGGTTATTATCATGATCAAAGAGCTAAAATAGGCAAAAAGGCGGGAGTAACTACCCGCCTTTTTTATATTAACTTGAATAAATTCAGGTGGTTAGCTCGATGCGCCATAGCGGTGAAGGTTCATACCCTCAGCGCGGAGCCAGTTTTTAGCGTCTTCATATTCAGGCATTGTTTTGGCAACTAGCTTCCAGAAGTTGGGGCCGTGGTTCATTTCAAGCAAGTGCGCGACCTCATGGGCGGCGACATACTCAAGCACATTTGGCGGCGCTAAAATCAACCGCCAGGAATAAGAGAGCACCAGCCGTGAAGAGCAAGACCCCCAGCGGCTGCGCTGATCTTTGATCATAATTTTTCGGAAGGTCACACCAAGATTTTCAGCATGCCAACAGCTGTGTTTAACAAGGTCAGAGCGCGCTTCTTTTCTTAGCCAGTTTTGTAGACGGCGGGGGGCGAACTCTTCATTGCCGGCGACATAAAGAGTGGGCTTATCCTCGTTGCATGTCCAGACGACACCTTTGCCTCTTGTCTTACCAGCGAAGATTATTTGATGGTCAACACCGCGGAGTGGCAAGCTACTGCCATTTTTATAGGGTGCTGGTTCTGGCAATTTTTCAATTTGTTGATGTAGCCAGGAGCGATGCCGCTCCAGAAATGAAATGGTTTCATGGTCGCTGCAAAAGGGAGGCGCGGTGATGATGACGCTGCGGTTTGTAGCACTGACGCGCAGGGTTAGGCGGCGGGCTTTGGGGTGACGACGAAACTCTATCGGGACCTCAAAATTCTCAAGGGCGATGACCTCGCCATGCTGTAGTTTTTTTAGTGTTCCTGATTTTAGGCGGGGGGCCCATCGCATATGTTTTGCCTCTTTATTCTACGCGTCTTTTAGTCTCTCTCATAAGAGGGTGAGCCCTTCACCGCGGGCTGTTTCTGGCAGCTGCACTATTTAACCGAAATGATCTGCTCAACTATAAGTGAGGTGGTGTGCCGGGGGATAGTTTAAAACACCAACCCCTCAAAGTTGTTAGGCCTTGAGAGTGCCGCGATGTTTATGAGGGCTTTAGCTGCCATGCGTTTATGGCTTTGCAGCATATGCCTCTTCTTCCCTACTCCCGAATTCCCTAACTCAGAAATTTCTGGTTCTTGATGCTATCAGAAATCAGAGCGTTTTATGGTGCTCTACTATTCTTACCGTTTTAAAAGCGGTGGTGATGCAGGCGTGTGTTTTTATTTTTTCATACCGCCTTGTTTAAGTGAGTGCCACATCATCAGCTTCAGGATCAATCACAAAGTTATCTGATGCGAGCTGTTTTTTCTGCAGTGTCACTTTGAGGTGTCGCTCTGCTGTTGTCTGTTACTGAGACTCACATGCCATATGAATTTTGCGGTTTTAATTTGTTCGCGCATATGCTCACCACCCTACTCAATTAGGGTAGCTGATTCGCGCCGATGACTGATGGTGTTTTTAACGGGGCTTTGTGGTGCGCCTATTGAGCCGCTGCGGTTAGTGTGGCCACTTGCTGTTAGTTTTTTGGGCTCGGGATAATTTTATCTAATGCGGCTGCAATTTGCGGCGCTGTTTCTGAGAAGCGGAAGAAGCGGACGAACTTTCCATCCGGCCCCATTAGAAATGTCTGGGGGGAATGATCCATAAGGTAATCATCACCTTTAATATCTGTTCCGGTTTTGCCTTCTGCATCTACTTTAACAGCATAAACCTTGTAAGCCTTTTTGGCTTTTTCAATGTCTTCGCTTGTGCCGGTGAGGCCGATGAGGCGAGGATGGAAATTGCTGATATAGTCTTTCAGCTGCTCGCTATTATCGCGCTCAGGGTCAACGGTGATAAAAATTGGTTGAATCAACTCAGCTTTATTGCCCTTGTCTTTTTTGCTTAGGATTTCCAGGGTACGGGTCATTTTGGAAAGGTCTGTCGGGCAGATATCCGGGCAGTAGGTATAGCCGAAATAAACCATCATATATTTACCTGCGAAATCAGTATCACTGCGGGTTTTGCCATCTTGGTCTTTCAAGGTGAACGGACCGCCAACCAATGCCTGGCCGATCGTTTCTGTTTTGACGCGGCTGGGCTGATTTTCCAGTGCATAGAGCCAGATGGCAGCTAAAGCGCCAAAACAAAAAGCCATAAAAATAATGAATATCTGATTGGCACGCATGATGGGTACATATTCCTTGAGACAGAAATGTTTATGACAGAAGCTTAATTGCAATTGAGATTATAGGGCGGAGAGTAACGGCGCGGGGGAGGCAGCGTCAAGGATTTCAAACGAGATGCTTTGACGCAGTGGTATCAGTTTACGCAATGGGCTTAATGTAATTTATCTCGTTTTTAAATTGCTGGTTGGCGCGAGCTAAGCGCTAAATTGGCGGGATGGTGTTTATAGCTTTTAAGTGCTTGGCTGGGTTTAGTTTTTGGAAAAATATTGTTCTTTATCTGAAAATACTTCATCTTCCTTCTTATGGCTCATAGAGAAATTATTACCCGCAGTAATTTAAGGTTACGCACAATTGTTCGGCTCAGATGGATTGCTGTCGCTGGGCAGCTGGCTGCCGTGTTTTTTGTGTATTTCTGGCTGGAATTTTCTTTCCCCATTCTATTTACGCTGATGGCGATTGCGCTTTCGGCTGTAATTAATGTTGTTGTTCATAATCTTTTTAAGAACATCAAAATGGTAACTAACCAGCTTGGCACCTGGATGTTGGCTTACGATATTGTTCAATTGGCGTTGCTGCTCTATCTGACAGGGGGCATCCTAAATCCTTTTGCTTCATTGCTGGTGGCGCCGATTGCAATTTCTGCAGCCTCATTGGGCACACGCTCGACTGTGACCCTCTCTATCCTGGCGCTGCTTGCAGCATCACTTATATCTTTCGATTATATGCCTTTGCCCTGGTATACGGCGGGCGGGTTGGTGTTTCCTGATGCCTACCGGCTTGGTAACTGGGTGTCCTTGATTTGTGCCATGGCGTTTATTGGCTTTTTCAGTTGGCGCATTTCAAATGAAAGCCGGGTTATGTCTGCGGCACTGGCGGCGACTGAGGCAACGCTGGCACGGGAGCAGAAACTTTCAGCTATTGATGGGTTAGCGGCGGCGGCGGCCCATGGGCTTGGTACCCCGCTTTCAACAATTTTTCTGGTGGCAAAAGAGTTAGAGCGAGAGCTGCCGCAAGAAAGCCCTATGCGAGAAGATATATCTCTGATCCGCAGCCAGGCGGTGCGCTGCCGTGAGATTTTGCAATCCCTTTCTGATGTCGGTAGCCATGGTGATTTTTGGGTGGAGACCTCAACTGTCGAAGATATATTGGAAGAGGTGGCGCAACCGCTGAAAGCGCTTGATGAAAATATATCAGTGAAGGTTGGGCCAAAAGCTGAGACGATGCCACCCTATGATAAAGAGCCGGTCATATACCGCAATCCGGGGATTATTTATGCGCTGGGTAATATTGTTGAGAATGCCGTTGAATTTTCCAAGAGCCACACTGAGTTAAACGCTGAGTGGGATGCTCATACTATTCGTCTTGAGATTTCAGATGATGGGCCGGGTTTTTCTTCTGAATTACTAAAAAAGCTTGGGGAGCCTTTTGTCTCGACGCGCGCTACTTTGCCTGCCCGAGAGGATGAAGAGGAGGCTTTTGGCATGGGGCTTGGCTTTTTTATCTCTAAGACGTTGCTGGAGCGCTCGGGCGCTGAAATGGAATTTGGTAACCGGCGTGCGCCCGGCAAGGGGGCATATGTTATCCTTGAATGGCCGCGCAAACAAATCGATATCGGTTTGCAAGAAACCTCGACTTAGTGAGTAAAAATTAGACGGGTCTGGGTATTTAAGTGCAGAATTTCTTTGCTATATGTCTTTTTTTGCCTAAAATCTTGCTTTTAGATCAATATTAGGCGGCGTTATGGCGCTGTATGGCCGTCAAGATTGGAGAATATTGTGGTCATGGATGCGATCGACTGGTCGAAAATTGAGGATCGGTCATTAATCGTGGTTGAGGATGATCAGTCCTTTCTCAACCGCCTTTCCCGTGCGCTTGAATCGCGCGGCTTTGATGTGAAAACGGCTGATAATGTTGATGATGGACTGGCGCTTGTGCGCGAGGCGCCACCAGCATTTGCTGTGGTTGATATGCGGTTGAATGGCGGTAATGGTCTGCAGGTGATTGAGGCGCTTTCTGAAGCGCGGCCGGGTGCGCGTGCTGTTGTGCTAACCGGCTATGGCAATCTGGCAACGGCGGTGACAGCTGTGAAGCTTGGTGCGATTGATTATTTGGCAAAGCCGGCTGATGCGGATGATGTGGTTGCCTCTTTGCTGGCAACAGGTGAAAAAGCCGCCCCACCAGAGAACCCTATGTCTGCTGACCGGGTGCGCTGGGAACATATTCAGCGGGTCTATGAATTATGTAACCGCAATGTTTCTGAAACGGCGCGCCGCTTGAATATGCATCGCCGGACATTGCAGCGCATTTTAGCAAAACGAGCCCCGCGCTAAGCTAACCGGTGTAACTTTAACTCTCACTGCATGTTGGTCTGATGAGCCCTAAAAACGCCACTTCGAAAAGAGCGCTATAGTGCATCACTTGTTTCTCTTTTTATTAAGTTGATCCACCACCCCGCTGACATATGTTAGCTGGGGTGAGGACCGCTAGCTATTGCGGTGAGCTTTTAGAGCCGCGAGCCATGCGAGCACCTTCCACACTCGTCTCCGGCACACCCTTCCTTGTCCTTATTTCGCTTGGTCAGTATTTGCAACTTTTCCCTACATCGCGCTTATAACTGCTGGCCATTTGCGGTGAGATAAATATGGGGTGAGAGAAATGATAAAATATTGGGGGTAAATGGGGGGTGTTGGCCGATAAAACCGGGTCAGCACCGGTCTTCTCCTTTATGTTAGCGGGCATTAAGAGATATTTTTTGGGCGCGTTGCGGGTGTGATCAAATGCGCTTGTCAGAAAATTTAAGTGGGGAATTGGAATGTTTTCAAGTTCGAAACGGGACGGATTTCGCGGTCGCCAAAAGCAAGGCCGGGATGCGATTAAGCTTGCCGATCTGAGGCGGGCGACGAACCCGGCGACGCTTGGGTTTCTCTCTACTGCTGAACTTGAACCGCTTGATGGGCTATTGGGCCAGGAACGCGGGCTTGAAGCTGTTTCACTTGGCCTTAACCTGAGGGCTGATCGCTTCAATATATTTGCAATTGGGCCACATGGGTCGGGCAAGTTGAAAACCATTGAAGGCATGCTGGATGAGGTTGTACCCGGATGGCCCGCCCCTTCTGATTGGGTTTATGTTCATAATTTTCGCCAAGCGCACCGCCCTGTTGCCATTGAGATGAAGCCTGGCGAAGGGCCTGAATTTGCTCAGATGATGGTCGATATGGTTGATGAGCTGCGGGTTGGCTTACCGGCGCTGTTTGATTCTGAGGAGTATCTTTCCAGGCGGCGGATTATTGATCTTTCCTTTGAGAGCGACCAGGAAGATGCGATTGATAACCTTGTGGATCTTGCGCTGACCAAAGACATTCAAATTGTGCGCACTGCGAGCGGTTTTACCATGTTGCCACTTGAAGATGGTGAGATTATTGAGCCGGATGATTTTGCGTCTAAACCTTTGAGTGAGCGCCGTATTGTTGAAGCGAAAATCAAGGATCTTGAGCGGCAGCTTTCTGAAATTATGGAGCGGCTCCCGCAGCAACAGAAAGAGCGGGCAGAGCAGTTGCAGGCACTTAATGTTGATATGGCGCATAAGGCTGTAAGCGCCTCTCTTTCAACTGTGCGCACCAGGTTTGGCGGGTTTGACCTTATTGGGGCTTATCTTGATGACGTCGAGGGTGACCTTGTTCGCCATGTCGGGCTGTTTACCGGTGGTGAAATCGCAAATGTCTTAGAGAACCGCTATGCATCTTCCGTCGATGATCCGAGGTTTCGCCGCTATATGGTGAATGTGCTGGTGACAGAGCCTGCCGGTGGGCGCGGCAAGAAAACCGGTGCGCCTGTGTTAAAGGTGATGAACCCGACCATTAGCCAGCTTGTTGGTGCTGTTGAGACGCTGGCTGAACTTGGCACAGTGAATACTGACCACACTATGATTAAAGCCGGGGCGTTACATCAGGCGAATGGCGGTGTTTTGTTGCTCGATGCTGAGAAGCTGATGCAGAACCCGCATGCTTGGGAAGGTGTGAAGAGGGCATTGCTGGCAAAATTTGTTCGGGTGGAATCGCCGATTGATGATGGTGATGTTTCACGGCCTATCAGCCTGCAACCAGAACCAATCCCCTTAAATGTGCGGGTGATTTTGTTCGGTGAGCGGCAGCTTTACCATCATTTGAAAGAAACGGACCATGAATTTACTCAGCTGTTTAAAATTCAGGCTGAGTTTGATGCGCAGGTTGACCGCACGCGTGATGTTGAGATTGCCTATGCCAGGTTAATCGCTGCGGTATTGCGGCGACGCAAGCTACGGGCGATGGATTCGGTTGGTGTGGCAGGGTTGATTGAAGAAAGCGCGCGGCAAGCTGGTGATGCTGAAAAGCTTGAGATTAATTTTGTGACCTTACAGGATGTGCTTGAAGAGGCTGATTACTGGGCGAAAGACGCTGGCCGCAAAAATATTACTCATGAAGATGTTCATAAAACTTTGCGGCAACGTGAAGGGAGAGCCTCTCATGTCAGGGATAAGCTGCGCGAAGCTGTGTTGCGGGACCTGCATATGGTTGCAACTGATGGCACCGAGATTGGTCAGATAAATGCTTTGAGCGTGATGGAGATTGGCGATTCTTCTTTCGGTCGGGCTAGCCGGATAACCGCCCGGGTGCGCTTGGGCTCTGGCCGTGTCACTGATATTGAGCGCGAAGCAGAGCTTGGTGGTTCGCTGCACTCTAAGGGTGTGATGATCCTTTGGGGGTATCTTGCTGGCACTTATGCTCAAACCATGCCGCTCTCCTTAAGCGCGAGTTTGGTGTTTGAGCAGAGCTATCAAGGTGTTGACGGGGATAGCGCTTCAGCGGCAGAGCTGGTTGCCTTACTTTCCGCTTTGGCGAATGCGCCAATTCGCCAGGGGATTGCTATTACTGGCTCGATAAACCAGCTTGGGCAGATGCAGGCTATTGGCGGTGTGAATGAAAAGATTGAAGGCTTCTTTGATATTTGTAAGGCGCGCGGGCTCACTGGTGAACAGGGGGTTGTTGTGCCCTATGCTAACCGGGTTAACCTGATGCTGCGCGAAGATGTGGTGACGGCGTGTGGTCGCGGTAAATTCCATATCCACATGGTGAAGGATATTGATGAAGCGCTAGAGGTATTAACCGGTATGTCTGCCGGTAAGCGCAGCCGGGGTGGGACCTTTAGCAAAGGCTCTGTGAACCGGGCGGTTGAAGCGCGGTTGATGGAAATGGCAGTAATGAGGCGGAAATTCAACGATATTGATAGTTAAAAGTTAAGTTATTTCAATTGACTCTTTATCTATTTCGATTCTAGCGCCTTATTTTCTTCAATTTTACCGTGCGAATCAAATAGGGTCTTCTTCATGTGATGGGAGAGGCCCACTAATGACGGAACAAATTATATTCAAACTTGGCAGTCGCTGTCCAAACGACGCTGCTTTAACAGCTGGTTTTGAGTTTGCTAAAAGCGCTGGGGTTCCTGTTCGAGCATATTTCCTGGAAGATGAGATGCTGATCAAGGCGTCTCGTTATAGCTTTTCAAATGAGGTTCGGTTGTTTGGCGCAACACGAGGCCTTGAGCTGCATGAGCTGAGGCGCGAGACGAAAAGCGCGCTTCGGGCGATGAGCCGGGAGATTAGGCGCCGGTCTAATGATATGGATATTGAAACCGAGTTTGAAGCGCTGAACGGTGATGGCCCGGCGCGCATTCGTGACGCCTCTCAGCAAGAGAATGTTTTTGTACTCGGTGAAAACCAGTCTGCGCGGCAGCTGGTGCGTGATTTCAAGCAGTTAACAGAAATTGGTGGTTTGCGCGGTGTGTTGATGGCAGGGCCCGGGGCACGCCAAACTGGCGGTCCTGTCTCTATCGTTGTGCATGACATGAAAGCCTGGAAGAAGGGTTTGCCTCTTTTACAAAGCTTTTTACAAATGGCGACGTCGCTGCGCATTTTTTGTATCGGTGATATTATTGACCATGGCGAAGATTTAATCGCCAGTTTTGACAATGACTTTACTGGGCCGGTGGATGTGCTTGGGCTGCGGCGGTTTGATCAGTCTCGTCTTGTTTGGGAAGTGGAGCGCACAAAAACCGGGCTGCTATTTGCTATGCCGTCTTGCCCGATTATTGAGGGTGAGAAAAAGCTAGAAGCCTTATTGCGCTCATTATCCTGCCCGCTATTTGTTTCTTTATAATCCGGTGATTTATTATTGCCGGGCGGTTCTAAAGCAAGTGACTTGTTGGGCCATGTGTCTTTGTTAATTTAGGCATATGTTTTGTTATTTTAAGATTGTTACAAAGCCGCCAGTTTTGGGCGGCTTTTTTTGTGAACTGGTCAAAGAAGGGTGTGGCTGTTAGAAGAGCAAGACCCACCCTTTATAGGTAAGAATAGAGGCCAAAACACTATGGCAGACGATAATTCACAGACCCGGTTTAAGGCTGTTTGCCTGACTTTATTTCCAGAGCTATTCCCCGGGCCTCTAGGCTGTAGCGTAACGGGGAACGCTTTGAAGCAGGGGTTATGGTCGCTCGATACGTTGAATTACAGAGACTTTGCCCTCGATAAACACCGCACGGTTGATGATACGCCAGCCGGCGGCGGGCCGGGCATGGTGATGCGTGCGGATGTGGCGGCGCAGACCATTGATGCCGGGCTTAAGATAGCCCCTAACGCACGGCGTATTTATCTTTCGCCTCGGGGACGGATGTTTGATCAGGAGTTTGCGAAAGAGTTGGCGCTTGAGCCTGAATTGCTATTGCTTTGTGGGCGTTTTGAGGGGCTTGATGAGCGTGCGATTGAGGCGCGTCAGCTTGAAGAAGTTTCAATCGGTGATTTCGTTATGACCGGCGGCGAAATGGCTGCTTATTGCCTGCTAGATGCGGTGGTGAGGTTGTTGCCGGGGGTGGTTGGTGCGGCTAGCAGCCTTGACAATGAAAGCTTTGAGGCAAATTTGCTGGAGCATCCACATTACACAAGACCGCGTGAATTTGAGGGCCTTGAGATCCCTTCTGTTCTGTTAGAGGGGAATCACAAAAAAATCGATGAATGGCGGCAAGCTGAGGCTGAGGCGATTACCAAGCTGCGGCGGCCTGACTTGTGGCAGAAAATTGAGGGAAATGAGTAGCTGAGAATTGGGCTCCCTCTTATGCCAGATGGTACATGAGGGCTTAGAAATCGGCGGCAATGGTGCGGAGAGTTTCCAGGGCGGGGAGGATATTATCATCCAGCACTTCATTATAAACGGCATAGACGGGATAAACGAAGCGCGGCGCGCGGGGGATGAGTTTTAATTTACCGCTTTCAATATAAGGCTGTGATGTGCGGATGGGAAAATAGCCTGCTGCTTTCTCTTCTAGCAGATAGGTGATTGCCAGAGCGCCAAGATCCAGATTTAAGGCGGGGCATTTCATTTCCGGGTAAGCGGCGGCGTGATCTGCCATAAATTCTGGCCCCCAATTTACGAGCACGTAATTTTGCCCCGGGCGGCTTGTGTCTTGTTCATTGCTGGTTACCAGAACCAGCTCTTCATCGAAAATATGCTCTAATATTAAGCCGGGGCGCTGGGTGGGGCGGTATAAAACGGCGATATCAAGCGTGCCTTCAACAAGCCGCTGCAATAACACCGATGAATGGCCCATGGTGGCGGTGATGGCGCTTTCAGGAAAATTACGGCGCATGCCAACAAGCCAGCTTAACAAAAAGCCATCCCATAAACTGACCTGCCCGCCGATGGAGATGTGGTTCTGATGTTCTTCTGCTAGCCCGACATCGAGCCGGGCATGTTCCCATACCCTTAGTAAAGCGATGGCGTGTTTGTAAAATTGCTCACCGGTCTGGGTGAGGGTGGCGCCTGCCTTTGAGCGGTGGAAGAGGGGTTGGCCGAGTTGTTGCTCCAGATTTTTAATGCGCGATGAAACAGTTGACTGGGTGATATGGATTTTATCTGCCGCGTCAACGAAACTGCCGCTTTCGACTATAGCGAGATATGTTTTTATCAGATTGATATCCATGGGCTCTCCGGCCTTATATTTTAGTTTTGCAACTGTTTTAGTGGTGCAACTGGTTACGGGCGCGATGTGACACAGCGTTTTTGGTAAATTGGCGTTTTTGTTAAATTTTATCTATCGAAAATTTCGATAATAATAAGCGAATAAATTCACTTTTCAAATTTAAAGTTATGAGTAATCTAACTCGCAAGAGGGAAAATTTGCGCCAATAAAAAGGCTGGCTGCTTGATGTTCATTGATGGAACGGCAGCCTTTGGCGCCGCCCCTAGCGGGTGCTTGCCTGACCCCCTCAGACGATTAACATTTTCCTTATTGGAAGGATTACTTTAAATGAATTTTGTTGTGAAAACTGTTGTTGCTATGAGCCTGTTTGGCCTGGCGTCTCCGGTTCACGCGGTTGAGCTGACAAATAGTGAGCAAAATGACCAATCCATCGTCATAGTGGAAGAAGGCAAAGAGAGCACTTATACAATCGCCGCTGGTGATACGCTTAAAGATGTTTGCCTGAACGCTTGTGTTGTAAAGCTAACTGATGGCCAGGAATTCTCATTTGATGGTAATGAAGTGGCTTTTCTTGAAGATGGCATGATTTATGTCGATGATCCTGAGCAGCAATATGCTGCTGATGACAGCTATTCTGATGATCAATCAAGTGAAGAACAAGCGCAAGCTGACGAAGATGCACCTTCAGATGAAGATGTGCCTTCTGATGATGAAGCTCCCTCAGATGATGAGGCGCCTTCAGATGATGAAGCTCCTTCAGATGACGAATCTCCGTCTGACCAGTAATCATCATCTAGTTTTGTGATAGGCTTGTAACAGCTGATCTGATTTTTCGGCTGTTGGCATAGCGGGTTTTAATATTACAAGAGAACGCTCAGACAGGAATGTCTGGGCGTTTTTTCATTTGTCGGGTTCTTTTTTCTGATGATTATTCGGAAATGAGTTTGAGGCACATGCGCTCCGCTTCGTATTAAAGCTAAGGCTGAGCTGAGCTTTAATATTATATGCCGCAAAATATAATATGCCGCCCAAGGAGACGAACCTCAGGGCGGCATATTTATTCTTGTCTGATAGGCAAGTGGTCAGGACTTAGTGGCCAGCACCTGTGCTACTTCCCTCATGTGCCTGCTGGCGGATGTAATGGCGCAAACCTTCAAGTTCCTCGTCAGTTAGTTCTGGGAACTTCGGCATACCGTTACTCAAGAGAGCACCACCGCGGACGACCTGCTCAAACAATTTTTCATTGCCTTTAAGCAGAGCTTTAGACGCTCTAAGGTCTGGTGCCTTCACACCGGCAATTGCATTGGCACCATGACAGGCGACACAAAGATTAACGGCATAGGTGGTGCCACCTGAGGCTGCTTTTTCTTTGTCGATCTCGAATTTCTTATCGAAGATCGGCTGCACAATTTGAGGTTTTGGTTGTGCTGGAACAACGACCTTACCATCTAGTGAGAAAGTGATGATACGGCGCTGGTGCAAGCCATATTGCCAACCAAAGTTTTCAAAGCCCAGTTCACCTGAGCCGCCAAAGTTAGAGGCAAGGGCACCACCTGGTCCGATAAGCAGCGAGACCATTTGCTTGCCATCAAGCTTATAGGTGATTGGCGGGGCTGAGATGCCAAGACCGGCATCATATTCCCAGAGGATTTTGCCATTGCGAGCGTCATAAGCTTTCAGCTTACCATCTGGTAGACCCTGGAAAACAAGGTTGCCAGCTGTGGTGAGTGTACCAGCACCCCAAGGGTTTTTCTGGTTTACCTGCCAGACACGCTTGTTTTTAACCGGGTCCCAGGCTTGTAGTGAACCGCGGGTTTCATGCGGGTCTTTGGTCAACAGCCAGCCTGAAAGGGCAATGCCCAGCTTGTGCTTTTCAGCGCGGAAGCTGGTGTCTGTTTTTGCGCCTTCGTCTTTAAAGGTGTTACCCAGGTGGTTTGTCGGGATGAAGACAAGACCAAGTTTTGGGTTGTAGGACATGGCATGCCATGTGTGTGCACCGAATGCTGATGGGTAGATGTTTTCCTCACCGTCATTGTACCAGGCGTTTTCAGAAACGATATGGCGCTGCGTTTTAAGATCGAATTTGGTTGACCAGTTCACATCTGCGAATTTTTCAGCTGAGATCACTTTGCCGTTTGAGCGGTCTATCACGTAGAAGAAACCGTTCTTTGGTGCGTGCAGTGCTGCTTTCACATCCTTACCATCGATCTTTAGATCAGCGAGAATAATGTCCATGCAGGAGGTGTAATCCCAGGTTTCACCAGGGGCTGTCTGAACATGCCACTTATACTTACCTGTGTCGGCATCAAGCGCGACAACGGAGCTCAGGAATAGATTGTCACCGCCGCCAGGGCTGCGGACTTTTCTGTTCCAGGGGGAGCCATTACCTGTACCGAAGATAAGTTGTTTGAATTCCTTATCATAGGTCCAGCCATGCCAGGCGTTACCACCGCCGCCATGTTCCCACCATTTACCGTTCCAGGTTTTGGCGGCCATTTCCTGGGCTTCATCTTCAAAGCCATCAGCAGGATTGCCAGGCACGATATAGAAGCGCCAGAGTTGTTTGCCGGTTTCAGCGTCATAAGCGGTGACATAACCGCGTGTGGGGCCTAATTCTGTGCCGCCATTACCAACGAATACTTTGCCGTCAAACGCTTTTGGGTGACCGGTAATATTCAGGGGTTCTGATTGCTCAAAAGTGCGGGCTGACCAAACTTCCTTACCGGTTTTACGGTTGATGCCGATCAGGCGGCCGTCCCAGGTTGCGAGGAATAGTTTGTCACCATATGTGGAGAGGCCGCGGTTATGTTTCCAGAAAACCTTGCGCTGATAACCGGTTTCAATTTTTTCAGCCACTTCCGGGTCATATTCCCAAAGCTCTTTACCAGTGCGGGCATCAAATGCTCTGACGATGTTCATGGCGCCGATATAATACATGATGCCGTCAACAACCAATGGTGTGCCGACCATGTCTGATTTGTCGGGCAGATCAACGAACCATTCTGGTTTTAGTTTGCCGACATTGTCTGTGTTGATGTCACTTAGCGGGCTAAATCTCTGTTCAGAGTGTGTCCGTCCGTAAGCGAGCCAATCAGATGTGTTAGATTCATCTGATATCTCTTTGTCTGTGATGTTTCTATCTGAAGCTTGCAACATTGGGGCTGGTGCTATTAGGGCAGCGGCCACAAGCAGTTTTGCGAGCAGTCTATTTCGACTTGGGTGCATAATATTAAAGTCCCTTCCCTAGGATTATTTTGGGATTTGTGATTTTTCTTCGTGCTTTTGGATAAGATAAAAACACAAATTGACGCAGATAAAATCCAATACTTTCTGGCAATAGGGGGTCTTAGAAATTAGAGGGGGTATCTGATAACCTGCTGTATTTGCAGGTGTATTCACTACTTATGGTTGTTTAGCCCAGGGGGGAGCAGAAAATTGCCGTTTTGGCCGCGGCCTCAGGTTTGAATTTACAGAAACCCTGACCTTGTAACCGTCTGATTATGAGGAAATGAGGGGTATTAACCCCGTATGATGGCGTGTTTCCAGACGGCTGCTGTGCAAAGGAAGAGGAATGCCAATTCTAGAAGCAGTTTTATCAGGTGGACCGTTTCTACCATAGGTGTGTGATAAATGTAGGCATAGCAATAATACGCAACCAGGCAGACACCAACCATAGTCAGGGTGATCGCAAGGCTTGTTATTTTGGGGCAATATCTGGGGGGCATAAGGTAAGAAATACGGCTTGGGGATTTAACAAATGTCGTTTCAAGGTTTTGTTTTTGATCAAAATTCAATTCGTATTGTTGAATCTTACTCATGAACCGCCCCGACTTTGTTATGCTACAATCTAATTGTCCTACATTCGTCTAAAGTTTATAGCAGGGAAGCGTTGAGATTTATTTAAGACGGTCTTCTATTAAATCTTTACTGGATAAACGTATTGACTTGTCAGAATTGTACTTTTATCACCTGACCGGAATGCCTGCTTGGCAAACGGCGCGCAAATTTATTGTTCTGAATGTAATGACGATCATATTTCGCTTTGCATATTCATGGCGCCTTTTAAATGATTGAACTATCAGGGAGATAGGTAAGGAACTCTAATGTCAGAAAAAGACCTTTACGAAGTCGGTGAGATTCCGCCGCTTGGCCATGTGCCTGAAAAAATGTACGCCTGGGCAATTCGCCGTGAGCGTGAGGGTGCGCCGGATAAAGCGATGCAGGTTGAAACTGTGCCAACCTGGACACTGGGCCCGAAAGATGTGCTGGTTTTCAACATGGCGGCTGGTGTCAACTATAATGGTGTCTGGGCTTCGCGCGGTGTGCCGGTATCCATGTTTGATGTTCATAAAAATGATTTCCACGTTGCTGGCTCTGATGCAGCTGGTGTTGTCTGGGCTGTTGGCTCCGATGTGAAAAACTGGAAAGTCGGCGACGAAGTTGTTGTTCACTGTAACATGACTGATGGCGATGATGAGGAATGCAATGGCGGTGACCCTATGTATTCACCGACGCAAAAAATCTGGGGTTATGAAACGCCAGATGGCTCCTTTGCCCAGTTTTCACGTGTACAGGCACAACAGCTTATGCCACGGCCACAGCATCTGACATGGGAACAGTCGGCTTGCTATACACTGACACTGGCAACAGCCTACCGGATGCTGTTTGGTCACATGCCGCATGAAGTTAAGCCTGGTCAGAATGTGCTTGTTTGGGGTGCATCTGGTGGTCTTGGCGTTTTTGCCGTGCAGCTGATTAAAGCGGCTGGTGCTAATGCGATTGGTGTTATCTCTGATGAATCCAAACGTGATTTCGTTATGGATCTTGGCGCAAAAGCTGTTTTGAACCGGAAAGACTTTAATTGCTGGGGCCAACTGCCAACTGTTAACAGCGAAGAGTATGCGGCCTGGTTCAAGGAAGCGCGTAAGTTCGGTGCTGCCATCTGGGACATCACCGGTAAGGGTAACAATGTTGATATGGTGTTTGAGCACCCGGGTGAATCAACTTTTCCCGTTTCAACATTTGTTGCTAAGCGCGGCGGCATGATTGTTTTTTGTGCTGGTACCACAGGTTTTAACCTGACCATGGATGCCCGTTATGTCTGGATGCACCAGAAGCGTGTTCAAGGGTCTCACTTTGCCCATCTGAAACAAGCTGCAAGCGCTAACCGCCTTGTGATTGAAAAGCGGGTTGATCCTTGCATGTCTGAGGTTTTTGAATGGGATCGTATCCCTGAAGCCCATATGAAAATGCTGAACAACCAGCATGCGCCGGGCAATATGTCTTGTCTTGTTGGGGCGAAAAAGCCTGGCATGAAGACGCTTGAAGAAGCGCGTAATGCGTAAATATACCTGCTGCCATGCTTCTGGTATGGCAGCTTGACAGATCTTTTTATTAGAGAGCGCCTTTTTCAACAGGGCGCTCTTTTTTTGTTGAATCTTGGCTGTTTTGGCTGGTTTCGCTATGGAAATGGCCTTGATGCCATGTTCTCTCCATTAAAATGACGCAAAGTCTGGCATCACTGCTATCAGCCCTAATTGCATAAGTCTGATGCTATCGATGTTTTTGATTGGATAGGTTAATGGCTGCTAACTCTGTTTTAACGGGGGGTGGGCTATAGTGATGCTGAGCTTGGTTTTTGTGTTTCTATCACAGCTGCAAAAGGCAGCTTTAATATTGGATAGATCTGACTTGTTGGGCATGTTTTATACTCTCAATACTGGGCTGTTTTAAAAGAGTGAAGCTACAACCCCTATGGATGGTGGCTTTCGGTTGATTTCGGTAAAAGGGCGTTCCCCATGAGTTCCACTGATGAACGTATTCTACAGTCTGTTGATGATGTGATCTCGGCAATTGGTCGTTTGCTGGAAGATATTCAAGCCGCTCCTGATATTTCTCTCATTCAAAAAAACCTCGCCGTACAAAAAGCCAGTGAAGTAACTGTTTTTATCGATGAGATAAACGGCATTCTGGTGCCTGATGCTGAGATGTATTTTGATGCTGGACATTATGATGATGGCCAGACAGAGGGTGAGGCCTTATCACCTGAAGAACAGTTGCAACCACGCCTTATTATTCAACCTGCCGCCCAGATGCCAGCTGAGCCCGCTGTAGAGACTGAAGCACTGCCAGAATTTGGTTCCGGTGTTGATCCTCATCATGATGAGCAGGAAGAGGATGCGGCCTCGATATCTGATGGTGGTTTAGAGGACCAACAGGTGCGCGACGTGATGATAGACGATGACGCGCTTGAGGTTGCTGATGTTTCCAAGGCAGAGCGAAATAACCTGACTTTAATAAATGGAATTGATGCCGAGACCGAAGCGCATCTTAATCGCCATGATATTGTGCGGTTTGAGCAGGTTGCTAAATTTTCCGCTGAGCAGATACTTGAAATTTCTCACGATTTGGGTGACCCCTCGCGGGTTGCGCGAGAAAACTGGATTGAGCAGGCCGCTTTGTTAGTGAATGATGTGCAGACTTATTATGCTGCTCAAATGATGGAAGCTGATGTGTTTGATCGGCGGGTTCTTAATGCGGCTTATTTAACTGCTGGTGCTCCTGTTAAAACGCCTTTGAGTGCGGATGATATCTCTCTGAAAGACGATGCCTCTGTGGATGAGGAGGCCTCAGCGCTTGAGGGCATGGATGTTGTGGAGACAGAAGCTGTAGACACGGATGCTGAAACTGCCGCGGATGTTTTTGCCAAGGTTAGTGCTGGTGCTGGTGATGACGCTGGCAAAGTTAAGCCGCCTGTTTCTCTATCTTTTAAAATTACTGAACTGCCGGAGACCGAGGAAGCTGATGAAAAAGAGCCAGTGAATGATGACACGCAGCATGAGTTGAAAGATGAAAGGTCTCTTTATGACGAGACAGTTCGTTTAACCAATGAGCGCGCCCTACTTGAGGCTGAACTAGCGAAGTTGCGTGCCGAGTTAGCCGAACAACAGGATGTTGCTGGGTCTGAAGTTGCTGGGCCTGAAGTCGCTGGGCCTGAAGTTGCTGGTAGTGAGGATGCCGTGTTGGCTGAACCGGTGGCAACTAGTGTGAGGGATGAACCCGGGCGCTTAGATGTGTCTTTAACGCCTCAGGACGAGCAGTTAGAGGAGGCTGTAGAACCTTTCGCTGAAGCAGATCAATCTGACGCTTCACCGCGCTCTAATATTGATGATGAGCTCTACGCTGATGCGGCGGCCCTTGCAAATGAAGATATTTCAGAGAAAGATTTAGTGCGCGGTGCCATTTGGCATGAGGAGGTTTCCACGGGCGCAAATTATGTACCGCCGCTCGATGAGCATGAGAGCGAGGAGAGTTTTACCCCTGTTGACGGCTCACTCCATAATAGAGCTGAAGATATAACGCCTGAAATTTCGCACCCTCAACATCATGAGCTTAGTGGATTAGCGGCGATTTTTGATGGCTCAATAGACCCTGTTGAGCATGGTAAGGGTTCAGTTGATCAAGCTGCTGATGAGGCTGGCGATGCCAGGCTTTATGCTGATGGCGACATTAGTTTACCTAAACAGCCTCCAGTTGACAGTGATTTTGCGCGGCCCGGTGAGATAGCTGGGCGGCCAGTAGAGTCTGAGAGTGATGAAGCCGCTGAGACGCCTGCACCGAGTGTGCTGCCGTTCCCGGTTGCCAGAGACGGTGAGGACGGTGGCGGGGCTAAAGATGGGCTGCGTGCGATGGGGCCAAGGCCGCTTAGTCAGAAACCTTTCGCGGCCCCTAAACCATTTAGTGATTTAAGCCGAGCTGGCCGAGCGCCGTTTAAGGGGCCACCTGTTGGGCCACCAAAGGGTACACCAGGGCCACACGAGCAGCAGCACCCGCAAATGCAGCATGGGCCAAGAGAAAGCCGGCCGCTGAAAGCGCAGCCGCCTGGCGATGTGCACTCAATGGCACGGGCGACTGAAAATAGCGAAAAAACAGATGTTGATGGCCCTCTTAAGGGGCAAGTGCCACCGGTTTCTGCACCGCCATTCATGCGGCCAGTCTTAAATGGGGGGGCTGTGCCGCCTTCTGTTGCTGGTGCCATGCCGCCGCCAATGCCTCCAGTTGGGGGGACTAAAATTGGCGCGTCCCCTGATGGCGTGCCGCCGCGCTCTATGGATGAGCTCTATATACCAGGAGGTGCACCTCGTTTGGCCGCATCTGATGAGGGTGAGCGGGACAAGAGACCTTCTGATCTGGAAGCTGCGCCGCAGTCTGAGGGCTTTGTGCGCGGAGTAGGTGCCGGACAAGATGCCGTTGATCAGGGTGATGGTGCTGATGAAGCTTTGTCTGAGAGAGATGAAATATATGCTGATGCCGCGCTGGAAGAGGATGATTCATCTTCCCTTGGTCAGTATTTGGCCCGAAAGCGAGCAAATAACTCTGCGCCGCAATTTAGAGATGCTCCGCCAGCCCATGAGATGCCTAATCGTGGTTTATCTGATAGTGATGCCCTTAATCGGGGTGCGCCTGATATGGGCCGGATGCAGCCGGCGATGAGGCGAGACGGCGGGCAAAATCTTCCCCCTCATATGCCGCCTCCACCGATGCAGCCACCCCAGAAACAACCAAATGGTAATGGAGTGCCTGGCTCACCTTTACCAGAGGGTGGTTTGCCGCCGCGGCATTCTCCTAATTTGGCGCCACCTCAGGTTGGTGGGCGTCCACCTTTGTCTGCTGGGTTAAATCCGGGGGGGCCGCCATCGCACCGCGCTGTCTCACCGCAACAGCCGCCATATCAAAACCCGGCACACTCACAAACCGGGCCAATGCCAACTGCCTTTCAGCGGCAATCTAGTGAACAGGGCTCGCTCCCTGGTGAACCGGGTGAGCAAGATCAACGGCAACAGCCTAAAAATGGTGAACAGAAGCGGGTTTCTGAAGGCTTCAGGTCGAGGGCACGCCAGTTTGCAGAGAAACTTGAGCGATCATTTGTTGATGATGAAGACAAGTGAGATAATTTTGCTTACCCACCTATTCGTTGATTGAGTATTGATTAGCCCCTTAAGGCTGTTAAACTCATTTGCTTAGTTACCACTCGACCTTAGTATAAAACTGCACCTTTGCTGACAGGAATGGCTTGCACCCCCCTATGGGGAGCTGATAAGCCTCCCCAGCTGGGTTTTTTATCCCACATTGATGATTTTAAGGATGTTTCACAGGCATCCAGCCACTGATAGAGATTTTGGAGAGCATTATGAACGTCGCTGTTGACGAAACTCAGGTTGCCGATAACGGTTTGTTGCCAGATTTGCTGGAGCTTACTGGCGAGGCTGTCACATTCGCTCAAACCCTTGGCCAGAAGGCGAAAGCCAATGTGCTTGCCCGTGTGATGGGCCCTGAAGGTAAGATTGATGCGGTCGCTCTTGAGGCTGAACAGCAAATGGGCCATGGGCTGGCCTGGTTCATGACTTATGTTGAATCTCTTGTTCAACTGCAGGATTACGCCTTGCGGATGAAAACTGAGGGGCGTTTAGGTGAGATTGAAACGCTGATTGTTCAAATTGGCTTTGGTGAATATCTAGCGCAAATGGCTGGCGGCATTCCTATGAGCCAGAATGAATTTGTGCGGCCGGGCGAACTGGGTTTGACCAGTGAAGACTTACAAGGGTTTACAGGGGCGGCAGTTCAAAAGCTGATCACCAGTGGCAATAGCGTTGCGGCGAGAAAAGCGCTGGCTGATAAACTTATGCATAGTGAAGGTAGTGCCACGATTGGTGACACGGGCCTTGATGAAACATATGAAGCCATGCGTGATGAAATGCGCCGCTTTGCTGAAGCGGAAGTTGTGCCGCATGCCCATGAATGGCACTTGGCGAACGATTATGTGCCAATGGAAATTTTAGAGAAAATGGCCGAGCTTGGTGTGTTTGGTCTGACCATCCCGGAAGAATATGGTGGGCTTGGGCTTGGCAAAGAATCTATGTGCGTGGTTTCTGAAGAGCTTTCACGCGGTTATATCGGTGTTGGCTCGCTTGGTACCCGTTCTGAAATTGCAGCCGAGCTTATTCTTTGTGGTGGTACTGAAAGCCAAAAGAATGAATGGTTGCCGCGGATCTCATCTGGTGAGATTTTGCCGACAGCAGTGTTCACTGAACCGAATACCGGCTCTGACCTTGCCTCCCTTAAAACGCGGGCTGTTGTTGAGGGGGATGTTTATAAGGTAACAGGGCAAAAAACCTGGATTACGCATCCGGTGCGGGCGGATCTAATGACATTGATGGTGCGCACCAACCCTGATGACAAGGGCTATCGCGGGCTTTCTATGTTGCTGGCTGAAAAGCCGCGCGGCGATGATGCAAACCCGTTCCCGGCTGATGGCATGGATGGCGGCGAGATTGAAGTGCTTGGCTATCGCGGTATGAAGGAATATGAAATTTCCTTTGATAGTTTTGAGGTGCCAAAAGCCAACTTACTTGGTTCTGAAGAAGGCCAGGGCTTTAAGCAGCTGATGGAGACCTTTGAAGCGGCGCGTATTCAAACAGCGGCGCGGGCGATTGGTGTTGCTCAATCGGCACTGGAGCTTGGCCTGCGGTATGCGAATGAGCGGGTACAGTTTGGCAAAGCGTTGATCAACTTCCCTCGTGTTGCAGATAAGCTGGTGATGATGGCTGTTGAGATTATGATTGCTCGTCAGCTCACTTATTTTTCTGCTCGCCAGAAAGATGAAGAAAAACGCTGTGACCTTGAAGCTGGCATGGCCAAGCTTTTGGGCGCACGAGTTGCCTGGGCTTCAGCTGATAACGCCCTGCAAATTCACGGTGGTAATGGCTTTGCTCTCGAATACCCGATCTCTCGGGTGCTCTGCGATGCGCGTATCCTGAATATTTTTGAGGGTGCGGCTGAAATTCAAGCGCAAGTGATTGCGCGCCGGTTGCTGACCTCCTGATCATTGAGTGGGGTGCTTTTAGGCGTCTTCTCAATAAAGAATAAAACCTCATTTTGACATGATGAAAGCCGCTGGTTTTATGCCAGCGGCTTTTTTTATGCACCTTTGTGCCAGCGGGGGGGGGGGGCGGTGAGAGCAGGCTGTGAAGACGGTAAAGGCCTGGCTAATAGATCGGTAAGGTATTTTCGCGTAGGCTATAGGATTATTGATTCGTTTTAGCGAATTGGGGGTATGCGCTCTTTAGGGGCGGACTGTAAAGACTTAAGCGGGGGCCTTTTATGGCGGCATTTGACAGGGCGCGGCTTTTGATTGAGATCAGCCGGGTAATGCGCCGTTTAACAATAGAGCAATGTAATCAACTGATGCTTGATTGCGGCATTCAACAAGTGCCGCGCGTCGGGGCTTATTATGATGCCTACCTGCCACGCCGGTTGACCGCAGCCTCCAGCCATCAGATCGCTTTGCTCCATAGCATCGTTATGCGCAATGTTGAATTTGGTAAACCTCTTACCCCTGCTCAAGGCATGGCCAACCCCAGCCAGCGGCTTCGTTTTTATATTTGCCATGGTGATTTTTTGCATGATATCGCGATTGAGCTTGCCGAGAGCCTGGCGCTTGCGGGGATTGATTGTGTTGCCATTCTTGATTCTCAAATTGATGAGAATGATTATTCCCCGCAAAATATAGAAAAAGGATTGCTGCAGGCTGATGCCTTGATCGCTCTTTGTGGTGCCTCGGCTATTTCAGGTGTGATCCACCAGCAGATCGGGTTTGCACTCGGGGCGGGCAAGCCGATTTTTAATTTGCTGCATGGCGGTTTTTCAGAAGGGATTGCAGCGCATCGGCCAAGCCTTAATTGGGCGCGGGGTGAGGGGGGCAAAGATGTGGCCCTAAGATTGATTGAGTTAATGCTGCACGAGCATGAGCTTAGCGCCAAGCTGACGGATCAGATTGTTACACAGATTGTTCATTGTGATAGCCAGACCCATTCTTACCAGATTATTGGCTTTTGCCGGCGGGCGCTGGCCTTCTCGACTGACCTTACCGCAGGGCAGCTTTATGAATTGCGCCGTGCTGCACGAGAAAATGAAGAAATACAGCGCTTTGCCTCTGGCCGCGGCCCAGAGTTGATTGAGAGCCTGTGCAATGAGGCTGAGCAAAGCTTTTTCATGACCGGGTGAGGAAAGAAGCGCCAAGGGATGGATTGTTTAACCCTGCCCTTAGCGCTTATATTTTCTAGCTGATTAGGTTTGCCCTAGTGCTGACTACAGCGATTAATCACTGGCTTTGTCTTTAACTTTGACATCTAAGTTTAAAGTTTCACCATTTCCAAAGATAAGAGCCAGCGGGTAGGTCTCTCCTGCTTTTTTCTTAGCTTTCATATTAAACATCATCACATGCAGACCACCGGGGGCAAAGGACAGGCTCTTGCCGGGGGGGATGGTGATGGGTGTTTTGGCTGGGCGCATCTTCATCACGCCGCCTTCATGCAAATGCTCGTGAATCTCTACCTTGTCACTTAAGGCAGAGGAAGCACTCACAAGCTTTCTCTCTTCCTTGCCGGTGTTATTCAGCTTCAGGTAAACAGCGCCGTTAGGGCCATAATTGGGCTTGGCCCAGACAGCACTTGCTGTGATGGATGAGGCCTCAGTAGCCTCAGCCGTTTGCACGACCGTGGTTTCATAGACGGTTTTGGTCACTGTGTGCTTCGTTTGATGCTGTTCTTTTACCTTAGACTGCTGCTCTTTATTGTGCATTTCACAGGCGATTGCAGGGGCAAGCGCCGTTAAGCTCATGAGCAGGGCTAGCGATATTATTTTTATTACCTTCATAGTCTCTGCCTTTCCTTAAAATGCTTTTTGCCAGCCGAGGGTGATGGTGAAATCAGTTTCCATCTGCGGGCCGTTTAGGTCCTGATATACAGGGGCACCTGCTTCTAGCGCGAAACGATGACCTTTTAAGGGACCGTCTGGCAGAATGAAGTTTACGCCGCCAAGTAGGTCAATGCGCTCACCGCCATAGTTATTTGGATCAGCTGTTTGTACAGGGGCTGCGATTTGGCTGTCTATGCCGCTGATTTTGCTTTGGTTTGTGCCTTTTACGCGAAGGGATGTGGAGATCCATGGTGCCCACTGATAGGCAATCCAGGCGGTTAATTCCTGTTTGTCACCCCAGCTATAGCCCTCGTCATTGGTGCCTAGATGGAAGCGGGCCATGAATTGTGCGCCATAGCTAAAGTCGCCACTGCGGCTTTGAATGGTGATGCCAGGGAGAAGGTCAAAGGTGCCGGTGCCAAGTTGCATCGCGTAGGGGAGGCGGAGATTGGCCGTGGTGTTCATTGGTGTGAGAACATTGCCGCGCTCGGTGATGCTGCCGGTTGGGGCAGAGAAGCCTGCATTCAAATGAACCTTGGTGCGCCCATCGTTATATAGACCGATGAGTGAGGAAAATTTAAGATCGCCAATGCCATCGGTTTTGGTCGAAAAGCCGCCAAGTAAATTGCCAGAACCATTAAAGGTCAGATGGTCCATATCTTTTTCAATTATTGGCAGCATTGCCATGAGCGTAACATTGTTCGTCGGGGCATACATAGCGCCGAGCATATGCATATCCATGGTCATTTTTGTTGGCACAACACGCAGTTTACCTGGCATCATTGGTAGTCCAGAAAAGCGGTTTGGCTGAGAGATAACCTCTTGTGGGGAGACATTATCCTTACCGATCTGGTTGCCTTCCATATCCATATGCATGAAGCGGTAAGACAGCATCCACTCACCTTTTTTATGCATATGATCACCCATTACACCGATTGGGGCGTGACCGTCTGCGCGGACGGGGGCATATGTGTTGTGGTTATCATCGGCGAGGGCTGTTGTGCTTGCGGAGACGGAGACAAGGCTTGCAACCAGCAGAGCTGATAGCTGTTTTGTTGCTCTGCTTGCAGGGAGAGAGTTCGTGTTTTTCATATTTTTTCACTTCACTTAAATACATTAGAACTTATTCAAATAGAGCCCCGCGCCCCGCGAAACCCTGTTTGTAAACAGAAGAATACGCCGGCGGGTAAGGCCAGTTTTGGTGATCTATGATTTAAGCGAGAGGTGGGCCGCGAGAGGGGGGGCCTCTTGTGCGGTGAGACCGAAAGGCCTGATCCTGCGGTGCAGCTGAGTAAGTTGCCAGCTGGATATTCAGGGTTGATAATGGGGCATCTGATAAAATGGCCAGACCGCCGCAGCCAGCGCTACAGTGAAAGCATTGTTTTTGGAATTCAGCATGCGAACCATTATCAGGGACTTTTTGGCCATTCTCATCTATCTGAATGGTTTTAAAGCCGAAAGGTGTGCAGAGCATGATGCTGTTGGCGGCATAACCGCTCGTTGCGCAAAAAAGGCTCGTTAGCGCTAATTGGAAAATTAGCACTGCTAGCAGCGGATATTTTGCGCCGGACTTTATATTTTTTGCCTTCAGCATGGTGCTACAATATCTATAATTATTATTTGGTAAAGCTGTATCTTGGTCGCAGACGTTGCAAAATTAAATGCTGTTGTTTTTTAGCGTCGGATTATTTCAGTTTGATTGTTTGGCCTGCGGTTGAAAGGCTAACATAAGGGCTGGGCCAAAGGATTGATGCAAATCAACTGGTTTCGTCTTTGGTTTGTCGCTTGACAAAGGGGGCTGGTGTTTGCCAAAACCCGCCAGTTAGTCCCCTTACAAGAGAGAGCATCGCCGGTGTATCTCAGCACGGTTTTGCGGGCGACATTATTATTATTTTCAGGCAGGTGATTTAAATGACGAGTGATCATGTGAATGGTCTTGGAGAGCGCGCTGAATTTAAAGTCGCGGCGCTATATCTTTTTGTGGCCTTGCCTGATTTTGAAGAGCTGCGGATGCCTTTGACAGAGTTTTGCGACGCGCGCGAAATCAAAGGCACTTTATTGCTGGCTCGTGAGGGGGTTAACGGCACCGTTGCTGGCAGCCCTGAGGCGATTGATGAGTTAATTACCTATCTTAAAACGGGCAATATATTTAAAAACCGGCTTGCCCCTGTTGATGTGAAATATTCATTTAGTCACAAAGCGCCGTTTCGGCGGCTGAAAGTGCGTTTGAAGCAGGAAATTGTGACGATGCGTGCCCCTGAGGCGAACCCCACTGAACAGGTTGGGGCGTATGTAACGCCGGATCAATGGAATGAGATTATCTCTGATCCGGATATGGTTGTGATTGATACGCGCAATGATTATGAGGTTGCAATTGGCAGTTTTAAAGGGGCGATTGACCCTGAGACCAAGAGTTTTACAGACTTTAAGGATTGGGTTTCTGAAAATTTGAAACCGGAGGAAACGCCGAAGGTTGCTATGTTCTGTACGGGGGGTATTCGCTGTGAGAAAGCCTCTAGCTACATGCTCGCCCATGGGTTTGAAGAGGTTTACCACCTTAAAGGGGGGATCCTTCGTTATTTGGAGGAGCAACCCCAAGAGGAAAGCCTCTGGCAGGGGGGCTGCTTTGTTTTTGATGACCGGGTTGCTGTGGGGCATGATTTAAAGCCGCAGGATTATTTGCTTTGTCATGCGTGCCGGCAACCGCTTTCACCTGAAGATAGAGCGCATCCTGATTACGAGCTTGGTGTGCAATGTTCTTACTGTGTGAATGAGCGCAGTGAGGCGGAGCGCGAGCGGGCGCGGGAGCGGCAGAAACAGATGAGCCTTGCCCGTGAAAAAGGGGTTGCACATTTAGGTGATCAGGCTGCGCTTGATGCTGAGGCCCGGCGGGCTGAGAAAAAGCAGCAAAAAGACGCGCAGCGCCAATTGCATCATGAGCAAAAAGAGACAGATGATGCGTAATTTCTTTCCTCTTTAGCAGAAATTACAGGGCCGATTTCTTATGACGTGCTCTCACATGCTCTGGCTAGGGTCTGTGCTGTAACAGAAAGTTTTGTGAAGGGCTTCCATATTTAATGGAGCTTCAAAAATGCTTTAAGCTCGTGGTCGTCTTGTGTCGTTGAGAGGCCCGTTAATAGAGATCAACAAGCTTTGGCGTGGGGCTTGTTTTCAGTTATATTCATTGAGGGAGCTTGGGGATGAATGATGACTGGGACGCCAGCATCATTAAATCACGTTGCACCCTTGTGGAGGAGACCTCAAAACAGCATGAAATATCAATCGCTTGAATTTTTGACAACCAAAGAGCTTGCCGACCTTTTGCGCATTAAAGAGCGCCGGGTTTACGATTTGGCATCTTCTGGTGATGTGCCTTGTAGCCGGGCAACTGGGAAGTTGCTATTTCCGCGAAAGGCGATTGACCAGTGGCTTGTTGAAAATGGGTCTGGTTTTTCTGCGCTTCGGCGTAAAGAACGTTCGCTTGTTATGGTGGGCAGTCATGACCCGCTGTTGGAATGGGCTCTACGCGAATCGCGTTCAGGTTTGGCCTCTTTGTTTGATTGTAGCGAAGATGGGCTGGAGCGGTTTAAGGAAGGGGATGCGATTGGCGCTGGATTGCATCTTTATACGCCGAAAGGCAAGCAATGGAATGTGCCGATGGTGGCAGCTGAGCTTGATTTGCGCCGGGCGGTGTTGGTTGAGTGGGCCTGGCGGGAGCGAGGCTTTATTGTGCCGGCTGGTAACCCGAAGCAAATAGTGACCATTGCTGATTTGAAGGGGCTTAGAGTTGCAGCCAGGCAAAAAGGGGCCGGTACACAACGGCTTTTTGATCATTTAACATTTGAAGCTGAGATGCTGCCTAAAGATTTTAAAATGACAGAGCCGCAGCGTTCTGAAATGGATGCAGCGTTGAAAGTGGCTGAAGGGCAGGCGGATGTTGCTTTTGGTCTTGAGACGATTGCGCGGCAGTTGCATCTGGATTTTATCCCGGTGATCCGAGAGCGTTATGATCTTCTGGTTTGCCGCAAGGGTTGGTTTGATCCGCAGTTTCAAGCTTTGATGGAGTTCACTCGGGAACCGAAATTTGCTCAGCGGGCCGAAGAGCTTGGTGGTTATGATATTTCTTGCCAATGGGATGTGCGCTTTAACGGTGAGTGATTACCTGCATCGTTAAGTGAGGGTATTTTTTTAATTTATGCACTTATATAGAAAAGGCGGCGATAGATATCGCCGCCTTTTATTTTATAAAAAATAGCAATTAAAGCCGCTGAACCTTAGCTGGCTTTTTTCATTTCTTCTTGTGCCGCATTGGGGAAGAAAAGCTGTTTGCCATCCAGCTTGAAGCCTTGAATGGCGGCTTGTCCTTCTGGGCCGGTGATCCACTGGATAAATGTTTCGCCGGCGGCTTTTTTAACATTCTTGTGTTTTTCGGGATTCACGAGAATGACGCCATATTGGTTAAACAGGCGTTTGTCCCCTTCTACCAGAATTTCAAGATTGCCTTTGTTTTTAAAGGCCAGCCAGGTGGCGCGGTCAGACATAACATAAGCCCCCATGCCGCTGGCGACATTCAGGGTTGAGCCCATGCCGGAGCCGGTTTCACGGTACCAGCTTTCGCCTTTATTTTTATCGTCACTGCGCGCGAGGCCTGCGGCTTGCCAGAGTTTCAGCTCTTTCTTATGTGTGCCGCTATCATCGCCTCTTGAGGTGAAGACGCTTTTGGCTGTGCTGATTTTTTTGAGTGCTGCTGTTACATCTTTCATGCCGCTGATTTTGGCCGGATCAGTCTTAGGGCCGAGAATGATGAAGTCATTGAACATCACATCATAGCGCTTAACGCCATAGCCCTCATTGACGAATTTTTCTTCTGCTGATTTTGCATGGACAAGAAGAACGTCTCCATCGCCATTGCGCGCATTCTTAATTGCCTGGCCGGTCCCGACAGCCACAACATTGACCTTGATGCCGGTCTTTTTCTCAAAAATAGGCAGGATGTGATCCAGTAGGCCGGAGTTGGCAGTCGAGGTAGTGGATTGGATGATAATGGTTTTATCATCTGCCGCTAAGGCCTTGTTGGCCGGGACGGTATAGCTGGCGGTGATGCCAAGCATGCATAGCATGGTGAAGGCCATGATTGCTCGATGTGAGAGTTTGGACAAATTCAACATGAAAACCTCATTCATTTGACTGGTGATAAGGTGAATTTTGATAGTGGCGCCTGACTGTATGAGAAATAACAGCAACCATACCTAACTGCATTTACACCCTAATAACTGTAAAAATTACCATATATGCGGATATTGCATAATAATAGCCATGAATCAAGTTGTCCTCGCACATAAGTGGCAAGGTGGCTTGTTAGTATTCCGAGTTGTTCTGAAAATTGATATTTTTGCTAAGGTCCAGGGCTGGTGCTTATAGTTTTTTCACAAGCCGTTGCCACATGCCGCCTTCAATTGTGCCTGGGATGGGGATGACGGGCAGTTCGTCTGATATGCTGAAGCCTTTATTTTCATAAAGTTGTTTTGCTGCTTCGTTGGTTGAGTGGACAATGAGGCTTGTTGTAGAGCATTCAGCCTTACGGCCGCGTCTGAAACTATCCTCCAGCAGAATGTTAGCGATACCTTGTCGGCGATAGGGCTCATATACAGCGAGCACATTAATGTACCAATCTCCCGGGCCCTTGGCCTCGAGATGGATTAAGGGGTGGATGTAATCCGGGCAAGTCTCTAAATCATCAATTTGGTATGGATCATCTAATTTGAAGGCGATGAGGGCTGATGTTACCTCACCATCCTGGCGGTGTATTCTCGCATTTCTATAGCTGAAATCCCCTGTTTCCCGGGTGGCTCGTTCTGTGCCGTGATCTATAACAGCTTGTCCGGGGGTGCACATTGATTGCCAGAAATAAAATGGCATGCCTTCACCAGCCAAGTTGACTAGATAAGCCAGGTGGCGGGCATCTTTAATTGTTGCGTCGCTGATATGTCTCATTTTGTGGGGGCATGCCTTGTTATTTTTACGCAGTTGTGGCTGCTTTAAACACAGCTAAACTCATGAGTGCCGGTAGGTAAGGCTCATAGCTTTGATCTTGCGCCTCTGTTTGTGTTGGTGCAATGAAAAGATCCTGCCCGCTCATGAATTTGCTGCTTGCTTTCTTTGCGCTCCCCTCAATGGGGAAATGATTAAAGATCAACGCCAGGCAGAGGGGTTAGGGTGTAATTTTCTAGACGTTTGGGGCGTTGATGGTCGCCTTTGAAACGGAAGTTTTTGATGGATAGCCCTTCAATAGACCAATCTATGATCAGGCGTTTATCTTCAGTTTCAAGGTGAAAGCTGCCCTGCTTTTTTGGAAATTTGCCATCGTAATTACGGGCGATAGTGGCGGGGAGGTTTAGGCGGATTTCGTCTGTGTCAAAGTCCAGCGTTGCGAACTTGCCGGGGTAGACTATCACTGCGCATACATGATTTGCGCCATAGGCAGTGCAGGCAATGCGGAAGCTTTTATCTTTGGGGGCGAAGATTTTGGTTTGGTAGAAGAAGCCATATTTGATTGGCACATTGAGGCTTTCAAACAGGTCAAAAGCGGCTCTCGATCTCATACTATCAATTAGGATCAGGCCATATTCACTGTTGAAGGTTACTACACTTGTAGTGCGGGCGCGCGCTTCAGTTGTATTCATCAGTGAAACAAAAGAAATAGACAATATAACTGCCAATAAACTCTTGTAATTAAAGGACTTAAACATCTGTTTGCTCCCTTATGACCTATGATCATTGGGGATTATGATGCCTTATTTTACCTCCTTAGTCTAGTGAGCTTTACTATTTATTACATAACTACAATTCGAGACCTGTTGGGGTGGTTTTAGTCTTTGGTCCCAAAAGCTGAGCGCCTATGGAAATTTAATCATTTTGCGGGCTGACGAGATGATAAGTTGCCATTTGAATAATGGGGGCCATTTAGCGCTAACAGGCAACAGCCATCAGCCACGCTACAGGTGATCGAATACTCTCAAACTCTGTTTAAGAATATTGGCCCTTAAGCTCTATCTTGGCTTTGGTTAAAATCTTTGCCAAGGGCGTTCATCACGGTTTTGACGATATGGGGCGCATTCAGGCCAGCAATGTCATATTGAACATCAGGTTTATTATGATCAATAAACAGATCCGGCAGGCAGAGGCTGCGGAATTTTAACCCTTGGTCGAGTAGGCCATTTTCACTGAGATATTGCGCTACATGTGAGCCAAAGCCGCCAACAGCACCTTCTTCTATGGTGATCAGAACTTCATGATGGCGGGCAAGCTGACTAATGAGCGCTTCATCAAGTGGTTTTGCGAAGCGGGCATCGGCTATGGTGGTTGAGAGGCCGAGAGAGCTGAGCATTTGCGCGGCTTTTCTTGTTTCATCCAGCCTTGTGCCAAATGAAAGCAGGGCAACGGAGCTGCCTTCTTCTATCAGGCGGCCTTTGCCTATTTCTAATGGGATGCCTGCATCGGGTAATTCCACACCGCAACCTTCACCGCGTGGATAACGGAAGCTTGAGGGGCCGGCATCATGAGCGGCGGCGGTGGCAACCATGTGGATCAGCTCAGCTTCATCGCTGGCGGCCATGACTGTGAAATTTGGCAAGTTGCTCAGATAGGCGATATCAAAACTGCCTGCATGTGTTGGTCCATCTGCGCCAACAAGGCCAGCCCGGTCTATGGCAAAACGGACAGGAAGATTTTGGATGGCAACATCATGTACTATTTGATCGTAGGCTCGTTGCAAAAAGGTTGAATAGATAGCCGCGAAGGGTTTGAAACCTTCAGTTGCCAGGCCGGCTGCGAAGGTGACGGCGTGCTGCTCGGCGATGCCGACATCAAAACAGCGGGCGGGGTAAGTCTTCGCGAATTCATCCAGCCCCGTGCCGGATGGCATGGCGGCGGTGACGGCAATTATCTTATCGTCCTTCTCGGCTTCTTTTACCAACGCTTTGGCGAATGTGCCGGTGTAAGTAGGGGCATTCGCGCGGGCTTTTTCTTTCTCGCCGGTGATGATGTTGAACTTGCCAACGCCGTGATATTTATCGTCTGAATTTTCAGCAGGGTGATAGCCCTTGCCTTTTTGGGTTACCACATGCAGCAGAATGGGGCCTTTATCAGTGTCGCGCACGTTGCGGAGGATGGGGAGGAGATGGTCCAGGTTGTGGCCATCTATGGGGCCAACATAGTAAAAGCCCAGCTCTTCAAACAAGCTGCCGCCAGCCCAGAAGCCGCGGGCATATTCTTCTGTCTTGCGGGCTTTGTCCTGCATGAAAGAGGGCAAGTGGGCGGCCAGTTGTTTCGCGGTTTCACGCAATGAAAGATATGTTTTGCCGGAGACCAGCCGGGCGAGATAGGCGCTCATCGCGCCCACAGGGGGAGCGATGCTCATGTCATTATCATTGAGGATAACGATGAGGCGCGAGCTCATGGCACCGGCGTTATTCATGGCTTCATAGGCCATGCCAGCGCTCATGGCGCCGTCACCTATAACGGCGATGACGTTATGGTCTTTCTTTTCGAGGTCTCTTGCCACGGCCATGCCGAGCCCGGCAGAAATCGAGGTGGAGGAATGAGCTGCACCGAAGGGGTCATATTCACTTTCAGCGCGTTTGGTGAAGCCTGAAAGGCCGTCTGGTTGGCGCAAGGTGAGGATATCGGAGCGGCGCCCAGTGAGGATTTTGTGGGGGTAGGCCTGGTGGCCGACATCCCAAATGAGCCGGTCTTCTGGTGTGTTGAAGACTTTGTGGAGTGCGACAGTCAGTTCGACAACGCCGAGCCCAGCACCAAGATGGCCTCCGGTGACTGAGACGGCCTTGATCATTTCATGGCGCAATTCTGCTGCGAGTTGGGTCAGATCACTATCTGATAGTTGGCCCAAATCCTGGGGGGCATTTACTTGATCGAGGAGCGGCGTTTTCACTTACTAATCCGGTTGTTAACGGTAAAGAGGCTTAGTCTATCTCTATGGGCTGTGTTTGGCCAGCACTACCATCAGGTGAAATTGCGATCTTTTCAACCTTGGCTTCCGCCTGGGTGAGTAGCTGGTCGCATTGACTGCGCAAGGCTTCACCGCGCTCATAAATCTGGATGGATTCTTCCAAGGGCACGTCACCATGTTCCAGGCGGCCGACGATTTGCTCAAGTTCTGCAAGGGCTGCTTCAAAACTCATGGATTTTATATCGTTATTGCCGGTGTCTTTTGCCATGTTGAACCCTGTTATCTCTTCATCGTCTTTGGTTTGGTGTTAGCTTTTGGCGGCATGCATGAGATGCTGTACATGAACGCTAACCGATTTTGCAAGCCCTTCCAGATTATAGCCGCCTTCGAGGATGGAGACGACCCGGCCATTGCAGTTTTTCTCGGCTATTTCGAGCAATTCACTAGTTATCCAGCCAAAATCGCTCTCTTCCAGCATAATATTGGCGAGTGGATCGCTCTTATGGGCATCAAACCCGGCAGAAATGAGGATCAGGTCTGGTGAGAATTTCCTTAAAGCGGGGAGGACACGGGTTTCCATAGCTTCTTTGAACTTGTCGCTGCTGTCGCCTGAGCTTAGGGGGGCGTTCCAGATATTGCCTACGCCGGTTTCATTTAAAGCGCCGGTGCCGGGGAATAGGGGCATTTGGTGGGTTGAGCCATAGAACAGGTTTTTATCCGACCAGAATATGTCCTGTGTGCCATTGCCATGATGAACATCAAAATCAACAACGGCGACGCGCTCTGCCCCATGGGCTTTTCGGGCATGTTCGGCGGCGATGGCGATATTATTAAAAATGCAAAAGCCGCAGGCTCTGCTTGTTTCTGCATGGTGACCTGGTGGGCGGGTGGCGATAAAGGCGTTTTTATGCTCGCCCTTCATGACCTTATCAACCGCGTTTGTGGCGGCTCCGATGGAGTGCAGCAGTGCCGTCCAGGTGTATTTATTCATTGAGGTATCTGGGTCAATGAAGGCATAGCCATTCTCAGGGCGGCTGTTTTTAATTAGCTCAATGTAATTTTCAGGGTGAGCCAGGGCGATATGCTCGAGAGTGGCTGCTGGGGCATCTTGCCGGGTTAGGCTATCAAAAAGCTCATGACTTAAAACCTTGGCAATTGCGCGGAGCCTATCTGGACGCTCGGGGTGGCCGGGGCCGTTCTCGTGCTGGAGGCAGGACTGATGTGTGAGATAGAGTGTCGTCATGTCAGTTCCTCGAGGCCTGTTACCATTTTAGTTTATAGCTTCTGCCGCTTTTTTAAGCGAAGGCGAAGCACTTGTAAATTGCTAGCATAGTGTCGCTGCTGCCTAAGCAGCGGCTTTTATATTTTGGCCTTTAAACTTTCTGGCGGGGTGTCGCCATCTGGCACAAAAAAATCTGGGATCAGGTCGCGGCTTTGATCCACCCGGTATTTATCGAAATTTGCAACGCCATTTGCGGCAAGAAAGCTGTCATCAATCAGGAATTGGCCGGTTAGCTCAGCTGCTGGTTTGGTAAATATTAATTGGGCAGCATCGGCCATTATTTCAGGTGTGCGGCAGCTTTTCATGGCGTCTTCACCGAAATTGTTGGAAATGGCGGCGGTGGCAATTGTTGTGCGCGGCCATAAGGCATTCACGGCGATGCCGTCACTTTTCAGCTCACCAGCCAAGCCCAGGGTTACCATGCTCATGCCGAATTTTGCCATTGAGTAGCCGAGATGAGGGGCGAACCATTGTTCTGACATGTCGAGCGGTGGGGAGAGCATTAGTATGTGGGGGTTGGCGGCGGCCTTCAAATGGGGTATGGCATATTTCGAAACCATATAGGTGCCACGGGCATTGACCTCATGCATCAGGTCAAAGCGCTTCATTTCAAGGGAGGTGGTGGGCATTAAGAAAATGGCGCTGGCGTTATTGACGAGGCAATCAATGCCGCCAAAAGTTGCGGCGGTTTTATCTATTGCGGCTTTCACCTCATCTTCATTGCGAATGTCCATCTGGATGGCGAGGCCCTTGCCGCCTGCCGCGTTAATGGCGTCGACAGCTGTGTGAATTGTGCCTTCAAGCTTTGGATGGGGTGCTGCAGTTTTTGCGGCGATGGCAACATTGGCACCGTCTTTTGCCGCGCGAATGGCGATGGCAAGGCCAATGCCCCGTGACCCGCCGGTGATGAAAAGTGTTTTGCCGTTTAGCTCTGCCAATTTCCTGCTCCCTCTATTGTCTGTTTTCCCGTTATTGCTTTGATATGGCTTGATAGAACTTAGTGGTTCATTTTCTTATTTTCTGCTGCGTGGTGATTTTATCAGGATGGTTTTGATTTTGATAAAAACGCAGAAAAAGCGGCTTCAGCTTCGGGTGACTTTAGCTGAGCTGCGAACAGCTCGCATTCTTTTTCCATCACCTTTTCGACGATTTCTAAATCAAGGCGCATTAATTGCTTGGCGATGCGCACAGCGCCAGCCGGCTTTGCCGCAAGACGGGCTGCAACCCGCTCCACCATTGGGGCCAGCTCTTCAGGGCTGGTGATGTCGTTAATTATGCCGGCTGATTTGGCATCTTTCGCGGTGAAGCTTTCACCAAGCACCAGCATTTCAAAGGCGCGGACGTGTCCCATGGTTTTGGGCATGAGATAAGAGGAGGCGGCTTCCGGGATAAGCCCCAGATCGAGGAAGGGGGTGGAGAAGATTGACCGCTCTGTCGCATAGATGAGATCTGCATGGAAACACATTGTGGTGCCGATGCCAACAGCCACGCCGTCTATTGCCAGAATGAGGGGTTTTGGGTTTGCGGCGAGCGCTTTCAGGAATTTGAGGATGGAGGTAGGCAACATGCCATCTTTAGCGATCTTGAGAAAATCACCGATATCATTGCCAGCACAAAAGCAGCCCTCACCGCCTTTAATGATGATAACGCGGAGGCTCTCATCTTCTGCCCCGGCTGTGATGGCATTTGCCAGGCTTTCATACATTTCACCGGTTAGTGCGTTTTTCTTCTCTGGTCTGTTGATAGTGAGGGTGAGCACTGGCCCTTGGCGGTCATTGAGCACATGGCTGGTTATAGTCTGGTTCGTAGTTTGGGGCATGGATGCTGTCTATCTCCAAAACTTTATAGCTTTGATCGTTTATCTAAAGAATTTGATGGCTGTTATTTTGTAGCAAGGCCGCGCCTTTGGTGATCTGATCGCGCAGAGCTTTGGTTTTTGGTAAGCGCTGGGTAGCGAAGACGGCAGCTGTGCTTTGCTGCTGTGAGGCATCTGGGCTGTTTGCCTTTTCTGCGTTTATCGCGCCCTTGAGCAAAAGGGCAGCACCTATGGTTAGCCCCATCATTTCCTGCAGGGGGGTGGCGGCGTAAAGCAGGATAGCGGGGTCATTATTAGCGGGGCTGGTTAAATAGCCAAGGGCGTGGCCAAGCTCATGTAATGCAACGCCAAGAGCATCACCAACCAAGTCAGCAAGGGCCGGACTTTCTTTTATCTGGCTGTTGATTGCACTTAGCTCGGTGATTAGTGCGCTGATTGTTGCGCCGCCGTCCAGCGAGAGTTTTCTGGTGACGAGATCAATTGCCTGAATGCCGTTTGTGCCTTCATAGATAGGGAGAATGCGGGCGTCTCTATAATGTTGGGCGGCGCCTGTTTCTTCAATGAAGCCCATGCCGCCATGAACCTGTATGCCAAGTGAGCTGACCTCCACGCCGCAATCAGTTGGGAATGATTTGGCGATTGGGGTGAGGAGGGCGGCCAGGTTGGCGGCGTTGTGGCGGGTTGCTTCATCTTTTGAGTTTAAGGAAATATCGATTTCGCTTGCCGTGCGCAGGGTAATGGCGCGAGCGGCCATGGTCAGAGCTTTCATCTCGCACAGGGTGCGGCGGACATCCGGGTGCATGATAATGGGGTCCATAGTGCCGCGCGGACTGGTGAGGGCTGCCCCCTGGCGGCGCTCTTCAGCGTAGAGTTTGGCCATCTGGGTGCTGCGCTCCATAACGGCAACGCCTTGTGTGCCAACGGAGAGCCGGGCCAGGTTCATCATGGTAAACATGGCCATGAGGCCGCGGTTTTCTTCGCCAACCAGATAGCCGGTTGCCCCGCCTTTATCTCCAAAGCTCATCACGCAGGTTGGCGAGCCGTGAATGCCAAGTTTATGCTCTAAGCCTGAGCAGATGAGGTCATTGTGCTCGCCGGGGTTGCCTTCATTATCAGGAATGAATTTTGGCACTACAAAAAGCGAGATGCCTCTGGTGCCTTGTGGGGCATCTGGCAGACGGGCAAGCACCAGATGTATTATGTTTTCTGTTAGGTCATGTTCGCCGTAAGTGATGAAGATTTTTGTGCCGGTGATGGCGTAAGTGCCATCGTCTTTTGGCACGGCTTTGGTGCGAATGGCGGCAAGGTCTGAGCCGGCTTGTGGCTCGGTCAGGTTCATTGTGCCAGTCCATGCGCCTGAAACCATTTTTTCAAGATAGATTTGTTTTAGCTCGCTGCTGGCATGGTGTGCCAGCGCATCAACCGCGCCCTGTGTCAGGAGCGGGCAGAGACCAAATGCCATGTTGGCGCTGCTCCAGAATTCTCCGATAGATTGTGCGAGGCTATGGGGTAGGTTTTGGCCGCCAAATTCTTCTGGTGCGGAGAGGGCCGCCCAACCGGCTTCTCTCCAGCTATTATAGGCCGTGTCCCAGCCTTGGGGTGTGGTGACTGTGCCATTCTCTAAAGTGCAGCCCTGCTGATCGCCTGTCTGGTTGAGGGGGGCGAGCTGTTCGCTTGCAAATTTACTGCCTTCTTCAAGGATGGCGGCGAGGGTCTCTGCATCCAGATCACCGGTGATGCCGCTTTCAATCATTTTATCAATGCCGATGATATGATTGAGAATATGCTGGATGTCCTGGATGGGAGGCTGGTAACTCATTATTTTTTATTCCCTTGAGTTGGGGCGTGGTTTCTTCACCCTGGCCGTCGCTGAGACGCCTGCTTTTCGCTTACATAACCCCTGTTCTTATAAGGGGAAGTGCCCGGAATGACGGGGGCATATGGCTTTATATGACCTTTGTAAGTTTATCGCCTTTGATGGATTTTTTTATATTAAGGCGGCTAATTAGGCTTTCTCACGGATTTTTTTTGAGTCTAGAGCCTAAAGCCTTATAAATGCAAACAATGAGGGTAAATGCAAACGTTGAGTGTAAATGCAAGCGCTGAGGGAATATGGCTTTATATGGAGTTTAAGGTTGTTGTATCGCACTATCCAGCTGGTGGGCTACGGCGATGAGTGAGCTGGTTTGTGGGGGCTATTTTTATTTTCAATTTTTATTTCAAGGGATGAAGCTGTGCAGGCGCAGATAAAAAAGGCTGTTGCTCTCCTCCAGGCTGGGGGGCTGGTGGCGCTGCCAACTGAGACAGTTTATGGGCTGGCAGCTGATGCCAGCAATGAAAAGGCTGTGGCACGGATATTTGCTGCTAAAGGGCGGCCTGCCTTTAACCCGTTAATTGTACATGTGCCCTCTGTTGATGCTGCAAAGCGCCTGGCG
This sequence comes from Rhodomicrobium sp., assembly GCA_021604665.1. GTDB lineage: Bacteria > Pseudomonadota > Alphaproteobacteria > Rhizobiales > HXMU1428-3 > HXMU1428-3. The sequence continues at coordinate 151,835 of BQJK01000004.1, read as the reverse complement.
TTTTTTGGCCCGTTAGAAGAGGCGCTGGCGGCTCATTTCTGGCCCGGGCCGCTTACGCTGGTTGTGCCTGTGAAAGCGCAGGTAGGCCTTTCCCCCCTCGTGACGGCGGGGCTTTCAACTGTGGCTCTCAGAGTCCCAGAACATCCGATTATGCGCGAAGTTTTAACTTTAAGTGGTTTGGGGCTGGCGGCGCCGAGTGCCAATCGTTCTGGGCGGATTAGCCCGACAACAGCACAGCATGTGAGGGATGATCTTGGCGGTGCTGTTGATTTTATCATTGATGGCGGCGAGACGAGTGAAGGGCTGGAATCGACCATAGTGAAAGTGAATGAGGCTGACAATATTGTGCATGTGCTGCGCCCTGGTACGGTGACGATTGCAGCTCTACAGGCGGTGGTAGATGGGTGGGTTAATGGGGCCTTTAACATTGGGCTGACTAATACTGAAGAGAGTGGGGGCAACGAAGAGAGTGAGGGGGTGAGAGGGGTTCAGGTGCTTTCATCTTTTGAGGTGGCTGGTGAGAGTGGCCATGAAGCTGATGATGTGGCGGCCCGGCCTGAAGCGCCCGGGCAGTTATTGAAGCATTACGCCCCGAAGGCGAGGGTGCGGCTTGGGGCAACTGATTTAAATCAAGGCGAGGGGCTGCTTGACTTTGGCGCGGAAGATTTTGCTGCGGGCTGCAAACCGGCGGCCTATTATAACCTCAGTGAAGCTGGAGATTTGCGGGAAGCGGCGCGGCGGCTTTATGCGGGCTTGCATTATCTGGATGGGTTAAACATTGAGGTAATCGCTGTGCGGCCACTTCCCACTAGGGGGGTTGGTGCGGCTATAAATGACCGTTTGCAACGGGCGGCTGCTGCTAGCGGTAGAGATGATGAGGTTTAGATCATGAGCGGAACAGCGCGGCCAGACAAGGCTTTGATTGAGAGGTTTTCAGCGCTTGTTGGCGCGGGGCAGGCGTTGACGTTGCCGATAGATCAGGCGGGGTATCTCACGGAATGGCGGGAGAAATATCACGGGGTGACACCGCTTGTGTTGTTGCCCGCCGCGGTGGATGAGGTGGTCGCCATTGTTAAGCTTGCCGCTGAAACCGGCACTAAAATTGTGCCGCAGGGGGGGAACACGGGGCTTGTCGGCGGGCAGTTGCCTGATGGCTCCGGGACAGAGATTGTGGTTTCGTTAAAGCGGCTTCGGGCCGTGCGGGCGATATCTTCGCAAAGTGCGTCTCTTACGGTTGAGGCTGGCTTGACACTGCAAGAGGTGCAGGAGGCAGCACTAGATGCGGGGATGAATTTTCCCCTTAGTTTGGCCTCTGAAGGGTCATGCCAGATTGGCGGGGTGATCTCCACCAATGCTGGCGGCATTCAGGTGCTGAAACATGGGATGACGCGCTCGCTCGTGTTGGGTCTTGAGGTTGTTTTACCGGATGGTACCCTTTGGCATGGGCTTGGGGATTTGCGCAAAGATAATACTGGCTATGATCTCAAACAGCTCTTTATCGGGGCTGAGGGCACGCTTGGTATTATCACAGCGGCGACCTTGAAACTGGTGCCACAACCAGCTGAGCGGCAAGTGGCTTTTGTCGGTGCTGAGAGCCTTGAAGATTTGGCGCGGCTCTATGCTTTGTGCCGCCAGCAGGGCGATGGCGCATTGGGGGCGTTTGAGATTTTGCCTGGCATTGGCCTTGAGCTGGTGGCGGCGCACCGGGCTGCCCATGGGTTACCCTATCAGCCGCCACTTGCGGCCCCGCACCCTTGGTATGGGCTTGTGGAGCTGGAAGCGGCTGTAGAGGGGCAGGTTACGCCGCTAATTGAGCGCTTGATGGGTGAGGCGCTGGGTGAAGGCGTGATAACTGATGCTGTGCTTTCAATGAGTGAGGGGCAACGGGCTGAGATTTGGGCGCTACGGGAGATGATGTCCGAGGCGCAGAAGATTGCTGGTGGCTCTATCAAGCATGATGTTTCGGTGCCGGTTGCTGCTATCCCGGCGTTTATTGTAGCGGCGAATAAGGTTGTTGAAGAGCTGGTGCCGGGGGCACGGCCAGTGCCATTTGGTCATTTTGGTGATGGCAATATCCATTATAATATTACTCAACCGGAGGGGATGGAAACGTCAGCCTTTCTAGCTGAATGGGAGCGTGTGAACCGGGCGGTTTATGAGGTGGTTTTATCGTTTGGAGGTTCAATCAGTGCTGAGCATGGCATTGGGGTGATGAAACGGGAGTTGTTGACTGATGTTGCGGATCCTGTGAAGCTATCATTAATGCGCCAGATAAAAGCGGCGCTTGATCCGAAGGGGATAATGAATCCCGGGAAAGTGATTTGAGCAAAGTTTTTTTGAGCAAAAGTCCTTCGCGTTTTGAGCTTCAGATGGCCACTAAGCATCCGGGTCAGGCGGCTCTGCACAGGGGTAATGCTTTATTGTCTCGCTGCGCTTGGATTTTGGGGAAATAAGAGTGTATTAGAAGAGGTCGCCTTGTTTGGGTTTAGGGCTGGGCCTAGGGGTAGCAGCTTCCAGGTCTTCGATTGTCAGCAAGGCTTCTTTAGCAGGTTTTAGTAAGGGGAGGGCGGTTTTGGCGCGGATGTCTCTTACATTTAACCAATCATCAAACTGATCAGCTTCCAAGATTGCGGGCATTCTGTCATGGATTTTGCCAACCTCTTTATTTGCAGCCACGGTGATTATTGCGGCGCTTTCAAACTCACTGCCATCGGGGCCAAGCCAATGTTCCCATAGGCCTGCAAAGCCCAAGGGTGCGTTTGTTTTCGGCTCGATGAAATGAGGCTGGCGCTTGCCTTTTGGACCAGACCATTCATAGAAACCGTTAGCTGGAATGATACAGCGCTTATGGGCGACGGCGGTCCTGAAGGAGGGTTTTTCAAGCAATGTTTCAGCGCGGGCATTGATGATGAGGGGGAAGTCATCCGGGTCTTTTACCCAATGGGGAACGAAGCCCCAGCGAACCAGCGCCATTTCTCTTCTATTGCTGGCCCCTTCCCGAATAATCATCACAGGCTCTGTAGGGCGAATTTCAGGGCGGGGCGGGAACTCAGCCTTATTCCAATAGCTGAAATAATCGCGCAGTGTCTCTGGGTCTGTGGTGAGTTGATATTTTGAACACATAGCGGCGTCCCTCAGAAAATTGATCGTAATATTTGCAGCCAGCCTGGCTGTGAGCGGTGAAAGTTTCAATGCCTCTTTATGATCTGAGTGCTGAATTTGTGTCTTAACACAAGAGAAACAAGTCGCTAGTTCCCTGAAAATAGAAAAGTTCATGTATTTAATTTGGAGATTAAAATACATCAAAATGTGCTGATTTGTGTCAGTTGCGACGTATTTTCTTAAAATTAGAGATATTTTGTAACCTTTTGGAAAGAACTCTCCCTCACACTGCAAGAAGGTTAGTTGACTATTGTTTTGCAGCGCCGGGCCACGAGTTTTGTGAATGGGCTAGTTGGTGCTCTCATTTTGTATCTTTGAGTAATTTAGAGTTGTGTAGATGTTTATAGAGTCCAGTATGAGTACGAGTTCCATGATCGATAATTGCCTGGTGCAGAAAGTGCACCGCAAGTTCCAAAGTTCCATGACAGAGCATTACCGCTCGCATCTTGATGGAACAAATATCAACAAAACTTCCATGCTCACCACAGACTATCTGAACCATTTCAGTGGTGTGTTGATGCTGCTTGAAATGCTGCCTACAGACCCGGAAGGGCTTTCTGATGAGGTGCTGAGTTGGCAGCCTATGTCATATGAAAAGCATTTTGAAGTTACTGGTTTCCCAGAGAGAGAATTAGCCGTTAAAGCTTATGAACATGCACCGACTAATGTGCGTGAAGCGTTTGACGAAGTGATTGATGAGATGAATGACCGCTTTGTGGCGGTGCTGGAAGATGTGCGCTTTGCAGTGCGCGAGAAACGCCCTGAAGAGCTGGCGCAGTTTTGCCAGGATGTAACGCCGCAAATGCATGAACTGATTTCTCAGGCCGCGACAATCGTTAATGAGGGGATCACAAATGTGGTCGACATTAATGCTCGTGAAGGCGGCCAGAAAGATACGCAAGAGGAAATCGATGCGTTGTTTGTCTAGTTAATAAAGTTTATGCCCCTGATAAATGCCGATAACTGAACAACTTACAAACGCCTCCTTTAAAACTGGAGGCGTTATTTTTTTGTCAGCTGTTACGTTACTCTTCATAGCGGTAGCCTACACCATGGACTGTGCGGATGATGGTTGGGCTGGTTGGGTCTTTTTCAATTTTCTGGCGGAGTTGCGAGATGAATTGATCAAGCGCGCGGCTGTTGGTCATGTAGCGGCGGCCCCAACATTCTTCAAATAACTCAAGGCGGGGGACAACCTTGCCTTTTTCTCTATGCAGCATCTCAAGTACGGAAAGCTCACGAAGAGTTAGCTCGATGACTCTATTTTCTCTGGCGGCGCGCAATGTAGCCGGGGTTATGGTCAGGCCGTTCATAGTGAAGGGTGGTTTTTTGCCGGATTGCTTTTCAGTTTTGATGGCCGCTCGCCGGGTAATCGCTTTTACCCTTGCGAGTAGTTCTCTGGTACTAAAGGGTTTGGCGATATAATCATCTGCCCCAAGTTCCAGGCCGACTACCCTATCAACCTCATCACTTTTTGCGGTTAGCATGATTATCGGTACATGCTCATCCAGCTGGCGGATGCGGCGGCAAAGTTCGAACCCGCCCATGATCGGCATCATCACATCAAGGATGCAGAAATCTGGCCGCAAGGCTTCAAATGCATTGAGGGCTTCTTCCCCATTATCTGTTGGTATGCAGTCATACCCTTCTTCGCGCAGCAAGCATTCCAGGCCGCTGCGTAGATTGTCATCATCTTCTGCGATTAGGATGTTCATAAGCCCTCATTTTCCAGTTGGCTGTTTTCTGAAACAGGCATTTTCGTTTCTAATGTTACTATAAAACGGACGCCGGGGTCCGCGTATTCTGCGGTGATCGAGCCATTATTGGCTTCTGCAAGCTCTTGGCAGACAGCAAGGCCGAGGCCGAACCCCTCTTCGGTGCGCGTGGTGTTTGCCGCTCGTTGTGATTTGGTTGGAGTTTTATAGCCGCTCTTATATCTGGTGAATAAGCCATTTAAGTCTGATTTTTTGAAAGTTTGGCCCCAATCACGAACGGTAATGGTGAGGCGGTTTTTTTCCTGACGACTGCTGATGCGTATGGGGTAACCCTTGGCGTATTTCCGGGCATTATCCAACAGGTTTACCAAGATCTGCTCTAGGGCGGCGCGGTCTATTGAAACTTCAATCGGCGCGTTTAAACGGTAGCTGATTTTGCCTGTTACCCCATCAAGCAGTGGGGCGAGGCGATTTGTGGTTTCGGTGATGATATGATCAGGGATCGCTAGAATATGGGCACGCTCACCAGTGTCTTCATTGGTCTTTGCAATCGTCAGGGCGTTATTGACCAGCTCTGAGAGGCGGGTGCTTTCAGCTGAAATGACTTTCGTATAATTGAGCACTGCTTCTCCCTCTGGATTTTTGAGGGCGGCTGCTTTGGCTAAGATGAGATCTGCATATAGTTGGAGATTGGTGAGCGGTGTGCGGAGCTCATGAGATATGCTGGCTGCAAATCGGGCTCGCTTTTCTGCGTCTTGAAGGGCGGCGCGTTGGCTATAAAACAGCGCGCGGGCGATGTAGAGAAAAATAGCAAAGAGCGGCAGTATGAGCGCGATCAGCGTTAAGGGATATTTGTAATTTGAAGGGGCGGGTTCCATGATAGCAAGATGCCAGAAATAGAGCGGGCTGGAGAGTTGCCGCCTTAAAATAAGGGTGTCATCTTTCGCTGTTGTGGCTAGGGTTTTGGTCTTTTTTGTTGTGGTGATGCCAGATTTTTTGTCTGTGGTTGCGCCTGAATTTTCATCTCTATTCGCGACAGTATCTGGGCTTGAGACTTGGGGTGCATCTGGGCTTGATTCTGGGGTTGAAAGGCTATGCCATAAAATTTGATTGTTTGGTCCAACCAGGTGAATTGGCTGGTTGGGGCTGTCACTTGCAATGCCAGCTAATGTTTCTGAAATATGTTTGATTAGCCACTCTCTATTAATGGCGGCGCATAATGTTTTCTCATCATGGCGCCAGCAATTCAAGAGGTGATGACCGGTTTGAATTTGATAACCAGACCAGGTGCCAGCGGCTTGTTCTGAGGGGGGCAGCTTTTCCAGCTTTTCTTTGGCACTTGCCACAGAGCTGGCAATAACTTTTAGCCGGCTGCTTTCAATGTAAAGTTGTGAGGCGCTCTCGACTGGTGGATAGACCCGGTCTCCATTCTCATCAAAAGAGAGGAGCAGGTCGATGCGTTTTTCTTCATAAGACTGGCAGTTCATCTGGAATATGCAGCGCACACCCCATAAGCCGCGGTTCAGCAGATCTACCGACTCTTTATGGATGGATGCGGTAATTGTCTTGAGGTTCAGATTAATGATGGCATCAGCAGTTGCAAGCTGATTAATAGAGGTTTGCCGGGCCGTGAGCTGATAGCTGGTGAGGTCTTTATTGATGGCATGCAAGCCCAGTAGCCCAATTGCAAAAAAGGGCAAGGCAACCAGTGAGATTAGAAATAAACCGAATTTCTGACCTTCTCTCATTGATTTTCCTCTGTTGCCGGGCTTCGCAAATTACACGTGCTTCCTAGTGATTTACGCCCTGGCTGCCTAAGCCACAAGCATCTGACAGTTTTTTTACAAAACAGCCTTAAAAGCGCGCAAACGGGGGCACGGGTGTAAAGGGGAGGTATTTGGGTTGAGTATGCCTCTTGTCGGGGATTTGCGCCTATCAGTTGAGGGGAAGCCTTGTAAATAGAAGACAACTCTGGAAAAGAGCTGTACGCAACTTGCGGTTTTGATGAGAAAGGTAAAAGCTTCTTAATGGTGGTGCTGTGATTCGGGGTGGCTCATTGAGGAACATCTGAGTTTTCTGCCGTGCTGCCTTTACCTGATGTGTGAAAACTGCAGGTGCAAAGACCGCATTTGTGAAGACCGCCGCTGACGTATGAAATGGCGCTTGAAAGTATGGGCAAAGAGGAAGATCTGATGACTGATGTATCGGTCGGCTCACGTGATGTGAGCCGCCTACAGGATCTGTTTGTAACCACTGTTGTTGCGCTGATCGGCACGGCTGTTTCCCTGGGGATTTATCTTCAGGGCGGTTTTGGTGTGATCCCCTCTCTTTGTGTTGGCTCGGGGCTGTTTATCTGGTTGCTTTCTGCGCATTTTCTTGTGACACGGATGCGGCTGAAGAAGCTGATTGATGGGCGGCTTGCACAGCTTACAAATGATGTAAATAAGCTGAAGCAGGAAGTCGAAGTTACGGACCTGTTGGCTGAAGGCCATAATGATATTGTCAAAAGCCAGGATGCGCTTGAAAAAGCCCTGCATGTCATCGTTAGCCGGATAGACCAATATGATAATCGGCTACGGGCTGTTTATAAATTTGCCAAACAGAAAAACAAAAAAGGCAAAGACGAAACTGGTGAAGGGCAGCTTGTTGCTGCTGATAAACGTAAGTTAGACCAGCTCAGCCGGCAATGTGATCAGCTTTCAAATTTACAGGTGGAATTTGAGCGGTTATCGGGCCAATTGCAAAACCATCAGCACCGCTCTGACATTGCCTCTATGCAGCATTACACCCTTATGAGGGCGCAGCTTGATGTGCTTGAGCTGGTGGTGAAAAAATTTGCTGAACCCAGCAGTGCAGCAGATGGTGTTGAACGCTCACGATTTGCAGAGCAGGCGCTTGAGGCTATTCGTGGGTTGCGGCACATGCCGATGGGCGAGGCCTTGCACGGTGCCGCGGGAGATCATGCTGCGTTATCCGCAGGTTATGTGCCGAATAGGCTAGCTGGTGCTGCGCCTGGATTTGCACATAGCCCTCAAGCGGCCGGCAGTGCGATCGGCGTTGATTTTGGGGGGAGTACTTCAGGCGGCGCGCCTATGGCCGGGACTGCTATCAACTCTTTAGATGCTCTGAAGCAAACTGAAGAAATGAGACGGGCTGCATTTAGCGGTGAGGCTGCTTCACAAGCTGGTATGCCGCCGGTGCCAGATTATTTTTCTGAGCGCACTGATCTGCCATCTGCACTAGATCCGCAAGCAGACCTTACAGCGCCGTTGCTGCCGCTGGGGGCTGGGACATTAGCTGGCGGGCTTACTACTCAAAACTCTGCGTCTGATAAAATGGCAGAGCAGGCATCTCTCTCGGAAGAGGGCGGTGAGGATATTTCAGCTTTTGAAGAAGAGACTTTATTGGCGGCGATTAATGAAGCAATTGATGCTGACCGCATTGATCTTTATTTGCAGCCGATTGTGAGTCTGCCTGACCGCGCACTTACATATTATGAAGCGTTTTCTCGGCTAAGAAATGAGCTTGATCAGCTGATAGCTCCGAAAGACTTTTTACCCGTGGCGGAGATGGCGGAGCTGACACCTATAATTGATAATCAGATTATATTGCGGGTTATTCAGGTTGTGCAGCGGTTGGTTGAGCGCGGTAAGGGCCGGGTTGTGTTCTGTAATCTTTCTATCAATTCTCTGCGGGATGCTGAGTTTTTTGCCGAGTTTATGGATTTTATGGAAGCGAACCAATGGCTTAGCGACCATCTTGTTTTTGAGCTTACTCAGGAAGCGGTTGATAATGCCGGGTCTTATGAAGAAGAGCGGATGGCCGCCATTGCCCAGCTTGGGTTCCGTTTCTCTATGGATCAAATCAACAGGCTGGATATAGATTTCAAAGGCTTGGCTGAGAAGAACTTCGCCTTTATCAAGGTTCATGCTGGCCTGCTGCTTGGCAGCATGGATGGTTCTAAAACTGTGATCCATTCGGCTGATCTTAGCCATTATCTTAAACGGCTGAACATCACCATGATCGTTGATATGGTGGAGCGTGAAGCTGTGGTCAGACAATTGCGGGATTATAATGTTGGCTTTGCGCAGGGGCTATTATTCTGTGAGCCGAAGCCTGTTCGCCCGGAAGTGCTTGAGGGGCAATCGATTGTGGCGGCTTAACCCCCCGTGCTTGTTTAAGTGTCTTGTCTTTCGGTTTAGTCTAGAACGGCTTTGGCTTTCACGTTTCTCTACTAAATGTTTCTGGCCTTAACGTTTCTGGCCTTAACATTTCTGGCATTTGCTCATCTCGGCGCTAACTCCGATGGCTTGATCGCTTCCCCTCCAGAGCCGCGTGTTTCTTAAAACTACCCCTCCCAAATATTGCTGATTGCTATTTCTCCTACAGCCAGTAGTTTCCCCATTTTACTCTTGTCATTTAATTTTTGCAGTTTCCAACTTTGGGTGTGTCTATGTCTTGTTTAATTTCATCACTTTCGTCTTTCGCTCAGGGGCGTTATGAGGCTTTGTTTTGTGACATTTGGGGGGTGATGCATAACGGGTTGGATGCCTTTGAAGAGGCGATTGTGACCTGCCGCCGGTTTCAACATGAGGGCGGCTCGCGCGGGACTGGCGGTCAGGTGATCTTGATCACCAATGCGCCGCGCCCGGCTTTTTCTGTTGCTGAGCAGCTTGAAGAGTTTGGGGTGCCTGATGATTGCTATGACGCCATTGTTTCATCTGGTGATGTGTCGCTGCATTTGCTCTCGCAGTTTGAGGGGCGAGGCATCCATCATATCGGGCCATTGCGCGATAAACCAATGGTTGAAGCGGCGAAGCTTAAGCCGGTGCCATTTGATGACGCTGAAGTGTTGTTTCTTACAGGTTTGCTGGATGATGAAACTGAGGGGCCAGAGGATTACCGGACGTTTTTAATGAAGGCTGTTGAGCGTTCTTTGCCGATGATTTGCGCGAACCCTGATTTGATGGTGGAGCGGGGGGCGCGGTTGGTTTATTGCGCTGGTGCTGTGGCGGAACTTTATAAACAGCTTGGCGGTGAAGTGCTTTATGCGGGTAAGCCTTATGCGCCAATTTATGAATTGGCTATGGCGAGGTTGAATGACCTGCGCGAATGCCGGGAGCTTGCTCCGCTTGATCGCAGCGCTGTGCTTTGCATTGGTGATGGGGTGAAGACGGATATGCCGGGGGCTTTTAAGGCGGGGTTTGATGCGCTTTTTATTGCCAGCGGCTTGCATGTTGGGGCGGACCTTGATGCTTCGAAGCTTGAAGAGTTGTTTGCTGGCGCCGATGGCCAGCCGGTTGCAGCCATGCAAGCATTGAGATGGTAAATAGGTGGCGCATAAATGTTGAGATGCAACAGGGAACTCCAGATATTAAAAAACCGGCCTTCTGGCCGGTTTTTTGTCACTGATGTCAGGTCAGTGGAGAATGGCATTGGGGGACAATTGCCATTAAAAAAACTTTAAAAATAAGCTTAAAAGAGATCGTCAATATCTGATTGGCTGACAGCATCAGCTTTGTCTTGAGGGCCGTGCAGGATGAGGGCATCTTTGCGTTTCAATTTTTCATAAAAAGCAGCTTCATCAAATTCGCGGCTTTGGCTGGAATTTTCCAAACCGAGAAAGGATGCGATTTTATGGATGCGGTAATCTACGAAATCCAGAGTTTCAACAACCCGGTTGATGCGCTGACCTGTTATATCCTGGAATGAGCAAGCCTCGAAAATGTCCATTACATTTTGTTCAACTGTGCGGTGATAGCTTGCCGGGTCGTTTGCGTCAGCTGTCATGATGGTTTCGGCTGCTTCCATGATGCGGTGGGTGGCATCTTCTGTGGCTTTGACAACAAGCTTCAGCTCGTTCTCAGCGTCCATAATGGGGCAGATGTCATTGTCTTTGGTATTCAGCTGTTTGATGTCTTCTCTTGTCTGACTGATGCGATCCATTATCTGATGGAAGTCATCACCGACTGAGGTTTCAAGCTTATCAAGAAAATCTTTGAGGGTTTTTACTGAGCTGTGTGCGAGGTGAAGCACTTCTGCCAGTGAAAAATTTTCAGCCGCTTCAGCGCTCATGGTTTGGTGAGGTGAAACCTGCTTTTCTGAACTATTGGGTTCTGAAATGGAATCAGGGCTTAAGCACGCAGCTGCGGCGTTGGTGGCAATGGCCATTTTTTATCTCCTGCTACGCAAATACTTTTGCAAGATGTGTGAGCGGAGTAGAGGGGGTGCCTCTATTCCAGCTCTTTATTATTAAACGCCAAACACTGCGTTAATTTTTGCACTAAGTGTCGCGGCGTTAAATGGCTTCACGATGTAGTTATTAACACCGGCCTTTTTCGCTGCGATCACATTCTCAGTTTTAGATTCTGCTGTGACCATAATAAATGGTGTCTTCAGCAGTTTTTCATCTGAGCGAACTTCTTTCAGAAGTTCGTATCCTGTCATCGGTTCCATATTCCAGTCTGAGATGATCAAACCGTATGGCCGTTGGCGCATTTTCTCTAGCGCTTCTGTGCCATCTGCTGCATCATCAATGTCTGTAAAGCCGAGTTGCTTTAGAAGGTTCCGAATGATCCTGATCATGGTTTTATAGTCATCGACCACCAGAACTGGCATTTGAAGATCAATTGCCATAACGCTCTCCATTTCCCCTGAATTTGCAGTGTCTCTGCAAATTACGCATAACGACCCAAAGGGGCCGGATGTTTACCACAAGGATGAACGTGACAACCGTTTCATCCCCAAATTCGAGTTTCACCATAGCTGCAGGGTTTAAAAATAAAGTTAATGGAATTGAGTTGGTGAAAGAATTTTAGATCTTAGAGTGCAATTCGTATTGATCGTGCAGCGTATAAAACGTTGAGTTTACCTGTTTTATACTGCTTAAACACACTATAATACCGCCTCTTGCGGGGTTTGTATGGTAAATGCGTAAACTTTTGTCCTGTTGCTAAGTTTTTATAAAATATATATCTGAAGGCAGACTTAGTGGTTTTTAAGCTGGTGAGGCTTAAACTGGTTCCGTCTACAAGCTGATGCATAAATTAGGGTTGCTGCTCTTCCAGATATCTGCATAGGGTGCGCCAAATCAAATTGGGAGAATTTTATGATAAACCCGCTGACGGGTGGTTATCTCATTGAAGATCTTGAGGTTGGCATGGAAGCCACATATGAGCGCGAAGTTACAGAAGCGCTGATTGTGGCATTTGCTGAAGTTTCAGGTGATACGAACCCTGTGCATCTGGATGAGGAATATGCCAAGACAACCCGCTTTAAAGGGCGGATTGCACATGGTCTTCTTACCGCCAGTTTTCTTTCGACTATACTTGGTACCAAATTGCCTGGTGAGGGCAGTATTTATCTGCACCAGGATTTGGTTTTCAGGGCGCCTGTTCGCATTGGTGATGTGGTGTTGGCTGGTGTTAAAGTTGAGAAAATCAATTTTCACCGCCGGGTTGTTGTGCTCAGTTGCTATGCGAAAGTGCGCAATCGTACCGTGTTGCAGGGCGAAGCTGTGATGATGGTGCCGAGCAGAGATCAAACCTAATTGGTGTTGGGGCAATTAATGCCGCTATGCTAATTCTGTTGTCTTACTCAATATAGATGTTCTGCTGTTCTTTAATTCTTTGTGCCGTAATTCTTAGAGCTGTTTTGTCTGCGCTTATTTTCTAAACTTAATGACGCTTTGATATTCACCCTGGATTAAATCTATGGGCGAGATGCCTTCGCTGGTTGTTTTATGATATGGAGTAGGCGCAGGCTCGGTTGCGGGCAAGCGAACTAGCTTATTAAAGAGGCGATGTAGGGCTTATGAAATTTCTGACCAGCTATAAAGATGTGCCTGAAACTCTGTTTGGTGCTGTTGTGGCGATTGGGAATTTTGATGGCGTGCATTTGGGGCATCAAGCCGTATTATCTCATGCGAGGCAAATAGCCGTAGACACACAACCTGCTGAGGCGGGGTCTCATAAGCCGGCTGCTGCGGGGGTAATGTATTTTCATCCGCACCCGCGCCAGTTTTTTTCTCCTGACACTCCTTTGTTCATGCTGACGAATAGAGAGCAGAAACGGGCCCAGTTTGAAGCGCTGGGGCTGGATTTTGCTTTGGAGCAGACATTTGATGCGGCGTTATCACAAATGCCTGCCGAAGAGTTTGTCAGGGATGTGCTTGTTGAGGGGTTTAGGGTTTCTCATGTGGTGATTGGGTATGACTTTTTCTTCGGCGCTAAGCGGGGCGGCAACCCGGAGGTGATGCGCCAGCTTGGGGAGCGCTTTGGCTTTGGTGTGACGGTTGTAAGCCCGACTGGCGAAGGCGGGCTGATTTTTTCTTCTACCGGTGTTAGGGATGCGTTGGAAGAGGGGCAGGTGCGCCGGGCTGCTGAGATTTTGGGCCGGAACTGGCAGGTAGCTGGTGTTGTGAAAAGTGGTGCTGGGCGCGGTGAGGGGCTTGGCTTCCCCACGGCGAATATTGACTTGCCGCCAGGGTGCCATTTGCATCATGGTATTTATGCAGCCTTTGTGCATGTTGGTGAGGCGCGCTATAAGGCCGCCGCCTATTATGGCAAACGGCCAAGCTTTGACAATGATGCCCCGGTGCTTGAAGTGTTTCTGTTTGACTTTGAGGGTAACCTCTATGACCGGGAAATATCTGTTGAATTTGTGGATTATGTTCGCGGTGATATGAAGTTCACCAATGCAGAGGCGTTGTCTGAGCAGATGGACGCTGATTGCCGGGCAGTATTGAAAATTCTTGATGCTGAGGCGCTGCAGGCTGGGGGCGCCTGATATTTGCTCTGTTACGGCGGCAATCAGCTTTTAGGAGCCGGTGTGCATCAGGCTCGTTTAGAGCGGTTAACGCGCCGTTAAAGCCCTTGACAGGGATATTCTCAAATGAAAGAACCTAAGCCAAACTTTAACGGGTTTTGCGGTGATTGAGCTGATGTTATTTCAGCTCTTTGCGGCAGTTGCGGCGTGCCTCAAGGGTAAGCCACCAGCAAATGCCCCCTCTCTAGAGAAATGTGAAGGTCTGATCTAATGTCCGATAGCAAAACGGTCGATAATTCAAAGTCAAATTCGGCTGAAGCACGTGACTGGCGGGAGACGCTGTTTTTGCCGGTGACATCGTTTCCGATGAAGGCAGGTTTGCCGCATCGTGAGCCTAATTTCCTTGAGGAATGGGACCGCATCGACCTTTACGCGAAATTAAGAGAGAAAAGCGCCGGCCGGGAGACGTTTATTCTCCATGATGGTCCGCCCTATGCCAATGGTAATATCCATATTGGCCATGCGCTGAATAAAACCTTGAAAGATGTGGTGATGCGCTCGCGCTCAATGCTGGGCTTTGACAGCCCCTATATTCATGGGTGGGATTGTCATGGTTTGCCGATTGAGTGGAAAGTTGAGGAGAAATACCGCAAAAAAGGCAAGAATAAAGACGATGTGCCGATTAATGAATTTCGCGCAGAGTGCCGGGCCTTTGCCACCGAATGGGTTGGTGTGCAGAAAGCTGAGATGCAGCGCCTTGGGGTGATGGGTGATTGGGAGCGTAGCTACCTGACCATGACTTTTGAAGCCGAAAAGATTATTGCAGGCGAGCTGATGAAGTTTGCAATGAATGGCTCGCTTTATCAGGGCTTTAAACCGGTGATGTGGTCGGTGGTTGAGAAAACCGCGCTGGCAGAAGCTGAAGTTGAATATGAAGAGCATGAAAGCCCGACAATTTTTGTAAAATTCCCTGTTGTGACAGCAAGCGAAGCTTTGCAAGGGGCAAAAGTTGTTATCTGGACAACGACACCCTGGACCATCCCCGGTAACCGGGCGGTGGCTTATGGCAAGCATCTTTCATATGGGCTTTATGAGGTAACAGACGCGCCTGAGGATAACTGGGCGGTTAAGGGTGAGCGGTTTCTTCTGTCCGACGCATTGGCCGAGACGGTTTTCGCGGCGGCGCGGGTGGATAGCTACTCCCGGGTTGCAGATGTTGACCCAAGTGAGATTGAGGAATGCGCGCATCCCTTCAGGGGGCAGGGCTACGACTTCCCGATTAAGCTTTATGCGGGTGATTTTGTGACCGATGATACCGGCACGGGTTTTGTGCATATTGCGCCGGGCCACGGCGCTGATGACTATGGGCTTTATCTCTCTAATCAGCGGGCTTTCCGTGAGGCTGGGATTGAGGCTGTGCCGCAGACGGTTGAAGCTGATGGGCATTATCATAGAGATGTGCCGTTGTTTGGCGGCGATGAGCCGGCCCTGGTGATCAACCAGAAGGGTAAATTTGGCAATGCCAATAACCGGGTGATTGAAGAGCTTGGCAAAGCCGGGGCGCTGATGGCGCGCGGTAAGTTGCGCCACCAATACCCCCATAGCTGGCGCTCGAAAGCACCGGTCATTTTCCGGGCGACACCGCAATGGTTTGTGGCTGTTGATAAGGGTGTTGACGTGCCTGGCGAACATAATGGCTCTTCAATCCGGGAGATTGCTTTGGCTGAAATTGAAAATACTCAATTTGTGCCGCCAGCTGGTTATAACCGCTTGAAAGCGATGGTTGAGAACCGGCCTGACTGGGTGCTCTCGCGCCAGCGGGCCTGGGGTGTGCCGATCACTATTTTCACCCATAAAGAAACAGGCGAGATTATCCCCTCTGACGCATTTGCAAAATCTGATGAATTAATGGAGAGGATTAAAAACTCTTTCACTGAGGGCGGGGCAGATGCCTGGTTTGAAGAAGGGGCGGCTGCCAAATATCTGGATGGGTTGGTTGATAATCCTGATGACTGGACCCAGGTGATGGATATTCTTGATGTCTGGTTTGATAGTGGCTCGACCCATGCGTTTGTTCTTGAAGGGTATGATGAGCTTTCCTCACCGGCTGACCTTTACCTTGAAGGTTCTGACCAGCATCGTGGTTGGTTCCAGCATTCATTGTTAGAAAGCTGCGGCACAAGAGGGCGCGCGCCCTTTAAGGCGGTGTTGACCCATGGTTTCACGCTGGATGATAAGGGCAAGAAGATGTCTAAATCGACCGGCAATTCTGTGGCACCGCAAGACATCATCAAACAATATGGCGCGGATATTTTACGGCTTTGGGTTATGTCCACCGATTATCAGGATGACCAGCGCATTGGCCAGGAGATGATTAAAACCAGTGTGGAGAGCTACCGTAAGCTACGCAACACTTTGCGGTTCCTCCTTGGCAATCTGCATCATTATGATGAGGCGCAACGGGTTGACTATAAAGACATGCCAGAGCTTGAGCGGGTGATGTTGCACCGGGTTTCGGAATTGGATAGTCAGGTGCGGGCGGCTTATGAAGCTTATGATTTCAAGCGGGCGTTCCAGGTGATTTTTAATTTCTGCACGGTTGAGCTTTCTGCCTTTTATTTTGATATCCGCAAGGACACGCTCTATTGCGAGGCAAAATCTTCTCTTGATCGCCGGGCTTCATTGACCGTGCTTGATGAGTTGTTTGATAAGCTAACGGCCTGGCTTGCACCAATGCTGGTGTTTACTATGGAAGAGGTGTGGCAAGCGCGGGTGAATGATACTGAGCGCTCTGTCCATCTTAGAGATTTTCCTGAAGTGCCGGCCAATTGGCAAGATAATGAGCTTGCAGCGCGCTGGGAAAAAGTGCGCCTTGTGCGCCGTGTTGTTACTGGGGCGCTTGAGGTGGAGCGGCGCGAGAAACGTATTGGCTCCAGCCTTGAAGCGGCCCCGACTATTTATATTGATGACGCTGATCTGATGGATGCGGTCTCTGGCCTTGATTGGGCTGAGATTGCCATTACAAGTGCGGCTGAGCTGAAAGCTGGCGCTGGGCCTGAGGCGGCGTTCCGCCTTGAAGACACAGCGCATGTTGCTGTTGTGCCGGGGCTGGCTGTGGGGCAAAAATGTGCGCGCTCCTGGCGGGTGACTAATGATGTTGGGTCTGATGCTGATTACCCTGAGCTGAGCGCGCGTGATGCGGCGGCTGTGCGGGAATATGATGCAGCGCTGTGAGCTGCTGCCTACCGCTGAGCCAGCTGGAAATTTGAGGGGCTATGAGCGAGAATAGATCTTATTTTATGCCCGGTATAGTGCTGGCGCTTCTAACGCTTGTGCTTGATCAACTCAGTAAATATTGGGTTGTTCATCATTTTTGGCCGGGCCATGGCTGCGATCCGTTAAATAAAGCGACCGCATTTCGCTGTAATTTTCCTGTTACCAGCTTCATGGATTTAACCATGGCGTGGAATACGGGAATCTCATACGGTTTATTATCGGATAATGGGCAGACCGGGCGGATTTTGCTAATTGCGTTTTCAGCTGTGGCGGTTATCGGCTTTACGATCTGGTTGCTGCGGTCCACCTCTTTATTGCTGGCGGTTTCTATTGGCTTAGTGATTGGCGGTGCGGCGGGCAATGCGATAGACCGGGTGGTTTATGGGGCGGTTGCAGACTTTGTCTCGCTGCATGCGTTTGGATTTTACTGGTATATCTTTAACCTTGCTGATGCGGCGATCGTTGCCGGGGCGGCTGGTCTGTTGTATGACTTGTTGTGGGGTGATCGTAAAAACGCCTTAAATGACACTTAAGGCTAAACTTTATTCAATCAGGGGATCTTAGCGGCCATATATCCTCATATTTTATGGATGCTAAGGGGCATATAAACATGAGCTTTAACGGATTGCGCTTTAAAACCGCGGCACTGTTGCTAACTGGGGCGATCGCTCTTGGTGGTTGCTCTGCTGGTGATGTTCAATTTGAAGGTAAAGTCTTTGAAGCTGTTGGTCTTTCTGGCCAGCAAGCGCGCCGAGCTGACCCGAAAGTTGGCCAACGTGCGCCCTTGGTGTTGCCCCCTAAAGCTGATCTGCCACCGCCTGGTGAGCGGGCGGTTGCCAGCCAGGATATGAGCTGGCCGGATGACCCTGAGCTGCGCCGCAAGCGCGAGGTTAGTGCGTTGCAAGCTAAACGGCAGAAATATTGCCGCGAAATCGGGCGCAATGAGTATAGTCCATTCTACGATGAGAAAAAGGCAAAGCATTGCGCTTCTCTGCTCTCTAACACCTTCAACAACACATTTGGCCGCAAAGAAGAGACCGACACACAATAGTGCCAGCGGCTGGTGATAGTGTCATCGGCTGGTGCTCAAGAGATAATTTGTTCATGAGCGCGTCTGATTGCGCTGTGGGTTGCTTGTCTCTCTTCTCTCATTATAAGCGTCATATGAAGCTTATGGCCTTTTCAATATTCTCAGCACTTTCAAAGTTCGGACGCTAAGGTTGCGGCTTGGCGGTGATTTTTTTTGATTTGGCGGTAAATTGCGCCCTAGATCGCGCCTTTTCTGCTTCACTTGGTTGTGAAGGCCACAAATCAGACCTTTTCATTCGATTTAAAGAAACTATATTCAGAGGGACCGCAATAAGGGCACTTCACATATGATGAATTTCTGGAAAGGAACAGGCCGCTTCACTTTGATGGTGATGGCGCTGTTGTTAACTATGGTTGCAGTTGCAAAAGCTGAGAAAAAAAACGGGCCAGATGTAACTTACTTCAAGCTTGAAAATGGGCTTGATGTGGTTGTTATTCCCGATCACAGAGCACCTGTGGTGACGCATATGGTCTGGTATAAAGTTGGTGCGGCTGATGAATTGCCAGGCGTTTCTGGCATCGCGCATTTTCTTGAGCATCTTATGTTCAAGGGCACGGACAAGATCGCGCCGGGTGAGTTTTCCAAGATTGTGGCGCGTCATGGCGGAGAGGATAACGCCTTTACCAGCCAGGATGTGACAGCCTATTTCCAGCGGGTTGCTAAAGAGAATCTGCCGATGGTCATGGAGATGGAAGCTGACCGTATGGCTAATCTGAAGCTGCTGGAAAAAGATGTTTTAACTGAGCGTGATGTGATTTTGGAAGAGCGGCGTTCGCGTATTGAGAATAGCCCTTCATCGATGCTTTCCGAACAGCTTGGGGCCACTCTTTATCAGAGCCATCCTTATGGCATTCCGGTGATTGGCTGGATGCATGAGATGGCAAAGCTAAGCCGCCAGGATGCGCTTGACCATTATAAAAAATATTATGCGCCGAATAATGCCATTTTGATTGTGGCTGGCGATGTGACACCAGATGACGTGCGCAAGCTTGCAGAGACAACTTATGGCAAGGTGGAGCGCGGGCCAGAATTGAAGGCCCGCCAGCGCCCGATGGAGCCGCCGCATGTAGCGCCCCGCACTGTGACATTAGAGGATGAGCGGGCTGGCAAACTAACCTGGCAGCGTTATTATCTTGTGCCGAGCTTTAAGACCGCCCCGCGCGGTGATTCTGAAGCGCTTGAGTTGCTCATGAAAATTGCTGTCGAGGGCACAACCAGCCGGATTTACAAGGCGCTGGTTGTCGAGAAGAAGCTGGCCTCCAGTGCTGGTGGTGGCTATTCCCCGAATGGTCTTGAATATGGCAATCTCTATGTTTACGCACTGCCCTCAAAAGGGGTGAGCGTTAAGCAGGTTGAAGATGAGATTGCCAAGATATTTGAAGATATCCGTGAGAATGGCGTTAGTGAGATGGAATTGAAGCGCGGGCAGAACAGCTACATTGCTGATTATGTTTATGGCAATGATAGTCAATCGGGTCTGGCGCGGCGGTATGGTTTTGCTTTGGCAACCGGATGGTCGATCCAGGATATTGAATCGTACCCTGACAGGCTTAAGGCTGTAACCGTAGAAGATATTAAACGTGTTGCTGGCAAATATCTGAATGAGGCATCTTCGGTGACCGGGCTTCTAGTGCCAAAACCGAAGCAAACAGCTGATATGAATGCAACAAAACAATAATAAGAATGAACCTTAAAAAATGGTAATCAATGACAGTGATGGAAAGAGGTTTTTGTTTGATGAAAGCTTATGGCCGCAAAGGTTGGCTAACCGGGTTGTTTATAGCTTCGTTTCTTACACTGCAAGCTGTGATGGCACTGCAAGCTGGGGAGGCGCAGGCTATGAAAGTTGAGCGCGTCATAAGCCCAGGCGGTATTGAAGCTTGGCTGGTCGAAGAGCATAATGTGCCTCTTATCTCTATGCAGTTTGGTTTCAAAGGCGGCGCGACACAAGATGCTGATGGGCGGGAAGGCACGGCCTATCTGCTTTCAGGTATGCTTGATGAAGGCGCCGGTGAGCTGACCTCAACAGCCTTTCAGGAAAAGGTTGAAGATCTTACGGTTAGGATGGGTTTTGAAGCCTCTCGCGATCATTTCTCTGGAAAATTTCAAACCTTAAGCGAGCGGCGTGATGAAGGGTTTGACCTTCTTAAACTTGCTTTGACCAAGCCGAGATTTGATCAGGATGCCATTGATCGTGTGCGCCGGCAGATTGTTTCTTCCCTTAAGTTTGAAGCCACTAACCCGCAAAATGTTGCCACGAGAGCCTGGTTTAAATCGGCTTATGGTGAGCACCCTTATGCGCGGCCAACAAAGGGCACAGAAGAGAGCCAGGCGGTTTTAACCCGTGATGATCTGTTAGCGGCTCATAAAAAGATTTTTGCACGTGAGCATCTTAAAATTGCAGTGGTTGGTGACATTACAGCAGAAGAATTAGGCCCGCTTCTTGACAGGGTGTTTGGTGAGTTGCCAGAAAAATCTGGTATTGAAGAGATTGCAGAGGCGAAGCCTGTTTATGGGCCAGAGACAAGCCGAATTGAAATGGCAGTGCCTCAATCTGTCATACAATTTGGTCATCAGGCCGTTAAGCGCAGTGATGATGATTTTATCCCGGCTTACATAATCAATTACATCCTTGGTGGCGGTGGCTTTAATTCCCGCTTGATGGAAGAGGTTCGTGAGAAGCGCGGGCTGGCTTATTCTATCTATAGCTATCTCTACCCGCTTGAAAAAAGCTCGCTTGTACTTGGTGGTGTGGCTACCAAAACCGCCTCTGTTGATGAGGCGATGAGTTTGATCCGCCAGGAATTTACGCGCATGGCAGATGAAGGGCCGAGTGTTGATGAGCTGAAATATGCCAAAGATTATCTAACCGGTTCCTATGCGCTGCGGTTTGATACCTCATCTAAAATTGCCAGCCAATTATTGTGGATTCAGGTTGAGGGGCTTGGTATGGATTATATCGAACAAAGAAACGATATGATTGACGCTGTCACAACTGAGCAGATTAAAATTGTTGCCAAACGTCTATTGGATGGCGAGCGGTTGCGTTTTGTTGTGGTGGGGCAAGCAGCTGATGAGGCACCCAAGACACAATAATGATGCAGGATCTTTCTCGACAGATTGCAGATGGGCAGGCGCCGGCTGTTCTGCAAGATATTACCGGTTGTTTAGAAGAGCAAGTTGGCTCCGCCGGGTTAAGTGCCAGTGAATATAAACGCTGGCATGACCAGGCGGTTGACCAGGCAGGTCTTTTAAAACAGCGCTATGAAGATCGCTCGTTGCAATTGTTGCATATTGTAGAAGAGAGCGAAGACCTGGCCCTTGCCGCGGCCGCTTATGATGAGCTGATTGTGGGAGCGGAGACTGTTGTTTTTCTTGGCACCGGTGGTTCCAGCCTTGGCGGGCAGACAATAGCGCAACTTGGCGGGTGGAATATCCCTGGCGATAAAGGCAAGGCAGCGCGGCATTTTCCGCGGACCCGTATTTTTGATAATCTTGATCCCCGCTCGCTTGAGTTGAGCTTGAATATGCTCAATCTGGAGACAACACGCTTTGTGGTCATTTCCAAATCCGGCAATACAGTTGAAACGCTGGTTCAGATAATTGTTGTGATTGATGCTTTGAAAGCCGCTGGCCTTGAGGATCGGATTGGTCAGTATGTTCTCGGCCTAACGGAGCCTCGTGTTGAGGGGGTTAGTAATGGTCTCAGAGATTTACTTGAAAGTTTCAAATGTAATATTTTGTTGCATGAAACGGGCATTGGTGGCCGCTTTTCTTCGCTGACCAATGTCGGCTTGATCATGGCGATTGCCCGCGGTCTTGACCCTATGGCCATTCGTGCTGGTGCGCGGGATGTGGTGGCAACCGTTTTGCAACAACCTAGCGATGACACGGCGCTTAGCGTGCACGGTGCGGCTTTAAATGTGGGGCTTTATAAAGAGCGCAGCATCTCTGATGTGGTGATGATGCCTTACTCAAACCAGCTAGCTCGTTTTTCAGCCTGGTATGTGCAGCTTTGGGCAGAGAGCCTTGGTAAGGACGGTCTTGGCATGACGCCGATTGGCGCGCTCGGACCTGTCGATCAGCATAGCCAATTGCAGCTTTATATGGATGGGCCCAAGGATAAGCTGATTACTATACTCTCAACCAGCATTAAGGGCAGTGGCCCTGTGGTTGATACTGATTTAGCTAAAGCTTGCGGCATTGATTATATGGCTGGCCGCACTGTTGGTGATCTTGTTGATGCGCAGGCTCAGGCCACTATTGAGGCGCTGCGCGGCGCGGGGCAACCGGTTCGCGCATTGCATTTAAGCAGCGTTGATGAGTTTACGCTTGGTCAGTTGTTGATGAGCTTTATGCTTGAGACTATTTTGGCGGCGGGGCTTTTGGGGGTTGATGCATTTGACCAGCCTGCTGTTGAGATTGGCAAAAAGTTCGCGCGGGATTATTTGAGTAAATAAGCTTATGCGCTTTGCCCTTTCATGATGCGCTGATTTTTATTTCCAAGTTTTGTGTACCCCCCTTTTAGGGGCTGTATTGCTAGTTCTTTCAGGGCGCTGGTTGTTCTTTTCACCACTTCTATTTGGGGGCATAGCTATGGCGATACGCCAACTTTCACCCAACATTATCAATCAAATCGCCGCTGGTGAGGTGATTGAGCGGCCAGCCAGCGTGATTAAAGAACTGGTGGAAAATGCCATTGATGCTGGTGCCGGCCAGGTTGAGATTGAGGTTGCTGGTGGTGGGCTTGAACTTATCCGAGTGATTGATGATGGCTCTGGCATGAGCGCGGTTGATCTACCGCTTGCTGTAGAGCGGCATGCCACCTCGAAACTTGCTGAAGATGGGCTTTTCTCTATATCCACTCTTGGTTTTAGGGGGGAGGCATTGCCTTCCATTGGCTCTATTGCCCGGCTTTCGCTGCAAACGAGGCAACGCGGCGCGGCGTCTGATGGTGGGGAGAGCAATTGCCAGAGTGATGGGCTTGCGATTGCGGTAAATGGCGGTGTTGTGAGCGGCGTCAAACCTGCGGCGCTTAATCCTGGTACGATTGTTGAGGTGCGGGATCTGTTCTTTGCGACGCCAGCACGGTTAAAGTTTCAAAAATCAGCACGGGCCGAAAGCGCCGCGATAAATGATGTTGTGAAGCGGCTGGCTATGGCGCATCCCTCAATTGGTTTTCGGTTGATAAATGAAGGCCGCCCGGTGCTGAACCTGAAGCAAGTGGCCATCGGTGATATTGAAGGGGAGCTGTTGCGGCTTGGCAAGGTGATGGGGGCTGAGTTTATTCAGGATGCGCTGCGGATTGAAGCCCAGCGTGAGGACTTTACCCTTGAAGGTTTTGCTGGTCTGCCAACCTTGCATCGCTCTAACAATCTCTATCAGTATTTTTTCGTTAATGGGCGACCGGTGCGGGACAAGCAGATACTTGGGGCCATACGGGCCGCTTATATGGATTTTCTCCCCTCCAACCGACACCCTTATCTTTGTCTCTTTCTTTCCATGCCGCAAGACAGGGTGGATGTGAATGTGCATCCGGCGAAAGCTGAAGTGCGGTTTCAGGATGGTGGCTTGGTGCGTGGGTTGATCATTGGCGCGTTGAAGCAAGCGATTGATGAGGCCGGATACCGGGCGAGTGCCAGAGGCGGCGCTGAGACTATGAAGGCTTTTCAGTCGGACCTGCAAAAGCAACAATTTGAGGGCGAACAGGGTGCTGAGCCGTATGAGGGCGGGCAACAGGCTGAAAGTGCTATCTATAATCAGCCAATTTTTAGTCAACATAGGGACGTTGGGCAGAGCTATTTTGCTGAAAATGGCCCTGATGATGAAACACTCAATTCGGATGGGTTTGCGCCAAGTGGCCGGGTGGTTGAGGCGGGGGATGAGACCTCTCTAGGTGAGCTGCCGCTGGGTGCGGCCCGTGCGCATCTTTTTGAGAATTACATTATTTCGCAAACAGTCGATGGCATGGTGATCGTTGATGCGCATGCAGCTCATGAACGGTTGGTTTATGAAAAGCTGAAAGCCCGGGTGATTGAGGGCAGCGTGCCTTCACAAGGGTTGCTGATCCCTGAAATTGTTGAGCTTGATGAAGAGCTGCGCTGTGGGTTGCTGGCCCATGCCTCGGAGCTGGAAGCGTTTGGGCTTTATTTAGAGAGCTTTGGTCCGAAGGCTGTTTCAGTGCAAGAAGTGCCGGCTCTTTTGATGAAAGGCAATGTGCAATGTTTGGTGAAAGACCTTGCCGAAGAAATTGCTGAGTTGGATGCCACAACGACCTTGCGCGCACGGCTTGACCATGTTTGTGCGACGATGGCTTGCCATGGCTCTGTGCGCAGCGGGCGGCGCCTCTCGGGGGAAGAGATGAACGCATTGCTACGTGAGATGGAGGCGACGCCCCGCTCTGGTCAATGCAACCATGGGCGGCCAACTTATGTCGAGCTGAAGTTGAAGGATATAGAGCGGTTGTTTGGGCGCTAAACGCGTTTTTGTAGAAAATCTCTTGCTATGCGCGGGCGAAGTGGAAGTTGCTATCGCCTATGGAGCGGGTATCAACGGGGGTGATGCCCTCTGGCCAGATGATCTCGTTTGACTTTGCTTCTTCCAGAATGATCAATGCATTCTCTTCCAGCCAGCCGCCCTCCATGGCGCTTTTCAGGGCTTTCTCACCGAGTGATTTGCCATAGGGCGGGTCGAGAAAAATGAGATTAAAGGGGGCAAAACGCTGCAATTTCCCGAGCTTGGTTGCATCTCTTTTAAAGAGCTTTGTTTGGCCTGTGAATTCCAACTCTTCAATATTGCGGCGGATGACGCCTCTGGCGGGGCTTGCGTCTTCTACCAGTAGGGCAAAGTTTGCGCCTCTTGATAGGGCCTCAAGGCCAAGGGCGCCAGTGCCGGCGAAGAGGTCCAGCACGCGGGCATTTTCCAGTTCAAAACCATCAATGCCATGAGCCAGCCGATTAAACAGAGATTCGCGGGCGCGGTCGCTTGTTGGGCGGGTGCTGTTTGAACTCGGGGTGTTTAATTTTCGCCCCTTATGGGTCCCGCCGACTATGCGCATTTCAACCGATCCTTTATTTGGTTAAGTCTATTTGCCTTCATGTGCCTAACGGCCTGGTTTGCGCTTTGGGCGCTCACTCCGTTTTGGGCTCTGTTTCTGACTTATTCTTGAGCCGGGCCTTTGACCTTTGCGCGGTGCTGATGACTGCTCAGAGTGGTGCGCTGATTTTGTAGATCTGGTCTTGCGGGTTTTTGAAGCTGGCGCCTTCGATTGGGCTTGGGCGGTGGATGGTTTAATATTGAATTTTTCAGCCAGTTTTGGGCCGAGCTGGTCTGCCAAAATGTGAGATTTTACTTCTTCAATTTCGCCATCATTTAAGCTACCGAGAATGAAGGGGCCAAAAGAGAGGCGGATTAGACGGTTTACATTTAGCCCCAAATGCTCAGCGATGCGTTTAATCTCTCTGTTCTTGCCTTCGCGAAGGCCGATGGTGAACCAGCAGTTTGCGCCTTGTTGTTTTATCAAGGTGGCTTCTACCGGGCCAAATTTAACGCCATCGATGGTGACGCCTTTTTTTAAACTATCGAGTTTGTCTTGGGTGATGCTGCCGTTGGCGCGCACTTTATAACGGCGCAGCCAGCCGGTTTGCGGTAATTCGATATGGCGGGCCAGCTCACCATCATTGGTGAGTAGTAACAAACCTTCTGTATTAATATCCAGCCGACCGATGGAGATGGTGCGGGGTATATCTTCCGGGAGTTTATCGAAGATGGTGTCTCGGCCTTTTTCATCACGGGCGGTGGTGACGAGGCCTTTTGGCTTATTATAACGCCATAATCTGATGGGTTCAGCCTCTGGCAGGGGGGCGCCATCTATCAGAATTCTGTCTTTGCCAGTGACGTTCAGGGCGGGGCTATCTATGAGCTTGCCGTTGACCGTGACCCGGCCTGCTTCTATAAATCGCTCAGCTTCGCGGCGAGAGCAGAGGCCGGCGCGGGCCATGGCTTTGGCAATGCGCATTGGCTCTGTTGAGGGCGCGGCTTTTTCAGTTCGAGGTTTTAGCCTCTCTGTTGATCGTGCGCTATTTGAGGGCTTGCCCTTATGGTGGCCGCTGGCTTCAGAGCGCGGTTTTGCTCTTCTGTCAGTGTTTGGCTTTCGCGGTGCTGGGGGTGTTTTTTTGGTCATGGCTTTGTTGTGTCGCAAATTCTGCTGAGATTCAATGAAAAGGTAAGATAGATGGCAATTTCCTATATGGAGCTGGCGCTTGAAGAGGCTAAAATTGCTGCCGATTTGGGTGAAGTGCCGGTTGGGGCGGTTATTGTTTCTGCTGAAGGCAGGCTGCTAGCGCAAGCTGGCAATCGAATTGTAACCCAGTCTGACCCTACGGCCCATGCGGAAATTTTGGCGATCAGGGCAGCCGCTTTGGTGCTTGGCAGTGAGCGGTTAACAGGCTGCGACCTTTATGTGACATTGGAGCCTTGCACTATGTGCGCCGGGGCGCTTTCATTTGCCAGAGTGCGGCGGCTTTATTTTGGCTGCGCGGACCCGAAAGGCGGCGGGGTTGAACATGGGGCGTGCTTTTTTGATCAGCCGACCTGCCATCATGCGCCAGAGGTTTATGGCGGCATAGAGGACGTGGCGGCAGCAAAGCTTTTAAAAGAGTTTTTCCGCGCCCGGCGCTGAGATTTTAAGCATCAATGATTTTAAGGGTTGTTTCCAGTTGGCGGCGCAGCTCATCTGCTGCTGTTTCTGACTGGAGTAGGATGTCTTCTATCTTAAAATAATCAAGAACGTTATAGCGACCAACGGTTGGAGCGATGAGGATGTCTGGTTTGTGATTTTTAATCATTGCGTTGGTTAGTGAGCGCAACATGATTTGGCTGGCACCAATGAGGGCATTCATGCTGTTTGGGATTTTGCCGGCCAAGCGGGCGGGTTCCCCTGTGACATCAACCGCAATGGTTAGGCCGACGCGGTCCTTAATGACATCATAGGGCAATGGGTTGACGAAGCCGCCATCTATCAGCACGCGGCCTTCAATTTCGACAGGTGTGAGCAGAGCAGGGAGAGCGGAGCTGGCAGCGATTGCTGGCAGTAAGGGCCCGCTGTTAATGACATGAATTTCCTGGGTATAGAAATCTGCAGTGATGGCATGAAAGGGGATGGCAAGCTCTTCAAAAGATGCTGGCAAACTCTGAGGCAGTATCATTTCAAAGAAGGTTTCGGCATTTAAAATGGCCGGTGTTGAGAAGTTAATCAGGCTGAGCCATTTTGGCGGGCGGTTGCCGTAGAGCCGTTTTAACAGCTCGGTGCGTTTTGAGAAAATATCTCTGCTGTAATCTTCAATCTCTAACCCGGACATGCCAGCGGCGTAGAGGCTGCCGACAAGGGCGCCCATGGAGGTGCCTGCAATTTCTTTGGGGCGGATGGCAAATTCATCAAGCACCTGCAGGATTTTGATATGTGCCAGGCCTCTGGCACCACCGCCGCCAAGAGCCAAACCGATATTGGAGACAGAATGAGACATGATTTGCCTTTAGTAAAAGCCGGTATAGTTGCTGCTAAGTCATTATTTAGTGATTAAAGCGGATAAAACAACGCTCTAGGCTACCTAAATTTGCGTTTGTTTTGGACAATTTTAGGCCAGATCTGATCAGTGCCTGGTTCTTTTATCATCGCTCATGTTTGCACAAAATGATTATGCCTGCTTTATCGCCCGCCAACCGATGTCCTTGCGGCAGAAACCTTCTGGCCAGTCGATTTTAGAAATGGCGTTATAAGCTTTTTCCTGCGCAATTTTGACTGAGCTGCCGGTGGCTGTGATGTTGAGGACGCGGCCGCCGATCGCGAGGGTTTTGCCGCCTTCTTTTTTGGTGCCAGCGTGAAATATAATCACATCTTCCGGGGCGCCTGCAGTTTCAAGGCCTTTAATCTCACTTCCCTTTTCATAAGCACCTGGATAGCCGTTGGCAGCCATAACCACGGTGATGGCAGTTTCATCATGCCAATTCAGTTTCACACCTTCCAGTGTGCCATTGGCGACGGCTTTGAGCGCCGGGACAATATCCGAGGCGAGGCGGGTCATGAGAACCTGGCATTCCGGGTCGCCGAAGCGGGCGTTATATTCTATCAGCTTGGGCCCGTCTTTGGTCAACATCAGCCCGGCATAGAGCACACCCTTATAGGGGGTGCCTTTATCTTTCATGGCTTTCACAGTTGGCTCAATAATTTCTTGCATGGTTTGCTTTATGAGAGCCTCTGTCATAACCGGGGCAGGGGAGTAGGCGCCCATGCCGCCGGTGTTGGGGCCTTCATCGCCATCATAGGCGCGCTTATGATCCTGTGCTGTGGCGAGGGGGAGCGCGGTTTCGCCATCTGTTAGTACGAAAAAGCTGGCTTCTTCGCCGTGTAGCCATTCCTCTATCACCAGTTCTGCACCAGCTTCCCCAAAGCTGCCATCAAAGCAATCATCAATGGCGGCCAGGGCTTGTTCGTTGGTTTCTGCCATTATAACGCCTTTGCCAGCGGCCAGCCCATCTGCCTTAATGACGATGGGGGCGCTGTGGTCTTGAATATAGGCTTTGGCGCTTGCGGCATTATCAAAACGGCCATAGGCGGCGGTTGGAATGTTATAATCACGGCAGATGTCTTTGGTGAAACCTTTGGAGCCTTCAAGCTGGGCAGCGGCTTTTGAGGGGCCGAAGCTTAAGATGCCATCTGCTGCCAGATCATCAGAGAGACCTGCAACCAGCGGTGCTTCAGGGCCTATAACTACTAATTCTATATCATTTTTTTGCGCAAAGCTGATGACCGCCTGATGATCGGATACATCAAGATCTGTTTGGGTGCCAAGGCTGACCATGCCGCCATTGCCGGGGGCAATATAAAGGGTGCCGAGGAGCGGGCTTTTGCTAATTTTCCAGGCGAGGGCATGTTCGCGCCCGCCAGATCCGATGAGGAGAATGTTCATAAGAGGTGATCCGTTAAATAGGGGGTGTTGTTCCAGCTAATTGAATGGCTGCTTGGTTGTTTAGCCCTAGCATTCGTATATTAGCTGTCAAGGGACGAAATGGTCTTTCTGAAGGTTTCTGAGCCGAAATACCAGTGCTGAAAGTGGTGTATAGACGGGCTTATGGTCGCTCTGGGCCTTTAATGAGCCTGTTTCTCATTGTAATTTGCAAGGGCTTATTGGGAACCATCTTATCTGCTACCTGGCAGTCTTCCTTTTATGATAGTGGCGGGGGGTATGCTATGGAGTATCACTTATTGCGGGGGAACACTCATTGAGATGGGCACACCTTTTACTTTGAGATGGCGTTTATGGTGAGATGGTTTTGAGATTACAGAAAGAGCTGACTAATGGAATTTGATTTTGACGGTAAGAAAAAAATGGCACAAAGCAATGCGCCTGAATTCACCGTTTCAGAGCTTTCTGGCAAGGTTAAATCTTTCATTGAAACTGAATTTTCTTACGTACGGGTGCGCGGCGAGTTAGGCCGGGTGAGCACGCCGGCCTCGGGTCATATTTATCTTGATCTTAAAGATGATAAATCGGTGATTTCTGGCGTGATCTGGCGGGGGAAGGCGGCTTCTTTATCGATCAGACCTGAGCAAGGGCTTGAGGTGATTGCCAGCGGCAAGCTTACAACCTTTCCGGGGCAATCAAAATACCAGATCGTTATTGACCAGATTGAACCGGCGGGCCAGGGCGCGCTGATGGCGCTGCTTGAAGAGCGGAAAAAGAAGCTGGCGGCTGAAGGGTTGTTTGCCGAAGAGCGCAAGCGCCGCTTGCCTTATATGCCGCAGGTTGTGGGCATTGTAACTTCGCCGTCTGGAGCGGTGATCAGGGATATGATGCATGGGTTTCGCGAGCGGTTTCCGGTGCATGTGCTGCTTTGGCCGGTTAGGGTGCAGGGAGAGACCAGTGCGCGTGAGATAACCAATGCCATTGAAGGGTTTAATAAGATTGCCCCCGGCGGCGCCGTGCCGCGGCCTGATGTGTTAATTGTGGCGCGGGGCGGTGGCTCGCTTGAGGATCTCTGGAGTTTTAATGAAGAAGCTGTGGCCCGGGCTGCTGCGAATAGTGACATTCCGCTGATTTCAGCTGTGGGCCATGAGACGGACTGGACGTTAATTGATTATGCGGCGGATGCCCGCGCGCCAACGCCGACCAAGGCAGCTGAATGGGCTGTGCCGAAATTCTCTGAGCTGCAAGAGCGGATGGGCGACCTTAGGCATCGCCATGTGAAAGCTGTGCGGCGCGGGCTTTTGATGCATAAAACCCATTTAAAAAGCGCGGCGCGGGGCTTGCCTCGGTTGATTGATCTTGTTGGTATTCCCCGGCAGCGGCTGGATGGGGCAGGCCAGCGGTTGGCTCAGGGGCTAACGCATTTTGCACGCACAAAGCGCAGCCAGTTTCAAAGGTATGACGGGCGCTTGCAGCCCAATCTCTTGAAGCTGCCAGTGGAGCGGGGCCGTGAGCGGGTTAGGCTTTATTCTCGTGCTTTGCGGCATCATTTAACAGGCCGCCTGCGCTGGCAAAGGCAAAAATTAACTCAGCAGCAAACGGGGCTGCGCCCACAGGCGATGCTGCATGCTGTTGTGCGCAGCCGGCAAACGCTGACGCAGCTGCACGAGCGACAAGCGCGGACATTTCATAATGGGTTACAGCAGCGCCGGCAACGGCTTTTGGGGCTTGGGCAATTACTGAACTCACTGAGTTACCAAAGTGCCTTGCGGCGGGGCTTTGCGCTGGTGCGCGATGAGGCGGGAGATATGCTGCGTCAGGGGGCGGGGCTTTCTGGTGGCGCGCGGCTTGAGTTGGAATTTAGCGATGGGCGGGTTTGGACTGAGGTTGTCGGCGGTGAGCCGGGTGATGGCGCCAGTAAAAAAAACACTCAAAAATCTGTTGCTCAGAAAAAGAAGCCTCAAAAAAGCAAGGCCAAAGCTGGCTATAAATCTGCTGATAAGGGTGATGAGCCGCAGGGAAGTTTGTTTTAATGGGCTAAAAAGCCAAGCCCGGTGCGTTGTTTTCTAAAAAGAAATAAGGCAAACTCGCGGGCAAGATCACAATATAGTATTCATCGTCATCGTATCACTCGCCAGAATTGGCGACACTTTTGGCGGCTGTATTGATACAAATTCTGGAAGGTTAGAGATATATGAACCGGTTTGATAGATTACTTGGTAAGCAACGCCAAGCTGAGATCAAATTTCTGGATGGTGAGTTTCAGGTGTTGTCACCGGGGGATTATGTGATCTGTGCTGTAACGGGCGGTCAAATTCAGCTGGAGCAGCTGAAATATTGGGATGTTCCCTCGCAAGAGGCGTATGCGACGGCTGTTGCGGCCTTATCGGCGGAAAAAGCGCGCCGGGGCATTCGCTAAATTGCATCACTCAGGTTTAGGTGGCCGGGGGAAGTGTGATTGTATTAACTGCAACAGGGTCGCTTCGCCATCTTCATCAAAAACAAATTCTACCGGGAATGCCCGGCTCATGCGTTTTAAAGCGCGGAGCTGATGGCTCTGCTTGTCTGTGATGCGGACAAGGTCTTTCTCTGTGGTGATTAGCTGGAGGTCATCTGCCAGTGCTAGCTTTGTTAAAAGGTTGGCATCTTTGGCGGTGAACTGGTGATGATCGGGGAAAGGGATGCGGCGGATCACTTTGCCGCCAGCTTTTTGCAGGCTGCCGAACAGCTTTTCAGGCCGGGCAATACCTGCATAAGCCAGAATGGGCTTATCCTTCACCCAGCCTGTGTCTTCAACCGGGCGCAAGCTGCCGCTTAATATGGGGTTTTTAAACTCATATTTGGTTTTCAGCTCTGTGAATATCCTCTCTGAATTGCCGCCAGTGACGATGATGGCGTCTGCTCTAGCAAGCTGGAAATCCAGTGGGGCGCGCAATGGTCCGGCTGGGAAAATACGGTAATTGCCAAGGCCGGTTGCGCTATCTATTGCGATGATTGAAATATTTTTGCGCACTGTTGGGTTCTGGAATCCATCATCCAGAATGACGAAATTGCTTTTGCGTTGCTCAATCAGCCAGATGCCATCGACGCGGTTTTTTGCGACGATGGTCGGGGCCTGGCGGGTGAGTAGGAGCGGTTCATCGCCGACATCTTCTGCGTTGTGAATTTCACTATCAACCAATATCGGGCCGGCGGTTTTACCTTTATAGCCGCGGCTGAGGAAGGTTGGTTGCCAGCCTTCTTGTTGCATCATGCTGGCAAGCTTGATGGATATGGGTGTTTTGCCGGTGCCACCTTGTGTGAAGTTGCCAATGCAGACAACAGGCAGGCGGCACTCATATTGTTTGGTGTAGCGAAAGCGCGCTTTGACAATTGCCCCATAGAGATTGCCTAGCGGTGCCAGATATTTTGGCAGTATGCGGCCTGTTTCATTCTGCCACCAACTTGGAGGGTGAAGCGTCATGTGGTGGAGGGGCCTTTCTCGCTGCCTATGGTTTTCGTGGTCATCTGCTGTGGGGCGGAGCCGGGGGCAAGGTAGCTCTCCATTGTTTTTATGGTTATCTCCATTGCGCCGCTAAGATACTCTAACGCCGCGTCTGCCCCTTCTTTTATAACTTCATGTTGCGCTGGGTTTTGCAAAAGATCAATGGTTTTGGCCGCAATATCTTTGGCGGAGTGGACCCTGAATGCCCCGTTGCGGCGGATGAGCTCATCATAGCTATCTGTGAAATTGCCGGTGTGAGGCCCTGTCATAACCGTTGTGCCAAGGCGAATAGCCTCTATTGGATTTTGGCCGCCATGTTTGATCAAAGAGCCGCCGATAAAGGCGAGGTTTGCAAGGGCGTAGAAGAGGCCAAGTTCGCCCATAGTATCTGCAATATAAATATTGGTGCTGCGATTTGGCGGTTTTACTTCACTACGAAGCTGTAGGTTAAGCCGCTCCCCGGTTAGGGTATCAACGATCTCCGCTCTGCGATTTGGATGGCGCGGCGCAATGATGGTGAGCGCATCTGGATAATCTAGCGCGATCATCTTATGGGCTTCGGCGATTATTTCTTCTTCGCCGGCATGGGTGCTGGCGGCCAACAGGACCGGGCGATCACCTATAGTCGCGCGCAGCTTTGCAAGTTCATCCGTTTCATAGGGGAGGGGAGGGGCATCAATTTTCAGGTTACCGCTTAGGATGACATTCTCACAGCCAAGGCTGATGAGATGTCGTTTATCAACCGCATTGCGGGCGAGGATGGCATTAAAACGGCCAAAAATAGGTCGCGACATGCCTGGCTTTTTAAACCAGCGCTTGAATGAGCGCTTGGACATGCGACCATTGATCAACAGTAAGGGTATGCCCCGCGCTTTAACGCCCATGATGAGATTTGGCCAAATTTCAGATTCGACAAATGCCGCCAGCGAGGGGCGCCAATAGGATAGGAAATTATGGACAAACTTTTTATTATCCAGTGGAATGAACTGATGAAAAGCCCGCTCTGGTAGTTTCTTCTGCATTTCAGCAGCTGAGGTCACTGTGCCGGTTGTGAGGAGAATGTGGAGCTCAGGGTTGCGGTGCAACAGGGTTTCTATTAGCGGCAGCACGGCGTTTGCCTCACCGACGCTGGCGGCATGTAGCCACCATAGCTGACCAGTTGGCCGGGGCAGAGCTGCGATGCCATAACGTTCTTGCTCGCGCTCGGCCAGCTCTTTGCCCTGGCGGAGGCGATAGCGGAAGAGATAGGGGGCGAGGGGTTTGGCAAGGTTTGTCAGCAGGCGGTAGCCTGTGAAGCCTAGCCCCGGCTTTAACGAGCGCTCCCAATGGGGGGCGATTTTTTTGGGGCTGCGGCCAACCAGCTCATAAGCCCGTTTGGTGACCCGGCCCATGGCGGCTTCTAATTTTAGCCTATACTGCTCGGCTTCTTGTTCTGTGCAGTCTCTTGGGATGTGGATAGGGTTATCGCAGACAAGGGCGCATTTTGAATAGGGCAGATTGATTGTTAGGCGGCTCCAGCTTTTTAAGGTGATCGCCCGTTTTGTGGCCATGGCAGCCGGGATAATTGGACGGCCTGAAAGGCGGGCCATTGTTATGATACCATCACCGACTTTTTGCGCCGGACCCGGCGGGACATCGGCTGTTGAGACGATGCAGTCGCCTTTATTAAGCGCGCGGATGGCCTGCATGAGGACTTTTGCGCCGCCGCGGTCTTTCATGCTGCGGCGGCCACCAGCGCCGGAGCCTCTTATGGCTTTAACACCGAAGCGGGAGACCACTTTGGCGGCCAGTTCCGCATCGCCGTGGCGACCAACCACGATGCTGGCTGAGATGTCATCAGGGCGGATGGTCGGGATGAGCAGAAACTGCCCGTGCCAGACACCTAATATGAAGGGGTCATGCTGGCGGAAGAAATTTTCCATATCTTCCGGCTCGAAGATATTTTCTGAATGGGCGCGGGTATAGCTGATGTAATTGCTGACAGTGTCTGCAATTTTATCGCCCCAATAGGTGTTGTTTATGATTTTTTTCAGCATCTTCTGGGTGCGCTTTATTCAACCGGCATTTTTTTTGAGGGCGCTGTTTCATCATCTGATGAGGCCGCGGCGCTTTCACTTTCATCCAAACTATCCATGGCGCCGAATTGGGTGGCGTGCAGCTCAGCGAACAGGCCGCCATTTTGCAGTAATTCGTCATAGCTGCCCATTTCAACCATCTTACCATTAGCTAACACCACCACAACATCCGCTTCTTTAACAGTGGAGAGGCGGTGGGCGATCATCAGCACAGTTCTGCCCTTCATTAGGCTGGTGAGGGCCTTTTGGAATGTGGCTTCTGATTTGCTATCCAATGCGCTTGTTGGTTCATCCAATAACAGAATTGGTGCGTCTTTCAGGAAGGCGCGAGCGATCGCGATGCGCTGTTTTTCGCCGCCAGAGAGATTGTTGCCGGCTTCACCCATTGGTGTTTCATAGCGGGCGGGGAAGGCTTCTATGAATTTATCGGCAGCGGCGGCGCGGGCGGCGGCGGTGATCTCTTTTTTAGAGGCGCCTTCTGACCCGTAAGCGATATTGCTGGCGATGCTGTCGTCAAAGAGCAGTGGTTCCTGGGTGACGAGGGCGATGGAGTTGCGCAGGGAATTGAGTGTGAGGTTAGAGATGTCCTGCCCGTCAATCATGATGCGGCCCATGGAGGGGTCATAAAAGCGGAGAACCAGATTTAAGATGGTGCTTTTGCCGCTGCCTGAGGGGCCGACAAGGGCCACTGTTTTGCCGGCTGGTACTGTGAGATTGAAATCTTTGAAGACCTGATTGTCACTCTCATAGGCGAAAGAGACGTTTTCAAATGTGATTTCGCCCTTACTCAACTCAAGGGGTTTGGCATCGCTCTTTTCGGCCAAAGTTGGTTTGTGGTCAATGATGCCAAAAACACGGCTTGCGGCGGCGACACCTTCCTGGATGGCCGTTTGCAGGGTGGCCAGGCTTTTCAAGGGTTGATAGATCAGCATGGCAGAGGCCATGAAGGCTGTGAACTGGCCGAGGGTGATGTCTCCCTTAATGCCGTTGGTGCCGGCATAATAAATAACAAGTGCAAACCCTAGACCGGTGAGGAGTTCAACGAAGGGGCTGGAGATAGCCTGGGCACGCATGCCGCGCATGGTGTATTCCATGGCGTTGTTTATTACTGTGCTGGCGCGCTTAAGTTCTTTGTGTTCCTGGCCATAGGCACGCACTATGCGTAACCCGCGCAGGGTTTGGGTGATGAGGGTGGAAAGTTCACCGGTTTCAACCAGGCCTTTGGTTGTGGAGGTGCGCATTTTGCGCCGCTGTTTTGAGAGCAGGTAAACGCCGAGCGGCATGGCTATCATGATCATGAGTGCCATTTTCCAGTCGATCCAGAACATGACGGCTGTGAGGGCAACGGCTTTCAGCAGGTTTTCTACGAGGGCGACTATGGTGCGGCTGGCAGTCGTGCGGATAAGGTTGGCATCATTCAGGAAGCCAGCAAGGAAGCGGCCTGAGTGGACGCCCTCAACCCAGCTGAGGTCTGCTTTGGTGAGCCGGTCGAACATATCGATGCGCATATCTGCAACGAAGCGCTGGCCAAGATAACCAACGGTGACATTCGAGATATATTCTGAAAATGTTTTAAGGGTGGTAACGGCAATAACGGCAAAGCAAATTACCAGCACCATGGCACTGTCTTTATTGATGAAAATATCATCTGTCGCGCGCTGAATTAGCAATGGCACGGCGCCGGTTGTGGCAGCAGAGACAACCATTGCCAAACTTGAGAGGAAGAGCAATTTGAGACGGGGCCGCAAATGTTGATGCCAGATGCGAGAGGCGACCTCAGCCGTTGTGTACTCTTCTGTCAGGCTGTCATGTGCGCGCTCAGTTAGCTTATTGTCCGAAAATAATTTTTCTTGCACGTGTTGGTTAATCCGCTTAGCTCACAATTTATATGATGGTTTATAAGGTGTGTTGACACATTAAACCAGTATTCAAAATGAAAAATTGTGAAATTGCGGCAAAATATAACCGATGGTTGAGCGCTGAACTAAACGGCCGGTTATTCGTTTTCCGGGTCTAGCAGGCGGTGCATATGGACGATGAAGTAGCGCATATTGGCATTATCCACAGAGCCTTGGGCTTTGTTTTTCCAGACAGCATAAGCAGATGCGTAATTTGGATAGATGCCAACCATATCGAGATCTTCCAGATCCTTGAATGAAATGCCCTCTAGATTTTCGAGTTCGCCGCCGAAAACGAGATGTAGGAGTTGTTTTTGCTGGTCTGGCTGTGGGCTCATTGTGCTTTCCTTGGTTTATCAGCTGCGGCTGTGGTGATTTGGATCAGGTTTTTATATAGCGGCGTGCTGGATGCAACGACACCTGAATGTTTTAACTTTGGTTTGTTGTAGCGAAGTTTAACGCCTTTTTGCGTGGTCATTTGGCCGCCAGCTTCTTCAAGAATGATATGGGCGGCGGCTATATCCCAGTCGTTTTTTGGCGTCATGGAAATAGTGGCATCTGCTTTACCGGCGGCGACAAGCGCGATGCGATAGGCCATGGAACAGCGCCAACTGCGTTTTGGGGCTGTGGTCTCATCTGGAAAGACGCGATCAAACTGGGCTTTAGAGGCGATGATATGAGCGTTTTTAACATGCTCGGATGAGTTGGTGCTGATGTCTATGCCATTGAGCTGAGCGCCGCTGCCTTTTTCGGCCATGTAAAGCTCATTTAATACAGGATTATAAACAGCACCGAGAACCGGCTCCCCCTTTTCTATGAGGGCGGCGACAATGGTCCAGTCTGTGTCCCCTTTTAGGAAGGAGTGGGTGCCGTCTATGGGGTCAATGATCCAGGTGCGTTTGGCATCCAGCCGTTCATCGGTGACCGGGCTTTCTTCTGATAACCAGCTGTAGCTTGGATCAAAGGCGCAGAGTTTTTGTTGGAGAAATTCATTTACGGCGTAATCCGCCTCAGAGACTTTGCTGCCATCTGGCTTTGTTTCTATGTGGATGTCTTTGCGGAAAAGCTCACCGGCTAGATCACCAGCCCGGATGACGGTTTCCTGGAGATGCTCATAGAGAGGGGTGCGCAGTGGCATAGGTGAGGGTTCCTTAAACTCCATAAATAATGACTAGCCCATTTTGAAAGGGATGATAAGTGGGCTTTGGTGAATTATTCCATATTTGATCAGTGGTAAGGACTTAATTTACCCTGCTTCTTAAGCGGAAACTCATTTATTTTTGTCACACTCTTTGTAACGGGCTGAGTATTAATTGCCCGATCAGGGAGTTTACAGTGAGGCGTTTTTCTCATGATAAGGGCTGGGGCTTTGCCCCGGTTCTTAACGATGCAGCCCCGTTCCCCAAACGATTGCCATTCAGGATGACATTGAGACCCGCGGGTCTTCTTGCCTTGATGCAGCGTGAGCGAATGGATGTGATTGTTGGCAGGCATGTTGTTCGTTGTCGGCGGCGGCGTGTTTTTGCGCGTCCAGAGTGGCAAACCATTAAAATAGCTGATTTTATTGGCGTTGCTGCCAGGCGATCAAATGTTGCTGAAACCGGTTTTTTGCGTTTGTTTGCAAAAGCGATCTCTACCAATCTTCTGAAATTCACGGCGAAATATTCAGTGAAATTTCCAGTTCTAAAACGGCTGCAAGCATATCTGACCGTTGCGGAAAATTACGGTTTTACGCTTTATCTGTTACATGAAGATATGCCGAAAGATCTGATGCTTTATCAGGCAAGTGATGATTATGACATCAGTGCTCTATGGCAATTCTGGTCGAAGAAGCTTTCGTTGCCGAAGCTATTGGTGGACCATGTTGGCTTCATTCATGAGCCGGATAATTGCGCGGGGGCTGTGGCATTACGCCGCGTTTTTGAACGGCGAAAAAGCCATTTGTTACGCGGCCGGCGGCCGGTTTTTGGCCGGGTGCGCCCCATGGGCCGGGCTGAGGCCTCGCCGCGTTATGCTGGCCGTGAGATTGTCGCGCGAAATTAGCCTCTTATCGACTGCCTATACATCTTGCAGCAGGATGGCGAAGGTCATATCTGCCAGCAATCCAATTAATATGATTAAGCCGAACAGGCCATTGGCACGGAAGCGTTTGAGACAGTTTGCGGGGTTGTCTGTTTTCAAGGTGGTGATTTGCCAACTTGCATGCAAGGCGGCCATGCCGAGGAACGTCACAAAAATCAGCTGTGCGCCTGCTAACCGGCCCGCGATATAAAGCGTTGCAATCGTTAGCCCGTAAAAAACCCAAAGCCATTTATGTGTTGCTTCCCCAAATGTGAGAGCTGTCGACTTCATACCGATGACGGCGTCATCCTCTTTGTCTTGATGGGCGTAGATGGTGTCGAAGCCCATTGTCCAGGCGAAAGCGGCGATCACGGCGAGGAGGCCGGGCAGGCTGTTTGGTAAAGTTAGTGTTCCGGTAACGGCTGTCCAGCCCATTAAGGCGCCCCATGAAAAACATAGCGAGAGCATGGCCTGGGGGTAATTGGTGATGCGTTTCATGAAGGGGTAAATGAGAATGGGGGCAACGATAAAGACACCAAGCATGATGGTAAGCTTGTTGAGGGTGAGCAGAATTAGGCAGGCCAGAGCCAGAAGAATTGTGAGGGTTATGAGGGCGGCTTTGATGCTTATTTCCCCGCTAGCAACCGGGCGGTGCCGGGTGCGGGCGACTTGGGCGTCTATTTTTCTATCTGCGATATCATTAAAGACGCAACCGGCGCTCCTTGTCAGGAATGCGCCAAGCAGAAATAGCGGAAAGAGCAGCAGAGGTGAGGGGCTTTGTTGATCTGTGCCTATTTGAGCGTGAAAGCCCAGGGCCAGGCCCCAGAGGGCGGGGAAAGCCAGTAGCCAAGTGCCGATTGGTCGATCTATCCGCAATAGGCGTATATAAGGTTCTGCGCTTTCAGGTAGTAGTTTGTGGGCCAGGGTTTCGCCGACACCGTCATATGCGGTTACCACATCTGTGTCAGCTGTTTTGCCCATGCGCTCTTCGTCGCTATTGTCATTATGGGGGGGATTTGCCATTTGCTACCTCTTAGCGATCAGATGCGGCCAAGTCTCATTATGTTTAATATCTCTGTTCTGTTTGTGCTGTCTATTGTGAGCGGTGGTGATTGGCGCTTTTCTTATTGCTTTAGCATACATATATCTGAATGGTTGTGTTTCTAAACTGGCGGCAAGGAAAAAATCTTATTGGCCGCATTTTGATTTGAGGACTGTTTATGTCAGAGGTTCCCTCTATCCGTCTTTATGTTGATGCAGCGCTTGCTGAGGGGGCGGTGATTGAGTGCGACCGGGCGCAGGCGAATTATCTGCTGAATGTTTTGCGGTTAAATGAGGGGCGTGAGATTGCGCTGTTTAACGGGCGGGATGGGGAATGGCGCGCCCGGGTCGAGCGGCAGGGGCGCAAATCTGCGTTGCTTTCGCTTGTGGCTCAACTGCGCCCGCAAGAAGCCGGACCTGATCTTCATTATCTGTTTGCCCCTCTTAAGAAGGCGCGCCTTGATTATATGGTGCAGAAGGCCGTGGAGCTTGGGGCTTCGCGGTTAACGCCGGTGCTGACTGAATATTGCCAGGTTGAACGGGTTAATCTGGAGCGGATGAGGGCAAATGCTATTGAGGCTGCGGAGCAATGCGGCCTGATTTCACTGCCTTTAATTGATAGCCCTGTAAAACTTGTTGATTTGATTGGTGAATGGGATAAAAACCGGTCACTTGTGTTTTGCAATGAAAAGCATGAAATAAGTGGTCCTGTGGCTGATTTAGAGGGGTTGCAGGGGGGCAAAATGGCTGTGCTGATAGGGCCAGAGGGAGGCTTTTCGCCTCAGGAAGCTCTATTGCTGCAATCACAAGAATTTGTTACATCAATTTCACTTGGCCCGCGCATCATGCGGGCTGATACTGCGGCGGTGGCGGCGCTTAGTTTAGTAAATGCGGTGCTTGGTGACTGGCGCCCCGCTGACTAACACGGGTTTAGCGGTGCTTCATTCGGTTTTGTTGAGACATTAGCTGAGGCGCGTTTTTGCGGTGATGCCAGCTCTTATTCCTTTTATTCACGGTCCTAATTATTACGGCCTTTCGTGATATGGCCTTTGGAGATTTTTATGGCAAATAGCACGGACCGTTCCCGGCCGATTGAAACAAAAGATGAGCTGGTGGCCGTTCTCGAAGCTGGGATTAAACCTGCTGGCGACTGGCTTATTGGCACAGAGCATGAAAAATTTCCCTTTTTCTCTGGTGATATTACGCCAGTGCCTTTTGAAGGAGACCGCGGAATTGAGGCGCTGTTAATCAGGCTTTTTGAGACCGATAAAGGCTTTGAGGGAATTTATGAAGGTGAGCGGCTTGTTGGGCTGAAACAGCCGACAAAATGCGGGAAGTTTAGTGCTAGCGTGACGCTTGAGCCTGGCGGGCAGGTTGAGCTTTCTGGAGCGCCGCTTAGTGATGTTCACCAAACTATTGCCGAGATAGAAACTCACCTAACTGACCTTCATGAGGTTGCTGCACCTCTGGAGATGCAATTTCTCGGGCTTGGATATTCACCCAAATTTACGCTTGAAGAAACGCCCCGGATGCCAAAGGGGCGTTATGACATTATGCGCGCTTATATGCCGAAGGTTGGCACGCGCGGGCTGAATATGATGCATAATTCCTGCACTGTGCAGGTCAATCTCGATTTTGGCTCGGAAGCCGATATGGTAAAAAAGTTCCGGGTTGGGCTGGCGTTACAGCCCCTGGCAACGGCGCTGTTTGCGAATTCTGTTTTTAAAGATGGCAAATTGAACGGGTTTCAATCCTTCCGCTCTGAAGTGTGGCGAGATGTGGATGCGGCGCGCACCGGCATGTTGCCGTTTGTGTTTGAGGATGGCATGGGCTTTGAGCGGTATGTTACCTATGCGCTTGAAGTCCCGATGTATTTTGTTTACCGCAATGGGCGCTATATTGAAGGGCGGGGGCAGCCTTTCTCTAAATTTATGGCGGGCAAATTTGAGGGGCTTGAAGGCGAACTTCCAACCCTAGATGACTGGGAGATGCACCTCACAACCCTGTTTCCTGAAGTGCGGCTGAAGCAGTTTCTTGAAATGCGCGGCGCGGATTGTGGGCCGCTGCCTTACCTGCCTGCGCTTTCAGCATTTTGGACTGGGCTGTTTTATGATAGCAGCTCGCTTGATGCAGCTTATGACCTTATTAAATCGTGGGATGCGTCTATGATGCAAGAGGTTCGTGACCGGGTGCCAACCGAGGGGCTGGCAACAGCTGTTGGCACGCGCGATATGCAGATGGTTGCTCGCGAAGTGTTAGAGATGTCGGCTGCTGGACTTAAAGCGCGGGCGCGCTTTGGCAATAGCGGTAGCGACCTCAGCG
The DNA here is from genome assembly GCA_021604665.1 of Rhodomicrobium sp. Classification (GTDB taxonomy): domain Bacteria; phylum Pseudomonadota; class Alphaproteobacteria; order Rhizobiales; family HXMU1428-3; genus HXMU1428-3. Next base: position 109,981 of record BQJK01000004.1, on the reverse strand, counting down.
ATGTTGATGAGCGGCATTATCTGGAGCCATTACAGGATATGGCTGATGATGGCTGGACGCAGGCGCGTCGTTTGATTGATCGCTTTAAATCAGAGTGGAATGAAGATATCAACGCTGTTTACCGCGAGCTGGCTTATCGCTAAATGCCGCCTCTTCTCTTTTATTTTTGTGCGTCGCTATATTCAATCGTAACTGTTTTAATAGCGCGTTGGCTGAGCCAGACGCTAAAGAGACCGATGAGTGCGCCGCCGATAATTTGACCGGCTAAAAGCCCTTTCACCCCAGCAATATAAGCCCCCGCATGAACAAAGGGGATGGTGCCAATGGTGGCGCGTGACCAGTTTAACCAGCTGGAATAATGCGCACGGCCGAGATTGTTAAAGGCAGCATTGGCGACAAATAGAAAGCCAATCATCCCAAAGCCCGGGGTGAGCCAGCGACAAAAGAATATGACCAGTTCGCCGGTTTCTTCTTTGACCTGCATGATACTGGTGATGGAGGTGGCGGCAAGGGCTAGAATGGCCCAGATTATAAGCGTGTAAATGGTATTGAATTTAAGCGCATCGGTTAGGGTTTGGCGAACGCGATCGAATTTTCTGCCACCGAGATTTTGGCCAATAATTGGACCAACAGCTCCTGAAAGCGCAAAGATAGCGCAGAAGGCCAGCGGCACAATTCTGGCGATAATTCCCCAGGCTGCAACAGCCGGATTCCCATAGCTGGCGATGGCATAAGTGACGTAACCATTGCCAACCGGGGTTGCAAGATTTGTCAATACGCCGGGGATGGCAATGGTTATATAGGGTTTAAAATCTTCTTTCAGGGCTTTGATGTTGGGGCGGTAACGGATTTTATGTATATGGAAAATGCCATAAAAACCGATAACCATCATTGCGACCCTCGCTATAGCTGTTGAAAGGGCCGCGCCATTCATTCCCATTTCAAACCAGAAAATCAATAAGGGATCGAAGGCGGCGTTAACCAGGCCACCAGCCACGGTGACATACATGGCCTGGACTGCATCACTATGGCTGCGCAAGCAGGCTGCTGAGCTGATGGAGAGTGCGAAGAGCGGCATGGTTGGTACAAGAATTTGCAGATATTCGACTGAGAGGTCGAGCACATGGCCTTCCGCGCCAAGCAGTATCAATAAAGGTTCTATAAGCAGAAATAAGATGAGGCCAGTGATGGCGGCGGCGGCGGCGGCGTAGATCAGGCTATTAACTGTGAGGCGGTGGGATTTTTCTACATCCTTTGCGCCAGCGGCTTTTGAGACCACAGCGGATGAGGCGATTGAGAGGCCAATGCCGAAGGAGATCGTGGCGAAGAGTAATGTGCCTGTGAAGCCGAGGGCTGCTTGAATATCTTTATCTTCAAGCTGACTGAGAAAAAACAGATCTATAAAATCTACGGAGAAGACTGCAACCAGGCCAAAGGCTGATGTGAGCGTCATGCGGATGATGTGCGACATGATCGAGCCATTTAGAAATTTGGCGTTGTTTTTTCTTTTGGCGCGCGGGATGGGTGAGCTCATAGGGGCTGGTTATTCGCTTTATTGGGGGTGACAGGTTTAGCGCTTTGGGCGCTGTTGTGGTTTTTTTTGATCTCTGTAGGTTCTGCCTGGGTTCTGTTCTTTTGCTGGGTGCACCTTAAGGCGGTGCGGGGGAAAGCTCAATTCTTTCTCTATTTTTCTTGGCTTAGGATGTGGCTGTTTTTCTCTTCTCTGGATTGCCACCTGCGTTCGCAGATCTTCACAAGGATCATTAAAGCGGTGACCGGGCTGAGGCAGGGTATATGATTGGCGGGGGCTGCAGGGTAACATTTTTGACATGTTACTGGGATTAGGTAAGGGGCATGATTGAGCTTATAGTTTATTTGATACTTATCTATAACTGGTTGCGTTTAGAGAAATAAAGACTGAATTGGGAGGAAGTAATGAAGTTATCTAGTGGAGGTGTTGCGGCGCTATTTAGTAGTGTTGTGGCTATATTGTTGTTTGCTGGGGGGGTGAGTACAGTCCGGGCCGAGATGATAGTGAGCCCGACCACAATTTATATTGGGGCGCCTTATCGCAGCATTCCGATGAAACAGAGCCAGCAAGGGGCCTGCAAGCGAGCATGCCAGAAGGATAAGCGCTGTCGCTCCTGGACCTTTATTCGTATTGGCACATTAGGGAATGTGCAGTGCAGGTTATTTAATGAGATTGGTCGTAGCGTTAAGAATGGATGCTGCACATCTGGTTATAAAAAAGCAAAAGAAATTGTAAAAAATAATGGCAAACTCGGCCGTCAAGCAAAGCGTTGCCGTGCCTGGGCGGCGGATGCCATTAAATTAAATACGCAGAATGTTCGTAATGACTGTGGTTATCGTGGCCGGGCTTGGCACTCAAATGATAAGCGCCATTTTCGCCGTTGTATGCAGCTTGGGCCTAAAGCCTTGCGTGCAGAACGCAGAGGGCAGAGATCTGCTATCAATAGTTGCATAAGCGAACTTGGTTTTGAGAAGCGTGCTTATTGTTCATATTTCTCAAAAATTGCTGCTGTGCAAAGTGAGACTCGCAGGAAAGCTGATTGTCGAGCCGGTGGTAATGGGCTTTGGAGCACGAACCAAAAGGCTGACTATCAATGGTGTTTACGCGCTGACCGCGACGAATCTGAAGCTCGGCAAGATAAGCGTCAGAAAGCGTTAAACCGGTGCTTCCGTCAGAAAGGCAAACAACAAGCGCGGACTGGCCCTTGTCATAAATATGCCGAGGCGGCCATTTCTGATTTTCGCAATAATATCCGTAAGGGCTGTGACCTGCATGGTACGACATGGCATAATAATTATAAGCGCCATGTTAACTGGTGCCGGATGAACTCTGATAAGGCGCGCCGCCGTGAAGCGAAGAAGCGGAACCTGGTGCTGAAGACGTGCAAGCTATTTGGCAAGTTCAAAATTGAGTGGCGATAGAGTTCGCTGGGCTGATTAGTTTGTCTTAAAGCAAAAAACCAGCGGAGGGATGATTGTCCACTCCGCTGGTTTTTTTGTGTTCATTTTTTTTGGTTAAGCTGAAACGAGCGCTCATCTTTTATGTAAATGGGCGGCTTTATTTCAGGGTGTTGTAACCAGCGCCAAAGCCATTGAGCGAAACTGGGAAGCCAATGCCGACTTCCGGTGTTTGGAATATAATGAAAACAGCATTACGCCCGCTTTTAAATTTGCTGACGATTTGATCAGTGACGACAACCTCTGCGATGCAGCCGATTTTACCGCATTTCATGAAGGGGGCATGGCCCATGTCGGCGTCATCAATTTTCAACCCGAGACCTGTTGGCAGTAGCACACCCAGGGGAGCTACAACGCGGAGGACTTCTTTTTTGCCATCACGAGAGCGCAGGAAAATTACCCGGAGGCTGTAATTGGGGCGGGTTTCGTCGGTTACATCCTGGACGAGGGCACATTTTTCATTTTTGGCCCCGGGGGGTTTGCCGCAGCTTACATGCCAATGGCCATGAGTTTTACGAACTTTGAAGGATTCTGCTTTGGCGTGGGAGTTGTTGGGAATTGCGGCAAAGACGCTAAAGGCGAGGAGGAATATGCAGACCTGCCACAATGAAAAGCTTAGGGCGCTGGCTGACAGAGAGCTTTGCCGGTTGCTCTTATTGCGGATTGTCTCTCTGGTCTTATTTGATATTGCGTTGTTCATGGGATGAAAAGCGTTGTCCTTGGCGCGTTGAGACTGGTTGTAAGCTATCCTTTAAATTGTCTTTTCTCTTTATAACATTGCCCTTGATTATTTCTCATCAGGGAGAGGTTTGACATTCAGCTGTTGGTTAAAGGCTATACCACACTATATTTTCGTCAAAAATTAGAAAAGCCCGGCAAGCTGTCTGCACGTTTGGACTATAGTCTCTTCGACCTTAACTCAAGTTTGGCTGATCGCTACTTTGGATATAGATTTCAGAACGGCTATTGGATAAGGCTGACAGTTGAGCAGCTTGGCATTTTTACATCCGGGTAATGATGTAAAAAGGACTTATAGACTCAGTTTATACAGAATTCGGCTTCATTGCACAGTGGGCTTTATTCTTCTCCACGTGAATTGGGGTATTTAGTGAGACTTGCCGTGTAATTCAGGCCAAAATTGGACCTGATGGCCAATTGTGTTGTTACTGACTTAGCGGTAATGATACGTTGTACGGTAAATATGTTACGTGCTTAAGCTATAGATTTTGTGGCTTGCAGATTTTTGAAGCTGGCAACCTGTTGTGGCTTATTGTTATTTTGACTTTTATCTTCAGCGCGAAGATATGCCGCAGATAATCATTGATAGCAAGGTTGCGCAGTTGCGTTGCCGTGTGTTTCTCTGATATGGCATAGTGCTGTATTGCATGGTTTTGGAAGCAAAATGATCAATTGGCATTTTAAGTTGGCGATCTGCTTTCCAGGAATGTATAGCTATTTTATTGATTATCCCGCTGAGAGATGATCAATAAAGAGGCAGGTTTTAGTGGTTTTTGGGGCCACTTGATTGCCTAAGTTTATGTTTTGCTTTATGCATCCAGCAGTGTTTCCATTTTCAGCAGATATGATGCCAAAGATGGGGGGATGGCCTGTTAATCTTGAGGCCATTATGAAGCGGATATACCATTGTAGGGCTGTCGTGGCTTTTCAGGGCGCTTCTGCTGCTTTTTTGATGCGAGATTTATGTGGGTTTTGCCTTTTAAATCTAACCAATACCTATATGACGGACTGATTTTGGTTTTTTCAGCCGGGTTTATGGGGTAACAGCAGGTTAGGCAAGGTTGAAACCTTGTTTTTAAGTGGGATCGGGTGCTGCGCGGCAGTGAGACTAGCTGGCAGCCAATAAGAAATTTAGGGAGATTCTTATGGCCTTTGGGTTTAAGTCACTTTCTGGCCGTTGTGCCAAATTAAGTGCCAAATCGAATGCTTTTGTTAGTGCTATAATAGCGCTAATGTCATTTGCTGGCATGTCTGGCACCGCCTCTGCGGAAGCTGGTAAAGCTGTTGACTGGCAGTTGGGATTGCAAAAATCTGTTACGCCGATAATGGATCAGATCATTGAATTTCATGATCTGCTTCTGATCATTTGTATTGTGATTTCCCTTTTTGTACTGGGCTTGCTGATTTATGTGGTCATGCGCTTTAGCGAAAAGGCCAATCCTGTTCCCTCTAAAACCACACATAGTACAGCGCTTGAATTTGCCTGGACTGTGGTGCCTATCCTCATCCTCTTATTCATCTCTATTCCATCTTGGCGGCTATTGTCAGCACAGTATGATTTCCCGAAAGCTGAGGTGACTATTAAGGCTATTGGTCAGCAATGGAACTGGGATTATGAATATCCTGATCATGAAGGTATTGAGTTTACGGCTCTGATGAAAACTGATGAAGAGCTTGAGCGCGGCGAGCCTCGTCTGCTTGCAACTGACAACCCTGTTGTTGTGCCGGTGAATAAGGTTGTGCATGTGCTGCTAACTGCTGACCCTTCTGGTGTTATTCATAACTGGACCGTACCCAGCTTCGGTGTAAAAGCTGACGCGGTGCCGGGCCGGGTAACGCGGGTTTGGTTTAAAGCGCGCCAAACAGGCACTTATTATGGTCAATGCTCTGAACTTTGCGGCAAAGACCATGCGTTTATGCCAATTCAGGTGAAAGTTGTAACCGAGAAAGAATATCAGAATTGGTTGCAATGGGCTGAAGAAGAATATGCCTCTAATGGTACTATCAAAGACGGTGTGAAACTGGCTAAGGCGCCAGCTGCAAAAATTGAATTGCAGTCTATCGCACAGAAATAATCGATTAATATAATGAATTTAGCTTCATATAACTGAGGGGAGACCGTTGATGGCACATGCTGATGTAGATCATCACGATGATCACAAGCCCGGGTTTATTGCGCGTTGGTTTTTCTCTACCAACCACAAAGATATCGGCACACTTTACCTATTATTCGCTATTATGGCGGGTATTATCGGCGGCGCATTGTCCGTTGGTATGCGGATGGAACTGCAAGAGCCTGGCATGCAGTACTTTAACAATCCGCACATGTTTAATGTTTTCACCACGGCTCATGGTCTGATCATGGTTTTCTTCATGGTTATGCCGGCGATGATTGGTGGCTTTGGTAACTGGTTTGTGCCGCTGATGATTGGTGCGCCTGACATGGCCTTCCCGCGGATGAATAACATTTCATTCTGGTTGTTGCCGGCGGCGTTCGCGCTGTTGGTTATGTCTCTTTTCCAAGGGCCTCCTGGGGGACAAGGTGTTGGTGCGGGCTGGACAATTTATGCCCCGCTTTCGACCAGCGGTCATCCTAGTGCGGCGATGGATTATGCCATTCTCTCGCTTCACCTTGCTGGTGCCTCTTCGATCCTTGGTGCGATTAACTTCATCACCACGATCTTTAATATGCGTGCGCCTGGTATGACATTGCATAAAATGCCGCTCTTTGTGTGGTCTGTGCTTGTGACTGCGTTTTTGCTGCTGCTTTCACTGCCTGTGCTTGCTGGCGCCATTACAATGCTTTTGACAGACCGTAACTTTGGCACGTCATTCTTTAGCCCTGAAGGTGGCGGTGATCCGCTGCTTTACCAGCATCTATTCTGGTTCTTTGGTCACCCTGAAGTTTATATCCTTATCCTTCCCGGCTTTGGTATCATTTCCCAAATCGTTTCTACCTTCTCGAAAAAGCCTGTCTTTGGCTATCTCGGTATGGCTTATGCGATGGTGGCAATCGGTCTTGTTGGCTTTATTGTTTGGGCGCACCACATGTATGCCTCTGGCATGAGTGTTGATAGCCAAGCTTACTTTATGCTGGCGACTATGGTGATTGCGGTTCCAACTGGTGTGAAGATCTTTTCCTGGATTGCGACGATGTGGGGTGGCTCTATTTCATTCCGTGCACCGATGGTGTGGGCAATGGGCTTCATCTTCCTCTTTACCGTTGGCGGTGTAACGGGTGTTGTGCTGGCGAATGCTGGTGTGGACCGGGCGTTGCATGACACATATTACGTGGTTGCCCACTTCCACTATGTGCTCTCACTTGGTGCTGTGTTCTCGATCTTTGCGGGCTGGTATTACTGGTTCCCTAAAATGTTCGGCATCACCTACTCTGACACGCTTGCGAAGGTGCATTTCTGGCTGATGTTTATCGGCGCGAATATCATCTTCTTCCCGCAGCATTTCCTTGGACTTGCTGGCATGCCGCGCCGTTATGTGGATTATCCTGATGCTTATGCAGGGTGGAACCTTGTTTCCTCTATTGGGTCTTACATTACGGCTGCTGCGATTGGTGTGTTCTTGTTCACCATGGTGCTGGCGATTATTCGCCGCGAGAAAGCCGCTGCCAACCCTTATGGTGAAGGTGCAACGACACTTGAGTGGACCTTGTCTTCTCCACCACCGTTCCACCAATTCTCAGAATTGCCACGGGTTAAATAATTAGCTTATTGGCTCCCGGCATTCTCATTCACTTGAGGATGCCGGGGGTTTCTCTTTTTTCTGCTGCGGTGTTGGTATGGAGATTATTCAAACTTACGCTGGTGGCTTATATCTAAGTTCTTATTTTTAAGTGCTGTAAATCAAGCGCATAAAAATAAGCACTTATGCCCGAAATGTTAGGGCGGAATTTTAAAGGCTAAAACGATTAATTACCGGCCTTGCATAAGGTTTGGCACACAATAATAGGCAAAAATAATAAACGCCTTTGCATCAGCTTGATGCTTGAAGGGCGGCGTTTTCGGTGAGGATCACATGAGTGATGTCAGCTTGAATTACGGTCAGGATGCCGGGCATGCGAGCCATGTTACTGGGGCTATTACTGGGCCAATCCGTGGGACACAGCCTGAGTGTGATATCCATGATGGTGATGTTGGCGACTATATTCAGCTGTTAAAGCCGCGGGTTATGTCTCTTGTGGTGTTTACCAGCTTTGTTGGTCTTATGGCAGCGCCTGGCTCTATTCATCCCTTTCTCGGTTTTGTGGCTGTGCTGGCTATTGCTGTTGGCGCTGGGGCTTCTGGCGCTTTGAATATGTGGTATGACGCCGATATTGATGGGCAGATGCAGCGGACGGCGGCGCGGCCAATTCCTCGCGGCCGGGTTTCGCCTCAAGAAGCGCTGGCGCTGGGGGCGGTGTTGAGTGCCTTTTCAATTTTGGTGCTTGGTTTGGCAACGAACTGGCTTGCTGGTGGCTTGCTGGCCTTAACCATCGGGTTTTATCTCTTCGTTTATACAATGTGGCTGAAACGCCGGACGCCGCAGAATATCGTTATTGGCGGCGCGGCTGGTTCTTTCCCGCCGATGATCGGTTGGGCGGCGGTGACAGGCACTGTCTCGCTTGAAAGCGTTATGCTGTTTGGGTTGATCTTCTTGTGGACGCCGCCGCATTTCTGGGCGCTATCACTTTATCGTTGCCGGGATTATGAGCGTGTTGGCGTGCCGATGTTGCCAGTGGTTGCCGGGCCCGATTCAACGCGCACACATATTCTGATTTATAGCCTTATCCTTGTGACTTTTAGCGTTTTGCCTGCCTTTATTGGTCTTGGTGGTGTTGGCTATTTGGCGGCGAGTGTGGCCGCGGGTGCTTATTTCCTTAAGCTTGCGGTTGATGTTTATCGCCACCGGGTTGGCAATGATGCTGATAAACGGGCTAAATCACTGTTTCTCTATTCTATCTTCTATCTCTTCTTCCTGTTTTTGGTTTTACTGGTTGAAGCGATGATACCTGGCGCTTTTGTGGCGACGGGCCTTGAGCTGAAAGTTTGAAATTTATGACTGATAAGAGTGATGTTAATGAAGCTGAAGAGACAGCTGCCGCGGTTAAACGGCGCAATAAACGCTCTATAGCAATTGCACTGATGCTGGTGGCTTTTGCGGTTCTGTTTTATGCCATTACAATTATTCGCCTTGGCGGGGATGTGTTTAATCGGCCGCTTTAAGTGCCAATTATTTAAGTGCTAATGATTTAAGAGATATATGACCAAAGATCTGGAACATAAAACCGAAACGACAAAAGCAGAGACACCGCGCCAGGATCACCGCGCTGTTGTGATGACTTTGCTTGGCATGATTTCTGTTATGACATTGATCGTGGTTTATTCCCCGGAGCTTTATAATATGTTCTGTAAGGCGACCGGCTATGGCGGGACAACGCAGCGGGTTGAAGTGTCTTCAGGGGATATCCTTAAAGAGACGATAACGGTTAAGTTTGATGCGACTACATCGAGCAAACTTAACTGGAAGTTCAAGCCAATGCAGCGGCAGATCACAGCGCATATTGGTGAGACGGTGACAGCCAAATATATGGCGAAGAATTTAAGCGATAAACAAGTGACAGGCTCAGCCGTATATAATGTTACGCCGGAGATCGCTGGTAGTTACTTTAATAAGATTGAATGCTTTTGTTTCACTGAGCAAACGCTTGATGCTAAGCAGCAAGTAGAGATGCCAGTGATGTTTTACGTTGACCCGGAAATTGTCACTGACAAAGATGGGAAACGGTTGAAAGAGATTACCTTGTCTTATGTGTTTTACCTTAAGGAAAAAGGGGTGAAGGCTGCTAGCCTCGCACCAGTGAAGTAAAGCGAATAGACGGGCTTTTGTGAATGGATGCCAGGGGTGGATGGGCCTTTGGCGAGTGAGTTAAAATCAATCGTGCGCTCGGGGACATGCTGGGGCACAGCTTTAGGGAGAAACTTATGGGTGACGCACACGGTAAGCACCATGACTATCATCTGGTGAATCCAAGCCCATGGCCGTTGGTGGGGTCAATTTCCGCCTTTGTTATGGCTTTGGGTGCAATTCAGTTAATGAGAGAGAATGTTAGCTATCTCTTTGCTATCGGTTTTGGCCTGGTTCTATTGACCATGTTCCTCTGGTGGCGGGATGTGGTTCGGGAAGCTGAAAGAATGGGCGATCATACGCCTGTTGTTCAGTTCCATAACCGTTATGGCATGATCCTGTTTATCGCTTCTGAAGTTATGTTCTTCGTGGCTTGGTTTTGGGCGTTCTTTGATGTTTCGCTGTTCCCTGATGAGGTGAGAACGGTGCTGACAGCTGGCGGCGCTGAGGAAACACTTGGCCAGGTAACACGAAATGAAGTGACGCAAGGTGTTTGGCCACCAGAGGGCACGAAGACATTTGACCCGTGGGGCTTGCCACTTGTTAACACGCTAATTTTGCTGCTTTCAGGCACAACAGTAACGTGGGCGCATCATTCGCTTGTTCATAATAACCGCAAAGGCCTGATCATGGGTCTGGTTCTTACAATTGCGCTTGGTGCCATTTTTACAATGCTGCAAGTCTATGAATATATGCATGCCGGTTTTGCTTTTAGCCAAGCCAATGGCGGCAATATTTATGGTTCAACATTCTTTATGGCGACAGGTTTCCATGGGTTCCATGTGCTTGTTGGTACCATTACCCTGACAGTGATGCTGTTCCGCGCAATGGCTGGCCATTTCACTCCGAAGCAGCATTTTGGCTTTGAAGCTGCTGCATGGTACTGGCACTTTGTTGACGTTGTTTGGTTGTTCCTGTTTGCCTGCATTTATGTTTGGGCGCAGGGAACACCTGTAGCTCACTAAGCCCAATGGCATAATTTATAAATCTTAAAAGATGGCCCTCAGATTTTATCTTGAGGGCCTTCTTTTTGGGGGCTGCGTTTCGGTCTTGTTTGCCTGGCTATATGAGGGGAATGATGACTGAGCGGATTAAGATCAAGTGAGATACAATATGCTCATTTATTTTAAGCCAGTTAAGATCATATATAGGAGTTTAACCTGATGAGTGAGAAACCTGTTTCGGCCTTAAAAGCTGGCCTTTTAGGGCGCTGCCCAAAATGCGGTGAGGGTAAGCTCTATGAGGGTTTTATCAAGCTGGATGACAGCTGTAGTGAATGTGGGCTGGATTATGATTTTGCCGATAGTGGTGACGGGCCAGCAATTTTTATTATGTTGTTTGTGGGCTTCTTTATTGTTGGTTTGGCTATCTGGGTTGAGGTAACTTACCGGCCGCCTTATATCGTCCATGCGCTGCTTTGGTTGCCGGGGGTGGTTGTGCTCTCTGGTTTGTTGTTGCGCCCGCTCAAAAGTTTAATGATAGCGCTGCAATATAAACACCAGGCACAGGAAGGGCGGCTTGAGAAATGATTGCCAGGCTTAAAGAGACAGGCCTTATTTGGCCGCTCATCTTTACTCTTATCGGCTTGTTTGTGCTGATCCGTCTTGGCAATTGGCAGATGGAGCGCAAGGCATGGAAAGCAGACCTGATTAATCTGGTTGAGGCGCGGGTTAAATCTGAGCCTATCTCATTTGCGGCGCTGAAGAAGCGGGCTGCTGAGGGTGGCGATATCAGATACCAGCCGGTGCAGGTGTCTGGCGAGTTCGATCATAGCCAGGAACGGCATTATTTTCTGCCGCTGAAGAACCAGGTTGGGTGGCATATACTCACACCCTTTAAAATAACTGCTGGTGATGTTGTGATTGTTGACCGGGGCTTTGTGCCGGATAAATTTAAATCGCAAAAAAGCCGGGGTGGCTCAGTGCCTTTGGGCGCCGTGACAATAACCGGTTTAGCGCGGCAGTTTGAAACCGCTGGTTTCTTTACACCGGCAAATGATATTGCGGCTAATAAATGGTATTGGCGGGATGGTGAGGGGCTTTACAATAGCTTCTCCGCTTTTGGCGTTAAGTCCACTACGTCTGATGAAGAACTTGCGGGCGTGCAACCGCTTTCCTTTATGATAGACCAAAGCCGGGCGGCGGAGCTGACCTCAGGTGACTGGCCGCGGCCAGGGGTGACGCGCATTCGCTTTTCTGACAAGCATTTTGGCTATGCGTTGACCTGGTATGGGCTCGCCTTAACTTTAGTTGGTGTTTTCACAGCCTTTGCGGCCCAGCGTTTGTTGCGTAAGCGGGGGTAGGGTTTAGTTTAGCGCGGGGAGAATATTGGCTCATTTGCGCACATTTTAAGCTTGTGGGCACCGCTATAATAAGACAAAGCGCTTGCGCAAGCTGGCTATTCTTTTATAAACCTGCAAACCCCTTTGCTCTTATACTATTACATTGGCTAAGACACTGGCATTTTGGTTTAACAGCGCTGATAAGCGCGGTGGCTGTGCCAGATTTGGTTTGTTAAACTGTTATTGCCATATTTGGTATGGTTTTGCTGGCTTTCAGCTATCACCGATCCGCCAGGGGTTGCTTTAGCCAGGGGTTACAATAGGGAGACGAGTTCTTTGAAATATGTTAGCACCCGCGGCCATGCGCCGTGCCTCGAATTTGAAGATGTTTTGCTGGCGGGGCTTGCGCGGGATGGTGGGCTTTATGTGCCTGAAAGCTGGCCGCATTTTTCAGCCGATCAGATCCGTGCCATGCAGGGGCAACCCTATACTGAAGTTGCGTATCAGGTGATGGCGCCTTTTGTTGGTAGCTCAATAGGTGAGGCTGAGTTCCGCTCCTTGATAGAGGAAGCTTATGGCAGCTTTAACCATAAAGCCGTGGCGCCCCTGGTGCAGGTTGACCCTTCCTTGTGGCTGTTAGAATTGTTCCATGGGCCGACGCTGGCCTTTAAAGATTTTGCCATGCAGATTCTTGGCCGGTTAATGGACCGGGCGCTAATTAACCGCGGTGAGCGGGCGACCATTTTAGGGGCAACGAGCGGTGACACGGGCGGCGCGGCGATTGAGGCGTTTCGCGGGCGGGATAGCATTGATATTTTTATTCTCCACCCCCATGGCCGGGTTTCAGATGTGCAGCGCCGGCAGATGACCACGGCGCGTGAAGCGAATGTTTTTAATATTGCGCTAGATGGCAATTTTGATGATTGCCAGGCGGTGGTGAAAGCGCTTTTCAATGATCTTGAATTTCGTGACGGGCAGAAGGTGACCGGTGTTAACTCGATTAACTGGGCGCGGATTATGGCGCAGATTGTTTATTATTTCACAGCCGCTGCCGCACTTGGCAGCCCCGAAAGGGCGCTGTCTTTCTCTGTACCGACTGGGAATTTTGGTGATGTATTTGCAGGGTTTGTGGCCAAACAAATGGGCTTGCCGATCGAGCGGCTGGTGGTTGCGACCAATGTGAATGATATTTTGGTCAGAACATTGGAAACGGGTGTTTACCAGCCTGATGGTGTTTCTGCGACTTATAGCCCAAGTATGGATATTCAGGTTTCATCTAATTTTGAGCGTTTGTTATTTGAAATGACTGGCCGGGATGCGGCGCGGGTGAGCGGGTTGATGGATGACCTTTCGGCAAACGGCAAATTTGAACTTTCAGAGAATGAGTTGGCGCCCATGAGGGCGTTATTCAGCGGCGTGCGGGTCGATGAAGATGAGACCTTTGCAACCATTTCAGCATGCTCTGAAAAAAGTGATTATACGATTGACCCCCATAGCGCCATTGGTTTGACCGCTGCGATGCGGGAGCGCACCACCAGTGTGCCGATGGTGGCATTGGCGACAGCGCATCCGGCGAAGTTCCCGGATGTCGTCACAAAAGCCACGGGCTTTGAGGTTGCGCAACCAGCACGATTGCAGGCCCAGTTGCATGATGAAGAGCGGGTTGAGCGTTTGCCGAATGACCTTGACGTGGTGAAAGAGTATATCCGCCAGCATAGCAGGGCTGGTGCGCCTCGGACGGCGGCTTTATGAGTGTGCGGCTAAGCCAGCTTGATAATGGGCTGCGGGTTGTTAGCCATCATATGCCGCATTTGGAAACAGTTTCACTTGGGGTTTGGGTGAAGGCTGGCAACAGGCAGGAAGCGCCTTCTGAAGATGGCGTTGCTCACTTTCTGGAGCATATGGCTTTTAAGGGCACGGCAAGGCGATCAGCATTTGATATCGTCGAAGAAATTGAGCAGGTTGGCGGTGATTTGAATGCCGCAACAGGGCTTGATCAAACTGCCTATTATGCCACCATCCTAAAGCCGGACCTGAAACTTGCCGTTGACTTGCTGGCCGACATTGTCATTAACCCGGTGTTTGATGATGAAGAAATAGCCAGAGAGCGGCAGGTTATTTGCCAGGAGATTATGGCGGTTTCCGATTCACCGGAAGATGTTGTTTTTGATAAGGCACAGGAGCTTGCCTTCCCTGAGCAGGCGGTTGGGCGGCCGGTTATGGGGCGTATTGAGACAGTATCATCGATTACCCGTGATGATCTGATTGGCTATATGAAGCGCTATTACCGGGCACCGAATATGGTGCTTTCGGCTGCGGGTCATGTGGATCATGACCAGCTTTGTGACTATGCGGCAAAGGCATTTGACGAGCTTTCTACTGGCCACGTGGATGTGATTGAGCCTGCTTGCTATAAGGGCGGGATTGGGCATAGCGCTCATCCTTTTGAGCAGGGGCATGTGGTGATTGGGCTTGAGGGGATTGGCTTTACTGATAAGCGGATTTTTGCAGCCCAGGTGGTAAATGCGACGCTTGGCGGGGGGATGTCTTCGAGGTTGTTTCAGGAGATCCGTGAGAAGCGCGGGCTGGCCTATCATGTTTACAGTTTTCATTCTTCTTTTGAAGAAACAGGCCTTTTTGGCGTTTATGCGGCCACTGATGCTGCACGGAGTGTGGAAGCTACTGAATTAATGTTGAATGAAATTGCCAATTGTTGCGCCGAAGGTATAAGCTTAAAAGAGATAAACAGAGCAAAAGCGCAGCTTAGATCTGGTATTGCTATGAGCTTGGAGAGTAGCGGTGCTCGTGCTGAACAGATTGCTCGTCAAATCCTGTTTTTTGACAAATTGTTGAGTAATGAAGAATTGATTGAGGATGTGCAGTCCGTAACCGCTGAACAGTGCCAGGCATTGATGAATGAGATGGCCGCTGTTGGGGAGCCAACCATTTCTCTGGCTGGCATGAATGGGCGCAGCTCTGCATTTGATCAGTTTTCAACTTACTTTTCTGGTAGGGCTGATATTGGTTCCGGGTCTCTGCAACGAACAAGCAGTGAGGCCCCTTCTGAAGATATCGCTGGCGGGGCTTAAACCGTTACAGTTTTAGTCAGTTATCGTTATTTAGTAAGTCCGGTGATTAAGTTTGGGCTGGTAACAAAGCGGGGGGAGGGTCCTTCATAATGGTGTTTCTCAGGTCAGCGAGTGCCGTTGATTTTGGGCCGGTGTTAAAAACCGGTATGTTGACCCTCAGATTGCCGCAAATGGGGGATTATGTCGCCTGGTCTTCTTTGCGCCAAATTAGTCGGGATAGACTAACACCTTATGAGCCGGAATGGGCCGGTAATGAGCTTACGCGGGAGGCATTCCGCAACCGGATACGATTTTATCATCGTGAGTATAGAGATAATTCGGGATATCCTTTCTTTATATTTGCAAATAATGGTGAAACCCTCATTGGTGGGGTTACTCTATCCAATGTGCGGCGCGGGGTGACGCAGTCTGCTTCGCTTGGCTATTGGGTGGGGCTGCCTTATCAGAGTAAAGGCTATATGTCTGAGGCTGTGCAGGCGACCACAGGTTATGGGTTTAATGAATTGACCTTGCACCGGATTGAGGCGGCAAGTTTGCCGGATAATATAGCCTCTATCAGGGTGCTGGAGAAATGCGGTTTTCAGCGGGAAGGTTTGGCGCGGCGCTTTTTGCGCATTAATGGCAGGTGGCAGGATCATCTGCTATTTAGCCTGTTGGAAGATGATACGCGCTAGATGATGATTTGCCTGTTATGGGCGGCATTGTTAAATTGAAAATGAGGAATGGCTTGACGCAAGGACTTGCAATTTTGGCGGGTTTGAAGCTCTTTTTAACGAAAGAGCTCTGGGGTGCTTGTGGCCAGATAAGATGGGGGCTCTCATATTGCTGTTTGGCTTTTTCCCAACAGGCTTCCCTCATTGCAGAAAAATTTCTACATAATTTAAAGCTCTTACTTCTGACCGTTGCAGCGCTATTGTTTGCCTCCACGGCGGCTTTAGCGATTGAGCCAATTGTTGTGACGCCAGATGTTGAGCGCATTGAAATCACAAAATTCAGTGATCATTATAAAGAGCGCGGCGATACTTTGCAGGTTGAGACGGCGGCCGATGCTGCTGGCATATCAAACCGCATGGCTGTGAAGGCGCAAACGCCGGGCACTGACCCGAAATGGATTGTATTTTCCCTTAAAAACCCCACTGACAAACAGATTTTAAGGTGGGTGACGACGGACCGCTATAATATTGTCGGCTCCAGAGTATTGCGGCCGGACCTTGACGCGCAGCGCATTATGCATGTGACACCTTCTGTAGGCTTTTTGCCGCTGAGGGTGCCAAATGATGCGGTTGATATTTTTGCTATTTCGCTTGAGCCTGGCGCGACGGTGACCTTTGTTGCTGAGCTCTCAAATGCACGCTTCCCGAGGGTTTTTCTTTGGGAACCGTTGGCATTTTCCAAGAAGAACCGGGACATGACGCTGTTTAATGGCATCATGTTGGGGATTGTTGGTATTCTGGCTATCTTTCTGACAGCCATTTTTGTTGCCAATCATAAATCAATCTTCCCGGCTACAGCGTTTATTGCCTGGTGCGTTGGCGCTTATCTTTGTGTGGATTTTGGCTTTTGGCACAAGCTATTTCGGCTTAACCCGGATCATAACGCTATTTACCGGGCGGGGGCTGAGGCCGCCATTGCTGCGAGCCTTGTTATTTTCCTTTATACCTTCCTTCGGCTGCGTTTCTGGCATGGCTGGATCAAGGCGCTGTTTGGCCTTTGGATCCTTGGCCAGCTTGGGCTGATTGGCCTTGCGGTGCTTGACCCAACGATGGTTTCAGGTGCTGCGCGCTTGTCACTGTTGTTCCTTGGTGGTGTGGCTTCTGTGCTGATTGGTTATTTGGCTGTACGCGGGCAAGATAGGGCGCTGGCCCTGGTGCCGACCTGGCTTTTATTCCTTGTTTGGTTATTTGGCGCCGGTGTTGCCGCGGTTGGTCAGCTCTCTGGTGATATTGTGGCACCAGCGCTGACCTCTGGTCTAGTGCTCATTCTGGTGCTGCTTGGCTTTACGGTGACACAGTTTGCCTTCCGCTCATTTGAGCCCCTTTCAGGCGCGCCGCCCAGCCAATTACAATTACGCTCGCTGGCGCTTGAGGGTGCTGGGGCCGCTGTCTGGCAATGGAATGCCAGGCGGGATGAGATTTTTGTTTCACCTGAGATTGAGGATGCGCTTGGCCTGCATGAAGGTGAGCTTTCATGCCGGGTTGAGCAGTGGATGCAGTATCTCCACCCGTCTGACCGGGAGCGGTTTCGGCTGTTAATGCGCACCTTGCAGGAAAAGAGTGGCGGTGAGTTACAGCTGGAGTTCCGCATGCGCGGGCATGAGGGGCATTTCCTTTGGTATGAGCTCAGGGCGCATTCTATCACCATGCCGCATCAGCGCTCGCTGCGCTGTGTTGGTTTGATGCGGGATATCTCTGCGACCAAACATTCTCATGAGCGGCTGTTAAATGATGCGGTTCATGACAGTCTGACTGGCTTGCCAAACAGGGAGTTGTTCCTTGATCGGTTAAAAATCTCGATTGCCCGGGTTAAGGATGAAGGGCATGTGAGCCCGCCGACTGTGCTGTTTATTGATATTGATCGCTTTAAAAATGTGAACCAATCATTTGGCATGGTGATTGGTGACACCATGCTGCTGACCATTGCGCGGCGGTTGCAGCGCCATCTTGGGCCGCAGGATAGCCTGGCCCGGATAAATGGTGACCAGTTTGCTGTGTTGCTTGTTACTGAAAATAATCCGCAGGAAATTGCATTATTAGCCGAGCGCATTCGCCGCTCACTTCGAAGCCCCATGAAAATCGGTGGTAAGGAGATTATTCTTACCGGTTCGATTGGTATTGCGGTTTATGACGGCACTCAATTGACCCATCAGGACCTTGTGAATGAGGCTGAGCTGGCGATGTACCGGGCGAAGCGCTCTGGCACTGACCGGATAGAGATTTTCAAGCCAACCATGCGCGGAGAGCGAGATAACCGGTTGGCGTTGGAGAGTGAATTGCGCCGGGCAATTGAGCGGCGGCAGATTAAGATACTCTATCAGCCTATAACCAAACTTAAGGGTGAGGGGCTAACCGGGTTTGAAGCGCTGATGCGCTGGGATCATCCGAAGCATGGGCGGCTATCGCCTGATGAATTCATACCGATTGCTGAAGAATCTGACCTTATTTCTGAGCTTGGCTCTTATGTGCTTAGCCAGGCGGTGAAGGATGCTGTGCAGTGGAATAGGATCCTTGCGCGGCCAGATGAACCGCTTGTTGTTAGCGTTAATATATCTAGCCGTGAATTGTTCCGGCAGGAGCTTTATCAAGAAGTGCGGATGATATTGGCGCGGGAAGCTCTGCCTGAAAATGGTCTTCGCCTTGAGGTCACTGAAACGCTTGTGATGGAAAATCCTGAAGTTGCGGCTGAAATTCTTGGGTGGTTGCGCGATGCGGGTGCGAGCCTGGCGCTGGATGATTTTGGTACGGGCTATTCAAGCCTTAGCTATTTGCATAGGTTCCCGTTTGATACACTAAAAGTGGATCGCTCGATTGTTCATAATGTTGCTGATGGCAAAACCGGGCCGGCAATATTACGCTCTGTTGTGGCGCTGGCCAGTGAGCTTGGCATGAATGTGGTGGCTGAAGGGGTTGAATCACCTGAGGATGTAAGCTTCTTGCGCTCAATCGGTTGTGGCTTTGCGCAGGGCTTTTATTTTGGCGAACCAATGAGCCAAAAAGATGTAATTTACCTGCTTGAAGCTTTGGCCAAAGATGCCAAAAATAAAGGCCGCAGCGGGTTGTTTGCTCAATTGCACAGTAAGTCAGAGGCCGGTCAGAATGCGAAGCACACTGTAGACCCTGTTACGGAAGCTATTTCACCGGATGCTGCCTTAATTGAAGGTATTGAGCGGGCTGGTGAACCAAAAGAGGCGGCTCATAGTGGCGGCGACCCTGATGGATATATAGCAGAGGCTAACTTAGCGGATGATCGGGGCGGCGCCCAGCAGGAGCCTTATCATCAGACTGATCGGCAGCATGCTATCCCGGCTGATATGCAGCCTGCACCGCAGCCTAAGCCGGCTTTATCTGATGAGGCTGTAAATGCGGCACTGAACTCTTTAAATGGCAGGCAGGTGCCACAAGACCATAAAGCGCCGGCTCATTCTCAGGTTGTTGCTGATAATCCGGTGCACCGGGATGCGCATAAGCCAGGCTTGGAGCCAAATAATGGGGGTGGGTCTCCGTCTTTAATTCGGGAACTTGCTGATGCGAACCCTGTGGCTCATGATGTGCCGGACCCTTACGGTCACAAGACAGAGCAACCTTTAGTGAATGGGCGTCCGGAAGCTGCTGGTCTCGATGCGAATTTTGACCATAGCACTTATGGTAATCCTGAAGATATGGGGCAACAGGGTGTTGGTGATAAAATCTCTTCGCTAAAATCTTCGATGGAAGTGATGGATGTTTACAAGCAGCTGGCGAGTGGGGGGTCATATAACGATGCACCTGTAGGGGCACAGCAACCGAAAGTAGCCCAACCGCAAGCTGGGCAGCCAAAAGCTGGGCGTAAATTTAAGATGGAAATGAAAGAACTTAAAGGCGCACCAAAGGGCAAAGGCCAGGTGAAGGGGCAGGTGAAGGGTCAGGTGAAGGGTCAGGGCCCGCAAAACGGTAAGGCTGGCAATGGTGGTGATGTTATAAATCGTGCTGAGACCGGTAATGGGCAGCAACCAGCAGGGCGGAAGCCGCGAAAAACCAAAGGGCAACAATGGCCTGAAGGGTTACGCCAACCGCAATCTGGTCGCCCGGCACAAGGTGATGGACCGAAGCGTTAAGCAAGTGCGGCGCTTGAAAAGCTTGTAGCTGACTTTGAATGATGAGCTGCTGCCTTTAATTAGGCGGCAGTTTTTTTATGATCTATCGGAGAAAAACTCAAAGCTTGTGGGGGAGCTGAACGGCATTGCATATGCCCTAAGGTTTTAAACGGCCAGTGACGTTAGTGCTTTAAGTGGATAATTTATGGGATGTGTTGGGTGGTTTAAGCGTGGCCGGTTTCGCTAACAAGGTAGCTTGGGTCAATACCCAGGGTTTCGAAAGCCAGGCTATATTTATCATCAATGTCCGTATTAAAAACCAAATCTGAATTGGCAGGGCAGTGTAGCCAACCATTATCGCTTAACTCATTTTCCAGTTGCCCTGGTGCCCACCCGGCATATCCAAGCGCTAATAGCGAGTGCTCTGGACCAGTGCCATTGGCGATGGCTTTTAATATATCCAAGGTTGCTGTTAGCGAAATATTGTCGTTAACCGGGAAGGTGTTTTCATCGGCATGATAATCGGCGGAATGTAGAACAAAGCCGCGGCCAGATTCCATAGGGCCGCCAATGTGTATATAGGGCGGGGTGCTGCATTCAGCCGTAAGCGATATAGGCTCGCTATTTGAAGGGGTGAAGACTTTATCTATCAGGTCAGCGAAATCTATATTTTCGGCAGGGCGGTTGATGATCAAGCCCATTGCGCCTTCTTCTGAGTGGGCGCAAATATAAATAAGGCTGCGGTTAAAATTTGGGTCAAGCAAGCCGGGCATGGCAACCAAGAGTTGGCCGCTAAGGCCGGTGTCTTCTGCTATTTCAAGCAAGGTGGGCATGATTTTATTTCAACCCTCGATCAATGTGGCATGGTCATAAAATTGGAACTTTAATTATCCAGCCACTATATTGATAAAACTTTGTAATACTATGCCTTTGATTGGTTTAATCTTAAACCGCCAGTTAGCTAAGACATAATTCTTATCCACTCTTGTGTATAGCTTACCTAAAAACAGAAGGTTTGGGAATTGCGCTAACTGTTTTTCTGTGACTGTGAGAATATTATGTTGCCCTTTTGTGTCACCATGTTGTGAAGGCTTGTTGAACTCTAATGATAAAATTCTATGTTAGATATGATGTATTAGCCGCTTATCCGGCTAGTTTTGGACGGAATATCTTAAGATGCTGGTGCCTGGTATAGGGCTGTCAAATAAATGTGAGGTGAGATTTTGTATCTCTCTAAATATATAAAAGATCATTTTTTGGCCTTGCTGCTGAATGTTTTAATGTTGTCCTTTGCATTTGGTGTTTTGTTTCCTCAAGGTGGGCTGGCGGCCGAAACGGACTGGCAAGGGAATGATAAATCTCAGCTTCGCTTGATAGCGGCACCGGCCGTTTGGCAAGGCAAGGCACATATATTTGCGGGCATTGAGATTAAGCTTGCGCCAGAGTGGAAAACTTATTGGCGTACCCCTGGTGACACTGGCATCCCCCCCTATTTTGATTGGACTGGCTCTGAGAATCTTAAAAAAGCTGAAGTGCTTTATCCGGCACCAGTGCGCTTTAAAGATCCGGGTGGATCTTCCATCGGTTATAAACGCAGCGTGATACTGCCTGTTGTGTTGGTGCCGCGTGACCCTTCACAGCCAGTGAGGCTGAAGCTGGATGCGAATTATGCCATTTGTCATGATCTTTGTGTGCCGGTTGAAGCGCAGCATACTTTGTTGATTAAACGAGATGACGGCGTTCACAATGCGCCGTTAATTGAAATGGCGCTCGGGGATGTGCCATCGCCGCGCCAAAGTCTGATTGATGATTTTGGCGTTGAAAAGGTTGCTCTACAACAGGTCTCAGGGGTTAAGTTTCTTGAATTTAATTTAAAGGTGCCGGCCGAAGCTGAAGGGCTGGAGCTGTTTATTGAAGGGCCTGATGGACTTTATGTGCCAACACCTCAGCTTGTTTCTGACCGTGCTCCCATTCAGGGAGCTGTGACTTTTGCGGTTGATCTTAGTAAGGTTGATGATGCGCAGATGGTGACGAAGGCGGCGCTCATTTGTACGCTGAAGGTTAAGCGAAGAGCGATTGTGCAACCTTGCCCCCTGCGCTAGGCGCTTTAAAACTTTGCTTACTTACTCGCCTCTATGTCGGGTGCCTAGTCTTAAGCTAGATATGAGGGCAAATCCCAATATATGTCCTAGCCCTTCGTTTAGTTATGGTGATTTAGATGGCGGGCAGTAAATAAATTTGCAAAATTACGCACAAAGGATTTTACTGTGCGAAATCTATAATATTCAATTTTAAAGGGAGCAGTTATGTCAATTTCAGTGGGTGGATCAATACCTGATGTCGAACTTTATGTGACGACAGAGGACGGGCCGGCTGCTAAATCCAGCGCGGAATTTTTTAAGGGCCGGAAAGTGGTACTGTTTGCGGTACCTGGTGCTTTTACGCCAACTTGCCACCTAAACCATGCGCCGGGCTTTATCTCTAATGCTGAGGCGATTAAGGCGAAGGGCGTTGATGAGATTGCTTGTGTTGCTGTGAATGATGTTTTTGTGCTTGATGCCTGGGCGAAGGAGCTTGGTGCTGACGGCAAGGTGACAATGCTTTCAGATGGTAATGGTGATTTTGCCAAGGCGCTTGGTCTCGACCTTGATGCCAGCGGGCTTGGGCTTGGGCTGCGGTCTCACCGGTATGCAATGCTCGTGGATGATGGCATTGTGAAGGTTCTGAATGTGGAAGATGTGCCAAGTGATGCGAACAGCAGTAGTGCTGAAAAATTGCTCGAGAGCCTTTGAGCCAAATAATTAAAAGCTTTAAATAGCCCTATTAACTTAGGGGCTGAAGCGTTGACTATAAATGAAAACGGCCCGCCAAATTGGCGGGCCGTTTTTTGTTTTAATGTTGTTTTGCCACTTATGCCTCATCAACTGCGCGTTTGACGGCAGTGATGATTTTTTCCTGAGTTTCACTTTTCAGGTAGGGGTGCATTGGCAGGCTGATAACTTCACCTGCGAGTTTATCTGTTACCGGTAGCTTGCCGCCTGCAATTGGGTAGGCTTCATATGCCGTTTGTTTATGAAGCGGTCGGGCATAATAAATGGCATTGGGAATATTTTGATCCCTAAGGAAGGTGGCTATTGCATCGCGTTTCTCTGAGCGGATGGTGTATTGAGCCCAGGTGGAAATGACACCATCCATTAATTTAGGTGGGGTCACCACATCTTTCAGCCCTTCATTATAGCGTAGTGCGACTTCGCCTCTGGAGACGATTTCGCTTGGGAAAATATCCAGCTTTAATGAAAGTATAGCGGCCTGAATTGAATCTAACCGGCCGTTAATGCCAATACGGACATTGTCGTATCTATCTGTGCCCTGGCCGTGATTGCGCAATGAAGTCAGGATTTCGAATAGCTCATCTGAATTGGTGAGAACCGCGCCGCCATCACCGTAGCAACCAAGGGGTTTGGCTGGGAAGAAGCTGGTTGTGACCATATCGGCCCAAACGCAGGCTTGCTTTCCTTCTAATGTTGAGCCGAAGCCCTGGGCGGCATCTGCGATGATTTTTAGGTCTGCGGCTTTGGCAATATTTGCAATGGCCGGATAATTTGCGATTTGGCCAAACAGGCAAACAGGCATAACGGCTTTGGGCTTCAGTTCGCCCTTTGCAATGGTTTCATCCAGAGCTAACTGAAAGTGGGCCGGGTCCATATTGTAGGTATCTTCATGTACATCAATGAAGACTGGGGTTGCGCCTGTAAGGGCGACCATTTCAGCTGTGGCCGCGAAGGTGAAGCTCGGCACGAAGACCGCATCCCCCTGGCCAATGCCTAAGGCAAGCAGCGCCAGAAAAATAGCGTCAGAGCCATTGGAGCAGGAGAGGCAGTGGGCCGTGCCACCAAAGTGACTTAGCTCTTCCTCAAGCTTTTTGACCTCCGGCCCCATGATATACTGGCCATGGGACAGGATTGCGCTGATTTTCTCATTGATCGTGTCAACGCCGATGCGTTGCTGCTGGGCGGCTAGGTCAATAAACTGGATTTTTTCCATTTTGTATCTCTTTAGAGTTCTATACTCAGTTGCTGGCAATTTGCCTTAAAAAGAATATCTTGGTTCAGCTGGCGCGGCTTATGGCCGGTGTTGCTGTCCCTTCTGTTTCTGTGGCTAATGCCGGGTCTGCTTTGGTGAGCAGGCGAATGACTTTTAATGCTTCTTCGCCATTGCTAAATGGTTGGCTGTTCTCTGCAATAGAGGAGAGGAAGGTGGCACATTCATTAAGCAGCGGTTCTTTAAATGGCATTGGTATGGCCTCGCCTTCCATATCGCGCTCAAGAAGGGGTGGTTTGCCATATTCCATGCCGGTTTGGTGGCGGTGGATACGTAACTTTTCATCCCACTCCAAGGTGTCATCAAAGACGGCCATGGCTTTATCGCCAATGACGATGAGGCGGTGCTCTTTTTGCGGTGCGAGCCATGAGAGAGAGAGCTCTGCATTGATATTGCCTGGGAAGGTGAGGTGAATGGTGGCAAAATCGCTGATGGTTGGCAGCAGATAATTGCTAACCTCTGTGCGGATGCTGGTTGGTTCAGTGCCGGTTAGAGCAAGTACCATTGATGCGTCGTGGGGGCCAAGATCCCAAATGACATTTTCTTCCTGGCGAAATTTGCCAATATTATAGCGGCGCGCATGAATATGACGCAGCTTGCCAAGTTCACCAGATTTAACCAGCTCACGCATGCCGATAAATCCCGGGTGATATTGTAGCAGGTGGCCGACCATTAGGATTTTGCCGGTCTCTGCGGCTTTGGCGGTAAGAGCGGCGGCGTCTTCTTCGGTGAGTGCCAGAGGTTTTTCAACGAAGAGATGTTTACCTTTTTCCATGGCTCTGAGGCCAAGCTCTTTATGGGTTGTAGCTGGGCTGGCAAGTACGACTGCGTCTATGCCATCATCTTCGAGTATGTCTTCGAAGGATAAATTTGCCACGCCATATTCTGCGGTGAAGGTGGCGGCGCGCTCTTCATTTGTTTCTGAAATGGCGATAAGAGAACCAAGTTCATGGAATTTGCGGATGTGGTTTTTGCCCCAATCACCAGCACCGATAACGGCGGTTTTTACAGCATGGTTTCCATTTTCTGGTGCGGCTATGCTTGCCATTCTCGTCTCTTCCCTTTCAACAGCGTGCCTGCGTTTATTTCAAACGCGTGTAATTTAACCTGATGCTATGTGAAACTTTCCCCGGCGCTAAAAGAATGATCTCTGCTATAATTTCGATAATACTGAGGTCGTATCGAGACAGAGGTCGTAACGCGTCTTATTGATGCGATGAAGCATCCTAAACCCGGGTTTTTGCTGGCGCTTATCCTGGTGCTTTGGCCGTTGTTAGTGGCCTAAGCCTTCCCCCCTGGTGCCAGTTATTAACGGATTGATAACATCTCTATTGATTGAGGCAATAGTTATGGGGCGGATATGGCTTGAAATTATGTTTCAGAATATATCTGTGGTGGTGTTTGTTTTTACCACAGCTGTGAATCTCGGGGACGATTATGGGCAATCGTAGTGAGGGAAGCTTTCGATGAGGGTTTACTGTTCGGGGGTGATGAACTGGGCAAGGAAGGGGAGATCATAGCCGGCTGATGCAACAGCGCTTAAAATTTCCTGCCCATCTTTCTGGCCAATTTGTGCAAGAGCCCATAATGTAATGGAGCGGGTGCCGGAGCGACAGAAGGCAAATACCGGCCCGTTTATAGAATTGATCGTGCTTCTTGTTTCATCAATGGCTTCGGCTGAAAGGGTCCCAGAGCGAATGGGGATGTCATAATATTGCAGCCCCGCTTCAGATGCTATTTTGGCAAGAGAGCCGGTGGCCGGTTGGTCTGGTGTTTCATCATCCGGGCGATTATTGATAATGGCGACATAGCCAAGGTTTTTTATGGTTTCAATGTCATTTGGCTGGATTTGTGGGGCGACGGCAAACTCAGGTGTGACAGTTTTATAGTCCATTGCTTTCTCCGCTTACTGGCTCTCTTTGTAATATTATTGGCTTCATAGCATTGATGGCTTCGTATCACGATGAAAATGACGCTCATTTTTGCAATATCATGCAGTATGGCATTGCATCAGGTGAAGTGCTTTGCTTTACTACCTTAGTGTGGTTTTTTCTTACCTATCATTGAGCTAAAAGACAAGGTGAGTAAAATTAGATAAGTCGGCTTATATAAAGCTATAAATAATAAATTCCGTACCGGCTTCTTGAAGATCTCTGGGATATTCTACGCCAGTTCATTTAATATTGCCTGACTTCAAGAGTCTGGTAAGCCATTCATTGCATGAGGAGACTACCTAATATGTCAGAAGAACAGGATATTGTCATCGTTGCCGCAGCTAGAACCGCGGTTGGTGCGTTTAACGGTGGTCTTGCGACCGTACCGGCGCATGACCTTGGTAAAACTGTTATTGAAGGCCTTTTAGAGCGCAGCGGTGTTGCTCCTGCTGATGTAACTGAGGTGATACTTGGCCAGGTGCTGACTGCAGCACAAGGTCAAAATCCTGCACGGCAGGCCTCTGTGAATGCGGGATTACCTCATGAGACACCGGCGATCACTATTAATCAGGTTTGTGGCTCTGGTCTGCGTGCTGTGGCGCTTGGTATGCAGGCGATTAAAAGCGGCGATAGTAAAATTGTTATTGCTGGTGGCCAGGAATCCATGAGCCTTTCGCAACATGCTGCGCATCTGCGTTCTGGCACGAAAATGGGCAATCTTGATCTCGTCGATACCATGATCAAAGATGGTCTTTGGGATGCGTTTAATGGTTACCATATGGGTACAACGGCTGAAAATGTTGCCAAGAAGTTTGAGCTGAACCGTGATGAGCAAGATGAATTTGCTGTTGCGTCGCAAAACAAAGCAGAAAAAGCCAAAAAAGACGGCAAATTCAAAGACGAGATCGTACCGGTTGTGATTAAAACCCGTAAGGGCGAAACGGTCTTTGAAGAAGATGAATATATTCGCGATGGCGCCACAGTTGAAAGCCTCTCAAAATTGCGCCCGGCGTTTGACAGAGAAGGTTCTGTGACAGCTGGCAATGCCTCTGGCCTGAATGATGGTGCGGCGGCTGTTATGTTGATGAGCGCTGCTGATGCGAAAGCCCGCGGTCTTGAGCCGATTGCTCGCATTGTTTCATTTGCAAATGCTGGTGTTGATCCGGCGATTATGGGTACTGGCCCTATTCCTGCGTCGAAAGCGGCGCTTGAAAAAGCTGGGTGGAGCATTGATGACCTTGATGTTGTGGAAGCAAATGAAGCTTTTGCCGCGCAAGCATTGGCTGTGAATAAAGGTGTTGGCTGGGATAGCAGCAAAGTGAATGTGAATGGCGGCGCGATTGCCATTGGTCACCCGATTGGTGCGTCTGGTTGCCGTGTGCTTGTTACATTGCTTCACGAAATGAAGCGCCGTGGTTCTGCTAAAGGGCTGGCAACATTGTGCATCGGCGGTGGTATGGGCGTTGCTCTTTGTGTTGAGCGGGCATAACACCCCTTAAGTTTAGCTAACTGAAATAATAAATAATTTAGGAGAATATGATGGCGCGAGTTGCAGTTGTTACCGGTGGTACACGTGGTATTGGGCGGGCGATTTCTGAAGGTCTGAAAGCTAAAGGCTATGAAGTTGCTGCAAATTTTGGCGGCAATGAAGAAGCTGCGGCCAAGTTTGAATCTGAAACCGGCATTAAAGTTTTTAAATGGGATGTTGGCTCATTTGAAGCTTGTGAAAAAGGTCTTGCAGATGTTGAAGCACAGCTTGGGCCTGTTGATGTTGTTGTCAACAATGCTGGTATTACCCGTGATGGTATGCTCCATAAGATGACGCCTGAACAGTGGAATGAAGTTATTCAGGTTGATCTGACATCACTTTTTAATATGTCACGCCCTGTTATCAATGGCATGCGTGAGCGTGGCTTTGGCCGGATCATCTCTATCTCATCTATCAATGGCCAAAAGGGCCAAATGGGCCAGGCAAACTATTCTGCTGCGAAAGCCGGCGTGATTGGTTTTACAAAAGCGATTGCTCAGGAAAATGCTCGTAAAGGCATTACCGTGAATGTGGTTGCACCTGGTTATATTGATACTGAAATGGTAGCTGCTGTGCCTGAAAAAGTACTTGAAAGCATTATTGGGCAAATTCCGGTTGGTCGCCTTGGTAAAGCTGAAGAGATCGCTGCTTGTGTGACCTTCCTTGCTGATGACAATACTGGTTTTATCACCGGTTCTACGATCACAATTAATGGTGGTCAGTACCTGACGTCTTAAATTGACAAGGCTCATAGCCCTTTCACCGGGGCTATGAGCCTTATCTCATTTTGTTATATGTGAGATTTGAAGCTTCAGGTTCAGTTGTTTTCTGGGCTTAGTTATTAAAAAAACCCCCGGTTGCTTGCCATTGCTGGTTTGCGGCCGGGGGTTTTTTGTTTTTGAGATATTGGTTTTTGCGCTGCTTATACCGAGCTGCGCCGCTTATTCTGAGCCGAAGCGGAAGATGCGGGGTAGCTCTTTCTGGCGGTCATAATCTGATGGCGATAAGGGATCAATATAGGGCTGGCGCAATTGCTGGGCTGGCTCTCTTGTGACTTCTTCCTGATTGTTTGGCAACATCCACGGGGTTTCAGCTGGTTGATAAGCTGCCTTAGGTGTAGAGCCTGACTGCTGGTGGGCAAGGCTTTTGAGATTGCCAGTGAACCAGGCGGCAACCAGGTCATATTCTCGCTGATTTAGCACCAGACCATTACTGCGACACCGGGCAACCACTGCATTGAGGAAGCGACCTGCAAATAGAGGTGGGCTAATGCCTTTTTCAAACCACGGGTCTGCTTCTGAGATGATATCAAGCACGAATTGTGCTTCCTCCGGGCTGAAGTCAATGCTTTCAACCTTGGCTCGGCTGGAGATATTAAAGGCGGTTTGACGGCCCTTTAGACCAACACTGTTCAACTCTTCTGCGATTAGTTCAAACATGATTTGATATTCGCTTGGGGCAAGAGCTGGCACGTTTGTATATTCGTGGACACGGCTGATGGTGTCTCGGATATTATGGTTATTCTCTAAAATCTGGTGGGCTTCCTGTTGCCGCGGCGGGATGTTGTACTCAGGCTCATCCTCAGCTTCATAGCTGGTTTGCGGCTCTATGCTGCTGCTCTCTTCATTGGCGGTGTGGCCATGGAGGCGCTCATCATAGACGGAATAGGGTTGGGTGCTGGTTAGCCGCATGCTGGCTGGGAGATTATTTTCCAGAAAATTTCTGAACGAGCCGTAGCCAGCCCAATTGGAGCCAACGGTTTCTTCATAGCCGATGCTGCGCTGGGCCTTATCTGCGAGGAAGGAGAGGGCAACGGGCTTATCTGAGGAGCGGACGGCTTTTTCTATTTCAGATGTGATGATATTGCGAATGTCTGCAAGGGTAGATTGCTCATCTGGTTCGGGCAGTTGTTTTGGCCGGTTTTGATCAATCTTGCGGTTGGCGGCGCCGTCTTTGCGGGCGAGTTTTATTAGGCGAGAGAGGAGATCCTGTTCGCGCATTTGAGCATCACACAGGGCCACATAAGGGGTGGCGGTGTTTTCATTGACGTAGATTGTGGTGCGCCTGTCATAGGCCCTGACCCGTTGCAGGATGGGCGCAAAATCAGCATCACCAGAGAGGATTATAAACTCATCAAAGCGGGTTGGGTGATCCAGCAGGTCCTGGATGTCCATGACCATGCGGATATCTGAAGAATTTTTAAGCTGGGCAGTAAGAGGGGGGCAGTCAATGATTTCAAAGCCCGCGCGCAAAAAATGATGGCGGATAAAGGGGAAAGAGCCGATATCTGTTTTGTTATCACTAGCATTTCGGCGAGGCACAGGGTTGCCATAACAGCGAGCCATAACCAAGCGGCGCTGCACCTTGCCGCCATGGCGACCGGTTTCAGTGATCAATTCACCTGATTCTAGCTGACCCAACCACTCGATTACACTTTTTGGGAACTGCTTGGCGGCTGCTTCGTCTTGCCGCCTGAGAGATAGGTAAATATTATCATAGTCAACAAAGACGGCACACAGGCGCGTCTCAGCTGGCAATTTCTTCATTCTCATTCCCCCACATTGTGCGTTCGGCTGGCCCGCCGGAGCACAGCTCCCCTTATAAGGAGCGTTTGTCTATTATGGTGAGGTTGGGCGTTAACTCAAGAGGCGGGGGGCTTGTTAGCTCAGCAGATACACAGCTTTTATTCGCGCGGCTGACGCTCTCTCGATATATGCGACAGAAATGTTACATTCTTGCCGGTCTGCTTGTCTTGGCCCTAGGGGGCTGCGCTGTGTTTCGTGCGAATAATCAGTGATTCTTATAAATTTAGGGAATATTGTTAAATACGCGGTGGGGTTTTGCTAAAGGCTTTTGGTGTAAGTTGCTATTCTTTCAGTGTTAAGTGCCCCTTAAAGAGAGGCACTAAGTTCAGCTTTGAGTGGTTATTCGTCTAAATTACTCTCTTCTTCACTATCTGGCATAAGGCGGGCCAGCTCTTCATTAATGCTGGTTGTGAGGCTTAAGTCTGCCTGTCGCTCCCATTCAGTTTCCATCACCAATTCGTTGAGGTTAAGCCGTTTGCGCCACCCTTTGCGGGCGAGGTCCGGTTTTTGGTGAAAGGAGGAGACATGACCTATGGTCAGATAGGCGATGAGGTGAATATCCTCTGGAATGCCGAGGCGTTTTTTTACTTCCTCTTCATGGAAAATACTGACCCAACCAACGCCGATATTCTCAACCCTAGCGGCTAGCCATAAATTCTGTACGGCGCAGACGGTTGAGTAGAGGTCCATCTCGGTCATGTGAGTGCGGCCAAGCACAACCGGGCCAGCTCGGTTGCGATCGCAAGTGATGCAGAGATGAAGCGGGGCGGTTAACAGCCCCTCTAGCTTTAAAGATTGGTAGAGCGATTGTTTGCCGCTTTCAAACATTTTGGCGGCTTCTTCATTTGCGGTTTTGAAAAGGGCGTGAATGTCGTGGCGGGTTTTATCATCGCGGATGACAAGAAAGTTCCAAGGCTGCATGAAGCCAACAGAGGGGGCGTGGTGGGCGGCGATTAACAGGCGCGCCAGAATATCATCGCTAATGGGGGTGGATTGAAACTCGCCCCTCACATCGCGGCGGTTGAATATCACCTCATACAGTGTCTCTCTGGCGGCTGTTGTAAATGTTAGGCCGTTTTCTTTCATAGTCATGGGGTCGGGCTCGAGACTGGATATATGAGGGGGCTTTGCGCATACATAGAGTTGTGATCGCCGGTTGAGGTTGCTTTGTTATTTGGGCCGTGTGCTTGGGCTTAACCTTTATTTTTAAGTTCACGAATTTTGCCGAATATCGCAACTTCATCGCCGAAGGGCATGCCGACTTTTTTCTTTATCTCGTCGCTATCTGGACGGAGGAAGGGATTGGTGCGTTTTTCCATACCGATGGTGGAGGGCAGGGTGGATTGGTTTTTTGATCTAAGGCCTCTGATATCCAAAAGGCGTGTTTGCAGATCTATATTGCCTGGCTCTAGCCTGGCGGCGAATTCCGCATTAGAGAGGGTGTATTCATGGCCGCAATAGAGTTTTGTGTCGTCAGGGAGTGCCATTAATTTATTAAGTGATTGCCACATTTGGGCGGGGGTGCCCTCAAACAGGCGGCCAGAGCCGATGACGAACAGGGTATCTCCAGCGAAGAGTAATTTATCTTCCGGCCAATGGTAAGATATATGGCCGCTTGTATGGCCGGGTGTTTCGATGATTTCAATTGGGTGACCTGCAAAGGTTATGCTGTCGCCTTCGGCAAGGCTTTCATCCAGTTCAGGGATATCTCTGGCTTCTGCTTTGGGGCCATAGGTTTTGCAGCCCATAATCTCTTTGAGCTGTTTGATGCCGCCAACATGGTCTGCATGTTTATGGGTGATGAGCAGCGTTGTTAGCTTCCAGCCTTTCTCGGCAAGAGCCTGGAGAATTGGGCGCGCTTCTGGTGCATCGACGCAGAGTGTTTCGCCGGTTGTATCCTCATGAAGTAAGATAGCGTAATTGTCTGTGAAACAGGGAACCTGGATGATTTCAAGTGTCATGGGCAGCCTCTAGCCGGTACAAATTAGATTGAAACCATAGTGTTAAATTAATGGTTTGTCATGTTTCCTGTTGCGCTTTTGTCGTATTTGCGGCTCTGATATGCGCAGCAATAACGGCCGGCCGGATAGCTGACAGCTATGCCCAGATGGCAGCCCGGTCTGTATGGGTTTTAACCAGGCTTAAATGATGCATCTTGATGTAACTGAAATTCGTGATTTTTATAGCAGCCGCCTTGGCCAGACGGTGCGGCGCTATATTTGCCAGAAGATAAAGCAGCATTGGCCTGATGCTAGGGGTAGCGCTATTGCTGGCGTTGGATTCCCGACCCCGTATTTGCGTCCATATTTGTTAGAAGCTGCTCAAGTGGCAGCGTTTCACCCGGCCGGACAAGGTGGCATGATTTGGCCGGCAGAGGGGCCCTTGCGTGCGGCTTTGGTGGATGAGGATATGTTTCCGTTGCCGGATGCCAGTTTTGACCGAATTATTGAAATACATGGGCTTGAGTTTTTTTCTGATGTGGAGATGCATCTGAAAGAGATCTGGCGGATTATGCGGCCTGAGGGGCGGCTGATTTTGATTGTGCCGAACCGCAGCGGGCTGTGGGCGCAAATGGACACAACGCCTTTTGGCCATGGACAACCGTTTAGCCGGGGGCAATTGAGAGACTTGTTAGTCAGGAGTTGGTTTCGGCCATTATCAATTGAGCCGTTGGTACATTTTGCCCCGTTTGAGACGCCCCTGCGCTTAACTGCAAGCCCGGCCATTGAGAGGATTGGCGCGAAGGTCTGGCCGCGTTTTTGCGGTATGTTGATGGTGGAGGCGATTAAAGAGGTTGCCCAGCCCATTCGCCCAAAAGGCTTGAAAGTGAGCCGGGTGAAAACCTCACCTATTTCTATCAGCCCGGTGCCTGCTTAAGCAGCGCTGGGGTAATTCGCTTTTTGGATAGATGATGCTACGTCTTGCTTTTATTTTTGGTGAGCATGAAGACAGCTTCCCGGCCGACAAGATTTTGAATGAAGAGCGGCGTAGAAGCGTTGAGGGGTTCGCCTTTTCTATTTATGGCGAGGGCATGTTCTACCACGGCGTCGATTTCTTCACAGAGGGTGACAAAATCACGGATGGTGCAGAAGTGAATGTTCGGTGTGTCGTACCATTGCTCGGGCAATTTATCTGTTACTGGCATGCGGCCAAGGGCTAACAGCTGCCAGCGGATGAGCCAGTGGCCAAAGTTTGGAAATGAAACAATGGCATGCTCGCCAATGCGCAGCAGTTGTTCCAGCACGGTGCGGGGATTTTTGGTTGCCTGGATGGTTAGGCTCAACAGGGCATAATCAAAGCTGGCATCAGGGTAATTCACCAGGTCATGGTCTGCATCACCTTGTATGACGCTGAGACCTCTGGCGACTGATTGGTTCACATTTTTCTGGCTGATTTCAATGCCGCGCCCGTCGATATTTCTGCTTTCCCGTAAAAGCTCCAACAGGGCGCCATCACCGCAACCAATGTCAAGCACGCGAGCGCCAGGGTGGATCATGCTCTGGATGATCAGGTGATCCTGGCGGGGCTTTCTGGGGGGTGTTGGATTATCTTCGATTGCCAAGGTGTGTAGCTCTCATATCTGGTAAAAAGTTGGCTGTTGATTTAGTCGGCATTTAACTTAGTGGTTTTAGGTACGGCTCATTTCCTGGCCCTTCTATAGGACTTTCTCAAGGCCTTTTTGGCGGGCTGCTGCTTTGATAAAGCCATCTATGGCTGAATACATCTCTGGCTCATCAAGCAAGAAAGCATCATGGCCGCGGTCTGTCTCTATATTGACGAAGGAGACATTGGCGGCATTTGCTGTGAGGGCATGGACAATCTGCCGGCTTTCTCTTGTGGGGAAGAGCCAGTCACTGGTGAAAGAAACAACGCAGAAGCGGGTTTGCGTGTCTTTGAAGGCATTGGCGAGAATGCCGCCATGCTCACTGAAGAGATCGAAATAATCCATTGCTCTGGTGATGTAGAGATATGAATTGGCGTCGAAGCGATCAACGAAACGAAACCCCTGGTGACGCAGATAGCTCTCCACCTGGAAGTCTGCATCGAAGCCAAAGGTGATGGCGTCTCTTTCTTGTAAATTGCGCCCAAACTTAGAATGCAGCGCCTCATCTGAAAGATAGGTGATGTGGGCGGCCATGCGAGCAACAGCCAGGCCTTTGCGCGGGTTTGTCCCAAGCTCCATATAGCGCCCGCCTTGCCAATCAGGGTCGGCCATGACGGCCTGGCGGCCCACTTCATGGAAGGCAATGTTTTGGCTTGAATGGCGGGCCGCGGTGGCAACAGGAATGGCAGCGAAAACGCGTTCTGTGTTTTTTGCCGCCCATTCCAGCACTTGCATGCCGCCCATGGAGCCGCCAATGGCGCAAAAGAGCTGGTCTATGCCAAGATGGTCGATGAGATGCAATTGGGCGCGGACCATATCACCGATGGTGATGACGGGGAAATCAAGCCCATAAGCCATT
Organism: Rhodomicrobium sp.; assembly: GCA_021604665.1. Taxonomy (GTDB): domain Bacteria; phylum Pseudomonadota; class Alphaproteobacteria; order Rhizobiales; family HXMU1428-3; genus HXMU1428-3. The sequence continues at coordinate 75,584 of BQJK01000004.1, read as the reverse complement.
TTGGTGGCCGGGTTGATGGAGGCCGGGCCTGTGGAGCCCATGCAGCCGCCAATGACATTGGGGCAGATGATGTAATATTTTTCAGTATCAATTGGTTTGCCGGGGCCGATTAACACTTCCCACCAACCGGCTTTGCCGGTGAGGGGGTGGGTGCTGGCGGCGTATTGATCACCTGTGAGGGCATGGCAGACGAGAATGGCGTTGGATTTATCTGCATTGAGGGTGCCATATGTTTCATAGGCGATGGTAAAAGGGCTTAGCACCTCACCGCATTCAAGGGTCAGGCTAACAGTTTCATCAAAGGTGATTGACTGGTGCAGCGTCTCATCCGCTTTGTGGCCATCTGTTAAGGGGGCGTCATCAAAGCTGGAATCAGAGCGGTTTTTGCTGTCCTGGGTTATTTTGTCCTCGCGGGGCATTCTTGTCTCTGGTTGCTCTTTAGCTTGCCCGTTTACATACGTCATTTTCTGAAAAAGGGCATCTTTTAAATGATTTCGTTGCTGATTATTGCCGAGTAAAATGGGCTTCATATGATGAAATTTTCACTATGGTCAGAAAATTCTGGCATCAGCCCGGCAAAATTCACTATAACTTGCGGAGTTTGGCATTAAATGGAAATAAATTACTATGGGCTCTCCCTTAAAACCTCGTGCTAGCATTCTTGATATTTCGCCATATATTCCGGGTAAATCTACTGCCGGGGGCCGCGAAAATGTTATCAAGCTTTCCTCGAATGAAACGCCGCTTGGCCCTAGTTTAAAGGCTGTTGAGGCGTTCTCGGCGGCTGGCTCTCATTTGCTGCGCTATCCGGATGGAACAGCGGGCAATTTGCGCCGCGCCATCGGACAGGTTTATGGTCTTGACCCGGCGCGGCTTGTTTGCGGCGCGGGCTCTGATGAGCTGTTGAACTTGCTGGCGCAAGCTTACCTGACGCCGGGTGATGAAGCTATTTACACTGAACATGGGTTTCTGGTTTATAAAATCGCCATTTTGGCGGCTGGCGGGGTGCCTGTTGTGGCACCTGAGCGCGGTTTGACGGCTAATGTTGATGAAATTCTAGCTAAGGTCACAGAGCGGACACGGCTTGTTTTTATTGCCAACCCCAATAACCCCACCGGCACTTATCTGCCGGTTGATGAGGTGAAACGGTTGCGGGCCGGCTTGCCGGATAATGTTGGGTTGGTGCTTGATGGGGCCTATGCTGAATATGTTTCAGCCAATGATTATGAGGCCGGTATTGAGCTTGTTGCCACCACGGATAACACCATTATGACGCGCACTTTTTCTAAAATCTATGGGCTGGCAGCTTTGCGGATTGGTTGGATGTTTGCCCCTGAAGCGGTGGTGGATGTGATTAACCGCATTCGGGGGCCGTTTAATGTCTCTAGCCCGGCGATAGAGGCGGGGGCTGCGGCCATTTGCGACACAGATCACCGGGATGCGGCGGCGGCGCATAATGAAGAATGGCTGAATTGGTTGAGCGGTGAGCTTACGGCTCTTGGTCTTAAAGTGACGCCGAGTGTTGCTAACTTTATTCTGGTACACTTTGAGCAAAGCGGGGCTAAATCTGCTGATTGTGCCAATGACTATTTACTAGAGCAGGGGATTATTGTGCGGCAGGTGACGAGTTATGGCTTGCCGCATGCGCTGCGTATTACTATTGGCTCTGGCGATGAGATGAAAGCTGTTGCGGCGGCTTTGAGCGATTTTATGAGCATGAATGAGGCGAATGCATAATGGGTGCTTTGAAAACGGCTCTCTTCAAGAGAGTGGCAGTTATTGGGCTTGGGCTTATTGGCTCCTCATTGACGCGGGCAATCGCAGCGGAAGGGCTTGCCGATGAGGTGGTTGGTTTTGATGCCTCACCAGAGGTGCGGCGGCTGGCGGCGGCCCTGCCTGATTTTGGCGCGTCGATTGCTGACAGCCTTGAGAGCGTCTTGGATGGTGCTGACCTTGTAATCATGGCGGTGCCTGTTGGGGCGATGGAGGGGCTTGCCGCTTTGGTTGCGCCGCAGTTGAAGGCCGGTGCTATTTTATCTGATGTTGGCTCTGTTAAGGGGCGGATTATAGAGGCTGTGGTGCCGCTTTTGCCCGAGGGGGTTTATTTTGTACCCGGGCACCCTGTTGCAGGGACCGAGTTTTCAGGCCCTGAAGCCGGGTTTGCAAGTTTGTTTGCAGGGCGCTGGTGTATCATTACGCCTGTTGAGGGAACACCTTCTGAGGTGGTTGCCAGGGTTGTTCAATTCTGGGAGCGGCTTGGCTCTTCTGTTGAGGAAATGAGCGCAGAGCATCATGATATAGTATTGGCGATCACCAGCCATATTCCGCATCTGATCGCCTATAATATTGTTGGTACAGCCGCTGATCTTGAAGAGGTGACCTCTAGTGAGGTGATTAAATATTCGGCTGGCGGTTTCAGGGATTTTACCCGAATTGCCGCTTCCGACCCTGTGATGTGGCGCGATGTGTTTATGAACAATAAAGAGGCTGTCCTGGAAATGCTGGGGCGCTTTACGGAAGATTTGACCCAATTGCAACGGCATATTCGCCGCGGTGATGAGCAGGCGCTTGAGGATCTTTTCACCCGGACACGGGCCATTCGGCGCTCGATTGTTGAAGCGGGTCAGGAAACTGAAAAACCTGACTTTGGCAGGTAAGGGGTGTTTTTGTGACCAGCGCAGATTTAACACCTGCCGCGGAGGGGCAAGTGGCATTGCACCCCAGCGGCGCGCTGCATGAGGAAGACGCACGGCGTGGTCTTTGGGTGTTTGGCTATGGCTCTCTAATTTGGAATCCGGTGTTTGATTATGTTGAGCAGGTGCATGGGCGCTGTGCTGGGGTGCATCGCTCGTTTTGTGTGCGCTCTGTTTATCACCGGGGTAGCTACCAGAAACCTGGGTTGGTGCTGGGGCTTGATGGCGGTGGCAGCTGTGATGGGGTGCTTTACCGGGTTGCGCCGAAAATTGCTTCTGATGTGGTGAGATATTTAAGACGGCGTGAGCAGGTGACCAGGGTTTACCGCGAGATGTACCGCAATGTTGAGGTAACGGGGGGGCCGCAAGATGGGCGGATTGTGCGGGCGTTATGCTTTGTTGCTGAGCGAAACCATGCGCAATATATCAATTCACTCTCGCTAACAACGCAGGCTGCGATTATCCGCGATTGTTGTGGGCGGTCGGGGCGAAATATTGATTATCTCATCTCGACGCTGCGGCATTTAGAGGAGCTGGGGATTGATGACCCGCTTTTGCAGCGGATTTTGAATATGACGGGGTGTCACTACCAGAAGTAGGCGCCACATGTAACAGCCACGAGCTGTTGGGTATATTACCTGCCCGCTTTACAGTCTCTTAGCTTGTTACAGGATTATTTCCTGTTAAATGATGGAGTTTTGCCCTGGCTGCTGGCCATTGATGGCCTGACAACCGAGAAGATCCAACCTTACCATGTTGCGTTCCTCATCTGAGTGAGACATGACGTTGATATGGATTTCATTGGCACCGAGGCGGGCGGCTTGCTGGCGCAAAAAGGCGAGATTTAAGGAGCCAACCGCTTTACTCGTTTGGCCGATAGCAACAGCCTGGCAGCGGCCTTCTTCATCTCGTTTTACCAATACATAATTAGCCTTAGGCAATTCTGGGCAAGTGAAGATGCTATAAACGCTATGGATATAGCGCTTGCCGGAGACACCTTGCCAGAAGTGGAAGGCATTCTCTAGATCGGCATCATTGCTGATGACGAGAGGTTCGTTTGGGTTGATATATTCAACAGTGGCTTCAGAGGTGCTTATACGCATATTACTAGACCTGCTTTGAACAGATAAACTCATCCTTATCACCCTTATCCTTTGCCGCTTTCGCAACAAGTGCGAGGTTGGCAGTTGCCATAAGCGAAACTTTCGCACATGGCTGTGAACCGGTGCCGATTGCAGTCCTTGAATGATCCCTGGATATAGGGGTCATTCTGAGTGCCGTTTTATTGAGTGCTGCAAAACTAAGTACTCGATTACTAAGTACTTTTTTCTAACTCTATTGCCGCCTGCCCTGACTTGATCCTGTTAAGGTCTTGTTAATGGGTATGGCGAAATTGGCGCTCATTTCTCTCATTTATTGGGTTTTACCTGAGTCGTGGGCCCTAGTTATGGCTGGCCTGTGGCATTCTCGTGGCAAAACTCATTGTGAAAGCAGGTGCTATCAGCGGGTGATGGCTACTTAACTAACTATGAGATCTATCTTTATTGGCTAACAGTTAAGAGCGGGTAAGTAGTTATGCTTAATAAGTAGTAAACGGGGCTGTTTGTTTGTAGAGGGAAATTTTAGGAGGAGAGGTTATTGAGGCGGGTGCGCTCTGCACTGCCTTCTTTGGTGAGGGCAGTGCATTTTTCTTCAATACGGTTTATCAAAGTTTCGCGGAATTCCTTGCGCCCTAATCCTGGTGCTATTGGGGGGAGGAATTCAATAATGATGGTGCCTTTGTAGCGGCGTTTATCGCCCCGGGGCCAGAATAGGCCTGAATTTAGGGCCACCGGCACACAAGGGATATTCAGCGCTTCATAAAGCTTGATGACGCCTGGTTTATAATCTGGCTCTGCGCCTGGAAGTTTTCGGGTGCCTTCAGGGAAGATAATGATTTCTCGCTGCTGTAATTTTCTGATTTCTGCTTCGCTGATCATTTCTTTTAAGGCGATGGCCGCGCGCTCTCTTTTGACGGGGATCATCTCAAATTTTTTGGAGAACCAGCCATAGAGCGGAATAGACATTAGCTCCTCTTTCATGATGAGGGCTGGGTCATCAAGGATATGGGGGAAGGCAAATGTCTCCCATGCGCTTTGATGTTTGGAGGCAATGAGGACGGGGTTTTTCGGCAGGTTTTCCCGCCCACGGACTTCATAGCGCGTGCCGATGATAAGACGCATCCACCAGAGTACGAAAGCGCCGTGAAAGGCCAAGCCGGCCATGGCCCATTTGCGCTTTCCGAAGAGTAGCGGTGAGCCAATGATAAGGATGAGAGCTGAGCCGATGTAAAATCCGGCGGTGAAGATGGTTGAGCGCAGCACTTCTTTTATCTCTCCCTTTGTTGCGCCGTCTAACTAAAACGCTAGTGATGCTGCGAATTGAGGATGCGGTAAACACCATAGCGGGTGGTTAGCATGCAAAGGGCTGCGATGACAACCACGACAATGCCCAGAAGAATGAACCCGGGCAGGTCTAGCGCGGCACTGCCAAGCAGGCGACGGATTTCAGCGCTGGTCATGTTACTGCCGCCAAGGAGCCGCATAAAAAAAGGCATAAAAACAAAAATAAGCAGAGCGCCAGATGCCCCCACCAGACCTGAGCGTATGCCGAGAGAGAGAAAGTGACGCTCAAACTCGCGGGCGATGAAGCGGTCTGTGGCCCCAACAAAATGCAGCACCTCTACAATTTCCCGGTTGGAGGACATGGCAGAGCGGGTCGCAGAAACGATGATGGCAGTGGTGGCAAAGCCGACCAGTATCAATACAGCCAGGCCGCCAAGCGCCATGGAGCGGGTAACGGTTTGGATTTGTGATTGCCAGCGGCGATGGTCATCCAGTGAAGTGTTTTCGAAATTGGAATTCAGAGTTTCTCTGAGCGCGGTCATGTTGGGTGGGTTCGCGCGGTCAAGCTCAACGGCGATAAGCCTTGGAATTGGTAGGTCTTTTAAGGTTGCGCCATCACCAAGCCATGGCTCGAGGAGTACTGAGCTTTCTTCTGCGGGGAGGGGGCGTACGCCATTCACACCGCTTTGATTGGTCAGGAAGAAGGCGACCTTTGACAGTTTGTCATCAATATTGCCTTTGCTGTCGATGCCAACCTGAACGGTGACTTCACTGGCGATGTCGTCTGTCCAGGCGGCGGCGGATTGATTGATCAGATAAACCGCACCGGCTGTGAGGCAAGCAAGAAAACACATGATCGAGATCACAACAACAAGCGAGCTGCCGGTAACGGACTTCGCCTGAACAATTGGCGTTGGCTGGTTGGACCATTTGCGCTCTTTCGGGCGTTTGGGGGCGTAGAGCTCTTTTCCTCCCGGCGCTGGCATGTTGGTGTCATATGTCATATCAGCCTACCTGATGAATGCGGCCATCATGTAATTCCAGGCGCGGGGCCTGGAATTGCTGCATGAGCTGATGGTCGTGAGTCGCGATGATGACCGAGGTGCCAAGGCGGTTTAGCTCAATGAACAAACGTAGCAGGCGGCGGGCCATTTGGGGGTCCACGTTACCTGTTGGTTCGTCAGCGAGCAGTAGTTCTGGTTTGCCGATCACAGCGCGGGCGATGGCGGCTCTTTGCTTTTCACCGCCTGAAAGCACGGGAGAGAGCGCGTACATGCGCTCGCCAAGGCCAACCCATTGCAAGAGGTCGGTGACATCTTCCTGGTATTCGCCGGGTTTTTTGCCGGTGACGCGCAGCGGCAGCGCGACATTTTCCCAGGTGGTCAGATGGTCTAATAACCGAAAATCCTGGAATACAATGCCGATGCGGCGGCGCAAATCAGCGCGGCGTGAGGGGGTGATGCGGGTTACATTCTGGCCGAAAAGGTGAATGAGGCCGCGCGTCGGTTGGATCGACATGAAGAGCAGGCGAAGCAGGCTGGTTTTGCCGGAGCCTGAGGGGCCTGTTAGAAAGTGAAGGGAGCCTGGGCGCAAATGGAAGTTTACATCGCGAAGGATTTCAGGGCCTCGACCGTAACGGAGCGCGACATTTTCTAATCGAATCAATGTATTTCTACCTTCTTTGCCGAGTTTTATTTGGGGCTCAATACACGTATCTGAGTGGTAGCCGCCGTTTTGAGATGTAACGCATAGTGAGTGCCGCCGCCTGCGTTAGCAAGGACAGTTAATTGTGATATACGACCATAAAATGAATTTCAAAATTTATTTAGACCCTGAATGCGGCCAAAGCGGGGATAACTTTGTCTTTTGAAGGGCTTCTTTAAGTAAATAGCGCTTAACTCTTCAGGTAGACACGAATCAGCTTTGGTGTGGCAGTCTTTACTCATGATACTCGTTTGTCCAGAATGTAGCACATATTACGAACTACCCAAGGCCTTGCCTTCGGAAGGTGCGAAAGTGCGTTGCACGAGTTGCAGCCACACTTGGCATGCGGATAATGACAGCCTGTTAGATGATCTTGATCAGCTTAATGCGCTTGAAGCGGCTGTTGAAGAAGAAATTCCACCGCTTTCCCCTACCGATGAAATATTCGAAGAACTTGATATTACCGACAATGATGAGCTTGCCGAAGAGAATGGGCAAGATGATATTGATAGCCTGTTTGATGAGCTTGATCTTACGGATGAGGAAGGGGCTGGCGGCGGCGCACTTGATGAGCTGTTTGATCCCCCGATGGAGGCTGCGGCAGAAGAAACCCCTGATATGGAGTTTGATGCTGAACCAGAAGTTTCTGAAGAAAACTCCCAAGATGATATCGATGGGTTGTTTGACGAGCCGGTAGTTGATGGCGGCAAGGAAAATGGACAGGATGATATTGATAGCCTGTTTGATGAGCCTGAAATTAGCGGGGCTGAAGAAGATGATGGTGAGCCGAATTCACAAGACGATATAGACGGGCTATTTGATGATGACCCCGCGCCGCCTTTAGATGAGGTTGCAGCAGCTGAAGAAGAGCCGTCTGGTGTTCAGGGCGAGGCACCTACTGCGCAGACTGACGAGCCGTCTGAAGAGCTTGATGATCCGTTTGATAATCCCTCAATTGAAGCTGAAAAGGAAGATGTGGCGGCGGATGAGCCTGACCCACAGGCTCTGCCAATTTGGAAACGGATGGATAAGAAGGTTGCCGCCGGTTGGGCTGGTTATGCGAGTGCTGTGCTGTTGTTTACTGTGGTGATGGTTTTCGCTAGGGATTCTGTAGTGCGTGTCGCGCCTGCTATGGCTAGCCTTTATAATGCGATTGGATTGCCAGTGAATGTGCGAGGTATTGTTTTTACCAATGTTCAGCAACGGTGGCGGACTGTTGGTGACCGCATTATATTGCAGGTCGAAGGCGAAATATCTAACCAGACAAATAGCTATAAACAACTGCCACCTATAATTATTGGCGGTCTTTCTGAGGACCGGCGCGAGGTTTTCCGTTGGGTTGCGAAGGTGCGGGATAAGCCATTATTGCCGGGTGAGAAAGCGCCTTTTATCACTGACATCCCTGCCCCTCCAGCAACGGCTAAACATTTGCTGCTGCGCTTTGAGGACTAGCGAATTTAGTTGTTCAAGTGTTGGTGCCCTTTAAATCTTTAATCGTTAAAATTTATTAACTATCTGTTGATCTTCAGCTTCTATAGTTAACGCTATTAGCAGTTATGGGGATGATCATGGCGCATATTTTACTTGCAGAAGATGACCTGGCTGTGCGCGATTTTACGTATCGTGCATTGCAACTTGATGGGCATGCTGTGATGACCGCGCATGAGGGGCAGGAGGCTTTGCGCTGCTTGACGGTGCCGGGTGATTGTTTTCAGCTTTTGATTAGTGATATTCGGATGCCAATAATTGATGGGGTGACTTTAGCGCGGCTAAGTTATCGCCAACAACCTGATCTGCCGGTGCTGTTAATGACCGGCTATAGTGATGTTAAGCCGGAAGAATTCCCGCCTTGTGTTATCGGATTTCTGCAGAAGCCTTTTAGCCTTGATGATATTCGCGATGCTGTAGGCAGCGCGCTTCGCCATGCGCCTATGAGAAGCCGGATTGCCGGGCTTTGCTGATATTACCAGCAGTTTTCAGGCATTAGCACTCCAGATAATAAACAAAATGCTCTTAATTGAACCGCTTAAGTAAGCGCTCGAAATAATCTATTTCGGGGGCCGGGCGGTTTGGATCGCTCAGCTTGTCCTGCAGGTTGCGCAGGATTTCTCTAGCGCGCTGAATTTCAATTTCATCAGGCACTTTGGTGCTCTCACTTGTGTCAAGACCGCTTGGGCTTCCGGGGCGGCCAAGGGGATCTCTGCCGCCAGTGCGTTTGCCGCCGCCTTTGCCGGGCTGGCCTTTTTGCATCTGGCGTGCCATTTGCTCCATGCCGCGGCGAAGCTGATCAAGGGCCTGGCCCTCTTCTGTGAGGGCTTCACCAAGATTATCGCCTTTTAACTGCTGTTGGGCACGGCCCATGGCATCGCGGGCATTATCCAGTGATTGCTGGCCTTTGCCGCCTTGTTGGCGGCGCATCTGATCCATGAGTTGTTTTAACTTCTCCTGCAAGGATTGCTGCTGCTGCTCTAGCGATTGACCTTGTTGGCTGTGTTGTCCATTTTGCCCCATTTGCTGGCGGCCTTTCTGGCCGGGCTGTTGCTTGCCACCGCGCTGGCCCTGTTGTTGGCTGGGACGGTCACCTTGTTGTTGCTGGCGCATGCGCTCACGGTTTTGCTGCTGGCTCTGGCGGCGCTCCTGGTAGGTCTCATCCATAAGTTTTTGTTGTTCGCGCAGAATTTTACCCAGTTCTTCAAGGTCTTTGGCGGTTTGGTTTTGCTGATCGCGATTGTTGTTTTTGCCGGTCTCTAAATTCTCCAGCATATTTTGCATTTGGCTGAGCATCTGTTTTGCCAAATCCTTAGAGCCTGATTTTGCAAGCTCTTCGATGGTTTTGAGCATCTGCTCAAGATCTTGCGGGTTAACATCCTGACCGTTCTGATCTTGTTGGTTTTGATTATTCTGTGCGTTTTGCTTTTCTTGTTGTTTGGCTAGGGCCTGCATATATTTTTGCAGGGCTTTTCTCAGCTCATCAATGCGTTTTTGCAGCTCATTAGCCGGGGCGTTCTGCTCTAAAGCTTTGCGCAGCGCTTCTTGTGCCGTGCGTAATTCGCGCTCGGCTGCTGAGAGGTCGCCATCTTCAACATGGCGGGCCAACTTATAGAGCAGGCTGGCGACTTCTTCTTTTTCCCGGCGGGACACGGCGTTATCAAGTCGGTTTGCTGCGATGCCGAGGCCTAGATAAAGGGTCAGGTCTTTTTCAAATGGTTTTTTATCTCTTTTTAAGGCGCTGATAGAGCGGGCCACGAGGCGCGATTCATAGGGCGCGATGATCAATTGCTTTCTCAGGCGAATGATATTTTTCGCCATTGGCTTGGTGAACTCTGTTTCAGGAATGAGGAGCTTAATATGCGGGCTTTTCGATTTGTTGCCGCCTTCATCTTCTGCAATGAGGTAAAGATCACCTGTGAGACCAGCCCAGGGGTGACTGGTGAGATCTTTAAAGGTTTCAGCCTTGCCTTCTTTCGTGACAAGCTGAGGTAAATTCAATGGAAATTCGGGTGGGTCGCCAAGGGGGCGGCGGTCTTCATCTGTTTCAGCGGCGCTATCTATGCCATCAAAGGTGACATTATCTATTCGGCTTTTGGCGCGGATGATGCCGTAATCATCTGCCAGGCGATATTTAAGCTTTAAGGCACCGCTCTGTGCTTTCACCGGCATTTCGATAAGGCCGATGATTGGCGGCATATCTTCGATGATAGTGAAGGTCCAGTCTTTCAGGGGAATTTCATCCAAAGTGAGCTGGAGTGGGCCGTCTTTCTTTAAGCTGATCTGAAATTCGCGGCTTTTCTTATTTCTGTCGCTGTTGGTTTTATTCGCTGTTTTTTGCTGAGCCGGGCTCTCTTCAGCGGGTGTTTTCTGGTTAGCTGGCAGCCTATTGGCGGCTTGGCTGGTTGGTTTTTTAACCGCTTCATTTACGGTTTTTACTGCCACTCTAGAAATATTGCTGCCATTCACACGGATAGTAAGTGTGGAATTTTCGGGTACTTTAAAGCTGGTGCGGGGGGCCTCGCCGGGTGTTTCATTGCGGCCGCCATCAGATATTAAAATGGGGGGCTGGCCCGTATAGTCTGGCGGTGTTACCCACGCATCAATACGCAGGCTTTTGGTGTCTGTCATTGGGGGAAGAGCGAAGGCTTTATTGAATAATGTGCCGATATTGCCAGCTTGAAAAAATAAACCAGCGACTAGGGTGAGCAGAAGCAGTGCCCTTAGGGCATAGGGGTCTTTGCTGGCTGTGTTGGGCTGGGGCGGGCTAACTCTAAGATTGCGGATTTTTTCAACCAACCGCTCTTTAAACTGGAGCCAGATGGCTCTTGTTGAGCTCTGTTCCATTGCTGGGCCGAGATGGTCTCTGAACGCTTGCGCGGGCTGGTGCGGCAGGGTTGAGTTTTTATCAAGGCGGCGCAGGGCTTCTGCGTCTCGCGGCCAGCGTAGTGAGAGTAAGGGGATGAGTGCACCAACGAGCGCAAACAGGAAAACTGCCAGCAGAAGCCGGTGAGCAAGCGGGTTTAAATAGGACCAGAGACCAAACAGAGAGACTATAACAAAGATGGCGATAACACTGGCCGGGGCCCAGAGGCGCAGCCATAAGCGCTCCAATAGGATGGCAAATTTGCTCCAGCGTAATTTGCGGGTCAGGAGGCGTTCACCCTCATGTCGTTTTTCTGTGTGAGATGATGTCTCACTTTGAGGGTGATTTGATTGTGAGTGCATATTCTTCTGGTTCAATGTCTGTACCTTATGCTCTTTATCCGTGCTCTCATTTTGTAAAATTTAGCATGGTTTTAGGGGGCTGCCCATCATAACGCGCGTCCCTTGTGGTAAGATTATTGTGAGATGTGGGCGAATTTAGGGTTGAGCAAAGATCGCTGCATCAGAAGATATTGCAGCCTTAAGGGGCATTTACCGCTGGAAACGGCGTGTAAATGCCTCTGAGTTGATTTAATCGGGGTGTGGTTTATAGCCAGTTGGGCAGCTTATCCAGATTAATCAGCTCTTCAAGGGTGGGGCGCGGCCGTATGATGGCAAACTCTTCGCCTTTGACCATAACCTCAGGGATGAGAGGGCGGCTGTTATAGGTGCAGCTTTGCACAGCGCCGTACGCCCCGGCTGAGAGTATGGCGATGAGATCATCTGGTGCGAGGCGCGGGAGCTCACGGTTCTCAGCCAGAAAATCTCCGGTTTCACAAACAGGGCCAACCACATCCATCAGGTATTTTGGGGCGCTTGCTTGCTGTTCCGCTATGGGAAGAATTTGGTGGTAGGCGTCATATAATGTTGGGCGGATGAGGTCGTTCATCGCGGTGTCAACAATCATAAAATCTTTGGCTTCACCCTCTTTATAGTAGAGCAGTTTGGAAACAAGAATGCCGGCATTGCCGGTGATCAGGCGGCCGGGCTCGAAGATGAATGTCGCGCCGAGGTCTCCAACGGTGTTCTCGATAATATCGGCATAAAGATCCGGGTGAGGGGGGGCTTCTGCTGTTTCCTCATAGGGGATGCCAAGGCCGCCGCCAAGATCTATATGTGTGATGCTATGGCCGGCATTGCGAAGGGCTATGACCAGCTCTCTCATTAAAAGGAAGGCATTTTTAAATGGGGTGAGATCTGTGATCTGGCTGCCGATATGCATATGAACGCCGTGCACCTTAAGCCCTGGCAGGCTGGCGGCATGGGCATAGACCCTCAATGCGTCTTTAAATGGTACGCCAAATTTATTTTCTGCCTTGCCAGTTGAGATTTTGGCATGGGTTTTTGCGTCTACATCCGGATTTACGCGGATGGCGATATTGGCTGTGAGGCCGAGAGATGTTGCTGTTTCGCTGAGCACTGTTAGCTCTGGCTCAGATTCTATATTGAAGCTTAAAATGCCGCTTTTCAGGGCATAGGCCATTTCATCGCGGGTTTTGCCAACACCGGAGAAACAGATTTTTTCACCAGGAACACCAGCCATGAGGGCGCGGCGCAGCTCACCTTCAGAGACGACATCCATACCGGCACCGAGATTGCCAAGGGTTTTGATAACCGCCTGATTGGAATTGGCCTTGAGGGCGAAACAAATGAGATGGTCGAACCTTGCGAGCGCGTCATTAAAGACGTTGTAGTGGCGCTCTAGCGTGGCTGTTGAATAGCAATAGAAAGGGGTGCCGACTGCGTCTGCGATGGTTGTGATGGGCACATCTTCTGCGTGAAGGGCCCCTGCTTTATAGGTGAAATGGTGCATGATTATTATTTTTGGTTTGGATGGTAAGGGGGCTTTCTGGCCGCCTGCTCCCATTTCAGGGATGGGTTTACAGCTGTTAGCGCTTTGGTCTCCTTTTTTGAGGAGAAGTGCTAAGCTTAATCCAGGATGCGATCAAGAATAAAACCGCGATGAGGCTTGTCTTCTTCTGTCAGCACCGGCTCGCCTTCAGCTGTTTTGGCTGAGGGGGGTTGCTCCAGCGGGCCACGCACACCGCATGCTGTGGTGAAGCTTGTTAGGGCTCCTAGAAGGATCATAGCTAGTGCGAAGCGGAGGGACATGGGTCTCTTTCCTTAGTATTTTGGCCTTAGTATTTTGGCCTTAGTAATTTGGCCTTAGTATTTCGGCCTTAATTAGTATTTCGGCCTTAAAAAGTGTTATTAGCCTTGAGGCCGGGTTATGGCCTGGCTAATGCGCGGCCACTACGTTTAATAGCTTTAAAACGTATAAAAGTCATTTATTTGCGGGCCGCAACGCGCAAACAGGCTGCCCTATGGCTGCAAGTTAACTGCTGAGGCCTTCTTTTTCCAGCGCTTTTATCCATTTATTGGCCATTTTTCGTACAGCTGTGGGGGCTGTGCCACCATATGAGGTACGGCTTTTGACGGAATTTTCGACGGAAAGCACGTTGAAGATGTCTTTGGTGATCTTTGGCTCGACCTTTTGCATATCTTCCAGCGATAGCTGATCCAGTTGAAGATCTTGTTTTTCTGCCATGGCGACAATGCTGCCGGTTATGTGGTGAGCATCGCGGAATGGTAGGGCAAGAACCCGAACGAGCCAGTCTGCAATGTCTGTGGCAGTTGAAAAGCCGCCGCCTGCTGATTTTGCCAAACGCTCTACATTTGGCTCCATATCGCTGATCATGCCGGTCATAGCGGCAAGGGCGAGGGAGTAATTGTCCAGTGCGTCGAAGGCAACTTCTTTATCTTCCTGCATGTCTTTTGAATAAGCCAATGGCAGGCCCTTCATCACTATGGCAAGGCTGTTAAAAGCGCCCAGAATGCGGCCGATTTTGGCGCGGATCAGTTCTGCAGCATCCGGGTTGCGTTTTTGCGGCATGATGGAAGAGCCGGTTGTGTAGCCATCTGATAAATGAATAAAGCGGAATTCAGCTGATGACCATATGACTAACTCTTCTGCAAAGCGAGAGAGGTGAATGGCGCTGATGGAGGCGGCGCTTAGAGCTTCCAGCACGAAGTCACGATCGGCGACGCTATCAAGGGAATTGGCTGTTGGCCGGTCAAACCCGAGGGCTTTGGCGGTTTGCTTGCGATCGATGGGGAATGAAGTGCCAGCCAGGGCTGCAGCGCCCAAGGGGCATTCATTTAACCGTTTGCGCGCATCTTTAAAGCGGCTGCGGTCGCGGCCAAGCATTTCAACATAAGCCAGGCAATGGTGACCAAAAGTAACTGGCTGGGCTGATTGGAGATGGGTATAGCCCGGCATAACAACATCAGCATGCTCAGCTGCTTTTTGGGCCAGCACATATTGCAATGTGCCAATTTGCTCAGCTAGATGGTCTATGGTTTGGCGGATGTATAATTTAAAATCCGTTGCCACCTGATCATTTCTGGATCTTGCAGTGTGGAGGCGGCCTGCTGTGTCGCCGATTAGCTCGCGCAGGCGCTGCTCAACATTCATGTGAATGTCTTCCAGCTGGCGAGAAAACTCAAATTTGCCATCCGCGATTTCTTTGCGAATGTCTTCAAGACCTTTTGATATCTTTTTTACGTCAGCTGCTGTTAAGATGCCTGTATCGCCAAGCATTTTTGCATGGGCGAGTGAGCCGTCTATATCTTGATTATAAAGCCGCTGGTCATAGCCGATTGAGGCATTGATTTCTTCCATGATTTCGGAAGGGCCAGAGGCGAAGCGGCCGCCCCACATTTTATTTGTCATCAGCGTTGGCCTTCTTTATGTGTTTGGTCTGAACAGCTTCCCGATTGCCACATCTACTAGAGGTAACATTTATGAGATTAACGGTTATTGTCGCCGCCATAGCTGCCATTGTAGGCTTTGTGGCCGTATACGCGAGTTTGACCCTGAGTGGCAATAAAGAACTGAAGAATAATGTCACTTTTGAAGAAAAACCTAAAAAAATAGCTGGTGACAGGCTACGCGCCTTTCTCATTCATAAAGAGCCGAAAGCTCTGCCGGCGTTTACTTTTCAAGATCGGTTCGGTGCGAGCAAAACTCTGGACGACTTTAAAGGCAAGTTGATCCTCTTGAACCTTTGGGCGACATGGTGCGCGCCGTGCCGGGAAGAAATGCCCTCTCTTGATAATCTCAAGAAGCTATTTTCTTCTGATGAATTTGATGTGCTGGCCATTTCTATGGATCGCGGCGGGATTAACAAACCGAAGAAATTCTTCGAAGAGACTAAGTTGAAGCATCTCTCACTTTATATAGAGCCTTCGGCAAAACTTATGTTTAAGCTGAAAGCGGTTGGGCTGCCGGCGACCCTATTGATAGACAAAGAGGGCCGTGAAGTCGGCCGCCTGCCAGGGCCCGCACAGTGGGATAGCGATGAGGCGATTAATCTCATTCGGAAATTCCTGGAGAAAAGCTAGAGAAGAGTAGGTGGTTTTTATTTCTCTCACGGCTGTTCCGGGAGTTGCACTCCCGGGCCTCCGAGGGGCGGCGCAACGCGCCGGGTTCTCTTAAGCGGGACCCATGTACGCCTTGCCTGAAGGGGCACGGTTTCCTTCATCGGGTAGTGAGTTTGTGTATTGCGGCACTTCGGTTGCCCATTATGCAACCGTGCTTTTTGTGGCACTTCAGTTGCCCACTATGCAACCGTGCTTTTTTGTGGCACTTCAGTTGCCCACTATGCAACCGTGCTATCTCGTAGGGACGGGGGTGCCGTCGCGGTAGTCATAGAAGCCGCGGCCAGCTTTTTGGCCGACCCAACCAGCTTCAACATATTTCACCAGCAAGGGGCAAGGGCGGTATTTTGGGTCAGCTAAGCCTTCATACAGCTTTTGCATGATGCCGAGGCAGACATCCAGACCTATGAAATCGGCTAGTTCCAATGGACCCATCGGATGGTGAGCGCCGTAGCACATGGCTGTGTCAATGGCTTCAACAGTGCCAACACCTTCATAGAGGGTGTAGATTGCTTCGTTGATCATTGGGATCATGATGCGATGGACGATAAAGGCTGGAAAATCCTCAGAAACAGCGGTGTATTTATGGAGGGTTTTTACAAAATCTTTGGCCGTATGATAGGTCGCATCTTCTGTTGCGATGCCGCGGATTAGCTCGACTAGTTCCATTACCGGGACGGGGTTCATGAAATGCATGCCGATGAATTTGTCTGGGCGGTCTGTTTTAGCGGCAAGGCGGGTGATGGAGATGGTTGAGGTGTTTGAAGCGAGGATGGCCCCTGGTTTCATGATGGGGCAGACGTCTGTATAGATGGCTTGTTTGATGTCTTCATCTTCTGTAGCGGCCTCGACCACTATGTCTGCTATTTTCAGGCTGTCTATTTCTGTGGTGATGGTGATACGGCCGATGGCCTCGTTCATATCATCTTCGGTGATGGTGCTGCGGGAGACCTGCCGTGCCATGTTGCCATTAATAGTGGCCAGGGCGGCTTGGGTGCGTTCTTCATCCACATCAACCAGAATGACATTATAGCCGGCTATAGCCACTGCCTGGGCGATGCCTGATCCCATATGGCCTGCGCCTATGACGCCGACTTCTTTGATTGTCACTTCGCCGTCTTTGCTTTCAGACATCTGATCCTCTTTGAGATGATGGGGCTGAGACTGGCCCCTTTTATCTGCTGTGCATAGTTACCAGGGTTTTGGCCCAGGGTTAAAGCATTTCATGAGCGCCGCGCCGCTATTTACAATTGCTAGCCCTTAATGGGGCGTTGCCAATTTTTTAAAGCCGTTCGGCTTGTTTCGCTGGCATCTTCCGCGGGCTAGTTTACGGCTTGTTTTGCGGCGCTCATCTTTTGACTGCAAAAATTTATGAGAGTGCAGCTTCCAATTCAGGCAGAGCTTCAAACAGGTCTGCAACCAGGCCATAATCAGCGACCTGGAAGATTGGTGCTTCCTCGTCTTTGTTAATTGCTACAATGACTTTAGAATCTTTCATGCCAGCCAAGTGCTGAATGGCGCCAGAGATGCCAACGGCAATGTATAGCTCTGGTGCAACGACCTTACCGGTCTGGCCTACTTGATAATCGTTTGGAACAAAGCCACTGTCAACAGCTGCCCGGCTTGCGCCAACAGCTGCTCCTAATTTATCAGCAATTTTTTCAATCAATGCGAAGTTTTCGCCGGAGCCCATGCCACGTCCACCAGAAATGATAATACGGGCTGAGGTTAGCTCTGGTCTGTCTGATTTAGATAGTTCTTCAGAGACAAACTCGGATATGCCAACGGCCGATGGGGCGGTGATTGTTTCAACAGCTGCGCTGCCACCTTCTGCTGCTGGGTCAAAGGCTGTTGTCCGCACTGTTATGATTTTGATGGCATCCAGGGTTTCAACCGTTTGCAGGGCGTTGCCAGCGTAAATCGGGCGCTCAAAACTGGTTGGAGAGAGAACATCAGTAATATCAGAAAGCTGACCCACATCGAGTTTAGCGGCGATGCGCGGCATGAAGTTTTTGCCGGTGGTTGTGGCGGCGGTCAGCAGGCTTGTATAGTCTGACATCAACGGGGTGATGAGGGCTTCCATCTCTTCAGCGAGCTGTTTGCTTAGCTGGGGGGCGTCTGCGATCAGAACTTTGCGAACTCCATCCAGCTTGGCGGCTGCATCTGCGACACTGGCGCAGCCTTCACCCGCAACAAGAATATCAATATCCCCGCCAATGGCTTTTGCAGCTGTCACTACTTTAGCTGTGGCAGGATTTAGGGCCTGATTGTCATGATCAGCAATAATCAGATTAGCCATTTAGATAACTCCTGCTTCGTTTTTCAATTTATCGACCAGCTCTGCCACTGTTTCAACCTTCACACCGGCTTCGCGGGCTTTGGGTTCTTTGGTTGTGACAACCTTGTGGTGAGGGGTGTTGTCGATGCCAAGATCTGCCAGTGGTTTTTCATCCAGCGGTTTTTTCTTGGCTTTCATAATGTTCGGGAGCGAGGCATAGCGTGGCTCATTCAAGCGAAGATCTGTTGTGATGATGGCGGGCATGTTCAATGATAGGGTTTGCAGGCCGCCATCAATTTCGCGGGTCACTTTGGCTTTGTCGCCATCCAGCTCTAATTTATATGCAAATGTGCCTTGTGGCCAATCTAACAGGGCTGCCAGCATTTGGCCTGTTTGGTTGCAGTCATCATCAATGGCTTGCTTGCCTAGGAGAACGAGGCCTGGTGCTTCTTCTTCAACAATCTTTTTGAGAATTTTTGCGGCTGCGAGGGGCTCTACCATTTCATCTGTGGTGATCAGGATGGCTCTATCCGCGCCCATGGCCAGGGCCGTGCGAAGAGTTTCTTGTGCTTTTTTGGGGCCAATGGAGATGGCGATAACTTCTTCAGCTTTGCCAGCTTCTTTGAGGCGTACAGCTTCTTCAACAGCGATTTCGTCAAATGGGTTCATGGACATTTTGACGTTTGCAAGGTCAACGCCAGACCCGTCTGATTTAACGCGGATCTTTACATTATAATCAACGACCCGTTTTACAGGTACCAGGATCTTCATTAAGTGCTCCTTCGCACAGAATTTATTGGGAATAAGGGCTGATATTGCGGAAATTAAATGACTGCCTCTGGCCTTTTTTCGGGGCCATATTTAGGGAACATGAAAGGGTGCAGTTTCCGCTTGTGATGTAACAGCCAGTCCCATTAGTGGAAATTGGTTGGACGGACCGTAACCACCTCATTTTTCAGTGTCAATAGTGATATATGTAAGGATCAGCCAATGGTCTTAGGTTTTAGCCAATGGGCTTAGGTTTTAAGACCAGTCAAGCAGCGGCACGCCTTTGCGGCGCATTAAAACCACCAATACAAGCCCAGCTATAAAGCCTCCAATATGGGCATACCAAGCTGTATTATCATCTGTCATGACGACGACATGGAAAATCTGGAAGCCAAACCAGGCTAAAATGGCTATGCCAGCATTAACCGGCAGCGGGATGCGGCCTAACAGCAGCACCCAGACCTGAACTTTTGGGTGTAGCACCAGGTAAGCGGCAATTACCCCGGCTATGGCGCCAGAGGCTCCGATAAGAGGTGAACCGCTATTCGGTGCCATAACTGTATGGAGATAGCCACCAGCAATGCCGCAGAGAAGATAGAAGATAAAAAATTTGAAATGGCCCATGGCATCTTCAATATTGTCACCGAAAACCCAGAGAAACAGCATGTTGCCGCCCAAATGGAGAATGCTGCCATGGAGGAACATATAGGTTATCAGCGTCCATTTTTCAGGAATTGGGATATGATCAAAGGTTTCACCGGAAATCGCCTGGCCAAACAGGCCTTCAGGCACCAGCTCCGAGGGGACAAGGGCGTAGCTGGCCCAAACCACCTCTTTCACCGGATAAACGAAGCCGGATTGAAACATGATGAAGATGATGATGTTGGCAACGATTATGCTGATGGTGACGAACTGGAATTTGATATGCTCGATTGGGTTGCTGTCTTTGAGGGGCACAAACATCTGGCCGGTCCTTTTCTCGAGCTGATCTTGTTGTATCGCTGCCGACTTGGGGCGGCATGTTGCGAGCGGGGCTTTTCAACGAAATGGCACTAATCAACGAAATGGCACTATAAGGCCGGTGGCTATTGCCCACAAGTTAAACTCGTTGCGGCTCACAAATGAAACCAGCCGGGTTGTTTGTGGACTTTTGGGCGCTGGTTTGTTTTAGCGGTTTTCGCCTGGGGTCCAGAGGACATCGCTTAGACCTTTGTCGTTAACATAACGGCTCATGACAAAGAGCAGGTCTGAGAGGCGGTTGATATATTGCAGCGCCGCTTCTGAGACAATTTCATTTTCATCTTCGCTTAGTTCTACCATGTGACGCTCTGCCCGGCGGGAGACGGTGCGGGCGAGGTGGAGATAAGCGGCGATTGCATTGCCGCCAGGGAGAACAAATGAGCGCAGGGGCTGTAGCTCACCATTTAGAGTGTCTATCTCAGTTTCCAGCCGCTCAACTTGCGCTGGGGTGATGCGTAGGGGGGGATATTCTGGCTCTTTGTCATCAGGTTTTTCTGGTGTGGCCAGGTCTGCGCCCAGGTCAAACAGGTCATTTTGGATGCGCAAAGTTATGGCTTGCAGGTCTGGCCCTTCTGCAACGGTGCCTTCACGCTCCAGAGCGACCATTACCAGACCGAGAATGGCGTTGGTTTCATCAACGGTGCCATAGGCGGCGATGCGGATGTTATGTTTGGCGACGCGATCACCTGAGGCGAGGCCCGTTGTGCCTTTATCACCGGTGCGGGTGTAGATTTTGTTTAGTTTGACCATGGGCGGATGTTGCCTGCTAATTGAAGAGTTGAGAAAACGGTTTGAATGGGCGGGATTTTGGTGGGTTTATTGGGCCAACCAAACGCTAAACATTATCAGGCAGACGGCGAGGAATTGCAGCCCGACCCGCCACCGCATGAGCTTTTGGCTTAGGTTTGCGTTGTCACTGCGGGTCATATTCCAGAGGCCGAGGCATAGGACGATAAACACCACAAAAACCGCTAATGGGGTGACGAGATATTTTATGAGTTCCATTTTCTAATTCCGTATCAAGATTTCGTCGATGAGTTTAGTGGGTAAGAAACGTTTTGCAAGGGCCAGCACATAAGTTGGCACAGTGACATAGTAACGGCTCTTTGGTTTTTTGGCGGTGAGGGCGTGTAGCAGTTTTTCTACGACGGCATCTGGCTCCAGCTTAAACTGGGTTGCGCCATCTTTCTCTAAATTGGCGATGCGCTGCTCATAAACGGCGCGGTGGGGGGAGCTATCAATGTTGATATTGTCCTGATAGCTTTTGAGGGCACGGCTGTTGAATTCAGTGCGGATGGGGCCGGGCTCTATAAGTGATACATGAATGTTAGTGCCGCGCAATTCCTGGCGCATGGCATCTGAAAGGGCCTCAACAGCGTATTTTGAGGCAGTGTAGGCGCCGCGGTAATGGGCGCTGACAAAACCAAAAACACTGGAGCATTGGATGATGCGGCCGCAGCCATTTTGGCGCATGATTGGGATGAGGCGGCGGGTTAGCTCGTGCCAACCGAAGAAGTTTGTTTCAAATTGCCGGCGGAGAATATCTGTCTCTAAATCTTCAACCGCGCCTGGTTGGCCGTAGCCACCATTATTAAAAAGAGCGAAAAGCTCTCCGTTTGTTGCCTTGATGACGGCTTCAGCTGTCGCTTGTATTGAGGCGCTATCTTCATAATCCAGATAATGAGCGGTGACGCCAATATCATCTCGCAGCATTTTAAGGTCTTGCTCACGGCGGGCTGTGGCGTGGACTTGCCAGCCTTTCTCATGCAGCATTTCTGCGGCGCGCTTGCCAATGCCGGTTGAGCAGCCGGTGATGAGGATTGATTTTTTCATGCAGGGAATTTGCGCCGGTTTTTTCGCTTCTAACTTTAATTTTAAGTTCTTCTAGCCATTTCACAATTCACTATGGATGATTTGCAGCTGATTATGGTTATTTGCGATTTACTTAAACCTTGCGATGACGCTGTCTTTCTTATCATAGAGGGTTAGCATGTCGTCTTTAATTTCATAGCGAGAGGCGGTCTCGAGACCTGATAGATATTGGTCTTCAATTTCCATTTTATTCCCAACCTTGCAAATCAGCTGTGTGACCCCAATGCGGTAAACCTCAATAATATTATTGTCTTTGGTGGAATAAACAGCGGAATAGCTATTGCAGGTGGCTTGGCCTTCTAGCTGGCCATTATTGAATTTAATGAAACCAAGTTGTGGCCCTTCATGGTTGCCGACGGCGGTTATGGTCCATTTATGGCTTTCCAGGTTGTTTGCCTCTTCTGCCAGGACAGTAGTTGTGGTGAGAGCTGTTAAGATGAGGGCGCTAAGAGCTGCACAAAGTTGTCGCGCGGTCTGATCTAATCTGTTGCTCAAATCTATGAGTGCCATGCTGTTCCTCGTAATTCCGCATTGCTTGAAAGTGATCGTGGTTCACTTTTAATACTGTACTGATCTAACTGATATTTTCGGTGAAAAAAAGTCTTTGCTGCACCAAATTTGCCGTCTCTGGTAAGTTTAGAGTGTATTTCTGCTGGAAAACCTGCTGCGTGTTTTGGTGGTAGGGCGTTGGTGATAGCGATTTTTGCTGTATTTCACGAGCAGCAGCAATGCAAAGGCTGTAAAAGCGCTGCGCCATTCCTGCCATACGCTGAAGGAGAATGTGTAAAGGATTACGGCTGATAAGATTGTTGCTGCTGCGAAGGGTCTTACAGGCTCTTTTATATGATGGAAAAATGCGATTGCGGCGGTCATTGCGAGGCCGGCAAGGAGAAACCCAAGTAGACCTAAATCAAATCCAAGTTCCAGAATGTAGTTTTGATGATGGTGATTGAGGCCACTATGTTCAGTGATGTTGATTGAGTTATTAATTGCTTCACTCATGTTTATGCCTGAGCCGAACGGCAAGTACATATTCATTTGTAGGGCTGTGCTATGCCAGAGGGACAGAACTTCAGGTAATTCTGTGAAGTGAGTGGTTATGTAGCTTGGTAATTGGTTTAACGATTGTTGATCATAGAACTGAATGATTGCTAATGGCACGGCGCTAATCGTGACGACGAGCAGGGCGACAAGGGTTGTGCCTATGGTTCTCGAGAGCGGGATGAAGAGAAAAATTACATACATGAAGCTGGCGATTATAAAAATAAGCTGACTTAAGCTGGTGCCAAATAAATATAGAGCTGTTGCGGTGAGCGCATAGATGATCAGGCTGAGCCGTCTTGAAAGTTGTGATGTAAGATGGAGGGCTATTGGCCAGAATAAAACGGCCAGGATAACGCACAGTTTTTCAATGCTTTGGTTCGTTGGGGTGAAGTTGGAAAGCCAAGCCGGGGTGATTGGGGCGTTGATTAGGATGAAAAGTAATAATATCGCAATATAGAGGGCTGCTATCAGGAGCTGTGCCTTTTTTCTCATTCCTCGGTTGCCAGAGAATGGCAGGCTCCATAAAAGTGCAAAACATAGCAGTGATAGAGATGCCTCTAGCGCTTCATAAAGGCTGACGTCTGGCTGCATTGAATAGATGCAGCTCATAACCAGGGCGGTGCACGTGACAAAGCCAAGTTGGAAAAACGGGCTAGTGAAGCCTTTGAATAAGTCTTCCTGCCGCTTTGCCAGAGTGAGCATGAGCAAAGAGACCAGCGTAGAGATTGGGAAGAGCCAGCTTAAATATCTAGGGTTAATAAACGCTGTTATTAAATAAGCTGCAATGAAGAGCGGCAATAATGACTTATACAGATCTTTGACAATCGATGTCATATACGGGTTATCTCCCCTCCCGCCAAATGTGGGTGAGCTGTTGTTAATAAAAAGCTTGCTCTGACTGATCTTCATGCAAGAGATTTTCGTTTTTATGTCTGAGCTTTTCTCGTCTTGTGCTTATTGATGATCTTGATTGATGCTGCTTATTGCCGTGTGATTTTCTAATGTTCGGTAATGGGTATTCAATTGCTCGGGATTATCCACTTTCATCTGTTAGCCAATGTCAGCGATCCCCCAAATTTTCTAATCTGACTTCGTTTAATAATGGCGCTTATGCGGACAAGTTAAGTCGGCGAGTTTCACCTGTTTCGTCAGGCAGTGGACAGGAAGCGTCCCGCCTATTCTATTTTCTTATACACCCATAAATATTAATAAAAATCAATGGGGTAATGGGGTGTATTTAGTGAGCTGTGGGGTATTTAGACTAAGGCGGGAGGCGGGAGCAATGCTTGCTAAGGTTGTTTTTCAAGGCGTTAAATATGTTAAACTCATCTTGTTTATGAAGACCATTGGTGATGGTGATATTTTTAAAGCCTGTTAGCTAGTTATCTCTTTTCCCATAGTGCTTGCTGCTGTTGCTGCTGAATTCATGCCGATATTTCCTCCCCCCATAATTTAGTTTGCGCTTCTGGTTGGGCTTGTGGTTGTAAACGCCTGGCGCTGTTTGGTGAGGGGACGGGCACAGCGCCGGTGAATACAGCAATTGAGGTTTGGAGTTCTAACCTTTTAAACTCGGGGTTAATTCAGATTGTTTCCCCCCATGAGACTTGTTAAAGATAGCGCGATCTAAGTGGGTATTTATAAAGGGCATTTTTTCTCAACCATTTGAATATTTTGGTGATCTCTCTTTTATGAAGAGCGGTGAATTTAGGCATGGTTGAGAGGATGGTATGGGCGATGCTGGTTTCTTATCTGGTGACTTTTTATAATAAATCAGTCTATTTCCCAGAACTTGTACGCTCGATTGAAGAGCAGGCAGGGGCTTTTGAGAAAGAACTTGTTGTGGCCGATGATTGCTCTGATGATGCGGAGCTTGAGGCGTTAGTTGAATTTTCTCGCCAGTATGAAAAATTTCCAATCCATATTGTTCGATCAGATAAAAATACGGGACCGGCACTTTGTTTTAACCGGGGGTTAGACGCCGCCCGGGGCGCCGTCACGGTTGCGATTGATGCAGATGATATATTAAGGGTTGGGGCCACGGTTTATTATCTCGATCAGCTTGAAGCATCTGATGCTGATTTTGTTTATGCGCGCCGGCGGGTAAAAGGGCATAAAAAAGCGGATGATGTGACTAGGGTGGTTGTTGATGATCCGCTGGCCTATGTTTTAAAAAACTCCATTGTGCATATGTGTTTTGCAGCGAAGACGGATTTGCTGCGGGCGGCGGGCGGCGCTGACCCGCGCTTGTTTATTCAGGATCAGTCTTTATCTGTGCGGATGGCGAGATGTGCTTCACGGATGGTGCGCTCTGATTGGACGACGGTTTATATCAATGGTGATGAAGATGGCTTGTCTAAAAATATTGCGCAGCAGCACCATGACCGCTTCTGGATGGTGATGAATTTATGGGATGATCTTCCTGAAGCCGGTGCTGAAGTTCGTGCGCAGATAAAGGATATTGCCCGTTCAGCGCTTTGGAAAATGAGGCGAGACCAGGGGGGTGTACCGGTGTTATCTTCTGATTTTTGGCGCTATTTTATTGGCCGCCTCACTGGCATTGGACCTGGGGTGGATGGCTTAAAGACCGCCGCCGGGCGCGTTTTTGCGGGTGCAGCCATTCGCAAGGTTACTTAGGTGTTTCATATTGTTGTGGTTGGCTTTGAAGTTCAACAGGATTGCAGTTTTTCTAGGGGCACATAAAATTTGCCGTGCTTAACAATTGATATTTTAAGATTTAGACGTATAGGAGACGGATGATTATGGAAGCTTTATTCTCAGCTGAGGGGCTGTTTACCCTTCTTATGTTGATTGTGCTTCAGGCGGTTTTGGGGTTCGATAACCTTCTTTATATCTCCATTGAATCAAAACGGGTTGCGCCGGAGAGCCAGAGATTTGTGAGGCGGCTGGGGATTGGGCTTGCCATCTTATTACGGGTGGTTTTGCTGTTCGTTATCCTTAAAGCCGTTGAAGCTTTGCAAGACACCTTATTCACCCTCGATTTTACCGGAATTGCCACAGGCGAATTTAGTGGCCATGCGCTTATTGTGCTGTTCGGTGGTGGGTTCATCCTTTATACGGCTGTGAAAGAGATCAGCCATCTGCTCGCGGTCAATAATCTGCAAGGTGAAGGTTCAGGGCCGAAGCGCTCGGTTGCGACTTCCGTTATGCTAATCGTGCTCATGAACCTTGTGTTCTCATTTGATAGTATTTTGTCGGCTATGGCGTTGACCAAAGATTTCTGGATTATGGCAGCGGCTGTGGTGGTTTCTGGCTTATTGATGATTTGGCTGGCGGATCATATTGCGGAATTTCTCGAGCGGAACCGGATGTATGAGGTGCTTGGCTTGTTCATTCTGTTTATCGTTGGCGTGTTGCTGGTGAGTGAGGGCGGTGAGCTGGCGAAGCTGAGCTTCTTTGGCTATGAGGTGCATGCTATGGCAAAGAGCACATTCTACTTCGTGCTTGCGGTGCTGATCGTGGTCGAGGTAATTCAGAGCCAATATAAAAAGCGGCTTATGACTATGGAGCTTTCTAACACCACTAAAACCTAAGGCAAGCACATAGCATTCTTAACTTTTGGATGCTTAATTCAGACTAGCAGAATTTAGACCGGCTCACTCATCTGAGCCGGTCTTTTTTCTTGTCTCGTCTCCCTGAATATCTGTTGGCTGTTCTCTCCTCAGCTTTTACGTTGTGGTTGGCTGATTATGGGGGAGGGTAAACAGTGTGATGAAAAAATCACGATCGTCCTGTTCCTGTTTTTTGCCATGAAGTGGTCATCATATCGCCGGAAGAGATTTGAAATATCAGCCTCACTTGATTTGAAAATTTTAAGAGGTCTGCATCATGGGGTATTGGTCTCATCAGTTTAAAGATAACTACGAGGCATTAGACTATAACCGGGTAGATGAGGGCTTGGACAGGCCGGTTGTGGCTCCGTTGAGCGTTGTTCGCCGCCGTCACATTGTGCCGCAAGCTGCGGGCAATGTGCTCGAAATTGGAATCGGCTCGGGCACGAACCTGGCTTATTATAAACCGGGGCAGGTGAAGAAAGTGACCGGGGTTGACCCGCGCGCAAATGTGCCTGCTATTCAGGAAAAAGCCACACGCTACGGCCTGCCTGTCACTGTGTTGCAACAGGATGTCGAGGCTGTAATTCTTGATGATGAGGTCGCTGATTGTGTTGTTAGCACCTATACTCTTTGTGCGGTCAAAGACCCTGAAGCGGTGTTGCTTGAGGTTGGGCGTTTGTTGCGGCCTGGTGGGCGGTTGTTATTCTGTGAGCGCGGTCGCCATCCACGCGGTGAAATTGCCTGCATGCAGGATCTTTTTTCGCCCGTATGGTCTTGTCTCTCCAAAGGCTGCCGCTTGAACCGAAATATGTTCAGGTTGATAGAGCGCGCTGGGTTACGGATTGATTTTTTAGAGACCGGGGCAGAGCCTTTTCGGCCAAGTGTGTTTGGCTATGTCTATACAGGTAGTGCTGTTAAACGATAGGGATTTGGGGTCTCAGTTGGTTTGCTGTCTCTGGCTTTATTTGCGAGAGAGGCGGGCGGCCAGCATTTTCAATGCTGGCCTGAGGCGTTTTAAATATAGCGTTTCATAAAGTTTGCCCTTCAGGCTGATGCTGTAGGCAAAATCAAAAACCGGGATTGTTTGTTTGCTCCACTCATATTTATAGGTATCTCCGGGGGCAAAAAGATCTACCACCTCAACGCCATCTTCAATCAGCGCGGCGATGGTGTCCTGGATCTGGAGGCTGCCGGGGCTATGGGATGTGTAGTCGGGGTCATAAGTGCCGAGGTGAGCGCCGTAATAATCTTTTACCTGCACACCGATTTCTGTGGCAACGGTTTTGCCATCTACCTTTAACTCTGAGACGCGTATGCCTGCTGGGCGCTCTGTTGAGGCGGCGGCTTTTTTGAAAAAGCGGTCTATGAGGTCTGTGTTAAATGCGGGGGAGATGATTTTCATCTCTTTTAACCAGGCACGCTTTTGGGTGATGGCTTTCATGGCGGCGGCCTCTGCCTCTGGCCCTTCTTTGATGAGGCTAAAGCTTAAAGCGCCATGTTCTTCCAATTTACGGCGATGGCGGCGTTTGGATTTTCTGCTGCGCTGGGAGTAGCGTTTGTTAAATTCTGTGAAATTTTGTGCGCCGAGAATTTCAATATAGGGGGCGGCGGTCTCATCTAAAATTGTGGCGGTGTAATTTTCCAGTAACGGGGTGATTGCTGCATCAAAACGGACTTTGCGTAAATGGAAAATGTCCGGCCTGATTTCATCGACCAGAAATTTGAATGCCTCTTTCAACCAGTTATGGTTTTCAATATGCTCTTTTATCAGGATATCGCCATATTGGCTGACAGGGCTACCTGCCCAGGTGACGATGTTCAGACCATAGCGCTTTTCGCTGGTTAGCGGCGCGATAAGTACCAGCTTGCCAGCTTGGCTTGCTGTTAGGATTATCAGGTTTTCTGAGGGGCTTTGGTGAGCATCCAACCAATGCCAAAGCCAATTGAATGTCAGGAATATTTGCGAGTTTTTGCCACTTTCATCATAAAGCTCATTCCAGCCTTTTTCAGAGGCTAGCAGATCTGTTTTGTGTCTGATGATAGTGAATGTCAGATCGCTTGTGTTGGCGTCTGTCATAGCCTTGACCTCTTTTGCTCCCCTTTCACGGCTCACTCGCACTGCGAATGGTGTGGCCACTGCTTACCAATGTTGGATTTGTTATGTGAAAAGCAGTTGCTGGCCGCAGTTTAGGGGTAATTGCCAGGGCATTCTAGTAGGATGGATGCCCCTCGGCACTATGGTCATAAACTTCTGAATTTGACGTTAATCTGCGGTGTATTCTGTAGCTGTTTCTGAGGTTTCTGGCGTTTCTGCATCTGCCGCGTTAGCAGTGAAATAGTAAAAATCTACCTCAAAGGGGCTTGCTAATGTCATTTTTTCAAGGTGGCTGCTTGGTGGGGTAAAGCCGTGGATATACTCATAATCGCCAAGCACTTCAGGATAGCGATTGCCAATCATTACCAGGTATATTTGCCGTGGCTGTGCGGCAAAAGAGGCGCTTAAGGCTTCCATGATTTGTGAAAGCCACTCAGCTGATTGCGGCGCAAAAATTTGCACGATCAACGGCTGTTCTGGCCATTCGATGAGGCGGATGTCCCTGGTGATCAGGTGCACTTCACGGCGCGCCATAAAGGTGCGCGGATATTGCGCGATATTCATCGCGGCGTCTTCTGCCAGCTTGCCGCGATTTTCAACGCCGATTATGCTTCTGAAATCATGATGAGAGGCCATTAGCAGTGTGCGGCCATGACCGGCTTCAGGGTCGATGAAAGTGAAATGGCGGAAACTGCCACCTTCCTGATAGGAGGCGATGCAATCAAGACTCCAGCTGACCAGCCGAGTTGGGGCGCAGGGGGCCTGTTGCTCACGTTCACGCAGGGTGCGATTGCGGCTCAAGGGGCGAAAGCGCTGAGAGGGGCTGAAAAGCCGTGCCTCAATTTCTCGATCATATCGCCAGCCATGCCAGGTTAGGCAAAGGTTGTGACGCATGAAGGAGAGGTTGTTTTGGCTATTATCGCCGGGGAGCAGGTGAGACAGTAACGCCGCTGCTTTCGAAAATTTATCTTTGCTAAGTTCATTGCCTGAATGAGGAGCCAGGCGCTTGCGTTGGCGTTGGCGGCGCTCTTCATTGACTTTGGCGACATGAATGGCGTGCTTTTCTTCGCTCTCTGACAGCTCAATGGCGTCTTCATCATCATCTTCCACTATGCCAATGTCGAGTTGGTCCATGGAGGAGAGAGCGTTGGAAATTTCATATCGATGGATTTCAAGACGGCGAAGATTGCGCGCCATGATGAGGTCCTGCTGGCGCACCACATCCATGTCGCTGGTGGGTTTTTCAGGATCCACCAGCCCGGTCAGATTTTCAGGTACTAAGTCTTCGCGCAGCTCATCATTACTTTCAGCTTGATGGCTTAGGTCTTGATAGTTTTCTTGGTAGTCTTCTGGCGCTTCGACTTTGCTCTGCTCCGGATTTGTTGCCATTCTGCGGTATCCAATAAAACTTAAGACATGATCAGGAAACTCTAGCCATCAATTTTTAAACTGAGAGTCCCAGCATGTCATTCCGTACAAGCTTCGCTGATTCTTAGTGTGTGGGGGTAGTGAAAACAGGCATGGCTTTCGCAATTATCCAAAGAAAATCATTGAAATTCCTTAGGATTCGCTTTTTTGGGCTTGCGTCTTAGAAATTACCTGAATTCTAAAGCACCAGCGCTGTCTGTGCGGGGCAATTTTGCTTCACAATTGCGCTTAGTCTGTTGTGCACCGCCAGATTTTTACAGCTTCACTGGCGAGCCAGTTCTGTCGGCGGCTGATGGCGTCTGCTGTCCAGCGTGGTTCTTCCAGCATACGTTTTGTGATCTCAAGGCAATCGCTGGCATAAAGCTGTTTTTTATTATCAAAGTTTGTGTTGCCGATATCTGAATTCAACTCCCGCCCGAGAAGGGTGAGATTACCAAGCCGGTTGAGATATTTATGGGGGCCGCCCTGGAAGTCCGCATCGCAATTTGGCCAATAGCTTTTGTATTTCCGGGGTAAGATATGCTCCAGGTTAATATTTAAATCTGTGGCGGAGTATTGGGGGCCATCTGGCCCGGTCAGATTGTTTTCTATCTCTGCCAGTATATGCCGGGCGAGAGCAAAAATTTTGATGGTTTTTTTCGAAAATGCGGAATGAAATTCATTGTCCTGCGGGTATAAATCACTGAAAAAACGATCAAAAATAACTTCTGCTGGGGCCGGGCCATCTTCGCGCAAGCTATGGGCGGCGCGCATATAGGCCTTTGTGGCATCGCTGGAGCTTTTGCCCAGAATGGTTGTGTAGCGGAAAGTGAAATCTCTGATCATGCGCAGATGTTTGTGAAAGCTTGTCGGGCAGATTTCTAGGGCTGCCAGCAAGGGAATATAGCATTGCTCGGTGCGCATCAGATTGAGACTGGTGAGCAGGCGCTTTATTTCATCTAGATGGTCATTTTCTAAATGGAGCCAGAGGTCATGGCTCGGTTCTATCATAGCGCCATAATATTCAGAGCTTGTGGTGATGCGCTCTGAGAATTGCAGAGCATCATGGGGGGTGACGACACGTTTTTTAATGGCTGGGAACAGCCCTTGGCGTGGCAGGTTGCCGTGATTAGAGATCCAATGATGCTGCATAAAGCGCATAAGTGGTTTATGGCCAATATTCTCGCCCATGATCTCCCAATTGAGGCGCAGCTCATCCAAATGCTGGCCAGCCTTGGAGAATATGGCGTTTTTCAATAGATCAGCTTCTGAAAGCTCGACGCCTCTGGTATTCAAGACCTCAAAGAGTGTGAACGCTTTTACATCATCTGCCACGTCAATTCGGATGAGCAGGATTTTTTCTCTTAGGGCGGTGATGATGTCATGGGCGACTGTTTCAAGAGATTGTTTTTTGCGGATTAACTGGCCAATCTGCTTGCACATATAGATGTAACAGCGGGCGAGGTGGAGATTTGAGGGGGAGTGGCTCTCTTCATCGGTTACATCACCAAGCCGCTCAGGATCTTCAGAGCGGAGAATATATTGCTCGAAAAAATCACGGTCATTCAGGTTCAGGACTAAATTTGAGGTGAGGCTTTGATTGTCATAATCAGGCCGTGTGAGGAAATCCTGGCTCACCAGATCAGAAAGTTCATTGAGATTATTAAACAGAAGATGCCAGCGGAGTGCGCAAATTAAGATGGTGGTGGTGGTTACCCTTTGTTGCCCGTCTATCAGGGTCAGGTCTGGCGCTGTGGAATTGTCTATTACCACAGACCCCAGGAAATATTCATCTGTGTTGCCGTTAAGGGTTTCCTGAATGTCCAGCCATAAGTCTGCATAGTTAGATTCGCCCCAGGCATAATTACGCTGAAAGGGGGGAACGACCAGCTTGCCTGAGGCGCGAAGTAGCTCACCTATAGACGTGATCTGGGAGGAGATGGCTTGAGACATTGAATTTGTGGTTTTCTTGACTGGGGTGTAACAATGGGCTGAATAGATGCAGCGATCGAGTTTGCTATTGGGCCTATTTGAGGTGCAACCGTCAAGAGTATAATCCCTGAAGATGGGGTCACTTTATTTTGAATTTGGTGAGACGGTTTGAAGTTTTCTGTTCTGGGGCGGGGTGTTGTTTTTATCCGCTTGGGCCAGCTTTGAACTTGGGCCTGGCTATTCTTGGCTCAGGCTTTAATCCAGTAACATCTCTTGAATCTGTATGACATATAGCCGGGTATCTTGGCTTGGAAAATTTTGTGGGGGACTATGAGTGATGGCTGACGGTTCAATTTTATTCATTGGTGTGTTTTCGGCGCTTTACCTGTTGGTGCTTGTCGCCACACAGATTCGACTTTCTGGCCGGGAAAGTTCACTGGCAGAATTTTTTGTAGCGGCGCGCTCAATTAAGCTGCCCGCGGCCATTGCCACGTTAGGTGCGACTGAAATTGGCCTGATAACAATAGCTTACAATGCGCAAAAGGGGTTTGGTGAGGGGTTTTCTGCCTTTCATATTGGTATTGCGGCGCTCATTGGCTGTTTGTTTGTCGGGCTTACCGGGTTTGTGGTGGCGCCATTGCGGCGAACCGGCGTGCTGACAGTTGCGGAATTTTACGAGCAGCGCTTTGGCCGCGATATTCGTGTGGTTGGAGGCTTCATCATGGTTTTGGCGGGCGTGTTGAATATGGGGCTGTTTTTGAAAGTGGCCGCGCTTTATATCCTGCCTTTTCTTCCTGCAGAAATTGGCGGTGCCTCGATTGAGGTGATTATGGTGACGTTGATTGCTATTGCGGTTGCTTACACAGCGTTTGGCGGTATGCGGGCGGTGATTGTGACGGATGTGCTGCAATTCGTTGTGATGGTGCTTGGTCTGATTGCTGTGATTGTGTTTCTTCTTGAGGTGGTGCCGCTTGCTGAGGCTATTACGCGGGTGAGAGAGCTGAAAGGCGAGGGCGGTTTTAACCCGCTGCTAACATCCGGCTTTGGGCTCGATTACATGTTGTGGATGATCGTTGTGGCCGGCATTGCCAGCGCTGCTATTTGGCCGACGGCGCTGAGCCGGGCGCTATGTATACAAGATGAGGCGACAACGAAGCGGGCTTATTTGATCTCATCTCTGCTCTTTGCGGGGCGGATGATATTGCCAGCCTTTATCGGTATCTTGGCTTTTACTTTTCTGGCGCGGAGCGGTGCCGGGGCTGTTGAGCTGACAGGTGATGCCAAGCTGGCGGCGACGGCTCAATTTTTGGCGGAGGTTTTGCCGCCGTTCCTTGCCGGGCTAATTGTGGTGGTGTTTTTTGCTTCTTTCATGTCAACGCAGGATGGGTATCTGTTTTGCTGGGCGAGTTTGCTTTCGCGGGATGTGGTTGGTCCGCTTGTGAACCGGGTTGATGATGTGGCTTTTCAAAAAAGATGGACGCGGATTTTTATCGTGTTGATTGCGCTTTATGAGCTCTATTGGGGGCTGATTTATGATGGCACGGAAGATGTCTGGAATTATCTTGCGATTACCGGCTCGATCTATTTTTGCTCTGGCATTGTGCTGCTGACCGGCGGGCTTTATTGGCGTGGGGCAACCAGGCTTGGGGCCTGGGGGGCGCTGTTATTTGGGTTATCTGCCATTTTGGCGTTTGGTCCCATAAAGGAGGCGACAGGATTTGCTGGTTGGTCTGAAGCGCAAATCGGGTTCTTCTCGATCGGGCTTTCAGTATTTGGGCTTGTGGCAGGCTCTTTGATTGAGCGGCAGTTTGCGTCTCGTTCGGCTTAATGGCTTTTTGTTTGGGGGCTTTGTTCTATAGTTTTTGGGTCTTTCTGGCCGAATTATACCGAAACTTCTCTATCTAGGGGTTGTTTTGCTGAGATATTTGAGGCAAGAGGTCTGCGCGTGGCCTTTCTGCATGGCACTCAAATATGTGGGAGGTGTGCGGATTATTCTCAGAAATGGCATAAATCACCTCTCATAGACGGTAAAATGAGCTATTCAGCCATTATTTCCACCGGAAAATGTTTGTAACGAGAATTTCCTTTGTTTTTTTTGTCTCATCTCTGCTAAAGGGGTAGGCAACTAACTGAGGTTTAGCTTTAAATAAGAAACTGTTAAGGAGAGAAACCCATGGCAACTGATGCAGATCACAAAGCGATCGTTGTTTTTAAAGAAGGCTCAACATTGAATGTTGAAGGCCGCAAGTACCACATCAACAAGCTTGTGAAAGCTGTTCAAGAAGGTGGCAAAGATGTCCATGTTCAGGACACTGGCGCAAATGGTGGTTCTATCGCGATTGTACCTAACGAAGTCGCTGCTATTCACGTTGAAAAGCTCTAAATCCAATTAAATGGATGAATATTAAAAAGGGCGGCCAGTTTGGCCGCCCTTTTTATTTGTCATTTTTAATCAGCTGACATGTGCAGTTTAGTTGCTGCAATCAATCGTCACTTCAAACTTGCGAATGTTGTTGGCTTCGTTGCTTTCGTCAATGAGGTTGTAAGGATCAACTTGAGCGTAAAGTGTTACTTTAGTGATGCCGTTTGCGCCGGTCACATTGTCAAATTCTTTGATACCAGCTGATGATACCAGAGCCTGGAATTGATCATCAGTTAGAACGCCAGTGCGGTTGTCACCTTTATCACCTTGATAGGCCCGGATGGCCGCTCTGGTGTTTGAGCCCATCACGCCATCTACGCCTCTTGGGTCAAAGCCGATTTTAGCAAGAGCTGTTTGGATGGTGGCTGTGCGGTTGCGGTTCGACACTTGGCGGCGCGCATTGTCCAGTTCGCCTTGTGAAACCGAGAGAAAGAAGCGCCCTTTTTTAAGAACACCTTTAGCAACTTCGAAGGGCAGGCCTTCTTGATCGAGAGGTTTCAGACTAGAGCGCTCAGTAATTTTTGCGATCATGTCGATATTTTCGGGAACCCAAACCGCAAGCATTGAGCGGAATGTTTCTGTCACTTGAAGTTGTGCATTTTGTGTGCCGACGTTTTTGATGGCAATGCGGCCAGTTGCAAGCGGCTCGCTGGTGAGGCAGCTGCCGGCATAAATGCGCGAGTCTACTTCATTGATGATCAGGTCTGGTTGAGCAATGGCGGATGATGCGCCGAAGATGGCGAATGATGTTGCCAGCGCTGCCAGGTAGGTTTTTGTTTTACCCATTATACGCTCCCGTTTCATATTTATGGCTCCAATCTCGTTTTAAAATTCTGATAGTCTGGCGATAAACTGCTTTTGCAGGTTTTGTGTCTCTTTAGTTCTGTCGCTTCGCACTCTTTTTTATTAGTGATAGCTTTTAAGGGCTTTAGCCACTTTCAGATACTGGCATCTGTCACTAATATCAGTGCCTGTTATCAATTCCTGTCCCATCCTGTCTTAAGGGGCAGGGGTGGCTTTGCAGCCTTAAATGCTCGCAGCAGCGAGAGAGCAAACCAGCTGAGCTGGGCTCAAACCTATGCTTAAAGCACCTCTGATGACTGTTTGATATGGAGGAAAATTCAGCCCCTCTATTGGTTAACAGCCCCGGTTTCAGGTGTGCCATAATGAGGCCTCAATTGCAAGTTTTCCGGCCACTATCAACCGCTTATTAAGTTGATTTCTTATAACCGTTGCATTCTCGTTGCTGGCGGGGGGCTTCTTCAGAGGTAAATTGACAATTTCCGGCATGAAACTCTGTGTATTGTTCTATTAGGCAAGGTCTTGGAGTTTCCCTTCCATATTATCTGTTAACAATGTAAAGTTATTTATGGACTGTTGCATAAGTCCTATTTCCGCCATGAAACTTTGGCAAAGCTGCGGGGGCATCCATTCACCTGTTTTTACACTCTTCAGGCTTGAGCTTTTAATGCTCTTGCTTTGGTTCTCACTTTAGAGCTGACAATATTTGGTGGCAGATATCGCTATTTGTGTTTTTCCTTTTAAGGGATTTGGCTGGTTTTAGGATTGTACTGGGTTGGTATGTAACTGGTATCTGGGCCTGGTGTGGGTGGATATAATCAGGGTCGTGACTATCGGATGAGTGACTATCTGATGCCGGTTCAGTTGTTGCTTTCGGGCCAGCTGGGGTTGCCTCCTGGCTGTCGTTATTAAGGGCCGTTACGCTTGAGTGGCCAACTAGTTTTAGTGGCCTTGTATATTTAAGTGGCTGGTTCGTTCGGGTGCCAGATAGTTTGGGTGCCATACAGTTTGGGAGTAAGGCAGGTTGTTTCGGGGAGTTCTGTTGTTTTGAGTTCTATTTTCAGTTTAGCAGCTGCAACTATCATTCAGGTTTGCCTGAATTGCTCTGTGTCATGCGGCGGCATAGGCCGGGCGATTGACCGGGCTGCCCATTGTCATTTCAATCTATATCGTCATCTCTATCTTAGTCGTCAGTTGTTTCTGGCGCTCTTCATTCTCTCCTTCTTTTCATTATCACTCACTTATTCCCCCAGTCTTTTGCTAGCGGCAGACGCGCAAAAGAGTGAAATTGGTGGTGGTTTTATCGCGCGTCATGGTTTTACGAAGCCTCGAGGGGAGGCCTCACTAAATGGTCAGCGTTTGGCTCAGGGCGGTGTTGCTGGCAATTCAGATTATGGTCAGCGTGTTGCCTCACGTAACAGTCTGACGGTCAGTATTATTTCTGGTGATGTTGCCAGCACCTATCTGAGGATGGCCGCCGATCTTGCAAATGTGCTGGATGTGTCTGGCAAAGATAATTTGCGTGTCATCCCGGTTGTGGGCAAAGGCGGTGTGCAGAATGTGCTTGATGTGTTGTTCCTTCGCGGCATCGATATGGGCATTATTCAGCAGGGGCAGCTGAGCTATTTAAGCTTGACGAACCCTGAATTATTCAAAGACATTAAAAAACGTATTCAATATGTCACAAAGCTTTATAACGCTGAATTTCATATTTTAGCGCGCCGTAATATAGCCAGCATGCGGGACCTTGCTGGACGCAAGGTTTCTCTCGGCAAACGGCTCGGATCGACAGATATGGTGGGCCGGACAATCCTGTCCAAGCTCGATATTGATGCCGATATGGTGAATATGGACCTGGCGGCGGGGTTGGCTGGTTTGCAATCCGGGGAGGTTGATGCGGTCGCGGTGCTTGGCGGCGCGCCGGTGGAAGGATTGGGAAGCCTGAAGAATGTTCAGGATTTTCATTTTCTCCCTATTACCCCGCAAACGGTTGGTTTGAATGCTTATTTCAATTTGGTTGATGAGTTTTTGCCGACCAAAATTACACATGATCAATACCCCCAGCTGGTTAAACCGGGTAAATCAATCGCTTCCATCGCCTCTAGTGTGATCCTGGTTGTCTATAACTGGAAGGCAGATACTAAGCGTTACAAGAAGCTCGCCATATTTGTAGATCATTTCTTCTCTAAGTTTGAGGAACTGCGCCAGCCTGCGCGTCACCCGAAATGGCATGAGGTTAGCCTGAATGCGAAAATCCCGGGGATGTTTCGGTTTGAAGCGGCGAATGAATGGTTGGCGAAACGGCAGCAGCAGATTGGCCGGGAAGTTTCAGCTGGAGAGATGAAAATTGCGATGGATGTTTTTGTCCGGCAATATTCCAAAGTGGCTGGTGGGGCGGAAGTTACCCCGTTGCAGCGAGATGATATTTGGGCGTCCTTAAACAGGACGTTAGGGCGCTGGTGGATTAACGGCGTACCACGATTATAAAAAAAGAAATAAGGATGCAATAGAGCTGCATCGGACAGGTTTGGGGTCCGTTATGGCTGATAGTCAAAGGGTTGGGAGCGGAAGTTGAGTAATTTTGGAAGTGATAACGGGAACAAACCTAAATCAACGGGCAACCCTGGCCATAACTCATCGCCAAATGGGTTCAGGCTGGATAGCACCCAATCCTCTTGGCTTATGGATCGGCTCAACGCGCTGAATGAGGAAGACAAAATTGCGATGGCAGCGCATATGCAGCGCGCCGCGCATGAAGGTTATGACGCGCCGCCGAATGGACGGGTTAATGGGTATCAAGACGGGCAGGATCCTGCCTATTCTCAGCAAGGCGGATATGCCCCGGCTGGCCAGGATGATGAGGATTTGCCGCCTCAAGCTATGGGCGGGCCGGAAATGTATGCACCGCATCATAATGAGTATGAGCCGGAGTATGCTACCCATCCAGATCATCCCGAATATTCAGACGAGGGCGCTAGTAACAGCGATGAACCGCAAGATCATGAAAGCCAGGCAGGGGACTATCAAATGATGAGTGATGAGGACCCTTCTGAGACTGCTCAGCTGTTGCGGGAGCGCATTGAAACCTTGGAGCGCCAGATTGCAGAAATTTCAAAACACACACCTGATAAGCCAGAAGAAATTCGCGAAGAGTTGATTTATCGGGGTGCTGAGCTTGGGAAATTAAAAGCCAAAGAGCGCGAAGTTACATCTGGTGAAGGGCGTGTTTATCGCGGCGTTGAGGTGCCAGACGGCAACGATATAGTGCCTCTTGAACAAGGCGGCCGGAGTGAAGCTAATGAGCTATCGCCAGAGGAAATGGCTGAAGCAGATTATGAATATTTAAGAGAGCAGCTTGAGCCGCGGTTAGAGGTGCCGCAAAGCGGTGAAGCTAGACATTCAGGCCGCGGCGGTGAGTATGAATATCCCCCGCAGCATTATACTGAGACGCCTTATGAGCCTTATCCGCAAGGGTATGATCAACAGGGCTATGAGCAGCCTTACCGGCAAATGCCAGATGCCCGGCAAACACAGGATGCGCCCTTTAAAAATCCTCAGCAAGCGCCCCATAGCCAGGATGCTTATTATCAGGAGCGGCAGCAGGGCCAGCCGCGCGAAGAGCCGCAACCAGCATTGCCGCAATTTCTAAATGCGCCGCCACAGCAAAAAATGATGCGTCCGCGCTTTATCAATATGATTGGTATGTTGTTCGCGGCCCTTGTTATTGGCGGCGTTGGCTACTTCTACCTTGGGGAAGGGGTTAGTGATGTGGTCAAGAGTGACTTTAATGGTTTTGGCGGTAAGGAAGCCGCTAAGCTTTCTGATATTGTCCCGCGCCGCAACCTTGAGGTTGTGCAACCTAAAGTGACTGAGAGTAAAGCGCTTGTTGTAGCGGCGAATCCGGCGCAATTGGCGGCACAGTTTAAGGTAGACTCATTAATTGGAGTGGCGGGGAAAACGATTGATTTACCCGTTCAATTGCCAAACCTTGCAGAATTTCCTTCAGCATTTCTAGTGCTTCGCAATATGCCTGAATGGGCCTCTGTTGATAGTGGCCGTTTGGTGAATGGGGCCTGGATTATTAGCCAGAGCGATGCCAGCCGGATTAAGGTTGAGATACCTGAAGACCAGCCGGGGACGTTTGCCTTTGTTGCGGAGCTTGTCTTCAATGCGGGTGAAGCGCCGATTACGCAAAAGGTGAATGCGGTGATTGCCCCAGTGACACGAGCGGCTGCACAACGGGAAGAGGCTGTGGTTGTTGGGAGAACGCCTGCCTCAGTTGAGCAACCTGAGCAAATTAAGACACCTGAAGTCAGCACAAACCGAGGGCCTTTAATTATTGATCAGGCGTTAGAGGAAAAATGGCTTGAGCGTGGTACAAGATTGTTGCGGGCTGGTGATGTGGCGGCGGCTCGGTTAGCCTTTTCGCATTTAGCGGAGCAGGGGAGTGGGCGCGGTGCCTTGGCGATGGGAATGACGTTTGACCCTAATCAACCTAGTTCTCGGGTGGTTGCTGGCATTGACCCGGATGTTAAACGGGCACGGTTCTGGTATCAGAGGGCGTTGGCGCTGGGCAATGAATCTGCTCGTGAGCAGCTTCGCTTGCTTGCCTCTGAGTAAGTTGTTTGATGTTTAGGTTATTCGAAATCTAAATTTCGGATTTAAAGAAATTATTTATCGTTTGCGTTGTTGCTCGCTTTTTTCTGGCCCAAGGGTGAGAGGCTGCTGCTTACCAAAGCTGCAAATGAGAGCCGTTTGGCGCTGAGATAAGGTATGGGCCGCGTTAATTCAATGGCGCTGAGGCCAATGCGAATGGTGAGCGCGCCATT
This sequence comes from Rhodomicrobium sp., assembly GCA_021604665.1. Taxonomy (GTDB): domain Bacteria; phylum Pseudomonadota; class Alphaproteobacteria; order Rhizobiales; family HXMU1428-3; genus HXMU1428-3. The sequence continues at coordinate 35,910 of BQJK01000004.1, read as the reverse complement.
AAATAACCCTTCCCCCAATCTTTTTGATAATTTGGCTGCAATGCTTGTGCCGATTAGCGGGCTAAGCAAATCGCTGGTGACGGCAATGCCGCCGGAGAGTGCTAGATGGGCGATGACATTTCGCGCAAGGCGCAGCTGTCCAAATAGCCCTGGGCGTACGCCATAGACCTCAGCGATTTTTCTGATCATATGGATATTCAGCACTGCTACCGCTGCCATGTCTAATATGGGGCCTGGGGCTATTGCGGTGATGAGGGAGACTTTTTTGGCGCTGGCTGAGATTATGGCGCGTGCCTCTTTATCTAACGGGGCCCCTAATTCGGTATCTATTAATTCGAGTATTTCGCGGCCATCCATAATTACATTTTCGGATGACTTTATGCGGCCAAGATGCCAACTGCGGCTTGGGTCCTCTTCATAAAGGTCTTTGATGCGGGCCAGATATTTTCGGGCTGGTTTTAGCTTGTTATCTTCATAAATTTGCCGGCCTTCGGCGTTGAGTATGGCCAGTTTTTTGAGTTTCATTATCGCGTATATTTCGCGGGATATGAGCGCGAGAAGCGAGAGAAGAGCGGCAGTTGCAAGGGTGACGGCCAGCCAGCCAAGGGCGTCATTGCGCGCGAAGAGGCTGGCGATGCCTTGAAGTATGCTGGTGCTTGCCCACAGTGTAATAAGCCCAATAAGCGATGTGATGAGCACGCCGCCCCAGGTGAGTAATCTGCTCTTTGTGCGGGGTGGTTTTTTAACGCTGGCGTTTATTTCTTTTGGGTATAGATCTGAGTTACCAGTTGCCTGTGGATCTATAGTGGTTGGCACGGCTGTTTCTTTGATGAACAGCTCTTCTTTCGAGGTGACGCGAAGGTTGCCATCTTCTGGATTAAAAATGGCGGGTCTTCTCTTGTTTGCTGTCATCTTAATTTGTCTCCGATGAGCATATTCAGCGCACGATCCAGGCGGATGTGAGGCATGGCGGGCTCAGCTGTTGGGCTATCTGGCTTATTGCAATCTGGTGGGTTGAAATTGAGGATCTCAAGTTCTGGCAGGGTGCTGGCTTTATTGAGCGCCGTTGCCAGGTCCTCTGGCAGATCGCCGGGGAACAGGAATATTTCTTCATCGCCCTTAAAAATGCGGCCTTCAAACATTGTGCCTTTGGCCGGGGTGCCTTTGAGCGCTTCATAAGTTTCGCCGTTTTGGGTGACTTCAACTTCTCTTGTCGTGCGTAATGAGGCCAGGGCCTGAACCTTGACATCTGCCCCTTGCATCTCGGCTCTTTCAATTGCCTCATGGGTGAGATGGGCCAGAAGAGTTTGCAGCTTATCGTGATTATGGTGGTGGAGATGGTCTGCTTTGGTAGCCGCAAATACCAGCCTGTCTACTTTTCTATTCCAGATAGAGGTGAGCCAATGCTGAGCGCCGGGGTTAAAGCTTTTTAGTATATCGCTCAGGGTTGTTCTTAGATGCGCTATATGCTCTGGCCCGGCATTGAGGTTAGAGAGTAGATCAACCAAAACAATCTGCCGGTCTAAACGTGTGAAAAAACGGCGATAAAACGGGCGGATGACCAGCTCTTTATAAGACTCGAAGCGGCGTTTCATCAGGGCGGCTAAGGTGCCCTCCTTAATGCCGCCAGGGCTGAGGGTGAGGGGCGCGAAAGTTAGGGCGGGGGAGCCTTCAAGATCGCCGGGCATGAGGAAACGGCCGGGTGGTATGGAGGGAAGGTCTGGTGCGGCGGCTCTTGCTTCTTTCAGGCAGGCGCGGAATTTATCGGATAGTTTTTTAGCCTCGCCTTCATCAGTTGGGCCATCAGGGTTGGCGGCGGCCAGGGCTTTATGCCAGGCAGCGACGGCGTCTCTGGCTGATTTACTATGGTGGTCTTGGCTGGTGTAGCGGGCGGCATCTTCGCACCAGGCCTCATAAGATTTTTCTAGTAAGGGCAGATCGAGCAACCACTCCCCAGGATAGTCAATAATATCCAGATGCAGCTTGTTGCCGCCGAGGGTGCGGGTGAGAAGGTGATCGCTATTATATTCTATGGTCAGGCGCAGCTGGCTGATTTGGCGGGTGCCGTCTGGCCAGTGAGGCGGTGAGGCAGTGAGGCAGGCTAATTTTCCTTCATAATCGAAGCGGGGCAAAAGATCATCTGGATGGGGCTCAAGATAAACCTTTGTTATGCGGCCGCTTGAGAGGGGCTCAAAGAAGGGCAGGTTCTGGCGATTAAGGAGGTGATAAATCAGGCTGGTAATAAAAACAGTTTTGCCCGAACGGGAGAGGCCTGTCACCCCAAGGCGCAATGTGGGGGAGACCAGGTTCTGCGCATAATCCAGCATATTCTGGGCGGCATCCAGGCCGAAGTCTTTCCAGCTATCACTCATTGTGGGGGGCCATCCTTGATTGCGCCTATCTTAGGTGAATATGGGGGTTTTGGTGAGAATGTCCAGACCGGCAAATACTGCCGGGTGGGGGGCATTTTTATCCCTGTGGGAGGTGATCTTGCGGGGTCTACCATGCGTAAGTTGTTGAAATAAAACGAATAAATAACTGGCACCGGAATTGCTCATAGTCTTGTGCATGTTTTTCATCTGCCACTTATATATCTGCCTCTTACTGTTTTTAAAGGGGGGCATTGCAGGGGGGAGAGACGTGAATTTTGAATTTTTGCCTTTGTTCGAGGAGACAGTGTAATGGGCATTTTTGGTGCAATGACTACCGCAATCACCGGGCTGCAGGCGCAATCGAAAGCGCTGGAGCATATTTCTAACAATATCGCCAACTCGCAGACCACTGGCTACAAACGCACCGAGACAAGTTTTGTCGATCTTGTGCCCGATAGCCCCGCTAAGCAACAATCACTTGGTGTGGTGAATGCTAACTCGCGGCCAACCAATGCGGTGCAGGGTGATGTCTCCATTTCTGATACAGAAACCTTCATGGCGATCAATGGTGATGGGTATTTCATTGTAGGTGAATCTATTGGTGTCTCTGACGGCAACATTGTTTTTAACAATGAAGATCTTTACACAAGGCGCGGTGACTTTGAGCTTGATCGCTATGGCCACCTGGTAAATGGCGGTGGTTATTTTCTTAAAGGCCTGCCGATTGACCCTGAGACGGGCAACCCCTCTGGTAGCTCGCCAGAAATTGTGGAGGTCAGTAATGACTTTTTGGCGGCGAAAGCCACCACTGTTGTCGATTACCGCACTAACCTTGCCTCTTACCCTTTGACGACAAACTCTGATGAGGCTGTGGTTGGATCGGAACTACTTAATCCGGCTGATTTTGCCAATGACCCGACGGTTGGCAATGACGAGTTTATTCAGGGCGTTGATAACACCATCTTTATTGAAAACTCGATTTCCGGCGGCGCTGTGACGGCGTTTGACGCGGGTGGTAACTCTGCCAATGTGCAGTTTCGCTGGGCGAAGGTTGATTCTGTAACTAGCGGTGGTAATGACACCTGGAACTTATTTTACCTTGAAGATAGCGCCGCTACCGGCACGGACCCGGCATGGCGAAATGTTGGTACAGAATATACCTTTGGGATTGACGGGCAGCTCAGCCCGGCTGTCACCTCTATCACGCTAACTGCGCCGACGGTGAATGGCATTCCTCTTGGTGACATTGAGATCAACCACGGCAAGAACGGCATTACACAATTTGCTGATGCGAATGGTACAGCGAAAATAACAGATATTGGACAGAATGGTTATGCGGCTGGTGAGCTAAATGGTCTTTCTGTTTCTGATCAGGGGCGGCTGGTTGCTAACTATTCAAATGGCCAGCAGGTTGCTATTGCGGCGGTGGAACTTGCCAATTTTAACGCTGATGGTTTCTTGCGCAAACTTGATGGTGGCGCCTTCCAGCAAACGGATGAATCCGGCCAGCCAATACTTGGCTCACAAGGCAATATTGTTGGCTCAGCGCTGGAAAGTTCAAACACTGATATTGCGGATGAATTTACCAAATTGATTGTGACGCAACAGGCTTATGCGGCGAACACCCGGATTGTTTCAACCGGTGATGAAATGCTGCAGGAAGCCCTGAATATGGTTCGTTAATCTTTAAAAGGAGCGTGATGACATTCCCTTTTTCTGAGGGGATGGGCATCAGCCTGAAGTGATAAGATATGGGCTTAACTCATATATTGAAAACCGCCAATTCTGGCCTGACGGTGACGCAATCATCTATTGATGTTGTTGCGCGGAATATCGCCAATGCTGGAACCGACGGTTACACAAGAAAGCAGACCCAGCAGGATAATCTGCTTGCTGGTGAGCAAGGTATGGGCGCGCGGATCTCTGGTGTTTACCGTGAGATTGATGCCTATGTGCAGCAGCAGCTTTTTGTTGAAGAGAGCCGGCTGGCATTCTCTAGCGAAGTGAATAACTATCTCTCTCAGGTTGACCAGCTGTTTGGCACACCAGGGGGAGCTAGCGCGCTTGATACCAGAATCAATGCGTTCTCGCTTGCTTTGCAAGACCTTTCAACACAGCCTGAATCTCACGCGGCGCGCTCGGCAACTGTTGCTGAGGCAGAAGGGCTTGCTAATTCTCTTCGCCAATTGAACGATGGCATTCAGGGGCTGCGGCAACTTGCTGAAGACAGTATTGCTGATGGTGTGAATGAGCTGAATGGTCTTTTTCAGAGCTTAAGCGACGTGAATGGCCAGGTGGCTGGGGCATCCTCGCTTGGGGCTGAGATTTCAGATTTGAAAGATCAACGCGATCTTATCATCAGTCGAATAAGCGAATATATGGAAGTCTCTGTACGGGAAGATACAGATGGGCGGGCGGTTCTATACTCTACTAGCGGTAATGTGCTGGTGGATCAGCAGGCCGTAACATTAGCTTTCGATCGTAATGGCAGTATAAACGCTAGCGCGCTTTATAGCAGTGACCCGGCGGCGCGTTCTGTTGGCACTGTCTCGCTTGTTGGCGGCAATGGTTATGCGATAGATTTAATTCAAAATGGCATTCTTGAAACGGGCAAATTGGGCGCCTTGATTGAGCTGCGCGATGAAACCCTGGTGCAGGCGCAGCGACAGGTTGATGACCTGGCTCATGGGCTTGCGCTCTCATTGAATAGCTATGGGGTTGATAGCACGGCGGCAACCGTTGGCGCTGCCAGCGGTTTTGATATTGATATGTCTGATGTTGCACAGGGCAATGTTATTCATCTGCAATATACAGATAATACCGGGCCGACAGTCCACAATGTTTCTATTGTGCGGGTTGATGATCCTTCCTCTTTGCCACTTTCAAATGATGCGACCAGTGACCCGAATGATGAAGTGATTGGTATTGATTTTTCTGGCGGTGATGCGGCTGTTGCAGCGGCAATTAACACGGCGCTTGGCGCGAATATTACTGTTAGTTCGCCAAGTGCGGGTGTGCTGCGGATTGTTGATGATGGCGCAACCAACAATACAGACATTAACAGCCTTAGCGCGACAGTGACAGCGACTTCGGTGCAGGATCAGGGCACGGCTTTACCGCTGTTTTCAGATATTGGAGATAACCAGCCTTATACCGGCGCGGTTGATGGTAGCTATACCAAAACAGGTTTTGCCGGGCGGATTGTTGTGAATGCCGCTGTCAGGAATAACCCTGAGCTGCTGGTTAAATATGGCTCGAGCCCGGAGACGCCAATTGGTGATAATGCCCGGCCGCTTGATTTGATTGAACGGCTTACGCAAACAAGGGTGCAGTTTGGCGGAGATACCGGCATTGGCACGGCGGCGTCTCCTTATAAGGGCACAGTGCTGGATTTTGCTCAGAACGTTATCACCTTTCAGACTTCGCAAGCTGAGCGCTCAGAATTGAATGTGACGGCGCAAGAGGCGGTAACGAATAGCCTGCGGGAGAAATATGAATCTGATGCGGGTGTTAATATTGATGAAGAGTTGGCCTCGCTGATTGCTTTGCAGCAGGCGTTTGCGGCTAATGCCAGGGTGATGTCTGTGACGGGTGAGTTAATGGATCTCCTTGTGCAGGCGGTTTAGTTTTTTGATCATGATTTTTGAAGCGCATAGCTAAAGGTTTGAACTACAGGATAATATAGATGGCCATTCCAATTTCGACATCACGATCCTACCTGTTTCAGGCGGTAACGACCTCACGAGAGAGATCAGATGATCTGCAACGCCAGCTGGCAACCGGCCAGCGGTCTGATACTTATGGTGGCCTTGGCTTGGAGCGTCGGCAACTGATTGAGTTTACTGCTGAAATTTCGCAGATAAATGGATATCAGCGGGGCATTGATCAGGCCAATGTGCGTATTGACGTGCTGAACGAAACGCTAACGCAGGTACGTGACATTGTTTCTAAAATGCGGACTAATGCGCTTGATACTAATTTTGAGGTTGATACTGAGGGCCGAACTTTATTTCAGAATTCTGCCTATGCCAGCTTTCAGGATGTTGCGACGATTTTAAATACTGAAGCTGGTGGCCGGTATATCTACTCTGGTCGGCAGGTGCTTGAAAAACCTGTTGAGCCGCCGCAAACCCTGCTTGAGGGGCAGGGCGGGCAAGATGGTTTCTTTGCTGTTGCTGACCAGCGCCGTGAGGCTGACCTTGGTGCTGATTTGCGCGGCCGCGTGGCCCTAACCCAACCAAGCGCTAGTGAAGTGAACCTTGCAGAAGATGGCACGCATCCATTTGGTTTTAAAATAACAGCTGTGAATAGCAGCCTGACCGGCGTTACGGTGACGGGGCCTGCTGGGGCACCTTCTGCACTTAATCTTGATGTTGCGGCAAACACAGCAGTGGATGGTGAGAGCCTGACCATATCTCTGACCTTGCCGGATGGTAGTTCACGTGATGTGAAATTAACCGCGCGCAGCGGGGCGCCGACTGAAGCTGGGGAGTTTCAGATTGGGGCGACAGCTGATGCAACGGCGAGCAATATTTTAGCGGCGCTGGACACTGAAATTTTGCGCCAAGCAGACACTGAGCTGAAAGCTGCTTCAGCTTTTGCAGCAGCTGATAACTTCTTTAATTTTGATGATGCCAACCCGACACAACGGGTTGCTGGCCCCCCTTATAACAGCGCCACTGGGCTTGTTGATGCAACTGAGGCGGACACTGTATTCTGGTATCAGGGGGAGATTTCTTCTGATGATCCGCGGCAATCACAAACCGTGAAGGTTGATGATTATATTAGTGTTGAATATGGCGCGCGGGCCAATGAAGAAGCGCTGCGCACGGCGTTACAGAATTTAGCTGTTGCGAGTTATGACACTTACAATACCGGTGATACCAATGCACAAGATCGCTATGATGCGGTGAGAGAGCGAGTGACCAGCAATCTTTCCAAAGCGCCCAATCGGCAGAGCATTGACCATTTACTGGCAGAAGTTTCAGCGGCCAGTTCGGTGATTGCCAGCACATCTGAGCGGCATGAGTCACATAATAGTTTACTGACTCAATATAGTGAAGATATCCGGAATGCTGATATTTATGAGGTGAGCGCGCAGATCCTTGATTTGCAAACCCGCTTGCAAGCGACTTATCAGAGCATGGCAACATTAAGCCAGCTGAGCCTGGTCAATTACATCTAATCGTTTGACTAAAACAGCTGGCTCAGCTGGAGTTTGTTGTTAGCTTAGCCTGTGAAGCGGCCACCTTTTTGCAGGACTTCAATCTCGTAGCCATCTGGGTCGGTGATGAAGAAAAACTTGGCTATAACTTTGTCGCCATCTGGCGCGAATTCGACCAGTTTGCGCGGGGCTAGCCCTAACCCTTCAAGGCGGGCATGTTCACTATCAAGATCATCCACTATGAAAGCCAGGTGGCCATAGCCATCGCCTAGATTATAGGCTTCATGGCGGCCTTTGTTTACGGTCAGCTCTAATTCAAAATGGCTTTGTTCATTCTTCAGGTAAATCAAGGTGAAGTCTTCAAAGTCGAGCCGATCTGCGATGTCGAGGCCAAATGCCTGTTTGTAGAAAGCAACAGAGCGCTGTTCATCTAGCACCCTAATCATTGAATGGATCATTTTTGCGGTCATTCGTTGTTCCCTCATAACTAGTTTAATTTCTTATCACTCTTTTATTTTAAGCAAGTTTCAATGCTTTGAGACATGTTGCCAAGCGGTACCTTGGTCTATCGCCTATTGGCTGTCTATGGCTTGCTAATTGGTGATCTTGCTTCGTGCCCGATGGGGCTCTTATGAGTGCCTGTTTCAGTTAAACGCTAACATATTGGCATATAGTGGGGGGATTGCTTTCTATTGATTTTAATCAGGGGCAGTTTTGTGAATGACAAAAAAAGGGCCTCCGGTGGGAGGCCCTTAAAGTTGGAATAGGAAAAGTTAGAAACTCTTCTTAAAAGTTTAGAACTTGATACGGCCACCGATGGTTACTGTATCAAAGTCTTCAAAGGCGAAGCCAACTGCTTCGGCTTCTGTGTGATCATAAACCACATAGAGTTCCATAGCTGCGGCGTCGATCCATTGTGTTGCACCAACACTCCAGCGATCAATCTCAGAAGAGGTGATGCCGTTATCGTTGCGAACATGGCCATCTTCTACATTTGTGTAAGCACCGTAGATGGCTGTTGCGCCAAGTGAGTTCCAGCGGTTTTTGATACCGGCTTGAACCTGGTAGCCTTGTGAGTCGACTTGGTTCATATCATACTCATATGAACGCCAAGCGAAGTGAGCAAATAAACCTGTTGGTGTGTGCATGATGCCTGCAGAAGCACTCAGAGATTCTTCATCACCTGCAGCGACAGCACCAGCTTTATTTGCGTTTACTGCGTTTTTAGAAGCATCTGGATTTTCAAATACGGAATATCCAATTGCACCTTTAACAGTGAAATCACCCCATGCGCCTGCATATCTCAGGGCTACGTCATAAAAGTCATCTTCACCCCAAGAGGCAGAGAGTACGAAACCAGCAATTGTTGGTGTGTCGTAACGGACTACATTCTGGCGGATTGTACCGTCAAAGAACAGGAAGCCATTTACAGAGCCTGAAAGTTCAGAAAGTTGAACGCCTGAAAGACCACCTGCTGAGTTAGCAAGGAACATATTTTGACCGTAATGCCAATCTGGCTGATAATGACCAGCAATTCCAGCTACTGAGCCATAGAATGCTAAGTCGTCTGTGGCTGGAGATTGTTGACCGATGGTCAATTTACCGAATGTTTTGCTGGCAATCCACATATTTGACTGGCGGATATCAATGCCGCCTGGATTTGTGCCGTCATCATCGTTTTGTGTCAGACGGAAGCTCATAGTGCTTCTGACTTCAACTTCAAGGTAATAACCGGCTGACCAGTCATGATTAATTTTAGCACCGCCTTTGAAGCGAATGCGAGTGCTTGAGTTACCGTTATTGATAACGTAAGCGTCGGTGTCTTCACCGTCATCCCAGATCATCAGGGCTTGGTTGACCTGGCCTGAAATAACCAGAGACACCTTGCGGTTGCCTTTGCGAGCTGTTGTGGCTTCAAGTGTTGCAACCCGTTCTTCAAGATCCGCGCAACAATCTCCACCAAAGTCAGCTGCTATCGCAGGTGCTGTACTGAATGCCAGTGCAGCGGCTGCGGCAGTTAGTGAATATTTATTAAAAATTCCCACAGTGTTCATCCCCCAAAATGTGAAATAAGAGCTAGAATTCGCTCATACATTCTAAAAAAATTCATTCGTTAATTTGTGTTTTAGAAACTGATAACGAATTCCAACAGTTTTATTTCCGTCCATAAAAATGGCTAATACGTTGTAAAACCATGTACTGAATTTAACCCAATATAGTTTCATGTAAGTTTCATACATGTGTCTTAGGTGCAACATTACCGAATGTTTGCACAAAAAAACCTAATTTTCTAAGTCTAAAGAGTAACCCATGCCCCGAATCGAGCGAATAGACATGCCTGAGCCCTTAATTTTTTGGCGAAGGCGTGAAACATAGATTCGTATACTTGAAGTATCGGCATCATCATCTGTAGAGAATAACTTTTCTGCAATCTGATCTTTACTTACCATGTTGCCCTTTGAGCGAAATAATATCTCTAAAACACCATGCTCTCTTTTTGTTAGTTCTAAATATTTATTATTTACAGAGACCATGCCTGTCACCACATCAAACCGCAGCGCGCCAAATTCCTGAACCTTATAATTTATCACTTTTGTCCGTTTTAACAGCGATGTCACACGGGCGTAAAAATCTTCATCTTCAAAGGGGCGCAGGATGAAATCATCGGCGCCGAGATCCAGTAATTTTGAGATAATATTGCGATTTGCCGGTGAGAGAACAACCAGGATTGGTGTTTGTTTGACGCGGCGATTGCAGGTGGAAACCGCGTCTTCTGCATTAAATTCCAGCGAGGAGAGATCCAAGGTCACATAGTCATATTGGCCAACTGAAATGTGATCCTCTAAATCTTCAATGGAATCAACGGAATCGACTGCGTTGCGCGTGTGATCCAGAAGGCTGGAAATGCGCGGATTGCAGTAAGTACCATGTTCCATGACAAGAATTTTCAAGGTCTCTCTCTTCCGCTTTCTTTAGGTCTTATATCCTGCGTCATAATCCTTTTGTCGGCTAGGTAAAAAATTACCGTATACTGGGTGTGTGGATTATTTCTTTTGAAGTCCTGGGCTCAAAATCACTGAGGCCTCAAACTTCTGACGTTATTTGTGTCGCGATGTGGCTTTGAGCAGCGATGCGGCGAAATATGTTAAATGGCCAAATATTCGTGGCGCAGCTCTTCGTTCTCAAGCACTTCTTTTGCACTGCCATCATAGACCACATGGCCAGTATCCAGGATGATGGCCCGATCGGCGAGATTGAGAGCGGCAACGGCGTTTTGTTCAACAATCACAGTTGTCATCCCCTGCTCGCGAATGTGGTGCAAAGTTTTTTCAATCTCCTGAACAATAACGGGGGCGAGCCCTTCATATGGTTCATCTAAGAGTAGTAGTTTGATGTCTCTTGCCAGGGCGCGGCCAATGGCCAACATTTGTTGTTCACCGCCTGAAAGGGTGGTGCCTTCTTGGGTGCGGCGCTCACCAAGGCGCGGGAAAAGATCGTAAATACGCTCGATCGACCAGCCGATTGGCTCTTCGATTTGAGCTAGCTGTAGATTTTCCTCTACGGTTAACCCTTGAATGATGCGCCGATCTTCTGGCACAAGGCCAATGCCAACTTGCGCCGCTTCATAGGCTTGCATTAAATGCAGGGGCTTATGGTCGAGCCAGATTTCGCCGTGGCGTAATTCCGGGTCACTAAGGCGGGCTATGGCGCGCAATGTTGAGGTTTTGCCTGCACCGTTACGACCAAGGAGGGCGAGAATTTCACCTTCATGGATGTTCATGCTGACGCCTTGCACGATGTAGCTTTCACCGTAATAAGCGTGAATATCCCAAGCGGAGAAATAAGCCGGGGCGGTTGAGGCATGGTTGGCGTTTTTATCTTTTTGGGTTTTGGTATCCAGCATTAGTGTGCGCCTCCGAGATAGGCTTCTTGTACTTTGGGGTTGCCTTTAATATTTTCTGGCAAATCTTCAACGATGACAGTGCCTTGGGCGAGGACTGAAATTTTCTGTGCCAGAGAAAAGACCACATGCATGTCATGCTCGATGACAGCCATGGTGATGTGGCGTTTGCTTTGGATATCAGCAAGAAGCTCAATGGTATTGTTTGTATCTGCCCGGGCCATGCCTGCTGTTGGTTCATCAAGTAGCAATAGTTTTGGGTCTTGTGCCAGGCACATGGCCATTTCAAGCCGGCGCTTATCACCTCTTGAAAGTGATGAGGCGGTCATGTCGCGTTTGTCTGCCATATTTACATCAACCAGCATCTGCTCAGCTTTGTCTCTGACTTCGGCTTCATCCTCAACGCGTTTGACCGCGTGAAGTGAGAAGCTGCCGTCTCTTCTGGCAAAACAGGGGATCATCACATTATCGATAACGCTGAGATCTGTGAAGATTTCAGGAGTTTGGAAAACGCGGCTAACCCCGGTTTGGTTGATTTTATGTGGCGGTATGCCAAGGAGTGATTGGCCATCAAAGGTGACGGTGCCACTATCTGGTAACAGTTTGCCAATGAAGCAGTTCAACAGGGTCGATTTGCCGGCTCCGTTAGGGCCGATGATGGCATGTATTTTACCTTCTTCAACGCTGAGATTTACATTTTGCAATGCTTTCAGGCCGCTGAAGCTCTTGTTTACATTTTTTACTTCAAGAATTCCCATGTTTCTATGGTCCTTATTCAGCAGGGTTCACAGCGGTTTTGGTTGTGGTGGTTTCTTTTGATTCTGCCGTATTATCACCTGCTTTGCCGCGAGTTCTCAGCCAGGACAAGATGCGGTTTGCGCCTTCTATAAGACCGCCTGGCAAGAAAATAACAACCATCATAAACAAGACGCCGAGTGTCAGGTGCCAGCCTTTGCCAACAAAGACGTGGAGAATGCTAACGACGAAGTCTTCCAAGCCATCCGGTAGGAAGGCGAAGGTGTTGTGCAGCACGTTGTCATTGATTTTAGAGAAGATATTTTCAAAATATTTAATGAAACCTGCGCCAAGAACAGGGCCGAGTAATGTGCCGGCACCGCCAAGAATGGTCATTAACACCACCTCACCTGAGGCTGTCCATTGCATGCGTTCCGCACCGGCTAACGGGTCGGTGCAGGCCATCAGGCCGCCGGCAAGCCCGGCATACATGCCAGAGATTACGAAGGCTGCGAGAGTATATGGTCTTGTGTTTATGCCAGTGTAATTGAGGCGTGTTTGGTTTGTTTTAATCGCGCGCAGCATAAGCCCGAATGGAGAGCGGAAGATGCGCATTGAGATATAAAACGCGATGATCAACATTATAGCGCAGAAATAGAAGCCGATGTTGAATTGCAATGTCATGCCGAGAAAATCAACCTTGGCGGTAGAGTTCATAGTCAAACCGAACAGGTTGGTTGAGGGCAGTGAGCCTGAGGTGTTTGTTGCATCAAGAATGCGTGGGTCTTTGAGTGACAGTTGCAACCCTGTCTCGCCATTGGTGATCGGTGTAAGTACCGAATAGGCGAGGCTGAAGCTCATCTGGGCGAAGGCGAGGGTGAGGATGGAGAAGTAAATACCCGAACGTCTTAAAGATATGTAGCCGATGAGCAGTGAGAAAAGCCCGGCAATTAATACCGCGAGGATTAATGCCGGGATGACATTCATCGTCAGTAACTTAAACATCCAGACGGCAGAATAGGAGCCGACACCGAGGAAGGCAGCATGACCGAAGGAGAGATAGCCGGTCAGACCAAAAAGGATATTAAAGCCAATGGCGAAAATGCCAAAGATGCAGAACCGTTGCAGCAGGTCAGGGTAGCCCGCGCCCAAGGGGGCGAGCAAAATAGGACCTGCAAGGGTTACGATTGCGAATAGCAGTAGTAAGAGGTGGTCATTTTTACGAGTTTCTGAAAACATTTTATTCCTCCATCACACCTTTACGACCCATCAGCCCACGGGGGCGGGTCAAGAGAATGATGATCGCGACCAGATAAATAATGATTTGGTCAATGGATGGTAGAAAGAGCGCTTCGAAAAAGGATTTCACCTGGTTCATTGAGGCGAAACTTTCAAGAATGCCGAGAAGGAAGCCTGCGAGCACTGCGCCTGGTAGCGAACCCATGCCGCCAACAACCACAACAACAAAACTCAGGACGAGAAAATCCATGCCCATATGATAGTTGGGTGAGTTAATCGGGGCGTACATAACACCGGCTAGCCCAGCGACGACCGCGGCGATCGCAAACATGAATGTGAATTTTCGGTCGATGTTGATGCCGAGGAGGCCAACAGTTTCTCTATCTGCCATGCCGGCGCGAACAACCATGCCGAAGGTTGTGAACTTCAGGAAAGCAAACACTAACCCAATTATGAGGGCCGAGAAGGCAAAATAAATTAACCGCCAATATGGGTAGATGACGGAGTTTTCTGCCATGCCGAGAAGAACACCAAAATCGAAAGACCCGCGGAACAGCTCAGGTGCCGGGGCGGGGATTGGGTTGGCGCCGTAAAATGCTTTGATAATTTCTTGTAGGACAATGGCGAGGCCAAAGGTGACCAGGATTTGATCTGCGTGGGGACGCTTGTAGAAGTGTTTGATGAGGCCGCGCTCCATGGCATAGCCAATGAGCAGCATGACCGGAATAGCCAGGAGAATAGCCAGCGGTACGGACCAATTTATTATGGCGTTGCCCGTTGCTTCTCCAAACCAATTGACCACGTATGGTGTCTTTACTTCCAATGGGTTACCAAGAAAGTCTGTTTTAGAAGGGTCAATTTTTACGGTAGAAATATTGAGTATGCGCTGGAGTGTAACAACACAAAAAGCGCCGATCATGAATAGCGCGCCATGAGCAAAATTGACGACGCCAAGTGTACCGAAGATCAGGGTCAATCCGAGGGCGATTAGCGCATAGGCGCTGCCCTTATCGAGACCATTGAGTATTTGTAGAAGGATCGAGTCCATATCTCACCAAGCCAATTTCGTAATTATTATGAATGGTAGCATCGCGTCTGGATAAACAACCTAGAAGAAGGGGAAAGGTCACGCCGGAATTTACCGGCGTGACCCAAAGTGTGACCCCATGTGGGACTTTACACTTGGGATGCACTTTTCCCGTTCAAGGTAGAGCTTATGCGCCTGAGTTACATTTACCCAGGTTGCCACCAGCAAACATTGGATGATCAACCGGGTACTCAACTTGAGCACGTGGTGTCACTTCAACAACTTCAAGTACGTCGAATTGTGATGTTGGTTTTTCTTTACCCTTCACAACGATAACGTCTTTAAAGCACTGGTGATCTTCTTTGCGATATTCAACAGGGCCGTTGCCGAGACCGTCGAATTTAAAGCCTTCGAGTGCTTCTGCTACGCCGCAGGGGTTGAAGGTACCTGCGCGCTCGACTGCATCAGCATAGAGAAGTGTCTGGCAGTAGCATGTGTGTGCTGCCTGTGATGGCGGGAAGCCATATTTCTCACCGAAGGATTTAACAAAGGCTTTTGAGCCTTCGTCTGACAAGGACCAATGCCAGTTTGTGGAACCGAAGATGCCTTTAACGTTTTTGCCAGCACCGCGGGCCATCAGGCGTGAGTAAAGTGGCACAACGATTTCAAAGTTTTTGCCATTCACTTGCTTGTCACGCAGGCCGAACTGTACAGCAGATGTCAGTGAGTTGATCATGTTGCCGCCGTAATGGTTCAGGACGAGAACATCTGCGCCAGAGTTCAATACAGGGGCGATATATGATGAGAAGTCAGTTGTGGCGAGGGGGGTGAGTACATTTTTCACCGTTTGCCAACCCATGGCTTCTGTAGCGGCCGCGATGGATTTTTGCTGTGTCCAACCCCAGGTGTAATCAGCTGTGAGGTGGTAAGCTTTGCGGTCTTTGCCGTAGTTCTTTTCAAGCACAGGTGCCAGCGCTGAAGCGGACATTTGGCCATTAAAGAAGTGACGGAAGCCATTGGCTTTCTTATCTTTACCAGTGGTGTCGTTTGAGTGGGTAAGGCCAGCCATGAAAATGACGCCAGCTTCCTGGCAAAGACCCTGAACAGCAATCGCCACGCCAGAGGATGAACCGCCGGTGATCATTACTGCGCCGTCTTTTTCGATCATGGATTTAGCTGATGCACGAGCTGCATCTGATTTGGTTTGGGTGTCACCTGTTACATAGGCCACCTTTTTACCAAGGATGCCGTTACCCTTTAGTGCTTTAGATGAAAATGTTTTCATCATGCCGCCGTCGCCGCCGCCATTTAGATGCTCAACTGCGAGCTTGTAGGCGCGCAGTTCGTCAGCACCTTCATCTGCATATGGCCCTGATTGAGGCACATTGAAACCGAGGGTGACTGTGGCACCTTTCGGCTCATTCATATATGCAGATGCTGAACTGGTAAAAATCGTAGGCATGGCCAGACCGGCGCTAACAGCAGCACCCGTCTTCAGCACGCCACGACGTGTGAATTGCTTAGACATTTAGGTTTCCTCCCAAAAATTCTTTGTAATCTGATTAAATAGACATCTTGGCGCATCTTTTTTAATCAGAAACTTCAGACATCGCTACTTTAGACCGATGTGTAAA
This sequence comes from Rhodomicrobium sp., assembly GCA_021604665.1. Taxonomy (GTDB): domain Bacteria; phylum Pseudomonadota; class Alphaproteobacteria; order Rhizobiales; family HXMU1428-3; genus HXMU1428-3. The sequence continues at coordinate 19,838 of BQJK01000004.1, read as the reverse complement.
CTTTACAATAGGTGATTGTTTTTATTGCAAAATTTTGAAAATTATTTAAATGTATGTCGGTGGAAAGTGTAAATTAATTTACAGATAGTGGCTTAACCCGCAGATTCACAAAGGAAAAGTGATGTCTCGTACATTAGTTGGTACCAGGATACGTGAGCGGCGGCGTGCCAAAAAAATAAGCCAAGTGGGATTGGCCAAGCAAGTTGGTATCTCTGCTTCCTATCTAAACCTCATTGAGCATAATCGGCGCGGTATTGCGGGCAAAACATTGCTTACAATTGCAAAAGCCCTTGAGATTAACCCCAGATATCTCAGTGAAGGGGCCGATCAGGGCTTGATTGACCGGATAAAAAAGGCTGCTGCAAAAACCTCTGGCGCAGAAACTGAATTGGGGCGCACTGAAGAGTTTATTGGGCGGTTCCCCGGGTTTGCAGCTTTAATTGAGCGGTTATTCGATCAGGTCGAGGTGAAGGACCAGACCATGCAGGCCTTATCGGATAAAATGTCGAATGATCCGTTCTTTGCCGAAGCGATGCATTTGATGCTGTCTTCGATTACTGTCATCAGATCGACAACTGATATTCTAAGCTCAAGCTCGGATATTCAGGAAGAGCGCCAGCAGCGGTTTCTTTCTAACCTGATGACGGAAAGTGAACGACTATCTAAAACAGCTGAAGAAGTGTTGCAGCATTTTGAACCTAGCGGTGAGGCGCTTGAAGGTGAGAGTGATGAGCGCAGTGTTGAGACTTTTTTGGAGAGTAAAAACTATTTCCTGGATGAGCTGGAAGGGCCAATTTACCCGCTTGATGCGGCGAGCCGGATTGAAGAGCTGGTCGATGGGATGGCTATCTCCAATGTTGATCGGCAACGCTCGGTTCGTATTCTCTCTGCTTACGCTGAGTGTGCTGAGCGGTTGCCAGTTGAAGCGTTTCTTGGACAGGCGGAGCGATTTGGGTTTAACCCATTGTTGCTTGCTGATCATTATCAAATGCCCTTGCATCTTATCTTTTGGCGGTTGGCTCATTTGCCGCCTCACGAAGACTTCTCGCAGTTTGGGTTATTGGAATGTGATGGATCGGCTGCGGTGCTTTACCGGAAAGCCCTGAATAACTTCAGTTTGCCGCGCTATAGCAGCGCCTGCCCGTTATGGCCGATTTATGGGGCCATGAGCCAGCCAATGCATCCTATCTCCGCGTTGATTGTTATGCCGAGCGGCGAGCAGTTTATGGCTTATGCGGTGTCACGTTTTCATACGCCGGGGCGGCCGGGTGTGCCGGGGCAGTTGAGGAGCACAATGCTGTTTTCAGGGGTTAACATTCCTATGGCTGATCGATTATCCAGAGATATGTTGCCTGAAATTACAGTTGGGTTTCAATGTTCGGTTTGCCCGAGGACAGCATGTCTTTCGCGGCGGAACGGCTATTTATTGGGCTAATGTTTACCGATTAGGCGCAAAAATTTTGACTTATTGGTCCGAACACTCTTAGAGTATAAACATATTGTACTTTTGGATGAGGCACTGTCGAAGGGAGGAGACATTGTCTAAATCTGTACTGATCATTGAGGATGAACCTTTTATAATTGAGGCGTTATCATTTCTTCTTGAACGTGAGGGCATTGACTTTGATTGCTCTACGGATGGGGAGGGGTGTCTTGATATTATAGAATCGAGACGTCCAGATCTGGTTATTCTTGATATGATGTTGCCGCAAATGAACGGCATGGAAGTTTTGCAGAGCCTTAGAAACACTGAGGCTTTCAAAGCGCTACCGGTGCTTATGCTAACGGCAAAAGGTCAAAAAAAGGATCGCAAAGCTGCAGAGGATGCGGGGGTTAGTCTTTTCATGACCAAGCCCTTTGCTAATGATGAGCTTATTGCCAATGTGCACAGGCTTTTAGATGAATGACCGAGGATAGACGGGTTGAGAATTCTGAAAAAGACGTTCGCAGACGCAATAAAATAATCCAGATTGCGCTGATACTGCCGATCATCGGCGTGCTTTTATTTATGACCCCGATCATTGATGTTTTTACTGGTTCTGACGGCGCGAGCACGGCTGGCGGTGAGGGTGATAGCTCTCGTGTTAGCAGGTTGGTCATTTATATTTTTGGGGTTTGGGGACTGCTGATCGTTTGTGCTTATGCACTTGCTCATTTCATTCGTTTCTCTTTTGGAGATGAGTGATGCTGTCTTTCAATCTTCTGGTTGCGATTTGCCTGACCTATGTTGTTTTTCTCTTCATCGTTGCTGCCCTGGCAGAGCGGCGGGCTGAGCAGAATAAATTTACCTTCCTGACATCTCCAATTGTCTACACTCTTTCTATCTCGGTTTATTGTACCGCGTGGACATTTTACGGCGCGGTTGGTTATGCGGCCCGGAGTGGTCTTGAGTTTTTGACGATCTATATCGGCCCGACACTGGTGTTTATCGGCTGGTGGTGGTTGCTGCGCCGGTTGGTTCGTATTGGGCGGACGCAGCGGATTACATCTATTGCTGACTTGATTTCTTCTCGTTATGGCAAAAGCAATCTTCTAGGCGTTATCGTGACGCTGCTTGCCGTTACGGCTTCCACCCCTTATATCGCGCTGCAATTGCAATCACTGACTTTGAGTATTTCGGTTTTTGCCGGTGATTTGGACAATGCAGTGTCACCGGCTTTAACGGCGTTGTTCATGGCTATGGGACTGGCCCTGTTTACGGTGATTTTTGGTACGCGGAATATTAATGCCAATGAACAGCATCATGGTGTTGTAACAGCGATTGCGTTTGAGGCGGTGGTGAAGCTGGTCGCTTTGCTTGCTGTGGGGGTGTTTGTTGTCTGGGGGGTCGCTGATGGCCCGCTTGATATAATGACGCGGATGGAGCAGCGGTTACCGCAGCAGGAGAGCCTTTATTCTTCGCGGTGGGCGACGCTGATTTTCCTTTCTGCTACTGCGATTATTTGTCTGCCGCGGATGTTTCAGATTGTGGTGGTTGAGAACTCTTCTGAGCGGCATCTGGCAATGGCTAGTTGGGCGTTTCCTCTCTATCTGTTTTTAATGTGCATCTTTGTTTTGCCGATCGCGGTGATGGGGCTTGAGTTGATGCCGGAAGGGGCGAACCCTGACCTGTTTGTTCTAACGCTGCCTTTGCACTTTGATCAGCAGGGGATTGCGGCGCTGGCATTTCTTGGCGGTTTTTCCTCTGCGACCTCGATGGTGATTGTTGCGGCGATCGCGCTATCGACGATGGTGTCTAACCATATTGTGCTGCCGCTCTGGCTTTATATGACACAAAGGCGCGACCCTGAGAGCGATGATGTGCGCTCTGTATTGCTGCGAAGCCGGCGGATTAGCATCGCTGCTATATTGGCGCTGGGCTACCTTTATTATATTTTCACGGGCGGTACGACCGCGCTGGCCTCTATCGGGTTGATTGCTTTTGTCGGCGCGGCGCAAATCTTACCGGCTTTGCTATTTGGGCTTTTCTGGCGGCAGGCAACACGGCTTGGGGCGATCATGGGCATCGTAGCCGGCTTCATCATTTGGGCTTATTCGCTGTTTCTCCCAAGCTTTGATGGTAGTTTTATCTTAACTCAGTCGGTGATTGATAATGGTTTATTTGGGCTCTCCTTCTTGCGGCCCTATGCGTTGTTTGGTGTGTCTATTGATGATCCATTGATCCATGTTTTGTTTTGGTCTATGGCGGCGAATACTGGGTTGATCGTGCTTGTCTCTATGGTTAGCCACCCTAGCGCACTGGAGAGATTGCAGGCGCTGCAGTTCATTCATATTTTTGGCCAAAGGGCACAGGGGCGCACATCACAACCAATTGTGGCTTCTGAAGATTTGTTTATTCTGGCGCAGCGTATTCTGGGGCGGCAAGAGGCAACGAAGCTGTTTGAGAAGACGGCTAGTGAGCAGGGTGTCACCACCGGATTACCTGAGCCAACGGGTGAGTTTATCCATCGGTTAGAGCGCGAACTTTCAGGTTCTGTTGGGGCGGCGACAGCGCATGCCATGGTTGGTCAACTTGCAGGGGGGGAGGCGGTCTCCGTTGAGGAGCTGATCGCAGTTGCTGATGAAACTGCTCAGATAATGGAGTATTCGGCTCAGCTGGAGAAAAAATCTAACGAGCTGACAGCTACCGCTGCACAATTGCGCCGGGCGAACCAGAAACTGACGCAGTTAAGCCAACAGAAGGATGATTTTCTCTCGCAGGTTAGTCATGAACTTAGAACGCCGATGACGTCGATCCGTTCATTCTCAGAGATTATCCGTTCTGATGAAAGTATTGACCGGGACCGGCTTATACACTTTTCCTCGATCATTAATGAGGAAAGCCAAAGATTAACCCGGCTACTGGATGAGATTCTGGATCTTAGTTTTCTTGAAAGCGGACGTATAAAGCTTAACCTTTACACCACCACATTGAAGGATGTGATTGATCAGGCATTGTCGGCCACATCTGTGATTTCTGAAGATAGCAAGGCCAGGATTATCCGCGATGAGCGGCTTGAGGCCATGAGTATCATCACCGACCGCGACCGGCTTTCGCAGGTATTTATTAATCTGATTATCAATTCAATTAAATATTCTGAGGATGGACCGCCAGTGATTGAGATTAGCCACAATCGCCTTGGTGATGATCTGAATATATTTGTGACAGATAACGGGCCGGGAATACCGTTTAATGAGCAAAAAGTGATTTTCGAGAAATTTGAGCGGCTTTCGGGTAAGTCCTGGACGACTGGTGTGGGGCTAGGTTTGCCGATTAGCCTTGAGATTATGCAGCATCTTGGCGGCGATCTCAGATGTGTTCCCACCACGACCAAGGGGGCCAGGTTTTGTATTAGCTTGCCGCTTTCTGCCATAGGGCAGACACATGCGAGTGTGCTTGATACGGGTAGCCCTGCTGCTGAATGAGAGAAATTGTCTGGAGAATAGTAAGTTTCTGAACCAAATGCTCTGATGAGACGACTGATTGATATGAGAAATTTTATCAGGAGGTTGTGGTCATGAGACTTAAATCTGTTTTACTTCCCCTTACTCTAATTTGTTTTTCTTTTGGTGCTGTTGAGGCCTCTGCTGCTTGCAAGGGGCCGATGAAAACTTACGGAGAGCATAAATCCCAACATGGCGCCCGCGTGCTTGCTCGCCAGAGCTGGTATGCAAATGCTGGCGCTGGTTATAGCCCTAAAAATATCAAATTTACTTGTCGGAAAAGGGCGGTGGTTTGGCGCTGTGTGATGAGCGCTCTTGCTTGTCGGAGTGGTGCTTATAAATCGAAGTAGAGCCACTTGCGATAAAGGCTGGTCAGTGACGGGCGCGCAAACGAAAAAGAGGGGGGGTGAATAATTCCTGAAACGAGAGTTCTTGCTTTTTGAGTTGGCCAGCCAAATGCCAGATGAAACTGGGGGCGGTAGGACTTCTTTAATTTAAGATTACCAGAGATCTTGTCGTTGCCATGGCCTAGTCACTTGTAGCTTTCCAGAAACAGCAGATGCAGTATTCGAAAAAGATATAGATTGCCATCCTGGTATATATTCTTCTGCGATCGAATATGCGGGCTCAATATTTGATTCTATGGTGAAGCCTGATCTGCCATAAAAATTTGGATCGCCAAAAACAATTGCTTTTTCTACTCCACTTTTCTTGAGATGATTAAACCCCTCTTTAATAAGGTCAGTGCCAATACCTTTGCCTTGGTATAAGGGCAGCACAGCCATAGGACCTAACAAAGATAAAGCTATCTCACTTGGTTTGGCGTGGCATTTAGTAAAGGCAATGTGACCAACAAGATCGCCATCATGCAGAGCAGAAAGCATGAAAGTATTTTGTTTGTCATTTAATAATTCAGTTACAAGAGGAAATAAATCTTCGTCAGTGAAAGCTTTTTTATAGAGGATTTTTAGCGATGTAATATCACTCTGTATCGTTTCACGGATAGACGTTTTGATATTCATTTTTCTCCATCTCAATTACGATAATCTTGTTACACAAGCCCAGCAAATTAACGGCAGCTTCTCCCACTTCTTTGTCAGTAATTTTTTTTACCACCCAAAGCATAGTGCGCTCGAATATGATTGCATAGGATTTCGTATATAACTTTTCTGCTGCGTTCAAATACAATAGTGCTTGTGAAGCAATAATCTCGGAAAATGGTGGAGGGCAAGGGAGAAAGATCGAACTTTAACCGCCATTGAGTTCATGAGGGCGACGGGCTGTTGGCCCGCACCATCAGAGGCGAAAGCGTCTCGAATTGCCATGAGATCAAAGTGATGGCGGAGAAGAAGGGATTCGAACCCTCGAGACGGTTCTACACCGCCTACTCCCTTAGCAGGGGAGCGCCTTCGACCACTCGGCCACTTCTCCGCCGTGAGACTTACACGATAAAAGCTAAGCATTGCAAGGGGTAATTCGGCTTTTAACGAGGAATATGGCTCTGGCTTTTAAAACTACAGTGGGTTCCTGCAAAGCAGCCTGATTTAGGCCTTTTTATAAGCTTGGAACTGATACATGCCAGCGAAGGTTTCAGGGTGTTTTTGTTCAAATTTGCCCCAGTCTTCTAGTGTTTCCTTCTCGCCTTTGGCGTTGAACATCTCATCATATGCAGCTTTGGTTTTTGTATCGATGCTAAAGCGGTCAAATCTCAGGTTTGCGCCGTCTAGCAGTTGTTCAACTTCATTGAGGTCATAGTTATGCTCCTGAATGTGAAAGAGCAGATCCCGGCATTCAGAGAGAGTGTAGAAATCACGCCATTTATGGATCGGGAAGCGTTTATTACCTGAGATATATTCATTTGTCAGATAGTTGCGGCAGTCCAGTATATCCTTGCGTGTGGGCTTGTAGCCTTGTTCCTCAATAAATTGGCGTGTTTCGAGGATGGCTTGTCTCGCGGTGCTGCTATAGAGGGCCAGTTTAATTCGGCCGCCTGGCCGTAGTTTGCTGACAAGAGCTTTTAGGCCCTTGGGCGGTTCCTTGATATGATGCAGGACGCCGCAACACTCGATATAGTCAAACTCATCCTTGAGTTTATTTACTTCCAAAAGATCACATTGATAGAGGCTGACATCCTTATCCAGCTCATATTCGATGAGTTTACGCTTCGCATAGGAAAGACTGGCCAGTGAGATATCTATGGCCGTGAATTTGGCGTTTGGATAGACATGGAAGGCGGTGAGTATATGTTTGCCGGTGCCGCAGCCTGCAATGAGTACCTTGTTCTTTTTCTGATATTGTTTGGCAATGGCGTCTGTATGATAAGGCTTGAAGATGCTTTCTGTGCGCCAGCGGGGATAGGGATTTTCTTCATATTGCTGTTTAACAGCTTTAGAGGTTTCATTTTCAACCAGGCTCAAGGCGCGGATTGATTTTTTCAGCATCTGTTCTTGCTGTGGGTTGCTGATGGTCAGGGCGATCACTTCTTTCATTTCAGCACCAAATGGGATCGTTTGCAGCTCATTTGCAGCTGAGAGTGAGAGTAAGGGGCGGTAGGTTGCATAGAGCAGCAGCGCCTGTTCATCTGCCTCTGATAGGGATGACTTAGACTGCAGCTGCACTGTGAGTTCTTCTAGATATGATCGTTCATGGTCGGTTTCGGTGAAGATATATTCATTTTCAAAGCTTTGTTGGGCTAGAGCTGCAATGAGCGGTGTTTCCTCGTCGCGGAGTTGCCCATGGTCTCTATATGTTTCAAGGCAATAGCGGCGCAGATATGTGAATATACGCTCAATATTCACTCGGTTGGGGCGAATGCGGCTCAGGCCGGTCAGGAAATAGGGATCAAGAAATATATCGATCCCTTTGAATTCATTGATGCGGTCAATGAAGGCCTGGTATTGGTCTATATCGAATAAATCTTCAGCGAGCTCTTTATCCGTTATAAGAAAGAAATTGAGAATCCAGGGCAGAGCAATGGATTGCTGATTAACTGATTTGCTTGATAAGCAGGCTGTGAGAATATTTTTGATATTTTCGTTGCCGAGGGGAGGCATCTGCCCCATTTCGCAGGCTCTTGCAAACAACGCTTTGGCGATGTCGCAGTCAATATCGAGACTGAGGGCTTGCATAATGTATTTCAGGCCCTGCTCAGTGCTTTCGCCATAAGAGATGGCCAGTCTTGTCAGCGTGTCATATGTCGCGAGATTGTGCGCGACTGCTTCTTCCAGATATCTGATTGCTTCGTCGCGATTATGCTGTGAGAGGTGGAGGTCAGAGAGATTGTGATAAAAATTCAGCTGATCCAGGTAACTCAGTTCTGCAATATTTTGATGAACTTTTTTATAGGCGGCGATGGCATCATCTAGCCTGGTCATCCGGTGCAAACAAAGGGCTTTGTTATAAGTAATTTCAGTTGTGTCGGGGCTTAGCAGTTCTGCAGAACTCAGACATTTTAAGGCTGCTTCATAATTTTCGTCCGCCAATAGGGACTTGCCAAGCAGGCTCTGGGCCTTGACGTGATGCGGGTTTTGGCGGAGCGCTTTATTCAAAAGGGTGACGACATATTTATGCCGGCCGATCTGCTGGTAAAAAACAGCAACCATGGTGGCAACATCTATCTGATGACGACTATTGGTGAGGGCTTTTTTGTAGAGCTTTTCCGCCTCTTTCAGCTGCTCACCCTGCTGCAGGCTGAGGGCTTCGTTCAACAGGGTGATGGTTTCATCAGTTACGTTAGCTGTGGCGGTATTGGTCAATTTGGTTCCCTCCGTTCAGGCCAGCGTTATTTATTGCGCAATGGGCCGCGTCATATTTGCCGGCTGTTGTTTGCAGTGGGCCCATCTGGTCAGGGCTAAACGGGAAACCGGGACGCTTGAACAAGGGATAAAGCTTAAAGGCCGGCACGCACCACCTGGTTCAGATTTATCTGAATCGGGGGGGGCTGTGCAATGGCGGAGTGTTTTGTTTTGCCGTTAATCAGAGTGCGGTGGTTTTTCTGCTCCGCGAAAACGGTTGTTATGGGGCTATTTAAGAGCTGAAAACAGGCTTTTTAGTATAGGCAGCGCTTTGATTGCTGAAATGAAAGACCCGTTTGCCATCCACAAAGCTCATCAGGGCACGGCCTTGAACACGGGCTTCATCGAAAGCGCTGTTTTTTGAGCGCGACTGCAACAAATCCCTATCTATGATCCAGGGGGTGTTGAGGTCGAACACTGTGAGGTCTGCCGGTGCGCCTTTGGCTATGCGGCCTGTTTCCAGCCCCAGTATTGTTGCGGGGTTAATGGTCATGGTGCGCAAGAGACGCATCAGGTCTATTTCTTCATTATGATAGAGGCGAAGGGCTGCTGGGAGCAGCGTTTCTACACCGATGGCGCCGTAAGCTGCTTCTTCAAATGGTTGGCGTTTGCCTTCGGCATCTTTGGGGTCATGGCTGGAGACGATTACATCAATGCTACCATCACGCAGACCCTCAACCATGGCTTGCCTGTCCTCTTCACTGCGAAGGGGGGGGCGCACTTTGCAGAAGGTGCGGTAGGGGCCGACATCATTTTCGTTTAAAGTCAGGTGATTGATGGAGACACCAGCTGAGACCTTCAGACCCTGGCGTTTGGAGCGGCGGATTAGCTCCAGGCTGTCTGAGCAGGAGATGGTGGCAGAGTGATAACGGGCGCCTGTGTCGATGATCAAGCGCATGTCTCTTGCCAGCATGATGGTTTCTGCCAGTTTGGGTATGCCGGGCAGGCCGAGGCGGCTTGCAACTTCGCCTTCATTCATCACACCATTGCCGCGCAAGTCGGGGTCCTCTGTGTAATGGACGATAAGGGCGTCAAAATCGCAAGAATAAGCCAAAAGACGGCGCATGACCTGTGCGTTTGTAACCGAGTTTTTGCCATTCGTGAAGGCGATGGCGCCGGCCTCTAGCAACAGGCCGATTTCGGTCATCTCTTCATTTTTCAGCCCTTTGGTCATGGCAGCCATGACATGGACACGGGTGATGGCTGTATCTCTTGCGCGGCGCTGGAGAAAGTCAACCAGCGCAACCTCGTCAATGATTGGCTCAGTGTTTGGCATGGTGACAATGGTGGTGACGCCGCCGGTGGCGGCGGCCCGTGAGGCAGTGGCCAGAGTTTCGCGGTGTTCTTCACCAGGTTCGCCAGTGAAGACCAGCATATCAATGAGGCCGGGGCAGACGATATGGCCTGCGCAATCGATCACTTCTGCGCCCTCTGGGGCATTTTTCGCTAGATGGGGGCCGAAGTCTGCAATGAGGCCATCTTCTATGAGAATGCCGCCCAATTCATCGCGCTCAGTTGCCGGGTCAATGACCCTTGCATGGATGAGAGCAATTGGCTTTGTTATATTGTCACGACCGTTGCTCATTTTATTGCTCGCATGATTTTGGTAAATGTTGAGAGAGCGCCTCGAGGATTGCCATTCTGACGGCCACTCCCATTTCGACCTGTTCACGGATAACGCTGCGCGGGTCATCTGCGAGGGTGGCGTCTATTTCAACGCCGCGGTTCATCGGGCCTGGATGCATGATCAGCACATCTGGTTTGGCGTAGCTGATTTTTTCATGGTCGAGGCCAAAAAAGTGAAAATATTCGCGGGTTGAGGGGATGAAGCTGCCGGACATGCGCTCTTTTTGCAGGCGGAGCATCATGACGATGTCTGCGCCTTCGAGGCCTTCTTTCATTGTTGTGAAAACTTCAACGCCGAGGCGTTCAGGATTGGCTGGTAGCAGGGTTGACGGCGCCACAATGCGGACCCTGGCCCCCATGGTGTTCAGGAGGCTTATATTGGAGCGGGCAACTCTGGAGTGGAGAATATCGCCGCAAATGGCGATTGTTAGCCGGGCCAGCTTGCCTTTGTTGCGGCGTATTGTGAGGGCATCCAGCAGGGCCTGGGTTGGGTGCTGGTGGCTACCATCGCCGGCGTTAATTACCGAGCAATCAACCTTTTGGCTCAGCAGCTCCACGGCACCGGCGGCACTATGACGAACGACCAGAATATCTGGCCGCATGGCGTTCAGGGTCATGGCGGTATCTACCAGGGTTTCGCCCTTGGAGATTGATGATGATTTAACCGACATGTTCATGACATCTGCGCCAAGGCGCTTGCCTGCCAGCTCGAAGGAGCTTTGCGTGCGGGTGGAACTTTCAAAGAACAGATTGATTTGGGTGCGGCCGCGCAGGGTATCCTGTTTTTTCGCGGCCTTGCGGTTTAGTTTGGCGAAGTTATCTGCCAGATCCAACAGATAGGTGATCTCATCCGCTTTCAGGTCATCTGCCGATAAGAGATGCCGGTGCGGAAAGATTGATTTTTTTGATTTTTTTTGTGTGCTCATTAAAACCAGTTCTATAATTTGTAATTGGCTTCAGCTCAAGTATAGAAATGCCGCAGTGCCGCAGAAACCTTTACATGGTTACCAAAATAGCGCGCTTTGCATTGTATTTTTGAGCTAAGTGGTTTTTTGCCGCGGGCAGACTGCAATTTTTGCCCCTATTTTTCTGTCCACTTTATTCTTTCTTCTTTTTTCGGGGCTCATTTCAGAGGCAAAAGCTTTAGCGGCTGTATCAGCGATCAGTCACCAGTATAGCAGCTCTGATATATCAACAGATTTGGGTGTTCTTTATGTGGTAATTATTGCATGCCCTTTGGAATGATGCTCGCGGCGGTAGAGCACAAGTAGAATGATGGTGGTTGCGGCCATGAAAATATAGGGGCTAAGAAACCAGCCGCAGGCGGCAATGCCATAATAATAGGTGTGTAGCCCGCCATTTGAATGCTCCCCCGCCAGGGTGGAGAGAGAGACCAGCCTTTTGCCGTAGTTGCGGCATTCTTCCAAATTATCGTCATTCAATATCGGGAGAGCTCCCATCATTATGGATGTGTAATGGGTGAGGCGGAAGGCCCAGGCAAATCTAAAAAATGCGATAAAAAAGATGATCATGATGAAGATCAGCTTGATGTGAAGCAGGGCGGGCGGCGTTGGTGTTGAAAAGGGCAGTTCGGCCAGCAGGCTATCGAACCCGGTGTTTGTGCTGAGGGCTGCGGCCAAGGCACCAACTATTACTATGGCTGTGGAGGCAAAAAAGGCATTGCCCTGGCTGAGGCCGGTTAGGATGATGAGATCCACCATGCGCTGTTCACGGTGGATCATGGTCTCTATCCAGCGTTCTCTCTCGCGGTAAACGCCGGCGGCGATGTTCTTGGATTTTAAGGGGCCGTGGCGGGTCATCCAGCCATAGGTCATACTGGCGATGATGAAAAATAACAGGGCGATAATGTCAGCTGTGGTGAGTTCAGTCATCACTTTTGGGCTCGCTGTTTAAGCTGATGGCGCTCTGGCTTGCGGTTTCTGCTTCCTCTGCGCTGTCATCATGATTGCGAATATATTGTAGCCTATCTAGCGCCCCTTGTAAGATGATGGTGGCGGCCATTTTGTCGATGACTTCCTTGCGGCGTTTGCGGCTGCTATCTGCTTCAATTAGTGCGCGTTCTGCGGCAACGGTTGAAAGGCGTTCATCCCAAAAAATGAGGGGGAGTGAAATGTTAGCGCTGACATTGCGGGCAAATGCGCGGGTTGATTGAGCGCGTGGGCCTTCGCTACCATCCATATTCAGCGGTAAACCCAGGATGAGGGCGATTATTTGCTGCTCTTCAATGATTTCCTGCAGGCGGGCGCTATCGGCTTTGAACTTTGTACGTTTAATGGTCTCCAGACCGGTAGAAATGCTCTGGAGACTATCTGATATGGCGATACCAATGGTTTTAGTGCCAAGATCCAGCCCCATAAGGCGGCCTGTTGTTTGATTTAACCTGGCGAAGGCGTTCAGGGGTATTTCAGTTTTGCTCATGCTATGCTTTCAGAAGCGGTCGGGTTAATCGAGTAGATGGCTGACGGGTTTGACGCATTTGGCGGCGTCATCTGCTCTGGCTCTGGCTTCTTCTGCGTTTTCACCGATGGCGACGGCAACGCCCATACGGCGGCGCTCGAAACTTTCTGGTTTGCCGAATAGTCTGAGGTCTGTCCCTTCAATTGAGAGAGCTTCATCCAGATTATCAAAACTGATGGCGGCTTCATTATATTCGCCGTAAATAACGGCGCTGGCGCCGGGGCTTTCCAGTTTTGTGGAAACGGGAAGGCCGAGAATAGCTCTGGCGTGTAGCTCAAATTCGTTTAGGCGCTGGGTGGCCAGGGTGACTAGACCAGTATCATGGGGGCGGGGGCTGACTTCAGAGAACCAGACATCATCCCCTTTTACAAATAGCTCGACGCCAAACAGGCCGCGCCCACCAAGGGCTGTGGTGATGTTTTTGGCGATGTGGGTGGCGTTTTTAAGGGCTGTGGCGGTCATTTTTTGAGGTTGCCAGCTTTCTACATAATCACCTTGTTGCTGGCGATGGCCTATGGGGGCGCAGAAGTGGGTGTCGGTTTCGCCATTGCTGTTTTTGGCGCGCACTGTCAGCAGAGTGATTTCATAATCAAAGTTGATTTTTTCTTCGACGATCATGCGGGCGCCTCTGACGCGGGCGCCCTTTTGGGCATAGTCAAAGGCTTTGGCGCAGTCATTCGGGTGAGAGATTTCTGACTGGCCTTTACCGGATGAAGACATAACAGGTTTGACAATGGCAGGTAGGCCAGTGTGCTCTATGGCGGCTTCAAGCTCTTCCAGTGATGAAATAAAAACATATTTAGAGGTCGGCAGGCCAAGCTCTTCTGCTGCCAGGCGGCGGATGCCTTCGCGGTTCATGGTGAGATTGACGGCTCTGGCGGTTGGGATCACCTCTGACAGCCCATCCTTTTCTATGCGCACAAGCTCATCTGTGGCGATGGCCTCAATTTCTGGCACGATGATATCTGGCCGGACATGCTCGACCAGATGGCGGAGGGCTGTTGCGTCTGTCATATCAATAACGTGAGTGCGGTGAGCAACCTGATGGCCGGGGGCGTTTTCATAACGGTCCACCCCGATGACTTCAACACCAAGGCGCTGCAGGGCGATGATGACTTCTTTACCAAGCTCGCCGCAGCCGAGGAGCATGACTTTGGTGGCGTTAGGGCTAAGCGGGGTGCCTATTCTCATTGATTTAGGTTCCATGGTTGCTGACTTGGGTTGCTGACTTGTTTGGCTTGTCGCGCGGCGTTTATAGCCTGCTTACTGAACTCTCATGCTTTTCGGTTTGGTGCAGCCTGCTCGCTTCATTTGTTGGCTTTACTAACTGCCAATTGATAAGAGGCTCTGTGACTAGGTTTAAAAGGCCAGCTTTAAAAGACACCTTTTATGTCCCATTGGCCTTTGCTTATTTTAGCCTGTGAATTGTTCATGGCTCTTTCTTAACAAGTGTTAACTGTTTTTGGCCAGATCTCTTTCGCTTTTAAGGGGGCGTATCTGTGGTTTTTACTGGCCATAGGGGATTAGGCTTATGGGGTGACGGCTTGAGCCGTTGTTTTATCTGACTGTGTAGAAGGGCGGAGGTAGGTTAGGTTAAATACGATTAAAAACAACAGCTTAATTGGGTAATTTTATGATGCTAATTACGATCCTGCAATTGCGAAGAGCCTTTTGTCTGGTCAGAGGCCGGCATTTATCAGCCGCTTAAATGCTGGAGAGGAGGGGCTGCGAAAAATTTTAATTTACGACTATCTCTGAGGCGATTGTTGTCATTTCATTAACGGTGATGCTTTATTTTTAACGATGAAAGCTGAGTATCATTAAGATCTAGTTGGGCATGAATTCTTGATAGAGGGCCGCATTAGTCTTAATGGCGCCACGTTTCATGCAGATGATCCGGTGGTGTAAATTTTGTGGGCTGGTGATGGTGCGATTCGGGAAAATTCTTCGCATCTTCACAAGAGAGGATAGAGTAAATGTTTACGCGTAATTCAGATTCATTAAGTTCAAAAACCCCTTCACATAAACCAGAGACAACAGAACGTGCGGTAGCACCGGAGCCAGCGGCCCGGACAACCAATAACGCACGTGAAACCGTGATCAGTAATGACCTGACCATTCATGGTAATGTTGAATCTGACGGTATCGTGCGTCTTGAAGGCACGATCATCGGAGATATGAATTGCACATCTCTGATTGTTGAAAATGATGGGGCGATCTCAGGCAATATTTCTGCTGAAGAAGTTAAAGTTCATGGCCGGGTTGAAGGCACTGTGCATGGCAGAAGTGTTATGTTGCATTCAACTGCTTTTGTTGAAGGTGATATTTTTCATCAGGGCATCGGTATTGAGATGGGCACACAGTATGATGGCCGTTTGAAATGGGTGACCGGTGCTGAAGAAGGCCGCAAGATTGCTGAATCAGCTAAGAAAGCGCCTATCGGTAACGATAATGCTCCGCATGCCCAAGCTGCTGAATAGCAGCTTTCAAGGCTGTGGCCGCTAGTCATTTGTGCTCTTTTTTGAGGGCCAAATTTTATAGCTAGCTTAGATTATTAATCGCATAAAAAAGGCGGCTCATCAGTGAGCCGCCTTTTTATTTGGGGGTAGTAAAATTTATACATCCTCAGATGGATATTCACGTGAAGTGTAGTGAGAGCAAAATAAGCTCTTTAGAGGGTTTGCTGTCTCGAGAGGGGCTGGCGTTTAGTTGGCGTTGAGGCCAGCTGCCAGCTCTCTGTTTATATTGATCAGGACTTTCAGTTTTTCAGGGGCGGGATAAGCTTGCACGCTGATTGTGTGGCGGAGAACAAATGCACCGAGTGAGGCGACATTGTTTTTAATCTCGATTGGTAGAGGATTTTCCTGACCAGCAATTGAGCCAAGAAGAACGCTCCATAAACGGCGGTTGTAATAAAGGGCCGTCAGGAATTCGTTATTTTCCTTACCCCAATTATCACGCCAGTTATCTGTAATATACTGTAGCTGTGAAGCTGCTTTCAAAAGCAGGGATGCCTCCAGTTCGCGCGGCGACTGGGTGACTTTGGCATTTTGCTCATACGCATTCAGTGCTTTGTGCATTTGATACAAGTTCCTCTTCGTAGGCGATCAATTTCTGTGCTTCTTTCAGTGCCTTATAGTAACTGTCGTTCAGGATTTCCTGATTTATGGCATCAAAATAAGACGCAGTACTTGGTGCCGCAGACTGGATTTCTGATACGAGATCAAAATAAGCTTTATGGTGTTCGCGCGGATCTTTGGAGAGGTACATAAGCTGCAAAATTACGTAGAGCCGTTTTGAGGGGCTGTTTGCTTCTTCTGGCCTAATAATATCTCTCTCTCGCAAGATCGGTGAATTGCCTTCGATGTAGAGACGTGTACGGCTGTTATCATTGGTTATGACAGCGTCACCAATGATAATTCTTTCATTAGGTTTTAGCTCAACCTTGAGTGCCATAGTTCTCCCCATGCGCTAGCGAATCATTTGCGCGAATACCTAAATTATAGGCTCCTCAAGTTTAACAAATTCCTTACCTTCCCCCGTTTCGGCTGAGAGGGGTGGTTATTACGTGGCTTTTTATCGAGAGGGTTAAGCAAAGGATAAGGCTATATGGGGCGTTTGGGCCCCATTTAGATTGATTTGGCGGAATTATAACCGCCAATCTGTGTAATTTGAGTTTGATTTATCGTTCAGTTCACAACTGAAGGATTAAAATCAATCTGGCATTTTATCAAAGCTTTGCAGTTCAGGGTTTGTTTGATCCCAGCTGGCTTTATGCATGCAGAAGACTTCCAGTTCAGGTTTGAAAACTTCAACATCTTCCAATGTGCCGGCCATTACGAAAACTAATTCCAACGCTTCATTTGCAATGAAAATGTTAGAACCGCATGTCGGGCAGAAGTGACGCTGGATGACGTTGCCGCTGTCTCCAGTGGTTTCAAATATTGTGGTTTTTCCCTGAAGGGTGAAGCTTTGCTGCGGCACACAAATCGCGCTTAGGTGACCGGCACCAGTTGTTTTTTTGCAGTGGTTGCAATGGCAATGGGCGGAGAATACGGGGTCAGCTGTGCTTTCATAACTCGCTCCACCACATTGGCAGCTGCCTTTAATATTTGAATTGGACATTATTTCTCCGTTCATTGCTGGTTGGTTTTTATTGTCATGACAGTTTTGATTGCCGCGATATTATTCTTTTGGCCAGTGTATGGGGCAACTTAAGGCTTGGCCATACCAACCTTATGACCAGCGAATGAATGAGTTAGTACTGGGGAATGGGTTAGCCTGGAGAAAAAATAGCAAAGAAAAAGGGGCTAAAGATTTAGCCCCTTTTCTGCGATTCCTTGTTTTTAAGGCCCTAGAAGAGCTGCAGCACGTTTTGGTCTGCTTGTGAGGCCAGTGATAGTGCTGTTGAGGAGAGTTGCTGGCGGGTTTGTAAAGCCAAAAGGTTTGCACCTTCTTCATTGGTATCTGCCAGGGTGAGATTGGCAGCGCCGGTCTCGAGCACATTGATCAGTTTTTTGGTGAAGTCTTGTCTTGTTTCCACCACTGAGAGGTTTGAGCCAAATTTAGAGGCCTGGGCACGCAATGTGTCTTGGGCGCCTTTTAGGTCAGCCAGCGCTGTGTTGATATTGCCATCTGTTTGGAAAGTATCAACCGAGCTTGAGATGCCGAGGCCATTTGAATTGAAGCGAACACCTGTGATGCTTAGGCTTGAAGTTGAATCTTCATTGAAGGTAACCGTGAGGTTGTCACCATCAAGTAGATTAATGCCGTTGAAGCTGGCATCAACGGCGAGTTGGTCAATTTGCTGGCGTAATTCGTTGAACTGAGCGGCAAAGGCGGCGCGGTCTGTATTTTCTGCGGCGGCTATTGTGCCGGTTGTCAGGCCGTAATCTGCGGCGAGCGTGCCAGTGCCATCTGTGATAACTAGATCTTCACCATTTCTGGCCTCGATGGCGAGAAAGCCATCATTCGTGAGGAAGGCGGAGACGTTATCAATGGCGTTCAGCTGGGCCAAGATTGATTCCTGGTTGCCATCATTCTCGATGGTAACGGCTGTGGCGGTGCCAATTTGAACTGTGAAGTCATCTCCGATAGCGCCAATACCGCCTGCTAAACCTGTTGTGCCAACGGTCAGGCCAAGGGCGGCGGCTGGTGTATTGGTGCCTTCGGTAATGGTGATTGCTTTGCCATCGGCTGCGGTGACTGAGAGGAAGCCATCATCTGTTATTGAGGCTTCTAAACCAGTTACGGCGTTTAATTGAGATAAAAGTTCCGCGGTGCCATCGCCATCATTAATGGTGATGGTGGTGGCAGTGGCATCACCGACAGCAATTGTGAAAGTGTCATTATCTGCGAGGCCAGCGACATTGGCGCCGATGTCTGTTTGGCCATCAATATCTACATTGCCGGTGACCACGGCATCGTCAGCTGGTGCGGCGATATCGGTTGTGCCGGTTGAAACGGCGATGTTGCCAGCGGATTGCAAGGCCTGGCGCGCGGTTGCCTCGGCGCTTTCAACCAATTTGGTGATCGCGGAGATGCCTTCATCTGCGGCTTTAATTGTTTGGACAGCGTTGCCGACAAAATCTTGTAGGCGAGAGAGGTCGTTTGCACGGCCATTTAGTGAGGATGCTGTGAAGAATGCAGTTGGATCATCTAGTGCGCTATTGACCTTGAGACCTGTTGCCAGTCTCTCTTGTGTCTTGCCGAGCAGGTCAGCTGTGTTCTGGAGAGCCAGAAGATTGGAGCGTACTGCACTAGACAGTGTTATATCGGAAGCCATAACACTTACCTTTTCTTTTCTATTAAATTTTTTCCTCTACGCGAACAAAACTCCTTAAAATACACAACAAGACAAATACCATTCTTTGAAGCTAAAGTGATTTGGTTAACCAGATGTAAATAATAAAAAAACGGGGCCCCTAAAGAGGCCCCGTTGGATAAATTTTTGTCTTTTCTTAAGTTTAGAAGAGACGAAGTACGTTTTGGTCAGCCTGAGACGCTAGTGATAGCGCTGTTGATGACAATTGCTGGCGTGTTTGCAAGGCCAGAAGGTTCGCACCTTCTTCGTTGGTGTCAGCCAATGTCAGGTTCGCAGCACCTGTTTCAAGCACGTTGATCAGGTTCTTTGTGAAATCCTGGCGTGTTTCAACTACAGAGAGGTTCGAGCCGAATTTAGAAGCTTGAGACCGTAATGTGTCTGTTGCTGTGTTCAGGTCTGTCAATGCAGCGTTGATGTCTCCATCTGTCTGGAATGTGTTGACAGCTGAGGCAACACCAAGGCCGTTTGAGTTGAAGTTAACACCTGTTACTGACAATGAAGATGTTGCGTCTTCGTTGAATGTAACTGTCAGGCTGTCACCATCTAGAAGGTTGATGCCGTTGTAGCTAGCGTCATTTGCCAGTTGGTCAATCTGTGAGCGAAGCTCATTGAATTGGGTGGCAAAGGCTGTACGGTCATTGTTTTCAGTTGGGTTTACTGTGCCAGCTGTGAAGCCAAGGTCAGCGGCTTGTGTGCCTGTGCCATCTGTGATGGTGAGGGCTTCGCCGTTTGTGGCTTCAATTTCAAGATAACCATCATCTGTCAAAGAGGCAGAGACATTATCAATCGCATTCAGCTGAGCCAGAATTGCTTCAGAGTTACCATTATTCTCAATCGTAACTGCTGTTGCAGAGCCAACTTGTACGCTGAAGTCATCACCAGCAGCGCCAACACCTCCGGCAAGACCGGTTGTGCCAACTGTAAGACCAAGGGCTGCGGCTGGTGTGTTTGTGCCTTCCGCAATGGTGACTGATTGGCCGTCTGCAGCTGTTACAGATAGAAAGCCATCTGTTGTGACAGAAGCTGTCAGGTCTGTAACTGCGTTCAGTTTAGCGAGCAATTCAGTTGTGCCGTCACCATCTGCGATGGTGATGGTTGTTGCTGAACCATCGCCAACGGCAACTGTGAAGGCATCGCCATCAGCGATACCGGCAACGTTGGCGCCGATGTCAGTTTCACCAGAGATATCCAGA
>BQJK01000003.1 GCA_021604665.1 Rhodomicrobium sp. | reverse complement strand
TGTCGATGAAGATGCCTCTGTCGGCGATATTGTCGGCATTACAGCCCTCGCCTCTGACGCCGATGGCTCTAACAACACTGTCACCTACTCATTAAGCGATGACGCTGGCGGGCTGTTCTCCATTGACGCCAACACCGGCGTCGTGAAGGTCGCCGGCGGCCTTGATGCCGAGACAGCCACAAGCCATAACATAACCGTTGTTGCCACCAGCACTGATGGTTCAACATCAAACGAGACCTTCACCATCAATGTTAATGATGTTGACGAGACCAGCATCTCCGCCATCTCTGACAGCAACGGCGCGAACGATGAAGTTTCTGAAGCCGCAACCGTCGGCACAGCCGTTGGCATCACCGCTTTGGCCACTGACGCAGACGTCACAGACACTGTCAGCTATAGCCTCTCCTCCAACCCCGGTGGCTTCTTTGCCATTGACGCAAACACTGGTGTCGTCACCGTCGCCAGCGGCCTTGATTATGAGAGCGCCGTAGACCACTCAATCGAGATCACAGCCACCTCATCTGATGGCTCAACCTCAACAGAGACCTTCACCATCGATGTCACAGATGAAGATGAAGCAGATGTCTCTGCGATTAGCGATACAGACGGATCAGCTGACACCGTTGCTGAGAACTCAGCCGTTGGCACAAGCGTCGGCGTCACAGCCTTCGCTAGCGATGCAGATGGCACGGACAATGTCACCTATTCTCTCTCAAACGATGCCGGCGGCCTCTTCACCATCGACCCCAACACCGGTGAGGTTACAGTCGCTGGTGCACTCGACTATGAGAGTGCAACCAGCCACACAATCGAAGTGACCGCCACATCAGATGACGGCTCAACATCCACGAAGAGCTTTAACATCGGCATTGATGATCAGGATGAGTTTGATGTCTCCGCCATTAGCGACACAAACGCAGCGGCCAATGGTGTCGACGAAGACGCCTCTGTTGGCGATGTCGTTGGCATTACAGCCCTCGCCTCTGACGCAGATGGCTCTAATAATAATGTCACCTACTCATTAAGCGATGACGCAGGCGGGCTGTTCTCTATTGACGCCAACACCGGCGTCGTCAAGGTCGCCGGCGGCCTCGACGCCGAGACTGCCACAAGCCATAACATCACTGTCGTTGCCACAAGTTCTGACGGCTCAACCAGCAACGAGACCTTCACCATTGCCGTCAATGATGTCAACGAGACCAGCATCTCTGCCATCTCAGACAGCAACGGCGCCAACAATGACGTCTCTGAGAGCGCCGCCGTCGGCACGGCCGTTGGCATCACAGCTTTGGCCACTGATGCAGACGTCACAGATACAGTATCTTATTCATTGTCTTCCAACCCCGGCGGCTTCTTTGCCATTGATGCGGGCACAGGTGTTGTCACCGTCGCAGACGCTTTGGACTATGAGAGCGCCGCAGACCACACAATCGAGATCACAGCCACAAGTTCAGACGGCTCAACCTCAACTGAGACCTTCACCATCGATGTCACAGATGAAGATGAAGCAGATGTCTCTGCCATTAGCGATACAGATGCAAGCGCCGATACCGTTGCTGAGAACTCAGCTGTTGGCACTTCCGTCGGCGTCACAGCGTTTGCTTCAGATGCAGACGGCACCGACACGGTCACCTATTCTCTCTCAAACGATGCCAGCGGCCTCTTCACCATCGACCCAACCACCGGCGAAGTCACCGTCGCTGGCCCGCTTGATTATGAGAGCGCCACCAGCCACCTCATCGAAGTCACCGCCACCTCCGATGATGGCTCAACCAGCACCAAGACCTTCACCATCGATGTCGGTGATGAAAACGAAGCCGCAAACGCAGAGGATGTTGACCTTGGCTCAACCAATGAAGACAACAGCTTCACCATTACAGAAGACGCCCTCCTCGCAAACAGCACAGACCCGGATGCCGGCAGCAATCTCAATGTCACGTCCCTCACTTTGAACGACGATGCCCATGGCACCCTTGTCGATAACGGCGATGGCACCTGGACCTTCACCCCGACAGATGATTTCTCAGCCAATGATGTCAGCTTCGATTTCACCATCAGCGATGGCGAATTCACCGATAGCGCCACAGCCACGCTTGATGTCATCGCGGATGCAGATGCTCCGGACCTTACCCTCAGCGGCACAAATCGCGACTATCTCTCATCCTCATCCACCACGGAAAGCGGCTTTGAAGGTGGTGAAATTGATACCTCCCGCACAGGCAGCCAGTTTGTTGGCTCCATCGGCGGCTGGCAAACCGACTCTGAAGCCATCGAAGTTAAAATTGAAAAACTTCCGGATGGCTCAACCAACCAGTATATCGAGCTCAATGATGACCGCGTCGATTATTATGATGACGCAACCAACATCTATCAGAATATCGATACGGTAGACGGCGCCACATACACCATCGATTTCAATTTTGCAGGCCGCCCTGGTTACGATTCCTCTGTCAACCGCATTGAGGTACTTGTCGATGGCGTTGTCGTCGAGACAATCTCCGCTGACGGCACTGGAGACAGGAGCATCGATTGGCAATCACACAGCTTCACCTTCACGGGTGATGGCACGCCGATGAAGGTGGAATTCCGGGAAGCGGGCGTGGATCAGGATTACGGCCGCGGCATGTATCTTGATAACATCACCATTAATGAAGACCTGCCGGAAGGCTACGCAACTGGCAGTGAAAACACGGCCATAGCCCTCCCCGAAATCACGGCAGGCCTGAATGACCAAGATGGCTCAGAGACCCTCGCCCTGAGCATCTCCAACATCCCGGTCGGTGCCACGATCACAGATGGCATCAACAGCTTCACCGCGACCACAGGCAACACTGAGGTGGATATCACCGGCTGGCAGCTGGATGGTATTTCCCTCACGCCTGCAGTGGAATATTCCGGCACCATCGAGCTCTCCGTGAATGCCACTGCAACAGATGGCGCGGATACGGAGACGACCAGCAGCACCATAACAGTCACTGTTCTCGATGATGATGAAACATTCACTGGCACCAGAGGCGATGACATCCATGACGGCGAATCCGGAGATGACACCCTCAACGGTGGTTCTGGCAATGACTGGCTCTATGGCAATGAGGGTGATGACACCATCAATGGCGGTAGCGGCGATGACACCCTGATCGGCGGTGCAGGAGATGATATAATCGACGGCGGCAGAGGCGCAGACACAGTCGAGTTCAGCGGCAATCTGGCGGATTATGATGTCGTCCAGCATCCAGATGGTCATTACATCATTTCAGATCTGAGAGATGGCTCCCCGGATGGCACTGACACGGTTTATAATGTCGAAGCCTTCCGCTTTGCAGATCAGACCGTCACAGTCGGCGACATGACCCCGACACGGGAATATGACCCGGATCAGTACAGAGACGACTATACCGGCGTTGACAATACCCAAGATCATTCAAGCTCATCATCGGGCCTGAACATCTTTGGCTCAGCCCTCAATGACCTGCTCATCGGCGGCTCCGGTGATGACTATATCGATGCGGGTGCCGGTGATGACGACGCCAACGGCATGGGCGGTAATGATACTATCTCCGGCGGCGATGGCAATGACGTCATCATGGGCGGCAATGGTGATGACACCATCTCCGGTGATGGCGATAATGACAGCATTGATGGCGGGCGCGGCAATGACACCGCCGTCTATTCTGGTAACCGCGCTGATTATACCGTTTACCGCAATGATGATGGCTCTTTCACCATCATAGATGACCGGCCTGGCTCTCCGGACGGTGAAGACACGGTCATCAATGTGGAGAATTTCCAGTTTGCTGACGTCACCCTGACGGAAGCTGAGCTGCCCATTGAAGATGCTGATCGCGATGAAAATCGTGTGAATGAGAATAGTGCAGTTGGCACATCCGTCGGGCTCGCCATATTCGCGACTGATACCGTATCCTACAGCCTCTCAGATGATGCAAATGGATTATTCGCAATAGATTCAGAGACAGGTGAAGTCACTGTCGCCGGTAAATTGGATTATGAAACAGCAACCAGCCACACCATTGAAGTGACCACCACTGATATCAATGGTATTGAAAGCGCTCGCTCCTTCACCATTAACATAAATGACATTGATGAAAGCGGAAACGTAGATACAAAATACCAAGAAAATACGGAAGACAATGATGATTTAGGCCGGAATGGCTCTCAGAGAAACTGGGGCACAGCTGAAAACGATACCTCTTACGGCGGCAGCGGCAAAGACACTCTGGGCGGGGGTGATGGCAATGACACCCTTTATGGTGGATCAGGCAATGACGAGTTGCATGGCAATGCCGGTGATGATGAGCTCCACGCCGGTAGCGGCAATGACACCGTTTACGGACATGATGGCGATGACACCATATATGGTGACGCCGGTGATGACAGGCTTTACGGCGATGCTGGCAATGATGAAATCCATGGCGGCTCCGGTGTAGATGTCATTTACGGCGGCACGGGTGATGATATCCTCCGCGGCGGCACCGGCAATGACGAAATTTACGGCGAGGACGGCGCAGACCTCTTCATTTTTCATGAAGGAGATGGCGCAGACACTATATATGGTGGTGCAGGCGGCAGCTGGACAGATACGATCCAGCTTATGGATGCAGATGGTGGCAATGATATTGGTGCTTACGGTTCAGACTGGACCTTAACACTAACAGAAGGCACCATCGATAGCGTCAACGCAGATAGCATTGACCTCTCTGATGATGCAGATGGTACAATCACATTGCAAGACGGCAGCTCAATTGACTTTGCGGATATTGAGCGGATTGAATGGTAACCTAAACCAATAACCGGCGCTCACCAGGGCGCCGGTTATTGAAATTTATGATCCATCCCGCACCAGTTTTATAAGCCGGGCAAAAACAAACCCCACCAGCATCGCAAAAACAAAAAGCATCGCGCTCAAGCCACCAAATGTCAGACTTGTCAGCGCCGGGCCAGGACAGAACCCAACAAGCCCCCAGCCAACACCAAAGCAAATGGCGCCTGCCGCCAGCCAGCCATCAATTCCATTATCAGCCGGGCGAGAAAATGCCTCACCAAATAATGGCCGATCTCTTTTATAAACAAGCCGGTAGCCCACAAAGGTGACAGCAATGGCGCCAACCATCACAAATATCAAGCTCGGGTCAAAGCTACCAAAAAGATCCAGAAAATTTAGAACTTTAGAGGGGTTACTCATGCCCGAGAGAACAAGCCCCAGCCCAAATATCATCCCGGCAATCAGTGCTATTATCAGTTTCATCAAACTGCCCTCCCCTTAAACCACATGCCGCATAACAAAAACCGTCACCATCGCGCTGACCATAAATAAAATGGTTGCAGCAAATGAGCGCCTGGAAAATAAAGAGATGCCGCACACCCCATGGCCAGATGTGCAACCATTACCAAGCGAAGTCCCAATGCCAACCAATAGCCCCCCACCAATCAGCTGATAAAGGTTACTTGTCACAGCAAACTCCGGTAGAACGCCGGTCAATTTCGTATAGAGATATGGAGAGAGAATTAGCCCGGCAAGAAAGGCGAAACGCCACCCGGCTTCAGAGAATGATATAGTGAATAACCCCCGTATAATGCCAGAAATCCCAGCAATACGCCCTAACCCCAACATTAATAAGACAGCTGAAAACCCAATAAGCATACCGCCAACCAAGGCAGAAACCGGTGTAAACTCAGTAATCATATACCCTCCATAAATCGCCATGACTTAATATCTAAAGCATGAGCAACCGCCCGAACATGTAGCTTGGTAAAGATAGCCCTCATAGAGATAGCAGACCAGAGGCTATTTTAGGGGAGATCAAAACAACAAATAATCATACACAACTCTTAACTCATCAAGATTTGCCAAAACCAGGTGACACATTTATGAGAGAGAGACAAACCATTATAGCTGTAATGAGCCCAACTCAAACGGCCCAGTAAAGAAACTTAAATCAACATACGCCCATCACTAAAAACAAATTAGGCCACAAAGCCCCACTCGCAAAGATAATGACCACCAATGCAATGGACCCCACAACAGGACGCCGCCTTAACCGCCGTAAATGACTGGCTAAACCATGGCAGTGCTCCCATATTTCGTCTCTTCGGATATGCCGGCACCGGCAAAACAACACTCGCCCGCCATCTGGCAGAGGATGTTGACGGCAAAGTTCTTTTTGCAGCTTTTACAGGCAAAGCCGCCCTGGTCATGCGTGATAAAGGCTGCGCTGGCGCTTCCACAATTCACAGCCTCATTTATCGCCCCGGCGAAGGCAATTCTGAAACCCCGGATTTCTTCATGAATAGAGACAGCCCGGTTAAAAAAGCTGAGCTGGTGATTATTGATGAATGCTCAATGGTAGATGAAGAACTTGGCCGTGATCTCCTCTCCTTCGGCACCAAATTACTGGTGCTAGGCGACCCCGCACAGCTACCGCCCGTGCGCGGTGCCGGTTATTTCACTGAGCATGAACCAGATATACTCCTCACAGAAGTTCACCGCCAGGCAAGAGACAACCCCATCATCGCGCTCTCTATGGATGTACGCGAAGGTAATGAACTTGAATATGGCCGCTACGGTGAAAGCCGCATCATCACCAGAGACGATCTTGAAACAGAAGACGTTGTAAG
This sequence comes from Rhodomicrobium sp., assembly GCA_021604665.1. GTDB lineage: Bacteria > Pseudomonadota > Alphaproteobacteria > Rhizobiales > HXMU1428-3 > HXMU1428-3. Next base: position 427,827 of record BQJK01000003.1, on the reverse strand, counting down.
CGCCGACCAAATACTTGTTGGCACCAATAAAACACGGCGCAGCTTCAACCAGCGCATCCGCGATCTTAAAGAATTTGAAGGCAGCCTGCCAAATGTTGGTGAGCGGCTCATCTGCCTGCGCAATAACAAAGCCAAAGGCTTGCTCAATGGCAGCCTCTGGGATGTGACCAAGATTTCAGATGATGTGAAGGGACGGCTAAATATGCGCGTTTCCCCAGAATCAGAATTAAGCCAGGCCAAAACAATCCGCGTACGCGTCTGGCGGCATTTCTTTGAAGGGCGTGAACAAGAACTAACCTGGACCCAGCGCCGCAACCTGGATGAGTTTGATTTCGGCTATGTGCTAACCACCCATAAAGCGCAAGGTTCACAATGGGATAATGTGGTGCTGTTCGATGAAAGCTGGGCCTTTCGAGAAACAGCCCGGCAATGGCTTTACACCGCCATTACAAGAGCAGCTGAAACAATAACCATAGTGCGATAGCAATAGAAACATTGTGCGATAGCAATGGAAACTGAGCGCGATAGCAAAAGCGCCATTACCAGATAAAGCGCTCCACAATAAGCTCACCAGCCTCAAATAAAGTCACGGCCGCAAAAAGTATATACGCCGGAGGCCAGCGCCCATTAGCGTCACGATAAAAAAGTCCGTGCAAGCCAAGATAGCCAAGAACAGCTATCAGCGCAGCAACTGTAAAATCATCCATTCTCTACGCTCCAGCCAATCCCAATATAATTCACTTGCCAGAAATTAATGACCAAATGATCGGTTCATTTTATCCGACTGGTGACAGAAGTTTACAGCACCTTAGCAAGCTGAAGTCTATTTTGAAGTATAGCCTTAAGACGGAAATACCAAGAGCAATGAAACCGCCGCACCAATCAGGCAACTCGGCAGGGCGCTAACAGCACGCCGCAAAATGTCTCGGCATCAGGAGCTGAATTCATGGACACCCCCCACCAAATAAAGCCCGATTTAGCACAGATACAATTGCTCTATATTCACACCAACCAGCAAATGCAAATACAGCAGATGGTCAATGCCTGTTGGTTCACCCATAAATTGCACCAGGTAAACACCAAAGAGCAGGAAATCTCTTTCTTCAATAAACTTCCAGATCTCATTAACTCACCAGCCATGTATCAGGCAGTATTTGCTGATTTTCGCAGATCCAACCCCCTCAACACCGAACGCAGGTTAGAGCTAATAGATCTCCTGCACCAGGCCAGCTGCCCACTAATAACTCTCACTGATTCTGAAAAAGGCTCAATAAATAATGAAGCGCCTGATTGGTTGCACATGTCCATCCCCGCCACAAAGATAGAAGCAAATATCGGTACCCTGCGAGAAACAATCACTAATTTCTGGTTTTGCTTACCAGCGAAATAAATGGTCCAAAAGGCTTTTGCTTTTACCCTCATCCCCATCTTCGCTATCAGCTTCTTTATCCCAACCCCATTCGATTGGGGAATAAAGCTTGGTGAAATATTGTACGCTCCCATAAACAGAATCCGGCTGATCATAATCACCAGAAACCCCGCCTGAGACTGTGATCACACCATCACCCAGCTTAAGCTTGCCAAATGCACCGAGACGAAGCGCATCATATTGCTGATTGCCAAAGCTGCCCGCTTCCAGCCCAACATCCATAAAACTGGAAAGCGATGTGCCCAGGCGACCATGAATGGTGTAATTTTCTGTAGAAGTCGTGTAGGCGCCATAACCTGAAAACCAGTGTCCGCCGTCAAATTCTCGCCAGACTTCAAGGAGGGCCTTGGCGCCGGTTAAATCCCCCTGAAGTTTGTTTTCAGCATCGTTCGGATCAATATGATTAAGCTCATGCACCATGCCGCCATAGGCCTTGAATATAATGCCTTGTAAGCGGAACTCGTAACCAATCATCGCCTCATAAAACCGGGACTCGCCAATAAACAGCGCGTCAACCTTGCCTGCCGCTATCTGAAATTTTGAGCGATACTGATAATAGCTCCGCCCATAAACCGCCCGCAACTTCAGCCCATCAAGGTTTAAATGCGGCCCCAGCGCCCCGGTCACCCCACCAGCATAAAACCCGATCTGATTTTCTGTAAAATTACTCCCGGTAAACACTTCAGCAACAGCCGGGCGAGAGGCACGCAGCTTAGCCCTCTCATTTATCTCAATCAGCGGCCGCCACAAAGCGGAGCTTTGCTCATTAAAAAGTGCCCCCCAGACACCCTCCGGCTCCTTACTTTCTGGCACAGAAGCAGGCATAACCTCTTCAGCTAGTAAAGTGTCAGGGTGATAAATTTCAAAAAGGAAAAATAGACTAAATAGCTGAACAGCTCTGCAAACAAAATCGCGAAAGAGCAGAACAGCAAAGATAAAATTTATAAGGAGGGATATAGCAAAAGGACAAAGATAAAAAACAAGACTAGCAAACAAAAAATAGAGTGAAATATTAGAGATAGATTGGAAAGTGCCAGTAAAGGTTCTGCAATCAAATAGAGCATGCCGCCGGGCCATCGCAACCCAGAAAAAATATCCCTGCCGCAGCAGTAATGGTGAACAAAATTGTTTATTCTTTACACCACAACTTAACTCAGGCAGGGCCCCACTAAACCACGCCAAACAAACCACTGGCCAGCCCCCTGCTTTATCAGCCAGATAATAAGTAGAACACAAACTATCACTACACTGATAAAGCAACTGTAGTTGTAAAACGCAGGGTCAGCAACAAATTTAGTTAATTTTTTATTAATCCATAATATACAATATAGTTAGGAAGCAAGCAGCAAATTTCTATAGTCAAAGCTTACTGCTTTACCCAAATAATGCGGTACACCCAGTCAATATCGGTCACCTTTATTTTCGCGTCATCTTTCTGGTCAACGACACGTGCAGCAGCCAGGTTCCGCGCAGAGCGAGAGATAAACTGCCGAACAAGCACCTCACCAGAGCGCAATCTAATCACCACCCGGTCACCCCGCCGCAATTCAGCTCCGGGGGATAAAATCAAAATGTCTCCCGCCCAGTAAACCGGCTCATACTCATCAGCAACCACCTCAAGCGCAAACATATCCGCATCGGCGACTTCAGGAAAATTGATCTCATCCCACTCCGCCACAACCGGCAATCTCTCAGGGCCGAACATGTTATCATCAGCAGCCAAATCCATATCAATCAACGGTACAGTGCTACCAAATATGCCATTTCTCGGGTTGGTTGCAGCCATCAGCATCAAAAATTCATCAAAGCTTGCGCCTGTCGCCTCAAGTACTTTTGCCAGGCTCTCAGTGCTCGGCCAGCGCTCTCGGCCACTTGCAGTAAAACGTTTTGATTTGTTAAAAGTTGTGGCATCAAGGCCAGCAGCCCGCGCCAAACCAGAAGGAGAAAGCGTATAACGTGCTGCAAGACTATCAATTGCAGCCCAGATTGCATCATGTGTAATCATGTCAAAACCACCTAAGCGGAAAGAGGATTATTATCCTATTAAAGGGATTAATGCCTTCCTAGCGCAGTTTTCACACAAAATACAGAAATAATTTCAACCAATGCGAGTTAACCTGAATTGTCTTTATGCTGATCATTACGCCCGCCAAAGGCACCCCGTAAAATAACAAAACCACCCAACCGCAAGACAAATTAGCCAACCCAATGAAACTTCACAAAAAAAGCAGACATAGGTAAAAAACACTTCCAGCCGCCCCAACACAGAACCTCACGCAAATGAAGAAACGAAACACAAATGACCTTAATTTATAAAATTGCCGAACAAGCAGACTGGGCCCTCGCCATAGCTGAAGGCCGCTATAATGGCTCCGCTGATGACCTAAGAGATGGCTTCATTCATTTCTCAACGGAAGAGCAGCTGCAAGCAACATTGAACAAACATTATCAGGGCAAAAGTAACCTGCTCCTCATCGCCATAGACGCAGAAACTCTCGGCCCGGATCTTAAATGGGAACCCTCTCGCGGCGGCGCTCTATTCCCGCATTTATATGCCCCATTGCCAACAGCAGCCATTTCGTGGGAAAAGCCCATAGAGAAAAATCAAGCGGGCGAAAACATCTCCCCTCTTTAAACCTCTCAACCCATAACATTCCAAATACAACGAGATAGGCAATCACGTGGTAAACTTTTTCAAATTAGCACGACCAGCACTCTTCATGTGCGACCCGGAAAAAGCCCACGGCCTGGCCATAAAAGCGCTCAAAGCCAACCTGCCACAGCTCTCCTGCGCGCCAGATGACCCACGCCTCCATCAGGAATTATGGGGCCTTAAACTCAAAAACCCGCTTGGCATGGCCGCCGGCTTTGATAAAAACGCCGAAGTCACCAACGAGCTGTTAAACCTCGGCTTTGGGTTTGTAGAGGTCGGCACTCTCACGCCAAAGCCACAAGCTGGAAACCCTAAACCACGCATATTCCGCTTGCCAAAAGACCGCGCCATCATCAACCGCCTCGGTTTTAATAATGAAGGCCAGGAAGCAGCCCTCTATCGTTTGCAGGGCCGCAATATGAACGGCGTCATCGGGGTCAATATTGGCGCCAATAAAGACAGCCGGGACCGGGTCGAAGATTACCTTGAAGGCTTCCAGACATTCCAGGGTGTCGCAGATTATTTCACCATCAATATCTCTTCCCCCAACACACCAGGCTTAAGAGACCTCCAAAGCCCCGATGCCCTGGGGGAGCTGTTAAAAACCCTCATGACCGAGCGCACACGCATCGTTGATAAAGGCGGCAAACACCGTCCTATCTTTGTCAAACTTGCCCCGGACCTGAAAGATAATGAGCTAACCCCCATTCTCAACCGGCTGATGGAGCATAATGTAGACGCGGTAATTATCTCGAACACAACCCTCGCGAGAGGCGGCCTGAAAGAATCCAAAACCGCGAGAGAAGCAGGTGGCCTCTCAGGCCGCCCGCTATTCCGCCGCTCCACCCGCATGTTAGCAAGAGCTCACCTTATCACGGGCGGCGCCCTGCCAATCATTGGCGTTGGCGGTATTGAAAATGCTGAAACCGCCTGGATGAAATTTGAAGCAGGCGCCACCCTCATCCAGCTCTATAGCTGCATGATCTATGAAGGCCCGCCCCTGGTTCGAGACATTCTAAAAGGGCTGATTACCAGGCTCGACGCTGAAAACCTTCATTCCCTTGCCAGCATTCGCGGCCGCACAGCTGAAAAATGGGCAAATCTGCCGGAAGAATAAGCCGCCCGTCATTCAGCCGAAGGTCGAAGCGGGATGAAATTACACCAGCCCCCAAGTTTCCGAAGAACAGGCCTTTCAATTAGCCCGTTTTTTGCGTAAAATAATCAGTGTATATTCAGACCTTTTTCACACAGCTTCAGGAGAAGAAGAATGCGCCGCGCAGTTAGTTTCTTTTTCTTGGTAACAGTCGCCTTTGCCCTCACCTCGCTCACGCCAGGTTATGCCGCAGAAGGTCAGCGCCGGGTTGCCTTGGTCATCGGTATTTCCGATTACAATAACGCCTCACAGCTACCAAATCCCGTCAAAGATGCCACCCGCATCGCGTCTGTTCTCAGCAGCATCGGTTTTGACGTCACCTTGAAAACAAATCTAGGCATTAATGACCTTAGAGATTCCGTACGAAATTTTGCGGATAAAGCTGACAACTCAGATGTTGCCGTCGTTTATTTCGCCGGTCATGGCATTGAGATGAGTGGTCGCAACTACCTCATCCCAAACGATGCAGAACTGCGCCGGGATAGAGATCTGGACCATGAAGCTCTCACTCTCAATCTTGTCACCACGGCCCTAGAAGGCGCAAAGCGCTTGCGCATTGTCCTGCTAGATGCCTGCCGTAACAATCCGTTTTCAGCCCAAATGAAACTGGCTGGCAACCGCACCCGCAGCGTTACTCGCGGCCTGGCACCGGTTGAACCGCTTGGTGATAGCCTCGTTGTTTACGCCTCAAAGCATGGCACTGTGGCTGAAGATGGCGAAGGCCAAAACAGCCCCTTCGCTGAAGCGCTGGCGCAAACTTTAACAAAACCCGGTATTGAGATTAGCCTGCTATTCCGTAAAGTAAGAGATCAGGTCATCCGCACCACGAACCGCCGCCAACAGCCATTTATTTATGGCTCCATCAGCGGTGACCCCTTCTACTTCATCGCCCCCAAAAAGGTCGTGAACAATGTGGTTATCCAGCAGACACCAGCCGTCAAAGCAACAACGGCCTGCTCTATCTGGCCGCAAATCGCCACCACAGCCACAAAAGCTCAGGTCGAAGCCTTCTTAACTGAATGCCATAACGGCATTTTCTATCGCCTCGCCCAAGCCCGGCTGAAAGAGCTTAAAGGCAGCGCTGTTGCAACCCTCACGCCGCCCAAGCCTGACCTGAACATCCCTCATTCAAATGAGCCGGCAAGCGAACTTTATAATCTTGCTAAAAACTATCAATATGGCACCGGCGGTAAAAGCAAAAACCTCAAAAAAGCCCTGGAGCTGTTTATGCAAGCAGCCGCAAAAGGCCATGCTCAATCCATGACAGATGTCGGCTGGATGAATGAAAATGGCTATGGCACCGCACGCAATCTGCATAAAGCCTTTGAATATTACCAAAAGGCGGCTGACGCTGGCGAGCGTATGGGCATTAACAACCTTGGCTGGATGTATACCAAAGGTAATGTTGTCTCCATAAACTATAAAAAAGCTGTTGAGCTATATGAAAAAGCCATAGCCCTTGGTGAACCCTTGGCCATGACGAACCTCGGCTGGATGTATGAAACCGGCAAAGGCGTCAGCATCGATTACGCCAAAGCTTTCTACTATTACAAAAAAGCCGGCGAGGCAGGTGATTTACAAGGCTTGCACAACACCGGTTGGATGTATGCCTCTGGTAGAGGCACAGCCCGCAGCCCACAAAAAGGAGCAGAAGCCGTATATAAAGCTGTCCGCTCTGGCAACCAATTTTCCATTGATCAGATGACCGGCAATTACACCGTCTGGCCAGAAGATTTCCGCCGTGAATTCCAGCGCATTCTCAAAAAGAATGGTTATTACTCTGGCGGCGTAGATGGCAATTTTGGCGCCAATACCGTTGCAGCCGTCAGAAAAGCAGCTGGCAAATAGCCAAAACATACGCTCTATCCAATTGGCCATACGGCGAACAAACAACAAAAAGCCGCAGCTCTACATATTAAGAGCAGCGGCTTTTTGTCTTAGTATCAGGGCTTATGCCCTTATCTCTTGTAGTTAGGCAACTAACAGCCTATATCAGACGTAACTTTCATAGAAAAACAGAGTTGCCAAACCGGGAAGTAATGCACGGGCCCCTCTCGCGCAAACTTGTGCACACACTTGAGTTAAAAACTTGAGGTCAACACAAGCTCCCCCTACGGCAATAAGGTTGGCGGCCATAATGTTACTAAAACCCGCCCCTCAAGCGAAAAGGGAAACAGAAATGTCTGTCACCATCTATCATAACCCCCGCTGCTCCAAATCCCGCCAGACCCTTGCCCTATTGCAAGAAAAAGGCATTGAGCCAGAAATACGCCTCTATCTAGAGGACGCCCCAACAGCAGATGAACTAGAGGAAGTGGTGCTGAAACTAGGCATTGAAGCCAGGGAATTACTGCGCACCGGGGAAAAACTATATAAATCCCTGGAGCTGGCAGACCCGGCCCTCTCAGAACAAGCCATCATCACCGTGATGACAGCCCACCCTGAATTAATAGAGCGCCCAATCGTCTTTAACGATGAAGAAGGCCGCATCGGCCGGCCGCCAGAAGCTGTGCTTGAAATTCTCTAGGCCTCGAATAGGCGCAAACATATTCAAACCAGCGCAAAACACACCCCTCTTCCAAAACACACAAGCCTTTAGAAAAGCTACCCACCTTCTGCGATGGTCAGAGGTGGGTAGTTTGGGTCTGAATGAGGGCGTTTAATCAACTCATCAAGGCTTCGATTGCAAGGGTGGAAACGGCTTCAGATCATTTACCGCCATCATTTTTGTTGCCAGCCACAGAGACCAACCGCAAAATTATCCAGATCGGGAATACAATCACAGCACCGACCAGGAAATATTCAAACGCCCCGCGCAGCGCCTCAAAACCAAAGCTATAGAAATACCGAATAAGCTCACGCAGCTTTTGGATAAGGTCGAACGCATCCAGATTAAAGGTCGCCAAAACCACCCCAACGATCAAAGAAATTATAACCAGGCGTATAATCGTCCAAAGGGCAGATCCTTCAAAAAACTTATCCATCAACTGTTCCTTTTAAGCGGTTTAAGACAACCAGATAACTGCAATTCACTCAGCAATAGCGGCACTATAAACAAAGCTGAAAACCCACACTAGCCCTTATCGGGTAAAGCCTCTAAATCCTCTTGTGACAAGCCAAAACCATTGTTAGTCTTTTAAAGAAACCGAATCACTAAACAGTCTATATAGCTTTCAAACAGGCGTTCATCTCGGGCGCCCAAAGCGCCCCTCTCCATTATGTTCCGCGTTATCAGCCTTTAAGGCAAACACCAGTTTAATTGAAGTGCGACGAGGCATTAAATGGCAGAGTATCTGCTACGCGAAATCAACAGACGAGAAGAGCATCTCCCCTTGTGCGATAAAACCTTTATCGCACATCCAACAGGTGCGCTCATCTGGCCAGAGGAGGCAACCCTGATTGTCTCAGACCTCTACTTGCGCAGCGGTGGCTCCTTAAGTGCGATGCTACAACCCAGCCTGAAAACTCAGGCCAGTGAGTTGTTAGGTGCAATCCGCGCTCTCATCGACACCCATGCAATTAAACAAGTCATCGCCATTGGCCGCCCGTTCCGCCGGCTCGATGACCCCTACCACATTCATGGGAATGACCTGAACATCCTCTATGATATTCAAAAACAGGTTGATTGGATTTGGGTTGCAGGCGGCATGTCTCGCCATTTGCCAAGCCTTGTAGGCGGCATCCGCGCTTCATCATACAATCATGGTAATTTCGATTTCAGGGCACAACCACGCAATGTCCCCGTCGCTTATGAGATTGCAGGCGGCATGTATCCTATGGCCAAAATCGCCTGCGAATACGGGGGGCAAGACCTGCAAAAAGAAATCAGCTACCCCTGTTTTGTCTCAAACGGCAAACGGCTGATAATGCCTTCATTTGGCGGTAAGCTCTGTGCCCGCAATATCTTAAGCGATGAGTTTTTGCCGTTTTTTGATTATGACGACCTGATGGTGCAAGCTGTCGATCAATATAGAACCTTCCCGCTGCCGCGCCATAGCCTTGCCGCGGGGTAGAAAGATTGGCCGCAAGCTAGCAAGATTTGGCCGCAAGGTAGCAAGCTCAAGCCGCCAGCCCTTTAAATCTCAAGACCTTGCATCAGCTTTGGCACATCGCCGTTAACACCGGCCGCCTCTTTCACGAAAAAATCTTTCACTGGTGGTAGCCGGTCAACCAAACGCAGCCCAAAACCGCGCAACTCTCGCAATGATGAGGCCTCCGCAGTGAATAGCCGGTTCAACCCATCCATAGCAAAAGCAGACATAACCCCATCAGACCGCCGCCAGGTCTGATATTTAGTGAGCGCAACATCACCGCCAATATCAAGCCCAAGCCGCCGCGTCTCAACGAGGATCTCCGTTAGCGCCGCCACATCCCGAAAGCCAATATTCATGCCTTGCCCGGCAAGCGGATGCACCCCATGCGCGGCATCGCCAATCAGCACCACACGCGGCCCAATAAACGAGCGCGCCAACAGCAGAGATAACGGAAAATGCCCCCGCCGCCCAGAGAGCGCCACGGTCCCAAGCTTTGGTGAAAAGCGTTTATTCACCTCGCCAATAAACTCATCATCTGAAAGCGCGCACATTTCAGCCGCCACGCCCCGCGCCTCTGTCCAAACAAGGGAGGCACGATCATTCGTGAGCGGTAATATAGCAAATGGCCCTGAGGGGAGAAAATGCTGCACAGCCTTACCGCCATGCGGTTGTCTCAGCTCCACCGTTACAACAATGCCATCCTGGTTATAGTCAGAGGTAAAGGTCTTGATGCCCGCAAAATCACGCACCCGAGACCCCCGCCCATCTGCGCCTATAACCAGATCAGCCTTAAAGAGCGCCTGCGCTGTCTCACTGCCATCATCAAATAACAGCTCCGCCGCATCAAGCCCACTCTCAATTCCTGTCTCAAGCCCCGAGAAAGCGCCCTCAGTGTGGATGTGTATGTTCTGAGCCTTAAACAGCTGATCATAAATAGGTTCAGCCAGCACCTCATGCTCAATAATGTAAGCTCCAGGCCGCCCCATGGCGATCTCACCTTCAAAATGCAGAAACACAGGCCGAAACACTGTTTCCAACTCACTATCAGTGATGTCAATTTCTTCAATTGGCTGGGCATGAGGCTCAATCGCCTGCCATAGGCCAAGCATCTCAAGCAACATGCGCGACCCTTCAGACAGCGCATAAGCGCGGCCCTCATGGCGTTTAGGTGACGCAAAATCGGGCCTCTCAATCAGCAAAAGCTTGAAATCTCGGTCAGTAAACTGCGACAGCGAAAGCGCCGCTACCGCCCCAACCAGCCCGCCGCCGACGAGTGCTACATCATATTTCTCTATTTTTTCATCGGCTTTCATAAATCAAAATACCCTGTTCATCAGAAGGAGAGTGTGACATGCTCGGCGCAAACAACAAGTAGCTCTGCGTCAGGCTTGGTAACATTTACAGCGTTTTTCGGCCCATTTCTACAGAGGCAGTATCGCAACCAGCTTAAAGGATGCAGGGCCTTATTTCCTTGCGAAAGCGCAACAAATAATAGCTTGCCCCTATGTGAGCGAACCCAATAAGCAACATATCAAATTATAGCCTATATGAGCAAAGCCTTCGAAATTCTTCTGGATACTTTAAATCTAACCCCCAAAAGCGAGCTTATATATGAGGGCCCCTCATATGATCCAGGCTGGAACCGGGTTTATGGCGGTCAAGTCATTGCCCAGGCCCTTATAGCCGCTAGCAAAACAGCGCCAGATAAAGAGTGCCATTCCCTGCATGGGTATTTCATGCGCCCAGGGGACCCAGATCAAGCTGTGAGTTATCATGTAGACCCGGTTCATGACGGCCGCAGCTTTTTAACCAGAATGATCCACGCGAAACAAGGCAATGAAACTATTTTCGCCATGTCAGCCTCCTTTCATCGCAAAGAAACCGGGTTAGACCATCAAGACAGCTTAGTGGATATCCCAAAACCGGAAGATTTGCCGAACGCTGCCGAACTATTGGATCAACATAGCGATAAACTCCCGCCTGAGGTTGTGGCTTACTTTCTGCGTGATCGCTCCTTTGAAATGCGCCCTATAGATATCAACCGCTATATAAACCCTACCCCCTCCAAACCGGAGCAAGGCTTCTGGATCAGACCAAGCGGTAAAATAGACGGCTCTAAAGCTATTCAAAAAGCAGCCCTTGCTTTTGTAAGCGACTTCACCTTGCTAGATACCGCCCTCATTGCCCATGGTAAATTGCTGTTCGACCCCGCAATCATGACAGTAAGCCTCGATCATAGCATCTGGTTTCACCGGCCATTTGACATCAATGACTGGCTGTTTTATCGCCTGACATCCCCAAATGCCTATGGTGCCAGAGCGTTATGTTTTGGCCAGTTTTATGACCAAAATGGCAAGTTAATAGCCTCAACAGCACAAGAAGGTTTGACCCGTCCAGTGCAACGAAAATAGATGCACATTATTTAATCAAAATGCCTACAATGATTATTTTTTAATCATACTAGTGGGTGTTTTTTAGACACCTCCACCCTCCAAAAAAATTTTAATCAATTAAATCAATAACTTAAATTGTGTCGGCAATTTGGCACGTCACTTGTAATAACAACCGGGACTCGCCTCAGCGGGTCAGTTGCTATGCGTGGATATCAGGATCCAGAGAATAGCTAACATCTCAAAGGACAGAGAGGGGGATGACGTGAAACTCATTACAGCGATAATCAAGCCTCATAAACTTGAAGCGGTACGTGAAAGCCTTAGCGGGCTGGACATTACCGGCATGACGGTAACCGAGGTTAAAGGTTATGGGCGACAACGCGGCCAAAGCGAAATCTATCGCGGCGCTGAATACAGCGTGAGCTTCGTTCCAAAAGTAAAACTAGAAATAGCTTCCAAAGCTGATCGGGTTGCTCCGATTGTTGAAGCAATCAAAGGCTCCGCCGGTACCGGTGAAATAGGCGATGGCAAGATCTTTATTCTGCCACTGGATCAAGCCGTACGCATTCGGACAGGTGAATCAAATGAAAACGCGCTTTAATAACGACAGGAAGGTACAAATGTTTAAGGCACATCATCTTATAGGAGCGGGTATCGCTGCGATTGCACTCACAGCCGCAACACCCGTCTTCGCACAAGAGGCAGAAGCGGCCGCAGCCGCTAATCCAGCCTTTATTTTTAACACGTTGCTATTTTTGCTCGGTGGTATCCTTGTTGTCTGGATGGCCGCTGGCTTTGCAATGCTTGAAGCCGGTATGGTTCAAGCTAAAAACGTGTCCATGCAATGTACAAAGAACATTGCGCTTTATTCAATCGCAGGCTTAATGTTCTGGCTCATCGGCTATAACGTTATGTATGAAGGCGTTGACGGTGGCTACATCGGCACATTCCTTCCCAAAGCTATGCCAGCCGCCGCTGGTGACACGGGTGATTACTCAGCTGCCTCAGACTGGTTCTTCCAGATGGCATTCTGTGCAACAGCCGCGTCTATCGTCTCCGGCACACTTGCTGAGCGTATCAAGCTTTGGCCTTTCCTGATCTTCGTTGCTCTCCTGACAGGTATTCTATACCCGATCATCGGCGCGTGGACATGGGGCGGTGGCTTCCTGAACAAAATGGGCTTCCTCGACTTTGCCGGTTCTTCAATCGTGCACTCAACAGGTGGCTGGGCAGCTCTTGCTGGCGCTATTCTACTTGGCGCTCGTACAGCCAAATATGCTGATGGCAAATTGACACCTCTACCAGGTTCAAACATGCCTCTAGCTACATTGGGTACATTTATCCTATGGCTCGGCTGGTTTGGCTTTAACGGCGCTTCACAACTTGCATTTGCAACAAATGCAGACGCAACAGCCGTTTCAACCATCTTCGTAAACACCAACCTTGCAGCTGCTGCAGGCGTTGTGGTTGCAATCCTTCTTTCTGAAATTCTTTACAAGAAAGTTGACCTAACCTTTGCTCTTAACGGCGCGCTGGCTGGTTTGGTTGCCATCACTGCAGAACCGCTTACACCATCACCAGTATGGGCCATCATCATTGGCGCCATCGGCGGTGTAATCGTAATCTTCACAGTACCACTGCTTGACCGTCTGAAAATTGACGATGTTGTTGGCGCTATTCCGGTTCACCTTTTCGCCGGTATTTGGGGCACAATGGCTGTGCCGCTCACCAACTCAGACGCCACTTTCGTGACCCAAGCAATTGGTGTTGGCGCAATCGGCGGCTTCGTATTTATCGTAAGCTTTGTCTTCTGGGCACTTATGAAATTTACAGTCGGCATCCGCTGCACACCTGAGCAGGAACTGAAAGGCCTCGACGTTACCGAGATCGGCCTTGAAGCCTACCCAGAGTTTAAAAAGGGTTATTAAGTTTATCTCCCCACTTAAACTTTCCGGGGGCGCACACCGCGCCCCCGGTTTTTTATATCTAACCAACATCCCAATTCATCATACGCCCCCCCCAAATACCAGCCACCTCGCTCTGGCTAATTATTAGGCATCGCGAATGCAATTGCCTATATATTAGCCATTTATGTGCTGTGCGATATTTACCTGATTTGCCTAATCCATTGAATCGCATGCTCAAAATTTAAGCACTCAATCTGGCATAATCTTTGTAATTCCCTCACCCAATTGAAATAAAAGAAAATTCTTAACGGGATAGGGGGTTAAACAAATGGACAATATTACAGCAGGTGCTGATCTGTTCTTCGTGCTGATGGGGGCCATCCTGGTCTTTGCCATGCATGCAGGCTTTGCATTTCTAGAGGTTGGCACTGTCAGACATAAAAATCAGGTCAACGCCCTGGTTAAAATTCTGGTTGATTTTGCAATGTCCACCATTGCGTACTTTTTCATCGGTTATTACCTGGCTTACGGCACGCATTTCTTCGCAGATGCCTCCGTGCTCACAGGCGCAGCGGGCGGTGAAACCTTTGAAGCCCAGGGCCTCACCCTTGTTCGCTTCTTCTTCCTGGTCACATTCGCAGCTGCGATCCCCGCCATCATCTCTGGCGGCATTGCAGAGCGGGCTCGCTTCTGGCCGCAACTCATTGCCACCTTCCTGCTGGTTTCCCTGTTCTACCCCTTCTTCGAAGGCATGATCTGGAATGGCAATTACGGCTTCCAGGACTGGATGAAGGCAAGCTTCGGCGCTGAATTCCATGACTTTGCTGGCTCCGTTGTTGTCCATGCTGTTGGCGGCTGGATAGCCCTTGCAGCGGTAATCCTCCTGGGCACCCGCCTTGGCCGCTATAATGAAAAAGGCCGCCTAATCGGTATTCCGCCTTCATCTATCCCATGGTTGGCTCTAGGCTCATGGTTGCTCTGCGTTGGCTGGTTCGGCTTTAACGTAATGACAGCAGGTTCATTAAAAGACGCCTCAGGCCTTGTTGCTATCAACTCGCTCATGGCTATGACAGGCGGCATCATCGCAGCCCTCATTGCGGGCCGTAATGACCCCGGCTTCGTCCATAACGGCGCCCTGGCAGGCCTCGTTGCCGTTTGCGCCGGTTCAGACATCATGCACCCGCTCGGCAGCCTGGCAACAGGTGCCATCGCCGGCGCGCTCTTCACCTATATGTTTGAATATTGCCAAAACAAACTGAAGGTTGATGATGTGCTGGGTGTATGGCCATTGCACGGGCTTTGCGGCGTTTGGGGCGGCATTGCAGCCGGCATCTTTGGCCTCACTTCCCTTGGCGGCCTTGGCGGCGTTACCTTCATGAGCCAACTAGTTGGCAGCTTGCTCGGTGCAGCCTATGCCCTTATGGCTGGTCTTATTGTCTACGGTGTCTTGAAAGTCACCCTAGGCATACGCCTCAGCAAAGAGGAAGAGATGAAAGGCGCCGATCTAGCCATTCATAAAATTGGCGCCAACCCAGAGCAAGAGCTTGCCGGAAGCCGCTAAAAAATAGGCGCTGATATCTAATCAGTAGCTTAAAAAAAACCGCACAACCATAAAAAAGGCCATTCCTCACATTATGGAATGGCCTTTTATTTTCTGAATTGATGATCGCCCGAAAAAAAACAAACACTTAAGGTTCACGCCTCTCAGAGCCCTTAGCCAGGCGCTTCAACAATTTCTGCCGCCAGCTCTCTGATAGAAAAGGAAAGCCCGCAACCTCTTCGACCAACTCAAGATCAAAGCTGCGATCAGACATCAACGCTGCTAAGCGCATGAGCGGCCAGGCTGCCGCCATTCGCTCTTTCAATACAAGTCGATCGCCGCTTTGTACCGCCCCCGGCTGCAACACCCGGTAATACCAACCGGTCATGCCGCTTGATATCACCATCTTAACCATCGATGGCGTTTGAAAACGCTCATTCAATTTCCAACAAGGCGTCCGCCCCTGGCTAACCTGAACCACCCCGCTGCCAAGCTCAAAAATATCACCAACACAAACATCGCCCGTTTGCAGCCCCAAGGTTGAAAGATTTTCACCAAAAGCGCCGGGATGACTAAGGTTAGGATGCTTCCCAGCTGAAGCCGCCGCCAAAAGAGCACGCCACCGTTCATAATACTCAAAAGGATAGTGATGCAGCGCCTTGTCCACCCCGCCATGAACAGAAAGATCCCCCTGCTCATCACTCACAAGACCAAATTCATCAAATGCGACGGCACCAGATACAGCATTTTTTGCGATCGCACTCGGCACACCATCGGGACCAAAAGCCTGCACTTTTCCTGTAAGCACAGCCCTTATCTCAAGATCAATAGCAGCCTCATTATCACTCATAAATCCCACTCCCCTTTTCAACATGCCCCGGCTATTCGGCAAAACCCGGATCTATACCGCAACATCACCAACCAGCTTAGTGTTGCCACCGACAACAAACTTCGTCTTAAATCATGAAAACTCATTTGCAGGAAACCAATAGAAACTTTATAAGCAAGTGATTATCTTCAAGAAACAAATAAGCGACTGTAAGATAAAACCGATCACGGCAGCTGAACGCTATGCCGCCACCAGAGGAGTTTCCCACATGACTGTCATGCTCTCCATTGATTATCCCCCTATTTCCGCTGATAAAGGAGAGGACATAAAGGGAAAGTTACAGGAGCAAGACATCCTCGCTGACTTTGGCCCCGGGCAAACCATCTGGCAAAATCTTTTCGGCAAACCCAAACCTGACATGCACTGGGCCAACATCATCGCCCCAAACTGGTTTCAGGGTAACTTTGATGGCTCCGGAGAAACAGCCCCCCTAACTGATGATGGCAAAGACAAACTCAACACCACCGTTCAAACTATCTATGCCGTTGCAAGCGGGCCAATCACCGTCCTTTGCCATAAGCACGGCGAAAAACCAATTGGCCAGAAAGAGCTGAACGTTAAAGAATTCCAGGACATGCTGAGCAATGACGGACTCCCCTATAGAACGCTGATCATCCTGGATCGTCGCCTGGAAGACAGGTAAGTTACTGAAAGTACTAAAGAAATTAACAGGGTCGATAATATGAAACTGACGCTAGATGGCCTCTCTAACGAAGACATGCGCAGCAGACTGAAAACAATAGTTAAAGAGAAAAGCTATCGCTACGGTGATGAGATGACCCTGGCCTCAGGCAAAAAATCTCGCCACTATTTCAATATGAAGCCAACCATGCTGGACCCGGATGGCGCCCTATTGATCGCCAACCTTATGCTCGATGAGGTGAAAAATCTTGGCCAGAAATTTGATGCTATTGGCGGCCTGGAACTTGGTGCCGTGCCCATCGCTTCTGCCATCGCCCCTGTCTCTGCCCTGCGCGGTGAACCCATAAATGCCTTTATCATACGCAAAAAAGCCAAAGACCATGGCACCCAAAGCCTTGTTGAAGGGCTGAAAGATGATCAAACCCTATCCGGCAAATCAATCATCATTGTAGAAGATGTCACAACAACCGGCGGCTCGGCCATCAAAGCCATTGAAGCCGTGCGCAAAGATGGCGCAACCGTTGCCCATGTGATCACCATCCTTGATCGCGAAGAAGGCGCTAAAGAAGCTTTTGAAGAGGTTGGCATCACCCTAATAAGTCTCTTGAAAAAATCAGATTTCGTAACAGCTGGAATGAGCGGTCAATGATAGACATCTATTAGCCGGAGCTTATTTAAGTTACTGCTTTAATGGGCCTCATCCCAATTCTTCGCCGCCCTCGCATCCACCTTCAAAGGCACTTTGAGGTCAACAACCGGCAAGGCCGCCTGCTCCATCACATCAACCACAACGGCGCTGACTTTTTCAGCATCAGCGGCCACAGGCTCAAAAATCAATTCGTCATGCACCTGCAGCAGCATCGGGCAATCATATCCAGCCTCAGTTAAAGCTGGTTCAACCCGCACCATCGCCCGGCGTATAATATCCGCCGCCGTCCCTTGTATCGGCGCGTTAATTGCCGCCCGTTCAACAAAAGCCTTCTGCTGGTGGTTCTTGGAATTCGCTTCCGGGTAATGCACCCGCCGCCCAAACAACGTTTCGACATAGCCTTGCCTGTGAACAAGCTGCTTCATCTCTTCCATATAATCCTGAATGCCGGGGAAGCGCTTAAAATAAGTCTTGATATAATCCCCAGCTTCACCGCGCGAAATACCCAACTGATTAGCCAGCCCAAACGCTGAAATACCATAAATGATACCGAAGTTAATCGCCTTAGCCCGCCGCCGGGTCGCCGCATCCATATCCTCAAGCGATACCCCAAACATCTCTGATGCGGTCATTGCATGAATATCATGGCCGTCTTTAAACGCCTGGATTAACTGCGGAATTTCAGCCATATGCGCCAAAATACGCAGCTCAATCTGGCTATAATCAGCCGAGAGCAACAGCCTTCCGGGTTCCGCTACAAATGCCGTGCGGATCTCGCGGCCCTCAGCTGTGCGCACCGGAATATTTTGAATATTAGGGTCAGTAGAGGCCAGCCGCCCTGTCGTCGTTGCCGCCATCGAATAGCTGGTATGCACCCGGCCTGTTTTTTCATTTATAAACTTTGGCAATGCATCAGTGTAGGTAGATTTAAGCTTAGAAAGCTGCCGCCATTCAAGAATTGTTCGCGGCAACAGCCGCTCTTCTTCACTCAGATTTTCATCAACAGAGAGCACCTCGAGCACACCAGCTCCGGTGCCCCAGGCGCCGGTTTTTGTCTTTTTTCCGCCAGGTAAGCCAAGCTTATCAAACAGCACTTCGCCTAGCTGTTTCGGGCTCGCAATATTGAAAGTCTCATTCGTTAGCTTATGGATCTCGGCTTCAAGTTGAGAGAGCCGCTCTGCAAAAGTTTGCGACAACCCTGCAAGAATAGAGCGCTCCACCTTAATGCCCGCCATCTCCATCCTCGCAAGCACTGGCGCCAAAGGCCGCTCCAGCGTTTCATAAACCGTCACCCGCCGCTCTGCGACCAGCCGCGCTTTTAAAAGCGTCCAAAGCCGAAGCGTCACATCCGCATCTTCACCAGCATATTCCGTCGCCTTGTCCACAGGAACCAGATCAAAGGTAATCTGAGATTTCCCTGTGCCAGCTATCTCCTTAAAGCTAATCGGCTTATGGTCAAAATAATGCGCAGAGAGCTCATCCATACCATGGCCATGCACACCAGCATCCAGCACATAAGAAAGCAGCATCGTATCATCCAGCGGATGCACCTCAATACCTGCCCGTGCCAGCACCACATAATCATATTTTAAATTCTGGCCAATTTTCAAAACCGCCGGGTCTTCAAGCAGCTCTTTTAAAAGTGCTAAGGCTGGCTCATTGTCAATCTGCTCAACATCACCATCACCAAGCAGATCAAGCCCCTCACTACCCCGATGGCCAAGAGGAATATAACAAGCCGCCCCCGGCACGACAGAGAGAGAGACACCAACCAAATCAACGGACATTGCATCAAGCCCGGTGGTCTCAGTGTCCACCGCCACATAGCCCGCATCCCGCGCCATTTGCACCCAGCGCTCCAGCGCATCAATGCTGGTAACAGTTTCATATTGACCTGGATCAATGGGGATCTCAGCCATCTCCCGGCCAAGCCGCGCTGCCACCTCAGAAGCCCTGCTCACACCAGAAAGTTCAGCCCCGCCCTCGCGGCCAGCACTCTCCCCCCCATCTGGGCCAGCAGCCAACGCTTTGGCCTGGCGAGAGGTCGCCTTAATTTTCGGCGCATCAACACCAAAACTCGCCGCCACCCGGTCGCTAAGCTTGGCAAATTCCATCGTTGCTAAAAATGATAAGATCCGCTCTTCATCAACCTCACCTAGTTTTAGTTTATCCAACTCATCAAGTTCCGGCACCTCCCCGCACAGCTGCACCAACTGCCGGCTAATGCGCGCCTGGTCGGCAAACTCAATCAGATTTTCCCGCCGCTTTTTCTGTTTTATTGTCTCAGCGCCCGCCAGCAACTTATCAAGATCGCCAAATTCGTGGATCAACAACGCCGCCGTCTTCACGCCAATTCCCGGCACACCAGGCACATTATCAGAGCTATCCCCGGCAAGGGCTTGTATGTCCACAACCTTCTCAGGTCCAACGCCAAATTTCTCCTCAACCTCAGTCGGGCCAATTACCCTGTTTTTCATGCTGTCAAACATCGTGACGCCCGGCTGAATAAGCTGCATCAGATCCTTATCAGATGAAACAATCACCGCCTCACCGCCAGCTTCAACCACCTGGTTCACATAAGTCGCGATGATGTCATCAGCCTCATAGCGCTCCCGCTCAACCTGCGGCAGGCTAAACGCCTCCACCGCCTGGCGGATCAGATCAAATTGCGGCACCAAATCTTCAGGTGCTGGTGGCCGATGGGCTTTATAGTCCGGGTAAATATCAGAACGGAAGGTTTTGCGTGCCGCATCAAATATCACGGCAAAATGCGTTGGCTCACCAACATCTTTGGTGTCCTCCAGCAGCTTCCAGAGCATTTGGCAAAACCCATGCACAGCCCCAACCGGCATGCCATCAGACGGGCGCGTTAAAGGCGGCAAGGCATGATAGGCCCTGAAAATATAGCTCGACCCGTCAATGAGAAAAACCCGCATAGCAAAACCCTGCCTCTGTTCAAAATCATATGACGGCAACACAAGCAATTAAGGGAGCTCAAATATAAACAAACCCATATGCTACTTGCAGCGTCAATCTTCGCGCCAAATATGGCACTTCTGCTCGCTGGGTAAAACCACCTATCTACATTTCTAACCGAAGAGTTAGAGAGATAAGGAAAAGCGAAGAATTAGAATGTGGCGAAGGGATAGTGAAAAGGCAACCAACGAGAAAAAGGGGGCCCATAATTCAGGCCCCCAATCATTTAGCTCTTGCTGTTAATATTATCCTGCTCAAGCTTATCATCGGTGGAGACCGCCTCCTCACCGAATTTCTCGCGGATATAATCATCGAAATATTTATCCAGCATCGGAAAGCCATCAGCAAAGCGCTTAAAGTCATCGCGCGCCACCCACAGGCAAACACCATCTTCCTTCGCCTTAACCCGGCCCGTACGCTGCGCGCGGCCAAGTATAATCCGCTCACCAAAATGCTCACCCGGCCCATAGCTTCGCTTCACCCGCTCGCCAGTGCTGTCATCTTCATAAACCAGCTCAAACTTGCCCTTAATCACCGTGTAAAACCCATCAGCAATCATCCCGCGGTCAAACACAATATCTCCCTTGCGATAATGGAGATACCTGGTCGCAGGCCGCGTTGGGGCCTCAATCAAGGCCAGGTTACGGCTGACGAAAGAATCCATCATCCAGTTAATAAACACCCGCACCTTGGTCACAAACCCAGGCAGGAAGGAGAGATAAAATGAGCGCCAGAGCAACCAGGCAAAGACACCTTTCAGCTTAATGCCATTCACCTCAGCCACAGCTTTAGAGGCACCAAGCGAGGCCAGAGCGCCTTTCGAGACATAGGCAAAATCTTTCAGCTCCCAGCCATGAATAACCCGGCGGATATTGAGCGCCAGCTGCTTACCCTCACGCACCGCAAATTGCGCGGTCGGTGGTGCAAAATCCTGCCGCTCACTCGGCTCGTCTTTCATCGGAATTAGCGCCGCATCACCAAGCGCCCAAACATTCTCTTTGCCGGCCACCCGCATGCAGCGATCAACCTTAATTTTCCCCCATTGCAGGTCAAGATCAAGCTTCTTAACAAGCGCATTCGGCCCCGTACCAATGGTTGCAAGCACAGTGCTTGTCGGCACAATCTCACCAGTTGAAAGCTCCGCGCTGGTACCTGTGGCAGAGTTCACCCCAACGCCGGTAATGACTTTAACGCCGTTTTTCTCAAGTTGTTTTTTCGCATATTCACCAAGCGATCCCGGCAATTCCAGCAAAATACGGTCAGCAAATTCGATGAGGCGAACATCGATCTCATCCTTACTAATATTCGGGAAATAATGCAGAGACTTATCAATGAGATGCTTGATCTCACCAACCGTTTCAACACCAGAAAAGCCAGCGCCAACAACAATAAAAGTCAGCAAGCGCTTTTTAATTTCAGGCACCTGCGCCACATCGGCATGTTCAAGGCAGCGTATGATCTGATTGCGAAGGGTAAAAGCATCGCCCATATATTTGATCGTCAGCGCATGCTCAGTCATTCCCGGGAACCGAGAGAGATCCGCGCTCTGCCCCATAGCAAGCACCAGATGATCATAGGTAAGCTCAACCGGCATCCGCCGCGTGCCCTGCAAAACGGAGATAGATTTTTTCTCAAAATCAATATCAACCACTTCAGCGAGACGCACTTGCACTTTACCAAGCAGCAAACGCAAAGAGGTAATAGCATCAGAAGAGTTGAGGGCACCACCCGCCACTTCAGGCAGCAAAGGCTGGAACACGAAATAATTGTCCTTATTGATCAACTCAATATCGACTTCATCTTTCATGCTTTTGCGCAATTCATTCGCCGCGAACACGCCGGCAAAGCCGCCACCAATAATAACGATTTTCTGCTTAGCCAAATCCAGTCCCCTTATAGCAAATCACTCATACCATCTACCGATGCGCCCAAGACTGTGCCGTTTTAACGCGCCCCAGTATAAAACAGGGTATTTCCACGCAAATGTAGCCCCATCTTGGTCCCAATGCGTTAACTTAAGCGCAGCTCGAAGTAAAGCGGCTGATACAACATCATTTATAATAGAGTGATAAAGACAGCATATACCACAATAAGGGAATTGCGATTGCCGTAAAACTTAGATATGTTGCGCACCTAACCTCTAATGCACCCGTAGCTCAGCTGGATAGAGCGCTGCCCTCCGAAGGCAGAGGTCGCACGTTCGAATCGTGCCGGGTGCGCCATTCCTTTAGGGTTGGGCGCCCCTTTCTCTATAATCGAGTTCGAACTATGTTCGAACGAGTGCGCCATTTCTTCTTCAAAAATGGTCGCAGCCCAATAACTCACCCATAATGTTCAACCGGCACACCGGCTATTGCTGATATATTGAGTAGTCCTCGCACGGTTATGGAAGGGGTGACGATATGGGCCTGGTTGGCAAGGCCCATTAAAATTGGTCCCACCTCTAGCCCACCAGCCCGAGTTTTTAAGATATTACGCACAGCACTGGCGCTGTCATTCGTCGCAAAAACGAGACCATTTGCAGGCCCCTCAAGGCGCACGCCCGGTAAAAACCGCTCCCGCATTTCCGGGTCTAGTGCCGCCTCTAAATTCATCTCACCATCATATTGAAAATCCAAATTCTGCTCATCCAGAATAGCAAGAGCCGCGCGCATTTTTCTAGCCGAGTCAGAGTTTAAATTACCAAACATAGAATGGCTGCAAAGCGCAATCTTCGGCTCTTGCCCAAACCGGCGAATATGGCGCGCCATCCCAATAACTGATTGCGCCACTTGCTCGGCTTTCGGGTCATGATGAACTTGCGTGTCAGCTATAAATAACGGGCCATCCTCACTGATCATCAGCGACAAGGCACCAATGGGAGTTTTGCCTATAGTTTGGAGGTCACCCTCTTCGCCGCATCCTAAAATCTGGTCAATATGATTGAGATGCCACATATATTGCCCAAATGTCCCGGCAATCAGGCAATTGGCATCTCCAAGCTTAACGGCCATCGCACCAATCGCCGTGGTGTTAGTCCTCATAATCGCTTTGGCAAGATCAGGTGTGATGCCTCTACGGGCCAACAGCTTATGATACCCCTCCCAATAACTCCGATAGCGCGGGTCATCCTCAGGGTTGATCACTTCAAAATCTTTGTTCGGAACCAGGTTAATACCCGCCCGCTCAATCCGGTGTTTAATCACATCAGGACGCCCAATCAGGATCGGTTTTTCCGTCATGTCTTCAAGGATCATTTTGCTGGCCCGCAGCACCCGCTCATCTTCCCCTTCCGCAAATATAATGCGTCGGCTGACCTTGCGGGCCGCTTCATAAATCGGCCTCATGATGAAGGAAGATTTATAAACTGTGCTATTCAGCTTATCTTTATAGGCTGTGAAATCTTGTATCATCCGGGTCGCAACCCCGGTCTCCATAGCAGCTTTGGCAACAGCCGCTGCC
Source organism: Rhodomicrobium sp. (assembly GCA_021604665.1). Lineage (GTDB taxonomy): Bacteria > Pseudomonadota > Alphaproteobacteria > Rhizobiales > HXMU1428-3 > HXMU1428-3. The sequence continues at coordinate 404,121 of BQJK01000003.1, read as the reverse complement.
ACAACAGACATTAAGCGCGGGTCAAACGGTTTTGGAATGAGATAATCTTTACCAAAGGTCAGCCGCTCAGTCTTATAAACAGCGGCAGCTTCAGCACTGGTGGTTTGCCGCGCTAACTCAGCAATCGCCTCAACGCAGGCAATCTGCATCTCATCATTAATCTCAGTCGCCCCCACATCAAGCGCACCACGAAAAATATAAGGAAAGCACAGAACATTATTTACCTGATTAGGATAATCACTACGCCCAGTCGCGATGATTGCATCTGGGGCAACAGCGCTTGCTTTTTCAGGTGCAATTTCTGGCACAGGGTTTGCCAGAGCAAAAATAATCGGCGTTTTGCTCATTCTAGCAACAAGCTCAGGCTCAAGGATATTCGGGCCGGATAGTCCGAGGAATAAATCAGCATCATCAATAACCTGATCAAGCCTGGTAAAATCGGTCGCTTGAGCAAACGCGGCTTTTTCAGGCGTCATATCCTCCGTTCGCCCCTCATAAACCAGGCCAACTTTATCGCAAAGCCAAACATTCTCTCGCTTCACACCGAGCTTTAACAGCATATTCAAACAAGCAATGCCCGCAGCCCCGCCGCCAGTAGAAACCAGCTTGATCTCTGAAAGCTCCTTACCCGCCACATGAGCCGCATTCAGAGCAGCAGCGCCAACCACAATGGCCGTGCCATGCTGATCATCATGAAACACCGGAATATTCATCCGTTCACGGCACAGCTTTTCAACGATAAAGCAATCAGGCGCTTTAATATCTTCAAGATTAATGGCCCCGAAAGTCGGCTCAAGCGCCACCACAACATCAACCAGCTTTAAAGGGTCAGTTTCATTCACTTCAATATCAAAGCAATCAATGGCAGCAAATTTCTTAAACAGAACCGCTTTGCCCTCCATCACAGGTTTTGAAGCAAGGGGGCCAATATCACCAAGCCCAAGCACCGCGGAGCCATTGGTAATAACGGCAACCAGATTAGAGCGCGCCGTATAACGCGCTGCATTCATCGGATCCTTAACAATCTCATTGCAAGCCTCGGCAACGCCAGGTGAATAAGCCCGCGCCAAATCTCTTTGGCTGGCCATTGGGGTTGTTGGCCTTATTTCAAGCTTCCCTGGTTTCGGAAATTCATGGTAGTCAAGCGCCGCCTGACGGGCCGCTTCAACGGATTTATTTTCATCTGCCAACGGATTACCCTTTTGATAGTGAGCACGTAAGTGCCGTGTAGCTTAATTATCAGCTTGTAAACAACAGCTGCCACATTCCTGTTACAGAAGTGATAATGCTAATTTCGCTTAAATGCTAATCGGTACTAAAATACGTCTAGATTCATACCAGTGACTGGCTCACAAATGGCACGAATAGACCAAAATCACTGCCGAAATAGCAGAAATACCGCCTTCAAGCCCAAACAGCACCCTCCCATCAGCTCCCATCCGGCCTCTCCAATATTGCTTAAGATATAGGGGGAAACTTCAAAGTTATTGCGCTGTCCAATAGTTATTTACAATCAACCAAAAAGAATAAGCGCAGAGTTTGGATAAAGTAATACAGCTAACCCTTTATATAAATTGACGAGAATTCGACTTATGGTAGCATCAGACAGCTTCACAAGGACTCTTGGCAGTGCATCTGAATACAGATTCCTACGGTGATTAGACTTCCACCCTGGGGAAAATGGCGCACTGGCTTGCGGCCTTAAAGCTAGGAATAAGCTGAATTATCTGGATCAATTATCTGGCTAAGCGTTCAGGTAGCTGCACAACAATCGCAGCTTTTAACGCCCACACTCAGAAGCTTCAGATGGCTCAACAACGGAGGACATTTCTACAAAACATCCTAAATCGCATGTCACCTTCTAGGTGCAAATTAAAACCTAACAACCCAAAATGGGGGGGGAAATATGACGGACAACAATGTCACACAAAAATCTACAGCTGATCAAAGTAGCGCAGATGCCTACTGGTCCGCTAACGTAAGAATAATCATTGTCTCATTGATAATATGGGCAACAGTTTCGTTCGGTTTCGGCATTCTATTGCGGCCACTATTGGCTGACATCAAGGTTGGCGGAACTGATCTTGGTTTCTGGTTCGCACAGCAAGGGTCAATCCTGGTTTTCCTTTGTCTGATTTTTTTCTACGCCTGGCGGATGAATACACTAGACCGCAAATTTGGCGTTGACGAAGAATAGGAGCTGAACCATGGATCAATATACCTTAAACCTGCTGTTTGTTGGCGCGACCTTCGCACTATACATCGGCATCGCCGTGTGGGCCCGTGCTGGCTCTACATCTGAATTCTATGCCGCTGGTCGGGGCGTTCACCCGGTAACAAACGGCATGGCAACCGCCGCTGACTGGATGTCAGCCGCTTCATTTATTTCAATGGCGGGTCTCATCGCCTTTGGTGGTTACACAAACTCATCCTTCCTCATGGGCTGGACGGGTGGCTATGTGCTGCTTGCTTTGTTACTAGCGCCTTATCTGCGCAAATTTGGCAAGTTTACCGTGCCAGAATTTATCGGCGATCGGTTTTACAGCCCGACAGCCAGGATCATCGCCGTGATCTGTCTCATCGTTGCCTCAATCACATACGTTATCGGTCAGATGACAGGCGTTGGCGTTGCCTTCTCTCGCTTCCTTGAAGTCGATAAAACCCTCGGTCTGATGATTGGCGCGGCGGTTGTGTTCTTCTATGCGGTGCTAGGCGGCATGAAAGGCGTGACCTACACTCAGGTGGCGCAATATTGCGTATTGATTACAGCCTACACCATCCCGGCTATTTTTATTTCGCTGCAACTAACCGGCAATCCACTGCCGCCGCTTGGCTTGTTTGGTGAACATCTAGAATCCGGTCAAGCCCTTCTATCAAGGCTCGATCAAGTGGTGACTGAGCTTGGCTTCAAGGAATACACCTTCCAGGATGGCACGCCCTCAGCTGTGTTAAACATGCTGTTATTCACATTCTCACTGATGATCGGCACCGCCGGTCTGCCCCACGTGATCATTCGCTTCTTCACCGTACCAAAAGTATCAGATGCACGTTGGTCAGCTGGTTGGGCACTAGTTTTCATCGCGCTTCTATACCTGACAGCACCTGCTGTTGGCGCAATGGCCCGGTTGAACATCATTGATACTATTTATCCAAATGGTACCGCCTCTGAATCACTGTCATACGAATCTCGCCCGGATTGGATGAAAAACTGGGAAATCACAGGACTTCTCAAGTTTGAAGACAAGAACGGTGATGGCAAAATTCAGATGTATAATGATAAGTCCACAGACTTTGCAGCAACAGCAGAACAGCGCGGCTGGAAAGGCTCTGAACTAACGGTTAACCGTGACATTCTGGTGCTTGCTAACCCTGAGATTGCATCTCTGCCCGGATGGGTTATCGCTCTTGTCGCGGCCGGTGGCCTGGCAGCAGCGCTATCAACCGCTGCCGGTCTGTTGCTTGCGATCTCATCCGCTGTTAGCCATGACCTGATCAAGGGGCAAATAAACCCCAACATCAGTGAAAAAGGGGAGCTATTAGCAGCCCGTATGTCTATGGCAGTGGCGATCGTTGTAGCGACTTATCTCGGCCTGAACCCGCCCGGATTTGCGGCGCAAACCGTGGCCTTGGCCTTTGGTCTCGCGGCGGCCTCTATCTTCCCGGCCTTGATGATGGGTATTTTTGTGAAGCGCATTAACAACCATGGTGCCGTTGCAGGCATGTTGACCGGCCTGCTATTCACACTCATCTACATCTTCCTTCATAAAGGCTGGTTCTTCATTCCAGGCACAGCTTCGTTCCCGGATACAATTGAAGGCTCGCTGCTTGGCATTAAGTCAACAGCCATTGGCTCGATCGGCGCAGTACTCAACTTTGCAGCTGCGTATTTTGTTTCATCGATCACCAAAGAAACACCAGACCATATTAAGGAACTGGTTGAAAGCGTCCGTGTCCCTCGTGGGGCAGGTGCCGCAACTGATCATTAAACAAACTGAAGCGCGGGCCACCTAACTAAGGTGGCCCGCGCCTCACTTCTTTTTCCATGTTTTTATGGTTTTTCATCAGCTCTATTATCGCCTCGGGACGTTGCCCAGCTTGACCAAAGCCCCACCAAATCTCTTCGAATTTCTAAGTGCCATTCACCCCTACGACACCTTAAGTGAAAGCCAGCTTGAAGCGGTTGCCGCACGTGTCGAAACACAAAGATTTGCTAAAGGCCAACCCATTTATCTCTTCGGTGAAACACTGAAGGGCCTCTATATTATAGTCGCTGGCCATGTTGATATAACTTTGGAAACTGGTGAGTTGGTCTCTATCCTGAAAGAGAAAAACAGCTTTGGCGAACGCGGCTTATTGCGCGGCGGCAAAGCTGCCACCACCGCCATAGCGGCAACAAACTGCACTCTGTTACGTCTCCCAAAAACAGCAATTGAAGAACTGATAGACAAAGAAGATAGCTTCCAAAAGTTTTTCACCCGTAGCCGCAAACCGCAAGCTGAGATAAAGACAGAGGCTAATTCAGGGCCCCCATCAAGCAACTCTTCTAAGGCCCAGGCCCCAAATAGCTTAGCCACCAGAGCGGTTGAGGATTTAATGACCCCCACCCTCATTGAATGCACCCCCACAACCACAATTACCGAAGCCGCAAAACTCATGCGAGACAAAGGCGTTTCTTCGCTCATAATAAGCGATGGCACCACCCTAAACGGCATCATCACCCTCAATGACATTTCCAAAAAAGTCGTCGCAGAAGGCCATGATCTAACCGCCCCCGTTAGCGCCTACATGACCAGCAATCCGATTACACTCCCCCCCGGCGCAATTGGCTCAGATGTATTGCATCTGATGATTGAAAAATCCATCAGCCATGTTCCAATCGCTGCGAACGAAGAGATCATCGGCATCGTCACAAAAACAGATCTCGCCCGCTACCAAATGGTCAACTCGGCAGCCCTCGTTAGCCAGATTTGTAAAAGCAACACAGTCGCAAGCCTGAAAGACGCGACAAACCAGATCCCGCAGCTTTTAGCCACCCTCACAGGCTCAGGCAACCGCCATGATGTCGTCACCCGCCTGGTGACAGATATTGCTGACGCCGTCACCCGCCGCCTGATCAAAATGGCAGAAGATCAACTCGGCCCACCGCCAGTACCCTATCTCTGGTTAGCCTGCGGCTCTCAAGGACGGCAAGAGCAAACCGGCGTATCAGATCAGGATAATTGCCTGATCCTCGATGACAGCATCACCGAAGATGACAAAATCTATTTTGAAAAATTAGCCCATATCGTAGCTGATGGATTAAACGAATGCGGCTTTGTCTACTGCCCCGGCGACATGATGGCCACCAATGACCGCTGGCGGCAACCGCAATCAGTTTGGCGCAGCTACTTTGAAAAATGGATAAGCAGCCCCGTTAAAGAAGCCCAAATGCTTGCTTCAGTAATGTTTGACCTCAGGGCGATAAGCGGCACCGCATCTCTCTATCAAGACCTGCAAACTGAGACATTAAAGAAAGCCTCATCTAACAGCATCTTCATCGCCCATATGGTGTCTAACTCAATCACCCACACACCGCCCCTCTCTCTTATCAGGGGCATAGCCACTTTAAAGTCTGGCGAGCACAAACATCACATTGACCTGAAATTAAATGGCGTCATCCCCATAGTTGACCTTGGCCGTATCTACGCACTGCAAGGTCAGATTAAGCCAGTAAACACCAGAGCGCGATTGCTTGCAGCCCAGCAAGCGGGCACAATCAGCACTTCAGGTGCCCATGATCTTCTGGATGCTTACGACCTGATCGCCGAAACAAGGTTACAACATCAGGCCCGGCAAATTAAGCAAGGCATCAAACCGAATAATTTTATGAGACCAACTGAGTTATCATCATTTGAGCGCAGCCATCTGCGAGATGCCTTCGTCGTGGTTCGTACAATGCAGGCCGCCATTACCCAGGGGCGAGGAGGCCTCTAAACAGAGTTTTGGCAACTGCCTGCATTACAATGCAAGAAAACCGAGAGTGTATTTTATGTTTTTAGAACTCATAGCAACCTTTGCAATCGGTTTCGCCGTAGCCGGAGTGATCCTGTTGGTTAACCGCCTCAGCGGCAGCCGCCTACCAGGCTGGTTCCTCCCCGTGGGTGCAGGCATTGGCATGCTATGCTTCATCATTTTTAATGAATATACCTGGTTCCAAAGAACCTCAGCCGCCCTCCCCACAGGAATTGAAGTCGCATATACAGTGGAAGAGAAAGCCGCCTACCGTCCCTGGACATATCTTTGGCCCTATGTAGACCGTTTCATCGCAGTAGATGGCATTTCACTCAAACGCAATGAAAAATTCCCGGACCAACGCATAGTTGATCTCCTCATCTATGGCCGGTGGGCACCGGTGAACAGGGTTCGCGCTGTATTTGATTGCACAGCAGGCCGCCGCGCCGACCTTACAGAAGGGGTCGAGTTCGCAGAAGATGGCAGCCTTAAAAATGCTTATTGGCATATAACCGGCCTTAAAGATCCGGTCACCCAAGCAGCGTGTAAGGTGGGATGATGGTGAAGCCCGCGAATATAAGATTGAGACTAGGTCTCCTCTTCGCATTCCTGGGGCTTGCCTCTCTCAGTAGTATAATCGCAGCGCTCTGGTTTAACTACAGCCGCCTGACAAACTCAGACATAACCAGCCCGCTAAAAAATGATGAAATCTTTTCATCATTTATCAACACCGGTCTCATGGCAGGTTTTGCAGTCATCGGCCTTACCCTGTTCATCTGGCGTTTATTCGATGAAAACATCGCCAAAGCGATCGAGCAACTAGCCGCCACCCTCCGCGCCCGTGCCCACACTGATTTAAGAGATGAAGCCACCCCCGGCCATAACGGCTACCTTGGAGATCTAGGCCCCGCCGCCAGCGCCTTAACCAAGCGTCTCTCCGAGGAAAAATACAAAACAGCTGAAGCCATCGCCAAAGAAACAGCACGTTTAGAGGCCGAAAAAAACCAACTAACAAAACTCTTCTCAGACATCCCCCTCGGGATCATCATGGTGAGTAATAACGATCATATCACCTTATATGACGGCCAGGCCGCCGCCGCCTTTGAAGATTACCACCCCTTGGGCCTGGGCCATCACATTGGTGATTATTTCTGCCAAACGTCTTTAAATGAGGTCTGCGCTGACCTCAGAAAACAACCCCCCGGCGCGGATAGAGACATCCGCCTGCCAACGGCAGATCGGTCACTTGATTTTGATGCCTGCATACGCTTGCTGGGCGAAGGGCTTGGCTATGTCATCGCGCTAAGTGCCGAGAATAAAGGTCTCGCCGCCCGGCCCTTAGTATTTGATTTTTCAATTAATGAAAATCTCACCTCAGCCAAACTCACAAATCAGGAAGCAGATCAAAAATTATCCGACCTCTGCTTTGTTGTCTTCGATACGGAAACCACCGGCCTCTCAACCACCAGCGATATGGTCATACAAATCGGAGCCGTGCGCATTTATAAAAGCCGCCGCATTGATGGAGAAATATTCGATCTATATGTCAACCCTCAGCGGCCAATACCCAGCGCCTCAACCAAGGTTCACGGCATCACTGATGAGATGGTCAACGGCGCACCCCTATTTCCAAAGGCCGCAGAAAAATTCCATCGTTTCTCTAAAAATGCCGTACTCGTCGCCCATAATGCCCCCTTCGACCTGGCCTTCTTCAAACGAGATGGTGAAAGCCGCAGCCAACGCTTTGATCACCCCGTGCTTGACACAGTTTTGCTTTCGGCCGCCCTCTTCGGCCAAAGCGCCACCCACACCCTGGATGCGCTGGCAGAACGGCTCGGTGTCACAATAGAAGAAAGCGTCAGGCACACAGCTCTAGGTGATGCCATCGCAACCGCAGATGTTTTTCTAAAAATGCTGCCAATGCTAAAGGCGCAAAACATCACCACCTTGAAAGAGGCACAAACCGCCATGCGCCAACATCAACGGTTATTAAAAATCGTCAATGATGATAGCAGTAAGTAAAAAAACAACTTAGCCTCTGAATGAGTGAGCCAAGCTGAATGCCTCTTTTTACTCCCCCAACAGTGAGCCCTCCCATAAAACCGCTTGGCATTTTCGCAAGCCTGAAAGCTGTGCGCCAAAACGCTCTGAACATCATCCCCGAAATCGCCTACACTCAGCCAATCGTCACCGGAGAAACAGGCATCCGCCGCTGGCACATGGTGCAAGGGCCAGAAGGGCTGAAGCAAATATTTCTGGATAATGTAGAGAATTACCCGAAATCAGAGGTCGTGCTCCGCATGTTGCGCCCCGCTGTAGGAGATAGCCTCTTCACCTCAGAGGGCAAACAATGGCGCTGGCAACGCTCAGCCATTGCCCCCGTTTTCACGGCGCGCAATGTCAACACCCTTGCCCCAATCATGACAGAAACCGCAAGGCGAACCACCACCCGGCTAAAGGCCTCTTCCGGGCCAACCGAACTGGTTCGCGAAATGCTATCTGCAACCTTTGATGTTATCTGTGAAGTTGCGCTCTCCGGTCGTGATCATTTTGATAGCAAAGCCTATAGCGCCGCCATCACCCAATATTTCATGACCATCGGCCGCACCTCCCTTCTCGATTTTCTGGAAACCCCCGCATGGATCCCCCGACCAGCAGAGCTATTTGGTGCCAATTCCGTCAAAACCATGCACAACATGGTCGCCAAAGCCATTGCAGCGCGGCAAAACCAGCCCCAAAAAAACGACAGCACAATCGCAGATGATCTCCTCGATTATATGCTCAAGGCGGAGGACCAGGAAACCGGCCGCCGCATGAACCAAAAGGATCTCTTGCATAATCTGCAATTTTTCATCGTCGCCGGTCATGAAACCACAGCCATCGCCCTCGCCTGGGCGCTCTATCTCTGTGCCAATGACCAAACCATTCAAACACAGGCCCGAGAAGAAGCGCGATCAGTTCTTGGTGGGAGAGATGCCGGCATAGAAGATATCAAGCAAGCCCCGCTCATCGAGCAAATCCTGCTGGAATCTATGCGGCTCTACCCGCCCGTTGGCTTTCTTGCCCGCAAAGCCAGAGGCCCGGACCGGCTTTATGATCGAGACGTCAAAAAAGGAGATACCGTTCTACTCAATCTTTATGGCCTGCATCGCCATCAGGATTTATGGGATCACCCGGCAGCTTTCTACCCGGCTCATTTCGCACCAGAAGCGGTTAAAAAACGCCATCGCTTTCAATATGTGCCCTTCGGCGGTGGCCCGAGAATTTGCGTTGGTGCAAATTTTGCCATGATGCAAGCACAGATCATTTTAATGACCCTGCTTTCAAAATTTCGATTTTGGCCAACGAAAGCAGCTGCCCCCGCCCCAGTGATGCAAATGACTATCAGGCCAGAGCCTGGAATTACCTTGGAAATAGAAGATTTATCAAATCCAGCCACTAAATTGGCCCAATAAGGAGCTGAAAAGGCAAAAAAATCCGGCGGTAAAAGAAAACCTGTCCCGACCTATGCTGTTTGGCATAAAAATTAAAAAATGCGATATCATCCTTCCCACCAATAGACCTGAGAAAAATAATGTTTTACCTTGTATATCAGCAGACAAGGGAGGATTGATCAGAAAAAGGATAAAACAATTAAATGCTAATCCTGATCACTCGCAGACTGTCTCAAAAAAATAAGTAAACGAAACCGCAGCGACGCATAACAGCCCCGTTGCTATCTAGTTGCTGTCAAGTTTACAGAAAAGTTTTCAGGAAGGCGCACATAATGAACAACAAGACACCCAGCACTGAAACTCACGATCTGGAAAAATACTCTGAAGCATGGTTTGAAACCATTAATAAGAGCCGGGATATGGCTCTTGAGTTTATGCAAAAACAACATGCTATGGGCGGGTGGCCGGTCCAGATGGATGAGCGAGCCATCAAAGCCTTCCACTCTATGGCCGTTCAATTCGCCACAGACCCAACGGCCCTCGCCACAGCGCAATTAAAATTCTGGAGCGGGCTAACAGAACTCTGGGTGCAAGGCACAAGTCGCATGGCAGGCCTTAGCGATCACATAGCTGAGGAAAACCACCCAGACCGCCGTTTCAAACATGAAGCCTGGGAAAAAGAACCAGCCTTTGAATATATGAAAGAGACCTACCTTTTCGTATCAGACTGGCTGCAAAACCTCTCAGAGGAAGCCCGCGGCCTCTCTCCTGAAGATCGCAAAAAAATCCAGTTCAACACCCGCCAGTTTGCAAGCGCTATCTCCCCCACAAATTTTGTTTGGACCAACCCTGAAGTTCTCGAAAAAACAGTCGAAACCGGCGGTGAGAATTTACTCCATGGTTTCCAGAATTTGCTGTCAGATATGGAGCGCGGCAAAGGCAAGCTCAAGATCAGCATGACAGATCAAAACGCCTTCACTGTTGGTAAAAACATTGCCGCCACTAAAGGTAAAGTCGTTTTCCGTAATCAGCTATTCGAGCTAATTCAATACAGCCCCACTACCGAGAAGGTCCACAAAACCCCCATCCTGTTCGTCCCCCCCTGGATCAATAAATTCTATGTGCTGGATCTGAAACCAGAAAACAGCCTAATCAAATGGGTGGTCGATAAAGGCTATACGCTGTTTGTTATTTCATGGGTCAACCCGGATAAAAGCGAAGCAGATATCGGCTTTGCTGATTATATGCGTAAAGGCGTGCTGGTCGCGTTAGATGAAGTCCTGGCCATCACAAAAGAAGAAAAGGTCAATCTGCTTGGCTTCTGCATTGGCGGCATTCTCCTTACCACGACCCTTGCCTACCTGGCCGCGAAAGGCGATGAACGGGTAAACTCCGCAACGCTCCTCGCCACTATGATCAACCTCAGTGACGCTGGTGAAATGTCGGTCTTTGTTGATGATGAACAGCTCCAGTCGCTACAACAAAAAGTGCAAGAGCGCGGCTATATGGCTGGTGAAGAAATGTCTGGCATGTTCAATATGATGCGAGAGAATGATCTGGTCTGGTCATTTGTCGTCAATAACTATCTCATGGGCCATGACCCCGTGCCGTTTGACCTCCTTTATTGGAATGCCGATTCGACCCGCATGCCTGCCAAAATGATCATTGAATACCTAACCGATTTCTACCGCGATAACGCCTTCATGAATAAAGGCCGGTTGGTGGTCGATGATACGGTTATTGATGTCAGCAATATTGAAACACCAGTATATATGGTCGCCACCAAAGACGATCACATTGCCCCGTGGAAGGCCTGCTATGAAGGCAATAAAGTCTTCTCCGGCAAGAAAAAATTCGTGCTTGGTGCATCCGGTCATATCGCCGGTATCGTTAACCCCCCTGGTAAGAAGAAATATTGCTACTGGACCAACAAATCCCGCTCTGTAATAGAAAATCCTGATGAGTGGATGGAAGGCGCCAAAATGAAAGATGGCTCCTGGTGGGATGATTGGGAAAAATGGCTAAGCCGCCGCAGCGGTGAGCTGATCAAAGCAAGACGCCCCGGCGGCAAAGGTCGCAAAGCCCTGGCAAACGCCCCCGGCACCTATGTACTTATCCGCTCTGATTAATATCTGCAGCCCGTCTATCCATGCTCTCCCCGACAGCTAAAGCACTGGAGAGGGAACAGAGCCATCAGCGGAACTACATTCGCGCACTAGTCCAGCAGTTCGTCACTGCGTACCGGGCGCTGAGCAGCAGACACATGTTCAGGCAGCACGCGGCCAAATAGTTGGCGCGCCCGCTCCGGTGCGCCAACCACATCGGGCTCTTTTGTGTAGGCAAAAATCGCGCTATGCCGTTCCTCATGGCCGCGTACAGCCGCCACATGATGCAAAGCATACCGCCCTTTAAAGAGTTGCAGATCCCCAGGTTCTAAAACAATACTGTGCCGCCGAGGCACCTCCCCCTTACCAGTCAACACCTCTCGCACCGCATCTAAATTCTCCTCATGCGGTGAGCGAATATCTGGGCAATAAAAAAACTCCCCGCCACCTTGAGGTTTCTTCGTCAACAGGCTGACGGTAAATTCATTCACATCAAAATGCCAAGGGTGTGAACAGCCCGGCCGCAACACATTCAACACCAGGCCAGAGAGCGGGTCAGCCAACTGATAAAGCTCATCATAATGAAAACAGCTGGCGACAAAACAGGTCAGCGCTTTAGCATTGTAAAGCTGATGGATGATATGCTCATGAGGGATAAGATCCCTTGCAACAAACGCATTCTCCCGCTGCATCTTTATCTTCGCCGGATGGTCTGTGGGTAAATCAGCATCAAGCGGCAAATTATAAGCGTTTACCGTATCAACCTGATAATAGGCCGCATCAGCAACCGAGACACCCTCTGCCTCAAGCTGGGCTAACCACTCTGTTTTTATGAAGTTTTTCAGAACAGAAACGCCATCACGCGCCAACTCACCATGCACCCGCGCCAGTAAATCTAAATAGGCATCACCGTCCGGGTTATCCAAAGGGTAGGCCGAAAGGTCAACATACTTTCGCAGGATCAGCGCCGCTTTTTCTTCCATCATGACCTCAACTGTCTTACATAATCTTTGTGCGTCAATCCGTAGCACAGGCAAAAAAAGTGGCAAAGGGGTATTAAAGATGAACAAGGCAAACCAATCAGCTGAACCGCAACCAACCGGCAAGGCAAAAACATTTTACTATCAGGGCAAGCTGCCCAAAGTACCCCTCCCTGCCCTAGAAGATACCAAAGACCTTTTCATGGAATGGTGCAGCCCGTTGCTGACAAAGGCAGAGCAAGACGCAACAGCCACAGCCCTCGAAGAGTTCATGAAAAAAGGCGGCCTTGGCGAAAAAACACACACCGCTCTCGAGCAGTTTAATAACAACCCAGAAACACAAAGCTGGCTGGATATTTTCTGGCCCTCTCGCTATCTGGGCCGCCGCGACCCAATCGCTTTAAATGCCAATTTCTTCTTCCTCTTCCGCCATCAAGACATGAGCCAGGTGAAACGCGCCGCACTTATTGCCGCTGCCGGTTTGAACTATAAATTAAAACTCGACAAAGAAGAGATCCCCGTCGCCATGAACCGCGACACACCGCTAGAGATGGATCAGGTTAAATATCTATTCTCAGCAACCCGCATCCCAGGAGAAACTCAAGATAGCCTGCGCTCATTTTACAGCAGCGCCCAGCCCGGCCCCTCGACCGCCCGGCATATTATCGTTTTTTATAAGAGCCATATTTACGAACTGGAGCTCGTCGCAGAAGATGGCACCCCCTATAGTCTAAGCGATATTGAATTAGCCCTAAGCCATATATTAGAGGCCGGCAATAACGGCAGTCCTGAAGATTATCCCGTCGGCCACCTGACCACTCAGCCTCGCGCCAAATGGGCAAAAATTCGCGCCGATCTATTAAAATCACCTCAAAATAAAGCCAATCTCGACAGTATAGAAACCGCACTCTTCGCCATTAATCTTGAGGATAGCGCCCCAGAAACAGATCTTGAAGCCTGCAATCAACTCCTCCATGGAAGCGATGGCAACCGCTGGTATGACAAGGCGCTACAACTCATCATTTTTAAAAATGGAAAAGCCGGTATTAATATCGAGCATTGCGGTCTCGATGGCACCACCATCCTTAATTTTGTCGATTATATCCTGGAGATCGAGCCAGGCAGCATTGACCAAAGCTCAGCCGCCAGAGAACAAGGGCCACCACCCTTTAAGCTACTTTCCTTTGAGCATGATGACGCTATGAAACAACAGATAGCAACCGCAGCAGCAGAATTCGAGCAACTCACAACCACCACAGCCACAAGCTGTTTTGATTTCAAAGACTTTGGCAGCAACCACATCAAAACCTTAAAAATGTCACCGGATGCCTTCGTGCAATGCGCCATGCAACTGGCCCATAAACGCACCAAAGGTTTCATTGGCGCCACCTACGAATCCATAGCCACCCGTCAGTTTCAACATGGCCGCACAGAAGCCATGCGCACCATCACACCAGAGGTCATCACCTTCGTAGATACAATTGAAAGCCCAACCGCGACGAGAGAAGATAAAATAACAAGCTTCCGCAACGCAGCCCAAAAACATGGCCAGCGCGCCAAAAACTGCCAGCAAGGCAACGCACCAGAACAGCATCTATGGGAATTATTGAATATATATAACCGCAACCCTGAAAAATTCCGGGCCGGCTTAATGGGAAAACTCATGGGCAAAGGGCTTAGCCAAAGTGAGATTGATAAAGCCCTGAAACTTTATGAAAGCCCCGGCTGGATAAAGATGCGCTCAGATGCCCTCAGCACAAGTTCCGCCCCGTCACCAACCATCATCTATTTCGGTTTCGGCTCTACAGGCCCTGGCTGCATTGGTGTTGGGTATCTAGTGCGAGCAGATGAAATGAATTGCTACCTCAGCACTGCCCAAGGCGAAGAGCAAGCTGTCGCGAGCTTTATGGAAAATTGGCGCAGTGCCCTTAAAGAATTGTCGGAGCTGTTAAAAGAGCCAAGCTAAAAGCTAACCTCACTCACTCTCAAATTGTGCTTGCAACAGCGGCGGCAAGTCCGCCCCTGTTGCAGCAGGAATATCAGCGCCACTATCGTTACCGCAAGCATCAAATGGCCGGGATAAATATAGGTCAGCATAGTACCAGCCATCACCTTCAAGGCCGGTTGGGTCAATGCCCAAGGTCTCCAGCCTAGAGAGAGCACTTTCATATTCCTCAGAAGAAGCAAACCTGCGCTGACGGATAGGTATTTGCCCCTTTTTGGTTTGATAGCCCCGGGCCGCCGCCATTTCAGCCACATCATCAAAACGAAATGTTCTGAGAACAAAATGCGCCATCCAAGGTTGTTTTGGCAAAACCGCATCAAGGATCTCTGAAACTGTGGCAGCCCCCACATACCCAATACACCCGGTAGAGATAATCAAGTCAGCACCAGATAACCGTTCTTGCTGTTGCGGCGTCATGGGGTCACATTCAAAGTTCCCAACAACCCTCTCATCAATCAGGCCCGCCTCTTCTGCATATGAGAGCGCCGGGTCAGAGATATCAACCCCAACCATCTCGATATTGCGAACTTGACAGGCCTCAAGCAATTTATGGTCAAGAGCCAGTAACTCAGCACGGCTAAGCCCCTCCGCTTTAGCCGTTTTATAATGATGAAACACCTCATCAAGACTGAGATTATATTTCAGCAGTGCCGCATTCACCCCGTAAGAGCTACCAAGGTCAATGAGTTTTAAAGTGTCTCCGCCGCCAAGCGACTGCAAATGCTCAATCAAAGCGATGAAAACCGACTTCGCCTGCTGCGGCACCGCGTAATCCATTTGAGAGATGATATTATAAAAATCTAATGGGCTATCCTTGCTATATATCTGATCAAGAACAACTTTACCGGTTTTATCGAGTTCCGTAGGATTGATATCCGTCATCTTCAGCCTTTAAGTTAACCCATACTACAATGAAAAGCCTAAATGAAGCACCATTTAGATTAAATTAGACCATGGAACCCTATGAAATTAGAACTGCTGGGTCACAGTATTTCACATCAGTCCCTAACCCTCAGAATGGCATAAGCAACAACATTTAAAAACAACGCCATCAAGGGTTAAAGACACCGCCAAACTTGACTCTAATATACCACAGCACTTTAAAATTACTGTTCCAGCTAGTTTAACCACAATATTTCCCCACATTATTCGATGTTTAACTCTTGCTGCATTCGCGCGGCGCAGTTAACTTTTCATATCTGATTTGTTTTATGCTTTTGTATCTTGTTATGGCGTAGACACTAATTCATCGGGGATATACGTCGTGCTAAAAAAAGCAACACTCGCGCTTGCCGCTTCAATTCTATTCGCCGCATCTGCCGCACCACTAAACGCTCAAAATCTTGACCCAAGAACAGATGATTTCTGGGCATCGCTTAATCTGGCCTCACGCCTCAGCGCATCTGTTGGTAGTACATTCATCGCTGGCAATAATGGAGGAGATAATAGCGCCTTTACCTCATTCCTTAGCAGCAGCACGGCCTTCATGTTGTTCGGCCTGAATTTCCAGTCAGACTCAACATTTTTATACGAAGATTTTAATACTGCGACCATTAAGGAATATGGCAGCATCCTTCATATCAATCGCCGTGATCCCACGAGATATATGTATGGCATCAGCCTTGCCCATCATACATATGAATTATCTGGCACCCCGGATATTGATACAGACCGGATTGGCGGTGAAGCTGAATATTACCGTGATCGTTTCACCCTTGGCGGTGCTGGTGGTTATATCGATGTTGAAGGTACTGAAGCATGGTACGGAAAATTGCAGCTAAGATACTACCTTACTGATGACATTAAAGTTGAAGGTTACTATGGCCATGTAGACTTCGATCCGGCCGGAGTCCCAGATCTTGATTATGGCAGTGTTACAGGCCTGGCGAGGCTTCCGGGCACATCCGCATCACTGTTTGCTCAATGGAATGGCTTATGGCTAGACAATGTAAACGTCGGTGCGGAGGCGCATGAATTCAAGGTTGGTGTAAAAATCGAGCTCGGAAATGCGAGATATAATACAGTTAAGCACAATGACCGTACTTATTTCACCGATGCCTGCACATTTGAACATGGCGCGCTGTCTTACTGCTAAACACAATCACAAGATTGAGCGTATAAAACCATTATGATGGTATGAATGTTAAAAACCCCGGCAGTCACCTGCCGGGGTTTTTTATTTCAATTAATTTTCATGTCGTCATAAAGCGCCCGATAAAAAAAGGCGCTCCCCTTAAGAAAAGGGAAAGCGCCTTAAAGTTCACTGCTTCTTGAGGGAAGAGTTTATTTGATATAAAGCATTTCCTGGAAGGTCGGCAGAGGCCAATGATCATCCGCGACTATCTCTTCAAGAGCATCAACATAGCTCCGAACTTCAAGCATCTTCGGCAGAATTTCATCCTTCACAAACATACAATGAGCCGCAACATCAGCGCAGTTATGCTCACCGTCTTTCATGGTCTCCAGCTCGCCAACACTATCCTGTAATTTCTTGATAAGGTCAGTGAGTTGAGAAATAGTGCCATGGTCTGTTTCAATGCCAATAGCTTTCAGATTAGCAAGGCTATTCGCAAGCTCGCCCTGATATCTGATAGCCGCCGGGAAGATCATAGTTTTTGCCATTTCAACAACCAGATTAGATTCAACATTCACAGTGGCAATATACTGCTCCGCATAAACCTCATAACGAGAATCAATCTCCCGCTCTGACAAAACACCATATTTGCTAAACAGGTCCGTCACCTTCTGCTCTTTGAGAGCATCTAGCGCGTCAGCTGTTGTTCTAAGGTTAGGCAAACCACGGTGAGCAGCTTCCTCATGCCAGGCATCAGAATAACCATCACCATTAAACACAACGCTAGAGCAATTCGCCCATACCTTGCCAACATATTTAGCAACAGCTTCACCCAGTTTTTCGGTGGTGCTGGTATCAGTATTTTCAAGGAAAGTGGCAGCCTCATCCAGAGCTTCCGCCATAATCGTGTTCATCGCAACCATCGGCCCGGCAATTGATTGGTTTGAGCCAACCGCGCGGAACTCAAACCGGTTGCCAGTAAAGGCCATTGGGCTTGTCCGGTTCCTGTCACCAGAATGCATCGGAATAGGCGGCAAGACATCAACACCAACGCTCAATGTTGTTTTCTTCGATTTAACATCACCCGCATAAGCGATTGACTGCATAATCTCATTCAGCTCATCACCAAGGAAGATAGAGATAATCGCCGGCGGCGCTTCATTCGCCCCAAGGCGGTGATCATTAGACGCAGAGGCAACAACAGCCCGTAGCAATTTTGAGTGCTTATAAACGGCGCTAATCATCGCACAGCAGAAAACCAGGAACTGAGCATTTTCAGCTGGGGTATCACCCGGGTCAAACAAGTTCCCCGAATCAGAAGACCCCATAGAGAAGTTCACATGCTTACCGCTACCGTTAACACCAGCAAATGGCTTCTCGTGCATCAAGGCAGTCATGCCATATTTGGTCGCGACTTTTTTCAAAGTCGTCATGACAAGCTGCTGATGATCGGTGGCCACATTAGCAAACTCAAACACAGGCGCAATTTCATATTGCCCAGGTGCCACTTCATTATGCCGTGTCTTGGTTGGAATACCGAGTTTAAAGCATTCCCGCTCAACCTCGAACATAAAGGCTTGCACCCGCTCAGGGATAGCACCGAAATAATGGTCATCAAATTCCTGACCCTTCGGAGGCGGTGAGCCAAACAGCGTGCGCCCACATGCTAAAAGGTCAGGCCGCGCGTAAAAGAAGTTATCATCAATCAGGAAATATTCCTGCTCAGCACCAGCAGTTGAGGAAACAAACGCCCCATCTGTGCCAAAGAATTTCAAAACCCGCTGCGTTTGCTCATTTAGCGCCTGCATAGAACGGAGCACAGGTGTTTTCTTATCAAGAGATTCGCCGGTCCAGGAAACAAACGCCGTTGGGATACAAAGTGTAGTGCCGTTCGGGTTTTCAGTAATATAGGCCGGGCTTGTCACATCCCAGATCGTATAGCCACGGGCTTGGTTGGTCTGGCGAATGCCGCCATTCGGGAATGAAGAACCATCAGGCTCGCCCTGGACCAGGGCAGAACCAGAAAAAGTCGCGATCGTATCACCATCACCATCTGGGTCATAAAACGAGTCATGCTTTTCAGCGGTCAACCCGGTAAGCGGGTAGAAGACATGCGCATAATGGGTCGCGCCCTTCGAGATCGCCCAGGTTTTCATCGCTTCAGCAACAGCATCCGCAGTTGAAAGATCAAGCGGCTCACCTGAAGTGATCGTTTTTTTCAAGGATTTAAAAACACCCTTCGGCAATCGCTGCGCCATTTGGTTGAGACTAAATACATTTTTGCCCCAAACTTCACTGGTTGGGCTATTTACATAATCAAAACCGGCCTTAACCGGCGGCGTAGCAATAATCGATGAAATGGCATTGAGCCTCACGGTATTTCCGCTCATGGCGTGATCCTTATAATAATTAATGGGCTGAATAATTCGGCATCAAAGGATGGTAAGGGTTAGCTGATTTTACTCAGCCATCCTTCCTTCCGGCACGATCGCCTCATAATCCCTGGTACCGCTAACAGCGATAGCATTACGAGCGTTCTCAGCTCCCCGGTTTATCAAGTGCCACACAGCTTGAAAGCTGCGTGGCACATCCCTTAGGCCACAACAGGGTGCAAGTCCCGTGTCGCAACTGAGGTTGGGAACGACTTCGCAAGGAGCGTGCCACCATTTAAAGCAGCCACAACCCCTGAAAACGCCGCAAAAATCGCCAAATACCTATAAATCACAGCATAAGCCCGCTAAATTTTTAAGCGTTACGCCTATTTTTTAGGCACCGAGACTTTGTGGTTATATTTTTAGCACAAATAACTTGGGGAAGAGATAGCCCCCGCCTCTCCCACCTTGCCGGTGGTGAACTAGCCCTGTAGGCTCAGACGAATAAGGAAATTGAAGAGCGAATTAGCAGAGGTCGTAATTTATGAAAGGATTTTCTGATGAAGGAGACATCCCCAGAAGAGATCTCATCAGTCTAAACAAGGTGCCAGAGGCCCTATATACCTGCACCGCCACAGAACTATGGCAACATTTAAATGGGCCGACCTTACTGCATCTCAGCGGTAAAGAAGACACCCCCTTATTTCTCACCATTCTCCTTCACGGCAATGAACATACCGGCTTCGAGGCTCTAAAGCTGATCCTGAACAGGTATAGAAATAAACAATTCCCCCGACCGCTTATCATATTCATCGGCAATATAGCAGCCGCCAAAGCCAATACCCGCACCCTCTCAAATCAAATCGACTTTAATCGGTGCTGGCCAGGCACGCCGCATAAAACCAGCAAAGAAGCGGCGATAATGGCAAAAGTGACAAGCTACGTTCAAAGCCAGCGCCCCTTCGCGAGTGTGGACATTCACAACAACACCGGCAAAAACCCACATTATGGCTGCATCAACCGGCTAGAGCCTGCCTACATACATCTCGCAAAACTCTTCGCCAAAGACATCGTCTATTTTGAGCGCCCCCTTGGCGTGCAGTCAGCCGCCCTCGCTTCAATTTGCCCTGCCGTTACCATCGAGTGTGGCCGCATCGGCGAGAGCGCCATTAATGAAGAGACAGCAGCTTATATAGACCGCCTTTTAAACCTGAAGGAACTGCCAACAAATTTGCCTAGCCCAGATGAATTCACACTGCTGCAAACAATCTCGATCATCAAACTCCCCGAAGATGCCAGCTTCTCATTCAATGGCACAGCGGCCGATTTTATCCTCAGGCCAGACCTTGATGAGTTAAATTTTCAAAAATTGAGCCCCGGCGCCAGCCTTGGCGTGAGATGCAGCAAAAGCCAGAAGCAATTAGAGATACTCTCCGCCATTCAAGACCAGCCGCCACAAGACATCATCGAATATAAAGATAACGAAGTGCGTTTAAAGCAAACGGCCATCCCGGCCATGCTCACCTTAGATACAAACGCCATTCGCTCAGATTGTCTTGGATACCTGATGCAGGAAATAAATGAGAGAGGTGCACCCCTCAAATGAACAATAACAAAGACGAGCACTTGGCCCCGCCGTTCCGTGAAGGGCTCCCGCAAACAGGCGAAGAGATAACAGCGGCATTCAATGCCTTGCAGAATAAGTTTGCCGCAACCTTTGAACAAATTTTTAAAGACCCAAACACACCAAAAACCGTCGTCATACTCCCAAGCCTCAGTCTGGATCAGGAGATTATGGCCCGTATCTCCGGCGTTCACCATTATGAAGAGCGCATGCTGTGCCTGTTGTTACTGCTGCGAATGCCCCGCACAAAAGTTATCTACCTCACCAGCACACCCATCCATGAGATGATCATTGATTATTATCTGCATCTTTTACCCGGCGTGCCCGCCCAACACGCCCGCAGCCGCCTGACCCTCCTGGCCTGTGATGACCCTTCACCTATCGCCCTGACTGAAAAAATCCTCCGCCGCCCGCGTTTAATAGAGCGCATTCTCAGCGCCATTCAAACACCAGATGTCACCCATATGACCTGCTTCACCGTGACGGAGCTGGAACAATCACTCGCGCTTCATCTCGGCATTCCGATATATGGCTGTGATCCTAAACATCTGCATTGGGGCTCCAAAAGCGGCTCCCGTCATATTTTCAGGGATGCCAGCATCCTCATGCCAGACGGGTATGAAGATCTCACCTCACCAGATGATATCGCCGATGCCATCACCGCATTAAAAGAGCGCAACCCGGCACTGGAAAAAGCCGTTGTCAAAATTAATGAAGGCTTCTCCGGTGAAGGCAACGCCATAATGAAACTACAAGACGCCCCCACTGGCCGCGCATTACGCCCCTGGGTTGTCGAGCATCTACCAAAACTGAATTTTGAAGCTGAGGCCATTTCCTGGCAGCTCTACCAGCAAAAATTTGCGGCAATGGGCGGCATAGTGGAAGAGTTTATCACAGGCCCGAATAAACGCTCCCCCTCCGCCCAATTTCGCGTCAACCCGATTGGCACCCTCGACGCCATCTCAACTCATGATCAACTGCTCGGTGGTGATAATGGACAGATTTTTATCGGTTGCAAATTCCCGGCAGATGAAAGCTACCGCATAACCATACAAGACACCGGCATGAAAGCTGCCAGCATCCTGCGCGATAAAGGCGTTTTAGGACGCTTCGGAATAGATTTTATTTCCGTGAAGGCTGGCGACAAGTGGCAGCATTATGCGATCGAGATTAACTTGCGCAAAGGCGGCACGACCCACCCGTTTCAAATGCTGCAATTCCTCACCGACGGTCGTTATGATCCAGCAACTGGCCAATATCTAACAGTCGCCGGTCACCCCCGTTTTTACTATGCCTCAGATAATCTCGAATCCATAAATTACAGAGGCCTCACCCCTTATGACCTGGTTGATATATCTGTTATGAACGGCCTTCATTTCCATAGCGCCACCGGCGAAGGTGTCACATTCCACCTTATTGGCGCGCTATCAGAGTTTGGCAAACTCGGTGTTGTTTGCATCGGCGAAACAGCTGCAAGAGCTGAGAAGCTCTACAGCCGCACCGTTGACATTCTTGACGCGGAAGGTAACCGCACCTTGCCGCCACCCGCCCTTTAGCAAATAGCCCCCCCCACAATTGATCAATCCTAAGTTGGTTCAATTTGGTATGGAGTTTAAGCCCCTTGAAACCTTTACAGGCAAGTTAAACCCCTAATTTTTTAAGATTTTTTAGCTAAGCTCTCCCCGTAGAATAAAGTCGGGAGGACTCTTCTAAATGATGGCAATACTCAGCTGCATCACAACCGAGCATAATTTATGGGTGGTCGTCTTGGCAGCAATAATGTGTCTCTCAGGCTCAGCAGTAACATTGCGCCTGCAGCCGAGATCATTCTCCACTAAAGGAACACAGAAAATCGGTTGGCAATTCCTCACAGCAATTACCGCTGGCTGTACCATATGGTCAACTCACTTTATCGCCATGATGGGCCACCAACCAACATTAAACATCAGCTTCGACCCCGTCCTAACCATCATATCTTTAATTATTGTAGTCACAGGAGCCTACGTAGGCATCGCCCTCTCCGGCATAAAAAATAATCGTATTTTCCATGCCACTGGTGGGGCCATCTTTGGTCTTTCCATAGCAGCCATGCATTATACCGGTATGTTCGC
The DNA here is from genome assembly GCA_021604665.1 of Rhodomicrobium sp. Taxonomy (GTDB): domain Bacteria; phylum Pseudomonadota; class Alphaproteobacteria; order Rhizobiales; family HXMU1428-3; genus HXMU1428-3. Next base: position 381,425 of record BQJK01000003.1, on the reverse strand, counting down.
ATACAAAATTGTCGGACTGGTTGAATGGAACCAATTCTATATTCTCGTTTCCATCGGTATCGCCGTCATATTCTCTGCCCTCAGCTTCACAATTACAGCTAAAAACATTGAAGATAATAAGCATTTCCTCTCGGCTCTTGCCGCACTCGTCACAGCCATTGTCGGCCTGCATTTCACTGGCATGACAGCGTTCAAGGTTAGCCCCCTCACCGTCAATGTGAGCGAGATTGATTTTCTGGCAAAACAAGCCTTAGCGCTGTCTATCGCCGGCGTTGCGGTTCTGATCCTCGGCACCAGTATTTCCAGCTATTTGATAGACCGCTCCTTGCGCACAGATTCTCATGCAGAATTACGCAAAATGGCGCTTCACGATTCCCTCACTGGCTTGCCAAACCGCACCAGCTTCGGTGAAAAATTGCATCAAATGATAGAAGAGGCAAAAGAGAACAAACACAAGGTCGCCATCATCTGCATAGATCTCAACCGCTTTAAAGAAGTGAATGACAGCCGCGGTCACTCAGCTGGTGATCAGATGTTGAAAATTTTAGCAGGCCGCATGCTCTCCATGACCACAGAGGGTGAACATGTAGCCAGATTAGGCGGAGATGAGTTCGCCGCTATCAAATCATTTAATGATGAAAAAGAGCTGGAGGCATTTTGCATAAGGCTGCAAGAAGTTTTTGACAAACCTATGCTGCTCACTGGTCTCGAAACCATAGCAGGCGCAAGCATTGGCCTTGCGCAATACCCAACTGTTGGTACAGAAACTGAACTGCTGGTCAATAATGCAGACCTCGCCATGTTCCACGCGAAATCAAACTTCCTTGAAACCATCTGCTTTTATGATGAAAAAATAGGGAATGTCGTCAGAGAACGCCGCCACTTAGCAGATGCTTTACAGAATGCTATCTCAGAAGGTGGTTTATCAGTAAATTATCAGCGCCAGACATCTCTAATAGATGGAGAAATCTGCGGCTATGAAGCCCTATTAAGATGGAATCACCCTGAACGCGGCAACATCCCACCATCAGACTTCATCCCCATCGCAGAAGATAACGGCCTCATCATTACTTTAGGGGAATGGGTGCTCCGCCAGGCCTGCAGTGACGCTGTCTCCTGGTTGCCCATGACCAAAGTCGCCGTCAATATTTCTGCCGTTCAGCTCATGGACCCTCAGCTGCCAAGGCAGATCCATCAAATTCTAATAGACACAGGCTTAGCTCCCCACCGCCTCGAGTTGGAGTTAACAGAAACTGCCGTAATAAAAGATAAAACCCGGTCTCTCCACACCATCCGCCAGATTAAAGCCCTTGGGGTTGGCATCGCGCTGGATGATTTCGGTAGCGGCTATTCCTCATTAGATACCCTGCGCACCTTCCCGTTTGATAAAATCAAGCTTGATCGCACATTTATCGATGGCGTCAAGCATGACAAACAAACCAAGGCCATCATCCGCGCTGTGCTGGCTTTAGGCAGAAGTCTGGATATTCCAGTCCTGGCAGAAGGCATTGAGACCCTTGAACAAATGGAGTTGTTACAAGCAGAAGGCTGCAATGAAGGCCAAGGCTATCTGTTAGGCTACCCGGCCTCATTAGATGAACTCACTGCCGAAGCTGGGGAAAGCACCATCACCCAGAGCATATCAAACTCAGAAACCTCATCTGAAAAAAGCTCAGATCAATCAAAATTACTCACAGCCGAGCAGATAAGAACCACCGGCTAAAGATCACTCCGGGCCAAATGGCGCAGCAAATCAATGAATGCCTCACAAGATGAAATAGCGACAGTTTCATTCATCGTGTGATAACCAGTGGTCGGAAACTGCAGTGTCGTCCCATCAACCAGCCCGCTAGATGCCGCAATAATACGCCCCATTTCGGTACTACCAAGAGAGCGCGGTGCCAAGCCCTCAGCTTTTAATCGGCTATTTTCAAGATCAATATATTCATCTTTAAAGCTATAGCTAATATCAAGCTCAGTGCAGAGCTGCTCAAGCCGTCCGGTCAACTCGCAGTTAAAATCCGCATTGGCATCCCGCCGCCGCAACACTAGTGATTGCCGCGAAGCCGCTTCATCAGACGGGTAGGGGCTGGTATCAAGCACCAGCAACTGGTTTGTCTCCCGGCCAAAACGGCGAAACCATTCAAGCAAAAAGCGCCAACTCCGCCCGGCCTCTTCTTGTGCCGTAAAAAAGGCCGTTCCCTGAAATCCAATTTCAAAGAGATAAACCAGCACCGCCGCCGAGAGTACATTATCAAGCTGCGCGCTATAAAACCCGCCTTCAACAGTTAGCTTATCGCGAAAGGCAATCGGCGTCCCGGCCATAATATGGTCAAGCCCTTCAACCTCAAAAATAAGATTGTTGCGATGCTCACATATATAAGTGCCGGTCACCTGCCCCTGACCAAGATAAGCACCGGACCAAGGCTCATAAGCATAAAGCCCAACCCCATCAAACCTATCAGCAATAGTCAGCATCAATTCTTCAGAAACCGAATTACCCAGCAAATCTGAGCGCGCACCGGCAACAAATGCCGCATATTGAAATTCTGATGGCCCAGTACAAATAAGACCATGCCGATCTATATGCGCAGAAGTCATTAATTGGCCCGGCTGTTCACCTTTGGCAACCAACACCCCCTCATACCAGGTCACCTCGGCACCGCGCTCTTCAAGCTCCCGCTGTAGCACCCGAAAAAAGGCATGCTCCGCCCCAACCACACTCGGGCTGCGGGCTAAAGTATTCAACACATCCTGAAAAGCAGATGCGTTAAATTTAAGAAAGCTGTCTTTTTCCATAATCGCCTGTATTTTTATTATGTATAAGGTCGCGCGAAATGCGCCAAACAAGTATGGGATATAGTCTTTTAAAGTGACCCCGTATAGGCCAATTAAACAACCCGGCTACTTTCAAAGTAAAACCACACAGCAACCACAACCAGCAAAAGAGATAACCCCTGGCGCACGCGCTTTTGCACATGCGCAGATTCTAAGAATAAACGAGCACGCGCCGCAAGAAGCACAATTGTGAGATGGATAGCCGTTGCTACCACAACAAAAGACAAAGAGAGAAAAACAAGTTGCCAGGAGCTTTCATACTCAGGATTTACAAAGCCCGGCACAACCGCAATAAAATACAACCCGGCCTTCGGGTTTAAAAGATTAGTGACCAACCCGCGCCTAAAATAAATACCATCAGCTTGTTGTAATGTGCCCAGCTCAGATTTCCCCGCCTCAGGGCCATCATCACCATAAGTCGCCCGCCAGAACCCTTCAACACCCAACCAGACCAGATAAAAAACACCAACCCAGCGCAGCAGCTGATATATAAATTCAGATTGCTGGATTAAGGCCGCAAGCCCAAAAGCCGCCCCCATACCCACAATCAACAAACCCAGCGCAACCCCCGCAACAGCCGCCAAAGCCGCGCGCCGCCCTTCACTCAGGCTCAATATCGCCAGATAAATCATATTTGGCCCCGGTGTCAGCTCAACAAACAGCGATGCCAGGATAAAAGCCAGGAATGGACCAGATAAGAGGTATGAGATCGGATTAAGCCCTATATTACTGAAGGTGGTTCACAGCACAAAGTTAGTGAAACACGAGATTAAAAACGCGGCAAAGAATGAGCAAATATTTTAAACGCTTCACACCCAATTCTACAAATAACTACCCGTTGGCAACCGCAGTTAAATCACCGTACAAGCGCTATTCAAAAGAGTGACTTTAAACAGCTCCATGTTTCAAGCTATGATCTGTAATAAAGAGTGTGCAATAAAAAGACGCAAGGCTCAAACGGCACAAATCTAAGGGGGAGACAGCATATGAGAGAAAGCAAGCGAGAGGCCGTCACCGGGTTAGGTATATGCGGATTTCATACAATCTCTTATCAACTCTGGCAGCCAGAGGGCCCGGCAAAAGGGCATATTATCTGCGCCCACGGCTTAACCCGTAACTCCCACGACTTTGATCCCCTCGCCCAGCGCCTTTCTGAAACATACACAGTCGCCTGCCCAGATATGGTCGGCCGCGGTCAAAGCAGCTGGCTACCGATTGCAGAACCATATGACTATCCGCAATATCTGTCTGATATGAACGCCCTTACAGCTCATCTTCATGCAACCACCCTCGATTGGATTGGCACTTCAATGGGAGGCCTAATCGGCATGATGTTCGCCGCCATGCCAAATAGCCCCATACGCCGCCTCATTATCAATGATGTTGGCCCCCTGATAAAAAAAGAAGCGCTCGATCGCATCGCCGCCTACACAGGCGTCGCACCGTCGTTTCAAAACCTGGATGAAGTTGAAAACTACCTTAGAAAAGTCCATGCCCCCTTCCACCCCATGACAGATGAGAACTGGAAATCAATGGCCCTGCGCGGTTCCAAACAAGGGGAAGATGGCCAGTTCAGATTAACCTACGACCCCAAAATCGGCGACGCCCTGCGCCAAAGCCTTACCGGCGCGGACATTGACCTCTGGCATATTTACGATGCCATCACATGCCCTGTGCTACTGATACGCGGCGTAAACTCAGACTTACTGGATAGTGAGACCGCTCAAGAAATGACAAAACGCGGCCCAAAAGCAGAACTAATTGAAATAGAAGAGGCTGGCCATGCCCCCTCTCTGATGTCCGAGGATCAATTCTCCCTAATCAATGAGTGGCTAAAATAACGCCACCAAATCACAACTCAGAAAAAATCATAAACCAAGGCCAGCTTGCCTAATTTTCCTGCCAAAATGCCTATCTTTCAGGCCGCTGCACAAGTTTGCGCCACTTACGCCGTAAAAATGCCTTTCAGAGCATAAAGTTATTGCAAACAATTAACGCAATGGTCGAATGCACCCCGAAAAACAATTGCCAAATGATAGCCTTTCAGATGAAATGCAAATCATTCGAATGGGGATGAACAAACACGCCCCATCAGCCACAATTACAGAGCAATCAGGCAGTAAGAACCAGTTGACAACATGCAGACGTAACGCACCACATCTAGGCCAGCCAAACGATTGAAAAAACATACACAGACGATAGAGAACAGCACCGAGGTGAAGGCTGAAATAAAACAGCATCAGCTCACCTCCAACTCCGGCCCCGTAATGTGTTTAACCTTCACCCTCCCTAGGATGATTATATGACCCTCAGAGTCGCTTTGACCCATAAAACAGAATACAGTTATGACCGTAAAATTAAATTAGCCCCCCATGTGGTCAGGTTACGGCCAGCCCCACATAACCGCACCCCCATCGTTAGCTATTCTCTCAATGTCTCACCTGAGGAAAATTTCCTCAATTGGCAGCAAGACCCATTTGGCAATTTTTTCGCTCATATTGTTTTCCCGGAAAAAACAGACCATCTCAAAGTCCATGTTGATCTGGTCGCTGATATGGATGTCATCAACCCGTTTGATTTCTTCATCGATGAAGCAGCAATGGAAATGCCGCTTACCTACCCCAAAGATTTAAAAAAGGATCTTGGCCCTTACCTCACACCGATGACCAAAAGCAAAACGCTTACCGATTATGTCAAAACCATCGACATAAAATCTAAGGTCACGCTGGACTATCTCTGTGATTTGAACCGTAAACTTGAAAAAGATATCGGATATGTCATCCGTATGGAGCCCGGTGTTCAAACACCAGAAGAAACTCTGAAAAAGAAAAAAGGCTCCTGCCGTGATAGCGCCTGGTTGCTGGTAGAAGTGCTAAGAAACCTTGGCTTTGCGGCCCGCTTTTGCTCAGGCTACCTCATTCAACTAACACCCGATGTCAAAGCGCTGGATGGCCCGGTTGGCACAGATGTCGATTTCACCGATCTCCACGCCTGGACAGAAGTGTTCGTCCCCGGCGCAGGCTGGATCGGCCTTGACCCCACCTCCGGCCTCTTAACAGGCGAAGGTCATATTCCCCTTTCCGCAACACCGCACCCAAGCTCCGCCGCCCCCATAGATGGCGCCTTAGAAGAAGCTGAAGTTGAGTTTGATTTTGATATGCGGGTAGATCGCATCCTCGAAACAGCCCGCGTCACAAAACCCTACACAGAGGAACAATGGAGCGAGATAAACGCCCTTGGTAATCTGGTTGATAAAAAGCTTAAAGCTGGTGATGTCCGCCTCACAATGGGCGGCGAGCCAACCTTCGTCTCCGTAGATGACCCAGAAGGTGATGAATGGAACACTGGAGCTGTAGGCCCAACCAAGCGTCTCTTCGCAGAAAACCTCATCCGCCGTCTCCATAAGCGTTTTGCGCCCGGCGGCCTTCTGCATTTTGGTCAAGGCAAATGGTATCCAGGTGAGCAGCTCCCCCGCTGGGCCTTTAGCCTTTATTGGCGCCGTGACGGTGAAGCCTTATGGGAAGATCCGGCCCTCATAGATAATGAAGCCCCAAATGAGAACGCCACTATAGAAGTCGCTGAAGAATTCTCAACAGAGCTTTGCAAAGAACTGGGCCTGCCAGAAAAAAGCCCGATCCCCGCTTATGAAGATCAGGCTTACTTCATGTTGGCCGAACAGAAAATTCCGCTCAACCTCAGCGTCAAAGATAACAAGATAGAGGACGAAGCCGAACGCGCCCGCCTCATCCGCACCTTTGACCAGGGCCTAACGACCCCAACCAGCTTCGTGCTGCCAATACAGGTTTGGCAAACGAAGGATAGAGGCCGCCGCTGGGTGACAGAAAATTGGAAACTCCGCCGCGAAAAACTCTTTCTTGTCCCAGGGGATTCGCCGGCTGGTTTCCGCCTGCCAATCGGTACGTTGAATTATATCCCACCGATTAATTACCCAAATGTGCAACCGCGTGACCCGTTTGAGCAACGCCGCCCGCTTGCCTCAAGATCAGAGCTGTTATATCAGCGCCGCACAGTCACACTGGATGCAGCTGAACAGTCAGAAAACACGCCAGATGAAATCACCGGCGCTGTCCGCACCGCCATGACCATTGAGCCAAGAAATGGCCATATCTGCGTTTTCATGCCGCCATTACCAGATGCAGAAGACACAACAGCCCTGCTCGCCGCTGTGGAAAGCGCGGCCAAAAAAGTTGGCACCCCCATCCATATTGAAGGCTATGAGCCCTCCTCTGATCACCGTTTAAATGTCATCAAGGTAACCCCAGACCCCGGCGTGATAGAGGTCAACATCCAACCAGCCCATAGCTGGAAAGAGGCCGTTGATATCACCACATCACTATATGATGAGGCCCATCAATGCCGGCTCGGCACTGAAAAATTCAAGATGGATGGCAAACACACCGGCACCGGCGGCGGCAATCATATTGTCCTTGGTGGCGGCACCCCAAGTGACAGCCCCTTCATCCGCCGGCCAGATCTTCTTGCCAGCATCATCACCTATTGGCAAAACCACCCCTCGCTCTCCTATCTGTTCTCGGGGCAGTTCATCGGCCCAACCAGCCAGGCCCCCCGCATGGATGAAGCCCGCAACGAGCAGCTCTATGAAATGGAGATTGCGTTAAATCAGGTGCCAGACCCTGGCAACTACATTCAGCCCTGGCTGGTAGATAGAATCTTCCGCAATCTGCTGATAGATGTCAGCGGCAACACCCACCGGGCAGAAATCTGCATCGATAAACTCTATTCACCAGATGGCCCAACAGGCCGCCTTGGCCTGGTGGAATTCCGCTCCTTTGAAATGCCGCCTCACGCCCGCATGAGCCTCGCCCAGCAATTGCTGCTGCGCGCTCTGGTTGCCCGCTTCTGGGATGCCCCCTATAAACAAAAGCTCATCCGTTGGGGCACCAGCCTGCATGACCGCTTCATGATGCCTCATTATGTGCGCTCAGATTTCAAAGATGTGCTTGCTGACCTGGACCGCCATGGCTTCACCTTCAAAGAGGAATGGTTCGAGCCACAATTTGAATTCAGATTCCCTCACATCGGCACCGTCCAATATGATGATGTCTCAATTGAACTGCGCCAGGCTCTAGAGCCCTGGCATGTAATGGGTGAAGAAGGCGCTGTTGGCGGCACAGCCCGCTACGTAGATAGCTCCCTGGAACGTTTGCAGGTCAAAGCCAATGGCTTAACCGGAGACAGATATGTCATCACTTGTAACGGTGTTGAGGTGCCCATGCATAACACAGGCACAAACGGCGAATCAGTAGCCGCAGTCCGCTTCCGTGCGTGGCAGCCCCCAAGCTGCCTGCATCCAACCATTCCGGTTCATGCCCCGCTGACCTTTGACCTGTTTGATAAATGGTCCGGCCGCGCCCTTGGCGGGTGTCGCTATCATGTCGCTCACAGAGGCGGCAAAGGTTCTGAACTGGTTCCAATCAACTCTTATGAAGCAGAAGGGCGCCGCCTTGCCCTGTTTGAAGGTGAAGGCCACACCGCAGGCCACACAGCCATTATACCGCGTGTTGAAAACCCTGAATATCCACACACCCTAGATATGCGCATGGTCAAGTAAGAAGGCACAAAAATATGCACCGCACGGTAAAACCATAGTTAGTCTATAGAGTAGGCTTATTCTCTTCGGTCACACCCTGCGGTGCATATAAAATTAACTCCCAACCAACAAACCTATCGAGAATTTACGCGCAGACGTAAAGACTTAATCCTTTATGCCAGAGTAGTAACAGCACAAGACAATGGCTCGCCAATCGGTACATCCAAATATTATGGTTAAATTGTCATGTATTTTAGACACAGTGACTGTTTGGCTTAGAGGATAGGCATCACTATTAACAACAGAATTTCGTATTTTTGGCTAAAGCAGATAGAAACATTTTGAAATCAGCCCTATAAATGTCTCGTATCAAATTAAAAAGTCTCAGGCAGTTAATTGCAGGGAGCAAGGCGCACATGCCTGGCAATAGAAAAAAAGCGGCTGAAATGCTGCGCGGCACCCTGATGGGTGACTATTCCCCGGCTGCCGGCACATTTGATGAGCTGGTGACAGCTAAAGGCGTGGTTAAACCTGGTTGGCAACCATTCCTCCATCAGTTTCAGCCGATCCCCTCGATAGATCAAAACATGATGGCAATGAAGCTGAACCGCCATGTCTATGAAAACGGCCTCGCTCATGATGTTTATGCTGAAACGGATGAATCAGCCCAGCCCTGGGGTATAGATCTTTTTCCCTTTATTATCTCTGCCGAAGAATGGTCATGGCTGAGCCAGGCTGTCACACAACGTGCCCGCCTAATGAATGAGGTTATGAAAGACCTCTACGGCAACCAGTCCCTACTGCAAAATGGCACCATCCCCCCAAGGATGATATTCAGCGATCCTTCATTTCTAAAACCCTGCATGTCCTTAAATCAAGGACAGGAGCCAATTACATTTTTCGCCATAGATATCGCCCGCGACCATAGCGGCAACTGGCGTGCCATTGATACCCACACAGAAACCACAGCCGGCATCGGCTTTGCAATTGCTAATCGTGTCGTCCATACCAAGGTGATGGGAGATATCTTCGAGGCCTGCAATATTCGCCGTGAAGCTTCCTTTTTCCAAAATATTCAAAATACACTCCCCGGTTTATTCGGTGCTGATGATAGAAACATCGCCATTCTCACTCACGGCCTGCAACACGGCAATTACTTTGATCATGCCTATCTGGCCCGCTACCTGGGTTACAAGCTGGTTCAGGGGTCTGACCTTCGTGTAGTAGGCGGCAATGTATATCTTAAAACCCTCAGCGGCCTCACCCCAATAGATGGCATCATCCGTTGCATTGAAGGCCAGCGCGCCGACCCCTTATATCTGGACCCCACCGGCTTTCATGGCCCCGCAAATCTGGTCCAGGCGGTTGCCAATAAACCAGGTCTCGTTGTCAATGCACTCGGCTCCGGCATTCTGGAAAATCGCGGCTTGGGCGCACATCTACCCGAACTCGCCAACAGCTTGTTGGGTGAAGCGCTCATGCTGCCTGAATCTGAGCGCAGCTGGCTAGGCACCGCCGAAGCCCGCAACAAGGTGCTGAAAGCCAAAGCCAAAAGCAATCTCATCATTCGCCCGGCCCGCGAGCTAAGCGGCCGCCCCGGCCTTGCAAGGCGCGGCCACCGCCTGGCCGATCTCTCAAAATCTGAGCGCCAGGCCCTTTACCGCGAAATAGAAATGAAAGGTGAGCACTATGTCACTGAGGAAAGTCAGGGCTTTGCAACTTCACCCCGCTGGACAAAAGACGGGTTAAAGCCAACGCCCTTTGCCATGCGGCTTTACGCAATGCGCAACGGAGATGACTATGAAATGCTCCCCGGCGGTATCGCGATGCAGGTTGATGACCCCAAAACAGCCGTGGCTCTGAACGCCCCTGATGGTGAAACCAGTGATATCTGGGTCGTCTCAGACCAGCCAACACCGCCCTTCCGCAGCTTGCTGAAACCTAATATCAATCTTGATGAAACAGATAGAAACAACGCCAAACTCCCAAGCCGCGTTGCTGATAATCTCTATTGGCTAGGCCGCTACACAGAGCGCGCCGAATGGACCATGCGCCTTATGCGCAGTGCCCTTATCCAAACCGAAGAAGAGCGCGGCATTGTCCCTGATATTGGTGCAATGCGGAACACGCTAGAAATTTTAATAAGCAAGGGTGGCGGCAATATCACCCTGCCCCAGGATGATAACAGCCCGCAGCAAATCGAACAGATCATCCGCATTCTCTCCAAATCAGATGTTGGTAGCTTCGGCCTGCGCGGCGTGCTTGAAAACATTCTGACGGCCGCCCGTAAAATACGGGATCGCCTCTCACTGGAAGCCTGGAATAACCTCAACAGCTTCGAGAAAAACCCTCTATGGTGGCATGAGGTAACGCCGCTACGCCGGGATGACACTATTGATCTTTTGAACGAAGGCATCAGCACCCTGGCCGCCTTTAGCGGCATCACCCAGGAAAACATGACCCGAAATTACAGCTGGCGCTTTCTACAGATCGGCAAACGTCTAGAGCGCGCGTTAGATAAATGTGAGGTGCTGCAAACATTATTTGCCCGCCCCCTACAAAAAGAAAACCAGGTCAGCCGCCTGTTCTTTATGCTCAAATTAGCAGATAGCCTGATCACCTATCGCTCTCGGTATCGTTTCTCACCAGACCTCACCTTAGTACTGGATCTGCTGATCTGTGATGAAAGCAACCCAAGAGCCCTCGGCTACCAGCTCAGCGAAATATCTAACCATATCAACGCGCTCCCTAAATCATCACCAGATCAGGCCGGTACTGAAGAGCAAAGGGTTATATTAGACGCCATAACAAAAATACGGCTCGCAAATCCAGCAGACCTCGCCCAATTAGATATTGAAAACGGACGCAGCAATTTAAATTTTCTGCTCGATGATCAGCTCGCCGCTCTCACCTCACTCTCTGAATTAATCTCAAGGCGCTATTTCAGCCTGACAGATGAGCAACCTATCCGCGTCCACACCCCATAACCGGCACCCCCAAGCCTTAAGGCACAATCATGAAATATCAGATCGATCACAAAACCATTTATAATTATATTGCGCCTGTTGTGCAGTCACATCACATCCTGCATCTCTCGCCGCGTGTCGTACCGCATCAGAATATTCTCAGCCATACGTTGATCATTGACCCGGCCCCCGCATCACGGATAGATTTTGTCGACTATAACCAAAACCCAACAGCAAATGTCACCATCGAGCAGGATCACTCAAATCTTCAATTCCACGCCCAAAGCCAAATTGAAATTCTACTAACCCCACCAGAAATCACCCAATCTCCCCCATGGGAAGAGGTCGTGAATATTGCGGCGCAGTCAAAAGGGTTAGAGCTGCTCCCCTATAGCTGCTGGTCACTGCTCACCCCGCCAAGCGCTGAAATTCTGGAATATGCAAAAATCTCATTTACGCCAAAGCGCCCCATCCATGAAGCTGCGCTAGATTTAACCGCACGTATTTTCACTGAATTTACATTTGATAACTCAGCAACAGATGTCTCAACACCAATTAGCAAAGTGCTAAAAATGAAACGGGGCGTCTGTCAGGATTTTGCTCATTTACAAATTGCCTGCTTGCGCGCCCTGCGTCTGCCAACTAAATATGTAAGCGGCTATCTCCTGACCCATCCACCAGAAGGCATGCAGAAACTCGCCGGGTCAGATGCCTCACACGCCTGGCTCTCCGTCTGGTGCGGTAATGATCTGGGTTGGGTAGATCTTGACCCAACCAATAATATGATCCCATACAACGAACATATCACCTTTGCCTACGGCATGGATTATGACGATGTAAGCCCCATCAGTGGTGTACTAATCGGCGGCGGCAGCCAAACTGTAACCGTGGCAGTTGATGTCGCGCAAATACAATAAGCCACAAGCCAGATTATGATGAACCAATCAACACAGGTGACCTGATAGTCCAAGGCAAATAAGCCCACCTTTTTATGGAGCAAAAGCCACATTGTGAGCGCACTAAGCCCCACCCAATCTGACCATCAATTTGAGGAGCTTTGCGAGTTCCTCGAAGCCCCCACCAGCTATCCTCACCCGGTAGAAAAGGTCAAGGTGATCCACACACATGGCGCGGTGGTCTTTCTCGCTGGTGACCAGGCCTATAAAATTAAACGGCCTGTGAAATACGCTTATCTCGACTTCTCGACCCTAGAGAAGCGCCGCCATATCTGTGAAAGAGAATTAGAATTAAACCAACCATCCGCCCCGGAAATCTATCTCGGTCTCACCAAAATAACCCGTGAAGAAGATGGCTCATTCGCCTTGGAGGGCAATGGCAAAACCGTTGAATGGGCGGTGCATATGCGCCGCTTTGAAACCGAGCATATTCTTGATAACTACGCCAGAGCAGGAAAATTAGATAGAGAACTGGCAGCCGACCTCGCCTCTCGTATCGCCGATTATCACAACAGCCAAACCCCAATCGACGTAAGCGATGGCGCTGCCCGCATAAAAGAAATTATCCAACAGATTGAAACTGTCTTTAAGACCCTCACACCGCATCTCCCCAACGGCCTACCCGCCACTTTCGTGGCGAAAGCATTGGAGGCCCATGAAAAACACGCAGCAGCTCTAGATAGCCGGGCAAGCGAAGGTATGATCCGCCATTGCCACGGCGATCTGCATCTGCAAAACATCGTACTCATCAACGGCACACCAACTCTATTTGATGCGTTAGAATTTGATGACCGTTTAGCAACAATAGATTGCCTCTACGACCTTGCTTTCCTTCTAATGGATCTAAACTACCGCGGCCTCAGAGATGCAGCTAACACTGTGATAAGCCGTTACGCCCTTGAGGCCTGGCCACTGATAAAAAATGAAGGCTTCAGCCTGCTCCCCCTTTTCATGGCTTTGCGAGCCGCCATTCGCGCCATGGTCGCGGCAGAAGCCGCAGAGCAAAATCCAGATATGCAAGAGGCCAAAGAACAGGAAGCAGCAACCTATTTAAAGAAGGCATTGCGTCAGTTCAACAACGCCCCCCCAAGGCTTTATGCCATCGGGGGCCTGTCCGGCACCGGCAAATCAACTCTCTCTGCCGCACTTTCCCCCACGCTGGAAGGGAATGTCGGCGCCATAAGATTGCGCAGTGATGTCACGCGTAAAGTTCTGTTCGGCATAGAAGAATTCGCCCCCTCACCTGACTGGGCCTACACACCAGAAAATATCCAGAAGGTTTATGATCTCTTAGAGGAAAAAGCCACCACCATTCTGCAGCAAGGCCAATCTGTGCTGCTAGATGCTGTCTTTTCGCGCCCTCATGAACGCGAAGCGGCCCGCAAGTTGGCAGAAGGTTTAAACACCCCCTTCACCGGCCTCTGGCTAGAGGCCCCGGCAGACTGCCTCTATCAGCGGGTCAATGACCGCAAAAGAGACGCCTCCGATGCAGATGGCACCGTGGTAGAGAAACAGCTAAACAGGGTCGCAGAGGCAGACTCATCACTGATAGAAGGATGGATAGCAATTGACGCCAGCGGCAGCCCGGAACAGACGCTGGAAAACGCCAAAGCAGCCCTTAAAACAAAGCAATGAGCAAAAAATAAGGGAATGACCATAAGTGATAATCAGCAAATATAGCCGGCTGCCAACATTACCATCTCTTTTTTCGAAGGTTTTAAGCTAAATTCATTTTAAAGCTTGTGCCCCCCACTTTGGCCATTCAATCCAGCCTGATAACCAACCTTATAAAGCGCCTTCATATACTGAGCGTCAAATACTTCGCTTGCCTTCATCTCAAATGAAGTAGGAACAGAGATAAGCCGAAAACGATACCGATCCCAGCGCGCCAGATGCTCCAGGTCAATCATGTCCCCCCGCCCCTGATATTTTATAAGCGCGCTTATGGAGCATTCAGCAATTTTAGTCGCACTCAGGGCCACAGGATTATACAGCTCTTCTATCTTTTTATTCCTGATCACCCAAAGTGTTTTCTTCAGACTGATGCCAAGACGCTTTTTAATGTCACGCACAAAGAAACATCCCAGCCAGAACAATAGGCCGAGCAGGCAATCAAATTTCTCCCTTTCTGATGCATTACAGCTAGATACTTTGGCCTCCCTCAAGAGGTGAAAGAGACATCAAAAACCATACAAAGCTGCAACTTGCGGTAAGATTTTCTTTCAGTCATAGTGGAATGGTTAGAGAATAGCCCAGGAGCCAAAACCACAAGCATGGAAAATCAGATAGATAGTCTACTCTCTTCCCTAAGCAGCTGGCAGCACTACGCTGAACAAAATATACTGACCAGAGAGCTAGCCTTACAAATTGGCCTGATAATACTTGTCTTCATCGCCAGCTACTATCTCCGCAAAATTCTCGTTCGCACCTTTTATGAACTAGGCCGCAACCAGCGCGACAAGATCATAAAATACCAAAGCCAAATCAAACGATTAAAAGCAGTTCTGTTTCATGCCATTGCCGCCTCGCTGTTATGGGGCGTAACTGTCGTAATGGCAGCAGACAAACGCGAACATGAAATTGTGAGAATTGTCGCGATCCTGCTGCTAGCCTGGGCAATTATACGGTTAATCTCCATTTTCATCGCCTCTCCCCGCTTTGCCCGCAGTTTTGAAATTTTCAGCTGGGTTCTCGCTGCATTAGCCATTCTTGGCTGGCTCAATCCTGTCATCAATGGGATTGATAGCGTTGGCTTCACTATGGGCGACACCCGCGTCTCCATTTTTAGCGTTATTAAAGCCATCTTCATGTTGGCTGTCTTTTTCTGGGCGGCTCATCACCTCTCGAATTTTCTAAAAAAACAAATTGAAGAAACAGCCGTCCTCTCATCCTCCTTGCAAGTTCTGTTGAGCAAGATTATTCAATTCTCGTTAATGGGGCTGGCGGTTATGCTCGGGCTTGGCGCTGTGGGTATAGACCTCACCGCCTTTGCTGTTTTCACAGGTGCCTTAGGTGTCGGCATTGGGTTCGGCCTGCAAAAAATCATCTCCAATTTTATCTCAGGCATCATCCTGCTGCTAGACCGCTCTTTAAAACCCGGTGATGTTATCGAAGTTGAAACCGCAAAAGGCGCAACATATGGCTGGATAGAAAAGCTAGGCTTGCGCTACACTTCTGTCACTACCAGAGACGGCACTGAAACACTCATCCCTAATGAGACTTTCATCACTAACCCTGTCACGAACTGGTCATTCTCAAACTCAAAAATCAGGCACAAGCTGCCCATCGGCGTGTCTTATAAGGCAGATGTTGAGCTGGCCCTGAAACTCTGTGTCGAGGCCGCAAGGGCAGTCCCCCGCGTGCTGGATCACCCGGCCCCCGTCTGTCAACTCCGCGGCTTTGGCGATAGCTCTGTCGATCTCGAAATTCGCTTTTGGATAGAAGACCCAAAATCCGGCGTCAGGAATGTGGAGAGTGATGTGAACCTCAATGTCTGGAAGGCCTTTCGCGAACACAACATTGAGATCCCCTTCCCGCAGCGTGATGTTCATCTCTTTACCGGCGATGGCCAACCCTTGCGGTTAGAAACGGTAATCGGCAAGGCGCAGCCCCAGGAAGCCACAACGATCAGTGATAAAGAAGAGCTGCAAGGAAGCGAAAGTCAGAACCCGGCCAACAAAGAGATAGAAACACCCCCTGAAAACAAAAAAGACCCCGCTTAACAGCAATTACTGTTAAGCGGAGCCCTTTAATAAGTGTAATCTACAATTCGCTTTAAACGCGATAGCTACGCTAAGCTTTACGCAGCGCGCCGGTCACGGTTACGGCGGCGAGGAGCATTACCACCCCGACCTTCAGATGAAGAGGAAGCTGAACGCTTCTTAAACCGAGCTCCGTTGCCTTTAGCAACAGCATCAGACTTCTCATGGTTGCCACCAGCGCCAGCAGCCTTGCGGCGTTTTTGCTGATGGGCTCCATCTTTAGAATACCCATTCCCTGAAGATTGATTCTTAGACCGCGGCGGACCAGAACGCTTGCCGCCATTGCGGCGTTTGCGTTGCGGGCCAGCTTTACGGCTCCGTGAATCAAGCGACAATTTTTGCACTTCAATATGGTAAGGCTGATCTTCTTCAACCTCAATGGCAAGTCCTATCGTCCGCTCAATATCCCGCAGCAATTCAACATCAGCCGGATCACAGAAAGAAATCGCCTTACCAAGGTTACCCGCACGACCTGTGCGGCCAACACGGTGCACATAGTTTTCAGCTTCCATTGGAAGATCAAAATTGATCACATGGGTCACCCCATCCACATCAATACCGCGTGCGGCAAGATCAGTAGCGATCAACACATTGATGCGACCACCCCGAAAAGATTTCAGAATTTTTTCACGAACGCGCTGGCGCTTATCACCATGAATGGCATCACAAGAAATCTGTTCGCGCTCAAGCACTTTAGCCAACCTGTCAGCACCGCGTTTCGTACGCGTGAAAACAAGCGTTCTATCAGTGCCTTCCATGCGCAGCAATTTAAGCAGCAAGTCCCGCTTATCAGCCTGCTTAACAGTCATCATTTTATGATCAATTGTTTCAGCAACTGTGCTTTCCTGCTCGATTTCAACACGAACCGGATTGCGCAGCAAATCAGAAGCAAGCTTGCTGATTTTTGCATTCATGGTCGCTGAGAAAAGAACAGTTTGGTGATCATCTGGCAATGCTTCAGAAATACCCTGCACATCACGGATAAAACCCATATCGAGCATGCGGTCCGCTTCATCAAGAATGAATGTCGCCGTGTCATCAAAAGAAACATTCTTCTGCTGCACATGGTCCATCAAGCGGCCAGGCGTCGCAATCAGCACATCCACGCCGCGGCGTAGTTTCTGGATCTGAGGGCCATAAGGCAAACCGCCAGCCACAACCAGATGAGTGAGCTTGGTGCCCTTGGAAAATTCAAAAATACACTGACCAATCTGCTGCGCCAACTCTCTCGTCGGGGCAAGAATCAGTGCCTTTGCTCTATTGGCACCAGGTTTAGAGGGCGCCTCAAACAGTTTATGCAACAGCGGCAAAGCAAACGCCGCAGTTTTACCACCACCGGTATGCGCAATGCCCATAAGGTCACGACCTTGCAGCAAGGCGGGAATGGTTTGTTGTTGGATTGGAGTAGGGCTAGTGAAACCCTGTTTTTCAATAGATTTTAGTAACGGCATGGCAAGGCCAAGCCCATCGAATTGCGTCAAAGCAATTGTCCTCTTCGGTGAATCAGGTCCCGTGTTCAAACAACACGTTTTTTCATCTCCGCACACTGAGGCTCAATAACACATTGTCTTGAGGGAATTATTCTGATCTTCGCGATCAGTACAGAAAAGCGGATTAGTCTAGAATGAAAAAAGCAGAGCCGAACAATTCCGCTCTGCAAGATAACGGCACAATTGGACATTCCCCAAAGAAAGTCAAGGTAATTTCACGTATCAACTGATGGCTTTTCGTTAAATTTTCAGCAAAGACATCAAGGGACCCACTCACCATATTTGAGTTTTGATCAATCCACACTCAGTCGCTAAACTCGGCAAAACCTCACTCATTGAAAGAGCCAATATGAACAGCTTCACGCTCGACCCCGCCCTTAGCCGCGATACCATTGAGATAATGAAATTGGAACTATGCTATCTCGGCCTGATGAATGACAAACGCTACCCCTGGTTAATCCTGGTACCAATGCGGGCTGAGATGGTGGAGCTGATAGACTTGCAGCCAGAAGACCAGCAACAATTGCTAACTGAAATAAACCAGGTTAGCCACCTGCTACAATCTGTGTTTTCACCCCATAAATTAAATATAGCGACCCTTGGCAATATGGTGCGCCAGCTTCACATCCACATCATCGCCCGCGATCAAACAGACCCAGCCTGGCCCGGACCCATCTGGGGCATTGGCAGCGCACAACCATATAATAAAGATGAAGCAGACTCTATAATTGCGCGCCTCACAACAAGGCTGATGTCATAGCTCAGGGGCAAGGCGCAATGGGACAAGGCGCTCGTCCGCGCCCTCAATCAACATCAGGGCTTTGAGAGTGAGAGCATTTAAAGAAATGAAAGCAGTAACGAGCAACTACTTAGGCGCTGAAGACTAAAACTGACCATATGAAAAACGAATCACTTGAGTGGGCCCACAAGCAAAACCGCATAATAACCGCTGAAAACTGATGCAAAAATAAAACATATTTCAATTTTCGTATCATATTGAGAGTAAAGACGGTCCTTTTCCGGCTGAAAAGCTGCGCAAATGGCCAATACTTAAAAAAATTAATCTTTTAGATTCATTTATGTAGCTAAATTTTCAATTCATTCATCTCATACAAATGTTGGAAAAGAAAATGGCTGTAAAACAAAAGACTACTGCAAAGAAACCGGCAGCTGCTAAAAAAGCACCTGCTAAAAAAACAACCCCTAAGAAAGCACCAGTAAAGAAAACCACTGCTGCTAAAAAGCCTGTTGCTAAAACAGTTGCTAAAAAGGCACCTGCTAAGAAAGTAACGGCGAAGAAAGCAACAACTGCGAAAGCAACTGTAGCGAAGAAAGCCCCTGCTAAGAAAACAACTGCTAAAAAACCAGCAGCTAAAAAACCAGCGGCTAAAAAGACCACTGCTAAAAAAGCACCAGCTAAAAAGCCTGTTGCGAAAAAAGCAGTTGCAAAAAAACCGGCGGCTAAAAAGCCTGCAGCAAAAGCAACAGCTGCCCGCAAGCCTGCTGCTAAAAAAGCTCCGGCCAAAAAAGCCCCAGCTAAAACTGCAACAGCTAAAAAACCAGCTGCCAAAAAAGCAGCTACAAGAAAGCCTGCAGCTAAGAAGCCAGCAGCAAAAGCAACAGCTGCCCGCAAACCTGCTGCTAAAAAAGCTCCGGCCAAAAAAGCCCCAGCTAAAACTGCAACAGCTGCAAAAACAACGGCACGCCGTTCAGTCGCTCGCAAACCAGCCAGCACAAGAACAGCAACAACACGCAAATCCTCAACGAGTAGAGCCAAAGTAGCGGCATAACTCAAAGGAAAAGCTCTTGTATATACCTCTCAAATGCACCGGATAATCAATATCCGGTGCATTTACCATCACGTGCGTGCAGAGAAATGAGTAAAATAATGCTCATCTCCCTGCATGCATATCTGTATTTAGTCAGCTAACACCCAACAACAAGCTAAAAATACCGTTGACCATCACGCCAGCCAACGATAGCCTTCAAAAAGAACATATCATGAACTGACAAAGCAGCACTACCAGGCATCCTTATGCAGAATTTACTGTGACAAAACCGTCCATCCCAGAAAAAAACAGCAGAACCAGGCTTGTTCGGCCAAACTGCGTTTTCCACTACATAGCGATCATGCTCCTGCGGAAATTCAATAAATCATGTACAACTCTACCAATATAAAAATCTGATCAGATGTGAGTATCCAGAATGACCGACATGAAAACCACCTGCCCCAACTGCGGCACCACCATCAAGCTGGAAGACACAATCGCCGCACCGCTACTTGCAGCAAAGGAAGAAGAGTTTAAAGCACGCCTGATCAAAGAACGTGCCCGCGTAGAAATAGAAGCCGCCGCCAAAGCGACCTCAGATGCCGCCGAAAAAATCTCTGAACAAGAAAAGAAACTAAGCGAATTTGAAAAGCTGATGACCGAGCGCAATGAAAAGCTCAAAATCGCTCAAGAGAAAGAGGCCGTGTTCATCGCAAAAGAACGCGCCCTGGAAGACCAAAAGCGTGAGATGAACCTGATCATCCAAAAGCAGGTCACCGCCGCACGTGATGAGCTGTATAAAAAAGCCAAGATGGAGGCCAGCGAATCTGAAGCCCTCCGCCTTAAGGAAAAAGATGAACAGCTTGCCTCAATGGCTAAAAAGATTGAGGAGCTAAAAAAGAAAGCCGACCAAGGCTCCCAGCAATTGCAAGGCGAAGCGCTTGAGCTGCATTTAGAAGAGATGCTGCAAGCCCGCTTCCCACAGGATAAGATTATCCCCGTCGCCAAAGGCATCAGCGGCGCTGACTTGCAGCAACATGTCAATAACCGAGCCGGTGAAGCGGCCGGTTCAATATTATGGGAATTTAAGCGCACCAAACATTGGTCAAACGAATGGACCAGTAAATTAAAAACAGACCAGCGCAACGCCGGCGCCGATATTGCCATCTTAATTTCAGAAGCACGGCCAGATGGTATTGAGAGTTTTGAATTCCATGAAGGGGTCTATGTCGCGGCCCCGCGCTATATCATCCCACTTGCACTAGTCACAAGGCAGATGTTAATGGGCATCGCCAAAACCCGGGCTACGCAAGCTGGCCAAAAAGATAAAATGGCTCTTGTTTATGAATATCTTACCGGCAGCCAGTTCACCCACCGGGTTGAGGCCATCTGCGAACATTTCCAAACCATGCAGGATGATCTGCAAAAAGAGCGCAAAGTTATCATGAAAAGCTGGGCAAAGCGTGAAAAGCAAATTCAGAATGTAATAGATAACACCGTCGGCCTATACGGTGACCTAGAAGGCATCGCCGGCCGCGCCATGCCCCAAATCACCGGCCTCGAGCTTGACCTTATCGCCAACGATGAAGACTAACCCCGGCTCTTAAATGAGCTAATAATTTAAGCGCAGCACTCACCACCATCAGACATAAAAAACCCCACCAAGCACTTCGCTTGGCGAGGTTTTTTAATTCTTTAATGCATTGAATTTTCGCAGGGCCGCCCCAAGAAAATACAATTCCATATCGAACCTTAACAAAAATACACTGAGGCGATAGCCGAGGAACTTTTGTTAAAATCTAACCTCTATTCTGTCTATTCTCAATCAGGTCATCAACCACCGCTGGCTCAGCCAGTGTGGATGTATCACCAAGATTGGAGAAATCATCTTCCGCAATTTTCCGAAGAATACGGCGCATGATTTTACCAGAGCGTGTTTTTGGCAATCCAGGAGAAAATTGAATAAGATCTGGCGATGCAATTGGGCCAATTTCTTTACGAACCCAGGTCACAAGCTCTTTCTTCAACTCATCAGATGGCGCCTCCCCTTCCATCAAAGTGACATAAGCATAAATGCCCTGCCCCTTCACATCATGCGGGTAGCCAACAACAGCTGCTTCAGAAACTTTCTCATGCGCAACAAGCGCACTTTCAACTTCTGCAGTGCCCATACGGTGACCAGAAACATTGATCACATCATCAACCCGGCCAGTGATCCAATAGTAGCCATCTTCATCGCGCCGCGCGCCGTCACCAGTGAAATATTGGCCTTTATAAGTGGCGAAGTAAGTTTGCACAAAACGATCATGATCGCCGTAAACGGTGCGCATTTGGCCGGGCCAGCTATCAGTGATAATAAGATTACCCTCTGTAGCACCTTCAAGGAAATTGCCATCATTATCGACAAGTGCCGGCTTCACACCAAAGAATGGACGTGTCGCAGAACCGGGCTTAAGAGCCGTTGCACCCGGCAATGGCGTAATCAGAATGCCGCCAGTTTCGGTTTGCCACCAGGTATCAACAATCGGGCAGCGGCTTTCACCAACAACCTCATAATACCATTCCCAAGCTTCAGGGTTAATCGGCTCACCCACAGAGCCCAGCAGCCGCAATGTTGAGCGGTCAGTGCGTTTCACAAAATCTTCACCAGCACCCATCAAGGCACGAATAGCCGTTGGCGCGGTGTAGAAGATGTTAACCCGGTGCTTATCAACCACATGCCAAAAACGGCTTGGCGTTGGGTAGTTTGGCACACCTTCAAACATCAATGTTGTGGCGCCATTAGCTAGCGGGCCATAAACAATATATGAGTGGCCGGTAACCCAGCCGACATCAGCCGTACACCAGTAAATGTCGCCATCATGATAGTCGAACACATATTTATGTGTCATTGAAGCATAGAGCAGATAGCCACCTGTTGTGTGCACAACACCTTTTGGTTGGCCAGTAGAGCCTGATGTGTAAAGGATGAACAGCGGGTCTTCCGCGTTCATTTCTTCGGGTTCGCAATTGGCATCAACTTTTTCAAGCTCTTCATGCAGCCAGAAATCCTTACCATCACGCCAGGCAACATCAGCACCTGTGCGCTTGACAACAAGGGTTTTCACATCACCACCAGCTGTTTCAATAGCTTTATCAGTGTTGGCTTTCAGTGGAACTTTACGGCCACCGCGCAAGCCTTCATCAGCTGTGATAACGAAAGTAGAGCTAGCGCCTTCAATCCGTCCCGCTAACGCATCCGGGCTAAAGCCACCAAACACGATAGAGTGAACAGCACCAAGCCGCGCACAGGCAAGCATGGCATAAGCAGC
The DNA here is from genome assembly GCA_021604665.1 of Rhodomicrobium sp. Lineage (GTDB taxonomy): Bacteria > Pseudomonadota > Alphaproteobacteria > Rhizobiales > HXMU1428-3 > HXMU1428-3. The sequence continues at coordinate 358,762 of BQJK01000003.1, read as the reverse complement.
TTCAGGGATCATTGGCAAATAAAGAGTGACGCGATCACCCTTTTTAACGCCATGAGCTTTCATGACATTGGCGAATTTACAAACCCGCTCATGCAGTTGGTTATATGTAATGCTCTCATCTTCGGTTGGGTCATCACCCTCCCAGATAATAGCGACCTGATCACCGCGTGTCGCCAAGTGGCGGTCCACACAGTTGGCGCATACATTCAGCGAGCCATCTTCAAACCATTTAATGGAAACATTGTCATACTCAAAGGAAGTGTTCTTGACCTTGCTAAACGGCTTGATCCAGTCAAGAGACTTAGCATGCTCCCCCCAAAACTCATCTGGCGTTTCGCAACTTGCCTTATACATTTCCTGATATTTCTTATCATCGACATGCGCACGTGCTTGCCATTCGGACGATACATCATAAACTTTCTTATCTGTCATGCTGTGCTTCTCCTCCCCTTGAGATAATCTTGCTAAAGCCACTAGACGGGCTATATTTTTGGTTACTTATGCTGGGCAATCCGATTGCTATAACAGCAATAGTGTTAGAAAAAACTTTACTGAAATGCCTATTGCAGAAAAAATCCGAACTCTGCTTTTTTCAGTCCGTAAAGCAAACGCTGCCGACTGCGACAATTTGCCTGTTAGTAGACGACCTTTCTATTAAATTCAAGCTTAACGACCCTAGTTAATTTTGAAAACCCCAAATCCCACCCTCAAACCTTCTAATGGTCATTCTGGCTATGGATTTGCCATTAGGGTTAAGCGGTTTACCCGTCGTTATCTCAAAAATTTTTATAGAGCAGGTCAAATCTTAGAAATTAATTTTTCGCCTAGCGAATGTTGCAAAATTTACTAAGATACATAATTGTTATTTAGGCTAAATTTCTATTCAGACCAAACAAATTTTAAGCCTTTTAGCCGCTTTTAACGTGCCCCTCTGACCTAAACTATAGTCACAATAGGCTATACGGCCATCTACAAGATATTCATGTGGCCAAACAAGCCAAACAACAGGCAGATATTTTATCTGCACTCTCTTTGTGCAACCTCTTCTGTAAAGCAGCCACGCTATAAGTAGCATGTCAGCACTAATCTCATGGCCCATGTGCAAAATCACTTGCATTCACGAGCCAGAAACCTTATAAACCCAGCTTGCTTTATCTAATGTCGTCCGGCAGGGCATGCCGTGGCGGCCAATTTCGCGAATAAGGGCTCACAATTGAGCCCTGCTATTATTATGTGCTATTATTATGTAGGAGACGCAAATGCCCAAACTGAAAACCAAAAGTGGTGCCAAAAAGCGCTTCAGACTTACAGCCACCGGCAAAGTCCGTGGTCAGCAAGCCGGCAAACAGCACGGCATGATCAAAAGATCGAACAAATTTATCCGTAACGCCAGAGGATCAGTCATCCTTGATGATAGCGATGCACGCATCGTGAAAAAATTCCTCCCCTACGGCTAATCGATCTGAAGCTATTTTTCTTTATTTAGGAGCACCACCATGTCACGTGTGAAAAGAGGCGTAACGACACACGCCCGTCATCGTAAAATCATCAAAGCCGCTAAAGGCTATTATGGCCGCCGGAAAAATACATTCCGCGTTGCTAACCAAGCCGTTGAAAAAGCGGGTCAATACGCCTATCGCGACCGCAAAGCGAAAAAACGCAACTTCCGCTCTTTGTGGATCCAGCGTATTAACGCAGCCACCCGCGAACATGGCGTAACATATGGCCGTTTCATCAATGGCCTTTCCAAAGCCGGCATTGAAGTTGACCGCAAAGTTCTGGCAGACATCGCCGTTCATGAGCCAGCTTCATTCAAATCACTGGTAGAAAAAGCTGAAGCTGCTCTTGCATAAATAATGCGCGCTTCACACCAATTTTGCTGCCAAAGCAAGTTTTAAAAAATACCCTCCCCTCTGGAGGGTATTTTTTTGCCTCTCTATCCCCGATAAAAACTGAGCCCACAAGCTGCCTCCCCCCATTCACGGGCTTGACAGCTTGGCAAAGCATGGTACGCCTTAGCTCAAAATATCAAAGGGGTCCGAACCGGCTGGCTAGAGTGGTAACGTCTGGCCAACAGGCCATTCACAAATGGTCACCCTCATAAATCAATAAGGCAAACGACTATGTCCGAGCTGGAAACTCTTGAAAAACAATTTCTCCAGGCGATTGATCAGGCCGATGACCTGAGCTCCCTTGAAACTGTGCGAATTGATGCGCTCGGCAAAAAGGGCAAAATCTCAAGCTTGATGCAGGGCCTTGGCAAAATGCCGCCTGAAGACCGCAAGAGCTTTGGCCAAGCCGTCAATGCCGTAAAACAAGCCATTAGTTCAGCGCTTGAAGTTCAAAAATCAGCGCTTGAACAAGCTGCATTGAACCAGCGCCTCGAAACAGAACGAGAAGACATCACCCTCCCCGTACGCCCAAGCCCCGTTAGCCAGGGCCGCATCCACCCGATCAGCCAGGTCTGGGAAGAGATCACAGAAATATTCGCAGATCTCGGCTTCGCCATGGCAGAGGGACCCCATATTGAAACTGATGAAAATAACTTCACCAAACTAAATATCCCAGACGAGCACCCCGCTCGCCAGGAACATGACACCTTTTATTTTAACCCCAAGCCAGATGGCAGCCGCCGGGTACTCCGCACTCACACCTCACCAGTGCAAATCAGAACCATGGAAGCAAGCAAGCCCCCCATTCGCATCATTGCGCCAGGCCGCGTTTTCCGCAGTGACAGCGACCAGACCCACACCCCTATGTTCCATCAAATTGAAGGTCTGGTCATAGATAAAGAAACCCATATGGGCCACCTGAAATGGGTGCTGGAAGAATTCTGCAAAGCCTTTTTTGAAGTCGATGATGTCACTATGCGGTTTAGAGCGTCTCACTTCCCCTTCACCGAGCCCTCAGCAGAGGTTGATATCGGCTATTCCAAAGTTGGTGATGAAGTCCGCTTTGGCGGCGATGAAAACTGGATGGAGATTCTCGGCTGCGGCATGGTCCACCCCAATGTCCTTAAAAATGTAGGCCTTGATCCGGATGAATATCAGGGCTTTGCCTTCGGCATGGGCATTGACCGGCTCGCCACATTAAAATATGGCATGCCAGACCTTCGCGCCTTCTTCGCCGGAGACCTGAACTGGCTCCGCCATTACGGCTTTTCTGTACTGAATGTGCCAACCATCGCAGGGGGGCTATAATCCAATGAAATTCACATTATCCTGGTTAAAAGACCATCTTGAAACAGAGGCTAGCCTCGAAGAAATATTAGCCAAGCTCACCCTTATCGGTCTTGAGGTTGAAGACGTTATTAACCCGGCGGAAACACTGGCCAATTTCACTATCGCCCACATTGAAAAAGCAGACCCACACCCGGATGCAGATAAGTTGCAAGTCTGCGCAGTTAATAACGGCAAAGAAACTTTGCAAGTTGTCTGCGGCGCACCAAATGCCAGAGCCGGTCTATTAGGGGTTTTTGCCCCCGTTGGCACTTATGTCCCGGGCATTGACTTCACCCTGACAAAAGCCAAAATCCGCGGTGTTGAATCATATGGCATGATGTGCTCTGAAAGCGAGCTAGAGCTTTCAGAAGATCATGAAGGCATTATTGACCTTGATGAAACAGCAGCCAGCCATATTGGCAAAAGCTATATTGAGTTCGCCGGTCTCGATGACCCGATCATAGATATCTATATCACCCCAAACCGGCCAGACTGCCTTGGCGTCAGAGGCGTCGCCAGAGACCTTGCCGCTGCCGGCCTCGGTAAATTAAAACCCGCTGATGAGGGCTATGATCAAAAAGGTGACTTTAAAAGCCCACTGAATATAGGCCTTGAATTTGATGATGAGACCAGCCACATCTGCCCGGCCTTCTGGGGGCGCTATATCAAAGGCGTTACAAACGGCCCTTCACCAGAGTGGCTGCAACAACGGCTGAGAGCCATTGGCCTGCGCCCGATTAACGCCCTTGTCGATATCACAAACTACATATCCTTTGATCGCGGCCGCCCGCTTCATGTTTATGATGCAGATAAGGTCAGCGGCACCATCATCGCCCGCCCCGGCAAATCCGGTGAAAGCTTCCTCGCCCTTGATGGCAAGGACTATGACGACCTGGAGGGCGCGTGCGTTATCGCAGATGATAAAAACCCACTAGGTCTTGGCGGCATTCTCGGCGGTGAGCTTTCAGGTTCAACCGAAGACACAAAAAATGTACTAATCGAATCTGCTTATTTTGACCCCATTCAAATCGCCATGACAGGCCGCAAGCATGGCATCATCTCAGATGCCCGCTACCGTTTTGAGCGCGGCATTGACCCGCAATCGGTTGAAACCGGTGTGAACCTCGCAACTAAAATGATCATTGATCTTTGCGGCGGAAAAGCAAGTGAGCTGATAAAAGCTGGCGAACCGCCAAAAGGCACCAAAGAAATCCCGTTTGACCCGCAAAGGGTCACGCGGCTCACCGGGGTCAAACTTTCAAACCAACAGGTCACGAAAACTCTTGAAGACCTCGGCTTCACCTGCAATGACACCGGCAAAGGCGATCAAATAACGGTCACCAGCCCAAGCTGGCGGCCAGATATAGATGGCCCGGCTGATTTGGTTGAAGAAGTAATCCGCATCATCGGATTAGATAAAGTCACCCCCACACCGCTCAGCCGTCCCTTTGGCATTGCCCGGCCTGTGTTAACAGGCAAACAAAAGCGAGTGCGGCTCGCAAAGCGCGCCTTAGCAGCCAGAGGCGCAGTAGAAGCCATCACCTGGTCGTTTATAAAAAGCGATGAAGCAGCCCTGTTTGGTGGCGGCTCACCCGAGTTAAAACTCGCCAATCCAATCTCTTCTGATATGTCAGATATGCGCCCGTCACTGCTGCCCGGGCTCATCCCGGCAGCCGGTCGCAACATAGCGCGCGGCACAAATGACCCTGTGTTAATGGAAGTCGGTGAAGTCTATCATTCAGATGAAGCAGACGGCCAATCAGTTAATGCCGCCATCATCCGTGTTGGCAGCGGCAGCCACCAGGGCGCTAGCCGCCACTGGAGCGGCAATGGCGCTAAAGTCACGGTGTTTGATGCAAAGGCAGACGCGATCGCCCTGCTGGATGCTTTAGGCCAGGATGCAAACCGCTTTCAATTCACAACAGATGCACCGGCCTGGTTCCACCCCGGCCGCTCAGCCGTTATCAGGCTTGGCCCAAAAATCACTATCGGTGTTTTCGGAGAAATCCACCCAACCATCTTGAAGCAGCTGGATGTTAAAGGCCCCATCGTCGCGGCTGAAATAAATCTTGATGCCTTGCCAGAAGCCAAGAAGAAATCTACCAGCAAAGGCGCTATGGAACTTAATGATCTCCAGCCCGTCAAAAGAGATTTCGCCTTTATCGTCAGCAGCGACACCAAAGCTGGAGATGTTATTCGCGCCGCCAGCTCTGCGGATAAAAAGATGATCACCAACATCACCCTTTTTGATGTTTTTGCAGGAGAAAGCCTTGGTGAGGATAAAAAATCCCTGGCCATTGAAGCCACACTGCAACCCAAAACAAAAACCATGACCGATGAAGAAATCGACGCCATCGCCGACAAAATCATCGCCGCTGTGAAAAAAGCGACCGGCGGAGAAATCCGCTCTTAAAAACAGACGGCGAGATCCGCTCTTAAAAACATGCCGCAAACTCAATTGATCGCACATATCCAGTGCGATCAATTGATAAGCCTTCCCCATTGGTAATAAGCCTCAAGCCGCGATAGCCTGTCCAATATTCCGTCACCCAGGGGATAGGCCCATGCAGCGCTTACAGTTTAATTCATATACCTTTGGACTTTTGTTGCTTTCGCTCATCGCGCTACCGCTCAGCTTTATCAATGCCGCCAAACACGCACCGAAAGATGATAAAGCCACCCTGTTATGGAGCTACACCCAGTTTGATGAACCGAAAACAGGCGATGAACCAGCCCGCTTAACCATTGGCCTAGCCGCCACCAAACGCCCGCTCATTCAGGCAAGCTGCTATTTAGGCAAACGCGCCAGCGCCATCCCCCTCACCCTTTTCACAGAGAGCACAAAGCCCGACAGCAAAGATGCAGAGAAAGAGCCGATCCCCCTGACCTTCTCTGTGGGCAACTATGAACAAACCTATTCAGGGAAATTAGCGGCCAATGATGGTAGCAAAGCTATGAATGGAGACGGGGAGAGCAAAAATCCGCACGCTATCGCCATCAACATAAAAGTCCCCCTAACAGCAGAATTCTGGAATGCCCTGATGGCCACGAAAGGGCTAACCTTCCAAATTCCCGGCCAGGCCGCAAAGCGCTTCACCCTCGTCCGGGGCAGTGAAAAAAGAATAGATAGCTTCCTCGCCAATTGTCGCTCACGCTCCGTTGGCATCAACCCTGTTGCCATGAACGATACAATCATAACTCGTGTTTATAGATGCGAAGATGGCAACCGACTGACCGTGGCGATTAATGTCACAGGCACAACCCCAAGCCTTACATACAGCTATAAGGACGCCAATGAAAAACCATTGAAAGCAGAGGTCGCCAGTACTGGTCTTTTATACCGGGATGCAAACACATCCCTCATCATGAGTGGTGAAACCGCGAAGTTAAAACGCGGCGAAAAGCAACTATCCTGCGGGCCAGATAATTAGCGATAATAAATCTCTGCCCCATGAAAAGCCACTACACCTCTTGCCCCGCAACCCAGCCGGAGGCCCAGGCCCACTGAAAATTATAGCCGCCCAGCCAGCCGGTCACATCCACCACTTCACCGATGAAATAAAGCCCCGGCTGTTTTGTCGCCGCCATGGTTTTAGAAGATAGATCCCGGCAATCAACACCGCCAATCGTCACCTCAGCCGTCCGGTAGCCTTCGCTCCCCATCGGCTGCACAATCATCGCGTTAATCTCATCACTCACGCGCTGCAAGTCTTTTGATGAGAGCTCGGCTAATTTTTTATCAATACCAAGCCGCGCGCTCATCATCTCTGCCACGCGCTTCGGCCAAAGCTGCCCAAGAAAAGAGCGCAGCTGCCGACCGCCGCTCTCATCACGCGCCTGTTGCAGCAAAGCGCTTACATCCTGCCCCGGCAACATATCAATGCGGATCTCCTCCCCATCTCGCCAATAAGATGAGATCTGCAAAATAGCGGGCCCGCTTAAGCCCCTATGTGTAAATAAAAGCGCTTCTTCAAAGCTCGCCCGCTCATTCATAGCCCGCACATCCACCCCAATGCCGGAAAGCGCCGCAAAAGAGGCCAGCGTTTTATCGTCAAAGGTCAACGGTACCAAGCCAGGGCGCGGCTCTATAATATTAAGCCCAAATTGCTGCGCGACCTGATAGCCAAACCCACTCGCCCCCATTTTAGGGATGGATTTACCCCCCGTTGCAATAACAAGAGAGTGAGCAGAGACATCACGCTCCCGCCCGGAAAGGTCAACCTTCAGCTGATAGCCCCCGCCCTCATAACTGATATTTAAAACCCGGCTATTCAACTTCAAATCAACAGACGCAGTTTTCATATCCTCTAGGAAAAGATCAATAATCTGCTGTGCCGAACCGTCACAAAATAGCTGTCCCAAAGCCTTCTCATGATAAGCAATGCCAGCCGTCTCTAGCCGGTTGATAAAATCTGCCGGTTTGTAGCGCTTTAAAGCCGAGATGCAATAATGCGGGTTAGCAGAAATGAAGTTTTTCGGCGCTGTATGAATATTTGTAAAATTACAGCGCCCCCCGCCAGAGATACGGATTTTCTCACCAGGCTTTTTATTATGCTCGATCAGCAATACAGAGCGTCCCCGTCGCCCCGCCTCAACCGCGCACATCATCCCGGCCGCACCAGCGCCAATAATGACAACATCATAATTTAACGAAATATCCGTCATCACCACCGTCCCTAACAGGTCTAATAAAATCTGAGATTATAAAAAGCCACTTCATGACCGAGAAAATCATCAGAAAAATAAAAAGGCCAGGCACTGTTTGCCTGGCCAAAATATCGTAAATTTTAAAATTACACTGCTGATGTTCTGGTTAAAAAATCAAAGAACAAATTAGCGCGGCGCAAGCACCATAATCATCTGGCGGCCTTCAAGTCGCGGCTCCAGCTCAACCTTGGCAATTTCCTCAGTCTCAGCTTTAACCCGTCTAAGCAGCTCCATGCCAAGCTGTTGGTGAGCCATTTCACGACCACGAAAGCGCAGCGTCACCTTGACCTTGTCACCAGCTTCAAAGAAGCGCAGCATATTGCGCATTTTCACATCATAGTCATGGGTATCAATATTGGGACGCAGCTTAATCTCTTTCACATCAAAAGATTTTTGCTTCTTGCGCGCTTCAGCCGCTTTTTTTCGCGCCTGATATTTATACTTACCGTAATCGAGGATTTTCGCGATTGGAGGATTGTTGGTAGCAGCAATCTCAACCAGATCCATATTGGCGTCAAAGGCGCGTCGAAGCGCGTCTTCAGTTGGTACATTACCAACATTTTCCCCGGTTTCATCAATCAGTTGAACCTCAGGATCAGTTATATCCTGATTAATGCGTGGCCCATCATCCTTATTTGGCCCTGCCTTCATTGGTCGGCGTGCGATAGCGAAATCTCCTCAATCGTTGAACATAGTTCGCTTACCAGTTCCATTGCTAAAAACAATGGAGGAAACACAACTTATAGGGGTAACAGCCTCATGATTTGAGAGCCGCAAAACATCCCTTAAAGCAGTGCAACAGCTCTGTTTAAGCGAGCGGCTATTTTAATACGTTTTAAGTCACAAGCAAAGTGCTTAAATCAACTCAAACTTGTCTTATGGGTAGGTAAAACCACTTTTAATTCCCAATAGTGGCAAGTGAACCTTGAAGTAAGCGCTCATAAACCCGAATAGTCTGCGCTTGCATATTATTTTTCGTGAATAATTCACCCACATAACTACGCGCAATATCTGCAAGTTGGGCCTGTTCATCAGCTGGGATATCAAGGATCTTCCGCAACCTGGAGGCAATAGCCGCGCCATCAGCAACCGGCACCAGCCAGGCAGTTGGTTTCGGGCGTTTCACAGGCCTCACAGCGCCCTCCCCCGCCTCAGTTAACCAGCGCTCCCCAAGGTTCAAAAATTCAGGCGGCGCTCCAATATCTGTTGCGATAACCGGGCAGCCCATAGCCTGCGCTTCAGCTGCCGCCCGGCCAAAAGCCTCCGCCTCCCGTGAGGCAACCACAACAACATCAGCAAGTTTATAAGCCGCTGCCATATCATCCACATGGCCCACCATCTTCACCCAGCTTTGAAGCCCTTGCGAGTGGATCAGTGTTTTTAGCTCATTTTCATAAGCCACCCGGCCCTGAGCATCCCCCGCCAAAATCATCAGTGCGCGCTCATCGCCAATAGCTTTAAGCTGGGCCGCGGCCTCAATAATATCCCGCTGGCCTTTCCATTCTGTCAGCCGCGCCGCATGCAGAACAATTTTCCGTCGCGCATCTTCAAGCCCCGTCAGCCCCCATGCCGCACGCAAGCGCTCCGTCCGCTCTAAAGATACCGCCAGCGGGTCCATGGTCTCCATATCAACCCCGCGGTAAATCACACTCACACAGGCAGGATCGACAGGATGCCGCTCAAGGATCAGATTTTTTGTATAAATCGAATTAGCAATCACCCAATCACCCCGAGCCATCACCCCATTGTAAAACCCCTTTAGCGCCGACTTCTGATTATAGGCGCCGTGATATGTCGTCACAAATGGCACACCGGTTTTCCGCGCGGCCCACAAAGCGCTCCACGCTGGGGCACGAGAGCGCGCATGTACCAGCGAGATAGCCTCACTGCGGATCAGTTTAGCGATTTTAGATCTGTTTTTATAAAGAGTGAGCGGGTTTTTTGATTTTACCGCCATCTGTATAATCCGCCCGCCATGGGCAACCACCTCATCCTCAAGCACCCCGCCTTCAGAGATAACAAGCGCCTCGCCCCCAGCTGCCACAATCGCCTCTGTCATCTCAACAACAGAGCGCTCAGCGCCGCCGGTTTTTAGCTCAGGAATAATTTGTAGAATTTTTGCAGGCGACATAAATCTCTCTCGCGGCAGGGGAGATGGGAAAATCAAGGACCATAAAAGCCCCCTCAAGATATTGAATTTCTTATCCCATTGAACTGAGATCAGGTCAAACCAATCTAAAGGGCAGCCCAATCTATCGGCGCTGTTAAGGCTTTACCTCTGCCGCCGGGTCTTTAGCCCCCTTATCAAGGGAGACATTCACCCCGCAAATGCTCAGCCCCGTCCGGGCGCGGCTGCGCACTTCCCATCCATAAACCAATGAAGCCCCCTGAACCGCTGAAGGCCCAGCCTCTGTCGCCGCCTTTTCAGACACCTTGAGATAAAGCCCTTCCACCGGCTTTTGGTATTCGGCAGCTGTTGCAGTTGCAAAAAGATGCAGTTGCCGTGCAATGTCCCGAAAGGCCCAGTAAACCGCCGGGCTTTGTTGCACAATGCCCTCAAGCCGAGCCAGCTCCACACGCCCCAACATATCTTGCAACAAAGGTTCAGCCCGCCGCTGGCTCGCATCTGCCAGGCCCGTAACATAAAAAACTTCACTAAGAAACGCCGGCTTACTTAAACAGGAGGGCGGCACTGATAAATCAAACAGGAGCTTATAAAACGCCGCCGCATCGGCGCGAACAGCCTGCCGAATATCGCCAAGTGCCGCAGTTAGCACATAGCTGCGCTGGCTAAGCAGCCCTTTAAAGAGCACATAATCAAGGCCAGCCTTGCCGCCCTGTTCTGCCACCGCTTCTGGCATGGCCCATAGTGAAAATGCCTGCCTGTGCACCCCGCCCTCGCAAGCGATAACCGCCCCATCAGAGCGGCAAGGCTGCAGCGCAGCTATTTTGAATTTCTCAAACGGCGTATGGGAGATATAATCAACATCGAGCAAAAAAATGAGCGGATCTTCAGCGCTAATCAGCTTAGCCGGGTCAACACCGCGAAACACGCATTTCACACTGTCTCGGCAGGCGCCCGCCTTATCAAGCACCCGGGGGCCCAGGCTGTTTTCATAATAAATGGCAGGCTTCTCAAGGCCCTGGCTTACATAGCAGCCCTTAACCCCGCATAGCACTAGATCAGCCCCCTCACCGATATCCCAGGAAGAGCCATCCGCCTGCTGCTGTGCAATCACAACCGCAATCGTCAATGAACCAGTTTTCTTTAAATCAGGCGCGGGGCTATTTACAGCTGCCGCCATAGCTGGTGCACTATTCGTAAATATCACCAAAGCAAGCAGCAGCACCGCAAAATGGAGATTGAGAGAGTGGTAGAAGGTTCTAATCATAGGGTCTCAATAGTGCAGAATTTAGCTTTTTTCGCGGCCAGACCAAAGCGCACCCCCTTATGAAAGCCTCAGCATAGCGCCTTAAAAATCAGAGATTATGCCATCCTTTTCCCAGTCACCAAATCGAACAGGGTCAGGGCCTTTTCGGCCACCAATTTCACCGCCCTCATTCTGATCAGCCGCCACAGATGCTGCCTCACGCCGCGCCTTAGCTTCATGAAGCGCTCGCTCTGCCGCCGGGGGGAGTGTTTTTGTGCTTTTAACGTCAGAAGTATCAGTCATAATTAAACCTTCGGAAGCTGGAACCAGCTTGAATAATAGTCACGAAAGCGCAAATATCAACTCTTGCACATATCAAACCCTGCACCCATATATCTACCAAATAACTTATCTGGATAATGTTTTATCTAAAATTACGGGCCTAACTTTATACCTATTGCCAGAGCAGCCTGACGCGCGGAGAAAATGAGATGAGCTATATTAAAACAGCATTGTTGCTAGCTGCCATGACAGGCCTTTTTGTCGCTATTGGCGGCATATTGGGCGGGCAAACCGGCATGCTTATCGCCTTTGCCGTTGCGCTCGCCATGAATATTTTTAGCTATTGGAATTCAGATAAAATGGTGCTTGCCATGCATAATGCTGTCGAGGTCGACCGCACAGCAGCGCCTGAGCTCTACAGCATTGTTGAGCAGCTCGCCATGAATGCAAACCTCCCCATGCCGAAAGTTTATGTCATCCACACAGAGCAGCCCAACGCCTTCGCGACAGGCCGCAACCCGGATAACGCCGCCGTTGCTGCCACAACAGGCCTCCTCGATATCCTCACCAAAGAAGAAGTCGCCGGCGTTATGGCCCATGAATTTGCCCATATCAAAAACCGCGACATTCTCATCATGACCATCACCGCCACCATCGCCGGTGCCATCTCAATGCTTGCAAATTTTGGCATGTTCTTTGGCGGCCGCCGTGACCAAGGCCCGGGTATGATCGCAACGCTAGCCATGGTCATCCTTGCCCCAATGGCCGCTATGGTCGTGCAAATGGCTGTCAGCCGCACACGGGAATATGAAGCCGACAAAGTTGGCGCTGAAATTTGCCAGCGCCCGCTTTGGCTCTCCTCTGCCCTTTATAAAATCGCTGATGCCGCAGGGCGCACCCCCTTCCCGGCAGCAGAGCGAAACCCCGCCGCGGCGCATATGTTCATCATCAACCCTTTGAGCGGTGAGCGCATGGACAATTTATTCTCAACCCACCCCAACACGGAAAACCGCATTTTAGCGCTGGAAAACCTCGCCGAAGACTGGGGCCAACTGGACGCGCCAGACCAAAATAACAAATTCATGGAAACAGCTGGCGACCCCGGCCCCTGGGAAACCCCAAAGAAAGATAAAAGCCGCTTTGGCGGTCCCTGGGGATAATTAATCGCAAGCTAGCATTAATTGGAAACTTAGCGGAGAATACAGCACCAGCTCACGCTATACATCTAAACCACAATTTCCTTATGCCTCTAGATTCTAGTCCTTACGGAACAAAGCTGTCGCGGCAAACCCGGCAATGAGCGCCAGAATAACGGCAATCACCCCGTAGAAAAACGGATAGTCAAAGGCGAACTCAAACACCAACCGCTCAAATCCAGATTTCAAAATAGTCAGCTCAGTCGCCCGGCGGCCAATCAACTTGCCCCCCCGAAACAAAAAAACATCCGCCGTAAAGGCGCCTGAAGGCACATTGGCTTCAAGCGAAATATTCACCTGAAACAACCGGTCACCCACAATCTTCACGCCCGCTGTACCGGTTTTATAAAGCCCGTCATGCTCCATCAACCGCACCACCGCTTCAGCGTAGCGTTCCGCAGCTTTGGTATCATCCACATTAAAACGAGTTGTCAGCTGTCCAACCAACGCCTCAAACCCAATGCCAAGCCCATCAAGTAGCGAGGCCGGCGCTATATCCCTTAACGGGCGAGAGCTAGCAACAGAATAATAAAGCGGCACCTTCGTCACTTTTTTTGGGTTGGTATTGACCCAAACACCTGCAATACGCTCTTTCTTTCTGGCAATAAGTGGCTTTTCAGGCCCCTTCACCACCACGATCACATCAGGCTTATTATCAGGTCTGATCTCACCCTCAATCGCCCCAAACAGAAAAATATTTGCGCCGGTAAAATTCCACTCAATCGGCACTTTGTCAGAGGTAAGGTCGGTGATCACCCCATCGGCCCGCGCAGGCAGAGATTGCCCCGCGATAATGAGGGTAAGGCCAATAAGGGATGGCAATAGAAATTTTGACAAAGCCCTCAAATATCTCATGAGCCACCGCCTAAAACAGGCGCCAGTGAATAAAGCTCATCTGGCCGAATGATCAGGTCAAATGCCATCCGCAAACAGACGGCCAGCACCATAAAACCCAATAACGCGCGCATCTGCTCACCGCGTAAATACTGCCCAGCCCGCACCCCAAACTGCGCCCCAATCACCCCGCCCAGCATCAGCATAAGCGCCAACACAACATCCACCGTTTGGTTTGAAGTTGCATGCAAGATCGTCACAATCGAAGTGACAAATACAATTTGAAATAGAGAGGTACCAACCACCACATTTGTTGGCACACGCAAGAGATAAATCATCGCAGGCACCACGATAAACCCACCGCCAACACCCATCAGCGCAACCAGCAAGCCAACAATTAACCCAAGCACCAATGGCGGTAAGGCGCTGATATAAAGTTTAGAGCGGTGAAAGCGCATCTTAAACGGTAAGCCATGCACAAAATTATGGCGGCTACTACTCCGCCTATGGCTCTTCCCACTTTTCGTTCGCCGTATAGCATTAAGGCTCTCAATCAGCATCAAGCCGCCAATGACACCAAGAAAAGTCACATATGCCAATGAAATGAAGAGATCAATCTGGCCCATTGCCCGCAGCCATTTCACCAACTGCACACCAGCCACAGCGCCAATAATACCGCCAATCAGCAAAACCGTACCTAGTTTGATATCAACATTGCCGCGGCGCCATTGCCCCATTGCCCCAGAAACTGAAGAGGCAACAATCTGGTTGGCCCCTGTGGCAACGGCAACAGCTGGCGGAATGCCGGTAAAAATAAGCAAAGGCGTCATGAGAAAGCCGCCACCAACCCCAAACATACCCGAGAGAAAGCCCACAGCTCCCCCCATAGCCAGAATGGCAAACATGTTCACAGAGATTTCAGCGATCGGTAAATATATCTGCATAGTGCATCCGGACCTGATACGAAGGATCACGCGTTATGCTGCGGCGGGTGCCATCAGGGAGAGACTGAAAAACAAAGAGGCAAACTCATCTGTTCTAAAAGCATCAAAGAGCGGCAAAAGGCAACGTACCTTAACCATAACCAGAAAAGGTGATAAAAGACATAATCGAAAAAGAAATATTTCGTCGATAATTAAAGAAAGATCTACAGCGACTTAAAGTGCCACGCTATTAAGCACTTTAATTAAACCTTGGGTAGCATCACCGGTAATCGGCATGCCCTTATCTTTCTCAAATTTACGAATAGCAGCGACGGTTTCTTTATTCAGCCTACCATCTGCTTCACTCACGTCATATCCAAGCTTGCGCAGCAATATCTGCACCGTCAAAACACGAGAACGCTCAGCCGTTTCCTCAGCATGAGACATAGTGCTGGTAACGTGCCGCCCCTTAAGGCCAACCGAATTCGCACTATCATTGACCGCCAAAGCACTCCAGCCTTGCAGCTTATTATGCGCCAGTAGCAGCTGTTTTTTGCTCAATTTATTCGCTAGACTATCCCGGCGCTTGGCTGCATCCCGGTCGCCCTTGCGCGCAGCGAGACTATACCACTTATAAGCCTCCACCAGATTCATATGAACGCCAATGCCGCTCTGATAAAGAATAGCCAGATTAAACTGACTATCAGCAAGATCGCGCTTCGCTGCTTCCCTGAACCATTTTATCGCTGTTGCATAATCAGGTTTTTTCTGATTGCGCGCCGTACTGAGAACAGCAAGATTATGCATCGCCTTGACATTGCCAAGCTCAGCCGCCCGGCGATACCAAATGATAGCACGCTCAACATTCCGGCTCACACCCTGCCCACGTTCATAGTAAGTCCCAAGCCGGTATTGTGCCGGGGCAAAGCCTTGTGCTGCCGCATGCATAAACCAGCGCACAGCCTGTTTATGGTCGGCCTCAACCCCTTGGCCAAGTCTAAAACGCCGCGCAACCTCATACTGGGCCGCCGGGTCGCCATTGGCAGCCGCATGGCGCAGCGAATAAGGCCCAATTAACGCCGGTGGCAAGCTTAGCGATCCATTATCGGCAGGCAAAAATGCTTCGGGGTTAAAATCCCGCTCTCCGGCACTACCCTGATCAGAAAGACGAGTAGAATTTTTAATTCCGCGCGGTTCAATATTACCCGTGATAGAAATTTCTTCCCCATCGCGTTTCAATATCAGGCCCTGCTCACCGCCTTGCGGCTCTGTATCAAGATCACCTTTTAAAGCTGGCAGCTCCGCCGGTGCCGTCTCACCGGTGAAGAAGTTATTTACTTGATCCTTCACCCCAATAAGAAAGCCATTTAAATCGTCGGTATTATTGCGCACAGCGAACCCGGCTGCCGCCAGCGATAAAGCCACCACAATCACTATGATTGCAGGTCGTGCACCACGTCGCTCAAGATCCATCATATCGTCATCCCGGGAAGTTAGTTTCTTCTTTTTAAATTGCGCCCGTAATGCTGCGCTCTTTGTCAGATAATCTTCTTCACTGCTAACTGGAGATTTTTCTGATCGATAGCTCTGACGTGGCGGATAGGCATTTCGGCCATAAAGCTCAGCATCCCGCTCGCTTTCACTTCCTTTGCCATCAGATCTATTCGCATAAATCCCAGCAGATTGAGCAGAAGTTTCGCTCCCGCCCCCAGCGCCAGAAACATAAATCTCTTCAAGATCACTTACAGCGCTATCAGCGCTTCCGCCGGCTTCACTAATCGGCACGGCTTCCACCATCGCTTCACCTGGCCCACATTCAGGCTCAAATTCGGGCGCATTGCCTGACGCATGACCCGGCGAGAACTCACCTTCATCAGCATAAGCACCTAGAGGCGAAGCCACCTCCTCATCTGCCGGCACCGCACGCTTGCGAAGCTCATTTTGAGAGCCGCTTTCACCAACATCACGCAATTCTCTTTGTAATGGCTCGCCCTTGAAAGGCGGCGGCGCGGCGTGCCTGCCCCCCGGCTCACCCCGTGCTGTAGAAGGCTGACGCTGGCCATCACTCTCAGGCCTTGGTAGCGCCTCTCCCTCAGCAAAATAACGGCTTAACCGCGCCAGCACATCACCGGTTTTGGCATTGGTCTCATCCTGGCGCTCCTGGAAATTGCCAAATGCCTGCTCCAGCGCCGCCAGCCTCTGGCCGATTGGCGTATCTTCAAGCGTTTTCAAGGTCATTTCAACAGCGCAGCGCGCCGCATCACGCGCCAACTCACGCCGGTCGCCATAATGATGACCAATCACCGTCTCCAGTTGGCTAAAACGGTCTGCCAGTTCGCGACGGAACGCACCTAGATCCTCATGGGAAACCCCCGTCTCCGGCTCAAACGATGTCCCCCGACGGCCTGTATTATGACGGTCTAAATCATGATGGCCTTTAAATAGCACCTCTTCATGGCCGCGCTCTTCCCTCATCCGGCTGGAGAGACGCTCAGCCAATCCCGGCACATCATTTTGGCGTGCGGCCTGCTCTTCCCTGGCCTTTTGCTCACGCTCCATGCTGGCAGTTATTGGCGCAAGAGTTGATTTAAATTCTATCGGGCTGAAAAGCGGAGGCGTTTCAGCTTCCGTTGCTCGCCCAGACCCTTTAGGTGGAACACATGACCCTTTAGGTGGAACACCTGGCCCTTTAGGTAGAGCATCTGGCCCTTCTTGTCGGGCATCTGGCCGCGGCTTTTGTGAGTAGGGTTGTTCTTGTGAAAAAAGCCCCGGGGTCACATCATTGACCAATCGATCAGCCGGGTCGAGAGAATGACGGTCTTTAAAATAATCACGGACCTCTTTCAACACCTCTGTATAGGGCGCTGACATATCCGCTGGGGGTGTCGGGCTGTAACCAGCGTCATCCCCCGCTGCTATCTGCTTCGTCGCTTCAAGAAACGCCTGCCCCGCCTCTTCCGCTGCAGCTTTATAAGCGTCGCTGCGCAGTGTTGTCTCCGGAGAGATGGTTTCATAAGTCGGTGTGTGTGGGTGAGCTCTATAATGGGCTGGCACATCAGCGCGCTGCCCGGCTGTATCCCTATTGGCAGCTGGGTCTAAGGATTGATGAAAGGCTGGATTTTGCGGCGGCGGTCCGCCCTCATCAGCTTCTGCCATCAACTCATGGATACGGCCAAGTATGTCTTCAAGATGGGACGACCCGCGCAGCTCCTCAGACGCGGAATCATCCACACCCTCTTGCCCGCCATGATCGCTATTCGACTGGAACGGGCCTCGCTTCTGTCCTGACAACAATGTCATCCCTGAGACCTTGTATTCTAACCTTTATAGAAACATTTTTCATGTCAATCTCCCCCTCGGTGAGGCGGTAAGCTACAAAACTCAGAACTCGCAACAAGAAACTCAGACGAATAGAACCCAAACATCCACAACAACACAAAAAACACCACCCCGGATCGCATAATCCAAGAAGCGGAGAAAATTCCACCAGTCTTTAAACAGACTCTCTTAAATCAACTATGTGATTCATCCCCTTAAAGCATCCCCCTTCCCCCGCTTTTCCGCCTGTTTTAGCTAGAGACTCCACAGCAAAGCCCCCTTTGTTGCATTTTTACCGCTAAGGCCGCCCCGAGAAACTCAAAAGCCATAACAACCGAAATATCGCTATTCGCCGTTCAGATTACAAACACCAGCTGGCTGACATGATTTCATCGCAATAGTCAGCAACAATAATTCCAGCAGTGCCTCTAAGAGCAATAAACAAAGTGACGAGTTTTTGGCCATCAGGAAGGTTAGAATTTCAATGAAACTGCTTACGACCACATTTCTCTCAGCCTTCTTCCTCACGGCCCTTTCCTGCGCCCCAATGAACACCCCTGTAAGCGCGCATGAAACTGGCCGCTACACACTACTGGAGACAAAAGAAGGCGTGTTGCGCCTCGATAAACGAAACGGCAACCTGGACACCTGCAGCAAAAATCAAGACAAATGGGAATGCAAACCAATAGACAGTGGCAATGAAGCTTATAAACCACCGTCAGAGGAAATGGATGCAGAGAGTGGCGATACAATCTCAGCGCTGCGGTTAAAAAACCTAAAGCTAAAACAACGCATTGCGGATTTGGAAGCCAAACAAACCCCCGGTGATCTCAGCGAAGATGAAACCCAGAAAAAAGCATTGAAATTACCCTCAGAGGAAGAGGTTGATGAAGCCATCTCATATATGGAAAAAATGATCCGTAAATTTCGGGGCGCCATGAAGCGTTTGCACAAAGAAGAGCAAAACAACCCGCCCGGCACAGAGCTTTAATTCACGCCTCAGATAGGCATCTACGCGCATGGCAGCGCTCATAAAACCAAAGCCAAACCAGTTTATCAGCGCGAACCACCACCTATGCCCCGGCGCGGCATGGCCAAGCGTAGCATCCGGTCATAAAGTATTTCCCCGCCAGGCGTTCTTATCTCTGTTAGGGTCTCTAAATCAATCCGGTCGGGCTTGGGGCCAATAACAGACCCTAACCAGCCAGATAGAAACACCAGCAACAAAGCCGCTAAAGCCATTTCAAACAGGCCAAAACCAAAGGGCCCAAGCGCCAGCCCCCCTTCAGTCAAGACTAATAACCCAGCACCAAGGCAAAGCCCTGTCGGCATTAAAAACAACAGACCAGTTACACTCATCCCGCGCCACCACACGCTAAGAATGAGAGCCGGGAAAATTGTCAAAGCTGAGAAAATAATGGCAGCAATAAATAGCTGAAACGCATCAACCTCAATCTGATAGGCAACGCCCCCGATCAGAAGCGCCACAAGAGTAATAATGATGCGCGACAACATCATGCTGCGCAATCCAGAAATATCAGCTTCAAGAGAGCCTTTTTTAGGGTTTAAATTACGAGCAATGGTCTGCGATATACCTAGCACCCGCGCTATCAGCCCCCCAACAGCTGCTGCAATTAATCCTGCAAACACCATAGATTGAAAGGTTTGATTTAAACCCGCAATCATCGGCAATCCCAGCAAAACAGCATCCCGCCCAAACAGCAATTCTCGTGGAGATAATTGACCATTCCCATCGCCATCAACCGCTTGAAACAACCCAAGGGACGTCAGTTGCTGCGCCCAGTCAGGCAGTGATGAGGCGCTTAGATTCAATTGCGGATCAAACAGCATATATCGGAAAAACACCGCATAAGCTGGCAGCGTCAGAATAACGAGGCCAATCAAAGCGGCGCCCCAGGCAAAGCTTTTCCGCGCTTCAAACACGCTAAACGTCACTGTTGCTCGCTGTAAAAGCGCCGGCATCCCAGCAACACCAGCCGCAAAGATCATAAACATCGAAATCAGCTCCAGACCACTAAAGGCCCGCTCCCCGCCAATATAGGAAAGCTGAACAGGCTGCACCGCGCCCGCCACCAACCGCGACCAGACCGGCTGCGCAGTGGCATCACCAGAGACACTCTCAAAATTTTTGAGATCCTCGATCAAACTGCCATATGTCATTTGTGCAATAGGCAGGTTGGTCAAATCCAGGGAAATAATAATCAGCGGCAGCATCAAGCCAAGCAGCACAACGATCGCCAAAGCACATTGCGCCCAACTCATAGAGCGCACACCGCCCGGCAATAAAAGCACCAGAATAGTGACGACAACCGCCCCCAGCGCCAAATCCTCAGAGACACCCAGCACATAAGGAGCCACAGTTTTCAAAAGGGTCAGCTCCGCCAAAGCCAGTAGAGCAACTGGCAACAACAGGGCCAGACCGGCCAATACACCAGCAAACCGACTATTATAGCGGATTTCAAAAAAGGAGGCCAAGGTATAGGCACCGGCTTTACGGATAAAAGCCGCCGCCAGCACACCGCTCAGCATAACCCCGCCAAGCATACCCAGCATCATGCCATAACCATCTATTCCAAGGAAAAATAAGGTCGCTAAAACGGCGGAAAGCCCAACGCCGCCAAATGTCACCACAAGAATGACCAGCCCATTCAGCCCGGCCGGAACCCGCCTGCCAGATGTAAAAAAATCATCACTGGTTACGGTGGTAGCCGCCAGCGCGATAATACCAGCAAGAACAAAAGCAACTGCGGTCATCGCATAGCTAATATGCCCCTCAATTACACCCATATACTCAAGGATAAGCAGCAACACACCAAGGCCAATGTAGCCCGCGGTGAAGATGCCATAGTAAACCCCCAAAAGCGGGTTAATCATCCGGCGATTACCCAGCATAACCCCTCCCCTTCTGACTAAAGCTCCTCATTGGCGCCAAAGCCATTATCCACCCCATCCTGCGCACCGATAAACCAGAACATAGACGCAATAGCCCCAAGCACAACGACTTGCCCGACAATGAACACACTTAGTGGAAAGCCAAATATGTGATAGCCATCAAGCCATTCAGAATTCACCAACACCGCCATGATCACCAGAAACACCGCGAAGAGAACAGTCACCGCAAGTCTGCTGGTGACCCGCCAATAAAGCTTAAACCGATCAAACTCCATCTTTCCCCTCTCCCCTAAACGGCACCGCGCCGCTTCTATTAGTTTCAGGTCTCGCATCTATCTGTTAAATATAAACGTCAACAATTTTAAGCGTTTATAGTATTAACTTGCTAAATGTAACCACTCCCCAAAAATAAAAAACGATGTTATGGATTAGTC
Organism: Rhodomicrobium sp.; assembly: GCA_021604665.1. Classification (GTDB taxonomy): domain Bacteria; phylum Pseudomonadota; class Alphaproteobacteria; order Rhizobiales; family HXMU1428-3; genus HXMU1428-3. The sequence continues at coordinate 337,563 of BQJK01000003.1, read as the reverse complement.
TTATGTTTAATCATCAAGTATTTTAAAGCAAATTTAAAGGGATGAATCGCATGGGTATGGTCCAGGAATTCAAAGACTTCGCGCTGAAAAGCAACTTCATTGACATGGCAACAGGCATCATCATCGGCGGCGCTGTTGGCACAGTGGTTAAATCACTAGTCTCAGATATTATCATGCCCCCCATTGGCTTGGCCATTGGCGGCATTGATTTCTCCAAACTTTCACTCACTTTGCAAGATAAGGTCGGAGATAAGGAAGCTGTAGCCATCAATTATGGCTCGTTTATCAACAATATGATCAGCTTTCTCATTATCATGGGCGCCGTCTTCATGATCATCAAGATGGTCAATGCAGCCAAAGACAAATTTGAAAAAGAAGAAGAAGCAAAGCCCGCCACACCAGACCCACAAGTGGCCGTTCTGACAGAAATACGTGATCTCCTGGCAAAAAACAAAGCTTAGCACAAGTGCAAATATCATTAAATTACAATGATATAGACCAACATAACAAAACCATCCGGCTTTCATGCCGGGTGGTCCACCTGCTTAGCAATACTCATTGTCTATAAACAAATAAGATGATTGAAAAATCATATATAGACACAAGCTAAATTCAGCGAGATAACACAAACCACAGACTAAAAGCTGCTATATATGAGGCTATAATTTTTAAGCCTTCAGTGAATTTGCCCGCAAAGCAAATCTACTGATTTAAGCAGACCAAAAGGTTAAGGAGCTGAACATGCCAACATATGAGTATAACTGTAAAAATCACGGCTCATTCACTTCTAACGCCTCTATTAATGACTTTGACCAACCGCAAGACTGCCCGGAATGCGGCATCGCTTCCCCGCGGAACCTGCTCTCCGCGCCGCAGATCTCCTTCAATGGCGGCAAGCGCCCCGCCGCGCAAAAAGAAGGCAAAGGCGTCACTGTCAAACACCATGCTGGTTGCTCTTGCTGCTCGTGATTTTCAGCGCCTTAGCGTCTGAGCAGTTAGATTTATATATGCGAAGTTACGCCCTGGCTTTTTCTTCTTTTTTTAGAAAATCAGATAAACTCTTGCCACGCTCAGCTTTGAAGACCTCATCAAGTGTTACCAATTCACTCATTTTATCTAGCCTGAAATTCCGAAAATCATTCCGCATTTCGCACCAGCCTAACAGCAGCCAGTGCGGGCTAAAATGCACCAGCGCTAAAGGTCTGACCCGGCGAGAAGACGCCTCTCCCTTATCTTTGCTATAGGTGAAGGTCATAATATATTTGCGCCGTATTGCATGGCGCAGCTGACTAAAATCGACAGTAAAATTCTGCCCCGCCTTGCTAGCAAAGGAGAAAAGAACCGTCTCCGCCCGCTCAGCCATAACCCTTTCAGGGACAACAGCGCTGATCTTGTCAACTGCCGCTTGTGCCGCCTTAGACAAGGTCACATCAGGCAAACACTTCACCATTTCCGCACCCAACAACAGCGCATCAAGCTCTTCCATATCAAACATCAAAGGGCGCAGAATATAATCGCGATCAAGCATATATCCAACACCGGCTTCACCGATAACCGGCACACCCGAAATGCCAAGGTCCGCAATATCCCTGTAAATTGTCCGCGTGCTTACCTCTAATTCACGAGCAATATCCTCAGCCTTCACAACACTGCGCCGCGCTTTTAATAATTCAACAATCCTGAATAACCTGTCTGCCCTGCGCATCTTTTCACTCCTGACGTCAAATAAAAATACCCTACTGACACTCTACTGACAACACGCTGTCAGTAGGGGGCAGCTATAACCTGCTCACCGATTAAACGCAGCAAGACATTTAAGGAGAAAAAATGCTGAGAGCAAAAACCACGACAGCCCGCTTTAAAGCCCCGGTTGAGAAACTTCAGGCCTTTGTGGCGGATATCAATAATCTGCCAAAATGGGCAACCACATTTTGCAAGGAGTTGAAAAGGGAGGGGGGTGACCACAAGGTCACAACCCCGGGCGGCGAAATCTACTTCCGCATCGTAAGCGATCCCGTAAATGGCATCGCTGACATGTGGGGCGGCCCTAGCAAAGATCAAATGATGCGCTGGCCAGTTAGAATAGTAGATGATGGCATGGGCGGCAGCGTCATTGCTTTCACAAATATACAAACACCAGACCAGCCTGACGAAGTCTTTGATGGTCTCTGCGCCGCTCTTGAAGAGGAGTTCACCAACATCCGCCGCGAAATAGACGGCTGATATTTAAATAAAGGCAACAGGGGTAAGGCTTACGTCTCTGCCTTACCCCATACTGATTTCCATCCCATCAGTGGCCTGGGCGTTCAAGCGGATGCATCGCCGGTTGCAAGGGGGCAACCTGAAGGCGCATCAAAAGAGTGGGCATCTGAAGCATTTAAAGAGCTTCGAATAGCCGAAAAAATATCAAAATCATGAAGAAGGAAGGTGCATAGCGCCTGACATGGCGTCCCGCGACAGCGGCGCCCCACCGGAGGCCTAGTCACGCCGCTCTTGGAATAGCCGCGAAAATAATCAAATATCAAAATCACGAAGAAGGAAGGCGCATAGCGCCTGACATGGCGTCCCGCGACAGCGGCGCCCCACCGGAGGCCTAGTCACGCCGCGCTTGGAATAGCCGCGAAAATAATCAAATATCAAATTCACGAAGAAGGAAGGCGCACAGCGCCTGACATGGCGTCCCGCGACAGCGGCGCCCGGCGCGTTGCGCCGCCCCATCGGAGGCCTGGTCGCACCGCGACCAGAATAGCCTTGAGATATATAAATGGTGCCGCTGGAGAGAATCGAACTCTCGGCCTCACCCTTACCAAGGGTGCGCTCTACCACTGAGCTACAGCGGCTGAAAGATGTGTCCCGGAATGAAATATGGGGGCCTCTCAGGTGGCGCGAACACTGCCATAGCTCCCGCCATCTTTCAAGCAAAGAAAGCTACAAAATTGACAACAGGCTGATTTTGCCACGATGCAGCACAAAAACCCCATTAAAAGCCACTGAAATATGGGCGATGCATCAATTGTGGCTTAACATTTCGGCTCCGAACAGAGTATAACCCCAAAATAAAACTACAGCAGGGCCAGCAAGCCACAAACATTTTGCCGGCCTGTGCGCAGTGAACAAATTCAGCAGCAAGACCAGCGGAACAAGCCAATGACCAGCAAGGACCACCGCCCTGAAAGCAAAACTGATAAAAAAAATGAACGGCTAAGAGATAATTTGAGAGCCAATCTTCAAAAACGCAAAGCCCAGGCAAAAGCAAGAACCGCTGAACCTGAAACGCAACCAGAGCAAAAAACCAAAGCCGACAAAGAGTAAGCCTCCTTACCATTTAACAAAATTAAACAGGGGCATAAGGCGCGGCAAGCGGCCCATTGAAAACGATGAGCCGTGACATGAGGGACCAGAATGGACAAAATTGAAATCACGGGCGGCAAGCCGCTGAATGGCAGCATTGAAATCAGCGGCGCAAAAAACGCAGCCCTGCCCCTAATCATTACCAGCCTGCTCACCCCAGACACGTTGACCTTAAAGAATGTCCCGAACCTGCGGGATGTAAACCAGCTCACCAAAATTCTCGGCAATCATGGCACTGATCTGGCGGTTGATGGCAAACGCGCCAGCGGCAATAAATATATCGGTGAGACCATGCACCTCACCTCGCGCGATATTGTAGACACCACCGCACCCTATGAAATGGTCTCCACCATGCGCGCCAGCTTCTGGGTTCTCGGCCCGCTCATCGCACGCTGTCATCAGGCGAAAGTTTCATTACCAGGTGGCTGCGCCATCGGTACCCGCCCGGTTGACCTGCACTTGCAGGGCCTTGAAGATCTCGGCGCCACCATTGATCTTGAAGATGGGTACGTCATTGCCAAAGCACCAGGCGGCCTGAAAGGTGGCCGGGTAAGATTTCAAAAAGTCTCCGTCGGCGCGACCATAAATGTATTGATGGCAGCAACCCTTGCAAAAGGTGAAACCATCATTGAAAACGCCGCCGTTGAGCCTGAAATTGGCGACGTTGCCAATTGCCTGGTTAAAATGGGCGCAAAGATTGAAGGCATTGGCCGCAAGACCCTGCAAATCCAGGGCGTTGACCATCTTGAAGGCGCTGTGCACACAGTGCTTCCGGACCGTATTGAAACAGGCACATTCCTTATGGCTGTGGCTGCCACTGGCGGCGATGTGATATTAAAAGGCGCGGTGCCAGATACGCTGACCGCAGCCATTGAAGTGCTGAAGGAAGCAGGCGTTGAAATAGAAGAAGTCAGCGCAGGCCTGCGCGTTTCGCGTAAAAATGGCGCGTTGAAACCCATACATGTTGAAACCCAGCCTCACCCCGGCTTTCCAACAGATCTACAAGCGCAACTCATGGCTTTGATGACCATAGCAGAAGGCCGAAGCGTTATCCGCGAAACGATTTTTGAAAACCGCTTCATGCATGTGCAGGAGCTAGCCCGCCTTGGTGCGAATATCAGCCTAAATGGCGACACGGCGATTATTGAAGGCGTCAAAGAACTGCGCGGCGCCCCTGTTATGGCAACAGATCTGCGCGCCTCGGTCTCACTGGTTATCGCTGGTCTGGTCGCCTCTGGTAAAACACAAATTAACCGGGTGTATCATCTGGATCGTGGCTTTGAAAAAATTGAAGAGAAACTGGGAAATTGCGGCGCAGAGATTAACCGCGTCAGCGAATAAATCGCTTTAAAATCAGCTCTTTCCACCACTTCTCTGAAACGTTAGACTGGCATAGGAATTATAACAGGCTGCAAGCGGCAGAGTTGCAAGTTGATAAGAGTTGCAACGGCCCCAAAAAAGCGCGGCAATGAATTTTCAATATAATGAAGATAATATATGGCCAGACGAGTACGGCCAGCTCAGTCAACTGGCCCAATAAGACCGATTAAACCAGCGTTTGGAGAACGAATGACCGGATCAGAACAGCCGCTGAAACTGGTAGCATTGGATGAAGAAGATCTTGAGATCCTCTCCGCCCATTGTCAGGATGCTGTCATACGCCTTGATGAAATGGCTTATGTCAAAAAAGACCGCCGTTTTGCCCTTATCATCAACCGGTTTGATTGGGAAACCGCGCTAAACACACCCAAACCGAAACAGTATCGCCGGCGGCGCAGCGCTCTGCGCTTTGATTGTGTTGAGACTGTACAGCGCCTGCAATTAGACCCGGCCAAAAAGCGCGATGTAAAAAAACTGCTTGCCTTCCGCTTTGAACCACACACACCACCAGCAGGCGAGATTCATCTGATTTTTTCCGGCGGCGGAGAGATTAAACTGAATGTCGAATGCATTGAGGCAGAACTACAAGACCTCGGCGCCATATGGGAGACAAGTTCCCTGCCGGACCATATGCTAGACGACTAAAGCCATAACCAGAGCATCAGTCATGCCTCTTTTTTATTGATTTTTTGCGTCAGGTCTTAAACATTAAAGCTGCGGCATCAACCCACGTCTCATTAACAAACGAGCCATATAAATTAAGCTCTCGCAGTCAGAAACCAACATAGCTGACCACAAAAGTTAAAAGGGTATATCTATGGCCATGCGCCTAAAAAATCAGGATGCAGATTTCGAAGAAAAATTCGAGCAGCTCCTCACGGCCAAAAGAGAAAGCGCTGCAGATGTAAACAGCGCCGTTGCAAACATCATTGAAACCGTGCGCAGCAGCGGTGACCAAGCCCTTTATGACTTCACCAAGCGCTTTGACCATCTCGACCTTCGTGATGCGGGCCTGGCCATAACAAAAGAAGAGATGCAAGCCGCCGCCAGTGATGTCGACACAAAAACATTAGACGCGTTGAAACTAGCAGCAGACCGCATCCGCGCCCACCATGAAAAGCAGCGCCCGGAAGACCAAAGATATAGCGACGAGTTAGGCGTTGAAATCGGCTATCGCTGGACGCCAGTGAGCGCCGCCGGTCTTTATGTGCCAGGCGGCACGGCCGCTTATCCCAGCTCCGTCCTAATGAACGCCCTCCCAGCTAAAGTGGCCGGGGTTCAACGTTTGGTCATGGTGGTACCAACACCGCAAGGGGTTACTAACCCGCTTGTCCTCGCCGCAGCTGATCTCGCCGGGGTTGATGAGCTTTACCGTATTGGCGGGGCCCAGGCCATCGCCGCCCTTACCTATGGCACAGAGACCATCCAGCCTGTTGATAAAATTGTTGGCCCCGGCAATGCCTATGTCGCAGCCGCCAAGCGCCAGGTTTTCGGCACCGTCGGCATCGACATGATCGCCGGCCCCTCAGAAGTGCTAATTATCGCCGATGGTGAAAACAACCCGGATTGGATCGCAGCAGACCTACTCGCTCAAGCAGAGCACGATATCGCCGCCCAATCCATCTTGATCACAGATGATGAAGCCCTGGCCACAGCCGTTGAGAAAGCCGTAGAAAGTCAGTTAAAGACCTTATCCCGCGGGGAAATCGCTGGCCAGTCCTGGGCAGATTTTGGCGCTATTATCCTGGTCGATGACCTCGCAGCCGCCGTCCCGCTTTCTGACAGACTAGCTCCAGAGCATCTGGAGCTTGCCGTGAAAGATCCAGAAAGCCTGTTTGATAAAATCAGCCATGCAGGTGCCGTCTTCATTGGCCACCACACCCCCGAAGCCATTGGCGATTATATTGGTGGCTCGAACCATGTGTTACCAACGGCCCGCTCAGCCCGGTTCTCATCAGGCTTATCAGTGCTAGATTTTATGAAAAAAACAACCATTTTGAAATGCAGTAGCGAAGCATTGCGCGCGCTTGGCCCTTCAGCCATCACTCTCGCAGAAGCAGAAGGCCTAACCGCACATGCCCGTAGTGTCTCTATACGAATGAACTAACAAACAGAGACAACGCCAAACAGAACCAACAGCAAGATCACGAGAAGGATCAAGGGGTTATGACGGACGAAACAGGCACAGAAGATGATTGCCTCTTCGACATCATATTAGATGAAAGCACCATTGGCCGCACCACGCCAGACATAGAGCATGAGCGCGAAGTGGCAATTTTTGATCTTCTCGATCAAAACTTTTTCAAGCTCGTCAAACGAGAAGACAAGCCCCATGTCGATGGCCCATATATTCTAAATCTCTCAATTATTGAAAACCGGCTTCTCTTTAATATTGAAGATAGTGAAAATAATTTTATCGTCGCTCACACGCTCTCGCTCTCACCGTTCAAGAAAATTATTAAAGACTATTTTCTGATCTGCGAAAGCTATTTCGAAGCCATCAAAACAGCCACACCACAGCGAATAGAAGCCATAGATATGGGCCGCCGCGGCCTGCATAATGAAGGCTGTGCCCTACTGCGTGAACGATTAGAAGGCAAGATCATCCTGGATGATGACACGTCAAGACGGCTCTTCACACTCATCGCTGCCCTTCACTGGAAAGGGTAAGCCTCATGAACGGCGAAATTCCAGGGGCGGTCTTATTTGCCTGCACGGAAAACGCCATCCGCTCCCCCATGGCGTCCGCCATTTACAAAGCCAGCTTTGGCAAAAACTCCTATGTCCAGTCAGCAGGCATTCGCCGCGGTGAAATTAACCCCTTCATGGTTGAAGTTACCAAAGAAATAGGCCTCGATCTCAGCCACCACAAACCCCAAACCCTGGCAGACCTGCAAGATAGCCTGTTTGATATCATCATCACACTCAGCCCAGAAGCCCACCACCAGGCCATGGAACTCACCAGAACAATGGCCGTCGATGTTGAATATTGGCCGGTAATGGACCCTACTTTAATAGATGGAAACAGAGAGCAGCGCCTGGCGGCCTATAGAGATTGCCGCGATATTCTCTCAAAAAAAATCGAGAAACGCTTCGGCCCCTTGGTTAAAGCCTCTTAAAGTCCTATATAGTCATCTAATAAAGCGGTGCAATTTTCCAAAAACCCATGGAAAATACCAAATTTTGGGCCACAGATAGCCTGAAAAGTAAAATTGCCGTGCCCTTAACAAATTGAAGACTTGATTTTATGGGCATGAGTCACCAAACTCCGCCAAATTAATAACTTATGACCTAAAGAAGGACCTAAATGGCTAAAGAAGAGTTACTTGAATTTCCCGGTGTAATCACCGAGTTGCTTCCCAATGCAACATTCCGCGTCAAATTGGAAAATGATCATGAGATCATTGCCCATACAGCTGGCCGTATGCGTAAAAATCGCATTCGTGTACTAGCTGGTGACAAAGTGCTTGTTGAAATGACCCCATATGACCTCACCAAAGGCCGCATCACCTATCGCTATAAATAAGCGAAATAGTGAATAGCTGCGATATAGATGATCAGATATCTGGCCTTAAATCACGCCCTGTGACAGACTGCAAAGTCAAACAACTGAGATCAGAGAAAATCTGATTTTGAGAAGACCGGATATTCACAGGGCAGCAACAATAGGGCAGTGGATTCAAAGCCGATTATATCGAGCACAAGGAATTCACGGCCATAGAAGATCGAGGGCAATCTGGTGGTTGATCTATCTGTATTACGCCGTATTGGTAAGGGTAAAAAAACAAAAATTCTAAATCCGGAAGGCGCCAACAGTCTTGTTCTGGCATCAGCCTCACCGCGCCGTCTTGCCATACTCGGCCAGGTTGGCATCGAGCCAGATGCGCTGCGTCCAACCTCGATAGATGAAACACCCCGCAAAACAGAGCCCCCAAGGGCCTATGTCGCACGCGTTGCCAAAGAAAAAGGCCTCGCCGCCCAAAAACTAATTGATGAAGACCCGGAACTCGCTGGCTCATTCATCCTCAGCGCTGATACAATCGTGTGTGTTGGCCGCCGCATTCTCAATAAGCCCGAATTGGTGGAAGAAGCCGCCCGCATGTTACAGCTGCTCTCTGGTCGCTCACACCGGGTTTATACCTCTATTTGCCTCATTACCCCGAGCAGAAAAATCCGCCAACGCATTGTTGAAACCCGTGTCCGCTTCAAGCATTTATCAGAAGAAGAGATAGATTGCTTCCTCGTCTCAAATGAATGGCGCGGTAAGGCAGGCGGTTATGCCATTCAAGGGATGGCCGGTGCTTTTGTCGAGCGGCTCATCGGCTCCTATACAAATGTTGTCGGCCTACCGTTAACAGAAGTGATTAAAATGCTCCGCTCAGAAGATTACCCGGTAACCTTCCATTGGATGAAGCGCGCTGGCCGCGATCTTGAGTAGAAGCAGCAGTAGCCGTGGGTACACCCACCAACCACATTAAAAAAAGGCTGCCACTCATAAAAGAGCCGCCGCCAAAAAACCAACAAACAAAACCTATAGTGAAATTCAAACCACTGAGACAAAGCCACAATGAGGTACTTCCTTAAGTGACATATGGCCTTCAGTGAGACACCCCCTCAACGCCGCGCAGCAGGACAACAAGCATTATGAGCCAGAAGGATGAGCAAAAAAACATACCTAAATGCGCTATGTGCAATGAGCCGCGCTCAACCAAATATCGGCCATTTTGCTCTAAACGCTGCGCTGACATAGATCTCAACCGCTGGCTTACCGGTCAATACGCCATCCCCGTTGAAGAAGATGAACCAGATGATCACCTTGGTGAATTAAGCCAAAGTGATGATGAGAAGCTTAATTAAAACACCTCACCTTTGGTGCCCTTTGGCAAACGGCGTAGCGCTGTAATCTCACCGCTACCATTGCCTCTTATCCGATCAATAGCACCACCTAACGGCTCACTTGCCACCTGCATATGATGGGCATTCGCATGCAACAAGGTTGCCCCATCAAGCATTATACCAATATGCCCCTTCCAGAACACAAAATCCCCGCGCTGCAGCTGCGAAATATCTGTTGTATCAGTCAGCTCTTCTCCTAGTGAGGCTTGCTGCAAATAACTATCCCGGCGGCAAACCACGCCGCTGCTCATTAGTGAAACCTGCACCAGCGCCGAGCAATCTATGCCGAGCGAAGTGCGCCCGCCCCAAAGATAGGGCGTGCCAAGAAACCGGCTGGCAACCTCCACAAAGTCCGGCTCATCCGCCTCAATCGGCGCCACATGCCCCTTAAAAACATAGCCCCCAGTAGAGAGCTCATAAAATTCTTTGGTTTCTCCGCTCACCCATAGCTGCCCCATCATCGAGATAAGGTCCACCGGCGGTGATTTCAGGTCAGCCTCAGTATAAATAAAGGTACGAAGCGCCGAGACCTTATGGGTCGCCTCCATATAGCCGGGCGATAACCCCTCAAGAGGGATGTATCCAACATAGCCGTCTGTCACCAATTGGCCCCAGGCCCAGCCATCATGAATTTCAAAAATCCTCACCCCTTCCCCGGTCAGCGCTTCTGTCTGTAACTCAGCATCAAAGCTCGGCTCTAGAAACAGCGGCACACGGTCAAGATGCACATGCGAAAAGTCACCAGGGATAAAACGCTCTGCTGTGACAAGTCCCTTAAGCCGCTCATCAGCAAGGTCAGGGCGAAAGGCGTGGATGCGAGGGTCAAGCGTTGTCATTTATTTATAACTCTTTTCAAGATAATTGAACACGGCCCGCGCAGCCTGCGGTTCGCCGCCAAAAGGTTTGCCGGGCTGGGTTGTTGGCGTCCAGCCGTAAATATCAAAATGCGCAAAAAGTGGTGCCTCTTCAACAAACCGCGCCAGGAATAGCGCCGCCGTAATTGAACCCGCAAATGGCCCGCCTGAAACATGGTTCACATCAGCAATCTTAGAAGACAGCCATTTGTCATAAGGCGCCCATAAGGGCAAGCGCCATAAATAATCCCGCGTTTCCAGTGCGCTCTCAGCAATATCACCAGCAAGCCCTTCATCATTTGTGTAAAAGGGCGGCAAATCAGGGCCAACAGCCACCCGCGCCGCGCCGGTTAAGGTCGCGAAACAAAATATCGCATCGACCGGCTTTTCATCTGCCAGCGCCAGCGCATCCGCTAACACCAGCCGGCCTTCCGCATCAGTGTTATCAATTTCAACAGTCATACCCTTGCGGCTCGTTAGTACATCACCAGCACGGAACGAATTGGCAGATATGTTGTTTTCGGCAATCGGCAACAGCACACGAAGACGAAGCGGCAAGCCAGCGCCCATCACCATAGAGGCAATGGTCAACGCCGTAGCAGAACCGCCCATATCCTTCTTCATAAGGTTCATGGAATTGCCAGGCTTCAGGTTCAGCCCGCCAGTATCAAAACAAATACCCTTACCAACCAGAGTTACCTTCGGGTCTTCATCATTTCCCCAGTTCAACTCGATCAAGCGGGGTGCCTGGTCGCTGGCCCGGCCAACAGCATGTATCATCGGGAAATTTTCAGATAACAGCGCTTCACCGCGAACGACATTAATCTCAGCGCCAAACTTATTCGCAAAATCTGAAATCTCGACCTCATAACGATCAGGACCAAGAATATTGGCCGGCGTGTTGATAAGGTCGCGGCCAAAATAAACAGCCTTGAGGATATTAAACAGCGCCTCTCGGTCCACACTCTCATCCAGCAATAACCGCGCTTGCCCCCCATTATGGTCAGCCCCTTCAACCGGCGCAGATGGGTCATCGCCGGCCTCATTTATTTTGCTGTCTTTTCCCGGCTTTTGGCCCTTCATTTCAGTGTAGCGATAACTGCCAAGCCCAAACGCCAGTGCAATTTCAAAATGCGCCGCCTCACCCTCCAGGAGGGGGCCACTGCCGCCCTCAACTTTATAAACACCGGCGGGGAGTTTTTCAGACAAGCCGCCAAACGGATGGAAGATATGATCCTTATTATTCCCTAGACCAACAAGCACACAAGCCAGCTTGCCTTCACCATCTGGTAACAACGCAACCTCACCAGCACTCGCCTTAAAACTTGAGAAGGCAACCCAGTTTTTCTGAGCATCTGTACAGCTCTCTAACGCCAATTCCAGCCCCTCACTCTCAACAGGGATCAATGGAATAACAGCACTGCCCACCTCCCCTTCAGAGAAATAGTCAACCGGGTGAAGTTTCGTCATATGTAAAAACCTTTTCAGTGGGCGTTAACAAGAGATGAGAATACAGCATATCAAGACGCTTAACATAAGTGCGCCGGAGGCTAAAAACCAGCCCTTACAGCGCCAGAAGGCAGGATTATGCGAAAAATTCATGGTTAATCATTTGTTGAGCTATGTGCCGTAAATTAACAACAGTGAGTTAGAAATAGTTTGTAAGTGGAAGTACACCATGAATGCGATGATCACCCACGCAAGTGCCATGGCAGAGCTTAAAGTTAAGTGTATAGCAATAGCTCTCTTGGCCTCTATAAGCCTTGGTGGTTGCGCCACCGGCTACAAAGATACTGATCCAAGATACACAAACTCAGTTGGTCAGCAGCAAGAGCTCGACCATTGGGAAAAGAAATATAGCGCCAATAAATCAGATCGTGAAGCCGTAGTTGGTTATGCCAAAGTGCTGATGAAAACACGTCAGGAAAGCCGTGCCCTTTCCCTATTAAAAGACGCTTACAAGAAAAACCCCAAAGATGCTGAACTAACCAGCGAATATGGTCGCATCGCCCTGAACGCTGGCGAAAATGACCTTGCAAATCAGCTATTACGCAAGGCCAGCCAGAAAAGAGCCGACTGGAAAATCCTTTCAGCCAAAGGTGTGCTTGCCGCCCGCGAAGGGGACAATAAAACAGCGATTAAATATTTCAAACAAGCACTGAGAAAAAATCCGCGCCAAGCCTCAATCCTCAATAATCTGGGTCTAGCTTATGCGGTAACCGGAAAATATAAAGACGCTGAAAAATACCTTAAACAAGCTTTATGGGATAGTCGTTACATCCGCCAGGTCCGCCAAAACCTAGCCATGGTTTATGCCATGCAAGGCCGGATTAAAGAGGCGGAAACCATCGCCTTGTCACCGCTCCCAAAACGCTATGCGGCAATGGCCAAAAAACGCAAACTAAATACCGCCTTGCCAGTTAGAAAGCCGCAGTTGAAAAATCAGCCGATTAAAGATCCGCTATTTAAAAAACCAATGTCTTTAGGGAAATTCGTCACTAAAGTTGAGCGGGCACACCGCTAAATTAAATCAGCCCTCTACTAAAATTTAACAAACGGGCCCGCAATTATACAAAACCCTGAAAGAGCTGACTTGGCTCTTTCAGGGTTTTTTTATTTATTTCTATGGGGGGGGGGAAATAGTAATAATAAGAAAAGCATGGCTAACGGCTTTTTCTAAAGACCCGATAAAGCTGCCTCAAATCTAAAGGAGCGAAGAGAACCTTGAAGAAATGGCAGCTATTTTAAAAGCGTGACTATGGGTTCACAGCAAATCTAAACGATCTAAATGAGAACCCTCTTAGAGCGCTCCGCTAGCGTAATGCCTTTTCAAAAAACCCAGGTTTAATACGCCGCGTCGTCCCAACTTCCTGCCATAAATTCTTCTTCACTGGCTTTTGCCCGCGCGCTATCATCCAGCGCGGTGCCAGACCTTTATGAGCAGTTTTCATAACATCTCGCCATAGAACAACCGGCAAACCACCGCCCGTCACACCCTTCATCGGCCGGTTATTATCATTTCCAACCCAAACACCCGTGATGTAATATGCGCTATACCCAATAAACCAGCCATCTCGCAAATTCTGTGTTGTGCCCGTTTTGCCGGCCACATCATGATCGCCAAGTTTTGCAGCTTTCGCCGTTCCATACTGCACAACATGCCGCAACATGCTGTTCATTTCATTTACATGAGCGGCCTCAATAACCTGCCCAAAATTATGCATCTTGTGCCGGTAAAGCTCGCGTCCACCCACGGTTCGCACCCTGGTAATCACATAAGGCATAACCGCCCGGCCGCCATTGGCAAAAGGCGCATAGCTGGCCGTCATATTTAACAAAGACTGATCCGCCGTTCCGAGCGCCAGAGAAAGTACTTTTTTAAAGTCTCCCTTCAACCCGAGCCGTCTAGCCGTGGCGATTGTCCGGCTAACGCCCACAGTCCCCATCAACTTCACAGCGGCCACATTGCTGGAAACGGCCAGCGCCCGGCGCAGTGCAATCTGACCATAATAGCGATTTTTGTAATTGCGCGGCTGCCAATTATTAAACTTGGTTGGTTCATCATGGATCACACTGTCTGGCTTAAAGCCAGCCTCGAGCGCGGTGAGATAAACTACAGGTTTAAAGATCGAGCCGATTTGTCGCCGCCCATGAACGGCCCGGTTAAACTGACTTTTCTGATAGTTCCTGCCACCGGTAATCGCCCTGATCGCCCCATCAGGAGCCATGGTCACCATAGCTGCCTGACTAACATGATGCCTTTTACCGTAGCTATCCAACCGTTTCGCAACAAATTGATTAGCCGCCCGTTGCAATTTCGGGTCAATGCTCGTCTCTATCACCAGATCAGATGTAAAATCGGTTACATATTCAGGGACCGTCTCTGCAATCCAGTCAGCAATATAGTTTGAGTTAATCGGCAGATAGCGTTTCCTGAGACTAGCAGGGGTAAGAGTGGCAGTTTTCTCTGTCAAAGCAGAGATAAAACCCGCCTCCCTCATTGCCGCCAAGACAACACTAGCCCTCTTGCGGGCAGCTTTCAGGTTCCGCTTCGGGTTCAAACGTGAGGGGGCTTTCAACGCCCCAGCCAGCATCGCCGCTTCAGATAAAGTCAGCTTTGTTGCCATCTTCCCAAAATAACGCCGCGCCGCCTGATCGATACCATAAGCCTGATGACCGAAATAAACCCGGTTCAGATAGAGTTCTAAAATCTCATCTTTATGGAATTTATACTCAAGCCAAAGCGCCACGCCCATCTCGCGCAGCTTCCTCGTCACAGTACGGTCAGAATTCAAAAACAGGTTTTTCGCCAATTGCTGCGTGAGAGTAGAGCCCCCCTGCACCAAGCGCCGCGCCTTATAATTCGCAACCATCGCCCTGGTAAAACCAACAGGGTCAAACCCCGGATGATAGTAAAAGCGCTGGTCCTCAATGGCGATAACAGCTTGCTTTACATAATCAGGCAGCTCTTTTAAACGCACATAATTTTGTGACAAGCCGCGCTCGGCAATCACCGTACCATCCTGTGCCAGCACTTTCATAGATTGCCCGCGCCGCTCCAACCCCGCCATCAGCGGGTTCGGTAGCGTTAGGCTATAATAGAAAATCAAACCGGCAAAAGCGATAGAGCACCAAATAGCCGCAACAGCGCCCCAATAAAGGGTTCCAAAAACCGCGCCGCGCCCTTCAGAATTGCTGTGAGCAGGCCGCTTCCGGCCTGATGCCCGCGCAGCAGTCGAACCACGAGCCGGCTTCCGGCCAGCCGTGCGCCGTGAAGAGCCACGAACAGCACCGCCAGCCCGAGCTAGTTGTTTTCCTGATTTTTTAGAAGACGTTGTCTTTTTAGGGGAACCGCGCTTTTTAGCAGCAGAAGACGCCCCGCGGCGGGGTTTTCTGGCCCCAGCCGGTGCTTTTCGTGCACGTTTACTCTCGGTCTCACCTGACCACCAACCCATAATCCCTTGCCCACCTTACGAAATACAAATTAAGGACAGCTATGAGATTAACAAATGGATTTTAAGCGAGAGTTAACTTTAACAAAATGCCACCCTTCAAGATTGCAATTCAATGCCTGAAAGCTGGCCGAGATTTAGCTAACCCGGCTAAACACACTCTGCGCGGCATAAATCAGCAAAGAGAGCCCAATCCGCGCGACAATCACAAAAAACATGAACACAAGCTGCGTTTCTGCAATCAGGAAGCGAACCAGATTTTTGATCTGCTTACCATCATCAGA
Source organism: Rhodomicrobium sp. (assembly GCA_021604665.1). Lineage (GTDB taxonomy): Bacteria > Pseudomonadota > Alphaproteobacteria > Rhizobiales > HXMU1428-3 > HXMU1428-3. Next base: position 321,846 of record BQJK01000003.1, on the reverse strand, counting down.
CGCCGGCACAGCACTAATAATTTCACCGCGAGCGGTTTCCGCAGAGTTTAATATTGTCTCGAAAATATCCGGGAACTGCATAAAGGTGAAGGCAAGCAGCACAGCACCAAGAAAGAAGGCAAAAATCAAATTGCCCACACTTAAGAGAAAACGCGTCACATCAACCCCCTACATTAAACCGATCAGACAAACCGGCTTTCTCATCTTCATTCAGCTTAAAGCAATGCAAAGGGAGGCACAAGGAAGGAGAAAAGTAGCTCTGAGACTTGCAAGACTTGTGAAAATGGGGTCACAGCAATTTGCCGCAACCCCATCAAAGCTCTCAAAATGTTCAGATCTATCTATTTCTTTACCGTGAAGAATTCCAACCCGTCATTCTCTCGCTTGTTCAGCAATAGATAAGTACGCTCACGGGCAGGCTTAGCTAGACCAACAATTTCTTTAATGTCACGGATAATGCTATTCGCTTCCGCAAAATAGGAATGGCGCAACAAGCTGACATCAACCCCGGTTGCATCAACCGTATCAATCCCTTTGAGGATAATAAGGTTATCCCCCGCATCACCAGCACGCGGATAACCGCCATGAACTTCTCGTGATGTTTGCAGCGCCCGATCATCAGAGGCCGCATAAAGCGTTGTGTTCCGTGAAGCTTCCACCAGTTTCGGCGCAAGATCATTAACAAACACATCCGCATCAATATCAGGGGCAGCCAGGATAATCTCTTTAAAGCGTTTTTTCAGGTCGGGCCGCTCAGATATGATATTCGCAACCGCGTTAGAAAGCACCCTTGTCCCCATTGAGTGGGCAACAAGATAGAGGTTGTCCGCATCCGTATTGGTCGCCACCCGCACCAGAAAATCTTTCAGGTAGGAATAAGACCATTTCGCATTGGTTTCATCATGGGTGTAAGAAGTTAGAGTAATTTCACCACGAGATGGCCAGCTAAAGAAGATCGGGGCGCCATCAAATTTCAGATCATGGTGAATTTGCGCTGTCCGGCGCGCGGCATCCTTGAAGGAAACATTATAGCCATGCACAAACACAAAAGCATTACGGCCAGAACTGCGTGCTAAAGTTTCATTGAGTTCTGAGGCAAGAGCCTTCCAGCTCATGGACCGTACCTTTTGCAGCATAACATGCTTGGTCGGGTCTTCGCTAAACTCCATTTTCCACCATTTAGGCGCTTCAAGCTTGCCCTCGACATGGGTCAGGGGGATGGCAACCTCACAGACACCAAATGTCATAGAACCGCGCGTTTTTCCATAATAATAGTTAGCTTCTTCATTGCCGGTTTGGTTGCGGTTGGTGCCATAAAATACACGAACCTTATGAAACCCTTCTTTTTCGGCATCATGCACTTCAAACTGGCGAAAGCGCGGTTTTTTGACTGTATTTTTTTCGGCAACTGGCGGAGTTTTATTCAGCGCTTCAACCCGCGGCGGGGCAGGTGGCGGCGTTTCAGAAATCTCGCCTTCAGGTTGGCCGACTTCATTGGCCGCATCATCACGCTCTGCTGGGGTTTCGCGTTTCGCCGCAGCATCAGGCTTTGCAGCCTCTTTTACCTCAACAGGAACATCCGGATGCTTTGGAACTTTATATTTGGACTCAGCATCACTAACCGGCGCTTCTTTTTTTGCTGTCTCCGGCGGCTGCGCATCGCAACCAGCAAGAAACCCTGCAACCATAAAGGAAACAAGGACCACTCTAAGCCATTGCATGAGATCAACTCCCCCTAATTCATCAAAATTTTTGCCTACTATAGGGGAGGATTGAACGACTAAAAAGTGTATTATTTTTGGCAAAGCATATATTGGGCAAAGAGAGACAGATCGTCCAGCCTTAGAGCCATACCGGAAGCTGTAATTCTCGCCCTAAGATAACCCACTGAGAGGGCTGTTACTTCGCCTCAAGCGCTGCGAGTATTGGACCGGTAGAGCCAAGTTGCACGAGAAAAACACCATGTTCACCGCGGCGAGGAAAGACCTTGTCACGCGCCACCTTAGCTTGCAACTGCGCCCCGTTCATAGTGGCAATCTTTTCAACGCCCAGCACCACATTATGATATTCAAGCGTTTTTCCGAGATTCTCGCCGCGCTTGACTTGCACCCGCCCCACATCTTTAACATGCACCAGCCATAGAACCGGCGGCTCGGCCCAGCGCTCAACCGGAGAATTCGCCGTCACGACCAGCGTGTCTCCATCTTTAGAATAACTCAGTTGCACAGGCAGTTGTTTAAGATCTGCCTGGGTTTGTTTAATTTTCTTACTTATAGCTATTTTCTGGGCGCCGTTGGCATGGGCAAGCCCATTAACAACAGCCTGCGGGGTGTAAACAGCACGATCCCCGCGCCGTTTGGCATAGGCCCGCTGCCGCTCACTATTCGCCGCGCTGCCAAATGTGTCGCGCCAACCAAGATAATCCCAATAATCAACAGAATAGCTCAGCGCCACCACATCTTGCCTGTTCACATAGCTTTCAAGCAATGCATCCGCCGGTGGGCAAGAAGAACAGCCCTGAGAGGTGAACAGCTCAACCACCTTCACCTCACTGCCAGTTTCAGCCGCAGTGGCACTTGTGATCGTAGTAAAGACAAAGCCGGTGATGAGCGGCAGAGCAAAGAGAGAAAAAAAGAACCGGCGTAATAACATCTAAACGACCTCCGAATATCAGTTCACCAGCATGATACTACCGCCAGAGAAAAAGGGAATTCAATTGCCCTCACATTTTGGTGACAGCCCCCATACCAGCCAGGACTTAAGTATCTGAACATAAGCACCTGTCATTAGATGGCATCTGGCACAATACTAAGATGAAACAAAACAACCGGCACTGAGTTAACAGTGCCGGTTGTCTTAAAGTCTATCTACTACGCAGCAAGCTGATCAGGCAGCCAGATTACGTAGTACATAATGTAGAATACCGCCATTCCGGTAGTAAGACAGCTCATCTTCCGTATCAATTCGGCATAAGAGCGGCACCTCTTCAACACGGCCATCAGCAAATGTGATCTCTGCAATCATCTCGCACCGAGGGGAAATATCATCAAGACCGCGAATATTCACAATCTCATCACCCTTCAGCCCAAGTGCACGCCAACCTTTATCTTCGTCTTTAAACTGTAGTGGCAACACGCCCATGCCAATCAGATTTGAGCGGTGGATACGCTCAAAGCTGGAGGCAATAACAGCCCGAACACCAAGCAGTGTAGTGCCTTTGGCAGCCCAGTCACGGCTAGAGCCGGTGCCATATTCACGCCCGGCAAATACCACCAGCGGCACATTATCAGCTTTATAACGCATCGCAGCATCATAAATCGACATCTCTTCACCAGATGGATGATGGATCGTCACGCCGCCTTCAGTGCCAGGCACCATTTGGTTTTTAATGCGGATATTAGCAAAAGTACCGCGCATCATCACTTCATGGTTGCCGCGCCGTGAGCCGTAAGAGTTAAACTCACGCACAGGCACCTGATGTTCACTAAGATATTCACCAGCTGGGCCAGAAGTCTTAATCGAACCAGCAGGAGAGATATGGTCTGTAGTGATAGAATCATCAAACAGCCCCATAACACGCGCACCTTCAATGTCATTGACATCCGAAGGCTGCATGCTCAACCCTTCAAAATAAGGTGGGTTCTGCACATAGGTTGAGGCACCATCCCAGTTATATGTCATGCTACCAGCACCGCCAATCGCCTGCCAACGCTCATCACCCTTAAACACATCAGCATAGCGCGTTGCAAACATTTCAGCCGTCACATGCTGCCTCATCAGGTCTGAGATTTCTGAATTGCTCGGCCATATGTCTTTCATATAAACCGGGTTGCCATCGCTATCATTGCCAAGCGGCTCTGTCGTCAGGTCAATTTGCAGGTTACCAGCAATCGCATAAGCCACAACCAATGGCGGTGAGGCCAGGAAGTTCGCTTTGATATCCGGGCCAATGCGGCCTTCAAAGTTGCGGTTGCCTGAAAGCACTGAGCAAGACACAAGATCATGATCATGAATGGCTTTAGCAAGCGGCTCTGGCAGTGGGCCAGAGTTACCAATACAGGTGGTGCAACCATAGCCAACTAGCGTAAAGCCAAGCGCATCCAGATCATCCTGCAACCCAGCTTTATTAAGGTAATCAGTAACCACCTGACTACCCGGGGCCAGCGAGGTTTTAACCCATGGCTTTACGGTCAGGCCTTTTGCCCGCGCTTTTTGAGCCAAAAGCCCTGCGGCGATCATTACAGATGGATTTGAGGTGTTTGTACAGCTGGTAATTGCTGCAATCATCACGTCACCATGGCCAAGGTCATGGTCGCGACCGTTAACAGGCACCCGTTTGCCAAGCTCATCACCTTTGCCATATTCGCTGTCCATCACACGCTCAAATGTGGATTTAGCTTCACGCAGGTTAATGCGATCCTGTGGCCGTTTCGGACCAGAAATCGCCGGTTCAACCGAGCTTATATCAAGATGCAGAGAATCTGTGAACACAGGGTCATCGATATCAGAGCTTCGGAACATGCCCTGCGCTTTGGCATAAGCCTCAACAAGCGCAATCCGGTCAGCCTCACGGCCGGTCGCCGTCATATAATCCAGCGTGTCATTATCGATCGGGAAAAAGCCGCAAGTCGCGCCATATTCAGGCGCCATATTGGCAATCGTTGCCTGATCTTCAAGTGAAAGATGATCAAGCCCCGGGCCATAAAACTCAACGAACTTACCAACAACGCCTTTTTTGCGCAGCATTTCAACAACACGCAGCACCAGGTCAGTCGCGGTGATGCCTTCAGCCATTTCGCCTTCAAGCTTAAAGCCAATCACTTCCGGGATCAGCATAGAGATAGGCTGGCCCAGCATCGCAGCTTCCGCTTCAATACCGCCAACACCCCAGCCAAGCACAGAAAGACCATTCACCATTGTGGTGTGGCTGTCCGTACCAACCAGCGTATCAGGGAAAGCCTGCGTCACGCCATTAATTTCTTTCGTCCAGACAGTTTGCGCTAGATATTCAAGGTTCACCTGATGGCAAATGCCCGTTCCAGGCGGCACAACACGGAAATTATCAAACGCTTCAGAACCCCAGCGCAAAAATTCATAGCGCTCTTTATTGCGCTCATATTCCATCCCAACATTCTGTTCAAAGCTGTCAAACTGGCCGAAATAATCAACCATAACAGAGTGATCAATAACCAGATCAACCGGCACAAGCGGGTTAATCTGCTTGGCGTCACCACCAATGCTCACCATAGCTTCGCGCATAGCCGCAAGGTCAACAACAGCCGGCACACCGGTAAAATCCTGCATCAGCACACGGGCCGGGCGATAAGCAATTTCGCGAGTTGATTTTTTATCAATCACCCATTGCGCAATGGCTTTGATGTCATCAGCTGTTACCGTGCCGCCATCTTCATAGCGAAGGAGATTTTCAGCTAGCACTTTTAGAGAGAAAGGCAGTTTAGAGAGACCGGGAAGGCCATTGGCCTCAGCATCCGGTAAGGAGAAATATTCGTAAACTTTATCGCCGACTTTAAGTTCGCGGCGGCAGTTGAAACTATCGAGGGAATGGCCAGGTCGTTCTGTCAATGTGATATCTCCTTTTGACAATCGAACCTTGAGTCAGGCGGAGGAATAGCCCGGCTTACATCAAGTTTAATTATTAATGCCAGGTCCGAAGCAGCAATTTTTGAAAAGGTTAAGGGTCAATAGCTCGTAACCAAAAAAATATCTAGTGGGGCAGGGCTTATTTTTATAAGATTTAGACTATCGCACTGTAAGAAACCCACGTAAACAGGTGAAATGCCTTTAATAATTAAAAAATTGAGCCTGCGACGGGGTAGCCGGTTGCTCATTAAAGATCTCAGCATTTCCCTGGATAAGGGGCAAAGCCTCTTGCTAACGGGGCCAAATGGTGTTGGCAAAACCACGCTCATCCGTGCCATTGCTGGTTTCATACCGCCCCATAGCGGCCATATCACTTATCTTTCAACGCCTCAGCCCGAACCTGATTTTGAAAACCACAACGGAGCCCCCCCGCCAGAACCTGAGCTAATCCATTACATCGGGCACAAAAACGGCCTACGCACCAGCCTCACAGTCCTTGAAAATCTAGAATTCTGGCAAGGGTTCTACGGGACAGCCAGCTCAAACACTGAAACAAATACAGCTGAAACAGCATTGAAAGTGGTTATGAAAACGTTCAGCCTCACCACCCTAATGGACATCCCCGCTGGTTATCTCTCCGCCGGGCAAAAACGCCGCCTCGGGCTGGCCCGTCTGCTCCTCTCCAAGCGCCCCCTATGGCTGCTGGATGAACCAACAGTCTCTCTGGATAGGCTCTCGGCCGAGCTGCTTGCCAAAACCGCTGAAGAACACCTGAAACAAGGCGGCATCCTGATTGCAGCAACACATATCCCTCTCGGCATTCCCTTCACCAAAGAGATCGAGCTAAGCCCTAATTATGAACCAGCCTATGCTGATCAGATATGAGGGATGAATTGATATGAGCGCCTTTTACGCCCTTTTAAAAAGAGACATCCTCCTCAGCCTCAGAGAAGGCGGCACCATTGGCATTGCCCTTGGCTTTAATCTCATTGTCGTCTCCATTCTCCCGCTTGGGCTCGGGCCTGACATGAACCTCTTAAACCAAATCGCTCCCGGCGCGCTCTGGGTCACACTACTGCTATCGCTCCTGCTCTCACTCGATCGTATTTTCCTGAACGATTATGAAGAAGGCACCTTAGAACTGATGGTACATGGCCCCCTCCCATTAGAAATGGTCGGCGTTGCCAAAGCGTTAGCCCATTGGCTAACGGTCGGTGTCCCATTAAGCCTGATGACGCCAGTTATGGGGTTGCTTATGAACCTATCACCAGAACAATTCGGCATCCTCACACTGGCCGCCCTCATCGGCACACCAGCCCTAAGTTTCATCGGCGCCATTGGTGCAGCATTAACCCTGGGCCTGAAAAGAGGTGGTTTATTGCTTCCCCTGCTTATTTTGCCATTTTTTATCCCCACACTCATTTTTGGAGTTAGCGCCACCACCGGCTTTCTGTTCGCATCTGGCAATTTTGAAAGTTCTCTTGCCTTGCTGGCAGCCATAACACTTAGCGCAATCGCCCTTGCCCCGTTCCCCATCGCCTGGGCACTGCGCTTTAACCTGAGCTAAATGGTAATGAATGAAACGAACCGAGAAAATTGATTAAAGCGCTGATGTGATCTAGCGTGCAGCTCAGCCGCCATGGGTAAAAAAGCCAACTAAAACTTAGATTAAGAATTTTAAAGCTAAAGAATTAACAGAGCCAATAAATGACAGATAACTCAAACACAACTGCCCCACAGCCGCTAAGCATCTGGCAAAAGCTGAATGAATGGGTCAATGCCGTCGCAAACCCCGGCCAGTTCCTGAAATATAGCAGTGTTATTCTGCCCTGGCTTGGCGGCCTTGCAGTTCTCGGCCTTATAACCGGGCTTTACTGGGCTTTCTTTATCACCCCGGTTGAAGAAGAAATGGGCAAAACGGTGCTAATTATGTTTGTCCATGTGCCCGCCGCATGGATATCGCAAATGTGTTACGTGCTTATCGCTGCCTCAAGTTTTGGCCTTCTGGTCTGGCGGCACCCGCTGGCTGATGTTTCCGCCAAAGCCGCCGCCCCCATCGGGGCCATCATCACCTTTCTTTGCCTGGTGACAGGCTCCCTCTGGGGCCGCCCGGACTGGGGCACTTATTGGCAATGGGACCTGCGCATGACCTCAGTGTTGGTGCTGTTCTTCCTCTATATCGGCTTAATCACTCTCAGAAATGCAATTGATGAAGAAGTACAGGCCGGCAAAGTCACAGCCATATTAGCGCTGGTTGGCGTCGTTCTATTACCGGTTATCAAATGGTCGGTTGAATGGCAGCAATCCGCCTTGCACCAAAAGGCTGGCATTATTCGCGGAGAAGTCTCGGTCGATTACCTGATCCCACTATTGATCATGGCTCTTAGCTACACTGCCCTGTTCTTCTATCTCCATATGAAAGCCATGCGCGCAGAAATTTACCGCCGCCGCACCGTCGCCCAACAACGCCGCCTTGCATACAATGCCTTGAAAGATGAACAACAGCCCAATAGCGAATAAGCGACGACCAGAAACATAAGCTGCTACAAGGGAAAACCATCAACTAAACCCCTAAGCTATTTTTGCTATTTTAGTTTAAGAGAGAAACAGAAAAGATTTGAGCCAATGCTAAACCTCGGCCCCTACGCAGAATTCATCATAGCCTGTTACAGCATCTCACTAGTCACACTGGCGGCCCTAACCATCTGGGTTCACCGCCAGGAAAGCCATTATAAAAAGCGGCTATCTATGCTTGAATCTGAAGATGAATAATATGAACAGCGCCGCTAGCTAAGATGCGTAACATCATCTCCCCAGCTATCAGAAACACTATGCAACCTGGTGAATAAGCGACTTAGGTAATGCTATATGTTTAAACCAAATGAATGAGCCCGGTTTAAACTCCCCACAAAATCCGCCCATAAGGCATAGCCACCAACCGCCTAAATCGAAGCCGGCGCCTGATAAGATAGCAGTAGGTGATAAATCAGAGACTGCGTTGGTTAGCAGCAGGGTGAGGCTAGGGACAAATACAAGTTACTAATTTTGGACAGAACCTCACCCACCCCACTATCACGCCGGGAGGCGACATAACCAAGGGGGCAAACCCCCTACAGCAGGTTAATAGCGCAGCCCAACGCTATGTATATTCTCGACAAGCAAATGCAGCGTGTCAAGAAATGTCTTTCTTTGCTCTGCTGGCAAAGCAGCCAACAAACGCTCATCAGCATCCGCCGCCGCAGGCGCAACCTGGCGCAAAACTTCCTTGCCTTTATCCGTTAGATGTACTGCATAAGCCCGGGCGTCATGCAGCTTCCTCACCCTATAAATCAGGCCTTTGCTCAGCATCCGCCGAATGATATCCGCAAGTGTTGAGCGATCGACCCCGGTACGGCTGACCAGATCAGTTTGGTTAAGCCCTTCATAGCTGGCCACGGTGCTGAGAATAGCAAACTGGCGCGGCGTAAGCCCAGCTGCTTTAACCTTTTGGCTAAACACATCTCCCGCGCACTGCCCTGCCCGATGCAGCAGATGGATTGCAGAATTGCCAATATCATCAAACTCTTGAATAGTTACTGAAGTGGGTCTTGAATAGCCGTGCATATTGCATCCCCTTTATATGGATTTTACCAGCAGTAAAACTGCTGCCCGCTTTAGTCTCAAACAAACCATCACAACCCATTCGGTCTCTGTTAGATAAAGCCATACTTACAAAAGTTCGGCATAGCTCCAGCGTCCCGGCAAACGCATTTTTCATAGCGCACACAGAGTATATTCAAGCGTATAATCTAGCCAAAGAAGCCAGAGACTGATAAGGTTGCAGTAAGATAAATAACACCAATAACGTGCAGTTAACGTTACACCTTATAAGTGCATAGTCAAGACTAATTAACCCTAGGTTGTGCTTTTAATTCGTTATTTTTTCAGTTTCTCCGCACGCCTCAGTTCAGCCGACGTCATAGATCCCGCTAAAAATGCCCGCACAGCCCCCCCCCCCTCAAGCTAATCAAAGCTCAAGGGGCGCAGGTAACATGCTAACCATTTTAAGGAGTAGAAAAAGAGAGTTAGAGTAAGCCAGAAGAGAGCGCCCCGGCTCTCATGCGCAAGCTCTTTCAAATACAAAAAAACCGCGATGCATTACAAAGAACAGGCAAAACAGGCAGAGTTCTCATCACACTAAAAAGCGCCTCAAAGCCCACCCACAAGCCGCAAGCATAAAAGCAGAACTGTTATTGACCGCTATCTTCAGACTGCGGCTCAATAATCTCCCCGCGAATGAAGATCAGCTCAAGCGCTGAAAAAACCAGCGTGAGCGGCAAAACGCCAAAGGTCTTGAACTGCACCCAGGCTTCCTCAGAATAATTCCGCCAGACAAATTCATTCATAAGAGCAAGCGCAATGAAGAACAGCCCCCAATGCAAGCTCATCTTGAACCACCCCGCCTCTGTTAATTGCACAGACTGCCCAAGCACAGACTTCATCAGTGACTTACCAAAACAAAGCGCACCCAAAAGGCCGCTCGCAAACAGCACATAAATAATCGTCGGCTTGATTTTGATGAAGAAGCTGTCATTGAAATAAAGCGTCAGCCCACCAAACACCAACACCAATACAGCTGTGATCAAGGGCATCGTCGCAACCCGGCGATAAATGAACCAAAAGATCACAAGCGAGATCGGCGTGGTGATCATCAACGCAATTGTGGCTTCCATTAAGCCATAAAATTTATAGGTCGCAAAAAAGATCAGCAGCGGTGCGAGTTCCAGCAAAAACTTGATCATACCCGATCCATCCTCTTTTAATTTTCAGCTCGTTAAATCAGCCCGCTGTTTCAGGCGAAATATTAGCAATCGCACCCGCGAAATCTTTCGGGTCAAACGCCTGCATATCATCAATGCCCTCACCAACACCAACAGCATGGATCGGCAGTTTATACTTATCGGCAATCGCCACCAGAATACCACCCCGCGCAGAGCCATCAAGCTTGGTCATAACAAGGCCGGTAACACCTGCAACTTTTTGAAAAATATCCACCTGGTTCATCGCATTTTGCCCGGTAGTGGCATCAAGCGTTAGCAGCACATGGTGCGGGGCCTGGTCATCAATCTTTTTAATCACCCGCACAATCTTTTCAAGTTCAGCCATCAGGTTGGCTTTATTTTGCAACCGTCCCGCCGTGTCAATCATCAGCACATCTGAACCAGCCTCTTTTGCAGCTGTCAGCGCATCATAAACCAAGCCAGAGGCATCCGCTCCCACATCACGCGCAATCACCTGAGCACCCGTGCGCTCACCCCAAACCTTCAGCTGGTCAATCGCCGCCGCACGGAAAGTATCCCCCGCCGCCATCATGACAGACTTACCCTCAGCCCGGAATTTTTGGGCGTATTTACCAATCGTTGTGGTCTTGCCCGCACCGTTCACACCAACCATCAGCAAAATTTCAGGTTTATGAGCGCCACTAAGCACCAATGGCTGAGCAACAGGAGATAAAATAGCCTCCACCTCTTCAGCCAATACAGCTTTTACCTCTTCATCCGAGATTTCTTTATCATAACGGGTCGCAGCTAACCGCTCTGTGATGCGCATCGCCATAGCAACGCCAAGGTCAGATTGAATAAGCAGATCTTCAAGCTCTTCAATCGCCTCATCATCCAGCTTGCGCTTCGTGAAAATGCCCGAGATACCATCTGCTAATTTTGTTGAAGATTTTGATAGCCCGGATTTCAACCGAGAAAACCAGCTCTTCTTAGTTTCTGCCACCTCTTCAACAACATTATCTGTTGCCAGCGCAGGGGCGATCTCTGGTGAAACAGTGTCTTCAGCTAAATCGTCTTTAGCTGATACGTCGCGAACCGATACATCATCTTTTTCAATTTCAGTAACTTCAGTCTCAGTGACTTCAGTCTCAGCGACTGCCGCATCAGTGGCTTCCTCAACGGAGGCGTCTGCATGAACGATGGCAGCGCTCTCCTCGCCAACAGAGGCACCAGTCACGTCCTCAGGAGGCTCATTTTCAGCCGGTTTATCACCTTTGGCTTTGACATCATCCTGTTTAGTCCCACCGAGCCAGCGGCCAAAAAAGCCCGTCTTGCCATCACCACTCATAAAACAACCTCTCCCAACAACTGGCCGCTCGGGTCACGCCGCAGCACCGCCCGAATAATTGCCCCTGGCTGATAAGGCCCAGGAACCGTTACCTCAACAAAATTTTCAGCCCGGCCAACCTGGTCGCGCTCCATCAATAGGTCAAGCGGCTGACCCACAAGCCCCGCCATATACTCTTCCAGCCGCGCCTTACCCTTTTCCCTGAGCCGCGCCGCCCTCTCTTTAATCACCGCTTTCGGCAATTGTGGCATCTTGGCCGCCGGCGTACCCGGCCGGGGTGAAAACGGAAACACATGTAAAAAGGTCAACCCGCACTCATCAACCAATCTCAGGCTATTTTCAAACATCTCATCTGTCTCTGTCGGAAAGCCTGCAATGATATCAGCACCAAAAACAACATCAGGCCGCGCCCGGCGCACCTCATCACAAAAAGCAATTGCATCCTCGCGGGAATGACGGCGCTTCATGCGCTTTAAAATCATATTGTCACCGGCCTGCAAAGAGAGGTGCAAATGCGGCATCACCCGAGGCTCCTCGGCAATCACCTGCATCAACGCCTCATCCGCCTCAACAGAATCGATTGATGAAATCCGCAGCCGCATCAGATCCGGCACAAATTCAAGAATTTTCTGACAGAGGCTGCCAAGGCTCATCTGCCCCGGTAAATCCCGTCCATAAGCGGTAATATCAACCCCGGTGAGCACTATTTCCTTATAGCCCTCAGAGACAAGATGCTGAATCTGGCGCACCACATCACCAAGCGGTACCGAACGAGAATTACCCCGCCCAAATGGAATGATACAAAATGTGCAACGATGATCACACCCATTTTGCACTTGCACATAAGCCCGCGCCCGCCCACCAAAAGCAGAGATTAAATGCCCCGCCGTCTCGGTAACTGACATAATGTCGTTAACTTCGCAGCGCTCCAGCTCTTCATCAAACAGCGCCGTGAACGTTTCAGCCTTCATTTTCTCATCATTGCCAATGACAAAATCAACCTCATCCATCGCTGTGAACATTTCAGGCTCAATCTGCGCGGCACAACCGGTAACGATAACTTTAGAATCCGGATTCTCTCGCCGCAATTTACGAATTGTCTGGCGCGCTTGCCGCACCGCTTCATTGGTGACAGCGCAGGTATTGATGATAATCGCATCTTCAATGCCAGCCGCCTTCGCATGATCGCTCATCACCTCAGATTCATAAGAATTGAGACGGCAGCCAAAAGTCACAATTTGAGGTGACTTATTCTTAAGTGACTTATTCTGAAGCGACTTGCTTTGAGGTGTTTTTGTCATGGCAATAAGGTCATGTGAAAATTCAACTTTAATCAGCTTATTTCGTGGTGCTTTAATTGCTGGTGATAGTCTGGCAGGGGCACAAAACATCAGGCTTAAGACGCCGCCTGTGCCGCCCCATAATCAGCAAGATCAATCTTACCGTTATATTCAAGTTCAATAGGCCCGGTCATGAGAATATGGTTATCACTCTCTCGCCAGAAGATCTGCAAATCACCGCCCGGCAAGCTCACCGTTACATTACGGCCGGTTAGCCCCTTACGGGCCGCTGCCACAGCCGCCGCACAGGCCGCCGTGCCGCAAGCTTCCGTCATGCCAGCACCGCGCTCCCATACCAAAAGTTGCAATGCAGATTTATTGGTTATGGCCGCCAATGAGATATTTGCCCGCTCAGGAAATAAAGGGTGATTTTCAATCATCGGCCCAAAGCGAGGCAGATCATGCCTCATAATATCATCAACCCAAAAAATACAATGCGGGTTGCCAACATTAACAACAGAGGGGGAATGCAAGAGAGGCTTGTCTATCGGCCCAACCTGCAACTCAATCATCCTTGTATCACGAAACTCTTCACTAAGTGGGATCTGCTGCCACTCAAAGCGCGGCTCTCCCATATCAACAGTGACACTATCTTCCCCGTTAATCTGCGCAAGAAGCAGCCCGGCATTGGTCTCAATTTTAACGGCAGGCCGGTTCAATTCACCAGCCACCAGCCGGCCAACGCAGCGCGTCGCATTCCCGCAAGCATCAACTTCTGAACCATCCGCATTATAGATACGCATGAAAACATCCGCGAGCTCTGAGCGCTCCAGCACAATCATCTGATCAAATCCGATGCCGCTCTCCCGGTCAGCCAAAGCCGCAATGGTGCCATCAGAAAAGTGCAGCGGCTGCTCTCTCCCGTCAAAAATGGCAAAATCATTGCCAAGACCATTCATTTTAATAAAGGCTGTGTCACTCATAAGCGCTTATATAGGCTCAGGCACGAGAATAATCAATTAGCGAATGCTGCCATATCGATCAGGCAGCAGAGGCTATAACAAGCATATCCAGCCATAAATGGCCAGATATGCCCCTAAATAACCGGGTCAGCCAGCCCATTTGCCCGGTAGCAGGCAAGCAGCGTATTGCGCAACAGGCAAGCAATTGTCATCGGGCCAACACCGCCAGGCACAGGAGTTATGGCGCCAGCAATAGCAGCAGCCTCATCAAATGCCACATCACCAACCAGCCCAGATTTCCCATTTTCTTTGGTAATCCGGTGGATGCCCACATCAATCACAATAGCGCCAGGTTTAATCCAATCACCCTTGACCATTTCTTTCTGCCCGGCAGCCGCCACCACCAAATCAGCCCGGCGCACAATATCCGGTAAATTCTTGCTGCGAGAATGGGCAATTGTCACTGTGCAATTTTCCTGCAACAGCAGCTGCGCCACCGGTTTGCCAACAATGTTAGAGCGGCCAATAACCACCGCATCCAACCCGCTAAGGTCACTCTTGGCTTTTTTAGCAAGGATCACACACCCAACCGGCGTACAAGCAACCAGTGCAGATTGCCCTGTAGCTAACCGCCCGGCATTAATCGCATGGAAGCCATCAACATCCTTTTCCGGTAAAATCGCATTAATCACTTTATGGTCATCAATATGCGCTGGCAGAGGCAATTGCACCAAAATCCCATGCACCGTCTCATCACGGTTCAACTGGTCAATCAGTGTCAGCAATGTAACTTCGCTCACCGTCTCATCAAGCCGGTGCTCATAGCTGTTCATGCCCACCTCAACCGTCTGTCGGGCTTTGTTTTTGACATAAACTTCCGAGGCAGGGTCTGCCCCAACCAGCACCACAGCCAAACCGGGGGTCACGTTTTTTGCCTCTTTTAAGGCAGCCACGCCGCCAGCCACTGCCGCCCGCACCTCTTTCGCGGTTTCAGTGCCGCTAATAATTTCAGCTTTTGTCATTAAGTATCACCCAGAAAATTAGCCATAGTCACCGCTATTCAGCTTAAGCAACTAACGTAGAAAACCTTGCCGCAAGCTCGCCCGCCTCGCCCTCAATATAAAAGACCTTAAGCCGCCCTTTGCCGCCGCGTATAAGTGAAAGGCTGGTTTTAGGTACGCCCAGCCATTTCGCAATGAGTTTAGCTGCCGCCTCATTCGCCGCGCCTTTGGTCGGCAAAGCCCTGACAAAAACTTTAAGCGCCGCCTCATCCCGCCCGCCCGGGGCGGCAAATGTCTCCACGCTGCCAATATCATCGCGCGCGGATTTAGGCGTCAGCCTGATTTTAAGCTCAACCCCACCAGCTACCTTTTGAAGTGCAGCCGACATTGAGCTTAAAGTCCGTTTTGTGCAAATAAAGGAATAAGCCAGCCGCGAATAACAACCCACTGCAAGAAAATCAGGAAGATAATGAGAAGCAGCGGTGAAAGATCAACACCGTTCACCGGCGGAACAAGGCGCCGTATAGGCCGCAACATCGGCTCAGTTATCGCCTCAAGAAACTGCAATACAGAACGGGCAAAGTCATTATAGCTATTGATAATACCAAACGCGACCAGCCAGCTAACAATGACACTAATAATGACCACCCATTTAATCAGGTCAATTATGACAACATCGATAAAATGTAGCAAAGGGATCATAGCGTGCTCATCTAGGTTAAATGCGGGAATTTCAACAAGGTTTAGCCATATCTGACTTATCCTTCAAGAGCTATCATAGCTTAAAGTCTTTAATTATTATCCGCCAGACCCCTATAAACCACCAATTATAAACGCGGCTTCCCCGCCCGCTGCTTATAAAGCACGCCCATCAACGGGGTCAGCAAACTGCCCGGGATCACCCGCATTGCAAGCCCAATCAGGGCATAAAACGGCCCCGGCTCGACAAGTGGCCAATGACGAGAATAGAGCGCACGTTCAACAGTTGCTGCCACCCGGTCAGCTCTCATCTCACCAAAAAATGAAAGATAGTATGACCCACGCCCATTGGCCCTTGCGTGAAAGCGGCTTTTGGTCGGCCCTGGCAATACCGCGCCAACATAAACACCCCGCCCCCGCACCTCATGGGCGACAGCTTCGGTTATGCTGGTGACATAGGCTTTAGAGGCATAATAAACAGACTGATAAGGCCCCGGTGCCAAGCCGCCAATAGAGGACATATTAATCACCGCCCCAGACCCCCGCGCCACCATGGCGGGCAGGTAATGGCGCATCAATCTTGTTAATACGGTAACATTCACATCGATCACTGTTTCAATCAATTGCGTATCATTATTGAGAAATGCAGCCTTCTCAGCCAGCCCCGCATTATTGATCAATACATCAACATAAAAGCCCTGACTTGCACAGATCTCATCAATCAGCGCCGCCGCCCCTTGCGATTGCAGATCAACAGCAACAGAGAAGGTCTGCGCTGTCTCAGGGGCTTCAGCTCTAACCCGTGCGGCAATATCCTGCAACTCTGTTTCATCCCGCCCGGTCAGTAAAAGGGTGTGCCCTGCCCGCCCCAATCTGAGAGCAATGGCTTCTCCAATGCCGCCGGTCGCCCCCGTTATTAAAGTTAGGGGCTTATCAGTTATCGCCTCATCCCTACCTTTGGTAGCATGACGCCTATGCCAAGGTCGCAGCATCGCCCCAACCAGCCGCGCTGTTAATAGCCCCGCACGGTCACCCCACATCTAAAACCTCCCGCTCTGCCCCTTGATGCTTCAAGAGGAATTATTATTTATTCAATGAGAGCTCAGCCAAACCCGCCCGGCTCACGAAACCGTTATGTCTTTCAGCCAAAATTGATTTCAAAATAAAGGGGCTGAATGGCAAGAGTATCAGAGACCGCCATAAGCAAACAACCTAACCTAAGCACCAGATGATCAATAGAAATGCCGTCCAAGGCTGAGCAAATTCAATAATGCCCATTGAAAAAAGCCCCAGGACCAACTCCCTACCCCCATCAAAGTTAAAAGAAAGCACAACTCATGAAAATTGACCTATCAGGAAAAACCGCAATCGTCACTGGTTCCAGCAAAGGCATCGGCTTTGGGGCAGCAAAAGGCCTCGCCAATAACGGGGCGACAGTCGTTATTAACGGCCGCAATGAAACCACGGTATCCCACGCTATCGACGCAATAAAAACAACACACCCAGACGCGAAACTCATTGCGCATGTCGGCAACCTTGGCACCAAAGAGGGGTGCGATGAGCTAATCAAGGCAATTCCTGCCTGTGATATCCTGGTCAATAATCTGGGCATTTATAGCATGGAAGATTTTTTCGAAACCAGTGATGAAACCTGGGACAAATTCTACGAAATCAATATCATGTCTGGGGTCCGTCTCTCTCGTCATTATGCCAAACAGATGATCAACAACAGGTGGGGCCGCATCCTCTTTATCTCATCAGAATCAGGCCTCAACATCCCTGAAGATATGATCCATTATGGCTTCACAAAAACTGCAAATATTGCGATTGCCAAAGGCCTCGCCAAACGGCTTGCCGGCACCGGCGTTACTGTTAACTCCATCCTCCCCGGCCCAACTCTCTCTGATGGCTTGGTCGGCATGATAGAAGGCATCGCCAAAGAAAATAACCAAACCGTTGAAACCGCCGCGAAAGAATTCGTGATGGCCAAACGGCCTTCATCTGTCATCCAAAGAGCAGCAACGATTGAAGAAGTTGCCAACATGATCGTTTATGCCGCCTCTAAAGAAGCATCAGCCACCACCGGCGCTTCCCTCAGAGTAGATGGCGGTGTTGTGAACTTCCTTTAAACAGTGAGTTTCCAGTAAAATAGAGAGAAGGAAGTATACAGCCATCAACTTCCTGTAAACACACAACATCATTGCCTCCCTAAATACAGAAAAGCCATAAATCCCTGCCATTCAGGGAGGCATAAACCGACCAGACAAAAAGCGCCTTGAAAGATAGCATATGCCACAGCCCCATTGCCGCACCATCTCACCCCTCTCACTAAAAGCTCTTACCGCTCTTATCCTGAGTTTATTATTTCTAGCTCCGCTTAACGCTGAGCAAGCCTCTAAAAAAGAAACACTTGAGCTCACAGACACTTCAAAGCTCTCCTATGATGCCCGCCTCACAAAGCTGGATTATGGCTACCCTGTAGAGGTTTTTGAAATCGCCTCACAAGGGCAAACTCTTGCAATGGCATATGGCTATCTGAAGGGTGAAGAAGACAAACCGACCATCACTTTATTGCATGGCAAAAATTTTAATGGCGCTTATTGGCTGCAAACCGCAACCTATCTAAACTCTCAAGGTTACTCCGTACTGATCCCGGATCAGATCGGCTTTGGCAAATCCTCAAAGCCAGAGACATATCAATATTCATTCGCGGTTTTAGCCGACCACACAGTAAAATTACTGAAACATCTGAGCATCAACAAAACCATCATAATCGGCCATTCAATGGGCGGCATGTTGGCAACTCGCTTTGCCCTCCAGCATCCAGACATGACAGAACAGCTGATACTTCTTAACCCAATCGGATTAGAGAATTACCTCCGTTATGTTGAATATAAAGATACGGATTTCTTCTATAAGGCCGAGCTGAAAAAAACGCCTGAGGGCATCCGCGCCTATCAGCAGAAAAATTATTATGATGGCGCCTGGACCGCAAAATATGACAGCCTCACCCATTTCATGATTGGCCAGTTACAGGGGCCTGATAAAAAGAAAATAGCCTGGGTCAATGCCTTAACTTACGACATGATCTTTACCCAGCCTGTGGTGACAGAGCTTAAAAATATATTTGTGCCAACCACCCTCATCATCGGCACAAGGGACCGCACTGGCCCTGGGCGCAACTGGAAGCGCAGCAATGTCAGCCACCAGCTCGGCCTTTATGATCAGCTAGGCGATGAAGCCGCCCGGCAAATTCCAAATGCCAAATTGATCAAACTAAAAGCGATTGGCCACCTGCCTCATATAGAGGATTTTACAGCCTTTAAAAAAGTGCTGAACACAGCGCTTAAGCCAAAATAACCCCTCATACACAAGCCCTTTCTACGGTGAGCCCAACAGGGAGTAGAATGAGAGAGTAGAATTTTGAACAAGCTGAAGGGTCGAAAATTTTTCAGTTCTCCATTTCTCTAAACTCTGCTACCCCTCCAAGTCACGTTAATAGTGAAAACGTTGGCTCTCATGACCACATCGAAGCTTGCCATAGGCAGCATCATCATTGGCATCATCGTGCTATTGATCAAAATGCTTGCCTATTATATCACCGGCTCCATTGCGCTCTATTCTGATGCGCTTGAAAGCACGGTGAATATCGCAACGGCCTTTGCCGCGCTTATCGCCGTGCGCCTTGCTGCCAAACCAGCCGATGATAACCACCCCTATGGCCATCACAAAGCTGAATACTTCAGCGCCGTGCTTGAGGGTGTAATGATCACACTGGCAGCAATACTCATTTTGCAAGAAGCCTGGCAAGGGCTCATGCAACCCAAAGCACTCAACGCCCCTGTGATGGGCCTCGCCGTAAATGCCCTTGCCAGCCTCATAAATGGCATTTGGTGCTATGTGTTGATAAAAGAAGCCCGGCGGCTCAGCTCACCAGCTTTAACTGCAGATGGCTGGCATCTGTTTTCAGATGTTATCTCATCCCTGGGCGTGACCATTGGTGTTGGCGCTGCCATACTCACCGGTTGGTACATTCTGGACCCGTTGCTCGCAGCTCTTGTCGCGCTAAACATCCTTTATTCCGGCGGCAAGATTCTTAAACACTCTATGGGCGGGCTAATGGATGAAGCTGTTGAAGAGGCAGCGCTGAATAATATACAAAGCATCATCGCCAAGGAAGCAAGCGGAGCCATTCAAGCCCATGATATCAAAACCAGGAAAGCCGGTAATTTAACCTTCATAGATTTTCATCTGGTCGTGCCTGGTCAATTGACAGTTTCCGAGGCTCATGACATTTGTGATAGAATTGAGGATGCCCTGGAAAAAGAAGTTCAGAATGTAGATGTCTCTATACATGTTGAGCCAGAAGAAAAGGCTGAAAGCAATGCCCCGGTCATTCTCTGAACGCCGCACCCAACAGATCACTTAATTTTTAAGAGCAGACAGTGAGATTAACTTGAACTTCACAGCTCAACCACCTAGCTTCATCACCAGATAAGCCCTAAACTCAGTTGAAGAGTAAAAAGGCACACCCCATTTCCCCCTAAGCTAAGAGGACGCAATGCCAATCCGAGTATTAATAATCTGGTTATTGTCTTTGGCTTTTTTTAGCTTTGGTCTTTATAAAATCAGCGGTTATGACATCCCATTAGAAGCTTTTTTCACCTCTATCGGCATCCCCGCCTGGCTAACTTACATAATCGGCGCCGCTGAAATTGCTGGCGCGGCCAGTCTTATATTCGGCCGCATCATCCATCCCCTTTTGCCGCGCCTTGCCATGCTTGGTCTATTGTTGCTGGTGCTAAGTGCTATCACACTGCATGTAATTTATGACCCGCTCATCAAAGCACTCCCTGCGAGCATTCTGTTTGGCCTGCTCATCTACAGCCTCTGGACAGCGCCAAATCAGTCATCCCAAACCATCTAAACCAAACACCCACGACTTTGCTGGAGGGGCGCTCCAAAGCACCTGCCTCACATAAAAACTGAGCGCCCTTATCAAGAGCGCTCAGCAATTATAATGTCGGGAAGGAGCTAGTGTTAGCTAGCCGAAACAGCGGCCTGTCCGGTGGCGAGAAATAATCGCACCACGTCGATTTAGCCTAATCATAAAGCGCTTGCCGTTTTTGCACGCCCTGGCTTTATAAACTGGCAAACGGCGATCCGTGTAAACAATGCGGCTAAACCCTTTACGCCGCAGTGATTTACGAATAATCGGCAATGGTACTGCTTTGTAGAATTTCACCTTCTGCACTTTATGATGATGCTTGCCTGATTTGGCAGAAACCATTGACCCATTGGTCACTAAAGCTAATGAGGTAACAGCCATAATAGTAAGTAGGGATTTTAACATGGGTGGGGGCTCCAAGTTTGTTTGAGTTAATATCTGAACTCTAACAAACACCCCATGAACAGCATCTATTCAGTATTGGTGGCTTTCATTCATCATGATGAAGAAAATAAGGCAGAGAACCGGAGCATTTTAGCGCGTGGTAGATCACAGCATAGAGATAATAAATTCAGAGCTTCGCAAAGGTCATCAAGAGCTTATTTCTTAGTGGTTTGGCTCAGCTGTTCAATCACTCCCATTAGCTCATGGCGCATATCTAGAATATCTTCCTCAGACATATTCAACCGTTTAACAACATAACAGCGTGCATCTTGTAAATCAGGGCGCATCTCCCGTCCCTTATCAGTCAACCAAATCTGAACCTCTCGCTCATCCTTTTTATTGCGCACCCGATTAACAAACTCCATGTTTTCAAGCCGTTTAATCAAGGGTGTTAGCGTGCCAGAATCCAACATTAAACGCTCTCCAATTTCAGAGACCGTCAATCCATCAGTTTCCCAAAGGACAATCAAAACAAGATATTGCGGATATGTTAGACCGAGGGGTTCAAGTTTCTGACGATAAGCCTTCGTAATCGACCGGGTCGCCGCATAGAGTGCAAAACATAGCTGATTTTCGAGAGATAACTCATCCAGGGGAATTTTATCAGCACCACTCGATTCATACATAGCGATAAAACCCCATCAGCAAGTGACTGTTTTAAATCATCTTTACAGTAATCGTCTCATAAAAGTTTATACATCAAAGAAGTGCAGAAGTAAAAGATTTAGCGAAGGAAAGCCAGAGCAATAGAAATTAAAGTACTTGCTCCTAATAAATTGCAGCAATAACAAGGGACTAAAGTTTTACTACAATATTGGCCTACAAACCATTTCTTAAAAAAATGACTGAGCAAAAAATAATAAATCTGCCTTAGGAAGTCAGATTATGATAGTAAATGGATAATATAACAAATAGTATTCATTGTCATTGATCCAAGTCACAGCCTCCAAAAACGTAATGCTTACAATTACTTAGCGCCATTTTCGACCATCTGAATAGCATCAAACCCCTCCATTTCTTGCCGCGCATAAAAACCAAATGCCCATAAATAATGAACACTACGCAAAACCTCAGCCCAGACCGGCCATTAGAACAAATCCAGCTGAAGGGGCTGTTAGCAGGCATTTATATGCAAGAAGCTTAAAATAAAAAGATTAGAGAGAGGAGAGAGGGGCGCGAAACCACGACCTGGCGGGGAGAGAAGGTGCCAGTAACGATAGAGCTATTGAAGCAAGTAGGGGGCAACATTATCCAATGCTGCCCCCATCCTGAAACTATAAATTAAGCCGCCGCGCGCCGCGCATCAATCAGCTTAACAATATCCGCCATAATATCATTCATCTGAAAATCTTTCGGCGTGTAAACAGCGGCGGCCCCAGCAGTTTTGAGAATTTCAGCATCCTCGGGCGGAATGATACCGCCAACCACCACAGGAATGTCGCCAATGCCCGCCTCTTCCATCCGCGTCAGCACATCTTTCACCAAGGGAACATGGGAACCTGAAAGAATAGAGAGCCCCACAGCATGTACACCTTCTTCTAGAGCCGCATTCACAATTTGCGCCGGTGTCAGGCGAATGCCTTCATAAACCACTTCCATGCCGGCATCCCGTGCCCGCACCGCAATTTGTTCAGCACCGTTTGAGTGACCATCAAGCCCAGGCTTCCCAACCAAAAACTTAATGCGCCGGCCTAGTGCTTTAGAGACCTGCTCCACATTAGCGCGCACCTCTTCAAGCCCGCCTGCATCCTGGTTGGCAGCTTTACCAACCCCAGTTGGCGCCCGGTATTCACCAAACACCTCCCTCAGCAAACCGCCCCATTCACCAGTGGTTACACCAGCTTTGGCGCAAGCAATGGAACTCTCCATCACATTCCGCCCTTCTTCAGCAGCTGATTTGAGATCTTTCAAAGCCGCATCACAAGCCGATTGGTCACGCTGCTCACGCCATGCCTGTAGCCGCTCAACCTGTTCTTTCTCAACCCATTCCGGGACAGTAAGAATGCCGCCATCAGCCCCTTGCGCCAAGGGGCTAGGTTCTGATTCAGTCCACCGGTTCACACCCACAACAACTTGCTCGCCAAGCTCAATATTACGTAGCCGTGCTGTGTTACTCTCAACCAGTTTTTGCTTCATGTAAGAGCTTTCAACAGCCGCCACAGCGCCGCCCATCTCTTCAATACGGGCCAGCTCCGCGCGGGCCTCATCTTTCAGCGCCTCAACTTTGCGGTCAACTTCAACAGAGCCATCAAAAATATCCGCATATTCAAGAAGGTCAGTTTCATAGGCCATAATTTGTTGCATGCGCAGTGACCATTGCTGATCAAACGGGCGCGGCAAACCAAGCGCTTCATTCCAGGCCGGTAGCTGCACAGCACGAGCCCGTGCATTTTTTGAGAGCACAACGGCCAGCATTTCAATCAAAATACGGTAAGGGTTGTTTTCTGGTTGCTGTTCCGTCAGGCCAAGCGAGTTCACCTGCACGCCATAACGAAAGCGCCTGAACTTAGCGTCTGTAACGCCATATCTATCACGGGTTATCTCATCCCAGAGATCAACAAAAGCCCGCATCTTGCACATCTCAGTGATGAAGCGCATCCCGGCATTCACGAAGAATGAAATACGTCCCACAACCGTTGGAAAATCCTCATCAGCCACTTCACCTGAGGCCTTCACCATATCAAGCACCGCAATGCCCGTGGCCAGCGCGTAAGCAAGCTCTTGAACGGGCGTCGCGCCTGCTTCCTGCAAATGATAGGAGCAAACATTCGTCGGGTTCCATTTCGGCACTTCTTTATAGGAATAAGTGATCACATCTTTGATCAACCGCATTGAAGGCTCCGGCGGGAACACATATGTCCCACGCGAAAGATATTCTTTAATAATATCGTTCTGTACGGTGCCGGTTAGCTTGGCCCGGTCGGCACCCTGAGTTTCCGCTGTGGCAACATATAGCGACAGCAACCACCCAGCTGTCGCGTTAATGGTCATGGAGGTGTTCATATTCTCAAGCGGAATATCTTTAAACAGCTCCTGCATATCGCCAATATGAGAAATCGGCACGCCCACCTTGCCAACTTCACCTTTGGCTAAAGGGTGATCAGAATCATAACCCGTTTGCGTCGGCAGATCGAACGCTACAGATAGCCCGGTTTGCCCCTTGGCCAGGTTGGTCCTGTAAAGTTCGTTAGAAGCCTTAGCCGTTGAATGACCCGCATATGTCCGAAACAGCCAAGGCCGGTCTCTTTGTGCCACGCTATCAGCTTTCACCCGGTCATTCATGCTCTGCTCCGTCATCGAAAATTAGCTCTTAAAGGAAATAAATTATAAGAAGGTTAGCCTAAGCCAAAGGCCTGACTACCTAAATCAAACTCAATCTAACCTAACCAATTGCAAAAATCGAGCAATTCAAAAGGAGAAGATTACTCATCAATTTAAGAGGTTAGGCCCGTTAATTATCGTAAATAATCGTTAGCCTTGTGTCTTTTTCTTTGTTTTTGCCGCGCCTTTATCATCGCCCCCACCAGTCGAGCCCCCAGCCATCATGCTAACAACCCCGTCCGGCAAAACAACCTGGCTATGCGGGTAAGGAATAGAGATACCGGCGTCATCAAGCGAGAGCTTCACAGCCCGCGTCAGGTCAAAATGAAACGGCCAGTAATCCTGCCGTTTAACCCAAGCGCGGATCTCGATATTCACGGAACTATCTCCAAGACTGCGCACCACCACAAGCGGCTCTGGCACTTCTTCAACCCGTTTATCATTATTGACGATGGATTTTATCAATTCGAGCGCATCATCAATCGAATCATCATAAGAAATGCCGACTTGCATATCCAACCGGCGGCGATCATTTCGATTGTAATTAATAATCACATCAGACCAAAGCCTGGAGTTTGGCACAGCCACATAAACCCCTTGCGCCGTATTCATGCGGGTAATGAACAATCCAACCTCAGTAACAGTGCCGCTTGCGCCCGCAGCTTCAATAAAATCACCGGCGCGAAACGGCCTGATTATCAGCAGCATGATTCCCGCTGCAACATTCTGCAATGTACCCTGAAGCGCCAGGCCAATTGCCAGGCCAGCCGCACCAAGCACAGCAATAATAGAGGTTGTCTCGATACCAAAATTCGAGAGCACAAGCACAAAGGTGATAACAAGAATAGCATAGCGCAGGATCTGCACTAGGATAGGAGCCAGGGTCGGGTCAAAACCTTTAATGCCAGCAAGTTTCGCCCGCAAGGTTTCAGCTGCCAACCGCGCGACAAATAACCCAGCAAATAACAGCGCCGCCGCCAAAGTCAGCTGTATAGAAAAAGCCACCGCCTTTTCCATCGCCACTTCTGCGAGCGAGCTTAGCGCCGCCAAATCAATATCTTCAGAAACAGCCGGCAGAACAGAATTCGCCATAATAATTCCTTTAAGTCACATCCAGCAGCACTCAGCCAGAAAAATAAAGGCTCAGTCTGAATGAACAGCCTCACCAACAAACTCGGTTAAAAACTCATCAATCACCGGCACCACAGCATAATCATAGATATCATTATGCCCAGCCCCGTTTATCACTTCAAACCGCTTCGGCTCAGGGGCCAGCTCATAGAGCGCCTGGCCAGAAGCCAGCGGTATCACCTCATCTTTATCGCCATGCACCACCAGCAACGGCGCCGTCACATCTTTTATATAAAGATTGGTTTCAAACTTGTCTCTAAGGAAGGGCCGAACCGGCACATACGGGTAGCGCGCCTGCGCTATGCTCAAAACAGAATACATAGGCGCTTCAAGCACCAGCGCCGCCGCTTTCACTTTGGCTGCCAATTGAACCGCTACTGAAGTGCCAATAGACTCGCCGTAAATCACAATCTCCTCAGATTGCAATTTATATTGATCACGAAGATACTCATAAGCCACCTGGCTATCCCGCACCAATCCAACCTCAGATGGCGCACCCTCACTGCCACCAAATCCGCGATAGCCCAACATATAAACGCCATAGCCTTCAGCCATCAGCTTCTTGAACTTCTCAGCGCGATAAGCCACATTGCCGCCATTGCCATGCAAAAACAGCAGCGTTGGTTTGCCCGTCGCCGCCGGCCCATACCAGCAATAAAGCGTATGCCCATTAAAAGAGCGAAGCTTCACCTCAGAAACTTTTGGAAGCTCAAAATTAACAGGCTGCACCCGCGTTGTGTCAGGGCTAAAAACCAGCCGTCTCTGTAAGAAAAACAGCGCCAATGCCGAAACCAGATAAAGGAGAACACCGCCAATCGCGATTTTGGTAAGTAAAGTCATACAATCCTAAAACCTAATGCATGTGCAACCGCCTGGATCTGGTGAAACACCAAAAACCTCCGCACTTTAAAACTTCCCTTCAAGGCCGCAGAGCTCAAGCGGCAATTGGCTTTAACGAGAAATGCCGCGAACGTCAAATCAACGTCCGCGGCATTTATAGTCATTGAAACATGAAACCTTAAAGTGATTTCACGATATTTTCTGTCATTTTCTTAGCATCGCCAAGCAGCATCAATGTATTATCGCGGTAAAACAGCGTGTTATCAATGCCAGCATAACCAGAAGCAAGCGAGCGCTTATTAAACATAACCGTTTTGGCTTTCCAAACCTCCAGCACAGGCATGCCGAAAATAGGAGAGCTAGGATCTTCTAGCGCTGCCGGGTTGGTCACATCATTCGCACCGATCACATAAACAACA
Organism: Rhodomicrobium sp.; assembly: GCA_021604665.1. GTDB lineage: Bacteria > Pseudomonadota > Alphaproteobacteria > Rhizobiales > HXMU1428-3 > HXMU1428-3. The sequence goes on along the minus strand of BQJK01000003.1, from coordinate 295,092 downwards.
TCCGCCTGCGCGAAATCACTGTTAATGTCCTCAAGCTCAAACACTTCATCATAAGGCACATTCGCTTCAGCAAGCAGCACATTCATATGGCCAGGCATCCGCCCCGCAACCGGGTGGATCGCATAAGCCACATCAACGCCCGCTTCTTTCAGCTCGTCAGCCATTTCCCGTAGCGCATGTTGAGCCTGCGCCACCGCCATACCGTAACCCGGTACAATAATGACCTTACCAGCATTCTTCATAATGAACGCCGCATCATCAGCAGAGCCCTGCTTGATAGTGCGCTGCACACCGTCATCACCGGTTGGCCCGGCAGATTCGCCGCCAAAGCCACCAAGGATCACTGAGACAAATGAGCGGTTCATACCCTTACACATAATGTAAGAGAGAATGGCGCCAGATGAGCCAACAAGTGCACCGGTGATAATCAATGCCGCATTACCAAGCGTAAAGCCAATACCAGCGGCCGCCCAACCTGAGTAGCTGTTCAACATAGAAACAACCACAGGCATATCAGCACCGCCAATAGGGATAATGATCAATACGCCAAACACGAGCGCAGTAATAACAAGTGCCCAGAACACAAATTCTGTCTGGCCATTTGAAAAGGCATAGATCAGATAGATCATACCAAGGAACAGTGCCAGATTAATAATATGGCGACCAGGCAACATGATTGGCGCACCAGACATGCGGCCATCAAGTTTCGCAAACGCAATGACAGAGCCAGTAAAGGTAATGGCACCAATCGCCGCGCCGAGAGACATCTCAATCAAGCTGGCAGTTTTAATCTCGCCAACCTGGCCAATGCCAAAAGCATCCGGCGAATAATAGGCAGCCGCAGCCACAAAAACAGCAGCGAGGCCGACAAGGCTGTGAAACGCCGCCACAAGTTGAGGCATTGCTGTCATTGGGATTTTTTTGGCGATAATCGCGCCAATGAAACCACCAATAGCAAGCCCGGCAATAATCATTCCCCATGACAGCCCTGTCATGGTTGGTGCGGCGGCAAGTGTGGTGAGTATGGCTATTGTCATACCCATCATGCCGTAATAGTTACCCTGGCGCGAAGACGCTGGGCTAGATAGACCTTGCAAACTCAAAATAAAGAGAACGCCTGAGGCCAGATAGAGCAGTGCAATCAGATCCGGTGACATAACAGTCCCCCCTTAGCGTTCTTTTTTCTTATACATCGCCAGCATGCGCTGCGTAACGAGAAAGCCACCAAAAATATTGATGGCCGCCATCACAAGCGCAAGGAAGCCAAAAATATTGGCATAGCCCAGCCCATCGGCATTCGGAACAGCAACCGCCAAAAGCGCACCCACCACGATCACCGAAGAGATCGCATTGGTCACCGCCATCAGCGGGGTGTGTAAAGCAGGTGTCACCGCCCAAACAACGAAGTAACCAACAAAAATTGCCAGCACGAACAGCGCGAACAAATAGGTGAACGAGTTCACTTCAGATGCGCCGCTAGCAGCAAATGCAGTCGTTGAAGCAAGTGAAAGCAGTCCAGCTCCACCCAGTGCCGTGAGAAATCCGCTTAAAAGCTGTTTATTATGAGATTTCATCAGCTATCCTCCCCTGTTAGGCGAGGATGCACAATCTTCCCATCATTGGTCACTAAAGTGCCCTGGATGATCTCATCCTCATAATCAATCTTCAGCCCCTCTTCCTCATCAATAAACAAAGAGAGGAAATTAAAGAGGTTTTTCGCATAAAGGCTTGTCGCATTACCAGATAGAGCGCCCGGAATATTAAGCGGCCCAAGCACCATAACCCCATCCACATTTATAATATCACCCGGCTTAGAGAGCGCACAGTTACCGCCTCGCTCAACCGCCATATCATAAATGATAGAGCCCGGCTTCATCGAGCGCACCATCTCTTCAGTAATGAGACGCGGCGCCGGACGACCCGGAATAAGCGCTGTGGTGATCACAATATCCTGTGATTTAATATGTTTGGCGACCAGTTCAGCTTGTTGCTGCTTATAATCGTCAGACATTTCCTTGGCATAACCGCCAGCTGTCTCAGCCTCTTTAAATTCATCATTCTCAACCGCGATGAACTTAGCGCCAAGGCTCTCAACCTGCTCTTTTGCTGCTGGCCGCACATCAGTTGATGTCACGATAGAGCCAAGACGGCGGGCGGTCGCAATCGCTTGAAGCCCGGCCACACCAGCACCCATAACAAAGACTTTCGCCGGTGGCACAGTGCCAGCCGCCGTCATCATCATCGGCATCGCCTGAGTGAAATGAGCCGCAGAATCAATCACAGCCTTATAACCACTAAGGTTAGACTGAGAAGACAGAACGTCCATGGATTGCGCCCGCGTAATACGCGGCATAAATTCCATAGAGAAAGCCTTGATATTATTCGAGGCGAGGGCTTGTAGACGATCCGCATTATCATAAGGATTGAGCATCGCAACGAAGATAGCACCATCATTCATCAGGGCTAATTCTTCATCAGTGGCGTTATTCACCTTCAAGATTATGTCGGCACCATTTAAGGTGTCTGCCAGAGAAGCATGAACAGTTGCGCCCATCTCCTCATAATCTGCATCAAGCACATTAGACCGAACACCAACACCAGCCTGAACACGAACATCGCATCCAAGAGCAATATATTTTTTGACCGTTTCGGGTGAAATCGCCGCTCTTGGCTCTGTTTCACCTTCAATCGGGACGGCAATCGTCACCATTCCCGGCTCCATTTCAATCTTTTAAAGTTATTATTATAGGCTAAGTCGCTCATCTAAAAAGATCTCTCTCTAAGTTAGAGCCGTCTGCCCGGGCCAGGCCTGAAAAACCATGACCATCCGAAATCTACTCAGCTGCGCTCAAAAAGCACCGCGCAAATATAAACTGATTATAAATGTAAAAGAGCTAACCCCGAAAATCGGATTAGAGGAGAAAAAATGCCATCGCAACAAGCGTGGCAATCACACCAGCTGAAACAAAGATAGTGCCTTTAATAAAGCCATTATAGGTGCGCTCATGTTCAGAATAATCCATTGCTGGATGTCCTTTGGAAGTATCAATTCCCATAACAGTCCCCTTATATTTCATCTTCTTATGGTGCAGTCAGCTACCTAAATCTTAAAACTAATCGCTAAGTTTCAGCATAACTACCACCAACTTGCTATTAGAATCTGCCTAAATTGGCCTAAAAGACCAAAGAGACCTTAATTTATTAGCTGTGAAACAAGGAATCTGCAAGAGCCAACAGCGCCATTCAATACCGGCGGCACTTCATAGCCTGTTACCTATCCATTCTATTCGGAGAGAAATGTGCCCTCGGAGTTGAGTACAAGTGATAAGGAAGTCTAGAAAAATTAAATCACCAGAGACCCAGCGTTTCCTAAGCCATCAATATGTGAGGCAAAGTTCCATCAGGCTCAAAAAGAGCAAATTAGCGCCAGATTATGAGAGCGGCCATCAATGCCCTCAACTCACAACCTGGCAAATTATCACCTAGCCCTGTAACCCGCCCGTTTTGGCGTCCAGCGCTTCCAGCTCATCAATCATGCTCTCAATAACAGAGAGCCCCTTATTCCAGAAAGAAGGGTCACTGGCATCAAGGCCAAATGGCGCGAGCAGGTCTTTATGATGTTTGGTGCCCCCAGCGCTGAGCATATCGAAATATTTTTCCTGAAAACCATCAGAAGCCTGGCTGTAAACCGCATAAAGCGAATTAACAAGGCAATCACCAAACGCATAAGCATAAACATAGAAGGGCGCATGGATGAAATGCGGCACATAACTCCAGTAAACGCCATATCCCTCATTCATCGCTATCGCCGGGCCAAGGCTCTCTGCCTGCACATCAAGCCAAAACTCATTCAGCTGATCTGAGGTTAGCTCACCCTCCCGCCGGGCTTCATGAACTTTGCGCTCAAAGCAATAAAATGCGATTTGGCGCACCACAGTGTTGATCATATCTTCAACTTTGGCCGCCAGCATCAATTGCCGTTCTTGGTCAGTTTTTGCCTTTTCAAGCAGTGTTTTAAAGGTCAGCATCTCACCAAACACACTGGCCGTTTCAGCCAATGTTAGCGGCGTCGGGGCCATTAAAGCACCCTGCTTTCCAGCCAAAACCTGATGCACACCATGCCCTAGCTCATGCGCCAAAGTTTGCACGTCGCGCGGCTTACCCTGATAATTGATCAATACATAAGGATGCGCGCTCGGCACGGTTGGGTGGGCAAATGCCCCCTGCGCTTTACCGGGGCGCAGCGGTGCATCAATCCACCCGCGCTCAAAAAACGGTTCCGCAATCTCGCGCATTTTAGGTGAAAAACCTTCATAAGCGGCAAGCACTGTCTCTTTCGCTTCTGCCCATGGAATTTCTCGCTCATTATCCTTGGGTAAAGGCGCATTCCGGTCCCAATAATTTAGCTGATCAACCCCAAGCCACTTCGCCTTGAGGCTATAATAACGGTGCGACATAGATGAATATTTGCCGCGCACAGCTTCAACAAGCGCTTCAACCACATCCCGCTCAACACGGTTAGAAAGATGCCGGCTATCTGCCACATCTTCAAAGCTGCGCCATCTGTCAGCAATTTCTTTATCTTTGGCTAAAGTGTTGGTGATCTGAGTAAACAGTCTCAAATTATCTTTTAAAACACCCTCAACGGCTGTCGCCGCTGTTTTCCGCTTCTCAGCATCTCTCGATTGCAAAAGGTTCAGCGTTGGCTCTAACGCCAGGGTTTCGCCGTCCACATCAAAACGCAGCGCTGTCATTGTCTCATTGAATAACCGCGACCAAGCCCCACGGCCGACAACAGATTTATCGTGAAAAAGTTTTTCAAGATCATCAGAGAGTTGGTAAGGCCGCTCAATCCGTAAATCTTCGATCCAGGGGCGATAATAACTAAGCCCTTCATGAGCAAGGCAGCGCTCAATTTCCTCATCACTCAGGCGGTTCAGCTCCAAGCCAAAAAACAACAGGTCAGAGCTAATCATCGTGATCCGCTCCATAAGATCACCATGTAATTTGGCATGTATCGGATTTTGATTATCAAAGGAATATAACAGCTGCCCATAAGAAGCTATACGCCCAAGCTTGTCGTTCAGCTCTTCATATTCCTTGATCGCACCAAGCAACGTCTCACCGCCATCAGCGCCTGTCGCAATGTCTTTTATCTTTGTTTTATAGCTATTTTGAAAAGAAGAAGCCTGCGCCGCCGCCGCTTCAAGGTCTGATTTTAGCGTTTCAGATGAAGGACCGTCATAAAGATCAGAAAGATCCCACACCGGCATTTCACCAAGGGTCGCCTCAGCGCCTGCTTCTTCCGCCATACTTAAAACGGGCCCAAAAGCCGGTAAAGAAACGCCGCCCGCCTCTGGTTTAGTAACTGCCTCAATGCTTGAAACTTTGCCGTCAAACCGCCGAATAAGACCTGAATTCACGCTTATTAATTCCCTGTAAATATTATTAAAATTGAGGAGGGAGCCAGCTTTAAGCCCCAACTGAAAAAGCGATGCCGCTAAAAGTTAAGTCAGTAAAAACTTCACCAAAAAAACCTGTCGCTCATCAACACCAAAATTATGGCGATACTAGATCAGCCCCAGCTGAATAACCAGCATAGCCCGCCATCACGGCGGAAAATTTTGCCTAATAAAGCCCATAGCGGCGCAGAAATAAACATCTTGTTTACACTTCTACGCCAAGATCAAAAACAGTTGAGTTGGGTTATGAGCGGTTAACGCCATTTGTTTTTGGCACAAAACCGCCATTGAGTAACAGAGTAGAGTATCCGAGTATGCCCAAATGCGTTCTTATTGTCGATGATGATCCGGCCCAGCGCCGCATCCTTAGTGAAGCCATCAAACGTCTAGGCTATGAAACCAAATTGGCAGAAGGCGGCAAAGACGCCATCGCCATAATGGAAAGCCCAGAAGCAGAAGGCATCTCCCTTATCCTCCTGGATCTAATCATGCCCGATCTTTCTGGCCATGATGTGCTGGCGCACCTAAGAAAACTGAATGCCAGCCAGCCCGTCATTGTTCAAACAGCCAATGGCAGCATAGATACAGCGATTGAAGCCATGCGCGCCGGTGCTATCGACTTTGTCGTAAAGCCAGCCAGCCTTGAGCGCCTGGAGGTTTCTCTCAATAATGCTCTTAAGATTGATGCTCTCACCGTTGAGATCTCCCGCATCAAGCGCAAATCAGAAGGCACAATGACCTTCGAAAACCTAATTTCATCCGGCCCGGCCTTAAAGCGGGTGGTCTCCCTTGGCCGCCGTGCTGCCAGCTCGAATATCCCGGTATTAATTGAAGGGGAGAGCGGTGTCGGTAAAGAAATGATCGCCCGCGCCATTCAAGGGGAAAGCGAGCGCCGGGGCAAACCTTTTGTCACTGTCAATTGTGGTGCCATTCCTGAGAATCTCATTGAAAGCATCCTCTTCGGCCATGAAAAAGGTTCTTTCACCGGAGCCACTGAAAAACGCATTGGCAAGTTTGAAGAAGCAGATGGCGGCACTTTATTCCTCGATGAAGTCGGCGAACTACCGCTAGATGCCCAGGTCAAACTGCTCCGCGCCTTGCAAGAAGGGGAAATTGACCCCGTCGGCGCCCGTAAACCAGTGAAAGTTGATTTCCGCCTCATCTCAGCAACCAATCGCGACATGATACAGCTCGTGAAAGACGGCAAATTTAGAGAAGATCTCTATTATCGCCTCAATGTCTTCCCCGTCATGGTGCCTCCACTCTCTGAGCGGCTTGAAGATATCGAAGAGCTCTCCAATCATTTCATCGTGCGGTTTGCGAGCGAAGAAGGCAAAAAAATTACCGGCCTCAGCGAAGATGCCCTCCGCCTGCTGCAATCTTATCGCTGGCCAGGCAATGTCCGCCAGTTGGAAAATAGTATTTTCCGGGCAGTCGTGCTGGCAGACCAGCCAATTCTCACCATTAATGAATTTCCGCAGATTGCCGCCCATGTTGACGGCTTTGAACCAACCATACCGAACCTGCCAGAAGAGCCGACTGAACAATCTGTCTATACCGGCCCCGCGATGATTGGTGATGAAGAAGACGCACCGCAAATGGTTGACCTAAATCCAGAGCGCGCAGGCCCCGCACCAGTTGGCGTCAGGGTGATGAATGATTATGGCCACATCCGCCCACTTGAAGCCGTAGAAGCAGACATGATCCGCCTGGCACTTGGGCGCTATCGCGGTCATATGACAGATATCGCCAAGCATCTTGGTATTGGCCGCTCCACCCTATATCGTAAAATGCGCGAAATGGGCGTTCAACAACGGGCCAATTGATCAAAAAACAGGCAAATTGAACGCTGATTATAGAACAAGGTTCAATTTGACTGATTTAATAGAAAAAATATCTAAAATGGCAGGGCAGCAGATTTCACAATTTGTTGTTCTGCCATTTTTTATTGCCGCTCCGGTCTTAATCTATGTCAGAATTACAACATCAAATAACAGAGTGACGCGAAGGCCTTGAATGAGCCTGTTTTGCCCCTTTATCATTTTCAGGATACGGCTATAGTTCAACCCAGCTACAGCAATAAACACAGCCAAGCATTTTTGCATAATTAATGTTGGGGTATGTTCGCGCAACCAGCGGCAATTAAGGCAAGACGAGATGCGCTTGAAATAACAGAGATGTTATATTCGAACGACCAATTTTATGGTACGCTTTGCGTTCCGTCATCGCGACACCTGCAGGGCCACTAACTTAAGGAGCAGCGCTCTAAAATATCTGAGCATATCGGCGCGAAAAATGGTTCATCTTGCATTCAGCTAAAGGATTTTATGTTAAAATCCGCAAGATTTGTGTTTTGCAGCTTATTAGATTGAGTTGCCATTTAGCAGAGCTGCGCAATATGAGTAAGCCGCACCTCAGCTAAAGCCGAGCATAAGCTAAACATGAACAAAACGAATATTAAGTATATTTAATGATCATCAAATCAGCGAAACTGATACCTTGCTGAGGCAATTAAAAGTAATTTTAAGGTTTTTATTTAGTATACTCGAATAGGCCACTGATACGGACATCGCAGTGAACCGGCAGAGCCAGACGATTTGCCAGCGCGGCAGAGCAACGCGCGAAAAATAGAGCAAAGGCTCCCTATAAGATTAAATGTCTCAACTAAGAATGGCGCCTTTATAGCCTGTTGGCCAATAAACCTTAAAAGGGCCATCAACTTGAGACTAGAAATACTATGACTGGAAATTAGAGACGAAAAGCTCAGCATCTGTAATTGCAGAAGTTTTTTGAAAAAACTGGGTTCAAATCTACCCGGCTTATTACAAACAGCGACAAACACGACACTACCCCAAGCGAGGAAAGATAAATGGCAAAAGGGTCACTCATCAGCAAGGTCGGCACAACGGCAGCCATAGTCGGGCTATATGTTACCGCAACAACCAGCGCACTTCATGCTGCGGAACCTCAAGGCCCGGATCTTCTGATCAATGCCACTGATGCCTTAGAATACCAGATCATTCACAAGATTGATCAGTCGAGAAAAGGCAATACAGATTACGACCGCAAAATTCAGGCCGATCTGAGAGACTTTTATCTTAAGCGAGATCGCCAGCCCCTATGGATTGCTGATGGTAAACTGACAGAAACCGCCAAACGCGCTATCGCTGAAATTAAACGCGGTGATGATTATGGCATGGTCGTCAAAGATATTGAATTCCCTACCGCTGAAAAAATAAATGGCAGCATCACTGAGCGTGCAGAAGCTGAAATTAAAATGAGCAAAGCTGTGCTGACTTATGCCCGCTACGCTAGCGCCGGCCGCCTCATACCGCAAAAAATCAGCCGCTTTCTGGACAACAAACCACAATTGCCAGATCCATCCAAAGTCATGCTATCTGTGACCGAGGGTGATGACATTGAAAAAGCGCTACGCTCCTTTCACCCAACTCACAAACAGTTTTGGGCGCTGAAAGAGCAGCTTGATCTCATCCGCAATGCAACAGGCGCCACCAAAACGCTTGTGAAAATTCCAGCTGTCGGCCAAACCATCCGCCCCTATGATCAGCACCCGGATGTCGCATTACTTCGCCAACGCCTCAATGTTCCTGTGCCAGAGAAAAACGGTAAACCGCTATATAGTGCTGACCTCTATGACAGCGCGCTACTTACAGCTGTGAAGAACTTCCAGGCCAATAACGGCTTGCGGGCACATGGCACAGTTAACCGTTCAACAAGAGCCCGGTTTAATAAAAAGAAACCCAACCGCGAAAAACAAATCATTGCCAATATGGAACGCTGGCGCTGGATGCCGCGAGAATTTGGCAATTATCATATCCGCGTAAATATTCCTGAATATCTTGCCCGTGTTAGCGATAACGGCAAGATCATCCATCAGGAACGCGTAATTACCGGTAAAAAACGGAACGCCACACCAAGCTTCTCCGATGAAATGGAAACCATTGTTTTCAATCCTTATTGGAATGTCCCACAATCCATCATCTGGAATGAGATGGGCGGCGTTGCCCCGAACGGCTATGAAAGCCGTGTCGTCAATGGCCGTGTATACATTCGCCAACCCCCAGGGCCTCGTAATGCACTAGGCCGGGTAAAATTCTTGTTCCCGAATAAGCATCATGTCTACATGCATGACACACCAAACAAAAACCTCTTCAACAATAGAGTCCGCGCCTATAGCCACGGTTGCATGCGTCTAAGGGATCCCCTCAAGATGGCTGAAGTTGTGTTGTCCTCTAAAGGCATTAGCCGCAAAGAGATCGACAAACGTGTCAGGTCACGGCGCAATCAGCGTGTAGATTTGGAAAAGAAAATCCCGGTTCACGTGACCTATTTCACTATGTGGTCCAATGAAGATGGTTCAGTTAAATATTTCAATGATATTTATGGCCATGACGTCAAAGTAACCGCAGCATTAGAGGGTCGCCCAATGGGCCTAGAGCCTCGCCAACGTATTATTAAAAAACGTATCGAGCCGAAACCAAAACCGAAAAAATACTATTACGGTGGTGATAGTGGTTTTATCTCTCTCTTCTTCAACTAAGACGTTAGAGGCACCAGAGAGAGATTACATCTCACTGGATTGATCGTTACATAGAGTAAAATTCTAAAGCGCGGCTGAAACCCAGCCGCGCTTTTATTTTTGCCTTTAATTACTTAATTCAGGGCCGTCATAGAGAGCTATGACAGGCAGTGCCTTATAAACACCTCTTATCACCTGCGAACCCTTATGCCGGCTGTGCGCCGCTCAAGCAGCACCTCTTTCCGGAAACGATAAAGCTTCGCCGGTCGCCCGCCTGTCTCACTGGACATCTTCCCCGTCGCAACAACTAGCCCACCCTGCTCAACAAGGCGGCGAAAATTCTGCTTATGCAACAGATTACCAGAAACCGCCTCGGCTGATTGTTGCAGCTGCAATAGAGTGAAACTTGCTGGCATTAAATCAAATATCACCGGACGATATTTAATCTTAGCGCGCATCCGGCTCATCGCCGTTGCCAAAATCCGCCGGTGATCCAGTATCATCGGCTCCCCTAACCAGGGTGGGTCTTTAATCTCAGCAGCCGCGCGCCGCCCATCACGCTGCGCTTCATAAACCAAGCCCGCTTCATATAAAAGCTCATAGCGGTCAAGCACCTTTTCATCATCCCAGCCAACACCGCCGCCGCCGAAACAGATGTTTACTCGATCCAACGGATCAACAGGCCCACCACGAGATTTAGCCCGTGTGGTTTTCGCCCACTCTAATAAGCGCGGTACAATCTCTTGTTGGATAATTTCAGGCGTGCCTTGGCGCCAATCCTCCCATGGGAAGGCTAAATACCAGCTCCGCCATTGTGCAGAGACAGGGTTATGTTCTCCCATGCGGGTCAGGGCAAGATATCCGATAGAGACCACATGCATTTCGCCATCAACACGCGGCACAACACGCCCCCGGTCACCAAAAGTATAAAGCTGTTCAATATAGCCAAATTTCAACCCAGTCTGTTCTTCCACAAACCCCCGCACACCCATCTCCATAGTGTGGTGTGTCAATGGTTCAAACCGACCAAAAGGCAAACCATATTGCCGGCCATGCTGATGATCATTCGCTGCCTGTGTCTCCCCGTTGCTCACAACAGTTAGGATCATCGGCTCGTTGCGCTCAAGCGCAACGATGGCAGCGTTCAGACCAATCTCAACCCCATCACGCGCCTCATGCTGTGAATTCTTGCCGTCTATCGCCGTCTCGCCAGCTTTATTACGCTCTTTTTTATTGCCCGCCGTCATGATTTACCTGACCTAAAAGCCCGCCGACTAACAACCCGGCCCACGTCTCATTACGAGAGTAATGCCTTAACAGAAAACACCTGCCCCTCATACGTCATCTCACCCCGGCCAATCTTATCAATTGCAGCAATCATCCGGCCCTCCCGGCCGAGATAATCATCAGCCAGCGCTATCAGTCTCATATTCGGTGTCGCCGTTGGGCTCGCCTGCCTCAGCATAGCGGCAATCTCACCTTCATCATGATTAGGGTTCAAATGGCAAAGTGAAATATAAACCCCCGCTGTTGAACGGCTTACTCCCGCCCAACAATGCACCAGTATCGGCTGGCTCATATCCCAGCCATCAACAAACTGAACCAAACGCTTCACATGATCATCACTAGGAAGCACGAACCCGTCTCTCGCTGCTGATATATCATTCATCGCTAACTTGAGATGTCTTGTAGCTTGTAGTGAAGCCGGCGTCTCCAGCATGGTATCTTTATTGATCGCCGAAACCAGCCAACCGGCCTTATATTTTGCAAGCGCCGTTTCAACTTGAGAGAGCGGGCTCCCGATGATGACAGCAGTTTCAGGGGCATTTTGGTTCATTCAATCCTCAGCATTTTGGGCGGATAAGAGTAATTTTGTTTAAGGCTGGCTATTCAATTGTCTCATACAACAGCTGAAACCGCTCAAGAAAAACAGCTTGTGCCTTCATGACCGGCAAAGGGTCCAATTGATACTCAACCCCGACGAAGCGCGGATCATCAGTTGATGGCGGCGAGAAATATGCCTCCCCTTCTGCCTCTGAAAAACCAGCAAGCTGCAAAGCTTCATAATAAGCCGCGATGCCATCAGCCTCTTTAATCAACTTATGCGCTGGCTCATCAATCATCGAAGCAATGCCAAAGCGGGCATAAATCGCATCAAGAATTTTCAACTCAAACTTCTTATAATCCATGCCAATGGCTGCTTTAAACGGGCTGATAAGATCGCCGATCACATATTCAGGGGCATCATGCAACAGCGCCGCTATCTGCACAGCCGCGCCAATATCAGGCTCTAGCTGTGTGGCAATATCAAGCACAAAAATTGAGTGCTCAGCGACAGAAAACGCATGATCACCAATCGTCTGGCCATTCCAGCGGGCAACACGTGCCAGCCCATGTGCTATATCTTCAATCTCTATATCTTCTGCCTGCGGGTCCAACAAATCAAGCCGCCGGCCAGAGAGCATGCGCTGCCACGCGCGCCCCGTCTGTATTTTTATCTGGTCGTCCATATAAGTTCTTTTTAAAGGTTTTTATCTAAAGCCACCTGATTGAAAACAAGTGATTGAAAACTGGCTGTTTAACGCATTTGCGCAACCGCCTCATAACGGGGGCAGGTCATCACATGGTCATTGACCAATCCCATAGCCTGCATATGTGCATAAACCGTGACAGGGCCAACAAATTTAAACCCACGCCGCTTCAGCTCTTTAGAAAGTGATTTGCTAAGCGGTGTTTCAGAAGGCACATCTTTTAAGCAGCCGCGCTTACCATCCAGAGCTGTGCCATCAACAGCATCCCAAAAAAAACTGGAAAGGTTCTCACCATTATCGCGCATATCAAGAAAGGCCCGCGCATTCATTGTAGCCGCTTCAATTTTTTTGCGATTCCGGATAATGCCAGCATCGCCCATAAGGCTTTCAATTTTAGCCTCATCAAACCGGACAATTTTTTCAGGGTCAAACCCCTCAAAAGCCCGGCGGAAATTCTCTCTCTTGCGCAGAATAGTAATCCAGGAAAGACCAGCCTGAAACCCTTCAAGAATTAGCTTTTCAAACAAAGCTTCATCAGACCGCTCCGGCACGCCCCATTCCGTATCATGATAGTCAATATATAAAGGGTCATCCCCCGCCCACCCGCAACGCGGCATTAACTAGGCCTCCTCAACCTCTAAACTATAATTAGCCCATGGCGGCACAGTAAGCGTGACAGGCACATCACCAGCTTTCATAACATTACCAGATGCCATTGCCTTACTCGCCCGGTCCAGCCGCACCAACGCAATCCCCTGCCCTTTTAAAGATGAACCCAGCGGCCCCATAAGCGAAGTCTCCGTTCGTATCTCACTGCCAGCTTCAGGTAACGCTTGATCAGATAAAGATGAAACAAGCACAACCCGCCGCCGCGCCGTGCCCCGGTGCTGCATCCTTGAGACAACCTCCTGGCCAACATAGCAGCCCTTGGAAAAATCAACGCCGTTCAAGAGATCATATCCGGCCTCATGCGGGAATGTATCACCAAAGGCATAATCATAGCCCCCCTCAGGGACAGCATATTGCAGCCGTGTCAGATGATAATAATCAATTTCGCAGGCATCAAATGAGGAGCAAAAGGCTTTCATCCCCTCCAGTGTAACCGCAATACGGTATCCCATTTTTTCATATCGTGGGTCGCGGTAGCAGGCAAACAGCCCCTCGGTTGTTTCAGGAGCCGATGCCAACCAAAAGGTCATCGTCTCATCACTAAGGTTATCAATTCGTACATCAGCCCGCATTTTATAAAGCTTCAGTTTCTTGACAAGATCATCAGCACAACCGCGCCCCGTCTCCAAAAGATAACCGCCCTCAACAGGCACAATGAAAAATTCGTAATTTATTTTACCCTGCGGCGTTAGCAAACCAGCAAAAACCGCCTTATCAGCTTCAGCCTTTGTCACATCATTCGTTACCAATGATTGCAAAAAAGGGCTGGCTTCCTCACCAGTGACACGAATAAGCCCTCGATCTACAAGCGCAACAAGGTTCGTCATAATCAAGATTTCCTCATTCAATTATAGAGATGCTAAGCCAATATAACCGCATCTTCTCATCACAGAAATGACAATGCCAGAAATTATGTCTTTACTCCAACCCTAGATTTGCCTATGCCGAAAAGAGACAGATTAGCAGAGAGAAAGGCAGCACAAGCTATGACACAAACCTTTGATCTAATTCTAAAGGGCGGTGAGATCGTCAATCAGGATGGCAGGGGCATAGCTGATATCGGCATAAAAGATGGCCGCATTACTGCCATAGGTGAGCTGAACCCGGCAAATACAGACCAGACCATTTCAGTAACAGGGCTCACAATTCTCCCCGGTGTGGTTGATAGCCAGGTTCATTTCCGTGAGCCCGGTAACGAACATAAGGAAGATCTGGAGACAGGCAGCCGCGCCGCCGTTATGGGCGGCGTTACCTCAGTGTTTGAAATGCCAAACACCAGCCCCCTGACCACCACACCAGAGACATTAGCAGATAAAATCCGCCGCGCTCATCACCGCATGTTCTGTGATTTTGCCTTCTATGTTGGTGGCACCAGAGAAAATATAGACGACATTCCAGAGTTGGAGCGCTTACCCGGTGCAGCTGGCATCAAGGTGTTCATAGGCTCCTCAACCGGTAATTTGCTGGTAGACGATGAAGAGAGCATTAAAAAAATCATCTCCAAACTCTCACGCCGCGCTGCTTTTCATTCAGAGGATGAACAAAGACTGATAGAGCGCAAAGACATTCGCCGCCCAGGCGACCCCTCAAGCCACCCGGAATGGCGCGATGCTATCGCTGCCATGCAATCAACTCAAATGCTAGTGAACGCGGCACGTGAGTTTGGCAAACGCATCCATGTGTTACATATCTCAACCGCAGATGAAATGGCCTATCTCGCCCATCATAAAGATGTTGCCTCAGTTGAAGTCACCCCGCAGCATCTCACACTTTGCGGTCCTGAAGCCTATGAATCTCTTGGCACCCTTGCCCAGATGAACCCACCGCTTCGCGATGCTGCCCACCAAAAAGGTTTGTGGGCCGGGCTGCATTCAGGCGTTGTAGATGTACTTGGTTCAGACCATGCCCCCCACACACTGGAAGAAAAACAAAAACCCTACCCTGAAAGCCCCTCAGGCATGACAGGCGTGCAAACTCTGGTGCCAATTATGCTCGACCATGTCAATAATGGTCGCCTCAGTCTTGAGCGCTTTGTCGACCTGACAAGCCACGGACCAAACCGCATTTTTGGCCTGGCCACTAAAGGGCGCATCGCTGTCGGGATGGATGCAGACTTCACCATTGTTGATATGAAGGCTGAGCGCACCATTTCAAATGACTGGATCGAGAGCCGCTCAAAATGGACCCCCTATGACGGCAAAACCGTAAAAGGCTGGCCCAAAGGCACAGTCATTCGCGGTCATCGCGTTATGTGGGAAGATGAGATAACCGGCCCAGCCCAAGGTGAGGCCATTCGTTTTAATGAAGCGCTCTAACGTAGCATTATGCTAACAAGATTGTGATCGTGGGGGCGGCCTTTCGCCCCCATTTCGGTCATAGTTAAGCCGCCAAATCAGGCGCATGAACCAGCTCATAACAAAATCATCTCAGTGGCGAGTAAACACCGCCATTTCTGCCCGGCACTATTCCGTCTATATCGCTGTCTGCCTCACCACCGCCTTCGCCCTCACGGCCCCACTCATCAGCTTTGCCTATGGGGCAGACAATAGAGCGGCCTACACCACCCCCTACATGCCATACAAAGCATTTGACAAGCTGAAGCAAAAAACAGAAATCAATATAGAGGGCGCTGAGCTAACCATTGGCTATGCCCCGGGCCAGCTAACCTTGCCCCGGCAAACCATTCACAACTGGCTTAAAAATGCAGCCGCCATCGTCTCTAAATATTATGGCCGCTACCCGGTCAAAAACGCACGCATTCTCATTGTGCCAGCAGAGGGGCGCGGCATCAAAGGCGGTCAGGCTTTTGGCTATAAGGGGGCAGCTATCAGACTATATATCGGCCAGCATACCACTATAGCTGATCTTAACCGCGATTGGGTCGCCATTCATGAAATGATCCACCTCGCCCTGCCCTCAGTTGCCACGCGCCATTACTGGCTCTCAGAAGGGTTGGCGGTTTATATAGAATCGATCGCCCGGGTTCAGGCCGATGATTTAAAACAAGAAACCATCTGGGCTGACTTTATGCGCGATATGCCAAAAGGCCTCCCCCGCGCCAATGATAAAGGCCTAGACCATACCCCAAGCTGGGGCCGCCGCTATTGGGGCGGCGCGATGTTTTGTCTGCTATTAGATATTTCCATTAGGCAGAACACTAAAAATAAAATGGGGCTTCAAACCGCCATGCGCGGCGTATTAGAAGCAGGCGGCTCAATGGAGACGCAATGGTCGATGAGCAGAATAATTGCGGCGGCAGATACAGCCACAGGCACAAACAGCTTCAGGACGCTTTACCAAAAAATGAGCGCCGCCCCGGTAAGCCCCGATTTAAAAGACCTCTGGCAAAAACTCGGCATTAGCAAAGGGGCGAGAGGAAAAGCGGGCATAGCCTTGAATGAACAAGCCCCCCTCGCCGCCATTCGCCGCGCAATTTTGCAACCACCTGGCTAAGCGCGCCCCCCACAAAATTTGGGAACGATTGCCGGAAAGAGTAACCGCAGCAACTAAAGGATTTAAAGTTTACGAGTCAAAAATTGACCCCTCCCGAGACCGCAAGATCAACCCGTGTGGAGCAGAGCGAGCACGGATAAGTTGATCGATCAAATAACTCGTTTGGTCACCTTCTTAAGACCAAAATAACGAAAATCAGAAATTACAGCTCACCAGTTAAAAACTGGCCTCTCCCGAGACCGCAAGATCAACCCGCGCGGAGCGAAGCAAGCACGGATAAGTTGATCGCTCAAATAACTCGTTTGGTCACCTTCATAAGGCCATAATAACGAAAATGAGAAACTACAGCTCACCAGTTAAAAACTGGCCTCTCCCGAGACCGCAAGATCAACCCGCGCGGAGCGAAGCGAGCACGGATAAGTTGATCGCTCAAATAACTCGTTTGGTCACCGTCATAAGGCCAAAATAACGAAAATGAGACACTACAGCTCGCCGGTTAAAAACTGGCCTCTCCCGAGACCAAACGACCAATCCTCATCTGTGTTCGTGACCATAGAGACCATCACATCCGAGGGTTCAATCCCGCAAGCCGTTTGCAGCTCTTCCACCAGCAGTCGATAAAATGCCTCTTTCATCTCACGGCTGCGCGGGCGCGTCGTCACCTGCATCACCACAACTTTATCGGTGCGCGGGATGCCAAGGCCCGTATCTTCCACAATCATCCGCGATTTCGGATGCTGATGGACGATCTGATAGCGGTCACCCTCAGGCACTTTAAACGCCTCAAGCATCGCTTTATGGGCAGCATCCAACAGAGCTTTCATTTCTTCATCTGAGCGCCCTTCAATCACATCAATCCTGATAAGCGGCATGTTTTTCTCCCTTTTTAAGCGTCTTTATAGTTTTAGAAGCCTGTTATTATTAGCTTTGTTGAGATGCTCCCATTTTATAGTTTGAATTCAAGCTTATCTGTTTCAAAAATAAACTCGTAAAACACAGAAAGAAAGTCTCATTTCCCATGCACCATCTCTATAGTTTTCGCCGCTGCCCCTATGCCATGCGCGCCCGACTGGCAATTGCCGCCTCCGGTCTACAGTTAGAGCTGCGCGAAGTGGTGCTGCGCGACAAACCCGCGGCCATGTTAGCACTCTCCCCGAAAGGCACTGTACCAGTTCTTCAAACGCAAACTGGCGTCATCATCGAGGAAAGTCTCGACATTGCCCTCTGGGCGCTAAAACAAAATGATCCCGATAAATTGATGGTTGATGACCATGAACGACAACAACAAATATTTGCCCTCATCCGCGAAAATGATGGCCCCTTCAAACATCATCTTGATCGCACAAAATACGGCACCCGCTACCCTGATGAAGATCCGGCAATCCACCGCGCTAAGGCCAGTAAATTCCTGTTTTCCTTGAATGAGCGGCTCAGCAAAACAAAATTTCTAATGAGTGATCAGCAAACCTTAGCGGATATCACTATAGCTCCCTTCATTCGCCAATTCGCAAATAGTGACCGCCCCTGGTTTAACGCACAACCCTGGCCGCATCTCATAAATTATCTTGAAGAGTTCCTGAACAGTGACCAATTCCAGAATATTATGACAAAATACGCCCAATGGCAAGAGGGGGATGCACCAACATATTTCCCAGAAACACCGCCGCAAACAAATGATTAGGTCAGTATCTAATTAACAGCGAACCAAGGCCAATAAGCGCCATCAATTTAACGATTTCCAAAACTGAATAGAACCGGTAATGCCAACGAGACGGCAATGGCCGGTTATGATCATCATCAGCAACCCGATTAAAAATGATCGGCCTGAGATAATAGCGTTGAAGAAACAGAGCAACGGTCACAACAGAAAACCCAAGCCAGAGATACCACCCCACATCAGAGATCACCATTGTCGCGGTGATACCAGCCAGGAAGATAAGCTCTAATATAAAAAAAGCCGAGAAGGTGGCAAACCCAACTTCCATCGCCACAGGCCGCGTTAAAGTCGGCACTTTAAATTTTGCAGGGATGGCAACAAATGAATGGCCGAGGATGGCCCCCATCCAAATAAACGGCAGCGCGTAAGGCACCGTATTGGCATAGCGATAGGGGATCTCCGCCAGTTGACTTAAAATATCCAGCATAAGGCCTCTTTATATGTCTCTGATGATATGGATTAAAATGAGTTTAACACCAGCTGGCTGATCAAAAAACAGCAGTTACAATTAGCTCCGTAAATTTGCAACTAAACTAAGAGAGTCTCATGGCCAGTGCCTTGATCTCTCTCAGTCTGAAGGTTGCTATAATTGCCGTATTCTCAGGCGGCCTTAGTCTTAACTGCAGAACTATTAAAACGGCTCTTACCGGCTTACATCAACAATTACCCGGCCCCGCACAGAGCCTTCCATAAATTTAGGCGCTGTGTCGATAACCTCACTCAAACCAATCTCAGTCACAATGCTCTCCAGTTTCTGAGCATCAAAATCCTGCGCCAAACGGGTCCAGGCCTGTAGCCGTTGTTCACGCGGCGCATAAACACTATCGACGCCCTGCAAGGCAACACCGCGTAAAATAAATGGCATAACCGTCACCGGCAAATCAAACCCGGCTGCCAAGCCGCACGCAGTCACCACACCATTATATTTCATCTCGGCGCAAATATTTGCCAAAATTTGGCTACCAACCGTATCAACAGCACCGGCCCAGCGCTCTTTTGCAAGGGGGCGGCCTTTCTCTTCCAAACTTGCCCGGTCAATAATTTCAGAAGCGCCAAGCGCTTTCAAATACGGCTCCTCACTTGGCCGCCCTGTAACAGCTGCAACCTCATATCCAAGCTTCGATAAGATAGAAACAGCAACGCTGCCCACCCCGCCAGAAGCCCCAGTCACCACCACCGGGCCTGAGCTTGGCTGAATACCATGGCGCTCAAGCTGCAAAACACACAGCATCGCGGTGTATCCAGCCGTGCCAATCGCCATAGCTTGCCGCGCCGTAAACCCAGGCGGCAACGGCACCAGCCACTCCCCTTCAACTGACGCCATCTCAGCAAGACCGCCCCAATGAGATTCGCCAACGCCCCAGCCATTCAGCACAACTTCATCGCCTGCCTTAAACTCATCATAGGTTGAGCGAACAACCGTGCCCGCCAAATCAACCCCCGGCACCAACGGAAAATTACGCACAATCGGCCCGCTACCCGTAATCGCCAGAGCATCTTTATAATTCAGGGTCGAATAGCTGACCTTAACAGTGACAGATTTTTCAGGAAGGGCGCTCTCTTCAAGTTCAGTCAGCTCAACAACCTGTTCATCATCCTTTTTATCGATAATCAGTGCTCTAAACATTCAAGGCAACTCCTTCTCTAAATCTTCTCTCAACAGACAACGAAACCAGATATATAAAATCAAGCTTCATTAAATAGACCATCCGTCTAGTAACGGTCAAATTTTTTTAACGACCCGTTATTTGCTCATAATTTTAAGATTATAGTTTTAAACATGCTGGTCTGGCTACACCCAGCCCCTATAATATGTGAAGTAAGAATGGGCTACAAACAAAGTGAGGTTCAAACCAGCGGCAGGTGACGAAAAACAACACGGCTCAAACCTTACTGTTCAAGCTCTTCATAAATCCCCGGAAGAAAATATCCATAGGAAAGGCTTGCCGTTCAAGCTTAGCTCTGAGTACAGCCCCTTCCCATCCGATCCAGAATTGTGCGGCCAGCTCATCACTATCAAAGGTGGTGTCAATTTCGCCAGCCTCCTGCGCTGCTTTAAAGCATTTAGCAGTGCGCGCTTGCCAATCATTAAACACATCAATTAATTGCTGACGGAACGTGCCAGGCAGCACGCTCATCTCCTGGCCAAGATTTGCAATAAGACAGCCACGGTTAAAATCAAATCGCGCCATATTATGCCGGGCATGACCAACAAAATTCACCAATCTTTGCAGTGGGGAAACATCTTCATCTAGGAAGAAAAGGTCCAGCTTGGCACCAAAATAAGCACCATATGATTCTATGAGCGCTGCACCAAACTGCTCCTTACTATCAAAATAATAATAGAAAGATCCTTTAGGTACATTCACTTTGCGGAGAATTTCTTCAAGACCTGTAGAGGTAAAGCCCTTTTCCGTTAACAGCTCAACCCCGGCGCGGATCAGTTGCGCCCGCGTCTCATTGCGCGCATTACGGCTACCAACCGGCCGGCCGCGCTTCGATTTCTTAACTTCACTCATATTCCACCCTTTGCTCGCTCACCCACCAAAAGGTAAGGCAATAGTTCTGAACGAAATTTAGTAGAGGTAATAATAAACTGGTATTATTCCGGCATCCTGCCATTGTTCAATAAATTCAAGCAACGGAATTGACACCAAAAACACGAGCGCATCATAGAAAGTGCGCCAAACCCGTCCCGGATACACCTCAATAACGTCTGGCGACGACCATAACGAGATTTTTGGCCAGAAGCGAGGCACACGCGCTAAATAAGCGTTATACTCCGCTCCGAATTTATCAGCAAGAAACTGCTCCTCCCGCAAAACAATGAACAGAAATACCCCATAAGCTGCTAAAAAAGCCAGCAGCCCGGTCATCATAGCACCAAATTGCAGGCCAACGCCAAATGCCCCCAGAAAACTAAAGGTATAAAGCGGGTTTCTCATAATTGAGTAAGGCCCGATATCAACCAGCGTTGCCTTCTTCCGTCCCCCTATGTAAAGCGAACACCAAGTTCGCCCCACAATACAGACAATAATAAGAATAACGCCAATATTTTCAAAAGCTTCATGAACAAACGTCGAAGATGGCCAATAAGAATGCCCGAGCAATAACAAAGCTAAAGCTGCAATTATCATTAGAAACAGCATTAGTCGCCTCAAACTTTGCCAGTTCTGTAAGGTCATTGACCTACTGTCCCTTCACTCAAAATTTCAAACCATTTTATCTATAAGTTCTAACCGAGACACATTTCTACATTCACATAGCCAGCAGTTATTAGGGCACCAAATGTCAGCAAGGGCCTTAAATGACTGCACCATTAATAAGCTCACCGCTCAAAACGTTTAAATTTAATGCGGTGAGGGTTAACAGCATCCTCGCCAAGGCGCCGCTTCTTATCTTCTTCATAATCAGAGAAGCTGCCCTCAAACCATTCCACATGGCTCTCCCCTTCAAAGGCAAGAATATGCGTGGCAATCCGGTCAAGGAAGAAGCGATCGTGGCTGATGATAACCGCACAACCGGGGAAGTCTTCCAGCGCCGCTTCAAGGGAAGAGAGCGTCTCAACGTCAAGATCATTGGTTGGTTCGTCAAGGAGCAACACATTGCCCCCCTTTTTCAGCATTTTAGCAAGATGCACCCGGTTCCGCTCACCACCAGATAAATCACCAACCTTCTTCTGCTGGTCACCGCCCTTAAAGTTAAACCAGCTCACATAAGCGCGCGATGGCACTTCCCGTTTGCCAAGCAAGATCTGATCAAGACCATCAGAAATTTCTTCCCAAACATTCTTGCTACCATCCAGATCATCACGCGACTGATCCACATAGCCAAGCTCAACCGTATCACCAAGGCGAATGGCACCAACATCCGGTGTCTCTTCACCAGTGATCATTCTGAACATTGTGGTTTTACCGGCGCCATTTGGCCCAATCACGCCAACGATACCGCCCGGCGGCAGCTTAAATGACAGCCCCTCAATCAGTAAGCGGTCCTCAAACCCCTTAGAAACCGTCTCAGCCTCAATCACAACACCGCCAAGCCGCTCACCCGGTGGAATGGAAATCTGCGCTGTTGAGATTTTCTCATGGTCAGCTTTTTGCGCCATCTCATCATAAGATTTAATCCGCGCTTTCGATTTAGCCTGCCGCGCTTTGGGGCTAGACCTGATCCATTCAAGCTCACGGCTCATCGCCCGCTTACGTGTGGCATCTTCCCGGCCTTCCTGTTGCAGCCGCTTTTGCTTCTGCTCCAACCAGGCAGAGTAATTCCCCTCATAAGGAATGCCCCGGCCCCGGTCTATTTCAAGGGTCCAGTTGGTGATTTGATCGAGGAAATAACGATCGTGAGTAATAAGAATGACAGTGCCGGTATAATCTTCAAGATAGCGTTGCAGCCAGGCAACCGTTTCAGCGTCAAGATGGTTGGTTGGCTCGTCAAGCAGCAGCATGTCAGGCTTAGAGAGCAACAATTTACAAAGCGCGACCCGGCGGCGCTCACCACCAGAAAGTTGCGCGACTTCTGCATCGCCCTCAGGACAGCGCAGCGCATCCATAGCTTGCGCCACCTGGGCTTCAAGATCCCAAAGATCCTGGGCATCAATCTGGTCTTGCAAAGCCGCCATCTCATCCGCAGTTTCTTCGGAGTAATCAACAGCCAGCTCGTTATACCGGTCGAGAATGGCTTTCTTTGCGGCCACCCCTTCCATCACATTACCAAGCACATCCTTGGTCTCATCAAGATGAGGCTCCTGAGCCAAATAGCCAACCTCAATTCCATCAGCCGCCCAGGCTTCACCCGAATATTCCTTATCAACGCCGGCCATAATTTTTAATAGCGTTGATTTACCGGAGCCATTCACACCAACAACGCCAATTTTCGCGCCAGGGAGAAAAGAAAGGGTAATATTTTCAAATAATGTCTTACCGCCTGAATAGGCTTTGGTCAGTTTTTGACAGACAAACACATATTGTGGGGTGCTCATGGAACCGCGTAAACCTCAAATTTAGGAAAAGGGAGTAAGAGTGTTAGACGAATGAGTTGTGAGCGTAAACCCTAAATTCCGGCGAAGCAGAGCAGACCGCTTCACGCATCACCAAAGCAAATAGGCAAAGAGCACAGAGGATACGACATATCCCTGTCAGCTCATGGGAATATAGAGAGCAGCTAATGGACTAACTTTTGCAATCATAAGTTACTTCACCCCATATCGGGGCAGCATTTAGGCCAAAAACAAAAAAACCGATTTTATCTGTACCGAAATAGAACATTAACAGCGATTTTCACCTCTTTTGTTCCGTTTCTTTAAGTAATCTCTTTTGAGGATTGTTCATGAGTAACAAAATTAAAGCACTGCTATTAAATATGGCACTATTAGCAGGCTCGCTACTCTTCTGCTTCCTGGTCTTTGAATTCGTCATATTTAAATACATCCTCAAAACCTCAGACCCCATCCCCAACACCTCATTTAATAATGTCGTGCGCTATGAACCCTTGAGCAAAGCCACACTCTATGAGCCGGATGGCAGTAGTCACACCGTTGAAATTAACCAGCATGGCTGGAATTCGTCTCACAAGGTTTATAATGAGTTAAAGCCCGCCGGTACCACACGCATCGCCGTTATCGGTGATAGCTATGTTCAAGCCTCAGCCGTAAATGTGAAGGAAGGCTTCGCGGATGTCGTCGAGCAACAGTTAAATAAAGATGGCATCAAAGCAGAAGTTTACCGCTTTGGCATTGATGGGGCACCCCTAACCCAATATCTTCATATGCTACGCCGGGAAGCCCTGAAATATAATCCAGACATAGTTGTCTTACAGCTTATCCATAATGATTTCGATGAAAGCTATCGCTTTTTATATGGTCGCTACTCGTCAAGTTTCATGAAGGTCAAATTGCAAGGGGACACCATCACAGAAGTTGCCCCGGAGCCCTATAAACCAGGCACCATTGACATGCTGAAGAAATCCAGCACCTTCCGGTATCTCTATTATCAAACAGGTCTTGCCCTTACCATCCGCAGGCTCATCAACCTCACAAATGGTGGGGGAGATAAAGAACAGGCCGCCCCAGTAACAGAACCAAAACACGGCTTTATCCAATCCGCAGTTGATGTTCGCAATATTACAGAAATGGATAAGATCCGCCGGGTCACAGCCTATACTTTCAAAGAGTTAGTCAAACTCCAAAAGAAACATGGCTTCAAGCTGCTTATCGCCATGGACCCTGTGCGAGAGGCAATTTATACCGGAAAACCATCCTCAGAATATGAAGCCAACCGTCTTAATGAAATTGCCATGGATGAAGCTTTGAAAAACAACATCGCCTTTCTCGACCTCGGCACCGCTATGCGCGCTGATTACAAAGCCAATGAGAAAAAATTTGAATTCCCCTGGGATTGGCATTGGAACAAACAAGGCAACCAGATCGCTGGCCAGGCAATCGCTGCAAAACTGAAACAGATGAACGCAGAGGCCAAAACAGCTGAAACATCAAATTAAGCCCAGAAACAAAGCCAGCCCTTCAAAAAATACATAGGTATTTCAAATGTTGACAAAAGTTGACGATAAAATCAAAAGCCCGCTTAAGCCCGGCACTCACAACCACGGATCAAAAACCATGACTGAAATCAAGCAGCGTGAAGACCAGCAAGAGAAAAAGGCCAAGAGCAAAGGCAATTTTCACGAATCTTATGTTGATGAACACCCTGATATGCCGAGTGAGAAATCAACCGGCCGTGTTTTTGCTGGTGCCTCAGCCATCATCGGTGGCTTTATTTATTACGCCAGTGACTACACCAACGTCACAGCCTTAATCATCGGTTTATGGCTATCAGCTGCCTTCCTGTTAACAGCAGAATACAAACCCCTTTGGCTGCGCCCGCTCAACATCCTCTGGTTCAAATTTTCCATGTTGTTGTTCAAAATAGTCAACCCACTCATCATGCTGCTGCTATTCACCGTGCTCTTCATCCCAGCCGGCCTCATCATGCAATTACGCCTTGACCCGCTCGGCCGCAAAAGAGATCCCAATGCCAAAAGCTATTGGGTTGAAAAGTCAGATGAAGCAACTGAACACTCAATGAAAAACCAGTTCTAGCCCCTGGGTTTGGCTGCAATTCAAAATACACATTCCGTTAGAAACGCCCCTAAAGAGACACTAAGATGAAAAGTTTTATCAAAGAGATTATCGCCTATATGAACGCCCGCAAAAAATGGTGGCTCATGCCCATTCTGGTCGTTCTCATTGCTTTTGGTGCCTTGCTCGTGCTGGCTCAAGGCTCTGCCATCGCACCGTTCATATATACAATCTTCTAGAGCTTGAACTAAAGGAGCGGCAGGGAAAAAGGCAAATTCAGGCCTCCCTCCCTCCTTTAATTTAACAGCTTTCAATGAGTAACAGCCGGAGAGGCTAAGAGGTACCCCCATGCTTATTCTAGGAATTTCAGCCTTTTACCATGACAGCGCCGCCGCGCTGATTGAAGACGGCATCCCCATTGCAGCCGCCCAGGAAGAACGCTTCACCCGTAAAAAGCATGATGCAGGCTTCCCCACTCTGGCCGTGGAATATTGCTTGAAAGAGCGCGGCATCACCTTAAAAGATATTGACCATATCGTCTTTTTTGAAAAACCCTTCTTGAAGTTTGAGCGCTTGTTAGAGACATATCTCGCCAGCGTGCCAAAAGGTTTCAACAGTTTCCGCATGGCTATGCCGGTCTGGATCAAGGATAAGCTCTTCCAAAAAGATAAACTGATTAAACTGCTGGAAGAGTTTGAAGATGCCGGTGAAGTTGAAAACAAACTCCTCTTTGCAGAGCATCACCAAAGTCACGCTGCCTCTGCCTTCTTCCCTTCCCCCTTTGAAGAAGCTGTCATACTCACCATGGATGGTGTTGGCGAATGGGCCACCGCTTCCGTCGCCATCGGTAAAGGCAATGAGCTAAAAACTGTAAGAGAGATCAAATTCCCCCACTCTCTCGGTCTTCTCTATTCCGCCATCACCTACTACACCGGCTTCAGAGTGAACTCAGGTGAATATAAAGTCATGGGGTTAGCCCCTTACGGCGAGCCAAAATATGCCGACATGATCAAAGAGCATCTCATAGACATAAAAGAAGATGGCAGCTTCTGGCTGGATCAAAGCTATTTTAATTACGCCACCGGCCTCACCATGACCTCTAAAAAATTCGACGATCTCTTCGGCGCGCCGCCAAGAACCGCAGAGGATAAAATCACCCAAAGAGAAATGGACCTCGCAGCTTCCGTTCAAGCCGTCACTGAAGAGGTGATGCTAAAAATGACAGACAATCTCGCCAAAACCTACGGCATCAAAAACCTGTGCCTTGCAGGCGGTGTTGCCCTTAACTGTGTCGCCAATGGCAGGATTGTCCGTGAAGGCAGTTTCGATAATGTCTGGGTGCAACCAGCAGCTGGCGACGCTGGCGGCGCACTTGGTGCCGCCCTCGCCGGTTATTATACCGAGCTTGGTCAGCTACGCACGGTCTCAGGCACAATGGACAGCATGAAAGGCTCCTATCTCGGCCCCGAATATAAACAGCCAGATATAGAAAGCCGCCTGAAAGAGGCAGGTGCTGTTTTTGAAACTCTGGATGATGACGCCCTGATGCAGGAAACAGCAAAATGCCTTGAACAGGGCCACGCCGTAGGCTGGTTCCAGGGCCGTATGGAATTTGGGCCACGCGCCCTGGGTGGTCGCTCAATCCTCGGTGATCCGCGCAACCCAAAAATGCAAAAAACTTTGAACCTCAAAATCAAATACCGCGAAAGCTTCCGCCCCTTCGCTCCGTCAATTTTAAGCGATCAGGTCTCGAACTACTTTGACCATAAAGGCACCAGCCCCTATATGCTCATAGTCGCCCCGGTCGCTGAGCAACACCGGCTAGACACTGGCGATCAGGACAAAGACCTGTTTGGTATTGATAAGCTCAACATCCCCCGCTCGGAAATACCAGCCATCACCCATGTTGATTATTCAGCCCGCATCCAAACCGTGCATGAAGAAACCAACCCCCGCTACCACGCGCTCATCTCAGCCTTTAATGAGCAAACCGGGTGCCCAATCGTCGTCAACACCAGCTTCAATGTCCGCGGCGAGCCAATCGTCTGCACGCCAGAAGATGCCTTCCGCTGCTTTATGGGTACAGAAATGGACACACTTGTGGTTGGCAACTGCCTGATGCGCAAACCCGCCCAGGACCAATCTTTAAGCGAAGACTATAAAGACAAGTTCGACCTCGACTAAGCGCCAGTTAAACAAACAGCGCCATCACAAAAAAAGCACCGGCTGCCAATAAGCACCGGTGCTTTTTTTTGTTTTTTGAAAGCTATGAAAAGAGCTTAACAACAAACGGGAAATGAATGAGCCAATCGTTTTACAGCGCCCCTTCAGGTTCGCTTGGACCGCTTAAAAATTCTTCAGCTCCAAGGCTGCTATTATAATGGTCCCGGTACTGCTTCATAAAGGCATCAAGCGTGTTGATAGAGGCTATCTCTTTTGCCAATCGTTTATAAGCACTGCCATCTTTTTGCACCGGCTTCGTCACCACAATAAATGGCGTCGCATCCGGGCTGTTGACCATCTTGTTATAAAACTTTTTGCGCAACCGAGAGAGCGCAAACGCATCCTGTGATAGTGAATAAGAAATCGCAGCCCTTAGCACATCCTGGCGCTGAAACGGCTCTAAAGGCTGTCCGCTATTCCAGCTCGTACCCATTAGCTTTTCAAGCTGCTCCCCAGCTTTGCCCCATTGCTGAGCATTCCAATACGCATCAGCTTTCATGCGCTCAACCTCAGGCCCGGCCAAACGGTTAAGAATATCGACAGCACCATCAACCTGGCCAATCTCACTAAGTGAGCGGGCTTCAAGAATATCCCGCGCTCGCTTCACCTGCCAAGGCAAGTTCGGTTGCCGGGTGCGGCCAATCGCCTGCAAAGCCAGTTGCGGCTTGCGGTTCATCAAATGCACCATCGCAAGTTTGGCGGCCACCTGGCTACGCGCTGCGCCCCTCACACGGTTATTCACCTGATGCTCAAGAAGCTCAGCCGCATGGTCAAGCAGATCAACATCGATAAGCCGGTCAGCCAGCATACGGATCATCTCATCACCTGCCCGGCCAATCGGTGTCAGTTCCTTAAAATCATAAAATAAGCTCAGCGCCTCAATAGGCCGCATAGATGTAACTTTATTCTGCAAAAACAGCCGTTTGAATTCCTTAGCCATATTATCTTGAATGCGCATCGCGGCATCTTCCGCAGGGAAAGCCTTCACAGCCTGTTTCATATTAGCAAAGGCCAAGCGATACTGCCCCTCACTGGCATAAAGATCAGACAACATAGAGAGCATCTCAAGTTCGGTGCTATCGCCGCGCCAAATCATCTGCAATCCTTCTAATTGAGAGATCGCATTAGCCCGGCTAATAACCTGGCTCTTCATTTTCAGTTTTAACTGGTAAATCTTAGCCTTCGCGGCCAATGGCAAAACATCAGAAGCAGCGACGACGTCAAACAAAGCCTTTGCTTCTTCGTCTTGTTTATTATCCATTAAATATTGCGCATGCAGCAAACGGCGGTTCATCTCAAGTTCGGTCTGGCCTAAGTTATCTGGCACCATATCGAGATAGCTTGCCATGGTCTCATAATTCTTCAGCCCTAAAGCCGCGCGCGCCGCCCCAAGGTGAAACTGTGCTTTCTGCAAATCGGGATAAGCCGCAATAGCCGTTTCACCATTACGAAACTGGCGCAGCGCATCGGACCATTGCTCCTTCATCAATTTGGCAAGGCCCCGCCATAGCGACGCATGTTCATTGTTGTAAAGTGCCCCAATTGAGAGCGCCTTTATCGCATCTTCCGGGCGCCGCATCATTACATTCGCCGCCGCTTCAATCACTCTTAGCTCAGGGTCACTATGACGTTCAGGCGCTTCAGATAAAGTCCGCTTTAATAGCCCTAAGGTTTCAAGCGCCAATTCATTAGCGATAAGAAAACGCGCATAGTCCCGGCGGGCCGCAAATTTAGCTCCCTCTTCTGCCTGTGCAATGCGCGATTCAAATGTCCCCATCTGATCCATAAAGGCGCCATTGCCACCTTGCCGCCAGCTATTAAAATCGATAAAGCCAACATCAGTTACAGAAGTATCACGCTTTATTTCAGCCCTCAGCGGCAACTCAACATCATCAGAAAGATGCAGCCCACCATGCCGGCTAATTACCACTTCTTGAAAACCAACACGAATTTCAAGGTCATCAACTTTTGGCGAAATCGCAACACCATGCGCCGTACCAAAGCTGGAAAACTCAACAAATTCTTGTGGCTTTGAAAGCTGCTCAACCGGTGGGTAAGAGCTCACAATACCAATCTGGTCGCCAATCTCTTCATCTTTCAACCAATAGACATGGCCAGGCCGCGCCAGATCAACGCTAAAATATTTTTTCTTTTCAGGAGAAAGCCGTCGCTGAAGCTTAAGGCTCTGCGCTTCCGCAGTTACCATATCACCAACTCTGGCAATCCAGGTTAAATGCTCATGAGAGAAAGCAAACAGCATAGGATCTGCAAGCTTGATCAAAATCAACTGACCATTATTCAAACGAAGCTTGCGAATGCCCTTGATCAAGCCCACACCAGCATCTGTAATTCCAGATAAGTCAATTTCATCAAAACTATCAAACACAATCCAGATGGTGTCACCACGGATAAAGCCAGCCGCCGGCACCACTGCTTTAAAGGGAAAGCCAATCTCTGTTCCAGATGAAGAGGTCTTTATATAAGGTTTCGCCTCAAGCTTAACGCCGCCAGCTAGCGGCTTACCATCAACGCCAGCCGGTTGCATTTTCAGCCCGCCAGGTACACCCATTTGGCCCACCGACTGTTGGTCAATTCTAATATTGGGGATACCAGCTTGTTCATGATTATCAGCAAAAATTTCAAGCTCATATTCATCTGGGTTAAAAGCTGAGTAGGTAGAGCGGACGAGGTTAACTTCATCCTTTGCCCCTGAAAACTCAGTCATCGGGGCCTTTTGTTCAGCATCTGCCATTAGGTCAATTGCTGCGCGGTCAACCGGGTTACCATCCTCATCAAGCGTAACTTTTTCCAGCTTTTTCAACTGCTCTGAAAGCGTCACATCATCAGTTGAAATATCAACCACATAATCTTCACCCTCACGGTAGCCTTTCACATTGGATTTAGGCGCAACCGTAATTCTAACTGAAGTGCTCTCACTCAGGGTTTTAGACTCAATATCTTTCAGGAACTTTGGCAGGTCATGCTTTACCCGCCCAACATCCAGTGCAACTGGCCGCCCAAAGGTCAAGGTTACTATATCCCCTTGCCGCTCCATCTTGGCCGTTACAAATTTATTCCAATCAAACACAAGCCGCGAGAATGTTGGCAATACGCCAACGCGCAACCGTGCTTTATATAAAAATTCTGTCGTTTTACGCTGGCGCTCAGCTTCCCGGTTTTTCGCCTCAATTTCGGCGGCGCGCCTTGTTATCTCTCGGACAACATCCTGCGGTAGGTTCGGCGGCATACCAGTCCAGTTACGCCCAAGAATATCTATGAAAATCTTTTTGCCCGCTTCCATCACATTCACCTTGTAACTATCAGTGAACGCCATACGAAAAGCGCGGCCATCAGGATCAACCCTGGCGACACCTATATAAGAGGGGAGTTTTTCAACCAGCTGTGAAAGATCAAGTTTAATCGCTTCACTAAACTTAAACACCATCACCGTGTCTTTAATCGTATTCTTATAGGCCGGCAGATGCTCAAAATTCAGAATGATGCGGGCAAAGCCTTTCTCTTCTGTAGCTTTATACTGAACCACAACCGGATCAGCTGCGCGCAGCGGCATCACCATAGACCCGGTGAGCAGAAGAAACACAGACCCAACAATCAGTGAATTTAGAGCGCCACGTAAAGTGATGTGATTGTAAACAGCAGACGGCATAAGGCACCGGCTCCAAAACAGGCTCACTGCCTCTTTTAAAGTCCGCACCACAACCAGCAATTGTTGTTCTAACCACATACCCCTTAACGCACTCCTTGCATAACAAGCTGGCGACAAGAAACGGCACCAACTTAAAAGGGAAATTTCTGGCATTCAGCCAGTCATCGACCACAGAGCGGTCAACCCTCAGATAATGCCAACTCTTTATTAAATCCGGTTTAAAATTAAAGTTACAAACTCATTGAAATTATTCAGGCTTTATTAAGCCTATTCATTTCAAAAATCAGAGCCCTACACTGCTGAGAATTACTGGTTATCCTTGGCAGGTTTCTCACCCTCAACAGAAGGTAGCTCAGATAAAACATCCTGAGGTTTCACTTCACGCAGCTGCTCTTTTTGCGCCAACATCAACGTCACAGCCCGCGCTTTCTCGGCATTCATTTTGGCAACAATCTGAGAACCGGATGTGGCTTTCATCGCCCGAAGAATATCAACCAGAATGGTCATATTCAGACCATCAAAAATCCTGGCGGCCTCTTTAGGCTTCATGGTTGAATACATTTTAACAAGGCGCTGATATTGGTTTTTGCGCAGCGTATCCTGCTTCTCAAGGTCCACCTGAATTTTAGCTTCAAGTTCCTTCAGCCTATCAATCCGCTGATCAATTTGTTTCTGCGCCGCTATTAA
Organism: Rhodomicrobium sp.; assembly: GCA_021604665.1. Classification (GTDB taxonomy): domain Bacteria; phylum Pseudomonadota; class Alphaproteobacteria; order Rhizobiales; family HXMU1428-3; genus HXMU1428-3. Next base: position 263,065 of record BQJK01000003.1, on the reverse strand, counting down.
CAAATTCTCTCGCAATTTAAGCTGCGCTTCCCGGTCATTAAGCTGCTTACGCCGCACCGCCAGGCTTTCCAACAGATCAAGCTCAGAGCCGGAGGGTACGAGCTTATATTCATTATAGTTTGAGGGGCGTACATTCTCTGGGTCACGAGAGCTTTTCTGCGCCTCAGCAGCTTTTTTCTTGGCAGCCTCATCAGCAGGCAACGGGCCTGCGACATCTTTTTGAGCCTGATTCACACCATCCTCAGTTTTTGCGCCTTTGCCCTTTGCATTTTCCGCCTCTTTACTGTCTTTTTCACCAACTGCCGCCTTCTTAACCTGTGCCTCCTGAGCCTTCAGATCTTTGGCTCCGGTCAAAACAGTCAAATCTGAAAATAGCAGCGCAGAGACCTTTAAAAAAAGCAGGCATCCGGCAGCTAACATCACAATTTGAAAAAGGCGAAAATTACCCATTATGCACTCTCACGGTATTGCGGCATGGCTTGTTGAGCCATTGTTTTTGGGGCGCGCATCAAAGCACCAGGTTCAACAGCCCAGCTATCCTCACCGCGCGGGGTCTGCCGCCGGCTATCAGCAACAGCTTGGCTCTGCTCATCACCGCGCCTGTTCAAGCCAGCGGAGCTACGCTCAGTTTGCAAGCGCTGCATCGCTTTAGCCAAATCATGTTGTGAAAAGCTCGCTTGCCGTTTCTCAACAGGTGGTTGCTCATGATACCCCGCCTGGTCAAAGGCTTGCCGCTGTTCCGCGCTGTGATGAGGGTTTTGCCCATTCACCGCATCAGGCCTATGTTGAGGCTCTTTAATATTTTGCGGTTTCATCTGCTCCCGGCCAAAGCCAAGCCGCTGCCGTTTTAATTCCTTGGCAACAGCCATCTGCTTATTGCTAATGGTGTTACCCTGTGCCGGCATCTGTAAGCCCTTCAATGAAGAAAGATCTACATCACCAAATTTCTCAAGCACTGCCCGCGCATTCCGGCTGCGCTCCATGGCGTCAACCAGCTCATCTCGAGATTGCCGCGCCGCTTCGCACTGGCTGGCAATATCACCATCGACCGCTTGCGCCGTCCGCCGCATTTGGCCAATCGCCTGCTCAGCCCGCTCCGAAGATCGGTTCAACTCAACAATGACCTGCCGCAACCCGGACTGATCCGTCCGCAGCGCCGTCAGTTTTCTGTTAACGACATAACAATACCCAATTGTCACCACCAATAAGAGCGAGACAATCAGCTCAATAACCACACTTAGCCCTGACCCAATCATGATTTATTCCTTATCCAATCCCAGGAATATCAGCCTTTCCAACATCCCTTGAAAGACCGCTTTTCAACTTTAACGCCACCTTGCCATTTGACTGGCCAACAAAGCCGCGAGAAAGATTAATGCCGCTGCTTTTCAGCACAACCGCATCATCCTTACCGCGTGTCATAGGTAACGTTTCCCCAACTTTGAGATTAAGGATTCGCCCCAGCGGCACCTCAAACTCGTCCAGAACCACATCAATAGGTACTTCAGTGTTCCAGATTTCATTGGCCAGATGCCCCTCCCAGATGGGGTCTCGGCCAAATTTCTCACCCATAAACCCTTGCAACAGCAAATGCCGTATGGGTTCAATGGTTGAATAAGGCAGCAGAATTTCAACCCGGCCGCCCCGGTCTTCCATATCAATCCGCAAGCGCACCAGAATGGCCGCATTCGCCGGCCGCGCAATGGTTGCAAAACGGGGGTTTGTCTCCAGCCGCTCAAGCTCAAATTTAACAGGCGAGAGTGGTTGGAACGCCGTTTCACTATCCTTCAGAATCACCTCAACCATTCGCGAAACCAGTGTGGTTTCAATGGTTGTGTAAGGCCGCCCTTCAACCCGAACAGCCGGCGAACTACGCCCCCCAAGGAGAATATCAACAATGCCGTAGATCAAACCAGAATCGATCGTGATAAGCGCAAGATTGTCCCATTGAACGGCCCGGTAAACTGCCAGCATTGCCGGCAACGGAATAGAATTCAAATAATCACCAAACCGCATGCTGGTGATGTTATCGAGCGAAACCTCAACATTATCTGAGGTGAAATTTCTAAGGCTGGTTGTCAGCAATCTCACCAACCGGTCATAGACCACCTCAAGCATTGGCAACCGTTCATAGGAAACCATCGCTGAATTAATAATGGCCCGAAGACCACTAGTGTCATTCAGCGAGCGCTCATCAAGGTCAAAGCCTAAAAGGCTATCGATCTCATCCTGATTGAGAATACGTTCATTACCAGCCTTCTCACTGGCACCATCAACATCAGGCTCACCAACCATGGCTGCCCATTGCGCTGCCATTTCGCTATCAAGCCCATCAAAAGACTCAGCTTCGATCTCGTCGGTATCATCCAACGCCGCGCCCCAGGCAGCAGCCATAGCATCCTGATCAAGATCTTCATTGCTCATGTTGTAAGCCCTTATTGAACAATAATTTCTTTAAACAAAATCCGGTTAACCCGGCTCGGATAAACAGCAAGATTAATACGCTTTAAAAGCTCTTCCTTGAGCCTGTATATCCCCTGCGACCCCTCAAGGTCCTGCGCCCGTAATTCTCTCAAATAGACTTGAAATAAGTCCAGCACACGCGGCAGGTTAGGTTGAATAGCCGAAGCCACCGCACTATCGGAAACCTCAAGGGTAATTTTCATCTTTAAATACTGCGTGCGCGCTTCCCGGCTATTCAGGTTCACCACCATTTCAGGCAGCTCATGGTAAAATGCCGGCTTAATAGGAGGGGCCCCATCTTCGTTCATGGCCACATCAGCGGTAGAATCAAACACCCCAAGCCAGGAGAGACCAAACCAACCACCACCAATAACGAGCAAAACGATAGGCGCGATGATCAGTAGCTTCTTCTTAAAGCCACCACCAGACGCTTCAGCATCTGCAGCCTCAGCCTCATTTTCTCCGGTGGCGTCCTCATCCTCTTCAGCCATGAGCCCAACAACCCCTTAAAACAAATAGAAAAAACAGCCGCTCAAACGCAGCTTCCCATCACTTACCTAGCCTTATTAGGGTTAATGAAAGGTTGCAAAATACGTAAATAGGGAAATTTCTGCCCAGTCACTTTTTCCCCCCTCCCCCCTCAAAAACAGCGAAAAATACTTAAGTATTTGTTTTTATTACAGTTTTTATTTGGCACAGCACCTGCATTAACCATAGAAAATATCGCGCTCTGCAAAAATTGCCGAGCAGTGAACACAATAAAACGAAGTCACAAAAGGAATCAGCGATGGAAAATGCCCTTCGCATAGGTCTCTCAAGGCAAATTGCCTTACAGACTCAAATGAACGTGATTGCCAATAACCTGGCCAATGTGAACACCGCGGGCTTCAAGCGCGATAATGTCCATCTTGAAGAGTTCCGCATGAAAGTGGCGGAAATGACAGAGATGGACGGCCGCGGCAAACAGCTCTCTTATGTACATGATCGTGCTGTACTCAAAAATATGAGTCCCGGCCCCATTCGCCACAGCGGTAATGAGCTGGATGTCGCCATATCCGGTGAAGGCTGGTTTGTTATCGGCGGCCCGGATGGGGAGCGCTACTCCCGCAACGGTGAATTCAAAATCAATAACAACGGCGCTTTGGTTGATAATCAAGGCCTGCCAGTTTTGGGAGAAGCCGGTGAGATCGTTTTTGATAGCCGCGAAACAAAAATCACCATCGCCAGAGACGGCACTATCTCCACCAATGAGGGCATCAAGGGAAAATTGCGCGTTATTACTTTTGATAATGAGCAGCAATTAAAGAAAGAAGGTTTCAACCTTTTTTCAACTGAGCAGCCATCCCGGCCAGTAGAAGCCCCCAACCTCATGCAGCATATGGTCGAGCAATCAAACGTCAAGCCAGTGCTCGAGCTAACCCGCATGATCGAAACAGTCCGCGCCTACACCAACCAGGCAAGCATGATGAAACGAACTGAAGAATTAAAATCAGACGCGATAAACAAGCTGGCGCAAATGCCAGGTTAAATCGGCACAGCCATATATGAGCGCCGCAGATAATGTGCAGCCAACCGCCGTCAGCCAGACTAACTACAGAGGTTTAAAATGAAATCTTTAAGAATCGCCGCCACCGGCATGCAGGCCCAGGAACTCAATGTCGAGGTCATCTCGAATAACATCGCCAACATGCGCACCACTGGCTTTAAACAGGTCCGCGCTGAATTTCAGGATCTCCTTTATCAAGATATCCGCCGCGTTGGTGCCAACTCCTCCGCCAATGGCAACATCATTCCAACCGGTGTTCAGGTCGGTTACGGTGTAAAAACCGGCGCCACTGCCAGGGTCATGAGCCAGGGCAACCTGCAACAAACCGGCAAAGAGCTTGACCTCGCCATCAGAGGAGAAGGCTTCTTCTCTGTTGAACTGCCAAGTGGCCAAACAGCCTATACAAGGGATGGCTCTTTTGAACTGGATGCTGACGGCAACCTCGTGACCCTAGATGGTTTCCGCGTACAGCCAAATATCACCGTGCCAAATGATGCCCGCTCAATCACCATTAACCGCGAGGGCACCGTCCAGGTCCTGACAGGCAATAGCACAACCCCGCAGGAACTAGGCCAGGTTCAGCTCTCCCGCTTTGTCAACAAAGCTGGCCTGCAATCCATCGGTGATAACCTCTATCTGGAATCACCGGCAAGCGGTAACGCCATTGACGGTGTCGCAGCTGAAGAAGGCTTCGGCTCCATCTCTCAGCAGTTTCTGGAAAACTCGAATGTCAACGCCGTTTCAGAACTCTCAGACCTCATCGCAGCCCAGCGGGCTTATGAAATGAATGCCAAAGTTATCAGCGCATCAGATGAGATGATGTCAACCACAAGTAACATCGTTAGGTAGCGTTAAACACGGCACAGCCGCATGAGGGTGGACCATACCACCCCGTAATTGTCACAAAAGTTAAACGGCCATATTAGGTCGGAAAGGTCATCACCATGATCAGGAATAGAAAGACAGATACGACTACCACCGCAGCAGCCACATTGCTGTTTATGTCTCTATTATTAGCTTCTTGCTTCACCTCCCCGCCCCTTAAGGCAGCAGAGATCTATACGCTGAATGCAAAAGTCACAGTAGATAAAGGCACAGTTACTTTAGGTGATCTTTTTAAAAATGTTGGCCATAACCGCTCAACGCCAATTTTCAAAAGCCCAGCCCTTGGAAAAGAGGGCACCATTCGCCTTGAAAAATTAATAGACATAGCAACCCGCTTCGGCTTCACCTTCGATACACCGCTAAATCTCAAAGCTGTCACAGTTTCACGGCCTGCCCGCACCGTCTCCGCAGGCAGCATTGAACAGTTGATAAAAGCTGAGCTGAAAAAACAGATGAAGCTATCACCGCGCACTAGTCTACAGCTCTCATTCTCAGAGCCACTGAATGATATAAAACTACCGCTTTCCTATCAGGGAAAGTTTGAGCTCACAAATTTTCAGTACGATCGTGCATCACGGCGCTTCACAGCAATGATCGCCCCTCAGGATGCAATCAATGCCGCTTATAACAAAACCTTAATTGGCCGCGCCTCCCGGCGCGAAACACGCCCCATCATGAAACGGAATGTGAAGCGCGGCGAGCAAATCACTTCAGCTGATATCCAGCTAAAATCCTTCCCCCCCTCACGCATCGCCAAAACCGCAATTGCTGAGAACAGCGAGATTGTCGGCATGACAGCCGCCAGATCAATGAAAGCTGGCAGTTTCATAAAAAGAGGTGATCTCATCACGCCCAAACTGGTGAAGAAAAATCAACTGGTCACCCTGCTATTCGAAAAAGAGGGCTTAACCTTGAAAACCAGGGGCAAAGCCATGGCTGATGGCGAGCTGGGAGAGACCGTTTCTGTACTTAATATTCAATCAAAACGGGTGGTGGTTGGCATCATAAAATCTGCTGGCGTCATCGCAATTAACGACACCGGCTTAAGTGACCGTTACCGCAAAACTGCGCAACTAAACTAAGCCACTACAAGCGCAAGTGAACAATAAAACCTTTTAGCGTATCAAACCAAAGAGATAGCAAATGCCTTCTAAACTTGTAAAAGCCATCGCCATTCTGGGGCTCACATTCCTCAGTGCCGGTTGTTCGCATATAGACAAGCTAACCGAGATTGGGGAAACCCCAAAACTCACGGCGATTGAAAGCCCGATTGAAAAGCCCGGCTATCGCCCGGTTACCATGCCCATGCCCGAACCTGAAGAAGTTAGCTATAATCCAAACTCCTTGTGGCGCAATGGCTCTCGATCTTTCTTCAAAGATCAGCGCGCCCGCCGCGTCGGAGACATCATAACTGTGATGATTGAGATCACTGACAAAGCTGAGATAGATAATGCCAGCACCAGAGACCGCTCCGGCGCCACCTCACTTGGTGTCGATGCGCTCGCAGGTTACACAGCTTTGTTAAAAAAGATACTACCAACCGGGGCTGACTTCTCGCAGCTGGTGGATCTGAACTCCACCTCAACAGATAAAGGCTCAGGCACTGTTGACCGCGAAGAAAAGTTGACCACCAAAATGGCCGCTGTCGTCATGCAGGAATTGCCCAATGGCAATCTCGTAATCGAAGGTCGCCAGGAAATTCGCGTCAATACGGAGATAAGAGAAATCATCGTTGCCGGTGTCATCCGGCCTGAAGATATCAGCTCTCTCAACACCATTGATATATCTAAAATCGCTGAAGCCAGAGTATCCTATGGCGGTAGAGGGCATATCTCAAACGTCCAGGCACCACGTTATGGCACTCAGGTGCTAGATGTATTGCTGCCCTTCTAAGAAATAGAAATCATTAGCCAGTTACAGTTTTTAAAACTGATGATACCGGCCGAAAAAAAGTTACGTACCGCGTAAATCTTTTGTGACAAACTTAAACCGGGTTGCCCATTTCTATATAGGCACACCCGGTTTTTTTTGTTTTATTCTTTTGTGAAATTAAAAGCTGGCCAATTTAATGAGACCTCTTAGCAGCGCAACTTTTGGCCTCCGACACAACCGCTTTAAACAAGCGCCGGGCAGAGGAAACATGCAGCATAAATTCAGGATGCCATTGCACCCCTGTCACAAATTGCTGCCCCTCATCAAGATCTGCCATTTGGGTCTCAGCATTGAGTGCGCCATCCTTCTCGGCTCTGTTTAAACCATCAACAGCTTCAATAGCCTGCACCAGCCCATTTTCTTCCCGGGCAACAACCCGCAAATTCTTACCAAGCTGATTAACCGCCTGATGATGAATGCTATTCACATTATAATTGCTATAGCGCCCCATAATTTCATAAAGTCTGCTACTTTGATCAAAGATAACTTTCCGCCGGCCAATAATTTTAGAAATCAACGATGTGTTCGGTAAAAAATCATCAAGGATCTCGCTGGCTTCCTGATAAAGTGACCCACCACGAGCCACATTAATCAGTTGCATACCACGGCAAATTCCAAGCAACGGTTTGCAGCCACCATCCGCATGGCGAACAACCTCAAGCTCTAAATCATCCCGCGCCACATCATATTGAAGCGTCGGCATCACAGCCGCTTCGCCATAAAGCTCCGGGTTTATATCTCCGCCGCCAGCAATAATAAATCCATCATAGTTATCTAACGGCAAATGCGAAGACGGCGACAACCGCAATGCCTGGCCACCTGCCAGATAAACTGCAAATTGAGTAAAGCGCCATAAAATATCACCGCCCTCATCCGGGCTGGTTACACCAATAATCGGTTTGGCCCCGCTCCTATCTATAGGCTCTTTGCGGCTCTCCTGCGGGCTTGGTTTTTCTACTGTATTATCCATCAAGCGGCTCACCTTCAGGTTGGTTCGCACTGATATTGGCTCTCACATGCGCAACCCAATCCCGCCCAAAGAGCCCATTCAACGGCCCATCAAGAAATGCCAAATACTCTTCTGACAAAGCTTTCAATCTATCTTTATCAACTGCAAGCCGCTCAACCTCCACCCATAAGTTCCAATCGCGATCGATATTCCATGAGGCATTATCAACCTCACAATTTGGTAAGCGGTAATGGAAAGTCGGACGCGCTTTCACCAGGCTCTCATCAATACTTGCCAGTTGGCCCAAATGCTCCTCAGCCAAATGGGCAAACAGCGGCAACAAGTCAAGCGCCCGGTTTCTGGTCGGGTTATAGCGAATATAATCACTGATAAACCCCTTCAGGTCCGGCGCATATTCAAGGGCCAGAACCAGTTTTATATAGTCTTTCGGAAAAGGGTCGATATAGGTCAACATACGCCGTGAAAGATCAATACCCATCTCTGATTTTAGAAACGGATAAAGCAACAGAAAGGCCCGCAACACATCTCTGATTTCTGCAATATCATCTGAATATATTTCCGGGTTAATATGCATCCCAAACGCATTCACCAGAGACGAGCGCGTGCCTTCTGCCTCAAGATGGTGCAAAATTTCAATCAGCTCAGCCAGCTGAAAAAAAGCTGAAAATGGCAAAGGCGGCGTTACAATCTCATAAGGCACCACCAACTCCGCCACGCCCGTTACAAATGAGGTCGCAGTTTTACCAGCCTTACGGCTGGCTTTATCATACCATTCCGAAGAGGTGGCTAATATACCGTTGGCAGCTTTGCTAGCTTCATCATTAGGGGAGGCTTTGGACAAAGGCTTGTCAGTTAAATCAACGGCTGCCTTTTGCACCATTTGCGAATCCATCTCAACACAGAAAGTGCCAAATTCAGTATTTTCTATATCGAAGGAAAGCGGTTCATGCCGCTTAATCTCACCGCCAAAAACTTTTACAATTTCTTCGGCCAGCGGCTCTAATTTCAACCCGCTTAATTCAAATTCAAACCCGACCCGGCGTGGTTCACCCTTAGAGCTTGTCAGACAAGGCGGCTTGTTAAAAGCTTTACTGTGCCGACCCTCTTTATCTTTGCAAATCATCAAACCACCCATCAAACCAAATCTATTTATATTACCGGGGCTAATTGCCCCTGATATAAATTAAGGCAACCATATAAAGTTCAGAAGCTTAGGCCTCTATGCTCGCCAGTTTTTCTCGCCTTTATCGAAATCTGGCGAGATTCAAAATTTAATATTTTGCCACTGGGTCACTCGCAGGGAAGGTATCATCAACTTCCTCATCCCAGTCTTTTTCAACTGCCTCGCGAACAGAACGGTCCTCCTCGATGGTCTCATCGAGTGATGGTTTATCGATATCCTTTTCTATGGTGCTTTTCTTTATATGATCCTGATGGCCATCATTGCGGCCATTTTCAACAATGTCTTCCTGGGCTCTATTCATCTCTCACTCCATAAATTTTTATGAAATACAAAGCCGGTTCAATCGGCATTTATAATCTTTTTGGTAGTATTAATTACAGTGAAGCAAGCCAGTTCAGCGTACAATCGGCTACTGCCTATGAAGATATAAAAGGAGTATAAACGCTCAGTAGTGAGCGCTTGGCAAAACCTGAAAGTATGAAAAATAAAGCAAGATCATTTGGCTGGAATTTATCCAAGGCGAACCAGTTCATGATTCAAAGAAAAGCTAGAAGCAACGGATAGCATCACCCTTCAATATTTTCTTCAACCGGGAACCCATCAAAAAAATAACCCGGCGTTACATTCAATGCGCGAGAAAAATCCCAGAGCTTAGAAGCGGAAATACGATTAGACCCACGCTCATACTTCTGAACTTGCTGAAAAGAAATACCGATTGAATCACCAAGTTCGCTTTGGCTCATACCCAATATAGTGCGCCGCATGCGAAGTTTGCGCCCAACGTAAACATCAACTGGGTGCGGCGTGCGGACGGCCTTTTTAGTCATAAAAAACTCCTAGATACGGCCAGAGGGCCGGTCAAATCTTTATTCGATTAGTTCAGCAAAATATCGGGCTCAACAAAGGAGCCAGTTCATCATAAGTGGTGGATCACATCATCCGAAACAACAAAATCAGAGATATAAAAATTATACCTCTGATATTATTGTCGCAGCATAGTTGAATGATCAGCCACATCAGGTGAAAGTTTAGCTCTAACAAAACTCACAAAACCAACACCACAGAAAGCAGCTGTATTTGCTAATTCATATCTGTAGTTAAACGGCTGTACTTTTCTCACTACATAACATTCCTCAGTTAGAATTTTGGCAATATTACATAAGGCCACTAAGCACAATTTGATCACCAGACTGCGCCATTACACCAAACCAAATACCGTTGAGAATGAGGTAGATCGCCATGATCGCTGCATAAACTGTTGCATAGGATTTTAACATAATATCACTCCATTCCGTTTCAAGTTTTCGTGGGGTAGGCTGGCCTCTTAATTAAAGGCCAGCCCATTGAAATTACTCACTTGTCACTTATTTTTTCTCGTCAGCCTTATCAATAGCTTCTTCCATATGCTTAGTTGGCTTCTGGTCAGCTTTTTGAGTTTTATCAAGCTCAATTGTCTCTTTGCCTGGCTCAACTTTCACGGCATCAGGCTTTTCGCTCATATCTTCTTTTTTTGCATCCTTCGCTTCACCCTCTTCATGATGAGCAGCGTGTTTCTTGTCGGCATCTGCCGGCTTTTCAGTTTCAATTTTCTCCTCAACATAATTTTCAACCTTTTCAGGTTGGGCAGCTGAAACAGCTGTAATGCTAAGACCCGTTGCAGCCACTGCAATTGCACAAGCTTTAATAATATTCATCATCAAATTCTCCTCTTTCATTAATCTCTAAATCCCAAACCACCACAGCTATGCTTCAATCATCACTGTCTTTATGGTTCGTCTCTTTGTTGATCACCAAGTTAATTTTTTCTCTGTTAGTGCTCTATTCGATCAGTGCGTGTACCGCATAAAGTCTGCGTAAATTAGAAATCTGCTAATTTGTCGCTCATTAAAACCCAAGCCTGCAATAAACCAGAACGGCCACGTGAAATTGTCGAGCTGGAATACCCCATCGCAAGAGCCACAAAAAAACCCTGGCGCTCCATAGGGAGCGCCAGGGTCACAAGCTTTGGTCTTGATAAGCTATGGCTTAGGAAAGTTCATTCCACCAGGATTCAAGCTTTTCATCAATTTTATCAAACATGCTTGGATCTCGTTTTTTAATCACTTCATCAAGGCTTTCAATTTCCCTTTTGATTTTAACAACATTGCTTGCAAGCGTTTGGTTGTTGGTTTTGCTTGCCTCTTCCATATCATCAATTGCATCTTCCGCCTGATCAAGAGTTTCGCGTGCTGCATCATAATCTTCTGACTTAACCAGATAGCGCGTTAATGCGATGTTATCTCGCGCTATTGTTTGCGCAGGGATGTTATCGTCACCATCTTCAAGCATGCTACGCTGGATCTGAAGAAGATCATATTGAGCGCCATAGAAATCTTCGCTCTCAAGCTCTTTCCTTGCCTCAATCAATTGCTCACGAGCAGCCTTTTTATCCATTTTCATGGTGATGTAACGGATTTTAACATCCTTTATCTCACCTTTTTTCAAGCCTTCAATCGTCAATGCTTGTTTGATGGCACCATTGGTTACATTGCCGTTAGCAATCGGCATAACTGCTTTTTCCGGCATAATTGTTGAGCCGAACTGAACCTCAAGAACCTTACGGCCCTTATAGATATCATTGTAAACTTCTTTCTTATTTTTAGTAGTTTCAACTTTATCAGATTCAACCTTCACAGGATGCTTGCTCGGCACATAATCATCTTTCTCATGTGCCGCTTTATCGTTGTTTTTCGCAGCATTGTTCACTCTGTCAGCCGCGTCCATATTGGTTTTTTTAGCGTCATCTTGCGCGACTTCTTCTTGTGATTTTGTGGTTACATCAACTTCTCTAATTTTCCCAAGCTGATCCATCGCAGCCTGAATATAATTTTGGGACTGCTTGCTCTTCTTATTATGTAGTGCGACCTGCGCATCATAGAGGGTCTCAAGAAAAGTTTTCTTGCCCTCAATATCCATCATCTCCAGTTTCGCGCCTTTTTCGGCTTTGATGACTTCAGTCTTTTTAGCGTTATTATTTTCAGCCGCTATAACAGGTGCTGTTGTAAAGGTCACAGCTGTTAGGGCGGTTGCACATAATAGGGGTAAGGTTCTCATCTAACTCTCCTCAAAGTTTTTTTTCACCATTAACTTGGCTGTCTTGAAGCTAAGCTCGCCCCTGTCAACTTTCGATAGGGAGAGATACCTCCGGGTATCAACGCCTCATAAACTCAGTTAAATTGATTACTGCCTTTACCTTCAGAAAGTAGGCAAGCCCACTTTCTAGTTTGAGGAAATTGATGAAAAACAATCATGAAAATATGAGTAAGCGGCACCGCTAGAAACGCCCCTGGCACGCCCCAAATTAGGGTCCAGAACGCAATGCTCACCAAAATGATATAGGGAGACATTGAAAGAAACTTACCCTGAAATTTTGGGTCAATAATATTGCCCATAAAAAACTGAATGCCCAGCATGCCCCCAAATACAATCCAGATCATCATCGGATCGTTAAATTGCATGGCAGCCATTGCGGTCGGCGGGATCATCATGAGAGCAGCACCGATTATCGGCAGAAAATTCATAATAAAAGCCAGCAGCCCCCAGAACAGTGCAAAATCAAGCCCCACAGCCCAGCAGAATCCGGTTGTTAAGGCACCAGCCAATAAGCCGATGTAAAACATCACCGTCATGTATTTTTGGAATGATACCGCTGATTCAGCTGCAGCCTGTCGCCAGCGTCCGCCATCAGATTTACCCAGGCAATTATCCAGCTTATCTTCCCAATAAACCAGCTCCGGAAGACCAAGAATAACAAGACCAACCACAAGGCCCAAATGCCCCAATGTAGAATAGAAAGTGCTGATAAATGGCGTTATCACAGCCTGCAATTGTTCTGCATTCAGATCGCGCGGCGCCGGAAGCCCCATACTGCGCAACCAGGCTGTAATTTCCGCAAGCAATGTTGTGAACTGGCTTTCATATTCCGGCATGCGAGAAATAAATTGCGCGATCGATATGTAAGAAAGTCCGGCAAAAAAACCAAACAAGGCAATTAAAGCCACATAAGATAAAACATAGCTGATATTTTTAGGGAAGATGGAGTTAAGCCAAACAGTAATTGGCCACGCAATCGCGATGAGGAATAATGAAAGCACCACAGGCAAAAGCACCGGCTTCAAAAGGTAAATCACCACAAAGCCCAACACCAGGCAGATAAAACCGAGATAAGGATTTTTAATTTCATTGGCAGCCATGGGAACATTCCTGTGTTTATAAATTTATGATGTAACAACGTTAGGCAAAACAATCCCATAGCGCCGGTAGACGAAAGCAAACCCGCGCTCTGTCAGCCATACGCCTCGTCCAAATCCACTAAACTCTTTTATGCCTGACGAAGCGAAGGGATATATTTTCCAGATTAAAAAGAAGTTCTCAAATGCTGGCGATATCACCGAACACTGAAAACCATCTATATTGCTATTACAGACCCAGCCTGCCAACTCAACTTTGGCGTCTCACACTATGTTGTCGGTGAAACGCATCATGTGAAACAGCTACATCTCGATCAACGTCATAGAGCTTATAAGAAGCAGCCCCATTTGTTTTTCTAGATAAAGCGCTGCTACCCTGGTTTAAAATACCATCAAGAAAGGCTGAAAAGATCTGCTCAACAGGTTCTGCTAAATGACCAACCTGCGCCATCGGATCCATCTGCTCTGTCACGTCTTCACTTGCTCTGGAAACATAGCGCTCTGCAATCAAGCCAGTGATTATGGTGAGCATAAATAACAGACCGGTGATTAAACCAAATGACGTCAGCTGGCTTACCCCCTCAGCTCGCAACAAGAGGTAAAAACCAAATAGCCCGAGCAGTAGAAATGAAGCAACAAAAACGCCAAAGGCCACAGTTGCAACAAGACCTATTTGTGTTGCACGCAGCGAAGCAGTCAGGGAGGCTTTATCAGGTAAAGCCTGCCCAACTGCCGCAAAGGCCAGTTTTTTTAACATTGTTGACCCTGATGACATTAGCGTCTCCGTAACAAGGTTGCGAGCAGCATACCACCAGCAAACATCGCAGCAGCACTTGCAAACGGACGATCTTTAATCACCGTTTCAGCCTGATCTGTTGCATCGGTAATTTTTTCGCGCTTGTCAGTCATAAACTCACGTACAGATTTACCAGCACGGTTCGCCATGTCTTCAATTTCATCACGGTTAAAAATGGTATCACTTTTGCCATTCTGGGCTGAACCATTTAGCTGGTCCGCCAGCATGTTTTTAATCTGACCGATATCTTTTTTGAGGTTTTTTACTTCTTCAGCTGTCGTCGCCACTTAAACTCTCCTTTGAGTGAAAGCCAGCACCAGTCATTTGGTACAGGCCGTTAAATTGTCTTGGAGATAGAGTGTCAGCTTAAGGATCAACAATCGATTTGCCAGCCAATGAGAATCATAAATTTAGCATAAAACGCTCATCCGGCCCGCCGGGGAGGCGAAACATAAAAAGAGAGCCAGCATAGAAACTTTAGGATAGAGCAACTTTAGGATAGAGCAAATTTATGAAAGAGGGACCCGCAAGGAAGGTTCGAACAAGACGGTAGGAGACGGTATGAGTTTGAAAGCTATAGAAGAATTAATGTTGGCCGCCCGCACCATTCAAAGAAATAGGACATAGCGGCCAACAACAATAAATGACAAAACCAAAAGCTATTAATTCGGCGTTAGCAGGTTACTGCGGCCGTTCAACCCCACAACCTTCCAGCCAAAGATCAAAGTGATAATCAGCAATGCCGTAAAAACAAACAAAGCTGGCACCAGCCCAATGGCATGGACAACAGGCAATGACAAAGCGGTAATAAAGCCACCACCTACAATGGGCTCATAAAATGTTTGCTTCATATTAAAACTGGAGCGCGCACCAGCATCATCAGTTGGATCCACCACCTTCATCATTAATAGGCCCGTGGTTGTTGCACCGGTCGCATGAGCAAAATCACCGACCCCTCGCGCCCAGGGCTGGTCCTGATAAAAGCGCGGCGCGATGAAAAAGAACACAAACAAATTCCAGCCAATCGCAGAAGAAATCAGGATCAACAATAGCTGCCAATTATCTGCAATGGTTTTTAAAGACAATGTCGCAATCGCGACCACAATTAAGAGATCAAGAAAACTATGACTTAAAGAATGTAGTGTCTGGTGATTAACAAGTTGAGGCTGTTTCAAGCGTGAGATGCCCATCTGAACAAGTGCGCCGCCAATAAGCGCTAACGGAAACAACGGAATAAATTTCATAAAGCCATCTTCCCCCTCAGCAAGGAAGAGCCCTTCACCGCTCGTCAGGCCAAACTTAAGCAAGCCACCTACGGCAATCGCTAAACTTAGAAGGGCAAAATGAATTACCAGCGTATCAGCAGAAAAATGCTGCTCTTCGCGCTTACGCTGAAAAAGCTTTTTCGCCTGTTTTTCAGAAATATCCTCATTAAGATGTTCTTCCTTTTTCTCTTGAGGAGACTTCATCTCATCCCGCCTGACAGCCAGGTTAATCAGCATCAATCCGATAAGAATGGCTGAGACCTTACCAGCCGTCGCCATACCCAATGCAAGGTCATACCCCTCAGAAAAACCAAGCGGCCCATAAGTGTCGCTCAAACCAGCCGCTGTCCCATAACCACCCTGAAACCCAATTGCTACAAGCATAGAGCTTAACGGGTTCGCATCATAAAACGGCACCAGAACAAACAACGCCAGAAGAATGCCGACAATATATTGCCCCCAGGCGCTGATATAGCCAACAACCAGGTGAGGCGAAGCATTCGTCCAGATTTTTCCAAGGCTAGGTATGGCACTTCCCATCATAAGCGCTGCAAAAACCACAGAGATCAGATAAGCCGGCATTTGCTTCCAAAGCTTAAACATCTCATTCATCTCAGCTTCAATAGAAAGGCTTTCAGCTATGTAAGGCCCGGCCACCTGCGGCCCAAGCAACAAAGCAATAATGCCGCCAAGCACAGCTGCGGGAATATGTAATTTTTGAATCAAGGGAACAGCATGGCGCAGAACCGCACCAACCATAATAAAAAGACTAGCTGCTAGAAAAGCAACTAGAACAAAGCCAATCGTATAAAGCGGGGCTTCAGTCATATATTTTTCTTTCTGTTTCGGCAGTAAAGTTTAGAAATCATTCTAAGCATGAACCAGGCGGTAGCCACACACAAAATCACCGCACCCCGATGATCCAGCCCAAAGGCGAGATGTCCGGTGATGCGGTTAGATTTAATACAATCGACTATATATCACGTTTTATGCAACACTATGGTTTGGGCGTGATGCGATGATATAAACAGCGTGCACAATACCCGGGATATAACCAAGAAGCGTCAGCACGACATTTAGCCAGAAATGTTTGCCAAGACCAACCTGCATGAATACACCAAGCGGCGGTAATAGCACTGCAATAAGTATTCTAATAATATCCATCGTTATCTCCTCGTTATTTATGTATTGAGACCTTGTTGCCATTCTTCAATTTCTCTTTCTGCCTGTTCCTTGGTGCGCCCGTAACGCTCCTGGATCAATCCAGCTAGCTTCGTGGCATCACCTTCAATTTCATCAACTTCATCATTGGTAATCTCGCCCCACTTCGTCTGGACTGAACCTTTAACCTGCTTCCATTTACCTTCGATAATATCAGTATTCATATTTGTCTCTCCTCATTAACTGAGGCGCTTCATTGAGTTGCGCGCCCTGTTCGTTGGCATCAAAGGTGACGGCAATTGGGTTAGGTTTAAATATGCTCAATGGCCCTCATCCATAAATAGCCCATCAATTGATGCCCCCTTGATACCAAGCCCCCCTGCTTCTTATGCCGGATTGATGGCATAGCCCCTATGCTGCCAGGACCAGGACAAGCTTAAGGAGACTGAAGATGCCGGCTGACATAACTGCGGACTTATCCCTGCCCATAGATACAGTGACGACAGAACTTTCCACCGCATTCACTGATATTATGTCCTGGCTATCAAAACCCACAACCTGGACGGAACTCATCTTTGTTGCTGTAGCCCTCACAGCAGCCATACTGATAAACAGTATCTTCAGAGCCGTTTTAAAACGGGCCAATCTCTCCACTGAAAATGCGGCCGCCTTCTCTTCCCCCTGGCTGGTAGAGCGCATGACCCGCCTTATTTTCCCGATACTCACGCTCCTCCTCCTTATGGCGACCCAGCCGATTGCCGCCAATTTTCAAGGCGAAAGCCCGCTGATCCTAATTGCCCAGAAGCTCTCTTTAATCTGGCTATTGATTGTTTTTATCCGCGCATTTGTCACCAACACTCTGGTGCGCGCCGTGACCCTGGTTATTTTAGTACCCGCCGCATTTCTTCATTTATTTGATTATTTCACCCCTGTTGCAGAAAAATTGAGCAGCTATGGGTTCATGCTGGGAGATGTCGAGATAACCGCCTATACAATGCTGAAAGCCATTCTAGTGGTCAGCATCATTTTATGGATTGGTAAATTCATCAGTGAAGCAAGTTCAAGTTACATCCGCCACCGGGAAAGCCTAACCCGCTCCACGCAAGAGCTATTGGTCAAACTTTTTGACATCGCACTCTATGCTCTCCTGGCCATGACAACTCTCAATTTAGTTGGCATAGACCTAACAGCGCTAGCTGTCTTCTCAGGTGCACTTGGCGTTGGTCTGGGTTTTGGCCTGCAGAAAATTGCCTCCAATTTCGTCAGCGGCATCATCCTGCTCTCTGAGCGCTCTATCAATATTAATAATTTAATTGAGATGGATGACGGTGTCACAGGTTACGTCCGCCGCCTTGGTGCCAGAGCCAGCACTATAGAAACCTTTGATGGCAAAGAAGTCATGGTGCCAAACGAAGATTTCATCGTCTCCCGCGTCGCCAACCTCACCCATACCAGCACCTCTGGCCGCATCGAGATTCCGGTTGGCGTTGCATACAATACAGATTTGCGAAGAGCGGAAGAACTGATGCTAGAGGCAACTGATTGCTGTGAATTCATTTCGAATACTAGTGGTAAAAAACCTCAGGTTTTTCTCCGCGAATATGGCGACAACTCGGTGAATTTCATGGTGACCTTCTGGATGGATGATGTAACCACAGGCCGTTGGCGCGCCCAAAGTGATGTCATGTTCGCCATATGGGAAAAGTTTCAACAGCACGACATTGAAATTCCATTTCCGCAACGAGATCTTCACATTAAGAGCGGCGTAGAATCTCTCGCGCCCCTTGATCAAGGCAGCCAGCAAAAAGCTGGCTCGCAAAAACCAGCTGAACAAGAAGCATCATAAAGCCGACCGAAAGCCCGCAAAAAAGCAGCGGCCGGGCAAGTTCATAGGAACCGCCCGCCTCATGGGCTCTTGCTGGTGCTGGTGACAGTCAGCGGTCCCACCTTGAAATTTACGGTCTATTGATAGAGAGACAGTTGGCGCCGAATAGCGAGTTAATCACATCTTGCCTACGCTCTACTCAATCAAGAATAACAAATATGAAATTTCGAGAGGAGTAATTTAATGGTTAGCGAAACACTTAAAATAGTTGATGACGAAGCCGTAGATATCGGTGTGAAAAAGAAGAAGCGCGAAGAAGTTGCAAAACATCTGGCAGGCTTCCTGGCCACCAGCTACATGCTTTATATGAAGACTTTATACTACCACTGGAATGTAACCGGACCGCATTTCCATAGTCTGCACGAAACCTTTGAGGAGCAATATACAGACCTCCACGCAGCTGGCGACATCTTGGCAGAGCGCGTTCGTGCCCTTGGTCATTTCACACCAGGCACCTTCAAGGAATATATTAAACTCTCAGCTATCGATGAAGATGACACCCTCCCAGGCTCAGCCGATAAGATGGTCGAAAACCTACTTCACGATAATGAAGCCTGCTCAAAAGAAGCCCGCAGCGTTCTGAAAGTAGCGGAAGAAGCAGGCGATGAAGTAACTGCTGATATGATGGTTGAACGTATGGCGCAACATGACGAAGCCGCCTGGATGCTTCGCGCGACACTAGATAAGTAAGGATATTTACCAATGAAAAGCATTCATATAGTCATCATCATCGGCATCATCGCTGCCGCCGTTTTAATTGGTATCAGCATGACAGAAGAAGAAACAATTGGTGAGCGCATTGATAATGCAGCAGAATCCATTAAAGAAGGCGTGGAAGAAGCCGGTGAAGCACTCAACCCTGAGCCAACGCCTGCTGAAAAAGTCGGTGAGGCTGTAGAAGACGCTGGCGACGCAATTGATGATGCCGCTGATGACGCAGCCGATGCCATCAAGGATAACAATTAAGCCACTGGTTTATATTATAATTTATTAATATCATAAGGGCAGTCTGTATAAAAAGCAGACTGCCCTTACATCATATCAAGCTGGTACAAAAAGATGAGTTCGCTAGCCCTCAATAAACATCCAAATTAATAAACACTTATGGAAAATTTATACGGCTAAGCATAATCTGAAACTCCCAATAGAGAAAATGTGAGAGAAAGTGGATAGCGACCAAAAACAAACAGTTCTGGTTTTTGTTAATGCACATCCGAAATCTCATGTGCTCATAAGAACAGCCTCGAACACCGCCAAAGAAAATAACCTGAATTGGGTCGCCGTTTATATTGAAACGCCGGACCATGCATCTCTTGATTCTGAAGCTCAAGCGCGTCTATTGCGTTTCAGCACTTTGGTAGAGCGGCTCGGCGGCCAGTTTCACCAGGTTGAAAGCAAAACAGTTATCGATGGCATCGTCGCCTTTGTTGAAGGCTATATCGAAAGCGGTAAATCCATCAAAAACGTCATTATCGGCCAAAGCAGCGAAGAAGGCTTTTTCGCTGAGCTTCGCGCCTCACTAGCTGAGCGGGCCGCAAGAGAGCTGCGCCATGTAGATACAGCCGTTCAAATCTTCCCACTTTCTGGCAATTTCTACACACCAAGCTGGTTTGAGCGTTTCCGCTTTCGTGACATACAATTCGCTGATATTGGCTACGCAGTTCTCTTTGTTGCCCTCGCACTACTCGCGACCGAAACACTCAAATATTTTGTCTCAACGACAGAATGGTGGATTAACGAGCATAATGTCATGGGCTTCTTCCTGACAGCTTGTGTCATAACCGCGCTCAGATATGGCTTAATACCAGGGCTTGTTTCTGCCCTTCTTAGCTTCACCTGCATTAATTATTTCTACAGCGCCCCATTTTATAATTTTGGTATCGACAATTCAGCTGACGGTGTCAGCCTCTCAATCTTTTTAGTCACGGCGCTAATCGTTTCTTTAATGGGCGCTTACAGCCGGGCGAGTAACAAAGCGCTAATGCGTAAAGAGCGGCGCTCACAAGCATTATACTCAGTACTGCGCATCGCAACCACAGCAAACACGCGCAAAGAGGCCTTGCGCATCCTGCATGGTGAACTCAGCAAATTGCTGGAATTAAAAGTCGCTTTTTTCACCCCATCGCTCATGCGTCCAGAAGAAATATCTATGGTTTATCCAGAAGATATAGAGCTATCAGAGAATGACAAAAATGCCTTGAACCATTGCTGGACCCATACAAGAACAACTGGTCTTGGCTCTTTAAATCGACACGACTCTAACTGGCGTTTTGAGCCGATGATTACCAGCAAAGGCGATATTGGTGTTTTAGGAATTAAAATTAATGATAACACCATAATAGATGCCTCCTTAGGGCGGCTGATAACAGCTCTTGCCGATCAAGCCGCCAGCATTCTTGAACGTATTGAGCTCACCAAACTAATGGGCGAAAGCCGGATGAGAGAGGAACAAGAAAAGCTACGCTCAATGTTGCTTTCAAGTGTTTCCCATGATTTGAAAACCCCGCTCGCTTCAATCATAGGCTCACTAAGCGTTTACAAACGCATGCGCAAATCAGATCGTCTCTCACCTGAAATTGCGGATGAGCTAACTGAAACAGCTTTAGATGAAGCGCAACGGCTAGATAGCTTCATATCTAACATTCTGGATATGACCCGTATTGAAAGCGGCGAAATTGAATTTAACAAAGACTGGGTCACACCTTATGAACCACTAGCTGCTATTAAAAAGCGGCTACGCCAGCGGTTGCGCTACCATAAACTGGAAATAGCAACTGATGAGACTGAGTATGAAGTTGAAATGGACCAGATGATGACCGAGCAGATCTTGCAGAATCTAATAGACAACGCTGCAAAATACTCACCGGCCAATACAGAAATACAGGTCAGTTTCGGCCCCGATGGCAAAGGCTTTAGCTATAAAATCAGAGACCAGGGCAAAGGAATACCAGATGATAAATTTGAGGCTATTTTTGATAAATACGAGCGACTAAAGTTAACAGACAGTCAGATAGCAGGCACCGGCTTGGGTCTTGCCATCTGTAAAGCCTCAATGGAGAAACAAAAAGGCCGCATAGAAGTTAGCAATCACGAAGATGGTGGCGCTGTATTTACCGTCTGGTTCCCAAAATATCGTAACCTTATAGAGGAAAAGAGAGCATTGAATTCATGACGCTCGCGGGCAAACATATAGTTGCAATTGACGATACCCAATCAATCAGGACATTCCTCCGCGTGTCTCTGGAGGATGAAGGTGCCCATTTTTATGAAGCGGCCACTGCCCAGGAAGGCTATGAACTTTGTCAAAAGGTCAAACCTCACCTGATCGTTCTTGACCTCGGCTTACCGGATATGGACGGCCTCGACTTATTACCTCGTTTAAAAGAGCTGTTCGCAGGGAATGACGAGCTGATAACACCGCGCGTTCTCGTGCTAACAGTTCGCAAAGGTAGAAAAACAATAGAGGAAGCCTGCAGCAAGGGAGCAGATAGTTATCTAACCAAGCCCTTTATGGTTGATGACTTGCTTGATGTTATTGATGAAGAGCTGAATGGTCTAAACTAAAATAGTGAGCAAAACACAATCAGCTCCCATTAAAGCACCGCTCAATAATTGCGCTTCGGAATAACCACATCTACAATCTCTAAAGACTTAGTCTCCATAATTGTTTGCAGAATATGGTTTTTCTGTTTCAGCATGCTCACCCTCTCAACCAGCCCTTCATGCAACCTTTCAAATGAACAGACAAGCTTAGCCGAATACCCTTCATCAAGCTCACCAATCAGCTTATTAAGCTCATCTGAAATCTCATTCACAGCTTTTATATCCAAACTGACAGAGCCGATGATTTTGCTCAACTTAGTCATATCATCACTCATTCATCTAACTCCATCATCACTTAAATCCAAAAGACCAATGCATGACAGTAGCAGTAGAGAATAAAAACAACACAACCGTGGATAGCATTAAAACTTAAGGCGCAGCTGGCCATATGATGCATTTGTAGAGGCAGCTTTTTACAGCAATTGTTTTTATAATGATGGGGGGAAGGGGAGCTAGTTTACAGCAGGTCAGAGTTTTCAGCTGAAGCCAAAAAACATAGGGCAAAAATAAATTAGATACCAATATATGAGTTTAACAAAACAAGCTCAGCACGGCCCATTTAAGGTTACCGTGCTGAGCATGATAAGTCGTTATATTAGATTTTGTATCTAAACTAATCTTATACGGGTGGTGGTGTCCGGCGACCGGAAACCAGATTCGCAATTAATGTGATTACGAATAGAATAACAAAGGCGCCGAAGAGCCATTTAGCAGCCCAGGCAAGCGTGCCTGCAATACCACCAAAACCTAAAACAGCCGCAACAACGGCAAGTAGAAAAAATGTAAGTGCCCAACCAAGCATGATAAATCTCCTTTCGCTGGTTCCATTCCAATCTGACAGCACCCCCCTCAAATTTCGATATGCCTGATAAAGATAAGCAATAAAGGCAGCGTCAATTTATCACCCCTTTATGTCACGCCTTCCAGCGCGAATAGCAAATTGACCCCCTGCACCTCATACTCCCTATGATAGTAATATTCAGGGATACCACCTTCTAATGGCACGCACATTTCATACATTTGATCTGATAATAATTGGTGACGGCTCAGCAGGCATTTCCGCATTAAAAGAAGCCAGAAAATATACAGACAATGTAATCATGGTAGCAGCTGGGGAAACCGGCACGACCTGCGCAAGAGTTGGCTGCATGCCCACCAAAGCGCTGATACACGCTGCAAAGCTCTATGATAGCCACAAGAAAATGCCGCAGGCCGGCATTATCGGCTCAGAGCAGCTCACTCCTGACATCCCCTCAGTGTTAGAGAATGTGCGCAAAAAGCGAGATAAATTTGTAAGCGATGTGAAAGCTGGTGTTGATGAATTGAACGAGCATATTGTTCAAGGTTACGCCCGCTTTGAAACCCCGACAACAATACGCGTCGGCGATCGCCTCTACCACACCAAAGCAACAGTCATCGCCACCGGGTCAAAGCCTTTCATTCCCGAAAAATACTCAAAATATCACAACGATATTATCACCAGCGATACTTTGTTTGAGCGCAGAGACCTGCCAAAACGCATCGCCGTAGTTGGCCTCGGCGCTGTCGGCCTTGAGATGAGTCAGGCATTTGCCAAGCTGAACATAGACATCACCGCGATCACAATGAATGACCGCCTCGGCGTTGTTAGCGATCCTAAAATTAATGAAACCATTAAAAAAGCACTGGCAGAAGATATGCGCCTTTGGCTGGATACAGAGCCAAACATTAAGAAAACCGGTGATGGGATACTGTTGCACACCCCTACAAAAGAAACCCTGGTAGATGGCCTCTTCATCGCCACTGGCCGCACACCAAATTTAAAAAAACTCGGCCTGAATAAAATTGGTGTCGATACAAACGGAACCGGCATCCCCCGCTTCAATCGCTACACTATGAAAGTGCCGGGCGTCCCGATCTATATGGCAGGCGATGTTACGGATGAGCATGCGCTGCTACATGAATCAGTTGATGAAGGTCGCAGAGCCGCCTATCACGCCTTGCATTCTGATGTCAAAGATTCGCCCCGCTACCCACAGATAGAAATTATCTTCACCAAACCAGTGATCGCTGTGGTCGGCGACACAGATTATGCCATGCGACATGACACAACCATCACCGGCGAAGTGGACTTTAAAAATCAGGGTCGCGCTAAAATTGAAAATGAAAATTTTGGCAAAATCCGCCTCTTTGCAGATGAAAATGGCGGCTATTTCCGAGGCGCGGAAATTATGGCCCCGGCAGCAGAGCATCTGGCCCACTTTCTGGCCATGGCCCTCACCCAGCGCATGAGCATAAACGAAATTTTAGAAACCCCATTCTACCACCCAACGTTGGAAGAAGGGCTGAAGACGGCCCTGCAAGATGCCGCCTCTAAAACCAAAACCCGGGAGACAACAGATGTTAAATCCAGACGGGCAAGCTAGCACCAATCCAGTAGCTACTCTTTAGGCTGACCAAGCCTATCTGCCCGTAAAAGACAAACCAACACAAAAGCAAGCAACTGAAAAAAGGAAGGAAATATGGAACATTATTATATAACTCTGCCAAATTATGAAAAAGCTGAGCAATTAATTGAGGATCTTGAAAAACAGGGAATCCCCAGAGAGAAAATCGATATTGTCGTCAAGCAAGACAATACCGTAGAAGTAAATGAAACCTCAATGACCACTAATAATCAGAGCATAGAACAAGCTCCGGAGGGGACCATTAGTGCATTTGGCGCAGTGCTCACCCCCATCGCCGCGGCAACAGCCGGCATTCTTCTCGCCGCCACTGGCCCGGTTGCAGCTGTAATCGGAGGTGGAGCCGTAGCCGCAGGCGGCATAGGTGTTTTAATGTCAGGTTATGGCATACCGGAAGAAGAAACCCAGACAGTGTTGAAAAAACTAGAGAGCGGCCATGTCATGGTCCACGTCAAAGATACTGGTCTTGCCCCTCTCGAAGAGATATTCAACCGCTATCATAAATAGCCTGGCGGGTAATGACTTAGGCCAATAAACCACTAATAATAATCATGGCCAATCATACCTTCATGGTTGCCCATAGTTGGTTTTATTCAAGGGCAAAACTCAAAGCCGACATAAATAAAAAAAACCCCGCAGCCTCATGACTGACGGGGTTTTTTATGCAACAGATTGACGGTTTTTTAAGTCTCTTTAGAGCACCAATCCAGCAGCTATTCCACTGGCTAGACTTATCTTACTCTTAAGGTTGCCAGCTAGTCTTCTGATAAATTTTCAGAGCTAGCAGATTCAATCTCTAATAATTCCATGCGATAGCCAATCCCCGGTTCTGTAATGACATAGTTCGGGTTTTTAGGGTCATGCTCAATTTTTTCGCGCAGTTGACTAACATACACTCGCAAATACTGCATATCATCACCATGGGCCGGCCCCCACACATCTTTAAGCAATTGCTTATGAGTAATCATCTTGCCCCGGTGGATCATAAAATAGCGCAGCAGCTCATATTCTTTCGGTGTAAAAAAGCAGCTCTCCCCATCCACATAAACTTCATGCCGCACCAGATCCATCCTGATACGACCATTCGTCAGGTCAGGCTCACCGGCTTGCTGAGTTACAGCTTTGCGTAAATTAGCTTCAATCCGCGCCAGTAGCACATCCGGATTAAATGGCTTCGTCACATAATCATCAGCGCCCCGGCTGAGCGCTTCCACAACTTCACTATCCGCATCGCGCACAGAGCAAACAAGTATCGGCATTTGTGACCAGGAGCGAATGCCATCAATCACATCTTTGCCATCCATATCAGGCAGGCCAAGGTCAAGAATGACAAGGTCAGGCTTTATAGATCCACAAAGCCTTGTGGCCTGGCCGCCATCTTCGCATTCTTCCACCTTATACCCCTCACTTTCGAGAGTGATCTTCAGAAGCTTGCGGATCTGCGGTTCATCATCCACCACCATAATGGTGTTTTTCTTATTGGCCATGAAACTACCTTCTAACTTTGCTGCGGGCTAATTACCTTAAGGGGCGCACTACTTTTATGCTCTTATTATGATCTATAGCCAAATATATAAATTTCCCATTATGTAAGCCAAACAAACCATTGATTATGCTTGCAGCTTCAAAGGGCCCTGCCTACTCTCAACCATCAGTTAATTAAGGAAGGCATAGTCAGAAATGCCCTCATAATCAAACAACTGAATTTCGTTCAGCGCTTAAAGGGCTTCTCATGCAACTCCGTATCATTCACATTCTCTGCGACAATGACGCCTCAGCTGACAAAGCAGAGGAAGCAATTAAAGGCTGCGATAATATAATTAATCGCTGGACGCAAAAAAACAAAGACTCTCACTCACTTTACCTAATCGTGGCAGAACACCGCCAGGAGCTGATGGACAATTTGCAAGAAATCGCAGAGCAAGACAAATCCATACGTGTCATTATTATACCTGTAGATGCAACATTTCCTAAAAATTACAAAGAAGAGCGGCAGGAAGAAGAGCAAAACCAGCCAAACTTTTTTGAAATTATCAGCCGTGAAGAAATGGTAGAAAAGGTCAGGAACCAGGCCCATTTAAATGGCAGCTATATAAGTTTAGTCATCATTTCTGCCATCGTTGCCACAATAGCTCTGGTAGAAGGAAACCTGGCCATATTAATTGGCGCTATGGTTATCACCCCGCTTATTGGCCCCAATCTAAGCCTAGCCCTCGGCACCGCCATAGCAGATACAAAGCTCATCAAAACCTCGCTTTTCTCCGGTATGTCAGGGGCAGCACTCACCTTCATCACCGCGCTGCTCACAGGCGTAATGATGGGCAGCTCCGCGAATAAGAACCTCGCCGCCACGCTAATTGATTATGGGTTTGAAAGCTTGCCTGTTGCCGCCTGCGCCGGGGTCGCCGCCGCAATTTTGCTACTACAAGGCACTGTCTCAACCTTGATCGGCGTAATGGTGGCGGTTGCCTTCCTCCCCCCGATCGCCATGACCGGGCTTAGCCTCGCCACCGGTCATTATTATCAATCCCTGGATGCCGCTATGTTATTTGCCATAAATCTGGTCGCCTTTAACCTGGCTGCCAAATCGGTGCTTTTCATCGCTGGCATCCGTCCGCGCCGCGAAGACGAGGAAAATGGCCATGGCCGCACCATTAGCTGGTACATCCTCGGTTGGGCCATAGCCATTCTGGCTCTCCTTGTCGGTCTTTACTTCAAATCTGGAAATAGTTAACCAATCGTCTCAAAATCGCGCTCTCAGAAGCATCTCAGAGTTGGCCAGTTGACTGATTAGTCAATTAACGATAAGTTTCTGTCTTTCATAAACGAAAGAGAGACTAATTTATGGCGCGAGCACCTTCAGATACCAGACAGAATTTGATTGAAACAGCCAATGAACTCATTTGGCTAGAAAGCTATAATTCTGTCAGTGTTGATGATATCTGCGCCAAAGCTAATGTTAAAAAAGGCAGCTTTTACCACTTCTTCCCCTCAAAGGCAGATCTGGCTTTAGCAACAATGGAATATTGCATGCAGCAAACCATCGCTGACTATGATGATATTTTCTCTCCGCGCCGCCATCCGATAGAGCGACTAGATCAGATGGCTGATTACCTTTATGAAAAACAAGAAAAAATGCGCATTGAGCATGGACAGGTTTGCGGCTGCCCCTTTATCACCCTCGGCTCTGAGCTTGCAGCAAAAGATGAGGCCATCGGCGAGAAAGTTCGTGATATATGTGCAAAGAAACTAACCTATTATGAAAGCGCCCTACGCGATCTGATCGCCTATAAAGAAATTGACCCGACAACAGATGTAAAACTGAAAGCCCAAGAAATTTTTGCATTCATCGTAGGTCAGATAATTTTGGCCCGCATAAAAAATGACCTTAGCTTTATTCGCCACAGCTTAAAAAGCGGCCTGAGAGACCTGGTTGGCATTCAACAAAAGGTCGAAAATGTTGCCAGTTGACTATCTGGTAAAGATAGCCGTGAAACGTAATATAGTACATGCCGCACCAGTTTAAGGACCGTACCGTGAGAAAGATCAACATACCGATTATCCCATCTATTATTTTGCTTATCGCAGCTTTCTCTGTGGCGGCCATAACCTTCCTGGCCGTTGGTGGGCCGCTGGCCTCAGCCAAAGAGGATCCAACTAAAACTGACGTAAAAGCTGAGAAGCCCGCAGAAAAAGCCGCGCCAGAAAAGAAAGCTGAAAAGCCATCTGGTATGCCAGTTGATGCGGTGGTTATTAAAAAAGAAGCCATCCAGATCTGGAACCAGTTTTCAGGCAATATTGTCGCCGTTGACCGGGCAGAGCTGCGCCCGCAAGTCTCGGGCCGCATAACTGAATTGCGCTTTGAAGATGGCCAGTATGTCAAAAAGGATGAGATCCTCATCGTCATTGACCCCCGCCCCTATGAAGCTGCGCTGAAACAAGCTAAAGCCGCCTTGGCAACCGCCCGCACACGGCTGGATCTTACCAAAAAAGATTATGAGCGCGCCGTTGAACTGGTGAAGAAAAAAGCCGTTTCCGAACGCCTCTTAGATGAGCGCGACAATAGCTACAAGGTCGCTGAAGCTGAAATTCTCAGATCGGAAGCGTTGGTCGAGCAAGCCGAAATCAACCTTGATTATGCTTATGTGAAAGCACCCATTTCAGGCAAGGTCAGCCGGGCAGAGATCACAGAAGGTAATTTGGTACAAGCAGGCAGCAATGCCCCCTTGCTCACATCAGTTGTGGCAGATGTAAAGGTTTATGTTGATTTTGAAGTTGATGAGCAAACCTACATCAAATCAGTTAGAGACATTCCGCAATCAGATATTGTGCGCATCCCGGTACGGATTGAACTCGCCGGAGATAGCAAAAAATATCTAGGCTTCATTCACAGTTTTGACAACCGTATTGACGCAACAAGCGGTACCATTCGCGGCCGCGCTATTTTCCCAAACAAGTCCCGCAAGCTTCTCCCCGGCATGACAGTCAGCGTTGAAGTTGGCAGCATTGATAACCTCGAAAACAAACAAATCGCCATTACTGAGCGCGCCATCGGCACAGATCAGGACCGCAAATTTGTTTATGTTGTAGATAGTGAAAACAAAGCAACATACCGCGAAGTTAAAATCGGCCTCAGCATCAATGGACGCCGCATTATCCTGGATGGATTGAAAGAAGGTGACACCGTCATCACCTCCGGCACTGTGCGCATCCGGCCCAACATGCAGGTTGCTCCCCAGTTTAAAAACGCTAAAACCGCCAGTGACGGTCAGTCAAAAAAACTCCGCCTTGCTAAAGACTAACCAGCAAGGCCCATAGTTGACCGCTCATATAGTAACGCTTAGCCATCAGTAAAAGATTATATCGCCCATGAACCTCTCCAGCCATTTCATCGACCGGCCAATTTTTGCAGGCGTCATATCCTTCGTCATTTTTCTGATGGGGCTGATCTCTATGTTCATGCTGCCGATTTCAGAATATCCTGAAGTCGCGCCCCCCTCTGTACAGGTCACAGCCCAGTTCCCCGGCGCGAACCCGATTGTAATTTCAGAGACGGTCGCCACCCCGCTGGAAGAACAAATTAACGGCGTTGAAAATCTCCTCTATATGAACTCCCTCGCCACAGCTGATGGCCGCCTGTCGCTAACCGTGACTTTCGCCATCGGCACGGATGTGGACCTGGCACAGCAGCTGGTTCAAAACCGCATATCACAGGCCCTCCCCCGCCTGCCAGAGGTTACCCGCCAGCTTGGTGTAACCGTTGTAAAAAGTTCACCAGACCTGACAATGGTGGTTCACCTCACCTCGCCGAAAGAGCGTTATGACAT
Source organism: Rhodomicrobium sp. (assembly GCA_021604665.1). Classification (GTDB taxonomy): domain Bacteria; phylum Pseudomonadota; class Alphaproteobacteria; order Rhizobiales; family HXMU1428-3; genus HXMU1428-3. The sequence goes on along the minus strand of BQJK01000003.1, from coordinate 233,376 downwards.
GCTCTATCTGCGGAACTATGCAAACTTGAACATCAAAGACCAGCTCGGTAAAATTCCCGGCGTTGGCCAGGTCCGTCTGTTTGGCTCAGGTGACTATGCCATGCGCATCTGGTTAAATCCCGACCGCATCGCGGAACGCGGCATGACCCCAACAGAGGTTGTCACCGCCATCAGGTCGCAAAATGTGCAGGTTGCCGCTGGTGTCATTGGTGGCCCGCCCTATAGCAGCAGCACAGAAATACAGCTGCCAGTAAATGCCCAGGGGCGTTTGAAAAACCCGAAAGAGTTTGAAGAAATCATCATCAAGCGCGATGAAAACGGCGTTATAACCAGGCTCAGCGATGTCGCCTGGGTTGAGCTGGATGCTCAAACCTATGCGCTCCGCTCCATGCTGAACAATGAGCAGGCGGTGGCCATTCCAGTGTTTGCCTCCCCTGGCTCAAACGCTCTTGATATATCAAGTAACGTCCGCGCAAGCATGGCAGAGCTAAAAAAGAACTTTCCGGAAGATCTAGATTATACAATCGTTTATGACCCAACCGTGTTTGTTAGCAACTCCATCAAAGCCGTCATCACTACCCTGTTAGAAGCGGTGATTTTGGTGGTTATTGTTGTTGTGGTGTTCCTGCAAACATGGCGCGCCTCCATCATCCCATTGCTAGCAGTGCCAGTGTCAATTGTCGGCACATTCGCCATCATGCTTCCCTTGGGCTTCTCAATTAATGTGCTCTCACTCTTCGGCCTCATTCTGGCTGTGGGTATTGTGGTCGATGACGCCATCGTTGTGGTTGAAAATGTTGAGAGGAATATTGAAGAAGGCAAAGAGCCGCGCGAGGCCACCATCCAGGCCATGAAAGAAGTGACCGGGCCAATCATCGCCACTTCCCTGGTTATCGCCGGCGTCTTCATACCGCTAGCCTTCATCAGCGGGTTGACGGGCATGTTCTATAAACAGTTCGCCCTAACCATTGTTATAGCCACCTTCATCTCAACCTTGAATTCCCTGACCCTCAGCCCGGCCATGTCAGCGTTGCTGCTCAAACCACGTGACCAACAAACCGATTGGCTCACAAAATTCATGGACCTGACATTCGGCTGGTTTTTCCGTTTATTTAACTGGGGCTTTAAAAAAGGCCAGCACGGCTATGCAGGAGCTGTTCATCGCTTCAGCCTGCGCAAAGGCATAATGATGGCGATTTTTGCTGTGCTAGTCGTTGGCACCTATTTCAGCTTCAGCCTGGTCCCGAAAGGCTTTGTCCCAGCCCAGGATAAAAAATATCTCATCAGCTTTGCCCAGCTCCCGGCCGGTGCCACACTAGACCGGACAGAAGCCGTAATGCGCAAAATGTCAGATATAGCGTTGAGCCAAAAAGGCGTCGCCAACGCAGTGCAGTTCCCTGGCCTTTCAGTGAATGGCTTCGTGAACTCCTCAAGTGCTGGCATCGTCTTTGTTCCGCTGAATGATTTTGAAGAGCGCACCACCGCAGATTTGAGCGCCCGCGCCATTGCAGGCAAGCTCCAGGCTGAGTTTAATAAAATCGATGAAGCATTTATTGCTATTTTCCCGCCCCCTCCAGTGCGCGGCCTTGGCACAACTGGTGGCTTTAAACTCCAGATTCAAGATCGCGCCAACCTCGGGTATAAAGCTCTGGATGACGCCTTGAAAGAAGTTACGAAAAAAGCCTATGCCGACCCGGCCTTAGTGGGCGTGTACTCAAACTATAATATCAATGTGCCGCAACTCTTCGCTGACCTTGACCGCACCAAAGCGCAACAGCTTGGCATCCCGGTTGATGAGGTATTCCGCACCATGCAGATTTACCTTGGCTCAATCTATGTCAATGACTTCAATCAGTTTGGCCGCACCTATCAAGTGATCGCCCAGGCAGACAAACCTTTCCGCGCTACCCCGCAAGATATCTTGCGCCTGCAAACAAAAAATGTTGAAGGCAAGATGGTCCCACTTGGCACGGTGTTGAAAGTGAACGAGACCTTTGGCCCTGAGATTGCTGCCCGTTACAATGCATTTCGTGCAGCGGATCTCAATGGGAACCCAGCGCCCGGCTACTCATCTGGTCAGGCGCAGGAAGCCATAACGCGCATCTTAAACGAGACACTCCCACAAGGCTTAACCTTTGAATGGACGGAGCTGACCTACCAGCAAATTTTGGCAGGCAACACAGCCATTTATATCTTCCCGCTGTGCATCTTTTTCGTCTTTTTGGTGCTGGCTGCTCAATATGAAAGCCTAACCTTGCCGCTTGCCGTGATCTTGATCGTGCCGATGAGCATTCTCTCAGCGATTATAGGCGTTTACTTCAGTGGCGGAGACAACAACATCTTCACCCAGATCAGCCTGTTCGTGCTGGCCGCCCTAGCCTGTAAGAATGCCATTCTGATCGTCGAGTTCGCACGAGAATTGGAGCATAAAGGCCGCACCACAATCGAAGCCGCCGTTGAGGCCTCCAGGCTACGCTTACGCCCAATCCTGATGACTTCATTCGCCTTTATCATGGGTGTGTTGCCGCTGGTATTAAGCCACGGCGCAGGCGCCGAAATGCGTCAGGCCATCGGTGTTGCCGTGTTCTCCGGCATGCTCGGCGTGACCTTCTTTGGCCTCATCTTCACACCGGTGTTTTATGTGCTTTTGCGTGGTTTTGAAAAACGCTTCACCTCAAACAAAACCGAATACGTTACCGCGGCCCACCCCGAAGCCGCAGAGTAACGCCCGAAGCAGGAGGCGCCCCCCCGACCGCGCTTCCTGCTTCTTCTCTTTTCTCAAGGATTGGGCTGCCACCAAAGGCAACCGCTAATTTCTGGCAATCTACTTATCCATTCTAGCCACCCACGCAAAACGCCGCGCGGCCCAGTCTAAGCACCGGGTAGAAATTTAGTATTGCAGCACAACAAGCCACAAAGATTTTACCCCGCCCCAAAGTCTCAAATACATAAAAACCCAAAATTTGCTGAGAGAGTAAAACGTAGACCGCCAGGCCGTCAGCGCTTAGCGCTGCCCCGTCGGAGGGCGGCAGCGCAGCTGCTATAGCCCGTGAGACAAAAATCTAATTTAGCTGGGGTGGTTCACGCGTCGCCCACAGTGAGCGTCAGCGAACGAGGACGCGCAAACAAAAAACCTTCCGCCCTAATCATCAGGACGAAAGTCACAATAAAAAACTCAATTCTAAGTGGATTCTTCAAGAGTTTGTGGCTGGGGTGGCCACGCGTCGCCCGCAGTGAGCGTTAGCGAACGAGGACGCGCAAACAAAAAAACTTCCGCCCTAATCATTAGGATGAAAGTCACGATAAAAAACTCAATTTAAGTGGAGTCTTCAAAAGTTTGTGGCTGGGGCGGAAGGATTCGAACCTTCAATCTTCGACACCAAAAGCCGCTGCCTTGCCATTTGGCCACGCCCCAATAAATAACTGGAAATTTCCAGATCAGATGCGCCGGAGAATAACCATTTCCCCAGGGCACCGCAAGAGAGAAAGAGTGATAAAGGCTTTTGCAAAATTTGCAACCCGCATCCGTCAAATTTTCAAAAAAATTCGCTGATATGTCTATTATTATGCCGATCAGCCATCATTAACATAAAGAGACCGGGGAAGAGCCAAAGATTCCCCCCTTAAACCGTAATATCTGATATATGCTAGCCGCATCAGAGACATCTATCCAGTTATGAAAATGCAAACAGAATAGCCCCCAAGATGCGTAAACCACTTAAAAATAGTGTCGTGGCCATTTTTCTTGCCACCTTATTACTCAGCACCAGCCTAAAAGAGGCCCACAGCGCCGCTGAGAACCGGCCCTATGACGCAAGCCTGCTGCGTTTGAGTGAGATTCTAGGTGCTGTGCATTACCTCAGGGCCCTTTGCGGCATAAATGACCAACAGGCCTGGCGTAAAAAGATGGAACAGCTGATCAGCGCTGAAGGGCAAACAGTGAAACGGAAGCTGAAACTAACCAAGAGCTTTAATAAAGGCTATCGCAGTTTCCAGCGCACCTACCGGCACTGCACCCCCTCTGCCAAAGTGGCGATTGATCATTTCCTTGATGAAGGGATCGATATCGCAGAAAAACTGGTTGCCAACCGTTAACGCTAACATTTGTTAGCTCATTACGATCAAATCCCCCTCTCTGATTTTCCACTCATTTACCTTGTATAGAGCTTGGCCTTTTCATCATGCACGCAGCTTTGTATGAATAGCGTCTCAGCAAACAAAACAGGGCAAAGGTGGAGTGGTTTATGACGTTTAGGATACATGGCGAAGAGACTGTCCTAAATGCAGAAGCGTTAAGCTACATCATTGACGCCTGGGAAGAAGCAATCATCGCCGGGTTAGAGCCAGAAACCATAGCCGGTGCATCTCTCTTTGCAGCCCTAACCGATCTTGTTTCCTCATATGGAGAAGATGCCGTCTCCACCATGATTAAGGATCTAAGCATCCGCATCAGTAATGGTGAATTCTCCCTCGACCGCGTCACCCAATAAGCGCCGCCTTATAAACTCACATTCAGAAATAAAGCAAGCGCACATATAATCAGCAACCCACCCGCTATCTGATTAATCAGCCGCAGTCTTTCATCTGAAAGTTTTTGCCTAAAGCTGGCGATAAGTTTGGCAAGGCAAACCCACCAGGCAAAGGCACCAAGCGCCATACCAGCAAGCAGCATCAAAGCTTCTGAGTGAGTTTCGAGCCCCCCAACAGCAGACCCGGCACTGCCAACAACTGCAAAAATACCAAGGATCGCTCCAGGGTTAGTAACTGTCAGCAAAAAGCTCTGCGGCAATGCACCAAGATGGGTGATAAACCCACTTCGCTGTTCTACCTGATCAGCAGACCAATGCGGATGAGAAACAAACAGCCGAACGCCAAACAGCAACAACACAATACCGCCGCCAACCTGCACCAAAGGTTCATAAGTTTTCATAAAACCAGAAATAGCTGAAATTCCAAAGGCAGCCATCGCCGCAATAAAGAGATCAGCGATTAAGGCGCCAAAACCGACAGCCAGCCCGGCGAAAAAGCCCCGTTGCAAACTATGCTGAATACAAAGCACATTCACCGGCCCGACCGGTGCTGAAATTAGCAAGCCCAGGCCAACTCCCGTCAAAAAGTATGAGACAACAGTAAAGAGGGTCATAAAACACTGCTAAGTCTATTTTTCAGATCACGGTATTTAGCCGCAAGATTAAATTTTTAGTATCCAGATGGCCTAGTCCTGATTTATTACATTGTTATGACCAAAGCTGAGCAAACCCAAACTACAAAAGAGGCTTTGAATAAACAAGGAGCGCAGCAAAATGCAACTTAGTCCAGCGATGACAAAATCTATGATGGCACACTCCAGGCTGCTGAAAAGGTCATTTATCGGGCTATTGGCCCTGATGGTTTTTGCCTGCCTCCAGCCCCCCTCTTTGCAAGCTCTGGAAGGCAGCGCAGAGACCAAGACACCAGCAACAGCCATTCAAGGTCTCGTCACCAACCCGGATGATTTGCCAGATCTAACAAAGACCATGATGATAGACCTCGCCGCCGCTGCCGCCAGCGGTGACCTAGAGGAGCTCCGTGATTTATTCGAGACCAACGAGCTAGCACCTGTTCTCTCAGAAGAGCATATCAGTGAACCCATCGCCCATTGGAAGAACAACTCCAGCGACGGCACCGCAAGAGACATAATGGCAGCGCTAGCAGAGCTGTTTGCTCTCCCTCCCGTAAAAACCAAAAACGGTGATTTCTTATGGCCCTATCTTGCCGCCACCCCGCTTGATAAACTCACCAAAGCACAAGAGATAGATCTCTTTCGCCTAGTGGGCCCTACAGCTGCCGAAAGAATGCTAAAGCAAAACCGCTATGATTATTACGAAACGGAAATTGGCAAAGACGGCACCTGGCATTTCTTCAAAAAATCAAAAGAAAACACACCAGCAGAACAGCCCAAAAAATAAGTCACATCCAGGATGTAAGTAATATGACCAACCGAACAGACAAATCAGCTGAAGATATCAGCGTCTCATCCGGCCCTCGCACGGCCCTGCATGAGGCCATAACAGAAGAGATGATTGAACAGCTGGTACTGCGCTTCTATGATCGCATACGCACACATCAGCAGCTCGGCCCTCTATTTAATGATGTGATAAAAGATAACTGGCCAACCCATCTTGCTAAAATGTGCCAGTTCTGGCGCTCTATCGCCTTGAAATCAGGCGAGTATAAAGGCCGTCCAGTGCCAAAACATGCGGCTTTATCTGGTGTAAACCCAGCTCATTTTACTATATGGCTCCAGCTCTTTAGAGAAACCGCCATAGAGGTTTGCGGTCAGGATATCGGCCTCTTATTCATCGACCGGGCCGAGCGCATAGCAGAAAGCCTCCAGCTCGCGATGTTTTTTAATGGCCAGTTCATAGCTCCAGCCGCTTTTAAAAATGGTCAATATGTTGGAGATATATCAAAGGATGGTATGCCAAAGAGCTGATAGACTAAAAGCTCAGCACTTTTCGCCCCCCTTATCCTGAGAAGCCAAAAGCGCAACCCAATAAAAACACCCACCAGGAAAGCTTGCCCCATGTTTGAAATTTTCACTTATCTGGCAGATAGCCCTTATCGCTGGGCTACAGTTGTCCCGGATGCAATGCCATTTTTATGGGCAGGTGCCGTGATTGGCCATAGCTTTGTCGCAACGCCAGCAAAGTTCAAAGCTGAAGGGCTAGAAAAAGCCCTCGCCCTTGAAGTTGGCCGCGCAACCTTCACCCTTTTTCACCGGGTTGAGTTTCTGTTTCTTGTTTTAATCACCACCACAATGATCTTCTCTCAGAAAAACAGCTATAGCTGGCTGATCTTCTCTGTGGTGCTGTTAAGCTTTCTTTTTCAGCGTTTTTACCTACGCCCAAAATTATTTGCTAACATCTCCGCCTATCACAAAGGTGAGCGCCCCGCCAACGAGACACCCCATAAGCTCTTCAAACTTCTTGAAGTTATCAAGCTCATTTGCCTCATTGGTCTTGGCACTATGTTGATTGCCTATTGACATATAAAGATTTCTTTATATGTTACCGAAGGATTGAGATATCAGTAACCGCTTTGATCTTTGATTTGTGAACATGAGCTGGCCTTAAGGCCCCGCTCACGAAACCCTGGATCACCGCACCTGGCTAATCTCAAGCAATCGGCAATCTATCTTGGTGTAAAAGGTCTCACAACGTGTCCACCACCCTCAGCAAAGACGAGCTGTTAAGCGCCCTGAAGGCAGCAGGCGACCAAACCCGCCTTCGCCTTCTTGTGCTATTAAGCCGCGCTGAGCATAACGTGAAAGACCTGACCGAGATAATGGGCCAAAGCCAGCCCCGCTTAAGCCGCCACCTGAAGCTCCTGACCGGCGCTGGCCTCATTGAGCGCTTTCAGGAAGGCTCCTGGGTTTATTACCGCATCGCAAGAGACGGTGCCCCCGCAGCGCTTGTGACCAAGCTGCTCACAGCCGCCAACCCGGCAGATAAAACCTTCAACAAAGATCGCCAACAGGCAGATAAAGTCATGGCTGCTCGGGCTGGTGAAGCACAAGCCTATTTCAAAACCCACGCCAAAGACTGGGACAGCATCCGCAGCCTTTACATTCGCGAAGAGCTGGTAGAAGACGAAATGGAAACCTTGCTGGGTGATACTCAGGTTGAAAAATTAATCGACCTCGGCACAGGCACAGGCCGCATACTCGAGCGGTTTCACCATCTTTTCAAAACCGGCATCGGTATTGATATTAATAAAGAGATGCTCCGCCATGCCCGTGCCCGGCTCGACCGGTTGAGTATAACCTCTTGCGAACTGCGCCATGGCGACATCACCAACCTGCCGCTTGAAGATAATTTAGCAGACACCGTCATCATGCATCAGATTTTGCATTTCTTCGCAGAACCAAAACACGCCTGCATAGAAGCCGCCCGCTTACTGAAAACAGGCGGCCGCTTGCTTATCGTTGACTTTGCCCCCCATAAGCAGGAACAGCTACGGGTCAATTTTGCTCATCAGCGCCTGGGATTCAGTGAAGATCAGCTTTGGCAATTCTTAAAAGGCACAGGTCTTAAGGGCCTGGCGTTTAAGCGCCTCCCCTCTACAACAACACAAGAAAATGCGCTGGATGTTTCGCTCTGGCTTGCCAGCAAATAAAGGACCCCACATGAGCCACGGAAAACGCAGTCACCTTGATGTGAGCGCAGATGCCCTCACAATCTCATTTGAATTCTTCCCGCCCAAAACCGCGAAGATGGAAGAAACCTTGTGGCAATCTATCCGCCGCCTGGAACCGCTCGCCCCAAATTTTGTCTCCGTCACCTATGGCGCTGGCGGCTCCACAAGGGAGCGCACACACAACACAGTTGCAAAGCTGGTGAGCGACACCAGCTTGAAGCCTGCCGCCCACCTAACCTGTGTTTCCGCCACCAAAGATGAGGTAGATGACGTCATCCGCTCTTATCATGAAGCCGGGGTTAATCACATTGTCGCACTACGCGGCGACCCACCCGAAGGTATCGGCACCGCCTATACCCCCCATCCTGGTGGATATCAATCCAGTGTTGAGCTAATCAAAGGCATCAAGGCAATATCAGACGATTTTGAAATCTCCGTTTCGGCTTATCCTGAAAAGCACCCGGAAAGCGCTAGCATCGATGCTGATATTGAGCTGCTGAAAGCCAAAATTGACGCCGGCGCCACAAGAGCGATAACCCAGTTCTTTTTCGATAATGATCATTATTATAGATATATGGATAAAATACGCGCGGCTGGCATAACCATCCCTATCATTCCTGGCATCATCCCGATCCTGAATTTTAAAACCATGACGAAATTCGCGGCTTCTAGCGGGGCCACCGTCCCACCATGGCTCAGCGCCCGCTATGAAGGGCTGGATGAAGACCCGCAAACCGCCAAACTGGTCTCAGCAGCCATTGCCGTTGAGCAGGTTATGGACCTTGTAGATGAGGGCATCCGCGACTTACATTTCTACACCTTAAATAGAGCCGACCTTGTTTATGCCATTTGCCACATGCTGGGTTTCCGCCCTGTAAATCATGCAAAAAACTAAACCTGACTATGAGCGCTGATAAAATGACCATAGATCGAAAAAATGACAGCATCTATACCGGCTCTAAAGTCTGGGAAGATCTTTCAACGCCAAACATAAATCCAGATTATTTGGCCCTGCCCGCACATGAAAAACTCGGATTGAGCGAAGCGGAGCTAACAGAAGCGCCAAAGTTCCTGTTACTCTACGGCTCGTGCCGCGAAGTTTCCTACAGCCGTCTACTGGTAGAGGAAGCGGCCCGCATCCTCATATCACTCGGCGCCGAGGTAAATATTTTCGACCCGAGAGAGCTGCCGCTCCCAGGCCCCGGCACAGATGATCACCCCAAATGCCAAGAACTGATGGAGCTCGCCCTCTGGGCCGATGGCCATGTCTGGTCCTCACCTGAGCGGCATGGCACCGTCTCTGCTGTACTGAAAAATCAGATTGATCATATCCCCCTTGCCAAAGGGTCCGTGCGCCCAACCCAGGGCCGCACCCTGGCTGTGATGCAAGTATGTGGTGGCTCGCAATCATTTAACTCTGTTAATTCCCTGCGTGTCCTTGGCCGCTGGATGCGCATGCTCGTCATCCCCAACCAGTCTTCAGTACCCAGGGCCTATACAGAATTTGATGAGTATGGCCGCATGAAAGATAGCCCCCTTTATGACCGGGTGGTTGATGTGATGGAAGAATTGGTAAAGTTCACCCTGCTAACAAGGGGTAAAAAAGACTATCTGGTGGATCGCTATAGCGAGCGCAGGGCCGCCCACCTGCCACCAGCAAACCCGACCCGCTAAATAAGGCTAGAGACGTTTAAGCGTAAGAATAGAAAGCGCAAGAAGATGACCAATAGAACAGACGAATTTATCAAAGCCTGCAACGAGCGCATCCTGATCATTGACGGTGCTATGGGCACAATGATCCAGCGCTATAAGTTGGGCGAGGCAGACTATCGCGGTGATCGTTTTAAAGATTGGCCAAGCGATGTAAAAGGCAATAACGATCTTTTGAGCCTAACCCAGCCAGAAATCATCAAAGAGATACACGGCGAATATCTTGCCGCTGGCGCAGATATCATCGAGACCAACACCTTCAACGGCACAACCATATCCATGGCAGATTACGGCATGGAAGAGCTCGCCTATGAAATTAATGTTGAAGCCGCCAAAGTCGCCAAAAGAGCCGCCCTTGAATGGACAGAGAAAACACCAGAGAAGCCGCGCTTTGTAGCCGGCGCAGTTGGGCCAACCAACCGCACAGCCTCTATCTCACCAGATGTAAACAACCCCGGCTATCGCAATGTTACATTTGATGAGCTTGTGGAAGCCTATTCCGCCCAAACCAAAGGGCTGATTGAAGGCGGTGTGGATGTAATTTTGATCGAGACAATCTTCGATACGCTCAATGCAAAAGCTGCAGGTTTTGCCGTTTTGCAAGTCTTTGAAGAGCTGGGGTTGAAACTCCCCATTCTCATCTCCGGCACCATAACCGACCTCTCCGGCCGCAATCTCTCTGGCCAGACACCAGAAGCCTTCTTTTATTCCATGCGCCATTTAAAGCCCTTTTCCATTGGGCTGAATTGCTCTTTCGGTGCAGAACAATTACGCCCGGCCATCCAAGAATTGCACAAGGTCGCAGATTGTAATATCAGCGCCTACCCCAATGCCGGCTTGCCAAATGAGATGGGCGAATATGATGAAACGCCAGATGAGATGGCCGCCAAAATTGAAGGCTGGGCCAAAGAAGGCATGATCAACATGATCGGCGGCTGCTGCGGCTCCACCCCCGCTCACATAGCTGCCATTGCAAAAGCCGTGGCCCCATATAAACCACGCGTCACCCCTGAAGTGCCGGTTAAAATGCGCCTCTCCGGCCTCGAGCCCTTCGTGCATGCGTAAACTTATGAACAGAGAAAAGAGTAAATTGATGCCCTCATAGCAACTGAAGGCAGAAAATGGAGCAGTACAAAATATTGCGCACCCTGATCGCGATTGCGAGTGGGGAACCTGAAGCGCAAGAAGAAAACATGGTTGTTACAAAACAGCTAAAACCGCAACCAACCTCCGGCCCGCGCATTTTGCGCCCCATAAGGGCGCAAAAAATATTGCGCGCCCCATCGGAGGGCCTGCGCTGCCACGCAGCCGCAGAATAGCCCGTGAGATATAAAATAATGACTAACGCCAGCACGAACTTCATTAACATTGGCGAGCGGACAAACGTTACCGGCTCAGCCAAGTTTCGCAAACTGATCGAGAAAGATGATTACGACACCGCGCTGGATGTCGCCCGCCAGCAGGTTGAAAATGGCGCGCAAATCATTGACATCAATATGGATGAAGGCCTGCTGGATAGCGAAAAGGCCATGGTGAAATACCTCAATCTGATCGCTGCCGAGCCAGACATCTCCCGTGTGCCAGTTATGATAGATTCATCAAAATGGTCGGTGATTGAACAAGGCCTGAAATGCGTCCAGGGCAAATCCATTGTTAATTCAATCTCATTGAAAGAAGGGGAAGAGCCCTTCTTAGAACAAGCCCGTAAAATCAGAGATTATGGCGCGGCGACAGTTGTGATGGCCTTTGACGAAGACGGCCAGGCAGACACCGCCGACAGGAAATTTGAAATTTGCGAGCGGGCCTATAATCTGCTGCGCGAAAAGCTCGACTTCCCGCCAGAAGATATCATCTTTGACCCGAATGTATTTGCCGTCGCAACCGGCATTGAAGAACATAATAATTACGGAGTTGAGTTTATCGAGGCCACCCGCCGTATCCGCGAAAATCTCCCCCATGCTCATGTTTCTGGCGGCATTTCCAACCTCTCCTTCTCCTTCCGTGGCAATAATTATGTGCGGGAAGCTATGCATTCTGTATTTCTCTTCCATGCCATTAAAGCCGGGCTGGATATGGGCATCGTCAATGCCGGGCAGCTGGTTGTTTATGATGATATTCCGGAAGACCTTCGAGAAAAGGTTGAGGATGTCATTCTGAACCGCCGCGATGATGCAACGGACCGCTTGCTTGAAGCTGCCGAAGGCTTCCGCGGTGAAGGCGGCAAAAAACAAGCGCAGGATCTCTCATGGCGCGAGCAGGAAGTTTATGCCCGCATCACCCATGCGCTTGTAAACGGCATTAATGCCTATATAGAAGAAGACACAGAAGAAGCCCGCCAAAAAGCAGAGCGCCCCTTGCATGTGATTGAGGGCCCGTTGATGGACGGCATGAATGTGGTTGGTGACTTGTTTGGGGCTGGCAAAATGTTCTTGCCGCAAGTGGTAAAATCAGCCCGCGTCATGAAGCAAGCCGTGAATTACCTCCTCCCCTATATGGAAGAAGAAAAGCGCCTGAATGGCACCGAGGATGCCAAAGCCAATGGCAAAATCCTGATGGCCACCGTTAAAGGTGATGTCCATGATATTGGTAAAAACATCGTTGGCGTTGTGCTGCAATGTAATAACTATGAGGTGATTGACCTAGGCGTTATGGTCCCGGCCCAAACAATCATTGAAAAAGCCATTGAAGAGAAAGTTGATGTCGTCGGCCTTTCTGGCCTGATTACCCCAAGCCTTGATGAAATGGTCACAATGGCCAGCGAAATGGAGCGCCAGGGTTTTGATATTCCGCTACTCATTGGCGGGGCCACCACCAGCCGCATCCACACAGCCGTGAAGATCAACCCGCACTATAAAAAAGGCCAGGCCGTTTATGTAACCGATGCCAGCCGCGCTGTTGGTGTGGTCTCCAAACTCCTCTCCGATGAAGGGACAAGTTATAAAACTGACATTAGAGAAAGCTACCACGTAATGGCTGAGAAGCATCTGCAAGGCCAGGAAAAGAAACGCCGCCTTAGCCTCAGTGATGCCCGCCGCAATGCGGTAAAAGCAGATTGGACCGCAGAGCCACCAACCGAGCCAACCTTCATCGGTACAAAAACTTTTGAGGATTATGACCTCAAAGTGCTGCGTGACTATATCGACTGGACACCATTTTTCGCGACATGGGAAATGAATGGCCAGTACCCGCGCATCTTAAAAGATGACAAACTCGGTGAAGCCGCAACCAGCCTATTTACTGACGCCCAGGAAATGCTGGACAAAATGATCGCGGAAAAATGGGTGAAGGCCAATGGCGTCATTGGCCTGTGGCCGGCCAATAGTGAGGGCGATGACATCATCGTTTATGACGATGAAAACCGTAATTCAGAGCGCGCCCGGCTTTATAGCCTGCGCCAGCAAATCGCGCGCAGTAACGACCGCGCCAATGCAGCCCTTTCCGACTTTATTGCCCCGGTATCGAGCGGCGTAAAAGACTATATTGGCGGTTTTGCCGTCACTGCAGGCCTAGGCGAACAAGAACGGGTAATGGCCTTCAATGAAGCCGGGGATGATTATTCCAAAATTCTGGTCAGCGCTCTGGCAGATCGGTTGGCAGAAGCGTTTGCAGAACATATGCATGCCCGCGTCCGGCGAGAATTTTGGCCCTATGCAGCAGATGAAACATTAGGGTCAGATGAGTTAATAGGTGAAAAATATCGCGGCATTCGCCCGGCCCCCGGCTATCCAGCCCAGCCAGACCACACAGAAAAAGAGACACTCTTCGCACTTTTAAATGCGGAACAACAAACCGGAATTAGCCTAACGGAAAGCTACGCTATGTGGCCCGGCTCATCAGTATCCGGGCTCTATTTCTCGCACCCTGAAAGTTTCTATTTCGGTGTTGGCAAAATTGAGAAAGATCAGGTTGAGGATTATGCAAAGCGCAAAGGGTGGTCACTTGAAACCGCAGAAAAATGGCTCAGCCCTATCCTGAATTACATCCCGGCATAAACGGGCAGATAGACATAAAAAATCGCCCCCATTTAGGGAATGGGGGCGAATAGAATCTATAACAAGTTTAGAGCAATCAGTCATTAAATGACGTTTTATCAGTCTTTTAAAACGCCAGATTTCTTCGCGGCATGGGTTGCTATCGCATCCATCAGCCCAGGGGCAAGCACGTCATAAGGCTCAAGTCCAAGCTCTTTCAAGCGACCGCGAATGCCATCCATATCATCCGGCTTGGTGCCAGCTTCAATGATAGAAGACACAAAGGCCGCAAATCTCGGCTCTTCAAATCCATCCGTGTTGGAAAGCTCAGTATGAATAAAGTCAAAACCATAAAATGGATGATCTGTATTCTCAATCCGGCCATACATATGTGTGCCGCAACCAGAGCAGGCATGGCGCTGAATAGGGGCTGAAGCATCAACAATAGAGAGCTTATCTCCATTATCGCCAACGGTCAGGTTATCCCTGCCAACCACCGCCACTTGTGAAAATAGCGCGCCTTCAGGCTTCCAGCATTTCGTGCAGCCACAAACATGGTTGTAAGCGCAGTTGCCCTTAATATGAACCGTTACCGGCTTATCAGTACATTTACATGTCAGCGTGCCACCGGCAAAATTAGCACTACCTTTTTTAACACCACCATCCACTTCAGGGTGAATTTTAATCTTAGACTTACCAAACCCGAACATACGTCCTCCCTTCATCTGCTCTAACTAGGCAGAAGTTTATACTTTCGCCTTAACTTTAGGCCTGTGCAGGGCTGAAAGTCTCATCTTAAAGCCAAAAGAGATGATAGAATGCTGGTAAGTAATAATGTAACAATTATCGCAAGCTATATTGATCTCGGATATTATCATGAAAGAATTTACCTGCCGAAGGTGCTGCCAATAAGCCTTCATATACACATTCCGGAACACCGTAAAAATCATAAGTGCGTCCAGATCTGAAAGATATTGAGAGCACTTTACTAACCGGGTCGTAATTTACGTAATTGATTGCGCTTGAATTTAAATAAGGCATTAGTCTACCCATCGATTACAAAAGCCCCAGTGGATTAACACTGAGGCTTAAATTTTAACGCTTTTTTCTAGAGCAGTTTTTCGAAGGGCGTTTTTCAGTCACAGTTGTTGAAGGTGACCGCTTAACTTGGGATTTTTTGACAAACTTCCCCGTCTTCGCACTTCTGTGGATGGTCTTTGTTGCCATAACAAAGCTCCTCATATTTAAGTGCAAAAGTGGTATGCATCAAAAAAGACATCATTGACTTACAACTACCAAAGAATCATATTTGTCTTGCATATATGATCAGCAATCCACTTTCGCTGTTGATATATAAAGAGCCGTTGGTATTAGGAGTACCAACGGCTTTACCGTCACTTGATACAATCATCAGTTTAGCTTAGATTCCCCCCATAGTCCCTGTTGGCACTCCCATATGTTAAGTGCTAGCACATTTTTCCACAAAATTTTGTTCTCCTTTGTTCTTTTTAGGTCTTGCAATTTTTGCAATCCATACAAGGCAAGTGATTCTCTTGACATTCTTCGCCTTTTGCCGCATTTTCCCCCAAAATCAATCAAGGTTCTGTGCTCAGATCCGCTTACTTACACATGGTAGCTCAATTAGCCCGCCGGGAGGTAAGAAGCCAACGTCCGTCAGCGATATTCGCCCACGGGCGCGCTACTGCTTTGTGCAAAGACTTTTGAGATTTTGAGGAGCTAGCTCCAAACAAAATTAAAACCGATGAAGCTGAGTGGCAGCATAGATATCGCCGCCACTCTCCCGGCCCGCGCATTTTGCACCCCAGCAAGTTGTATAGTGGGCAACCTTAAGCGCCACTAAAAAGAGGGCCTGCGCGGCCTCACTACCACAGAGCGGCCGCCGCAGAATAGCCCGCCTGATAGAAAGAGTTAGACAAACCACGACCCCGCCCTTCCACCCGGTCACACTAACACTGGACCGGGTGGAAGGGCGTGGGAGAGTGGGTGAAGGTACATTTAGAAATGTTTGAATCATTAAGTGAACGCCTCTCTACAACCTTCGACAAGCTCACCGGCAGAGGTGCGCTTTCAGAAGATGATGTTAAAACAGCGATGCGCGAAGTCCGCCGCGCGCTGCTTGAAGCAGATGTCTCGCTTGAGGTCGCCAAAAGCTTCATTGATAACGTCACAGAAAAAGCCATTGGCGCAGAGGTTCTAAAATCAGTTAAGCCTGGCCAACAGGTTATCAAGATTGTCCATGATGAACTTGTTGAAATGCTCGGCCACACACAAGACCCGATCAGCCTGGCTGCTGCTGCCCCAGTCCCTATCATGATGGTTGGTCTGCAAGGCTCAGGTAAAACCACCACCACCGGTAAAATTGCTAAGCGCCTCACAGAAAAGCAGAACAAAAAAATTCTGATGGCCTCCCTCGATACCCGCCGCCCAGCAGCACAAGAGCAGCTGCGCGTGCTAGGTGAGCAAACCGGTGTTGATACCCTGGAGATTATTGCCGGGCAAACCCCGGTTCAAATCACCGCCCGCGCCATGGATGAAGCCCGCCGCGGGGGTTATGACGTTGTCATGCTCGATACCGCTGGCCGCCTCCATATAGATGACGAGCTGATGCGTGAGACCGAAGAAATTCGCGACATCGCCAAACCCCATGAAACTCTACTCGTTGCAGATAGCCTGACCGGTCAGGATGCGGTGAATGTCGCCAAAAGCTTTGATGATCGCATCGGCATAACCGGCATTGTGCTAACAAGAATTGATGGTGATGGCCGCGGCGGTGCAGCCCTTTCCATGCGCGGGGTCACAGGCAAACCGATTAAACTCATCGGTGTTGGTGAACGGCTTGATGAGCTGGAAGATTTCCACCCAGAGCGCATCGCCAACCGCATTCTCGACATGGGCGATGTTGTCAGCCTGGTTGAAAAAGCCGCTGAGACGATTGACGCTGTAAAAGCCGCCAAGATCGCCAAGAAAATGAAGAAGGGCAAATTCGATCTTGAGGATTTGTCAGAGCAACTTAACCAGATGAAAAAACTGGGTGGCATGGGCGCCATAATGGGCATGCTTCCGGGCATCGGCAAAATGAAAAAACAGCTCGACGCCGCTAATTTTGATGATGGCATTTTCAACCGCCAACAAGCCATCATCTCCTCCATGACCAAGAAAGAGCGCGCCCATCCAAAACTCTTAAACGCCAGCCGCAAAAAACGCGTCGCTGCCGGCTCTGGCACCAGCGTGCAGGAAATTAATAAGCTTCTGAAAATGCACCGGCAAATGGCCGACATGATGAAGAAAATGGGCAAAGGCGGCGGCTTTCTTGGCGGCGGCATGCCAGATATTTCACCTGAAGAATTAGAGGCGATGGAGAAATCAGGCAAAATGCCAGAGCTCCCCAAAGACCTTGAAAAACATTTACCCAAACCAATGCCAAACCTACCAGGGCTAGGCGGCCTTGGTGGTCAAGGTGGCCAGGGTGGAATGCCAGGCGGCATGCCCGGTCTTCCCGGTTTTGGCAAAAAGAAATAACCCAACACGTAAAATTCAAACCAATTCGATCATCAGATCAAATGAATATCTTGAAAGGATAACTAACATGGCACTTAAAATCAGACTGGCCCGTGGTGGCTCAAAAAAACGCCCTTACTACCGCATCGTTGTCGCAGACAGCCGCATGCCACGTGATGGCCGTTATATTGAAAAAGTAGGCACCTATGACCCGCTGCTTCCAAAAGACTCTGAACAGCGCGTAGCTTTGCTTGAGGACCGGGTAAAATATTGGCTCTCTAAAGGCGCAAAACCGACAGACCGCGTCCTACGCTTCCTTGCTGCTGCTGACATTCTCGAGCGCCGCGCCCGGAACAACCCGAACAAAGCCCAACCAGGTCAAAAAGCTCTGGAACGCATTGAAGAGAAAAAGCAAAAAGAAGAAGACGCAAAAGCAGCTGCTGAAGAAGCTAAAAACGCCCCGGCAGAAGAAGCACCAGCCGAAGAAGCTGCAGCTGAAGAAAAAGCTGAGTAAGCGATTATCACTCAAAACACCCGCTCACAAGGCGGGTGTTTTTTTCTCTTTTTTCAAGGGGCACCCCCTTTTACAAAAGGGGCCACCAACACGCCCCTTAAGGGCCGGTCAATAATGACCATAAGGGAATAACCCATGAGCTCTAAATATATTGAACTCGCTGCCATCGCTGGCGCCCATGGCATCAAAGGAGATGTGCTGCTGCGCCTGTTCGGTGATGACAAAGAGAGTTTAACAGCCTATGGCCCCTTAACTGATGAGCAAGGCACCAACAGCTTCACGATTAAAAATCTGCGCTCTGGCCGTAAAAACCTGCTCATTGCCCGCATCGATGAAATCACTGACCGCAACCTTGCTGAGCAGATGAAGGGCACCAAGCTTTATATAGAGCGCGCAAAACTACCACCACCTGAGGAAGATGAATTCTATTACGCAGACCTCATCGGCCTGGAAGCCCGGCTGGAAGATGGCAGCCTATATGGCAAAATCCTGCAATGCCATGACTTTGGCGCCGGCGACCTTCTAGAGCTTATGCCACAAAACAGCCAAACCAGCATGTATCTCTCCTTCACTAGCGAAACTGTACCAGACGTTAACATCTCTGGCGGTTACATCACCATCATCCTCCCTGCCACCATAGAGGCAAAAGAGGAAGACACCCCACCGGCTGAAGGATAAACCCGCGTGCCAGCAACACCCCCCGCACTGCCGAATGTACCCCTAACTGTTTTGTCTCTTTTATCCCTCATCTTCAGCGCGTTATGGCTATCTACCAGCAGTTTAAATGCTATGCCGCCCCATCATAAAAAAACTGTCGATGCGATAGAAAAATGCCTTGGCACAACCAAAGCCGCGATCGAACAAGGTAGCAAGAAGCGCCCGGTGATAAAATGCGACATCCCCTTCTCCTTCAAAGAGCAAGAGATAGACGCCGTCATCAATGCCAGCGGCAGCGCTGCAAAAACAGAAACGAAAAAAGAAGAAGACACCACCTCAAAGACTGCCGAAGATAGAGCAAATGAGGAACGCTTGAAAAGCGCCTCGAAAGCCACGGTAAAATCCATCATCAATGTCAAGCATGCCTCCTGCCTTGCCAAGGTGAAGGTAAACACAGCTCTGATAGAAAAAGCCATCGCCATGAAAGAAGGGGAGATCACTCTCCCCGCTCAACCGGTGAATTGCGATCTTACAACCAGAGCCAACAAAGCCGAGAAAGTAGCATTCTCCTTTCGCCCGACCGGCAAATTTGAGGGCAATTGCCTAAAGGAATTTTCCCCGCAAATGGGCAACTTCACCATTGCATGCACCTTCTGCCGCTTAAACTTTGTTGCAAAAACATTGAGCTATTGGGTTAACAGATTAGGCAGCCGTTTTGGCCCCGGCATCAACCGCGCCATCGGCAAGCAATGCAAAGCTTAATAAAGCAAACAACCAGCAATTGGCATAAGCGAATTCTGCCACCTAATTGATAATTTATAAATTGATTGCCACACTCCTCACTAAATTCAGCGGCATGATCAATGCCAATGAGGAGAAATGCCATGCCCCCTGTCAAAAATAATCATCACAACAGGCGCCAGCTGATAAAAGGGGCGCTCGCCCTTGGTGCCGCACCGCTTCTCACTGCCCTCCCCCAAAGCCTCAGTTTGCACGCCGCCGCACCAAAGCTCGGCCCCTCCTTCCCCATGATCATAAGGTTCGAACTTGGTGATTTTGAAATCACCAACATCCTCGACACCATCGCTATGCGAGATGGCCCCTACCCGATTATTGGCGAAAACGCTTCAGAAGCCGAAGTTCAGGCGCTAATGAAAGAAAATCTTTTACCAGAGACCCGCTGGCAACCTGGCTTCACCCCAACCCTCATCAACACCGGTCAAGAGCTGATCTTATTCGACACAGGCAATGGCGATGCGGGCTCCGTCAAGCGCCCCAATGGGGGCTTGCTTTTAAGCCAGCTTGAAGCCGCCGGATATAAAGCCGCAGATATAGATATTGTCATCATCACCCATGGGCATGGCGACCATATCAGCGGCCTGCTGGAAGGGGGCAAGCCAGCCTTCCCCAATGCCAGATATATCTTCGGTGAGCGGGAGTATGATTTTTGGACAACTGCGGAGATGAACACTGATCGCTTAAAGGGTGGTGCTGCAAAATTCAAAAAAATGACAGAGCCCCTTAAAGAAAAAATTACATTTATCAGCCCCGGCATGCAGGTCCTCACTGGCATTGAGCCAGTTGAAGCCTTTGGCCACACACCGGGCCATCTCGCTTTTCATATCGAGAGCAACGGCCAGAAACTACTTCTTTGGGCAGATTGCGCGCACCACCACGTTGCCTCCCTCGCCCGGCCAGATTGGCACATAAAGTTCGATGTCGATAAAGAAGAGGGCGTTAAAACCCGCAAGAAAATATTCGACATGGCCGCCACAGAAAAACTCCCCGTGATTGGCTTTCACATGCCGTTCCCAAGCGTTGGCTTTGTCGAAAAACGCCATGATCAAGGCTATCGCTGGATCAAGCATAGCTACCAATTGAAGTGAACTGGATCAGGAAACCTACTCGCATCGACGAATATTAGACAATGTCTTAGATGGCGCAGCACCAAAGCTTTTGTAAAACTGGCGGCTGAAATGTGACTGATCAAAATATCCCGCCGCATGGGCAGCGCCGGTAAGGTTAGCGCCCTCAGTCACCTCCCCGATTGCCAGACGCAATCTTTGCCAACCACAATAACGGCTATAAGAGATACCTAGATTTTGGCGAAAGAGATGCTGAAACCTCGAGGGTGAAACACCAGCTATCTGAGCGGCTGAGCGCAGTGATACAGGCTCATCAGCCCTAGACTTATCAATAGTGATAACTCTGCAAACCCGCGGGTCAATGCTCTTGCTATTCTCATTCACTTTGCTGGAAAAAATCTCCTCAACTATATCACCAGCCATACAGTTTGCTTTAGGGTTCTCAAACAAATGCCGCAACAATGGCTCCCCCTCAAACCGCCCAAATACTGCAGAGCCAACAACATCACCCTTATCAATAAGCCCCTGAAGCCAAGCGGCATTACCGTAATGTGGTTCAAGATAGCAGACGGCAATCGGCATACCACCACCATGCAGTTCATACGCAACACCAGGTGGGATAACGGCAGAATTGCTCCTATGCCAGTCACCTCCCTCAATGCGTATCAGAAATGGTTCATATAACCCTGCCAATAACAAGGGCACTGCATGTGAATGCGGCTTATGATAGTCAAGCCGACCCGCAAATAGTGTGACGCCCGCGCCAACATGCCATAACGGTCGATCAACTGAATTATTCAAATCTTTAGCAGCTTTGTACAAGCCGTGACCAGAATTGCTGGTTACTCTTTGCATAGAGATCTCCTATTACAGCAGCATAAACCCATAATGCTCTGAAATATGGCCAATTACCGCCAATGCGAGATCAACTCTTTGTCAAATCTTAGTGCATGGACCTAATAAATTCTCATGGAGACAGTTTTGAAAAACCTGATGAATAACACTCCCCTCAGCCGCCGCGATATTTTGAAAGCTACGGCCGCGACAGCCCTTACCCCTCTAATTACCTCGCTCAATCCGCTATCCCTTGCCGCCAAAGCCCCCATGCTCGGCACCCACACTCCAGACCATTACCGCTTCAAGCTCGGTAATTTTGAGGTCACCACAATTGTAGATAGCGAAGTCTTTATCGATGGCCCATACCCGATCATTGGTAAAAACGCCTCAGAGGCAGCCGTCACCAAATTGATGCGAGAAAATCTTCTTCCCGAAAAAAAATTCCAACCCGGCTTCACGCCAACAATCATTAACACCGGCAAAGAGCTAATCCTGTTTGACACTGGCAACGGAGAAGATGGTTTTGTGAAACGCCCAAATGGTGGCTGGCTCGCTGAAAAGCTGAAACCTGCCGGCTTCAAACCGGAAGATATTGACATCGTAATATTAACCCATGGTCACCCGGACCATATTGGCGGCCTGCTTGAAGGCGGCAAACCCCTTTGCCCAAATGCCCGCTATGTTATTGGTGAAACCGAGCATAATTATTGGATTAAAGACAATGACCACACCGGCTTCCTAAAAGAAGCAGCCGCGCTTTATCGCAAAAGCGTTAAGCCAGTAATGGAAAAGTTCACCTTCATTAAACCAGGAGATGAAATAACTTCCGGCATCACAGCCATCAAATCTCACGGTCATACACCAGGCCATCTCTCTTATCATATTGATGGTGGCAGTGAAAAAATCTTGTTCTGGGGTGATTGCGCCCATCATCATGTGGCCTCCCTGGAAGCACCTGACTGGCACTGCGTTTTTGACATCGACAAAAACACAGCAGCAAACACCCGTAAAACCATTTTCGATATGGCCGCAACTGACAAGCTGGCCGTCATCGGCTTTCACATGCCGTTCCCAAGCATTGGTTATGTAGAGGCAAAGGGAGCATCAGGATATCAATGGGTACCGCACAGCTTCCAGCTAACAAACGAAAGCTAAATAAAAAAGGGGAGAGACCGGCTAGGTCTCTCCCCTTTTTAAATATATTATCAAACTCTGCTTATTCAACCAGCTCGCGAATATAGCGCGGCAGCGCAAACGCGCCCCGGTGAACCTCGGGATCATAATAGCGTGTCTCAATATCAAGCGCCTTAAACCGCTGCCATAGCAACTCAACATCCACCTTGCTCAGATCAGCCCGTTTAGACGCCCACCCTTGAGACATCGGCCCGCCAAAATAGCCCGGCGTCGTCGCGGTAAAAGCGCTGCTTTCCGCAAAGCCCAGCTCTTTAAAAAAATCAACTGACTGCTTCAGCTCATCAGGCTGCATGAAAGGCAAACCATTTTGCGTAAGCATCACGCCGCCCTCTTTTATAGCGCGCTGGCAATCACCATAAAACTCTTTAGTGAATAGCACTGCGCCCGGGCCTATCGGGTCAGTTGAATCAACCATAATGACATCAAACTCAGCCTGTTGCTGGCGCACATATTCCGTGCCATCAGCAATCACAATCTCAGCGCGCGGATTATCAAAGGCGCCATCAGAAACCGTCGGGAAATACTCCCGGCACATATCAATAACCGAGCGGTCAATCTCACAAAGCACGGCCCGCTCAACAGACGGATGCCGCAAAACTTCCCGCAAAACGCCACCATCACCGCCGCCAACAATCAAAACTGATTTAGCGGTTTCCGGCTCAACCGCCTCCAGGGCGGTTAAGGGCACATGCGCCATCATCTCATGATAAATAAATTCATCAGCTGTTGTCAGCTGCACAATATGATCAAGCATCATCACCCGCCCAAAGCGGTTATTATCAAATATAATAAGATGCTGATGTTCTGTCTGGCTTTCAAAAAGGACAGTTTCCGCCTTTAGCCTGGTTCTCCAATCTAGATGGAGTGTTTCTTCAACCCATCTCTCCATTGGAGCGCGCCTTTCCCTCTTAAAAATTCCTCAACGCGGAGCTCTTCAGGCTCAAACGCGGCTTGGATCACATCAAGTGTATTATGTGGTTTGGCATCACCGCACATGAAAACATCCATCGCCGCATAGCCATGCTCTGGCCAGCTATGGATTGAAATATGCGATTCAGCAAGCACAGCCACCCCGGAAATCCCGCCATTCGGCGTAAAATGATGAAGATGAATATGCAATAAGGTTGCATCAGCAGCAGCAACCGCCGTTCTCATGCAGCGCTCAACAGCCTCCAGCGAATCCAGATTTTGAGCGCCGATGCAGTCAACAATCAGATGCGTACCGGCAAATTTTTCGCCATTTTTTTCAATAAAATAGTCTTTCCGCTCATCAAAATTGGCCACAAAGCAATCATCCGCGCGATCGGTCTGTAGCTCTTCGATGAGCGCAGTTTCACTGAAGGTGTTTTTGCCTTCCATGATGACCTCCGAAGTACAAGTTTTAAGGGAAAGTTTCAGATGCGAGCGTATGACAGGAAAGGCTTGTATTAGCAAGCAAAAAAATCAAACGTCACCCCCCTTCAAATCCTGCTCTAGCCGGTCAAGAGAGTGGCTAAGTTCAGCCCACCCAAGCGGTCCCTGTCGCTCAGCTATTATGATATCACGAACTGTTCGCGGCAAACTGGCAGACTGGCGCAATTTTACACTTTGCGTCGAGACAGACAGCAACGCCAATTTAAGCCGTTTTTGTAGAGTTTCCCGCCGTTCTTCAAGCTCGCGCCCGGTTTCCAAAACCGCTAATAAAGCGATCCCTGCCTGCAAATCTTCCAGCGCTGTGCGTAAAAGAGAGAGAAACAAACCATCCCCCGGATGAACGCTCTCGGCAAAGCTGGTCAGTTCAGCTTCAAACCGCGCGCCCAGCGCCGCACGGCGCGCTTCAAGCGGGGCGGCAAACTGTTTGGGAAAAAATGAAACATCCGGCCAGGCCGCAGAGGGAATAGCAACCAGCTTGCGGAGCTGATCAACTGAGCTATCAAAACTGGCATAGAGCTTCGCAACACCAATTTCCAGGTCATGATGATACTTTAACGCAAGGTCAAGCTTCGCCTCTATCTCACCAAGCAAACTGCCAATTTTCATCTGCTTAATATATCCAAGCGCCTTCGCCAATATATCATCATCAATGTTGAGTTCGCGCGCCAACCGCTCTGAAAGGTTATTAATAAGCAGCTGTTGCGGTTCTAACCGCTCAGAGAGAGAATAATCCCCACCATCTTTAAACTCAGGTATCACAAGCTCCAGCGGAGCAAGAAACTCAGAGAACAACGCTCTTCCCTGTTCGCGCCATATATCCCACTGATGCTGCGCTAGCTCAACAGCCTCAAGGCACACACTCAACTCACCAAGAGAAAGCGCCTTGCCCTCCGCCCCATAAGCCAGAGCCCGCGCAAAATCTGAAAGCTCCTCAACCCGGCGCTCTTCTCCAAGTGATTGAAAAATAGGAATCACCTTCTTTTCAATCACATACGTATCAATACCACTGCTATCATTCAGCGCCGCTTCAGCCATATCAAGGCTGCGCTCATCAAACGGATTTAAGGCCAGGTCAGGTTCAAGTTTTAATTCATAAAGCCGCTCAACCATTTGCGGGCGTTTCAGGCAAAGCTGCCAAAGAATTGCCTGGCTCTCCCCTTTCAACCGCATAGCCCAGTCAATCACCCCATCAGCAAAGCTCTGGCTCATAAGGTATTCAAGCACCGGCATATTCAGGCTATGGGGGTCTATGGGTTTAGCTTTAAACCGTTCACGAAAATAAGGATTGAACACCAGCGCATGCGCCATTGCTGGCGCTTTAGTAAACCGCTCAAATTTCAACGTCTCTATTAATCTCGCCCGCCGCCCGCTTTGAGCCATCGCCTTAATTTCAGCTGGCCAGCTGCGCATCTCTTCTGTAACAGATGTCCGCAACAGATGGTCCCGGTAAACCATCAACTCAATGCCATAAGGCCCAGCCTCTGAAAGTGCCGCCAGCTCCCGCTCATCAAAAAACTTTTGAAATGCCTCATCGCGGTGAAATAAAGTTTCAGCAGCTTTCGCCCGTGCACTACCGAGATAAGGTATTAGAGCTGCCCCCTTACTGCCGCGGTCAATATGGCCATGCAACCGGCTGGAGAGGCCCTGGTTTTCCGCCATCGCCAACACCTCTTTGGTCAGCGGTTGAAATGTCTCACCTAAAAAGAGAAACAGCGCCTCGCCTTCCTCTAAGCGCAGCGTCTCATCCTCTGCTCCCAAATCAATATCCAGCTCAACAACCGCACTATCAGAAACAAATTTCAGCCCGACCACATCGCCAATCACCGCCTCCGGCCAGGCCCAGCGGAAATAATAAGCCCCCTCATGCTGAACAAGCGAGTTTTGTTCCGAGAAGGCCTCCATCTGAAAACTGCCCTGCTCGCGAAGTTCCCGGCGATAGAGCCCACCGCCCTCTAGCTGCCGCCGCCAATGCAGGTGAAAACCATTTCTCAATGCAAATTCAACAGATTCCCTTGACGTGCCCGCATAAAGCGTCAGCGCCGGCACATGGCGGACAGCAAACCCCCCATGACGGCTGACCAATGCAGCACCAGCCATTGGGTGACTTTTGTTATTTGGGTGTGATGTGAGAGATCGGTGCGCGCCGCTTGCCTCACCGCGACCACCCGCCCTCTCAGTACGGTCAGGGTCAAGGCGCTCAAACGGTTTGTCGATCGTCTCTGGTTGCAACGCGAATTGATAGTGATGCAACGGCCGCAGCTGCACAGCGGGTCCAACCTCGCT
The DNA here is from genome assembly GCA_021604665.1 of Rhodomicrobium sp. Taxonomy (GTDB): domain Bacteria; phylum Pseudomonadota; class Alphaproteobacteria; order Rhizobiales; family HXMU1428-3; genus HXMU1428-3. Next base: position 207,235 of record BQJK01000003.1, on the reverse strand, counting down.
ATCATCTGCCGGCCCGCCCCCAGCAGAGGCCTCACCCTCATTATATGGCAAGCGCATGGGGACAGCTGTGACAAAAAACGCCGTAAAACGCTCGCTCTCAACCTGCCGCACATCCACCAGAAACGTCGAGAGAAGATCGCTATAATCAACCTCCCCCTCAATTTCATAATCAAGCATGGTCAGGCCAATGCTGGCTGATTGAGCAGGGGGCGGCGCCACTGCCTCACTCTCATCTCCCTCAACCTCAACCGGTCCCGCAAAAGCCTCATCAGCACCGACGCAACCCTCGATCCGATCATCAAGCCGCAATCGCTCACCAAAGCCTGTCACCGTCACATCAAGAGCAACACCGTCAGCTTGCTTCTGGTGCAGGGATAAAGTCTCATTGAGCCGCCAGGCAGCCACTTCCACCACATCCCGCTCATGGCCAAAGGCCAAAACGGAGATCCGGCAATTATCCCCCCGCGTTAGAGGAAAAGCGATCGGCGCGCCCTCTACATAGCCATCATAAGGGATGAACAGATCCGCTCCATCATCCCCTTTAATTATCACGGCCGCAGCAGCGTAACTCTCCTCACGCTCATGGCGCGGTGCCACAACAGCCAGGTTCAACTCTTTCAACCAGATAAGATGCAGCTCATGTCTGTCACGCATGCAGTGATCCAACAATCCTTAAGGTGTAAGGTCAGGGCGTAAATCCGCCAGTTAATTTACAGGGGCGAACAAGAAAGGTCATTTGTGGCAAGGAAATGATCATGAAGCAAGCCTGTTAAAAACCGGCGGATATTGCCCTTGATCGATATCCCCCGCCAGCAAGATATGCTAAATTCAACAGATCAAATGAGAGGCCAAATCATCTTGATCAGAAAATCATCATCGCCGCCATCAGGCAGTGCCGGTCATCGCGTTGCGATCATCGGCAGCCGTAAGGCTGGCAAAACAACACTCTGTGCCAGCATGCATCAATGCTTGATCTCGAGCGCCCATGGGTTCTCCCCAGATATGGCTGTCCGCTTCCCTGATGCGGCTGGCCTCGCGCGGCTTGAGCGGCTTTTCACTGAAAAATTTGCCAGCGACCCCATCTTGTTCCGCTCAGAATCAGGCCCCCCCGTCCATAACATACGCATCGGCCTGGACTTTTCAGCAGCACGGCGGCGCCTCTTCTCTACCCCATCAGACCAGCTCAGCGGCTATTACGACATAGAAATCTGCGACTTACGGGATGATTTTGACCTCTTCGGCAATTTCGCAGCCCAAAGCCAACTCCACGCGCATTCAGCAGCCGGCCAGCCTGAGCAGTCTAAAGATAAGCCGCAAGATAGCCTCGCCAGTGCCTTAGGTCAGTTTGAGCACAGCCTCAGAGCGGCCAACGCCCTCATAATCTGCCACCCGGCTGGCGAGCGGCTCGCCCCCTCTGAAACCAGCGGTTTTATTCGTTTAATGTCAGATATAGCCGTTGGCCGCTATGGTGAATTTGACAATATCATTCTAGCTCTCAGCAAATATGAGCGCTTATTTATTGAAGATGGCGTCCATGCCTTTCACCATGCCATTCAGCCAGACCGCATCATTAAAGCCATAGCAGATACGATTAATGTCGATAGTAATCTGGAATATGGTCTGAGACTGCTCAACAGCCAGTCGATTGATCAAGGCGCAGCTCATGGTCACACCCCGCAGATGCCGCATCTTTATGCTGTGCCTGTTTCCTCCTTCGGCTTCCTGAAAAATAACGGCGCACCGAATTATGACCATCAAAGCAAATGCCCGATTTCCGCATTGGCACCGCACCCGCTAAAAGAAGAGAGCGACAAAAAACTAAGCGCCGCGCTGGCCGGCCCTTTAGTCAAACAAACCAGCAAGCGCCGTCTTGCCGGTTTCACAATTCCCTATTGTGATGGGCCGAATAACCAGCTGGCAATTGACACCGCAGAGCCACCACATCCCGGCCCTCATTGGCTGCCATTTCTCGCTGCAGATCCAATCCTCACAGCTATCAGCGGCATACCCAGCCAGTTCATGCTGCCGTTAACCGAATTCCTTGCTAAAATTGAACATGATAGAGAGCTCGGCAATCGCCAAAGCGCTTAAGCATCTGCCGGTTAGCAAAGGCAAGCGGCGGCAGGTTCTGCCAGCAACAGCATCAGAGGCTTATCATTCTGTATTTGGGGTGGCAAACACCCCCTAACCTGTTGCAAACTGATGCATCGATCATCATAAACGGCTACATAACCCCAATTGGTTCAAAGGTCCGACAAGGGCATTATAAGGGATACTATGCTGCAAACTTTCTCCGATATCCGCTCCCCCTTCGCGGCCCTGCGCACCCAATTAGAGGGCATAGCCCCCGGCCAACCCCCCATTGATCTGACAATTGGCGCCCCCCGCCACACACCGCCCTCATGGACCAGCGAAAAACTAACAGAGGCCATCAGCTCAGTCGGGCAATATCCGCCCATCCATGGCAGTCCAGCCCTGCAATGCGCCATGAAAACTTGGGCAGAGCAGCGCTTTACGGGTCTGAAAGGTCAGTTAAATGAAAAAAACATCCTCCCCCTGAATGGCAGCAGAGAAGGCTTGTTTTATGCGATTTTTATCGCCAAAAGCCGCCGAGCAGAAATTGAAAACCCCATCGTCCTGATGCCCAACCCCTATTACCAGGTATATAGCGCGGCAGCCCTGGCCGCCGGAGCCACCCCCTGGTTTCTAAATGGCTCGGCAGAAAATGGCTTTCTTCCTAACGTTGATGAAATCCCAGCAGATATTATAGCCCGCACCATTGCGTTTTATATCTGCACCCCTTCCAACCCTGAAGGCGCTGTCGCCACAAGACCCTATTTAAAAAACCTCATCTCTCTCGCAAGAGAACATCAGTTCATGCTGTTTTCAGATGAGTGCTATTCAGAAATTTATCGCCGCGATAAACCCGCCTCAGCGCTAGAGGTCGCAGCAGCAGAAACAGGCAGCCTGGCCAATGTCTGTGCGTTCAACTCGCTCTCGAAACGCTCTAATCTCCCTGGCATCCGCTCTGGTCTGGTGATGGGGGAGGATCAATTTATCACAACCTTCAAAAATTTCAGAAATGTTGCCGGGCCCCAAATCCCCGGCCCCATCCAGCATCTCTCGGCCCATCTCTGGAATGATGAAGATCATGTTGTGGAAAATCGCAATCTTTACAACAAGAAGTACGATTTAGTTAAACAGTTACTTTCACCCTCATTCGCCGTTAAAATCCCTGAGGGTGGCTTCTTTTTATGGTTAAATTTGTCTGAACATGGCGGTGGAATTGACGTCACGACAACACTTTGGAAAGGTTGTGGCATTAAGCTGTTACCGGGCGCATACCTGTCCCAGCCGGACCATAAAGGGGTCAATCCCGGCACGGACTATGCCCGCATGGCTCTTGTTGCCTCGCTAGAGGAGACAGAAGAAGCCTTAGTGAGACTTAAAAGCGTATTGGGATGAGGTCATATAATGGCTGCTGCAGCCACTCGGGGTAAGCAAAAAAAATCATTACTGCCAGACTCGGTTGAGCAGGGTTTGAAAGACGGTGCCATAAAAATGAGTGGTGCCGTGCTGACATTTATTGCCCTGGCCTGCTGGGTGGCCTTGATGAGCTGGTCTGTTGGTGACCCAAGCTTAAACCGTGCCACAGATGAACCCATTCGCAATCTGTTCGGCAAACCCGGTGCCATTTTAGCTGATATTCTGTTTCAAAGTTTTGGACTGGCAGCAAGCTTCATTATACTGCCAGTGGCTGTTGAGGGCGTAAGGCTCATTCTAGACAAGCCTGCAAGCAATTTCAAAATCAGGCTCATCTGTTGGCCGGTCAGCATGGCGCTCATCGCCCTAACTCTAACCCTTTTGCCGCGCGCCAATGCCTGGCCATTACCACAGAGCTATGGTGGCATCATCGGCGATACCCTCTCAAAACTCATCAATCTCCATGAGATGACAGTCTCAAGCCCACTATCAGTCACCATCGCATTTCTAATCTTGGCAGCACTTTCCCTTGCCGCCCTCTCAATCGTCACCGGCATCAGGCCATCAGACCTCTCCATCCTCTTCCATATTGAGGATAAAGCTGCGTTCCGCGAAAAGCTTCGCGCGCCGCTCAACAGGCTGGGCTATTGGTGGCGCGCCCGCTCAATTCGAGCCAATACAGATGCCGGCAACCAGCGCCAATGGTGGCGAAATGCAATGGATGATGAACCAGCTTTTTCATCATATAATGAACGGCAAGCCGCCGCCCAAAACCCGATATCCGGCCAGAACCAAACTGGCGGCAAACGTTCCCCCCATATCATGCCCCCCCCGGTCACACCTTATAACAACTCTTTGGCACAGCCCCATGCTGGCCAAAAGCTCCAAAATCAATCCCCAATGGGCCACCCGCCAATGTCTGCCAACCCGCGCTATAGAGGTGAAGACGCCCCGCCCCTTTACGACTTTGATCAAGGCGAAACCGCATGGGCAACTGGCGGATTGGATCCCGCTGACCCGGCTGCAGCCACGCAGCCGCTTGCGGCCCCGCATATGCTAACCCCTGCCAGCATGCATCCTAAACGCGGTGAATTTATCTTGCCGCCAGTAGAGCTTTTGAGCCCACCAGCTTATCAGGAAACGTCTGCCTATAATCCTGATGAACTTAAAGAAATGGCGGTGATGCTTGAAAATGTGCTGATGGATTTTGGCGTCAAAGGCAGCATACTCAATGTGCGCCCCGGCCCCGTCGTCACATTATTTGAATTCGAGCCGGCCCGCGGCATCAAAACCTCACGTATTGTCGGCCTCTCCGATGATATCGCCCGCTCCATGAGCGCATTCTCAGCCCGTATCGCTGTTATTCCCGGCCGCAACGCCATCGGCATCGAACTACCAAATGCAAGTTTTGAAACCGTCTATCTCCGCGAATTAGTTGAAACAAATGACTTCCTCCACGCAGAAGAAACACTGCCACTTATTCTCGGAAAAGGCATTGGCGGCGAACCGGTCATCACAGATCTCGCAACAATGCCCCATCTCCTCATCGCAGGCACAACAGGTTCCGGCAAATCAGTTGGCATCAATACCATGCTGCTCTCTCTGCTATATCGCCTGACACCGCAAGAATGCCGGATGATCATGATCGACCCCAAAATGCTAGAGCTTAGCGTTTATGATGGCATCCCCCATTTGCTAACCCCCGTGGTCACAGAACCATCGAAAGCGGTATCAGCCCTAAAATGGGCGGTTAGAGAGATGGAAGATCGCTACCGCAAAATGTCCAAGCTCGGCGTGCGCAATATAGAAGGTTATAATGACCGTATCCGCGAAGCTGAGCGCAAAGGCGCGCCGCTAAACCGCCGCGTGCAAACCGGCTTTGACCCCGTCTCTGGCCAAGCCATTTTTGAAGAAGAAGAGTTGGATTTTGATCCAATGCCGATGATTGTCGTCGTCATTGATGAAATGGCAGACCTGATGATTGTCGCTGGCAAAGAGATCGAAGCCGCTGTACAGCGTTTGGCACAAATGGCACGCGCCGCTGGCATCCACGTTATCATGGCCACACAGCGCCCCTCCGTCGATGTAATCACCGGCACTATTAAAGCCAATTTCCCAACCCGCATCAGCTTCCAGGTTACCTCCAAAATCGACAGCCGCACAATTCTCGGTAAAGAAGGGGCAGAGCAACTACTGGGCCGGGGAGATATGCTATTCATGCCAGGTGGTAGCCGGTTAATGCGAGTACATGGTGCCTTCGTCGGCGATGAAGAAGTGATTGCAGTGACCAACCATCTTCGCGCTCAGGGCGTACCAGAATATCTCGATAGCGTAACCCTTGATGATGAAGAGATAGACGACGGAAACAATGGAGAGCCTGGCAGCAGCGGCGATCTTTATAGTGACGCAATAGATATTGTACTCAGAGACCGCAAAGCGACCATAAGTTACCTACAAAGGCGTTTATCCATTGGCTACAATAAGGCTGCAACTCTAATCGAGCGCATGGAGACAGAAGGTATAGTCAGCCCGGCCGGGCGCAATGGCAAAAGAGAAATTCTGATAGAAGAAGACTAACTCAGAATAATCATCGCACTCACAAAGCCATTTCAGCCCTTGAAGCATCCACAAATTTCACGCGGCTTTTACTTGCCCACCACAACGGTTTGACTAATATCTGGACTATTCTGAGATTGCGCCAAATAGTCGTCGCATTGTTTAGGCATTAGTAACATCTGTTTGTTCAACTGCAGCCATCAACAGCACCCCACCATATCTATTTGAACCTTCAAAGGTTCACAGTAGCTAAGGTGGTTAATGCCCATTGCGGCCCACCCGGAGACTGTCATAAATGACCAGCAATTCCAAATTATCACAAGCCGCAAAATCAACTGCGATTCCCATCCGCAACTCACCGAGTGCTGGTAAACTTCTCAGCGCATTGCTACTTACAGCGACAGCGCTCTGTCTCTCTCTTTCACTGAATAACGCAAGCGCTGCCGAAGGCTTTGGAGAATATAGATTTTCTAAAGACCCGGTGACAAAAAAAGAGGCGCCAAAGTTTGTGGCTCCTAAAGAGACAGTTGAAGCACCGAAAGAAGAGGCTTCTAAAGATGAAACCTCCAAGATAGAGAAACCAAAAGACAAATCCGGTTGGTCTGCTGCCATTTCAGATGGTCTGATTGAAGACGGGCTAACCGATGATCAAAAAGCACTGATCATCAAAATCAATAACTATCTCAATCAACTCACCGACCTGAAAGGCCGCTTCGTCCAGGTAAATCCCGATGACGGTCAGCAAAAAGGCAAATTTTATCTCAAACGGCCAGGTCGCATCCGTTTCGACTATGCCCCTCCAAGCCTGCAAGTTATTGTTTCAAATGGAGAATATCTTTCCATTGAAGATAGAGATATTGATAGCGTAGACCGCTACCCGCTAGAAAAAACACCTTTCCGCATCTTGCTAGCAGCTGATGTTAATATCGTCCGAGATGCAGTCATTAAAGGCGTGATAGAATCCGATGAGCAAGCCTCAATTATTATGGTAGATCGCAAAGGTGAAGCCTTAGGTCAAATAGAGCTGACCTTTGATAAAACACCTGAATTACAGATTAGAGAATGGAAAGTGATAGATGTTCAAGGCAGAACAACCCAGGTAATACTCTCAAATCTACAAATTGATGAAAAAATAGATGGAAAACTTTTCAACTTGGAAACGTCCTCAACACCCTTCTTCAACCCGTAAATAACTGTGGCAGAACAGCTACTTAAATTGTTATTATTTTGTATTTGGGGGGGTGCAAGACAGCGCTTCACACACGTCACGCGTGTAAAATAGACACAAAAATGCAAAAAAAGCATTGAATTAACGAAAACTTCGCTTATTCTAATTGTCAAGAGGGTGTGTCATTCCTATCGGTAGTGCCCCCCGTCTAACCGAGACACAACCTCATACGCCGTATTCCCTCTCGGCGTTCGCGACTGAAATCACCGCGAAGAAGAGCGAAAAACATTTGAGATGCGGATCTCGCAACATAAATGAAGCTCTTCATCGCACCGCGTGACTAATCGCAGTTAACCGCGCCCAGCCGTCCACATCCCGGTTGGGCGCTTTTTTTATACTCAAAAATAGGTCAGCATGCCAGACCTTATTTTTACATCAGCGATAAAATTAGCGTTAAAAATCATAAGCATGTTAATTTTACAACAGTCTCATTGCGCCAATTTTCTTAAACGACTGTCTAGAATATTCAGACGGCGAAACCACTGGAAAAGCCTGAAGACCACCCATATTTCGTGACCCTTGCGTCTAAATCAGCGCTAAATAAAATGAAAATGCCTCTAAAGCCCTACAGGCTTAACGGGCCCCGCACAGCCCTGTAGAAAAAAGGAATGATAAGTTTTATGGACCTGAAAATCGCCACCTGGAACATAAATTCTATCCGCATTCGCCTGGATCATCTGGCAAATTTCTCCAAAGAGCATCAGCCAGACATCATTGCCTTACAAGAAACCAAATGCTCCAATGAGCATTTCCCCCATCAAGCCTTGGAAGAAATGGGCTTTCCCTATCGCATTAATCACGGCGAAAAAGCTTATAATGGGGTGGCAATTCTCTCACGCATTCCAATCGAAACATATGGCAATGAAGACTTTAACGGCAGCCAACACACCCGCCATCAAGCTGTAGAGATAAAACACGGCCATACGTCATCCAAAGCCCCTCTCATTCTCCATAACTTCTACATCCCCGCTGGTGGTGATGTGCCTGATAGAAATGTAAACCTGAAATTCGGGCAGAAGCTGGATTATCTAACCAATCTTGCCAACTGGTTCAAAGATGACACCAATCCCCACTCAGAGAATATGATACTTGTTGGAGATCTGAACATCGCCCCTTTGGAAACAGATGTTTGGTCACATAAACAACTTCTAAAAGTGGTCTCACACACCCCCATAGAGGTAGAGCATTTAAAGGCGGTGCAAAAAGCTGGCAACTGGCATGATGTTATGCGTCACTTCACACCAGAACCTGAGCCACTTTATACCTGGTGGAGTTACCGGGCAAAAGATTGGCGCGCCTCCAACAGGGGCCGCCGGCTGGACCATGTTTGGGTAACACCCAAAATGGCAGATAAAGCAACATCAGTTGAAGTCGTCACCAAGGTAAGAGACTGGGAAAAAACGTCAGATCACGCCCCAGTGCTCACCACCTTCAAGCTTTAAACTTTAAGCCCATTATGTGCGGAGATTAAATCAGATCAAAATTAAGCTGAGTAATCAGACTGAGTTAAGAAGCACCAGATACAAAAAACGCCGCAGGCTAAACCACGCGGCGTTTTATTTTGTTTATTTTTAAAATCTCAGCTGATGATCAGAGGCCAAGCGCAAGGCTAATGCATTGCCATCGCACCTTCAGTTGCCACCCAAACGGTATCAAAGGTCGCTGTTTCAGCTTTTTCAAGCGTCTGGTCAATCTCACGTATGCGCTCAACCATCACATGCAGCCGGCCTTTAATTGTCTGGATGAAACAATCAGCAATCGCCGGATCTTCACTCATAATCTGATAAAGCATATCGCGCGAAATCCGCAGCGCTTTCACCTCAGATTTTGCCCGCACAGTTGAAGAATGCACATGCTCCACAAGCATCGCCATTTCACCAACCAGGATACCATGGCCAAAACGCTCATGGCTTTCATGCAGGCCATATTGGCCAACCCGCTCAACAGAACCAACCAGAATGAAATAAGCTGCATCACCAGCGCATCCATCCTCAATCATTACCTGACCAGGTTTGTAAACAACCCGCTCAGCGCTCTCAACAATACGCAGAATCTGCATATCTGTTAGTTTAGAAAAAACATCAAGTTGCTTTAGCGGCCCAACCACATTGGAAAGCTGCATAAATGACCTCACAAAAGATTTTATTTCGTCACCATAGCCAAAGCCAACCCCACCCTCTCAAGCCGGAAACCGCAAAGCTCCGAGAAAAAGGTGAATGGCTCAAAGAAAAGAACAGCAACACTGCCATATCTAATCTCTGGTTACGCTTTACTGACGAAATACCCCACAAAATCGGTAAACCGGCACATCAGATGAATTTTGCAAAGAGAGCTGCGGCCCCCACTGATGCACGGCACGGCTGGTTCAAATTTGGCCCTCAAACCAGCCCGTCCGATATGAAAAACTCTAGGCTTAGAGTCTAAAAAAGGGAAGGTGATAAACTAACAAGCTTGTGGATGAATTAGGGAACAAGTTTATATCCGCCCGCTTCTGTTAATAAAAGTTCAGACTGTGACGGATCTGTCTCAATCTTCTGGCGTAGGCGATAAATATGCGTTTCCAAAGTGTGAGTGGTAACCTTAGCGTTATACCCCCAAACTTCATGCAGCAGCACATCCCGTGTCACCACCTTCTCACCTGCCCGGTAGAGAAATTTAAGGATCGAGGTTTCTTTCTCAGTTAGCCGTATTTTGCGCTCTTCCTCATCAACCAGCAACTTAGATGCCGGCTTGAAGCTATAAGGCCCAATAGAGAAAATCGCATCTTCGCTCTGCTCATGCTGACGCAATTGCGAGCGCACCCGCGCCAACAAAACACCAAAACGAAATGGCTTGGTTACATAGTCATTCGCGCCCGCATCAAGGCCCAAAATGGTGTCTGCATCAGAATCCTGGCCGGTTAGCATGATAATCGGGCTTTTAAAGCCTGAGCGGCGCAGCTTCTTGCACATCTCTCGCCCATCAAGCTCAGGCATGTCCACATCCAGAAGCACAAGATCAACCCGCTCCTGTTCAACAACAGCTAACCCATCCGCAGGCCGCCCGGCTGAAACAACCTCAAACTCATCATGCAACAAAAGTTGATCAACAAGGCTTTCCCGCAAATCATCATCATCGTCAACAATCAATATTTTCTTGGTCGCGCTCATAAATACCTATCCCATTGAAAAGCTTCGCCATTGGCGAGCAGCGATGTTATATCTTACTTGTAAATCACAAGGAGGCCAATGGGGGTTGAACTTATGTCAAATTTTAGTGAGCCAATCACCCTTCGCCTGTTAACCTTAAATGCCAGTGCTACAAACGGCCTCATTCAGCTTAGCGGTAGCAACCTCACTTTTCCAGCCTGTCTCGGCCGAACGGGCAAAACAGCAAGTAAGCGAGAAGGCGACGGGAAAAGCCCACAAGGCGTCTGGCACCCGCAACAGGTCTATTACCGCAGTGATAAGCTCCAAAGGCCAATTACCCATTTGCCGATCAAGCCCCTAAAGCCAAATGATGGCTGGTGTGATGACCCTGATGACAAAAACTATAACCGGCCCGTGAAAAGGCCCTACCCCGCCTCAAGCGAAGCCCTGTGGCGGCAAGATAACATGTATGACTTGATTGTTGTGCTGGACCATAATCAACGCCCAAGGGTAAAAAATCTTGGTAGTGCCATTTTCATGCATATTGCAAAGCCTGAAAACAGCGCGACAGAAGGCTGCCTTGCCTTTAGCGAGCCAAGCCTCCGCCGCCTCATTGCTAAGTTATCAACCACAAGCCGCGTTATTATCTAAGATGAGTAAGTGCTTTTACCGCTTTTAATGCGAGCAATGACCGTTCAGCAGCGTTAGCGAACCCGGCGCGGGTTAAGGTAAAGGTCAGATTCCAGCGCTTCAAGTTTCAGCTCCTCATCAAGCTTACCCTTGCGCATATCAGAGACCAGATCCTTAATATGCCACTGCGCCTCTTGATTGAAACGCAGCATGGTGCAGAACATCTGCAGCACATATTTCATCTCAGCGCCGCAATGCTCCGATTTAACCCAGCATTTCCATTTGCCACCAAGGTTCAACACCCGGCCATTCAATTTACCGACCTTCTTGCCCCGGTTATCATAGAGCACATAATCGCCGCCAATATTAATCCAGCAGCGACGCAGCACATAATAGTGGGGCACCCGATCCCGCAGGATGAAGAATGAGAACCGCTCCGGCTGGAAAAACCATTTATAAGCCGAGCGCTCAATTTGAATGATCTGATCATGATTAGAAAGGTTGCAGCTAAAAGACGTAACAGGAAAGCCCCTTGCGCCATGGGTGAGCTGCATAGAGCGGCCCAGCAACAGATCCATAGTGCCGCGCCAGTTCACCTCATCCGTAAAGAGCTTGATGACCATGCGCCGCTTCATGCCCTTTTCATCGCGCCACGCTCCCTTCCGGTAAGCAACCAGACCAACCCGCTTGCCATCTTCCTGCACCTCACCAAGAATATCCATATCCTTCGTGAACTGGCGGGATTTAGCCCGGTAGCGATCCTGCTGGTAAATGCCGATCTCAGTCGTATTAAGATCGGTTAGCCATAGGCTCACATCAAATTTTTCAATCTTTTTCTGGCTGACCTGCTGTTCCATGAACACTAACACCCTTATTCATCACCGAATCAAGGAGACCATGTTAACACTGATCGCGGCATCATTAGAGCCGTGCGGGAGACTTATCCAAGCCTAAATAGACGAGCTTGATTTTTGCCATCATAGCCGTTGCGCGGCTCCTACCCCCGCGCGCCAAAAATCGCAGTGCCCACCCGCACATAATCAGCCCCCATCTGCACCGCGGTTTCATAATCAGCGCTCATCCCCATTGAAAGCTTCGGTAGCTTATATTTCTCCGCCAATTGCCGCAAAAATTCAAAATGCGGGGCAGGCGCCTCATCAACCGGCGGAATGCACATTAAACCTGAAATAGTCAGCCCATGAGTCTTGCAGCAAAGCGTCAGGAACTCACCAAGCTCCCCCGGCAGAACACCCGCTTTTTGAGGTTCTTCACCTGTATTAACCTGCACAAACAGCCCGGGCTGGCGTCCTTGCGCCGCCATTTCTTTGGCAATAGCCGCTGCAATTTTAGGCCGATCAATAGTCTCAATAACATCAAACAATGCCACAGCTTCCTTAGCCTTATTTGACTGCAAAGGCCCGATGAGATGCAATTTGAGGTCAGGATAACGCGGCCTCAACCCAGGGAATTTTGCCTCCGCTTCCTGCACCCGGTTTTCACCAAAAAGCCGTTGCCCAGCCTCAAGCGCCGCCTCAACATCCTCAACCGGCCGGGTCTTACTAACGGCAATCAACTGCCCGTCACCCGCAAGTATCCCGCCATCTTTTTTGGCTTCTGCTATCTTCAGTTGAATAGCGCTCAGCGCGTCCCCGATCTCCATAACCCTCGCCTTTCGTTAATTCAGAACCGGTCCCACTTGACAGGCCGTGTATTTCGCCCTTTTCTGCCCGTCATTAAAGCGGCCAAAATAACGAACATCTACCGCCACTAAATTAAAGGACAAGCCCAAATGCAATATGCTGCCATTTGTATCGACAAGAAAGAGTCTGAAAATCTACGCCTGGAAAATAGAGGCGAACATCTAGCTCATCTCAAAAAAGTGCGCGAGCATATTTTAATCGCTGGGCCATTTCTAAGCGATGAAGGCAGCATGTGCGGCTCACTATTGGTATTTGATGGCATGAGCCGCGATGAGCTGGAGACCTGGCTAAAAGAAGACCCCTACGCCATTGCTGGATTGTTCGAATCAGTTGAGGTCAAGCCCTTTAAAAAAGTACTCTAACCTTTGGGTCTCAGCACAGCCCGCAAGAATTACACAAAGTAAAATACTCGGCCCGCCTCAGTGCGGGCCATCTTGCATCAGGAATTCAAATCAGTCTGCAGTCGGGCGTTTTGTTTCATAAGGCCTCAAGCTCAAAAGATCCGCCATATCATCTCTGATCTGCTCTTCCGTCAAAAGGGCCAGCGCCTTCCTGTCACCCATCTTTTCAAGCGGCACCGGCTCTCCTAAACGAATATGCACATCAAGCGGGCCAGCTTTTAATAATGTCCAAACATGGCCGCCCATTTCCATATCGCCATACCACGCAACAATAGGCCGCGCCCGTCGCCCCAGCGGCACACCCCCTAAAAATGTGTAAGCAATCGCAGCTGTTTGCACAAAGGTATCCCGGTCAGCCTTAGCAGCGGCTGCAAATAATGAGCTTTTAAACGGCAATACCCTGTTGCCATCGCTGCTGGTCCCTTCAGGGAATAGCACAACAACTTCCCCATTATTCAAGCGCTCGCTAATTTCCTCGGCCGATTTAAGACTTTCACTGCGGCGCTCGCGGTCGACAAAAATTGTTTGCTGCAAATTAGCCAGCACTTTCACCCCAGGCCAGGTGCTCACCTCCCGTTTCGCTACAAATGAAAGCGGCGTCACAGCCGTGAAAACAACAATATCCATCCATGAAATATGATTAGCCACCAGCAAGGTTGGCTGATCCGGTCGCACATGACCATCAACATGAATGCGAAGCCCCATAATTTTGGCGATCAACCGGTGATAATAATGCGGCAGCATCCGCGCATAGCGGCTGTTCACTTTAATCAGCAGCCACTGCACGGGAGCCAAAACAAGTGTGATCAGAAAAAACCAGAACAATATCCAAACAGCCCGAAGAGACGACATAATCACATCCAGATTACATTATTTAGTTTCTTTTTTATTCCCACCATCAAGTGGGATGCCGTAAAGTTCAAGGCGATGATCAACAAGCTTAAATCCAAGCTCTCTTGCCACCCGCTCCTGTAGTTTTTCAATCTCTTCGTTACTAAACTCAATCACTTCACCAGTTTTAACATTGATGAGATGATCATGGTGATGTTCAGCCACCGTCTCAAGCCGCGCTTTGCCATCGCCAAAATCATGAGATTCCACAATCCCCGCCTCAACAAACAAACGCACGGTTCTATAAACAGTAGAGAGGGAAATGCGCTCATCGACCTCATGCGCTCGCTGATGAACATCCTCAACACTCGGATGATCACTGGCAACAGAGAGCACCTGAGCTATCACACGCCGCTGGTCAGTCATGCGCATATTTTTCTCAGCACATAACCTTTCAAGACTGGACTGGCCCTGCTCACTGCTCACAATATTTCCCCACCTCACCCTAAGTTTACCTACAAAGCCTAGCCTTATAATAGTGGCAAGACAAAAATGTAAAGTAATCAACAGAGAGAAATTGTAAGGGAAGCCCTACTCATCGGCAATCGCAAGCTGCATAATCAGCGCATTATTCCCGGCGCTACCCTTATCAGAGGGGTAATAAGCCTTGCGCTCCCCAACAATATCAAACCCCAGCTGCTCATAAAGGCGAACAGCAGCGCGGTTCTTTTCATCAACTTCAAGATGCAGGGTTTTAACACCTTCATCATAAAGCTCATCTATCGCCATATCCATCAGCCCAGCGCCAAGCCCTTTGCGCCGGTGCCGCCTGGAAACCGCAAGTGAGATAACCTCAGCCTCATCAGCCACAACCCGCAGCAATAAAAACCCCGCCGGATCATGCCGCTTGCTCGGGAAGGCGCCGGTTAATCTCATATGTTTATCTTGAAGAAAAAGTGCAAAATCATGCGCGCCCCAACCACGCTGAAATGCCGATTTATGAAGATTCGCAAGGCTGCTGATACAGTCTAGCCCGACTTTTCTAAGCGTATATCCGTTCGATAAAACGCGCATAAATGAACCTTCAGCAAATGATTGATGTTAAGTCGCATCCCCAACATGCCGTAAAGACTTGCCTTTTTGTGGTTTTGCATCAGCCGCTCTGAGATAAAGCGGTTTAACATCGGCCTCTTTAATGTGGTGCCGTTGATCAATCGATAGCAGCTTTTCAGCCTCTGCCTCAACTAAAAGCCAAGGCCTGCCCACAACTCTGTCTTCAAAAGCCAGAGTTTGGGCAACAGAGGCAATCACTTTCATAATCTGATGAGAAGAGAGATAACCCTCAAGTTCCTCAATTGCAATCAATCGGGGTAAATCCACCGGCGCATAATAATCACCAGCCCCTTCGAACGACTGTACAAAAAGCCCGCCTCGCCCGGCATCAATAACCACAGCAAAGCGTTCGCCCGTTTCAAATTTCTCATCTCTAAAATAAGTTTCGGCCAACAAGAAAAAGCTCGTTACCCCATAGAGCTGGCAGCAAGCTGCAATCTCCAGCCCTTTGGCAAAAGCCAGACCGATCCTCACGCCCGTAAAAGAGCCTGGCCCAACCGTACAATAAATATGGCGAAGATCTTTAAAGGCCAGCCCGGCCTCTGTGAGCAGTTCACGCGCCATAGGCAAGACCATATCTGATTGCCCGCGTCCACGCACAACCCGCCGCGTTAAAAGGCAAGGCTGCCCCTCTCTCTCAAAAGAAAGCGCAAGCGAGCAGTTAGCCCCCGCCGTATCAATAGCCAGTTGTGTCATGAAATCAGCTTAACAGCTTTGAAGTGCTTTTATCAGGCATCTTCGGCCGGGCGCACAGCTTGCACCTCGGGCAAAAAGTGACGAAGGAGATTTTCAATACCATGCTGCAACGTCACAGTTGAGCTCGGGCACCCGGCGCAAGCGCCCTTCATGGTCAGGTAAACAACCCCATCACGAAAGCCTTTAAAAACAATGTCACCGCCATCCTGGGCAACAGCCGGGCGCACCCGCGTCTCTAAAAGCTCTTTAATAACAGTCACTGTTTCTTCATCGGTCGGGTCAAAAAATTCATCATTCCCCGCTTGCGCAGTCTCTGCCTCATCCGAAACTACCGGATCACCAGACATGTAATGTTCCATGATTGCCCCAAGCACCGCCGGTTTAATCATCTGCCAGTCCAGTGGACCTTTGGTTACAGAAATAAAATCAGTACCAAGAAAAACAGCCTCAACTCCATCAATGCCAAACAGCCGCGTCGCCAAAGGCGATGTCGTGGCAGTCTCTTGAGACAAGAACTCAAGATTCCCTTGATCAATCACTGGCTTACCAGGGATAAATTTCAAGGTCTGTGGGTTAGGCGTTGCCTCGGTTTGGATGAACATTCCCCATCTCCGTTGATTTTATAAATTAAAACGTTTCTAAACTAGCATTTGTTATAGAACATATAGGAACAAAGTGCCAGCCTGAAAAGAGCCAAACACCATCTTCCGTACAAGCATGTCGAAATTTCAGATCTGAAAGTCAAGATTAGGCAAGTGAGGTAATATCATCCCAAGATAAATTACCCGGAATAATAGAGATCGGAATGGGAAAGTTACCAGCCTTACTGCCGGTAAACAGGTTGGTGATCAACGGACCCGGTCCAGACTGTTCACTAGAAGCGCCAAGCACTATAATGGCAATGTCTTCATCAGATTCAATCAGCCGGCTGATCTCTTCAGCCTTTTTCCCTTCACGAACAATCTCTTCAACCTCAATATCTTCAAATCCTGAGGTTTTCAGTTTTCGCTTAAAGAGCCTGAAAACGGCTTTGGCCTTTTGTTGCGCCTCTTCCCGTTGGATCTCTTTAACACCCAACCAATGCTGATAGTCACCAGGTGCAATTACATAAAGCATGGTGATCATCCCCCCGGTGCGGCGCACCCGGTTGGCAGCAAAAGCAAGAGCCGCTTCCACCTCTGGGGCGTCCTCTTCGACAACCACAAGAAACTTCCGCACATGGCCAGATAAAAATACATTCCGCTTAAATTCAGACATAAGCAACATGGTGCCAAAGGAATGCCCCAGCGCCAAGCGGTTTTTAACCCCATCCCTGATTTTCACTCGCACTTGCCAGCACTTCAAATCTCTATAAAGCCCCAGAAAGTGAGAAAAGGAATAAGAACAGCCCACCAAGGGCCCAAGAAAATGGCGTGGTACCGCTTGTTAACCTGTTTTATAGCTTTTTACCCGGCGGCCAGAAAAATAGGCACCCCATCCTTAAAAGCCCAATCCAGCGATTAGCCAGATCAAACCTAAAAAGAGTGAGGTGCCTTCCCTCTTGTCTCTAAATTCGCCTCTTGTCTCAATATAGGCCTAAAATCTCAGTACAGGCCCAGTTTAATAGGGGCTACTAACGGCCCAGTTCATCCACCTGCCCAACAGCTACAATCAACTTAGAAAGGCTAACATCACCGCTATCAAGAATTTCAGTAATCCCTGCCCCAGCCCGTGAAAGCGCTGGTTGCATGGTTTCTGCCCAATCCTCAAAACCAGACCCAGCCATACCAACCTTAATTTGCAGCTCTCGCCGCGCCGCTTGCACCCGGCTCACCAGCGCATTCAACGCCCAGCGGTCATAAACATCCACAACCGGCACATTCTCTGCCGCCCGCATCAGCGCCCCCAGATGAAGCGCGCCATCAAGCGCCTGATCAACAACTGTTAATTTAGCCACATCCAGTTCAGCGCGCCGCGCCGCTAGTACGACATCCAGCCCCTCAGATAATAGAGAAAGCTTAGCGATCATCCGCGCCGTCTCAATCGGCAGCCCCCGGCTCACTAAGGCATCAACCTCAGCAGAGGCAATGGCGCCATTAGCACCCCTGCTTTCGCCAGCGCCCGTCTTAGCAGCACTCTGCTTAGTGCCACCCCGCTTATTAAGCGTTGCCGTATAGCGTTTAAGGCCAGCCTTATAGGCTTTTATTTCACCCCGAAGCCCCGCCTCAACATCACCATTTGACAAGAACCAGGCGGTTTTTCTCTGTGTGATAAAGCGCAGCTTAGAGTAAAGCTCGATTTGCAGCTCACTCGGGATTTTATTATCAAGCGCGTCCATTGCTGCAAAGCAATCATCCAGCTCCAACACCGCATTAGCCATTGAATATGCCATCGCAAGGTCACCGCTTTCACGGCCTGATTCATTCAGCAGCCGAAGTGCCATGGTCACGCCGCCGCGGTTAATAATGTCATTGGTTAGCTGGGTTGCGATAATCTCACGGCGTAGCGGATGCGAGCGAATATCACGCGCAAAGTCTTTTTGCATTTTAGCCGGGAAATAGTCTTTCAGCATTTCATTGAAAAAGGGGTCTTCAATGATCTCCTGCTCAGCCAGAGAATTAAATAAATCTATTTTCGCAAAGCCAGTTAGGGTCGCAAGCTCAGGCCGTGATAATGACGCCCCGCTATCAATCCGCTCAGCAAGTGCCACATCATCCGGCAATTCTTCAATCGCCCGGTTCATCAGCCCCTTTGCCTCCAATTCACGCATTAAGCGCTGCTGGAAGCCAATATCTGAAAGCCCTGCCGTTTGATCAAGCGTCAGCGATAAGCTCTGCCGGTAATTATTAACCAGACAGCGCGATGCAACAGCATCTGTCATTGAAGAGAGCACTTTATTCCGCCGCTCTCCGGTTAACCGGCCAGCTGACACCGCCTGCCCCAGCGCAATCTTGATATTCACTTCAAGGTCAGAAGAATTCACACCGGCAGAATTATCAATCGCATCGGTGTTCACCCGCCCACCATCAGCCGCAAAATCCATGCGCCCTGCTTGGGTAATGCCAAGATTAGCGCCTTCGCCAATCACTTTAACGTTCAGCTCATTTGCCCCAACGCGAATGATATCATTCGCCCGGTCACCCACATCAGCGTTAGATTCAGATGAACCCCGCACATAGGTGCCAATGCCGCCAAACCATAACAGGTCAGCCTCGGCCCGTAGCACAGCTTTCAGCAATTCATTCGGGGAAAGCGCCTTTGCCTCCACCTTTAGAAGGGCCCGCATTTCATCACTAAGCGGAATAGATTTCAGTGAGCGAGAGAAGACCCCGCCCCCCTTAGAGATCAGCTTCTTATTATAATCCTGCCAACTGGAGCGCCCTATATCAAACAAACGCTTACGTTCAGTAAAGCTGGTTTTGGGGTTAGGGTTCGGGTCAATGAAAATATCTCTATGGTCAAACGCCGCCACAAGTTTTGTCGCCTTAGAAAGCAACATGCCATTGCCAAATACATCACCAGACATATCGCCAACACCAATTACCGTGTAAGGGTCTTGCTCAATATTGATATCCATTTCCCTGAAATGGCGCTTAACAGCTTCAAAAGCCCCGCGAGCTGTGATGCCCATTTTCTTATGGTCATAACCCTGGCTACCACCTGAGGCAAATGCATCCCCAAGCCAGAACCCATGTTCAGTAGAAATTTCATTAGCTATATCAGAGAAACTGGCTGTGCCCTTATCAGCTGCCACGACCAGATACGGGTCATCATCATCATAACGCACCGTGTTTTGCGGCGGGATGATTTTTTTGCCCTCTAGATTATCAGTGATAGAGAGCAATCCAGAAATAAAGGCTTTATAAGCTTTAATACCATAGGCCATGAACTCTTCGCGGCTCGGCTCATCTGGCATATCCTTCGGCACAAACCCACCCTTGGAGCCAGTTGGCACAATGACTGAGTTTTTCACAAGCTGCGCCTTCACAAGCCCCAAAACTTCAGTTCGGAAATCTTGCGGCCGGTCAGACCATCTCAGCCCACCACGCGCCACTTTACCAAAGCGCAGATGGACACCTTCCACCTTCGGTGAATAAACAAAAATTTCCCTAAAGGGACAAGGCTCAGGCATGCCTTCAACCTGATGACTATCAAACTTGAAGGCCATAGTCTGCGGCTCTTCAGCATCAGCACTCAGCTGGTAAACATTGGTGCGCAGCATTGCCATCATCAAGTTACGGAAATGACGAATAATCTGATCTTCATCAAGGCTCGGTATATCCTCAAGCGCCGCCTCAATCTTATTGCTCAGCGCCTTAACCTTGCGGCTGGAAGTTTTCTGTTTTTGCGGATCAAACCGGGCATGGAACAGCTCAATCAGCTTACGCGCCAATTGTGGGTAGCGCACCATAACCTGAGACAAATAGCTCTGGTCGTAAGGTACATTGATCTGCCTTAGATAATGGCTAAGCCCGCGGATAATCGCTGCATCCTGCCATGGCATAGCCGTTAAAGTGATCAGCTCATTATAACGGTCATCTGCCGCCCGGCCAGACCAGACAGCCATAAAGGCCTCCGTCAATGGCACACGCAGCGTATCAAGATTAAGCGCCGCACCGCTGCGCGTTTCCAGCCGCATGATATGCTGGCAAACTGGTGGCTGCCCTTCTCCTTTATCCGGCACAATCATATAGCTGCGCTCATCAATGACATTAAAGCCAAGATTTTCAAATATCGGCACCCGGCGCGAAAGCGGAATGGCCTCACCCAGATTATAAAGGGTCACTTCAACCTGCTCGCGCTTGCCCGAGGAAGAGCTATGGAATGCCACAGCGGTTGGCCGGTTTTCATCCATCTCTTCAATAATATGAATGTCATCAAGCAGCCGCTCAGTGCCATAATTTTCCTGATATCCAACCGGGAAAGCACTGCGATATTGCTCCAGCAGAATATCCGTCTCATCCCCTTCATGGATCTCACTAATCGCCACCTGCATGCGGTCTTCCCACCGGCGCGAAATTTCACGGATACCCTCTTCCAAAAGTTTAGTAGAGCGCTGCGGTGTCTTTCCCGTATCCCGGCCGATAATATAATGTATGCGCACATAAGGCGCCTCAGCGAAATAAGGGTAAAAGGCACTAACGCGCCCGTTATATTGCTTGGCGAGAAATTCTCCGACATTCTCTCTTATCGTCGTCGAGAACCGGTCACGCGGCATATAAACCAACAACGAAACAAAGCGATCAAATTCATCCACCCGCTTTAGAACTTTCACGCGCGGTGCATGATCCAGCGTCTCAATCTCTTTGGCGTAAGACGCCAGCATCATATTTGAAATTTGGAAAAGCTCATCCCGCGGGAAGGTTTCAATAATATTCGTTAGCGCCTTGCCTGTGTGGCTTTCCCGGGCAGAGCCAGATGTATCGAGAACAAAATCCAGCTTTTGCCGCAGCAACGGAATGGTTGAAACACGGCTGGAATAAGCAGAAGACGTAAACAGCCCGACAACCCGCAGCTCACCCGCCAGTTCACCGCTCTGATTATAAAGCTTCACCCCGATATAATCCATGTAGGAGCGGCGATGGATATCAGATTTAATATTCGCTTTCGCAATAATGATCGGCTCAGGAGAAAAGAAGAACTTGCGCACTTCCGGCGTCATATGGCTCAGCTCTTTACCACGACGCAGAACCTTCATATCAACATCGCGTAGCATACCAAGCCCGGTGCCTTTTTTAGGCTTTAACTGCGCGGTCGAACTTTTGCCCTTCAGCACATATTCTCGCATGCCGAGGAAAGTAAAGTTATTATCAAGAGCCCAGCGCAAAAACTGGATCGATTCAGACAGTTGATCGAGCGAAACTTTCACGGTGTTATTAGAAAGGCCAGAAGCAACAGAAGTCAGTCGGTTGCGCATTGGCAGCCAATCCTGCACAACCATTTGCACTCGCTTCATCAACCCCATCAACGCGGTCTCAAGCTCAGCAATAACAGAGCTGGAAAGCTCCTCTACATGCAGAGAGATAAAACTCTCTTTATGAATATCAGGCCCGCCCTGCTCCATCGCATCATGCAGTGATAACAGCTTACCAGTGCTATCACGCTTTACGGTGATAATCGGGTGCAGCACCATATGCACGGTAATGCCACGCGCTTGCAATTCCCCAAGCACAGAATCAAGCAGAAACGGCACATCATCATTAAGAAGATTAATGACCGTGAAGCTGTCATAAGCCAGGTTGCTGTCTTCCACAAATTTGTGGTTATCAATCATTAATTTGGATTGGTGAACAGGGCGCTGCTGCACAAAGGCGAAACATTGCTCAACCAGCACCTTATAAATCTCTTCAGGCACAGCATCGTAATCGGTCCATTTAATGCTCGCCAACAGCTCTGCAGTAAATTGGTCTAATGATTTCGACATTTGTCTTGGAACCCCAATGCTCGACGAGATGGAGACAATAGGATCATAACTTTGCTGACTTGATTGTGTCGCCATGTGTGGTCGCCTGCTCTAATAAATCTTCCCCAGACGCACCCAAATTATATGAAACCAGCAAGCGATAACGCGCAACAGTTCACCTGCCCATCCAGAAAAGGGCACGCAGTAACCAAGTGAAGCCACACCCCCAAATTTTCCCAGAATGGAGTGCGACTCAACTAGCCAAAAGTGTAGGTTGAGAAAAGTGAATAAAATCTAAAGCTTAGAGACGAAGCGCATGATTATAAAGTTTTGAGTAGAGAACAACAGAATATAGAGGCTATTTAAGCGCGTTTTATTCAATGATGATAAGATGATTAGAAAGCTCATTCTCATTGATCTGTCCCGGCGGGAAATGTTCAGCAAGTAAATCTCCGGCTCGCTCAATAGCAGTTACAAAGCCCTCTTTCGGCTTTTTCTGCTCAATATTCAGCGCAAGCTCAGCAACAATCTGCTGCCATACCTCAGGGCCAACTTTTTCATAAATCGCCGTATCAGCAATCACCTCAGCATAATGCTCAATCACCGAGACAAAAATCATCACCCCGGTGCGGCCAGAAGTTGTGTGCATCTCCTGCGCGGCAAACTGCTCCATTGCATGAGCATGAGACCAGCTGCGCTTTAAAGAGCGCGGCACAATCCAATAGCGAAGCGGACGCATGGAAAGCACAAAAGAGAGACCGACAAAAACCAAAAGCTGGATGAAATAAATCCGATCATATGCCCAAACAACATATTGCCCCTCAGTTAAACGCGGCAGATAAAGCAGCAATAAGGGCACCAGTAGCGCAATGAACGCTGATAGAAACAACGGCAACAAACGATAACTGCCAGATTGCGCCGCCAGCACAGCCACAATCTCTCCGCTGGTGCGCGCTTCTTGTTTGGTAATAGCCTCACCAATTTCGTCTGCGCCTTTGGCACCTAGATGCAACATCGCTCAATCCTCTTTAAAAAATCCGCTTAAGTTTAGTTGTCACTTAAAATGCGGCCACAAAAATTCAGCTAACTACCAACCACCAGAGGCACCGCCGCCGCCAAAGCTGCCGCCACCACCAGAAAAGCCACCGCCAAATCCGCCGCTATTACGGCTAAAGCCACCAGGCCCCCGCCACTGGTCATGAGCCGCGCCAAAATCAGTTGGTAGAATAACCACCCCGCCCGGCACCCGGCCGCTCACCCGCCTGTCCCGGTTCAAAGAGCTAATGAAATAAACAAAGGGAACAATCCAAAACGCCAGAAAGATAAAAGGCAGCCACGGCTCAATGCTATTTTCAGTCCGGCGGCTACGCAGTTTCACCTCTTCAGCATCACCCAGTAGCGTATCGCGAATATCATTGACCCCTGCTTTGATACCGCCAACCAAATCCCCGCGTTTGAAAAACGGTAAGATCCGTCGTTGCACAATCAACCCGGCCAGCGCATCAGGTAAAACCCCTTCAAGCCCATAGCCAACCTCAATACGCACCCGGCGCTGCTGCGGCGCCACAATCAGCAACACCCCATTATCTTTACCAGCCTGACCAATGCCCCAATGGCGACCAAGCCGGTTGCCATAGTCATCAATCGAAATGCCATTCAAAGACGGCACAGTGACAACAACAATCTGATCAGTGGAGCGCCCCTCAAGCTTTTGCAAGATCTCAGTCAACTCAGCTTCATCTTGAGGAGAGAGTATATTAGCCGCATCAACAACGCGGCCAGTGAGCGCAGGAAAGCCAGCTTGCGCCTGAGTGACAGCCTTTATGTCAATCGGAGTGTCATTCTGATTAATGAGATCAGCAGACTTATCACCAGCCGCTCGCAATAAAGCAGCCTCACTTATGATGAGTGAGCATCCAAGCGCAAATACCGCCAGCCAGAAGAGGCAGCCAACAGCGGCGCCTTTCACAAAACCAACCGAGATAAAGCGCACCGCTCTCACCCCCATTTGCTAGAATTTCACCTCAGGAGATTTGGTCTTTTCCGGTTCGATCGTAAACCGCTCCATCGGTTCTGATTCAGGATACATCAGCGAGCGCCACCACCGGCCCGGAATGGTTTTTAACTCTGTATTATAAGCCCTGACAGCTTGGATATAATCCCGCCGCGCAACAGCAATACGATTTTCCGTGCCCTCAAGCTGAGTTTGTAGAGTAAGAAAATTCTGGCTGGATTTTAAATCCGGGTACCGCTCAGAAACCGCAATCAAGCGACCAAGCGCTGATGAAAGCGCATTTTGAGCTTTCTGAAATTGCTCAAAAGCTTTCGGGTTCGTGAGAATATCCGCAGGCACCTGAATGCTTGTCGCTTTAGACCGCGCCTCAACCACCTCTTTTAAGACTTTTTCTTCCTGTGCTGCAAAGCCTTTAACGGTCTCAACAAGGTTCGGGATCAACTCTGCCCGGCGCTGATATTGGTTCAGCACCTGGCTCCAGGCGGCTTTTGCCTGCTCTTCATAAGTTGGAATATTATTAATGCCGCAACCACTAAGGCCCAAGCTGCCAATAAGCACCGCCATCACAACCAGTAAAAGACGAACCCGATGGATAATCTGAGACATAATTCTCTCCACTTTAAAAGCACCAAACTCTAAAGAGATGTAAAGAACAGCCTGAACTGATGCAACACTAGATTAATACCCAACCCCGTATTTTAGCACAAAACAGCAACATTGAGGCCGCGAAACATAGTTAACGAACTCCAGCACTATAAATACAGACAAAATTAAGCATATACATCAATAAGGCCGCTTGACTTATACCCGTCTTTCAGTTGAGTATAGGGTGGCAAAATGTTGTTTTCTGTTGCTTTTTTCCTGATGCAATTCGTCGGTCCCGGGCAACCTTCAAGAACATTTTAATTTAACTGTCAGGGGGGGCGCATTGAAGAATGTCTCCCTGATTTTTTTTGAGTAGGGCAGGTTTCTGCCAGCACCACATTTAGTGAGGGAGTGCATATAAAATGTTTATTCGTACCGTTGCGATGATTGGCGCAGCTATCGGTTTACTAGTTTTAGTATCCGATGCTAATGCCGGTCAACGATTAGAGCGGGAGCGAGCTGTCAGACATGCGCCGGCCTGTGCCGTACATGCTGCGCCGGTTCACTACCGTACAGTTAAAAGAAAAGTCCTTTTGTCAGGCGCACGCCGTGAAGTTCGTGTTAGCCCGGCAGTTTACAGCTGGAAAGCCTCTAAACAACTCGTTCGTCGCGGTTGGACAGAGACAAGACGCGAACGCGCCCGTTACACACTGGTCCGTGAAAAAACGCTCGTCAGCAAAGGCTATAGCAAAACACATTACCAACCTGCCCGATATGCAACACGCACACACCGTGTGCTTGTAAAACGCGGTTGGACAGAAACACGCTCAACACCAGCAACCTATGCCTGGAAAACACAGCGTGTTGTTGTTAAACGTGGTGGTTTAAAAACTGTTCGCACAAAAGCTGTTTACGCCAACAAACGTGTAAAAGTTATGGTCAAGCGCGGCCGCACTCATTACAGCCGCACAGCCCCAGTTTACAAAACAGTATACAGAACAAAGCGCGTTGCTGTTCGTGGTTACCGTTCACACAATGCCCGCAACCATGATCGTAGAAACTGGCGTGCACACCGCAGCCCGGTTCGCTACAAAACTGTCAAAGTTGCACATAAAGTTCGTGTAAGCTCAGGCCGTATGGTTGCACATCGCTCACCAGCTGTTTATGGCTGGCGCACACAGCGCGTTCTCGTAAAGCGCGGTTCAGTGAGATTTGTTCGCGTACCTGCTGTATATGCTACGAAACGCGTTAAAGTCATGACAAGACGTGCCCGCACACACCGTGTGTACCACCGCTCTGTTTATAAAACAGTGACGAAAAAAGTCATGGTCAGCCCAGCAAGAAAATGGGTTGAACGCCGTCCAGCTCGGTACACAACACGTCTTGTTCGCAAAATGGTTTCACCAGGTAAAACATATAAAGTGAACCATCCTGCTGTTTACAGAACAGTGCGTCGCCGCGTTGTAACCCAGCATGCAAAACGCCATGTCGTTGTAAAACCAGCCGTTTACGGCTGGCGCACATCACGTGTTGCTGTTCGTGGTCACAAAAGAGGCTACAGCCGCACCCATTGTGGTCGCAGATAGGTGATTGAACTTAGTTAGACTAAACTGTCTGACTAAGTTCAGCTCATGCCAAAAGGGACATACCTAAAGGCTGGGTTGATCAACAAGCAAACATCAGGAAACGGAGCGACATTTTATCGCCTGTTTCCATTGAGACAACAAAAGGCACATGACATTTTGTCATGTGCCTTTTTTGTAATTATTATGCTGATCTATAAAACCAATGGCCCCAGCAGCCACTCAATAAACACCGCATCAATTAAAGACCCTCAATAAAGAGCTTTCCCTTATGACCAAAATCGTCCTCCTCGACAAAGGCACTTTCCCAAAAGATCTGAAGCTCAAGCGCCCCGCCTTCAAGCATGATTGGCAAGAGCATGAGGCCACCATAGCTGAGGAAACAATAGCCCGTCTTAAAGGGGCAGAAATCGCCATAAGTAATAAGGTGCCCCTCAGGCAGGATGTTCTCAGTGAACTGCCAGACCTAAAAATGATCGCCATTGCCGCCACCGGGTATGACCATATCGATCTCGATTATGCCCTCGCGAATGGCATCACCGTTAGCAATGTGCGGGGCTATGCTGTTAACTCAGTGCCAGAGCATGCGCTGATGATGATCCTCGCGCTTAGCCGCTCGCTAAAAGGCTACCAGTCAGAAATTGAAGCCGGCAAATGGCAAGAGGCCGACCATTTCTGCTTTTTCAATCACCCGATAGAAGATCTGCATCAGAAAACCCTGGGCATTATCGGCCGCGGTATACTTGGCCAGGGCCTCGCCCGGCTGGCAAGCGGCTTTGGCATGCCGGTTATATATGCAGCAAGACCCGGGGATAAAACCCCGCATACGCCATATGTACCGTTTGAGGAATTTTTAAAATATGCCGATGTCATATCAATTCACTGCCCCTTGAATGATGACACACGAAACATGATTACCGCCAAACAGTTCGCTCTAATGGAGCGCAAACCAATTCTCATCAACACAGGGCGCGGCGGCATCGTTAATGAGGAGGATGCAGTCACAGCTGTAAAGACCGGCCAACTACGCGGTCTGGGTTTCGATTGCCTCAGTAAAGAGCCCCCCAAGGACGGCAATCCGCTGCTCACGATTGCCAGGCTGCCTAATGTTATCATCACCCCCCATATCGCCTGGGCCAGCAGTGACGCTGTACAAAATCTATGGGATCAGCTGATAAATAATATTGAGATGTATAAGAAGGGCACACCAGAAAACAGCCTGATGTGAGACCAGCATTCGTTAGTGAGGCGCTAGTTAAACCGGCGTTAATTAGACTGGCACTAGTTAGTAAGGCAAGACCGCGCCGCCGCCCCTTCAGGCACCAAATACGCACCAGAGACCCAGCCAAGCAGAGGCTTCAATTCAGCCCCTTCGCCAGCCCTGTAGCCGTTAATCTCACACCAGGGCACACCAGCTGCCCGGCGCGCTGCCCGGTCCATTAAATGCCAGCGCGCCAAATCACGAGTGCCATTACAGCGCAAAACCTGCACATCAATCGCATCACGCGGTAAACTATCTATAATATCACCTTTCGCACCAGCAAGATCTCTCACATTCAACACATCGTCCCGCGCCACACAAATCACACGGGCCCGCAACAATAAGGGGACAACTGTTTCAGCCTCTATTGCCTCATCAAGTGCAGCCCGATCATCCTCAGATATCGGTGTCTCATCCGGCGGGGTAAGCGCTGCATCGTCAGCTTCCCTCTCACTCACTATCGGCTTATCTTTACCCTCTGCTTGAGTGACAGCATCATGATCAGCCGGTCTGGCAGTGATAGGAAAATCAAACCGTTTCTGTTTATATGGCTCATTCTTCAGCGTGAAGTGCCACCACTCCTTCGAATAATTCTCAAACCCGGCACGCTTCATCTCAGACAGCAATAACGCACGGTTACGCCGCGCGATTTCACCTACAGCCGGGTTATGAGTGTGGCTCAACTCATGAAAACAATCATACCCGGTGCCAAAATCCAGGCTATTGTCACCATAGCGTTTCTCATAAGGCTCGAAGCAGGCAATCTGCTTGTCTTGTGAATAGCGAGGCTGCGCCTCAACAGGCAGCGGTACAATGGTCAAATCCACAGCACTGCCCCGTGAATGCGCTGAGCGTTTGGCAATATAGCCCGATGAAAAAAGCGAGCGTTTTTTGAGGGTTGGGTAAAATTCAGCTTTGGTGCGTTGGTCTTTCGCAGCCTGTGACCAATTGACAAAGTCATTCACTGCCCGCTGCGGACGGTAGCAATCATAAACCTTTAAAGAAAGCCCGCGCGCCTTCAGCCGTGTTTGCACTTTCTCTAACGCAAGCGCTGCCCGCTTAGTCAAAATGCATTCCCCGGCCTTATAGCCCTTCACCGGCCGGCCCAAAAAATTATGAGACCCAAAATAACGCATCTCTTGCAAAATGCTATCATCCACATCCTTAAGATAGGCAAAGAATGGCGGCAGCTTCACCTCAGCTCGCACCGGCCCGGCAACAAGCCAAAACCCCGCAAGCAACAGGCCAGTCACCGACGCGATCTTCAAAATGAAAGCACGTCTCATAGCTCTATCCTCATTCAATCTCAATTCTGCCAACTGTGCATAGAAACCATAGCAAATGACGAGCCAGAGCAGTTTAATTACGGGCGCTGCCCCGTGCGCTGATTAGCAAGATACCGACCAGAGGCCCAGCCCCGAACGCCCCCCCATTGCACAAGGCACCAGCGCGATTTATGCACCCGCACCGCCCGGCAATATTTAACAGTAACATTGGTGCCATTATGTGGTATGCGCCCAACCACCTTAAACTTCGTACTTGGCCCCTTGCGCACATTGAGCTTATCAGGATAGCTATGGTCAATTACACGATAGTAGGCGCTTTTAGAAACAGCCGGTGGCCGTGACCCTGAAAAGGTCATATATTTCCCAGATGCCCAGCCGGTTACGCACTTATATTTCACAAGGCACCAGTTGCGCGCCGTACACTCCCCCCGGCTAATGCCCTGGCCATTTGGCGGTATCGCGCCAACAATCGGGTAGCGAATAGACGGCCCTTGCCGCACATTCAAAACATCATCACGTCGAATATCAACAATCGACCATTTGCCATGAGGGTGGCCGCAAAGATCATCAGTTTGAATTTTCCGCTCCGGCTTTTCTTTAATCGCCCCTTGCAGTGCCGCAATGCGTATCTGGGCCTCGCCCTTATAAGTTCCTTCCGGGAAGGCGGCGAGATATTGCCGAAATGAAGATAATCTATTCGCCTTTTTCACTCGCGCCCACATTTTATCATCAGCCATGCTGTTGATGATCTGGCGCACCCTGGCCGCATTCTCATGGGAGGGGTAATCTTGTAAAAACCGCTCATACCCTTCAAGATTATTGGCCTCTACAGCCCGAAGATACGCAATCTGCGCATCAGGGCGGCGGGCCTCTGGCGGCGTTTCCTCAGCCTCTTCAGCCTCAATCCCTTTCGGTTCCTCAAGGTCAGGTTTCGCTTCAACCTTTACCTCTTCAACCGGCTTCTTATCTTGCGGTAAAAAATAGAAATCCCCGGTCAGCGATGAGGATTCCCACGGGGTCTGGGTTTCTTTGGTTGTCTGGTGCACCTCAAGTCGCACTCTCTTAAACACCCGCTCAATGGTTAGCCCCGGCACTTGCATCGTTTTAACAAGTGCTGCGGTATAAGGTGAGTTCTCACCAACACCATCTGCCGCGACATCACCAGGTGACGTTGCATAGGCAATCAAAGAGCCCTTTGGCGCAGAAATCCGCGCCAACCCGCGCGATAAAGCTCTGGTAGAAGATTTAAATGGGTTATCGCGGCAAGCATCCAGCACCACCACATTAAAACCATTGCCAGCAAGGTTCATCGCATTGGTGACAGTTTCAAGATCAACAGATTCAATTTCAATATCAACTGCAGAAGAAATTTTGGCATTCACCGGAATGAGAAAATTACGCCCAGCGACCTGCACCCCATGGCCCGCATAATAAAAGAGACCAACAGTGCCCCGGCCACCAGTTTCAAGCTTTTGCGCAAAACGCTTAATCGCCCGCTTCATATCATTCTGGGAAAGGTCAAGCACTTCAATCACATCAAAATCGAGATTGCGAAGCACCTTTGCGATCACCTGAGCATCATTCTTTGGATTTGTCAGCTCGCCGGTGTGGAGATATGCCGAATTCCCAATCACCAATGCCACTCGCCCGGGCTCGTCTTGCGCTGCAAGAGGTGGAACCGCCACAAACATGAAAAAGCAGAGTGAAACGAAATTGAGGATAAGCACTCTCAGAAACATAACGCCCCCAGTTAATTAAACCTGATTGAAGCGCAGAGTTTATAAGATAATAGCGACTTTGGCGAGGGGAACCGCCACCAGAAACAGAGAAATGGCACCCAAATACAGCAATAACGAACCTAACAAACAGGATCGCTTCTGATATCTTATATATAGCAAGGGAAGGGAGATAAATTTTTGCGAAATGCGCTCCAGTTTCAAGAAAACTGGAGCGGGCGATGAGATTCGAACTCACGACCCCAACCTTGGCAAGGTTGTGCTCTACCCCTGAGCTACGCCCGCTTATTTCGTCTTATTTCAAGATTTATAAAGCTACGCCTCTAAAAAGCAAGCCCCTTAAAACAAAGTTGTAACAACCGACCATTAAATGGCGAAATCGCCTCAAAAGGTCAAAAGAAACAACCCAATCAAATCTCTTGAAAATTGATGAGGGGCATCTCTAATCCATTAAAACCCCATTGTCCAGCGCTAATTAACAAATAAAGCCAACAACAAAAATTTTAAAGCACCACCTTCACTTGAAACATAAAGCCCCAAAGACCACTCTTAATATAACATCAAATATGCTATATAACGCCGGTAAAACTGACCGGACACAAACTTGGCATCGTGCGCGACGCAAATTCATCATTTGCAAGGCCGCCACACAGGCCAGATAAACAAACAGCAGGATAGAGCAAAACGTGAGCGAACAAATACCCACCAGCGCAAATGCCAATGGCGCCGCACCTCTCATCAAGGACACAACCACCGCCACCTTTATGGAAGATGTTATCAACGCCTCAAAAGAGTGCCCGGTGATCATCGATTTCTGGGCGCCTAACTCAGCCCCCTGCGCTCAGCTCACCCCCGCTCTTGAAAACGCCGTGAAAGAGGCAGGCGGCGCTGTTAAGCTGGTTAAAATCAATCTTCAGGAAAATTCCCAGCTCGCAGCCCAGTTCCAGGTACAAACCGTACCAACAGTTTTCGCCATGAAAAACGGCCAGCCGGTGGATGCCTTCGCCGGTGTCATGCCGCCAAATGAATTGAAAGCCTTCATCAAAGCCCTCACCGGCGATTCCAATGCCCTCAACGAAGCTCTGGAGAGCGCCGACGAAAAATTACGCGCCGGTGAAGCAGAAGCCGCAGCTGAAATTTATGCCTCAGTTCTGCAGCAAGACCCGGAAAACGCAGAGGCCATAGGCGGTCTCATTAAATGCTATATTGAAATTGGTGAGCTAGAGACCGCCAAAATGACCATTGAAAGCATGACTGATGAGCTAAAAAACCATTCAGCCATTGAAAGCGCCATCAAAGCGCTGGAATTAGCCGAGAAAGCCGGCGATACCGGCCCGCTAGATGAGCTAAGAGCCAAAAGAGATGCTGAGCCAGAAAATTATAACATCCTCTATGAGCTAGCCATCGCTGAAAGCGCCCATAACAATAAAGAAGAAGCCGTTAGCGCCTTAATGACCATACTTCGTAAAGATCTTGAATGGAATGACGGCGCCGCACGGGCACAGCTATTGGAATTTTTTGAAGCCTGGGGCCCGAAAGAGCCAGCCACTATTTCAGGCCGCCGCAATCTCGCCTCGCTCTTATTCGCGTGAGGTAAAAACCTGCAATCTCGGTCCCATATTCAAGCAGGGCGAGCCGCACTTAAAGAAGGTCAAATTAATAACGCCTCCTGCCAGAGAATGGCTGCATTATAGAGTTAAGCTCTGATAAGCAGCGCCTTAAAGGATGTTACCATCAGTCATTAGGCAATAATCAGATGAGCGCAGCCAAAATCAATCGCCCAGCGGAAGGCAAAGCAAAAAAACGTTATGACAAGTAGCATCGTGCATAAATACCGCCTGATAAAAGACTTACCGGAAACTCTCCCCCTGTTTCCGTTAAAAGGGGTCATACTCTTGCCCCGCAGCAACCTGCCCTTGAATATCTTCGAGCCGCGCTACTTGCAGATGACCGATGACATCCTCGCCGGCGAGCGGCTCATCGGTATGATCCAACCAGCAGCAGGTGCAAATACTGAGCTGACAGGCAAAGAAATCATACCGCTGCGCAAAACAGGCTGTGCTGGCCGCGTCACTGAATATCAGGAAGTCGATGATGGCCGCGTGCTAATCACCCTCACAGGGGTTTGCCGCTTTGATTTAACCGAAGAAGTTGAGACAGAGAAAGCCTATCGCAGCTACAAGGTCAGCTATAATAAATATGAAGATGACTTATTGCCCGGCTTCGGTGAAGGCAAAGTCAACAGAGACACATTGCTGAACGTGCTACGCACTTATCTGAACCTGCATGAGCTGGACGCTGATTGGGACTCGATCCACCAATCGTCAAACGAATTTCTAGTCAACACCCTTTCGATCATCAGCCCTTATGGCCCAGAGGAAAAACAGGCCTTATTAGAGACTATAGACCTTAAAAACCGCTCAGAAGTGCTAATCGCACTTGCGGAAATGGACATTGCCTCTGGTGATGATGGCTCAGGCAGCAGTCTACAATAAACCTCTCCTGCCAGCCATATAGAGACGCCCACCGCACCAGCTCACACTGGCGTGAAATTATTGAGAGATGAGATAAAAACGCCATGACCAAAGCAGACCCCAAACAACCCGGCAGCACCATAGATGAAAAACTACTCGCTCTCCTGGTCTGTCCCCTTACCAAAGCGCCATTGATTTATAATAATGACAGCAATGAGCTTATTTCAAAAACCGCAAAACTTGCCTACCCTATTCATAATGGCATCCCGGTTATGATCCCTTCAGAGGCCAGAGACTTAAGCGATGAAGAACTGAAGGCCCTCTGACAGGCTAGAAACAAGGCCCTCTACAGAGCCGTAAGCTATATTTAACGCTGTTTTGCACATATTTCTCTGTACAACAGCTATGTCATCGGGTATAAGCTGGCGACTTGAAAGTGGTACAAGCGGATAGACGGTGTTTAAACACCCTGCTGACCACAGAAAATTTCAAAAAATTTGGGCCGCAAGAGCTGTGCCCCGCCCGGGCCGGGCCATAATCCTTGGATTATGCGCAACGGTCTACTTGTATTGGTAAGTGCATGTGAACTTTCAGATGCACTCAAATATACAAACTGGGTTAGGCAGCGCACCGCTCCTCTGTGATGATGACATGAGGTTGCCTCAATGAACATTATTGAACAACTCGAAAGAGAACAACAAGAAGAGCTCAGCAAAAAACGCGAAGTTCCTGAGTTTGCACCAGGCGATACAGTTCGCGTTAATGTGAAAGTGGTTGAAGGTGAGCGCTCCCGCGTTCAGGCTTATGAGGGCGTCTGCATTGGTCGCTCTGGCAAGGGCCTGCATGAAAACTTTACCGTACGTAAAATTTCTTATGGTGAAGGGGTCGAGCGGATATTCCCTGTATATTCCCCATTGATCGATTCTATTGATGTGGTACGCCGCGGTAAAGTACGCCGCGCTAAGCTTTACTATCTGCGCGGATTGCGCGGTAAAGCCGCTCGTATCGCTGAGCGTGTTGATGCCAAAGGCACCCTGCGCAAGAAAAAGAAAGCCAAATTCCAAGGCTTTGAACGCCCAGCTGGCGATGCTGATGATCTGACACAGATTGAAGGCCTAAACAGCACTATCCAAACACAAATTAACAAACTCGGTGTTATCAAACTCGAGCAAATCGCTAATCTAACTGATGATGAGATCATCACACTAGATGAAGCACTTGGCTTGAGCGGTAAAATCGAGAAAGATGATTGGGTAACCAAAGCACAAGAAGCTATGGCAGCCAGCACAGTCGAAGAAGTGCCTGAAATCGAAGACGATGCCACCCCAGAGGGTGATGAAGCACCGGCTGAAGATGGCGCAAAGAAAGACTAACATCTGTTTGAGCTGTGGTCACCGCCTAAGGTTTATGGGCATCAGGCCTGTAAATTAGCTCATCTGTGACTTGGCTCACATTCGATAAGATCATAAGGCCGGGCACACTCTTTAAAAAGAGCTGTGCCCGCCTTACGTTTCACCAGAATTAAAGGCACTACAACCAAGCGCGATAAGAGACTCTCTTACTACCGAGATCAGAGGACCAGCACCCCATCGGGCTAACCTCGTAACCTTGGGAGCTGACATGTCAAAAACAATTCAAATCCGCCCGGCGCAACTAGCAGATATTAAAAACATCCAAACCCTGCTGCGTCAGACTTGGTTCGAAACATATGCCCCGGCGATTGGCAAAGATAAAGTCCGTGAATTATCAACCCTCTGGCATAGTGATGAGCGCCTTAAATTCGACATCGCGCGTGATAATATGACCTTTCTGGTGGCCGAGAGAAATAATGAACTGGTTGCAACAGCTAGCCTGACCATAAAAGAAACAAGACAACAGGACACAAAGCCAAAGACAGGGGCAAAACCCCCGATAGAGGCAGTGGTCGGCCGCATGTATGTCCATCCATCAGCCCAAAATGAAGGGCTAGGTGCTGGTCTTTTATCGCATCTTCTGGCACCACTGGTGCCAGGCACCAGGCTCTCTCTCACAGTTGAGCCACACAACAAAGGTGCAATTGAATTTTACAGCCGATTTGGCTTTTCTATTGAAGGTCCGGGCAGCTGCAGTGACGACCCTCATGACGATGTACCAACATTGATCATGACCGCTATAAAAACTTGAGACATTAAATTTTAATCGACCACTAATTTTAAGGGAGACTGGCCATGGGCAAAACCCTCTATGACAAGATTTGGGATGATCACGTCATCAACACAGGTGAAGAAGATAACTCACTTCTCTACATCGACCGCCACCTTGTCCATGAGGTCACAAGCCCGCAAGCGTTTGAAGGCTTGCGCATGGCTGGCCGCACAGTCCATGCCCCAGAAAAAACATTGGCCGTGCCAGACCATAATGTGCCGACTTTAGGCCGCGCTGAAGGCATCTCTGATCCAGACTCAAAAATTCAAGTGGAAACCTTGGCGAAAAATGCCAAAGATTTCGATATCGATTTCTACGACATGGCAGATAAGCGCCAGGGCATCGTCCATATTGTCGGGCCAGAACAAGGCTTCACCCTCCCCGGCATGACCATTGTATGCGG
Source organism: Rhodomicrobium sp. (assembly GCA_021604665.1). GTDB lineage: Bacteria > Pseudomonadota > Alphaproteobacteria > Rhizobiales > HXMU1428-3 > HXMU1428-3. The sequence continues at coordinate 171,561 of BQJK01000003.1, read as the reverse complement.
TGACAGCCATACCTCAACCCATGGTGCTTTCGGGGCGCTTGCTCATGGTATCGGCACCTCAGAAGTTGAACATGTATTGGCCACACAAACGCTCATTCAAAGCAAAGCCAAAAACATGCGCATCACTGTCGAAGGTGAAACACCGAAAGGCGTAACCGCAAAAGACATCATCCTTGCTATCATCGGTGAAATCGGCACAGCCGGCGGCACCGGCCATGTGATGGAATATGCTGGCAGTGCCATCCGCTCCCTTTCCATGGAAGGGCGCATGACAGTTTGCAACATGTCAATTGAAGGCGGTGCAAGAGCTGGCCTCATCGCACCAGACCAAACGACCTTTGATTATATCATGGGCCGCCCACGCGCCCCCAAAGGGGCAGCATGGGAAATGGCACTTGCCTATTGGAAAACATTATTCACCGATGAGGATCCCGTATTTGACCGCGAAGTAAAACTCGACGCAGCCAAACTTCCCCCCATCGTCACCTGGGGCACAAGCCCGGAAGATGTCATTTCAATTGATGGTAAAGTGCCAAACCCTGATGACGTAACCGATGCCGCTAAAAAAGCCGCCATGCAACGCGCCCTTGACTATATGGGCCTTAAAGCAGGCACACCTATTAAAGACATCAAACTAGACCGCGTCTTTATCGGCTCCTGCACCAATGGCCGCATTGAAGATCTGCGCGCAGTTGCCAAAGTGGTTGATGGCCAAACTGTCAATGAAAACATCAACGCTATGATCGTGCCTGGCTCTGGCCTTGTTAAAGAACAGGCAGAAGCTGAAGGCCTCGATAAAATCTTCGTTAAGGCTGGCTTTGAATGGCGCGAACCAGGATGCTCTATGTGCCTTGCAATGAATGCAGATAAGCTCTCCCCAGGTGAGCGCTGCGCTTCCACAAGCAACCGCAACTTTGAAGGCCGCCAGGGTCGCCAGGGCCGCACCCATCTCGTCTCACCCGAAATGGCTGCAGCTGCAGCCATCGCCGGTCAATTTGTAGATATCAGAGATGTTAAATAATTAATGGCAAGACGTAGCGACCATAGCCGTGAAGAGATCAGGGAACTGGCTCTAAATGCCGCAGAAACCATTGTAGCTGAACAAGGCTTCACTGGCTTAAGCGCCCGCAAAATTGCGGGTGCCATCGGCTATACGGTCGGCACGATTTATCTGGTTTTTAAAAATCTTGATGACCTCATCATGCAGGTCAATGCCAGAACTCTGGATAAGCTCTACGAGGATGTTTCCTCAGAAGGCCAAACCACACAGCATAAAGAAACCTTGCGCCGATTCGGACAGGCTTACTTTAACTTTGCGAGCCAAAACCCCCACCTCTGGAGCCTGATTTTCGAGCATCATGTGGCGGGCGGCGGTGAGTTGATACCCGAACTCGGCGAGCGCATCGGCACGTTATTTCAGCTCGTGGAAACTGAGATAAAAGCGTTAAATCCAAAAAAGAAAAAACAAAGCATACACAGAGCTTCACTGGCATTATGGAGCGGCGTTCACGGCATTACTATTTTGGCCATCTCTGACAAGTTATTTATGGCAGAAAATGTCACCCCGCCTGAAATGATAGACCAGCTCATAGATAATTTCCTCACAGGTTATCTTGCGCCATAAGGTGTAATGAAAAAGAGACGTTGCAGGATTAACTCAAGTCTCCTGCGGAAAAACCAGCTATTTGCCGATAATCCAAACCTAAAATTATGCTAGTCTCTCTCTGCTAATGATTTGCGCACAAGCTTTCATCAGCAGAACCTGACTATGATTTTCACGGGGTTAAAGGAGCGGGAATTTGAGACAAGCAATAAAGTGCTTACTCTTTTTGGCTTTTTTCTGGAGCAATACCGCCGCCAGCGCTCTCTCGCTACCCCCCTCCATAAAGCTCGCCCCCCAAAGCCTGATAACAAAGATAGCCGTTCTTGGTAAAGATGAGCGCACCCGCCTACCTGAGAGATATGTTGATCTCGCTGCCGGTATCGGCATTCTCGGCCAGCATGGCCGGGTCGGCTGGAGCTGCACCGCCTTCTGTGTTGCGCCCAATGTCATTGCAACAAATGCCCATTGCGTTGTTAAAAACCCAACCGTTGGTCGCCGCCTGGATTTGAGCCGCACTTTATTCGTCCTGCCAAAATTTAAACGAAGCAGCACAGGCAGCAAATTTAAATCCCGCATCTCCTACCCGGAATTTGTAGACCCGCGCCGCCCGGCCCTCTCAATCTATTATGGTAATTTCAACAACATACGCTCGGTCAATGCTCAGGGCCAGGATTGGGCCTTTGTCAAGCTGATCCATTCCGTATGCCGTGGCCGCACCCTTAAATTCAGTCAAAGACCAATGTCAGAGATCCGCAAAGCGGCGAAGAAAAAACAAGTGTTTATGATTGGGTTTCACGGCGATAAAAAAATGGAAGAACGGCTATTCTCGAAAGATTGCGCCATCCGCTCGCCATCGGACCGCAAATATTTTCTCAATGCCCAGCGCCGCCGTATGCTGCGCCAAGCTGTTTTACTGCCTCACACTTGCGATGCATTTAAAGGCTCTTCCGGCTCACCCATTTTCCTCGAGACCAAAGATGGCCCTAAAGTCATCGGTATCAATTTAGGGTCACTACGCTATGAGCGTTATCAAATTAAGAAGAACCGCTACACAGGTAAAATCATCAGCCGCAAAAAACTGAAAAATGGCCGCGAAACCAATATGGCCGTGCAACCCCGTGCCTTTATGGATGGGTTAGATCGCTTCAAGAATGAGCAGCTCCTCAACAGCATTCACGATCTCCGCCGCTTGCAAAGCAATTTAAAAAAGCTGGGTTTTTATCGCGGGCGGATTGATGGCTTATTCGGTAAAGGCACACGCCGCGCTGTTATCACCTTCGAGCGGAAACAGAATCTTATCGCCCTCGGCTTACCAACTAGGCAGCTGTTAGAGCGCCTCGATAATCAAATCACCCAGCAGGACGAAGCTCGCAACCAAGTGCTAAGAGATGAGAACGCAGCCCACCAACCAGCCTCAGAGCTTTAAACAATAAAGCTAGAAAGCACTTCATCATTTGTAATATCCTGATATTGCAGACCAGCCTCATCAAACTTGCCATGCAGTATGTTGAAATTATCAGGATCACTGCTCTCCACACCCATCAGAATAGAGCCAAAATTGCGCGCTGATTTTTTCAAATATTCAAACCGTGCAATATCATCATTCGGCCCAAGCAACTGCAGCAGCTCTCTTAAAGCACCAGGCCGTTGCGGCATACGAATGAGATAATATTTCTTCAGACCCGCAGCTTTAAGCGCCCGCTCTTTCACTTCTGGTAGCCGCTCAAAATCAAAGTTACCACCAGAGGCAATACAGACAATGCGCTTGCCCTTCAAACTCGCAGGCGGCAAATGGCGCAAGGCATCAATTTCAAGCGCGCCCGCCGGCTCCAGAACAATGCCTTCAATATTCAGCATCTCTATGATCGTTTCACATAGACCATCTTCAGAAATCAGCATGACATCATCAGGAGAAACCGATTTAAGAATTTCGAAATTAAGCGCCCCCATCTGGCCAACCGCCGCGCCATCTACAAAGTTATCCACCCTGGGCAGTAAAACGCGCTCCCCCTTTATGAGGCTTTCCTTAAAACTTGGCGCGCCAGCCGGCTGTACATAGAGCAGTTTAGTCTTGGGTGATTTAACGGAGAAAATTTTAGAGATACCAGCCGCCAGGCCCCCGCCGCCTACCGGCAAAACCATCAAGTCAATTGGTTTATCAAGTTGGCGCAACACCTCAAGACCAACAGTAGCCTGCCCCTCAATAATATCAGCATGATCAAAAGGTGGCACCATAAGCGCCCCTTCATTTTCTGCATATTCGATCGCCGCTTTGTAACAATGGTCGAAAAAGTCACCAAAAATCTGGATTTCGACCATCTCGCCGCCAAACACCCGCGTTTTCTGGATTTTTTGCCGCGGCGTGGTCACCGGCATAAAGATCACGCCTTTAACACCAAAATGCTGACAGGCATAAGCAAAGCCTTGCGCATGATTACCGGCAGACGCGCATACAAATTTTACGCCCCTGGTCTGCGTTTCAATGGCTTTTCGAAAAAAGTTAAAAGCCCCGCGCATCTTATAACTGCGCACCGGCGTTAGATCTTCCCGCTTCAAATATATCTCAGCGTTATATTTATCTGAAAGAAAGGCATTCAACTGCAACGGTGTCTCAGCGATCACCTCACGGTGGGCTTCACCAGCCAGTTTAACGGCTTCAAGAAATTCTGTATCACTTTGCTTGTTCATAGCTTTCTTATGGCAATTGAATATAAGAAGTGCAAGCCGCATAAAGCCGCGCCCTGAAAGGCTGTATTAAACTCAAACATACCAACGAGGGGCTAAAACAGTTATAAAGCTCAACAATCCAGTTAACCCTGAACCATAAATTACAAGCACCAGACCGCCCAAAACTATAGAACCGCCCTTGTAATTGAACATTGTTCATTTATATCTGATCCTTAATAGAAGGTAGCTTTTAATCAGCCTGTTTCTTTATCGATGATCTGCGCCGCTTTTAAATGTTAAGCGCTTGACTGTCACAAGAAAAACAGATGACCTGATGTGAATTAAAAAAAGGAACGAACAGGTGGCCAACTCACAATTCGCGCTCTTGAAAACCCGGCGCTTTTTACCGCTTTTTCTCACACAGGCCCTTGGTGCCTTCAATGATAACGGCTTTAAAAATGCCCTCGTCATTCTGGTGACATACCGTCTCGCCGCCGAGCAGGGCTTTAGCGGCTCTTTCTTCATCACAGTCGCCGCCGCCCTGTTTATTCTTCCTTTTTTCCTGTTTTCAGCCACAGCTGGCCAAATCGCCGATAAATATGAAAAAGGCTGGCTCATTCACCGCATCAAATTTGCTGAAATCATACTGATGCTGCTCGCCGCCCTCAGCTTTCATCTTCAATCAGTGAACCTTGGCCTCTTGGTACTCTTTCTCCTCGGCACCCAGTCAACCTTTTTTGGCCCGTTAAAATACGGCATCCTCCCCCAGCATCTGAAAGATGATGAATTGATCGGCGGCAACGGGCTGATTGAAACCGGTACCTTCCTCGCCATTCTGCTTGGCACTCTGTTTGGTGGCCTGCTGATCCTGTTAGAAAGCGGTTTAATATGGGTCTCCATATCCCTCTTCACCCTCTCGGTAGCTGGGTTTGTCAGCAGCCTATACATCCCCAAAGCAGTTCCCACCGCGCCGGACTTGAAGATAAACGCTAATTTTCTGGCAGAGACTGTCAACATTATGAAGCTCGCCACAAAACAGCGCACTGTCGCCCTCTCCATCATGGGCATTTCATGGTTCTGGTTTGTTGGCACTATTTTCCTCACCCAGTTTCCCACGCTGGCGAAAGAGCAGTTTCTGGCCAATGAGCAGGTCACTAACTTTTTTATTGCTGTTTTTACCATCGGCATCATGATCGGCTCGCTCCTGTGTAACCGGCTTCTTAAAGGCGAGATCACCGCGAAATATGTTCCCCTTGCTAGCCTGGCTATCACCTTCGCCAGCGTCGCCCTCGTCATAGCCTCAAAATTAATGACCATCCCCACCCCCCCAAACGGCCTTTATACAGCTGCAGAATTTCTGGCTTTGCCCGGTGCCATCTGGGTCATTCTCAGCCTAGTGGCCATTGCAGCCTTTGGCGGGTTATATGCCGTACCGCTCTTTGCCATGGTCCAACATAACAGTGATCAAACCGCCATATCCCGCACCATAGCTGGCAACAACATCATTAATGCCCTTTTCATGGTGGCCGCCTCCCTTTTGGCGGCGCTCATGCTGAAAAACGGTTTTGATGTCTTAGATATTTTCATGCTGGTGGCTGGTCTCAATGCGTTGGTGGCTCTTTACATTTGCCGCCTGCTACCAGCTGACCTTGTTAAATCCCTCGGTCGTTTTTTGTTTCGCTTGCTTTACCGCGTTGAGATCAAAGGGCTGGAGAATTATGATAAAGCTGGTGAGCGAGTGGTGATAGTCGCCAACCATACATCGTTCCTCGATGCCCCCCTGCTCGGTTGCTTCCTGAAAGATACACCGCTTTTTGGCATTAACACCGAGATCGCAAAAAAATGGTGGCTGCGCCCAGCCTTCGCTTTGTTTGACCTCTACCCCTTGGACCCCACAAACCCGATGGCCTTAAAAGGTTTGATTAAGGAAGTTCAAGCCGGGAAAAAATGCGTCATCTTCCCAGAAGGGCGCATAACCCTAACGGGCGCCCTGATGAAGGTCTATGAAGGCCCCGGCATGATCGCCGCCAATGCCAATGCCACAATCCTCCCGATCCGTATTGATGGCTCACAATATAGTATTTTTTCAAAACTACGCGGAAAGATGCGCTTGTCGCTCTTTCCAAAAATCACCATCACACTGCTGCCGCCTGAAAAAATAGAGCCCGCGATACTGGGCGCAGAAAAATTAACCGGCCGCCAGAAACGCAGCGCCATTGGCCGTCATCTCCATGATGTAATGACGAATATGGTCTTCGAGACCAGCAATATAAACCGCACTCTGTTTGAGGCATTGGCAGATGCCGCCAGCACCAATGGCCGCCGCCATAAAATTTTGGAAGATGTCACCCGCAGCCCCATCAGCTACCACCGTATTCTCACTGGCAGTTTTGTGCTGGCAGGCCATTTAAATAAACAAACCCGCCCCGATGAAAAAGTTGGCCTAATGCTGCCCAACAGCAACGGCACCATTTTGAGCTTGTTCGCCCTCTCATCTTCAGGGCGCATCCCGGCCATGCTTAATTATTCTTCGGGGCCAAAAAGCTGCACTGGTGCTGCACAAACGGCCGGGTTAAAAACCATCATCACCTCTCGCCGGTTCATAGAGCTAGGCCGGTTAGAAGAAACCAAAACCGCGCTAGAGCAGCACTGTCAGCTTATATATCTTGAGGATATTAAAGACGAGGTCACAGCCTTCCAGAAACTCACAGCCAGTTTTAAAGCCTTGGCACCGAAACGCTTTGCAATATCTGCAAACAGGAACGGTTCAGAGCCAGATGAAACTGCCGTTATCCTCTTCACCTCAGGCTCTGAAGGCACCCCAAAAGGCGTGGCTCTCAGCCATAAAAACATTCTCGCCAATTGCTACCAGATTAGCGCGAAAGTAGATTTCACCCCCTCAGACACTGTCTTTAATGCCCTGCCCCTGTTCCACTGCTTCGGCCTGACAGATGGGCTGGTACTTCCTCTTATCTCAGGGGTAAAAATCTTTCTCTACCCCTCACCCCTCCACTACCGCATCGTGCCTGAAATGATTTACGACACCAACGCCACCATCATGTTTGGCACCGATACATTTTTAAAAGGCTATGCCAAAAAAGCTCATCCCTATGATTTCTATTCCATCCGCTATGTTTTCGCAGGCGCAGAAAAACTCAGCCAAGAGACAAGAACCCAATGGATGGAAAAGTTCGGAATTCGGATATTCGAAGGCTACGGCACCACAGAAACCTCACCTGTTATCGCAACCAATACCGCAATGGAATATAAATCAGGCACAGTCGGCCGTCTCCTCCCCGGCCTGACCTATCAGCTAGAGCCTGTCCCTGGTATTGAGCCAGAAAACGGCGAACAAACAGGCAGGCTCATTGTCCAAGGTCCGAACATAATGCAAGGCTACATCCACCATGACCAACCCGGTGTAATCCAGACAAGAGAGAATAACAGCTATGACACAGGGGATATTATCTCCCTCGATAGCGAAGGCTACATAACCATTAAAGGCCGCGCCAAGCGCTTTGCTAAAATAGCAGGCGAAATGGTCTCTCTTACAATGGTGGAACAATTCATAGGCCGCCACTGGCCAGAAAATTTACACGCGGTGATAGCGCTCCCTTGCTCCAAAAAAGGTGAGAAGCTGGCTCTCATCACTGACCATAAACTAATAGAACGCAGCACCCTGCTATCTAAAGCCAAAGAAGAAGGGCTGAGCGAATTGGTCATTCCGCGTTTGATCATCAGTGATAGGGAGATCCCGCTGCTGGCCACCGGCAAACTTAATTACCCGGCCTTGGATGAAATCGCCAAAATGAACGCCAGCTAAACAAACCGCACAATAAAAAACCGCCCTCATTCTTTCAAAAGAACAGGGGCGGTTTTTTTTCTTTATTCAACCAATCCCATCACTACGCCGCGACTATTGCGGGGAGGGGGGAGACGGGGACGCAGCAACGGGGAAGCGGCTGAATAGGAAAGTCCTGATTAGCCATCACCTTCAGTGCTGTGAATATCATTCTCAGGGGCGTGAATGCCAAACTCTGCTTTTTCTTCTGTTGTGACAGTGACGCCCGGTGTCAGCTTTTGCATTTGCTGATATGAGCTATCAGATGAAGTGAACTCACTTGGATAAAATATACCGAATTTATCAGTATCATTAGCCAGAGCTACACTAGAGCTGGCAGCAACAATAGCAGCGGCAAGTAATGTTTTAAGAGTATGTGTCATGGGGGTATCTCCTGTTTCAATTTATCGGCACCAGCCTATGCCAGCGCCCTTGAGACCAAACATGCACCCCGAAATCTGAAAGGGAAAGGGCTCCTCACATGGCCGTGATATCCATTGATCACCTGTGAGAATAAAGCCCTCAAACGTGATCAACTCTCACGCGAACGTGCCTTTGACACACGAGAATAATATCCAGCAACACACGATCTCACCTCCTCGTGAACCAACACAAAAACCAAGAATCGCTAAAAGCAATCAGAGGGCCAAAATACATTTTTTTTAGCCCTGTTTCGCCATGTGATATTTCACACATCTTTATGACAGGCGATTTCCTAATCTCTCCATATCGAGACGGCAACAAGCCAACTCACAAATAACTCAAACCAAATTGGAGATAGTAAAATGAACATGATCAAGAAAACAGCCATCACCGCCTGTGCCATCGCAACCATTAGCATGGCGGCCCTTAGCGCCGGTGCAACAGATGCCAACGCTGGCTGGAAGAAGCACAAAAAATTCCATCACCACTTCCGCCACCACTATGCATATGATTATGGCTACCGTCACTGTAAGCCAAAGTTTCGCAAAATCTGGGTTTACAGCCCGCGCCACGGTCGCAAAATTAAACGCTGGGTTAAAGTTGGCAAATGGTGTGGCCGCAATTACTACAGCTACTAGGATCAACTGATACTTTATGATCCAGCAAATAACGGCAAGCAGGGCTAAACCAAAACTGGCAAAGCCCCCCAAACCACCACCCCTGAAACCGGCCTCACTGAGGCCGGTTTTTTTTATGGGAAAAAAAGTATTTATAGGCCTGTCACCCTTGTGATTTTTATCACATACGCCACAAGCACATACCTCTAGTCTTAAACCATCAGATAACAACAACTAACGAAGCAACAAACCACACGGAGCAAACAATGACCACACAAACAACCCCAAAATCAATCTTACCGCGCACAGCCATCGCCATCATCATAGCCATAATAACCTTGAGCATATCTGCTCTAACAATTGGCACTACAGTCGCTAAAGCCGGCGGCAAACGCCATTTCGGGTTCCATGGCAAGCATTATAAAAACCCATATTTGCTGAAGCATGAATATGTTTGCGAGCCGAGATACATCACCACCTGGGTTTACAGCAAACGCCTTGGCAAAAAAGTCCGCCGTACCATCCGCATCGAAGACCGTTGCAACATGCACTACAAATAAAAGATCATCAAAACTAGAAACATGAAAAAACCGCCCCCCATCAAGGAGGGCGGTTTTAATGTCAAATAGTAAGAGAGCTTTGAAAAGAGCAGTCTACATCTGCCGCAATAGAAAACAGGTACTTAAAACGCCAACACCGCGTAGTTCAGTTACCTCAAGTTTGGTAAACTGAAACGTATCCTGCACGGCATACATATAATTCTCACTCACCTGAATGCGAGAGGGCAAGCTCTGCGCTTCAAGCCGAGCTGCACAGTTTACCGTGCTACCCCAAACATCATAGCTCATCCGCTGGTCACCGATAACACCAGCGGTTAACGGCCCCCGGTGAATACCAATACGCAGTGATAAAGACTCTAATCCAAGAAAGCTGCGCTGCTCCATCTGCTCCATCATATCAAGCGCCAAAAACCCAATGGCTCTCGCCCCGCCGGCATCATGCAACCCGCCAACAGCCATATAACCATCGCCAATGGTTTTGATTTTATCGACAGAGTAATTTTCGCATAACGCATCAAAGGTTGTGAAAAGATCATCAAGATAAGCAACAACAGCTTCTGGCGGTACAGAATGCGACGCCCGCGTAAAGCCAACCAGATCAGCAAAAAGCACAGTCGCATCTTCCACCCGGTCAGCAATCCGCTCATGGGGCGCAGCCTTAAGCCTGTTCGCAATAGGTACGGGTAATATTGTCGTCAATAACCTCTCAGAACGTTCATATTCTAAGGCCAATGCCTGCTCAGCCCGGTTCAGCAAATTCAGCGCGTAATAAATCAACAGCGCATTGATAACAAAGGCGTTCACATAAGCCTGAATAGCAAGCCCCTTGCGAAATGCCTCATCCCCCGCCATCAGGAAGCCCTGTTCACTACCAACAAAGAAAACAGAAACAAGCGCCATAAAAACAAGCGCCAGCAGAGGTATAAACAACTTGAAGTTTTGTACGCCAACCATAAAAATAAACGAACCAGCAAGCGTGAAATATATTTGCAGGTCACTATGGAGACCAAAGGCCATCACCACAAAATAATTACCAATGATGATCATACCGGCCAAAATGAGCGCAGAAAAATTCGGCCCATAGCGATGCATAAATATAAGACCCAGCGCACCAAGCCCCATAACCATATTATAAATATTTATAGGAAGCAGCGCCCAAAAATCATGGAGGGCATTAATGATAAGATGATGGAAGGTATTCACCGCTGTCAAAATCAGCGCCATATTCACAAAGCGTTGCCGCCGCCGCACTTCCTTATCAGGATGCACAATACCAAGACTAACAATACGAAAGCCGAAGCGCGCCAGTTTTTCCCCGAAACTCGCCATAATCTTAATCCAGCGCCGCCGCGACCCGCTCTTTCAAGAGCTCAACATCCGCCAGCACCAACCCGCCTTTCGTTTTCACAATAATACCCTCTTTCATCAACTGCGATAACTCTCGGCTCACCACCTCTCGCCGGCAGCCAATACGCCCGGCCAAATGATGATGAAATGGCGGCGGTGAGATTATGCGCTCTGCAGCCGCGCCGCGCCGTGGCTGTGAAAGCCGTAGCAACTCCGCATAGAGCCTCTCATTGGTTTTCATCACACTCATCTCTGAAAACCGCTGATCTAGCGCTCTGATCCGCCCAACCAAAGTGGTCAGCAACTGTTCTGCGACAGCCGGTACAGCGGTTGCAACTTCCATAAATTGCGCACGCGGTAAGCTAATAATCTCAGATCTTTGCAAAGCGGTAACATTAGCGCTTCTCCCGGCATTATCGATCGCCGAAAGTTCACCAAAAAAATCATCCGCGCCAAGGTCAGCCAAAATAACCTCACGCCCCATCGGCGAGCGATAGAGCACTCTTACCTTACCTGAGAGAATAAACAATACATCCGTTGACTGATCATCATAATCAAGGATCAACTCATCTTCATGGTAAATCCGCTCGATCATGCTGCGTTCAATCATCTGACGATAGTGATCAGAGACTTCAGCAAACAACGGAATTTTAAGTGATCTAGCCATTCCCCCTCACAACCACAAACAGCACCAAGCTTCACTCTACCCATTCATCTCACCCATTCAACACCTAATACCAACTACTTAGGGCATCAAAAGCCATAAAGGCGCTAACCACTTAGCAAAAGGCCAGGTCAGAGCTGAAAGCAAATGGAAAAATCAAGGTAAACAAACTATAAATATTCTATGATATTTTTATTTTATTTTTATTAAAGATATACTTTATTTTAACAATGTTTATTGTGACTTGCTTAGTTTAATGGTGGTAGGATGCAACTATAGAAATAGATTAGTACATTATGGCAGTACATATATTGGATCGGTAAAATGTTAGAACAGGGCCTACAAACAGTCCATCGGATCGGAAAGCAGAATTCAACTGCCTATTCTGATACGAAAGAGTCTGCCAGCGCCTATGAAGCATTAGAAGCGCAGCGGCAGAGCAGTAAGGAAAGCAAGGACACAGATACCAAAGGCTTCCAGATTGAGAAGCGCTTCAGCACCAGTTCAAAAGAGCTGGCCCGCACGCTCGGCTCCTTCCATAAAATCCTTGAAGTCCTTGAACGCCCCGAGGATGACGCCTCAGAAGCGCTGCCCCCGAAACTTTCTCAGAAAGAGTTATTCGGCAAGGAGTTGCCGCCCGTACAAGGTAAACAAACTGGCTATTCCGATCAGTCGCAAAGCAATGCTCAACTTATAAGTGATGAGCGCCAGTTAGAATTTGATTTCGAGCCAGAGAAAAAACAAATCCCTCTTCCAAGTCAGGGCAACAACCTGGAACTTGGATTAAAGCGTTTTTCATCACTTAATGACACGCCTGATATTGATCTAGGCATTAACCCCTCTAAATTTAAAATCCAAAACATCATCACAGATGAAATCATCAAGGCTATTTCAACTTCAAATCAAGATATTGAAATTAAAAATCTAGGCGAACCAGTGGCCACAAAACTAGCCAATCACGTGAGAAAGCTACTGGAAAAACAACCACATGCGCTCGCCACCACCAAAGATACGGCCCCTGTGAAGGCGTTTGATACCTTAATTTAAAACACGTCCCTGAATAGTCTGTAAGTATATAAAATTTAAAGGCGCATACCTCCAACAAGGGCTGCGCCTTCTTTTTATTCTGTTTTTACTGATCTATCACCCGTAGAGACAATAGACCTTCACGCACCCCACAGAGACACGACAGTGGCGCTATAGGCGCAGCATCAAGTCAGCTCATAATCACAAAATAATCAGCCTTCATAATAAATTTAAATTGGCTCATGAGATTTTAAGATCATAAGCTAACATTGATTATCTTCGCTATTATGATAAGAAAGACTTATGCACTCAATATCGACAAAACAGCTCAGATACTTTCATGCCCTGTCACGTCATCGCCATTTTGGAAAGGCCGCTGATCAATGCGCTGTAACCCAACCAGCCCTCAGCATGCAGATAAAAGACCTGGAAGAAACTCTGGGTCTAAGCCTGGTCATACGCGGTAAATCAAACATTAGCCTCACTCCAGATGGTGAAGAGATAGCCCGCCGGGCAGAAAAAATCCTCGCTGGCATTCAAGATATTGCAGATTATGCAAAAACCAGGTCTGGCCTGTTATCAGGCACCTTTCGCCTTGGCATCATCCCCACAATCGCGCCCTATATTCTGCCAAAATTACTGCCGCAAATCCGCACCAGCTTCCCCGATCTCGTTTTAAAATTACGCGAGACAAACACAGAGCAACTAACCGATGAGGTGATGCAGGGCCAGTTGGATGCCATATTAGTTGCACTACCCCTACAGCATAATGATCTTGAATCTAGCCAATTATTTGAAGACCCTTTTTTCCTCGTCACAAATTCAGAAGACCCTCATGATTCTGAGAACCCTTATAAACTCCTGGAAGAGCGTGAACTTCTCTTACTAGAAGAGGGCCACTGCCTGCGCGATCAGGCAATCTCCCTATGTGATCGGGTCAGCCAAAAAGCCTTATCTCAATTTGGGGCTACCAGCCTGAAAACCTTATTAGAGCTGGTTGCCAACAATCAGGGCATCACCCTTATCCCTAAAATGGCCGCCCATGTTGAGATAACCCCAGAGAGCAAATTGCGTCTGATCCGCTTCCCGCAGCCAGAACCAAGCCGCATGATTGGCCTGGTTTGGCGCAAATCCTCACCGCGCCATAAAGATTTTTACGCCCTTTGCAAAGAAATCATGACCCTGATGAAACCAGGCGAGACCAAACGCTGACCCGACAATACCGCACAAAACAAGCCATACCTGCTAAAAACTCTTTTCTTGCCAAGCCTGGTTCTATTGACTAGCAAAACCATGCTAGACAAAGACACGACACCGCCCAGCAAAAAAGAGTTCCTCAATGCGCCTTTATAAAGCCTTCGCCACTGTTGGCGGCCTGACAATGATCAGCCGCATGCTCGGCTTCATACGAGATATCCTGATTGCGTTCGTGCTGGGCACCGGCTTTGTAGCCGATGCTTTTTTTGTTGCCTTTAGATTCCCCAACCTCTTCCGCCGCTTGTTTGGTGAAGGCGCATTTAACGCGGCTTTTGTGCCGCTCTTTGCCAAAAAGCTGGAAGGCGAAAGCCAAAGCGCCGCCCGCCAATTTAGCAATCAAGTGGCCAGTGTTCTCATTGTCGCTCTGCTCGTCACCACGGCCCTAGCCGAAATCACAATGCCCTGGCTGATTTATCTCATCGCCCCAGGTTTCAGTGAAAACCCCGAAAAGCTGGACCTCGCCATCATCCTCACCCGCATCACCTTTCCCTATCTGGCCTGCATGTCATTGGTGGCCCTGCTCTCAGGCATGCTTAACGCTCTGGATAAATTCGCCGCCGCCGCCGCTGTACCGGTTTTGTTGAATATAATTCTAATCGCCGTTATGGGCACAGCCATCACCCTCGGGTTTGAGAACTCCCCCGCCGCTGGTCATCTCTTAAGCTGGGGCGTTGCTGCCGCAGGCTTTGCGCAGCTATTCCTGCTTATTTATTGCGTATTGAAAGAAGGCTATGGCATCTCCCTACAGCGGCCAAGGCTAACCCCCGATGTTAAGCGCTTTTTATCGCTTTCTGTTCCTGGCATCATCGCGGGCGGCATCACTCAGATCAATATCATGATCGGCACCATAATCGCCTCTCAGGCCGCCAGCGCCGTTTCATATCTCTATTATGCCGACCGGCTCTATCAACTCCCCCTTGGCATTGTCGGTATCGCCATTGGCGTGGTGCTGTTGCCAGAGCTTTCGCGCAAACTACGTGCCAATGATATGGTCGCCGTCAATAATGCGCAAAACAGATCGCTTGAATTCTCCGCTCTGCTGACATTGCCAGCAGCCGTCGCCCTGTTTGTGGCAGCAGAGCCAATCATTGAGGTGTTATTCGAGCGCGGCGCCTTCGGCCCAGAGGCCACCAAAAACACAGCCGCCGCGCTGCAAGCCTTTGCCATTGGCCTGCCCTCCTTTGTGCTGATTAAAGTGTTCTCGCCCGGCTTCTTCGCCAGAGAAGACACAAAAACCCCGATGTATTTTGCCAGCTTTGCCATGCTGCTCAACATCGTTTTAAGCTTATTGTTATTTAGTAGTTATCAGCATGTTGGCATTGCCGCCGCTACAACCATCGCCGGCTGGGCCAATGCCATCCTCTTAGGGGTCACGCTTTATCGCCGCGGCATTTACAGTGTTGATCAAAGCTTGGCGCAGAAATTACCGCTCATCCTCGTATCAAGCGCCATGATGGGCGTAAGCCTTTATGGCGCTAACCTACTATTAGACCCTTATTTCGATGAAGCCCAAAATATCTTCACCCGTTTTCTAGCCCTGGCTGCACTGGTGACTTGCGGTCTACTGACCTATGCGCTATCAGCTCAAATCACAGGCGCCGCGCGGCTGAAAGATATAAGAAACGGTATGCGCAAAACCTCAGGGCAAAAAGACAAAGAGAAGCAATAATGAAACATCAAGAGCGTGTTTTTTCTGGCGTTCAGCCAACGGGCAACCTCCATCTCGGTAATTATCTGGGCGCAATCACCAAATTTGTCACCTTGCAGGAAAGTCACCAATGCCTCTATTGCGTGGTAGACATGCACGCAATCACAGTATGGCAAGACCCTGCAGAACTGCGCGGTAATATCCGCGAAGTCACAGCAGCCTTCATCGCTTCAGGCCTAGACCCAAAAAAGAATATCATCTTCAACCAGTCGCAAGTCTCCGGCCATGCAGAGCTGGCCTGGGTTTTTAATTGCGTCGCCCGTATGGGCTGGTTGAACCGCATGACGCAGTTCAAAGAAAAAGCTGGCAAACATAAGGAGAATGCCTCCGTCGGTCTCTTCTCCTACCCAAACTTAATGGCAGCGGACATCCTCCTCTATCACGCCACCCATGTGCCTGTGGGTGAGGATCAAAAGCAGCATCTTGAATTAGCAAGAGACATCGCCCAGAAATTTAATGTTGATTTTGCTGATGCCATTAAAGCCGCAGGCATAGAAGATGGGTTATTCTTTCCCCAGCCCGAGCCATTAATTCAAGGTCCGGCCACAAGGGTGATGAGTCTGCGCGATGGTTCTAAAAAGATGAGCAAGTCAGACCCCTCAGATATGTCCCGCATCACCATGACAGATGACCAGGACACCATTGCTAAAAAAATTCGCAAAGCCAAAACTGACCCGGAAGCCCTTCCCTCAGAAGTGGATGGCTTGGAAGGACGGCCAGAAGCCGCCAACCTTGTCGGCATTTACGCCGCCCTGAAAGGCTGCTCGAAACAGGATGTATTGACCGAATTTGGCGGCGCACAATTTAGCGTCTTCAAACCGGCGCTGGCAGAATTGGCCGTCGAGCAAGTCAGCCCTATCGGTGAAGAGATGCGCCGCATCCTCAATGACCCTGCCGAGATAGATAATATATTGCGAAACGGCGCCACCCGCGCCCGTGAAATTTCTGAACCGATCATGGCCAAAACCAAAGAAATCATCGGCTTCATCCAATAAAAAACCAACATCTTTACTTACAAAAAAGTCGGAGAAAACCGCAGGGCCGCCCCAAGGTTTTCTCCGACATTATCGTAATCGCGTTAAAGTACACCGACGCACAGCGGAGGGACTTTAGTGCGAAGCGCTCTAACTACTAGGCCCGCTGTTAAAGTCAGTTTCATCAACCAACAATGACGCAGCCTTGCGCAGCTTTGCAATCTCATCAAGTGGGAGCTTATCTGCCGTAAACTTACCCCAGCTATTGACGATATCAGACCATTCAACACCAGGCGTGACCGGATATTCATAATTCACCTTGGCATAAATTTTCTGAGCGTCTTTAGAGGCAAGAAACTCCATCAGTTTAATGGCGTTTTGTTTATGGGGCGCATATTTCGCTAAAACCATACCTGAAACATTCACATGCGCGCCGCGTGTTTTGCTATTCGGGAACAGCACTTTCACAGATTTCACCCATTCTTTCTGTTCAGGCTTTTCCTCATTGGTTTGCATCTTGCCCATATAATAAGTGTTGCCAATGGCAAGGTCACACTCTCCCGCAAAAACCGCCTTCACCTGCGCCCGGTCATTACCAGACGGTTTGCGCGCCAAATTATCCTTCAGACCAAGCAACCATTTTTTGGTGTCTTCCTTACCATGATGCGCAATCATCGAAGCAATCATCGCAACATTGTAAACATGTTGCCCAGAACGCATGCAGATCTTACCCTTCCATTTCGGGTCCGCGAGCTCCTCATATGAAATCGCATCCTGCTTCACACGGGTTTTAGAGGCAAACACCACTCGCGAGCGAAGGGTCAATCCAAACCAGTCATTCTTGGCACTACGATAGCGTTCAGGGATCGTGGAGTTTAGAATCTTTGAGGAAACAGGCTGCGCCACATCCTTCTCAACAGCTGCCTCGAGCCGGCCAATATCAACAGTGAGCAACACATCAGCTGGGCTGATTTTGCCTTCCGCTGCCATACGCTCGATCAGACCTTTTTTGGCGAAAATTACATTGGTTTTAATGCCAGTATCAGCCGTGAATTTTTCAAGTAGCGGCGTGATCAAAAAAGGCTGACGATAAGAATAGATATTCACCGCATTATCTGCGGCGAGAACGGTTGAAGGTTTTTGAAGGGAGAAAGAATAGCCTGCGACAGTAAATGCAGTGATAGCAAGCAAAGCATAACAAACACCGCGCCGGGATAGCGCAGAACGGGAAAGGAACATAGTTTCCTCCAATTGCTGGGGGTTAAGGCCCCAAAATTGAAACACAACGCCAGATCACCCGTTAATTAGCCAACAGCTTTAAAAAAGGGCAATGACTGGCAACGAAGCAAAGTCGCAATGCAGCAAGCGCAGCTACCACTCAAAAATGGCAGGGGTTTACCCAAACTGATTGCAGTTAAAAGCTATAGCGCATCACCCCACCCTGTCAATGAAGTGATGGTGTAGTTTGTAATTTCGGGCCTAAATCCCTCGCGATAATAAAGAAAAAACCCTGTTTTATCAGACTGAAGTGGGAAAAACCGGCGCCACTATCCAGTATCCATGCACTAAGCAGAATAAAAACTGACAAGAGAGAGAATAATAAATATCTCGGCCAGCTGTTCACCCGCGCCGTAAACATCACCTGTCATGCCGCCAAGCCGGTGAAAAGCAATCCACGCAGCTAGCGCCGCCCCACAAAGAGACGCCATCAAGAAAAGCCCGCCCAGCATAAACCCAACCAATAAAAACCCAAGCCCCAGCCCAATAAGCACCGCCGCTAAAGGGGCAAACCGCTCACCGTTTCCAGCGCCTGTTCTAGCAGCTGCGGCCAGCCCATCAACACGGGCCAGCGGGAAAATCATCATAGCCGCCATAGCCGCACGGGCAGCCCCATGAAGAGCCGCCAATAGCAGCACAGCAGCAAATGGCGAAAAATTATCAGCCGAGAATAACGCTGAAAGCCCAATGGCTTTTAGCCCCACAGAAAATATTAGCGCCAGCACCCCAAAGCTACCGCTGCGGCTATCCCGCATTACCTCAAGCGCCCGCGCCCGGTCAGCAACGCCAAGCCCATCGCTAAAATCAGCCAGACCATCTTCATGCAGTGCACCCGTAACCAGCACAGAGAACAAAAGCGCCAACATCACAGCTAGTTCGCTCCCCAGCCCTAAAGCCAGGCAAGAGACCAGAACCAAACCAGAGAGCGCACCAACTCCCGCACCAATAAGCGGAAACGCCCAGGATGATGCCCGCAGTGATGGCGTCTCATCATAAAGTTTAAACAGGAAAGACGGTAAAGGAAGCCGGGTTAAAAACCCTGTAGCCAAAAGCAATTCATGAAACCGGCTTTTAATCACAATTTAAATGACCTTCCCATGAGCCACAATTAGTAGAGCAGCCTTACTATCAATTAACAGGCTCAATGTCATCTACCGCAGCAGACTCAAAGGTCGCCATATCATTATATGTGGCAATCGCCGCCTGGCATAAAGAAACAGCCAGTGCCGCGCCGGTTCCTTCACCAAGCCGCATCCCTAGAGAGAGCAATGGCTCAAGCCATAAATTATCTAGCAGCCGCTGATGTCCTGGCTCAGCCGAGCAATGAGCCGCCAGACAATGATCAAGTGTTTCACGCCCTGCAAGAATAAGCGGCGCGGCCGCCGCCGTCGCTACAAAGCCATCCAGCATCACAGGCACCCGCTTTAACCGCGCCGCCACAACGCCGCCCATAATTGCTGCCAATTCACGGCCACCAAACAAGCGCATTATCTCAAAACTTGTGCGCTCAAATCCCTTATGAAACACCATCGCCCGGTCAATCACAGCGGCTTTATTAGCAACACCGGCAGAACTTAACCCCGTGCCCGGCCCGGCCCAATCCTTGCCGACACCGCCAAAGACAGCCGCACAAAGAGCCGCAGCGCTGGTGGTGTTACCAATGCCCATTTCGCCAAAATAAATCAGGTCGGCGTCACTTTCCTCAACCGCCTGCGCGCCGCTATTCATCGCCGACAAAAGTTCATCTTCGCTTAGCGCGGCCCCTTTGGTAAAATTCATGGTCGGGCGCTCAAGCTCCAGCGGAATAACCCGCAAACGGTGCCCAAACAGCCTGGTCATCGCATTAATCGCCGCGCCGCCAGCTTCAAAATTTGCAACCATTTGCTTCGTCACCGATGCAGGAAAAGGCGTAACCCCTTCTTCCACAATGCCATGATTACCGGCAAACAGCAGACCTTCAACTTTATCCAGAGAAAGCGGGCTAGCCCCCTGCCAACTGGCAAAAAATAGGCTTAGCGCCTCTAGGCGGCCCAATGCCCCTAGTGGTTTTGTGAGTTTTTTTTGCCGCTCATCTGCTGCTTGATAATGGGCAAGCGAAGCCAAAGGCAAATCTTCTAAGGTTTTTAAAAATTGATCGCTCGTTGTGAACATAAACACCTGTAGATTAGATTTTGGATTATTGTTATTGGTTAGCTGTAAAAGATAACATGCGTTTGAAACAATAGATTGAGCGCAAATCTGAAGCAAATCAACTTGCGAGCCCATAAACGCAATTCGCGATTAAACGTTCAGAACAACAACACCCACACTGCAACCACCCCCATGGCCCTTAACCTCTCAACACTGGTAAAACAATGCCTCTCCTATCAAACACAACCCCACGGGGAAAAATTGACCTGATCCTAGGCGGAGCGCGCAGCGGTAAAAGCCGGTTTGCAGAAACAGAAGCCGAAGCCTACCCCGAAAAAATCTACATCGCCACTGCTGAAAGAGACAAATCCGGCCTGGATCATGAAATGACCGCCCGTATAAAAGCCCATCAGGACAGGCGCGGTGAAAACTGGCAGAGCATTGAAGAACCAATAGAAATCTATTCTATCATTGATAATAAAAGCCGCTGCGGCAATGTCATCCTCATTGATTGCCTCACCCTATGGCTCTCAAACCTAATGCATCATCAGAAAGACCTGGATCTCCATACCTCTCGCCTGATAGAAAGCCTTGGCAAAGCTGAAGGTGCAATCATCATGGTCACAAATGAGGTCGGCCTCTCCATCGTGCCAGAAAACGCCCTCGCCCGCCGGTTCAGAGATGAACAGGGCCGCCTCAATCAAATACTTGCCAAAGCCGCCCATAATGTAGTTTTTATTGCCGCAGGCCTGCCGCTTTGTCTCAAAGGCAGCACCTCCTAAATCCAAATGGTCAGAAAGGCCCCTTATGTCAAACAAGATCCCGGTTACCGTCGTCACAGGTTTTCTAGGCGCCGGTAAAACCACTCTCATTCGAAATATGATTGAAAGCGCCAATGGCCGCCGCCTGGCACTCATCATCAATGAGTTTGGCGATGTTGGCGTAGATGGCGAAGTGCTGCAAGGCTGCGGCGATGAAAATTGCGATGAAAGCGACATAGTTGAGCTGGCCAATGGCTGTATCTGCTGCACCGTCGCGGAAGATTTTATCCCGACTATGGAATATCTCTTAAACCGCGATCAGCGCCCCGACCATATCATTATTGAAACATCTGGCCTCGCCTTGCCGCAACCTCTTGTGCGCGCCTTTAACTGGCCGGAGATTAAAACCGAAGTCACAGTTGATGGCGTCATCACCCTTGTTGATGCCCCGGCCGTCTCTGAAGGCCGGTTTGCGGCCAATGAAGCTGCGGTTGAAGAACGCCGGCAGGCCGATGAACAGCTTGACCATGAAACACCGCTTGGAGAATTATTCGAGGATCAGGTGAATTGTGCTGATCTCATCATCCTTTCCAAAACCGACCTTATAGATGAGGCAGCGATAGAGAAAGTCAGCACCAGCGTTGCAAAAGAAGCCCGTGACGGTGTGCGTCTGGTGAAAGCAAAAAATGGCAAACTGCCACTTGAGGTTCTCTTAGGCCTTGATATGAAAGCCGAGGATGACAACCGCCTCTCTCATCATGAGCGCCACCACGCCGCAAACGGCGAAGACCATGACCACCACCATCATCACGACCATGATGATTTTGAGAGCTTTTCTCATATATTCGGCTCTGTCAGTGACATAGAGGCATTCAAGACAAAGCTAACGGACACGATCAAAGCCCATGACATCCTGCGCCTGAAAGGCTTCGTCGCTGTTGACGGTAAAGATATGCGCCTCGTTATCCAGGCTGTCGGCCCTCGTTTAGAGGCCTATTACGACAAACCCTGGACCCTCGGCGAAAACCGCCAATCCAGACTGGTGGTTATTGGCCAAGCGGGCATGGATAGGGAAGGAATTGAAGCGGAGTTAGCTGGCTAATTCTTCTCCGAAGGAGAGTAAGTACCCGTTCGGGTCTTTAATCCCCACCTCATACATACCGTAATGCATTTCTTGAGGTCCCCATTCTGCGACAACCCTGTCTTTTATGTCGTTCCAAAACTCATTGAGTCGATCGACATAAAAATACTGGGTTGCCGTTGCATTGGGTTTATCAAATTCATCCACCTCAAAAAACATGATCGCCACCCCTTCCCTCTCAAGGCGGCACCAGTCATTTTCAAATCGCCCAACACAGTGAAATCCAAGTACATCCTCATAAAATGAAATGGTCTTATCCATCTCTTTTGTGTGCAGCATCGGAACAAGAGATTTAAACATCGTCAATCTTCCTCAAATTAAGTTCTACGAAGCGGAAAGTAGCTTCACCATTGCCCAATTGTGAATAGGCACCCGCTCAATCTCAAACTCCCGCTTGTGATCAACGCTAAACCCAAGCCAAATGAAGAACGGCTTTGCCGTCTCACTTGCCTCAACAAATAATCGTTTTAAACCAAGCTCAACCGCCTCTTTTTCAAGCGCTTCATAAAGTGCGCGCCCAACGCCGGTGCCAACCACTTCAGGCGCGCAGTAAAAATAACCGATATGGCCATTGCGCTCGAGATCAGCAAAGCCAACAGGCTCATCCATAAGGTCCACGGCAACAAATCTCAGGCGGCCATCGAGACCGAGATCATCCATCCGCTCCCGGGAAGGGACCCTATCAGCCCAAACCCGCACCTGATCGGCTGAATAATCATAGCTAGCAACTTGCTTAACTGACCGCACCACCAACACACATAGCGGCCCGGCATCTTTTTGCCTGTATTTTCTTACAATTACGTCAGCAGCCATAATCCAAAATCCATAGACAATTTCTTCAAGCTACCTCATAACCTATCCTTGAACGTGAAACCAAATACAGAACGATTTAAAAGTAGATACCTCCCTGAACAAATCTCAGGGCAAAAACTTCAGATTTATGATTGAACAGGCAAGGAAATATTTTTAAGTCCGCGGAATATTTAAGACATATTTGAGGGCTTAAACCTTTAGCCTTAACGTCCACTCAATTTAAAAAGCTCCAGATTTTTTCTAGGAGCAGACAAAGAAAAACTTTAGGGCCGTGGAATAGTGAGACCTATTTAAGGGCTTAAACCTTTAGCCTTTACGCCCTTAGGGGCAATAGCGCGGTTGCTTGTTGGCAAACTAAAGCGCAACTAAAATGGAGCTTTGATTTGCATTTATTAACGGCGCAGGCCGGGACGGTGGAAGACGGCAAAGACCCAATAGACCTCGCCCAAACGCCGGGCGATATTGTGGTGCTGACCTCAGCTGACACAGAAATTGCAGGCCTTGCCAAGGCGCAAAACGCCATGAGCGCTGAATGCCCTGATCACTCTTCATTACGCCTTGCTAATCTCTTGTACCTCTCGCACAACTACTCGGTAGATCTATATCTTGAGCAAACGCTGAAAGCGGCTAAGCTGATCATTATCCGTGTTCTCGGCGGACCCTCCTATTGGCGCTATGGCCTCGATGAAGTGACAAGACTGGCGCGCGGCCTGGGGATTAAGCTCGCCGTCGTCTCCGGCAGCGCCTATCAGGATGACACGCTGGATAGCTTCTCCACACTGGAGAAGAATGAAACAGAGAGACTCTGGGCTTATCTAGTAGAAGG
Source organism: Rhodomicrobium sp. (assembly GCA_021604665.1). GTDB lineage: Bacteria > Pseudomonadota > Alphaproteobacteria > Rhizobiales > HXMU1428-3 > HXMU1428-3. Next base: position 147,925 of record BQJK01000003.1, on the reverse strand, counting down.
CGGGCCAGAAAATTATCAGAATTTTCTCCGATATACCCACCACATCATAACGCCAAAATACCCAGCCCCGGCCTCTGCCCGGCCTCTACCAAAAGCGGGCATATACTGGCCTGAAGGTCAGCTCGGCGCGGCGCTAAAATCCGTCTCTGACATGCAGCCACACTGGCAACCAGATGCACCAATTGCCGTCCTCACCTTCTACCGAGCTCTGTTGCAATCAGGTGACCTTGCCCCAATAGATGAGATGATTAGAGCCTTAAAGTCAGCGGGCCTCAACCCGTTGCCGCTCTATGCCTCCAGTTTGAAAGACAGCACCGCCGCCGCAAAACTAACCGAGCTACTGGCGGAGGCAAAACCAGCGATTGTTATCAACACCACCAGCTTTGCCATTTCTAACCCCGGGCAAAACTGGCATGGCACCTTATTGGATAAACAAGGCGCTCCCGTTATTCAGGCCATTCTCTCCGGCAGCAATAAAACGCAATGGCAAGACAACCCACGCGGCCTCATTGCCCGCGATATCGCCATGAATGTCGCCCTGCCAGAGATAGACGGCCGCCTCACCAGCCGTGCAATTTCATTTAAAGCCGAATTGGGCCGCGATGATAATGTCGAGGCCAACATCATCGGCCATCAACCAGAGCCAGGCCGCGTTGGCTTTGTAGCATCACTTGCCGCCAATTGGGCCAAACTCGCCCACACCCCGGTAGCGGAGCGCCGCATCGCCCTGATTTTATCGAACTATCCGGCAACAGATGGCCGCATCGCCAATGGCGTCGGGCTAGACACCCCAGCCGGCACCATCACCCTGTTAAAAGCCATGCAGCAACAAGGCTATCAGGTTGATGATATCCCAGAAGATGGCACCAGCCTGATAAAGGCCTTGCAGCATGAAGGCAACGAAGATCACCAATGGCCAGCCTTCCCCCTTGGCTCATACAAGGCCGCCTTTGCCAGTTTACCGCAAGAGTTTCAAAATGACGTGGAGGAAAAATGGGGCCCACCAGAGCAAGATAACGCCCTTCGCGGCCGGGAAACAAACAGCGCGCATTTCCCCATTCGGGCACTGCTGCTAGGCGATATGGTCCTGGGCGTGCAGCCGGGGCGCGGCTCCGGCCTGGATGCCAAACAAAGCCATCATGATGGCACTATCCCCCCGCCTCATGAATATATCGCTTTTTATCTCTGGCTCCGGCTGGCGTATCAAATGCATGCCATTATTCATATGGGCAAACATGGCAACCTCGAATGGATGCCCGGCAAAGCGCTTGCACTCTCTGAAACCTGCACACCTGAAATTTTACTCGGGGCAACGCCGCATATTTATCCCTTTATTGTCAATGATCCGGGCGAAGGGGCGCAAGCCAAGCGCCGCACCAGCGCCGTCATCATTGACCATCTCACACCGCCCCTCACAAGGGCCGAAAGCTATGGCCCATTGAAAGATCTTGAAGGGCTCGTCGATGAATATTATGAAGCCGCCGGCGTTGACCCCCGCCGCACGTCCCTCCTCGGTAGAGAGATTCTTGATCTAGCTGTCCGCATTGGCCTCTCGAAAGATTGCGAGATAGAAGAGCATGACTGCGACAACACCAAACTGCAAAAGCTGGATAATTTCCTCTGTGAGCTAAAAGAATTACAAATCAGAGATGGGCTGCATATTTTTGGAAACGCCCCGACAGGCGCGCAGAAAACCAACCTCCTCCTCGCCCTCACCCGCCTGCCAAGAGGGGTTGGCAAAGGCGCAGATCAATCCCTTCTACGCGCCCTGAGCGATGACCTGAAACTAAATTCAGACCCCACCGAAAGTGATGACAGCGCCGCCCCCTTTGACCCGCTCATAACCGATATGACGGCACTGTGGCATGGCCCCCGGCCTAACTGTTTAGACGAGATAACAGAACAAAGCTGGCGCACCCATGGTGACACAGTAGAGCGGCTGGAATTACTGGCAGAGCAATTGGTGAGCGGTGCCCGCAAACCAGATGCACAATGGGCCGCCACAGCCCCTGTTCTTGAAAACATCACTAATGATCTTGCCCCACTGCTTGAGAGCTGCGGCGCGTTGGAAATTAAAGGCGTGCTCACCGCACTGAACGGCAAGTTCGTTGAGCCCGGCCCTTCAGGCGCCCCAACCCGCGGCCGGTTAGATGTGCTGCCAACTGGCCGCAATTTCTACACCATAGACAACCGCACCATCCCAACAGAAACCGCCTGGAAACTTGGCTCAGCATCCGCTGAAAAAATCATCCGCGCCTACACGCAAGAGCAGGGCAGTTGGCCAAAACAAATTGCCCTTTCAGCCTGGGGCACCTCAAACATGCGCACCGGCGGCGATGACCTCGCCCAGGCCCTCGCCTTCATTGGCACCCGCCCCACATGGGATAGCGCCTCAAGACGGGTCACAGGCTTTGAGATAATTCCCCTGTCAGAATTAAAGCGCCCCCGGGTAGATATTTTATTCCGTATTTCCGGTTTTTTCAGAGATGCCTTCCCGGCGCAGATTGATCTGCTGCAATCTGCCATCAGCGCCGTTGCCGCCCTTGATGAAGATGAAACCATGAACCCCTTGCGCGCCCACACCAGCGCCCGCCTCAAGGATCTTTCTTCATCTAAAACTCAAAACAGAAAAGACGCAGATCCTACAGATCAAAAACTTGCCGCTGCCCGGATTTTTTCCTCAGGTGAGATGCAATATGGTGCCGGGCTGAAAGATATGATCCATTCTGGTAACTGGCAAAGCCGTACAGAACTGGCCGAAGAATATATCGCCAAAAGTCATCACATCTATGGGCAGGATATCGAGAATGATATCGCCGCCGCCCAAAACGCAGAGCAACATTTCCGCGCCCTGTTAAAATCCACGAACCTCGTTGTTCACAATCAGGACAGCCGGGAATTTGACCTCCTCGATAGTGAAGATTTCTATCAATTTGAAGGGGGGCTTGCCGCCGCCGTGGAAAATGAAACAGGCAGCGCCCCCACCATCTATCATAATGATCATAGCAACCCGGAAAATCCCCGTGTGCAAACTCTGGATCAGGAAATCGCAAAAATCGTCCGCGGCCGCGCCGCCAACCCAAAATGGATTGCCGCCATCCAGCGCCATGGCGCCAGAGGGGCTAGCGAAATGCTGGCCACCGTCACCAATTTAAGCGCTTTTGCCAGCCTGACAAATGCCGTCTCTCCCAGCCATTTTGAAGCCCTCTATGAAGCCTATCTGGTTGATGAAGACGTTCGTGACTTTTTGCAAAACCACAACAAACCCGCTATGCAAGACATCGCCGGTCAGTTCCAGGCAGCCATAGAACGCGGCTTGTGGCAACCAAAGCGCAACAGCACCTGGGATTACCTTGCCCAACTACAACAGGATGAAACCGAATGAGCAAACCCGTCGATAATGACCGCCACCATGACAAAATGGTCAAACGCAAAGAATTGCATGATAAAAAAATGTCAGAGAAGAAAACCGGCAAAGGCCTGTTGATTGTCCATACCGGTACCGGCAAGGGCAAATCCTCCGCCGCCTTCGGCATGGTCATGCGCGGCATCACCCATGGGTTTAACATTGGCATTGTCCAGTTCATCAAAGGCCCATGGGAATCTGGCGAGCGGGACGTCCTCCTCAAATTTCCTGAACAGGTCGAGATCCACGCCATGGGCGAAGGCTTCACCTGGGAAACTCAAGACCGCGAACGAGATATCGCCGTCACCAAAAAAGCCTGGGAAAAATCCAAAGCCTTCATTGAAGACCCAAATATAAAAATGGTCGTTCTTGATGAGTTGAACATCGCCCTCCGCTATGATTACCTGCCCCTGGAAGAGGTTATAGACACCTTAAAATCAAGAGCTCCAGATAAACACATCATCGTCACCGGCCGTAATGCCAAGCCAGAACTTATCGAGATTGCAGACCTGGTAACAGAGATGACCCTCATCAAACATCCCTTCAAAGAGCAAGGCATCAAAGCCCAGCCCGGTATTGAATTTTAAGCGCCGCGTAAAAAGGCAATCTCTAATGGCAGCAAAAGCCTTCATGGTTCAAGGGACGGGCTCAAATGTCGGCAAATCGATGCTGGTTGCGGGCCTCTGCCGCCATTTCACTAATCAGGGCCTAAAGGTCCGCCCCTTCAAACCACAAAACATGTCCAATAATGCCGCTGTTACCATTAATGGCGGCGAAATTGGCCGTGCCCAGGCCTTGCAAGCCCTGGCCTGCCGCACAGCCCCCCACACAGACATGAACCCGGTTCTCTTGAAACCGGAAGGCGAAACAGGCAGCCAACTTATCGTCAATGGCCAGCGCCATGGTTCCTATAAAGCGAAAGAATTCTATAAACTCAAAGCCGGGCTGATGACCCCGGTGATGGAGGCCTTTAATCGCCTCAAAGCACAGTGCGATCTGGTTATTGTTGAAGGGGCTGGCTCTGCCTCAGAGATAAATTTACGTGCCAACGATATCGCCAATATGGGCTTTGCTCTTAAGGCTGATATTCCCGTTTATATCGCTGGCGATATTGATAGGGGCGGCATAATCGCAGCCCTTGTTGGCACCCACGCGGTGCTGCCACCAGAAGAGCGCGCCCTTATTAAAGGCTTCATCATCAATAAGTTTCGCGGTGACCCGGACTTGTTCAAAGAAGGGGCAGAGCTGATAGCTGATAAAACCAGCTGGCAGTCCCTCGGCATTTGTCCCTGGTTTAAAAAAGCCGCCATGCTGCCGGCAGAAGATAGCCAGGATCTGCAATCAACCCTGGCAATCACTGCCAGAGGTACCATTAAAAACAAACTCACCATCGCTGTGCCTTTGCTGCCGCGCATTGCAAATTTTGATGATCTCGACCCCATAAAAGCTGAACCAGATGTAGAGCTGTTATTAATCCCCCAAAACACGATCATCCCGAATGACTGCGATCTCATAATCCTTCCCGGCTCTAAAGCAACCCTCTCAGACCTTGAAGCATTAAGGCAAGAAGGGTGGGATATTGATATCGCCTCACATCTCCGCCGCGGCGGTCATCTGCTAGGTATATGCGGGGGCTTTCAAATGCTCGGCAAAGCTATCTATGACCCTGAAGGGCTGGAAGGCCCGGCGAGCCAAGGCACCGGCCTTGGTCATTTAAACAGTGAAACAACCCTAGGCCCGCGCAAGCAATTAAGTGAGACCGAGGCGGTCTATCTCAAACACGGCGTTAAAGTCTCAGCTTATGAAATGCATATGGGCAAAACATCAGGCCCGGCGATGGCGGCCCCTCTCTTTGAGATAAATGGCCAGCCTGAAGGGGCATGCAGCGAAAATGGCAAGGTGATGGGCACTTATCTGCATGGGTTATTTGCTAATGATGCCTTCCGCACCAGCTTTCTAAGCCAGATAAAATCTCGTGAAGCCAGCCAGTTGACCTATAAAAACTCAGTCGAGCAAACTCTTGATGAACTGGCCGCGCATCTCAACAATCATTTAAATCTGAGCGCCCTATAAGATAGAAAATTAGCGAAGAGAATTGCGATGAAACCCCGCCAGGGAGAAACACTCTGAACAACCAGCAATCTTTAATTAAATAAAGCGCAATAGACCAATCACACTGACCAGAAGCACTGTCGCAAAAACACTCGACTTAATCACCCGAAGCGCCTGATAGATATCTTCTGGCCCGCTATCAAGCCGCCCCGGCGCATTAATCCAGGGGTCTTGCTTCATCATATCCCGGTAAACTCTGGGGCCAGCAACCGCAATGCCAATCGCCCCGGCCATCGCCGCCTCAGGCCAGCCTGCATTTGGAGAGCTATGCTTGCCCGCATCTTTTAACATCACCCGCCAGGCCTCACGGCCCCGCCCGCAGAGCAAATGCGCCAGTAAAGTAATCAGCAAACCCGAGAGACGCGCTGGCACCCAATTTAACAGGTCATCAAGCCGCGCCGCCGCCCATCCAAAACCAATAAAACGCTGATTTTTATGACCAATCATGCTATCCGCTGTGTTCACAGCTTTATAAAGCAACAGGCCAGGCAGCCCACCAATAAGATAAAACAACACCGGCGCTATAAACCCATCAGAGAGATTTTCAGCGCCAGATTCAATCGCCGCTCGCGCCACGCCCCGGTCATCTAAAGCAGAGGTATCCCGCCCCACTATTTGCCCAACCGCCAGCCGAGCCTCCTCAACGGTTTTAAATTTTAAAGCTTCACCCACATCCCGCACATGCTCATAAAGCGAGCGCCCGCTCAGCATCACCGCCGTGATCACCAGCTCCATCGCCAGCCCCCACCAGCCAAGCACATCGCCAATTATCGTCAGCGCGATACCAACAGATAACCAAATGAAAAGATAAAGGCTAAGCGCCACCACACCGCGATTTTTTTGCGAGCGAAAGCTCTTGCCCGGCTTGTTCAACCAACCTTCAAGCTGCCCCAGCAGCTCACCCATAAACTGCACCGGATGGAGTATATAGCTGTAAAAGCGCTTCGGATCCCCAATGACCCAATCAAGAAGAATAGCAAGGGCCAGAACCACAGCCCTCATATCAATATCAGGCATATTTTATCTCTTAAGATCCTTGAAAAAAGCGTCAGAGAAATGAATTAAGTCACCGCCAGATTAGTTTAATTAGAAAATATGGCCATCACCTATAAGCTTTACGCAGCTTTTTGACTTAATCTCAAAACAGTCTCAAGTCTATCGGCAAATTGACGTAGGTCCGTTTGAGTTTTGCAAAGCCCAACCCGCAACCAATTGGTGTTATAATCAAATAGCCGTGTCCATACCGCCCGTTTTGCCAGCTCATGATGCACCTTGCGCGCATCATCCACTTCAATCAGCTGAAACAATGGCGTGCCCCCCACAATCTTTACACCATACCCCTCATAAACATCACGGTGCTGTCTAGCTTGCAGCCTTAAAACAGAGCGGGTCTGCTCTTGCCAGTCCCTATCATTTAAAACCTCAGTGCCAATGGCAATCGCCGGGCCAGAAACAGCCCAGGCCCCAAGGCTTTCGCGTAGCGGATCAAGCAGCCGGTTAGGCCCAACAGCAAAACCAAGCCGCACACCGGCCAGGCCAAAGAATTTACCAATTGAGCGCAGGATAACCACATTCTCCAGCGGCTCTTTCGGCACAAAGCTCACCTCTGGCATCACATCAACAAAGGCTTCATCAATGACCAAAAGCCCGCCCCGTTTCAGAAGCTCGCCAGCTAGTTTTTTAATCTGACCCGGTTTTAAAACCCGCCCATCAGGATTATTCGGGTTAACAATCACCACAACCGTCTCGTCGTCTATCTCATCAAGCTGAGAAATAAGCCGCACCTGATGCCCATAGCGCCGCCAGCCCGCCTCATGAGAAGAAAATGTCGGACCAAGAATGGCAACCTTTGAGAGACTCCGAGTTTGCGGCAGCGCCTGAATAAGAAACTCAGAGCCGGGCGCAGCGATAAGCCCCTGCGTATCAGGCACTTGATATGCCCGGCGCGCCGCTTCTGCCAAAGCCGTTAACTCCTGGCTGTCGGGCAATTTCTCAAAACAGGATTGCGGCAACCGCTCAATGGCATAGCCATTGGGGTTCACACCCGTTGAAAGATCCATCCATTTCCATTTTTCAATGGCGTAAGTTTGAACAGCTTTGGAAAGATCACCACCATGTTGCATCACAAAAACTCCTGATCTCAAACCTTGTCTGTAGCGCCTTCTGAGGCGGTGATAACTATGCATGAGCGCGGCATATTATTCAATCTCGTTAATGACTTGACGGAGACGCGATTTGCCGCCACTCTCCGCCACCATGAGCAAAAATCCAGACCTAGAAATATACATTTGCGGCGCCTGCCGGCCCAAAAATGCTGATGCAGATAGCCCCTTGCGCCCTGGCCGCGACTTAGCCGCGGATTTGGCTGAAAAGCTTGAAAATCAAGGGTTAGCCCAACGCTTTTCACTTAAAATGATGCAGTGTATGAGCGTTTGCTCGCGCCCGGCCACCTGCGCCTTTATCTCACCTGGCAAATTCACCTTCACCATTGGCGATCTTGACCCTAAAACCGCTGCAGATGACATTATCACATTCGCCAAATTCTATGCAGAAAGCCCGGATGGCATCCCCGCATGGCGTGACCGTCCAGAACAAATCCGCAAGGGCACCATTTCCCGCACCCCATCCTTCAGCGCTACCCATCAGCGCATAACAGACCCGAAACAGGACGAAACGGCGGAATAAAGCAGAGCCAACTCATGCTCGCAGCCCGCTGCAATCGGGCAGGCAACCTTATACCGCCTGATCAATCAGATGAATAAATGAGCCGGCGACAGAGCCATCACGCAAGCCATAAACCGTCTCACTGTCCATATCTTTATAAAGCGGGCTGCCCTGCTCATGACAGATGGTGGAATAATGAAACTCATGGCCGCGATAAGTTAAACCAGTCTCACAAGCTTTCACATGGCGGTAGCCAAGGTGAAGTTTGCGCGTCTCAAATGATGTTTCCAGCTGTAACAGCCCAAGCATCTGGTGTTTTTGCCCGTTTTTATCAGTTAACCCGTCACCAAGTGTCATATAGCCACCGCACTCACCGTAAATAACTTTGCCGCTCTCAGCAGCAGCTTTCATGCCTGTGCGAAACTGCCCAGCCCCTGCAAGCTGCCCGGCATAAAGCTCTGGATAACCACCCGGTAAAAAAATTGCATCTGCGCCCTTGGCTGGTGCTTCATCTGCTAGCGGCGAAAAGAATGAAAGCGAGACCTGTGCCTCAAGCCAGGCCTTTTTCAGATGCGGATAGAAAAACCGAAACGCCTCATCAGAGGCAACGGCAATTGATTGCCCAATAGGTGCCGGACCAACGCCGGCTGGCGCGGCACAGAACTCAGCCCTAGCCCCAACAGCACCAGTAAATTGACCAGCAAGACCAAGCAGCAGATCAAAATCTAATGAACGCTCAACATGGTCAGCGATCAGCTCAATGCGCGCCTCAATATCTGCCATCTCACCAGCTTGCACCAACCCAAGATGGCGCGAGGGAAGCTCCATTTCATCAGAGCGCGTCACCGCTCCAATGACTGGCATGCCCAGTTTCATGAGCGCCTCAGTCATCATGTCCACATGCCGCAAAGAGCCAAGCTTATTAAGAATTACCCCCGCAACCTGCACATCTGGGTCAAATGAAGCAAAGCCTTTCACCAATGCCGCAACTGATTGCCCCATACCGGCGCAATCAACCACCAAAATAACGGGTAAGCCAAGAAACTTTGCCAGATCAGCCGTCGCCCCATGCCCCAGCACACCAGACTTAACAGCCCCATCGAAAAGCCCCATCACCCCTTCAATCACCGTGAGCCCTGGCTGCGTCGCCATCGCCTCACCAAAGGCCGAGAGGGTTTCCCCCCGCATGGCCCAACCATCAAGGTTAAGCGAAGGCACCCCGCTGGCAACCTGATGAAATTGCGGGTCAATATAATCCGGCCCGACTTTTGCCGGCTGAATAGCATGCCCCTGTCTCGCCAATGCCCGCAACAGACCAATGGTCAAGGTGGTTTTGCCAGAGCCACTATGGGGCGCCGCCAGAATAAACCCACGCCCTGAAAAACCGGTACAAGCATTTTCAAATTCAGACATAGACTAATCATTATCCTCATGGAGAGAGATCACCCGCTTTGCCGAACCCTCAATTAAAGGATAACAAAGCTGAAAAAATAGTGGTATCAACCCGGTGCAAGAAGCGCAATTGTCTAAATAACCAATCAGCCGCTGCTAACCAGCTATGGTTACTGCTGGCCTCATAATATGCAGCTCATTGCTGTTTGATCACTATGAAATATAAAATTCTCATTCTTGGTGGCTCTGGTGAAGGCTTCGCGCTTGATAAAGCGCTGCATAATCACCCCTCAGCCATTGCCATCACCTCTTTCGCTGGGCGCACCTCCCTGCCGCGCAAACCGCTCGGGCCCTTTCGCACAGGTGGGTTCGGTGGGGCTGAGGGACTGGCAGCTTATATCCGCAACGAGAATATAACAGCTCTGATAGATGCAACCCATCCATTTGCCGCTGCGATCAGCCGTAATGCCGCCAAAGCCGCAGCTCTCACCGGGCGGCCGCTGCTCCACATCAGACGACCAGCCTGGCAAAAAACTTGCCGAGATCAATGGGTAGAGGTTAAATCAACAGAGGAAGCCGCAAGCATCTTAACAAGTGAGCATAGCCCAACCCTTCTCACCACAGGCAGGTTAGAGCTCTCATCTTTCCTAAATCGGCAAGACATTACATTCATCGCCCGCACCATAGAGCCCGCCAAGGTAAATGGCAGTGTGAGAGCAGATGAAGAGGCATATCCAGCTAATTTCAGCTTTATTTATGACAAAGGGCCCTTCACGCTAGAGAATGAACGCGCCCTCATAAAACAATATAATATTCGTGCCATCGTCTCAAAAAATAGCGGCGGCCCGGCAGCAAGCGCCAAACTCATCGCCGCAAGAGACGCAAATTTGCCAATAATAATGATCACAAGACCGCCCCTGCCAGAACCGAACCCTGGCACCAAGCTCGCCGCAACCATTGAAGACGCCCTCACATGGATAGATGAACTTTTGCATTAAGAAAAATAGCTAGAGGCAAGCCCTTTAAAGTTCATTCAGCGGTAGCGCGCATAAGGAAAAAACATGACTGATAATAATTCAACTGCCAGCAGGCATCAAACCTGGCTCACTGTCATCGGTATTGGCCTGGAAGGGGCCGAGGCCCTTGGGCCCAGAGCCAAATCCGCTTTACAGTCTGCCAAACGCCTCTACGCCGGGGACCGTCAGCTGAACCTCATACCTGAAGCAATGACCCCTGCAGCAAAACGCTGCCCCTGGCCATCTCCAATGATGCCCGCTGTCGCTGAGCTTCTAAATGAAAAACCAGATCACACAGTTATTCTTGCTAGCGGTGATCCTCTTTGCTGGGGCATCGGCCAGCATCTTGTCTCAGAGCTACAGAAAGAAGAGCTGCTTATACTCCCGGCTCCCTCCATCATCACTCTGGTTTCAGCCGTCATGGGTTGGCCAACAGCTGAGGTGAAAAGCCTCTCCCTTTGCAGTCAGCCACTCCACAGTATGGCGCGTCATTTGGCACCGGGGGCACAACTCATCCTTCTCCCCTCAAACCGCGCGGATATAAATGAAGTTGGTAGCTATCTTACCAACAAAGGCTACGGCGCCTCCAGCGTTACCCTGATTGAAAATCTCGGCAGCGAAAGTGAAACTCACACTGAGTTAAAAGCCACCGAGCTAACGGCCCTTGAAAAAGCCGCAGCCCTCACCAGCCTTGCCATCACATTAAAACAAGATGCAACCGCCTTGAGACTGACCTCACAACCCGGCCTGCCAGATGAAGCCTTCGAGCATGATGGTCAAATGACCCGGCAAAACATGCGTGCCATTGTCATGGCCCATCTCCGCCCCGGGCCGTCTGAAATATTATGGGATATTGGCGCTGGCTCAGGCTCAATCAGCATTGAATGGTGCCGTGCAGCCGAAACAGCCCGCGCCATAGCTGTCGAGCAAAACACCACAAGAAGCGCCCGCATTCAAAGAAATGCAAACATCTTAGGTGTTACAAATCTAGAGATATGTGAAGGCAGCGCCCCAGACATATTGAAAAATCTTGAAACCCCAGACGCGATCTTTATCGGCGGTGGTGTCACAGCCCCGAGCTTGTTGACAATAGCGCTAGAAAAATTAAACCCCGGCGGCCGCCTGGTTGCCAATAGCGTGACAATAGAAGGCGAAGCCCTGCTGATTAGTGCCTACTGCCAAAACGGCGGCAGCCTCACTCGGTTCTCGCAGGAAAGCGCTTCCCCCGTTGGCCGCTTTAACGGCTGGCGACCTAAAATGCCCATCACACAATGGGTCTTCCATAAACAAGGCTAATAGCGGATAGGTCTCATCTTGTCCGGCACATCATAGTCATCTGCGCTGTCTGTACCCGGATCATCAGGCGCAGGCGGGGCGACATAGATTTTAGTGCGCCGCTTACGAGACCGTCTTTTATTATTCTTTTTTTGCGATTGTTTATTCTCAGAGACAATCTCAGCATCAACAACTTTATCATCTTCGGTATTAGCAGCTGTTTGCCGTTCTTTCACATCATCTTCTATTATTTCAGCTTTTTCTACATCCACAATCACCGGCAAAGAAGCTTCATAGTCAGCGTCAAGCTTATCATCTTTACCAAGCAGCACCGGTTCATTGTCCTCATCTGGCGCCGCCTCTTTAGCATCTTGCCCTTCAGGCGCCTGATCATCAGCTACATTGGGACTAGCCTTTTTCTCCGACTTGCTCTCTGCCTCATCAACAGGATTAGCTATACCCTCATCATCTCCGCCATCTTCAGGCTGACCATCCGTTTCAGCGCTATCAATAGTTTTGCCATCAACCACATCACCATCAGCATCACTCTCAAGACCTTCAGCCACAACCAAGCCGGTAAGGAGGTTCTTTAAGGTCAGCGTATCATAACTCAGCTGCTCATCTTCAGAAGGCACTTCCCATGTAAACGCATCCAGCTTGCCAGTGAGCGGTGAAATCGGCTGCCACTCATCAGAGACAACACCATCCGCCACCCATTTCGGATCACCAGCCGCGTTAATCCCCCGCGCCAGCCATTCTTTGATGAAGCCTTTATTGCCACTATCAGCCGCTTCTATCCGTGCCATCAAGGTACAAACACGCTGCGTTGGCCGCGCCCGTGCCAGCGGTCCAAGCGCCTGCCGGGCCATCGCCCAGTCACCAGCTTCAACCGCGGCATTTGCCAAAGCGATTGCCGCTTCCCGGTGCCCCGGTGTTAAACCAGCTAGATCTTTAATGCGCTGCATGCGGTCGCGGACACTGTCACCTGGCCGGGCATAAGCGCTAACCACAGCAAGGTCAGGATGTGGGCCCAAGCGCCAGGATTTACGAACAATTTTAAGCGCCGGACCCATTTTGCCCTGGCTGGCATAAATACGCCCCGCCACAACAGCTGCCGGAATAAGGTTAGGGGCCAGCCGGTTTGCTTCAACAGCATAGCCAAGCGCCGTTTCCATATCATCATCTTCAAGCTCCATCGCCAGCGCGGTGAGCAATACAGCCCGGTCACGTTTGCCACGGCGAGAAGAAACATGCCCATGATCACTCGCAATTTTCAGGGTTTCTAACGCATCAGCCCAGCCCTTACGGCGGCATTGCAGATCAAATAATCCCATCACTGCCCAAGACAGGTCCGGCCGCCTAACGGTTGCCCTGTCCGCATATTGCTCAGCCGCCACCGGCTCATTCTGTTGTAGCGCCAGCATATAAAGCCCGCGCAGCCCCATCACTTCCGTGTCGGCTGCCGCCAGCATGCTTTCATAAATGCGGGTAGCCTGCGCGGTATCACCCTGCAATTCGGCCGCTTGCGCCCGTAACATCTGGGTCATCGGCTCATTCGGCAAACTACGGCGCGCTTGCATCGCATGTCTGAGGGCAGTGTTATTATCCCCCGCCCCAAGCGCAATCAAGCCGCTAGAAAGAGCATCTAGCCCTTTTTCCTGTTTTTTACGTTTGAAATAGCGGCTCATCAGATCCGGCGAAGAGAGAATGAACCGAAATATCGACCACCCAAGCACTAAGACAAACAGCAATAAGACAAGGCCAATCACCGCTTGCATCAGGGTCGGTTGAATTTCGCCGCCCGGCCACTGGATTATCAGCTTGCCTTCCATATCCGCTAACTGGGAAAGCCCAAGCGATAACCCGGCAATAACAAGTATCAGAAAGATGATCCGAAACATAAGACTCTCATATCCTTCAGTGTGGCCGTTTTAAAAATACATCAATCAAAATAATTCTAGTGGCAGCACATCTGATCAATTGGTTAGCGCGGCTCTAAATTAGTAATCAGTTGATCTTCCAATTTTTGCACAGTGCGCTCAACCATCAACCGGGCTTCAAGCTTCTGTAGCCATGGCGCCATAATTTGAGCTGCTTGCCCATCAAGCGCCTTAGCCTCGGCTAAAACATCCTCGACATGGCCATCCTTGAATTTATGCTCCATGCGCGCCAAAACAGCTTCATTATTATCGCCCTTCACATCGCCGGTACGACGATAGTTTACAGCCGTCCGCGCTTTAGAAACCAGCTTATCCCATGTGGAACTGTCATCGCTCGTCTCACCGCGCGCCAAAGCTTCAACAGCCAAAGGCGAATAGGTCTCAAGCAAGCTCTGTTCAGTGGGGACACCGCTATTTGCAAACGGTTCAATTAAGCTGAAATCAAGCGACTGGTTGGCAAGCCGTTTCACCGCGCTTAACTCATTACTATAGCCATCACCCCGGTTCATTGCCCGTTTAAGATTTGAGAAAGCCAATGCCAAAGCACTTTTACGCGCCGCTTCATGAGCCTCGCTTTCACGCGCCGTTACCGCTGCCAGCTGTGTTGACACACTCTCAAGCTCGGTTTGAATGCCGCCAAGCTTAGTGTTTAACGCCGTTTTTGTCAGGGCATTGTCTTTTAAAGTTTCCAAACCAGAAGTTAGCGCTTCAATCTGCTGACTTAACTGAGTTGACTGTGCATCCAATTGCGCCAGCTTTTTACCAAGCGTTGAAGCTGTCAGCTTCACACCCTCTATTTGTGTGAGAGATTCTTGTGTCGCTATCTCCTTAGAGACCTGCTCCAGTTCACGGCGAAACTTAACTGAAAAGTCTGAGCGAATGCTATCTAAGGCCTTATCCACCCGCCCTTCAATTTCATTCACCCGGGTCGCTATCGATGCCACACCAGCCACCGCATCATCACCTTTTGCAAGGGATGTAAGGTCTTTCATAGTCTGCTCAACTTGGCCAAGCCGGGTCGCGACATCGCCGTCACCCTCAGCAGCTTTACGCGCCGCCTGCACAGCTTCCTCCAACTCATCTATCTTACGGGCCGTTGCCTCTTGCGCCTCGGTAGACAACGAGCCGATTGCAGACTTTAAGTCTTTAACCTCATTTTCAAGCGTAGTGAGAGCCGCCGTTTCACTTGTTGTAACAAGTCGAGGCATAAACTGCTGACCACCAAGCGCCAACACCGCACCAACAACGCTGGCAGCCAATAATTTAAAGAATGAACCTGATTTGCTACCGCTCTCAGAAGGGGCTTTTTTTGAGACCGTCTTTTTTGCTGTCACATCTTTGGGGGGCTCTCCGCCGTCGCCACTGCCCCCGGCAGGGCTACCGCTTTTCTCATCTTTAGAGCCACTCACAGCTTTAGGATCTGATTTTGTGTCAGGAGATTTATTATCTGTTTCTTTGCTGGCAGTGGCAGAAGGAGCCGCAGAACCATCACCAGCTATGGCCTTTTCAGAAATGGTCTTATCCGAACTTGATTTATCAGCTTTTTTTGCTGCTTCATCTTCTGAGGAGCTAACTTCGCTCGCACTCAGATCAATAGTTTGGGAAGGGCGCTTCCCTTGTGAATTCCGACGAGATGAACCGCGCCTGACCATTCAGAACTCCTAACTTCTACTCTGCCACATTAATTTTAGATGAGCACCAATAGCAACGAGCATCAATTGCCATAACCGGCTCTAAAAAACAGGCCCTAAACACTAACTTACAATAACTAAACTCTAATATAAGGCACCAAATGGATATTACGACGATAAAAATATACCGGATTTATAAAATATTTGTCACCGTAAACGGGGGTTCTGTAATAATCTCAAATTTATTATTACCGCTCAGAGGCCAGCATCGCTTCAATTACACTCTCAACGGTTGGCTGGCGAGCCACCGATATAGTTAATGTCTCTTGATTTTCAGCTGCCTCAGCTCCAGCCTCATCTCTTACTGTCTCGCTGACAACACTTTCGCGATACACAGTAGCAAGCGCCGCCCCAACCGCATCCGATAAGCAAAAATGTCTCAAACCCTGCATAATATCTTCTAACTCAGCCTCAACCATCAACCTGTGGTAAAGCCGGGCAGTCCGCGGAGACATTAAAACAACAGCTGTTATCCCACCGGTTTTCAGTTCACTTATGAGTTTATCAGTTAGCCGTGTCGCCTCAACAATGCGATAAGTCTGCAGGCCGCAAACCTCAACGCCCTGTTTTGCTAACGCTGCTTTAAGGTCAAACGCCTGCACATCTCCGCAAAGATGAACCAGCGGCAACCCCGTATCCAAATCAGCAGAGGCAATAACATCCGGCAATGAAGACGCCCGCCCCGCTCCAACGCGTATATCCCGAAAGCCAAACCGCCTGGCAAGGTCGGCACTACCCTCCCCCACTGTAAATAAAGGCAGGTCTAGCCACTCCGGAGAAAATGAAGTTACAGCAGCACCCCGTAGCCCATTACGGCTCGTGGCAATCAAACCACCAATCTGCGCTGGCACCAGTCCAAGATCCGGGCAGGGATAATCAACATCAAGCAATGGCGAAACAACAGGCGTTAGCCCTTCAGCCTGCATGAGCTCAGAAAGCCGCTTCGCATCATCTAATGGCCGGGTGATCCAGTAACTCATGCGATAAGCGCCGCCAAAAAGTCAGCGCCAGCCTCTTCGATTAACCGCTCTGCCACTTCAACCCCTAACGCATGGTTTTCAGCTATAGGGGCAGTTGCCTCCGCAGAAAATTCCTGGCTTCCATCCGGTGCCAGGATCTGTCCGTGTAGAATAATCCGGTCATCATCAAGTTGTGCCAGGGCAGCAATCGGGGTGCGGCAGGACCCATCAAGCCGTCTTAAAAACGCCCGTTCAGTCTCAACGCATTGCCGCGTGGTAATGGAATTTAAAGGCTCTAACAGCGCTTCAATACGGCGGTCACCCTGTCGGCACTCAATGCCTATCGCCCCTTGTGATACAGCCGGCAACATAATGTCCGGCTCCACCAAAGATGAAATCTCAGCTGTTAAGCGCAACCGGTTTAATCCCGCTGCAGCTAGAAACGTCGCATCAACCTCACCCCGCTTCAGCTTTTCAAGCCGGGTCTGAACAGAGCCCCGAAACGTCACCACTTCAATATCAGGGCGAAAGGCTTTCACTTGCGCTTGGCGGCGCAAGCTCGAGGTGCCAACAACAGCCCCTTGCGGTAAATCATCCAACCGCCCACATTTCACACTGATAAAGGCATCTCTAACATCTTCGCGCGGCAACATCGCCGCTATATGCAAGCCCTCAGGCAAAACCGTTTGAACATCTTTCATAGAATGAACCGCAAGATCAATCCGCTCATCGAGCAGCGCATCTTCAATCTCTTTGGTAAATAACCCCTTGCCGCCAAAATCACGCAGGGGCTTTTCTTTTATGCGGTCGCCAGCAGTGGAGATTATTTCAATATTGAAATCTTCTGCAACAAGTGAACCCCCAGCCTCTACTCCATGAGCATGCAACAAACGCTCCCGGGTCTCATGCGCCTGCGCAAGCGCTAGGGGGCTGCCTCTTGTGCCTATTTTTATCTTTTTTTCCGCTGACATATCCACTCCAGTAAAAATCATTAAGCGCTGCCCAGAAAAGGGCTTTAAATTATTACCTCTCTTATAGTGATAATCACAAAGGCGGCAAATGCCTTTTAGGCCCTTAAAAGCAGCACAGAAATGAGCAAGCGCGGCTAGAATTAAAAGAAATAATAGTTTTGCTGTGGTTTGCAGAGTGCTATGCCAGAAAAGAACAGCAACCAGCTGGCCGCCATTTGGCCTCACAATGCCACTTAATCATCACTCAACAAAGGCAAATTGCACCCGCACAGAGACGATTATGACCGAATTTACCATCCTTGGCATTGAAACGAGCTGTGATGAAACCGCCGCCAGTGTTGTGCGCCGTCACCAAAAGCCAGATGGCACAGCTGAAGGTGAAATCCTCTCTAATATTGTCAGAACACAGCTTAAGGAACATGCAGCCTTTGGCGGCGTGGTCCCAGAAATCGCTGCCCGCGCCCATGCTGAGAGCCTCGCTCCGATTATCCGAGCCGCTTTAGAAGATGCATCACTCACCCTAGATGAGATAGATGCCATTGCTGCCACAACAGGCCCCGGTCTCATAGGCGGTCTCCTTGTTGGCATGATGACAGGCAAAGCCATCGCCGCTGTAAAAGAGATCCCCTTCATTCCGGTAAATCACCTGGCTGGCCATGCACTAACAGTTGGCCTCACAAATGGCCACCGCCCCCCCTACCTGCTGCTGCTTGTCTCAGGCGGCCATACCCAACTCATATGGGTGGAAGCTATCGGTAAATATACTCGCATCGGCAGCACCATAGATGACGCGCTAGGGGAAGCCTTTGACAAAACCGCAAAACTTTTAGGGCTTGGCTACCCGGGCGGGCCGCAAGTTGAAAAATGGGCTTTGCAAGGGGATCCCACCCGCTTCAAACTGCCCCGTCCTCTACTTGGCCGGCCAGAACCGAATTTTTCTTTCTCTGGCCTTAAAACAGCCCTGCGCCAGGAAGCCCAAAAACTGGAGCCGCTAACAAATCAGGATATTCATGACTTATGCGCCTCCTTCCAGCATGCCCTGGCTGTCAGTGTCATAGACCGGGTTGGCAAAGCGCTTGATCACCTGCGAAACTCTGAGCACCGCGATCAACTCACCACACTTGTTGTGGCAGGCGGCGTGGCAGCCAATAAATATCTGCGAACACGCCTTGAAGGCTTAACTGATAAAAATAATCTCAAACTCGTCTTACCGCCGCTCTCCCTCTGTACAGATAATGCAGCTATGATTGCCTGGGCCGCCGCAGAAGAACTGGCAGCAGGCATTAACCGAACAGAAGATAGCCCCGCCCGCGCCCGCTGGCCTCTTGATGAAACAGCCACACCGTTACTCGGCTCAGGCAAGGGCGGCATGAAAGCTTAATATCCAGGCGCGGCGCTCATAACCTCGCAGCAACAAAAACCAAAACCCCTATCAGATATCAGAGGGATTAAGAACATTATGACTGAGATAAAAAATATAGGTGTCATCGGCGCAGGAGCTTGGGGCACGGCGCTGGCCCAATCCGCCTGCCTTGCTGGCTGCCACACAGAGCTTTGGTCCCATGAAGAAGAAACCGCCAGCGCCATTAACACGTCAGCCGAGAATAAACTCTATCTCCCTGGCATACCGCTAGACCCGGCCTTAAAAGCCACAACGAATTTAGAAAAAGCCGCCAGCAATAAAGATGCTTTATTAATGGTAGCGCCGGCCCAGTTTGTCCGCTCAGTAGCTCAACAGCTTGTCGCCGTAACAAAAGACAACATGCCAGTTCTCATTTGTGCCAAAGGCATTGAGATCGCCAGCGGCAAACTGATGAGCGATATTCTGGCTGAAACAATGCCAACAGCCATCCCAGCCATCCTCTCTGGCCCAAGTTTCGCGGCAGATGTTGCCCGCGGCCTACCAACAGCGGTCACTCTAGCTGTTCAAGATGAGGAACTGGGTCACTCTCTTGCAGCCTCACTCAGCCATCAAGCCCTGCGACCCTATTGGTCAGATGATTTAATCGGAGTGCAAATTGGGGGCGCTGTTAAAAATATTCTCGCCATAGCAGCAGGCATAGTCGTTGGCAAAGAGCTGGGAGCCAGTGCCCATGCCAGCCTTATCTCCAGAGGCTTTGCAGAAATCACCCGCTTCGCTGAGACATTCGGCGCGAAACCACAAACTCTCATGGGCCTTTCAGGCTTAGGCGATCTGGTGCTCACCTGCTCAAGCCCACAATCACGCAATATGTCTCTGGGGATTGAACTGGGAAAGGGCCGGACCTTATCTGAAATTCTAGAGCAGCGCCATTCAATCAGTGAAGGGGTTCATACAGCCAAAGCTGTTGCTAAAATTGCCAGAGAGAAAAATATCCGTATGCCTATATCTGAGGCAGTCAATGCCATTATAGAAGGTGAACTAACAACTGATGAGGCGATTAAAACCCTGCTGTCACGCCCGCTCCGCTCTGAAATCTAGGCGAGCAAGTCATTTTAACTAAATTCACCCCTCCCCCTGCCAAAAATGCTGCAAATGCATAAGAAATAACCATTGAGTCGGCGCTGATTCTGTAATTTTTCCATAAATAATTTTTCAAATTTGCCGAAAACACCTATTAAATGACTGATATATATGTATTTTATTTTTTTGCCGCAATGCAGCATTTTCGCTTGCATTGCTGCGATGCAGCGTGTATAAAGAATGCAAGCGCAGCAATTAGAACGGTCCACACAACGGACCAGCAAATTTATTTAAGGAGAATTTATTATGGCTAGAGCAACAGCTACAGCAACTGATTTCACAAAACCTTTTGAAAACATGCTTGAACAAGCCGACATGGCAGCATTCGGCGACGTATTTAAAAACGTTGCAGAATTCAACAGCAAATTCAGCTCAATCGTACTGAACGCTGCTGAGAAAAATGCAGAGCTAAGCCAAGCATGGACAAAAGACACTCTGAAAAAGCTTCAAGATGTTACGAAGCCTCATTCAGATCCAGCTGATTACGCTAAAGCAATCGCTGATGTGACAAGTGCACAAGCACAATCAACACCAGACCATATTGCCGCATTCGCTGAAATCGCGAAAAAAGCTCAAATGGACACAATTGAACTGATGACCACTGCTGGTAAAGAAGTTCAAGCTAAAGCAACAACAGCTGCGAAAAAAGCAACTAAGTAATTTAGTTACTAGGTTTCCTACCCTCCAAACTAGAACTGGGCAAGCTTCGGCTTGCCCATTTTTTTATCCTTTTTTAGCTAGCTTTCGTTATAACTTGCGTCACTACAAGAGGTCTGTAACCATAGGCCTTAAAGTTCCGGAGTTAAATCTATGACCAATGACAGCGCACCCATTCTTATCAAGCGTTACGCTAGCCGCCGCCTCTACAACACCAACACCAGTGACTACGTCACCCTGGATGAAGTGGCGCAGTTCATTCGTGATGGCAGAGATGTGCAAATCGTTGATCGGAAAACTGGTGCTGATCTCACAAGGCAATATATGCTGCAGATCATCATCGACTATGAGACCCGCGGCGAGAATGTCCTCCCCATCAATGTGCTCACAGATCTTGTCCGCTCTTATAGTGATCAGGCACAAAACATAATTCCTGACTTTCTCTCTCAGTCCTATGACATGCTGAAAAAGCAACAATCACTAATGCTCAGCGCGCTGCCACCTCAGGTGAAAGATACCCTGCCTCAGATAGATGGCTTAGAGCAGTGGCAAAAAATGCAATCTGAATTCCTCAACACTGTAATGAGCCCCTGGACTGGCGGAAAACCACCAGCAGAAGGTGAAACTGACGAACAGCCAAGCCCCCACTCTTCTAGTTCTCAGCCTGAAGATGTGAGCAAAAAAAATCTGGCAGGTGAATCTACAGCCCCGAAAACCAAGACTGATGCCAAACCAACACGCAAGTCCGCAACCGGTGCTAAAAAAAAAGCTAGCGCGTCTACAAAGAAGCCAGCAACCAAACGTCAAACTTCAAAATCTCAAACAATAAAATCCACCGCAGCTAAAAGCGATGCAAAAGAAAAAGAGATCGACGAAATCCGCCAACAATTAGTGGAATTACAAACAAAACTTCGAGACCTATGAGCGAAACCTTGCCGAGAGCATATAAACGCCATCGCGCCATAAGTCCGGCGATCAAAGAACGTCAGCTATCAATAAAGAGCAGACCACAGCAACAACACGCCAACTGCAAAGCAAAATAGCGCCACCAAGCTAAGCATCACATCTGATTGCCCTAGACGAAGAAACAACCCTAAATATTGACGCCGCACAGCTAATAGTAACACACCTTCAATCAAGGCTCCCCAGCCAATCAAGCTGACCAAACCATTCTGAAAACTGCTCCAATCATGATGCAGACGCAGTAGCACAGCTCCGAAAACAAAAGCTATAATACCAGAAATATAAGACAACGCCGGTTGATTATAAAAATCTGATATCATCGTCTTTGCACCGGCCCGGTCTATAACTAGCCCAATGCCCGCCGCCAACAGATATATGCCCATCATCATTGTTATATAATCACTAAGCTGAAGTGATTGGAAAAAATCATTTTGCATTAGTTTCATCTCCTCTAATTGGTATGAATAGCGATGCAAATTTTCCCTCAAAATCACTCAATCAGTTTTGCCAGTTTAACCGATAAAATGAGCAACTTAATAAAAACGGTTGAAGAACAGCCCCCATGGTGTGTTTTTAGCTGTTTTTATCTATTTCAAAGTCTCGACATGACATCCCTGCTCAAAGCCCGTTACAAACTCTAATCGCTACTAATAATCATTTGCATTATTATACAATAATATCTTCCCGCTCGGGTTTAATCCAAGTCAATTATATGCAGGCTGCAAATAAAAACCCTGCACCGTCATTACAACGGGCAGGGTTTTAAGTTTTAAAAATCCAAAACGTATGGTTAAGCCATTATGGCCACATTAGCGTATCTTGCTTAGGCTAGCGATCTCTAGGCAAGCCCCTTCTTCAATAGCCGGTTACGAATTTCATCAAGCTGATCAAAATTCGTATAACGAATGCGCAATTCGCCATTCTCTCCAGAGCCAAGTTTAATCTGAACTTTCAAGCCCAACGCTTCGGTTAGCTCTTCTTCAAAAGCCCTGGTATCAGCATCCTTCTCCCGCTTCGCGGTAGCACTAACACTGCCAGGCTTCTGCCCGCTTTGTACAAGCGCCTCAATATCCCGAACGCTCAAGCCCTTGGCTATAATTTCGCGCACATATTCTTCAGCATTCTCAATGCCAACCAGCGCCCGCGCATGACCGGCAGAAATATCACCAGAGCGTACAAAAGATTGGATCTCACTCGGTAGCTTCAACAGCCGCAGCATGTTTGCAACATGACTACGAGATTTGCCGATAACAGATGACAGCTCATCCTGAGTATAATTAAACCGGTCAACAAGCTCCTGATAGCCAAGCGCTTCTTCAACCGCATTTAAATCAGCCCGCTGCACATTCTCAATAATCGCAATTTCAAGCAATTGCCGATCAGTAAGATCACGAACAATCACCGGAATACGGCTCAACTCAGCAAGCTGCGCCGCCCGCCAGCGCCGTTCACCAGCAACAATCTCAAACCCTTTTTCAAGGGCACCCGATGGGCGCACAATTAAAGGCTGAACCAGCCCTTTGGTCCGAATAGAATTCGCAAGATCCTCAAGATCCTCATCCCGAAAGTCTTTTCGTGGATTAAGCGGGGAGGGGCGCACCTCTTCAATCGGCACAATCCGCTGTTCGCCTTCCATCGGCAACGCAGCCCCTTCAGCCGGGCCGCTATCTCCGATTAATGAGGCAATGCCCCGACCCAGACGATTTTTTGGCACATTCGCAGACATAAATCTCTGACCTTTCTGTCTCAGCCTCACGTTAATTTTGGCTCTTGTTTTTTAGGGTGGGCATTTATGCTGCCATATACTTTTTTTCACGTTCAATAATCTCGGAGGCAAGCTTGATATAAGAATGCGCACCAGAGGATTTGTGATCGTAAAGCAAAATCGGTTGTCCAAAGCTCGGCGCTTCAGCAATACGAATATTGCGCGGAATAACAGAGTTATAAACCTTATCACCGAAGAAGTTGCGAACCTCGCTCGCCACCTCATTAGAAAGGTTCGTGCGCCCATCATGCATGGTCAGCACAACACCTTGAATGTAAAGGCTTGGGTTAATTTTAGCCCGCACCTCTTCAATCGAGCGCGCAAGCTGCACAATCCCTTCAAGTGCAAAAAACTCACACTGTACCGGCACCAAAATAGACTGCGCCGCCGCCATGCTATTCATTGTCAGAATGTTCAGGCTCGGGGGGCAATCAATCAGCACATAGCTGATGCGCTCTTCTTTCGGCTTGGCAGCCTCAGCCACTTGAAACCGCTGAATTGCCTCCCTCAATCGAAAGGCCCTGTCGGTAACCGAGGCAAGCTCAGCTTCAAGCCCGGCCAGATCCTGAGTTGAAGGGACGACATAAAGCCCCGGCACTCTGGTTTGAACTGTTGCCTGACCCAAAAGCGCTTCACGGCGCAACACGTCACATATCGAAACGGACCGCTGATCTTCATCAACCCCAAGGCCCGTGCTCGCATTTCCCTGCGGGTCAATATCAATAATGATCACCCGCTCGCCAACAGCGGCCAGCGCCGTCCCGAGATTAATAGCAGTTGTTGTTTTACCAACACCGCCCTTTTGGTTCGCCAGCGCCATAACCCGCACAGATTGCGGTGCCCCATCTGGTGTCGTAAATTCTCCGCTCACCCCTTCGGCTCCTTCATAAAGAGGCCGTACATCACGACCTTTGTTTGATTTTTGACAAGCTGACGATGCGCCCTGAAGGATCCGTCATACTCTTTGAGACCACAGCCTCAAAGCTCCACGCCTTTTCCGCATCTGCTAACTCACCATCTAGCGATTGCCCTTTAAGGAACAACCCCATGGCCTCATTACTGAAGGCGAACTCTCCAAGTGATAGCAAAATAGAAAGGGGTTTGAGCGCACGCGCCGTTACCACATCAATAGGGGGAATGGTACTCTCAATCGCAAAAGTTTCAATTCTGCAATTATGTATATCCACATGCACACCAGTTTGCCGGGCAACATCCCGCAAAAACGCGCATTTGCGCCCATTTGCCTCTATCAGGTGCATATTTAGGGGATTAGGAGTGGTTTCAGCTGCCAAAATCGCTAACACCAAGCCTGGAAAGCCAGCACCGGCCCCCATATCAATCACCGTTAGCGGTTTTTTGACTTTAAACGGCAACAGCGAATAGATCTGCGCGCTATCAGTAAAATGGCGCGACCACACATCTGAAAGCGTGTTAGGGGCAACCAAATTCTGCACCTTCTGCCATTTTAAAAGAAGGTCATGATAGATCTGAAGCCGCTCAATCGTTTCACGTGAAACCTTAAACTCTTGTTGAAAGGCCGCCGCTGTTTGAACAGCCCCCTGCTCGGCCTGTTGGTCTCTGTCTTTCATAACCCCCCACTGATAGATTTAGCAAATAGACAGCCGCCCTGAACTTTCAGCTCGTTAAAGACATCTGTTTCACGTGAATCACGACCATCAACATATCAGACACATGCTGAGACTAAACCGCCCGGCGCTGCTGTGATGCTCTTTTGATATGAGCCAAAAGCAGCATCAAAGCTGCTGGCGTCATACCATCAATACGTCCAGCCTGGGCTAAGGTTTCAGGGGCATGCCGCTCCAACTTGCTACGAAGCTCGGTAGATAGCCCAGAGATCACACTATAATCAAAGCCGACAGGAATTTTCAGCGCTTCATCTTTGTGCAACGCGTCAATATCTGCTTGCTGCCGTTCGAGATAAACCGCATAGCGGGCTTCAATCTCAATCTGCCGTGCCGTTTTCTCATCTACATCTGCCAGCTCAGGCCAAATACGTACCAAACCGTCAAAGCTAACTTCCTTAAATGACAAGATCTCAAATGCACTGCGCCGTCGGCCATCCTTCTTAATGGTAATGCCATGCGCCTCTGCTTCATTCGGCGTCAGGTTTAAGGCCTGCAAAGTCTCAACCCCTGCTGTCAATGCAGCTTGTTTCACGTGAAACATCTTGGCGCGCTCTGCCCCAACCAAGCCATAAGCTATGCCAATGCCGGTTAGCCTCTGATCAGCATTATCGGCCCGCAACCGAAGGCGATATTCAGCACGCGATGTAAACATCCGGTAAGGCTCGGTAACACCGCGCGTCACCAGATCATCGACCATCACACCTAGATAGCCATCGGCCCGGCTAATGACAAAATCAGCCTCTTTCCCGCCAGCTTTCAGCGCTGCATTGACGCCAGCCAACAGCCCTTGCGCCCCAGCTTCTTCATAACCGGTCGTGCCATTTATTTGCCCGGCCAGGAAAAGTCCCGGAATTTGTTGCACTTCAAGAGTTTGGTTGAGCTCGCGCGGGTCAACATAATCATACTCAATGGCATAACCTGGCTGGGCCACAACAACATCTTCCAGCCCTTTCATGGTTTGCAAAAATGCAAGCTGCACATCTGCTGGCAGGGAAGTGGAAAGCCCATTGGGGTAGATAAGATCACTATCCAGCCCTTCAGGTTCCAAAAACACCTGATGGGCCTCCCGCTCTTTAAAGCGTACAACCTTATCTTCAATTGAGGGGCAATAGCGCGGCCCAACACTTTCTATCTGTCCTGTATACATTGGCGCTTGGTCAAGATTCTGCTCAATCACCGCATGCGTGCGCTCATTCGTATGCGTAATATGGCAAGAAATCTGCTCAGTGGTGATAGCACTATTCATGAATGAGAAAGGCTCAGCCGGGTCATCTCCGGGCTGTTCCTGTAATATATCCCAGTTGATACTCTCTTTGCGCAGCCGTGCCGGCGTCCCGGTTTTCAGCCGTCCCATACGCAACCCGGTATTATAAAGCCGTTCAGCCAGTTTAACCGCTGGTTTCTCTCCTATACGTCCGGCTGGCGTTCGCTCCGACCCCCGGTGGATGATCCCCCGCAGGAATGTCCCTGTTGTTAAAACAACCGCCCCCGCCACGTAGCGCTCTCCATCTTCCGTAATTACCCCGGCGCAATCTCCATTTTCAATAATCAGATCATCCACAGGCTTAGAAACCACGGTAAGGTTATCCTGTGCAATAATCTCAGCCTGCATAGCCGCGCGGTATAACTTACGGTCAGCCTGGCACCGCGGCCCTTGCACCGCAGGGCCTTTAGAGCGGTTCAAAACCCGAAACTGAATGCCGCCAGCATCGGCCACCCGGCCCATCAGCCCATCAAGAGCATCAATTTCACGAACCAGATGCCCCTTACCAAGGCCACCAATCGCCGGATTGCACGACATTTCACCGATGGTTGCAAATTTATGGGTTACCAACGCCGTTTTAGCACCCATCCGGGCAGCCGCAGCCGCAGCTTCAGTACCAGCATGGCCTCCACCCACTACAATCACATCAAACCGTGTATCGGTCATGTCTCAGTCCTTGAAAGAAAATGAAATCAAGCGCAGCTATTCTACTGCCAGAAATTTAGTGCCGGCAACTTTCTGCCAGCCATATAAAGCTAAAGGCACCCCGCTTATCATAGCTGGGGTAACATTCTTGAGTGAAGCTGCCTGGAAGGCCCCACAAAATAAACCTGCATCTGCAGCTAATCAACCTGAACACAGACTTTCCAGCGCAGTAAAACCACATTGCAACCCTTCCAATAAGGGAATGCTCTGCCTATGTCCAAAATATTCTAAATCATCATCATATATATAGGGAGCATTATCAGCCATTTCAGCATGTCATAAGTAAGTTAAGCATAGGTATGAGTGCAAATCGTTAATTGAACACTGTTTATAATACCCTGCGATAAATCACCCCCTCATAGGTAGAGCTTTGAGGATATTGCACGGCCATTGGTCGGTTTATAAAATCCTGGAGACTATATACCAGATGGCAGGAACGATCAGATGGCTCTATCATACATGGCAGAAAGCCAGCACAGCACAGAGTATGTTTTGTTTCACGTGAATCCATCTGTTTCACGTGAATCATTTGAGATCACTTCCATTAAACCCACAAACACTATTCACTCTGATGACATATCTAAGCCTGTGATCAGTGGCGCCGGCTCATCTGGTGTTAAGACCACCTTTCTCTAATCTTTGCTCTCAACAACCCGGCGGTATGATAATCCCAGATCACCTCCGCTCATGAGCTTGTCTATTCACAGAAGGCGAGAGAGATGCTGTAAATGACAAATCATCAAAACCAGGCCTCTGAAAGCCCCCCCAATGTTTCACGTGAGTCATTAAATCCAAGCTTCGTGCTCAGCAGAAGGTTGAGAAAGACAGAAAAGCTTTGGATGAAACACCCCTAGAGAAAGAGAGGAGTAAGGATAAGGATTAGGAGCGGGTATAAAAACACACCCAAGGCCGCTAAGTATAAAAGGCGAGACCGAGATAGGGATAGATAAGACTTAGTGATTACCCGCATCACATGGAAGCCGCAGCTAAGACCAACAAGAGAAAAACTAGAGGGTAATATAGTACCTTTATAATCACCATGATGTTTCACGTGAAACATTGTTGATCACTTTACTAGCCACGCCATCAGCATGTCGGCATAATGCGCAGCTAAAACAAGAACCAGCTTCACCCAAAGAGATTAAAGACCTGAGGGGTAGCCATGAGGTGAGTCATTTAAGCAACTCCTGCCATCACTACAATCATCCCAACGCGGCCACATTAACTCTTTGCTAACCTTGGTTAATCTCTATCAACCATTGTTAACAAAACCTCACCAGGTTGGGGTGGGTAGAGCTGAACTATTAGCCAGCCATTGAGTAGCACTATGCGGGGGATTCAACTTAAACGAGTCTCAGCCTCTACACCCACAACCACATCATCCCCGCTCACTGCCAGGTAAACCCCCCGTTCCCGTGAGCAATCAAACTCTAACTCCAACGCCAGGCAAATCATAAATCTTCACCCGCATTCCATATATCAATTCTCAAATGCCAAAACCCAGACATGAAACAAGCGCTGCAGTCGAAGACTTACTGCGACGCTGAGCTCATATGGTGAATTCATAAATCACTATCAAACCTGCGGCTCACAACTAACTGCCAACTCCATAGAACCAAGGGCAGCATTTGGAACAGCCATTTGCACTCCCACACTCACGAAATCTCAACACCCTACCGATGAGCAAACATCTGGCTGTCAAACCTGAGATTAGGTTTAGTGACACATGACCTTTAATCATGGCAGCTATTTCACATCAGCTAAATTTTTTGAGGTTGACCTCAAGCCCATAGACAAGGGTGAGCCAGTACACTCAGCGAAAGCCAGCCCCTGAAAAAATGAAAATCAGTGCTCAAAAAAACGCTGCGGAAAAAGAAAATTTTTCATCGTGCAGGTGGGGAGGGAGGTGATAATAGTGGGGAGGGAGGCCGTTTTTGTGGGGATGATGCCAATCTTGACTCTAAATTTGCAAAAAATCCCTCCCCGTTTTTGAAACCTTCCCTGACTCACGTGAAACAAAACAAAGAAGAAGAGCAGAATGGCGCTCACTGCCAAAAGATATTTCACCTCAACTCAGGAGGCATATTTCCAAAAGCTGAGACTAATTTGTCCTAAATCTCGCCGTGTAGGCCTGGTGTGAAAAAGCCAAAGCAGCCACGTCTCACTTACCGATACAAAATTCGAGAAAGATTTTATCAAGCACATCCTCAACATCAACCTTGCCGGTCAGCCGCCCAATCGCAAAGGCCGCCCGGCGCAAATCTTCCGCCCGCAACTCAGTGTCACTAAGGTCACCATCAAGAAACTCACGTAATTGCGCTGCCGCCAGTTCTAGTAAATCCCGGTGACGGGCCCGTGTTACGATAGCGCCCTCTCCCTGGCCAACACGCTCAAGCGCCCGCGCCCCAATAGCTGATAATAGCGCCTCTAACCCAAGACCGGTTTCAGCTGAAATTTTAAAATCAATCTCATCAACAAAAGCCATAGGCACAGGTGAAACATCCACCTTGTTCCACACGGTCATCACTTTGCCGCCACAGCGCTCAACCACCTCTTCAGGCACAAGCTGGGGCGCCGTGCCATCAATAATCCAGATCGCTAATTCACTAATCTCAAGCTGGGCAAAACTCCGGCGAATGCCCTCTTTCTCAACAAGGCTCTCTGTCTCACGCAGCCCGGCTGTATCTGTCACCCGCACCGGAACCCCATCAATATCAAGCCGTACCTCAATCATATCTCGCGTCGTCCCGGCTTCCTCAGAAACAATAGCAACATCACGGGCCGCCAACGCGTTCAACAAACGCGACTTACCAGCATTTGGTAAACCCGCTAAAACAACATGAAACCCCTCCCGCAAAATCTCACCTCGGTTGCCATCATCAAGATATCTCTCAATCTCGGATAACAAGTCAGAAGCTAAGGGGCGGGCAGCGCCTGCAATCTCTTCAGGCACATCAGCCTCATCAGAAAAATCAAGCGCTGAATCCACCATCGCGATAGCGTGAATGATCTTCTCTCGCAGCGTTTCAAAAAACTGAGATTGCGCCCCCTGCATCTGGGTTAAAGCCTGGCGTCTTTGCGCATCCGTTTCGGCCGCTATCAAATCTGCCAGCCCCTCAACTTCCATCAGGTCAAGCTTGCCGTTAAAAAAACCACGGCGAGAAAACTCACCGCGCTCAGCCATCTGGCAATTTGGGAAATGAGAGAGCGTCTCAAGCAATGCCGCAATCACCGCCCGGCCGCCATGAATGTGAAATTCAGCAACATCCTCACCGGTAAAGCTGGCAGGCCCTTTGAAATAAAGCACCAGCGCTTCATCTATCAGTGCTTTCGTTTCAGGGTCATGTAACGCGGATAGGGCGGCACGGCGCGGCTTCGGCACAAACCCACATAAAGACTTAAATATAGCCTCCACCGCCGGGCCAGAAACCCGGATGATCGCCACACCAGTTGGCGCAGCGCCAGTAGAAAGAGCGTAAATTGTTGTTGCTTGCATCAAACCAGTCACCAAAGTCCTATACCATTACTCACCCGCATAACGGACAATCAGAAGCGGGCATCATTCACCTGCCCGCTCATCTGTCAACTGAAACCGCATGCGACCCCTGCAAAGATAGCTAGCCACGAAGAGGCGCCGCGGCAACAGGGGGCCCGTCCGTCCGCTTGAAATCAAGCAGCTTAAGGTCCACATTAAGCCGCAAGCCACCAAGACTATAAAATAACTGCCCTATAAAAACTCATAAGATAAGAGATAGAACCCACCACCATGCCTGTAGACAATCCTGACCATGAGAATAAGCTCGCCGAAGAAACCAGCCCCTATCTTCTCCAGCATAAGGATAATCCGGTGGCCTGGTGGCCCTGGGGCGAAGCGGCGCTAACAGCCGCCCGCGAACAGAACAAACCAATTCTTATCTCTATCGGTTACGCCGCCTGCCACTGGTGCCACGTTATGGCCCATGAAAGCTTTGAGGATAAAACAACAGCAGCGTTAATGAATGAAAAATACATCAATATCAAAGTCGACCGGGAAGAACGGCCTGATATTGATAATATCTATATGAGCGCCCTGCATCATCTTGGCCAACAGGGCGGTTGGCCGCTCACCATGTTCCTAACACCAGAGGGTAAGCCCTATTGGGGCGGCACTTACTTCCCGCCAGAGCCAAGCTTTGGCCGCCCTTCATTCGGTCAAGCCCTTGAATATGCTGAGAAATTATATAGAGAAGATAATGAGGCCGTGGAGCATAACGCCAATAGCCTCACCCAACTTATCGCCCCGCAAAAACCAAAAATGATGGGCCCTGAAATCTCAGATGATATTCTCCGCAACCTGGCCCAGCGCATGGGAGACATGATGGACCGCCGCCATGGCGGCCTGCGCGGTGCGCCCAAATTTCCACAATATCCGATTTTTAATTTTCTCTGGCGCGTTGGCTTACGTTTTGACCAGCCAACATCAAAAGCCTCTGTTGAAACGTTACTCCGCGCTGTTTTCCAGGGCGGCATTTATGATCATCTGGCTGGCGGCCTTGCCCGCTATTCCGTCGATGAGTATTGGCTCGCGCCGCATTTTGAAAAAATGCTCTATGACAATGCCCTCATGATGGAATTGGCGGTGAATGTTTATAAAGACAATAAAAACCCCCTACTCCGCACCCGTGTTGAGGAAATTGTTGCTTGGTTAAAGCAAGAGATGATGGCAGAAGGCGGCACTTTCGCAGCCTCACTTGATGCAGATAGCGAAGGCGAAGAGGGCAAATTCTATATCTGGTCAGCAGAGGAAATTAAATCCTTGCTCGGTGATGACTATGAATTTTTCGAAGCGGCATATAACGTCACTGAGACAGGCAACTGGGAAGGCAAAACCATTCTCAACCGCCTGAAAGATCCAGAGCTGAAAAGCCCTGAAGATGAAGCCCGCTTAAAAACCTGCCGGGAAAAACTCCTTAAAACGCGCGGCAAACGCATACGCCCAGACCTCGATGATAAAGTCCTGGCAGACTGGAACGGCATGATGATCACCAGTCTTACAATGGCCGGTGAATGCTTCAATCAGCCCGATTGGATAGAGATGGCCAAAACCGCCTATCGATTCATCCAGAGCAATATGAATACAACAGACGGGTTACATCATTCATACCGGCTCGGGAAAATTTCAAGCCCGGCAGTTACCAGTGACTATGCCCAAATGATCCGTGCCAGCCTCACCCTATATAAGGTCACCAGCGAAAGGGCCTTTATAGACCAAGCGCTAACCTGGCTTGATCATCTCAACAAAGAATTCTGGTGCACTGAATATGGTGGCTATTTCACAACCGCAGCTAGCCGGTCAGATGTTATCATCCGCGGCAAATCTGGTGCAGATGAAGCCACCCCAAATGGCAATGCTGTTATGGTCTCTAATCTAATGGCCCTTCATCTGATCACCGGCGATATGGACCACCGGGAAAAAGCGATAAAAACAGTGCAATGCTTTGGCAATATGATCGCAAAAAATATATTCTCACATATCGGCCTGATCACAGCTGGCATAGATATAATTAACCCCATCCATCTTGTTATTCTCACAGCTGATCAAGAAGAAGAAATCGCCAAGCAGATGAAAGAGCTGGCATCAACAGTCGCCGCCCCAGGACTGGTGATTGAAATCATAAGCCAGAGTGACAGCTTACCAGAAGGCTCGCCGGCCAAAGGCATGAAACGAGTAGATGAGAAAACAACAGCCTATCTCTGTTCAGGTGAAAGCTGCTCACCGCCTATTACCAACCAGATGGCCTTGTTGCCAGCGCTAAAAGAGGCTGTACAAGTTTGATCGCATAATTGTCGGTTAGAACCAACCTATCCTCAGCCCAAAAACCGACCGACGCTATCAGCTTGTGTTCTGTAAATTTTCATCCTAAAGTTGAAACATCAACTTCAATCGCAACCAGTTTGGTCAATCACCAAGACTCTTTTTCTGTGTCCACTCATGAAACTATATAATCAAGTTGCCGCTCTCCCCTTTAAAGAAGGTCCAGAGTGCAGCATATGTCTCATAACATCCCGAGAAACAGGAAGATGGATCCTGCCAAAAGGCTGGGCCAAAGCCGGCATTGATAATTTTGAAATGGCAGCTTCAGAAGCCAGGGAAGAAGCGGGACTAACCGGCACCTGCCTTATTCCTCAAATCGGCAACTATCACTATACCAAAAAGCTGCATACATTTGCCTCCATCACCTGTGAAGTTGATGTATATGCCTTCCTCGTCACCGGGGAGCTAACAGACTGGCGAGAGAAAAATGAGAGAAATCGCCGTTGGTTTACAAAAGAAGAAGCCGCTACATTGGTTGATGAGCCAGAGCTTCAGTTAATTCTGAAAGAATTTGATTTTAAACACCACAGCGCACGCGCTTCATAAATGTACAGCAGCCCCCTCTCCCCCTCAGCAAATAAACTTTCTGCAAGTTTGCTTATTTACCAATCTCCCTTTAAGACTGGCGAAAAACAAAGTCGTTAACGGGGAGACATAGTAATTTCAGAAAAACGACAAATACCGCCCACCACAGCACCAGGCACCAGCAAAACCACGTTGGATAAAGACCTGAATAAGCTTGGCAGATTAGAAGATGCAACAAGGGCAGCATCCACTAATCTCATCGCACCAGGTTTGTCACTGCTGTTTCTAGCCCTGGCAGGCATCGTCGCGGCGGCCATTTTCGGTAATCAGCCAAATGTGATGATCATCATCGTAGCCTCCGTCATAGGCGGATACATGGCTTTGAATATTGGCGCGAATGATGTGGCCAATAATGTTGGCCCGGCAGTTGGCTCAAAAGCCCTTACCATGCTGGGCGCCCTGGCCATCGCAGCTATATTTGAATGTGCTGGCGCGCTGCTAGCTGGCGGTGATGTAGTAAAAACCATCGCAAAAGGCATTATTGATCCAGCGTTAGTCCCCAATTCCAAAATCTTCATCTGGGCGATGATGGCAGCTCTGCTTTCCTCTGCCCTATGGGTCAATCTGGCGACATATATAGGTGCACCCGTCTCAACCACCCATTCTGTTGTTGGCGGCGTCCTTGGTGGAGGCATAGCAGCTGTCGGTTTTAGCGCGGTTAACTGGGTCACCATGTCAGCTATTGCAGCAAGCTGGGTCATCTCCCCCCTGCTTGGCGGCATTATCGCAGCTCTATTTTTGGCATTCATAAAAATCTTCATCATCTACCAGCAAGATAAATTATCAGCCGCGCGACGCTGGGTGCCATTGCTGGTTGCCATTATGTTTTCGGCCTTTTCTGCCTATCTGATGCTAAAAGGGCTTAAGAAAATTTGGCGACCTGAGGTAGAGCTGGTCGTCTCTCTATCGGTGATCATCTTTATTGCAACCTTTGCCATAATGCGGCCAGTGATCAAATATCAATCAAAAGGCTTGGAAAATCGAAACCAGTCTTTGCGCCGCTTATTTCACATACCGCTCATCTGCTCAGCAGCCCTGCTATCCTTTGCTCATGGCGCGAACGATGTCGCGAATGCCGTTGGACCGTTAGCTGCAATAATCCACGCTGTAGAATCTGGCGACATCTCAGTGAAAGTGGAAATCCCGACATGGGTTATGCTAATTGGCGGCTTTGGCATCAGCCTTGGTCTGTTTTTATATGGCCCGAAATTAATTCGCACAGTTGGCGAAAAAATCACCAAAATGAACCCCATGCGCGCCTTTTGCGTTGCGCTAGCAGCAGCAATAACCGTCATATTGGCCTCAGCTTTCGGCCTGCCGGTTAGCTCGACACATATAACTGTAGGCGCGGTCTTTGGTGTCGGATTTTTCAGGGAATTTTATGTATCCAGAAGTCAGAGACGAAAGGATTATATCAAGGTAAAAAAACCTAAAGCCACTCCTGAAGATGCCAAACTGATTGCCCAGGAGCAACGAAGACGGCTGCTTGTCCGCCGCTCACATTTCATGGTGATCATCACCGCTTGGATTATTACAGTTCCAGCTACGGCCATTCTCTCAGGTCTGATATTCACATTCCTGAATTTTGTAGTGCACTAACACAAAAACGTCCATCAGGTTACCAACCACCCGCGATAAGCAATCAGACGACCAAACCCGATTAGGCTAAGGTCAATGTCAAACCAATAACGCCCCGCCTCATCAACAAATTCAACAGTCTCACTACGCGGAACCAAAAAAGCCGGTAATGGCACAGATAAAAAACGCCATCCCAAAAGCCGCCATTTCACTCTCGCCCCGTCAATCTCTAGCCCAACAATAAATCTAATCGGTCCAAACCGCTCATGAAGACTATAACCATCACTTAAAGGCGAAGAGCGATTCACTTTAGGTAAGGTAAGAACGGTCGAAAACTCAGAAGCACCAAAATGACGCTCCCAGCGCTCAGAATGCCCGGTCTCATCTGGCAGTTTCTTGATCACCAGCTTCATTTCAGCAGTGCCGCTTTTCGGCAAGCCCATCATCCAGCATAGTAAGCCAGCCACAAGGCCCTCCCCCCGGCTGACCTCAACCCCACCCCGATAAACATGGTGATCGGTCACAAGATGTAATCTTTGCCAGCTCTCCGGCAGAGTTTCAAAAGTCGCCCCAAACACTGCTCCGAAAAGCGAGCGAGTAGGCGCCTCATCAGAAACGCCATTAGTATCAGTGTCATTAGACATATTGGTCAACCAACCATCCGTTTTGAAAAATTCTCATCAGGCACCATGCAGCTATCAAGCTGACCAAATAAGGCATAGCGATTGCGGGCAATACGCTCATAAATCCAATTTTTTAAACCTCTAGGTAAGGGTTTAAAAACAGACAACAGCCGCCAGGGTCCACCGACCATTTCAAACACCGCTATCATGGCATCAAGCTTTTCAAACAGTTGCCCGTCAATGATCACCAAATTAGTCTCGAACTCCTGACTGTTGAGACCAAAATGATCATAAAGAGACTGGCCAAGCGGAGATTGAGCCATCGTAAATTGGAACTTTTCCTCAGAATCATGACGCACGACCCACTTAACAAAGTGAGAACAAAGCACACACACACCATCAAAAACGATCAGCGGCCGCTGTCCATTCCAGCCAGTATTTTCAATAGAATCAAGGTAACTAAATAGTTTTCTCGCAGAGCTGTCAGCCATTTGAAACCTTTCTAATACTTTATTCTATGCGACAGTTTGGCAGAAAAAATGCCGTGACTTTGCCCCATTCAAGCGGTTATTTCAGCACTCTTCGCCCCAATGACCTGGCTATTAAATACCAATCTGCGGGTTAGGGGCAGCAAAGTATTTTTATAGAAAATACACTTCCGACGTATCTGAAATAATTTCAAAAGAGCTATTAATGTACAAGAAAACATTCCTGACAGGGATTGTCAGTGCTGCGTTGTTTGTAATGCTATCTGTCATTCCAACAACTCATAATCTAACAACATCAGCACAAGCCGCGGGAACAGGTTGTTTACCAGCCAGTGTTAAAACGCGGCTCAACCAAATTCGTAAAAAATTCGGCAAGGTTCGGGTAATCTCTACTCATCGCCCAGGCGCGCGCATCGCCGGTTCTGGCAAACGCAGCTACCACGCCTCATGCCGCGCTGTAGATTTTCATCCACCAAAAGGTAAGTACCGCGCCGTGCTTTCCTGGTTGAAGAAAAATCATAAGGGCGGCGTTGGCAGTTACAGCTGCGGCATGCACCACATCCATCTGGATAATGGGCCAAGAGTTCGCTTCCACCATTGCGTAAATAAGGTTGGCACTCCTATCAGAAAAGGCCGCAAAAAACGCCATTACGCCAAGAAAAAATATAAATCCCATAAAAAGAAAAACTACGCGTATAAAAAATCCTACAACAAGCCATATGCTCTAGGTGCCAAAGCCCCTAAGTCTTATAGCTCGAATACCCGGAGTGTTTATAAAAAAACCTACTCCATTTATTATTAAGCCTTAGGAAGGCTAACCAGATGCTAGCCCCTGAGATAAACCCGGCAGGTCACCCTGCCGGGTTTATTCATGAAAAGGCTCAGAAGGCGCGTGCTGAGATTCTTTGCTACAAGCAAAAAAGAACTATGCTAACCTGAACAAAATGGGGCATCACATCACCGAGAGAGCTTATAGGAACCCATGCTCAATCAAATCACGCTCATTCTCTGTTGCCACTTAGCTGGCGAACTCACTTCTAAATTCTTCAATCTTCCGGCGCCCGGCCCAGTGATCGGCATGGTCTATCTGCTTTGTCTGCTCTTATGGCGCGGCAAGCTGAATAAGGATCTAGAGACCACAGCCAATCAACTGCTTGATAATCTGTCTCTGCTCTTCGTGCCAGCCGGTGTCG
The DNA here is from genome assembly GCA_021604665.1 of Rhodomicrobium sp. Taxonomy (GTDB): domain Bacteria; phylum Pseudomonadota; class Alphaproteobacteria; order Rhizobiales; family HXMU1428-3; genus HXMU1428-3. The sequence goes on along the minus strand of BQJK01000003.1, from coordinate 110,675 downwards.
GCGTCATGTTGCATTTTGATCGGCTCTCAACTGATTGGCTGCCAATCACAATGGCACTCATCGGCAGCACAATCGCCACCATCATAGTGACCGGCGTCCTGATGCAATGGCTCAGCAAACCACCAGCTGAAAAATCTCACCTCACCCCCAAAGCGAGCATGGAGAGCCCAGATGCAAACCTATGAAGATATCTGGACCTACTTAAACACCAGCCCGCTCACCCATCTCACCCTAACCCTACTGGCTTATCAAGCCGGATCATGGATCTATAAAAAGGGCGGCATGCATCCTTTATTAAACCCGGTGATGATTGCTGTGATTTTTGTGGTCAGCGGTCTATATTTTACAGGGACATCATATGCCGATTATTTTGAAGGTGCGCAGTTTGTCCACTTTCTCTTAGGCCCGGCAACTGTGGCACTGGCCATTCCCCTCTACCTGCAATATGAGCAGGTTAAAAAATCAGCCTTTGCCATTCTCATCAGTATTGTGGCCGGGTCACTAACCGCTATCATCACAGCGCTCACCATCGGCTATTTGTTAGATGGCTCTAAGATAACACTCTTATCTGTTGCTCCTAAATCGGTCACCACACCTGTGGCCATGGGCATCTCAGAGCAGTTAGGTGGTCTCCCCTCCCTCACAGCCATTCTTGTCATACTGACAGGCATTTGCGGCGCTATGCTCGGCCCAATTTGCCTAAACCTTATAAGGGTGACAGATAAACCCGCCAGAGGCTTAGCCATGGGCACAGCAAGCCATGGTATCGGCACCGCCAGAGCCTTTCAGGTGAACAAAACAGCCGGCGCATTTGCTGGCCTCGCCATAGGGCTCAATGCTTTAGCAACCGCAATCTTGTTACCACTTATCTGGAACTGGTTTTTCTAGCGCTGATATGAAGATGAAGAAATGTTAAGTTGTTTATACTGCGAGATAAATCTAAGCTGCCTTAAGTTGAATAGATGGTACTAGCCATAATAACCAGCGCGCAAAATTTTATAACCTGATGAATGAGACCCGAACAATGACCAACATCACCTTAAAATCATTTTGGCTCAGCTGCATGGTTACCTTGGTAATTTTCAGTTTGGGGGCGCTAGGTTCAAACAAATTGCAAGCTAAAAACCTGACAAAAAAGGTCCAGATTGTTTATTTCAGCTCTGGCTCCTATGAGCGCTCGGGGGAGCTTTCATGGGTTGAGAAACGAAAAAATGGCCAAACCGCCTTTTATTTTCAACAGCAGAATATAACTGACACAGCCATTCTCCTATTTGACCCGTCACGGCAGGTGCATATCTCTTTGATCATTGCAGATAATGAAATTCTCTATTCTCACAAAGGCGAACAATTCAGAAAACTCTACAACATCACAAATGTGATAAGAGAAACCAACAACCAGAACCCACCCCTAAAATGCGGGAAAAATTACAAGCTGGTAAAAGGCAATTGCGTGTTGCGCCAAAATTGCGGGGCCAATGCCTTCCGCAATGTAGAAGGTGACTGTCATTGCAATAAGGGGTTCCAAAATAGCCCTAGAGGCTGCGTTGCAAAGAAGGTGATAAACAAACGCTTCTGCGGCAAAAATCATGACTATATCAATGGCAAATGCGTTTGGAAAACAGACAAAAACGGCTTTGAAATAGCGCCCTGGTTAAAACCACAATGCAAAGAATTAAACCGCCTATGCAAAAGAGGTGTCAACAAAGCCTGCATGCAATATGAAGGCGAGTGCCAGGTAAATTAGGCAACCCCTAGCCACAAGCCTTGTAAATACATTACAGGGCCTATCCCGTGTTTAACCGCCAGATAGAGAAGTTCAAGGCGGCCGCCAGCATCACCCATGCAAGATAAGGCATAAACAAGAAAGAAGCCATAGGCACCACAATGGCTGAAATGATGATGAAAGCTATAATCAGCGCCATCAGCAGTAAAATATCAACAAATCCAAGCGCCATATTCTTGCGGCCAAAAAAGATCCATGACCAGGCCATATTTAAAGCCAGCTGAGCAAACCAAAGCCACAAAAGCGGGCCAAACCCCACCGCCGACCAAACCAGCCACCCAGCAATCGCTATCATGACATAAAGCACTGTCCATACCACAGGGAACATCCAGTTCGGCGGCGTCCATGCTGGTTTATTGAGCGAGGCATACCAAACCCCAGGGCGAAACATCATCCCAGTGAGGGCTGCCAACAGTACCAAACCAAAGAAAAATAAAAGAACACCATATGTAAATGTCATTGCATGACAACTTTCTGAAGAGCTGAGAATAAACTTACTAAGGTAACAAATGTCTGACTGAGACATTGACCCATATGCCCTTACTCTAAAGTGAATAGAAATCACAAAGGAGTTGGACAATGCTCAAACATATTATAGGCCGCCATAAATTATCTATTAAGAGCTTAGCCCTCATCAGCTTAACTTTAATTGCCCCCGCTCTAAGTAAGGCAGAATCCATAATAACAGAAGATGGTTTTACCAATCCGGTTGAAGAAAGCATAGAATATCAATTAGATAAGATGCGGGTTGGTCGCACAAATGGTACCCTGACAATTCTTTGCTGGAAAGCACATGAAATTGAAAAAGCCGGAATGCATGAACAAGGCTTACCAATACTGATCCGCTGCGCCGAAGAAGGCCATGATATTTCAATGCTTGAACTGGCTAAAATTTATGAAACCGGTAGCGGCGTCAAACAAGATTTTAAACAAGCTGCCATGTGGCTAAAAAAATCCAGCGATCGCGGGTTTAGCACTGGCCAGCTCTATTATGGCATCGCCTTGCTAACAGGCCAGGGCGTCGAACAAGATATAAAAGCCGGTCGTATCTTAATTCAAAAATCAGCCGCTCAAAATGATGAAACGGCAAAACAACTGATCGCAAGCAACTATAACATTGAAGAAATCATTCCAGATGCTGCCGTCGATATGAGCCGCAAAGCTAACAAATTATATTAGCCACTGGTGACGAGAAGGAAGAGTAAAGGCCCAAGCCGCTCTTCCTTCCCTCACAGAGAATAAACACAAAAAACGGTATAAAATATTCCCCTTCTTTGAACCTCTCCCATACTCATGACGACAGATCTGTAGCGATACAAATTCAGTAACCATAATCGCCTATCAGGAGATCTCAATCATGACTGCATCACTAAGACCTGCCAGATTAATCGCAACCACACTCTTCACAGCACTCATCATTAGCCTCTCGCTAACAGCAGGCGCGAAAGCTGGCAAAATATGCAAACAGCCCACGGGCGAATATGGCATGTATTATTACAAGAAAGCGAAAGCCAAAAGTTCAGCTATTGGCCGCTGGGAAAAGAAGGTCGCCATCAAGCATGGCATTGGTCTGAGCTTTTGGAACAATGCGAAAGTTCGCAGCAACATTTGTAAGAAACAAGCTAACAACACCTATCGCTGTTTTGCCATCGGCACACCCTGCCAAATTAAAACCAGCTGTAAGCCGGTTCTGAAAAAACATGGCATGTACTATTTCAACAAACAAAAAGCCAAAGACAGCGCCAAAGGCCGCTGGGAAAAACAAGCCGCCATTAATCATGGTGTCAAATACAGCTTCTGGAACAGCGCCAAGAAAAAACATTATAAATGTAAAAAACAAGACAATAACACCTGGCGCTGCCTCGCCATCGCCCGGCCTTGTAACTAAACGAATATACGCCCCAAACAAAAAAGAGCGAGGCCAGCAATGGCTTCGCTCTTTTCTATAAAATCCCACTTCTAAAACTCAATGATACATAAGCAAGTTGAGCTAGTTGACACCCCATCGCAAAGCCCACGACATAAATCCCAAACCATTCAATAATCACATAAACGAGAGATTTTCCGATCTGGCTAGGCAATATAAGTTTAAGGACCCGAACATAAGGGAACTAATTTAAAAATCACAGTCCACGATCCAACGGCGGATTGCGCCAGCCGGCGCCCGCGCATTTTGCGCCCACACCGGATGCTATGTGGCAATCTAAGGCACGAGAAACGGCGCAAAAAATATTGCGCGCCCAATCGGAGGGCCCGCGCGGCCACGCCGCCGCGGAATAGCCCGTGAGACAAAACCTAGGTATTCATACTGTCGAAGAAATCATCATTACCTTTGGTATTCTTCAACTTATCAATCAGGAACTCAATGCCATCCATTGGCCCCATTGGATTAAGAATACGCCGCAGCACATACATTTTCTTAAGCTGTTCATCAGCGACCAGCAATTCTTCTTTCCGCGTACCAGATTTGGCAATATCGATAGCTGGGAACACGCGCTTGTCTGCCACTTTACGATCAAGCACAACCTCAGAGTTACCAGTGCCTTTAAATTCTTCAAAGATCACTTCATCCATGCGGCTGCCAGTATCAATCAAGGCGGTTGCGATAATGGTCAGGGACCCACCTTCTTCAATATTCCGGGCGGCACCAAAAAAGCGCTTGGGCCGTTGCAGCGCGTTAGAGTCAACACCACCAGTTAGAACTTTACCAGAAGACGGCACAACAGTGTTGTAAGCACGGCCAAGGCGAGTGATAGAATCAAGAAGAATGACAACATCACGTTTATGTTCAACAAGCCGTTTGGCTTTCTCAATCACCATTTCAGAAACCTGCACATGGCGGGTCGGCGGCTCATCAAAGGTTGAAGAAACAACTTCCCCTTGCACAGAGCGCTGCATATCCGTCACCTCTTCAGGCCGTTCATCAATCAGCAGCACAATGAGATAACATTCAGGATGGTTCGTGGTGATAGAATGAGCAATATTTTGCAGCAACACGGTTTTACCGGTGCGCGGCGGCGCCACAATCAGGGCGCGCTGGCCTTTACCCATTGGCGCAACAATATCAATAACCCGGGCAGACATATCCTCAACCGTTGGGTCTTCAATTTCCATTGAAAGCCACTCATCAGGATAAAGCGGTGTCAGGTTATCAAAATTGATTTTATGTTTGCCTTTGTCAGGCTCTTCAAAATTGATCTGATTGACTTTAAGAAGTGCGAAATAACGTTCGCCTTCTTTCGGGCTACGGATCTGCCCATCAATTGTATCGCCAGTTCGCAAACCAAACCGCCGGATCTGGCTGGGGCTAACGTAAATATCATCCGGACCAGGAAGGTAATTCGCATCTGGTGAGCGCAAGAACCCAAACCCATCCTGCAAAACTTCAACAACGCCGGTGCCAATAATTTCAATATTATTGGCCGCAAGCCGCTTCAAAATAGCAAACATAAGTTCTTGTTTGCGCATCGAGCTGGCATTCTCAACCTCAACTTCTTCAGCAAAGGCAAGCAATTCGACCGGGTTTTTAGATTTTAGTTCCTGGAGTTTCATTTGTTCCATGGAGGGGCTCCGAAAAGAGGGAAGAGGCGAGCTGTCAAGAAGGGAATTTATGACAAGGGGGGATGAAAACTCGGCTCGGGGATATCTGAATGGTAAGCAATAATAAATGTAAGTTGTTGTTAATATTATAGTTTATCGCTTAAAACGCTGGTTCAAAAAATACCGATATGAAATATCAGCAAGAACAAGCCGGAACGGAAAAACTAGAATAAACCTAAAATATAACTCACACCAACTATATCAAAAACAATATAGGCATAAAAGTGATGATTCTTCAATTATAGTGAAAAATGCTCAACAACACCATGCGGTGCAGAGATTAAAAAGGTTTTAATACAACCAGAAAGACAATTACAATCATCAATACGGTCGGCACTTCATTTATCACGCGGAAAAACTTAGCGCTGCGCTGCCGCTGATCTGCCTCAAATTCACGCCGATAACGCGCCAGCATCATATGCACGACAGAAAGTGCAACAACAAACAGCAATTTGCCATGCAGCCAGGCATCACTAAACTGCCCTTGAAAATACGCGGTGAGCAAGCCAAAAATCCAGGCCGCTATCATCGCCGGGTTCATAATAAACCGCAGCAAACGTCGCTCCATAACCTTCAAAGTTTCTGAAAGTTCCGAGCCAGTCTTAGCCCCAGCGTGATAAACATAAAGCCGCGGTAGATAAAGCAAGCCCGCCATCCAGGCGATAATGGAAATAATATGAAGCGCCTTAAACCAGAGACCAAAATCCATTCAAAGCACCCTCATTTTAACATCTAAAAATTCAGAACTTAGCCGGTAAGATCTCTGCTCAATAATGAGCGTACATGAGTAATAATTTAACTGACTATCCGCGCACGCGGGCAATCATCTGCTCAACATGAGCCACCGGGGTAAACTGGTTGATACCATGACCAAGGTTAAAAACAAACGGCCCATCTGACCAACAGTTAATCACCCGGTCAACCGCCTCATCAAGCGCCGCGCCGCCGGCCACAAGGGCAAACGCATCCACATTTCCCTGTACCGTCACCTTAGATTGCAAATGCATCTTCACCCATTCAAGCGGCATGGTTTCATCAACGCTCACCCCTTGAATATCAATCTCAGAAACATAGCGCTCATAAAGCGGCCCCGCGCCGCGCGGAAAGCCAATCACTGGCACATGCGGAAACAAAGCGCGTAATTGAGACACCATTTTTTGTGTTGGTTTAATCACCCAGCGCTCAAATTCAGCCTCTGGCAAACTGCCCGCCCAGCTATCAAAAATCTGTAGCACCTCAGCGCCAGCTTTCACCTGGCGAGAGAGATAATCAACCGAAACCTCAACCAAAAGATCAATCATCTCTTGGAACAATTCAGGGTCTTTATATGCCAATTCTCGCGCCGGCTGCTGGTTAACCGTGCCTTGCCCAGCCACCATATAGGTGGCCACAGTCCAGGGCGCCCCGCAAAAACCTATTAACGTTGTCTCACTTGGCAACCCGTCTCGAATAAGGCTGACAGTTTCTGCAACACTATCAAATTTTTCATCCACCTTAGACGCACTAAGCTTAGCCAAAGCCTCAGCAGTTTCAATCGGGTTTAGCCGAGGGCCTTCCCCGGTCTCAAACCTTACCTCTTGCCCCAAAGCATCCGGCACCACCAGAATATCTGCAAACAAAATAGAAGCATCAAAACCAAACCGTCTTATCGGCTGCAACGTTACTTCTGCCGCCATCTTTGGCGCGTAACATAAATTGAGAAAGCTGCCAGCCTGGTCTCTGACCATACGGTACTCATCAAGATACCGCCCTGCTTGACGCATCAACCAAATAGGAGGTTTAGGTAAAACCTCCCCCTGCAAAACTTTTAAAAATATCTTATCTTCCATAAGCCTTTTATGCGGTTCGGTTTCTCCCTTTTCAATAAAAAAATAAAAGAAAAGTTTTATTTAGGTTGTGGTGGTTATTGTTAAGCAGTGGATTCCTTGAATTATCAAAAGCCACCCCCCAACTCACAGCTTTTCAAATATCAAAGCTCCCCTAAAATCAAACCTCATCAATTCCCAGCAACAACTCACTTTACGAAACAATAAAGTTAAAAATTTCAGGGGGATTAGCAAATTTGATAAAAGTGAATGATCGCTAGGAAACTATGTGCAAAACTAGGGGAGCAAACTGAGTAGAAAAACACCAATCAACAGTCCTGAACAAACAGCACAGATCTTATCCCCGAACGAAACTGTGTGGAAATCTCAGCCCCCCAAATCTGAACAGTGGGGACTAATTTCAAATAGTGCGCCATGGCTGTGTATAACCGGAAGACTTATCAACACATGGCCACAACCAATCCAAAGTTTTTCCACCTCCATCTTATCTCAGATGCCACCGGTGAAACCTTGACGACCATGGCCAAAGCCGTAACTGTGCAATATCCAAGCATCCGCGCCATCGAGCATATCCACCCGCTTGTCCGAACCAAACGCCACATGCACCGTGTTTGCCAGTTGATACAAAGCCAGCCCGGCATCGTCATGCACACCATTGTTAATCCTGAGTTGGTAGAGGAATTAGAGCATTACTGCACAGAGCTAAACCTCCCATGCCTGGGGATACTCAACCCGATTTTGCAAATATTCGATAGCTATCTCGGCTCCCCCTTCAAACCAACAGTTGGCGGCCAACACAGCCTGGATAGTAAATATTTCAGCCGCATAGATGCGCTTAATTTTACGATGATGCATGATGACGGCCAGCTACCGGATGATTTAGATAAGGCTGACATACTCATCATCGGCATCAGCCGCACCTCTAAAACACCAACCAGCATTTATCTGGCCAATCGCGGCTTTAAAACTGCCAACCTGCCCCTTGTGCCAGATCTACCCCTACCTCCCATTTTAACAGAGCCAACCAAATGCTTTATAGTTGGCCTCATCGCCAGCGCAGATAGAATTGCTCAGGTTCGCCGCAACCGGGTGATGGAAATGGCAGACAGAGATTTGAAAGATTATGTCGATCGCGACACCATCTCGCGCGAAATTGCTTTCACAAGGCGCTTATGCGGCCGTCATAACTGGCCAATCATAGATGTCTCGCGTCGCTCAATTGAAGAAACCGCCGCCGCCATATTAAACCTATATAATGAGCGCAAAAGAAAACCCCATTAAAGATGAAATAACCGCTGTAATATAAGGCATTCATTCAATGTTTAAGTCAGAAAAATCCCGGTTGGTGCTGGCCTCTGGTAGTCATACCAGAGCCACACTTTTAGAAAAAACCGGCCTTTCATTTGAAATTGACCCGCCGCATATCGACGAACCTTCAATAAGAAAAGTATTTGAAGCGGAAGACACGGACCCGGCTGACATCGCTGAAATTCTGGCAGAAGCCAAAGCCATGGATATCTCCAAATCAAGAGCAGATCAGATCATCATCGGCTCAGATCAAATCCTCGCGCTTGGTGATGAGATTATCGAGAAACCAACCAATAAAGACGAAGCTCATGCCAGCCTTTTCAAATTGCGGGGCAAAACTCATAAGCTCATTTCAGCGGTTGTTATTGTAAAAAACAATAATGTCATCTGGCGCCATAGCGACACGGCCGAGTTGACCATGCGAGATTTCTCACCAGAATTTCTCGGTGAATATCTGGCCCATAGCGGGGATACCATTTATAAATCTCCCGGTTCATACCAAATAGAAAATTTTGGCATTCATCTGTTTGAAGAGATAAAAGGTGATTATTTCACTATTCTCGGCTTCCCTCTGCTGCCATTACTTGGCTATCTCCGTCAGGAAAATTTAATACGCTCATGACAAACAAAACAACCACACCAACAATGGCGCCGAAAGCAGGTGTTATTGGCTGGCCCATCACCCATTCCCGCTCGCCGCTCATTCATGGGTTTTGGCTCAATAAATATCAGCTAGCGGGTAGCTACGATAAAATCCCAGTGGCACCAGAAAATTTAGAGACTTTTATCAGTGGAATGAGAGCGGCCGGGTTCAGCGGTATCAATGTCACCATCCCGCACAAAGAGAATGTGTTAAAACTGGCTGACAAAACCACAGCAGAGGCTCGCGCCATTGGCGCTGCCAATACCCTCTGGTTTGAGGGGGAGGAGTTAATCGCTGGCAACACAGATGGTTATGGTTTCATCACCCATTTGAAAAAAAGCGCCCCCAGCTGGTCGGCAGATGAACCAGCCATGGTCATTGGTGCAGGCGGCGCTGCCCGTGCCATTATATATGCGCTCATGCGTGAAGGCGTGCCAGAAATTATTCTCACCAATCGCACCCGCAGCCGCGCCGAAGCGTTAGCCGAAAATCTACTGAAACAGCAGGATCTCTCAGATAAAGACCATCATCCGATCAAAGTGATAGACTGGGAAGAAAAGGATGCAGCCTTAAGCCGGGTCAACCTGCTTGTGAACACAACGAGCCTCGGCATGGCGGGCAACCCCCCGCTTGAGTTGGATACCGCGCCCCTACCCCCCCATTCAATTTGCTATGATATCGTCTACGCGCCTTTGGAAACTGATCTTTTGAAATCAGCCCGCCAAAGGGGTCTCATCGGGGTAGATGGCCTCGGCATGCTTATCCATCAGGCCGCCCCAGGTTTTGAAAAATGGTTCGGTAAATTTCCCGAGGTAACAACAGAGCTGACCCAGCATGTGATAGATGATCTCGCCTAACCCAAACCCCGAAAGGCCAAATTAATATGCTGATCGCCGGATTAACAGGCTCCATCGCTATGGGGAAATCGACAGTTGCCGATATGATTGCAGCTAACGGCATCCCCATGATCAGCGCTGATCAAATTGTCCATGATCTATATGACGGCCCTATCGCAGCAGACATAGAAGCCGCCTTCCCTGGCAGCACAAAACCAAATGACAGCTCAGGTGATCATAAGCTGAGTGTCGATCGCCAAGCTCTGATGAAATCCCTAAATGGTCAACCAGAGTTGTTTAAGAAGCTTGAGGCCATTATCCACCCTTTGGTCAGAAAGGAAGAATGGGCCTTCATAGAAAAGCAAAAAAACTTAGGCGCTGAACTAATCTTAATAGAAATTCCGCTGTTATTTGAAACCGGCGCCGAAGCTCTCATGGATATGGTCATCCTTGCCAGCGCAACCAGTGAAGATCAACGCCGCCGCGCCCTTGCCCGCCCCGGCATGACAGAGGAAAAGCTGGACTTAATCCTAAAAAAGCAGTTACCCGACCATATTAAAAGGGAAAAGGCCGACCTCATCATCAACACAAGTCTAAGCCTTGAAGAAACAGATGAAGAAGTTAAAAACGCCATAACAGCCATGAAAAGCCGCGCTCAGCAAATGGCAAATAAACCAGATAATAAAGACAGCGCCTACCAGCGCTGGGCAGCAGAGATGGCAAATCTCACCGAATGAAAACCCGTTGAAACCATACCCACACAGCCTTCCACCCCCCTACGAAACGCGGTATTCATAAGGCTGGGGTTTTGTGACTGATAAGGGGAAATGGCCATGCGCGAGATCGTGCTGGATACGGAAACCACCGGCTTTAATGCTGAAGGTGATGACCGCATCATTGAAATAGGCTGCGTTGAGCTTCTCAACTACATCCCGTCCGGTGAGACCTACCATGTCTATATTAACCCCAAGCGCGAAGTGCCCATCGAGGCACAAAACGTCCACGGCATCACAACAGACTTTCTAAGGGACAAACCGCTGTTTCGTGAAGTTGCGGATGGATTTCTGGAGTTCATACAAGGCGACACGCTCATCATTCATAATGCGAGCTTTGATATCGGCTTTCTCAATGCCGAATTAAAGCGCGTTCGCCGCCCGATCATTGAAATGGGCCGCGTGCTTGATACCCTGGCCATGGCGCGCCGTAAATACCCAGCCGGCCCCAACAGTCTTGATGCGCTCTGCCGTCGTTATAATATAGACAACTCAAACCGCACTTATCACGGCGCCCTGCTGGATAGTGAATTGCTGGCAGATGTTTATCTGGAATTAAGTGGTCAACGCCAGGCCAATTTAGAGCTGGCAGCTGAAGCCCGCCCACAATTAAACCCGGAGACAGGCACCAATATAAACTCCCGCCGTCGTTCAACCCCCTTGCCGCAAATTAGAACAGCCGAAGAAACCACAGCCCATGAAGAATTTATAGCCACCCTCAAAGGTGTAAGCGTCTGGTCGCTATATCAGGACAAATAAAACAGGCAAGATAAAAGAGCGGGCGCTCATCCTGATGAAGAGCGCCCGTTTTTAGATAACATGAGCCAGACTGAGGCGATCAAGGTTACGCTGTGCCTTGTACCTCACCCGCAGTTTTCCGTTGTTTGTACAGGGTTGCAAAATCAATAGGATCAAGCAGCAAGGGCGGGAAGCCACCTTCCTGTGTCATCTCGGAAATAATCCGTCTTAAAAACGGATAAAGAATGGTCGGGCAGTTAATCAGAAGCACAGGCTCTAAAGCATCATCTGGCAAATTCTTGATCTGAAACGCGCCGGCATATAACGCCTCAAGCATATAAATTGTGCCGTCATCATTGCTGGCATGCACTTTCAGTTGAATACCGCTTTCATAAACATCTTCATCAAGCTTGTGCACATTGACATTAATATCAACTTGCAGATTTGGGTTCTCTCCCGGGGATTTGAGAGATCCTGGCGCTTTAGGGCTCTCGAAAGACAAATCTTTCAGATATTGTCCTATCACCTGAATGCTCGGCTCGGCTCCGTCTTGCGGTGCCCCATTGCCATTCTTCGCCCCGTTCTGCTCTTCAGCCATCTCTCTACCCTTCGTAATTTCACTCAATTTAAAAGCGTCATTTACCCCCATAATAAGCGGGGGCTGATTAAATCTCTGCGGCCAAAGCCTTATTGTTCAAAACCCTTTGCGCGCATTGCAGTCTGCTATCATGTAGGGTGACCCATGGCAAGATATAGCGGCAGAGCTCAAGCCCCATTTAACTATGCAAGCACTGGTCTCAATTTCGAAATAGTTTCAAACGGGCTACCATTATAATACCAGGGCTTTTTAATCGCGCGACCATGGCGTCTCGCCATCACCCTTTTTCGGCCCATCAGGCTTACGTCCATTCGCCCCATTATTCATGTCAGCTTCGTCTTCATCAAGCCGCGCTTGATCCGGCTTAATTTCACTATAACTGCCATCAATAATCGGCCCATCACCATCTTCATAAACCGGGTCATCTTGCGGTGGGTTTGGCCTGTCACCGCGGAATGTTTCTTTAAACATCCCCTCGGCGCGCGGTGCTATAAAACCTTTAAATACGGTTGCTGTGAGGAAACTGCGAAAGGGCGGGAGAAACAGGAGCAGGCCAAAAATATCGGTAAAAAACCCGGGTGTGAGTAGCAAAGCCCCGGCAAAGGCCAAAAACATCCCGGTGACCATATGCTCAACCGGCATTACCCCGCGGCGTATATCCTCTTGCGCGCGAAACATCACAGCCATGCCCTGATAGCGCAGCAAAAGCGAGCCAATGATCGCCGTGAAAATAACAATCGCCAGTGTCGCCCAAACGCCAATCAATGAACCAACTTGAATAAAGCCAATGATTTCAATAATCGGCACCAGCATTAAGCTGAGGAATATAACAAAACCCATAAATCTACATCACCACTAAAAGGTGCCTTAAATCTGTGAAAGTTTCACATCTTGCCCTGTTTGGGCATCGCAAATACCTTTCAATCCAGTCAGCATCGCCCAAAAATACATAAAGCGTGGCCCATAACTTGAAAATATGGGGTCGTTATCCAATATTGAAAGGGAGAACAAACACATTATCTGACAAATTATGCTAGTCTCCAGGCTAGCCATCAGCGGGTAGCCATTGATTTGCCAAACCAAATAATAATGCTATGAAAGCCTCAATTCACATAAATTGGCATAGTATACTCATTAGTTAGGCACTTATTTAATCATAAAGTTTGTATATAGACCGACCAGATAAAGGAAAACCCCAAACTCTCGGCTGCTGATTTAGCGCCTCAGTTAATAGAGCCAACTAATTAACTTGATGAACAGAGTTTGGCACCACATTGCAAACGCCGCAGAAAACACGATATTGATACCAAGATACAGAAACGACGATACAGAAACCACGATAAAGGGTCGCAGTTGTGATCTTAGCGGTGTGCAGTAAACTAGTTAAAGAGACAACGACTTAAAAAGAGACAAATAAGGCCCCTATCATCGCACTACGGCCTTCAATTCCCTTTAAATGTATTAAGAAATTAAAGAAACGGTATAAGGCAAAATGAACAGCAACGGGTTAGATATTGTCAGTGTTATTTTTCTAGGGATCGCTGTGGTCATTTTCCTCTATCTGCGTAGCATTCTTGGCTCGCGCACCGGAAATGAACGGCAGCCATCAGACCCTTACAACAGAGACAATAATGAAAAAGGCCCGCTGGGCACAGGTTCAAACGAGCAAGACAATGTTGTCGCTATGCCAGATAGAAGCCAGAGCGAGACTACCGGCCCTCAAGGTGAGTATGAGCGCCCCAAACCCGATATTTCAGTGCAGATCAGAAAATACGCAGAAGATGGTAGCGACTTAAGCGATGGCTTAAGCGAAATTGCCAATGCAGATAAAGATTTTGACCCGGAAGAGTTCATGCAAGGCGCTGAGCGGGCCTATGAAATGATCATCATGGCCTATTCTGATGGTGATAAGCGCACGCTGAAAAAGCTGCTGGCGAAAGATGTTTACTCAGGCTTCTCTGAAGCCATTGATGCCAGAGAGACCGAAGGCCACGAAATGACGACCCAGCTTGTCGGATTTGATAAAATCACCATGCTGGAAGCTGGCGTAGAAGACCGCAACGCTGAGATCACAGTGAAATTTAAAAGCTCACTCATCCGCTATCAAACAGATAGAGACGATAAAATCATCGAGGGTGATGACAAGCAAATTGATAAAATCACCGACATTTGGACATTTTCACACAATATCAACGGACGTGATCCAAACTGGAAGCTGGTTTCAACGGAATCAGAATCATAAAACAAGTCTAAAGACAGCCAATAGCCATCAAACCTGAATTGAAAGATCAATTTATGCGGCTAGGGCAAGGAGCCAACAGAGATGAGAGATGGCCGCCCCCCAAACCTTAAAGAGGGTCAGCGGGGGCAGCTTTATCAAATCAAAGCTTGGCTGTTTGCAAGGTGGCTATATGTAACTGAGCTGTTTACAAAAATAACAGCAACAGGGGTGGGGCGAGTGAGCGTAGTCGGCTTTATAATTGGGTTTCTATCAATGCTCATGTTCCTGCCCGAGCACAGCACCCCCCCAACCCCTTCATCTAAAATCCTTTACACCAAAGTCAAAAGCAAACCCATGAAGCTAAAACCTGTGCGCTTTCACGATCTCCCCAATTGGAAACAGGATGATCACCTCGCAGCCTTTAATGCCTTCCGAATCAGCTGCCGCAAATATCTCAATGATAAAACCCGTAAGCCGGTTCGCATAGATCGTAAGCGCTTCAACCTCTGCAAATATGCGCTGGGTGTGCCAATCAACCATAAGCAGGCAGCCCGCCTGTTCTTCGAACAAAATTTCAAACCCCTACGCGTGCTCTCCTCAACCTCTATGCTCACCGGTTATTATGAACCAGAGATAGAAGGTTCAAGAGTGAGAACAGCTGAATTTAACATCCCTGTTTACCGCCGCCCCGCTGACCTTGTCTCGTTGATTAATGACAAAGACCGTGCCGCAAAAAACCACCAGCTCACCTTTATGCGCCGGGTTAATGGCCGCTTAGAGCCATTCCCAACAAGAGAAGCCATTGAGCGCGGCGCATTGGAGGGCCAGGGGTTAGAGCTTATTTACCTCAGAGATCAGGTGGATGCGTTTTTCATGCACATACAAGGCTCCGCTCGCATCAGGCTGCAAGATGGCTCGGTTATCCGCATTGGATATGCAGGCAAGAACGGTCATCCATATTCCTCCATCGGCCAGCATTTAAAACATAGTTATAAATTTCGCGGCAAACAGCTGAAGTTAGAGGCCGTGAAAAATTGGCTCCGCCAAAATGATAAGCTTGGCCGCAAAGTCATGTGGCACAATAAGTCATATATCTTCTTCCGCGAGTTGGACGCAGAGCAAGCAAAAGGCGGCCCCCTCGGCGCAGAAGGCGTGAACCTCACACCTCGCCGCAGCCTGGCGGTTGATGGCAGCTACCATCAGCTTGGTCTGCCGATCTGGTTAGAAGTCCCAAGCCTGACCCATCACGGTGAGCGCGGCTTTCATCAGCTAATGATTGGCCAGGATGTTGGCTCAGCTATTAAAGGCCCGGTGCGCGGCGATATTTTCTGGGGTTCTGGTGATGTGGCTGGCGATGTTGCAGGTGGCACTAAACATCGCGGCAACTTCACCCTGCTTTTACCGCGCTAGCACAAAGAATTTAGACCGCATTATCAGAGCAACTGAGGCTTATTAAGCCTGCTTAATAATTTATGTGACCCCTGAAATGCCGGGGGCTATAATAAATCTTATGGCAAATGATGATGAACATAAACCGCTCTCAAAAGCGGATGCGGCTTTATGGGAGAAAGTAAAGCAGTCCATAGCAACGCCCAACGCTGAGGCAAAGCGCGCGGAAAAAGCGCCAAAATCATCCGATAAAGCCGCCCCATCAAGACCTGAAAAACCGGCACATAAAGCCCCAACCACTGAGGATTTTGCCGCCCTGTTAGAGGCCAGTTCCCCAGCGCTAAACATCGTGCCAAACGCCAGAAAAACCACAGAGCTAAAGCCAGAACAAGACGCAGCAGATGACCAAAAAGCTGCAAAGCCCATAAGGGCACGCGCAAAGCCGCTGCCTTACAGGCCAAAAAGCCCAGCCCCCAGCTCCAAAAAACAGGTCGCCCCTCTACAAAAGCGAGAGGCGCGCAATATCTCATCTGGTAAAGATGTAATTGAAGCCGCGATAGACCTACATGGTCTCACAGCCCGTGAAGCTGAAACGGCCTTAAAAACATTTCTCAGCCGCGCCTACGCAGATAATAAACGCCTGGCATTGGTTATCACCGGTAAGGGCCAGCGCCGCCCCTCAGAACAGCGGGCTTTCGAGCTTGGCGCACCAGAGCCCGGCATCCTCCGCCGCGAAGTCCCCGGCTGGCTCAACGCCCTCCCCGACATCGTCCAAAGCCACGGCCCCGCCAATAAAAAACACGGCGGCGACGGTGCACTTTACGTACGACTAAGGCGTAAGAAAAAATAACAATTGAGATATGTCAGTTAGCTGCATCTAGATTTCACTAGTGAGCGATATCAGAAAACTTCACTCCTGCTTGCTATTATGATGAAGGTAGCCGCCTTTATAGGCGGCGAACATGGCGTCCCGCGACAGCGGCGCCCGGTGTGAGCACCGCCCCCGCGGAGGTACTCGCGCTTTGCGCGAGTTTACCGTGAGCGGTATCAGAAAACTACACTCCTGCCTGCTATTATGATGAAGGTAGCCGCCTTTATAGGCGGCGAACATGGCGTCCCGCGTTAGCGGCGCCCGGTGTGAGCACCGCCCCCGCGGAGGTACTCGCGCTTCGCGCGAGTTTACCGTGAGCGATATCAGAGAATAAATTTCGAAAGATCAGAGTTCTTCGCCAGGTCACCAATGTTTTTATGAACAAAGTCACCATCAATGGTCACGGTTTCGCCGTCCATATCAGAGGCGGTGAAACTGATTTCATCCAAAACCCGCTCCATCACCGTCATCAGGCGCCGTGCGCCGATATTCTCAACATTCGCATTCACAGCAACGGCAATGTCAGCAAGCGCATCAACAGCGTCATCTGTGAAAATAAGCGTTAAGCCCTCAGTGGACATCAGCGCTGTAGATTGCTTGATCAGGCTGGCTTTAGGTTCCGTCAAAATCCGTTTGAAGTCATTGCGCTCAAGCGCCCGCAGCTCAACGCGGATCGGCAAACGGCCCTGTAGTTCCGGCAACAGGTCAGAAGGTTTGGCGATGTGGAAAGCACCAGACGCAATGAAGAGAATATGATCAGATTTCACAGGTCCATATTTGGTTGAAACGGTGGTGCCTTCAATCAGCGGCAACAGGTCCCGTTGCACACCCTCACGGTTCACATCGCCGCCGCGCTCTTGCCGCGAGCAGATCTTGTCAATCTCATCAAGGAAGACAATGCCGTCATTTTCAGTAAGGTGAATGGCCTCCTGTACAATCTGGTCATCATCAATCAGCTTGTCAGATTCTTCGGCAATCAGCAGTTCATATGAATCGCGCACGCTGGTGCGTTTGGTTTTCATCTGCCCCGGGAAGGCTTTGCCAAGCATGTCGCCAATATTGATCATGCCAACCTGTGCACCCGGCATACCAGGAATTTCAAAAGACGGCATGCCGCCGGGTGTATCCGCCACCTGCACGTCAATTTCTTTTTCATCCAGTTCGCCATCACGCAGCTTGCGTCGGAAATTTTCTCTGGTTTCAGGCTTGGCATCATTGCCAACAAGCGCATCAAGCACCCGTTCTTCAGCATTTACATGCGCTTTGGCTTGTACCTCTTTGCGCTTTTCATCACGCACCAGGCTAATGCCGGCTTCAACCAGGTCGCGAACAATCTGGTCCACATCCCGGCCGACATAACCAATTTCAGTAAATTTGGTCGCTTCTACTTTAATGAAGGGGGCATTGGCAAGCTTGGCCAGGCGGCGCGAAATTTCTGTTTTACCAACGCCGGTTGGCCCAATCATCAGAATATTCTTCGGCAGCACTTCTTCGCGCATATCCTCATCAAGCTGCTTACGCCGCCAGCGGTTACGCAGCGCGATGGCAACAGCACGCTTGGCTTGCGCCTGTCCAATAATGTGGCGGTCAAGTTCGGAAACAATTTCACGCGGTGAAAAATAACTCATAAGCGGTAACAGATGTCCCTATAAAATTAAGACTTATTAGTTCATGTCCCTCTGATCAGACTTTCTGCGTCACAGGGGGAAGTTTTTGATAAAAATCAGATGGCGGCAACAGGGCGAAGACCCCCCGGCGCAAACGATACCAGCCGGTGCCAAGTGTCAGGATCAGGCTGGCGATTAACAGCATAGTGATAACCAAAGCCACATTGCCCTCAACATCGAACTTATAGATAATATAGCCAAGCGCTGTCGCCGCATAGCCCAATGAAGATATTAGCAGCGCCCGCCGGTCAATCACCAGCGCGACAATGGAAAAGACGACAAAAAGCCCAAGAACAACAATCACCATTAAATTAGCATTGCTGGTTGCGTCGGCCTGGTTCGAGATCAAGGGCTGCAAGCTGCTCCATAAAATTGAGTGAGTGATAATTGGCGCCGCTAACAGATGCAGCCAGAAGCCATGGTCACTGGTGCGGTGGCTGCGCTCCGGGTCTTGCGTATCAAAATACATGGCAGCCACAAAGATCGCCAGCCCGAGCGCCAGCACTATCCAGCGCATAAACGGCATTAAAGCCTCAGGCCCAAAGCCATAAAGTAAGAGGGCAAGCAAGGAGAGCGCGATGGTGGCAGCCAGCATAAGCACTGAGAAAGGCAGGCGGAAGCGCCAGAAATAAAGCGCCATCGCAGCGGTAAGCGCAAATGAGATCAGCACCACGCCTCTGGCTTGCAGTGTATCAGCAGTGTTCTGGATAATGCGGCCATCAAGTAAATAATACTCCCAGCCAATTCGCAGTCCATCACCAAGAAAATATATAAAGAACAATAAGATAACAATAGAAGGGAAATTTATCCGGCGTATGCCGGTGATCCATTCTGCCAGCAGCCAGAACAGGGCAGCGCAACCAAGCAGGGCGAAAAATACAACCTGCTGCGAACCGGATGCTACAAGCTCAGCGCCGTATTTAAGCGCAAAACCGAGTATGGCAACACCGAGCCCGATGAATAGGTCATTAAAACTGCGGAAGAAGCGTGGCGCTTCATCACGCACAGCACTTGCTCCCTCACCCATGGCTGAAACTGAGCCATCTGAAACCGCAAAGGCGATCAGTTTATCGCGCTGTTCAGCGCTGATGATGCCGCTCTCAACGGCCCGGGAAAGGAGTGATTTATCAAACATCCAGGCTCTCAATTATTACATTTTCATTGGTGTAAACACAGATTTCAGCTGCAATCTTCATGGCGCGCCTGGCGATATCTTCAGCGTCTAAATCTTGATCTTGTAGCGCCATGGCGGCGGCAAGCGCATAGTTACCGCCAGAGCCAATGGCCATTACGCCATGTTCAGGCTCTAACACATCACCAGTGCCTGTGAGCACCAGTGTGGTAGATTTATCGGCAACAATCATCATGGCTTCAAGCTGGCGAAGATAGCGATCTGTACGCCAGTCTTTGGCCATTTCAACAGCAGCGCGCATTAATTGCCCCGGATATTGCTCTAGCTTGCCCTCAAGCCGCTCAAAAAGCGTGAAGGCATCGGCGGTTGCCCCAGCAAACCCGGCAATAACGCCGCTAGAGCCAAGCGGGCGCACTTTGCGGGCATTGCCTTTGATGACTGTTTGGCCAAGGCTGACCTGCCCATCACCCGCGATGACCACTTTATCGCCTTTGCGCACGGTAACAATTGTTGTGCCGCGCCACCCGGTTGGGTCACTTCTACTCATAAAGTCTGCCTCTTCGATTGATTTTGTAAAGATATTGGATGGAAATGCGGCAAGGTCAAGGGCGATGACCCGAATTAGAGAAATGAAACGTCTTTTTAAAGGGAGAGGCTAAGGCGTTTCACCTGTTGTCCAAGGCAAGGTGTGGTGAGTTTCATGCCTATGGTTAAGTAACGGTATAAGTGGCTTACCTGCATCTAACTTAAGTAGATAGATTTGCGTTATAGAACAAGTTAGGGCTGCTCTGCAGCGTCAATAAAAGACTTTTTTCACCACTCATAGCTATGATAAACAGCAAAAAGGCTTATATATCACGGTATAGATAGCTAGGGCCGCTTAGCCCAGTAGCACACATGACAGAGAGTTAAACCGAATGCGTTCAGCAACCATCGAGCGAAAAACTAACGAGACAGACATCACCACCACAATCAATGTGGATGGCACAGGTACTTATGACATTAAAACCGGCGTTGGCTTTCTCGATCATATGCTAGAGCAGCTGGCCCGGCACTCTCTGATGGATATTACTCTGCGCTGTGATGGCGATTTGCACATAGACCAGCACCACACCACAGAAGATTGCGGCATCGCCATGGGCCAGGCTCTGGCAAAAGCGCTGGGCGATAAAAAAGGCATTACCCGCTATGGCTCCATGGACTTGGCCATGGATGAAACGTTGACCCGCGTTGCGCTGGATATTTCAGGCCGCCCGTTTCTAATCTGGAATGTGGAGTTCACCCGCGATAAAGTTGGCGATATGGATACAGAGCTGTTCCGTGAATGGTTCCAGGCTTTCTCACAGCATGGCGGCATTACTCTGCATGTGAATAATGATTACGGCGAAAACAACCATCATATTGCTGAAACCTGTTTTAAAGCGTTAGCCCGTGCTCTCCGCCAGGCGATGAGCATCGATGATGCCCAGGCTGACCGCATTCCCTCAACTAAGGGCAGCTTGTAGAGGGCATTAACCCTCTATACGAGAGCCCCAAATTCAACTTGGCCCCGCCCCATTCGGCGGTTAGTATCAGTGCGGTTGCTAGTGGGCAAACTAAAGCACCAAAAAGAATCTGCGGTTGCTAGTGGGCAATCTAAAGCACAGAAATGAGGGCAACCTGAAGCGCCACAATAGTGAGCCCGGCGCATAAGATGAGCCCGAGCGGAGCGAAGCGAGCACGGATAAGCTGATCGCAAAAAATGACCCGCCCCATCGGAGGCCCGGGAGTAATTCACGGATGCGTAGTGGGCATCTGAAGTGCATGCTGCTTCCGGAATAGCCGTGAGATATAATATTAGGACCATCAAGTCCGAAGAAGGGAGCCGCCTTTCGGCGGCGTACATGGCGAACGCGAGTAAGCCCGGGCCTTAGGCCCGCCCCATCGGAGGCCCGGGAGTGTAACTACCGGAATAGCCGTGAGATATAAATTATGAAAACATTCACAGTGCAGGCCCCACCAGAAGATGACCGCAGCTATGCTGAGCGGGCGGTGGACTATGTATTTTTGAAAGAAGGCTATAGCTTCTGGGCGGCGCTATTTGGTCCGTTCTGGTCGTTAGCCAACAAAATGTGGCTGGAAGCCTTCATTCATTTTGTCGGTTTGTTTGCCCTTCTTGGCATATTGGGGGCCATAGGATTTGTACCAGCAGTGATCAGCTATGTTAGCTTCATGGCCAATCTTTTATTTGCGTTGTTTGCCTATGATCTGCAACGGTTTCATTATAGTCGCAAAGGCTACCTGATGATTGGTGTGGTGAACGGCAAAACAAAAGGGGATTGCGAAGCCCGCTTCTTCCGGGCTAAAGAAGAGCCAACCCGCCTGAACTTGGCGGATATCTGACCCAGCGCGAGATCATTAAGTCCCCATGTCTAACACCACCGTAATCATCGACTATGGCTCCGGCAATCTGCATTCTGCCCAAAAATCCTTTGAGCGCGCAGCGAGAGAAAATGGCGATGGCACGCGCATTGAGCTGACAAATTCACCTGAAAAAATCCGCCAAGCAGATCGCATCGTCCTCCCGGGCGTTGGCGCCTATGCTGATTGCCTGAGCGGGCTTGAAGCAATCGAGGGCCTGCATGAAACTCTGGAAGAGATGGTCTTGCAGGAAAAGCGCCCCTTCCTTGGTATTTGTGTTGGCATGCAGCTGATGAGCACGGAAGGCCATGAACATGGTGTCACCAAAGGGCTGGGCTGGTTGGGCGGCAAGGTGGTGCCAATCAAACCAAACGACCCACACCTAAAAATCCCCCACATGGGCTGGAACACCTTAAAGGTGAATATTACGGGGAGCGATGCGCTGACTGGTGGTAGAATAGAGGAAGCGACATCGGTTTCCAATAATCCTCATAAAATCCATCCCGTGCTGGAAGGCATCCCGCTGGGGCCAAACGGGCTGCATGCCTATTTTGTCCATAGCTACCATTTCGAGGTTGAAAACCCGGCCCACCGCCTGCTGGTCACTGAGTATGGCGGCGAAATCACTGCGATGGTCGGGCGAGACAACATAATCGGAACCCAGTTCCACCCTGAAAAAAGCCAGACATTAGGCCTGAAACTGATCAGCAATTTCCTGAAATGGACGCCCGCTTAACTGCGGCAGTAAGTGGCCATTGCGCATTTGCCTGCCAACAGGGTATAGAAACGCAACAAATACAAACATTCTGATAGGCCAAATGACAATATGATCCTTTTCCCCGCCATTGATCTCAAAGACGGTAAATGTGTTCGCCTGATCAAAGGCGAGATGGACAAAGCCACGGTCTTTAACGACAGCCCCGCCAATCAGGCCAAAGCCTTTGAAGAGCAGGGCTTTGAATATCTCCATATCGTAGACCTGAATGGTGCCTTCGCAGGTGAGCCGGTTAATGCTGGCGCGGTAGAAGAAATATTAAGCGCCATCACCATCCCCGCCCAGCTCGGCGGCGGCATCCGCGATTTAGAGACAATAGCCATGTGGTTAGAGAAAGGCATCAGCCGCGTCATACTTGGCACAGTTGCCGTGAAAGACCCTGACCTGGTGATAGAGGCCTGTAAACAATTCCCCGGCAAAATAGCCGTGGGCATTGATGCCAAGGATGGCTATGTCGCTGTAGAAGGCTGGGCTGAAACCTCAACCTTAAGCGCCATCGAGCTAGCACAAAAATTTGAAGATGCCGGCGTTGCCTCAATTATCTATACCGACATTGCCAGAGACGGCATTTTAACCGGGTTAAACCTGGACGCGACAAGAGAGCTGGCCAAAGCGGTGAGCATTCCGGTTATCGCCTCCGGCGGCCTTGCCTCGATAGAAGATATCCATGCGCTGATGTTGCCAGAAAATGCCTTGCTAGAAGGCGCGATCTCTGGCCGGGCGCTCTATGATGGCCGCCTAGACCCTTCAGAAGCCCAGCGCGTGTTAAAAGGCTAGGTCAATAACCAGACCGCGATGCGGTAAAACAGCACCTTTGCTTACTTTGACCCATGCTCAATCTCTGCTAAAGGTTGTAAAACACCAATAAAAAACCTGCGAGCCGCAACGCCTATGCCTATAACCCACGTAATTCCCTGCCTGGACGTAAAGGACGGCCCCGCCTTGCCCGCAGCGCAGCGAGGACAGGCAATCAAAGATGTCTTGCCCGCAGCGCAACGAGGACAGACAATCAAAAAACAGCGGCCGAACGCTGATACAGGGAAGGGTCACCTATGCTTAAAACCCGCGTAATTCCCTGTCTAGACGTGAAGGACGGCCCCGCCTTGCCCACAGCGGCGCGAGGACAGGCAATCAAAAAACAGCGGCCGAACGCCGATACAGGGAAGGGTCACCCATGCTTAAAACCCGTGTAATTCCCTGTCTAGACGTGAAGGACGGCCGCGTCGTCAAGGGCGTCAACTTTGTTGACCTCATCGATGCAGGTGATCCCGTTGAGGCCGCCAAGGCCTATGATGCCGCGGGTGCTGATGAGCTGTGCTTCCTCGATATCACCGCCTCTTCAGATAACCGCGAAACCATATTCGATGTGGTACAGCGCACCGCAGAAAATTGTTTCATGCCGCTCACTGTTGGCGGCGGCGTGCGTGAGGTCAGCGATATCAGAAAACTGCTGGAAGCAGGCGCAGATAAGGTCTCCATCAACACTGCGGCCGTGAACAATAGAGAGCTGGTGAACGCAGCGTCTGAAAAATTCGGCGCGCAATGCATTGTTATTGCAATAGATGCCAAAACTGTCTCAGCAGAAGGGGAACCCCTGCGCTGGGAGCTATTCACCCATGGCGGCCGCACAAGAACCGGCATTGATGCGGTTGAATATGCAAAAGATGTCGTAGCAAGAGGGGCGGGAGAAATTCTGCTCACTTCAATGGATAGAGATGGCACCAGAGCCGGTTTTAATCTCCCCCTCACAAGGGCCATTTCAGATGCTGTTAGCGTGCCGGTTATTGCCTCTGGCGGTGTTGGCACCTTGGATCACCTGGTCGAAGGCGTGACAGAAGGCGGGGCCAGCGCTGTGCTCGCCGCTTCAATTTTTCACTTCGGTGACTATACAATCGGAGAAGCAAAGCGTTATATGGCCGAAAAAGGCCTCAATATGCGGTTGGATGGCATCGCCGCCTGATGTTAGAGAACACCGCCAAAAATCTAAGGTAGCTTATGACCAGCACCCTCACCCAGCTTACCGCCATAATAAAAGAGCGGCAAAACGCAACGGCAGAAAAATCCTATACTAAATCGCTGATCGAAGCGGGCCCGCTAAAATGCGCCAAGAAGCTCGGCGAAGAAGCGGTAGAAACCGTGATAGCGGCGGTTGCTGAAGATGAGGATGCTCTGAAAAACGAAGCGGCAGACCTGATTTATCATCTTCTTGTTTTACTAGAGGCCAAAGGCATCTCATTTGCAGAGGTAGAAGCCATTTTGGCCAGTCGCATGGGTCTTTCAGGCCATGAAGAAAAAGCCGGGCGGAGCAAAAACTAGCCCGTCTCACGCAATAAAAAGGGTACGGCCCGATGGATAAACCCGTAGAGTTACATAAGTCGCCTTACCTGATTATGTCACGTGAGGAATGGGCAGCACAGCGTCGTGATACCCCGATGACCCTAAGCCCGGAAGATGTTGCGCGGCTCGGCGGTCTATCTGAGCGGCTATCGACGAAGGAAGTTGAAGAAATTTACCTGCCGCTCTCTCGTCT
This sequence comes from Rhodomicrobium sp., assembly GCA_021604665.1. Taxonomy (GTDB): domain Bacteria; phylum Pseudomonadota; class Alphaproteobacteria; order Rhizobiales; family HXMU1428-3; genus HXMU1428-3. The sequence continues at coordinate 85,585 of BQJK01000003.1, read as the reverse complement.
GCTCAGCCTCTATGTTTCTGCCTCACAAGAGTTGCACCTGGTCACCAGTCGCTTTCTCGGCAAATCGGAGCTAAAAGTTCCCTTCATTATCGGCATTGCAGGCTCTGTTGCTTGCGGCAAAAGCACAACCGCCCGGGTGCTAAAAGCTCTGTTGGCCCGCTGGCCCGGCCACCCCCATGTGGACCTCATCTCAACAGATGGATTCCTGTTACCTAATAAGGTGCTTGAAGATCGCAAGATCATGCATCGCAAAGGGTTCCCAGAGAGTTTTGATACCAACCGCCTGTTGCGGTTCCTGGCTGATGTAAAATCCGGAGAGCCAAATGTAAAGGCGCCCATTTACTCACACTTTGCCTATAATATACTTGAAAACCAGTATGTTAGTATAGATCGACCTGATATTCTGGTGGTAGAGGGCCTGAACGTGCTGCAACCAGCCAGTATGCCTAAAAGCGGCAGCGCCATGCCCTTTGTCTCAGATTTTTTTGATGTGTCCGTTTATATCGATGCCGCCACCATAGATATCGAGCAATGGTATATCGAACGTTTCTGGCGCTTGAAAGAAACAGCCTTTCGCGACCCAGCGGCTTACTTCCATAAATACGCATCATTGGATGATAAAGAGGTAGAAGCAACCGCCCGTAACATTTGGCGAAGTATCAACCTGCGCAATTTGGAAAAAAATATTCTACCAACCCGCCAACGCGCTGACTTGATTTTGAGGAAGAGCAAAGATCATGCGGTTGAAGAGGTGAAGCTGAGAAAGCTGTAGGGCAGATCTAAGCCTCACCATAATAGAGAGAATATAGAGACCAAAACCAAAATTGGTTTCAAGCCTAGAGCAAGTTATTAGCCTTGGAAATCTCGATCAAATTAGCCTCAGGCCGCGCCCCGATATGAGAGATCACCTCAGCTGCCGCCAGAGCGCCAAGTGAACCACAAATATCCAGCGATTTACCTTGGGTGAAACCATAAAGGAAACCGGCCGCAAACAAATCGCCAGCACCGGTGGTATCCATCACACTCTCAACCCGAAAGCTTGGCACTGCAGTGGCGGCATTACCGTGAATGATGAATGAACCATCAATCCCTTGTGTCAGGGCTGCCAGCTCAACATCATGGCGGGCGTTATCTGCTGCATCTTCAAACTGATCAACCTGATAAAGCGCTTTAATCTCATCTTCATTGGCGAAAAGAATATCCACATCCCGGCGGATAAAATTGAGAAAATCTTCCCGGTGGCGCTCAACACAAAACGCATCAGAAAGCGTCAGCGCAACCCGGTTACCGGCTTGTTTCGCAATGGCAGCAGTTTTCATGAAAGCTTCTTTGGCGCGGGGCGGATCAAATAGATACCCCTCAAGATATGAAATTTTCGCACCGCGGATCATGTCTTCATCAAGATCTTCCGGCCCGAGTTCTGCACAGGCACCAAGATATGTATTCATGGTGCGCTCACCGTCAGGTGTTACAAAGACAAGGCAACGGGCTGTTGGCGTGTCACCGGTGGCAAAGCCGGTATTGAATGTTACGCCAATGGCGTTCAGGTCATGATGAAAAACTTTGCCAAACTGGTCGTCTTTCACTGAGCCGATAAAGGAAGACTTGCCGCCAAGCGCCGCAATACCAGCGCAGGTATTGGCAGCAGAGCCGCCAGAAATTTCAACCGCCGGCCCCATACCATTATAGAGGCGGTCCGCCTCTTCAGCGCTAATCAGCTGCATATTACCTTTGGGGAGATTAAGCTTTGTCAGCACATCATCATCACACCGGGCAATGATATCTACGATTGCATTGCCAATTCCAATAACATCATGATCGGACATAACACCCCTTTACCCCCGCAAAATGCGGCATATTTCAAGAATTTGAGTTTAGCTGCGCTGATTTGTTGTCATTTAACCCGGCTTGTCAACCGCTTTGCCGGGTAACAAAACGAAATGCTAAAAGTCTGTGCAAAGAGCGGCGGCTAATCGATAGTTTTTTCTTTAAACAGGCAAATATCTGCGAGTTGGCAGCGTCCACAAGCTGGTTTGCGAGCTTTACAAATATAGCGTCCATGTAAAATCAACCAATGATGGGCATGGAGAAGGAATTTTTCAGGCACCCGTTTCTCCAATTTTAACTCAACCGCCAGCACATCTTTGCCAGGGGCAAGCCCGGTGCGGTTCGATACCCTGAAAATATGCGTATCAACCGCAATGGTCGGCTCGCCATAAGCCACATTCATTACAACATTCGCTGTTTTACGGCCCACACCTGGCAGCCGCTCCAGCTCAACCCGCGTTGCTGGCACTTCCCCTTCAAAGTCTTCAATCAACATCTTGGAAAGCGCGATAACATTCTTGGCTTTATTACGAAAAAGACCAATGGTGCGAATATGCTCGATCAGCTTTTCTTCACCAAGCTGCAACATTTTTTGCGGTGTATCAGCAATTTTAAAAAGCTCAGTGGTTGCTTTATTAACCCCAACATCAGTTGCCTGGGCTGAAAGCGCCACAGCAACCACCAAGGTATAAGGGTTGGTAAAATTCAGCTCGGTTTTAGGCTCAGGCATCGCTTCTGAAAGGCGAGTAAAAAGGGTCTCAATCTCATCAGTTTTTAGGTGTCTGGCTGCCATATATCAACGCTTCAGGGTCTAGGGATTAATTATTACAAACAGGCCAGGTAGAAACAAAAACAACCACGCTTGCCAGCAAAGAATAGACGAATATACTGGCAAGATGACAGAAAATAGCGGTTATAAACCGCACGCGCACAACATAAATAACAAGGAATTTGCCTTTTCCGCTTTGCTCACGCCGCATCGCTCACTGAGCCCGCGCGGCTTCCTCATATTTATGATTTTGATCAGCATCATCTGTTTCGGCATGGGTTTGGTCTTTATGGCTTTAGGAGCCTGGCCGGTAATGGGCTTTATGGGGCTGGACGTAGCGCTGATCTACTGGGCCTTCAAGCGCAATTATCGTGATGCTAAAATTTTCGAACAGATAAACCTAACCTCTAACGAGTTGGTACTAGAGCGGGTTTACCCCTCCGGTCGCCGGCAAGTGTGGGAGTTTAACCCCTTTTGGGTCAGCATTGGCCTTGAGGAGCATTCAAGCGGCTCCACGAAAATGCAGATCACCTCACATGGCAAAAGCATGTATTTTGGCAGCTTTCTCTCTGATGATGAAAAACGGGAATTCACCGCTGTTTTAAAACGCGAAATAAAGCACGCCAATTTAAGCTTGCGCCCAAATTAATATTTATCGAGACGAGGTTAAACGGCAGGGCTCAGCTAGTTCTTTGTCGGCTCATTTTTAAAAAGTCCCCATAACTGTTTCTGTGAAAGATAGCCCTTAAGCTTGTCATTCACTGAAATTTGGCACCAGCTGCCTGTGCAATTGACAATATGAACAATCACCCCGCGCCCCAGCTGGGCAATGGCTTCATCGTCACTGGAAGCTTCTTCATATAGCGAGAAATACTTTAACCCCATATCAGCCGGGTCACGGGTTATACCCGTGCGCCGTCGTGATAAAAGACCATAAAATATCCACCCGCGCGACCCGGCCTGGTCTTCGATCTCGCGCCAGTCTTCATATTCAGAAATAATTTTAACCGGCATGCCAAGTTTTTTAAAAACCCAGAGAATTTTATGATCGCGGCCCGGCCCCCGCCGTACATTGACTTTGTCAGATTTCAGGCTTTCAAAGCGCGGCACAGGTTCGCCGCTAGGGCCAATCGCCCGCTCAACTGCCAAGAGCGATGAAACCGGTGCGATCACAATAGCCAAAAACAGGCCGATCGCTATTTTAGAAAAAGCAGCGCTGGTCATTAAGTCCACTCAAAATATAGAATTATTACATATGGGGTAAAACCGTCGCATGCCTAACAGCCAGAGGGTAAAAGTCAACCCTTTGCACGCCACCGGTTATGCCATATATGAAGCATATCACCTCTTGGTCTATTGAGCTGAAAAAGATGACATCATTGCGACCAGGTTCCGAGATTAAGGCGGTTGGGCACTCTCTCACTATTCTGTGATTATGCCATTCCGCTAGGCCTCTCAATTTGTTAAAAGAAGTTAGGTCATAAATGAAAAGAGGGGCAATCTATGTACCAGGACCCGTTAGTCATCGTCACGCGTAAACTGCCGGAGAGCATAGAATCCCGCATGGGAGAGCTATTCAACGTTCGTTTGAATCCCACAGACCAGCCTATGGATAAAGCCACATTGCAACAGGCATTGGAAGTGGCAGATATTATCGTCCCCACCGTGACAGATAAAATTGATGCCGAGCTCATAAAAGCCGCTGGCCCAAATCTAAAGCTGATCGCCAATTTCGGCACCGGCGTGGATAATATTGATCTAGATGCCGCTCAAGATGCAGGCCTTATAGTCACCAACACGCCCGGCGTGCTCACTGAAGACACAGCCGACATGACCATGGCCCTGATGCTGGCAGTGCCCCGCCGCCTCTTGGAAGGGGCAATCTTTTTAAATGACCCGCAAAATAGCTGGGGCGGTTGGTCTCCCACCTGGATGTTAGGTCACAGGCTATATGGTAAATCACTAGGCATCATCGGCATGGGGCGCATTGGCCAGGCGGTTGCCCGGCGTGCCCGCGCCTTCGGTCTTAAAATCTGTTATCACAACCGCCGCCGCATAGCCGAAGAGATAGAGCAAGAGCTGGATGCATCCTATTTTGAAAGCCTGGATCAAATGCTTTCACGGATGGATATCATCTCTGTTAACTGCCCCTCAACACCGGCCACTTATCACCTGCTTTCGGCTCGCCGCATCAAACTGTTAAAGCCAACAGCCTTTATCATTAACACCGCCCGCGGTGACATTATAGATGAGAATGCCCTCGCCACTGCCATTGAAGATGGCGCCATTGCCGGCGCCGGCCTTGATGTATTTGAGCATGAGCCCGAAATTGATAGCCGCCTTCTCCATAATGATAAAGTTGTCGCCCTACCGCATATGAGCTCCGCCACATTAGAGAGCCGCATAGATATGGGCGAGAAAGTCATGATCAATATCAAAGCGTTTATCGATCACCACGCCCCACCAGATAGGGTGTTCCCCACAAGCCGCAGTAAGAAGACAAATGTTTAAAGCTGAACGAAATTTAATGCAAAACAACTGAACACCGTTTTTTTGACAAATTTCAGCCGCGCTCATGCCACCCTCACTTGCTAAGGCGAAAGCTACAGCAATAACCTTGAGGTAATTCCAATGCGCGCTATCAGTAAATACGCCGCCGCGCTGGCCGGGCTCCTTGCCTTGGCTAGCAGCCCAAGCGGTTTCACCCCATCCCTAAACGCCGCCCCCGAAAATATTGAAGGTCAATCTGGTTCAGATATTACGCTCCGCACTGAGCTTGGCCAAAAACATCATTATACCGAGCAAGGCGGCAAGACCTATCTCCGCATTGACCTTGAAGGTATTCGCCACCGCGAAGCCGAACGCACACCGGTTAATATCGCCATTGTCATTGATAAATCAGGCTCTATGAATGGCGCAAAAATCGAACAGGCAAAAGAAGCTGCTATCATGGCTGTTGAGCGGCTGGGCAAAAATGATTACCTCTCCATCATCGCTTATAGCGACACAGTAGATGTGCTGCTGCCCTCAACACGGGTTAATAATTTCACAGAGTTTCGCCATCGCATCCGCTCCATCCGCTCAAGCGGGCGCACCGCCCTTTATGCGGGCACAAAAAGAGGCATAAACGAGCTAGATAGCTACCTGGATAAAAACCGCGTCAACCGCGTTATCCTGTTGTCAGATGGTTTGGCCAATGTTGGCCCCTCCAGCCCTGATCAATTGGAAGAGCTGGGCCGCAAAGCGGCTGAGAAAGGCATTTCAATTACGACCATCGGTCTCGGTCTTGGCTTCAACGAAGACCTGATGACCAAGCTTGCTTATGCCAGCGATGGCAATCACGCCTTTGTCCGCCATGAGCGTGACCTCGTGGATATTTTCAATAAAGAATTTGGAGATGTGCTTTCTGTTGTCGCGCAGGATGTTGATATCTTCATTGATTGCCATATTGGCTTTCGGCCAATACGTGTACTGGGCCGCGAAGCTGAGATTGATGGCCGCCGTATTCGGCTTAAACTTAACCAGCTTTATGCCGCACAGGAAAAAAATCTGATCATCGAAATTGAGCGCACAGAAGCCGTTGACCCAGGCCGCACGCCGCTGGCAGATGTTACCGTGGCCTATAGGTCTATGCGCGATAAAACCCGCCACAAAGTCAGCGCCTCACCAGAAATAGACTATAGCAAAGACCGCAGCCTCGCCGAGGGGAGCAAGGTTAAACGCGTGATGAGTAGTGTCATCGAACAGATCGCCACAGAGCGCAATGAGCGCGCCGTGAGCCTGCGCGATAAAGGCAAGGTAGAAGAAGCCCGCCGCGTACTTAAAGATAATGCAGCTTATCTTCGCCAAAATGCCCAGGATCTCGGCGGCAGTTTTGCCCCCACTCTCAACGAGCTGGCCGATAAGAATTTGAAAGATTCAAAAAATCTTGATAACCGCAATTGGACAGCGTCTCGCAAAGAAATGAAGGCCCGGCAATATAAGCAAAAAACACAGCAGTCTTATTAAGCCCATCTTATTAAGGCAGTGTTATTTAGTTAGCTGACGACTGAACGAAACAAAAAGACCTTCTGAGCTTTCCGCCCGGAAGGTCTTTTTGTATTAATCCCATAAATGTAACTCAACGAAAAATGCGGCCACCACCCATATGGCAGCACCGCTCAGCGCATGTAAAAAGCGCCGTCTTAGCAGATCATAACAATGGAATTGCGCCAGAAAGAGGGGGAGTTAATTCGGGTCAGCAGGGGTATTTGTTACGGGTGTTTCCGTTGTCGTGCCATACATCTGGCCAACATCCACACCATGCGGATAATAAGTCCAGCCGATAAACAGCATGCCGAATAAGATGGCAGAGATAATTGCGCCGGTAACAGGGTTACCATTAAAAATAACATTGATAAAATTACCAACCAATGTCGCCACCAGTACCAACACTGAATAAGTGATGACAGTTACCCAGTTGACCTGAGACCAATCAATAAAATCCATAATAAAACTCCTCTCAATATCCCGTATTAAGGCATGATCTTATGTCAGAGATATGAAGTTGTCACACGCTTTTAAGCAGGAGCTGTGATCTATCACCCTTGTTTATAAGGCCATGGTATATTTTCATCACACTGATTTTAAAGCCTAAAAAAAGGGCATTTCTAAATTTATGGCCACTATTCGGGGTGTTAGTCTACCCCCTCAAAACATAGGTTAATTACCTCGCTCCGCCTTAAATTTCAGAACAGATTTGACCGCGCTTCCAATCTATGGAAAAACTCCGTCACCTATGCGGGAATAAATGACAGCGCACTTAAGAAAAGCCACCAGCTGCCAAATGATGCAGCAGAATATACTTTAACTAACTCCTGCAGTTAGCTATGGCCGAAACAGGGTCATAAGACTATTATATCGCTCTCGCCCGAATACAAAACGAATGTTATAATGTAACTATAATCCGGCCAGTGCCGGAACAAATCGCCACTAGCAACAGGTTACCGATTTGAACAACCTTAAAATTCTAGAAACCATTCAGCTCCCAACCCGTCACGGGCCATTTGTCATGTCCATCATCTCAGTTGATGATGGTTTGGAACATGTCGTGCTGGAGCATATAGCAGATGTTGAGCAATCTAAGCCGCCCCTGGTTCGTATCCACTCAGAATGTATGACCGGCGACATCTTTGGCTCTCATCGCTGTGATTGCGGTGAGCAGCTGGAAAAATCATTGGATATTATCGGGGCTTCAGATCATGGCTTTGTCTTTTACCTGCGCCAGGAAGGGCGGGGCATTGGCCTGTTGAATAAGATGAAAAGTTATAACCTGCAAGAACAAGGTTATGACACCATCGAGGCCAATCATATGCTCGGCTTCGATACGGATCTGCGTGATTATAAAATGGTGGCTGACTATCTAAAAACCCGCGGCATCGACCATGTCACTTTAATCACCAATAACCCTGAAAAATGCGTCGCACTTTCATCTGACGATATTAAAGTTGATCGCCAGCCCATGCCCACGACGACCCATCATGAGAATAAAAAATATAAAGATACCAAAGTGAAAAAAATGGGCCATTTCGGCCATTAAGCCCGCCTGGCACTAGGTCGAAAGCAAGAGGCGATACTGCTTGTGTTTCACCGCACCCGCACCGCATGGTTATCCCACTGAAATCTAGTTGTCTGGCTTTCAAATGCTGAGGCATTTATCGTATCAGACTTAATCTCAGGTGATTTCACGGCACTATTCTCTGGCTCATCTGCAGGCCCTTCCAAGTCCGGCTGACCCAATTTCTTAACACCATGCCCACTGGTCAAAAGAAAGCCATGCCGCTCCGCTCCGCGCGCCACGCCGCAGCCATCAGTTAAAATCTCACGCCCTAAATATTTGCCATCAGCTGCCCGCCAAAAGGTGATCATATTCCCGCGCGGGGCAGAAGCGGCAATCACATCCCCAAAGGGGTCAACAGCTACCGAGCCAATATAATTCTTTAAAGCAGGCTGCACATCATCCGGTGCATGAAAAAGCTGTGGCTCAGAGCCCCGATCATGAAAGCCAACCAAAGCCGGTTGATCACCCGCCGCCCCTTTATATTGGCAGCCAAAAGCAACCCGGTTATGGGAAGCAATGGTCAAATGCCTGATGGAAAGCTGGTGCAATGAGCGAGCAAGCACATGTTTTTCCAAAAGGTCACCGCTTTGGGTATCAATATAAACCAGTGAGGGTTCCATAGTGGCAAGGTTCAAAATCTGACGGCCACTGGTTGGGCTGGTCTCTAACCCACCATTTGCTACCACCAGCGTTCGCCCATCCATTAGCAACGCTAGATCATGGGGCCCAACACCATATGATGAAAATTCACCGATCTGCTGATAGCCCTTGCTAGCATCCCTTATCCCAATTTTCCCAACGCCATCCTCATAGTCATTCTCACTCGTGAATAACAAACGACCGTCAGGTGAAAACACCCCATGGCCATAAAAATGCCGGCCCGCCTGCGCGTGAAACAATAGTGGGTCTATTTTTAGATTGGGTGAAAAGACAATGGCAAACCGCCCCGGCCGCCGGGCAAATACCACAACATCTCTACTATGAGGCCGGGCTGCAAGATCATGCCCCCGCCCCGGCAAAGGAATGCTGCGGAGGTCACCTTTCATCGTGAACAGCGCCGCTGAAAAATCCCCATCAGCATCCCGCCGAGCCGCCGCAAAAAGCGCTTCAGTCTCTAAATTTTCTGTGCTGGTGGCCGCAGCAGCCTGACTGTTCTTCTCGCCCATCAGCGCAGATAGCCCACCCATAGAAAGGCCGGAACTTAGGCCCAAATGAAGACCCACAGCCAGCATTTGTCGTCTGCTAATCTCCATCGGATGCATTAAACCCCATAGGCAAATCCGCCGCGACAGCAAGGTTGCGGCCAAAGCCAACAGCAGTATGATTGATCTTGTTCATTAATTGCTGAAAGGCCGCCCTGCCATTTTCATCTTGCAGAATAAGCGCAATATCACCCCTATGCTTATCGCCTTTAAATCCATCAATCGCCCGGTATTGATATTGAAAGAGTTTGTCGACATAGGCTGGCAGATCAATTGGTTTCTTTGGCAATAATTCACGGAACCGGCCCACAGTAATCAAATCTTCAATCGCGGTGAGGTTCTGCCGAATGACATCAAGCGCCATTCCAGATCTCCAAAACGCCGCCCGTCTGGGTTTTGCATGGGCAGCATCACGCCCGATAAGCGGGCTCATTTTAAGGTCATGGATGCGCGAAAGCCCCGCCGTCACAACCTTATAGAATTCGAGGATCACTTCTTTGCGTGTGCGATAAAGCTTGTTGCCTGCCCCGGGCGCTAACAGCGCCGTGACGATCGGCGCGCCAGCTTGCCATTCATCAGAAAGCTCAGTTGCAATGGCTTGCAAATTCTGCGCGATACCAAGCCCATAACGGCACCTGAAGTTAGCAGCAGCATTGGCTTCAGAACCATCAACAGTCGCCAGCGTTTCAGAGCCTTTGCCATAGAGCAAAAATTCAAGAGCTGTCAGCCCCTGCACCGCCACGCTTTTTTGCGAAAGCGCCGCCGCCTTCCACACTGTTTTATCGCCCGATTTTAAAACCCGCCGCACCGCTCTAAGTCCCCGCCCCTTGCGGTCCGGCCAATAAGCGAAGCGCTCAAGCCTGTACTCCTCAGAAGCTGGGCCGAATTGAATATGATCAATGGCCGCAAAGGCTAAGACCGTTTTGGTGAATAATTGACGCGGCGCATGAAGCGACCCCCCAGTTTCGCAAAACTGCGCCATGCCTAAAGCCAGCTCACTGCTCTTTTGCTGCAAATCTTTATAGCGCGGTTGAATATGCCCGGTTATCACCCGTTCTGCCAAATGGCTAAGTATCTCCTCCGTTTCACTGGCAGCCTGAGCTGAGGGGGAGGCGACCAGGATGCCAAACCCCATCCCAAGAGCTAGTGCCAAGCCCGCAAAAAGAGGTAAATAGCGGCTAAAAAAGCAAGAGAAGAGAGCGAACAAAATCTAAACTCCATAAAAAGGACAAGACGAGCAGCGAGCCAAAAACGCCACAGCAATCTTAGCATTAATTACAGACTGCCGCGCCGAAAAGGCCAAGCTTAAAGTGACTTAACAAATGCCAGCAAATAGTCACGCTGCTCTTTATTAAGCGCCATGTAAAAAGCGCGCGCCGTCTCAGCTTCTCCGCCATGCCACAGAATAGCCTCTTCAACAGAGCGCGCCCGCCCATCATGCAGCAAAAATTCATGGCCGCTCACAGTCTTTGTTAGGCCAACGCCCCATAAAGGAGATGTCCGCCATTCACGGCCACTGGCTTTCGCTTCAACCAACTCATCCGCCAGCCCATCACCCATATCATGCAGCAACATATCCGTATAAGGCCAGATTTTCTGGCCCTCAAGATGCGGGTTGCCCGGTGAGGCACCGGTGGTAAAAGACGGCGCGTGGCAAGAAGCGCAACCAGCCTGATGAAACAGATGCTTGCCTTTTAATACGGCTTCATCCCTAGCACCGCGCCGTTTCGGCACCGCCAGGTTGCGGGCATAAAAAGCAACAAGATCAAGCATTTTGTCAGAAATTTCAATGGTACCAAGCTCATCGTCAGCGCCATGCGGGGCCTTTTGGCAAAGGGCTTGAGCTTTGGTGCAGTCCCCAAAGGGGCGCGGCACCAGGCTATTTGCGATACCAATGTCGCCAGCAAACGCCATAGCAGATTGTTCTTTAACCGAGACCGCCCCGGCTTTCAGCCCAAAGCGCCCGAGCATCAATTTCTTATTGGCAAGTGACCACACCCGGTTGGCCTTGCCAGAGATGCCATCACCATCTTTATCAAGCGGGTCAGCCCGCTTTAATATATCAGCTTCAGGTATAGCTTCCAGCAGCCCAAGCCCAATCATCTGCGGGCTGACCCGCGGAGAAATGCGTACATCATCGGCCAGCGGGCCATAAGCGGGGTCAGTAACTTTATAATGCGGCACCCGCAGCTCTACTTCAGTGCCATCTTTAAATGTGACAGTGCGGGGTGAATAGTGAATAGACATATGCCCCTCACCCTTATGCCCCTGCACCGAAAGATCTTGTAATTGTGTGCCATATGTTGGCTCGGGAATAACTGAAACTTTGCCAGCCTTGAGCAATGCCCGCTCTTCATCTGAGCGCGGCGGCACGGCAAGCCTGAGAAACATAGAAACCTGGCTATCGTCTGGCCAGTTCGCATTCGGCGTATGACCGCGCCCATCTTTCAGATGACAGCGCTGGCAAGAGCGGGCATTAAACAACGGCCCAAGCCCATCAGATGATTTGGTTGAGGAGGGAGACGAAACCCAAAGCTTGCGAAACAAGCCATTGCCGACTTTAAAAAGCAGCTCATCTTTAAATTTGAGATTACCGGAAGAATGGGAAAAAGCATTGCGATTATTCGCCCGCTTGCGATAGGTTGCCTCCCCGCCAGGCAAATCTTCACCAGGTTCAAAAACCGCGGTAACAGAGTTTTCAGCTTTTGCCGGAAGTGAGAAAACCAACCCCGATGCAATGAGGCAAAGCCCCAAAACACCAGCCCCTAAAAAGCTATTATGGGGCAAGCGCAGAAATTTAAATCCGCTATAAAACCTGGAATAAAACAAAGTCCCCACCCGGTGGGTGAGGACTTGCGTTTCTATAAATCGTCTTATCTGTAAAACAATCATATCATAACTTTAAAGTTGAATAGGGTTTCGGATCTGAGGATTAAAACTCGATCCGAGCACCAGCTAAAACAGTGTCAAAATCTTCTAACCCATTAACAGCAAGACCACCGGCAGCATCAAGATCAAGCTCATGATGACGATAAGCGAGGAAAAGCTGCATAGCGGCGGCGTCAACATATTGAACAAGACCAACACCCCAGACAGTGGCTTCACTACCATTGATAACAGCAGCACCATTACCTGTTAGCGCATTTGAAATGGCGGCAGCATCAGCGCCATCAGCACCGTCATTGTAGAACATGTCATTATACTGGCCATATTCACCATAGATAGCTGTTTTACCAAGGCTGTTATATCTGCGGAAAATACCAGCTTTCACATAATAAAAGTCAGCATCAGCCCGGCCTGGTGTGTTGTTGAACTGGCGTTCACCTGCAGCAAATGTCAGGTTAAGTCCAGTTGGTGTGTGAAGAATAGAAACAGAGCCTGCCAGCGTGTCATTATTTAACGGGCCATCATCATCATTGTCTCTGTTTTCAGTATAGCCAATCGCAGCAGCCACTTCAAAAGCACCTAGCTCTTTTTCATATGTAAGCGCCACGTCCCAAAGGTCATCTTCACCCCAGGCAGCAGAAAGTGTGAAACCAGCGATTGTTGGAGTGTCATAACGGATGATGTTGAAGGTATCACCATTCAGATCATCAAAAACCCCACCAAGCGTAACACCTGAAAGACCAAGGCCATTATTCATGCGCCACTGGAAGCCACCACCAACATCAGCAATCGCTGCATAGCCAGCATAATGGGCACCGGAAAGGTCCATCTCAGGGGCACCATCAGAAGGTTGCCCGGCAAAACCCCAGGTAACTTTACCATAGCGTTCGCTCTCAATGTACATAGAGACTTCGCTGATACCTATTTCATTCGCGGCATCATCATCTGTTTGTGAAACATCACCAGACGAAGCGCTCGCCACTTCAATTTCCATGGTGAAACCAGTTGTCCATCCAGGCGCGATTTTAGCGTCGCCCTCAAAACGGAACATGCTGAGATCATCATTGGCATTGCCAACAACATAAACATCACTCTCATCGCCATCATCCCACAACAGCAATGCCTGGTTTACATGACCAGAAATGGTTAGAGAAACTTTGCGGTTGCCCTTGCGAGCTGTCGTTGATTCAAGAACGGCAACCCGCTCTTCAAGATCAGCGCAGCAATCGCCGCCGAAATCAGCCGCCTGCGCGGTAGAAAAATTGCCCATCGAGGCAAAAGCAAACAGGGATGCGCCGGTAACCACCGCACGTGAGATCCCCCTAAAAGAAGTAATAGACATGAAATGTCCCCCATAAATGTCACTCTCCCGGACCCCCGGGAATAGATGCATGAAACGAAAAGATATTGTTGAGTAAAACTAAAAAACAACAATAAAATCAATAAGATAGCTGGGTTAGACCCTAGGGCTAGAAATTTAGTCCGGCAAGGTCACAAACAGTCACATATCGATTTCCCATACTGGCTGTTACCGAAATGCCACTGATTATTTTGTGATGATATAACATAGCAATCGTTATGTTGTAACAATATAATCGAAAATTGCAAACAATCTTGCGGGGGCATTAGTTAAGTTCAGCTAAAAGCCCCGCAAAATTGTTTACAGAAACCATTATTCAGCGCCGACTTTTTCAGGCGCATCAAGGCTGTCAGAGCCTTCAAACTGAATGGCTTTCAATTCAAGCGCTGCTATCGCACGCTCCAAAGCTTGTGTTTGTCCAGATAGCCCGTCAACAACAGCTTGCACAACAGCATTGCCTTCATCATTGCCCTCACCAATCATTTGGTCATAGGCCTCAGTTGTTTCAGCACGCTTCACCATAGCGCCCATGGCAGTCATAGTTGTTTCAAGTCTAGCTCTCAACTCACTATCAACTTTTGCATCACGCGCCTGCACCAGATCAGAAATAGAGGCACCTGAAACAACATCACCATTCACCCGCTTATAGCGGCCGAGATAAACATTCTGGATACCAAGCGCATCGTAGAAATGTGAATTGTGGGTGTTGTCAGAAAAGCAGTCATGCTCTTCTTCCGGGTCATGCAGCATCAGGCCAAGCTTAATCCGCTCACCCGCCAGCTCACCATAAGAAAGCGAGCCAAGCCCGGTAAAGATGGCGTTTAAAGCTTCGCTGTCGCTTGCCGCCAACAATGTTTTCCTTGCAGAACCATCTTTACTCCAATGGCCGGTCATCTCTGTGAGGTCATCAATCAAAAGATCTGTCGCTGCCATCAGGTAATCAATCCGGCGGTCACAATTGCCATTGCTGCAATTCTTTTTGTCAAAGTCAGTTGCAGGTCTGTTGCCAGCCCCTTTGCCAGTGCCGTTCAAATCCTGACCCCAAAGGAGAAACTCAATCGCGTGATAGCCGGTTGCAACATTGGCTTCAACATCACCCGCTTCATGCAGAGTTTCAGAGATCAGCTTCTTATCAATGGTGCTGGCATCAACAGTTTTACCGCCAATGGTAATGGTCTTATTGGCAATGACATTTGCAGTATAAAGATCATTCTCATCTGAGCTGTCGCCATAATCAGAAGAAACATAATCAATTAACCCTTCATCAAGCGGCCAGGCATTTACCTTGCCTTCCCAATTATCAACCACCTCATTACCAAACCGAAAAGCCTCAGTTTGCTGATAAGGCACCCTGGCAGCAATCCACGCCTTGCGGGCAGCGGCTAGTGTTTTAGATGTAGGTGATTGTACCAAAGCTTCCAATTTGCTCTTCAGGGCTTTGGCCGTCAGCAGGCTATCTTCATATCCTGCATGGGCAATATCGGCGTAGGTATTCACAATATCCTTTACCTTCGGTTCTGCCGCACTGGCAGCCCCTCCGCTGACACCAAGTGCCAGGCCAACCGTCATAACGGCACCAAACTGCCGCATCACATTATTGATCATCAAACTCTCCTTATTCGTTTTAAAATCTACGCAATTAAACGCACTCAATGCGCCAGGCCGCCGCTTGCTGTGTCTCCCGCTGCCATATGTTGTAACGGGTAGGCAATTGCCCCTGGTCGTAAAATTTTGCCTGCATCAATCAGCCCATCCGCAAAATCCTGCGCCGCTAATTGTGCCAGGTCGGTATCTACCGCTTCTGTAATCGCAAAAATACAAGCCCGAAGCGCTGGGCATTCCGCATGCTGAGATGCAGCAATCATGGAAATCGCAACAGCTTCATCATGGCTAAACCCATGTGAGCCAACTTCAAAAATTGAGAAAGGCCGCTTCCTCACATCAGTGAGCGCATTGACCCAAAAGCCAAGCCGGGTCGAGAGCACCAGCCCATCCTTCAGTCCAAAACTCTGGATATACTGACGGCTGCAAACATCAAAAAATCTTGTATCGCTGGTTTGAAGGCCGCGCACCCAGCACCGGAACCCAAGCCCCACCAATCTCTCAGCCCGCCGCGCTGGGTCACTCAGCGGCGAAGGGTCTTCATAGTTCCAGGGCGCAGTTAGTTCACGGTGCTCGTGGTTATAAGTTTCATCTAAATCATCCTGGTCCATCAGGGTTTCGCTCACCGCAGACGGAGTGCCAAATCTGGCATGTGTTTTAAGTTTCATCATTTCAATCCGAAAATCTATTCACTGGTTATCAGCCCTGAGAAACTTTTGAATAAGCTCTAGAGGGCCAGCTAGCTAATAATAATGATCACAGCCCAAACTGAGGGTGACCAGACAAAGCTCGAAGGTTATTTGAGTTAAGGCAGGGGCTGAATTTGTTAAAAGATATGCAACCGAATTTGGTGCAATCATTGCCCTAAATGGAACAGCCCGCGCATTGACATAAAGCGCTGACCAAACCAACTCGCTTTAAATCAAATCCAGCACTGAGCGAGGCAAAACCTTGCCAAGCTGAGGCTCACTCGCATCGAAGCCAAGCCCATCAGAGACAGGCTCATATGAATAGAAAGGAAGGGTATGAAAGCCAGAATATAAACGGGCAAACGCCGTGCCATCTGGCGAAGGAATAGTGGTCATTTTCTCATCTCCAATAGACGGGATTCAAGGTCCCGTAATCAGACCAAACACCCACCAGTCGCTGGCAGGTTTCAGAGAGAATAAGCTGAGATAAAAAAATTCGTCAATAGAAAAATGAATAAAAACAATAGTTTATAATCATTCTAAATTTAACGACAATCACAATAATTATTGACAAAACCACACCCATTGGCTGATCATGCCTTCGTCTAGCTTACAAATTGCAGTGAAATTATCCGCAAAATGAAGAGATAAATGGCGCTAAATCTACAAGGCTTTTCAGGTAAGTCCTAACCGGCAGCAAAGCCAGATAAAGCATTTAAATCATGTAGTAAAACAACATGAGTGCTCATAAAGTCTCTGACAAAACAGCGCTTTTTCAGCTGCAATAAACAGAAGCGCAGCAAGCTAGTTTCAGAGGCCGGCTGTGGTAAGCAAGACAGAAGATTAATCTGATTACGGGACCTTGAATCCCGTCTATTGGAGATAGAATAATGAACTACGATGCACGGCGCCCCGCGTCCGGCTTGTCATCACTGACAGCCAAAAACCGCACACCATCCGCGATCACCCCGCTACCTCTCACATCAGAAATACTCTGTTTAGATCCGGTCTTTTTAGCGGTCAGCACATTATCAACCCTTATGGCAGGACCAACCCACTATCCCTCACCCAAAGCCTGTTTATCCAGCCAAGAGGGAGCAAGCGCATGAGTGAGATCCAGCACAATGAAACAGCCATCATCAATGAAATTCTAGAGAAAATAAATAAAGAGAATCCAGCTCTCAAAAATGCAGGCTTTACCGCACCGCTTAAATCACCAGAGCAACTGGTAGGGCTGGGCTTCCGGTTCTGGATGACCGGTTACCGCACCAGAGATATCGAATTCTGGAAACGCAGCTGGGATTATTTCGCCGGTCATCTTGGGGTTGAAACAGCCCGCAGCACAATCGCAGATCTGGCCTTTTGGGTACAGACCGTGCATCAGTCAGCTGACCGCGATATCGAAGTGGCCCCATGGGAAAGCGATCATTTCAACTCAAATGAGCGCATGGCAATCACCATGATTGCCGCTGGCCAGCAAAGTGCTTGCCCAGCTCTCGCCGCTTGCGCTTATGCGCTTATTGGCGGGGATGACGTTGAGCCGGTCGTCACAGCCACAAATAAATTTGCACATCATCTGCTCTCAAATGATCTCACGCTACAAGGCACCGCAAGTCTTGCAGCCTGGCAAATAGAACCTCAAAACCTACCCGAGACTCTGAAGGCGACAGGCTAGGCCACTTCATATTAGAGGCAAGGCCAAAGGGGTGGGGGTAAAAGTCACGGCCACAAAGACCCTGGCACCCAACAATAAAAGGCAGAGACAACCATCTCAAACATGTGACTATCGTAGAATAATGCAAATTCAACAATGTCTGCCATGCAGACAAAGAAGTTTTAGCCACTGAAACAGAGGAATAACCTGAAGAAATTAGCACGAATCTACAGTGTAATATAATGCATAAAACAGCAATAATTACGTATAAGTGCAAAATACTCAGGGAGAAATCGATGGATCAGATTATCAAAACACCAACACAAGCGCTCGAAGCCCTCAGCGATAAGCTGAAAATTCGCAAGCGTTACGACAATTATATCGGCGGTGAGTGGGTCGCCCCAGCAGAGGGTCGATACTTTGAAAATATATCACCAATTGATGGCGGGATCATTTGTGAAATCGCCCGCTCCAGCGCCGCAGATATTGAAACAGCGCTAGACGCAGCCCATAAAGCGAAAGCGGGGTGGGCCAAAACCTCACCAACTGAGCGCGCCAATTGCCTTCTAAAAATCGCTGACCGGATGGAAGCACATTTGGAGGCCATTGCAACCGTAGAAACAATCGATAACGGTAAGCCGATCAGAGAGACCAAAGCCGCAGACATCCCCTTGGCTATTGATCATTTCCGTTATTTCGCTGGCTGTGCCCGCGCTCAAGAAGGCGGCATCTCAGAGATCGATGAAACAACAGTTGCGTATCACTTCCATGAGCCATTGGGTGTGGTTGGGCAAATCATTCCATGGAACTTCCCAATTCTCATGGCTGTGTGGAAGCTGGCTCCAGCCTTGGTCGCGGGCAATTGCATCGTCCTGAAACCAGCTGAGCAAACCCCTTTCAGCATCATGGCGCTCGTCGAACTTATCGGTGATCTGCTACCCCCAGGGGTACTGAACATTGTCAACGGTTTTGGCATTGAGGCCGGCAAACCACTTGCTAGTTCACCGCGCATTTCAAAAATTGCTTTTACCGGCGAAACAACAACCGGTCGTCTCATTATGCAGTACGCATCAGAGAACATCATTCCAGTAACGTTGGAGCTTGGCGGTAAATCACCAAATATCTTCTTTAACGACGTTATGGCCAAAGACGACGCCTTCTTCGATAAATCCCTTGAAGGTTTTGCTCTATTCGCTCTCAATCAGGGTGAGGTCTGCACCTGCCCATCACGGGCATTGGTGCAATCCCAAATTTATGACCGCTTCATTGAGCGGGCTGTAGACCGGGTTAAAAAAATCAAAATGGGCAACCCGCTTGATGAAAGCACAATGATAGGGGCCCAGGCCTCACGCGATCAAATGGAGAAGATCCTCTCCTATATCAAGATCGGTAATGATGAAGGCGCGCAGCTGCTTACCGGCGGTCATCGTGCGTCCCTCGGCGGTCATCTTGAAAACGGCTTCTATATTGAGCCAACCGTTTTCGCTGGTAATAATAATATGCGCATCTTCCAGGAAGAAATTTTCGGACCCGTCCTCTCAGTCAGCACTTTTGACACAGAAGAAGACGCGCTGAAAATTGCGAACAACACTCTCTATGGTCTTGGTGCTGGTGTTTGGTCGCGTGATGGCTCAACGGCCTATCGCATGGGCCGCAATATTGAAGCGGGCCGCGTCTGGACAAATTGTTATCACCTCTACCCAGCTCATGCGGCCTTCGGTGGTTACAAACAATCAGGCATTGGCCGTGAAAACCATAAAATGATGCTTGAACATTATCAGCAAACCAAAAACCTTTTGGTCAGCTACAGCCCTGATGCACTTGGCTTCTTTTAAAAACTGTAAAGCAAACTTACTCTACCGGAGGGGGGCAGTAGGCCTCCCTCCGATGACAAGAAAATAGGACATTAAAAGATAATGAGCGAAGAGATCCCGCTGGTAACAGTAACAGCAGAAGCCGCCACATTAATCAAAGATTTGCAAGACGCTCATGGTGATCTGATGTTCCATCAATCAGGTGGTTGCTGTGATGGCAGCGCCCCGATGTGCTATGTGCGCGGTGAATTTAAAACCGGTTCATCCGATAAATATCTCGGCGAAATTGCAGGCTGCCCATTCTATATCGGCAAAGAACAATATAAAGCCTGGGCTCATACGCATTTGATTATTGATGTGGTTGAAGGTCGGGGCAGTGGCTTTTCGCTTGAAGCGCCGCGCGGCATGCGCTTTCTCACCCGCTCCCGTATGTTTACAGAAGATGAGAAACAACAACTCGGTTTGAAGGGTCAAGCTGAATAAGTGCCGCAGCGGCGTATGCCAATATGTAGGTCAGAGTATGAGGAGAGTGGCAAATGATAATATGTTCATGCAATCGAATTTCAGATAAACAAATTCGGGCAGTCGTCACTGAACTTCTGGAAGAAGACCCAAACGCTTTGCTCACCCCTGGGCTTATATATAAAAAGCTTGGTTTCCGCGCTGAATGCGGCACTTGCCTAACACTCGCAATAGAAACCATCATTAACGAAATTGATCACCCTTCACATAATGGCTGCCAGGTCATTCACCTCTCAAGATTGCAAGAGAAAATCAGAAATAAAAAGAAAAATGCCACTAGCCAGCGGGCAGTCAATAAACAAACACGCCAAGGCCTGCGAAGCTGGTAAGCTAAAATCTAACATCTTGCCCGTCACCTTCCATATATTTCTGAACACCCCTCCCCCTGCACAGGCTGCACGCTTGTGACACTTTAATCATGTACACTACGAAATTGACCAGATGATTAGGTCACGCAATACTCTTGAAAATATTATACGAACTGGAGGCCGGGAATGCAGGGCGATAAAGACGTCATTGAATATCTCAACAAGTCACTGAAACATGAAATGACGGCGGTAAATCAATATTGGTTGCATTACCGCCTGTTGGAAGATTGGGGTTACACCAAGCTAGCGAAAAAACTGCGCGAAGAATCCATCGAAGAAATGGGCCATGCTGATAAGTTGATTGAGCGCATCCTCATGCTTGAAGGCCACCCCAATATGCAATATCTCGATCCACTGCGGATCGGTGAAGATATTAAAGAATGTCTGGAATGTGATCTAGCCGGTGAATATAGCGCCCGCAATCTTTATCAGGAAGCCCACGAGGTCTGTGAAGAAAAGAAAGATTATGTAACCCAAAAATTGTTCGAAGAGCTACTGGCTGATGAAGAAGGCCATATTGATTGGTTGGAAACCCAACTGGAACTGTTGGAGAATATTGGCATTCAAAATTATGGTCTGCTCCAAGCTGGCAGTGCCGAAGATAGCGAATAACAATCAAAGACATTTAATCCGGCAAAGCATCGAATAAAACCGCCCGCAACATATGCCGGGCGGTTTTTTATAGACATATCCTTGTCATCATCCCTCTTGCTCTAAAGCTGACTTTTCTAAAGCTAATATGGCCCGCTTTGTCTCAACCCCCCACCGATAGCCAGAGAGTGAGCCATCAAGCCGTACGACCCGGTGGCAAGGTATGGCAATAGCAAGTTTATTCGCAGCACATGCCCCAGCCACTGCCCGGTAAGCGTGAGGCTTGCCAATAGCCGTTGCAATAGCCCCATAGCTTGTGGTCTCACCGAGGGGAATGGCCATCAGAGCTTCCCATACCTGCCTCTGAAAAGCCGTCCCCCTAATATCAAGCGGTAGCGGAAATGCTTGTCCAGGCCGCTCAATAAAACCGATTACCTGAGCTATCAATCCATTAAACTCCGGGTCATCGCCAACAAGTTCAGCGTCAGCAAATCGTAATTGAAATTGCTGCAAAAGAGCTTCAGGATCTTCGCCAAGCTCAATCGCTGCAACCCCCCGGGTGCTAAGCGCCACCAGCACAGCGCCAAGTGAAGTTTCGCCAATAGCAAATTTTAATTGCACACCCCGCCCCTTTTTTCTGACGCCACTAGCTGTCATTCCAAGATGCTGTATAGCCCGCTCATAAAACCGAGCTGAAGAGCCATAGCCGCTCTCATAAATCACAGTGGTAATAGGCGCCTTTGTCGCCAAGCCCTCTTTAATCCGGCGCTGTCGAACTGCCTCACAATAAGCGCGCGGCGTCACGCCCAGGTAACTTTTAAATAAACGATGAAATTGCGCGGCGCTTAGCCCGGCCCCGACAGCCATCTCATCAAGGCACGGGAAAGTTTCAGCGCTCTCAAGCTGATGGCACAAAGCTATAATCTGAGCCAGATGCGGCGCCCCAGCTCCCCCCACAGCGCCCGTCTCAGTCGGCTGGCATCTCTTACAAGGCCGAAAGCCCATCGCCATAGCTTCACCAGGCTTCGCAAAGTAAACAGCATTGCCTTGCTTAGGCCGCCGCGCTGGGCAAGTCGGGCGGCAAAAAATCATGGTGGTCACAACCCCATAGTAAAATTGCCCCACCAATGCCACATCGCGCTCCAGCACCGCTTGCCACTCAGCTGCAGTCAGCTGCCGGCCGGGGATAAATTTTTGATCCTTTGCGCTGTTCTGTGAGCAAGACAAATGAATAAGCCTGGTAAGAATTAGTTGCCGTTGTGTTCATAAAGGGAAGCACAGACTTAAGGGAAGCACAGCCATGAAAGCCCTGCAATCCGTTTCTTCGCATCAAACAACAACGCTCTGAGTTTTAATTCTCGAACAGCAGCGAGAAGCAGTAGCCAAAGCCAATACAAAAAAAATCGCACCATAAAAATGGTGCGATAAAGTTTTGCTGCTTCACAGTGAGAGAAGTCATAGGTAAGAAAAATCAACCGCGGAAAATTAGGAAAAAACCGCCAACCAATTGATCTATATGAATTCATTCAAAGAATGCTTTCAATCTTGGAACGACAATTGAAAGCATTGATAGGGACAGTGCCCCCAAAATAACATTTAGTAAAATGAATAATATAAAATATAATACATGCATGTAACGCAGTTATTAAAGGCAGAATTTCGCCTATAGTGAGCTCAAGTTAAGCCACTTAATCAGCCCTGAACTCTTTAAAGGCAGCTGAGGAACAAAGAGCACAACTTTTAAAAAGATGCGCAAAATAATTGTTAAGCGGCGTCAAGCGAGCCCCGATCAAATGACCAAATACCGAATGAACATGCCATGCATTTAAAGGAACTGGATGCCAACCTCATCGTAGTGCTGGATGCGCTGTTAATTGATGCGAGTGTCACCAAAGCTGCAGAACGATTGGGCCGCAGCCCATCAGCTGTTAGCCACGCTCTGGCAAATCTGCGCCATATCTTCAGTGATGAATTATTTGTTCGCGCCGGCCAGCGCCTCGCACCAACCGCCCGCGCAAAAGAATTGGCCCCTTCCATCCATATTATTGTCTCGGGTCTTGAAAGCCTATTGCGGCCCACCACACCCTTCGACCCGGGCACCCAAGAGCGCCGCTTTATTTTTGCAGGTCCGGAATTAACAGAGCTGTATCTGCTCCCCGCCTTACGGCGAGAAATAAAAAGCGAAGCACCGAACATCACTCTCGATCGTGTGCCCCTGGAAGCGCCGGGGGGCTATGAAAATCTGCGCCTTGGCCGCACTGATTTTGCCCTCTCAGAAGGCGAGCCCGGCAGCACTGTGGCAGACATCACCTGGCAGCTGATCCGCAAAGAGAGCTACGTAACACTGTGTAAAAAATCGCATGAGTTGGTGAGTAATTCGGGCTTGGAAACCAAAAAGCTAACCCCAAAAGAATTTTCTACAACGCCCCATATCATCATACAGGCCTCAGGCCTGAAAAATGGCCCGGTGGAAGAGGAGTTCTTAAAACGTAAATTACCAAAGGGGCTCATCACCCGTGTTTCCTCATCACTAACCGGTTTATTGCTCGCTCTTGAAACAGGCGCCCTTGTGACCATCCCCCGCCTTCATGCCTCCACGATAACTGAGCATTTGGCAGTGACAGAGGTAACGCTCCCCTTCACGCAGCCTGCCTTTGAAATTTATCTTGGATGGCACCGTAGTTTTGAGCGCGATGAATGCCATCAATGGCTGCGCCAGATTTTTCTAACCCATTTTTCCAATGCACCAACGGCTTAATAATCAGCCAGTCACCCCATTATCTTCAAACGCAATCACTTCATAATCAGTATATCACGCACTAGTGAAGCCCTTCAGCTTGTCCTTGAAATTGCTGACTGTTACTCTGCGACATTCCGACACAGAAAAAAGAAGCAATCGCAGAGCTGCCAAATTAAAATAGACCCTGTAATTATTTACACCTTGAATTTAATTACAAAGGG
This sequence comes from Rhodomicrobium sp., assembly GCA_021604665.1. GTDB lineage: Bacteria > Pseudomonadota > Alphaproteobacteria > Rhizobiales > HXMU1428-3 > HXMU1428-3. The sequence continues at coordinate 61,741 of BQJK01000003.1, read as the reverse complement.
GGCGTCCCAAAAAAATTATCAAATAAATAAAGACCATGGCGCGGCAAAACTCTGCATTTGAGGGAGCTGCACTATGAACGAACTACCAATTAAAAAAGAATTTTATGGCGGCTGTCCTCATGACTGCCCCGACACATGTTCGATGATCTTCACGGTCGAGAATGACCAACTAAAAAGCGTGCGCGGCAACCCGGACCACCCAATGACCAATGGCGGCCTGTGCGTTAAACTCAAAGATTATGAAAAGCGCCACTACCATCCCGATCGTCTGCTCTACCCCATGCGCCGCACTGGCCCAAAAGGCTCAAAGCAATTTGAGCGCATCTCATGGGATGAAGCCTTGGATGAAATAGTCACCCGCTGGCGCAGCATTATTGATGAGCATGGCCCAGAAGCAATTATCCCCTATAGTTATTTAGGCAATCAAGGTCTGGTTCACGGGCTAAATGGCGGCGATGCTTTTTTTAACCGCCTTGGCGCAACTGTTTGTGAGCGCACCTTCTGCGGTGAAGGATCATGCACCGCCTGGCTGCTCACCCTTGGCCCCACCGCCGCCCTCGACCCTGAAAGTTATATCCACTCGAAATATATTGTCATCTGGGCCTGCAACAGTGTCAGCACCAATCTCCACCATTGGGCAATTATAAAAGAAGCAAAAAAGAAGGGCGCGAAAGTTGTCGTCATAGATGCCTACCGATCAAGAACCGCCAAAGAAGCAGACTGGCACCTCTGTCCAAAACCGGGCACAGATGGCGCCCTCGCCATGGCGGTCATAAATTCAATTATTGCACAGGGCCTTGTCGATCAAGACTATGTCGATAACTACACCCATGGCTATGAGGAGCTGGCAGATCGAGCTAGTACCCGCACCCCGGAATGGGCGGCGGTAATTACTGGCATCCCTGCGGAAGACATCCGCACCTTGGCCCGCGAGCTGGCAACCTCCCAGCCAGCAGCCATCCGCATTGGTGTTGCGTTAGAGCGTCATCACGGCGGCGGCCAAACCATACGCGCCGTGTCCTGCATTCCAGCCCTTACCGGTGCGTGGCGTCATGTTGGCGGCGGCATCACCCAATTCCCTGTGTGGGAGCATCCCTATAAATTCGATGTTATCTGCCGGCCAGATCTCATCCCAGAGGGCACACAGGTCGTCAATAACCTTCAGATTGGCCGCGCATTAACGGGTGAAATGGATTTAAAAACACCCATAAAATCAATGATGTGCTGGAACTCAAATCCGGTCACACAAGCGCCAGAAACTGACAAAATCGTTAAAGGCCTGGAGCAGGAAGATCTGTTCCTGGTCTCAGCGGAGCATTTCATATCAGATACAGCAAGCTATGCTGATATTTTGCTCCCCGCCACGATGGGCGCTGAGATGGAAGATATGATCCTCTCCTGGGGGCATCTCTACCTGACATACAACACGAAATGCGCTGAAGCCCCAGGCGAAGCCATTCCGAATAATGAGATTTTCAGGCAGTTGGCGGCCCGGTTGGGTTTTGAAGAAGATAATTTCAAATGGTCAGATAGCGAATGCCTCGAAAATTATGTTGATTGGGATGCCCCCGCCTGTGACGGCATTGACCTTGCCTACCTCCGGGAACATGGCTTTGCCCGCCTCAAGGTCGGCACGCCAGATGATCGCCTCCCCCATGCAGAGGGTAATTTCCCGACAGAAAACGGCAAATGCAATTTCCTCATTGAAGGGGCAGTAAATTTTGTCGCTGGCCCATTCCGCCAAATGTATGAAGGCTTCCAACCAGGGGAGCCACTAGATCCATTACCAGATTATACGCCGCCGAGGGAAAGCCCGGCCAGCAACCCACAGCTGGCAGAAAAATTCCCGCTCAACATCGTCTCCCCCAAGAGCCATGGGTTCTTGAATTCCTGCTATGCAAATATGGAAGAAAAAATCAAAGGGCAAGGCGAACAGTTTGTTTTGATCAACGCCGCCGATGCCAACACACGCGGTATCCGTGAGGGTGACCGGGTTGAGGTCTCAAATCAACGCGGTGCTTTTAAAGGTGAAGCTAAAATAACAGATGATGTCAATGAAGGCATCGTTGTCGCCTCGCTCGGTTATTGGCGGCAGCTGAATAGCGGCACAGTCAATAGCATCTCATCTGCTGAGTTTACAGATATGGGCCACGCCCCCTCATTCTCAGATAATCTGGTTGAGGTGCGCCGCGCCAACTAACAACAGCTGCTGCGATCTATTCAGCCAGCAGTTAAAGGCCCGGAAAAAATGCTCCGGGCCTTTGTCTCTTTATGCGAAGTGAAATGGGTTATGGCCGACAGGGCCGTGCCGAGGCATTACAGCGCCATGTGCCATATTTCTTTTTGCAATTATAGCTACGTTCATTGGCAATGCCCCAATTGTCATAAGCTGTGCCCAATGTGGCAATCGCCCTGACTTTCACACGCCAATTGATGCGGCCATATTTTTTGGCAGTAGATTGCTTCACAGCAATACCAGCCGTTGCAGTTATTTTTGAATAAGGCCAACAGGTTTTCGCATGGGCTGACGTACCAATGGTAGAAAGACTGACAAAAACCGCCATAAATAGGCCGAGAGTAGAAATTGATAAACGTTTAGACATTTGAATATTCCTTTTTTTCATCACCAGATCACTTCTATGTCGGGGCAGGGGAAGAAAAGGTTCAAAATAAATGAATGTTTAAAAATCGGCGCCAGCACCAGGTGAATAGGCCCACCAGCTACGCTCTTAACCTAATGGCTGTTTCTGTCTAAGTTTGGTGATGTTTCCATGCTAGTAAAATGGCTAATATCCGGATGTAGTATGAATGTTAAACCCATAGAAGAAGCAGATGGCAAAAGCAGTGATCCATATAATATGCTGTCTTGGAGTTAAGTGATGAAACGCCACATCTCCTTGATCCTTCAAATGGTGATATTTGCCATCGCGCTTGGTATTTCAGCCGGCCTGTGGGTTGCCCGCGACCATATTGGTGAAGTCTTTGCTAATATCGCCCCCTCTGAACAGCAGGGTAGAAAATCCAACCGGCAGAAAGATCAAGCCCTCCCCGTCATAGTCAAGCAGGTACAAAGCGCCGCAAATGATGAGCTGGTAGAGGCAGTAGGCACGGGTCGCGCGCAAAGATTTGTCACCCTGCAATCTGAAACAGCTGGCGAGATCATAAAATTTGAAATCCGCGCCGGTGATAAAGTCAAACAGGGCGATGTTATTCTTGAGCTTGATTCTCAAGATGCTGCCCTCGCTGTCAGGGTCGCCAGAAACAAAGTGCTAGAGGCAAAGCGATTAAGTGAGCGGGCAGATGTTCTGTTGGGCAAAAAAATCACCTCCAGGGCCAATGTTGATGACGCCAAAAACCTCTATAACCGCGCCAAGCTAGAGCTGGCCCAGGCAAAGGAAGCTTTGAGCAAACGCCAGGTTATCGCCCCCTTTGATGGCATCGTCGGCATCCCAAAAGTGGAGCTGGGAGATCGCATCACCGCCGCCACAGAAATCATCACCCTGGATGATAGAGGCAAAATACTCATTGAATTTGAGATCCCGGAATTATTCATGACGCGGATCTCACTTGGCCAAAAGATCAGCGCCCGTACCCCCAGTATGGAAGAGCGCTACTTCACCGGCATCATTGATCAGATAGATGCGAGGGTAAATCCAACAACAAGATCCGTTACCGCCCGCGCTGTTCTGACAAATGAGCAAGACTTGTTGCGCCCCGGCATGTCTTTCGCCGTTGAGATAACTTTAAAGGGAGAGACCTACCCCCTCATCCCGGAATTGGCATTGAACTGGGCCAAAGGCAAAAGCCATGTCTGGCGCATAAAGAACAACACCGCAGATCAAGTCCCGGTTGATATCGTCAAACGGTTGAACAGCCTTATCATCATAAAAGGTGACATAGCCAAAGGCGATTACGTGGTAGTGGAAGGCGTGCAGAGATTGCGGCCCGGTAGCCCAGTCAGCTACGAATTGCCTGACCCAAACACAGCCCAGCTAAGTAATTAAACTCTTCAAATCAACGAAAGATGAGAGATGACCGAAACCGCCAGCTCAGCATCTGATAAATCAGAAGATGCGACAGGACACAAAGTCGAAGGTGATATCGCCGCCCTCAGTGTGCGCCGCCCTTACCTGGCTGTGGTTATCAACCTGCTCATCGTCATTGCTGGCATGGGGGCGCTGTTCGGGATTGAAGTGCGCGAGCTACCAGATATTGACCGCCCCATCGTCACCGTGCGCGCCAATTACCCCGGCGGTTCACCAGAAACCATAGACGCTGAAATCACCAGCGTAATCGAAGCCGCCGTCGCCAGGGTCAATGGCGTCAAAGCCGTGCGCTCCTCCAGCGAAGAGAATAACCTCCGCATCCGCATTGAATTCACACCCAAGGTGAATTTGATCGATGCCGCCAATGATATCCGTGAGGCTGTCAGCCGCGTAGAGCGCCAGTTACCTGATGGCGTTGAAGATATTTTCGTTGTGAAAGCCGATGCCGATGCAAGGCCAATCATCCAGCTGGCCGCTGAAAGTCAAACCCTGAGCATTGATGAACTGACCCGGCGGGTAGAGGATGAAATAGTGCCCGCAATAACCTCAGTGGATGGGGTTGCAGAGGTCAATTTGTTTGGCGATCGGGAACGCGTGCTCCGGGTTAGTCTCAACCCGCTAAAGCTGGCGAGTTATCAACTCGCCGTCGCAGATGTAGTCAAAGTCCTGGAAAATGCCCGGTATGATGTGCCCGCTGGCAGCTTCAAATCAGGCGATCAGGAAGTGATCGTGCGGGCCAATGCTTCCGTCACCTCACCACAAGAAATAGAAAATCTCATCCTGAGAGACCCGGTCCGCCTGAAAGATGTGGCCTCCGCCTCTTTTGGCCCGGCAGAAGCGGAAAACTACACCCGCTTAAATGGCCGCACTGTGGTGAATATGGGGATCATCCGCCAGGCAGAATCCAACACAGTTTCAATCTCTAGAGATGTAAAAACGGTCATCGCGCGCTTATCGGAGCGTTATAAAGATATCAAAATCAGCACCATTTCAGATGATGCTAAATTCATTGAAGGCTCAATATATGAGGTGCTGATCAGCCTGTTGCTGGCCATTGTCATTGTTGTTGCCGTGATCGCCTTTTTCATTGGCCAAATGCGAGCTGCCTTTATCCCGGCGGTGACCATTCCCATCGCCCTAACAGGCACCCTCGCCGCCATCTGGCTCATGGGTTTCTCGCTCAATCTTGTCACCCTGCTGGCCTTGGTGCTGGCAACTGGCTTGGTGGTGGATGATGCAATCGTTGTGCTCGAGAATATCCAGCGCCTGCGCAGCCATGGCATCGGCCCCCGCGCCGCTGCTGTCCTTGGCACTCGTCAGGTGTTCTTTGCTGTTATAGCCACCACAGCCACTCTGATTTCCGTGTTTCTGCCGATCTCTTTCTTGCCCTCAACCGCCGGGCGCTTATTCACAGAGTTTGGCTTTGTGCTGGCCATTACGGTCGCGATCTCTTCCTTTGTCGCCCTTAGCCTCTGCCCCATGTTGGCATCACGCCTCCCCTATACAGAATTAGAGCAGCAAACAAGATTAGCCAGATTTGTTTATTGGGCCGGTGAGAAAGTAAATAAGATTTACACTGGCCTGTTGTCGCGCATCATCGCTATGCCCGTGCTGATTTTTAGCGCCAGCATTATCATTGCAATGCTCGGTGCCATCACCTACACAACCCTGGGTGAAGAGTTGGTACCAGAAGAAGATCGCGGTACCGTCACAGTGCGGCTGGTTGGGCCAGATGGCACGGGCATTGATTATGCTGACAGGCAAGTTGCCGCCGTTGAAAACATCTTAAAACCCATGGCCGACAAAGGCGTCATCAAAGAGATCTTCACCATCTCTGGCCGCTGGGACCCCAACCGAGGCTGGATAGAAGCCCCGCTAGCAGACTGGTCAAAACGCAGCATCAGCGAAGGGGAGATCATAAACAGCATCAAGAAATCTCTTAGCGAAATTCCAGGGTCTCAGGCCCGCGCCATACGCGGCAACAGCCTCGGGCTTAGAGGAAGTGGTGGCGGCATAAAATTCGCTTTAACCGGGGCTAATTATGACCAGATCGCCATCGCAGCAGATGACCTCGTCCGCGCTATGGAAAAAGACCTGAAAGAAGCTGATAATTTCCGCGTCGAATACCGCGCCACACAGCCACAACTTGCCGTTAATATTGATCGCCGGCGCGCCTCAGACCTTGGCGTCGCCATAGAAGACCTCGCCACAACAGTGCGCGTGCTGGTTGATAATGATGAGGTGGCAGAACTTACCATAAACGATAAAATTGTCCCCGTGCTGCTAGAGGCCAAGCCCGGTGTGGTCAATGACCCCTCAGATCTGCGCAACCTATTCGTGCGCACCGCAGATAACCGCATGGTGCCGCTCTCTCAACTGGTGACCTTTAAAGAATATGCCGTTGCCGCCGAGCTTGACCGCCACGGCCAGCGCCGCGCCATTGAAATCTCCGCAGATCCAACAGGTGATTATTCTCTCCGAGAAGTTATTACCGCCATTCAGAAAATTGCAGAGACAACCCTGCCCCCAGGCATCAATATGCTGCTGCTTGATGAGGCCGCCGCCTTGAATGAAACCTCATCCGGCACCATGATCACTTTCTTCATCGCGTTTGTTGTGGTGTTTCTTGTGCTCACCGCTCAGTTTGAAAGCCCCGGCAGTGCAGCGGTTGTCATTCTCACTGTGCCTTTTGGCATTTGTGCTGCAATTTTTGCCCTTGCTCTTACAGGCACATCTATCAACATCTATAGTCAGATCGGTGTGCTCATGCTTATTGGTATTATGGCCAAAAACAGCATCCTGATGGTGGAGTTTGCAGATCAGCTCCGCGATGAGGGCTATTCAGTAGATGATGCGGCGAGAGAAGCCTCTTCAGTGCGCCTTCGCCCAATTCTCATGACCATGCTTTCAACAGTGTTGGCTGGTTTGCCGCTGATTATCGGCACAGGCCCCGGCGCAGAATCGAGAGCCGCCATTGGCTGGGTGGTGTTTGGCGGGCTGGGTCTAGCCGGCATCTTCACATTGTTCCTGACACCAGCGCTTTATGTGGTGATTGCGAGGCTTTCCAAGCCGCGCGCAGACGCCAGCGACCAGCTTGGCAAAGAGCTAAGCCAGGCTGAAGGACCCTTAAAGTCACTGAAATCACATTAGCTTTGTTAATTGGTCCCGTAAGGCGCAAAGTTCGGCAAGGTATCAAACGCCATTTTTAATGCATCACCCCACCCATGGGAGACCTGCAATAAATAGGGGTCATCCTCTTCAAACCGATGCTGATACGTCACCTGCAGGCTATTATTCTCATAATACATCAGGTCTAGCGGAGCGCTCACAGAGAGGTTGGCCTTGATCGTAGAATCGAATGAGAGCAGCAGCATTTTAACCGCATCCTCAAAGCTCATATTCTGGTCAAACGCCCGCACCAAAATCGGCCGGCCATATTTTGTTTCACCCAGCTGGAAATAAGGCGTGTCTTCAGACGCCTCAATAAAATTCCCCTCAGGGTAAATCATAAATATACGAGATTCGCTGGTAGAGATTTGCCCGCCAACAATCAATGTCGCATTAAAGGCAGAGGCAGCCTGCTGGCCGCTATCTCCGCTGCTTGAGCGGATCACATCAGCGAGTATTTCGCCAACCATCTGAGCAACCTCAAACATAGTCAGCGCTTTAGATAAAATCGGCTCCCGGTATTCTGGCAGTTTCATGCGATCTTCAAGATGGCTGATCACCGCTTGCGTGGTTGCAAGGTTGCCGGCCGAGAGAATGGTAATCACCCGGTCACCTGGCACGGACCAGGTATACATTTTGCGAAATTTATTAATATTATCGACCCCACCATTGGTGCGGGTATCAGACATAAACACAAGGCCGCTATTCAGCTGCAGTGCAACACAATAAGTCATCTGGGTAAATCCATGTTAGCGATGCGCGACACTACTGCTGAACTTGCAGGCTTACAACCATAGATTCTTGTGCTTCGCCAAATCGCATACCTGAAATAGGCGCTGCCTCTTTATAATCGAGGCCAGTGGCCACCCTCACATAGCGTTCATCAGGTGAAATGCCATTAGAGACATCAAATCCAACCCAGCCAATGCCATCAATATGCACCTCAGCCCAGGCATGGCTGGCATCCTGATCAATGCGGTCATTCATCATCAGATAACCGCTCACATACCGCGCCGGAAAGCCCAATAACCTGGCAGCCGAAATGAAGATATGGGCATGATCCTGACAAACACCATGGCCGGTCTTCAGCGCTTCTTCTGCTGAGCTAACAGCACTGGTCTGCCCCTTTTCATAAGGGACGCTTTCAGTAATTTTTAGCGAAAGCGCATGCAGCTTGGCAATATCACCCTCAAAGCCATCCCCTAGCTGTTCAGCAAGTGTCGTCACCAACCCGCCAGCTTCAGTTAAATCTGTCGAGCGCTTAAAATACCAAAGCGGCGCATAGCCGCCATGCTCTCCAATTATGCCAGCCGTGTCACTGGTTTCAACTTCGCCCTGACAGGTAATGGTAATTTCACTCAGCTCAGGTTCAATGCTAATAAGCGCCACATGATTATTATGCTGGTCAGTAAATTCCAGCTCAGTGGTGCCGCCCTCGACAATCGTCTCCCAGTTCACAACAGATTGCCCAACCCGTGATTTTGGCGTTAGACGAAGCTGCTGCAAAGCATATTGCACGGGCTCGTCATAGGTGTATCTGGTTTGATGCGAAATCTTCAGTCTCATGAATGGGCCTTAGATAAAGGTTAAGGGGTGTAGTGCCGAATTAGCCGTAAAAACGGAAATCTTCTTCAATCATGCTAGCGATTTTCTGATTTTCAGAAATAAAATCCTGTATAAATTCATGCAAACCCTGATCAATAATATCATTGATCGTTTTCTGTTTTAAATTCTTGAGCATGGCTTCTGCCTTAAGCTGGCAGGGATGCTCAATGTTATAATCTTCCCCGAGATAGCCAAGTGTTTCTGCAAGCTTGGTGAAACAAAATGCAAAAGACCGCGGCATCTGCCGATCAAGAATAAGAAAATTGGCAATGCTCACCGGGTTTGTCTCACCTTCATAAAGCCAGTGATAAGCACTTCGGCCAGATACAGAGAGCAAAATGGTCTCCCACTGCACATTATCAATTGAGGTGCCAACATGCTGAGCTGAAGGGAGCAACACGTAATATTTCACATCAAGAATGCGCGCTGTGTTATCTGCCCGCTCTAAAAATGTGCCAATCCTGGCAAAGTCATAGCTGTCATTTCTGAGCATTGTGCCATGCAGTGCCCCGCGAACCAGGGCGCTTTGCTGGCGTATGCTACGCAACACAGCCGGCAGTTCTTTTTCATGAATGGGGTGCGCTAACAGATCCTTCATGGTCATCCAGCATTCATTCGTCGCTTCCCAAACTTCACGGGTCAGCGCCGTCCGAACAAGGCGGGCATTATTTCGCGCCGTCTCCACCATTGACATCACACTAGACGGGTTATTTTTCTCACGCAGAAGAAAGTTGATCACGCTAGGCGCATCAATCTGATCATATTGTTCAATATAGCTATTATGGGAACCAGCGCTCGCCAACACAGAGACCCATTCATCTTCAGCAGCAGTTGAGCGGGTCAGCGCAATACGAAAGCCCGCATCCAGCATCCGCGCTGTATTTTCACTTCGCTCCAAATAGCGAAACATCCAATATAGTCCAGCGGCAGTTTTACCAAGCATATAAACCTCGCTTAATGGCAGCAGGCTTACTAACGACAAGCAAAGCCACATGTTGTTTTGTGTCTATCTGAGGGAGGGTGCAGCTAAGGCTGTTCATCTCTATTACCATGGGTTTTAAGGGGCTATCACTCATCTAAAATCGCTATCACTCATCTAGAATCCATGTGTCTTTCGTGCCGCCACCCTGGCTGGAATTCACCACCAGCGAGCCTTTTTTCAAGGCAACACGTGTTAACCCGCCCGGGGTAATTTGAATACGGTTTGGCGAGCTCAACACAAAGGGGCGCAAATCAACATGGCGCGGCGCTAGCCCTTTCTTTGTCATGATCGGCACCGTAGAAAGTGCAAGGGTTGGTTGTGCAATATAGTTTTCAGGATTATCGAGCAGCTTGAGTTTAAAGGCAGCAATTTCTCGTTTACTGGCAGCTGGTCCAACCAACATGCCATAGCCACCAGAGCCATGAACCTCTTTCACCACCAGCTCAGAAAGATTATCAAGCACATAAGTAAGAGAGTCTTTTTCAGCGCAACGATAAGTAGGCACATTTTTTAATAACGCCGACTCACCAGTATAAAACTTAACGATATCAGGCATATAGGAATAGATCGCCTTATCATCGGCAATGCCAGTGCCCGGCGCATTGGCAATCGTAATGCGCCCCGCCCGGTAAACATCCATAATCCCCGGTACACCAATCATGCTGTCAGGGTTAAAAGTGAGGGGGTCTAGAAAATCATCATCAATACGGCGGTAAAGCACATCAATGGCTTTAAAGCCGCGTGTTGTACGCATGGCGATATGGCCATCAACCACTTTAAGGTCATGGCCTTCAACCAGCTCAGCCCCCATCTGGTCCGCCAGGAACGCATGTTCAAAATATGCTGAGTTAAATATGCCCGGTGTTAACACAGCAACAACAGGTTTACCCTCACATAATTTAGGGGTACAGGCCGCCAGTGAGCGCCGCATATTTTTAGGATATTCGCTAACAGAGCGCACTTTAATTTTGCTGAACAGTTCGGGAAACATCTGCAACATCGTCTCCCGGTTCTCTAACATATAAGAGACCCCGGACGGCGTGCGCACATTATCCTCAAGCACATAAAAGTCGCGCTCGCTCGTACGTACAATATCAACACCGCAAATATGCGTATAAACACCGCCTGGCGGAGAGACGCCAATCATCTGCGGCAGAAAGGCTTCATTTTGCGCTATCAATTTAGCCGGCACCACACCCGCTCGCAAAATTTCCTGACGGTGATAAATGTCATAAAGAAAAGCATTGATGGCGCGAACCCGTTGCTCAATCCCGCGGGAGAGCTTATTCCACTCATGACCAGAAATGATGCGCGGCACGATATCAAACGGGATCAACCGCTCATTGGCTTCTTCGCTACCATAAACATTAAAAGTGATACCCGTGCGGCGAAAAAAGGCCTCAGCTTCGGTCGCTTTTTTATTTAGATGCTTAGTGTCTTCTTGTTCGATCCATTGCTGATATTTTGCATAAGGCTCACGCAATGTTTCATTGTCACCCAACATCTCATCAAACATTCATGCCGCCTTCGGAGCTGTATAATTTCCATTTTCATATCGGCTCATTACGCAAAATGTAATGACCAACAGTCTATCTTTACTATCATCTCTAGCTGAATTTCAAAATGCCTAAATTAAATTTTTGGCTCACATTCTTAAAATTTAAGTCCGGATTTTGTATAACAGCTAATGATTTAGGCAGGGGTCTGCACAATTAACATGCAAACTTGTCAGCCCGTGCTTCGAACGCATTCGTTGAGATTAATGGTGCATAGTGAAGGTACCTTTTAAGGGAGATGGGGCGAGCAAAAGACCGCAATAATACAAAATAGTTTCAATGCCCGGCCATCTGAAAAGTAATTAGGAAAAGGTAAAATGGCCAAAGGGGTGCGGCGCAAATAAATTGCATTCACACAGCACGGCATAACCAGCCAGAACGCAGACAGCCTTGTAATATCTCCGCCACCTAGCTTTTAAACAGCCGCCGAATTACCCGCTTTTATCAACCGCAATTACAAGTGAAGCAACAAGAGCATCCTCTTCAGAGTCCACCGTCATAACAATGCCGCCCCCTTCTTTCGCCGCTGATTGAAACAGCCAGTCGTTACTATTACGCGTGTCAGAGACCGGGCGCTTAACATAGGGTTCAAATGATGAGTAGATACGCTGTGAAAGTTCTTCAGGGAAATAGATTTGACCAGTAAGCAGCGTCATCCTGTTCAGAAATACCTTCACGTGAATATGGGGTGTGCGGCCCGGATACCACCCCGGATAAATCGTGGTAAAGCGCACAAGCCCATCAGCTTGGCTAATTTGGGTCCCCCTGAGATAGTCCTCACCTCTAGCGGAAATATTTCTCTTGTCTCCCTGGCTATCATAGCCAGAGTAAACCCCCCGCGCATCTGCATGCCACACATCAACCCGCACACCGTCTAGGGGCTGGCAAGACACGCCATCAACCACTTTTAAAACCAGCGAGATCTCACGCCCCTGCCTACCATCACGAATATCCTGGCGCACAAGTTTAGGATCAAAATAATAGGGCCCTTCCACCGCCTCTGGCAATAAACGGCAGGCTCCTTCAATTTGTTTTGCAGCTGCAATATCAACTGGTTTTGGTCCTGCCCCGAAAGCAGAATGCGGCAGGCAGAGGCCGCTAACAATACCAGCACTTCCAGCGCCGAGGCCAAAGAGAGACCCGGTAACCATGGCCCGCCTCGTGATATGATTTGGTTTTTTCAGCTGTGGGCCCATTTTTTTCATATCAACTCCCTCCAAGGTTTAATGAGGTAAAGGGTTTAATCAGTTTTATTATTATACGCCTTCAATTGCTATAATCCGACAGCTTCTTTTTCAGCCAGTTATCGAATGGATTTAAAATCACAAAAATAAACAACACCAATCCTGTGATCAGCGCGGCGATGGCATAAAGCCCAAGTCCAGTTGCCAGCCCAATGCAGCCAAGCACCCAAATGCCAGCCCCTGTTGTCGCCCCCATAATGCTATCATCAGACCGGATGACAGAGCCCATGCCAAGAAAACTGATCCCAGCTATAATCGCATCCACCACCCGCATCGGATCTACTGAAACAGCATTCTCCTGCGGAGCAAGGCTAAGAGTAAGCTCCATGGCAATAATCGCGAAAGCAGCTGTGCCAATGCATAGAAGCATGTGAGTTCTAAGCCCAAAGGACTTGCCCTTTAACTCGCGCTCAACACCCAGTAAAAAGGCAAAGCCTGCCGCAGCCGCCAGGCGAAGCCCCACCTCACTAAATTCGATATAAGCTAACCCCGTCATGCAAAGGTCTCCTTGATAGAAAATTTACATTAATGAAAGAGAGAAAACCTGCGCCTTTATGCCGTTCTCTATATGATCAATGATAAGTCCAAGACGACAATAAGCAATCAAGCGCCTACTATGATATGAGCGCAAAACCATAAATTTTGTGAGTGGCCGAATTTAAATGGCCAAAAATCAAATGAGCGGAACCACAGTAATATGAAACCCATCCTCATCGCCTATGCGGCAAGTTTAATCAGCTTCATCATCCTCGATGCTATCTGGCTCGGGTTTGTCGCCAAAAATTTCTACGCTGAGCAAATGGCGGGGCTCCTTCGAGGCAGCCCAAACTGGTATGCGGCCATTCTGTTTTATCTGGTCTACGCCTTCGCCATTACATATCTGGTTATAGCGCCCAACGCAGCCCCAGCAGCTGAGCCCACAGCCTTTGTGAATAGCCAATGGCAGGCGGTGATGTTGGCCGGTGCCATTTTCGGCCTCGGGGCTTATGGGACGTATAATTTGACCAATCTAGCTGTTTTAGAAGGCTGGCCGGCCAAAGCCACGTTTATTGATTGGGCCTGGGGCACAGCCCTAACCAGCGTGACAGCACTTAGCGGTTATGCAGCGATGACGGCGCTCCGCTAACACGCCTTGAGGGAAAAGATAAGCCAACAGCGGGAAAGGCCGCGCGTTACAAGCGCTCGGCTTCTGGTTGCTCCGCATGGGCGATCACCTTGCGGTACATATGCCAGGTCGCATGCCCAAGCACAGGCAGCACAACAGGCAGTGTTATAAAAAGGCTTATCAGCGTGGTGAATAAACACAGCCCGATTATCACCGCCCAGACCATCATAGCTAAGGGGTTAGCAATCACAGCTTTCACACTGGTGGTCATAGCTGTCGCAAAATCAATCTCACGATCCATAAGGAGAGGAAAAGAGATTACAGTGAGAGAGAAAACAATCATCGCCATAACCGCCCCTGCAATATTACCAAGCAGGATAAAATAAAACCCGTTCCAGGTGCCTGTTAGCGCTTGCATAAATGCGGCTGGCTCTAATTCTTTAAGGCCAAAGAACAGAAGAAAGATAATCGCCGCATAATCCACCCAGATGAAAAAAGCAAACCCGGTGACAAGTGCCATCCAGCCCATGTCCCGACCTTTCTGCTGCCATACAGTTCCCAAAACAATCTCCCAATTAAGGGGCTGTCCTGTTTCAAGGCGGCGGCTCACCTCATAAAAACCCGCGGCAATAAAAGGAGCAATAAACGCAAAACCCAGCGCGGCCGGATAAGCAAGATAGGGCATCGAAAGCCAGAACAGCAGCGCAAAAACCAGCCAGCCACCCAACGCATAAACCGCCCCCAGCACAAAGCCATATTTTGGCGCATCGCTAAAATCACGTAAGCCCAGTAACAGACATATCGGTCCGGTGCTAACATCAATGCGCCGCATTGCAGGTATCTGCATGCCCCGCTGTCTCTGAGGCGCATTCGCCTCTGTAGGTTTCTCTATCATAGTAAAATTATTGCTCAGCCACACCGCTTTGACAAGTGGCAGCGATGAAAAGAAAGGCCAAACACCGCTCCCCCCTTAGCTCAGCTTCCTAAGTGCCCTGATTGCTCCGCCGCCAGATTAGCTTAAGGATAAGATTTGTAGCATCAGGAGTAAGGCGCTCCTGCGCCGCACCGACATGGCGCAGCGGAAGCGCTTCCCGGGCGAAGAGCCCGCCCCATCGGAGGCCCGGTCGCATCGCGACCGGAATAGCCGTGAGATACATAGTGGCGTCCCCGAGAGGATTCGAACCTCTGGCCTTCGGATTAGGAATCCGACGCTCTATCCGACTGAGCTACGGGGACATGTTGAAAGGCGTGTCCATAAAAGCAAAGACGGAGGCAAGGTCAAGTCAATTATCCATCAGCGCGCCGCCCGGATTGAGAAAGCGGCGGCTAAAGTATATCGGATGAATAAAGCCGGCGTTTAGCTTGTGCCGATGCAGAAAAAACAAAGAAAAAAATCATCAGATCACGTAGTAATAATGTCTCTATTTCTGTTGTGTAAGATAAAAAATAAAGTAATCTAGCCAAGATATTATGAACTATCAGTGGTGTAGGAATGATAGTGTGCCGCAACTGGCTGCCGCGTGAGCGGCTGAGGCCAGTCCTTCTCTTGTTCCGGTCCTGACGGATGCGGCACCGGGCATCATAAAGGCCGCGGCGGTCGCGGCTGGAGAGACGAGAAGGAGAAGACCAATGACCACCGGATGAGTTGCGAACAACTCCACGGCCTGTCGATCAGGGAACTGAGCGCAATGTTCAAACTGGCACGCAAAGGCGTTATCTCAACGCGGCCCTGCACACCGGAACATGCCGAAGCCGTCGCGGCAATGCGCCGGATCGTCAGAGTCATCGCATACAAGGATGCGCAGATGCGCTCCTTCATCCCAGTACCTCGCCGGATCAGAACACCGAAACAGGGGCTATAAGCCCCGACCCTGGTATATGTGGGCGCAGAGATTTAGAGAAAACAACTCCACCTCACAAATATTCCTTCTCCCAAATTTCCAGTTGGCTTAAAACAACAGCCTTAAATTTTTGGGGGTCGTTTTCCAGCAATGCTTTTTTGTCAGCAGGTATTTTGAGCCACGCGCTTAAATGCTTATTCGCCCAAATAACAATACCAACCATCACATCGATAAGGTCTTTACCTATAGGGGTAAGGTAATAAAGTTTTCTGCGTCCGCTTTCGGGGTGGGAAATGGAAGCAATGACGCCGTCCTGCTCCAGCTTTTTCAGGCGGTCAGACAGAACACTGCTAGAGATTTTCTCTTCAGTGCCCAGCATGTCCTTATATTCATGTAGGCCTAAAAACATCAGATTGCGGACAATCAAGAGCGTCCAATGGTCACCTACAATATCAAGCGAGCAGGCCACAGGGCATCCGGTACGGGTTTTGTGCTCAATCTTGGCAACCACGATTTTTCACTTTCATCATAGAATTGTTTCTACTACCACTTTCATCATAGAACTAATCCATATGCGAAAAAAGGAAAACTTTGCCATGGAGATTAAAAAACTCACATTTTTTACAATGGGTTATTTTGTAATCACGATGGCGTGGGCGTATCCGTGGCACATCATGTGGTTTCATGATTTGTATGTGTCATGGGGTGCCATGACGCGGACCGAGCCGATTATCCCTTTGGGTGTGCTGGCCATTGTGATCCAGGGGGCTGTGATTGGATATCTCTATCCTTATTTCAACAAAAATGAGGGCAACCCGATTTTTCGCGGAATCAAATTCAATCTCATTGTCGGATTGATGACCTATACCGCGATGGGGTTTGCAACGGCTGCAAAGTTTAATATCGCACCGATTGGACTATTCTTGATTTATCATACCGTCTTTCAATTTATCCAGTTTACCCTGACCGGTGCAGCGCTTGGATTTATCTATCGGAAATAGTCAACAGAGAGAGTGAAACGACATGCCTCAATTTATCTTTACTTATCACGGCGGCAAGCCACCCGAAACGCCCGAAGAAGGCCAAAAAAGCATGGAAGAATGGAAAGCCTGGGCAACAGGTCTGGGCGCGGCACTTGTTAATCCCGGTACACCCGTCGGTGTGACGAAGGTTTTAACCAAAGACGGCGTTTCTACAGAGGCATCTGTGCATCCAATCATGGGGTTTTCTATTCTTGAGGCGGAGAGTATGGATGCTGCATTAAACCTGCTTATGGACTGTCCGCATTTTAAATATGAAGGCACATTGGAAGTTTCCGAAATGATGCAAATGCCTTCTTAAAAGCGGGTATGAACTCTAATGCGGCGCATTCCTTGCGGGATCGCCAAGGTGATCGCATACAAGGACGCGCAAATGCTCGCTTTCGTACCGGCACCTCGTCGCATCGAGACGCCAATTCCGATGCTCTATCCGACTAAGCTACGGGGACATGTTGAAAGGCGTGTCCATAAAAGCAAAGACGGAGGCAAGGTCAAATCAATTATCCATCAGCGCGCCGCCCGGATTGGGAAAGCGGCGGCTAAAGTATATCGGATGAATAAAACCGGCGTTTAGCTTACGACGATGCAACAGAAATGAAGAAAAAGATCCTCAGACCACGTAGTAATAATGTCTCTATTTCTGTTGTGTAAGATAAAAAATAAAGTAATATAGCCAAAATATTCTGAACTATCAGTGATGTACGAATGATAGTGCGGCGCGGGGGCTATGAAATGAGTGGCAAGCAACTGCCAGGTGAAATCAGCGGTCGGCTTAAAGGGGCCGTTTGTTTTATTTTTCTCATATCAGCGGTAGTGAATATCTTAGCCCTCACCGGTGCGATATACATGCTCCAAATCTATGACCGGGCACTGACGAGCCAAAGCCTTCCCACACTGGCGGCTCTAACACTTTTGGCGTTATCGCTCTATCTTTTCCAGGGGCTGCTCGATGTGACCCGCGCACAAATATTAGTGCGGCTCGGCGCGCGGTTAGATGAAAGACTTTCTCCCCTCACCCATAAAGTGGTGATAGATATGCCCCGCTTTGGCCATTCACTGGCCGAAGCGAGAGAAAGAGGCCGCGATGTGGATATTGTGCGTAATTTTCTCTCAACTCAAGGGCCCCAAGCCTTATTTGATCTCCCCTTTATGCCGTTATACATCGCTTTCATTTATCTCCTGCACCCCTGGTTAGGCTGGTTAGCGATTGGCGGCGCGTTGCTACTTACCGGCCTTACCTTACTGACTGAAATCGTAACCAGAAAGCGCAGTTTCGCTGCCAGCCGCGCGGAATTAAGCCGCGCAAAACTCGCCGAAACACAGTTAAAAAATGCGGATGTCATCCATGCCATGGGCTTTGCGGGCCGCGCTGTTGCCCGCTATGAAATTTCAAACGCCGCTCAAGTCAAATTGCAAACAGGCATTAATGATTTGACCAGTAGTTTTGCAAGCCTTTCAAAAGTTTTTCGCATGATCCTGCAATCGGCTGTGTTGGGGCTTGGCGCTTATCTGACAATCAAAGGAGAGCTCTCAGCTGGTGCCATCATTGCCGCCTCTGTTGCCTCGGCAAGAGCTCTCGCCCCGGTTGACCTTGCCATAAGCCAATGGAAAAGCCTCATCGCCGCTCGCCGCAGTTACAAGCGCATAGGCGAAACATTAACAGCCTTAAAAACAGATAAAGACACCCTGAAACTACCGCCCCCTGAACATAACCTGCGGGTTGAAGCTATCACCATCACAGCCCCGCTTACTGGCAGCGTTCTGGTTAAAGACATGAGCTTAGAATTGAAGGCCGGGCAAGCGCTGGGGGTCATTGGCCATACAGGCAGCGGCAAATCAACCCTAGCCCGTGCGCTCACCGGTGTGTGGCCGTTGCTTAAAGGCCATATCCGGCTGGATGGCGCAGACCTAAGCCAATGGCAACCGGATGAACTGGGCAAACATATAGGCTACTTACCGCAAGAAACCAGCTTGCTGGATGGCAGCATCGCAGAGAATATTTGCCGTTTTGACCCAACTCCCAACAGCGAAAAAATCATCATCGCCGCCAAGGCGGCTGGCATTCATGACATGGTAGTTACCTTCAAAAATGGCTACCAAACTGAGCTTGGTTCAGAAGGCACAAGTCTTTCCGGCGGCCAGCGTCAGCGCATTGGGCTGGCCCGTGCCTTATATGATGACCCGTTTCTTGTTGTGCTTGATGAGCCAAATTCCAATCTCGATCATGCGGGGGACTTAGCGCTCACCAAAGCCATCTCCTCTGTCAAAGCACGGGGCGGTATTTGCGTTGTCATTACTCATCGGCCAAGCGCGCTTGCCGCTTGTGAAACAATTGCCATAATGAAAGCGGGGCAGCTTGCCCGTCTGGCACCAAAAGATCAGATATTTCAGGGCGGCCCGGGCATCAAGGCAAGCCATTCAAATCTCCAACCAGAAAAAGCACTTGCTACCAGCGAAGCTTAAAACAAATGGGGAGAGCTATGAAAAGCGCCCACGGTGGACCCATAAAAAAATCACACAGCTGTGAATAGATTTTGTCACAATTGCTCGCTATTCTGAGCGGCTTTGTAAACACAAGCTGAGGCAAAAAACATTTTCGTATCGCTCTCAAATCCATAAGTAAAATTTAAGGGCAGCCCCCAATGCTAGAGCGCATATTCACATGGTTTGAAAACCGCATAGACCCGCTAACCCTGGCGAAGGACACTCAGCCACCTTCAGATCTTTACGCTTTCTATTTCTATTTTCTTCGCCAAATCTGGCCAATCGTCTCGGTTGCTTGCGTCATCTCTGCTATTAGCGCCTTCACAGATGCCATCATTCCAGTGTTTGTCGGGTGGATCGTAGATCTGTTTACAAAAACCACACCAGAGACAGTCTGGGCTGATGGCAAGTGGATGTTCTTTGGCATATTAGCATTATTGATCGCCCGTCCCTTTCTGGCATTCGCGCAAATGCTGGTTTCCCATCACGCTCAATTTCCCGGCTTCACGAATCTTATCCGCTGGCAAAGCCACAATCATGTCGCCCGCCAGTCGCTCAACTTTTTCCAAAGTGATTTTGCTGGTC
Organism: Rhodomicrobium sp.; assembly: GCA_021604665.1. Classification (GTDB taxonomy): domain Bacteria; phylum Pseudomonadota; class Alphaproteobacteria; order Rhizobiales; family HXMU1428-3; genus HXMU1428-3. The sequence continues at coordinate 42,085 of BQJK01000003.1, read as the reverse complement.
GCATCGCAACCAAGGTGATGCAAACCGGCATGGCGCTTCGAGCCAGTGTCATGAGTGTGCAAGATAGCATCTGGTATGTGCTGTCCTTTGTGCTATCAGCACTGCTTTTCATTGGTTCAGCCTCGCTTGTTCTCACCATCCCTATTCTCTGCTGGCTGGCCGCTTACATCGGCGTGCTGTTTTACTTCCTGCCTCGCATACGCCGCCAGGCCGCCATCATGTCAGAGGTACACTCAATGCTCACGGGCCGCCTGGTTGATAGTTACACAAACATCCAAACTGTGAAGCTGTTTGCTGGCCGCGCTTTTGAGGACCAATATGTCGCCAGTGGCATCAAGCAGCACACAAAAGAGATCCAAAATCTCTTCCGTCATTTCACCTATATGTGGTTTGCACTGCATGTGATAAATGGCGGCCTCATGCTTGGTGTCGGCAGTCTCGCCATTTTTTTATGGCAACAAGGCGTCATCACAATTGGCGAAGTTGCTATGGCCCTCCCCCTCACAGTGCAGCTGCGCAACATGGCCGCTTGGGTGATGGAAATTGCCAATGGTGTTTTTGAAAATGCCGGCACTGTGGAAGAGGGCATGGAAACAATCTCAAAGCCCCACACTGTCACAGACCATAGCTACGCTAAAGAACTTAGCGTCTCTGAAGGAGCTATTTCCTTTAAGGATGTTTCTTTTGATTATGGTGAGATTATTGAGAGCGAGGTGGAGTATAGCCTACCGGTTATCCGCAATTTTAATCTCGATATACAGCCAGGGCAAAAAGTGGGCTTAGTGGGGCGCTCAGGGGCTGGCAAATCAACCCTGGTTAACCTCCTCCTCCGCCTTTACGATATCCAGTCCGGGGCCATCATGATAGATGGTCAGGATATTTCTAAAGTGACCCAGGAAAGTTTGCGCCGGCAAATCGGCATGGTTACGCAGGATACCTCGCTCTTGCACCGCTCGATCCGAGATAACCTGACCTATGGCACGCCAGAAGCCGATGAGGCAGACATGCTGCGCGCTGCCGAGCAAGCAGAGGCCCATCACTTCATCAAAAATCTTAGCGATAATAAAGGCCGCAAAGGATATGATACCCTGGTCGGTGATCGGGGGGTTAAGCTCTCTGGCGGTCAACGGCAACGGATTGCTATCGCTAGGGTGCTGCTAAAAAACGCCCCCATCTTGATATTGGATGAAGCCACATCAGCGCTCGATTCTGAAGTTGAAGCGATCATCCAGCAGCAGCTAACCAATATGATGCAAGGCAAAACAGTGATCGCCATTGCCCACCGCCTCTCCACCATCGCCGAGATGGACCGGCTGATCATTATGGATCATGGTAAAATCGTTGAGGATGGCTCCCATAAAGCACTGATAGACAAGGGCGGCATATACGCCTCCCTATGGGCCCGCCAATCCGGCGGCTTTCTTGGCGCTGAGGCGGAGAGCACTGAAAGTGAAACCCAATAGCTGTAATGAATAAAATTGCCCCAACCGGCTTCATCACTTATAACCCCGGATAAACGCCATAAGTGTCATGAATAATCAGGATGTTAACAGAGGTAAACGGAGGCCCCATGCGTGTTCTGGATAGCATTTTTGCTGCCATCGGGTTGATCTTGGCCGCGCCGCTAATGCTGGTGATCATCTGGCTTATTCGCCGTGATTCTGAAGGCGGTGCCATGTTCAACCAGATCCGCATCGGTAAAGGCGGCCTGCCCTTCACCTGCATTAAATTCCGCACTATGGCCGTGGGCACTGGTGACCGGCCAACTCATAAGGTGCAAACGGCCAGCGTCACTAAAATTGGCCATATCCTCCGCCGCACCAAGCTGGATGAGCTGCCACAACTGATCAATGTACTAAAGGGTGAAATGGCTCTGGTCGGTCCCCGGCCCTGCCTGCCCTCACAAGATGAATTAATTAAAGCCCGAATGGCCAGCGGCGCGTTGACTGTATTGCCCGGCATCACTGGTCTGGCACAAGTGCATGGGGTGGATATGTCAGCCCCGGAAAGGTTAGCCAGCATAGATGGCTATTACGCCGCGAACCGCAACTTTTGCGGTGATCTTCTGATTATACTCCGCACTTTCACCCATATAGCTTATGGCAAAAAATCCGCTAAAACCGCATAAACAATGCAAGCTCATTCAGTATAATCTAATGACATTTTTGCGGCACAGTTTTGGCCGCTTCAAAAATCTTAGAAACCTGCTCCAACCGGGCAGAGCGTCCACTTCGCTCACGTTCAGGCTTGATCATTTTTAAACCATCTGCACCCAGCGCCGCAATTTTGAAAGAAAAAGGAAACACCGGCGCAAATCCAATGCGCAGATCAGAGATCGCAAGCCCGCCTTCGACCTCTTTGTAAGTATAAAACCCATCAGTGAACCACTCATACCGCTTAACAGAGGGTGACAACGCCTCACCCACACCAGAGAAGCGCAGCACAGAGGGCGAGCTGATCCGCTCATATCGCTTCACATCAAGATGCGGGCAGCCGCGCAGTAAACTTGTTGCCGCTGTATAATAATGCCGCTCATCAACCGCCAGCACCTGCCAATAAACAATATTAAACGGTGTTGGCTGCACATGGATTTTCTTACCTGCTAAGGCCGGGTCCGCCATGGCCCGGTTCAGCACAACGTTATGGCCAAGCAACCCGGCAGCAAGGTAAGCGGTGCCCAAGGCAAGGCAGCTCCGCACCCAGAGCGACGCCCGCTGTGGCCGCCGCCTGACAAAAATGAAATAGCAAACAATACCAAGCAGCAAGGTGAGCGTGTAAACAGGATCAATGATGAAAACACTTGGCAAGGCAGCTGGCGGCCCTGCCTCCAGCGGCCAAAAAATCTGCGTGCCATAGGTTGTCAGGCTATCAAGCAGGCTATGGGTAATAAGCGCCAGCCAAACGGTGAGCAACAAACGCGGAAAATCAAACTGTTGCTTGCGAAATATCACCTTAATCGCACCGGCGATCAATGGCGCCGCAGCCGTTTGCACCAGCAAAGAATGGCTAAACCCCCGGTGGCGGGTAACATTTTCAATAACATTCTCATGCCGGATGAAAGTATCAAGGTCCGGTAGGGTTGCAACCACACCGCCAATAAGCGCGGCTTTAATCCCATGGCGCGGCCCAAGGAGTGCTGCCGATACACTGGCACCAAGTAAAAACTGCGTCACAGAATCCATTATAATCTTTCTTTTAATCAGGCAGCGCTGCAGCCAAAGTTAACCTCTCGCCATTTTAGGTCCATATAAGCCTTAAAGACGGCATTTCCAGTGGCAGCATAATATTGTTATGTAGCGCAGCTATACGCACATTAGCTAATTGATACGAGAGAGAGGCACTAGCCCCGTCGTTATTTTTCTTAAAGGTGAGTGAAAGAAAGTTAGCCCTTAACCTTATTGCCGCCGTGATTCTAGGCTGATACAAAACCCAGATACAAAAATAAGACTACGGAGTTACGCTTCTAAATTTCCCCTATATAGTGTCATGAGCAATCCACGGCTCCATCGCCAAAGCCTGCTTCACAGCCCTGCATTATGATTTATTGAGAGCCAGTCACCGTCGCCGATGCTGAATTCAGAAAACATAACCATCATAACTGCGGCCAGCGAAACCACTGAACATCTGGCCGTCACACTGGAAAGTCTCGCCCAGCAAACCGTTGCAGTAGGCAGCATTTTAATCGCCCTGCCAGCTTTGGCAGAAGAAAGCACAGAGTTTCAGGCCCTGACACAGTTAGCCGGTTCCATGGAAAAACGCATGCCCCTAACCTGGCTCACCGCAACAGAAACAGGCCGCCGTGCCCGGCGCTCTTTAGCGCTGGCCAATGTGCCCCAGGATGCAACTGTGATCATGATGCTGGATGAAGGCATCAGCCTTGCGCCAGAGGCCATGGCCAATCTGGTCTATTTCTGGAACAGCCAAACCTCTCCGCCAGCTGGTGTTGGCTGTAATTTGCAGGTAGCCAGCCCCACTGATCAGCAAGAGGATGACGCAATCAGCCAGCAGCATCCTGGTGAGAAGCAAGAGCAAAGCTCAGGTCTCAGCGCGCTATTTTCTAGCGCAGATCACCCACCAGGCAAGTTGTTGGTCAATGGCTATAACACGGCGCTCCATAACCTCAGTAAAAGTCGGCGCACTGAATGGTTGCCCGGTCAGGCGGTGGCATGGCGGCGCGATATTTTAGAATCCTATGCCCTCCCCCGCCTGATGAATGAAACAATGAGTTATGAAGATCTGCTCTTTAGCTATCCCATCGGCCGTGAAGAACCGTTATTCATCTGCGCCTCTGCGCGGGCAACACAACAGGCAGCCGCCCCCCCCCTGAACTTTGAGCAGGCCCGAGAAGAAGGGTGCATTGCAGTTTTGCGCCGCAATCTTTTGGTCAGCACTTATAAAAATTTTAGCTTGCCGCGTTTTTACGCCATGATCATCACTGAAAGCTTCAAACAAATCATAACGGCAGCAGGGCCAAAAACCATTCAGATAGGCCGCGCACTTGGGGCATTTGAAGGGCTCAGTCGCTGCCTGAAAGCCCGTCTTCTCCGCCGTCCCCCTATCTCAATTTGCAAATAAAACAGAAAAGCACCACGCTCGTATGACCACGATACCCAAATTAAAACCACTCACCCCTCAAAATAATTACCCAGAGTTCAGCCACATCAAACTGCTCTGCTGTGATTGCGATGGTGTCATGACAGATGGCGGCCTATATTATGATGCGACCGGTCATATGATGGCAAAATTTCATGTGCTGGATGGCATGGGCCTAAAACTGTTGATGAAAACCGGGGTTAAAACCTGCCTAATCACCCAAAGCAAAACGGGCGCTATTGATAAACGGGCTGAAATTCTCGGTCTTACCTATTGCTTTACCGGTGTTGAAGATAAGCTAACCACCATTACCCAAACAGCGGCAGAGCTTGGTATCACTATGGATGAAGTCGCCCATATCGCAGATGATGTGAACGACATCCCTCTTCTTGAGAAAGTTGGCTTCGCCATCACCGTGCCAAACGCAGTGACCGAGGTAAAAGCTATTTCGCACTATATAACAGAGCGGCCCGGCGGCTCTGGTGCGGTGCGCGACCTGACAGATGCCATAATCCGCGGCCAAAAAGTCTAAGACAAGAACAGAGGCGGCATCCCTATCAGCGCTTCAGTCTGATAACTGTGGCCGCCTTTCCTAAAGCCGCAGCCTGCTCTCCTAAAGAGGCCACTTGCTCTGGCCAATGGTCAAAGGGGCGCACCGCCCCCTCGCGGCGCAGCTGATCAATTTTATCTAGGTCAATCTCAGCCATCACCCAGTTTGGCTCATTTAACGCCCCGCCAGCAATGACGCCCGTTTCAGGAAAGCCCAGGTCAGGCGGCCCATAAATCCCTGCGGCACCATAATTTACATCTGTCGAGGGGGACCACTCACAATGCCCAATCAGTGCTGACTGGATAACGACACACTGCCCCTCAAGGGCACGGGCCATAGCCCCAATGCGCACCCGCCAATAGCCCTGGGCATTATCTGTGCAACTCGGCACTAGTAGAATTTTGGCCCCAGCTTCCATTGCGGCCCTCGCCAAGAGCGGGAACTCACAATCATAACAGATCAGCACGGCAATTTTCCCAAGCTGCGTATCAAATACCTTTAGCGGCGCACCGGCTTCCATGCCCCACATCTCTCTTTCAAATGGGGTTGGCATCATCTTATCCTGATAATCAGTAGCCCCTTCAGCTGTGATAAAATGTGCCCGGTTCACCGGGGCCCCAGCCTCCTGCATTAGCGGTAACCCCGGTGAGAGAATATGCACCCCATATCTTACCGCCATACCCTGCCAAAATGAGAGCAAGCGCGCCTCACACACAGCCATTATTTCAATCTGGCCCATAGGGTCACTGGCCCGGCTGAGCTGATCCGTTTGTGTAATATCAGTTTGAAACATCTCCCCTTGAGTAAGATGAGCCAGCGCTGCTTCAATAGCCCCATATTCAGGAAAGCAGAGAAGCTCCGCCCCGGCTTCAACCGCGCTCTCAACCCAGCTTTGCCATTTCGCTTCAAGCGCCTCAAATGTGAGCAACGTATCAATCGGGTAAGAGGCCGCCGCCGCAATAAAACTCATAGCGCGCGCATCCAATAACAAAGTTGGTTCATCCGCTCAAAATTCTCCCCCTGTTCTCTCCAGGGAAAAGTAGCAACAACCCCGTCAAGTTTTTCATAACCGCGCTTGTTCCAAAACCCATCCAGAGAGCGATAGCCATCAGGCCGCCTTGGGTCATCCTCCGCGCGAATAACTGAGAAAAAGCCGCAATAAGCCAGCCCAAGGCTCACCGCTTGTGCTTCGCGGTAATTAAAAAACTCATGCCCAATTCCCCGGCCGCGATAAGGCGGCACCAACACAGACTCGCCGCAGTAAAAATGCTGGTCAATATCATACCCTGCCTTGATTAGCGGCGCTGAAAATTCCTCAAATTGATGCAACAGCGGCGCGCCAGTCGCGGCCCCAATCACCTTGTCACCATCAAGGGCCACAACTAGCACCGCCCCGGCAAGGCTTGCGAATTTTGCTAGATACCAAGTCTCATACTCAAGATCACCATCATAAAGGTAGGGATATTCTGCAAACACAGAAAGTCGCAATCGTGCTACATCATCCAGATATGGCGACATTGCCGCCCCAGTTAGTGGCTTTATTATCAATCCCATAGTGAAACCCGTTTCTCACCCGGCATCAGGAAATCTTCTGCTATAAAAGTTCTAGCACCAGGGAACCCCAGCATGATGAACTTTTTAAAATTTAGTCTTAGATTAAGATTAAGACTTTTGATCCTATCCCACATCATGCTCACCCTGTCACTCATGCCCGCCCATATTAAGAGAACCGCCGCGGCCGATCAAAATTCCATAGCGCAACAAACCTGTTTTGCCCCTGAAGCTGAGCCGGCAACCATAGCAAAATTAATCACCCCGCCAAACAGCAGTGCCAGCGGTACAGAAAATCTCGTTGCTCAGCTGAAAGACCAACGCAAACTTTTATTCGCGAATATTAAGCTTGCTAAAATGAGTGACAAAGAAATTCTCAATCACCAGTTAAAGAACAAAAACTTGGAACTTCACGCTTCTGGCCGGTTGCAAGATCGGCACAAACGTCTCTTACGGCAAGTGGTCATAAAATCAAATGAAGCGTCTGAAAATGATAACTGGCTGCAACATAGCCTGGTAGCAAAAGGCAGCGCCCTGGTTTACGCACTCCCCACCAGCTATCTCTGCGCCCCTATATTGTTAGCAGCAGAGAGAAAAGCCCGTCTGAAAAAACGCGGCCAATGGGCAGAAGGCGGGTCGTTTATCATCCATGAGGCCAGCGATTTACAAACCCTAAACAGCCTAAAGCAAGGGTCCTTTCACCTGGTGCGAGGCCAGCTAAAAGCTGTGGCCATAAAAAGCCGGTTAACCTATCTCAATTTTTCAGATAACTGGCGAAAGGACTTCACAGCCATTATCGAAAGTAGACTGCTTCGCCGTAAAGACAGCCGCTGGCCAAAATTAAAACAGCTGGTTGGGAAAAATCTGATAATGCGCGGCTGGATAGACCATTGGAATGGGCCGATGATACGGCTGGAAACCCCAGAAATGCTCATGCTCGATGAGCAGAAAAAATAAAAGCCCGGCTGAGCAGCCGGGCTTTTATAAAATACTCTAGAAACAAATGAAGCGGCAGTTAAGCAGCGGCTTCTTGGCCATCGCTATCACCTTCTTCTTCAGCTTCAAGCGCTTTAGCACGATTTGCCTGCGCAGCTTTAGAGAGCACAGCGGTCACCTTTTGTACGGCACCGGCTTCATCCAGTTTTTCAATCGCGGCGATTTCGCGGGCCAGGCGATCAAGCGCAGCTTCAAAAAGCTGGCGCTCTGAATAAGATTGCTCAGGCTGGCTATCACAACGGTAAAGATCACGGACCACTTCAGAAATAGAGATCAGATCACCAGAGTTGATCTTCGCTTCATATTCCTGTGCACGGCGCGACCACATAGTGCGTTTGATACGGGCTTTGCCTTTAAGGGTGGTGTAAGCTTTCTTGACCACATTTTCTTCAGCCAGCTTGCGCATGCCAACGCTTTCAGATTTTGACGTCGGCACCCGAAGGATCATTTTATCTTGTTCAAATTCGATTACGAATAATTCAAGGCTGAGACCAGCAACTTCTTGCGTTTCAATTTCAATAATACGGCCAACCCCGTGGGAGGGGTACACGATATATTCGTTAACACGAAACCCATTTTTTTGAACTGATTTTTTGCGTGCAGCCATACTCTCTCTCTTTCAAATTCAGATCATAAACTCCCGAACACCAATCCGGGAGGGATAAGAAACCAGCGCGTTGCTCAGGCAAATAATAGCTATGATCTCTGCTAAAATAGCCGGGATACAACAAAGCACTGCAAAAAAGGGAAGGCAAAAGCAGATCGCAATCCAGCTGTTTAATAACACCCAGCTGAGTGCAAACGCTCGTCTACCCCGTTAAATTCCCTCAACTCTGGTAGATAAGTCCAACCAGAGAAATTTTATAGTGGCAAAATCGAAGATTTCATCTCCAACTTTACCAAAGTTTTTTTGGCCCAAGTCATCTCGGGCATTTCGTACTACGGTCTGCTAAAAATACAGTCTGCTCAAAATATAAGAGCTGAGACATCCATTGCGCTAAATTGAAAGCGCACGCCACTCAGCCCTAAACATCAAATATAATTATACAAGCAACGCTGTCCCGTTAAGTCACAGTCCCGATTAGTCACATCGCGCTACTAAACTTTCATTCAGCTTAAAATACCTAGCTGCATAGCTATATCCGCCTGCTAATCCTCCCGCAGCGCATTAGCGGGGATAAAGCAGACAAAAAATTCTAAGCCAGTTGCGAATATAACACATTTTAGAAGGATTTGAAAGTGTTGCAGTGCCGATTACGTTAATTATTTATCAACCTAATGCCAAATAGGGTAAATTACCGAATCTCTGTGCTGTGCCACTGCAAACAGAACAACAAGCTGAAGCTTGGCCAATTCAAGCAATGCTATTTGGTACAGGCGGCTTCATAGCCTTTCAGCCGTTGCACAGCCGTAGATTGGTTTTTGCCAAGCTCAATGAAAAACGCACCAACTTGCTTAAGTTTGCGCCCATCCTGTATTTTATCTGAAAGGCAGCCGCAATAGGCGTTGCAGCGTGGCACCCCGGCGCATTTTTCGCGGCAGGATTGATCAAAAAAACCCAAAGCCGTTTGCCCTGAACATATTTGAATAACTTCATCTTGTTGGGCTGGCGTTTTCAAAATTTGTGAAATCTCAGTAGCGTCTGACCGCTTTTCAATTTCACCGCTCACACATTGACAGTAGGAAGAACAGAACGCTTCTTTGCCCCGCCCCCCAACGCAGGCTTTCTGGCAAGAGGTTTTTATGATCGTCAATAGTTCCTTGTCCGCTTTTGAAGCGGCGGGAACAGCAGAATATAAACTGAGAATAAGTAGCGCCAGAATAAAGGCCGAAGCCGCTTTAAAAGAGCCAATCAACGCGGCAACTGAGCAGGTAAAACCCATAACAAACACAACTCCACTCTACACAATGACCCTAACCTACCATCTGAGAATAGATGGCAATTAAGAGCCCAACATCCGTAAGGGCCCGAATTTCTGGGCGGCACAAAACGACACTAACACCTTAAAGGCACCGAAAATAGCCAGTAACAAAAGCCCTTGTTTAAAGACTAGCTCAAGCGTCAAGCCAGCTCAAAAAAGCAAGATCAGCCTCTAAACTCAATAAATCAGCTATATCATAAGCTTGCGGCGCTAAAAACGGTAATTATAACGCTGTGTGGTTAATTTGGAGGGGATACGCTTATTGGGCCATTACTAGAGGACCGGTACTAGAAGGCCAGTACTAGAGGGCCAGTACTAGAGAGCCAGTAAACAGGGGGGCTCACAAAAGGGCTATGGAGCTGAGAGGCATAGCCACGCCTCATTAGCCCCGTCATAGGAGGGGCTGATGAGGGTGGGGTAATCTTATGGGCCGGGAAACGACGGAAAGGCTTAATCGCCCTCGCCAGGCTCAGCAGAGAAATATTTCTCGAACTTATTTTCTTCTTCAGCGAATTTTTCCGCATCAGCCGGTGCATCTTTTTTCAAAGTGATATTTGGCCAGGTTTCGGAATATTCGCGGTTAATATCAAGCCATTTTTCAATACCAGGCTCAGTATCTGCTTTAATCGCGTCAACCGGGCACTCAGGTTCACATACACCACAGTCAATGCATTCATCGGGATGAATCACGAGCATATTTTCGCCCTCATAGAAGCAATCCACCGGGCACACCTCAACACAATCAGTATGCTTACATTTAATGCATTTATCATCGACAATATACGTCATAGTCTGCCTCAATATTCGAACGGCTATGCCGTTCTTTCCGTCTTAAACTGCTTGAATAAGGCCGTCAGGGCTTGGCGGGCAGTTATCATATACCACGACCGCCAGCAATAGAAATGTGTGTTTCTGAGACCTGATTGCGTTGGGATATGCTCTAAACCATTCCTCTAAAGAGCACAAGCAACCTCTATAGAATAGTTTTACAATATACGCCTTAAAAATCAGGATGAGGTTTCAAAGAATCCATCTTACGGCGATCTTTTTTCGTCGGTCTGCCCATTCCCTTAGGACGAGTTGGCGTAAATGCAGTAATTGCAGGAGATTTTTTCGCGCTGGGGGTTACGGGTGTTTTATCGTTATAAAGTGTCACAGCTTCAGCGGCTGGCCCGCGCCGTGTGCCCAGGGCGACCACCTCAATCACCCGCACCTGCCTGTTCAGCATAGCGGTGATCACATCCCCCTCATGCACAAGCTGCGCGGGTTTGTTGGTCTTCTCACGGTTAATGCGGATCTTCCCCGCCTCAACAAGCCGCCCGGCCAGGCTTCTGGATTTGCAAAGCCGTGCAAAAAAAAGCCATTGATCAACCCGCCGCCCTGCATTTGTTTTTACCATGCCACCTCGATCATGCTGCAATTAATGCGCAGCCCATCCATTCAGCCAGATATCTACCACCGGACCTACCCGGCCTTATTTTCAATTTGCGCTTTAAGTGCCTGCAATTTCGCAAAGGGGCTATCAGGATCAATTGGCTTATCAATTGGCTTGCGCGGCCCATTATGGCGGGGGGCGCCGGCTTTTTTACCACCCTTCGGCCCGCTGCCATTGCGCGCGCCCTTATGGGGTTTCCCATGTTGACCTTTGCTATGCTTCTTGCTGCGGCCTTGTTGGTTATGGGCCGGCCGCCCCTTGGCATTGCGCCGCGCTGGCCGCCAGATAATTATTTCCTTAAACTCATCATCAGCACCCACCGCTTCGCGGTTTTCGGAAACTGTTGCGTCGGCACTTTCAGCCTCAGCCTTAACTTCAGTCTTAACCTCAGCCTTATCACCAGCAACGCTCTCTGTTGCCGCAGCTTCCACCGCTGCAGGGGCCTCGACCGAGGCGGTATCCTTTGTGGCAGCCATAGCAGCATCGGGAGTATCAGCTGGTTTGTCAGCGCCTAGGGGGGGCGTTGCCGTATCATCTTTAACCCGCTTCACAGTCCGGCGGAAGCCAAGTGCTTCTAGCACTTCAGCAAGCTCATCAGCAGAGCACCCCATAATAGACATCATATCAGGCACCATAATAAAGCCGCCATCACCGGTCGCCCCTTGCGGCGCTTCATCTGCGGGCGCTTTCGCCGATTTTTTCTGAACGGGCTTTTTCGCGGCTTCCGTTTTTGTCGGCTCAGCCGTCACTTCGGCAGCAGACACAGTCTCAGCATCTTGTGCCGCAGGAGCATCAGAGGTCGTAGTCCCCTCAGGAGTTGCCTCAGTTTCAGGCGTCTTCGCAGCACCAGCTACACGATCAGTCTCGGCACCAGTCACAGCACCACTCTCAGAATGCGGGGCGCTCTCTTCACTCACAACAGCTTTTGGTGCTGTTTTCTCTGCAGGCTTAGGGGGGGCTTTCGGTGTTCTCCAGGAAACGAGACCACGTATTTGATCCGCCAGCCGCTCCAGCATATCCACCCGCACAACCCGGTTGCCGCAAGTGTGAAAACCGGATGCCCGGTAAAACGCTTTATCGATTTTAGCATCTCTTGGCGCAGAGGTAAGGCCAGCACGTGGCAGCTCCCAGCTTTGGGCCTCTTCCATTTTTTCATGGAACAATAGCCATAACAGCCGAGTAATCTCGGTGGCAGCTGGTTTTAACAAGAGGGGAAAATAAATATTAAACGCTCCAAAACGCACCCCATATTTACGCAGCTGCGAGCGGGCATCCTGATCGAGCTCACGAATATCTTGCGCCACTGGTTCCCGTAATAAAATACCAAGCGTTTCGGTAAGCTGGAAAGCAACCCCCTTGGCAAGCCCGGAAATTTCCTCAGCATTGGCCAGCGTCACCAGAGGCGCGAGCCGCTCGGCAATAATCTCATCGCATACGGTTTGTAGCTTGGCCTGGGCGTCTTCTCGTGCGGGGCCAGAGAGGCTTTCATCCGCCACAAGCGTTGCTTGCGGTTTGAGGATAACTTCACCTTTGCTCAATCGACCAATCACAGCCTCTTGCCAAATGATTTCACCAGCTTCAGTGAAGCTAAATTCGGCGCGATCAGCCGCCACCAGTTTTTCAGAACGCATCGTCAATTCTTTTACCAATACTTTTGCGGCTGCCGCCCGGGTCGCCCGGCCGTCAGTCCCTGTTGTTTCATCATCCGGCACGAAATGAAATCCTGAAAGGCTGCCGACCAGATGATCTTCGACATAGAGTTGCCCGCCATCATCAATTTCGACAAAAAGTTCATCCCTGTCACGCAGCCGTTTCATCAACAAACTGGTGCGCCGGTCTACAAATCGTTTCGTCAGCCCCTGATGCAATGCATCAGAGAGATTATTCTCAATCTCACGGCTTCGCTCTTGCCAATAGGCAGGATCTTGCAACCAGTCAACCCGGTTTGCAACAAACGTCCATGTTCTAATATGCGCAATGCGCTGGGCAATGGTATCTATATCACCATCAATCCGGTCATGCTGGTCTATTTGCGCATGCATCCACTCATCAGGAATATACCCCTCATCTGAGCTGATAAACTGATGGATCTGTTTAACAAGTTCAGTATGTTCTCCAACCCCAATTTTGCGATAATCAGGAATTTGGCAACAATCCCACAAGCGTTGCACATTTTGCGGCCCGCTCACCCGGCGCTCAATTTCTGTGTCTCTTGCTAGCGTTTCAAGGGCCAGCACATCCCCCGCATCCCGCGCTTTCATCAAAAAGGCCTTATCTGGCGCTTGCTTAAGAGAATTTAATAAACGCGGCACTGACGCAAAATCGAGGCTGCGCGCCCGCCATTGCAGCGCGCCAACCGGGTCAAAATCATGATCTTCAATTCGATCAATCAGCTCTTGTGTAAACGGCGGCACATCCCCGGTCACACCAAAAGTGCCATCCTTAATATGGCGCCCGGCGCGCCCGGCAATTTGCGCCGCTTCCGCCGGAAAGAGCTCCCGGTGCGCGGCACCATCAAATTTTCTATTGCCCGCAAATGCCACATGGTGAACATCAAGGTTGAGACCCATGCCGATAGCATCAGTCGCAACCAGAAAATCAACTTCACCAGATTGGAACATTTCAACTTGTGCATTGCGCGTGCGCGGGCTTAGCGCTCCAAGCACCACAGCCGCCCCGCCGCGCTGCCGGCGGATCAACTCACCAATGCTGTAAACATCATTGGCAGAAAAAGCGACAATTGCGCTGCGCCTGGGGAGGCGTGAAATTTTCTTAGGCCCTGCATAGCTCAGCTTTGATAACCGCGGCCGTGAGATAAAGTTCACCCCTGGCAGAAGCGCTGAAAGCGCTGTACGCATCGTCTCGGCGCCAAGAAGCAATGTTTCCTGTTTGCCGCGCGCATGAAACAATCGATCGGTGAAAACATGGCCGCGCTCAGGGTCAGCCGCCAACTGGATCTCATCTATCGCGACAAAATCCACATCAATTTCACGCGGCATTGCCTCCACAGTAGAGACCCAATAGCGTGCATTTTTAGGTTTGATTTTTTCTTCGCCAGTAATCAGCGCAACATCAGCCGGGCCGATGCGGGCGACAATCCGGTCATAGACCTCGCGGGCAAGCAGCCGCAAAGGCAGGCCAATCAGGCCGCTATCATGGCCAAGCATGCGCTCAATTGCCAGATGTGTCTTGCCGGTGTTCGTTGGCCCGAGCACCGCTGTCACATTAGAAGCGCCAGGCACCCCATAAAGGTCAGAAGCCGGTGTCGTGAAAGCCATAAAAAATCCTGAAATTGAGTGCCAGCAATTTGTAAAATTTATAAAGGTAGAGACGAGTATAGGGTTTAGTAAAAGCTTAAAACTCTGAAAAATCCAGTTTGTATCATATTAAGCACGGGAAAAAATCCAGACCGCGGGAATAGTGCCACATCTTAAATCATTTACACCCTCGTAATACTAGTGCTTTTAGCTCCGCTTTGCAGCAATCATATGACAAGCCTTTACGCCAATTCACCGAGAAAAAGCCTCAAGCTCGTTGCACCCGAGGGTTATTTAAAATTACCAGTATCATCAACTCAGTTCAGTTCTTCGTGAACAGCTCTCGCAATACTCAGCCATCATGGATAGTCTCTAATTATAAAATTGAAGCAACCAGTTTTTTGCTCTCCTCAACCACTACCGAGAAGAGTTCATGAACGGTAATAAAGACTAATAGAGCGACCTGTGACAGAAAGTGAGTGACGCCCCGTGACCAACAGAAACCAACTATCTCATTTCCGTGTAAAGTCCCAATGGCGTATCAATTTGGGGCTCATCATTGTCGCGGTAATCATTAGCTTCTGGATGGGCAAATCCCCTGTGATGAGTGAGGAGAAACCAGCCATTAACAGCGCCGCAACCAAGGTGGCCATTTTTGCAGGGGGGTGCTTCTGGTGTGTGGAATCTGATTTTGATAAAATCCCTGGCGTGCTTGAAACAATCTCTGGCTACACTGGTGGCCACACCAAAAACCCTACCTATAAAGAGGTAAGCTACAAAGATACCGGCCATTATGAAGCGCTGAAAGTCACCTATGATCCTAAAACGGTCACTTACAAACAGCTCGTTCATAGTTTTTGGCGCTCAGTTGACCCAACAGATAAAGGCGGCCAATTTTGCGATAGGGGAGATAGCTATCGCACAGCCATTTTCGTTCAGGGTGAAAAACAAAAAGAAATTGCGACCGCCTCAAAACAATATGAGCAGACAAGCGGCATATTGAAGGGCCGTATCGTTACCCCCATTCTGGAGGCCAAAACCTTCTACCCGGCAGAGGGGTATCATCAGGATTATTATCAGAAAAACCCGCTGCGCTATAAATATTACCGCTATGGTTGCGGGCGGGACAAGAAACTTAAAGAGCTGTGGGGCAAAGAGGCGCATAAGGGCATGACGCATTAAAAGCCACACCCTTGACAAAGACCAAAAACAAAAGATTATGATTGAGGTTTAAAGTGTCCAGACAACCGGTCCCTGCACTACATTGATCGAAGAGAGATCAATGACATGTGAAAGCGCCTGATAAATCTGATTGGTTTTCTCCTCAGCCTCAGCCGCGTCTGCTTCACTGTCATACCGCGCAAGATTCATGCAAACGCCATCGCCAAGGTCAACCACCTCAATTGAGCGGACAAGCTGGTTTTCTTTTATCTTATCTCTGAGTTGATCGGCCGCAGTTATCGTTCCATCAATATCATTGTCTATAACTTTAAACGTCACACATCTTATATACATTCAATCCACTCCCCCACCATTTAACGGTTCTAAGTCACTGTTTTTATTGGGTATTGCAGCTTATGAGTTGGGCTTGCTGTGACGGCCATTATCGCAAGTCAGATTGACGCAGCACATCTTCGCATAGCTGGCGTGCAGTTGCCCCACTACCTTAATCAATATCACCTCTTATTGTAAACACTGTCATTTAAATCTGGCTGGAAGTTCATTTCAGCCAGGCCACATCTGAAAGGAGATGATCCATGACCAATAAAATGATCATTTCAACCAGAGTACTGAAAACAGCACTCACAGCCGTTACACTCACCGCCCTAGTGGCAAGCGGCACCGTTATGGCGGGGTCTCTTAAATCCGGCACCACTTTGAAACCAGGCAATGGCATGAGTTTTCTTGTCGGTAACAAACGGGCCACAACATATTTCTTGCCATCATCCGGCGCTTGTGAAGTGACCGTCATGGTAAGTGAAGCCAAGCCAATGGTTGAGCTGGCAAATTATGTTCCTGCCTCTCGCATGCGTGTGAAGCTGTCACCTGGCAATGTAACTAAAATTGACAGTTTTGAAGGTAAAACCTTGCGCGTTATGTGCAATGCCGATGCAAAATCTATGACCGTGCAAAACTAGGCATAAATCTGTGCTTTTGGTCTCAAGAGCCCAAAGCACTGCATATCATAGCGATAGAAACGCTTCTGTCTCCTATCTGTCTCCTTATAGTCCCGAGTAGATCAGAAGACCTTAAAAGCCCCGCCCCCTTCTTCTTCCCAGGCGGGGCTTTTTTGTGCCTTGGGTTACAGCGGAGATTTAGGTTTCAGCACAGATTTAGCTTGCCGATCATTTGAGAAGCTTCGTTGCTTCTTAAAATAACTTCCTCAGGGAGATTGACCAAGAGAGGCTTAAAAGCAAAGCTCAGCCCGCAACCTGGAGCTGAGGCATATGATTGTCAATTTAAGGGTAATTATGGCGGCCCTGGTCCGGTTAAGGGGTCATGAAAGCGCTACTTTGCGAGTGCAATCACGCCAGCTTTCGGGTCAGTCACCCGAAAATTAACCAACTCAGCAGAGGCCGTGCCAATCATAATCGGAATAACGATTTTATAAGGCACATACATTTTCATCTTCGGCAAAGGCACAAGCCAGACTTCTAGCCCCTTAGAGCTGCTCATATATTTAACCGTTTGGTTCATCTTATGCCCGGCAATAGGGGTATATTTTGCCCGGCACACAAAGGCTGTCCGGGATTTGCCATTAGAAAGCTCAGCATAGTCTTTGCGCTTATAGGAAAGCACAACATTAAACCGTTGCCGCCCATCAAAAATCCGGATTTTGCGGTTACAGGCATGGCTGCCATTTGTCAGGCTGGGGTTTGGGTCTGTAAAGGCCATAACCGCGCTTAACGGGTCAACAACATTACGCAGATGTTCATCACGAACAGAAACCCGCTTCGGGTGCGGGCGGGTTGGTGGAATAGCGCGAATTTCTTTGACTTTATTGCCCTTGAAATTCAAGCGAATGACTTCCGATTTTTCATCACTGCGCGCTTTAAATGCATAAATATACGGCTTCGGCTGTTTTGAGCTCATATAGCCATTGCTTGCAACAGAGCTGTTCCATTTAAAAAAGCCGAGAAACGCCTTAAACTTGGCCGCGCCTTGCATTTTATAGCGCTTGCCATCCTGTGCGGAAGCAAATTGGAATTTACCGCTGCCAATCGGCGCGTTAATTTTATAAGTCGCGCGCACAGTGACTTCTCCGGCGAGAGCCGGTGTAAAGGCCGCTGTTAGCCCCGTGAGCGATATCGTAGAGATGAGGGCGAGTGCCAAAAGGCTGGAATGACGGGATTGAGGCCTGCGGAATAGGGAAAGAGCAGACGCCCCAAAGCAATCGTTTGAAAAGCGAAAGCCGATAATTTTATTAATCATAATCAATACCCGACAAGGCAAGGAGCCCTTGCGCAGAGCCTGAGCGCTGTGCCTGACTACTATGCGTCCATCTTCAACCCATCTAAAGTCTATCTGAACTATAGAGTGAATAGGTCAAATCTAAGGCTGAAACCCGATGGTTACTCAAAACATATACGGCCAGCCCCGCTATATCTTCAGGGCCACCGCGCTAATATTCATACTTCTAAACAAGTGTACAGTTAGAGAGATAACCGAAAGCTTAACGAATGGCTCAAAAACAAAAAAACAAATTGATATGACAGCAAGCCTTGACCTTGACAGCAAATTGACACTATAAAGCCCACTGGATGCACAGGAAGCTTGTCTTGGGAGTTTAGCTCTTAAAGATATGTCTTGTGCATTTTCTATTTTCTAATACCGGTATTGAATGATCATTATGCAGCGCTGGGCGCGCAGATCCATGATAATCGGATGAAAAATAGACAAATGAATAGCTTTCAAAATATCCATAAAGGTGCCCAATCCAAAATCATTGGCCACCAAATAGCTTTGCCCCAAAACATCCTGAGGCTAGCTGACAAGCGCGAAGCGCTAATATGATATGAAAGCGTGATGTAAAACGGATCAAGGCTCAGTTGAAGAGCCTTTAACTGATTAAATAAGGATTGATGACATGTCACGGCGCTGTGAATTGACCGGCAAATCAGTGCAGTCAGGCAACAATGTTAGCCATGCGCACAATAAAACCCGTCGCCGCTTTCTGCCTAACCTCTGCAATGTTAGCTTGATGAGCGACACACTCGGCCGCAATTTCCGTCTGCGTGTAAGCGCAAACGCGTTGCGCTCTGTCGAGCATCGCGGTGGTCTGGATAACTTCCTCAAAAAATCCAGAAATGGCGACCTTTCATTGAAAGCCCGTCGCATTAAAACCGAAGTTGAGAAAAAATCAGCTGTATCAATCGCCGACCTAACAGCTTAAGTGAAGCTGGTCGCACTAGCTTACTAGCTTTAAGAGGGCATGTAAGCGTTTGATGCAAGCAATTGAATTACAAAAGCCCGTATGAATTTTTCATACGGGCTTTTGTTGTGTCATGCTTTAGTTTTCTATTCAGGTTTTGCTGTGGCGCTCGAAATCAGCAGCGCGTGAGAGACCCAGGTGATCATAGATTTATGGGGGATGAGCGTTGATAAAATAGGTCCACCCTATTTTGCAGCAGGTTTACGCCAGGCAAGCTGCCAGTTTTTCGGCAAAGCAAACTGCATAAATAAAGTTTGCTGGAAGCTATTGAAATTATCATCTGAAACGAGAGTAACAATCGTCTCCCCCCGCGATGACTGATGCACAGCAATCCCCTCCATATTATCAACCCGGTGGTTGGAGTTATTCGCCGTCATCACCACCCGCCCTTTAATAGGCCGGCCAGAAGTCAGCTCTTTTTGGGTTACATACCGCACTCTGATATTCACTGAAAGAAACTTATAGCGCCGCTCCAACAGTAACAAATCACCATTTGGCAAACTGGCCGCGTCTGTAATCCGGTAAAGGTCGCGCGGCGGCGGTGTGAATCGCAGCAGAGATAATTTCCTACCGCGGCGCAGCCAGCCCAGAAAATTTCCGCTCCGGTCTTTTTTAGATTGGGTGATCGCCACAAGGCTGCCTTTAAGCCGCCCGCCTCGCAAAACAGCCAGCGCCTCAAGCCCGGCATTGCCGCGTAATGTCGAAGTTACTGACCGCATTTTTAGGTAAGCCTTCGGCGGGCCCAGCCCCCCCTCTTTCGAGAGACGAAACCGGCCAACCCGGTGATTATCCTCAAACGAGATAAGCACATCGCCAAAAAACTGATCCCCCTTAAGCAGGGTGATCGCCTCAGCATCCCTATCGCGTTGGCGCTTGAGAGGTTTACCTTTGAGCGCAAAAATCTGGCCCACAACAGCCTTCATTGGCCGCTCAAGGCGGTTGTTTTTATAACTCAGCTTTAGCCGTGCCCAAAAGCCCGCATCAGAAACCAGTGCCGCTTCCCCTCCATCCTGAGAAACGGTAATACCAGATAATCCGCCCCAATAGGGTGAGGAGGATGAGATCACATAGCCATTGCGAAAAATCATATCGCCAAACAGCTTCTGCTCATCATTGCCGCGCCGAAATGGTACAGGCCGCGCTGAAAGCGTAATTTCATGGGGGCTTAATTTCAGTGTATCGGGCTTCGACCCAGCCAGCGCTACATTCGTTATAACACTTGCGCCGCTAACCATAATCGAAGCGCAAAGCGCAACTGTAGAGATTGTGAAATTTATCATTTTCATAATATAGGCCTAACGCCGGCGTCTTTGTGGCCGGGCAGCTGCGCGCGGCTCTTCATCAAATAACTCAGAAAGCTTATCAGTCATGGCACCAGCCAGATCTTCCGCATCAGTAATTGTCACAGCGCGCTGATAATAGCGGGTAACATCATGGCCAATGCCAATGGCGATCAGCTCAATAGGTGAGCGGCTCTCTATTTCATCAATGACCTTACAAAGATGCTGCTCAAGATAATTTCCAGGGTTCACACTAAGGGTCGAATCATCAACCGGCGCCCCATCAGATATCACCATCAGAATACGGCGTTGTTCTGGCCGAGCAAGCAAACGCTTATGCGCCCAGGTTAAAGCTTCTCCATCAATATTTTCTTTAAGTAGCCCCTCACGCATCATCAGCCCAAGGTTATCACTGGCCCGGCGCCACGGGGTGTCTGCATTTTTATAAATTATGTGGCGCAGATCATTGAGACGGCCAGGCAATTGTGGCTTGCCATGTTCTTCCCACACTTGCCGGGCGTCACCGCCCTTCCAGGCTTTTGTGGTAAAGCCCAAAATCTCGACCTTAACGCCGCAGCGCTCTAATGTGCGCGCCAGAATATCCGCTGAGCAAGCCGCAATCATAATCGGCCGCCCGCGCATAGAGCCAGAATTATCAATTAAAAGAGTGACAACCGTATCTCGAAATTCTGTATCAGCTTCCCTTCGGAAAGAGAGCGGCGCCATGGGGTCCGTCACCACCCGTGAAAGGCGCGACGCATCAAGAACCCCTTCCTCAAGGTCAAATTCCCAGCTTCTATTTTGTTGCGCCAGCAGCTTTCTCTGTAACCGGTTCGCAAGCCGGGCAACAGCGCGGTTCAAGGTCTCTAACTGGCGGTCCAGCAGTTTCCGTAACCGCGCCAATTCATTTTCTTGCGCAAGGTCAGAGGCCTGGCATTCCTCATCAAACTGCTTTGTGTAGGTTTTGTAGCCAAATATTTCTGGCGCATCGAGAACAGAAACATTCGGCATGCCAGCCTGTTGTTGCGCTGGTTTGGCCTGGTTTTCAGCCTCCCCCTCACTGATGGAGCTGTCAGGGGCTTCCGCCTCTTCCCGCTCACCGCCATCAGGCTCATCAGCACCATCGCTATCATCCGCCTCAGCTTCATCCTGACCCGGGGCGTCGTCATCCGCCTCATTGCTTGTTTCAGCCTCGTCAGAAGGGGCGTCACTATCTTGCAGCGTTTCTTCTTCTTCGCCGCTTTCCTTTTGGGTGCTGATGTTGAGAACTTTTAAAAGCTCCATCACCCGCTCGGCATAAGCCGTTTGGTCCAGCAACTCGCCTTCAAGCTTACTAAAAATAGGGGCGGCTTTTTCTTCCAACTGGCCGCGCCACGGTGTGGTGATCTCATCCGCTTTACCAGTTAGCCTTTGCCCGGTCAGTGCCTCACGCGCCAAAAGGCTAAGCGCCAGGTGCATCGGCACATCGTCCTGGCAGGTAATAGGCTCTAAAAACTGGCCCTCAATCTTGCGTTGTTCTTTCGCCATCAGATTATCAGCCATGCCGCTCATGCGGCGCGCACCAATGGCTTCATACCGCACCTCTTCAAGTGCGTTGTAAATCATGCGGGCTTCAGCATCAGCTGGTTTATTTTTATCATGGGAAGAGCCATTATGGCAGCTGGCTTTCAGGCTCAGGCTATCTGCAAACCCCCGGCGTATCTGCACATCACGAACAGTGCCATTATCAGGCACATCCGGCAGAATAATGCGCTTTTGCAGCAGAACAGGGCCGTCGGTGCCAAGCGATACTTCAAGTTCATTATCCCCGGCAATCGCCCGGCAGGCACCACGAAGCACCGTCCGGAATTTTTCACTTGCCTTACTGTTGGGTCTGTTTGAAGCGGCCATGGAGGTTAAACTGTCCTGACCTTAACTCAGCACAAGGTTGGCAGCTGATTGCGGCAAATCTTCACCAAAGCAGCGCTGATAGAACTCCGCCACCAGCGGCTTTTCAAGTTCATCACATTTGTTGAGAAAGCTAAGCTGGAAGGCAAGGCCAATATCATTAAAAATCTCGGCATTTTGCGCCCATGTAATCACCGTTCTCGGGCTCATCACCGTCGAGAGGTCACCATTGATAAAGGCGCTACGTGTCAGGTCAGCTACCCGCACCATATTCGCGACCTGATCTCTGCCGCCATTACTGGTTGCAAGCGTTTTCACTTTAGCGCAGGCAATATCCACCTCAGCATCATGTTCAAGATAGTTCAAAGTCGCAACGATTGACCAACGGTCCATTTGCCCCTGGTTGATCTGCTGCGTGCCATGATAAAGGCCAGAAGTATCGCCAAGGCCAATGGTGTTGGTGGTGGCAAACAACCGAAACGCCGGGTGCGGGCGGATCACTTTATTCTGGTCAAGCAGGGTTAATTTGCCTGAAACTTCAAGCACCCTCTGAATAACAAACATCACATCAGCCCGGCCCGCATCATATTCATCGAAAACCAGCGCTGTGTTGCTTTGCAACGCGTAAGGCAAAATGCCTTCTTTAAACTCGGTTACCTGTTTGCCATCACGCAAAACAATCGCATCCTTACCCACCAGATCAATCCGGCTGACATGGCTATCAAGATTAATCCGCAGACATGGCCAGTTCAGCCGGGCAGCAACCTGTTCAATATGGGTGGATTTACCAGTGCCATGATACCCTTGCACCATAACCCGCCGGTTATGTTTAAAGCCGGCTAATATGGCCAGCGTAACTTCTTTGTTAAAAAGATAGTCTTCATCAAGGTCCGGCACATGATTATCCGGCTCTTTATAGGCCGGGACCATCAAGTCGCTATCAATTCCAAAAACATCTCTGACAGCAACCTCGGTATCAGGTAACAGGTCGTATTGGGCTTCTTTGCCAGTCATAGGGAGAAAATTCCATTTCGTCTGCAATGCCGCGCGGCATTAGTAGGCACAAAAGATAAAAACAGCCGTCGGCCCTCAGACCATTCCGACTTTCCTAAGATAGTTATAGGCTGTGATCACATCACGCAACTTATCTTCCGAAGTGCGGTCCCCCCCATTTAGGTCAGGGTGGTGCCGTTTTACCAGCTCTTTATAGCGCGCTTTGATATCATCTTTAGTGGCATCAGCTGTCAGGCCAAGCTGAGTTAGTGATTTCCGCTCAAGGTTTCGAAGCCGGCGGCCAGAAGCTGTCCGTTGCGGCGCTTCGGTCTCATCATCAAAGAGATTATAAGGGTCATCCATCGTCGCATCAGGCTTGGCTTTCTTTGCAGAGGCATTGGCCATCTTCTCTTTGAAAGACCAGGTCGGGCGGTGGCCAGTGGAGGCAGATTTCTGATAATCGACAATGTCGTCTTCTTTCATGCCAACAAAGTAATTATACTTTTTGTTATATTCCCGCACATGGGTCTGGCAAAAAAGGAAATATTCGCCCTCTTTCTCGCGGCCCTTCGGCGCGGGGAATTCACCAGGCCGCCGACAACCCCGCCAATTACATGAGGGCCCTTCATCAACAGGCTCGACGGCCTCATCCTCTGGTTTCACACGGATGGAATCG
Organism: Rhodomicrobium sp.; assembly: GCA_021604665.1. GTDB lineage: Bacteria > Pseudomonadota > Alphaproteobacteria > Rhizobiales > HXMU1428-3 > HXMU1428-3. Next base: position 18,513 of record BQJK01000003.1, on the reverse strand, counting down.
AAATATTTTGATGTCAGCTTCATAAAACCTGTGTCTTTGAATTTATAAGAACCACTGGAAGACCCGGAGTAGCTTCAAAAAGCAACAGAAACCATGTCCGGCCGAACGATCACCCTTATAAGGGAAGTGAGGCGGTATCATGCCCCTTAAGAGATGGGATGCCTCTGGTAGAACTCAATTCCACCATCTGCAAACAAGCGACGCACTATAGCCTAAAAACCAGCTCAGGTAAAACGCTTGATCAACCCATGCAAGCCTGTCTTATATGGGCTAACAAATTTAAGGCTGCTGGCCTACACCATATGGTCAGCATAGCCATTAGACACGCGATAAAGGAACCGCAAATATGTCCATGGTTGAAACCATAACCGAAAAGCTTGAAGCAGCTCTTAAGCCGGAAAGCCTTGAGGTCATCAACGAATCGCATCTACACGCTGGGCATGCCGGTTCCCCAGGCACTGGAGAAAGTCACTTCCGTGTTAAAATAACCAGCGCAGACTTCGCCGGCAAAAGCCGGTTGGCCATGCATCAGGCCGTCAATAAGGCTCTGAAGGATGAGTTAAGCGGGCGCATCCATGCCCTCGCTATTGAGGCAAAAGCCTCTTAACGATCAAAAAGTACAATCAAAAGCCTTGTGCAATCTGCCGGTTTTTATATCAGCGCTTAGCCACGACAGCCAGGTTACAAAGCAGCAATCCGCCTGATGACGTTCAGAGGGCATTGCAGTAAATTTATCTTCTTCATATGAAAACGATACATAGCGGCTGAGGATGATACATAGAGACATAAGGAAAACAGCCAGAGAGAAGCGGCGCCAAATAGGCTCACTAATATTGCGTGTAAAACCGCACGAATACCGACCATTTCAGCACCGGATAGTGGATAAAACTAGCCGCTTTATTTAAGGGTCGCATTGAGAGGCCGCCCTGTTATCTGGTGGTAACCAGCGGAATTTGCGTCAGTTGGTCACACGAAGCTGTTCTATAGATAAATAAAACACCTCAGAAGCGCTAAATAGCACCGGCAGCGCTTGACAGCCTAAAGTGGCAAGACTATGGTCCAGCCCGCTGAGGGAGCTGCGATCAACATGATCACCAACCCGAAGGGAAGAGACCTCGATGTCATCTCCAGAAACACCTGAGCCAGGCAAAAATCCTTTGCCAGATGAAGCTGCCCTAGAGGCACGCTACCAACAGCTTAAGGATAAAATGGAGGCGTCTGCTAAGGCTAGCGGCGCTGATGACGACGGCAAAGGCGGCGCCATGGGGCGCGCCATGCGTATGGGCTCTGAGTTTGTGGTCGCAGTTTTAGTCGGCACCTTTATAGGGTGGCAGCTGGATAAATGGTTAGATACCAAACCCTGGCTGTTGATTCTGTTTTTACTGTTTGGATTTGGCGCCGGAATGCGAAATGTTTTGCAACTGGCAAGCAAAGAGAACAGAGAGAATAAAAAAGAGTAGGTTATAAGCTCATCTTCAGATATGAGACTAACCATAAAGCGGGATCCGTGGATCAGGAAAATCTGGTTCAGCAGGTCAGGGGATAATTCGGGGACAAATTTCTCATTCCTCGCAAACCGATGCAGAATTGCACGATTGATGGAGATACAACGTGGCAAGTGAACATGGCGGAAATACTCTGGATCCGATTCACCAATTCGAGATCCAGAACATTTATCCTATGGAAATTTTTGGCATAGATGCCAGCTTTACCAATTCCGCTCTATATATGGTTCTCACGCTAATTCTCAGCGCTGGCTTCCTGATCTTCTCAATGCGCGGCCGCGCTCTCGTGCCGGGTCGGTTGCAATCAGTCGCTGAGCTGGTTTATGAATTTATCGCCAATATGGTTCGCCAGATTCTTGGCAGTGAAGGGATGAAATTCTTCCCCTTCGTTTTTACACTCTTCATTTTCGTGTTGTTCGCCAACACCCTCGGCCTTTTCCCGCTACCAATGGTGTTCACAGTCACCAGCGCATTGATTGTCACCTTCGCCCTTGCCATGCTGGTTATGGTTGTCGTTGTTGGTTATGGCCTCTATAAGCACGGTCTTGGCTTTTTCAAATTATTCTTACCAGATGTGCCGGTTATCCTGCTGCCCATCCTGGTACCAATCGAAATCATCTCATTCCTGTCCCGCCCTATCAGCCTATCGCTTCGTTTGTTCGCGAATATGTTGGCGGGTCACGTCGCGCTCAAAGTGTTCGCAGGCTTTATCATTAGTCTCGGATCACTAGGCACTCTCGGTATTTTGGCAACAGTTATGCCATTTGCCATCGGTGTTGCTCTGACCGCGCTGGAGTTTCTGGTTGCGTTCTTGCAGGCCTTTGTGTTTGCAACGCTAACCTGCATTTATCTTCGGGATGCCATGCACCCGTCGCACTAAACATTTACATGACTTTTAAAAGAATCAAGCTATTGCAAAACTAAAGGAGCCTTAAAATGGAAGTTGATGCAGCTAGATATATTGGTGCTGGTATTGCCTGTCTCGGTATGGGCGGCGCAGGTATCGGCCTTGGTCTGATTTTTGGTAACTATCTTGCTGGCGCATTGCGCAACCCATCAGCGGCTGCTGGCCAGTTTACCAATCTTCTTCTCGGCTTCGCCCTGACAGAAGCTCTCGGCATTTTCTCACTCGTTATCGCGTTCCTCGCGCTCTACGGCTAAGAGAAATTATGTGTTTTATCTCGCGCGGGGCTGCTCCCTTAAGGGCAGACCGGCGCGGGGTTTAGCTTCTCAATGTTAAGCGGTTTTTGCCGCAAGTGAGAGGCAAATATCAGGTGAATTAGCGCTCGAAATGCGGTAATGAAGCTTGAGGCAGCGAATAGTGAGCACAGCCAGTTGCCTCACTGCATAAAAAGCACAGGCCAGGACGACTTGTAGTCATAAGTCTTGATAAGCCTGTCATTGCGATGATCATCGATCAGGGATCAGTACCGTGGCAGAACAACAAACAGAACTTCACAAAGAATTGGATCACAGCATCGAGGTGCCCGCCGCCGAGAAAAAAGTGTTCCCACCCTTTGACCAGACAACATTCGAATCACAGCTGGTTTGGCTCGCGCTAACCTTCGTGCTGCTCTATGTCGTGCTATCACGCATGGCCTTGCCGCGCATCGGCGAAGTTTTGGAAGAGCGGCAAGATCGCATCCAGCGCGATATGGACGAAGCCAACCGCCTGCGCGAAGAAACAGACAAAGCCATCGCCACCTATGAAGAGGCCTTGGCCACGGCGCGCAAAAAAGCCAATGAAATAGCAGAAGAAACCAGAGCAGATCTAAAGGCAGAAATTGCCAAAGAGCAGCAAGTGGTTGAAGATAAAATCGCTGCAAAAACTTCGCAGGCTGAAGCCAGCATCACTGCTGCAAAAGAAGCCGCCTTTAGCGAAGTTGGTAAAATTGCCCAGGCAACAACATCCACCATCGTTGAAAAACTATTAGGCACATCTGTTTCAGAAGACGAAATTAACAAAGCGCTCAACTAGAGCGCTGAACCAAGCCAGATAGATGATCCGGAAAGAGCCGCAGTCATGAATTTTATTGATTTTTCAAATCCTGCAACATGGGTTGCAGTTTTCTTCTTCGTTTTTGTCGCTCTCCTTATCTGGAAAAGCGTGCCGAAGTTGATCACAAAAGCCTTGGATGACCGGGCCGCAGAAATTCAAGCTGAATTAGACGCCGCCCGCAAATTGCGGGAAGAAGCACAATCTGTGCTGGCTGATTATCAGCGCAAAGCCAGAGAAGCTGAAACAGAAGCGGAATCAATTGTGGCCCAGGCGAAACGCGAAAGCGAAGCCTTCGCCAAAGAAACCCGCGAAAAGCTGACAGAAACTTTAGAGCGCCGCTCAAAAGCCGCCGACCTCAAAATCACCCAGGCAGAAGCCAAGGCTGTTAGCGAAGTCCGCGAAGCGGCGATAGATGCCGCTGTAAAAGCCTCTGAAAAACTACTGGCCGATAAAGCCCAAGGCGACAAAGCCGCCGACCTGATCGCAAACAGCATCAGCCAGGTAAAAGGTCGCATGAACTAGTTTTGCGGCTCAGCGCCCAAGCGGCGCACCGCACCTTTCTCAGGCGTCAAAAAAATAAGAACTGAGACAATAAAAATAAAAACATTTCCGCCGGGCCGAGCAATCAGCCCGGCTTTTTTGTGCGGTGGAGTTAGGTTCACTGATCTATTCTATCTAGCGCCATAGGATGAGCCAAAAGCCTACAGATTTGCAGAAAACAAATTTGAAGCGTAAACTGAAGGCAATAGAAAACGCGGCCGCTCAAAGCGCCCGCAACGTGGCTTGCCGTCGATTCCTTATCGCAAGGCAGGAAGCCCTTTAAAAATAACACGCCCTCCTATAGACGAGGACAGTCACGGCAGTGCCTTCATCTAATTTTAATAGATGAGGAAGGAGACCTATCGTGACCATCCCTAACACCATTCATGAATATCTGAACCGCGCTGGCGTGCCCTATGACGTCATGGTGCATAAACGGACAGGCTGTGCTCTTGCCAATGCCCATACCGCGCACATCCCCGCAGCGATTCTCGCAAAAGGCGTACTGCTAAAATATGCAAATGGCTACATCCTCGCCGCCGTCCCGGCCTCTCATCAGGTGCGGCTGGAAGAAGTGGGCAGCTGCCTGCACCAACCCGTGGCGCTGGCGTCAGAGCAGGAAGTGACGGACCTATTCAAAGACTGCGCCCCCGGCGCAATCCCGGCAATCGGCGACGCCTATGAAATCAACACCATCATCGATGACCGGCTTGAAGGGCAGAATGATATTTTCTTTGAAGGCGGCGATCACTATTCCCTGATCCATATAGATGGACCGGACTTCGATGAGATCACCGATGACTGCTTCCATGCGAACATAAGCATGCGCCATTAGCCTGGTGCTCCGACCCCAAAGATCCTCTGTAAAATCGGCCACGGGGTAGATAGTTATCAAAAGTTCAGGTCAAAAAATATCGCAGGCCAGACGGCGCGGAAGTAGGGGATATTTTAGTTATATCATAGGATTTTAAAAAATCGTCATGATCAAATTAGGAATAAAGAGAGATAAGGTATGAATGATTAGTTGAGAGAATATTGAACCGGTCAATTCTTATCAGCGACAGAATAATAATGACATTTCAATGCGCGGAGAAAGACTATGATCAACTGGATATTAGTATTGATCCTTCCCTTTGCCATCATCCTCGGTATGGAATTTGGTCGCCGGAAACAAATTGCTGCCGGAGAGATTTATTGTTTTCAGCCATTTTGGATTTATCGCAATCTGTCTATTATTCTTATCGCTAGCCTTACGCTGTTCGTAGAAGCAGCTAGAACCTCATTAACGACGCCCTCCCCCTATCACATATGGATCCTAATCCTATCCGCAACAGCGTCTCTGTTCGTTCAACTTATCCTATCATCGAATGAAATGCGTTATGCGAAGAAACAGATAGCTGAGCACCGCTTCAAATAAAAACACACCACGCCGTCACAGCGCGGCAGCTTATATGCGGTTGCTAGTGGGCAAGCTGAAGCACAAAGCTGCCACCGCCCGTGAGACAAATAAACTAATTCTCCGCATTCCAGCGGAGAATTGGCTTTCTCGCCGCCCCCGTCTCATCCAAGCGCCGCCGCGGCGTATGGATTGGCGCAGCATGGAACTTATCTTCTTGGCCCTCATGCGCCTCAGATATCAGCGACCGCATCACATCGATGAACTGGTCAATGGTCTCAATAGATTCAGATTCCGTCGGCTCAATCAGCATCGCGCCCTTCACCACCAGCGGGAAGTAAATCGTCATCGGGTGGAAGCCTTCATCGATCAGCGCTTTGGCCAAATCAAGCGTCGTGACCCCGGTGCCAGAAAGGCTGCTTTCATCAAACAACACCTCATGCATAGAGGCCTGATCACCAAACGGTTGGTTGAGCACATCTTTCAGCTTGGCGCGGATATAATTGGCATTCAGCACCGCATCACCGCTCGCCGCATTCAGCCCGTCAATGCCATGGCTGAGGATATAGGTCAGGGCCCGCACATACATGCCCATTTGCCCGTGAAAGGCGGTGAGCCGGCCAAAGCTTTGCGTGCCATCTGTTTCTTCAACAAGGGTCAGTGTGTCTCCATCACGGCGGAGGAACGGCACCGGCGCAAAAGCCGCCAACCGGTCAGAGAGCACAACCGGGCCAGAGCCCGGCCCGCCGCCGCCATGGGGCGTGGAGAAGGTTTTATGAAGGTTAAGGTGCATGGCATCAATGCCAAGATCACCCGGGCGCACCCGGCCCACAATGGCGTTAAAATTCGCGCCATCACAATAAAAATAACCGCCAGAACCATGGATGAGATCAGCGATCTCTTTAATCTCGCGCTCAAACAAGCCGCAGGTATTCGGGTTAGTCAGCATAATCGCCGCCACATCACCGCCGCCCTCAGCTTTCATCGCGGCGCGAACAGCGTCGACCCGCACAGTGCCATCTTTATCGGCTGGCACGCTGCGCACTTTAAAGCCCAGCAGTGCCGCTGTTGCCGGGTTCGTGCCATGCGCGCTCTCTGGCACCAGCACCACATCGCGCGGGCTGCCCGCAGCGTCAAGCGCCGCTTTAATCGCCATCATACCGCAAAGCTCGCCATGCGCCCCCGCTTTCGGGGAAAGGGCAATGCTGGCCATGCCGGTTAGTTTTAAAAGCCAATCTGAAAGCTCTTCCATGAGCTTCAACGCACCAGGCACGGAGGAAAGCGGTTGCAACGGGTGAATGTCACCAAAGCCTGCCAGCCGCGCCATCTTCTCATTCAGCCGTGGGTTATGCTTCATGGTGCAGGAGCCAAGCGGATAAAAGCCGCTATCGATGGCATAGTTCTTCTGGCTGAGGCGCACAAAATGGCGCACCGCTTCCGGCTCAGAGAGGCCATAGAGCCCAATCTCTTCATCCCGTGCCAACCCGCCAAGTTTATCGTCAACGGTGGGGGCGTCTGGTAAGTCAACGCCAGTTTTGGCCGGGCTACCGATTTCAAACAGCAGCGGTTCATCCATCTGCAGGCCTTTGTGGCCGCTATGGGTCTCACCAGTCATGTTATTATTATCCTCTGAACCAGCTTCAGGTCTGGTTTTGCGTCCCTGTCTGTTAAGCATTGAGCGCCTCCTTCAAACCAGCAACAAGCGCATCAAAATCCGCATCAGTCACAGTTTCTGTGACCGCAACAATGAGCAGGTCTTTCACATCATCCCGCTCCGGCCAAAGCCGCCCGCCCGGCACCCCGGCGAGAATGTCTTTAGCGGCTAACTGCGCTGTAACCTCAGCCGCGTCCCGCCCCTCTAGCTTGAGGGTGAATTCATTGAAAAACTGATCATTAAGTAGCGTAACACCCTCAATCTCTGCCAATTGTTGAGAAAGCTGCACCGCTTTGGCGTGGTTCAGCCGGGAAAGTTTGGTGAGGCCCTTTTCGCCAAGCAATGTCATATGGATGGTAAAGGCCAGGCAACACAGGCCGGAATTGGTACAGATGTTACTGGTCGCTTTTTCCCGGCGGATATGCTGCTCACGGGTTGAAAGGGTGAGCACATAACCCCGCTCGCCATCTGCATCTACAGTCTCACCGCAGACCCGGCCCGGCATTTGCCGCACGAATTTATGCCGCGTCGCCAGAAGGCCAAGATAAGGCCCGCCAAAATTCAGGCCATTGCCGATCGATTGCCCTTCCGCAACGATAATATCCGCCCCCATGCTACCGGGGCTTTTAACGGCACCAAGTGAGACAACTTCTGTCACAACTGCGATAAGCAAAGCGCCTTTAGCCTGTGCTGTTTCCGCAATTTTTGTGAGATCATGCAACGTGCCAAATATATCCGGCGTTTGCACCACAACACAGGAGGTCTCATCATCAATGAGAGTTGAAAGATCTTCTACGCCGCCTGGTGTAACAGTGCCATCTACAACTTCAAACCCACTCATATCTGAAAGTGTCTTCACCACCGCGCCGTACTGCGGGTGCAGGTTGCCGGCAAGGACAGCCTTTTTGCGCCGCGTTAACCGATGCGCCATGAGAACCGCTTCTCCGCAACCGGTGGAGCCATCGTAAAGCGAGGCATTGGCAATCTCCCCGCCAAGCAAGGCTGCCACCTGGGTTTGGAATTCAAATAGATATTGCAGCGTGCCTTGAGAAATTTCAGGCTGGTACGGCGTGTAGGATGTGAGAAACTCAGACCGCTGAATGAGATGATCAACCGAGGCAGGCACATGATGCTTATAGGCCCCGCAACCAACAAAGAAAGGCCCTGCCCCAGCGGCCCGGTTTTGGGCTGCAAGCGCCGCCATATGCCGCTCAACTTCCATTTCAGAAAGATGCTTTGGCAATGCAAAATCATCTAATGCAATTTGGGGAGCGCCAGCATCTTTAAAAATCTGGTCGATAGAGGAGACACCAATCGCCTCCAACATCGCCTCACGGCTTTGTTTCGTGTGGGGCAGGTATCTCATTAGCTCGTCTCTTTAACAAAGGTTTGGTAGGTTTCAGCATCCATAAGGTCTTTGAGCTCACCTTCATTATCAAGGCTCATTTTGAAAAACCAGCCGTCACCTTCCGGGTCTTCATTGGCAAGCGCCGGGTTATCAATAAGGCTTTCATTGGCTTCAGTTGTCTCGCCTGTTAGCGGCGCATAAACCTCACTGGCAGCTTTAACGCTTTCAACCACCGCCGCTTCGTCGCCGCGCTTAAAGCCGCGTCTTGTCTCTGGCAATTCAACAAACACAATATCGCCAAGCTGGCTTTGCGCATAAGTGGTGATTCCAATCGTTGCTATGCCGTCTGCAACTTTCACATATTCATGTGATCGACTGTAATAGGTAGTGCTCATAAGTTCAGGCTCCGATTAAAAAGAAATAAAATCTGTAGTCAGTCTTAAATAATAACAAGGCGGCCACCTCGCGGTTAAGCTTTGGCCTGCCGTGCAATCTCTGTCCTAATGTGTTGTCGGCTTCTTCGCTTTATAGGTGCGGTAGGGGGTGAAAGGCATGTCAGTTACTTGCCACTCATAGCGTTTGCCCCGGATTTCAACCAGTATCAAGCTGCCAAGCTTTGAGTAATCCTGCGCCACATACCCCATAGCAAGCGGCCCGCCAATGGTCGGGCCAAAGCCGCCGCTGGTGATAATACCTATTTGGTTGTCATCGTTATCATAAAGCACAGCCCCTTCCCGAGCTGGGGCACTTGCCCCTTTCGGCATCAACCCGACACGCCGCGTCAATGGGCCTTCATTCAGCTCTTTGAGAATGCGCCCCTCGCCGAGAAAACCACCATTGTCGCGCCGGCGCTTACCAATGATCCAAGAGAGGTCAGCTTCAATTGGGCTGGTCTCTGCGGTGATGTCATGGCCATAGAGACAAAACCCGGCCTCCAGCCTCAGGCTATCTCTGGCGCCAAGGCCAATCAGCTGCATTTCAGGGTAGCTCATAAGCATAGTGGATATCCGCACAGCATCGGCTGTTGCCATAGAAATCTCAAACCCATCTTCCCCGGTATAGCCGCAGCGCGCGACCCGGCAAGGCACATCAAAAAATGTTGTTTCGATTTCAGACATATAAGGCATGCCAACCGCATCGCCGCACCAGATAGAGATAATCTTTTCAGCTTCCGGCCCTTGAAGCGCCAGCAAGGCGCGATCATCCTGCGGCTGCACAGAAACGTCAAACTCTGCTAGCTGCTGGTTGATATAATCATAATCATGAGATTTGCGAGAGGCATTGACCACCAGGCCAACAACAGAGCTGCCATCAGCCAGCACCCGGCGGGTGATCATCAGGTCATCTTCAATACCGCCAGCTTCGTTCAGCAAAACAGAATAGCGCATGCGCCCTTCTTTTAGCTTCAGAACATCACCCGGCACAATTGTTTCCAGCGCCCGGGCCGCGGTTTCATAGTCTTTGGCAACCAGCTCAGCTTGCCCCATGTGAGAGACATCAAAAAGCCCCACATGCTCCCGGCAATAAAGATGCTCCTGTTTTATCCCAAGCTCATATTGAATGGGCATAAGATAGCCAGCAAAATCAACCAGTCTGCCGCCTTCCTGAACATGTAGATCATAGAAAGGCGTTTTCAGCGGCTCAGTCTCAGAAGCCACTTCAGTGTCCTCATTAGCTGAGGACTGTTTAGATGATGTGTTCTTTGGCGTTTTATCTGTCATTTTGGCTCCGGCGCATAGGGTCACAACCTGCAAAACAGGTTAACCCCCTTCTGTCACGGAACCTGAGAGATTTATCAGAGCAAAACAGCCGAAATGCTGCCAGCTCCTGGGCGATCATCATAGTGGCGATGCCCTTATTACCCCGTCGGTGAGAGTTTCAAATTCAGCACCAGTTTTAAAGTCATAACTCACTGAGGGCTTATTGCACCTCATAAGGAGTATGGGCAAAACTAGCTCTGTAACCTGAACCCTGCTTTCCAGAATGTCATCAGTATCGCGATCCTTTGGCCTGAGAGTTTCCGGGGGGGTTGCTCCTTCGGCGCCAATTTCTTCATCACTTAAAAGCCCTGAATATAAATACCGAGCAGACTAGCCCGGGCATTTTAAACGGAGCGGAAAGAAAGTGATAATTCCTTGGTCTCTCTCGCATACTTTAGCTGACGCTTGTTGTAGCTTATGATAGGCAAAACCACATCGAAGTCAATTATTCCTTGATCGTATAAAGCACAGATCCCGCTATAAAAAATTGTCACAGAAACAAGGTGGGACAAGGAGCGGTAAGGTAGTGATATCTGTTCAAGGAATATTCAGACGGTATATTGTCAATAAGATAGAGAATTCGGCCTAGCTCTGATCAACTTTATCAAACCCGACAAAAACCCGGTATTTGCGCCCGCTTTCCCCGCTTTGCAAAGGAATATCAATGCGGCGCACTACAGAGAAATAGCCAATCGGCTTGCCAGGCTCAACTGTCACCGGCACTGTAATTTTTTCAGATTTGATTTTATTGCCCTTGGCATCGGTAAGGTGAATAAGCACGGGGAGGTTGACTGTACCAGCAGAGCCTTTAGGCCCAAGCAATATCCGCCCGGCAAAGCCATACTTCATCATCACAACACCCGGCTGGAAAGAGCATTCGCGGGCCGCTTTGGTTAATTCACCGCGATATTTAACAGCCAGACCATCGCCATATTGGCCGATATTATAAACGGTCAAAAACTTGTCAGAGTTATAAATGCCAAATTTGGTGCAAAGCACAGTAGAAGCCGGTACCGCGCCTTCCTGACCAACATCAAGCTTCGCAGCTGCCAGCAGGCGCTCTTCTGTCAAACCAACCGTTTTCGGCGCTTCTTGCTTTTTGTCATTTGATCCCCACAACCCGCCAGAAAAAGACGGCATACTGCCAAGGCTGCAACCAGAAGCAAAAACAGCCATGAGAGCAAGGGCAGCAACATTGCTGCCAAGCTTTGTCAAATGGATAGCGCGCCCACATGATAGCTGGCGCCAACGGCAAATTAAACTCATGAAAAATCGTCCCCAAAAAGCGATCTGCCAAAAAGCGGAAACCCGCAAGACATAACGCCATTACCCTGTCTCATTAATGAGAGAGATTACAGCAAGATTAAGACCCAAACCCAACCTATATGTTTAGTCACATTATCGGGCGAAAAAAAGATCGGCAATATCATAAAGGTTGAACTTATGGCAAATTCAGCCATAAATCACATCTAAGATCTCAAGAATGGTAAATTATGGCTGAAATCACCAAACAACCTCTGGAAATAATTCTTGCTGAACCGCGCGGGTTTTGCGCCGGGGTGGATAGGGCCGTGCAAATTGTTGAGCTGGCTTTAGAAAAATATGGCGCACCAATTTATGTCCGCCATGAAATTGTACATAACCGTTATGTTGTTGATAGCCTGAAAGATAAAGGCGCCGTATTTGTCGAAGAGTTAAGCGAAATTCCAGACACTGACGCGCCGGTTATTTTTTCAGCCCATGGTGTTGCCAAGGCCGTCCCAGAAGAAGCCAAACGCAGAAATTTCTTTTTTATAGATGCAACATGCCCCCTTGTCTCAAAAGTACATATCGAGGCAGAGCGTCTCTTTGAAGGGGGGTATGATATACTCCTCATTGGCCATGCGGGCCACCCGGAAGTCATCGGCACCATGGGCCAATTGCCGGTAGGCGCTGTCCATCTGATAGAAACCGTCGAAGACGCAGCAGCGATCAGCCCAAAAAATCCTGATAAACTCAGCTATATCACCCAGACAACTCTCTCAGTGGATGACACGCAAGAGATTGTCAGCATCTTGAAAGAACGTTTCCCGGCGATAAAATACCCGGATAAAGAAGATATCTGTTACGCCACAACCAACCGCCAGGAAGCTGTGAAGCATATCGCTGAAAGCTGTGATTGTTTGTTGGTTGTTGGCGCGCCAAACAGCTCCAACTCGCGCCGCCTGGTCGAGGTTGCAGAGCGGGCCGGCGCGCGCTCGGCCTTTTTGGTGCAAAGCGCCGCGGATATCCCCTGGGAAGCGGTTGCCGGGGCCGCAACAGTTGGCATCACCGCCGGTGCGTCAGCGCCTGAAATTCTGGTGGATGAAATCATCACCGCCTTTAATGACCGCTATAAAACCACCGTATCAAAAATCACCACGGCGACCGAAAATGTCGCCTTCAAACTGCCGCGCCAACTCCGCACAGCCGTTTGACGAGAAGAAAAACAACTGAAAAGACTACGTGATCAATGGCCGTTTATACCCAAGTTTCCGATGAACAATTGAATGACTTCCTAGACGAGTATGACCTGGGGGCCCCGCTCTCCTTTAAAGGGATTGCTGAGGGTGTTGAGAATACAAACTTTCTGCTGGTGACAGAAAAAGGCCGCTACATCCTGACGCTCTATGAAAAGCGGGTGAATAAGGATGATCTGCCCTTTTTCCTTGACCTGATAGATCATCTGGCCGGCGGGGGCATCACCTGCCCCACCCCGTTACATGATAAAAAAGGCAATAGCCTTAAAACCTGCGCGGGTCGCCCGGCGGCGTTGTTCACCTTTCTGGATGGCATGTCCGTCAGGCGGCCAACAGCTCATCATTGCGGTGCGCTGGGGGAGGCAATGGCCAGATTCCATAACTGCGGCAAAAGCTTTAAAGGTCAGCGCGAGAATAGCTTTTCAATTCAGGGCATGCGTGACTTTTATCATGGCATAGACGGCGATATAAATTCTATCGAGCAAGGATTAAGCGAGCTGATAGAGGCAGAAATAACCGCGCTAGAAGCCGCATGGCCGCAAGACTTGCCGAAAGGCATCGTCCATGCAGATCTATTCCCGGATAATGTCTTTTTTCTCGGGAATGAAATTTCTGGCTTGATTGATTTTTATTTCGCCTGCACCGATTTTTTGAGCCTCGATCTAGCGATCACCCTAAATGCCTGGTGCTTTGAACAAGACCATAGCTTTAATGTTACCAAAGCTGGCCGCCTGTTGGCCGGGTATCATCAAATCCGCGCAATTGAAGCTGCGGAGATAGAGGCATTGCCAATCATTGCCCGGGCCAGCGCTCTACGTTTTTTGCTAACCCGCACCCATGATTGGTTGCTGCCAACGGATGGCGCACTGGTTGCTAAAAAAGACCCGCGCGAATATTTGAGAAAACTCAAATTCCATCAAAGCATCAGTAATCCTGGTAGCTACGGCTTCACACATCCAGCCTGAAAAAGGCACAATTCCATATACAATTTGAAAGGCCAGCCCATGAATGACCCAGTGAGCGATGTCGGGAGCGACACAGCGGGTGAAATAGTTATTTACACTGATGGCGCTTGCTCAGGTAATCCTGGCCCGGGTGGTTGGGGAGCGGTGTTGATCTGCGGCGACCACCGCAAAGAGATAAATGGCGGCGAGGCTGATACAACAAACAACCGAATGGAGCTAATCGCGGCGATAGAAGCCTTGAACGCCCTGACCAAAGCCCCCTCTAATGTGGCGCTCTACACCGATAGTAATTATGTCAAAGGCGGCATTACCGGGTGGATAAATAACTGGAAGCGCAATGGCTGGAAAACCGCAAATAAAAAGCCAGTTAAAAACGCCGACCTCTGGCAATCCCTGGATGAAGCCACAAGCCGCCACAATGTCTCCTGGCACTGGGTCAAGGGCCATGCGGGCCACCCAGAAAACGAACGCGCCGACGAGCTAGCCCGCGAGGGCATCACAAAAATAGCCTAAAAAAATAGGTCGCCTCGGCGACCTTCAGGAAAAAAGCATTGCTCGCCCGCCGGGCCGCCCCAAAGGCGAGCAATACAATATTAAAATGATCAAAAGTACACTGAGGCGAAGCCGAGGGACTTTTGATCAAGCATCGTTTTAACTATCACGAAACACGCGCTCGCGCTTTTCGTGGCGTTCTTGTGCTTCGAGTGAGAGCGTGGCAATCGGCCGGGCATCAAGCCGGGCAACACCTATTGGCTCCCCGCTTTCTTCACAATAGCCATATTCCCCCTGATCAATCCGGTAAAGCGCTTCATCAATCTTTGAGATCAATTTGCGTTGCCGGTCACGAGTTCTTAATTCAAGGGCGCGTTCAGATTCTGAGGTCGCGCGGTCTGTAATATCAGGGTGTTTTTCAGACTCATCCTGCAAATGCTGGATGGTCTCTTTCGTCGCTTCAAGTATTTCTGCTTTCCAGTTCGTAAGTTTCTGGCGGAAATATTCAAGCTGGACTTCATTCATAAACGGCTCATCAGCAGAGGGTTGGTACCCCTCAGGCAAAACCACGCGGCCATTTTCGCGTTTAACTTTAGTGGAGTTCTTTTTGGTAGCCATGCATCCCTCTCCCTAACCCCGTACATCCGGCGCGGCCAAACTTTGGTGACGAACCAAAGTTATAAAGGCCATCACTATGACCAGATAGATCACTGAGCTTGAGTGGTATTTATATGTCTGTGAGTGGAAGTCAAGTGAAACCCTAACCCACCCTTAACACGGTATGAGAAATAAGAAAAATAGGGCATTTAGAAGACCATATTGCGAACTTAACGCATCTTTCGGCTGGCAAGTTTTGCTAATTCAACCTCAGCGCGTAATTCAATAGACTGCATGACTTTCGAAAGCCCCTCATGACCCTCAAGCAGTGGTTTTTCGCCAGAAAGACGGCGCAGTTTTTGTAGGTTTTGCGGTGAAACCCGGCCACTAAGAATGCCAAGTTTCATTTGATCGAGAATATCCAGCATATCATTGCCCCGTTTTACGGTTTTTTCCACAGTGTCAGAGCGCTGGTCCACCTCTTGAGCGGCAAGCAATGTACCAATATTATTAATCGATTGTGCTGCATTCGTCCCAGAGAGGCCGCCGGTTGAAGGGCCGGACTCTAAAGTAAAGCGAGCCCCACTTGCGCCATTCTTGTCGTTCTTGCTCTTTTTACCGGCCTTGCCAACCTGCCTCGGTCCTTCGATGCGCATCTGCAAATCCCTTTATCGTGAAATCTCTATCTTTACCCACGAACAAAACCCAAACCAGAACCAGTGAATGATCGCCGCTCTGGCGCGCCGTTAAGCCAAATAAATATGGCCATAACAACCAAAGGCTGACAAGCGCCGCCAAACAGAGGTTAACAAATCACTTCAGGGATAAATTTGCCTAGTTAGCACTTAATGAGCCGTTAAGACCGGGCAAAAATTTCCCCAAAGCCAAGGGAAACTAACAACAAATCAGGCCGGGGAGAGAGGCGAAGCAAAAAAATAACAGCAAAAACAGCAGGTTAAACATTAAATCAGTTGCTGGCACGCTTTTCGCTATTAACCAAACGAAATACGGCATCACCCACAATAATTTGGTCATAAGGCCTAAAGAGGGGTGCGGCCGTCACATTATTAGAAAAGCAAATGGCAAACGCTATGAGATCACGTAAAACACCGCCTCTAGGCTCCATACCGCCGCGCAATCGTGGCTATATAATTGAGCGATTATTGCGCAGCTTGCGGCGCGGTTTTTTCATGTGCATCATCGCCAGCTTGTTTCTCGGGCAGTTTGCCATGGTCGCTCACAGCGCCTCCCGCATTAAAGATCTGGTGGATTTTGAAGGCATCAGGGAAAACCAATTGGTCGGTTATGGCCTTGTTGTCGGCCTAAACGGCACAGGTGACAGCTTAAATAACTCCCCCTTCACCAAACAATCTCTCCAAGCTCTTTTGGAGCGCCTCGGTGTTAACACCAGAGAGTCAGATTTAAGAACAGCCAATGTCGCCGCCGTTATGGTCACCGGCAATTTGCCGCCCTTCTCCACCCAGGGTACCCGCATGGACATCACGGTCAGCGCCATCGGCGATGCGAAAAGCCTGCAAGGCGGCACGCTTCTGGTTACACCGCTCCTTGCAGCAGATGGCAATACCTATGCTGTCGGCCAGGGCCCTGTGGCTATTTCTGGTTTCAAGGCAGAAGGCGAAGCCGCCACAGTCACTCGCGGTGTGCCAACAGTTGGCCGCATCGCTAATGGTGCCATTATTGAGCGCGAAGTAAAATACGCCCTTAAAGATCGCCGCACAATGCGGCTTGCGCTGCGCAACCCGGATCTGACAACAGCAAAGCGCATCGCCGCTGCCATCAACACCTATACCAGCGAAAGAGCCGCCGCCGCCATCGACCCGGCCACAGTGCGCCTGGATGTTCCCTACTCTTACCGCGGAGATATTATCAGCCTGCTTACCGATATAGAGCAGTTGCGCATCAAGCCAGATCAGCAGGCCAAGGTAATAATTGATGAGCATACAGGCATTATTGTAATGGGCCGGGATGTGAAGATATCAACCGTCGCCATTTCACAAGGCAATCTGACGGTGACCATTGCTGAAACCCCGGTAGTGAGCCAGCCAGAGCCCCTCTCACCAAATGGTGAAACGGTGGTGGTGCCCCGCACAGCTGTCGGTGTTGCAGATGATAAAGACAAGAAACTCGCCATCCTGGCCAATGGTGTCACCCTGCGTGACTTGGTGGATGGTTTGAACGCCCTCGGTATAGGTCCAAGAGATATGATCTCAATACTTCAGGCGATAAAATCCGCCGGCGCCCTGCAAGCAGAAATAGAGGTGATGTAATGCAAGATGCACTCTCAATTTTACCGCCAGGATTTGCCCAAACCAAAAATCCGAGCCTTAGAGCCTTGACCGCAAAAGTTGATGGCGCGCCGGATGCTGCGGGCAAGAACAAAGCCGCCATGAGCGCAGCAAAAGAATTTGAATCCAGTTTTCTCACCAACATGCTGGAGCAAATGTGGACAGGCGTAGACGCTGAAGCCCCCTTTGGTGGCGGCCATGCAGAAAAAGTCTACCGCTCCATGATGGTTGGTGAATACGCAAAATCGATCTCTTCAGCCGGCGGCATCGGCATAGCAGATCATGTCTATAGAGAAATTCTCAGTGCACAGGAAGGACGCAAGTAAAATGAGCCAGGCCATGAGAGACGGAGCAGCAATCTCGCTTAGTGCAGAGCAGGCAAAAGAATTATGCCAGCATTTATTCAGCACAACAAACGAGCTGATCTCCCTGCTTGAAGAAGAGACAAGCTTGCTGCGCAAAGCAAAAACCAGAGAGATCTCGCCGCTGCATATCAGGAAAGACGCGCTAACCGCAACATTGCAGCATCATATGGGCAAATTCCAAGCCCATGCTGATGAGGTGCGGGCACTGGCACCAGCTGAGTTAAAAAACCTGGAGCAACAGCGTAGCCATTTCAAAAAATCAATCGAGAGCAATCATGCCGCGCTCATCGCCATGCAAGCTGTTTCAGAGCGCATTCTCCAAACCGTGGCAGAAAAAGTCTCTAAAAAGCAGAGCGGCCCAGAAGTTTATACAAGCGGCGGCCAGGTAACAAACGCTGGCGTCCGCCGCAGTGCCGCTATCAATGTGGACACTGCATTATAAGGCCGCAATAGGGATACGAAATCTCAATTGAGAGCATCAATAAAAACCGGCAGTGCCCCAGCACTGCCGGTTTATTAGTATGGCGTTGCCATATGATCCGCTTGTCAACCACTTGTTAAGGCTTGCAAAAAAAATCATCAAAATATGTTTGGCCGTTAACTTTTAATTTTCGACGCATACGCATAATCCCCCTCAGGCGCCTCCGGAAAGGACGTGTCAGCTTTCATGTTGAAAGCGCAGTAATCACAACCTAGAAAAGGTATTGCGTACTATGGCTAATGTTACTCTATCTAATGCGGTTCGCACCAATCTGTTGTCACTTCAATCGACAGCAGATGCGCTCGCAAAAACTCAGGAAAAACTGGCAACAGGCCTGAAAGTTAACAGCGCGCTGGATGATCCAACCGCGTTCTTCACAGCCTCCTCACTAAATAGCCGTGCAAATGATCTATCTCGTTTGCAGGATTTTGTTGGTAATGCGGTTCAAACTATTAAAGCTGCGGATGAAGGCATCTCTGCCATCACCAAGCTGGTTGAAAGCGCGGAAGCAACAGCCCGCCAGGCTCTTCAGTCAGCAGGCAACACAGCCAAGGTCACTGGTAATGTGGACATATCTTCACCAACAGGTGATGCAGTTGTCACAGGT
>BQJK01000002.1 GCA_021604665.1 Rhodomicrobium sp. | reverse complement strand
TCTGGATATCTCTGGTGAAACTGACATCGGCGCCAACGTTGCCGGTATCGCTGATGGCGATGCCTTCACAGTTGCCGTTGGCGATGGTTCAGCAACAACCATCACCATCGCAGATGGTGACGGCACAACTGAATTGCTCGCAAAACTGAACGCAGTTACAGACCTGACAGCTTCTGTCACAACAGATGG
Organism: Rhodomicrobium sp.; assembly: GCA_021604665.1. Taxonomy (GTDB): domain Bacteria; phylum Pseudomonadota; class Alphaproteobacteria; order Rhizobiales; family HXMU1428-3; genus HXMU1428-3. The sequence goes on along the minus strand of BQJK01000002.1, from coordinate 752,128 downwards.
CTTTCTATCTGTAACAGCTGCAGACGGCCAATCAGTCACCATTGCGGAAGGCACAAACACACCAGCCGCAGCCCTTGGGCTAACAGTTGGCACAACCGGTCTTGCCGGCGGTGTTGGCGCTGCTGGTGATGACTTCAGCGTACAAGTTGGCTCTGCAACAGCAGTTACGATTGAGAATAATGGTAACTCAGAAGCAATTCTCGCTCAGCTGAATGCGATTGATAATGTCTCTGCCTCTTTGACAGATGATGGTTATCTTGAAATTGAAGCCACAAACGGCGAAGCCCTCACCATCACAGATGGCACAGGCACTCAAGCCGCTGACCTTGGCTTCACAGCTGGCACAGTAAACCCAACTGAAAACACAGACCGTACAGCATTTGCAACTCAGTTCAATGAGCTTCGTGCGCAAATCAACCAACTGGCAGCAGATGCAAGTTACAACGGCATTAATCTTCTAAGCGGAGATAGCCTAAGCGTAACATTCAACGAAGATGCGACATCTTCATTGACAGTGTCAGGTGTTAGCTTCAACTCAACTGGTCTTGGCATCTCAAGCGCATCAAACACCTTCCAGAAGGATAGTGACATTAATGCGGCCATTACTGATTTGAATGCAGCTACAGACACATTGCGGTCTCAAGCATCTAAATTTGGTTCTAACCTTTCGGTTGTTGAAACCCGTCAGGATTTCACAAAGAACCTGATCAATGTGCTTGAAACAGGTGCAGCCAATCTAACTCTGGCAGATACCAACGAAGAAGGTGCGAACCTTCTTGCCTTGCAAACACGCCAGCAACTCTCTTCAACCTCCCTCTCTCTCGCCTCACAGGCAGACCAGAACGTACTCCGCCTCTTCTAAGCGGCAAGGGAAAAGCAATCAAAAAAAGAACGGGGCCCAAATGGGCCCCGTTTTTATTAGAGAAATTATTAGCACAAAGATTTTAGAGTCAGAATTAATCAGAAGCTGTCACAAGCTTGCGGTTAATCATCGCTTCCGCAATCTGCACCGTATTCAGCGCCGCACCCTTACGTAGATTGTCAGAGACAACCCAAAGTGAAAGGCCATTTTCAACTGTGCTGTCTTCGCGTATCCGCGAAACAAAAGTAGCAAAATCACCCACACATTCAACCGGTGTGATATAGCCACCATCTTCGCGCTTATCAATAACCATCAAACCCGGCGCTTCACGTAAAATCTTGCGCGCTTCTACAGGTGAAAGCGGCTCTTCAAATTCAATATTTACAGCTTCCGCATGGCCCACAAAAACAGGCACACGCACTGCAGTAGCTGTGAGTTTAATTTTAGGGTCCAGGATCTTTTTGGTTTCAGCCAGCAGCTTCCATTCTTCTTTGGTGTAGCCATCTTCCATGAATACATCGATATGAGGAATGACATTAAAAGCAATCTGCTTGGTGAACATTTTCGGCTCAGGCGTATCGGTAACAAAAATGCCTTTGGTCTGTTGCCAAAGCTCATCCATCGCGTCTTTACCAGCGCCAGAAACCGATTGATAAGTAGAAATCACAACACGTTTAATTTTTGCCGCATCATGTAATGGCTTCAAAGCCACCACCAGCTGCGCAGTCGAGCAATTCGGGTTGGCTACAATGTTTTTCTTAGCAAAACCATCCAGCGCGTCAGCATTAACTTCCGGCACCACAAGTGGCACATCCATGTCGTAACGCCATGCAGAAGAGTTATCAATAACCACACAGCCAGTTGCAGCAATTTTCGGTGCCCAGTCTTTAGCAATAGTGCCGCCAGCAGAAAGCAGCGCAAAATCACATTGAGAGAAATCAAACTGCTCAAGGTCTTCGCATTTCAGTGTTGTATCACCAAAGCTGACTTCCCTACCAAGCGAGCGTCGAGACGCGATCGCAAAGACCTTATCGACAGGAAACTGTCTCTCTTCAAGAATGGAAAGCATCTCCCGGCCCACATTACCTGTGGCGCCGACAACGGCAACATTAAAACCCATGGAATATCTCATTCATTAAGCGCGGTAAAAAACCGGCGGCATCAGTGTAGGTGAGTGTTTCTACTGCCATTAAAGCCCGTTGTCCACCAGCATTTAGTAATGCATTCTGGCTAGACTGAGAGAGAAAGCCAGAAAAGCCCTTAAGGTGTCATAACAAGAATAACAGCAACAATTTCAGCCATAATAAACCCAAAGATCAATCCAAAGGTTATGGAGGCCATACCATCCGGCGCGGGGGTCAACTTATCGCGGCTCATATCTTTCGCCCATAACCAAAATCCCATGGTTGAAAAAATAATTACAGAAGTCAGCCCATATATAATAACGGCCGGTGCCCCATAAATCTGTTGCAGCAGAATAAGAGGAGAAAGACCAAAACCGACAATCATCTGTAACACTATGAAAGTACTAATATAACTTTTCTTAGATCTTTCCATAAAGCCTCGCAGTTTAGAGCTAAACCCCGCAACCTTGTGTCGGTTTATCAGCGGAGGTAGAGGGGGTTTTAAATCAGACACAGCGCTCACTTAAGCTGTGCTGCCACTAGAGGACTGCAAATCCACATCAACAAGCGACTCGTCTTCAGAGCGTATTATGGCTTCTTCAACAACAACAGGCTTCCCAAACAGATAGCCCTGGAAATAATCAACGCCAATCTCATTCAAATAGTTAGCCGTTTCCTCATCGAGCACCCATTCAGCCACTGTCTCCATGTTGAGATCCCGCGCTAAGGACACGAGCGATTTCACAAAAATCTGATCAACAGGTGAGTTAATAATGTTCTTTATGAAATCACCATCAATCTTCACCAGATTTGCATCAAGCGCTCTGAGATTGTGGAAGGACGAATAGCCAGTGCCAAAATCATCAATTGCAACGCCGCAGCCAAGTTCTCTAAGGCTAGAAACAAAGCTCGCTGTGCGCTCAATATCCTGAATAGAAACTGTTTCAGTTATCTCGACTGTTAAGCGCTCCATAATCGAGCGGTCACGCCCGGAAAAAGAGCGCATTGCAATCAGCCAGTTACTATCATTCGTGGTGGTGCTGGAGACATTTAGCGTCAATTTCAATGCCGGATCATTCTTCAAAAGCTCGATGCCAAGCTCAAGCGTGCGAAAATCAATTAAACGGCAAAGGCCAAGTTTCTCAGCTACTGGTAAAAACTCACCAGCGGAGACCATTTCTCCATTGCCGCACTCCATCACCAGTAATGTTTCATAATGGGCAATTTCACGGCTTTTGGCGCAAACAATCGGCTGCAAGGCAACCCGCATGCGCTTTTCATTCAAGGCTGAAATAATCTCTCTTGAAAGCTGAAGGTTGCGCTGTCTCTGCGCATCTCGCTCAGATGAATATTCATAAATTCTATAAGAATTGGCAGAGTGCCGTTTAGCTTGATCAAGCGATTCAAGTGAGCGCGAAACAGCCTCTTCAGCATTGCTAGCAAATTGTGGCATCACGACCCCGCCAATAGATATGGTGAGAGGGATCAGCCCCTTAGAGGTCATAACCGGTGTGTTTCCAATATGGGCAATTAATCTCTTCATGGTGAGGTGCAGCGCATCAGGTCCGCAGCGCGGCAAAATAAGCCCAAACTTACTCGTGGAAGAATGTCCGATAATGTCATGTTTGCGCAAGGCTTTAGCAAGTTCATAGGCAACAGAAGAAATCACTTCATCACCGAGTTGATAGCCAAATGTATCGTTGATGATGGAGAGGTTATCGATGCCGGTAATAAGAAAAGAGCAGAATATATTATCTTTACGGGCCTTTGAGATCTCAGATTCAAGCACTTCATGCAGCTTAATCCGGTTTTTCTGTCCAGTTAGCTCGTCATGCTCACTTAGATATTTTAACCGTGCCACTTCCACACAGTCAAAGTCAGTTTTCATATCTTCTTCAAGGCTGGCTAGATCCTCAGCCGATATATCAAAGTTAGAAAGAGCAAGCGTGTGGCCACCGCCAAGCAGCTTTTTGATCGCCGCAAGTTGGGCGGCTTTGTCTTCGCCAACATCGCGCTTATTGCTGCGGCGCTCTGTGTCTGATCGAGTATCAAGCTCACTTTCAGCACCGGCTTCAGCTCCGCTCAAGGGCATAGACGGTCCAACCTTCGCAGATCCAGGGCGGAAAGTGCCGCTCTCATCAGAATTATCGTTATTCACTTGCGTATCCCAAATTGCGAACCCCAATGGGTCTTCTAGTTGGTATCTATTAAATCATCAGCGAACACTCATCACCCACAGCTGAAGTTCTAAAAATACTGACCTAGATGCTGTGAAGAACCGCATCTAGCTAAATGACTATCTCATAATTGAGTTTGCCCTTGGTTAATAAAGCAGCGAAGTCTTCATACCTCATATCTGGCCCGGCACTTGCGACTAAATGAATAGTTGTTTCAAACTAGAACAAAAGGGCAGCCCAGGCTGCAAGTCCAGGCGTAAGGTAAAAATGAGTAATCCGTCAGCATCATTATGGTACGAGATTTATCCAGAAACTTCAGCCCTGGAATATGAGGTTTATCGGGATAATGGCGGTGGCTCCCCTGTTAAAGGGTCCAGAAAAGCATCAAAACCGCAAATTATTCAGTTAGTTGAAGACGGTAAGGAACCACCAGAAACAACTGACATTGATGAAGAAAAACCGGTGATAAATGTTAAACAGCCTCTAAGATCCCCTCTCAGCGCCTATCACAGCACGCTAAAAAGTCATAGCGAATGGACCTGCCCTGCCAGGAAAACCGTAAAAATCCTATAATGATAATCTCAGCTGACGGCGGCGCAAAAAAAGGGCGCTAAAAAGCGCCCTTTAAACGTCTCTTGTTCTTAAAATCTAATGCGGCAGGCCAGCGCCAACATTAAGGTCGCGCCGTGCCGCCCGTATGGTCACAGAGAAACCGGCGATCACATCAATCAGACTAATAATCATGATGATAAAAAATACGGATGTCGCTGCTTCTTCAACGGTTAGAAACTCAACAAGGCAAATAACAAACACCAATGTTGAAAGACCATGATCCACAAGGCTATTGCCGCTGGTCCGCGTCGCTTTAAGGATTTCCATAAACAGCAGCATCAATGTGAAGATCACCAGCAGATTGCCAAGTGTAAAGCTCCACACCGCGCCAGAAAGCATCGGCATTTTAAACAGCACTTCATTAAAGAGCACTGCAGGATCAACCAAACCAGATGCCGGGTCAACGCTATCGGCGCCAAAACCAAACACCACCACATTGTAAACGATCACTGACAAAAGCAACCAAGGTAAACTTAAAATCATAAATCCCACTCCCTTATGTTCCCATCCGACGAGAAAAAGGGAACTCCCTCATCAGTTAAAAACTTCACTAAAAACAGTCCAAGCGGCTATCTAAACTAGAATTTGTGACAAATTTAGTTATCTAACAACCAAATTCTTGCGCATATATCTCTCATCGGGCGCAAAATACTTAAAATAGCGCCACATCGGTACGCCAACCAAGGCCTAGCCAATACCCATATCACGCCGCGCAGCCACCAGCCCAATAGAAAACCCAGCCACCACGTCAATCAGCGCTGTTAGCATAATAAAGAAGAAGAGGGAGGTAGCAGCCTGCGGTATAAGAATAAATTCAATCAGGCAGACAATGAAAATGATAATGGAAAGGCCATGATCAACCAGGGCTATATCTGTTGTGCGAGCAGATTTCATCAGCTCAACAAATAGCGCTATAAAGGCAGAGAAGAGGATAAGGTCACCAATGGTGAACACCCATCGCCCGCCAGATAACAGGCCGATTGAAAATAATTCTGACTCAAAGCCAGTGGAATAGTCAGCCCCATCGCCGCCCATGATGAAGGCAACAATGTTGTAAGCAATCAAGGCAACAATGGTCCAGGGAATATTCAACAGCACAGGGTCGTCTCCTCAGCATCTATAAAAAGCAATTAAGCTCTTAAAGTTCAAGGCCCTACGAGGTCAACGCGCTGTTGATAGCGCATATAGACAATGTCTAATAAACCAGGCAAAGCCATTGCAATGCGCCGCCGGGATGCCCCCGGTGAAGCGCGGGATCTAATAGCTTACGCGCAATAAAAGTTTCGCGTAAGCAGCAGAAAAGGGCCAGCTGACAAAGCAGGAAACCGCCTGGTCAGCCCGGCCCATTAGACCTTAATATACTGGGGACTTAAAGCCAAAATCAGGCAATAAATCGAAAAACCTAAAAATCTTCTTTAGGTTCAATGATTTGGCGACCGCGATATTTGCCTGTTTTCAGGTCAATATGGTGCGGGCGGCGCAATTCACCAGACTCTTTGTCTTCGACATAAGAGTTGCTCTTCAGGGCGTCAGTGGAGCGGCGATGACCGCGCTTCATAGACGTAACTTTTCTTTTTGGAACAGCCATGACTGCGTCTAAACCTCAAAAATAATTATATAATAACAAACTGTTAGCCGCGCTCAATGAATTAAGCAATCAACGATTTTGCAAGCATAATCTTTATCAGCACATGCTTGAAAGCACATACTTGGTAGTACACACTTAGCAGTACACACTTAGCAGAAAAGGCCAATTGCATAAGTCTCTTATAGCGGAAAATGCTAACTTAACCCGCCAATCGGATGGTTTAATCACCATGACTGGCTTAGAAGACCCCGTTGTAACATGATCATTGCCAGATCATTACAAAAAAGATCCAATAGCTCTAACTGATTAGGAGGCTAAGCGGCGTCTTATACATGCCTTTTAGGCTTTTGGCTAGGCTGTATTTCAATAAAAACGAGCGCTTAAGCCATAGGCGGGCATTTGCCTAAATCAGTAAACTGCGCAACCTTATACAACATTTGAGGCCTAAAAGACCTATGAAGCAGGCTTAGGCATAGCGCAATTGACCCAAGGCTCTGCATTGCGCATACGAACATGGATGATAGAGGCAATTTTCCGTGTAAGTGGCCCCGGCCGCCCGGCCCGCCGTCCAATAGGGTTGGGCAATGCCGCTGCAAGCTGCGCCGCCTCCCTGGTAGAGAGCCGTCCAGGTTGTTTTTTAAAATGATAATCCGCCGCAGCTTTCGCGCCATAAATGCCGGGGCCCCATTCGACAATATTGAGATAAATCTCCATTTGTCGCCGCTTGGACCAGAAAATATCAGTCAGAAAGGCAATAGGTAATTCAATGGCTTTCCTGATGTAAGACCGGTTAGACCATAAAAATAGATTTTTCACCGTTTGCATTGTGATGGTGCTGGCCCCGCGTGGTTTTTTATCACCTTGCTGTGCTTCATTCCAGGCAATGCGTACCTGCCGCCAGTCGACGCCGCTATGATAGCAAAAGCGCGCATCCTCAGACATGATCACAGCTTTAATCAGATTAGGTGAGATCTTCTCAATCGCCACCCACTCATGCGTCACCCTATGGCCGAGAAATTTTGCCCGCATCATCTCACTGGAAAAAGGCGGGTTTACAAAGCGGATCAAAATGATGGAGAGAAATACAAAGGCCACAGCACCCAGCATTATTCGCCACAAAAAGCCCCATAGTAAAGACAGGCGCGAGCGCCCCGCATATCTCTGACGGAGGAAACTGGAAATTCTCTGAGCTAAAGGCATATGACTCTACACAACGAAAAACTTTGTAACCAAAGCCAATTCCTATAGATATACCGCAAACAGGAAAAAGCAAGGCAGCGGATAAAGAGTTATTTCATGGATGAGGCAAAATTCAAAGCCGAATTAGAACGCATCGCAAAAGAGACCGACCAGGATCTGAAAGCGCTGTTCGGCACAATGTCAGCAATGGGGACTGAAAACACCCAAGAGGGAGCGATATTTGGCGGGACAGGGTTGAATATCCACGCACCTGAAGATGTGCCTCTTTCTCTGAAAGAAACCATGAGCTACGCAGCGCTAAGCGGCGGTAAGCGCTTTCGCCCGTTTCTTGTGCATGCATCATCAGCGCTCTTCAATGCCGAGCAAAGCTTGGTGAAACAAACAGCCCTCGCTGTTGAATGCATTCATTGCTATTCACTTGTACATGATGACCTCCCCGCGATGGATAATGATGAGCTGCGCCGCGGCCAGCCAACCTTATGGAAATGGCGCGATGAAGCCGCCGCTATTCTCGCCGGTGACAGCCTGCAAAGCCTGGCTTTTGAAATTCTCTCAGCCAACCCAACCCCATTAAACGCTCTACCCAAGGCTAAGCTGGTCAATGCCCTCGCCGCGGCTGCGGGTAAAGCAGGTATGGTCGGCGGGCAGGTGCGCGACCTCGAGGCCGAGACTAAAAGTACAGAGAGCAAAAATGGTAGCGGAGAAGCAGCGCCAGCAAACTTCGCAGATGTAATCACAATTCATTCCCAAAAAACCGGCGCGCTTATCTCCTTTTCAGCAGAGAGCGGCGCCATCATTGGCGGCGCTGATGAACAAAGCCGCGCGGCTCTCCGTCTTTACGGCGAAAAACTCGGCCTTGCCTTCCAGCTTCGTGATGACATTCTGGATATTGAAGGTAGCGCAGAGGAGCTTGGCAAAACACCGGGCAAAGATGAAGCCGCTGGCAAAGCCACCTTCATCACGGCTCTGGGGCTGGAAAAAGCTAAAACTTTCCTCGAAAACCTGCATCAAGGCGCTATCTATGCTCTGGAACCTTTTGGCGAAAAAGCAGATCATCTCCGCGCAGCCGCAACATTCGTCTGCAAGCGTAACTCATAAATCTGCAAGCTGCAGATCTAACCCATAATCTTTGGCGGGTTTGTAACTGCGCTGGTGCTTTAGCTGATAACTCAGCCAAAGCGCCGTTCTATATAATCTTCAACAATCTGTTGGAACTCACCAGCGATATTTTCGCCGCGCAAAGTCATGGCTTTTTCACCATCAATGAAAACCGGCGCCGCCGGTGTTTCGCCGGTGCCCGGCAGGCTAATACCAATATCAGCATGCTTCGATTCACCCGGCCCGTTAACAATGCAACCCATCACCGCAAAATTCAGCGCTTCAACACCCGGATATTTATCCCGCCATTGTGGCATGCTGTCTTGTATGTGATTTTGAATGCTTTGCGCCAGTTCCTGAAAAACAGTGCTGGTTGTCCGCCCACACCCAGGGCAAGCAGTGACCACCGGCACAAAATTGCGCAGCCCCATAGATTGCAAAATCTCCTGGCCGACCTTCACCTCTGTGGTGCGCGCTCCCCCCGGCTCTGGCGTTAGAGAAATGCGGATGGTGTCACCAATCCCCTCCTGCAACAGAACGGAAAGCGCGGCGGTAGAGGCAACAATACCCTTCGAGCCCATGCCTGCCTCAGTAAGGCCAAGATGCAGCGCATAAGAAGAGCGCTTTGAGAGCATGCGATAAACAGAGATCAGATCTTGAACAGCACTAACTTTGGCGGAGAGAATAATTTTATCCGCCCCAAGCCCCAGCTCTTCTGCCCGCTCAGCGCTGAGCAAAGCAGACTGCACAATCGCTTCATGCATCACAGCTCTGGCATCCATCGGTTCAGTTCGGGCGGCATTCTCATCCATTAACCGGGTGAGAAGATCCTGATCAAGTGAGCCCCAATTCACCCCGATGCGAATGGGCTTCTGATAGGTCATTGCCATCTCAATCATTTCAGAAAATTGCTTATCCCGCTTGGCCTTAAACCCAACATTGCCAGGGTTGATGCGGTATTTATCGAGCGCCGCCGCCATATCAGGATTCTCTTTAAGCAGCGTGTGTCCAATATAGTGAAAGTCACCAACCAGCGGTACCTTCACATTCAGCTTCTCAAGCCCTTCACGAATATAAGGAACAGCTTTGGCCGCCTTATCACGGTCAACAGTAATGCGCACCAATTCAGAGCCCGCTTGCGCTAACGCCGCCACCTGTTTGATCGTGCCATCAATATCAGCCGTATCTGTGTTGGTCATTGATTGCACAACAACCGGCGCCCCGCCGCCAATTTGCACCCCAGCAACCGTTACAGCGCGGTTCTTCTGGCGCTCTTGAATACTCATTTAATCGTCCCTAAACATTTGAAAACATACATCTATTGCCGTGCTATGAGCGAAGGCGCCAGACTATATTAGGTAATTTCAGGCTATATCGAGAGCCGGTGCCAGTTTTACCGCCGTTTCATAAGGCTTGAAAGCAAAAATAACAGCGCCATGCCAACAACAATTGCCGGGCCGGTTGGCACATCAAAATAAACCGAGCCAATAAGCCCACCCACCACTGATATGGCCGAGAGAAACGCCGTAATCATTACCATCTGTTCAGGTGTGCGTGAGAAATTCATCGCCCCTGCAGCTGGAACAATCAGCATCGCCGTCACCAGCAATAACCCAACCAGCTTCATGGAAAGCGCGACCGTAGCAGCAATTGCGATAGAAAATAGAAATTCCACCCGCGATACATTCACCCCTTCAGCCTTGGCCAGCTCCTTATCAATGCTAATCGTCAGCATATCCTGCCAGAGATAGATAACAAGACCGGTGATCAGCACGAACCCAACAAAGATGACATAAAGATCGCTCATCGATATGGCGAGAATATCACCAAATAACAAACCCATAAGGTCAACCTGTAAACTTTGAAACTGGCTCGCGACAATTAAACCAGCAGCCAGCACCACATGTGCCAACAAACCAAGCGCTGTATCTTTGGCCAAATAAGAATATTGCTCAATCACCTTTAAACCAAACGCCAAAATAAGCGCGGCAATAAAAATACCAAGCGTCAGGTTAACACCCATCACAATGCCAAGTGCGGCACCCAGCAAGCCAGCATGGGCAATGGTTTCACCAAAATAAGCCATCCGCCGCCACACAACGAAGCAGCCAAGCGGTGCAGAGGTAAGCGCAAGCCCAAGGCCGCCAAGCCCCGCCCGCCAGAGAAAATCATCCATCGCCTGAAGAGCCCTCATTATGTGTATGTGGTTCTGTATGAGATCCATCGCAGCAAACATCACCTGAAAGCGTGTGCTCATGATCATGTTTATGGGCATAGATCCCGTAAGCCGCTGCTCGCTCTGGGCCAAACAACCGCTCATATTCAGGGTGCATGCTAATCTGCTCGGGCACACCAGCGCAGCATATATGCCCATTCAGGCAGAGCACCCGGTCACTGGAGCCCATCACTATATGTAAGTCATGAGAAATAAGCAGCACCGCGCAATTCAAAGTATCACGCAGCTTTGAGATCAGTTCATAAAGCGCCGCTTCACCAGCGAAATCAACCCCTTGCGCTGGTTCGTCAAGCACTAGTAAATCAGGTTCATTTAACAGCGCACGGGCCAAGAGCACCCTCTGCATTTCACCGCCAGAAAGGTCAGACATTTGCGATTTTACCAGATGCGCCGCCCCCACCATTTCAAGAACAGAGAGCACCTTCCCCCGCCCGGCCCGCTGCCGCACGGTGATAAACCGCTCAACAGTTAAAGGCAGGCTGCGATCAATCATTAACCGTTGCGGTACATAGCCAACGGTTAAGCCTGGCCGCCGCTTAATAGCGCCTTTATCAGGTTGCAACACCCCAAGGCAGAGCCGGGCAAAGGTCGTTTTGCCGCCGCCATTTGGCCCAATCAGCGTTACAATTTCGCCCCGGGATATCGAAAAATCAATGCCCTCAAGGATAATGCGGCCACGGCGAGCATAACCGACCGCGCGCGCCTCAATAAGTGGGCCGCTAGCATCCGTTTGCATATCAATTAGCCTGACATTGCCGGCATAAGCCGCTGATCTCTATCTGGCTTTGCTCGGCAGCAAAGCCGCTTTCCTCAGCAAAACTGCGAATGGTCTTGGCAACTGGCTTGCCATCCATCTCGCCAATAGTCCCGCATTCATTACAGATGAGAAACACCAGCGGTTCATCTGAACAGCATGATTTGCCATCTTCAAAATTGCGTTGGCAAGCAAAGAAAGAATTGGTGCTCTCAAGCCGGTGTATAAGCCCAGCCTCTTGCAAAAAATCAAGACTGCGATAAACAGAAATAGGGGCAAGTTTCTTGCCCTGCTCAGCAAAAGCATCCAAAATCTGATACGCCCCAATCGCCTTATGGCTGCTGGCAACCGCGCGCAGCACATCTTGCCGTAACCGCGTAAATCTCAGGCCCCGCCCTTCGCAATAATGCTCAGCAAAAGCCATCAGATTATTTTCACAGCGGCTATGGTCATGATCGCTTGGTGGAAACAATGTATGATCCATCAAAACCTCTTAATAGAAATGTTATAACATCTCATATACCAGCTATGTCGCAATAATCAACACCATCTCTCAATCACGCCTCCCCTTAAGCCCGTTAGCCAAAAAGGGGGCGCAAAAAACTCAAGAGCATCAGGGCGGCAACAGGAACGCACCTTAAAGCCCCCACATTGTTGTGGCTGTTCTCTCTAATGGAGAATTGATACACCAAAGCTTAGGGTGAGCAAATCATTAGAAATGTAACTGGCAGCGCCGCATGAAACAGTTACTATGCACATTAAAGGGCATGTGATTCGGCAGGGTAACAAACTGCACAATCCCACCCCAATGAGAAGAAACTGCCGGCCAGTTTGAAACACAAAATTGGCCGTTTACCGGAATAGATCAGATGCCGTCACGCATAGAAATCATCGAGCAGGAGAGCTTAAAAGCTCCGGCGGAAACCTTGATATTTGGCTCCACCCCCTCCCTGATGACAGAAGCAAGCCAGGCCATTGCCGTTCATGAGGCGGCAGGACCAAAATTAGCGCTTGAATGCAGCCAGCTAGCCCCTTGCCCGGTTGGTGAGGCACGGATCACCCGGGGTCACAATCTTCATTTTAAATATCTTATTCACGCGGTACCGCCACAATGGGGTGGCGGCGAGCAGGGGGAGGATGAGCGCCTCGCCGCTTGCTACAAAAATTCATTGCATCTTGCAGCCTCTTATAGCACAGACTCAATCGCGATCGCCCCGCTCGCCAGGGACACAGAATTCCCAGAAGCGCGCGCCGCCCATATAGCCATGAGCGAACTGCTCAATTTTCTAGAGACCAAGAAAGAGTTTCACGGCATTGTGCTTTGTTGCCACGACCCTGATTTGGCGGAAGCATATGAAGCCGCATTCGATCGGTGCACCGTATAAATTCTGCAATCTACCCCTGTTAATTTTCATGCTGGAATAGAAGTTCAGCAGGTCTAGCGGCCTTAATATTTCATATCAACTCATTATCTGCGCTGGGTCATAAATGACAAAGAGCGGCAGTAAACAACCAAATGACCACCAAAAAGGAATAACCATGGCTGATGTCAGCACTGAAGACGGTATTAAAAGCAGCAACATCACCGTGGGCTGGCGCGAGTGGATCAAGCTGCCAAGACTGGGTTTAGGGGCGATCAAAGCGAAAATTGATACAGGTGCGAAAACCTCGGCGCTGCATGCCATTAACATTGAAACATTCGGCCCCATTGAGCGGCCAAAAGTCCGCTTTGGCGTCAAGCCAGTTGAGGGCAATGATAATGTTGTCATATATTGCACCGCACCAATAGCAGACCGCCGCTATGTCACCAGCTCCAATGGCGAAACAGAGTTTCGCACCATCATCCATACTGATCTGGGTATAGGAGATGAAGCCTGGCCAATTGAGGTCTCCCTCACCAACCGCGAAAATCTAACGCACCGCATGTTGCTTGGCCGCACCGCCATGGATGCCGCCAGTCTGGTGGTTGAGCCGGGCGCTGAATATCTGCTCGAAAAATTGTCTTATGACATCTATAAAAAAGTCAAAACACTAAGCCCGGTTGCCCGCGCACTCCGCATTGGCCTTTTAACCATGGAGCCAAAGAACCACTCAAATCAGCAAATCATCAAAGCCTCTGAAAAACATGATCATGTGATAGAGCCGATCGCAACAACCAGCTGCTATATGAATATCAACTCTATCAATTCTGGCCTGCATTATAACGGCAAACAACTGCCGCGCTTTGATGCCATCATCCCGCGAATTGGCGCAAATATAACTGCTTATGGCACCTCAATCGTCCGGCAGTTTGAAATGACAGGCGCGTATTGCCTTAATCACGCTGAAGCCATTAGCCGCTCCCGTGATAAATTATTGGCCCATCAGGTTATGGCGCGCCATGGCCTTCCAATGCCCATCACCGCCTTTGCCAGCTCCCCAAAAAACACGGAAGATTTGATCAAACTCGTCGGCGGTGCGCCGCTGGTGGTTAAGCTGCTGCAAAGCACACAGGGCAAAGGCGTTGTGTTGGCTGAAACCAATAAAGCTGCCGAATCAGTAATTGATGCCTTCCGGGGGATCGACGCAGATTTTCTCGTACAGGAATTTATAGGCGAATCCGATGGCGCCGATATCCGTTGCATCGTGTTAGGCAATAAAGTGATCGCTACAATGCAGCGCAAAGCCGAGCCAGGCGAGTTCCGCGCCAACATTCATCAGGGCGGCTCCGCGGTGGAGATTAAAATCACCAAAGAAGAACGCCAAATGGCCATTAAAGCCAGTAAAGCCTTCGGTCTAGGCCTAGCCGGTGTTGATATGCTGCGCTCAAACAAAGGGCCACTTCTGCTTGAGGTTAATTCCTCCCCAGGCCTAAAAGGCATCGAGCAGGCAACAGGCAGAGACATTGCAGGTGAAATTATTCGTCATATTGAAAGCAAGGTCATCCAAACGCCGCGGCCAGCAAAAAACGCTAAAAGCTAGCATAAATTCACCAAAACAAACGACGACTAGATTCGTTCAGGCTCTTAATAATCGTTTAAAACCAGAGCAAAAATTTTATGATTATTTTATAAAAATGAAAGCCATCGGCTAAAATTGGTAACACCATATTAAGGCAATGCAGTCAGTGTGAAGGTTCTGTTGATTTCATTGTCTGGATGGTTAAATGCTGCTTCAATTTCCAACGAGTGTCGATGCCCACCTCTATTCTATCGGCACCCTGCTTTGTGGTGAAAGCGGCCGTCCTCATCCAGATGAAACCATGGCTTGCCAGGCTGTCAGTAATGGGTTCCCTGAAGATGCGCGCCCACTCTGTGAGCTGGATGGCCTCGTCGGTGCCCACGATGTGGCCGGCCTGTTAACAGAAAACGCCGTACATCAAGGCGCGCTCTGCGTTAGAGCAACGCGGCCGTTTTATGATCCCAGCTCAAACCCAACCCATTGCTGGATGACCATCAGCCAGGTTAAAATTATCGGCGAAAATGAAGGCCGCCTAGCTCAGGAAAACCTCTTCGCCTCTTCCCTCGTTATCAATACCAGATTATGGGAGCGCCACGCCCCGGATTTAATCCCGACATTGAACAAAGCTGAGTTTCAGCAACCAGCGAATGTAAATGAAGGCCACCCCAGCTGCGCTATCATCGCTAAAACCAAATTAGAGCCCATTAATTCAAACGATCTGGAGCTGAAAGACCTTCCCTTTGGTGTTGGTCTAATTCTAGGCGCACTGGCCTCAGGCTACCCAGGTCAGTTTGGCCGTGAAAGTTTCGTGAATGTTGATGAGTTTTTGGCAGCCCTCAGCTACACAATGAAGCTGCTGCCCGCAGCCCTCCGCCATACAATTTCTTTTGCCTATGGCTTTGCACAACGCCAGCCCATCTGCGCCTTGCAATATTTCGACGATAGAGAAATCATCGCCAATGCCTTCGGCAAGCCAATTGCCGCCACCCCCCAAGGTGCGCAGCCAAATGACCTCTGCCAACATATTCGCGGCATGCTCGCCGAGCGGTTGAAGAACAGTTACGCCCCGGAAATGAACTTAAACGACTATGATGAATTTGAAGATGATGACGACCTGTTTGAAGAAGATGGCCTGTTTGAAGAGCTAACCGGCCTCGCCCGGGAAACAAGCGCCTCGCTAGGCCAGGTGCTCAATGAAATAGGCATCCAGGTGCGGGCCGATCAAAGCGCCCTAAACCCCGGCATCTCGGTTATCCCCGATAGAATAGAGGCTTTCGATTGCCTTTTAAAAGGCGAAGATAGTGGCCATCATGTCACCGGTCTCTACACTCTGTTCAGTGATTTTGATAGCGCCCCCCACATTTACCAGCAATTGCTAGATGAAATTTCTTTCTATTTTCAACCAGCCATAACGGCCCTCGCCGTTAATCTTGGTGCAGCCATCAGAGATGAAGACTTCCCCATTGATGCACCATGCTTCCTGGGCCAGATAGAAGACCTTCTCTGCCTGGCTGGTCGCTTGCCAATTGCAGAACCATTCCTTGAATACCGCTCCCGTATTATAGAGGGCGCAGCAGATGCGCTGCGCCAATATGTTAGCGCTCGCCCATTCCTCAGCCCGAAAGAGCTGATAGACCTTTCAGAATATGAGCAGGTATCAGATATGGTCGCCTGCATCCTTGAAATGGGGGATTGGTCATTTACCCAGCGTCTCAACATCAGCTTCACAATTTTCGCCCTCTCCGGAGAAGGCTATATTCAAGATGCTGCCGCCCTTGCCCGCCGTTTATTACCGCCAAGCGTTGTCGCGCATCAGTGGATACACGCGCTGATAAACAGCCGCGCCCTGGCTGAAAGTTTTGAAGCCATAATCAATACGCCAGAGCGTCTGCCCGGCGATCAAGTCATCACTATATTGCAGGCTATGACAGACCATCTAGCCCGCACAGGCCGTAAGGATATTGTGGTTGAGCATGTCACCCGCCTAGGGCTTAGCCTCCCCAATCAGGAGGTTGTCAACCTAACGGAAACAGCCTGCCGCCAGCCCTTGGAAGAAGGGTTGTTACTGCGCCTCCGCATGATGACAATTCTCTCTGATGCAGCAGAGCGGTTCCACGCCTCTGCCCAGCATGCCCGGCTTATCCTATCGCGCTAAAATTTAACGCAATTTCCGCAAAAACAAGGCCACCCCACAAGCCTCATAACCAGCAATGAACTGGTAACAACCAGCCCTGGCGAAAAAAAGCCTGTATCTTGCCTCAAATTTCAATTATGGGAGGCAAATGGTCAAAGATATAAAAACCCATATCAACCTTGCCAGCCAGGGTGAGTATGAATTCCTGACAGCTGTTTCTTTCGAGGATGGCCAAAGCGAATGTCTGCGCATAAAAGAAGTCCGTCTCCGGCATAGGAGCGGCGAGAAGCCTTATTCGCTACCATTAAAGCTACTGACATGGTTCACAGAGCATGCCCCAGCTGGCCGCGAAATCACCCGCGATGATAATAACCAGCAAAATGAAGCCGCACTTTATATCTCTCTCACAGATTTAAGAGAGCAGATAGAAACCTTCACCCTTAAAAGCCCCTTCACACTTGAGCTTGAGATCAGTGAACTGAACCGCGATGACGAAAGCACCATGCGGCAAGACCGCGGCTTTCTCGCTCTCGAGGTCAATATTTATAAAGGGCCAAAAGCTGGCTGCACCATCAAAGCAGAGACGCTCGATAAAGAGGGCAAAAGCCTTATCTATCCAACCCATGCCGGGCTGGCTGGCCGCTTTGATCTGGCAACAGCAAGCCTCAGAGCAGACCAGGGCCCCCTTGACCCGCGCACCGATAAACGGGTCATACTTTGCAATCTTAAGATGCCAGAAGCCTTCAACCATCTTCGCCATGCCATGATGGAACGGCTCAGTCTTTTTAACGGCGATACCCCGGCCCCAAGCCGCTATATCAGAGATGTTCATCACTATGCCGAGCTCTATGAGGGCCAGCCTCTTGATCAGCGCACAGACTTCCCCGATGGGGTCGCTGTTTTCGGGCCGCTGCTTCCCACAGCGCCAAAGGAGAAGGCACACCCTCTTATCATCACCCTTGATGCACCTTTACATACCCCCCTCTGGCAGGACCTTCACAGCTGCTTGAAGCAACGCGGAGAAAAAGCCTTAGATCTGGAGTTAGAATTGATATTGCCAGAGCCCGGCGGCAATGAGGTCAGGCGGTTACAGCTGGTCATTAGTATGGATAGTCAAGACTGGTTACTAATCACAGACGGTGCCGCTCAAGGTCTGCCCGTTATGATCCCGGTCAAGCGTAGCCAACAAAATACTGAAGACACAACAAATTACAGCCTCAAATTCCCGGTCAATACCATTGAGCCACCAGTAAGTGCTTTCATCGCAGTACAATATTATGGCGGCGGCGTTTCAGATGAGCCGGTGAATATTTCCCTTACCCCGGCTAAAAAAGATACCAAATTTGTCACCATGAAACCGGAGGTTATGGAGCTGACCTCTAATGAGCGGCAAATGCTGTTGCTAAACAGCTTTGCCCTCAATAAACGCTTGAAACACCAGCGCAGCAGCTTTCGGCTCAAATGCTTTTGGCCGGCAGATCAGCGCACAGAAACAGCAACAGTCACCATAGAAAAGCGCCTAAAACGCCCCGGCCCCACCGCCGCCATAGATATTGGCAGCGCCGCCATCACCATGGCTGAGAGCCGCAGCAACAGAGCCAGCATCTTGCCTCTGGGCCAGCTTGCCCCGCAAAACTATATTGAGAATTGTGCCATCCCTTCAACAGTAAGCATCACCAGCGGCGCCCCAGCAGTGGCGGGCGGCGAAGCTGAAATTTCAGAGAGCAATTGGCGCAAAGAAAAAGACCCCCTCAGCTTCGGCTACCAAATTCTCCCCTGGGAAGAAAATGGCCTCATGGCGCGTGTAAAACACACAAACCGCCATTATGATATTTCCTTGCCAGCAGCGCCAAAGCTGGCACCAGCAGGAATACAACACAGCAATTTAAAACGGCTCTTCACGGCAGATAGCAAACCAGAACAATCCGCCAAAGGTGAATATTATCTCAAAAAAGCGGCCGAACAGCCAAGCGAAGATGAGACCTTCATTCTGGGGCGAGAGCTAGAACGGACAGAGCTGTTAGCCGACTGCCTGGATGAGCTATATTCCTATTATGGTGATACTCTCACAAGAGACCTCCCGCAAACTCAGTCCCCAACAACCAAAGATAAATCGCAAAACACAGCAGATGAAGAGACAGGCCCAGAGAAAGAGGTGCGGTTAAACGGCTTACCATCGTCGCTAATTGTCACCTATCCCGGCCATCTGTCAGAATCTGGCAAAGAGCGCTATAGAACAGCAGCCAGCACAGCTCTCGCAAATTATGATCAGGGCAGTTTCAGAGGGTTCGGCCCTATTGCTGAGTTACTTGGCCTCGAGGGCCGTGAAAAATGTGAAGCACGCATTGACCTGATAAATGAGACTGAGGCCGCCGCCTACCAGTGCCTGCACCAGCTGGCTTTAAAAGAACAGCCCGCACGAGCCCGCAAAGTACGCCTCATACATCTCGATATCGGGGCCGCACATCTTGGCCTGGTTGCCGTGGGCGGCTGGATAGGCGAAACACAGGCGCAAATAGACCAAACCCACGGCGCAGTCACTCTGCCTTTAGGCGGCCGTGCGCTGGAACTCGCCTTAATCAAGGAAATTGGTGAGGTCATTTCCACGGCCATCAACAGCGGCGCAGAAATCAGCTTATCAGCGCCGCTACCTGGTACCAATGAAGATATTATTGCCGCCAGCGCCGGGAGAAATGAAAATCAGCGCGCTCATGCGGCGCTGTTATCAAGCCTGCGGCAGGCGCTGATCACTGTTGAGCAGTCATCCAGCAAAGAAACTGACTTTACAATTTGTCTTGCTAAGAGCAGCAGTGCCAATAGTGATGTAATCTGGCCCGTTACAGTTAAGCTACCGGATGATTACACCGGCAAGCCCTTAAGGCTCTGGCAAGGGCTGGCTGGCGAACAGCTAACCTTAAGCCCTACAGGCAAAAACCAACAAGAAGGGGCAGCTGATGAATGGCAGCTAGACCTGCACATCTCAACGAAAAGGGTGAGTGAGCGGGTCGGGCCGCTTTCTACCTATCTGGCCTTTATCAGTGAGTTTTTGCCTCTGGTCATAGCCAATAGTTTTCCAGGTGGACCGTCAGAGGCAGAGCTGTTAATTTCCGTCACCGGCGGCAGCTCTTTATTTGCCCCGCTTCGCAATAATATTGAGCAAACAGCAAAGCGCCTTGGTTGCCGCCTTGCCTTTTTACCTGCCAGCTATGAAGAAGCCGCCACCGCCAGCGCCACCGGGGCGCTGGATCTGATTATCAATCAGGGGCGGGCGCCTCACCATCAGGTCAGGACAAATCTGCTGCTCGCCCCCCTCTCAGCCGAAGGTCAAACCAGCAGTGACCTGATAGCAATCGCAGCCCCGGGTAACCTTGCAATTATCCGTGAAGAAACTGCCAGCGGTGAGTTACCAATTGGCTGTGCTTCAGTTCAGCTAATAGAAACAATCCCTGGCCTCGGCCGGGTCATGCAACAAGATCCAGATGCTTTATCCTGCAGATATTTCATGCAGGATCTCGACAGAGCCAGCCCTTCGCAATGGAGGGTTGCTGAAGAAGAATGGTCAAACTGGCTGGCACAATGTCATCAGGTCATGCTGAACATGCCCGTGGCCCAGTCAGATCAGGATGAGAGCAGCCAGAATCCAACGCGCTGGGCCTACCGGGCGTTAAAAGAAAATGAAGCAAACCTGACCCTGGCAGATCATACCTACCTGATTTACAGCGGCCTTTCTAACTCAGCCTTGTAGAACAGAATTCAGCTCGCAAAAGCCCGCCCATCTGAGCATGGAAAGCCAGTGCACTAAGTGAATGGGGGGTAATGCTTTGCACAGCTTTTCCCCTAAAATCAGCGCGGCCAGAAGATTTTATATGATCAGTAAAGATTAAAAGCCCAGCCCCCGGTAAAGCTTGCTAAGAAAGACAAAGCCAAAGCTTGTTAAATATGCAGGCAAGGCGGCAATGGTGTAAAATTAAAGCCTAAAAAAACCAGCATCCATGCTTAAACCATGCCTCATCTGCACCATAAAGCGCGGTTATAAGCGACATTGCATCACGAAGCATAAATCATGTAATAGCCTGCTGGGGACAAGCCTGTTATTGGGCTTTAAATCGCCAGGCAAGTAGAGAGCCAGCATGAAGTGAAGAGAGGCTTGGCGCCTTGTTTCCATCAACTGCTTATGAATGCGCCATTTAGGGGGTAAATCTTTTCAATGAGCCTAACGCGTGGGCCTGGCCTGGTATTCGGGGGTCTGTTACAGACCGCATTAACAAATGAACGCTTGTTCCTCATGGGGATCACCAGCTTGGCGCTGTCTTTTGCCTCTGGTTGGACGACCTTTGAAGGCATGACGAATTTTACCCGCTCGCCTGTACTATGTTTCCTGATTACCTTTGGCGTACAAGGAATTATGCTGGTCAGCGCGTGGATGATTGGTGAGGCCTTTGCCACAAACCACTCAAAAAAAATCAAACTCGGGCCAGATGGCAAACCAGTAAGAGCAAAAAACAGCGCTGGCAAAGCCATTTCAGGGGCATATGCGCGATTAGGTAATTTTTTCAAAGTCAGCCTTATCTGCCTGGTCTTCCTTTTCGCTATGGCTATTTCCGTTTTCTTCTCCTTCGACAGCCTGTTCTCTTCCATTTTTTCCGATGATGAGCGCGCCCGCTCCGCAGAAATACGCGCCACAAGCCAAGTAAGCGGTGTGCTGGCAGATCTGAAAACCCGCATCGAAGACCGCAAGTTTGAAGCGGTGGACACGCTATTTTCTTCGGAAGGGTGGAAAGAATATAACACCCGCCTGGATGAGCTTGGCAAAATCGCCCGTTCAGCGCCAGAGCTGGTAGAACAGCAACTGCTTAGCAAACTGCGCAGCGAACAAACTGAAATTGCCCGCCACCAAGAAACATTAGCTCAGGCCCAGGGCCAAAAAGCCGCCCTCAAGGGCCGGCAAGAACGGGTCACGCAAAACATAGCCAGATTAACCGCAGAGCGCCCTTCCCTGGTGGCTGAGGTCAATCAGCTCCGCTCAGCTGAGCGCGATAAACAACGCCTCGCCGATCAAAAGCAGGCAGAGGCAACCAAAGAAGCCCGCGGCATTGGGCAAACAGGCCGCGAAGGCGAAGGCCCAAAATTCCGCGCCATAAAAGACCAGCTGCGCCGGCTGACAGCCGAGTTGGATGTTATTAAAGGCCAAAAAACAATCGCGCAAAACCGGCTAGAAGCGCTGGACCGCCAAATTGCTGCGCAAAAAAGAGAGATGGCGCTGATAAATGGTGATATGGCGAAAATAGATGGCGAAGCCTCTGTCGCGAAAAAATTCATCACCGCGCAGGAAGAGCGCCAGACAGAAGCCATCTCTAAAGATCTCTCCGCCACCGCCAGCATAGATAGCCTTGATGATGCGCGTGATAGGTTCCGCCAGCAGCCTGGACGCCAGACCTTTCTTACCATTCAGCAAAACTGCACTAATTTGCACAATGCCTTATCGGCTGTGCCAAAAATTGCCCCGGAAATACGCACCCTTTCCTGCGAGCCAGGCGCTGCGGCCTCAACTGTGGCGGCCCGCATTTTTACCCTCGATGAAGCGGGCGAAACACAGACCAAATCCTGCGTCATTGGCAAGGAGCAAAACGCCGGCAGCATCGACCCGCTATTAAAGCTCGGCCAGCGCTGCATTCAAGACTCAGGATTACCTGAAAAAGATTCAAACGAACTCCGTGCCATTCTTAGCCGCATCGACCTGAACCGAGATGACAAAGCTAAAAACTTTGTCGTTACCTTAAACGCCTTTCAAGATGGCAATTGGCTGGCTTATCTGGCCCTCTGCCTTGCTTGCGCTATCGACAGTCTCGTCTTTCTCTCAGGTCTCATCGGGGCCCGCACCGCCTCTTATGAAAACACCGGCAGCCCGAGCGACGTAATGAAATATGGGCTGGGCATGTCCACCACCATCCATGGCCATGAACCGGAAGATATTTACACCCGTAAGGTCTTTTTCAGAAGCGTCAGCGGGCCGTCTCTTAACCCGGGCTTTCTGGCGGTCATAGATGTTGAAAATTTAACCAATGAAGAGCGGAACCACGTCAATAAAGTACTGACCATCGCCGGTGATAAAATTCTGGTTGATGAGCGAAATCCGCATATTTTTCATATTGAAGAAAAGTTTTACCAAAACCTCGCCCGGCAAGTTTATTTGTGGGATCAGTTCAATGCCCCGAAAGAAACCCGCAAAGCAATAACCAGCTCACGGCGCGCGAAAGCCAAAGTTGATAAGCTCGACCATCCGATTGATATGGAATTTGGCGCAAAGTCCAAAGGCGCTGTCATCCGCAAGGGCACAAACCGCCCGCCGGTCTTTGAGCAGCCAGAAAAAACAACCGCTTCAACAGAAGACCCGGCAGTGATGCTGAATGACAATGTCATAGCTGATGGTGAGGCTAAGGGCAGCGATATTGATATCGCAAAAGCGGTACAAGACACTCTTGGAGACGAAGCCCGCGCAGATAATGAGAATAACCCTGAAGGGGAAAAAGCTGTTGCTAATCTTGGTATCTTAGGCCGGTTGGATCGCTTAAATATATTCACCAAAAGCGGTGCCACGAAACAGCAAGATAAAGACACGCTCGCAGATAAAGAGCAAAGCTAAGTGGCCAGCGGGTTTAAGAACTGATGCCGTGAAGTGCTGTGCCTATCTCAGCGACAATAGCTTCAGCAGCCTCAGCCGGGTTTAAAGCTTCTGTCACCGGGCGGCCAACCACCAAATAATTTGCCCCAGCCGCAATCGCGTCTGAAGGCGTCATCACTCTGGCCTGGTCCTGCGCCGCACTGCCGTGGGGGCGAATGCCAGGTGTCACGATGAGAAAATCCGGCCCTGTCGCTGCCCGAATAGCAGCCGCTTCCTTGGCAGAGGCAATCACCCCATCAAGCCCCGCCTCAAATGCCAGCTGTGCCCGCTTTAACACCAGCTCGGCCGGGGCAAGCCCGGCAATGCCCTGTTCTTCAAGGTCAGCTTGTTCAAGATTGGTCATCACGGTCACGCCCAGCAGTTTCAAATCACTGTTACCGCGCCCATCCCTAGCAGCGGTAAGGGTTTTGCGGTCCGTCACATGAATTGTCAGAAAATCCCCACCAAGCTGAGCAATATTCGCAGTTGCTTTTTTCACAGTGGTGCCAATATCCAGCAGCTTGGCATCAATAAACACGCGGTGCCCGGCCTGCTTCAGCTCCTCAATCAGCCCCTGCCCGCCATTAAATAACAGCTCAAGACCAACCTTATAAAACTGGCAGTGGGTGCCAATATCCGTCACAACCGCGCGGGCTTCATCCACAGTGGCAAAATCAAGCGCAACGATTAGCCGGTTATCCATGAACAAACCCCCTAGAAAAAAAGCGCAGCTCCAGCAGCAAACCGAAATTATTAGCTTTTCAGCGCTCTGCTATGGCTGACAAAATGTTGCATGGCACCAGAGAGCATCGCCTCAGTCTGTGGGTTGGTTACCTGGCCATCTTCAGTTAGCACATCGCTGCCCTTAGGCACCGCCACAGTCTTCGGGCTCACATGTACCTGAAATCCGTTAATCAAGGTTTGGCTAAGGGTTTGCAGGCCGCGCATGCCGCCCATAGCCCCTTGAGACGTCGCCCCGATAGAAAAGTAGCGCCCTTGCCACGGTGTTGAAGGCGGCACACCATCTCCGCCGCCGGTTTTCAAACGGGAAACCCAATCAAGCGTATTTTTCAATAAGGGGGTTATGGTTGAGTTATATTCAGGGGCGGCAATAAACACACCATCATGCGCGCTTACAATCTCAGCCAGCTGCTTAGTCGTGTCAGGCACGCCATCTTGCTGCTCAATATCACCGCAGTAAATCGGCATGGGGAAATCTTTTAGATCAACAAAAGTTCCCTCTGCCTCAAACTCAATAGCTTTATTCATCGCGGCCTTGGCAAGGCGTTTGTTCAGGCTGTCTTTACGGGCGCTTCCAGCAAAGAAAAGAAGTTTCACACTCATAAAATCAATCCTTGAAACTTGTTTATATTAGAGAGGCAGGCAGCCCCATAAATTTAACCAGAAGCAGCACTAGCTAGTCGCTGGATTTATCAAAAAAATCCTTCACCTTCGCAAAAAAACCAGCCGATTCCGGGTTGGTTTCATCGCTAGAGGCTTTGTCAAAATCTTTCAAAAGATCCTTCTGCCGACGAGAGAGGTTCTTAGGGGTCTCAACTTCAACCTGCACATACATATCGCCATGAGACTTGGAGCGCAGCACCGGCATGCCCTTGCCGCGTAACCGGAACTGCTTAGCAGTTGAAGTCCCCTCAGGCACTTTCATCCGTGTTCGGTCACCGCTCACAGTTGGCACATCAATCTGGCCGCCAAGCGCCGCAGTAATCATCGAGATCGGTACATTACAGAAAATGTCAGCGCCATCCCGGCTAAATATCTCATGAGGTTTGATCGTCAGGAAAATATAAAGATCACCAGACGGCCCACCGCGCAGGCCCGCTTCCCCTTCACCAGCCAACCGAATGCGCGTGCCATCCTCAACCCCGGCCGGAATGTTAACACTAAGCACCCGCTCTTTAGTGTTGCGGCCAGCGCCTTTACATTCACTGCACGGGTCAGCAATCACTTCGCCGCGGCCATGGCATGTCGGGCAAGTACGCTCAATAGTAAAGAAACCCTGGCTCGCCCGCACTTTGCCAAGTCCCGCACAGGAAGAGCAAACAGCCGGGCTGGTGCCTTTCTTTGCGCCAGTGCCAGAGCAGCTCTCACAGGCCACAGAAGTTGGCACACGAATTTCCGCAGCCTTACCAGTAAAAGCATCGGTCAGGGAAATTTCCATATTATAACGGAGATCAGAGCCACGCTCCTGGCCGCTATGGGCTTTATGCCGGCGGGCACCGCCGCCACCTCTAAAGTCACCAAACAGATCATCGAAAATATCAGACATAGACGCGCTGAAGTCGCTGTCAAAACCAGCGCCGCCGCCGCCGCCGCCATAACCACCACCTTCAAAGGCAGAGTGACCAAACTGGTCATAAGCGGCCCGCTTCTGTTGATCCTTTAGGATCTCATAAGCTTCATTTATCTCTTTAAACTTGCGCTCAGCTTCATCATCACCAGGATTACGATCAGGATGAAGCTCTTTCGCCAGCTTTCTGAACGCTGATTTTATCTCTTTGTCGTCGGCAGTTCGGGCAATGCCAAGGACCTCATAATAATCACGCTTTGCCATCTAGCTTTGCCTCTTATCAACCCGGATTATGTCTTAATGGATAGCAAAAAGTACGGGGGAATTCTAAACCATATTAAAAAAATGAAAAGCCGCCCACCTGATGAAGCCTCAAAGAATGAAGCCGGACACCAAGGGGCGGTATATCACAAATCCGGTTAAGCGGATTTTTTATCTTCTTCGTCGTTATCATCTTTGACTTCTTCAAAGTCAGCATCGACGATATCATCGTTTTCCGAGGCATCAGCTTCCGGTGAATAACCATCCTCTTCACCAGCGTCTGTATTCGCATCGCGGTACATGGCTTCGCCAAGTTTCATAGCTGTTTGTGCAAGCGCTTCAGACTTAGCATTGATGCTTTCAATGTCATCGCCTTCAGTTGCTGTTTTCAGCTCCTGCAGCGCGGTTTCAATGGCCTCTTTGTCAGCCGCATCAACCTTGTCACCAAACTCTTCCATGCTCTTCTCGGTTGAGTTGATGCGCGCTTCAGCTTGGTTTTTAGCGTCCACAAGTTCAGCCCGCTTGCGGTCATCTTCCGCATGGGATTCAGCATCCTTCACCATCTGATCAATATCATCATCAGACAGGCCACCAGAGGCTTGAATACGGATTGAGTGTTCTTTACCTGTTGCCTTATCTTCCGCTTGTACATTCACAATGCCATTAGCGTCGATATCGAAGGTCACTTCAATTTGCGGCACACCAGATGGCGCCGGCGGAATGCCAACCAGGTTAAACTGACCAAGCATTTTATTATCACCGGCCATTTCCCGTTCACCCTGGAACACCCGAATGGTTACTGCGTCCTGATTATCTTCAGCAGTAGAGAAGATCTGGCTTTTCTTGGTCGGAATAGTTGTGTTGCGGTCAATCAGCCGTGTGAAGCGGCCACCCTTGGTTTCAATACCAAGTGAAAGCGGTGTCACATCCAACAGCAGCACATCTTTCACATCGCCTTGTAGCACACCGCCCTGAATGGCTGCGCCCATGGCAACAACTTCATCAGGGTTCACACCTTTATTAGGCTCTTTGCCGAAAAAGCCCTTCACTGTTTCAGTGATTTTGGGCATCCGCGTCATGCCGCCAACCATTACGATCTCATCAATCTCGCCAGCTTTCAGGCCAGCATCTTTCAGCGCATTTTCCATTGGGGCAATGGTGCGCTTAATGAGATCTTGCACAAGATTTTCAAGTTTGGCCCGTGTCAGCTTCATTGTCAGGTGTTTCGGACCTGATTGATCAGCTGTGATAAATGGCAGGTTAATTTCAGTTTGAGTTGCAGAAGAAAGTTCAATTTTGGCTTTCTCAGCTGCTTCCTTCAGGCGCTGCAAGGCAAGCTTGTCATTGCGAAGGTCAATGCTGTTCTCTTTTTTGAACTCATCAGCAAGATAATCAACAAGGCGCATGTCAAAGTCTTCACCACCAAGGAATGTATCACCATTGGTAGATTTCACTTCAAACACACCGTCGCCAATTTCTAGGACAGACACGTCAAATGTACCACCACCAAGGTCATAAACAACAATGGTAGAGCCTTCATTGCGCTCAAGCCCGTAGGCAAGCGCAGCAGCTGTTGGCTCGTTGATGATCCGCAGAACTTCAAGACCAGCAATCTTGCCAGCGTCTTTTGTAGCTTGGCGCTGCGCATCATTAAAGTAAGCCGGCACAGTAATAACCGCTTGCGTCACATCAGAACCCAAATAAGATTCCGCTGTCTCTTTCATCTTCTGGAGAATAAAGGCAGAGATTTGTGATGGAGAATAAGTTTTATCCTGCGCCTCAACCCAGGCATCACCATTATCAGCTTTGATGATTTTGTAAGGCACCAGCTTCTGGTCTTTTTTAACGGTCGGGTCTTCAAACCGGCGACCAATCAGACGCTTGATGGCAAATAATGTATTTTCAGGGTTGGTAACAGCTTGCCGTTTTGCAGGCAGGCCAACCAGCCGCTCATCATCATCGGTAAACGCCACCATAGAGGGCGTGGTGCGCACACCCTCAGAATTTTCGATCACTTTAGGGGTCGCACCATCCATAACTGCCACGCAGCTATTTGTCGTCCCCAAGTCAATTCCGATTACTTTTGACATTTCAAATCGCCTTCATTTTATAAATACGAACCACCCTCGGCCGCAGATTGAATTTCTCAATAATTTGGAAGCGCGCCACAGATTTCAAGATGGCTAGCGCAAAAAAAGGACCGGGGTTCAGTAAAAACGCACTCAATCCACGTATATAAAGCTTTAGAAAGCCGTTGTTGTGTCAATTTATATAGGTAGAGAAGCCTCTATCGACAAGGTTCGCCTACCAAATAAATGTGCAGAAATTGGGCCTCTCCCTCATGGCTGGGAAGCTTCAATGCCTATTAACAAAGTCACAAAACAGTCTCAGCAGCCACAATGCAACATCTTGCAGTAAGAACCACAAGAACAAGCAAGGCCGCAACTAAGCAATTTTTACAAGAAAAGACAAGGGAACAATCAAAGAATGAGTGCGTGATATTTTAAAAATTTTCAAAGCGAAACAGCAGGAAAAAAATACGATGATTAAAGACCATTTAAATATTTTTTAAACAAACTCAATTACTTATAATTAGTTAATAATTTTACGGCCAGTAATTAGAGTCACTTTAACAACATTAGTTTAGATTTTGGGCAATTGATTAAATTTACATCTTATTCGTGACAAAACTATTCATGACGAAAAGGTCACAGCCCAAAGGATAAACTCAATGCTGTCTTTCTCCTCTAAAAGCAACGACGTACAGGCAAAATTTGAGGCACTGGATCGGTCTCAGGCATTTATTGAATTTGAACCTGACGGCACAATCATCACTGCCAATAAGAACTTTCTCAGCGCTGTCGGCTATTCCTTAGAGGAAATTAAAGGCAAACATCACAGCATGTTTGTGGACCCTAATGAAGTGAATGGGGAAGCCTATAAAAATTTCTGGCGCGAGCTTGATAAAGGTAATTTTCAGGCTGGAGAGTTTAAACGCATCAATAAAGATGGTCAGGATATCTGGATCCAAGCCTCTTATAATCCTATTTTGGACAAAAACGGCAAAGTCTATCGCGTTGTGAAAATAGCGGCCGACATCACAGCAGAAAAACTAAAAAGCTTTGAAAGCGCCGGGCAGGTGGAGGCAATCAACCGCTCAAACGCGGTCATTCATTTCAAAAAAGACGGAACCATCATCAAGGCAAATGATAATTTTCTCGCCGCCCTCGGCTATTCAGAAAATGAAATTGTCGGCAATCACCACCGCATGTTTGTGGACCCTGAAGAAGCCAGCAGCCCAACCTATAAGCGCTTTTGGGAAGATCTCGGCCGCGGAGAATTTCAGTCAAATGAATATAGACGCATTGGCAAAGGCGGCCGTGAAATCTGGATCCAGGGCACATATAACCCGCTCATAGATGAGAATGGTGAAGTGTTCGGTGTTGTCAAATTTGCAACGGACATCTCAGATACTGTTAACGAGCGTAAAAGAAGAGAAACTGTACAAAAATCAATAGATACAGACCTTGGTGAAATCGGTTCTGCTATTCTTAATGCCAGTACACAGGCAACAGAGGCAGCAGCTGCCTCAACCCAAACATCACAGAATGTGGAAGCAGTTGCAGGTGGCCTCGAAGAACTGGCCTCATCTGTTGCAGAGATTAATCAACAAGTTGGCAACGCATTGGAAATTTCCATGCAGGCTGTTGAACAAGCAGATAATACCAATACGATTGTTTCAGGCCTGGCAGATGCCGCGCAGCGCATTGGCGATGTTGTTAGTTTGATCTCTGAAATCGCAGAGCAAACCAATCTCCTCGCGCTTAACGCCACAATTGAATCCGCCAGAGCTGGTGAAGCCGGTAAAGGCTTTGCTGTTGTTGCCTCAGAGGTGAAATCCCTGGCTGGCCAAACAGCCAATGCGACTGAAGAGATCAGCAGTCAGATCGCTCAGGTACAATCCACAACCGATGAAGCGGTAGGCGCGATCAAGGTAATCACCGAAACCATTGGTAAAATTAATGAAATTTCCTCGATGATTTCTGCCGCTGTAGAAGAGCAATCTGCTGTCACAGGTAATATGTCAGCAAATATGCAGACCGCAGCAGAAGGGGTTAGAGAAATTTCCAGCGGCGTAAATGAGATTGCTCAAGCAACCGAGCAGGTCAACATGTCCACTCAAAAGATCAAAGAAAACTCAGCACAATTGGCCTAAGGTCACTAAGCCTAACCTTAATAACCAATACTGAGTTAGACACGCATTTCTTGCCCCGCCAGTTAACCTACTGGCGGGGTTTTGAGTGGCTTAAAGCTGATTCGAAACAGCTTTGGGTAATGCGCGCCACCGGTAAATGGGTGTCAGTTAGATCAGGCTTAAGTGAAATAATAAAAATTATACAATAAAAACAGTGACTTTAAATGTTCGGCTCGCAGCTGGTTTAAGGTTAATTAATTGTTTAAGTTATTCCGTATAGAGTTCTCATAAGTATTTCTAATATGTGCTATCCGGGGGCCATCGAATGTTTAATATAAGATCAGGATCAGAACTCTCTTCAAAATTCGTCGCACTAAGCAAATCCCTTGCGATTATCGAGTTTGATGTGAATGGCACAATTCTCAATGCGAATGAAAATTTCTTGAAAACATTGGGTTACACACTGGAAGAAATTAAAGGCAAGCATCACCAGCTTTTTGTGATGCCAGATGAAGTCAAAAGCAGTGGTTATAAGCAATTTTGGCAAAAACTGGCCGCAGGCACCTATAACGCTGGTGAATTCCGCCGTAAGCATAAAAACGGCTCAGATATTTGGATCCAAGCGACATATAATCCGGTTCTTGATAAAAAAGGTAATCCTGTCAGCGTCATCAAAATCGCGTCTGATATCACAGAAGCAAAAAGAAAAAGCTTTGAAAATCTCTGTCAGGTTGAGGCAATCAACCGCTCAAACGCCGTTATCTTATTCAAGCCTGATGGCAGCATCGAAAAAGCCAATGAAAATTTTCTCAATGCGCTGGGCTACACAGCCGCCGAACTAAAAGGCAACCACCACCGCATGTTTATGGCGCCAGAAGAGGCAGCCAGCAGCAGTTACACCGCTTTTTGGGATAAGCTAGCCAAAGGTGAATTTCAATCAGGTGAGTTCCGGCGCATTAAAAAAGATGGCGGAGACGTCTGGATTCAAGCCATCTATAACCCAATCATCGATCAAAATGGCAAGGTGACTAAAGTCGTTAAATTCGCGACGGACATCACCGCCATGGTTATCGGCCGCGTGAAGCAACAGGAACTCCAAAAAACAGTTATGGATGACCTTGGCAGCATCGTTGAAGCCATCCTCAGCGCCAGCACTCAGGCAACAGAAGCCGCCTCCGCCTCGTCTCAGACTTCTGAAAATGTTCAAGCCGTAGCCGGCGGCATTGATGAGCTTGCCTCCTCTGTCTCAGAGATAAACCAGCAAGTCACCAATGCTCTGGAAATCTCCATGCAAGCGGTTAAAGAGGCAGACAACACCAACACAATCATTTCAGGTTTGGCCAATGCCGCCTCCCGGATTGGTGATGTCGTCAGCCTGATCTCAGAAATCGCAGAGCAGACCAATCTCCTCGCGCTCAATGCAACCATCGAATCAGCCAGAGCTGGTGAGGCCGGAAAAGGCTTTGCCGTGGTGGCATCCGAGGTTAAATCCCTTGCCGGGCAAACAGCCAGCGCCACAGAGGAAATCAGCACCCAGATCGCACAAGTTCAATCCACAACAGAAGAAGCCGTGGCAGCCATAAAATCCATCACCGGCACCATCGGCAAAATTAATGAGATCTCTTCCATGATTTCAGCTGCTGTTGAAGAGCAATCAGCTGTTACGGGCAATATGTCAGCCAACATGCAAACCGCGGCGCAAGGGGTTGATGAAATCTCAACCGGTATAAATGAGATCGCCCAATCCACCAGCGTCGTAAATACCGCCACTCAAAAATGGAAAAATGATTTTGCCGCTCTTGGATAGGTCGCTCCAATAATCAGTCTTTTTCCTATAGACTAAACCGATGCAAGGTTTAGCTCATTATCAATCCTATCTTAGCACCGACCAGCAGCAAAAGCTGGCGGCGGTGCTGAGTGGCGCGCTCACAACTGCCCCTTTCTATACCCCCACAATGCCCAACACCGGCCAACCTTTCTCAGTATTAGAGACCAATCTTGGCCCGCTTGGCTGGGTGAGTGATAAAAAGGGATACCGGTACCAGCCTCATCATCCCATTACAAAAACCCCTGGCCGCCAATACCAGAGATGTTGCTAAAAATCTGGCGCGAGGTGAGCGGCTATGACCATGGGCCAGAAGCCGCCCTGTTAAATTACTATCACCCCTCTGCCCGCATGGGCCTTCATCAGGATAAAGATGAAGAAGCTGAGGAGGCACCGGTTGTCTCGCTCTCGCTTGGGTTGTCGGCGCGTTTCAGGTTCGGCGGCCAAAGGCGGCGCGATCCAACGCAGTCTTATCTGCTTGTCTCTGGTGATGTTATCGTTTTTGGTGGTAAAGCCCGGCTTTGTTACCACGGCATAGACCGCATATTAAAAACACCACCCAAAGGCCGGGAAGCGGATGTGCAGCAACTGGCAGCTGAAGTTGGCGCCCTTGCAAATCAACAGCCAGGCCGGTTAAACATCACACTCCGCCGTGTCACTAAGCCGTAATTCACTTTGTCATCCAGCTGTTAAAAAGAATGGATATTCAGGCAGTGCTTAAGACAAAGCTAAAATCAAATAATTTGCAGGTCTTCCATCCAGTATTGCATCAGTGAAGAAACATGTATTTCAAGGGGAACCCCCTTTCGAAGGTGAATAAAAATGGACGGTAAAGTGATCTTCTCAACAGCCCAAAAACTGTCGGCCCAACGCTTTTCTGCCAAAAGGTTAGCGGTCAAAAATCTCGCTGCAGAAAACCTGCTGAGCCAACCTGCCATAGACTATTCAGTCGCCCCGCAGCAGTTAAAAAAGCGCGCCTTCCCCTATTGGCGCCGCCTGCAAAACCCGGCGCGCATCTATCACCGTATTGGCAATCTGGAGGTCAGGCTCGCCGCCAGTAAGAAAGATGTGAAAAAAGCACAGCGCGTGCGCTACAAGGTGTTTTACAAAGAAATGTCGGCCATCCCAGACATGAAAACCAAAATGAAACGGCGCGATATAGACGCTTACGATAAAATCTGTGATCACCTGTTGGTGCTTGATCACAGCGCCAGTAGCCGCAAAAGCCCTTTTAAACGCCGCACCAAAGTTGTCGGTACTTATCGCATTTTAAGTGAAGAGAAGGCCCGCGCGAATGGCGGTTTTTATACCCAAAGCGAGTATGATTTAGCCCCCCTGTTAAAGCGCAAGGGCCACAATCATAAATTCCTGGAGTTAGGGCGTTCCTGCGTGCTCAAGCCTTTTCGCACCAAACGCTCGGTAGAAATGCTCTGGCATGGTCTCTGGGCCTATATCCAAGAGCAAGAGGCCGATGTGATGATCGGTTGCGCCAGCTTTGAAGGCACGGACCCAAAACAGCATGCCTTGGCGTTGAGTTTTCTCCATCATCACGCCCGCGCTCCCAAAGATTGGCGCGTAAAAGCCCATGATCATCTCAGCCAGGATATGAACATGATGGCGAAAGAAGATATCGACATGAAAAAAGCGCTAAAGGCGCTGCCACCACTTATTAAAGGCTATCTGCGCTTAGGTGCTTACATCGGCGATGGTGCCGTGGTGGACCACCAATTCGGCACAACAGACATCCTGATTATTATGCCAGTGGCAGCGATAGACAGTAAATATATCGCTCACTTTAGCACGGCTCATCAGGCGCTAAGCGCCAAGCCCCATCTATCGAGCGCGTATCAGTCTAAAACGGGCGAGTTTCACCCGGTGCACAAGCAAGAGCTGCACTAACCAAACCCCTAATAAAGAAATCCCCGCCACAGGCAGAGGCCTGGGCGGGGTGATCTTGGGGGATCATTTTCTTGTCTGTCGC
This sequence comes from Rhodomicrobium sp., assembly GCA_021604665.1. Lineage (GTDB taxonomy): Bacteria > Pseudomonadota > Alphaproteobacteria > Rhizobiales > HXMU1428-3 > HXMU1428-3. Next base: position 718,172 of record BQJK01000002.1, on the reverse strand, counting down.
AGCAGTTTAAAAGCGCCGTTTGGGCCGCCTGTATCACCGCGAAAACCGGGGTTCAAGGTGGTTAGGCGGCACGCTTGCCGCTCTGCTGGCAGTGTGCGTAAGCAATAGCCTCAATTGCTGACTGCCAATTAGCAAAGCTGCCTGCCTCAGAACGGCCCCCATAAAGGCGAAATGCATCTTCAGCACTACTCCCCTTTTTGAAAAGCCCGGCGCAAACAGATCGTGCCATCGACAAGGCAAGTTCCCATTCAACAGGATTTATATGAAGCGGACGTGACATACTATCTCCTTAAAACCCAAAAATATTTTCTACTCATGTAACCAGCCCCGGAAGTGGGGAAATAAGGGTGGCAAGCGTTCTGAGAACAGGTGAACGAGACGCATTACAAAAACTGGTACACCCTGTGAGGGGTAAGCTACACATCAGAAGCGCTTGCCACTGAGATGGCGCATTGAATTTCGCTAGTGAAGCTCAAAGCATTCCATCCCATATCTTAAAACGGGCCAAATAATAGTTAGCGACAACGCAATACTAAATACTGCTAACTAAAACCCACTTTCGGGAACTGCCTCGCCCCTTAGCACCGCCTCGGGTGATTGAGGGGGATGGGGGACATGAGGGAATGCCAAGGATGCAAAAACCAAATAAATTTCTGTGTACGAACAACAAAGGATCAGAAAATTCTAGCTTCGCAAGGCAGCTCTCGAAAATGAAAGAGCGGGTCTCGGGTCAGTATGAATGCGTTCAGACAAGGGGCCTTAAAGTCATCGGATGATGTGGATGTCTTAAACTGGCTCTCGCTTTTGCTCCAAATACTGTCCTTTCAACAACCCGCTCTTTATAAAAGAAGACAAAAATTCCAAAAAACGCATTACTCATTCCGGTACAAATTACTAAACCGCTACACAACAAACCCTACGCAAAACCTTATGGGACTTTTACTAAATCGGTACTCAACAACTCCGGTACGCATTACTGTCTGGAAGTAGTGATTGCCTCCCTTTGACAATCTCAGTAGGCCGTAGCAAAGGGGCGACATTGTGGAGCAAAATTGAAAAGATTAAGATGAATTAACTTTTATGTTGCGAATAAGACACGGCTAATCCGGCGCCGGTTTTCGCACTTTTTAACAGTCAGATAGCACTGCTGCTGGTAAGGAATTGAAAAAGTTAGTTTTTGGCTGTGGCAGCCTGGCTGGTATAAACAGAGATGATAGCCAAAAACAGCGAGGCCAGGGCGCTATAACCCGCCATAGATATCCCCAAAAAGCGCCATTGCACCTCATTACAGGCCACGGGCTTCACTGATTTGAGCGATTCGAAAAGGTCAATTGTGGCATCAAGAGGGGCTGATCCACTACAACCTTGCGGTCCGCTCCAAAATTCCCATTCCACCCCGGCGTGATAAATACCAAGAATCATATTCGCAAAGAATGCGGCGGCCAGCACAAACATCAGTAATTTACTGGCTTTCAAAAAATCACGATCATAAAGGAACAGACCAACAGGCACGGCTGCAATGGCAACATAATAAACCCAGCGTTGTTTATAGCAAAGGTCGCAAGGGGCAAGCCCGCCAAGATGCTGAAAGCCAAGCGCGCCCAAAATGAGAGCAAGGCTAATCATGAAAATCAGCCCCATAAGCAATTCCGCCCGATTTGATAGATTCAACATATCGAGAACTCTCCTGAAAAATATGCGCCTGGCTTCTAACCTTTAGAACAGATATTTAATGGCCACAAACCCGCCCACCAATATGAGCGTGAATAGCACAGTAAGCAGGCCCAGATATTTCTCGATAAACGCCCGGATAGGCACGCCGAAAAAATAGAGTAAGCCGGCCACAATGAAAAAACGCGCCCCACGAGAGACAAGGCTCGCCAACAGAAACACCGGCAAGCTCAACCCGGCAACACCGCTAGCGATGGTAAAGACTTTATAAGGCACCGGCGTAAAGCCCGCGACAAACACAATCACAGCGCCATAAAGTTTATAATTTTCAAAAAACACATCCAGCTTTTCGGTCAGCCCATAAAACTCAACAATTGGTTTGCCAACCGTCTCGAACAGCACAGCGCCAATATAATAGCCGATCAGCCCGCCAATCACGGAGCCAATAGTGGTGAGAATGGCATAGCGCCACGCCTTCAACCGGTCAGCCAGCACCATAGGCACCAGCATCAAATCCGGGGGTAGCGGGAAAAATGAGCTCTCCGCCACCGCGACACCAAATAAGGCCGCCGGTGCATGGCGATGCTCAGATAGACGAATAACCCAGTCATAAAGTTTGCGCAGCATAGCTTGTCTATCTTCCCGGGTGTATTTTTCGGCGGCGATGAGTTAAGAGCGGCTAGCCACTCTTAGCATATGGCCAAATTCTATAAGCAGCAGCGAGGCACTTGTCCATGAAATGCCCCTGCAATGCTTGCAAATTTTCTTTCTATGTTGTAGATCAGCCGTCAATTCGCTACAAAGCGAAACCAACCATTGGATTCTCCTCAACTTATACGATGTTGCTGTTGACGCGGCTTAAAGCTCCGCTAAGATCAGCGCCGGTATCTGACGGTGTGAGATGCCCCTGTGGCGGAATTGGTAGACGCGACAGATTCAAAATCTGTTGTCCGCAAGGGCGTGCCTGTTCGAGTCAGGCCAGGGGCACCAAACGTAATAAAAACAGCAATGCTGTCAGAGCAATGAACTAACGACCGGAAAGATCTCAAGTGATGAGAGGGAGCGAATTAAGTCAGCGCCAAATCGGCGATTTTGACCAAAAGCGTAAATGAAACGCAATCAGCGCTTATAGAGCGCTTATCATTTCTTCCGCCATACCGTCTGCGTAAATTTATTGAGATCCGATAAGCCATTTTAAGAAGCCAGAAATCTCTTAATTTGAAGCCAGTATATGTCTTATAGTCATTACCTATAGAAATGGCTCGATATCAGCGCTTCAATCTTCAATTTCTGAGCTTATGGACCAGCGGCAGATTTCCGTTCACAGCACAAATGAATAACGGTCACGAGCAATAGTTGAGAGCAGAACATGCATCAGAGACGCGGACAAGCTAGAAACTCAGCAATGGGAACTAGAATGACAACTTGCGTAACGGGTCAATCCCGCTCAGGCGCTGGGGCGCATGCCACCCCCCGCACAAGTAGCAGAGGCGCGCGCGCACTTAGTGTACCGCAATGCCTGAAGCACCTTTGCAGCTACTTCATAATAGCCATGCTCGCCGCAGCCGTTACCCTGCTGCCACAGCACACGGCCCACGCCGCAAATGAGGGCCCGGCATTTGTTCTCGACCTAAAAAGTGATCTGATCCTATATTCGGAAGAAGCAGACCGCCTCTGGCACCCGGCCTCCCTTACCAAACTAATGACCGCCTATATGACTTTTGAAGCGCTGAAGTCTGGCCGCATCACTAAAAATAGCAAGCTCCACAACAGCGCCACCGCCCGGGCACAGCCTCCCAGCAAAATCGGCCTGCCTTTAAATGCCACCCTCACGGTAGGTAAAGGGCTGGAAATCCTGATCGTTAAATCCGCCAATGACGTGGCAGTTATGTTCGCTGAAAAACTGGGCGGTTCCGTTGATAATTTCGCCAAGATGATGAATCAGACCGCACGCCGCCTAGGCATGCGAAAAACCCGCTTCTTCAACCCTCATGGCCTCCCCCATAAAGACCAGGTAACAACCGCAAGAGATATGGCCATTTTGGCAAAGGCGATCATCCGCGACTTCCCTGAACATGATCATCTCTTCTCAATGGGGTCCGTTAAGGTTGGCAACCGCCGTATGCGCTCTCACAATGGTTTGCTGCGCACTTATGAAGGCGCGGACGGCATGAAAACCGGCTTTATCTGTGCATCTGGCTTTAATGTTGTCGCCAGTGCTACACGCAATGGCCGCCGCATCATTGCCGTTGTACTTGGTGCGCGCACACCGAAACTTCGCCGCGCACGCGCTGAAAAGCTTTTCGATCATGCATTCCAGAATTTCTGGTGGAAGACATTATTCCCCTTCACTTTGGCTGATGCCTCAGAAAAAGGCGCCATACATAAAGGGCCGGCAAATATGCGCAGCAAAGTCTGCAATTACCGCCCAAAGAAAAAATATGTGAAGCGTAAGAAGAAGAAAAAAGCCGTGAAAAAAGCCAAAAAATAGATGTTTTGAACGAGCGGGTCGAAGGTCACCAGTGAGGTGACCTGTAGTGAAGGCAATGTGAGGTATGAAACGCCGCGCAATGGATCAGTTAGCAAACATAACACCCGAAGACATCACGGCCTTTTGGAAACAAGCCGGCCCCAAGCTATGGTTTGAAAAAAGCGATGAATTTGATCAGCAGATAAAACACCGCTACGGCCCCCTGCCAGAAAAAGCTGCCACCGGCGCGCTCGATCACTGGATAAAAAGTCCCGCTGGCTCACTAGCGCTTATTCTGGTTTTAGACCAATTCCCAAGAAACATTCATCGCGGCAGCGCCAAGGCCTGGCAATATGATGAAATTGCACGGGAAAAATCCAAAGCGGCCATCGATGCGGGACATGATAAATCCTACGACCTGCCCATAAAACGCTTTTTCTACATTCCCTATATGCACTCAGAAGCGATGGCAGATCAGCAACTTTGTCTTGCTCTCTGCCGCGCAGTTAATGATGAGGAGGGAGTAAAGTTCGCGCAGTTGCATTTGGATATTATCAAGCAGTTTGGCCGCTTCCCCCACCGAAATGAAGTTTTAAACCGCCCCTCAACACCAGAAGAAATCGCCTATTTAAATGAGGGCGGGTTTGCAGGCTAATCCCGCCGCCACTAGCTGAAAATCATCCGTATTTAGATAAAAATTGAATAGAATCCTCCAGCCCGGGTTGAAGGTCTGGCAACAGCCCTGTGCTAATATTTACACATCAATAAGCAACAGCCGGAAAAAGATTTTGTCAAACTCCTCTAAAAAATCAAAATTTATGAAGCGCAGTAATAGCGCAAATACCAAAGTCAGCTCCTCGGTTTCTATTTTCGATGAGCTTGTAATTAGCAATGGCGAAATCGAAGATATGTCAGCAACACTGGTCCGCAAATTTGGGGCACAAGCTATGAATATGGCAGCTTTCTTTCTGGATGAGCATCTAGATCTTGATGATCAGGAACGGGCTGAAAGCTGGCTACGTGTTATGGCCTGTCTGGACCAAACCCACAATCAAAGCCTCACTGAAAGCATGATGAATTAATTACCTACTCCCGCAACATCTAAAAACTTAAACAACCGTATAAATTAGCGTAAACAAAGCTCCGCAGAGTTAAATCTGCGGAGCTTTCCGCCTATTTAACCATTCCGCGATATAAGTTCAGAACAAGGCTGTTCAAGCCAGTTTAGAGCGCCATCACATGGAAAAGGAATTTCGTAATGCGGGCCAGGTTATCCTCCATATTAAGCGCCCTGAATGGGGCTGGGGATGAAAACACCGCCCGCCGCAATGCAATTCTGGCCTTTCTAATCCGTGTCGGCAGTGCTAGTTTGGCATATTTAAGCCAGATCATTCTAGCCCGCTGGATGGGCAGTTACGAATATGGCATCTTCGCTTATGTTTGGGTTTGGCTGTTGTTGCTCGGCGGTCTCTCAACACTTGGGCTAAACACCGCCGTTATCCGCTTCATTCCTGAATATACTGAAAAAGCAGATCTATCGCGCCTGCGTGGCATCATCTTTCAAAGCCGTCTCGTCACCCTGGTCACGTCAACGGCGCTAATGTGTGTCGCCCTTCTGCTATTATATCTGCTTAAAGATCACGTGGAGAGCTATGTCTTTCTCCCCGGCCTGATCGTGCTAATCTGTTTGCCAGCCTATGCCCTCACCGACCTGCATGATTCCATGGCGCGCGGTTATAGCTGGATGAATCTAGCCCTCATCCCTCCCTTTCTTCTGCGGCCTTTATTGATACTTGCCACCATGGCAGGCCTGTGGTTTGCGGGCATGCCGCTTACCGCTGTCACGGCAATCTCAGCTGCTGTGCTTGCCACCTGGCTCACAGCCTTAATTCAGCTGATCTTCCTCGAGCCGCGTATTCGCCGGGAAGTGCCAAAGGGCACTCATCAGAATGAAACGCGCTTTTGGCTGATCACCGCTTTCCCTATTCTGTTGATGGAAAGTTTTGTGCTGTTCCTGCAAAATACAGATGTGCTGGTGCTCTCCATTTATCATCCGCCTGAAGATGTCGCGAAATATTACGCAGCCTTAAAAACCATAAACCTCATCACCTTTGTGCATTTTGCCGTGTCCAATGCTGTGGCCAACCGTTTCTCTGCTTATGAAGCGCGCGGGGATAAGGCATTATTGGCCAGCATCATCCGTCAATCAGTTAAATGGACATTCTGGCCCTCTCTAGCAGCAGCGTTAGCATTATTGCTGGTCGGCAAGCCGCTGCTCTGGTTATTCGGGCCGGAGTTTACAAGTGCTTATCATGTCATGGTTATTTTAAGCGTTGGCCTTGTCATCAAGGCGATGTTTGGCCCCGCCGAATATGTTATGAACATGCTGGGGGAGCAAAAGCTCTGCGCCGCTGTTCTATTCTTCACAGCGATGTTGAATCTATTGTTGAATTTCATGCTGGTGCCGGTTTGGGGGCTAGCTGGTGCAGCTGTTGCCACATCAACCTCACTAACCACGGCGGCACTTCTGTTCTTCCTGGCCATTCGCCTGCGGCTGGATATAAATATCTTCGCTTTTAGCAAGCAGTCTGAGCGGTCAAGCAGATTTAACAAAGTCAAATAACGAAGCTTTGCGCCCCTAACTTTGCGCACCAAGAATTAGGGTCCAGAAGGTTTTATATTCCGTCTTCGGGTCATAAACCAGCGCGATACCCATATGCTTTGCATCAGGCAAGAGCAGGTTTTTATTATGCCCCGGGCTATCTTTCCAGCCCTGCATAACTTCTTTGATGGTGAGTTGACCCGTGCCAACATTTTCGGCCGCCAGCTGTGGCTTATATCCAGAGCGCTCCACCCGGTCCCATGGGTTAGAGCCATCAGATCCGTAATGTGAAATACGGTCATGCTTGGCAAGATCACGAGAATGCTGCTTCGCGGTTTTTGTCAGGTAGGAATTAATGGAAACTTTCCCAAGCCCTTTGCTGGCCCGGTAAGCGTTAATAAGTTTCAGCGCATCATGCGGGTTAAGTTTAACATGACGATAATCCCGGTCGTTAAACGCCCCTGCCGGTGCTTTATCATATGTGCCATCAGGTAATTTCCCAGCTGCGAGCTCAGCTTTGCTTAACTTCTCAATGCTGTTATTCTGAGGGCGGTAAGGGTTGCCGTCCGGCGACTGAACGTTAAAAGCCGGGTTGCCAAACGGGATGCTAGAGCAGCCGCCAAGCGGAAATGCCAAGGTAATGATGGTAATAACCATCAAGGATAGGAGTGCAACGCGCATGGCTTCATCTCCTCTCACAATACTACGGATATATTCAGCCATGACAGCACCTTATCAACTTTTTCTTAACAACCAGTATAAGTTTTTATACGTGGTTTAAACCCAATTTTAACCAACATCTTTAAGCGATAAATATAGCAACCATATGAGGTTAACAGCTCTGGTCACTAACCTTGCCCCCGTATCTATAATGAGAGATGCCTAAAACTCGAAGCAACGATCAGCACTATCATTAACACGGCGACAAAGCGGCCAAATACCGGCCTAAACACAGCCAGCCGTTTGGCAATAAGTTTAAGTCCGACAAGCCTCAATCATGGCTCTACAGCTCATATGCTATCGGCACCTGCGGCAATTGCTAAAATTTGTAGAATTAGAATTCATATCACCCTGGCTGAAACCTAGCCCTTTAACGCCCCGCACATCCCTGCCAAATGTCAAAAAAAATCGGGGCCATAATATGACTACATCACCCTCACCGTGCCCAAAAATAAAGGCTGGCGGTTAAAACTTCGCAAAAACAACAGCCGCCACCGGGTTCAGAACTCCTCCCTCAAGCCCGCAAACAGCGCAAAATATGCGTGTTAGCACCCTTGTCTGAAATCAGACGGGGAGTAGTAAAGATTTGGGCTTAAATCGGCCTCACATCATTTTAAAATACAGGGTGATTCGCAAAGTCCTGCAAAAGGCGAGCAATGAGGCCTCATGCAAAATAAACAAAAAGCAAAATTAAAGACCTATCGGCTTTAAGGGGATAACCATGCAACAACCCGCAGCTCTCACCGAGGGCGCCCAGGGCCTGGAACACCGGCTAAACTGGCGCGCCATAGAAAATCTTGTGCTTCTTCGCTTGCAATATGGCGCAGCCGAAGGGGAAACAGAAGTTCAGCTGAGGAAAGACCTCCACAGTCTTGTCATGCAAGATATGAGCGCCGGAGATTGGCGCAATGTGTTGGGGCAGGTTATTCTGCGCCTGGTTGACACTGGCATCATGCGCCCGGTGCGCGCTAATGCCTATATGTGCACTGAAAGATCAACCGCTCGCCTGCTGGACTATTTAAAATGCAGCCGCCTACCCAAAGCCGCCTGGCATGAGATCAGAGATGGCTATTTAACTGCCCTTGCGCTGGGGCTCACCCCAACAGCCCGGCTCGTGGCGCGCCTTATAACAGCTGAGGGTTTGCGTTTTGCCATTCTTACGCGCAATTATGGCCTCCCCTTTGATATTGCCACCACAACAATCGAGCAGCTTCGCTTCGGTTTAGCCAAGATAGCTGAGCAACGCGGCCTAACCGTTGGCATAAGGGACACACTGATAAAAGAAAATAATCTCAGCCAGAAAGAGGCTGTGATGATGGGAACCAAGCTGCTTAAATCCCGTCATGTGGTTGAAAGCGATGGAGAATTAATCGCTTGCCTGGCTGCAGAATCAGTCGGCGCGATGAATGAAAGCGCTGCCGAACTGCGCCAGATGCTGTTTCGGAGATTGATCGACGCCAGAGAATCAAGTGAACTCCCAGATTCAAGCCAGGGGGAGTTGGGCGTTTTGCCCGATCTGGCTGAATTCACAGAAGAGGTCAAAGCCATCGCCGCAGAAATAGCTGTAGGCTGGCCCGGAAATCGGCGCGCCTTCATCTCTCATGTTTGGCAAGCCCTGCAGCTTAAATTCCCTCATTGGCCACTAAATGAGGGGCAGTATAAAGATATGATCCTGAGCGCCCATCGACATGGGTTGCTGCGTCTTGCAATCGCTGATCTGCGAGATAAGGGCATCCTCGATGATGTCACTAGCTCACGTATCGTTTACAAAAATTCCGAGTGGCATTTTATTCGGGTGGAAGACGCTAATGACTAAAGGACAAAGCATGACAATCGCCAGTGTCGCACAAAGCACATCCTGGAAGCCGAACACCCAAACTTTCGAGCATTCGATAACATGGGAGGATGATGTCTGGCGCGTTGACCCCTTTGATGTTGAGGAAGTTCACAAAACCGCACGCGTCAAATTCAATGAAATACTGGATAGCGTCACGCTAGCCCCGCACAGGGTGCAGTCTCGCATCATGCTGTTCCATGGCCAATCGGGAGCTGGCAAAACCCACCTTATCCGGGCGCTGCGCACCTCTTCCCATCTCACAAGCCGGGCCTATTTCGGCTACGCGCAAATGACACCAGATGTCACCAACTACGCAGATTATTATCTCCGCCGTCTCATCAACGCGCTGGAAAAACCATATGATCCCGTCGAGTTCGGCGAAAGCGGCTTGCTGCGAATGTCCAACCGGCTTGTCTCTGAAGCTGAGCTGATAGAGCATGACCAGGTTGAAGAGCTGCGCAATGGTGACTTCAGCAATGATGAGCTTGGCGAGCTGGTCATGGAAATGGCTGATGATATCGTCTCATCTCACCCCTTCCTTGAAGAAGACCTCGACATTAACCTCGTGCGCGCCCTGCTTTATTTACAGCGCAACGACCCCCGCATCGACCAAAGAGTGCGCCAGTTCCTTTATGGCACAGCGCTCACCAGCCGCAGCCAGCAAATGGTTACCGCGCTGGAATCTAAAACTTCGCAAGACCGCGCCTTTGAACTCATCGAATCCATAGGCAAAATAACCTATGCCACAGAAGGCTCACCGCTGGTTTTCTGCATTGATCAGGTGGAAGATCTGCGCTTTTTTGATGACCCTGAAGAGCGCTTCCAAAAAGCCATTAGAGACCTGATTCAAATCGCCAATCGGGTTTCTTCTTCCATAATTCTTATTTCTTGTCTGGATGATTTTTACTTCCAGATGCGCCAGTTTCTACCGCAAAGCTTCATCGACCGCATTGAGAAAACAGCGCCTGTTTTGCTCGGCGAAATGTGCAGCGCAGATGAAGCAAAAATGATCCTAAATCGCCGCATCAGCCAGGCCTTTGCGCGGCAAAAAAGCAGCGGCACACCGCCCCGGGCGGAAGATATTTTTGGGGAAAGCTTCTTTCATGAGGTGGCTGGCCTCCCCACACGGCGCTTGCTGGAAGCCTCGCAAACCCGCTGGTTAGAGCTGTGCGGCGACCGCCCCATTGCAGCAGAAGAGCATGAGGCTGTTATTTCAGCCACACAGCCCCTAACGCCGGCCAAGGTCTCACCACTTGTTGAAGCCCGGCAAAATGCGGCTGAAGACCTTAACCAGCTTTGGGAAAAATTTACCTTTGACCACCAGCCAGAAATTCCGGCAGAAGAAGGCGACCTGATGACCGTGCTCGCCTCCGCTCTCACCATGGCGCGGGATGAATGCGAAACCGGCATTGAAATTGAAATTGAGCCGATCGGCTGGATAGAAGAAGTATCAGCCATCGATGTTATCGTCAGGCAATCCGGTGGCTCCAAAGAACATTCACGCCTCTTCATGTGCAACCGCTCCAGCCAAGGCGGCGGACTGCGCCGTCAAATGGAGCGGGTCATGGCCTCCACCCAGGGGCGCAAGCCAGTTGTGCTTCGCGCCAGTGATTTCCCACCAAACGCCAAAAGCTCAACCGCAGTTGCTGTCCGCCAATATCTGCAAAGCGGCGGCAACCGGCTTGTAATCCCAATTTATGAATGGGAGCGCATGATAATGGTGCGCGATTTCAGAGAGAAATACCACAGAGACCCAAGCATAAAAACCTGGACACAGGCCGTCCGTCCCTTGCGTGACCTGCCTTCAATTCGCATGTTGCTAGGCCTCTCTCATGGTGATGATAGCAGCGTGACAATGCTGCATAGCCAGCTCACCGGCGGCGCTTCGACCGCGCCTAACCTTGAACTCATTTCAGATGATCAAAAGCAAAATGAACAAAGGCAGGAAGAGCACGCCCCCTACACTCTAAACCCAGCCGGTGATGACGCGGCTGCCATTAGCAGTGAACCTGTGGGTGATATGCCGCCAGGTGTCATCCCCGGTGTGCTGCGCCTTGGCTCCTCCCTGCGCAATCAGGCAGAGCTGGCCAATCTCGATAAAAGCCTCCTTCGCCGCCACGCGGCTGTGCTTGGTGGCTCTGGCTCAGGTAAAACCACCCTGGCTCTCTCGATCATCGAGCAGTTGTTGATGCAAGATACCCCCGCCGTGCTCATTGACCGCAAAGGCGATCTTTGTTCTTACGCCAATGGTGAGGTCTGGGAAGATGACCCGAATGATAGTGAAGAACGCCGCCAGCAAAAAGCTTACCTGAGAGAAAATACAGACATTGCCGTCTACACGCCGGGCCGCACCTCTGGCCGGCCTATCTCCATTACCCTGTTGCCGCAAGGCATGTATGATCTACCCGACCATGAACAGCAGGAGCTGGCCAGCGTTTCCGCTGCCGCTCTTGGAGAGATGCTGCATCTCGGCATTTCACCAACCCATCAGCGCTATAGCGGCATTCTCTCAGTTGCCTTGAAGCTTCTCGGTGAGTTTGCCCGTAAAGAAGTTACACTTACAGACCTCATCACCTTTATGGATGAGGATGAAAATGAGCTAACCGAAGTGATCTCCCGCATGGACCCAAATGGCCGCTTGCGCAAAGATCTCGTCGCCCAGCTAGATAGCCTCAGCCATCGTAATTACGCACTGTTTGACGGTGCGGGAGAATCCCTCTCAATGGATGCCTTCCTCGGCAAGGGCAAATTTAAAAAACAGGGCAAAACCAAGCTTTCAATCATCTATACCGGCTTCTTGGGGGATAATGAGAACATCCTTTTCTGGGTCGCGCAATTCCTCTCAGAAGCCCTGCGCTTCTGTCAGCGCAACCCCTCAGATGACCTCCAGGCCATGGTGATGTTCGACGAGGCGGATTTATATATCCCCGCCAATTCAAAACCCGCCACCAAAGAACCGCTCGAGAGTTTGCTGAAGCGCGCCCGCTCTGCTGGCATGGGCATCATGCTTGCCACCCAAAGCCCGGGCGACCTTGATTATAAATCCAGAGACCAGATCACGTCATGGTTTATTGGCAAAGTGCGGGAAGACACAGCGCTCCGCAAACTGCGCGCCGCCTTCTCAAGTGATAGCGGCATCGACCCGGCGCTGGTGCTGCCAAACCAGAAAGTGGGTGAGTTCCATCTCATTCAGGAAGGTATGGTCAAAGCGATTAAGTCACAGCGCTCATTAGTACAGGCAGATCAGGTACCCTTTGACCGCATTGAAGAGCTTGGCCGTGAAACCCTCGGCAAAGATCCGAACAGCCAAATCGGCTTTAAGTTCTAAGCACATCAACAGTGCTGGTCACTAAGCCAAAAGCTTGCTAAATCATGTGCCATGACAATCTGTCCCGGCATACATGACCTCGCAGAGATGAAAGACGGGCTCTTAGCCCGGCTTCGTCTCCCCGGCGGGTTATTATCTTCTGAAAAAGCTGAAATTATCGCTGAGCTAGCCCGCGAATATGGCAATGGTGAAATAGATTTAACCAACCGCGCCAACCTGCAATTGCGCGGCATAACAGCGGATACAAAACCCGCCCTCGTCGCAGCTCTTCTTGACGCGCAGCTCGTCTCCAAAGACCCCATCCATGACCGCCGCCGCAACATCACCATAGACCCGCTTTCAGGCCTGAACTTCGCACAGCAAAATGAGCTGGTCGATTGTAGCTTTTTCGCCAAAGCGATTGATGCTTTTTTAAAAGCCTGGCCACTGCGCGAACAGCTCTCGCCAAAATTTAGCTTTGTTTTGGATGGCGGCGGCAGAACCAATATCGCCGCCCTGCCACATGATTTAGCCTTCACAGCCCTAAGAGAACCGGGCGCAGAAAGCGATGATTATGAACAAAAATACACCCTGAGCATAAATGGCAGCCCAACCCCATATGCGTATCCAGAATCTGTGCTCATTGGCGGTATCGAAATCACCTTAAAAAAACTCATCGCTCTTTCGGGTGAAGAACCGCTCCGTATGAAATCTCTTACCGAGAAAAAAGGACGCGAAGCGGTAATAGAAGAGATAGGCAAGTTTCTGCCGATCAGTTGGCGCGCCGCTGTTGAGGTCGAAGAGCAGCTGAAAACTCACCCCATCTTGCAGCCCCTCCGGGCACCATTAAAGGAGAGCAACGGCCGCTATTGCTTGCCGCTTCTAGCCCCAACAGGCCGCCTCACCCATGACCAGCTAAGCGCACTGGCAGAGATAAATCGCCAATATACATATGGCCAGCTGCGCCTCACCCCGTGGCAAGGCATCATTCTCGCTGGCGTGAAGGAGCCGGACATCAACGCCGTCTGGAGCCGCGCTGAAGCGATTGGATTGCTGACTAAAGAGGCAGACCAGACACTAACAATCATCAGCTGCGCCGGGGCATCAGGCTGCATCCATGGGGTATTTGAAACTAAAAACAAAGCGTTAGAAATCAGAGACGCTCTCAGGAATAAGGGGCAACAAACACCCCGCACTATTCATCTCTCAGCCTGCGAAAAAGGCTGCGCCAGCCGCGAGAAAAGCGATTGCCTGATCATGGGAAAGCGCGGCAGCGATGAAATCTCCCTGCACAACAACGCTGCCCCGGCCAAGGGGCTTGTGGGCGAAAAAATCACCGCAGATACCATAATCCCCGCGCTAAAGAAGCTATTTTAGCGGCTCTAACGCCATTTCTTGCCTAAGAACGGTTGCGGGTCTTGTCTTGTGAAGGCGGCAGGCAAAAAAACCAACAGAGAAACCTTGCGCTTTGCCCCACCGGGCTGCATAACCTCTCCTCAATCAAAACAGCACAGATAGATCAGTTTATGGACTACATCAAAGACGGCGCTGAAATTTACCGGCGCTCCTTCAAAACAATTCGCGACGAAACAGATTTGTCCAAAATCTCACCTTCAGTCGAGAAAATCCTTGTCCGTATGATCCATGCTGTCGGCGATACCAGCCTGCCTGAGGCCTTTGACTATTCAGAAGATGTGCTGTCCAAAGGCCGCGCCGCTCTTGAAAAGGGAGCCCCGATTATTTGTGATGCCATGATGGTGGCAAATGGTATCACCCGCAGCCGCTTGCCGCAAAATAACAAAATTATCTGCACCCTCCATAATGAAGCAACCCCAGCCCGCGCCAAAGCCATTGGCAATACAAGAACCGCCGCCGCATTGGATTTCTGGCACAGCGATATTGAAGGCGCAGTGGTCGTCATCGGCAATGCCCCAACAGCGCTGTTTCGCTTGCTTGAACTCCTTGATCAAGGCTGGCCAAAACCAGCGGTTATACTGGGCCTGCCGGTGGGGTTCATTGGCGCAGCAGAATCAAAAGAAGAGCTCAGCAAAAATCCGCGCGGTGTTCCATTTCTCACATTGCATGGCCGCCGCGGTGGGTCCGCCATGGCCGTGGCCGCGCTGAATGCCATCGCCCAGGAAAAAGAATAATGAGCCAGCAGAAAAAAGGCCGGCTGTTCGGCCTCGGCGTTGGCCCGGGTGACCCGGAATTAGTCACCGTTAAGGCGGTGAACTGCATAGAGCAGTCAGACGTCATCGCCTATCCGACAGCAACGGGCACAAAAAGCAATGCCAAAGCCAGCATTGAGCCATACATCAAGCCAACCCATCAGCTATTACCGCTGACATACCCGGTTACAGCAGGCCCTGTTGCAGACAGTAGCGCCTACCAGCCGATGCTGACCCGCTTCTATGATGAAACCGCTGAAGAAATTGCGGGCCTTCTCAATAAAGGTAAAAACGTCTCCATCATCTGCGCCGGGGACCCATTTGTCTTCGGCTCTTATATGTATTGGCATGCCCGCCTTTCAGACCAATTTGAAACTCTGGTCGTGCCCGGCATTTCTTCCGTCTTAGCGGCCCCTGTACAGCTTGGCATGCCGCTTTGCCATAGAGAAGATATCGTCTCCATCATCCCTGCCACCTTGTCAGAAGAAGAGCTGGTCAGACAATTTGAGAATTGCGGCAGCGCCGTTATCATGAAACTTGGACGCACTTTCCCTAAAGTTGTGCGCGCGCTTGAAAAAGCCGGCATCATCGGCAATGCTTATTATGTTGAGCGCGCAACAATGCAGAAAGAGCGCATCATGCCCGTCTCTGAGGTCAAGCCGCAAGATGTGGCTTACTTCTCTGTCATCGTCATCCCCTGCGAAAAGCCGGTATAAGTGAATAATAACCAGGCATAGATAAATCAGTTAGCCTTTACAAAACAGAGGCGAGAGCCACAAAACAAAGCGTAAACCCATGACCGCAATCGCCATCCTCCTCCTCAATCAGCAAGGGTTAGAGACCGCCCAAAAGCTAAAATCACATCTGGGAACGGCTGAAATCTGGGGGCTGGAAGGACGCACAACCGGTGTTGATAAAAGCTTTAAAAACACAGGTGACCATCTTCGCAATCTTTATGAAGCAGGTGTCACTATCATCGGCTTTTGCGCAGCTGGCATTCTCATCAGGGCGCTCAGCCCCTGTTTAGAAAATAAGCGTGCCGAACCACCGGTGCTTGCTATGTCAGATGATGCCTCCGTTGCTGTGCCGCTACTTGGCGGGCTCACCGGGGCCAACGAGCTAAGCGTTCAAATCAGCCGGGCCCTAGGCGGTGTTGCCGCCATCACGGCCAGCGGCGCACGGCGCTATGCGGTGCAGCTCGAAGCCCCGCCGCAAGGCTATGCCCTCGCAAACCCTGAGGACGCCAAGCGCATCACCTCAGACATTCTAAACGGTGCCACCATCGCGCTGGATGGCCCCTGTCCCTGGCTGGAAGATTCGCGCCTTCCCTTGAGCGGCAGCGGAGATATCACCCTGCGCATCAGCTGCTTCAATGAAGCCTTGCCAAAAAATGGCCTGCTCTATCACCCAAAAAAACTACTTCTGGAAATTGAAGACAAAGCCACCACCCTGGGTGATGTTCAGGCAGCCTTTAAAGAAACCGGCTTTGCGCTGCCGGCCCTTGCTGCTGTGATGACCAGCGCCGCCGGGCCCGTTGGCACCGCAAAATTAATTGCTCAAGAGCTGGGCGTGCCGCTGCGCCTCATTGAAAATTACCAGGAAATAAGCATCGCCCGCCGCATCAGCCTTAAAGCGTCTGAGTTAACTGGCGCGGCTGTTGAGAGCAATAACAACACCAGCACGCTCTCACTTATAGAGACAAAAACAATACCAGATCTAAGATATCTCGGCCGCTCCACCGGCAAGGTCTCAGTGATCGGCCTTGGTCCTGGCGCTGCCAGATGGCGCACACCAGAAGTCACCACAGCCCTTGAAAACGCAGATTGTTTAGTGGGCTACAAAACCTATTTAGACATGGTGCCAAAGCGCTTTATGCAGCAGCGCTTTGCCTCTGATAACCGGGTGGAGATTGAGCGCGCCAAAGAAGCGCTGGACCTAGCCAAAACCGGCAAGCATGTTGTCGTTGTCTCCTCTGGGGATCCGGGCATTTTCGCTATGGCAGGCGCGGTGCTGGAAGCGCTGGACAGGTGGCCTGCAACCTGGAAGCATATAGATCTTGAAATTCTGCCCGGCCTTTCCGCCATGCAAGGGGCAGCTGCCAAAATCGGCGCGCCGCTCGGCCATGATTTTGCAGTCATCTCACTTTCAGATATCAGAAAGCCTTTTGATATAATTGAAAAGCGCCTCATCGCCGCGGCAGAAAGCGATATGGTCATCGCCATTTATAACCCGGCCAGCAAAACCCGCCGCCACCAGGTAGAACAAATGAAAGCGCGGCTCTTGGAGCATAAAGCACCAGAAACCCTCACCCTGCTTGCAAGAAACATCGGCCGAGACGGCGAGCAAACAGAAATAACCACACTCGGCGCGCTTGATACAAACCGCATCGATATGCGCACCATGTTAATCATCGGCTCCAGCAAAACCCGGCAATTTAACGGGCCAGATGGCCAGCCCCTGCTTTACACACCGCGCTCTTACGAATAACAGCCCAAAGCCTCTGTAAGCAACGCGCTTGATAACGGCCCGTTTTCACAGCCCAAGGGGCTCTTGACAATCTGGCGAGAAAGCACACCATAGCCGCAGATGAACCGCAGCAAATGAAAGTCCCCGCGTGGCGCAAGAGAATGAAACACCCTTAAGATATGGCTGGACAACAGGTGCCTGCGCCGCCGCCGCCACGAAGGCCGCTTATAAAGCGCTGCTCACCGGGCAATTTGAAAAATCGGTCACCATCACCCTCCCTAAAGGTCAAACGCCCAGTTTTACTCTTGTAGAAACCGAGCTTAATGAAACCGGGACGGGCGAAAGGTCCGCCCAAGCCGGCATTATCAAAGACGCAGGCGATGACCCGGATGTAACCCATGGTGCTGTCATAATCGCCAGGGTCAGCTATGGGAGTGAAGGCCAGGGTCTTATATTTAAAGCGGGCCCCGGCGTTGGCACAGTCACCAAACCAGGCTTGCCCCTTAAACCGGGTGAGCCCGCCATTAACCCCGCCCCCAGAGAGATGATCCGCAAGGCGATTGAAGACGTCGCCCGCGCTGCAGCAGAGAATGATCAGCCGGTAAAAACAGATCTGATCATCGAAATCTCCATCCCCGGCGGCGAGAAGATCGCCAAAAAAACCTGGAATGGGCGGCTCGGCATTTTAGGGGGGCTCTCTATCCTCGGTACCACAGGTATTGTCGTTCCCTATTCCTGCTCCGCCTGGATCCACTCCATCCACCGCGGCATTGATGTTGCCCGCGCCACAAATCGCCGCCATGTTGGCGCCGCCATTGGCAATATGTCAGAAAAGCTATTAATGGCCCGCCACCCGCTAGAGCCATCAGATATTCTGGATATGGGGGATTTTGTTGGCGGCATGCTGAAATATCTAAAGAAAAACCCGATTGACCATGTCTCGATCGCTGGCGGCTTTGCCAAAATGAGTAAATTGGCAGAGGGCGCCATGGATCTGCACTCAAAGCGATCTGTCGTCAATAAAACCATGCTTGCCGCCGCCCTTGAAGAGCTGGGCGCAAACCCAAAAGAAGTCGATGCCGCCAAAACAGCCAATACCGCTCTCGAAATTTTAAACCGGGCGCAAGAGCTTCAAGTAAACCTTGGTGACCATATCGCCGCCAAAGCGCTGCAACAGGTGCAAGATAAACTCGGTACAGACGCAATTGAGTTAGAGATTTTATTATGTGACCGCACTGGCAATCTGGTTGGCCGCGCTGCCACAAATGGCTTTCAGCCAGCTGAGTAGGCCATAAACAAAGAGCGACAATCTAAACCCCTCAACCGCGGTGTTAAATCATGATCACCCTTAAACAATATAATGACTATTGCCGCTCTCTCCCCGCAACCACCCATGTCAACCAGTGGGGCGGCGCAGATGTCTGGAAAGTTGGCGGCAAGGTATTCGCCATTGGTGGCTGGTCAAAAGAAGAAAAACCCTACATCACCTTTAAATGCAGCGAAATTTCTTATGAAATGCTGAAAGAACAGGATGGGCTGCGCCCCGCCCCTTACCTCGCCTCTCGCGGGTTTAAATGGATACAGCAATATCAAGATCCAGGCCTCACCAAAAAAGAGCTATTCTCTTATATCGAGGCCTCCCACATGATGATCGCTGCCAAGCTGACAAAAAAACTCCAGAAAGAGCTGGGCCTCGAGCAGCTGGTTGAGCGCTATAAACAGCAATAGCAGCCACTTAAAATTCTGGACCGCTGCTGTTTTACCCATTAGAACGTCTCAATTGGCGGCTATCCCCACGGCTAAACACGGATATTTGAGGATTAGCTACGCCAGATAAACGCGAAGCACCGCTTGAAAGAACATTATGAGCAAGAAACTCTTTATCAAAAGCTATGGCTGCCAGATGAATGTCTATGACGCTGAGCGCATGGCTGAGCTGATGGGCGATGAGGGCTTTGAGCTTACAGAAGACATGACAGACGCAGATATGGTCATTCTCAATACCTGCCATATCCGTGAGAAAGCTGCTGAAAAGGTTTATTCTGAGCTCGGCCGCGTGCGCAAGAGCAAAGAAAACCGCACAGAAACCGGCAAAAATACAATCGTCGCCGTGGCTGGCTGTGTGGCCCAGGCTGAAGGCGAAGAGATCATCCGCCGCGCGCCGGTGGTGGATATGGTCGTCGGCCCCCAATCTTATCAGAACCTGCCGGAGCTGTTGGGTGAATTTAACACCAGCGGAAAACCGGTGATTGAAACTGAATTCCCTGAAGAAGATAAGTTTAAAAAACTGGCTGGCATCACAGCCAGCTCCCCAAGCAGCTTCGTCACGGTGCAGGAAGGCTGCGATAAATTCTGCACCTTCTGCGTTGTCCCCTATACCAGAGGTGGTGAGTATTCCCGCCCGGTGGCAGATATTTTAGAAGATGCCAAACGCCTGGTTGATCAGGGCGTTAAAGAGCTGACCCTGCTCGGGCAAAATGTAAACGCCTATCATGGCAAGGGGCAGGATGGTAAGGACCATAGCTTAGCAGCTCTCCTTGAAACGCTGAGTGAACTAAACGGCATTGAGCGGCTGCGCTTCACCACCAGCCACCCCAATGACATGCAAGATGACCTGATAGACGCCCACAGAGATAATCCTAAACTAATGCCTTATCTTCATCTGCCATTTCAGTCTGGTTCAAACCGTATCTTGAAGGCCATGAACCGCCGGCACACCAGAGAGCATTATATAAAGCTGGTGGCGCGCATCCGCGAAGCCCGGCCAGATCTCGCCCTATCAACAGATATCATTGTTGGCTTCCCCGGCGAAACAGACCAGGACTTTGAAGACACCATGGACCTTGTCGATCGCATTGGTTATGCCAGCGCCTATTCCTTCAAATACAGCTCCCGCCCCGGCACCCCGGCCGCAGAGCATGAGCAACAAGTGGATGAAGAAGTAAAAAAACAACGCCTGGCCCTATTGCAAAAACGGCTCACCAGCCAGCAAAAATCATTTAATGAAAGCAAGGTGGGCCAGCAAATGACTGTTTTGCTTGAGAAAAACGGCCGTCATGAGGGGCAGTTAATAGGCCGCTCACCTTACCTCCAATCCGTGCATGTTGAAGTCGAACATGCTAAAATTGGCGATATGATTGATGTCACAATTGAGGGGGCAACCTTGAACAGTCTGAAAGCTGTCATCAACCCGTCATCCTCGAAAGTGACAACAAATGAGCTAAAAACGCTAGAGAGTAACCAGCCCGCCTAAGGTTGTCATGTGCTGAAAGGAATAGATCCATCTGCAATCTCCGCCTTAATCGTCTAGCGGCGTCCAAAATATCGGTTCAAAACAACGGTTAGTTCAGTTAGCGTTATATGGCCTAATGCAGCTATGTGACTATACTTAAAGCAACTATACTTAAGTAACGATGCATAAGTCAGCCCCGCGCAAAGCGCATCATATGAGGAGCTTCAAATTTGGCGGCATATCACCGAACCGGTCTTGAGAAAGACGCAGGCAAAGCCAAAGCCCACACCCAAACAATTTCCTTTGAGGATAACCGCTTGCTGGCAATCCTTCTGGGTGAATTTGATAGCAACCTCGCCATCATAGAAGAACGCCTCAATATTGAGGCCGTTGTCCATGGCAACATGATCTCCCTTTCAGGGGCAGCTGAGCAATGCACAATCGCCGCTGAAGTTCTTACCTACCTTTACAGCCGCATCACCAAGGGCCATGACCTTACCCCCGGCGATATAGATGGCGCCCTCCGCCATGCCCTCACAGCAGATGGATTAGTAGAGGAAGATACCAGCGTGCCAGCAGAACTGAATGATGAGCCCTTCACCCCCGCCGCTAAAGTTGGCAAAGGCGAGCGCCGCGGCAAAAAACGCGACGAGAAAAATGGCCCCGCTCCTAAAAATGGCCAGGCCCAGATTAGAACCCGCAAAAAACACATCACCGCCAGAACGCCGCGCCAAAGCACATATATCCGCGCCATAGAGCAGAGCGATCTTGTCTTCGGCATGGGGCCAGCAGGCACAGGCAAAACCTACATTGCCGTTGCAGCCGCCTCCGCCGCCCTAGAAAAAGGCACGGTTGAGCGCATCATCCTCTCTCGCCCGGCAGTTGAGGCCGGCGAGCGGCTAGGCTTTCTCCCAGGGGACATGCGCGAAAAGGTAGACCCCTATTTAAGGCCGCTTTACGATGCCTTGTATGATTGCCTGCCAGCGGAGCGGGTTGAGAAAGAAATTGAAAATGGTGTCATTGAAATTGCACCACTTGCCTTCATGCGCGGTAGAACTCTAGCCAACAGTTTTGTCATCCTCGATGAAGCGCAAAACTGCACCAGCATGCAGATGAAAATGTTTCTAACCCGGCTTGGTGAAAATTCTAAAATGGTCATCACCGGAGATCCAAGTCAGGTTGACCTGCCATCGGGGCAAAAGTCAGGCTTGGCAGAAGCTGCAGTGCTGCTCAGCGCCGTTGAAGAAGTGCGCCAGGTCAAATTTGAAAATGAAGATGTTGTCCGCCGTGCTCTGGTTGCCAAAATCGTCGCCGCATATGACCGTTTAGAGCAAAGCTGAAGCCATGCATGATCCTATGGAAACTGAAGACGCACCTGAACTATATGAAATCAGTGAGGGTAACGCCCATATAGAGCTGATTATTGAAGAACAGAACTGGCATGATCATATCGATGATAGCATCATAGCCCAGTGCCAGGCAGCGGCGCTTGCAGCCTTAAAGGTAGCTCCAGCAATTAAAAGCACAGTTGGTGATCCTCTTAAAAAAGAACGTCTCGCCGTGCTGATGTTCAGTAATGATCATGCTGTGCATCAGCTAAACAGCACCTATAGAGGCAAAGATAAACCGACGAATATCTTATCTTTCCCAGCCACATATTCCCCAGCAGATATGAGCGGCGCTGAAAGGGCCGCAGCCGGTGAAGCTCCTGACGAGCCCGGTGAATATGACCCTCATATAGGGGATGCAATCCTCGCTCTGGAGACCATAATTCAAGAAGCAAAACAGCAGGAAAAACCACTGAAAGACCATCTCACCCACCTGGTTATTCACGGAGTGTTACATCTTCTGGGTTATGATCATGAAACCGAGACTGAAGCGGAACAGATGGAGACGCTTGAAAAGGCTTTGTTAAGTAACTTCGAAATCAGCAATCCCTATAGCTAGAGGAATGCAAAACTGATAAAAAAGCCACTTTAGCCATAAGTTGCCATAAGGATGCCTCAGATGGCATAGTATGAGAGTAGTCTGGCTTTAAGAAGCCTGAAGAATTTTACAGTGCGGCAGGGCCGCAATTTTAAGCGCCAAATGGCAGACATGCAGCAGAGATGAATAACGACACCAAAGAGACCACTGAAAGTTCACCGCCAAAAGAACCTGAAGATCGATCGGGACAAAGAGGAACATTTGCCCGGCTTGGCGATTGGTTGTTTAGAGAAGGCAACCGCTCAGAACTGCGTGACAAACTAGAACACGCTGTCAGCAACCCCTCCTCCCCCGGCTCCGATAGCTTTAGTGAACAAGAGCGGGTGATGATCGCCAATATTCTCCGCTTTGGGGCGCTTCGCGTTGAAGATGTGATGGTCCCAAGGGCCGATATTCAAGCCATTGAAGAAACAGCCACCATCAGTGATCTGCTCGCCAATTTTGACACGGTCGGCCATTCCCGTTTGCCCGTTTATAGAGACACGCTGGATGACCCCGTCGGTATGGTCCATGTTAAGGATCTCCTCAGCTGGCTTGTTAGCCAGGCAGAGACTAAATCAGAACATATTAGCAGTCCAAAGCCCGACACAGCCAGAGAACCAGAGTTAGCCAGAGAAAAAGTTGGCCTTAAAGTAATTTCCGGTGGCATGAACTCGGCAGCCCAAACTGAAGATGAGCCGCTGGAAGTCGGCTTCGTAGAAAAAGAGCAGAGCCGCGCTGAAATGCTAGCCTCCTATGCGGGCCTAATTTTACCGGAAGATTTTAATTTCGAATCTACCAATTTTCAGTACCAGATAAAAGACACCCACATGTTAAGGGATGTGCTCTACGTGCCGCCCTCAATGCCGGTGGTGAACCTGCTCTTGCGTATGCAGTCAACTCATGTCCACCTCGCCTTGGTTGTCGATGAATATGGCGGCACAGATGGGCTCGTCTCTATTGAGGATCTGGTTGAGGAAGTTGTCGGTGATATTGAAGATGAGCATGATGAGAACCACGGCCAGCTGATAACCGGCCGGTTAGAAACAGGCCTCATCGCCTCGGCCCGCACACCGATTGAAGAGCTGGAAGAAAAGCTCGGCGTTGATCTCTTTGATGAAGAAGAGCGCGATGATGATATTGATACGCTCGGCGGTTATGTTTTCTCAACCGTCGGCCGTGTGCCCGTGCGCGGCGAGATTATCAGCCACCCAACCGGCCTGGAAATAGAAGTGATGAGCGCCGACCCCCGCCGCATCAAAACTCTGAAAATTCGCAAAAAAACCGCAGAGTAAAATACAGCTTAGCGAAAATAGAGTTGAATTATTGAGGCCAGTCACAGCATGCCAAATGCCCTCACTGCCATGCCCCGCCTACTGGCCTTCAGAGCAAAGCTAAGGGCACTACCGCTTTCACAACACTGCCTGCTCGCCGCCATCAATGGCGCGGTGATGAGCCTGGCTATGGCCCCTCTTTTCATTTGGCCTCTGATGTTTGCTGTGATGGCGCTCATGCTATGGCAGATCGACGCCATCAATTTCACTGATAGACAACAGAGCGATGAAGGGGAGAAACCAGCCTCCGCGCCAGACAAAGCCTACTCACTAAAAGCATCACCGCTAAAAGCCTTAACACTCATTGGCTGGTCTTTCGGTTTTGGCTATTTTCTCGTCACCCTTTATTGGATCGGCGCGTCTTTCCTTGTTGAGGCAGAAAAATTTGCACTCTTAATGCCGCTAGCGGTGCTGGTGCTGCCTGCCTTGTTAGCGCTTTTCTACGCTGCAGCGTTTCTGTTGACCCGCTTCTATTGGCCCAATACCCAACAACGAATTTTCACCCTGACCATAACCCTCTTCGCGGTTGATTGGTTGCGCGGCCATATATTCACGGGCTTCCCCTGGCAGCTAATCGGTCACAGTCTCACCGCACCGCCCACCCTGATGCAAAGTCTAACTTTAGTGAACCTATATGGCCTCACAGCCTTTGCCGTTCTGATCTTTGCGGGCCCTGCCGCCTGTGTCAGAGAACCACAGGGAGCGGCATCAAAAACGACCGTGCAGCGCATCGGGGCTTGGGCACCATTGCTGCTTTCATTGTCTCTATTAGCCGGGCTGTGGGGGTATGGCGCGCTCAGGTTATCCGCAAGTGCTGCCAACCAAACAACAACAGATGTTGAACTGCTGCTCATCCAACCCGGTGTATCGCAGCAGGATAAAGTTCGGCCAGAGAGGCGCATCGCAGCCACCAAAAAAGTGATAGACCTAACGAACAGCACCCTTGCTAAAAGAGAAAGATTAAAAGGCACAAAAACACGGCTGGTCATCTGGCCAGAGACCGCCATTCTCTATGCGCTTAATCGCACCAAAGCCCTTCGGCAAGACATCACAAAGATGCTACAGCCCCGTGACAGTTTGATCACCGGTGCCTATAAGGTAACAGGTGAAAGCCCAGAGAAAATGCGCGTTACGAATAGTCTTTTTGTCCTTAACAATCAGGGGGACATCACAGGCAGTTATGATAAGCATCACCTTGTGCCTTTTGGTGAATATTTACCCTGGCCAGAATTATTAAACAGCATTGGCCTTGAAGCGCTTGTTCGCATGCGAGGTGGCTTTAGTTATGGCCCGGCACCGGCACCTGTGAAGCTCGGCAATGCCCCCGCCTTTATTCCGTTTATATGTTATGAGATTATCTTCCCACGCTATGTAGCAGATACAAAAAACGCCGGCTGGTTGCTGAATCTATCTAATGATGGCTGGTTCGGCAAAACTGCAGGCCCCCATCAACATGCTCATATGGCGCGTCTGCGTAGTGTTGAAACAGGCTTGCCGTTAGTGCGGCTCGCCAATAATGGCATATCAGCAATTTATGATGGGTATGGACTTATCACCGCTATCTTGAACAGTGATCAGCCGGGCGTGATGCAGGTAAAACTACCCGCAGTAATAGCAAAACCTTTAACAGAAACAATGAAGTGGGCAATGTTAATGCTGGTGCTAATAATCAGCGTTATCATATTAACTGCCGGAAATCTTTTGACAAGCCAAGCCATTTTATCTAGCAAAACCCGTGGTTAAGCACCGATAATAACCAAGACAATGAAACTGATTTGAGTTAGAACGCTGAACTATGTATCCTTTATCAGTATGAAGATAGTGGAGCCAACATAGCTAATGCTGAGCTAGTTCATATGCTCAATACCCTCATTCTATTTTTTGAGACAGAGACAAAAACCCCTTTATTAGCAGAGCCAGCTGGCCGCGAGAGGGAAGATATTAAGGCCGAAGAAGACAGCAGCGATGGACAGCATTTCTGAAGATAAGAACAGCCAGATCAGAAGGCCCAACCCGATTGATGTGCATGTCGGCGGCCGCATTCGCTTACGCCGGATGATGAACGGCCTAAGCCAGGAGCGGCTTGGCGAACAGATGGGTCTGACCTTTCAGCAAATACAAAAATATGAAAAAGGCGCTAACCGTGTCGGAGCAAGCCGCCTCTATCAATTAGCGCAGGTTTTGGAAGTCCCAGTCTCCTACTTCTTTGAAGATCTGGAGACAGGCGGCGGAAGTAGCAATGCCCCGGGATTTGCAGAAGGGCGCTCGCAGGACTTTGTGCTCGAATTTCTCAATACCCGAGAAGGCCTGGAGTTGAACCGCTCATTTGTCAAAATCCAAGACCCTGAAGTCCGCCGCCGTATTATTGATCTGGTGCGTAGCCTCGTAGATGAACCAACTCAATAATTAAGTTAGCACTTAAATACCCCCCCAAATAACGCGCAATAAAATTGCAGCCTACGAGATGAATCCTGACATAAAACGCTCGCTATAAGGCCCCATTCCAGATAATGCAGCCGGCCTTACCCCCTCAGGCGTCCCTTATCACACAGTGGCGAAGCAGGAAGATGATGTCAGGCAATACAAAAAACTGCTTGACCCGACAATCTTCAAACTGCAAAAAGGCCACTTTAATTGCAAACAGTATTTGCCTGAGCAAAGGCATATGAAAGGGAGTGTTAACGTGGCGCGCCAAAGTTACCTGTTTACCAGTGAATCTGTATCTGAAGGCCACCCTGATAAGGTGTGCGATCGCATCTCGGATGCCATCGTCGATACCTACCTCTCTAAAGATCCAAACTCACGGGTCGCTGTTGAAACACTGACAACAACCAACAAAGTTGTACTTGCAGGTGAAGTTCGCGGTTGCCCAAGCATAACCAAAGACACTTTAATCGAAACAGCCCGCCGTGCCATCAAAGACATTGGCTACGCGCAAGACGGCTTCCATCATGAAAATTGCTCAATTGATGTTTACGTCCATGAGCAATCAGTAGACATCGCGCAAGGTGTTGATGCTGGCGACAACAAAGACGAAGGCGCTGGCGACCAGGGCATTATGTTTGGTTACGCCTGCCGTGAAACAGATGTGCTAATGCCGGCACCAATTCATTATTCTCATCAGATCCTGAAAGATATGGCCACGGCACGCCATGATGGCTCAGCACCAGAATTTGGCCCGGATGCAAAAAGCCAGGTCACATTGCAGTATGAAAATGGCAAACCTGTGCGCGCCACATCCGTGGTCGTTTCAACGCAGCATAACGAAGGCGTCAGCCAAGAAGCACTCCGCGAAAAAGTGCGCGGCTATGTGGAACAGGTATTGCCAGCTGGTTGGATGTGCCCTGAATCAGAATTCTACGTCAACCCAACAGGCCGCTTTGTTATCGGCGGTCCTGATGGCGACGCCGGCCTGACAGGCCGCAAAATCATCGTTGATACTTATGGCGGTGCAGCACCCCATGGCGGCGGGGCCTTCTCAGGTAAAGACGCCACCAAGGTAGACCGCTCAGCAGCCTATGCCTCACGCTATCTGGCTAAAAATGTTGTGGCAGCACAACTAGCTGAAAAATGCACCTTGCAGCTTTCTTACGCCATTGGCGTCTCTAAGCCTTTATCCATCTATGTTGATCTACACGGCACGGGCACTGTGGATGAATCCAAGCTAGAGGCTGCATTGATGGAAGTGATGGACCTAAGCCCGCGCGGCATTAGAGAGCATCTTGGCCTGACAAAGCCAATTTTTGAGCGCACCGCAGCTTATGGCCACTTCGGCCGCAAGCCAGATGAAGATGGCGGTTTCTCCTGGGAGCGCACAGACCTAATTGACAGCATCAAAAGTGCTCTGACTTAAGGCTCATAAAGAACAACAGATTAGGAAAGACAACAGACTGGCTTTCCTAAGTTAAATTTGAGGTTTAAAGAGGACCACACGTGGCAGAAGATCCGGCCAGAAAAAGCTATTTATTCGGTCGCCAGAAAGCCAAAAAACTTAGCCAGCGCCAGCAGGCGCTGGTTGATACATTGCTGAAAGAGCGGTTAATAGACCCCAAATCAGGCCCGGCAGATCAAGGTTTTGATCATAAAGATCGCCCGGTCTGGCTGGAAATTGGCTTCGGTGGCGGCGAGCATCTCAGCACTATGGCCGCACGCCACAAAGAGGTTAACTTCATCGGTTGCGAGCCCTTCATAAATGGCATTGCGAAATTACTCGTCGCTATAGAAGAGCAGAATCTAGAAAATATCCGCATTTATAATAATGATGCCCGCCATGTTTTAGAGAGCCTGGGCAAAGCCAGCCTGGAGCGGGTTTTTCTGCTCTATCCAGACCCCTGGCCAAAGAAGCGCCATCATAAGCGTCGTTTCGTCACCACAGAAACACTGGATTTGCTGGCAGAAAAATTAAAACCCGGCAGCGAGCTCCTTATCGCCTCTGATATCCCGGATTATATCCGAACTTCACTCCTGGCACTGCGCGCCCATTCTCAATTCAGCTGGGCGCCAGAAAAGGCAGACAATTGGCGCACCCCACCAGAAGGTTGGCCCGGCACACGCTATGAGCAAAAAGCCTTCCGTGAGGGCCGCACCCCTACATATCTCAAAATCACCAGAATATAAGCCCTTGGAATGCCATCAACAATCAACACTTGAAAAATCGGCATTTCCTCGCTATATTCCCATCAACTCATGATCATGTACTAAAATTATGATCATCGCTCGCAAGAGTGGGTCTTTCCCGGCCCGCTCTTTTTGTTTGCAAAAAGAGAGCGGGCCAAAAGCGTACAAGATCACCGCTCTTTTTGTTTGCAAAAAGAGAGCGGGCCAGAAGCGTACAAGATCACCGCTCTTTTTGTTTGCAAAAAGAGAGCGGGCCAGAAGCGTAAAAGATCACCGCTCTTTTTGTTTGCAAAAAGAGAGCGGGCCAGAAGCGTAAAAGATCACCGCTCTTTTTGTTTGCAAAAAGAGAGCGGAAATTAAGGAATTTATCTGCCGCATTTGGCGGCAGAAATGACAGATAAATAGTCAGCAAATATGAGCAAGGGGCCCATGACAGCTGAAAGTGACAACAAACGCTTTGTAACAGAAAGCGCCCAAGCTGGTGACATTGCCGAGCTTGTAGAGCCATTGATCGAAGATCTGGGCTATCAGCTCGTGCGCGTCATTGTCTCTGGCCGCGATGGCATGACGGTGCAGATAATGGCAGACAAAGCCGACGGTGACTTTGGCATTCGAGATTGCGAGATCATTAGCAAAGAGCTTTCACCTTTCCTGGATAGCCATGACCCAATTCCTAGTGAATATCACCTGGAAGTCTCAAGCGCTGGCATTGACCGGCCGCTGGTTAGACCAAGTGATTTCTTAAACTGGGAAGGGTTTGAGGCCAAGTTAGAGGTGAAAGAGCTGATCGACGGGCGTAAACGCTTCCGTGGCCGCCTCGCCGGGTTTGAAAATGATGAAGTGCTGCTCACACTTGCACCAGATAAATCTGCTGAAAGTGAAACCGCAACTGAGCCTGTCACAATTGGCCTGCATAAATCTATGATCGGCAGTGCAAAGCTTGTCATGACAGATGAATTGATTGAAAAAGCGCAAAAGCGCGGAAAATAGACGAGAGGGGTGGGCAAAACCCATTATTGCCCCTCAGGTGAACTGGAGAAATAACATGGCTACCAAAGGTGTAAGCGCTAACCGGCTGGAATTATTGCAAATTGCAGAAGCTGTCGCCCGCGAAAAATCCATCAACCGCGATGTGGTGATTGAGGCTATGGAAGATGCCATACAAAAGGCCGCCAAATCCCGCTATGGCAGTGAGAATGAAATTCAAGCCAAGATTGATTCCACAACAGGTGAAATCAAACTGTCCCGTTTGCTGGATGTGGTAGAAGAGGTCTCCAATGAAGCCACCGAGATAACGCTAAAAGCCGCCAAGCGCATTAAAAAAGATGCCGTCCTTGGTGATGTGCTGGATGAAGAGCTACCACCGCTGGATTTCGGCCGTGTTGCCGCGCAAAATGCCAAGCAGGTTATTGTCCAGAAGGTGCGCGACGCTGAACGCGAGCGCCAGTATGGCGAATATAAAGACCGCATTGGCGAAGTCTCCAACGGTTCCGTCAAGCGCATCGAATATGGCAACATCATTGTAGACCTTGGCCGTGCAGAAGCTATTATCCGCCGCGATGAAGGATTGCCAAGAGAGAATTTCCGCTATGGCGACAGAGTGCGCGCTTATATTTATGATGTGCGCCGCGAGCCTCGTGGGCCGCAAATTTTTCTTAGCCGTACCCGCCCTGAATTCATGGCCAAACTCTTCGCACAGGAAGTGCCTGAAATTTACGATGGTATCGTCAATATAAAATCCGTCGCCCGTGACCCTGGCAGCCGCGCGAAAATCGCTGTTATCAGCCAGGATTCATCCATTGACCCTGTTGGCGCCTGTGTTGGTATGCGCGGTGCCCGTGTGCAAGCTGTAGTGAATGAGCTTCAGGGCGAAAAAATCGACATCATCCCCTGGTCACATGATGCAGCGACTTTCATCGTCAATGCCCTCGCCCCGGCAGAGGTCGTTAAGGTTGTGCTGGATGAAGATGTCGAGCGCATTGAAGTTGTCGTACCTGATGATCAGTTAAGCCTGGCCATTGGCCGCCGCGGTCAGAATGTGCGTTTGGCCTCACAGCTTACCGGCTGGGAAATTGACATCCTCACAGAGCAGGAAGAATCAGAGCAGCGCCAACGTGAGTTTACTGAGCGCACAAACAAATTCATGGAATCCCTGGACGTAGATGAGTTCATCGCTCAGCTGCTAGCCTCAGAAGGCTTTAGCAGTGTTAATGAAGTGGCCTTTGTTGACCCCTCTGAGATTTCATCCATCGAAGGGTTTGATGAAGACACAGCTGAAGAAATTCAGGCCCGCGCCACAGATCATCTGGAACAGCGCCAGGCCGCGCTGGAAAAACGCTGCAAAGAGTTGAAGGTTGAAGATGAGCTAGCCGAGATAGGCGGTCTCAGCACAGAAATGCTCGTCGCGCTGGGTGAAAACGATGTGAAAAACATTGAAGACCTTGCCGAATGCGCAACAGATGACCTCATCGGTTGGACAGAGCGTAAAGATGGTGAGAGCAAGCGCTTTGAAGGCTTCTTGGACCAGTTTAACCTGCGCAAGCATCAGGCTGAAGACCTCATAATGGCGGCAAGACTTAAAGCCGGTTGGGTGACAGAAGAAGACCTCAGAAAAGATGAAGAAGAAGTGGACACTGAGGAGGGTGCCGAGGCAGTACCTGCTGAGCCAGAAGAAGTGACCACAACCGCCCTTGAAGATGCTGAAGCTATGTTTGCGACCAAAAGCCCCGTTGCCCCTGATGCGGCAGAGGAAGCAGCAGACGACAGCGCCGCTGAGGATAAAGCCGAAGATAAATAATCAGGCACAATAAGGGCTGACAGACAATAACTTCTGTCGGTCAGTGACTGACCATTCGCTTTTCTGGTAGAAGAGCTGTTTAGCTTAGGAACAGATGACAGAAATAAAGGAGAGCACATCCGGCGAGCGTCACTGCATCGTTACGAGGCAAGCAAAGCCTCGAGATGAGATGATCCGCTTTGTGCTCTCCCCTGAAAATGTGGTGACACCTGATCTGAAAGAAAAATTGCCCGGCCGCGGTGTCTGGGTCACGGCTCAGCAAAATGAGATTAAAGTGGCAGCTGCCAAGGGGCATTTCGCCAGAGGCTTCGAGCAAAAGGTAACTGTGCCCCCAGAGCTGGACATCATGATCTCAAATTTGCTGAAAGATGCGGCTCTCGGGCGGTTAAAATTAGCCAATAAAGCCGGTCAAATGGTTATGGGGTTTACAAAACTCATGGCGGCCCTTGAAAAAGGGTCTATAATCACCTTAATACATGCAATAGAAGGCAGCGCCGATGAAGCTCGCAAATTAGACCACCGCTTGCGAACAAATTCAGAACAAAATGAAGAATTCGGCCACTCTGTTAGCAAAAAAACATATAATTGCTTTAAAACAGAAGAATTGAGTTTGGCTTTTGGCGCAGCAAATGTCATACATGCGGGATTAAAAACCGGTGGCGCCGGGCTCGCAGCAATTAATGCGATGGAAAAGTTTGTTAACTACCAGGCTTAACCTTGGCACTTAATGTTAGGCGAAGGCTCCTAAAACGCATAAAGATCAGCTTCGGTTAACAGAAGCGTGCGATGCTGAGACCAGCAAAACGTCAACTGGCAAAAAACGACAACTGGCAATGGTACTAAGCCAGCAAAATATTTTACCGGCAACAATCAATTATGCCGGACCAGTTCATCCAAACGGGATCATACCAGGACCAAATATAGATGCCTAATCAGGCAAGCTGGTCATTCCGGTGTTGAATGAGCTATATTAAAAAGGCCATAACAGCGACGATGTTTCGTCAGCGTAGCCAAAAAGAGCCACGGTCGGTATAAGGTCAGTATGGGGTAGTGCCTATAAAATATGACCAGGCTAATAGGCTTTAATACGCTAAGCAGCATGGTTATGAATATGTCTGGTACGAGAAGAGTGTAAGATTAGCCTGTTTTATGCCGCAGACGGCGGCAGACAACAGATGTGGAAATTATTGGAATCTATGAGCGAAACAAAAGAAACTGGCAGCAAATCAGAGCAATCCGGCCGCGGCACCTTAAAGCTGAAGCGGACAGTCGATGCTGGTCATGTTCGTCAGAATGTTAGTGGCGGTCGGTCAAAATCAGTTGTCGTTGAAAAGAAAAGAAAGCGCACGCTGAATAAGCCTGGCGCATCTACGGCAAATACTGGCGCTGAAGGCAGATCAAAAGCCCCTGCCAGAAACAAGAAAATGCCTGGCGGCCTCTCGAATGCCGAGCATGAAGCACGGATGAAAGCGCTTGCGGAAGCCAAAGGGCGCCGCGAAGATGAAGAGCGCGTTGCCCTAGAGGATGCCAAGCGCCGCGAAGCTGAATCAATCGAAGCGCGCGCAACCCTGGATGAGCGCCGCCGCGAAGAGGAAGAAGCTGAGAAACGCAAGGCTGAAGCCGCAGCCGCACCAAAAGCTGCAGCTAAATCACCAGCAGGCAAAGCGCCTGCCGCCAAAGGCAAGGTTGAGCCAACAGTAGACCCGCAGGACCTGGAAGCTGCCGCAGCAAAAGCTGAAGTTGCAGGCGCCAAGCGGGCACCAAAACCACGCGAAGCTGCCGACAAACTCGAAAGCGAAAACGCGAAGAAGAAAAATGCCAAGGTTGATCGTAGCAGCCGCCGCGGTGAGGCCCGGGTTAAAGGCCGCTTAACAATCACCAACGCGCTTAATGAAAATCAGCGCGAGCGTTCACTTGCGTCATTGAAGCGGAAGCGCGAACGTGAAAAATCTAAATCTGCCCCGCAGACACCGCGTGAAAAAATCGTTCGTGAAGTAACAATTCCTGAAACTGTAACAATTCAGGAGCTTGCCAACCGCATGACCGTGCGCGGCGTTGATGTCATCAAATATATGATGCAACAAGGGCAGATGCATAAAATCAACGACCTGATTGATGCAGACACAGCAGAGCTCATCGTAGAAGAGTTCGGCCATATACCGCGCCGCGTTTCCGAAGCCGATGTGGAAGAAGGCCTGTTTGATGGTGATGAGGATGAAGAAAGCACATTGCTCCCTCGCGCCCCTGTTGTCACAGTAATGGGCCATGTTGACCATGGTAAAACTTCACTGCTGGATGCGCTCCGTAAAGAGAATGTTGTGGCCGGTGAAGCCGGTGGCATCACCCAGCATATCGGTGCTTACCAGGTTGAAACATCAGACCAGCACAAAGTTACATTCATTGATACACCTGGCCATGAAGCTTTCACGGCCATGCGTGCCCGCGGTGCTAAAGTCACTGATATCGTTGTGCTTGTTGTCGCTGCTGATGATGGCGTCATGCCGCAAACTGTTGAAGCGATCAATCACGCTCAGGCCGCTGAAGTGCCAATCATCGTGGCAATCAATAAAATAGATAAACCAGATTCTGACCCGCAGCGCGTGCGCACGGATCTGTTGCAGCATTCTGTAGTCGTGGAAAGCATGAGCGGTGATACCCTTGAGGTAGAAGTCTCCGCTCTTAAAAAGCAAGGCCTTGATGACCTGCTTGAAGCCATCCACAACCAGGCAGAGTTGTTAGAATTGAAAGCCAACCCAGATAGGCGCGCTGATGGTATCGTTGTTGAAGCGCAGCTGGAGCGTGGCCGCGGCCCTGTGGGCACTATGCTGGTGCAGCGCGGCACCATCAAAGTCGGCCAGATCATTGTGGCAGGTCGTGCCTGGGGTAAAGTCCGGGCATTGATCAACGACCATGGTGATAATGTCGTCGAAGCAGGCCCCTCTGTGCCTGTTGAAGTGCTGGGCTTTAACACAGCTCCTGAAGCTGGTGACCAATTCGCAATTGTCGAAAATGAAGCCCGCGCCCGTGAAATTACGGAATACCGCATCAAGAAACGCCGCGATATACGCGCCGCTGGTGCCGGGTCTGTCCGCACACTCGAGCAGATGATGAATCAGCTGCACGAAGCAGATATGAAAGAAATTCCCGTTGTTATCAAAGGTGACGTGCAAGGTTCTGTTGAAGCGATTATCGCCGCCCTGGATAAATTAGGTAACGAGGAAGTTGTCGCAAGGGTCATCCATAGCGGTGTTGGCGGCATCACAGAATCAGACATCGCATTGGCAAATGCCAGTGAAGCCATCATTTTCGGCTTTAACGTGCGTGCCAATTCGCAAGCCCGTGCCGCGGCTCAATCAGCTGGCATCGAGATCAGATATTACTCGGTCATTTATGACCTTGTTGATGAAGTTAAAGCTGCCATGTCTGGCCTGCTTGACCCAACAATCAAAGAGCACTTCATTGGCAATGCCGAAATTCTCGAAGTGTTCCATATCTCTAAAGTTGGCAAGGTCGCCGGTTGCCGGGTTACAGAAGGCAAAATGGAACGCGGCGCAGGTGTGCGGCTTATCCGTGATGATGTTGTGATCCATGAAGGCAAGCTAAGTACTCTGAAGCGCTTTAAAGATGAAGTGCCAGAAGTACCAGCCGGCCAAGAATGCGGCACAGCCTTTGAAAATTATCAGGACATTAAGTCAGGCGACATTATTGAAGCCTTCCGCATTGAAGAGATTGAGCGCACCCTTTAAAAAGCGCCCTTCCTTCATTAGCTAGTTAAAAGCACCGCCCTGGCAGCGCATTATGCGGTCCAGGGCGGCGCTGGTTTAAAAAACAGGTTTTACAAATCAAATGAATGCCCAGAACTCACATGGATCAGGCTCCAAGCCCTCAAAAGCCAGCCGGGGCCATCGTGGTCCTAGCCAGCGCCAGCTCCGCGTTGCAGAAAATCTGCGCCATGAACTCTCCCAGATTTTTACCCGCATAGATATCCGTGATGAAGATCTGAAAGGCGCAATCATCACTGTTTCCGAAGTGCGCACCAGCCCGGATATGCGTAACGCGACCGTTTTCGTCATGCCGCTGGGCGGTGACCGCGCGGCTGAAATTGTTGAAGCGCTTGAGCGTCATAAAAAGTTTCTTCGCGGTGAGCTTTCCCACCGTGTGCATCTGAAATATATGCCAGAGCTGCACTTCAAATTGGATGAAAGCTTTGAGAATTCAGGCCGCATCTCGGATGTGTTGAACTCGGATAAAGTCTCCCGCGATCTTCAGAAATCTGAAGAAGAATAAGTCTTTAAGGGAGAGGCCAGATGGCAAGAAAACGCGGTGAGCCCATAGATGGCTGGCTCTGCCTAGATAAACCCCTGGAGCTCACATCAACAAAAGCTGTGGCCATAGTCCGCCATCTTTTCAATGCTAAAAAAGCTGGCCATGCCGGCACATTGGACCCGCTGGCCAGCGGCGTTTTGCCAATTGCGCTCGGCGAAGCAACAAAAACCGTCAGCCATGTTCAAGATGGCGGTAAGATTTATCAATTTGAGGTAAAATGGGGCGCCGAAACCAGCACGGACGATCTGGAAGGTGAGATAACAGCCACCAGCCTGAAACGCCCAACGAGAGAAGAGATTGAGGAAATACTTGCCGATTTCACCGGCACGATCCTGCAAACGCCCCCGGCCTTCTCAGCTATAAAAATCAATGGCGAGCGCGCTTATGATCTGGCAAGAAGCGGCGAAACGCCTGAAATGAAGCCCCGAGAGATCAGAATAGACGATTTAAAACTCGTTGAAATGATTGAGGAAGACGCAAGCATTTTTGAAGCAACTTGCGGTAAAGGCACCTATATCCGGGCTCTGGGCCGCGATATTGGCCGTGAATTAGGCTGCCTTGGCCATATAACAAGCCTGAGGCGGCTGAAAAGCGGTCCTTTTGCTGCCGCCATGTCGATTTCTCTGGAAAAACTCAGGGAGTTAAGCCATAGTGCAGCCGCTGAACACATGTTGCAACAGCAACTACATCCCGTTGAGACCGCGCTGGACGACATCCCGGCGTTGGCCATCACCGAGGATCATGCGGCTCGGCTAAGATTGGGACAATCAATCCTCTTGAAGGGGAGAGATGCACCAATCATTGCGGGGCCAGCTTACGCTATGGCCGGATCAACAATCGTAGCACTGGGTGAAGTCTCCAGAGGAGAGTTCAAACCATCGCGCGTTTTTAATCTGGCTGAAGGCAAGCCCCCCGTTCAATTGAATCAATAATTAAAGGAGAACCCGATGTCGATTTCTGCTGAACGTAAGCAAGAACTGATCAAGGAATACGCGATCAAAGACGCTGATACAGGATCACCTGAAGTTCAGGTTGCCATTCTGACAGAGCGGATCAATAACCTGACAGGTCACTTCAAATCCCACAAAAAAGACAACCACTCACGCCGCGGATTGCTGAAAATGGTAAGCCAACGCCGTCGTTTGTTGAACTATGTGAAAAAGAACGATGATAATCGTTACCAGGATTTGATCAAACGTCTTGGTATTCGCCGCTAATCAAAAGAGGCACCACGTAATATGAAAGAGGGCATCGTCCAAATGGGCATGCCCCTTTCTTTTACCAGGGCCAGGAATTTATCGCGGGTGCACTTCCGCACCTGAATATACACCCGGCTTTGGCCGTTGAGCGGATGGGCCGCTCAGCGCCGGAGGCACCCCACTATAAGAGTGGGGAACGTAAATGACGCGCCTCCACAACTGTATGAAGAGAAAATATATGTTTAATATCCAAACCGTAGAAATCGAATGGGGCGGACGCCCCCTTAAACTTGAAACCGGCAGAGTGGCCCGTCAGGCGCATGGCTCTGTTCTCGCGCAATATGGCGAGACATCGGTGTTGGCAACAGTGGTTGCCGCCCGCAGCGTGAAACCAGGTATCGATTTCTTCCCCCTCACTGTGAATTATCAGGAAAAATCCTACGCCGCTGGTAAAATTCCAGGTGGCTACTTCAAACGTGAAGGCCGCCCAAGCGAAAAAGAAACGCTTGTCTCAAGATTGATCGACCGGCCGATCCGCCCGCTCTTTGCACCGGGCTTTAAAAACGAAACACAAGTTATCCTAACCGTGTTGTCTCACGACATGGAAAATGACCCGGATGTGGTTGCCATGGTCGCAGCTTCAGCCGCCCTCACCCTTTCTGGTGTGCCATTCATGGGCCCAATCGGCGGCGCTCGTGTTGGTTATATTGACGGCGAGTTTGTGCTCAACCCAACCATTGATCAAATGGAAGACACGACCCTTGATCTGATTGTCGCTGGCACAGCGGACGCCGTATTGATGGTTGAATCTGAAGCTGAAGAACTTTCAGAAGAAACCATGCTCGGCGCTGTTAATTTTGGCCATGAAAGCTGCGCCCCTATCATCAATGCCATTATTGATCTGGCTGAAAAAGCGGCGAAAGAGCCTTGGGATCTGGTCACTGTTGATAAGTCAAAATATGAAGCAGACGTGGCACGCATCGCTAAAGATGGCCTAATCGAAGCTTATAAAGTTGCAGACAAAAAAGAGCGCCAGGATGCTATCGCGCAGTTGAAAGATCAGGTCTTTGCTGAGCTAATGCCAGAATCTGATAACGGCACAGAAGCTGTTCTACTCGGCAGCGTATTTAAAGGGCTGGAATCAGAAATCGTTCGTGGCTCTATCCTTGAGACAGGCCTGCGCATTGACGGCCGCGACCTTAAAACTGTGCGCCCGATTGTCGGCGAAGTTGGCGTTTTACCAAGAACACATGGTAGCGCGCTCTTCACCCGCGGTGAAACACAAGCCATCGTTGTTGCCACGCTCGGTACAGCTGAAGACGAGCAGTTCGTTGATGCGCTTGCAGGCACTTACCGCGAGAATTTCATGCTCCATTATAACTTCCCCCCTTACTCAGTGGGTGAAGTAGGACGCACAGGCTTTACCGGTCGCCGCGAAATTGGCCACGGTAAACTGGCATGGCGCGCCATCCACCCAATGTTGCCAGAGCGGGAAGATTTCCCTTACACATTGCGTGTGGTTTCTGAAATTACAGAGTCTAACGGCTCCTCTTCAATGGCCACCGTTTGCGGTACATCTCTTGCCCTTATGGATGCAGGCGTCCCGCTGAAAAAGCCGGTTGCAGGTATCGCAATGGGTTTGATCAAAGAAGGTGATAACTTCGCCGTTCTCTCTGACATCCTCGGTGATGAAGATCATCTCGGTGACATGGACTTTAAAGTTGCAGGCACAGCTGATGGTATCACCAGCTTGCAAATGGACATTAAAATCACCGGCATCACCAAAGAGATCATGGACGTCGCACTCAACCAGGCACAGGCCGGTCGTCTGCACATCCTCAGTGAAATGAACAAAGCGCTTGATCACGCTCGTGATGAAGTCGGTGAGCACGCACCGCGCATTGAAACAATCAGCATCCCAACAGATAAAATCCGGGAAGTGATTGGCCAGGGCGGTAGTGTAATCCGTGGTCTGGTCGAAGAATCAGGCGCCAAAATCAACATTGATGACGAAGGCACAATTAAGATTGCCGCTGCAAATGCAGACAGCATCGCAACTGCCATTCGTCTGATCAAGGAAATCACTGACGAGCCAGAAGAAGGCGTCATCTACAAAGGTAAAGTCGTCAAGGTTGTTGACTTCGGTGCCTTCGTGAACTTCTTCGGTGCCAAAGATGGCCTCGTGCACATCTCACAGCTCACCAGCGAGTTCCGCCCGAAAACTGTGGGTGATGTTGTCAAGGAAGGCCAGGACGTGTTCGTTAAGCTGGTTGGCTTTGATGACCGCGGCAAGGTTCGCCTCTCCATGAAAGTTGTCGATCAGGAAACTGGCGAAGAGATCGTTCAAAACGACGACTAAGCACTTACTATTGGGCAAGCCCACTATATAAAACTGAAAAAGCCCCGCTGAACGCAGCGGGGCTTTTTTGTCTCAGAATAAACGATGAGGTAAGCGCTAAAGACTAGTAGGGGCCGCAAAACAAGGCCGGTCCGACCAGCCCATAAACTGCCGCGCCTCAACCTCAGCTAAGTTACCCGTTGTCAGCAAGCGCACCCTAGGCAGTGTAGAAGAAGCCTGCCTCACCCCCTCGACAGCCAGAGGCGTCGCATACTCTGTGTGCCGGGCAAGATAATGCTCAAGGCTATCAGCAACAATGCGTGGTTGAGATAAGAGGCGGCAGGTCTTTGGCAAATGTTTGGCAAAGAGATGCTCCACCAGCGGGTAATGGGTGCAGCCAAGGATGGCATAATGGGGTTGGCCATCAGCGCACGCCCCGGCTTCAGATGCCGCCGCCAGCATTTCATCAACATAAGAGGCGACCAGCGCTTCCAGTTCCGCCTCGCTCTTCCCGGCTTCAATCATCCCGGCAAGCTGCGGGCAAGCCTGGCCCACGATACGAATGCGCGGGCAGCGTTTAGAAATCTCTTCTTGAAAAACACCGCTCTCAATGGTCCGCTGTGTGGCAAAAACGGCGATCACATCAGTTTTATACATTTGTGGATATTGTGGTTCGGTGACACCCCAGGAGGTTTGCGTCGCCACCTCAACGGTTGGGGCGATTATGCCAAGAATGTTCCGCCCCATCCAGGGGGAGGCCGGTAGCCAGTCTTGTTGCAAACTTCGGCAGGCAATGGATGTCGCTGTATTGCAGCCAAGCAGCACCAGCCGGCACCCCTTTTCAAACAACAGCTCAACCCCCGCCCGTGTCAGCTCCACCACCTCATCACTGGGGCGGTTGCCATAAGGCGCGTTGGCATGGTCACCAAGATACAGAAATTCCTGAGTCGTGAACTGATCCGCCAGCGCTTTCAGCACTGTTAAGCCGCCATGACCGGAATCAAATACACCAATCATTCAAAACTCCTGAAGGGCAGCAACATTTATGAGCTAAGGCGAAACTTAAACGAATGCCGGTTTAAGCCAATTGTGGCTGTAAAGTTAGCAATTCACAATCCTAGTAACCAGTATCTTTCAAGGATTCCAGATCAGGCATAAACACAGTATTATAGCCGCAATCCACATAATGGATCTCACCAGTAACACCACCAGAAAGCTCAGATAGCAGATAAAGTCCAGCACCACCCACATTGTCCAATGTTGGTGTGCGTCTAAGCGGTGAATGTTGCTTTTGGAAATTAAACATCGAGCGGGCGTCAGAAATACCAGCACCGGCCAAAGTCCGCATCGGCCCGGCAGACATCGCATTAACGCGGATATTGTCAGGCCCAAGGTCAGTCGCCAGATATTTAACGCTGGTCTCAAGCGCCGCCTTAGCCACACCCATCACATTATAGCAAGGCACAACCCACTGAGATCCGGCATAAGAAAGGGTCAGCAGGCTACCGCCATTCTTCATAAGCGGCGCAGCACGGTTAGCAATCTCAGTGAATGAGAAGCAAGAAATAACCATGGTGTTCACAAAGTTATCTCTGGACGTGTCAGAGTAGCGACCCTTCAGCTCATTGCGGTCAGAAAAAGCCAGCGCATGAACAACAAAATCAAGCTCACCCCATTTGTCGCCAATAACATTAAAAACATTATCAACGCTCTCAAGGTCGGTGACATCACACGGCTCAATAATCTCAGCGCCGGTAGATTCAGCCAGCGGCACAGCGCGGCGACCAAAAGCATCTCCCTGATAGGTAAAAGCCAGCTTCGCACCCTGGCCTGCAAGCACCCGGGCAATGCCCCAGGCAATCGAGCGGTCATTAGCCACACCCATGATCAGGCCTTTTTTACCGGCCATAAGTGGGCCAGGTTGCGCGATATCAATCGAATTCGTCGTGTCCGTCATCTAATTTGCTCTAAACTCTTGTAATTTCTAATGAATAGTCAGTTCCGGCCTTAAGTTGCTAAAGTTAGCAATGCGCGGCCTAACCCTCAAAGCGTTTCATAACCAATGTGGCATTGGTGCCGCCAAAACCAAAGCTGTTTGACATAACAGCGTTAAGCTTCGCGTCCCGGCATTCCCGGCTAATCGGCACGCCAGCAAACGCTTCATCAAGCTCTTCAATATTGGCAGATTCGCAAACAAAACCATTTTGCAGCATCAATAGCGAATAGATCGCCTCTTGCACGCCCGCCGCACCCAAAGAGTGCCCGGTGAGAGATTTCGTGCTGGCAATCGGTGGGATCGCGTCTCCAAACACAGCGCGAATGGCTTCGATTTCTTTGAGGTCACCAATCGGCGTTGAGGTGCCATGCGGGTTGATATAATCAATCGGACAATCAACGGTTTCAAGCGCCAGTTTCATGCAGCGCTCAGCGCCTTCACCAGAAGGTGCCACCATGTCATAGCCATCAGAGTTGGCACCATAGCCAACAATCTCAGCAATAATATTAGCGCCGCGCGCTTTGGCATGCTCAAGTTCTTCAAGCACCAACACACCGGCACCGCCTGCGATCACAAAACCATCCCGGTTGGCATCATAAGCCCGGCTTGCAGTCGCTGGGGTGTCGTTAAAGTCAGAAGACATGGCGTTCATAGCGTCGAACAAAACAGAGAGCGTCCAGTCAAGCTCCTCACCGCCGCCCGCAAACATCGCATCCTGCTTGCCCCATTGGATCATCTCTGCTGCATTGCCAATACAGTGGCTGGAAGTCGAGCAAGCTGATGAAATAGAGTAATTTACACCGCGAATTTTAAACGGTGTCGCCAGCGTTGCAGAATTGGTGCTGGACATGGACTTTGGCACTTCAAAAGGCCCAACCTTCTTCGGTCCGCGGTTCCTTGTGGTGTCAGCTGCTTGAACAATTGCTCTGGCAGAGGGGCCACCAGAGCCCATGATCAAACCGGTGCGCTCATTGCTAATGTCATTTTCTTCAAGACCAGCCTGGGCAATAGCTTCCTGGCAGGCGATATAATTCCAGGCCGCGCCTTCCCCCATAAAGCGGCGGACTTTCCGGTCAATCAGTGAAAGCGCATCAAGCGTTGGCGCTCCTTCCACCTGACTACGAAAGCCGAGCTCGGCATATTTCTCGGATTTTGTAATACCGGATTTGGTATTTTTAAGAGATGCCAGCACTTCTTCTTTATTATTGCCGATGCTGGAGACAATCCCCATCCCTGTAATAACAACCCGTCTCATACTCTATCCTCTAATTAAACGGACCACTCAATAATTATGGCCCAAAGCAACCCTGTTAAGATGCGCCACAGCGCAGTCAAACAGTATGATCAATAAACTTGCCAAAAGGCAGAATGCCCCGCCCCCTGACAAAACGAAAAATTCATAACAAAACAACATCCCGCCGCAGTAATGAAAGGGCGGGTAGACCCAAAAAGCCGTGAAAGCGTGACTTAAGCGCTGCCGTCTTCAGCACCAAACAGGCCAACCCGCAAATCAGTAGCCTTATAGATAACTTCGCCATCAGCTTTCAGCTGGCCATCAGCGATACCAAGTTTCAAGCGCCGCAAAATCACGCGCTTAATATCAATTTCATAAGTTACCAATTTGGTCGTTGGCAACACCATATTTGTAAATTTCACTTCACCAACAGACAGCGCACGGCCACGGCCCGGCGCGCCCAACCAGCCAAGGTAAAAGCCCGTTAATTGCCATAAGGCATCAAGGCCAAGGCAGCCAGGCATGACCGGGTCACCTTCAAAATGGCACGGAAAAAACCAGAGATCAGGATTAATATCAAACTCAGCTATGATCTGGCCTTTGCCATGGGCGCCGCCCTCTTCACTCACATGAGTGATCCGGTCAAACATCAACATGGGTGGCAGCGGCAATTGCGCATTTCCGGGGCCAAAAAGTTCACCCCGACCACATTTTAACAGCTCTTCATAGTTGTAGCTTGATTGGCGTTCCGCCATTGATGCACCCCGTCATATTTGTTATATCTACCGAAACGAACGTGTGTATCACAGTTATCAGGCCTTCAAAAGACTAAGGCCGGCTCATGCGTGATATTTTTAACTAATTTGTAACATATTACGAAAAACGCTCTAATTACCAGCAAAATTGCCGCTATAATTATCCCGGCAATAAACTGGAAAATCGTGGCTATAATTGTAGTAAATAGCACCAGAGCGATTGCGCGATGATAATAGTAATGGCCTCGCTGCTGAAGTTCAGGTTATTTAAGTCGAGGGTATTAAAGTCCTTGGTATTAAAGTTTCCGGTATATGAATTAAGTATGGTCAGCTAGCTGCACGATTTAGCTGGAGAGAGTAACCCCACTTTAACAAGCGGGAAAATATATAACTGTTTTATCGCAGGCTTTCATTCTAAACTCTATAAAACAGCAATAACGGACAATCATTGATGACGAACAGACCATCTCAAAGACTGACAGATAGACCAGAAGACGCCGCGGTTAGTTCCGCGCGCTCGACAGAGGAAGCCTGTCCGCCAGAATTTAGTCCCGAGACTGCCTGCCCAGACTGCGCCTGCCAGGAAAATACCACTATGGCAGAAATGCTGCGCACTGCAGGCATGCGGCCTACGCGCCAGCGCATTGCGTTAAGTGAGTTGCTGTTTGCTTCAGGTGATCGCCATGTTTGCGCTGAAATG
This sequence comes from Rhodomicrobium sp., assembly GCA_021604665.1. Classification (GTDB taxonomy): domain Bacteria; phylum Pseudomonadota; class Alphaproteobacteria; order Rhizobiales; family HXMU1428-3; genus HXMU1428-3. Next base: position 674,438 of record BQJK01000002.1, on the reverse strand, counting down.
CTACATGAAGAGGCTGACGCCGCTAAAATTCCAGTGTCACTGGCCACCGTTTACAACACGCTCAACCAGTTTCGTGATGCTGGCTTGCTGAGAGAAGTTGCCCTAGTTGGCACCCGCGTATATTTCGACACGAACATGTCTGATCATCAGCATTTCTATGTTGAAGGCAGCGGTGAAGTGCTGGATATCCCCCATGGAGCCATCAGCCTGAGCGGCTTGCCCCAAGCACCTGAAGGCATGGAGGTTGCCGGCGTGGATGTTGTTGTGCGCCTTCGCCCCAAAGCCAGCGCATAAACCCCACTAATTTCACAAGAGCTCACGGCTCTCATAAATATACGGATGCTTTGTGCGTAATGCCGCTAAGGTAAGCGGTAAGCTGTCTGGTTATGAGTTTGATTTTGTTAGCTTTTCGCTCGTTTCACCCGGGCAAGCCCATCAAGCGCCGGCTGGTAATTCGGCTTAATAGAGAGGGCCCGCGTATAAGCCTGCGCCGCTTCTTTCGCAGCGTTTTGTTTTTCAGCGGCCACACCCCGGTAATACCAGGCAAGATAGAAATCAGATTTCCGCCCAGCCGCCATATGAAATGAATCATAAGCCTCACTAAAACGCTGCATCTTCAGCAATGTCATGCCGCGCCCAAAATATGGCGGAGCCGCATCAGGCTGCAAATCAACAGCGCTGTTAAAATCAGCTAACGCCAAATCATTGCGCCCATCCGCAAGGTAAATATCTCCGCGGTGATAATAAGCCCCCGCATGTTCAGGGGCTATCTCGAGAGTTTGGTTAAAATCAGCTAAGGCCAGCGCGGTCTTATTCTGCGCCAGGTAAATCATCGCTCGGCCAAAAATCGCAACAGGATATTCAGGGGAAAGCGCCAAGGCCTGGTTTAGGTCTGCGAGCGCTTTATCATATTGTTTGCGTTTGGTGTAAATCAACGCTCGGTTTGAAAATGCCTGAAAATAGCTCGGGTCGATTTGAACAGCCCGGGTAAAATCAGCGATCGCTTTATCAAACTCGCCCGCCTCACCATAAACCGTACCGCGCATATTATAAGGGCTCGGGTCATCTGGACTTTTGCGGATCACATCTGAGAGGGAGAGTATGTTGGCGCTGTAACTCTCTTGAGCAATAGGCGACATGGTCTCTGGCAGGGCACCATTGGTAATGGGGGACTGGCAGGCCCCTAAACTAAGCACCACAAAAAGCCCGCAGCCGGCAAAACCTGGCCGGCTCGCCTTAAGAGCGCAAAGCCACTGATGATATTTTACGAACAACGCAGAGGGGATAGAGGGCACAGGCAAAACCAACCATGACAACACTAATATATTTGATTTAACTACAGAAACATTAAGGCCTAATTAGGCCTCTGAACCTGTCAGTCCAATGCCATAAATCGTAAGCAATAAACGAGCCACAAAAACGAAAAGGCCCGCGCGGAAATACCATGCGGGCCTAAAAATCTATATTGACGCTAATTCAGCTTAGCGAGAGCGACCAGGAACAATGCCTTCACGCTGCGCTCTTTTGCGGGCCAGTTTACGAGCCCGGCGAATGGCTTCAGCTTTAACACGTGCGCGTTTTTCAGAGGGCTTCTCGTAAAAGTTACGTAGCTTCATTTCTCTGAAAATGCCTTCACGTTGCATTTTCTTTTTCAGGGCCTTAAGCGCCTGATCGACATTATTATCGCGAACCAGTACTTGCACGCGCCTTCATCTCCTCTAAATCGGATAAAATTCCAAATAGTATATGGGAATTTTCCAGTTCCAAAGCCCGCTCAAAATGATCTGGTTCATAGCTAGATGAACCTGAGCGAGCCGAACTTCATTAAATCTTGGCCGCTTTTAACAAATCTGTCGTGAAATGTCCAGAGAAAGCCAGTTAAATAAACCGCCAATATGAGGAAAAAAAGCAAAATGATCACGAAAAAACCAGCTCACGCTAACACTTAACGAAAAAGGCTCAACTTTTTCACTGAACGACACATAGTCAGCTCCAGAAAGGCCAGCTATTTTTTTTCGGTCAGGCTAGTTTTTTCCTGAAAGATAAGTCACATGGCCCATTTTGCGCCCCGCCCGCGCTTCCCCTTTGCCATAGAGATGCAGATTAGCGCTGCTGCTGCCAGCAAATTCAGCCCACCCCTCCATGTCGCTGCCAATCAGGTTGATCATCTTCGCATTTGAATGGCGCTGGGTGTTACCAAGTGTCCAGCCGGCAATGGCGCGAATGTGATTCTCAAACTGGTCAAAAGAGCAGGCATCCATTGTCCAATGGCCTGAGTTATGCACCCTCGGCGCTATCTCATTCACGATCAACGGCACCTCGCCGCCAGTTGGTGGTACAAAAAATTCAACGGTTAATACGCCCACATAGTTGAGCTTCTCCGCAATTTTGGCAGTATAGGTCCGTGCAAGTTTTTCAAGATCTTCCGAAATATTAGCCGGCACATGCGATTCCGCTAAAATCTGATGGCGATGTTCATTGCGCGGGCTATCATAAAATACAATATTACCCGCCCAGTCTCGTGCCGCGACACAAGATATCTCCAACTCAAAATTTACAAGCGCTTCAAAAATAGAGGGCGCGCCGCTATAGGCCTTAATTGCCTCTTCTAAATTCACACCAGGACTGTTCGCTCCAGCACCCTGTGCGTCAGCCTTTAGGCGAATCTGGCCCTTGCCGTCATAACCCATCTTGCGTGTTTTTAATAAACCAGCCGGCCCAAGCTTTTGAACCGCAGTAGCAATATCCGCCTCGCTGTCAATCTCTACAAAGGGCGCGACGGGAATATCATGAGAGCTGAGAAAGCGCTTTTCTGCCAACCGGTCTTGCGAGGTGGCAAGCGCCTTGGTATCTGGCGCGATGCAGGTGAACTTGCCAGCATGTTCATAAGTATCTAGCGGAATATTCTCAAATTCAACCGTTGCCACATCGACCTCAGAGGCAAAAGCTTTCACAGCATCAAGATCGCTATAAGGGGCAGTTGTGTGGAAGGCGGCAACATCAAACGCTGGCGAGCCATGCTGAGGCGAAAAAATATGAACTTTAAAGCCAAGCTGTGTCGCCGCAATGGCCAGCATGCGCCCAAGCTGGCCGTCACCAAAAATGCCAATGGTCGATCCAGGGGAAAGCGGCGTATCTATCATAGATCTAGTCATTTTGGTCTACGGGCTGGTCTGCAATGGCGGCAGTTTGGCTGCCGCGCCAATCTTTCACCCGTTGCATAAGTGCCTGATCACTAACACCAAGAATTTGCGCTGCCAGCAAACCAGCATTAGTGGCCCCGGCCTTACCAATAGCCAATGTGCCAACAGCGACACCGCCAGGCATTTGCACAATAGAGAGCAGGCTATCCTGCCCGGAAAGCGCTTTCGATTGTACCGGCACACCAAGCACAGGTAACGGTGTTAAAGCCGCCACCATACCCGGCAAATGCGCTGCACCGCCTGCACCCGCAATCACCACCTTAAGGCCGCGCCCTTCGGCAGATTGTGCAAATTCAAACAGTCGCTCGGGCGTTCTGTGCGCTGAAACAATTTTAGTTTCAAAAGCCACACCCAAAGTCTCTAGCATATCGGCGGCATGCTTCATCGTCGGCCAGTCAGACTGGCTCCCCATAATTATGCTCACTACTGGCAATGTGTCAGTCATAGCATCTCCCAAATGCATAGGTCATAACAAAGGCAACGGCCGGCGATCATTAATAAATAGCAACGCAATCAATAAATAAAACAGCCACATCTAAACGGGCCGCTTCAGGGCAATGAAGGTTAGATCTACTAGGGTACGAACAAGGGCGGAACAAAGCCCGGAAAAGCGGGCAATTATAGAAAAAAACGCCAGTAATGCAACAGGGCTGATAAATGCCCGAGAACATATGACAATCATAAGGGCTTAACCAAAGGCAATTTGAAGCCTAAACGCCGGCAGGCAGCAAGCTAAGGGTAGCTATAGCCTGGTGCTTAACCTAAGCGATAATATCAGGAAAAAACTGTTGCTCAAGCGCGCGTATTTCATCTTTCAACTGGAGTTTCTTCTTTTTCAGGCGGCGCAATTGCAGCTGGTCATTTGGTTTTAGCGCATTGAGAGCGTCTATCGCCTGGTCAAGGTCCTGATGCTCCTGCCGCTTCTCAGCAAGCTGCGCGCGCAGACCTTCATGATTTCCATCTTTCAAAACCAAAATTCAGGGCTCCCAAATTCTTATAATCGTCCAAATTACATGTTTTGAGTAATATTTCTAAACAAAACAGCAGCCATAGAGCAATAAACGTAACAATCGATGCCAAATATTTTAGCAATTTTTCAATATTGAAATGAAAGTCGATTGGACAAATCACTAGCTCAATGGCAGAATATTCCTGTCTTAAACTTAAACACGGAGGCTTGAATGGCAGTTGAAGCACATATTTCAGAACTTTGCCAGAAACATAGAGCACTTGATCAAAAGATCGAGAAAGAGGAGTCCCGTCCGATCCTAGATGCCGCCAAACTGATGGAGATGAAAAAGAAGAAGCTCCATCTTAAAGATGAAATCAAACGCCTGAAACAGGATTTGAACTAAGGTTTATCAGAAGCCGCGATTATTCATTATTGGGTGTCAGCAAAAAGCTGCATAGCTTCAAAATGAAATAAATACGCGCCTATAAATCAAATAACACGTATAAATAAATGATACTTAGGGCTGCATGGGGCATAACCATGCAGCCCTTTTTAGTATCAACAGCAAGCGTCCAGTTTAATGGTCGCCAATCTCGTGCTAGCAAGTTAAGTCGTAGAAAGGCCAATCCTATAATTTTTCACCAAGTAGTGTGCCAATGCCATGCTCAGTGAATAGCTCAAGTAAAACCGCATGTTTGACCCGCCCATCCACAATTACAACACCCTCAACCCCGTCTTCAACAACAGCCATAGAGCTTTCAATTTTCGGGATCATACCGCCAGAAATGGTGCCATTCTCAATCAACCCGCGCGCTTCTTCCAGCGTGAGCTGCTCAATTAAATTGCCATCATCATCCAAAACGCCCTTAACATCCGTTAGCAACAGCAAGCGCTTGGCATTCATCGCCGCGGCAAGATGCCCGGCAAATGTATCTGCGTTAATGTTAAAGGTCTCGCCATTCTCACCGGCCGCAATCGGGGCAATCACCGGGATAAGGTCACTCTGGATCATCACCTCAACAATATGCGGGTTCATATGTATCGGCTCGCCAACAAACCCAAGGTCAACTAGCTTCGTTGTGTTGGATTTCGGGTCATGGTGCATTTTCTCAAGCTTTTTCGCCAGCATCAGGTTCGCGTCTTTACCGGAAATGCCACAAGCCTTGCCGCCATGCATATTAATATTGGTGACAATCTCTTTATTGATAGAGCCAGCAAGCACCATCTGTACAATCTCAACCGTTGGCCGGTCGGTCACACGCAGCCCATCTTTAAATTCAGATTTGATCTGCAAGCGCTCTAGCATGGCACCAATTTGCGGCCCGCCGCCATGCACCACAATCGGGTTCACCCCGGCTTGCTTCAAAAGCACAATATCCCGTGCGAAATTTGCCGCCAGCTCGTCATCCCCCATGGCATTGCCGCCATATTTAACAACCACGGTTTTATTATCGTAGCGCTGCATATAAGGCAGGGCTTCTGAAAGAATTTGCGCCTTGCTTAAGGCGGTTTCGGCCCTAGAAGCGTGATCTGGCGTATTGTTCGTCATAATTGTGTGATCCATAAAAATGTCTTCGTCGGGTTTTAAGACGCTTGAGCCTTAACCACAATCCCTAATTCTTCGGGTAGAACGGCGAAAACCGCTGGCAATCGGCTGAATAGGGATATTCAACAACATGATAAATTGTTAAATCTAAAGAATGCAAAAACCTGGCCGTATACAATCTCAGCTCAACCCATAAGCCAAGAAATAGGTGAAACAGCAAGAGCAAAAGCGGTTTTAAGTAAAGCGGATGAGCCATTATTTCAACACCCGGTACCAGGCGGCCACCAGAAACCCAAATGGTCACCAAAAACCAAGAATAAACGGCCAACTGTTAACGAAGTACGGAAGATTTAGCCAAGAGCTGGCTGTTCGCCACAATGCGCTGCTACTATCCGGCTAACCATGATGGCAACTTATAAAGCGATCAAAACAAAAAAGCGGCTAGATACAACCATTATCGCCAGCAAAGCATATAGTCTAAGGGAGCAACATTGAGCATAGTGGAAATGGCAGAGGAAGTTGGCGAGCAACTTCCGGCAACAAAAAATCTACATGAAAGTCTCAGCCGGGCCGAGGAATTGGCCGCGCGGCGGAAGCACACTGTTGTTGGCCTGGACCATCTCATGCTAGCGCTCGGACAAGATCCTGATGCGCTGGGCACTATGCTTGCCTGCCGTGTTGAGGTGAAAGCCCTCTGTGCTGATCTGCTGCGCAAGCTCGGCCCGGAAGCGCGCAGCCTGAGCCCCAATGCGGTGCCCCCAAACCTTGATGGCACAATTCAAAATCTACTCGCTCATGCATCAAACGCGGCGCGCGCAGCCGGGTCAATGGAAGTTGACGGCGGTCACATACTTTCTGCCATCATCAATGGTGAGGGTGGCTTTGCAGCTCACCGTATACTCGAAAAACATGGCATGGTTTTCGATGAGGTAACTGTAAATACCCATGGCACCAATGTTAAGAGCTCTGAAGATAAGAGCAGTTCAGAACAAGGCAAAACGCCCAACAAGGAAGAGGCAGCAGCAAAAGCCGAAAACCAGCACGTTCCCGAAAATGCGAACCTAAATTCTGAGATAGATGCGACGATTAACAGTGACCTGAAGGATGCGGCCTCAGCGCTCAATGATCAGTTAAGTACTGCACACGAAAAAACGCTGAACGACCAGGCAGGCACAAATCCCGACCCTCAAAAACCTGCCTCCCCAAATCCTGGCCCCCCAAATCCTCGTCCACAAGGTGAGGGAAATAGAACGCCGCCACAAAGGGGTGGTGAAGCCGCGCCGAAAGAACAACAGAATAACGAGCGCCCCGCCTCCGAACAGCCCGCCCAGAAAGACTATGATCAAAATAACGGTAATCGGAGAGAGGCTCATCAAGCGCCCGCCGATGAGGCCGCGCTGGGACGCGGTAAACATCGCCCAGATTTTGGCCGCCGAAATGCACCAGAATCACAACCGCAAAACCCCATAAACCCGCAAAGCCCTGATAACCGTCAAGGCGTGCAGCCGATCCGTTCAGTATCAAGCGCTCCAATATCAGGACCACCAGCACCCCCTCATGATCGCGGACCAGTACCAACGCTCGATCAAAGACCAGACCCACACAACAGGTCTCAAAATGGGCCGCAAGGTCACTATCCTGGCCAGCATCCAGATATTCAACCGCTCGCAAAGCAACCACAAAAACCACATCTTGCTGGTGAGCCGCCTCGCCACGCGCCCATACCTGATGACACTTCAAGAGACCCGGACACATTGCGCAGTATGGCCCCAGAGCGCGCCGCCCCGCCGCCTACCGGCAAAAGAGATGGCCAAGACCATCATGGTCAGGACCGCCATCATGCGCCGCCCCCTAATGCGCTGCACCCTCAACCGCCCCATTCCAATCCCGAGCGCTCTCATCATGAGCAACCAGGCGCCGTACCCTATGGTATGGCTGGAAATCAGCACCAGGCCCCTAAGCCTCAAAAGGTTATGCGCCCAGAGGACATGGCCATCCAGCGCGGTGCTGCCGCAACCCTTGAAAGCTCAATCCCTAAAGGGGTATTGCCGAAGCAAGGCGGCCACCACCCGGCAACCAATACGCCGCCGCCCCATCCAGATGAAAGCGGCCGTGGTCAAGCGGATGTGCCGCAAGGGCAACCATTAGCCCGCCAGCGGAGCCAGCACCCACCCGCACAACCGGGAGAGAAGAACCCACCGCAATTTGGCCAGCGCTTGTCGCATCCTCAGGATACTGGCGGCCAGCGCCAGGGCGATGCCGCTTCAATGGAGCAGATAGCAACCTCCATCCGGCATAATCAGGCAAGCCTTCAACATCAAACCATAGAAGATCAGGTCATTGAAAATGTGCCAAAGGTCATGCGGGAAGATAAACTGCATTATGTTGAGGTGCGCGTTGCCCGCTTCACAGATGCAGAGCTGGACTTTGACGAAGAAGGTTATGGCCTGCGCTCAAAATCAGAGAAAAAGCCCTACACCAAAGCCATCACCGTTCATCTAACCGGGCCAGATGGCCAGTTCCTGATAGATAGCGCCACCGCCGCCACCCAGTGGTGTGAGCTGCACCGCTCCATGGTTGATGATGCTGATTTCGCCATTTGGCGTTGGCGGGTGCTGCCGCGCAAAGCGGGCATCTCAAAATTACGATTGGATGTAACGGTCAGAGCAACCGGAGAAAATGGCCTCTCAGCTGAAATCCCCGTTCAGCCCTCAAAATCTTTTGAAATTAAAGTCACACGGAATTATGGCCGGATATTTAAGCGCTTCATGGCCATTCTGCTGCTGTTTGGCCTCGGCTACGCCATCGCCCGTTATGGCCCTGTGGCTTATGAAACCGGAATGGAAGAAGTAACCAAAATTCTCAAAGATGATGGTGATTAATCCTGAAGCTATAGCAAGCGGGCAGATTTAAGATCCAGAGACATACCAGGGCTTTTTAGTCTCTTCGACGTCAGGAGTTGTGCTTCGCTCAGCTCAAAGCAAAGGCAAGCCAATTTCACGAACGAGTTAACTTGTCAGCGCCACAGAAATCGCGGCTTTTAACTGGTCAATGCCCTCGCCCTTCGATGAAGATGTGGCAATAACCAAAGGGTAGCAGGCCGGGTGCTTCACAATCAGCGCTTCAGTTTCTTCCATCCGACGCTTCAGCTCTCCAGACTTGATTTTGTCAGTTTTGGTTAAAACAATCTGGTAAAGCGCTGCTGCCGCATCAAGCTGCTTCATAATCTCAAGATCGTTTTTCTTCACCCCATGCCGCGCATCGATCAACAAATAGGCACGCTTCAAGGTCAACCGACCCCGCAGATAATTCTCGATCAGCCGCGTCCATTGCTTGACCATAGAAAGCGGCACCTTCGCATAGCCATAGCCCGGCATATCAACAAGATAAGCCGCCTCACCAATGGTAAAGTAATTAATCTCTCTGGTGCGGCCAGGGGTGTTAGACGTGCGGGCCAGGCCCTTTTGCCCGGTCAGCGCATTGATCAAGCTGGATTTACCCACATTAGAGCGCCCGGCAAAGGCAATCTCCGGCAGGTCAGCTGGCGGCAATCCCTCTTCATTCACCACGCCCTTGATAAACTCAATTGGCAGGCGAAACAGCGCCCGCCCCGCAGCAATAGCTTCGGGCGTTAAAAGGGCGCTGGCACTTTCTTTATCATTCGCACTCATGAGATATTTGCAGTCATGAAAAGTTGCCTTCAGCAAGTGGCCCTCTCAATAAAAGAGGGCCAGCTATACAAGTGAGTTTGCCAATCGAAACGCAGCAATCTTAAATCATCGGCAACAAAGTCCGCCTTCATCTAAGGTGGCTGGTTAGCTGGATTTCTTCTTCAATCCGATATTTTCCAGCAGCGTGATCTCGACACCTTGACGCTTCATAATCACATATTGCTGAAGAATAGAGAGGAAGTTGTTCCACGCCCAATAAATCACCAGACCGGCAGAAAAGCCCGCAAGAATAAAGGTGAACATGATCGGCATATAAGTGAACAGCTTAGCTTGCACAGGGTCAGGCGGGGCTGGGTTCAGCTTCATTTGCACAAACATAGTCAGACCCATAATCAGCGGCCAAACACCAATCATCAGGAAGCTCGGTAGATCAATCGGAATAAGTCCAAACAGATTGAATAGTGAGGTCGGGTCAGGGGCAGAAAGATCCTGAATCCAGCCAAAGAACGGCGCATGGCGCATCTCAATCGTTACATAAAGCACCTTATAGAGCGCGAAGAATATAGGTATTTGCACCAACACCGGCCAGCAACCCGAGACCGGATTAATCTTTTCTTTCTTATAAAGCTCCATCAGCTCTTGTTGCTGCTTCACCTTATCCTTTTCATAGCGCTTGCGGATCTTCTCCATCTCAGGCTGCATTTTCTTCATTGCTGCCATGGATTTGTAAGACTTGTTTGCAAGCGGGAATAACAACAACTTAATGAGAACAGTGACGATCAGAATAGAGACGCCAAAATTGCCGACCAGATCATTAATATAAACAAGCGCATGGAACATCGGCTTGGTAATGAAATGGAACCAGCCCCAGTCAATCAGATTTTCAAACCGGTCGATCTTGTAAGTCTCGCCATACTGCTCTAAAAGCCGGCCGCGCTTGGCGCCAGCAAATAGCTGATTTTTGACAGAGAAAGTCTCACCCTTATTCACCACCTGTCCATCAAGCAAGAAGGTAGTTTGGTAAGACTTTACTTCACCAACTTGCCGGCCAACAAATGTTGAGGTCAAAGGCAGCTTCTTATCCGGTATCAGCGCAGAGGCCCAATATTTATCAGTAATGGCCACCCAGCCATTTTTGGCTTTAAAGTTCTGCTTGCCCTCTTCAACAAGGTCATCATAGCCGGTTTCTTCCAGCTCTTCGTCAAACACACCCACAGCCCCCTCATGCGAAATGAAGAGAGATTGCGAGTAAGGTCGGTTTTGCCGCCATAAATAACCATAAGGAGACAGCGTCAGCGCTGCTGACCCGTTATTGGTGACAGTTTGAGTCACCGTAAACATATATTTATCGTCGATTGAAATGCTGCGCTCAAACACAACGCCCTTGCCGGCATCATAGCTAAGGATAACCGGCTGACCAGGGGCGAGGGTGGTGCCGCTTTTCACGCTCCACTCTGTTTTAGGGCCAGGTAACGTCACACCCTCAATGGCGTTGCTGGACCAGCCAAATTCAGCAAAATAAGGATGCGGCGAACCAGACGGAGAGAAGAGCTCAACTGGTGGGCTTTTCTTATCAACCGTTTCACGGTGTTCAAGCAGCAAGACATCATCAATGCGCCCGCCCGTGAGGTTAATAGAGCCTTTCAGCGCTGGTGTCAGAATAGGCACGCGCTTGCTGGTAGCAAGGGCAGAAACCCGGGTTTTAGGCGCCACCGGCGTCTCATTCATCTGCGGCGTAAGCGGTGCGGCGCCATCTTTAACGGCGGGCGCGGCATTAGATGGCGTCACTGACTTTTCTTTCAGCAAAGCTTCCTGCTGTTGCTGGCGCAGCTTTTGTGCTTCCTGCTTTGGCACAACGAACACAAAATGCCAGACCAGAAAAACAAGGACCGACAGTAAAAGGGCGACTAAAAAATTGCGGTTATTTTCTTCCATGAAAACGGCTCTGGTTACCTGACATATGCATTAAGAGTTTGAAGAAAGACGGCTAGAAACCGGGGGGTTGCCCGATGGTATAATCCGTCTATGCACTTTTTGAAAGCTTTTCTCTAAATCTTTAAGGAGAATCTCAAACGGAATGGATAAACCATCATCCCGCCCAATGACAACATAATCCATCCCATCACGTGCCATTTTAGGGGCGATGATGTTCAGGGCTTCACGAAGGCGGCGGCGCATTCGGTTGCGCTCAACGGCTAGCGGGCCCCGTTTTTGCGGTCCACTCTTACCTCCAGCTTTTCTCAGCCCTTTGCCAGCGCCTTTATTTGTGCTGTTCTTCGGGCGGTTTTTTTGGCCAATCTGGCCCGCTGTTTTAAGGGCAGTAGACTTTCGCTCAAGCGCCCGGCGAATGGTGTGCTTTGAAACTGTAATGCCATAGCGCGGGCCAGATTGCCCTCTAAGCGCCGTAACTTCACCAGCGCTGCGTTTGCGCGCCTGCAACATAAAACCCTTGGTGCCATATGCTGCCGTTAAATTGCATCCCCTGCGGCCCTTGGCAGCAAGAAAGTCACGGCGGCGTTTCAACATGTTTAGGCGCATAAGGGTTAAAGTCCGGTCTGTCTCAGCAGCACTCATCAGCGCTGTTTATAAGGCGCAAACAGCCTTGCTTAAAGCCAAAACTCCGAAATCCAAAAACACGAAATAAAGGCCAAACCAGTAAAGTTTTTCAAAACAACCAAATAAATAACTTAAAAACAATACCTTAAACGCAAAACCCCCGGCGCAATGGCCGGGGTCGCTTAGTCTTTTATATTCTAAAAGCTAAAATCAGCTTATGCTGACAAACGCTTACGACCGCGTGCCCGGCGGTTCGCCAGGACGTGACGGCCACCCTTAGTGGCTTTGCGTGCTCTAAAACCGTGGCGTCTTTTGCGCACCAAGCGGCTAGGTTGATATGTACGTTTCACGGCGCATCTCCGAATAAATAAAGGCTGATGAATGACAGGTCATACATATTAAGGCAAGATGAAATAGAGCAAAGAAAAACGCCCCAACCAGCAATCCGAGCTAAAAAGCCTCAAGATCAACTGTGCTTGGCTTAAATGATGTCACATCAGCAAAAAGCTATATGAAGAGGGCATATAGACAGCGAAGCCCCCTATTGTCAATGCAAATGCGCTGAAAAGGCCGTAATTTTCCGCTTGCTGCCGTCAACCAGCCGCCTATTGCTGCAAATGCAATACGCCTCACGCTCTATAGGTAATTTGCCACGCGCTCCATAGATTTCTAACTCGCGCCCCCTAAAATGATGATTTAGCCACTCTCAAGACTAAAGCCTGAGCCAAAGCTGCCGCAAATGCCAGAGGTGTAGGGGCCTGATGGGTAGGGGAGTTAATAAAGAATCTGAGATTCAAAAGGCAAGCCCCTGGCATCTCACAGCCCATCACAACCGTTTGAAGAGTTATGATCCCACGCCCAAATGCAGCCATGCTAGAAATAACCCATCGAATAACAAACATAGCCGCCTCTCCTATCTATCCCAGCGACGTTGCTTAGCCCTAATAGTAAGCATCCTGGATAGTGAGCATGAAAGACGGTGGCAGATAAAAACGGAAAAACAAATGTCCAGAAGATTTCAGCGACATCAACCCTATACAGCCATTTCAGCGGCCTGCTTAAAAGTCACCTATCTTGCCTGGGCGCTCTGCTGCCTATTGGCGGTATTGTTTATGGCGCTGCCGACCTACTCTGCCAAAGCTGAGAGTCTTCAGCAGCATTTCAACCTCAGAGATGAGGCCGCCAATAAAGCAGGCGGCCAACTCGCCGCCCTGCCAGACCACAGCGGATATACCAAAATTCTCAAATCAGTTATCAAGAGGGATAAAAGCGGCCTCAACCGTGTTGATTATAAAAAGTTGAAAAATCACCGCCCCGCCCTGAAAGCTTATATTGACCAGTTAAGCCGGGTTAAGCTCCGTACATTGCCGCGCGATGCGCAATTCAGCTTTTGGGCCAACCTTTATAACGCCCTAACCCTAAAAGTTGTAGAAGAGGCCTACCCGGTTGCCACCATCAGAGATATTGATATTTCCCCCGGCCTGTTCGCGAATGGACCCTGGGGTAAAAAGCTCATCACCATTGAAGGTAAATCTTTAAGCCTTGATGATATCGAGCATCAAATCCTAAGAAAAGTTTTCAAAGACCCCCGCGTCCATTATGCGGTGAATTGCGCCTCTGTCGGTTGCCCCAACCTGCAGCCAGAGGCCTTCACCGGCCAGCGCCTGCAACAACAGCTTGAAAGCGCCGCGAAAGAATTTGTGAATTCCAACCAAGGCGTCAGTATTAAAAACGGCAAAATAGGGCTATCAAAAATATATAGCTGGTTTCAAAAAGATTTTGGCGGCAGCGAAGCCAAGGTGCGCGCTCATATCAGCAAATATCTAACCGCTGATAAAGCCGCCGTCTTCCGCGCCGCCGGGCAGGTTGACGACTATTTCTATGATTGGACGCTCAATGACACAGCAAGGTAAACCAGCTCCTAAAAAGGTCGCGCCTAAAAAGAGCGAACCTGAAGAGGCCGTGGCACCAGTTGAGCAAATAGAGCGCAACTCCTCTCTCATTCGCCGCTTTCTGCCGGTTGCCATACTCATCGCGGTTATGGCAACTGTGTTCGGCACCGGCCTCCATGAATATCTCAGCCTTAAGCAGCTCGCCCTCCACCTTGAAGAACTGCGCAGCTTTATAGAGAGCAATCATTTTGCGGCCATCGGTATCTACATCTTGCTATATATTGCCATCGCGGCTCTCTCTATCCCAGGTGGGTTAATCGTCACGGTAGCTGGTGGATTGTTATTCGGTTGGTTCATTGGCACCTTGGCAACGGTCATTGGCGCGACAATTGGTGCAACACTGCTGTTTCTCATCGCCCGCAGCTCCTTAGGTGAGCCGTTGCGAGAACGAGCCGGCCCCTGGCTTTCACAATTCCAGCAAGGGTTTGAGCAGGATGCCTTTAATTATTTGCTGTTCCTTCGGCTGGTGCCAGCCTTTCCCTTCTGGCTTGTTAACCTGGCGCCAGCATTTCTGGGCGTAAAATTATGGACTTATATCACTACCACTTTCATCGGCATCATTCCCGGCACCCTTGCCTTTGCGTACACCGGCTACGGGCTAGAGTCTGTCATCAGATCGCAAAAGCAGGCTTATGAAAATTGCATCACAGAGAAGGGCAGCGAAGCGGGGTGCAGCTTCACTCTGGAGGCATCATCGCTTGTCACCAAAGAAATCATCATTGCTTTTATCCTGTTAAGTGTGATGGCACTGTTACCAGTGCTTATCAAACGATTGCGCAACAAACGGAATCAAGCCTAAACTGGCCGCAATTGCGCGGCGTATTTCTCACCGGCCACCAGAGCCAGGTACACAGCAAAATCTGTCTGAAAAAATAAAGGGGCCCCTATCTCCATGTCACATGTAATTACACCCGATTTATGCGTCATTGGCGCTGGCTCCGGCGGTCTTTCTGTTGCTGCCGCAGCGGCCCAGCTAGGGGTAGATGTTGTACTGATAGAGCGCGGCCGTATGGGCGGCGATTGCCTGAACACAGGCTGCGTCCCCTCAAAGGCCCTATTGGCCGCCGCCAAGCGGGCCCATCTCATGCGTGCGCCCAACAATTTTGGTGTTGCCCCCGTACAGCCGGAGATAAATTATCAGCAGGTCCATAACCATGTGATGAGCGTCATCAACGCCATTGCCCCCAATGATTCGGTTGAGCGCTTTCAAGGGCTGGGTGTTCATGTCATCCAGCATGAAGCCAGCTTCAAAGATCCCCGCACGGTTATCGCCGGGCAATATCAAATACGCGCCCGCCGCACAATTATCGCAACCGGCTCTTCCCCCGCCATTCCCCCGATCGCCGGGTTAGAGAATGTCAATTTCTTCACCAATGAAACCATATTCCAAAACGAGCAGCCAATCCCCCATCTCATCATTATCGGCGGCGGCCCCATCGGTATGGAGATGGCACAAGCCCACCGCCGCCTCGGCTCTAAAGTAACTGTGCTTGAAGCTATGAAAGCCCTTGGCAAGGACGACCCGGAATTAACCGCCGTTGTTCTCGAGCGCCTGCGCGATGAGGGCATAGAAATACATGAAGAGATCCGCATAGAAGAAATCACCAGAGATGTTACCGGCATAACCGTGAAGGTCATGAAGGGGCAAGAGCGCGGTGAGCTGAAAGGCTCTCACCTGCTAGTTGCCACAGGGCGCCGCCCAAATATTGAGCGCCTCAATCTTGAGGCCGCTGGTATCAAACATGACCGCCGCGGCATCACAGTGAATAAAGGGCTTGTCACGTCAAACCGCCGCGTCTTCGCAATCGGGGATGTCACGGGCGGCCTGCAATTCACCCATATGGCCAACTATCAGGCAGGCATTGTTATCCGCCGCGCCTTGTTCCGCCTCTGGTCCAAGCAGGATACCAGAAAAATCCCCTGGGTCACTTACACAGACCCGGAGCTCGCCCATATCGGCATGACGGAAGAGCAAGCGGATAAAAAATACGGCAAAATCCATGTGCTGCGCTGGCCCTATGCTGAAAATGACCGCGCTCAGGCAGAGGCCAAAACAGATGGTCTTGTAAAATTGATCTGCTCAAAGAAGGGCAAGATACTCGGTGTCTCTATTGTAGGGGATCATGCGGGTGAGCTAATCCAGCTTTGGTCATTCGCCATTGCCGCTGGTATGAATGTCAAAGCCATGACAGATTTCGTCTCACCTTATCCAACCCTGACCGAAATCAATAAGCGCGTCGCATATACCTATTTTCAGCCCAAACTAATGAACCCAATGCTCCGCCGCTTCATTCGCCTACTGGCAAAATTAGGCTAAACTCTGGTGCCGCAAATAAAACGCAGCACTTTCAGATCTGTATGGCTTTTGTTAAGACTGTCTAATGGCTGCTCTGCAAGCGTTAGCATCAGCTGCTAAACTGGCAAATACAATGCAAACACACCGCCCATTTGCTAAAATGCAGCGATGATAACTTCCCTAATATGGGGGTGTGAATTGGTAAGCATCAAAGCGCGAGAACGACGAACCGCGTTGCTAAGAAAAAAGGGTTTTCGGAATTATTCTGTTGTAACCCTATGAACGTTTAGAAAAGTAAATGAATTTAAAGTCACACATAAAGTTCCAAAATAGAGGCTTTCGCCTCTCGGAGAAACTATTGATCCTGACAATATTGTTTGTCATGCTGGCTGAAATTCTGATCTTTCTACCATCAATTGGTAACTTCCGCCGTAACTGGCTGGCAGAGCGCTTAAGCGCGGCTCAAATTGCCGCCCTCGCTGTGGAAGCCGCACCCAATAACAAAATACCAGAGACCTTGCGTAAAGAATTGCTAGATCAGGCTCAGGTTTATTCCGTTGCGGTCAAGCATAACAACCAGCGCCATTTAATTTTGCGCTCCCCCATGCCGGCCCTTAAGGTGGATGTTTATGACTTAAGGAACCAAAACTTTTTCTCACTGATTTGGGATGCGATTAAGGTCTATATCCAGCCCGAAAACACAATGATCAGTGTGCTTGGCAAACCAGCGATGAGTAAAGTTGAGTTCGTTGAAGTGCTGATGGTTCAGGCGCCATTAAAAAAAGCCATGATCAGTTTCGCGCTAAATATTCTGGGCCTCTCAATTCTTATCTCCATTATCACCGCGGCTCTTGTTTACTTAACTCTCAATTACCTGCTTGTCCGCCCCATCGGTTTGCTAACCGAAAATATGATGAGCTTTAGCGAAAACCCTGAAGATCCGGATAAAAAAATCATCCCCAGCGGCCGCAGTGATGAAATCGGCACTGTTGAAAATGAGCTGCTCTCCATGCAGACAGATCTATCAACAATGTTGGCGCAAAAAACAAGGCTGGCCAATCTCGGGGCCGCCATCAGCAAGGTCAATCATGACCTGAGAAACATGCTCGGCACAGCCCAGCTGGTCTCAGATAGGCTGTCAAATGTAAATGACCCCACTGTGCAGCGGGTCACGCCTCGCCTCGTGCGCTCAATAGATAGAGCCATCAAGCTCTGTTCTGATACGCTGCAGTACGGCAAATCTGAAACCCAAGCCCCCAGCCGCACCCACTTCAAATTACGTCCGTTAATAGAAGAAGTGATGGAAGAGCTCGGCCTGCCGCGCCGCGGGCTGGATGTAAAAATCAATATTGAAGATGAAGCCGTGGTTTACGGCGACCATGATCTTCTTTACCGCGTCTTTAGCAATCTAATCCGTAATAGCGCCCAAGCTATCGAAGCAGAGGATTATCCTGCTGATAGTGCTGCCAAAGAAAAGCTGAACGGCAGCGCGCACAGCGGCGACCAATCCCCCAAAGTGGTCATTTCCGTCATGCCTGAAGGCAATAAGCTGGTCATAGATATTATCGATAACGGCCCTGGCTTGCCAGCCGCCGCCCGCGCTCATTTGTTTGAGGCCTTTAAAGGTAGTTATAGAAAAGGCGGCTCAGGCCTGGGGCTTGCCATCGCCGCTGAAATTATCGCCGCCCATAAAGGTCAGATTGACTGCCTTGAAGGTGAAAAAGGCGCTCATTTCCGTGTTCAGCTACCGCAAAATGGTAAAGCTGACTAACCATCCAGCCCGTGGCCCGAACTGCATTCTGAATTAGGCTGGTGAAGGTGAGGCGAAGGGGTGCAACTTTATCAAACAACCCGCTTGCAATTCGAGAATGAAAGCGATAGTAATACGGCCTGCTTGGGCGGTTTAAGCCATTTCCAAATGCTTAATCTTTACCCGCTATCAAGTCAGCACTGCCACCCATCATGTGGGGCAGCCATAAACGGGGGTTTCGCCCCTGTTATCAAAAGCGCCGGTAGCTCAGTTGGATAGAGTACTTGACTACGAATCAAGGGGTCGGGAGTTCGAATCTTCCCCGGCGCGCCATTACTTTTTTCAGAAATGGTCGCCCCCTCATCTAAAAACCCGTTCGAACTTCGTTCGATAAGGCGCGCCATTTTACTAAAATTCTCCCCGACAACGCCGCGAACCCATCTCAAATCTGGCGTCCGTCTTTTCTCTCAAAAACCCATTTCTCCCCATCATGTTTGGCAACCAGATCATCATTGGGGTAAGTGCCAACATCACCCTGCGTCCGGTCGCCTATCTCGAGGTAGGTAACAGGCTCAGTTGAGCGGTTTTCAAGGTGATGCGCGGCCCCGCCAGCTGAAAAACCCATCACCATGCCGGGCGTCATTATCTCTTCGCTCTCGCCTATATGCAAAACCGCTTCACCGGAGAGGATGTAGATAAACTCATCCTGTTTTGAGTGGCAGTGATGCAGGGCTGAGATAGCACCCGGTTCAAGAGTCGTCATGTTGACACCAAAATTGGACAGTCCAAAAAGGTCACCAAGCGGCTGTTTAACCCGCCCGGCCATCCGTGAGGCAAAAGGTTCTGGATATACAGATGGCGTCGCTCTTATTGCGGCAGTTGATGCCAATATAGGTGTGTTTTTCTTCATATCCCTGACCTGTTTATCTCAAAATTTGTGACTATTCCGCCGTTCAAGGCAGTATTTAGTGATGAAAATGCCACTTAAAAGCTCGCTATGTGGTAAATTAACCATTTATTAACAGTTTTAAATTGTCCCGCCCTGTCTGTCATGCAACCTTAATAAGGCCAGCTGACTGTTAGCGCGTGTTGCGCAAAAGTGGTCGCCGGTTTTGCGAGAAAAGGCACGCTAAGTATGTTCGTGTTGCGCAAAAGTGGTCACCGGTTTTGCCAGAAAAGACACGCCAAGTAAGTATCTGAGGCCAAGCGGGGTTTCGGTCAGCTTAACAGAATTAGTACTGCGTTTTAGGAGCTGGCGAAATGATGGGTCGATATTTACGGCAGGCACTGTTGTGCGTGTCATTTCTCTTTGTTGCATTTTTACAAATAAGTATATCCGCTCAGTCAGCTGAGCCAGCCGCCAAAAAATGGCAGCCCTGGTATGATATCGGCGGATTTTACAATAGCGATGACGCCAGTCGCGGGGAAGTGACGCTCTTTCTTCCCATCACCCAAGGCCACAGTTCTCTCACCTTTTTCGAAGCGCGCGGCAAATTCTATGAAGAAGATGCGCAAGAGGGCAACTTCGCTCTCGGTTACCGCCAGATGCTCAGCAATGGCTTTAACTTTGGCGCCTGGATCGGTGTGGACGGCCGCTCAACTGAGATTGATAACAGCTTCTGGCAGCTCTCAGGCGGGTTAGAAATGCTCTCGCATAATTTTGATGCTCGCCTTAATTTTTATGGCCCGGTCACTGACCCGCAAGCCGCAGGCAACCTGGGCTTCACGCAGGTGATCCTGCAAGGCAACAACATCTTCATGCGCGGCGGCGAGGAAGTTGCACTCTATGGCATCGACGGTGAAATCGGCGCACGTCTGCCATTGGAGATGATGAATCTAAACCCTGAAAAATATGAGCTGCGCGTCTATGGCGGTGCCTTTTATTTTGATCATGAGGACGCCTTTGAGGAAATCGCAGGCGGCAAGGCCCGTTTAGAACTCCGCATCAATGACATAATCGCAAGCATGCCAGGCTCAAGGCTCACAGCCGAATATGAATTTTCCTACGATGATGTGCGCGAAGATCGCCATGAAGTTGGCCTGCGTCTGCGCCTCCCCTTCAGCCACGATGCAGTTACGGGCCGTGAGGTGCAATATGCCGCCCTGAAGGCACAAGAGCGCCGCATGCTTGATGGCATTGAGCGGGACAATGACATTATCACCACCATCAGCGAAGATGAAAAGGTTGAGGATGCGATCACCAATGTTGATTTTGACAAAGTCGCTTATGTGAACAATAGCGGCAGTATCACCACCACCTCGGCAAACGAAGGAGATAACCGCCTCATCATTGTAAACGGGTCAATTATAGACGGCACCCAGGTGGTGCAGGCCAACCAGACCATCATGGGTGGTGGCTCGATTATTCAGGTGCGCGGATTAAAGTCTGGTGTGGTTGCGAATTTTGCGGCGCCCGGCTCTATGCCTCTTGTTAGAAACAATGGTGCTGGCGAAGTGTTGAGCTTGGTTGGCAATAACATCCATATAGATGGCCTGCGCATCAGAGGAACGAATGCCGGTGATGATGGTGTCAATGTTGGTAGTGGAAAAGACAACATTGCTATAACGCAAAACCGGATTATCAACACTGGTGATGATGGTATCGACTTCAATAATGATAACAGCAACATCCTTATAGCCAGCAACATAATTCGTAATGCTGATGATGAAGGCATTGATTTTGAAAACCGTAATAGCAATGTCATCATCAGGGGTAATGAGATCAGAAACGCTGCTGAAGGCGGGATTGAAGCCAATAATAATAACCAGAATTGGAGCATCACCGGCAACCGCATAACGGGTCATGATCAGGAAGGCATTGAATTCAACACTAGAAATAACGGCATCGTGATCACAAACAACACGGTGAACGGGCGAGAGGAAGCTGTGAAGTTTGATGACCGTAACCGCAATATCGTTATATCAGGAAATAGCCTGCGCTCTCAAGAAGACGAGGCGATAGAGTTTGATAATCGCAATCAAAACATTCTGATAGAGAATAACCGCCTGCGTGCGCCAAACAATGACATCATCGAACTCGGCAACCGTAACTCAGCCATTATCAGGGGCAATATGCTGCTTCGCTCCGGTAATATATTTGAGGGCATTGAATTCGGTACAGACAATGTCGTTGAGATCATCAGCAATCAGTTTGGCCGCATAGGTGATCGCGCCATTGAATTTGATAGTGATAATACCGTGACCATTGCCAATAATATCTTTGATGGTCCGATCGGCAATTTCCTGTTGGATGTTAATGGCGCGGGCAGCACAATTTCTGGTGATGGCAATATCGCCAATGTTGGTGTGACCTGCCAGTCAGGAACCTTCGCAGGTATCGTTACTTTCGCAAATACCGGTACCGTGCTGCAAAACGGCGTTGCGCCCTGCAACTAACGTCAAGTGCGCAAATGTGAATTGGAAATGATATTATGTGCAGATAAAGCAAAATGTAACTTGGGGCGCTCTGCTTCTTATAGCGCGCCCCCTGCACGCGAAAGAGATAAGAGGGATGAAGGTGGCCGCTGAGATTTGATCTCAGCGGCCATTTTCTATTTAAACATCCGCCAGCCAGATATCATCGTTGAGATCATGGATTGCCGAGAGACGATTTCCTCACGGAACGCTGCATATAGATGCAGCATGACAAAACAGATGATCACCCACATGCCGAGATGATGATAGACGTGGATCGACAGCGTGCCATCAAAGAAGAGCAGCATGAAATTGGTAAAAGCATACATCCAGTGCCCCATGCCTTGCCCTTCAGCATAAAGCGCGAGGCCGGAGAGGATCATAAAAATGGCTGGCAGCACAAAGCCAAAAAACATAATCATCTGGGCCACAGGGTTATGGCCAACAAATTGCGGTGCCTGATTGTTGGCAAAAAGATACCATTTCATCTGCTCAACAAACCCTTCGCGCCAGTTCTTCTTGTAGACAGGCAGCGAGAACAGCTCTTTCGCATATTTATTACCGGTAATGGCAAACAGGATCCGCCCAATAAACAGCACAGCCATAGTTTGCCCCGCTGCAAAATGCGCAAAGCGTATGTAGCCCATCATATAATGATCGCTGGCCTCACCCGACAGGGTTGGCAGCGGTGAGCCAATGAGATAGCCGCTAAAACATAAAATTATAATGCAAAACATGTTCAGCCAGTGCCAGGCCCGAATGGGGCTCTGATACACGTAAATGGCAAACTGGGCTTCTCTTTCATGCTGTTCGCCATCTGCAAACAAATCAAGTGGTGCCGCGCTTTTTCTGTGTTGGGGGGTGTCTTGAATCTGGCCAACGTCGGTCATATGAGCCTCATGTAAAGTAAGCTTCCAACGCAGGTGCAAAGTGAAAGTTAATATTGCGGTTATTTAGTAGTTTTCATGTATAGCAAAGTAAACGGAGCAATAAATCAACATATTTACCGTAAGTTTACAATTGTCAGTACAAATATTCAACAGTTTAATTTTATGAATGGGCAGAAGCTCATGCATCTCTCTGAAGAGGGAAGGGCAGAACAATGGATTTGAATACTTTAAGGTACCGATTTTTACTATACATCACTGTGATGATCTGGGCGGTTTTCACTGTGGCTGTCATCGCCTCGGCATCCACTGCTGATTTAAGCGGTCCATTCCCACAGCTTTGGAGCGGTTTTCTTACCTCCGGTTTGCCCTTGATTATGGCGCTGATCCTGTCCGGTGTGGCCAGTTGGCAATTGAAAGAAAGCCCAATGGGGGTCACGGCTCGCTATCTGTCTGCGGCAGCGCTAACCTTCAACACTATCTGTCTGATCATCATGCTAAAGGGCAGCTCCCTACAAGGGGAGGCTGTACTCGGTCTTGTCGCTGTTATCGCTGTGCTCTCAGGCTGGTGTGATAAGCGGGTCACCTCTTTGGCCGCTGTTATGGCCATGATCTTTACAGCGTTTGCTGCCTTTCTTGCGCCAAACTACATCTTTGCTGAGAGCGCCGGGATGATGGAAACTTTCGCTCATATCATTGTCTTATTCATAACGTTAGAAGGGGTGAACTGGGTTGTTGGCAATCTTGAAACTGCTGCTTCCCGGGTCGGCGATGCGTTGAGCGAGGCCAATGAAGCCACACGCCGCGCCGAAGAAATGGCAGAAAAACAAAAAGAAGATGCTGAGCTCCATGAGGAAGAGCGCCGGAAGCGCCTGCAGGAAATTGCATTAAGCTTCCGCAGCCGAACAGCAGACTTTATCTCTGCAGTGCGCAATGGCGCTGGTGATATGACCACAGCCGCCATTGAGCTAACAAGCATAGCTCAGCGCACGGCGGAGCTGGCAGGCACAGCCTCAACCTCCTCTAAATCATCAGATGAGAATATGCGCTCCCTGGCAGGAGCCTCAGAACAGCTGGCCTCTTCTGTTAGTGAAATTTCAGTTCAGGTTGTCAACACATCAGACGCCGTTCGCAAAGCCTCAGAGCAAGCCCATGCCAGCTCATCGAGAGTGAGCGCACTAACAGAAGCCGCAGACCGCATCGGCACAGTTGTTAGCTTGATCTCTGAGATTGCAGAGCAGACCAATCTGCTGGCGCTCAATGCCACAATAGAATCGGCACGAGCGGGCGAGTCAGGTAAAGGCTTTGCCGTGGTGGCTGCAGAGGTGAAATCTCTTGCCGAGCAAACGGGGCAGGCGACAAGCGAAATCGCCCGCCATATCGAGGAAATTCAGGCAGCCTCTAACCTCACAGCAGAAGAGATCAACCGCATTGCCGACACCATGTCCAGTGTTGATGAGCTATCGGCAGCCATCTCAAGCGCTATGAATGAGCAAGGTAGCGTTACCTCTGAAATTTCAAACAATGTAAGGGACACAGCCGCCCATTCGGCAAACCTGGCAGATGCTGTTGAAGGGGTGGATAGTTCTGCCGATGAAACAAGCCACTCCGCCAGGGCTGTACACAGCGCCTCTCAGCAGCTAGAGCAAGATGCAGCCCGGTTGCAAGAGGAGATCGACAAGTTTCTCGATGAAGTCGCTGCCTAGCATTAGGTTGAGAGAACTGAAAACAGAAAAACCGCTGAGGGGAATACAGCCCCCAGCGGTTTTTTCGTTTATCGAATAGGAAGGATGAAACGAAAGCTAGTTTTCTTAAAAGCGATAGCCAATGCCGACACCAACGATCCACGGGTCAACATCAATATCAGCAGCCACAGCGCCTAGTGTAGTGTGGGTTGTGGTGGCATCCACATTCAGCCAGGTTTTCTTAACATCAAAGTTGAAAAACCAGTTGTCATTCATTTGCACATCAACACCAGCTTGCAGCGAGAAGCCGAAGCCATTATCGATTGAGAGGCCGTTAAAGCCTGCCGCATCATCTTCGCTGAAGATAATGCTGTAATTTACGCCGGCGCCTACATAAGGCTTCATGCCATTTCCTAAATCAAAGTGATATTGCACCATGAGATGCGGCGGGATGATGTAAAAATCACCAACATCGACGCCAGCAAGGCCGCCCGTGCCGTTCACATCATGCTTGGAAAGTGCCAGCACCAGCTCCAACGCAATGTTATTGTTGAGGAAGTAAGTAAAATCTAGGTCAGCTGTAATTCTGTCGTCAACCTCAACACCGACACCTGGCGCTGCGGCACCGCCGACCGTTAGGCTCGAATCTGAATCTGGTAAAATTCCAATTCCCCGAACGCGGATCATCCAATCACCGGTTCTGTCAGAGGCGGTGGTCATCTCGCTCGCAGCAACCACCATGCTGCGCTCCGGTGCAATAAGAAGGGCCACTGCGACCAGTATTGAAGCCATAAATGTCATTATATTTTTCATGATTTATAAATCTCCCGTACAAATCCCCAAACACAAAAATCTGCAGTACTGATAATACTGTATTACCTCACTATAATTGCACTTAAGTAGAGTCAATAAGAATAAATACATCAAGTACAAAGCAATATAATGGCAAAACCCATGTATCGGGATTGTAGTTTTCATTGTGTATTTAATGTGAAAGGTAGGTTATCAGGTGTAGTTAGTGGGGAAACATAACTCTATACTAAAGAGTTGATTGAAAGGGGGCGGGTAAGTTAAGGAAAGCATTGATTATAAGGCCATGGCAATAAGGTAGTAAGGGCCTCTTCACAGAGGCTGCCCTGCAGTTATGCCGCATTTGCCTTCTTCAAGTCATGTAGCTGTAGTGAATCTGCCACAGATTGCTGCTTTTCTTACTAACTAGGCAGTGCGGCCCTGTAGAATGGCGTTATCAAACGGCCTTGAACACCAAAGCAATCTGCCATAAACCCGTTGGGGCCTGGATGAGGCGGGGCTAGATAAACAAAAAAACCGCCGGTAAAAACCGGCGGTTCTTTGGTTGTAGTTTTAAGCTAAAATTGATCAGCTTATGGTGCTCTTAAAAGCGATAGCCAACCCCGACGCCAACAATCCACGGGTCAACATCAATGTCAGCCGCAATTGTGTTAGCCCCAAGGTTTGTTGTGGCGTCCACATTCATCCAGGTCTTCTTCACATCAAGGTTGAAGTACCAGTTATCACGCAGCGCCACATCAATACCCGCCTGCAATGAAAAGCCCCAGCCATTGTCAATATCAAGCCCATTAAAGCCAGCCGCATTCCCCTCACTGAGGATGATGTTATAATTCACACCAACACCGACATAAGGTTTAAAGCCATTGCCCATTTCAAAGTGGTATTGCAACATCAGATGCGGCGGGATGATATAAAAGTCACCAACAGGCGTACCGGCAAGCGCGCCCGCACCATCCACATCATGCTTGGAAACCGCAAGCACCAGCTCCAGCGCGATATTTCGCGTCAGGAAGTAGGTGATGTCAAGCTCAGGCACCACGGTGTCGTCAATGTCGAGATTATTTAGCGGTGTGGCCACGCCATTCACCGAAACATCTGCGTCTGCATCCGGCAAAATGCCAATGCCCCGCACCCGCACCATCCAACCAGTGCCGCGATCTTCGACCGTCGTCATATCACTGGCAAATGCCGCGTTAGTATAACCTTGACCAACAGTAAAAACCGCCGCGATTGTTAAAGCGGCAGCAAACCCCCGAAACCATCTCATAGCTTAAATCTCCCGAAATTAGTCCCCACCCGTAATTGAGCACTGCTAGCCTGTCTGATTTGCCCTCAGCAGGTATTGAGATAGATCAAAAAGTCATATGCTATGCTGTGGAAAACAGCGGTGAAGGCCAAACGAAGTCATAAAAAAACAGCCCGCAAGCGAAAAGCCTGCAGACTGTCTGGTAAAGCGATTAAGCGCGCTTAAACCTCAACAATAATCTTACCCGTTTGCTGGTTGCTCTCAAGGTAGGTATGCGCTTCCGCAATCTGGTCTAATGGAAAGCGCTTATCAAGCACCGGCGTCATAGTGCCGGTTTCAATCATCTTCGTGACGAACTCAACCGCCTTTTCAAGGCGCGTGCGATCAGCCTGCATGGTAATCTCAAATAAGGTATACCCCCGCACAGTGAGGCCCTTGGCAAGCGCCGGGAATAATGGGAACGGCGTTGGCCGCTCATCCAGCACGCCATATTCAATGATTGTCGCCCCGGGCGCAGCCGCATCAGCCAGCATTTCCAGCAGTGGCCCACCAACAGGATCAAATATCAGGTTCACGCCTCTATCACCGGTGAATTGGGCAACAGAAGCCGCAAGATCCTCATGGTCTGTCCGAATAATATGGTCAGCGCCGGCGGCTTTTATCGCCTCTTCTTTGCCGCTCCCGCGTGTCGTGGCAATGGTGGTCGCTCCTATATGTTTTGCAATCTGCAAAGCCGCCAGCCCAACAGAGCTGCTCGCCGCGGTGATCAACACAGTATCTTTAGACTGTAAGTTGCCAATATCAATCAGCCCGCCCCAAGCGGTGATATATTGCATCCAAATAGCCGTACCCTCAGCGGCACTTAACCGTTCGGGATATTTCGCAACTGCAGCTGCTGGCACAATAGCGCTTTCCCCATAAACCCCATAAGCGCTCATATTAAAGGCCGGTATGGTACTGACTTTATCTCCAATAGAAAATTCAGTAACCCCTTCGCCGATGGCATCAATAACACCAGAAGCCTCATAGCCATTTTTAGAAGGAAGATCAGGCGCTTCAAGATAAGCACCGGCTCTGAACATCGCCTCAGCCCGGTTCAATCCGATGGCTTCAACCTTCAACCGCACCTCGCTCGGGCCAGGCATGCCCCGGGCTTCCGTCTCAAGTTTTAATACCTCAGGCCCGCCGGTTTCATGAAAGCGTACAATTTTTGCCATTTCTTCGGCCATATGATTTCCTCACTTGCAAAATAAAACTCACTCGAGTGATACTATATAAAAGCAAGTGACACAACATCAACGAAAGCCTGAGATTGGAAAGCGCTTATTGAGGTGATACAAGCTTGCCAGCGGCCAGCTTCACGCGCCGGGATGTCACCCGCTCCAGAAACTCAGCATCATGAGAAATGATCAGCATTGCCTGCGGCAAACGGGTAAGCAAAGCCTCCAGCCGGTCTATCGCGCTAGTATCAAGCCCGGCTGTCGGCTCATCAAGCAGCAGGAGTTCTGGTTCCATCGCCAGCACGGCGGCCAGAGCCGCCAGCTTCTTCTCACCGCCAGAAAGATGATACGTCACACGGCTTTCAAACCCTTCAAGCCCAACCGCGCTGAGCATGCTGGCGGTGATGAGCCGGGCTTCCTTATGGGTTTTGCCAAGATTTAGCGGTCCAAAGGCCACATCCTCCGCAACGGTCGGGCAGAACAGCTGATCATCAGCAGATTGAAAGAGATACCCGGCCTTTGTGCGCAGCAGATAGAAATCATCCCCGCTCTCAAAGCTTTGCCCAAAGGCAGTGATGCGGCCTTCATCAGGTGATAAAAACCCCATCATCACCTCCAATAGGCTTGTCTTGCCGGCGCCATTTTCCCCCTCAAGCCCAACCCGCTCGCCAGGCACGAGCGTAAGGTCAACACCTTTTAATATGGCTCGCCTCTCCGCCGCCCCATGAGCGCGGGAAAAATGGATATTCTCGAGTTGAAATAAAATCGCCGTCATAATGCCCCCAGCAGCAAAATCATCAACAAGGCGCTCACAAAAAGAATTGCAAACCAGACATCAAACCAGCGGCCATGAAAGTGATGCAAGAGAGGATACTGCCCCTGAAAGCCCCGGCACGCCATAGCTTTCGTCACACGCTCACCCCGCTCTGCCGCACGCAGAAACATCATCCCGACAAGCTGGCCATAACTATTGAAAGTGTGCCGGTTAAAGCCGGGCCGAAACCCCCGCGCCGCCATCGCACGGCGGCTGCGCTCAAACTCATCGCGCAGCACATCCATATAACGGATCATCATCAAAAGAATCTGGGTGAAGGTGGTGGGCACATAAAGATGAGCCAGCGCATGGGCAAATTCCGGCGCGCTCATGCGCCACATCAGAGCCTGAAACAGAACAACAATTGCAGTGGATTTTAAAATGATACGCAGCGCCAGCCACACCCCCTCAAGGCTCGCACTGACTGAAAAATCGGTGCCAGATATAAAGAGCCTTAAAGTTTCAGCGCCATCACCCGCCCCCATCGTAAACGGCAGCGCGCAAACAGCCAGCAGCAAAAAAAGTTCCAGTTTGAAAAGCCGGTTCAAAAGCTTACCAAACCGCACCCTGAACAGAAGGCAGGCAATAAACGCAAAAATCAACAACGCGAGGAGCACATCAAGCCGCGATTGGGTGACCGTGATAATCGCGAATAAAAGCGTGAGAATAATGCTATAGCGCGGGTCCAGCTGCAGGGGGAGCAACCCAATAAGAGGGCCGGTGCGGTGCCCGCTATGCCCCGTCATGAGGGGCGCCTCTTCGATCCACTTTTGCGGGCAAGAAAAAACATCCATATGCCAAACATGCCGGTGAGCAACCCCAGCCCACCAATCATCTGCGTGAACCAAAGCGTCTCTTCAAGCTTGTTGATCTGTTCTTTTAACGGCCTGAGTTCAGTCGCCACCGCCTGCCTCAATAAATTGACATCAACTGCCTCGCTCTTTTCGGCGCCAGTCATTGGCAGCTTCGCCTCTCCTTTTTTATCGCCGCCTTGAAGCACCCCAACTGTCACCCGCGCCTCGGCCAGGTGCCCATCAATGCTCCGGCACTCCACCCGGTAGCGGCCAGCCTTCACCCCCTCAAACAGAAAGCGCCCTTCATCATCGCTGGTAACCTTCACAATGGCGCTGCTTGCCCCTTGAGCAAACAACAGCACCTCACCTTTATAAGGGGCTGAAAGGGTAAAATAGACACGGCCCGAGATGCTATTGCCCTCAGCCGTTGCAAAGAGAGATAAGCGATGCGCGGCGCTTACCGAAGGTGAGATCATCAATAGCGGGCACAAAAGAAGGAAAAGACGCAGCAGGCCCGCCAACGCATTTGAATAGGGGGCAATCGCGGTGCGCGCACTCATGAAGTCGCCCTTAGAGTTGGGCGCGTAAAGCTGGCGAGCAACTCCGGTTTCACCTTGGCGAAAAACCTGAGCGCCGCGATTGTCACAAACGCCTCGACCACCATTACCGGAAGATTGGAAAGGAGAATAAGTTTCGCCGCCAACAGGAAGCCGCCATTCGAGAGCGCAAGTGAGCCCGCCACCAGCAGGCCGGCACCAAAGGCCGCAAGCGCCCCGGCCAACCCGCTGAGCAAAGCAAACTTACGCCCGCTTGCCTTTTGCAGTGGCGCACTGAAGAGGTAAAAAATAAGAAACCCCGGCAGCGCCATGTTGAACAGGTTCAAGCCCAGGGTCGTCACCCCGCCAAAGCCAAATAGCAGCGCTTGCAGCAACAGGCCCGCCAGCATGGCGGGGAAAATCGCCGGCCCTAGTACGAGCCCCAATAGTCCCGGCAACATCAGGTGTACAGAGGCCGGGCCAATCGGCACCCGAATGAGGCTGGCGATAAAAAATGCCGCCGCGAGGAGTGCCACCTTCGGGACATCCTCCGCCTCCACACGAGACATGCCATAAACCACACCGGCCACCGCCGCCACCGTCGCCGGGAGAAGCACAGGCGCTGAAACAATCCCATCAACAATATGCATATCTCTGACTCCCATCCCAACCTGTCTAATGGCGGCTTATAATGTCTATAGGCCCGCTAAACAGCCGCTTATTCCCCGACAGATTTATGACTGGCTTTCATATCTTCAGTCTTCACCCAAATCAGCCCGCCAAGCTCCACCGGCACCGACTTGCCCTCGGGGTTTTTCATCTCTTCATCACCATCAACCAGCGCGGCGAAGCCCCACCAGCCGGCCCGCGGCATGGCATAAGAGAAAACGCCATTTGCATCTGCGCGAATTTCCTGCGTTTCAAAGGCAGGGCCAGGCAGCTTTACCGCGCCGCCCTCATTGCGGTATTCAACTTCAATGATCGCAAAGGGAACAGGCTTGCCATTTGAGAGCACACGCCCGCGGAATAAATTGCCGGTCCACAGCCCATAAGGGCGACTTAACGGTTCAATCTCAACCGGCAGGCCAACAGGCTTATGCCAGCCTTCCCCGCCCTGAAAACCATCCACAATCACCTTGGTATAGTGAATGATCATCTTGCCTTCATCTGGCTCCCAATAAGGGGCGGGCTTGACGAAAAAAATATGATCCCCGGGTGCCTTTATTTTATAGCGGGCCGCATAGTGAGCCTTCTCACCTTTATCCCTTGCCTCAAGTGCCGCCATCAGGTCAGTCTTAGAACCATTGATAACAACGCCAAACGCCGCTGGCTTGTCCATCTGCATGCGCGGCCCATCAGCCATCGGGTGCGTGAATTGCAGATCAAGAGAGATCTCAGCCGGGTCATCGCTGGTCACGCTGTCAGCACTTGGAATAAGCTCCTGAAAATGCGAATGAGCTGTCGGTGCATTCATAAATGATAGTGAAAAGAGCGAAATAGCCAGCAAGCCTTTAGCAAAGCAATGATTTGGGCGAACCATTAGATAATCCTCACGCGACAATGGCTGAACTCACCATGAACCAGCCTTAGTGGGATCAGCTTAGCGCAGAATAATATAAATTAAAATAAAATAATATATGATAAATAAAAATAACATCATACTTTTTGACTTGCCAGTAACCGGGCCGTTAGCTACGCCCTAAGAATAAAGGGTGTCTTATAGCTATGAGCCACCTGATAGCCATTAAATCTGGTATAACAGCCCATTCCCGTATGAGTTAAATGTCGCCAGCAATTTTTCTGTGCTAATCAAATGTAAAAAGCTCATACTTGAAATTACTGGGAATGAAACAGGAAAGACCAGCATGCAACGGGTCACCATCACCATAGACAGCACTCTGCTGGATCGGCTCGATCAGTATATGACTGAGAATAATTATGCCAACCGCTCAGAGGCCATCCGCGATATGGTGCGGGATAAGTTGGAAGGCGCCAAGCTAGAGGCCAGCCAGCCCGGCGATAGCTGCGTCGCGACTTTGTCTTATATCTATGACCCTGAAGAACGTGAGTTGGCCCGCCGTCTTGCCGAGCATGTGCAGCAAAATCACACTATGGTCACCGCCACCACCAGAAGCCCGCTGGAGCAAAACCTTTGCCATGAAGTGATACAGCTGAAGGGTGAAGTTTTTGAAGTCCAAAACCTCACAACCTTAATCATCGCAGAGCGCGGCATTCGCCATGGCTCAGTTAATATTCTACCAGTAGAGATTGACCTGACAGCCCATAGCCATCACCATCATGAGGGCGACGGCAAACCACATGAACATGAGCACCACCACAGCCATGAGCATAAACATGTCCATGCCCATGATCACAGTCACAATCACGAACATTGGCACAGCCACGCTGATGGCACCTACCATAGCCACCCACACACCCACACCCATAGCCACCCGCATGAGCATGTGCACGCCCATCAACACAGCCATAAACACAGTCATGAATTAAATAAGAATGGCAGCCGCCCGCACAGCCATCGTCACGCCCCCGATCATGTGAATGATTATCGCGCACATGATCACGAGCATAGCGAAGCCCAGCACGGGCCCCATGATCATGACCATCCCGGCCATGAAGCCGAGCTGCATGATGATCATGTTCATGAGTAGTCACATAATTGCTCAGACTTAATCTTTGGGGGCCTGAAGCTTGTTCACATCTGTCAGAAAACCGGTGAGGTCATCGGTTTCAAAATGGACATAGTCAGGCAATTTTGCCCACCCCTGCTTTTCTTTCTGCGCCGGGTGGTCCTCATAGCTTGAGTTCACAAGCACAGTGGTCATCCCCCGCGCATGCGGCACCTTCAGATTAGGGTGCAGGTCTTCAAACATCGCGGCTTCTTCGGGCGCCACATCATGGCGTTTTAAAAACCGCTCATACGCCTGGTCATTTGGTTTTGGCGTAAAGTCAGCCGCTGCAATATCAAAAATCCCATCAAACAGATCCAGCAGACCTAGCCGCTCTGCCACCTGTTCCCCGTGCCGGGTCGAGCCATTGGTAAAAATAAATTTGCGCCCCTCAAGCTTGGCAATCTCCTCGCGCAGCAAGGGCGAATGTGGTAGCACCGAATGGTCAATATCATGAACAAAATCAAGATAATCATGGGGGTCAAGCTTATGTACCTGCATCAACCCGTTTAAAGTGGTGCCAAACCGATAGTAATAATCCTTCTGCACCCGCCGCGCTTCAACCAGGTCAACATCCAGCATCCGCGAGATATAATCCCCCATCCGCTGGTCAATCTGCGCAAACAGGTTGCACTCCGCCGGGTAGAGCGTGTTATCGAGATCAAAGATCCAATTGCTGATCTTCCCGTTTTCAAATTGCTGCATTAAAGCCGCCCTTCATATCGCTTAACGTCTCTCTGTTTCACACCAATAGAATCAGAGTGATTGATGCGCCGCCACCCGCTCAAGTACAGCCATGCATTTTTCAAGCTCATCCCGCTCAATAAATTCATCAGGCTTATGCGCTTCAGAAATATTCCCTGGCCCGCATATCACGCTGGCAGCACCAGCCTCATTAAACAATCCGGCTTCAGTGCCATAGGAGACAACATGCGCCATATTCTGGTTAGCAAGTTTCATCCCCAAACGAATGGCTTCAGGCCCGGCTGCCAGCCCCGGCACTGCCCCCTTCACAATAGTCTCAATATCAGTAGAAGGGGCAATGGCCCGCATAGAGGGCAGCAGTTCCTGCGCCGCAAACTTATTTAATGCGCCCGCAACTTCCAGCCCGTCATAGCCGGGCAGCGCCCGCACTTCCCATAAAAAATCAGTGGTTTTCGCAACGATGTTGCGCGCCGTCCCGCCTGTAACCCGGCCAACATGCACCGTTGAATAGGCAGGGTCAAAGCGCGGGTCATTCTGGGTCCGCGCCAGCTCAACCTGATAATCGGTAAGAAAATTAATCAGCTTTGCAGCCACCTCAATCGAGCTAACACCAAGGTGATGCACAGAGGAATGCGTCTCAAATCCAGTTACCGTTGTCACAAAACTTGTAATGCTCTTATGCGCCTCAACCACCTGGCAGTTGGTTGGCTCTCCAACCAGCACCAGCTCAGGCATTGGCAAGCGTGTGCCAAGCTCTTCAATCAATGGCCGAACGCCAGTGCAGCCAATTTCTTCGTCATATGAAAATATCAGATAAATCGGCCGCTTCAGCTCACTTGCCAAAAAACCCGGCACTGCTGCCAGCATACAAGCCAGAAAGCCCTTCATGTCAGTGGTGCCCCGGCCATAAAGCCGCGTGCCTTTGCTGGTTAATTTAAAAGGGTCTGTTGCCCAGTTTTGCCCCGTAACCGGCACCACATCAGTGTGACCAGAAAGGCCAATGCCGCCCTCAGCAATAGGGCCAATGCGGGCAAAAAGCGAGGCTTTGGCTAGGCTTTCATCCGGCACCAGCTCATAAGGCACCCCCCACCCGTCAAGCAGCCCCTTAATATAATCAATAAGCGCGAGATTGCTTTTATGTGAGGTGGTGTCAAAGCCTATCAACGCCTCTAATATTGTCTCAATATCAGCAGAATGAGCCATACGCTCCTTTAATACCCTCTAAAAAGCCCCAACTTCAGGCCACATTCATCTTATTAAGCCTAAGTACAGTCAAGAATGACAGCAGATATGAGCAAAAATGGCATAAAATACGCTAATATTAAACATCGCGACAGGTTTTAGCCTCGCTTTCGTATCATGTTTAGACATTTATGCGAAACTCAGTCTGCGAAACTCAGTCATCGCCCTTGGTCACCTATGGGCCGCACTGAATAAAGCCCCGCTAGACTGACAAACCATTTGCGGACCTTAAAAAACCTAAGTGCTGAAACCCAAGTACTGAAATCTAAGTGCTATAGGAAAGTTAAAGAGAGTAACCGAATGGACCCGAAATTGGACAGATCCATGCAAGTGACGCCAGATGAGACCGACCAGCAAAATTTGCCTGGTAACAATGAGCGCATACAGTCCACTAGCGAGAAACCACAGCTGAAAGCTCTCAGTGGTCACTTAAAAGACGGCGTGGCCAATGATCAAAAGACCTCCACAGCAGACGAAGGAACCACCAGGGTAGCCGCTGAAAAACAAGGCGGTGTGCCCTTAAGAGTGGTTTTTAAATTTCTACTACCCATTGGCATTCTGATAGCGGCAGTTGCTGGTTACGCCATGCTAAAAGCCTCAAAACCCGCACCGCGCAAACCTCAAATCGTCGAGAAAGTCTGGCCAGTTGATGCGGTAACAGCAAAAATAGAGAGCGTAACCCCAACCTTAAAACTATTTGGCAAAACCGTCTCTAATCGCAGTGTAGAGATGCGCTCCCTCGTTGCTGGTAAAATCATTAAGGTCAGCGATAACCTGAAAGAAGGCGCGCTCATTCGCAAGGGTGAAATGCTTGTCGAAATAGATAGCTTCGATTATCAAGGCGCGCTGACAGAAGCAGAGGCCAATTTAAAAGAAGCAAACGCCCGCAAGGCAGAATTAGAAGCCAGCATAGAATTAGAAAAACGCAATTTGAAATTTAGTGAAGAGCAACTCGCCCTTGCTGAAAGAGATTTTAAGCGCGTTGAAAATCTTTCTAAAAAAGGCACGGTTACCAAAAAATCCGCAGATGATAGAAAAGTAATCGTCTCACAGCGCGAGCAAACAGTTGCCACCAGCACAACGAATATCAAACTACAACAAGCCCGCCTCACCCAGCAGGTCGCGGTTATCGAGCGCTTGCAGTGGAAATTGGCACAGGCCAAACGCCGCCTCGAAGAAACAAGCCTCATCGCGCCTTTCAATGCTTATGTTAATCAGGTCAATGCAGAACTAGGCAAAACTGTTAGCGTCAATGATAGCATCGCCCGCCTCATAGATAGCAACGCCATAGATGTGCGCTTCACATTATCCGATGCCCAATATGGTCGCATTATCGCCGAAGCTAAAGAAGGCAGAGACAGCCTGATAGACCGCGAAGTGGCAGTGGAATGGAAAGTCGGTGAAACCCCCATAAGCTATAAAGCCCGCATCACCCGCATCGGCGCAGAAATTTCCTCAGAAACTGGCGGCGTTGAAATTTATGCCCGGGTGCAAAATCCAACCGAGCCAACCCCGCTCCGCACCGGCGCTTTTGTGGAGGTAAGCCTGGATGACCGCAGCTATGACAATGTTTATAAGCTGCCACAAACCGCGCTTTATAGCGGTGATACCGTCTACCTGATTGAAAATGGTCGGCTCACGCCCGTTAAGGTCAAAATAGTAAATGTCACCGGTACTGATATGCTTGTAGATGGTCAGATCACGGAAGGGGCCACGGTATTAAAAACCAAGCTTACCCTCGCCGGTAAAGGTGTGCGTGTGAATGTGCGCGGCCAAAACCCTGATGACCCCACAGCAAAAAGCACCAGCCCTGAAAGAAACGACAAGAAAGCCCAAACCGCCAAAAAAATCACTCCTGGCAGCGATAAAACTGCAAAAGGGCTATAGCTCATGAGTAACGACCCGGAAAATGTAACTGAGCGTGGCGGCGGGCTTAACCTCATCCGTACCTTTGTACGCCACCCAACAGCTGCCAATCTCCTCATGGCGATCATGGTGCTTATGGGTATTTATTCAATCGCTAAAATAAACATTCAGTTTTTCCCCTCCACTGAAATCCCGGCTATCACGGTCAGTGTTGCCTGGCCCGGCGCTAGCGCTGAAGATATCGAGAAAAATGTCCTTGATAGTTTAGAGCCAGAGCTAAGATTTCTGGATGATGTCGAGGAAGTGAACGCGTATGCCCGTGAAGGGGCAGGCACGATTTCGATTGAGTTCTTCTCAAGTGCAGATATGCAGAAGGCGCAGTCAGATGTTGAGCAGGCGGTGGCAGGCGTCACCACCTTGCCAGAATTATCTGAAGAGCCGGTTATAAAGCGCACCGCCTTTTACGAAAATGTCGCCAAGGTTGCCATCTCGGGCCCCTTTTCAGAAAGCGCCATTAAAGCCCATGCCAAACGCATACGAGATGGCCTCCTTGAAAATGGCATAGACCGCGTGACCCTCAGCGGTGTGCGCGATGAAGAGATCTGGGTCGAGATCCGCGAAGACGAATTGCGCCGCTTGAACCTGAGCCTTGAGACAGTTGCCGCCCGCATAAAAGACGAAACCCGCGACTTACCCTCAGGCACACTTGAAGGCGCGTTAGAGGTGCAGCTGCGCGCTTTGGCAGACAGGCGCACACCCGAGCAAATGCGCAATATCGAAATCATCGCAAGGGATAGCGGTGAAAAAGTCTTCCTGAAAGATATCGCCACCATTAACACCCG
The DNA here is from genome assembly GCA_021604665.1 of Rhodomicrobium sp. Lineage (GTDB taxonomy): Bacteria > Pseudomonadota > Alphaproteobacteria > Rhizobiales > HXMU1428-3 > HXMU1428-3. The sequence goes on along the minus strand of BQJK01000002.1, from coordinate 637,764 downwards.
CTTTGATAAAGATGGCAAAACCGGCCTGATAGGCGGCAACCGGGCCATTGAGCTTTCTGTAAAACGGGCCCTCGCCGCAGACACGCTGAAAACTATGGAAAATTTCTATAGCTATATGGATCAGCTGCGCCCAACCTTGCCGCCGACCCTTAGCGTGAATATTTATGATGTGCGCGGCCAATATGTTAAACAGCGGCTTTCCATTCTGATCAATAACGGCCTTCAGGGGCTGGTGCTGGTGCTCATTGTTTTATTCCTCTTCTTGAATTGGCGCATTGCCTTTTGGGTGGCGGCCGGCATTCCGGTGGCACTCATGGCAACGATTTTGGTAATGGGGCTCACCGGCCAAACCATCAACATGATCTCCATGTTCGCCCTGATCATGATGCTCGGCATCATAGTGGATGATGCGATTGTTGTTGCTGAAGACACCGCCTCACGGCAAAGCATGGGTCATTCATCCTTAAAGGCCGCAGAAGATGGTGCCATAAGAATGCTGCGCCCCGTTCTGGCTGCCACTCTTACCACTATGGCCTCGTTTTTTCCTATCTTCCTCATTCGCGGGCGAATAGGCGATTTCATGTCAGCCATTCCGCTAGTGGTGTTCGCGGTGCTCGTTGCCAGCATCATTGAGTGTTTTTTAATATTGCCCGGCCATCTCCGCCATAGCGCCAGCAAAAAATCCATCAATCAACGCGGCACATTCCGCACCAGGTTTGATGGCGCACTGGATAGATTTCGTGATGGGCCCTATCGCCGCTTCGTCACGCTTTGTTACGAATGGCGCTATGCCTTCATCGCTTCGACCATGGCCACACTCATCCTAACTATGGGTCTGTTGGCCAGCGGCAAAGTCGGCTTCCGCTTTTTCCCCTCGCCAGAACCAGAGAAAATATCCGCTAAAATCAACTTCACGCCCGGCACTCCAAATGACGTGCAGCTAGATGCCCTTAAAGCCATAGAGCAAGGGCTACGAAAGGTAGAGAAACAGCTGGGCGGTGAAAGCGGAGAAACATTGATCACTGCCATCTACGCACTGCAAGGCTCATCTGGCCGCGCAACAGGAGATAATCTGGCAGAAATAAGCGTCCAGCTGACCCCAGGCGAAGAGCGCACAGTGCGAACCAGAACCATCACCAACGCCTGGCGCAAGGCTGCGCCGGCCTTACCGGTGATTGAGCGTATGGCCATTGGCGGCAACCGCGTTGGCCCTCCCGGCGCTGATATAGACATAAGACTTAAAGGCGTTGAAGTCAGCAAATTGAAAGCCGCCGCAGAGGAAGTTAAAATAGCTCTCTCTGGCATTATCGGCGTCACCAATGTTGATGATGATCTCCCCTACGGTAAGCCCGAATGGGTTATAGAGGTCACACCGCGCGGCACCGCTCTTGGCCTTACAGCGCAAACTGTTGGCGCACAGCTGCGTAATTCATTTGAAGGGGCAATCGCCACCCGCTTCGCCAGAGGCGATGAAGAAATCACCGTCAGGGTGAAGCGCCAGCAAAAAGAAAGCGGCATAGAATCCCTGCGCTCCCTCTATCTGCTCACCCCGTCTGGTGCCCGCGTGCCTTTGACCGAAGTGGTAACCATCCGCGAAAAACCGGGCTTTTCTGTTATCCAGCGGCGCAATGGGGCGCGCACAGTTTCCGTCACGGGCGATGTCGATGCCGAGGCCAATGATGTTATCACCGTGCTAGATCAGCTGAAGCTAGAGACCTTGCCAAAAATGGTAGAGAAATACGGGCTCAGCTATAGCTTCTCTGGCCGGGCGGAAGACCGAGCCGAAAGCTTCGCAGATCTCAAACTCGGCACCATGCTGTCTCTGGTTCTAATTTACATCATCCTTGCCTGGGTGTTCGAAAGCTACGCCAAGCCGCTCGCCGTCATGTCCATCATACCGTTCGGCTTTGTTGGCGCGGTGGTTGGTCATTATGTGATGGACACACACCTCACCATCCTCTCACTCATTGGGCTTTTGGGCCTGTCGGGTATATTGGTGAATGATTCCATCATTCTGGTGAGCCAGGTAAAAGCGCGCATGGATGATAAGCAAAACTTGCATGATGCCGCCATCGGTGCCAGCCAGGATAGGTTACGCGCTGTGCTTCTTACATCGCTAACCACCATTGGCGGCTTGTTACCGTTGTTGTTTGAAACCAGCCGGCAAGCGCAGTTCCTTATCCCCATGGCCATCACCATGGTATTTGGTCTTGCTGTCGCCACCATACTCGTCCTCATCCTTGTCCCGGCTATAGTCGGTGTCGGCGGTGATATCAGTAAAGTCTGGCACTGGTACAAAAACCTCGGCACCACCAAAACCCTGCCTGCTGAATAGGTAAATGGTTCAGCTGTCTAAATAAATAACACCAAAGCCTCACACTGAGGGTCGTCTCTATCTCTCTCACGGGCTATTCCGCGGCTGCGAGGCAGCGCGGGCCCTCCGAGGGGCGGCGCTAGGCGCCGGGCTCTCTGGCGTTCGCCATGTCCCTCCTTTCACGCGCTGGCGCTTGTAAAAGGTGCTCCTTCTTCGGGGGGTGCCTTCTCGGTTCAGAAGGATTGTGTGAAGATATTGGGTTTTCTTTTCTTCTACGGCTTTGCCGTGAGCAAAATAAATATCCCACGCCATAACAAAGGCTCCCGCAAGGGAGCCTCCGAGCCAGCAATCATCTAAACCGGGCGGCCTGTGCCGCCCCGCGCATTTTGCGCCCGACAGGGGCGCAAAAAGTATTGCGCGCCTCTCGGAGGGCCCGCGCTGCCATGCAGCCGCGGAATAGCCCGTGAGAGAGATCAAGACCGCCAAAATGTTGGTACAAACAAAACCAGCACCGTGAAAAGCTCCAGCCGCCCAAGCAGCATAGCAAGAGAAAGCAGCCACTTGACCCCTTCAGGCAGCGGCTGAAAATTCCCAGAGGGGCCAACAATATCCCCCAGCCCCGGCCCAACATTGGTAATGCAGGCCGCGGTAGCGGAAATGGCAGTTATCAGATCAATACCGTAAAGGCTGATGAGAAATGTTATGACGGCAAAACACAGCAGAAAAAGAAAAATAAAACAGAGCACAGCAGTCATGACCCGGTCATCAATCGGCCGTCCATTATAGCGCGGTACGTAAATGCCATTGGGCTGGATAACAGCAAAAGTCCGCTGTTTAATTGCCTCTACCAGCACCTGTATTCTGAAGATTTTGATGCCGCAAGAAGCAGACCCCGCACAGCCGCCAACAAACATCATAGAGAAAAACAGCACTTCAGCTGAGGTGCTCCAGGCGCCATAATCCTCCATTGCATAACCTGTGCCCGTCATGATGGATGTGGCATGAAACGCGGCTGAGAGAAGTTCCTTACCACCGATTGGCGTTTCAGGTCCGAATTGAGAAAGCCAGGCCGTGAAGATAAAAACAGAGAGGATGGCGAGAAACCAGCGTACCTGACTATCTTTAAAAAGCCGGTTCACCCGGCCGTTTAGCGCATAGAGATAAAGGCCAAACGGCAAGCTGCCACAGATCATGAAGATGATGGCCACATATAAAACCGCATCAGATTTGAAATAACCAAAAGAGGCATCATGGCTGGAAAGCCCGCCGGTGGCGAGGGTGGTCATGGAATGGACGATGGCATCAAACAGGCTCATGCCAGATAAGAGATAACCGATTACGCAAAGCAGTGAGAGAAACACATAAACAGCAGTGATGGTGCTGGCGAGTTGCGCCGCGCGCGGCACGATTTTTTCAGAGTTATCAGAGGATTCTGTGCGGAAGAGCTGCATACCACCAATTTGCAGCATAGGCATAACAGCAAGCGCCATAACAATAATGCCAACCCCGCCCAACCATTGCAAAATCCCCCGCCAAAGCAGGATGCCCGGAGAGCGCTCATCAAGCTGGGTGATAACGGTTGCGCCGGTAGTGGTGAGGCCAGACATTGCCTCAAAATAAGCATCAGTATAGCCCATTTTCATATCGGACCAGACAAAGGGTAGAGCTGAAAATGCAGTCAGCGAGACCCAGGCCAAAGTGGTGAGTAAAAAGGCTTGCCGTATGGAAAGCTCTGGCGCTTTGACCTGCTGCGAGACAGAGAGAGCCACCCCAGTAAATAAGGTAACAAGGCTGGCCGCTGCAAAGGAACGCCAGTTATCATTACCAACGGCCAAATCCATAAGGGTCGGAATGATGAGCGCGACACCAAGCGTCGCCAGTAGAGCGCCTATGACAAAAGAGATCGGGCGAAAATCAATCATGAAAGGCAAAGCCCTCGTTATTGAAATAAATGTGCCCGAAGGCCGTCAGCACCCAAAATCTAGCCATCGCTATCAATGAACAGGGCATAGCGCAGGAGACTATAAGAATTCGCTAAAAATTCAATGCAAGAAAAATTACCCGAAAGATAATTCTAATTTGCTACACGAAGAAGGGAGCTGCCCCTCTAGGGCAGCGCACATGGCGAACGCATGTGAGCCCGCCGCATAGCGGCGCCCCTCGGAGGCACGGGAGCCTCGCTCCCGGAATAGCCGTGAGAGATAAAAGCTTATCAATTCAGGACATGGCTGTCATAGGGGCTATCGAGAGAAAAGATAGGAATATCAACCAGGAAGCCTTCGCCATTTTGCCGCTCCATCTGGTAATGGCCGCCCATAAATCCAGAAGGGGTGCCAAGCGGGGCACCGGAGGTATAGGAGTAGGTCTCCCCAGGCAAAATAGTTGGTTGCTCACCAACAACCCCTTCACCCATTACTTCTTTAGTGGCACCGCGCCCATCGGTTATCCGCCAGTGCCGCGCACAGAGCTGCACCGGTTCTACACCGCGATTCTCGATCTCTACATAATAAGCCCAGAAAAAATGATGGTCATCAGGGCTTGATTGTTCATCAAGAAATTGCGGCTCAACACGAACGTGAATGGCTTGCGTTTTTGCCTCAAACATGGGTCTTTTCTCTTACCTGTAATTATCTATGATTTGAGCGGTATTTCAGCTCAAAATCAACTAAAAATCTTAATGCACGGCATTAAACGGCGCAGAACACCGCAAAAGAATTCACCCTAAATATCATGCTTAGCCATAAATTTAGCGATGTAGAAGCCTAGCTGATCAGTGGCTTAAACAGCGCCAAGCGCGATGTCTATATCATTAATCAGATCTTTTTCATCCTCAAGCCCAACAGAGAATCTGAGAAGTGAAGGCGTGATAGAAAGCTCAGCTTTTTCATCATCTTCAAGCCGCTGATGTGTCGTTGTCGCCGGGTGCGTCATAAGACTTTTGGTGTCACCAAGATTGTTGGAGATGCTGATGATCTCAAGCGCGTTTTCAAGGCGGAAGGCCGCATCTTTATCACCGGCAATTTCAAAAGCCATCATCGTGCCAAAGCCTGACATTTGGCTTTTTGCCAAATCATGCTGGGCGTGGCTCTCAAGGCCGGGATAGTGAACTTTATTAACTTTGGGGTGCTCTTCCAAAAACCGCGCTATGTTCAAGGCACTCGTTTGCGCCTGGTTCAACCGCAATGGCAAAGTCTCTAGCCCCTTAAGCATCACCCAGGCATTAAACGGGCTGATAGAGGGGCCAGTTTGGCGCATATAGTCATGCAGGTAATCCGTCACATACTCTTCCGAGCCCAGCACCATGCCGCCAAGGCAACGGCCTTGTCCATCAATATGTTTGGTCGCGCTATAGCACACTACATCAGCGCCAAATTGCATTGGCTTTTGTAGAATAGGCGTCGCAAAGACATTATCAACAACAACAAGCGCCCCATTTTCATGGGCAATATCAGCTACAGCCTGGATATCAACCAGTTCCAAGGTTGGGTTTGTGGGTGTCTCAAAGAAAACAGCCTTGGTGTTTGGTTTCATTGCGGCCTTCCAGGCCTCAATGTCCCGCCCATCAACTAAGGTGATCTCAACACCGAAGCGCGGCAGTAGTTTTTCCACCACATAGCGGCAGGACCCAAACAGAGCTTTCGCAGAAACAATATGATCACCTGCATTCAGGAAGCAGAGCAAAGAGGCGGTGACAGCGGCCATGCCTGTTGCGGTCGCCCGGCCATCGGCGGCGCCCTCAATAACTTTCATGCGGTTTTCAAACATTGAAATCGTAGGGTTCATAAAGCGTGAGTAGACATAACCCTCTTCATCGCCTTTAAAACGTGCTTCTGCGCTTTCAGCCGATTGATATACATATCCTGAGGTAAGAAAAAGCGCTTCAGATGTTTCCCCGAATTCACTACGTATTGTGCCGCCATGCACGAGTTTGGTGGCATCACCCCAAGTGGCATATTTATCTTTAGACATTGAATTTAACCTTTTAAAACATAAAACCCGGTCACCAGCACCGAAGGCACCGGGAGAAACCGGGTCATTCGGCCTTTTAGCGAATTCTTTAACGTGGCTGCAAGCCGACCGGCCAAATCACCACAAATACATGCCATCATCTAAGTACAAAACCGGGGAAAGGGTCAAGGCTTTTCGGGGAAACAGCAAGCCCATGCTTGTGAAGCAGGCCCCCTTAAGCGATTATGGGGCCGGATATCACAACAAAGCTGCCTGCGATGAGCGCAGCGCTTATCAAAGCCATAAGCACAGATCAAAATTGCTAACGCTACTGCTCTGTAGCTGAAACCAGTTTGGGGCACACAGGAAAGTATAAGAAAATGGCACAGCACGGCGACACCCTCTGGACAAACAATGAGAGCGGTAATGATTTGCCAAAAGCTCACTTGCCAGCTAAAGGCGGCATATTTCCAAGCCAGGCTATAAGAGACCTGATCCATCGGGGCTTTCTAAAAACCCAGAGCGGTATTGAGATTCTGCCAGATCAGATCCAGCCTGCCAGTCTTGACCTCCGCTTGGGCAAAAAAGCCTATAGGGTGCGCGCCAGTTTTTTGCCGGGCCGCGACCAAACGGTAGAAGCCCAGTTAGAAACTCTCTCATTGCATGAATTTTCCCTTGAGGGCGGAGCCGTGCTGGAGCGGGAATGTTTTTATGTGGTCGAGGTTGAAGAAGCTTTGAAACTCCCAGACAGCGTCTCCTGCTTTGCCAATCCTAAAAGTTCAACTGGCCGGTTAGATGTTTTCACAAGGCTGATCTCTGATGGCGCTGAGATTTTTGATTATGTTGAGCCGGGCTATAATGGCAAACTATATGTAGAGATTTGCCCGCGCACATTCTCCATCAAGGTGCAGCCAGGCAGCCGCCTAAATCAGCTGCGGTTTCGCCGGCGCATCGGACAGCAAGACAGGTTCGAGCGGCCTAAACTTTCAGATAAAGAGCTCCGCGCTTTACATGAAAAAGAACAGCTGGTGGATAAAAACCCAACCATCAGAGATGGCCTAAATACACGCGTTGATCTGAAAGGTATGGACGGCACAACACTGATTGGCTACCGCGCCCAAAGGCACACGGACATCATCGATGTTGATCGGCCAAACAGTTATAAAGTGGATGATTTCTGGGAACCCATACATGCCCGCCGCGATGGCCGCCTCATTCTCGATCCGAGTGAGTTTTATATTCTCGTATCAAAAGAGGCGCTGCATATTCCCATTCAATATGCTGCCGAGATGGTGCCGATTGATCCAATGATGGGTGAGTTTCGCGCGCATTATGCCGGCTTTTTCGACCCGGGCTTCGGCGCAGAAAGCGCTGGCGGCAAAGGCAGCCGCGCTGTGCTGGAAGTCCGCAGCCATGACATCCCCTTTGTATTGGAAGACGGCCAGATCATCGCCCGCCTGATTTATGAACCCCTAACCGAAATCCCCGAAACCATCTACGGCAAAGACCTGAAATCAAACTACCAGGCCCAAGGTCTGAAACTCTCAAAGCATTTTATTTGAGCTTGCGGCGTAACCCATTCTAAAAAAATAAAATAGAGTGTCGTCCGCCCCCAGGGCCGCCCAACAGTTCTGAAATGGGCGGGCGACACCAATGCCACGGCTAAAAGTACACTGAGCAGTGAGGATGCTAGCGTGGGCATCTGAAGCCCAGATATGCCGAGGGACATTTGGTCAAGAACTACAGCTTCCGCCCCCAAGCACACAAAATTTCGCACAGTGCACATGGCAAAGTTTCACGGCACCATTATCAAACATGCCCTCATCAGCGTTGAGGGAAGCCGCAAGGCTTTTGCCCATTTCAAAGTCAGCGCGGTAAGGGATAAGAGTGCAGGGCAGGACTTTAGGGCTGGTTTCACCGCGCCGTTTCACAATCATCCGGCTGGAGGCGCACATAATGTCTGAAGGCGCAAGACCAAGTATGTCCCAGCATTCGCTGGTGATCTCAGGCACCTCAGCCGTTTCATCCATTTCAGGGAAGATCACAAGGCTCATGGCATCGTCGGCGTCAATGGCCCAGCCGCGTTCTTTAAAAAGCGCCGCATAAGCCGCCCGCGCATCGCTCTCAACTTCATTTGAAAAACTACGTCCGGCTATGGTGATCTGGAAGCCATGTTCGCTTAACCAGCTTAACCCTTCAGCGCTTTTCTCAAAGGCCCCTTTGCCGCGCTCTGCGTCATGAAGCGCAGCGCTGTAATGATCAAGGCTGATGCGCAGCGTGAGTTGTTTGCCATACCGCGCCAAAAGCGAAAGCAACCCCGTTTTAATTTTAGGCCGCATCATCGGTGCCATGGCATTTGTTAGAATAAGCACCTCAAACCCACGAGAGAGCGCTGCCTCAGCCATGGCGATCATATCAGGGTTCATAAAAGGCTCACCGCCGGTGAAGCCAATTTCCCTTGTGCCTAAGTCCAACGCCGCAATCTCATCTAAATAAGGGGTGACTTCATCTTCTTTAATATAGGCAAGCGCATCATTGGTGGGGGAGGAGAGAATGTAGCAATTCTCACATTCAATATTGCAAAGAGTGCCGGTATTAAACCACAGCGTTTCCAGCTTCGTTAAAGCGACTTTTGCGCGCTCTGACCCATCTTGTGTTTTATCAGGGTCGGTGAATTTATCTCTCTGGGAAACATTTTCAGTTTTGGCCGTAAGATTAGTCATAAAAACAAGCTGCTCGCGATCAATTGCTAGAAAAGTAAGTAAGGCAGCAGGAAAGTAACACGGCAAAAGCGTAGCAGCTATAACATGTTGATCAGATTGTTGTGATCAATCAGCTGAAGCAGTGTGGCGGGGTGGGCTTAGGTCATTAACAGCTTATCGGTCGCAGGTTGTTGCTTCTCGGTTTTAGGATATTTAACAGCAGCCTGCTGAACTGAGCGCCACTGGCGCTCCCCAGTTGGCCGGTTTTGCCTAAGTTTGGCCAGCCCTTCCAGCCGCTGCACACTGCGCGACGGCCCGATATATCGTGAGGTGATAACAAAAGGCCGCGGCTTACTAAGAATAGCAAACACCCGATAATAAAGTGCGCTAGGCGCGATCGGCTTGGCCAGCACTTCATTCACACCCGATTCAAGCGCTTTTAATACCTTCTCGTGATTGGGTGCGCCGGTTATCAGGAGAATAGGTACTTTGCGGTTTGGGCATCGTTCATCTCCGCGTATATGGCGGGTTAGATCCCCCCCATCCAGGTCACCAAGGAAAAAGTCAGTGATGATCAGATCAAACTTTTTCGTATAAACATGCAGCAGCGCATCAGAAACACGGTCAGTTTCAACAATATGATGCAACTTAACACCAAACCCGACCAGCATGTCGCGCACCAGCCGGCGCATCATAGCGTTGTTTTCAATCAACAGAATCTGTTGTGTGCCAATGTTGAACTTGCCAGCAGTCATAAAATCCTCATCCGCAACAACATGAGCCGTTACGCAACCTTGTTTAATCAATGGTTTAATATGTGGTGCTTCGGGTTAATAAAGCCCAAAAATCAGCTGTCATTTTTCTTTAGAAGTCAGGAAGGATTACAGACCCTTATGTGGTGTTTTCTCCCACTTGAACGGCGCGTAGAGAAACTGGAAAACAGCGCGATAAGCTGCAAGTGAGATGAATAGCCAGTAGAAGGGCAAGGTAATTAAGGCAATGACAAAGCCGGTGATACTGCGAAACCGCAGGGAGACCACACCAAGCCATAAAGTGACCACATAACCAGCTGCAAGATTAACAAAAGACACAGCCCAAAGAACAAGCAAAGGCACATCAGAGCGGATCTTCTCAGCGGGTAAATCTATAAGGGCGTGGATCAGAAGGGCCATGAAAATTGGGTGAACCAAGGCTGAGAAAAATGGCCCCCCCATCACCGCTTGAAAGCCCAAAAAGCGCCAGGGCCCCATCTGAGATAGCAGTTGCATAGGCTGGCGCATATGAACGCAATAGGTTTGCAACCACCCCTTCATCCAGCGGGTGCGTTGCCGCAGCCAGTTCATACCGCCGCTGCAAGCTTCTTCATAGGTGGTGGAATTAAGAATGGCTGCCTTATAACCGCGTCGATAAAGCCGCATACCAAGGTCAGCATCTTCCGTGACATTGTAAGGGTCCCAACCGCCAACTTGCTCCAATATATCCCGGCGAAAATGATTAGAAGTACCGCCCAATGGAATAGGAAACCCAATATAATAATAAAGCGGCAGCAGGCCATCAAATAGCGAGCTATATTCAATGGTGAATTGCCGCGCCAGCCAATTCTCTTTCGGGTTATAAAAATTCAACCGCGCTTGCACAACAGCAAGCCTTTCATCCATATTTAAAAAATCAAATTTGTTAAAATGCGCGAGCGCCGCATGCAATTGCCCCGGCTCAGGAATATCCTCAGCATCATAGATGACAACAAAATCTCCGCGCGCAAATTGAAGCCCATAATTTAGCGCTTTGGGTTTTGTCAGCGGTTCCCCATCCGGCACGATCAATGTCTCAAAACAACCTGGTAATGTAAGCTGTTGAACAGCGGCAATCGTTTCATGGTCCCGCTCTTCAAGTAAAAGTTTGATATCTAATAGCGCTGCGGGATAATCAAGCGCTGAAAGCGCACGCACCAGTTGCGGGATCATATGGGCTTCCTGGTAGAGCGGCACCAGCAGTGTATAGACTGGCAAAGTTCGGGCAGTTTCTGGCGCTCTGGTCGTAGTAAGACCGGCTGAGAGACGAAGTTGCATCATCGCTGCCAGCCCCCGAAGAATAATGACAAACATAAAGAAAATGGCAAAAAAAACAGATAGCCCAAGGGCAGTGTTTTCTGGCCAATAATAAAACCCAGCCATAGTCAGCAGCGTTACGCAAAACAACCCAAATTTCTGCTGGATATTAATGCCAAATTTAGCGCTTTGCTCTGGAGTTTCAGTGGCGAGAGAATGTCGCGCATGATTAGAAAGCACAGCCCGAAAGCGCCGCTCAAATGCTCGGCGGACAGTGCTGTCGCTAACCAATCTCACCCGGCGCCCCGGAGCACTTGCATTCAGACCACTTGCCTCAAGACCTTGATGGCTTAGCACTTCATCGACAATCTCTTCAGGACCAAGCCCAATTGGCACAATAGCAATACCATCATGGGTTAAAATCACATAGGATTTCAGCCCGCTCTCACTCAATATTTTTTTATGGCTGTAAGACAATATCAGCTCATCAGCTGCATCAGCTCCAAGCACCGGTACATGGCTAAGCTTTGAAAGATGATTGAGATAAGTCTCTTCATCAATGAACCCAAGATTAATTAGCATCACATCAAGCGGCAGCTGATCTATCGCCGCCCGGTGGCAGGCTTGCTCAAACTCATGGGCTGATAGAGTTTGAGGAACCAGGAGAGAATAGAGAGCATTTTGTGCGGAGTTTGTAATGCGGACGGCGCTTTGGGGAGGGGAGCCTACATACCGCGGTGAGTGCTGTTGCAGTCCATTACCTTCACCAGTAAGGGGAAGACGTGAGTTTGTGGGCGCTATAGTGTTCGAAGGGTGTTCTGGAGGATCAATCCTCCCTTTTTCAACATCGTCCAACCCCAACTCCCTCTAATATTCTTTGCTGAGATACAATCTCATCAATGCCGGGTACTCACCGTGAAAGTTGATGTAGCTGCCCCTTCATCAAGTGCCGTCTCTGTTGCCTCAAGAGCACTTGCCTCCCTAGAGTGGGCAGGCTTGTCATCTTTTAACTCACTGCTTTTTTCCCCAAATGAAGTGACAGAAGCCAGGCAATTTTCCGCACTAGCAATAGGGGCATCATCTGCACCATTCTGATGTGTTTCCGGGGTGTAACCTTCCACAAGCTCATGCAGTAGGGCTGTAATTTTGGGCTTATTAAATTGCTCAAGCGCAGCCTTCATCTCCAGGAGGCGCTCTTCAAGTTGCGCCAGCGGCAAGAAACCCTCGTTATTACGAATGATTTTAGGGTGCAGAGTTTGAGAGCTGTTTTTATTAATCAACAACTCTTCATAAAGTTTCTCCCCCTCTCGGAGGCCAACAAACTCAATACTGATATCGCCATCCAGATTAGTTTCGTCCGCAATTTCCAACCCGGAGAGGTTGACCATGCTCCGCGCAAGATCAACAATTTTAACCGGCCGCCCCATATCAAGCACAAAAACTTCACCGCCGCTTGCTAACCCGCCTGCTTGAATAACAAGCTGCGCCGCTTCAGGGATCATCATGAAATAGCGCACAATATCAGGATGGGTCACGGTTATCGGCCCGCCATTGGCAATCTGTTCTTGAAAGCGGGCAACCACACTGCCTGACGAGCCTAGCACATTGCCAAAGCGCACCATTGTAAAAATAGTGCCGTCATTGACATCTTCTGCCAGCGCTTGCAAACAAAGCTCAGCAGTGCGTTTACTTGCGCCCATAACATTAGTTGGCCGCACGGCTTTGTCAGTGGAGATCAAGACGAAAAGCTCAACATTGGCGGCTCTGGCAGCCTTGGCGGCGGTAAGCGTACCAAAAACATTATTCTCTAATCCTGCAACAGGATTTTCCTCCACAATTGGCACATGCTTATAGGCCGCAGCATGATAAACCGTCTCAACCCCATACTCAGCTAGTGTTTTGGTGAGTAAGTTCTCATCACATACGGAGCCAAGCACGCTGACCAGCTTAAAGGCTGCCTTAGGGCAGGCTTTCTCGCGGGCGATTAAACTCTTGCGGAATGTCACTAACTCATAATCAATTTTATAAAGCGCGAGCTCTGAGCGCTCATACAATATCAGTTGTGCAGGCTCCAGGGCTGCAACCTGCCGCGCCAGTTCAGAGCCAATAGAGCCGCCGGCCCCGGTGATCATCACCGTTTTACCGCGGATATTTTTGTTCAATAGTTCAGGCTGTGGTGGTACTGGGGCCCGGCCCAACAGATCTTCAAGGCCAACTTCCCTGAGGTCAGAAAGCATAACCCGGCCTGAAGAGCGCTCCTGCAAGGGGGAGAGAGTTTTAAGAGACACAGAATAAGGGGCAAGACTATTCAAAAGCTCTCGTTTGCGCCGTCTCGTCAGCTCCTGATCAACGAGAAAAATCTCACTCACATTCTCGCGGATGATAATATCTTCAATCAGTGCCGGATTATAAACCCGAACACCAGAGAGCATCTGTCTCCACACTGAAGGGTTGTCATCGAGGTAACCAACCAGCCTGTGGCTCTTGCCATGATCAAGCTCAGAGGCAAGTTGCATACCTGTATCACCAACACCGTAAATTAAAACAGGCGTAGCACCCTCCGCCCTCCCTCTGGCAGATAATGGGATATAGCTAACAAGCAAATAGGAAATAAATGTCCGGGCGCTCCAAACAAGCAGGGTCGAAAGCAAGCCATATATCACAATGACGGAGCGCGGCACGTTGGAAAGGGTATAACTCGTCATATATATGATGAGACACCAGACCAAAACTGACATAGCCATGGAGATAGCAACCTTCATGGCTCCCTGGCTACCTGAATAACGGGTGATGAGTTTATAAACACCGTTATAATGGAAACAGAAAACACCAATGATCGGCGCTGTTAACAGCAGCGCCCAAAGGCTAAGGGTATCTGGGGTATAAAACACTCCGAGGCGCAAAGAATAAGCAGACCAGAGCGCCAGTGAAAGCAGCGTAAAATCCAATGCCATTAACACAGCGCGTTTGGAATAACGGGAAAGAGAGATTAGATAGGTTAGGGCGCGGTGGCTCATCCCGTCCATTACGGTACGGCTAGGGGGGGTAATGCCTTGGTCATCAAAGTCTAAACTCATAAAATCCCCAAAAATCCCGCCCCAAAAGACTAAAACACTTGCCTGCGTCTGCAATACTGGCCTGTAACTATAATTAAGACCCGCCAAGAAATCTCGTATTAATTACGCCAGATAACCGGTCAAATTAGCCGCTCTCTCAACAGGAGAACCAAGATCTAAGGTCAAAATTTAGAAATTACAGTGCCTAAGCTGTACATTACACAATAATACCGCATTAATCACTGGTTTTATTTAGAGACTTTCTTACAAACCGCCCCACTATACCGCCTGGCATTAGTCCCAGACTTCTTGTGTTTTACCTTCCCGTTTCAGGGTCTTTAGCCGCTCACTCAGGTAAGTCTGGAGGTTTTCCTCCTTGTAAGCCCCATCACGAACAAATCGCAAAACAGTCTCAAAGTGAAACGGCTTCCAATATCCAGTAAGCCGAAACGCTTCTGCATCGCGTCCGGTCTTACCAATTACCTTGGAAGAGTTGCGCGGGAAAAAACTAAGGGTTGGGGTAAAATGAATCTGAGCTTGCCGCGCGAAGCCCGTCTCGGAAAGTGTCTTACCGTTAAAATCAACCACCTCACGTGAGCCGCGAATATCGAGCTGCACCACATGATAATTTTCTTTCATAAAATCGGCAATTTCTGGCCGGCTGAGATTAACCTTATGAAGCTCTTTGCAATAAGGGCAGCCAGTTTGTTCAAAGATGAGAACAAGTTGTTTATTTTTCAAGGCGGCTGCTTCAAGTTCTTCCCCAAGGTCAAGGAAGCTATCTTCAAACCAGGGCTGGACATAAAGCCCATTTGCGCCGGTTTTCACGTCCCCCTCAGCTAATGTCGCCGTTTCAGCCAGTGCTTTAGAGCTACGCAAAAACCCAAAACCTGAGCTGATTCCAGCGCCTATACCTAAAAAACCAGCAAAGAGCACACTGGCATTCGCCGCACCGGCTTTTAGAAAGTCTCGTCGGTCAAGAAGCATAATCACTCTCCGGATATTAGATTGGACTGCCAAAGCGCTACGACCTCAAAGCTGTATTTTAGCATAAACATCATACCTATTCAGCTTAGGTTCATTGTGTATTTGCTAATTTGCAGCTATTCAGTACATTAGGCTAGATTTTTATAGCCCCAGTTTTCAAGCTCATCTGTATTTTAACAGTCAGATAAGTTAGCTCAAATCACTGTAATTTGGATCTAAGGTCAGGGGCAAAGGATTAAACTATTGCGGCAGAGACTAAAAGTATCACGCTCAATTGTGGCATTTGTTGCAGTTTTCATAACTGTGCTCAGCGCTACAGGTCCGTATATACACGGACCGCTATTTTCAGGGGCATTAGCGGCGCAATCATATAAATCTGCCGAGAATAACTCCAATTACAAAGCAGCCAATAATAATGTAAAGGCACTGCGAGCTTGCATGGCAGCCTGCCGCACACGCACCAAAGCCTGTTATGCTTCCGGCAATACCGGCAGCTGCAAGAGCCAGCATATTGCCTGTATCGCAGCTTGCCAAAGCAGCATTTCTTCTAAGGTCCCACGCACTCAATCCTGGCAGTCTGCCGCTCAAAATAAATAAATTTTAATCAGAGACTTGCCTTTGCATACAGCTGATTGCACTGTTTATGTCAGCTATTGGCGCAGATGACTCAAATTTTACCCTGCACTTTCACCATACATTTATCTATTCAGACGTAAACTAACAGGGTTTAGCTATCGACCTTCATGAGTTTGGCGAGGATGGGTTTTAATGATCTTTATAAATAGAACCTCCAGGGCCCCAAAAAAGCAGCGTCCAAAAACGCGCTTGCCCCTCGGTCTCGCCATCATCATCGCGATACTGCAAACCGCTGGTACCAGCTGCCAGCGCCCAACCATTGCCCGCAGCTGGATAAATCCGGAACCAGCCAATCAGGATCTCTCACGACTTGAAATTGATTATAATTGCGGCAAAAACAATAAAAAGAGCTACGATCCGCTACGAAATGCGCTCTGGTTGGTGAAGGCCCATGCCCGCTGTGCCAGGGCAGATTGTATCTGGGGCCGCGCTGAGGGCATCACCCAAAGGAATGGCGATCTGCTTGCCACTTACAACACATTTTCGGCGATAAGAAAAATCTTGATCAGTGATGAGGGCAGCTTGTTGAAGGTCGATGTGATGATTGATTACAGAGATAACCGCCCAACAAAACGCAGCACACATTATCTCCAACCAGCTGACTAAGAACCTCCCACACCCAATATAAATTAGCCAACAAGATAGCTACTTGCGCGGATGAGCGGCATCATAGACTTTCAAAAGCTGCGTCCTGTCCACCTCGGTATAGATCTGCGTTGTCGAAAGGCTGGCATGGCCAAGCAACTCTTGAATTTGCCGCAAGTCTGCACCAGAGCCTAAAAGATGAGTTGCAAATGAATGGCGCAGCGCATGGGGCGTGGCGCTGGGGGGAAGTTTTAAAGCCTCCCGGAGCCGGCTCATTAGCTTTTGTATAATCCGCGGAGAAAGCGGCCCCCCCTTTTCCCCGCGAAATAGCACATCCCCGTCATCAAGCGCAAAGGGGCAAGATAATAAGTACCGCTCCACCGCTTCATTAATGAGCGGCAAAATAGGCACTGCCCGCTCCCGGCCACCCTTACCAGTAATGCGCAGCAATTCAACCCCGGCCCCCGGCGCGTCAGAAACAAGAAGCCCTAACGCCTCGGAAATCCGCAAGCCAGCCCCATAAAGCAACAAGAGCACGCTAGTGTCCCGGTCGATAATCCAGGAGGCGCTACCGGCCCGTTGACCAAGCACCGCCTGATCAATACTTTCCATGGCTTTTTCAACTGAAAGAGGTTTCGGAATAGCATGGGCAGTTTTGGGTGATTTAATCAATAAAAGACCGGCATTGCTCACACCATCCTCTCGCTCCAAAAAGCGATAAAACATGCGTAATGCAGAAAGCGCACGAGCAACCGATCTGTCAGAGGCACCCGCCTCACGGCGAAAAGCCAGAAAGGCCCGGAAATCACGGGCCGCAAATGCTGCCAGATCTTCAACACGAAGCGCCTCTCCCTGCCGCCGATAAAAAAAGCCGACAAATTGGCGTATATCACGCAGATAACTTTCAACTGTTTTTGGCGCTAGCGCCCGGTCAATAGAGATATATAAATGCCAGCGCTCAAGCGCATCTTCGAGTGAAGCGTTCACCGGCCAGGTGTCAAAGGCGGTCGTAAGAGGGCTCTCATCTGTGCCGTTCTCGCCAGCGCCGTTTTGATCAGCAAACGACCCGTCAGTCTGTAATTTATAGGGATGTGTCGGTATATCAGTCATCAAGCCAGCTCCAATGGATCAAGATGTCTCTTCTCTTGTGCTGAAAAGCCAGCCCGGCCCCTTCACATGTGCGAAGCCTGGGCCAACCCGCTGCAGTGCCCCCAGCCCCACATAAAAGAATCATCTGATAATCCTAGCATAGCCAATACCAGCCAAAGCTTAACGCTGCGTTGGATAAGCTTCTATGTGGTGAGTACAAACACCCTCGGCCCCATTAAAAAAGGACGCGCAATGCGCGTCCTCTTGTATCAATCAGCTAGTGGAATTATTTACTGATCTTGGTTTTATTTTTCATCTTGAACTTGGAATCAAAAGTGAGATCATACGTACCATCTTCACATGATGCACCTTTGACGATGGTAAGATCGCCATCCACTGCAGCTTCACCGCCTTTACAGCCAACAACACGCACGGCCTCATCAGCTTTAGCCTTCATACCCGGGTGCTCATTAATATTCGTATGATTGTCCGCCAGGGCGGGTGTTGAAATCAGAATAAGAGTTAAACCTGTCGCTTTAAAAAACGTTTTCATAATCAAACTTCCTTTCACATCTATCTGAATAGCTCTCCGTCTGTTGCGGAGCTGATGATTGTGAGTGTAGGCAAGCCTGTATAAACACACGATATGGCCGGATAGCCCGGGAGATAAAATCTCTCCGCATTCGACAGAAAGCTGCCACAGTTTAGACTTTCACAAGTCTAATTCTGCATGCTAAGCCCCATGAATAGCCATCACGCGACTGAACAAGGTTGTATGCTACCGCCAACTCCTCCAAGCCTGGCGTTAAGAGCAAAATGAGCAGAAAAGCAAATGGGCCGTAAAAGAAAAAAACAGCAGACTGAAGAGTGCGGCAATGAAGAAGTAAACCTTCAAGGTCATGAAACTCACAATAGCGGTGAGCCTGAGACTAAGACCTTGACGCGTCTCGACACAGAATTAACCAGACGCGGGCTGGCACCGACCCGCTCCCGCGCGCGCGAAATCATTAAATCTGGCCATGTCTTCGTGAATGGCAACAAAATTGAAAAACCGGCCCAAACCGTTACTGCCTCCGCCGTCATCACCCTCAGCGATCAGGCTTTGGTCCATGTCTCGAGGGGGGCTTTAAAACTCCGCCATGCGCTGGAGGTTTTTGATCTGAATGCTAAAGGCAAGCTGGTGCTTGATATTGGCGCCTCCACCGGCGGCTTCACTGAGGTTTTACTAGAGCAGGGCGCAGCCCATGTTTACGCGGTAGATGTAGGCCACGGCCAATTGCATGAAAAACTACAGGCAGATGAACGTGTCACTTCACTTGAAGGCCGCGATGCGCGCAGCCTTCATGCTGAGGAGTTCGCCGCAGCACCAACAGCGCTGACTATAGATGTCAGTTTTATCTCTTTAGAAAAAGCCCTCTCCCACCCTCTCACATTAATGGCTGACCAAAGCTGGCTGGTGGCGTTGATAAAACCGCAATTTGAAGTTGGGCCAGAAGGGCTAAACAAAAAAGGTGTTGTTAAAAATGAAGAGTTGGGCGCGCAGTCCATTGAGCGAATGAAACTCTGGTTGGAGGCCCAGCAAGGCTGGTCACTTATCGGTCTCACCCCATCGCCCATAAAGGGCCATGCCGGCAATCAGGAAATGCTGATAGCTGCAGTTAAAAACGGCTAAACAGGGTCAGTTAAGCGCCGTACCTTGAAACAGTAACCGCACAGCGCGCTGGTGGCGTTGGGCACGATGCTCAATCAGGTAAATCCCTTGCCACATGCCAAGGTCAAGCCGCCCTTCAATCACCGGTAGGGTTAAACTCACATCAGTCAGCATGGTTTTAATATGGGCGGGCATATCATCCGGCCCCTCATTGCAATGCTGGTAGGGCCGGTCTTCCGGGGCCAGCTCATCCATTGCCATGGTCAAATCTTCGCGCACCGTCGGGTCCGCATTTTCCTGAACCGTCAGCGAAGCGGAGGTATGGCGCACAAAAAGCGTCAAGGTACCCATTTCCGCCCCGATTTCACGCAACCACTGTTCAGCCTCACCGGTTATCATATGGAAGCCTTTGGCCTGTGTCTTAACCTGAATGAGGGTGGTACTCTGAAAAAAAGGCCGTTCCATAAATGCTCCGCAATGTTTATTTCAAGACAAGTGGATGGACTGATTGCTGCGACGAGACTTTATCAGACCACATCTAAGCCGATGAAGGCCCTGCAATGCTGCCAATACAAGCAATGCCGCCAATAATAGAGCATTATATAAGAGCAAACAAAGCTGCAAATCCCCGCAGCCTCACCTCATACAAGCTGTCAGAAACCTGCCTTCAACCAGCAAGAAACACTTTCACCTCCAGAAATTACCGCTTAATGTCATAAATTACATGAAGTTGCGCCTGCTTTCGTACATATTGATGACAGGACAAGACAAAGCAGCACGCTATACTAGTTTTAAAGGGCCGTACAAAGCCAGGCTGTCTGAATGCCCATAGATAGCAAAAAGCTTTGATATGCCACAATATTAAACCACTCGCCGCCGCCGAAAAGAACCAGCAGAAAAAGAACAAGACAGATCATCATGACAGACAACATCTTCTTAACTGACTTGGATAAAAACGACGCAAACCACCAGCCCCTCACTCCCATAACGCAATTTGCCCGCACGGCAGCCATCTACCCCGATAAGACAGCCATAATCCATGGCAGCCAGCAATTCACCTATTCAGAATATTATAAACGCAGCCTCATGCTGGCCAGCGCGCTAGCGGCGCGTAATATCTCTACCGGCGATACAGTCTCCGTCATGCTCTCTAACACCCCCGCCATGCTGGAGGCTCATATGGCCGTGCCCATGGCAGGTGCTGTCCTGCACACAATGAACACACGCCTCGATGCAGAAACCATCGCATTCCAGATGGATCACGCTGAAACCAAAGTTCTGATCACAGATCTTGAATTTTCAGACACAATAAAAAAAGCACTGGAGCTAGTCGGGGTTACCCCGCTCGTCATAGATTATGTTGACCCGGTGCATGATATTGCCGGTCAGCGCCTTGGTGAGATCGAGTATGAGCAATTCCTCAGCACAGGTGATGAGAATTTTTCATGGAAATTACCGAATGATGAGTGGGACGCCATCTCCGTCAACTACACCTCAGGCACAACAGGTAACCCGAAGGGCGTGGTCTATCACCACCGCGGTGCCGCGCTTATGTGCTACACCAATAATATCACAGCGGGTCTTGGCACTCATCCGGTCTATCTCTGGACCCTGCCAATGTTTCATTGCAATGGCTGGTGCTTCGCCTGGACAATATCAGCTGCGGCAGGCACCCATATATGCCTGCGCTGGGTCCGCTCGAAACCGATCTATGAAGCCATTGCAGACTATAAAGTGACGCATCTTTGCGGCGCGCCAATCGTTATGTCGACGCTCCTGAATGCCCCTGCTGAAGAGAAGCGCAGTTTTGACCATCAGATCGCCTTCATTGCCTCTGCCGCCCCGCCGCCAGAATCTGTACTGAAAGCGATGACAGAAGCCGGCTTCAGGGTTGTGCATGTTTATGGCTTAACTGAAGTTTACGGCCCCGGTGTCATAAACGCCTGGAAAGAAGAGTGGGACCAGCTCCCCTCAGAAGAGCGCACCAAAAAACAAGCCCGCCAAGGTGTGCGCTATCCTGGCCTTGAAGGGCTAACAGTGATGAACCCTGAAACTATGGAAACGGTAGCCATGGACGGCGAAACCATGGGTGAGGTGATGTTCCGCGGGAACTGCGTGATGAAAGGCTATCTGAAAAATCCGGAAGCCTCAGCCAAAGCCTTTGAAGGCGGGTGGTTTCATTCCGGTGATTTAGGCGTTCTTCACCCTGATGGCTACATACAGTTAAAAGACCGCTCGAAAGATGTGATCATTTCAGGCGGTGAGAATATCTCATCAATCGAGGTAGAGAACACGCTCTTTAAGCACCCGGCTATCCAGGCTGCCGCTGTCGTTGGCATGCCTCATGAAAAATGGGGGGAGACCCCTTATGCCGTGGTTGAAATCAAAGACGGCGCAACCGTTTGTGAAGAGGAATTAATCAACTTTTGCCGAGAGAATATGGCCCGCTATAAATGCCCAACCAAAATTGTCTTTGGTGAGTTGCCAAAAACCTCGACAGGAAAAATCCAAAAATTCCGGATTAGAGAGCAACTAGCCAAGGCAGAGTAAGGTAAGGGCTCAATTAATCGCCGTGAATGTGTCATCAGTTGCCTGTTTGGGCCCGGCCCGGCCGTTGCAGAATGCCGTGAAGGTATCATTGTAATTGGCGCTGTTAATCATTTGGAAAACAAAGAAAACTTTATAGCTTTATTTTAATATCCGGCGGTCTTGCAAATTGCATGAAACTATGTTTTTAGGTATTATAGGTAATCGCAACACAACCGCGAGAAACCACTAGGGAAAGTCTTTAAAGCTATCCGGCTGATTTTCAGGCTTTGCGGTGCCTTCGCACTGATTTTTTTGTCGAAGATCTCTGCATTGAAGTCTACCGCATTAAAGGTCTTGATCTGAAGTTTTCCAACCGGAAAATTTCAAATACAGCGGAGACCTTTTAGGCGTAGAAAAATTTTAAAAAAGCCCTTCCTATTTTTGTAAATAACAAATTGATGTTTAGGAAAAAAAGATGACGACAGGCAAAAAAGGTAAAATTGATGATCATGCTGTTGAATCAGCACGTGAATACGCCAAACAAAATATCACTCGCGTGAAGGATGCACAGGAGCAATTCCTGAGCGCCATGACACAAGCACAAGCCATGTTTATCAAATCAACCGCTATGGTCGGTAACGACGATGTGAGCGATCTGAACCAGAAAACTCTGGATTATGTCCGCGAGAATATTAATTCCAGTTACGAACTTGCAACCAAGCTGGTCGATGCAACCGACATGTCACAGGCCATGGAACTGCAATCAGAATATGTTCGCAAGCAAATCGAAGCCTACACAGAGCAAGCCCAGGAGCTCTCAAGCATGGTGACGAAAGATCATAAGTAAAACTCATAATCCCTCAGTGAGATGAGTATCAGCCCCCACACTTCGTGCTGGGCCAGCTTTAGAAAGACAATCAAACAGGCGCCCCATAGCAATGGGGTGCCTGTTTTTATGCCAACTGCTGTCCTCAGCCAAAATTCCCGCCTTAAATCACTAGCGGACAAAAAAACAGCGGCTGAGAAAGCCAGCCGCTGTTAGTAAAATTAGTAGTGATAGTAAATCCAGGCGCTTAGTCATAAACAACCCGGTTTTAGATTTTAGCTACTGCTCTCATCTTCGAGCACATCAAGCCCCATCCGGCGCATAACGCTGCGCCTTGAAGGCTCTTGCTTAGCCACAAATTTCAAAATCTCTGGCAATACGAATTTACGGAACCGAGAGCCGTTGAAAATACCATAATGGCCAACGCCTTTCTGCTCATAATGCGCCCGTTTAGAAGCGGGTAATTTTGAGCAAAGGTCATGGGCAGCCTTACACTGGCCAACACCCGTAATATCATCAAGCTCGCCCTCAATGGTCATCAGGGGCACGTTACGAATTTGGCTCGGGTCAATCTTATGGTTTCTATAGGTGAGCTTACCTTGCGGCAGTAATTTCTTAATGAAGACCTTCTCAACCGTTTCGAGATAAAATTCGGCGGTTAGATCCATCACAGCAAGATACTCATCATAGAAGCTCTGATGTTTCTCAGCTGATTCATCATCACCCTTAATAAGATCAAAGAAGTGATCGCGGTGAGATTGCGCATGGGTATCAAAGTTCATGGCCATAAAGCTGCTCAGCTGTAGGAAGCCAGGATAAACCCGGCGGCCACCACCCGGATAAATCCAGGGAACGGTTGAAAGTACATTTTTGCGGAACCAGTCGATATCTTTTTCCTGGGCAATGTCATTAACAGCCGTTGGGTTTACCCGGGTATCAATCGGGCCGCCCATCAAGGTCATGCTGTTTGGTACATTGCGAGAGCCCTGCTCCTCCATATGAGAAACAGCAGCCATCAACGCTACAGAAGGTTGGCAAACCGCCACGGCATGCACATCACCATCAAACAGCTCCATCATTTCGATGAGATACTCGATATAGTCATCAAGATGAAACATACCAGAGCTAACAGGGACCATACGGGCATCTACCCAGTCCGTAATATAAACCTCAGCATGGGGCAGTAGCGCTTCTACAGTGCCGCGCAGCAAAGTGGCATAATGGCCAGACATCGGCGCAACCAGAAGAATACGAGGCGAAGCCTGCTTAGTCTTAAAAGGAATATCGCGAGAGAAATGCACAATGTTACAGAAAGGCCGACGCCATACAGTATGCTCTTGCACCTCAACAGTTTTGCCGTCCACAACAGTGGTTTCAAGGTCAAATTGAGGTTTGCCGTAAGGGCGCGTTGCGCGCTCGAAAACTTCGCAAAGCGCTGCAACACTGCGGCCCGCTGCTGTATGAGAGATAGGGTTCATCGGATAACTAAAGATGAAGCTACCAGACTTAGCCGCCATCCTCGCCGGGTGAGCAAGTGCGCGGTTAAATTCAACCCAATTGTAGAGCATATCTTGGACCTTCCTAAATAGTTAGTACCGACTTCCGCTCCCTATCTCTATATATAGGTGCCAAAGGCAAAATTTCAGCTAACTCCAACAATATAATGTTGTTAACGACCTGTTCATAATCAGATTTCTGATCACAAACAAAAGCTGCATAAGCGTCAAGCACTTTTAACTATTGGGTATTAAGTGGGTAACCCAGACACTAAGTGCATACAAAAAAACAATTGGTGAACTTCAATTTACCTGATTCAGTCATCATAATGTAATTAATTAAAACATCCGGTAACGAAGCTTATCGCCAAAGATGAAACTAGCACTTTAAGATTTTGATATAAATCAAAAAATAGTCCAATCCCTTCGTTATAAGAAAATCCGTGTCCACCTTCCCACTGGTATGATTGAAGAAATTCAATTTTAAGCGCTCAAGTGACGCAGGAGGGGGCTGAGAGCGCTAAAAACGCGGCTCTCCAAAATTAACCTCATTTCATCGAACTATAGTCGTAGAAGCGTGGATAGAGGTATCCTGACGGGCAATGGAGTTCTCATCAGCAGGTCTTTGTCGGAATGCCTTCGTAGGTTATGATTAACTTCGTTGATCTATAATTTATATGAAAAATAAGGCCTTACCAGTCTTGGTTATCAAATATTTAAGGAATCATTAGCAAAACATTAATAGGGCAGTTTTAATCAGGTTAACATTACAATGACGTCTAAGAAAAAGCCGGCTACACCACTGGTCGTTCCTCCGAATCTAAAATCGGAAGAAGCCGTGGCCAGGTTTGCATCCGTAATGGATCACAGCCAGCGCATGGTGCATGACTTTTGGTCAAAGCAGATGCGTGCGGTTGCTGGCTCAGATTTTCAGTTTTTTGACCCCTTCGCTGCCGGCCAGGCGTTTATGCAGCTTGGCGCCCAAATGATGACCAACCCGGCCAAATATGAAGATCTGTTCCGCGATATGGCGATGCAGAATTTCAAGTTGATGCGCACCACATTCGAGCGCCTGCAGGGCCAGGACGTAATGCCGGTGATCCAGCCAGAGCCGGGAGACAAGCGCTTTTCTGACGAAACCTGGTCAGAGAATATGATGTCAGATTTCATCAAGCAGTCTTATCTGATCACCTCAAAATATATGCGAGAAATGGTCCATGGCATTGAAAACATAGATGCCGAAAGCCACGCCAAGGTCAAATTTTATACCCGCCAATATATCAATGCCATCTCGCCATCTAACTTTGCGTCCACCAACCCGCTTGTGTTGAAAAAGGTGCAGGAAACCGGTGGCGAAAACCTGATCAGCGGTATGGAGAATTTGTTGCGCGACCTGGAGCGCGGCCAGGGCAAATTAAAAATCAGCATATGCGATGAAAAAGCATTTGAGGTTGGCAAAAATATCGCCACCACCAAAGGCAAGGTCATTTATCAGAATGACTTGATCCAGCTGATCCAATATTCCCCAACCACCAAAACTGTTCACAAGCGCCCCATCCTGTTTGTGCCGCCCTGGATTAATAAATTTTATGTGCTTGATCTGCAGGAAAAGAATAGTCTGATTAAATGGACAGTTGATCAAGGCTATACCGTCTTTGTCATATCCTGGGTTAACCCGCGCCGCGATCTGGCCAATAAAGGCTTTGAAAGCTATATGCTGGAAGGCCCCCTCGCGGCTATGGATGCGATACAGGAAGCCACGGGTGAGAAAGAGCTGAACTTACTTGGCTTCTGCATTGGCGGCATTCTCAGCGTTGCCACACTTGCCTATATGGCTGCCAAGAAAGATAACCGCGTTAAAGCGGCAACATTCCTCACAACTATGGTAGATCTCAAAGACATAGGTGAAGCTTCGGTCTTCATTGATGATGCCCAATTAAAAAACATGGAAAAATACATCGACCAGAAGGGGTATCTTGAGGGCCATCACATGTCGAACATGTTCTCGTTGATGCGAGAGAATGATCTCATTTGGTCATTCGTGGTGAATAATTACCTGCTCGGCAAAGAGCCGCTGCCGTTTGATTTGCTATATTGGAACTCAGATTCCACCCGCCTGCCAGCCACCATGCTGATCTATTATCTAAGGAACTTCTATAAAAAGAACGGTCTGATGAAAAATGACGTGCTGGAGCTAAACGGCGTGCCAATCGATATCGAGAAAATCAAAACCACCAGCTATTTTCTCTCAACAAAAGAAGATCATATAGCCCCGTGGCAATCTTGCTATCCGGCAACCCAAAAATTTAAAGGCCCGGTTCGCTTTGTGCTTGGTGGTTCCGGTCACATCGCCGGTGTCGTCAATCATCCTCGCAAGAAGAAATACGGTTACTCAACCAACCATAAAAAATACACCACAGCAGAAGAATGGCTAGAGACCTCGAAAGAGCATGATGGTTCCTGGTGGGAAGATTGGGGCAAATGGTTGAAGCGTCGTAGCGGCAAGCGCGTGCCAGCCCGTATACCTGGCGCAGGCGGCCTCAAAGCCATTGAAGACGCCCCAGGCTCCTATGTAAAAACCCGCATCAGCGATTAGCCACGAAGCCCACAAACGGAGATTAGCCAAAAGCTAAGGAGCTTCGCTATGCGAAGAAGGAACAACACCAGCTTGGCATCGCAAGCTGATGTTGTGACATGGCGTCCCGCGCGAGCGGCGCAAGGGGTTAGCGCGGTTGCAAGCTGGGCAACCTAAAGCGCCAAGAAACATTTCCGACCCCTCGGAGGCCCAAGCGCCTAGCGCTTGGAATAGCCGTGAGAGATAAGGGATGATATGGCCCAACACGAAGAAGGAACCCTATACTGACGCGAGTGCGTTAGTATAGGGTGACATGGCGTCCCGCGCGAGCGGCGCCCGGCGTTTTACGCCGCCCCTCGGAGGCCCAAGCGCCTAGCGCTTGGAATAGCCGTGAGAGATATCTTAAGAGATATCTAGACTAACCTATCTGCAATCTACATTGAATTTTCGGACCATAATATTATCCGTCTCATCTAGCTCGGCGATCTTGTTATATGGGTCCACAATCGCGTAAACGGTTACCGGTGTATCGCGGGATTCGGTTTTGAAAATGCCCGCATCAATCAAGCCCTTAGAGGCCCGGCGCAATAAGGTGTAGCGCTCTTCGCGGCTAAGGGTGCCTGTTTGCTTGTTGCCGATATCACTTTGAAAACGGCGAATTGCGCGCCGGGTAATTGGGCCTTTTATGCCATCAAAATCCCGTGGGCCATAGCCAAGCACAAACAGCGCTTTTTGCTGAAAGCTCACTGAGCGCGCGTCAAAATTAGTCACCCGTGTGGTTTGCGGCGTAAAGTTGCGCCCGCTTTTCACCGTGCCTTTGCCAATTTCAAAGTCTTTAGATTGAATTTCACCCGGCGCAAATGAGTTTAGCCAGCGCCGCTCATCCTTAAGGTCCAGCGCCGTTGGTACGTAAACCGCAAGCAAGGGGGTAACGACCAGCCGCTTAGCCCGGCCACCACCGTCATTTTTAACCGCGATAATACCTTTAAACAGCGGTTCATTCTTTGAGCAGCCAACAAAATTAATGGAGGATTCTTCTTCAATAATAAAGAGGTTCGGCAGGTCTTTAGCTTCTGCAACCGTAGCCGTGACGGCAAGGGCGCCAGCAGCCATGAGTAATTTTTTGAAGCTTGATCGAGATTTTTTATCGCTAGTGCGTTTCATTTTTTTTTGCTCCCTGATGCAATCGAGTTGACCCACTTTAAGATTTTAAATCTGAACAGCAGATGAGTGGCTCTGTTAGCCCTCCTTCATTTAATTAAATTATGTTCAATTTATGGGTAAGCGGTCAAACAGAAGAGTGGATGTCAGCATAAGACAGTGACAAAATAACGGCTGCTAATTTATAGATATCTCACCGCTAAGCTTGCCCGATCAGCACTCCGGCCGCAAAAACG
The DNA here is from genome assembly GCA_021604665.1 of Rhodomicrobium sp. Lineage (GTDB taxonomy): Bacteria > Pseudomonadota > Alphaproteobacteria > Rhizobiales > HXMU1428-3 > HXMU1428-3. The sequence goes on along the minus strand of BQJK01000002.1, from coordinate 609,925 downwards.
ATTAGCCCGCCGACCACAACCTCAAATACGGCACGCAGAAATTTAGTATCCATATATTTCGCGCGGATCCAGGCAATCACCCATAGCTCAATGACAACAATCACAATCGCCACAAAAGTTGCCCAGTAAAAATCAGGGATGAGGTATGGCAAGGTATGACCAAGCCCGCCAATCATCGTCATGATACCCGTTATCCAACCGCGCAGAACAGGGCTGCCGCGGCCAGAAATAATGCCGTCATCAGAAAGTGCCTCAGTAAAGCCCATAGAAATACCCGCACCCACTGAGGCCGCAGAGCCAACCAAAAATGTCTCCCATGTGCTGCCGGTTGCAAAGGCCGCGGCAAACACCGGCGCTAAGGTGGAGACAGAGCCATCCATTAAGCCAGCCAGCCCCGGTTGCACATATTGCAAGACAAACATCCGCTGCTTGGTGGCTTCTTCCTCAGTCAGGGTTTCATCAGTGAGATGTTCGGCCTTGAGCCGGGTTGCCAGGCTTTCATGGTCGCGCTCAGCAGTAGCCAGATCACCAAGCAATTTGCGAGCGCCAGTGTCAGTGCTGCGCTGTGCTGCAAGCTCATAAAAACGCGCAGATTCAGATTCGATCTGTTCAACCTGCTCCCGAACAGCCTCCAGCCGCAAAGGGCCGATCAGCCATAATGGCTTATGGTGGACAAATCCCTTCACATCTCCAGAGCGCAAAAGCGGAATATGCGCGCCAAATCTTTGTTCATAAATATCAATCAGTGAGCGGCGGTGCTCACTTTCTTCGGCTGCCATCTCCTCAAAAATCCTGGCAGACCCAGGAAAGTCTTCCCTAAGCTCTTCCGCGTAATCGAGATAAAGCCGCCCATGCTCCTCCTCCATTGAAATCGCCAACGCCAGAATTTCTTTCTCTGTTAAATCAGCAAAGCTCTTCACAATGGGTGTCTCCTGTTTCGTCTCACGCTGCTGATCATAATCGCTAGACTAGCGAGCGCGCTATTCACTGAAAAGAGCCCGTCAAGCCAGCTCAATTCATCACTTTTTGCAGCATCATGTTTTTAAATTAGAATAGTTCAATTTTAGCTGGTTTCAACCCGGTTCTATCACCGGATCATGCCTTCACCTTTCTTCACTATAATCTTATCCCACCTTTACATCTAAGGCCTTATACTCAAAAGTGATTGCTGCAGCTAAAAGGAGCGCCGCCGCATGGGCATAATGAATACCCTGCTCGACAAACTGGGAAATTGGATCTCTAATCGGCTGGAGACTGAATCAAGCGGCTATGAACCGTTCACCCCCTCAGACCCTGAAATCCTGCTGCGGCTGCTTCAGCCGGGTGATATTTTACTAGTGGAGGGGAACCAGAAAGTCTCAGCCGCGATTAAATATCTCACTCAATCCACCTGGTCACATGCCGCCCTCTTTATCGGAGATGCCCTCCATACTGAAAATGGCGAAAGGGGTGTCCCCACCCTGGAGCAGAAAAACCTGGTCGAAGTTGAGCTAGGCATTGGGTGCATCGCCGTTCCCTTGTCAAAATACCAGACCTATAATACCCGCATTTGCCGCCCGGTAAATCTCACACCAGATGACCGCGCCGCCGTTGTAAAGTTCATGGTAGACCATATCGGCATCAAATATGACACTCGCAACATCCTCGACCTGGCCCGCTATCTGTTCCCCACGCCGCCGGTACCGGTGCGCTGGCGGCGGCGGCTTTTGTATCTGGGCTCAGGCGAGCCAACCCGCGCCATATGCTCAACGCTCATTGCCAAGGCTTTTCAAAAGGTCAACTACCCGATCCTGCCGCGCATAACCTATGACAAAGGCCATCGCCGCGCCTCCAGCACCTATAGCCGCCAGGAAATCTTGCATATACGCCATCACAGCCTCTTCACCCCGCGCGACTTTGACCTATCGCCATACTTCACAATCATCAAACCCACCATTGAATATGGCTTTGATTATAAGCGTGTTGTCTGGGCTAAACCTGACGGCGATGCCAAAATCGAGGTGGAGCAAGAAGAGGCCGAAACCCCGCAAAAATTGCCAGATATTGCCAAAGAAACCACCCCGGTTAAGGTTCCTGAACAGGTGGGAGGGGACGACGCCAAAAAAGAGAGCGAATAGATCGCCATTATCCCCCCAAAACACAGCAATATGCCTCCACCCACCCAGCTGTGAGCGAGGAGATAAAACGCGCTCCGAACCCGGCAAAAAACAGCTAAAATCACTTAAGCCTGACCCGAAAGACAAAATAGCGAGAAATAGCAGCCAAACCATGTATCAAATGCTTGGCGCAATGTTGAAAGGGTGATATGTCTCCCCGCCATGAGTGATAAGAAATCCAACACACCTCTTGAAAACATCCGCAATTTTTCCATCGTGGCCCATATCGACCACGGGAAATCTACCCTTGCCGACCGCTTAATCCAACTTTGCGGCGGGCTAACTCTACGCGAGATGAGTGAGCAGGTGCTTGATAATATGGAAATCGAGAAAGAGCGCGGCATCACCATCAAGGCCCAGACAGTGCGGCTCGATTATCAGGCTGAGAATGGTGAGACCTACCAGCTAAACCTCATCGACACCCCCGGCCATGTGGATTTCGCTTATGAAGTCTCCCGCTCATTATCAGCGGTTGAAGGCTCTTTGCTTGTGGTGGATGCCTCCCAAGGGGTTGAGGCACAAACATTGGCTAATGTTTATCAGGCCATTGAGAACGATCATGAGATTGTCACTGTTCTCAATAAAGTTGATCTCCCCGCCGCTGAGCCAGAGCGCGTTAAAACCCAAATTGAAGATGTTATCGGGCTGGATGCCTCCGAAGCTGTCGAGATTTCCGCCAAAACAGGTTTAGGCATTGAAGATGTTCTTGAAGCCATCGTCACCCGTCTGCCCGCGCCAAAAGGCGAGAGAGACGCCCCGTTAAAAGCTCTGTTGATCGATAGCTGGTATGATGCCTATCTGGGTGTTGTTGTTCTGGTGCGCATTATTGATGGCCAGCTGAAAAAAGGGCAAAAGGTCAAGCTGATGTCCACCGGTGCCAGCTATCTTATTGAGCGCGTTGGTGTCTTCCGCCCTAAACAGGATCTGACTGGTGAGCTTGGCCCTGGCGAAATCGGCTTTTTCACCGCTGCCATTAAAGAAGTGGCCGACACCAGAGTGGGTGACACAGTCACCGATGATAAAAAACCATGCGAGACAATGCTGGCCGGCTTTAAGCCCTCACAGCCTGTTGTCTTTTGTGGTCTGTTCCCGGTTGATAGTTCAGAGTTTGAAAATTTACGCGAAGCCATGGGCAAGCTGCGCCTGAATGACGCGAGCTTTGAGTTTGAGATGGAAACCTCCGCCGCGCTCGGTTTTGGCTTCCGTTGTGGCTTCTTGGGGCTGTTGCACCTGGAGATTATTCGCGAGCGTATCGAGCGCGAGTTCGATATCGACCTCATCACCACCGCCCCATCAGTGATTTATCATATCTATATGAATGACGGCACAATGCAGACGCTGCATAACCCAGCTGACATGCCGGATATTGTCAAGATTGAGCGCATTGAAGAACCCTGGATCACCGCCACCATTCTGGTCCCAGATGAATATTTGGGCGCCGTATTGAAATTATGTGAAGACCGCCGCGGCCGCCAACAAGACCTTACCTACGCCGGCAGCCGCGCCATGGTGGTTTATCAATTGCCGCTCTCAGAAGTGGTCTTCGACTTTTACGACCGGCTGAAATCAGTCACCAGAGGCTATGCCTCATTTGACTATCAGATACTGGGCTATGAAGCGGGCAACCTTGTAAAAATGTCCGTGCTGGTGAATGCTGAACCGGTAGATGCATTATCCATCATGGTACACCGCGACCGGGCAGAGGCCAGAGGCCGCGGCATGTGCGAGAAACTGAAAGAGTTGATACCGCGCCATCTCTTCAAGGTGCCAATCCAGGCGGCCATAGGCGGCAAGGTGATCGCCAGGGAAACAATTGCAGCACTGCGTAAAGATGTGACCGCCAAATGCTATGGCGGCGACATAACAAGAAAGCGCAAACTCCTGGAAAAGCAAAAAGCCGGCAAGAAGAAAATGCGCCAGTTTGGCAAAGTCGAAATCCCGCAGGATGCATTCATCCAGGCCCTCAAAATGGACGATGACTAAACAAGCCATATCTCGATTCCTAGTAACCGAGAACGCTCCACCCGAAGAAGGAACGAACATCACACATGCGAGTGTGTGATGTGAGAGACATGGCGTCCCGCGCCAGCGGCGCCCGGGCCGTTGGCCCGCCCCTCGGAGGCCCAAGTGCTTAGCACTTGGAAAAGCCGTGAGAGATAAAAACATGTTAGTCTTCTAGCAGCGGCCTCCTTAGCGCCAGAAAGGCTCTGCTATTATGCCCCTATGATTCGAGAAGGGGGCAGTTATGGCCACAGCAGTCAAAAAACCGGCAAAATCGACAAAAGCAAAACCAGGCAATAAAGCCGCAAAAAAGTCAGCGGCCAGCGCAGCGCCTGCCGTGCAAAACACCATCGCCCTGATTTACGATTTTGATGGCACGCTCAGCCCGAAGAATATGCAGGAATATGCCTTCCTCCCCAAAATCGGGCTGGACCCGAAAAAATTCTGGACAGAGGTCGCCAGGCTCTCCATAGAGCGGCAGGCCGAACCGCTTATTACCTACATGCATTTGATGTATCAAAAAGCTCAGGAGAAGGGCGTTCAGATCCTGCGTGAGGACCTTGTGGCGCAGGGGCGTGATGTGGCCTTCTGCCCGGGTGTTGAGGGGTGGTTCGAGCTGATTGAGGGCTATGTGAAACAGCGTTCAGGCGGCGATGTTACGGTCCGCCATTATCTCATCTCATCGGGCTTGAAAGAAATTATCGAAGGCACCAGCATTTATGATCAATTCTATAATGTCTTCGCCTCAGAATATTTCTTTGAAGCTTACCAGCTCCCTTACCCAAAGCGGGTCATTACAGACACATCCAAAACTCAATATCTCTTCCGCATCAACAAAGGCGTTGAGGATGTTAATCAATCCATCAACTCCCATATGCCAGAAAATGACCGCCCCATCCCCTTCCAACAGATGATTTATTTTGGAGATGGCGAAACAGATGTGCCCTCCATGGCTGTGACCCGCCAGAATAACGGCTTCGCCATCGCGGTTTACCCAAAAGAGAAAAACTCAAACATCTGCAAAGAGCTCTTTTCCGTTGGCCGGGTCGATTTTTACGCCGAGGCTGATTATACAGAGGGCTCAGACCTGCACAAACGCACATGCCTGCTGATAGATAAAATATTGTGTGATATCAAGGTGCGGCAAGAAAAAGACCAGCTATAACCACCGTGATCAGTAGTTTTTAAGGTATTGACAGCCGTATAGACAGAAAGTAAGGGTGATTAAAAGTAGGTAGGTGGTTATGGGGCAAGTAAACGTGAAATATTTACACGCAAAAAGGTGGGCGCCGCAAGCTCACTCTTTAAATCATCTTAGCGATTGAAACCTGGCGCGCCACCTTATTGATAAGTTACTGTAACATAATTTAAGCGCTATATCTAGTTCAAATCCTCATTCCAACGAATGAGCAGCCGTAAGGCTAAGAATTTGTAAGCAAATGCGTCACTTAGCAACCGGTCCAAAGTAGCTTTAATATTACTATAGAGACAGGGCAGGGTGTCTTGAACTCATGGCTGTGATGAAAGCGCCGCAGAAGTCAAGAGAGCTTAGGGCGGAGAACACCGCCATATGGTGCGAGCGGCATCAGTTTGCTATAACTAAGTCACACATATGCGCAGGGGCACCGACTGCCCCGTGCCGATTAAGGCTCTGATGAGAGATGAAACAGATTATACAAAACCAGCTACAACATTTGCAAAATCCCGACAATGATAGCGCCGCCATCTGGAAAGGCGCCGTCATTTGTAAAAGCGCAGGTATTTGTAAAAGCGTTTGCAAGGTGAGTGTAAAAGCACTGCTTCTTTTCGCAGCAACGCTACTCATTAGCTCAGTGGCTATGCAAGCTGGCGAAGCGAAGAAAGCAGAAGCTGCAAGCAAAGAAGCTGAAAAGAAAGCACCGAATAAAAAAGATCCCTCTATCCCGGCGAAGCGTTTGTTTGGTTTTGTACTTGGCCCGGCAGATATGAAAGCCAAGTCCATTGGCTATTTCACAAGAGGCTGCCTAGCAGGCGGAGAGCCGCTAGCAGTTGATGGCCCGGCCTGGCAGGCTATGCGTCTCTCACGAAACCGCAATTGGGGCCACCCGAAACTAATCTCCTATCTCGAAAAGTTCGCCAAAGCCGTTAAAGAGAAGGATGGCTGGCCCGGCATCCTGGTGGGGGATCTGTCTCAGCCGCGCGGCGGCCCCATGCTCACCGGGCACCGCAGCCACCAAATCGGCATTGATGCAGATGTATGGCTCAACCCAATGCCAGATCGCCGCTTAAGTTATAAAGAGCGTGAAGAGACATCTGCCATCAGCATGCTTGATAGATCAAGGCTAAAGGTCAACCCTAGAGTTTGGACAGACCAGCATGTGAAGGTTATCCGGCGCGCCGCCTCTTACCCTGAGGTTGCCCGCGTCCTGGTGCACCCGGCAATCAAGAAAGCGCTATGCATTGCGTCTGGCGACGATAAAGATTGGCTTTATAAAATCCGCCCTTGGTATGGCCACCATTATCATATGCACATCCGCCTGAAGTGTCAGAATAAGGGCTGTAAGGATCAGCCAGCTCCTCCCCGCGCCCATGGCTGTGATAAGCAGCTGGATTATTGGTTTGCTTTGTTAAAGCGCACACCGAAACCGCCATGCCACTACGGCTCCTTGCAACGCAAGGGCAAATCTTGGCGGTGTGAATGTCCGAAATCTCTCAAAAGAGTGGCCATTGGCAAAAAAGGGGGTGCCAAATGTGTGAATGAGGATGGCACACTGCCGAAGCCAAAAGTCGTGCGCAAGAACCTCGCCTGGATGCCAAAAGCCTGCCACACAGTGCTGGATAAAGGCGCACCGCCTTTATGGAAAGCCCGCAATTTAGATGAAACCATTGAGCAACCGATTAGAAAAGCGATTGCAGACAAGGTTGTGGCCAAAGATGAGATCGGTGATCTGATTGAAGAAAATATCGAACCTGAAAAGAAGTGAGCTGGAAACATTGAAACAGGCGTATAGCTCACCCCTTTAGAGGAGTTGACTAATTTCTAACCGGCTCGGCCCAGAGATCATATTCATCAGAATGGGTAACGGTCACTTGCAGCCGGTCTCCGGGTGCAAGGTCGGTTTCGCCGTTTAAAAAGACACAGCCATCAATATCAGGGGCATCCCATTGCGAGCGGGCAATGGCCCCTTCCTCGTCAACTTCATCCACCACAACTTCAATGTCACGGCCAACACGCTTGGCAAGCACACGCTGGCTTACCTCTTGCGCCTTAGCCATAAAGCGATGCCAGCGCTCTTCTTTAACCGCCTCATCAACATGCCCCGGCAAATCATTCGAGCGCGCGCCCTCAACATTTTCATATTTAAAGCACCCAACCCGGTTTAGTTCAGCTTTATCAAGCCAGTTAAGCAGCATCTCGAAATCAGCATCGGTCTCACCGGGGAAGCCAACTATAAAGGTAGAGCGGACAGCAATGTCCGGGCAGATATTTCGCCATGTCTCCAGGCGATCGAGCACTTTTTCACCATGAGCCGGGCGGCGCATCGCTTTCAGCACAGTAGGGCTCGCATGCTGGAAGGGGATATCCAAGTAAGGGAGGATTTTGCCATCCGCCATCATCGGGATGACCTCATCAACATGCGGGTAGGGGTAAACATAATGCAGCCGCACCCAGGCCCCCATGGAACCAAGCCCGTCGCAAAGCTCACGAAACCGCGTCGCGACCATTTCATTTTTCCAGGGCTCTGGCTTATACTTTACATCAAGCCCATAAGCGCTGGTGTCTTGGGCGATTACCAGCAGCTCCTCGCACCCGGCTTCAACCAGCCGCTCAGCCTCTCGTAAGACCTTATGAATTGGCCGGCTTTGTAAAGGCCCGCGAATAGAAGGGATGATACAAAACTGGCATTTATGATTGCATCCTTCAGAAATTTTCAAATAGGCATAATGGCGCGGAGTTAACTTCACACCCTCAGCCGGGACAAGGTCGAGCAGCGGGTTATGGTCAATCGGTGCTGCCTTTTGCACTTCACTTACCACCGCCTCATATTGCTGCGGCCCGGTAACAGCCAGAATATTCGGATGCTCTTCCCGAATTTGTGCCGCTTCACCAACAAGGCAACCGGTCACAATCACCCGGCCATTCTCGTTCATCGCTTCCTGAATGGCCGCGAAGCTTTCTTCTCGGGCGCTATCAATAAAGCCGCAAGTGTTCACCACCACAACATCTGCTCCATCATAGCTCGGCGCCACCTCATAGCCGGTGCTGCGTAGCTTCGTTAGAATGCGCTCACTGTCCACCAGCGCCTTAGGGCAACCGAGACTGACAAAACCGACCTTAGGAGGATGCACCTGAGACATGAATGAACCTGATCTAATTGATTGAATAGGGAGGGATAATATCTAGCAAAACCCATTTTAAAGATATCGCTATAGATTCTGACAGCAACACGCAAGCCAAAAGCCATAATAACCCCTCAGCACAGGCATCCTGTGACTGTAATGGCCGTGAGAGAGATAGACTCCCAAATCTCACCTACCGAAGAAGGCAGCAAGCCGATAGGCTTGCGAACATGGCAAGCGCAAGCGCGCCCGGCGCTTAGCGCCGCCCCTCGGAGGCACAGACGCCCTGCGTCTGTAATAGCCGTGAGAGAAATAGACTCCCAAATCTTACCTACCGAAGAAGGCAGCAAGCCGATAGGCTTGCGAACATGGCAAGCGCAAGCGCGCCCGGCGCCTAGCGCCGCCCCTCGGAGGCACAGGCGCCCTGCGCCTGTAATAGCCGTGAGAGATATTACTGGAAAATCTTTTCAAGATTTTTCGTGTCGCCATCACCGCCAAGCATGCCGTTTAGAAGGCCCTTCATCTCCTCGCTGGAGATCTTCTTCTTCTTGAGGTCTTTCACAACTTTCTTGACGTTATCGACCGTGTTTTTGATAGCCTCTGGGTTGTTCTCCAGCAGGCCCTTGGCATCTGGCGTAATTTTCGGGTTGGCAAGCGGGCCTTTGACGCGTAGCGGAATATTAATACCGCTTAGATCACTCGCACCGCCCTGCCCATCAAGTGAGCTAACAAGCTTAGGCTTTAGCCCATAATCAATTTGTTCCGTGGGGAGGTTAATTGTGCCCTCACCTGAAAGACGCAGCAACGGCCCCTTCATCAAAAGATCTTTATTGCTAACAATACCGCGCTCTATATTAAAGGTGGCGCTTAACTCGCTGAAATCGGTTTTTTCACTCGGCTTACCAGATGAGGCAAGCAGGTTGCCGCTTTGGAGGTTGCGCACCATTCCGGGGATGTTGACCCCTTCAAGAGCACCATCGACCACAATGAATTTACCGGTACCATTCAAGCCAGCGATAATCTCACGCTCCGAGCTACCAGCAGAGGTAACATCAAATACCACATCCGCATTACCAGAGATCCAGTCAAGACCGGCAGCATTCACAAGCAACGGTTTGATATTGACTTTATTCAAAGCAACGCGGCCTTTTAAACCGGCCCTTGGCTTGGCGCCATTAAGGGTCACATTTAATGAACCAGTGCCCGAATAAAGTTGGAAGCTTGGGATGCTTGCCGTCATCAGCCCACTATTCACTTTGACTTGTACGGTGCCTTTTTCAATCGGATGGCCAAGCGCAGTTAACCGACCAGCGGTCAGCTTAACATCACCATCAAATGAGTTAAGGAATGACACATCCAACCGGTCAGAGCTCCAGGCAGCAACTGCAGTGCGGCGGCCATTATCAAGCGCCCCGCGGCGTATCTCATTTGGCTGTGATAGGTAGGGTGATAAATTCAAGCTGTCGGTACTCAGTATGGCATCCAACCGAGGTCGCATAGCCTCCTGGCGTAGGCGCAATGTGCCGATGAGGGTTGTTTGGTCAAATTTAATTGTCGCATTCTTTAAGGTGAATTCATCTGTCTGGCCTGCGAGTAAGCCGCGAATATAAGCCCCGCCATAGCCTTGTTTTGGCACATCAACACCAAACCAGCTCAAAAGGTTTTTCATTGAGAATGTCTGGATGTCAGCATCACCCTTATATTGCAGGCGGTCGCCAAGCTTCATCTTGCCGGTGAACTTGCCTTCAAACCGATCAGAATTCATCTGAATGGCAGAATCAAACACTTCCCCCTCAAGCAGCGGCCCTAACGTTGAGAGTTGGGCATTAATGTTGATGCGGTCTTCCTTGAAGCGCACTGTGCCAACAGCAGTAACATCCTTATCAGCAGCAGGGGCCGTGAGGGTCAGGTTAATTGCTGAAAGCTCAGTTTCACTATTTGCCTTCTGGTCAATAAATTTGACCAACCCATTCACAATCTCCACTTCACCAACCTGAATAGCATCACCTTTGCCAGTGCTGGTTTTAACGATCTTCTCGTTCACGTCAGGGCCACTGGCTGAGTTATCAGGTTTCAGATCTGCATCAGAGGTCGCTTTATCACCGCCATTTTTAGCTTTGTTCTTTTCAGCTTCTTCGCGCTCAAGCTTTTCAAGCGTGCGCGCTATAATATCGCCAGTGTCAATGGTGCCAGCTTGCGCAACGCGCACCCCTTTAGAAAGCGGTATCAAGCGCTGATAAGCTGCGGTCTTAAAATCATAATTTGTGCGGCCATTACCCGCATTGATCAGCATAATCTCAGGGCGGTGCAACGCAACCCGTTCAATTTCGACCCGTTTGCTCAATAAAGGAAACAAGCTCAAATCCGCTTGTAGCCGGCCAATCGAGAGAAAGTCAGGGCCTTTAATTTCAGGCGGGTTGTGAATAATGATATTATTGAGGTCAAGACCAAAACTCGGGAAAAAGCGGTAAGACATCTTCCCTTTAAATGACACATCGCGCCCTGTCTGCTCTTTCAACGCCGCAGAGATCTGCCGTTTAATGGTCTCTGGCGGCACAATGAACGGCAGCGCGAAGGTGGCACCAACAATCAAGATAAATAGCGCGGCAATGCCAATACCAGCGGCCAGCGGCCATGATATGCGGCCACGACCAGCGCTAGCCTCTTCACTTGTCTCAAGGCTGGCTGTGGGCCGGTTTCTGCCATAGGCTGCAAAAGCGCCGCCTTCAATTGAGGAAAGGTCATCATTGCCATGGCGATGACCAATGCCGCCCAAGCTGCCGTTAAAACCGTCAGAGGCGCGGCCGTAATCTTCCTGTACAATTGCATTGCCCGCATAGGAAGCATCCATCTGCGCGCTGGCATCTAACTGTGCGCTGTAAGGGTCAATTAACGCAGCGTCATCATCTTCTACAAGATCATGAATATCTTCGCCCCTGTCATCTAATGACGGGTCGTCTTCATGCAAGGCGTGGTGAGCTGGCAAATGATGCTGCTCTTCCCCGCGCTCAGGCTGGTTGGTTCCATAAGCTGTCTCGGGGTTATGCTGAGTATGAGCCTGCAGGTGGTCTGCCCCATGCGCGGCATCAGCTTCAGCAGGCGAATAGTCAGAAGCGGCATAGCCCGGCTGGCCAGAAAATCCTTGGCTCCGCTGCGCTCGTTGGTCTTCAGGGCCCCGCATTTCACCATTCATGCGGCTATCGCCATTTTGGGCGCGGCCGTCACCTTGGTTAAAGGCTGCATTCATCATGCCGCCCAGCCGCTGGTGAACACCCTCTGCCATAGTGCGGGCACCCTCAGCCATCTGCCTCGCTGCAGGATCTTGTTGTGTTTGGTGTCGTGCGTCTTGCGGCGTGTTCTGTTGTGAAAGCTCATGCGCCAGCGCGGCTTGCTGGTCCCGTGCTATGGTTTGCTCAGGTTGCATAACCGGCGCTCCGGCCGCGAAGTTGGCAAAACCGCGCACTTCAGGCACTTGCCCAGCAGGCAACCAGTTTTCAAAGCCTTGCCGCCAAAGGTAATCGCCATCCAGCAAATCGCGTGTACGCACCAGCGTTGCCAACTCCTCATCAGACATGGGGCCATATTGTTTGCCGTCGCGGGCGATATACCATTGGTTTTGCATTTCAAAAACCTGAAGCTAAACAGTTAAACTCAATAGAAGAGTGAGTTATATTTTAATCATACGTCGCTTAAAACCAAGCAAGTTATTACAAGACGTCAAGTCGCTAATTAAAGTCAGCAATCTTTACCCATCTCTGCCCTGATAAGATTTAGGTCTATACCCTCAAATGCAGGCACTCCCTAATGTTTAGATGCTCTTATAGGACGGATGAGCCGTTTATAAAACCACAAGATCAAACAAGCGCTACTTTAGTCCGACCGTAAAAGCGGTTTGATAATAACTCAAATTTTAGTGAAGCGCCGCCGCTCTTGCCACCCAAACATGTTATCAATCTATAGGATTTGGCCATTAAGCGGCAGAATATCAACAAATTAAGGGGAAAAGGCGGCAATAAATGTGGATGGGCCGTGCAAAACTTTTAGAGAAATGCCGCCATTCCGCTGCAGATACCATATCAGATCATGTAAGATTTATACTCTGGGTGGTATAGTAACGCAAAATAATGAGTTTTCTCAGGACTTTCACAAGTTAAACAGCATCTATGGAAGAAGCTGAATTTGCTGATAAATTTATAGACAATCATGGCCAACCGTACCGGCATTCACTTGTCCAATTCAATTTTTTAGCAGGATTGACCTCAGCCGCAAACAAATGACCTGCGGAGACTATAGTCTCAAACCGAGCGCGCATGTTAGTCGGCCCCACTTTAAGGGGCCATTACCAAAGCAGCCACGGATGAGGCAACTGAGAGTTAGGTAAACTGATACACTTAAACAAACCGGTCCAAATTTAGCTCCATACCGGTAATTCAGCAGATCAGCTGCACTGGCAAGTATGGCAAGCAGCGAACAAGAGATCAGTCAGGGACAGGCATGAAAGAAAACGAATTTCCCTCAACAATTCGCTACAGCCTCTATGCGGGTCTTCTTATTATCCTCACTATACTCGTGCTCTCTGTTATCTCCTCCATCTGGGGGCTCAAACGTTCCGCTCATTTTCTGGAGCGGGCAAACTACTCATATGGCCAGCTGGCAAAAGTTTCATCCATCGAAGCCAAGATTAATCAGTACCTGCTTTCAGAGATTGCAACGACCGTCAATTTCCAAAACAGAGACCAGCTGATAAAGGCAAACCCCGCCCTGATCACACAAGCTCTGGGGGAGCTGCAATCCTCCATCGAGCTAGAGATGGACTTTATCAAAAAACGCGGCGGCAGGGATGATATCGGCGAAGAGCTTGGTACAGCGGTGAATATCGCTTCAGTGTTTATAAGAATGCATCTGGCCGCCAGATATGAAGGTAAACGCCGCGCTAATATGGACCGTGTTGACGCCGTGCGCGCCTTTTACGCTAATGTGGTTGAAGGCAATGACAAGCAGCTAAGCCAGGTTGTGAGAGACATAGCAGAAGGCGAACAGGAAGAAGTAAATGAGATTAAACAAGAGATCGAAACGCTAACAACCACCATCACCTGGGCATCAGCCACACTGGCCTTCATCACAACGCTCGGCATAATCAGTCTTGCCTTCTTTCTCACAAGGTCCATTGTTGGCCCGGTTGAAAGCCTGGCCCTCGGGGCAGAGCAAATTGGCAGCGGTAACCTGGCCCATCGCATTGAGCTGCCAAGAGAAGATGAGTTTGGCCTTGTCGCCAATAGATTCAATAAAATGGCCAGACAGCTAGAAGAGCAGCAGAACCTGCTACGTTCCCATAATGAACGGCTGGAGCAAGCGGTGAGCAAGCGCACATCTCAGTTAAAAGAGAGCAATGAACGCCTCACACAGATAGATGAAACCAGGCGCAAATTCTTCTCCAATGTAAGCCATGAGCTAAGAACCCCGGTAACAGTTTTGCTCGGCGAAGCGGAGGTTGCGTTGCGCTCCTCCAAGGCCACCCTTGCCGACATGAAAGAAGCAATGGGCCGGGTTGTGGCAAATGGCGGCTTTCTCCGCCGCAGGTTAAATGATCTCCTAAATCTTGCCCGGTCAGATGACGGTGAGATTAGGCTGAATATGGAAGAAGCCGTTTTAAATGAACTGGTTGAAGAGGCCGTAGAAACCGCAGCAGCTTACGCAGAAGCGAACGACGTGAAATTGAAATTCTCCGCAGAGAATGAAGATTTTATCGCCATGTTAGACCCAAGCTGGTTCAAGCAATGCATTTTAGTATTGATTGATAATGCGGTTAAATTTTCCAAACCGTCAGATCTGGTCACAGTATCGGTTTGCGAGGAAGCCGGCACAGAGGACCCTGAAACGGGCCGCAAACAGAGCTATGCCCATATCCGCGTGATAGATGAAGGCCCCGGCATAGAGGCGGAGGCCTTGCCCCATCTCTTTGAGCGTTTCTATCAATCTGTTGAGGGGCAAAAAAGAGAGGGCACGGGCCTGGGGCTTGCCATTGCCCATTGGATCGTTGAGGGCCATGAGGGGCAAATCTGGGCTGAAAACGGTGATGAAAAAGGCGCTATAATACATATAAAGGTTAGGTTGATTTAATGAATGTACTGCTTGTTGAAGATGATATCGGCATCGCCCGCTTTGTAGAACGCGGCCTCACACTTGAGGGCATGCGGGTCCAGTGGACAGCCACAGGCGAGGAAGCGCTGGCCTATCTGCGCTCATATCAATATGACGCCATCATCCTGGATTTAATGCTGCCAGATATGGATGGGCGCGATGTTTGCAAAACCCTGCGCGGTCAGGGCATCAGCACCCCTATCTGCATGCTGACAGCCAAAGACAGCATCGAGGAAAAGCTCTCAGGGTTTGAGGTTGGGGCAGATGATTATCTCACCAAGCCTTTTGCTTTTGAAGAATTGCTGGCCCGCATTAAGGTGATGCAGCGCCGCAGCAACATCAATATGGATGGCGAAGAAATGAGTGTGGGGCCGCTTATGCTCAACCTGGCCGCTCATGAAGCGACCATAGATGACACGGCTCTGGACCTAACCCAGAGAGAATTCGCGCTGTTGGAATATCTGATGCGCTATGCAGGCAAAACAGTTAGCCGTGAGCGCATTATCGAAAACGCCTGGGGCCCGGCTTCAGACATCACTTCAAATGCCGTGGATGTTTATGTCGGCTACCTCCGGAAAAAAATCGACACGGCCACCGATCAGCTCGAAATCCGCACTGTGCGCGGCATTGGCTTTAAGCTGGTAACCAGAGATAACTAGCGCGGTTGCTAGTGGGCAACCTAAAGCGCCAGCAAAGAATCGGTTGCTAGTGGGCAACCTAAAGCGCCAGCAAAGAATCGGTTGCTGGAGGCTAACCTAAAGCGCCACTAAAATGCCTCGGGCGCAAAGCTGCCGAAAGAGCCGTGAGAGTGATGGAAGCATTGCCCCACCGCCACAATGATTTTTTGCAACTTGCAATCTGTAACAATCCAGAAACAATTGACGAAGGGGGCAGATAAAGTCATCATACTAAAGTTAATTGAACTTAGACAGAAGTGGTGCCCTGGATGGTGGAATTCTCTGATTGCAGAGACGTGAAAGCATGGCTTCAAGATAAAGACCCAATGTGGGCGCTGCTGCTAGCAGTGAGAACAGCAGCGCGGTCGCTGCCTTATTACATCATGTCCGAAGGGCACCGTAGCCAGGCTTGGCTGATGATGCGGATAATCTTTTTCAGCCAGCTGGGCATTAAAGCCAATTATTTCGTTAAACACTTTAGACCACCGGGCGTAAGCGCTGGCCCAGGCCCAGGCCCAGGTACTGGCGCTGGGGCAGGCGAAGTAAATGTGAAACTGCATCAGGATATTCTGAATTTCACTTCAGCAAACGGCATTGAGACACGATCCTTTGATCTGTTGATGCAGCTGCTGGAATCCTGCTCAGAGCATGGCAGTATCGCATCTCATATCAATGGCATCCTCACTCAGGAAAATGAAGTAGATGCCAACTCCCTATTAGAAAATGTCCAACCAGATAAGATCGCAACCCTCCCGCTCTGGCGGCCAAGTGTGGACAACCCCTTCTATCTGGAATTTACAGCCTACCGCGAAATATCCCTGAGCAAAGATCCGAACTCTGCCTTTTGGTTTAACTGGTACCAGTCACTACTTGATGGCACAGCTCACAAAGGGCTGACAGAGGCTGAGCAATATAAGATCTATATGAAAATTGCTGAATTCCCTGAAGCCCTCTGGGCAGACGGCATCCGCGCCGTCAATTTGCGTATCTCAGACCTGCTTAAAGACCTGAAATCCACCCCCACCCAACAAGCAGCGACCTGCCTGCTGTAAAAGCGCTCATAGTTGTAAGAGGTCCGCTGTAAGAGAGCAGCTGTCAGCCATAAAGCCCTGGCTCCCCCTGCCTCTTACTCACCAGTTTACCTAAATGCCCCCCCCAGAAAAATGCCAGCCTACTTATAAAACCAGTCACTGAAAGGCACCATAGCAATGGGAAGGCTTTTGTAAGCAAAGCTCAAGAAAATATCATGAAAAGCTCAGGAAAAGCTAATGAAAATTGCAATTACATGGCACTAATGATTCTAAAAACTCAATAAGCTATCAGTATTAAATCATTACTTTATCAAATATATATTCCTAATCTCTCCTCTCAACTCAATGAAGAGTGGGAGGAAAAAAGTGAAATACAATATAAATCGAAACTCAAAAATCTCGAGGCTAGCCTTAAGTGCAGGTGTTGCGGGTTTAATGCTGACAGCAGCTGTGGCTAGCCCCGCGCTGGCAGAAGGCAAAAAAGTGTCATGGGATGATATAGTCAATGACGCAAAAACACCCGGCGATATTCTGACTTACGGCCTTGGTCTTAAAGCGCAGCGCCACAGTGCACTTAGTCAAATCAACAAAAAAAACGTCGCTAAAATGCGCCCGAAATGGTCATTCTCTTTCGGTGATGAGAAGCAACGTGGCCAGGAAGGCCAGGCCATAGTTCATGATGGCGTCATCTACATGACAGCCTCTTACTCACGGATGTTTGCGCTGGACGCAAAAACCGGCAAGAAACTATGGCAATATACAGCACGCCTACCTGAAGATATTCGCCCTTGCTGTGACGTTGTGAACCGCGGCGCCGCCATATATGGTGACAAAGTTTACATGGGTCTGCTGGACGCCTCTATCGTGGCGCTCAACAAAGACACAGGTAAAGTGGTCTGGAAAAAGAAATTCGATGATCACACAGCCGGTTACACAATGACCGGTGCACCTTTCATCATTAAAGACCAAAAAACTGGCAAGATGATGCTGATCCACGGCACATCAGGTGATGAATTCGGTGTTGTCGGCAAGCTCTACGCGCGTGACCCTGAAACAGGTGAAGAGCTATGGATGCGTCCCTTCGTTGAAGGTCATAAAGGCCGTATTGCTGGTAAGGATGCTGGTCCAACGGGTGATCCTAAAGCCCCATCTTGGCCTGATGGAGCCTACAAAAACACTGGTAAAGTCGAATCCTGGAGCCATGGCGGCGGCGCTCCCTGGCAAACAGCAAGTTTCGATATCGAAACAAACACCATTATCATTGGTGCCGGTAACCCTGCCCCCTGGAATACATGGAAACGGACACCAAAAGGCGGCGATCCAAAAGAATGGGATAGCCTTTACACCTCAGGTCAAGCTTATGTTGATCCAACAACAGGTGAAATGGTCGGCTTTTATCAACACACACCAAATGACGCTTGGGATTTCTCCGGCAATAACGAAATTATCCTGTTTGAATATAAAGATCCAAAAACAGGCAAACTCGTGAAAGCCGGCGCTCATGCTGACCGTAACGGTTTCTTCTTTGTCACTGATCGCACAAAACTGACTAAGCGTGGTGACAAAAAGATCAATAAGCCAACATCACTCCTCGCAGCTTACCCATTTGTTCCAGATATCAGCTGGGCCAAAGGATTTGACCTTAAAACCGGTCGGCCAATTGAGGTGGAAGGCCAGCGTCCGCCACCTCCAGCACCAGGTGAGAAAAGGGGCAAAGTTATCAAGGTAACGCCTAACTTCCTTGGGGGTAAAAACTGGAACCCAATGTCATATAGCCCTGAAACAGGTCTCTTCTATATCCCGTCAAATGACTGGTCAGAAGATTACTGGACAGAAAACATCACCTATAAAAAAGGTGCTGCATATCTAGGGCAGGGTTTCCGTATCCATAAACAGTTCGACGATCATATCGGTGTGCTACGGGCTATGGATCCTCTGACAGGTAAGATTGTTTGGGAAGCCAAAGAGAAGCTACCACTATGGGCGGGTACGCTAACAACCAAAGGTGGTCTCGTCTTCACTGGCACCAGCGATGGTTACCTGAAAGCGTTTGATGCCGAAAATGGTAAAGAACTCTGGAAATTCCAAACAGGATCTGGCGTTGTTTCCATCCCTGTAACTTGGGAAATAGACGGCAAACAATATGTCGGCATTGGCTCTGGTTATGGCGGTGCGGTTCCACTTTGGGGTGGCGATATTGCTGACCTGACAAAACCGATCTCACAAGGTGGCTCATTCTGGGTCTTTGAGATCCCAAAAGAACTAGCCTCTAACTAAAACCCTATCCCTTCCCAGGGTTTTATGAAGACGTACCCGGCAGTGCAACTAAGCACTGCCGGGTGCTACCACCAAGACTTACCCCCAAGGATAGGACCACACTGGATATTATCCGCTATAGCTGGCGAGCGATGTTTGGGAGCGTGTGGAATGTTGAGAGGCAAAGCAACAGCACCGCGGCTCAACTCTCCATCTGATGCCAATCGGTCTCCCGCTCTTAATATTTAGGTGAAAGGCAAGAGAGATGAATTTTAAAACCGTCGCAAAATTAAGCGCTTTAGTGACCATGATTGCAGTTGGCATGGCCGCAACAGCAAAAGCCTATGAAAAAAATGTAAACGCAAAAGAGAGACCAAACCCCTGGGTTATCAATGGCTGCGAAATTAAACCGAAAACTATTTGCCCAAATATAGATTTTCGATTTGCAGATTTGAAACAAGCTGACTTGTCTGGGGCAGATTTAAGAGGCGCAAAATTCGCAAGAGCAGATATGCGCGGCATTAATCTAATTGGTGCGGATCTCTCCGGCGCTGATCTGGAATCGGCAGACATGCGTATTTCAAAACTGATACGAACTAAATTTATCGGCGCCTCCCTTCGCGGGGCTAATCTGGAATTTTCCCGCGCGATGCATGCAGATATGAGCCATGCAGATCTAACCGCTGTGAATTTTGAAATGGTGCGCGCTTATTACACCCAGTTTGTTGGGGCAAAAATAATCAATGCCAACCTCCAGGAAGCCAAATTTTATGATGCCAATCTCTCATACGCGCATATTGCAAATTCCAAGATGACCTACGCCATATGGCAAGGGGCATTTATGGAGGGTTGCACAGGTTGCCCATTCAATTGGTAGCCAGATGAAACAAAAAACATGCCATGCAGCTTTGTTATGGCTTTCATTGTTGCTTGTCTCGATTATACAGCCGTCAAATATGGCCCACACTGCAGGCGATCCACGGCGCGCTGCTGATGAGCGCAAGCTAATACAGCAATGCCAAATGATAGCTGGAGATAAAGCCCGCCTGGCTTGTTTTGATGACGCCGCGAAGCAATTAGCTCCGCCCCGTTTTCAAGGTCGCTTAGGTCACATCACTGAACCATTTAAATTGACCAGCCCTCATCGGCTGAGATTCAAAAGCTACGGTGCTATTTTTGTTCTTTACCTGCGCGGTGATAAGGGGCAGGTGCTGCAAAATCTGCATTTGGGTGGTGGTGGTGAAGACAGTTACGAAATTAAAAAACCCGGCACCTATTCCTTAAAAATTCACGGCAGTGCGGCCTGGGCCATCTGGCTAGAGCCTTTAGAGCTGGCGCCAAACAATCACTAATTAAACGATCATCTAAAGGAGCAATTAACCAGATGAAACAAACCTTTAAAACACTATTACTGGCTGCTGCAATCAGCCTGGCAGCTATATTGCCAGGCCGCGCTCATGGTGATGGTGCCCCCCAACCAGTAGATACCGAAGGCTTGAAGGAACTTGGCGAAACCTGGCTGAAAGAAAATCCATATAAGGGTAATAAATTGGCCATCTCTATTGGCTCCCGCGGTTATAACTCCAATTGTGCCCGCTGCCACGGGTTGGAAGCTAAATCAGGTGGCATCGCCCCAGATCTTCGTGATCTGGAAAAGAACGCCGATGGAGACAGCTGGTACATCAATCGCGTTCGTAAAGGCTACCACCAGAACGGGGTTACAAAAATGCCAAAGTTTGAAGGGCTCATCAGTCAGGAAGCCATGTGGGCCATCCGTAGCTATATCAATGCACAACCTGAATAGGCGGTGCAGCATAGGCTCGTCCAGAAAGGTCGAAATGCCAAGCGCCCCAAGGCTAAATAAGTGCTTCAGCTCAGCTCAGGCTGGGCTGAGAGCGGCCCTGGCCGCGCACCCCATGACCCATTTTCTAGTAAGATTTCGAAAGGCCACCCAAAGGCTGCGCCCATCGACAAATTTAATGACTTGGCCTGCCAGAGCCAGGGCTGCGAAAGCTATGCGGCTTAAAAGTTTTGAGCTCAGAGTAATGTCATGCAGGCTGTTACTCGCTGGGCTCATACTCACCGGTATAGCGCTCAAACCAACTGCCGCATATGCTGAAATATTAGAGTATCAAATCCGTCGACTTATCTTGTTACATAGCAGCTGCATAATACTGAAACTGGTGCGAAAGACGGATAAGGCACAAGGCTATATTTACAAAGGCAGCTGCGATAACAGCTCTTTTTATCCTGATGGCATCATGGTGCATTGCCCGCTTAAAGATGATGAAACAAGCTGCCAAATTAAAACCAAGAGCCTGAAATTTGATATGTTAGAGGCCATGCGGCCGAAGCCTCACGAGGCTCAATAGCTCTCAAAAACCGCCGTATCGCCCTCATCATCAAAGCTCAGCACATCATATTTTTCCGTGCGCCCATCCGGCGCTTCCATGCCCGGTGAGCCAATAGGCATGCCCGGCACGGTCAGCCCTTTAATGTCAGGTTTTTCGGTAAGCAGCCGCTTGACCTCTTTCGCAGGTACATGGCCCTCAATCACATAAGTTTTCTCCCCTGCCCCATCTTCAACTTTCAAAAAAGCCGTGTGGCAAGAGCGAAGCTTAGAGGAGATACCAGCACCACGTTTCACCTCAGCCATTGAACGAGCGCCAATTTCTTTTACAGAAAATCCATTGTCTCGCAGATGTTGCGCCCACTTTGCGCAGCACCCACAGGTCGGGCTTTTAAACATGGTAATCTGGCTAAGCGGTTTTTTAGAAACCGCCTCATCCTGTTGCCCGGCATATGCCGTTGAAAAAGAACCGCCGGGTGCTAGGGAAACAAGCCCAGCAGCAATAAGGCAGATGGACAATAACAATTTCAAAGGCATAATCATTTGATCCGTTTTAAGGTTAGAAGCGAAGCTAACAGCATAACAGGCGCCCGGCCATTTTAGCACCTCTAGCAGTAAGGCAGCTATAAACGTCCATAGAAAGGCCATTTAATGACAAACTCACCCAAGCCCGCCTCCCCCATTTTGGAAACAACAGCTGATGCTATATTGGCCGCTAAAACAATCATGCGTGAGGCGCGCTATGGAGCGATAGCGGTATTGGAAGAGGGCACGAGCCACCCCATCGTCACCCGCACCAACTGCGCATTAACAATGGAAGGTGACCCAATCTTTCTGATGTCAGATCTGGCCGCCCACACCAAAGGCCTCAAGCAAGATGCCCGCTCATCACTGATGCTGGGTGAGCCCGGAAAAGGCGATCCGCTGGCCCATCCGCGCCTCACGCTTATCGGCAACACCACCCGCGTTAACACCTTGACGAAAAGCGAGCAAAAAAACGAGGCCGCACAACGACAGCGTTATCTGAACCGTCACCCGAAAGCAGAGCTTTATAATCAGCTGCCGGATTTTCACCTATATCGCATGAAGGTTGAACGCGCCCTTTTTAATGCCGGTTTCGGCAAGGCCTATACCCTCACACGAGATGACCTGATCTTGAATGAAGGGCTGACCGAAAAGTTGAAAGACGCAGAACCAGGCATTCTTGGCCATATGAATGAGGATCATGCCGATGCCATAGATCATTACGCCCAAGCCCATTGTAATGAAGAGGGCGGCAAATGGCGGCTAACAGGCTGCGACCCGGAAGGTGTCGATTTAATGCGCGGAGAGGCCGCCGCCCGCCTGGCATTTAAAGCCCCTTGCACAACTGTTGATGAGGTGCGCAAGGCCCTGGTTACTTATGCCTAATAGGTTACCTACGCCCAGGAGGTAGCCTATGCCAAAGTGGGCGGCGCTTGAACTTTTAAGGCCCAGCTTCAAAGCGCGTCTGTCTATCTGGTAAGACCGCAGAGCGGACAAGCTAGTGCTCGTCCATCCGCGCTTTCATTTTAGCCAACTGTTCTGGGGTCGCCTCTGTTTGGTATTTGTCTTTCCACTCATCATAAGGCATGCCGTAAACAATTTCCCGCGCCTCTTCCTTGCTGAGTGAAAGCCCTTTTTCATCAGCTGCATCCTTGTACCAATTGGAGAGGCAGTTGCGGCAAAAGTTGGCAAGGTTCATCAGGTCAATATTCTGCACATCAGGCCGGTCCCGCAAATGCTGCACGAGCCGCCGAAACGCCGCCGCTTCAAGTTCAACCTGCGTCTCTTTATCAATCTCAGTCATAGGTTCTCCCTTTTAGAAATATGAGTTAGCTTAGGACTTCGTCATATCAAAGTGTTACATCATCGCTCATCTATATAGCTTCCAAAATATTTAAGCTCCCGGCAAGGCGCAAGAGACGCCTCGTCGCTAACGAGCTTTGAGAGAAGCGCTGCCAATCGCGCCGCCCATGCCTCTTGCCCCTCTTCGCTGGCGATAAGATCCTGGCGTATCTCCAAAAGCGCATGTGCCAGGCCGCGCAAAGTACCATGCCGATACATACAATCCCCCTTAAGCTTGCCGGTATAAGGCTCGTTATCACCAACCACTAGCTTCGTATCCGCTTCAAGGGCAGAGAGCAGCGGTGTAACAAATCGGTCATCCTGATCCCACAACACACCCGCATGCCAAGGCCGTGCCTCACCGCGCCACACATGAGTAAAGGAGTGGAGAGATAACAGAATAGGGGTAATGCCCTGAGCAAGAAAAGCGTCTATAGCCGAGGTGATGGCTTGGTGATAGGGGCGATAATAAAGCGCCTTGCGCCGTTCAACCTCTTCAGGGCTGATATTGGCATTCCCCGGCACCACTGCCCCGTCAGAGAGTTGCATCACCAGCGTCGGGTCTTCCTCACCGCGGTTGGGGTCAATCAGCAGCCGCGAAAAACCTGCCATCACAGTCGGCAAGGATAATGCCTCATGCAGCTTGCGTGCTGTTCCTTCAATGCCAATATCATAAGCTATGTGCCGCTCATACTGCTCAGGTGAAAGACCAAGGGCATCATACCCCTCAGGCAAAGCCGCCATGGCATGGTCTGCAATCACCAAAATGCCCGGCTCAAGCTGCCCCTCAAGCAAATGAAACGGTTGAAAGCTGGTATCTGTCTTAGTGAGAGCTTGAGAAAATGAGGGCATAGAGCAATAAAACCTGGTTGAGCTTCAAAGAGAGCAAAAATACGCCGCAATTACAACGCAGCTAATAAAAGTGTCTGAGCGGCCACGTTAGCCTTAAATCCAAATTTATGCATGCACATCACCAAATGGCATGCTAGATAAAAGAGAAATTGCTAACATACAGAATTTTCAAGAAGAAATTTCATATGGGATAAATAGAGAGTTATGTTGGGCTGATCTACCAATCATCTAAGCCATAAGCTTAAGAAGGGTACAGCCTAAAATAATCTGTTATCAGCTTTCGGAAGCAAAATCATCAACCGATAGCTGCTTCAATTCACTAAAATAAATCTCTACCATCCCTGTTAGCATCTGATGAAACGTATAAACTGAGATATATAACTGGCGCGAACCTAACGCGTTTTGCACCAAACCAGACTGTTATGAGAGAGAGCGGAAATTGTCACCAATGAGTATGTTAAGGCAGAATGTAAGCTTTGATCCCCTCACCCGGCCGAGCCGCCGCAAACTGAGTAGCCTCACTCTATTAGCGGTTCTGGCCCTTGCGACCATGGGCCTCATGGCAACCACCACAGCCTCAAAAGCTGAATTAAAGCTCTGTAACACCACGTCTAGCCGTGTTGGTGTTGCCATTGGCTACCGCGAAAAAGAGCGCTGGGCCACAGAAGGCTGGTGGAATGTCGCCTCGAATACCTGTGAAGTCTTGCTAAAAGGCAAGCTGATTGCACGTTTCTATTACATCCACGCAGTAGATTATGACAAAGGCGGCGAATGGTCCGGCAAAGACACCATGTGCACCACAGATAAGGCCTTCACCGTATTTGGCGTGAAGGACTGCGTAAAGCGCGGCTATAAGCGCACTGGATTTTTTGAGATAGATACGAAGAATGAGCATGACTGGACAGTTAGACTCAAATATCCCGATGAGAATGGAAAAAAATAATGAGACGCAACCGCAGGGTTAAAATACTAGCAACCCTCGGCCCTAGCTCTGATACACCAGAGATGATAGATCGCCTGTTTCACGCAGGCGCTGATGTTTTTCGCATCAATATGAGCCATGCCAGCCATGAAAAAATGAAAGAGCTTCATGGCCACATCCGCAAAGTTGAAGCAGAAGCAGGCAGGCCAATCGGCATTCTGGTAGATCTGCAGGGCCCGAAACTCCGCCTTGGGCCAATCGAGAACGATAAAATTAATCTCGAAATTGGCGATAAAATCACCCTTGATCAAAAAGATCAGCCAGGGTCCAAAAAACGCATCCCACTCCCCCACCCTGAAATTTTTAAAGGGGCCAAGGTTGGCCACCGCTTATTGATCGATGATGGCAAAATGACCCTTGAGGTCACCGCCAATACCGGTAGTAAAATCACAGCAAAAGCCATGGTCGCCGGTAAGCTCTCCTCCCGCAAAGGCGTTAGCCTGCCAGATAGCGTCCTACCCATGGGCGCCATGACAGATAAAGACTTTGCTGATCTTGACTTCGCCGTTAATCAGGGCGTTGACTGGATCGCCTTGTCTTTTGTGCAGCGGGTCGAGGATGTGGCTCAGGCCAGAAAACTCGCCCGTGGCCGTGCTGCCATCCTGGCGAAACTGGAGAAGCCTTCAGCCATCACCTGCCTTGAAGAAATAATTGAAGTCTCTGATGGCATCATGGTGGCGCGCGGTGACCTGGGCGTTGAAATGCCAGTGGAGCAAGTGCCAGGGATACAAAAGCGTATCACCCAAGCCTCGCGAAAAGCTGGCAAGCCGGTGGTGATCGCAACACAAATGCTGGAATCAATGATTACATCACCGGTGCCCACACGCGCCGAAGTTTCAGACGTTGCCAGCGCCGTTTATGATGGCGCAGATGCTGTGATGTTGTCAGCAGAATCTGCCGCTGGTGACTATCCGGTAGAGGCCATCGCCTGTATGGATCGCATCGCCCAGGAAGTGGAAACAGATGCGTTATATAAAGACGCCGTCCACACCTTCCATACACCACCAGAGCCAACCGGCTCGGACGCCATCGCTGCGGCTGCCAATACGGTTTCAGAAACGGTAAATCTATCTGCCATCATCTGCTACACCGCCTCCGGCTCAACAGCCATGCGTGTAGCACGGGAGCGGCCAAACCAACCGATTTTGGGGCTAACACCCATTGTCGCAACAGGTCGCCGTTTGGCCCTCACCTGGGGGCTCCATTGCGTGCTTACCAAAGACCCTGAAAATCTCGATGATATGGTCGATAAAGCCTGCCGCATTGCGTACCAGGAAGGTTTCGCAAACCCCGGCCAAAGGGTCATCATTACAGCAGGTGTGCCCCTTGGCACGCCGGGCGCCACAAACATGCTACGTATCGCCTTCGTTGGCGATGATGGTCAAATAGGTGTATAGGCCGCGCTCTGGATAGGTTATCTAACTAAAAGGCAGGCCATAAATGGCCTGCCTTTTTATTCAGTGCTATCAGTTGTTTGTTTATATCTGGCCAAATAATTTTAAAATCAACATTATATTTATCACCCCAAGCAAAAGCGCCAGCACCTGCCAAAACTGTTTTGGATTCCGCTCTATCAGCGGAATGACCTGCTCGCTTTCAAATTTTGGGTTTGGCTTTCTAAGGTCCTGCTCAAAGGCAGAAAGCGTGTGATAGCGATAGGCCGGATCTTTATGCACCGCCTTGCGAAGCGCTGCGGAGGCCCAATATGGTAAGCCCTCTATCACATGATGTGCTGGTATATGGGTGAGCTTTTTCGCCAATGCTGGTGTGGCAAACCCCTTGCCATAAGGCAGCTTGCCAGTCAGCATTTGATAGGCAAGTGTGCCAAGGGAATAAATATCCGCCTGCCGCCCGGGCTTTGCCCCAAAATGATATTCTGGCGCAGTGTAATCAACCGTCCCCCGCATGGCGAGCGCTTCATTTGTTGAAAGTTCCTCCAGCCCCGCTACATAAGTGGAGCCAAAATCTACCAGCTTAACCACACCCTTTTTATCAATCATAATATTGTCAGGCTTGAGATCTTGATGCAGCATTTCCTTGCGGTGAAATGCCCGCAATCCCTTGGCAATTTGGTTGATAATATCTCTCACCTCTTTCAGCGACGGCTCCGGGTGCGTGTCCATCCATTCCTGCAGGGTAATGCCCTCAATATATTCAGTGGTGTAGTAAAGGAAATGACGCGCCTCTGGCGGGTCAATCACCTTCACCACATGCGGTGAATTCAACGAGCGGCCAATCCAT
Source organism: Rhodomicrobium sp. (assembly GCA_021604665.1). Taxonomy (GTDB): domain Bacteria; phylum Pseudomonadota; class Alphaproteobacteria; order Rhizobiales; family HXMU1428-3; genus HXMU1428-3. The sequence continues at coordinate 583,052 of BQJK01000002.1, read as the reverse complement.
TCCTCGCGGGTAAAATGTTCAATATAGTCAGGGTCATCCTCAAACGTGACGGAAGGTGTTTTCAATGTCACCTGTTGCCCAGTAGTAAGGCAACGAGCCAGATAAATTTGCGTTTTATTACTGGCATGCAACAAGCGAACTATTTCATACCCCTCAAGCGTCATGCCCGTTTCCAAGTCCGGCGGGAAGGGGAGGCTGGCTTGCGCCGCCGGGCCATCCACCCCATCCGGCATGCCAAGTTCTTCTATGGTTACAATTTGCACGGTGAGGTTATCGTGACTACCATTTGCAAAGGCCGCCGCTGCCAGTTTTTCAGCCCTCTCATTCAGTGTCAGCTTCTGGTCCGAGGCAAGTTCCGCAAGCTCAGCGGTACTGAGAAAATCATGCACGCCATCAGTGGTAAACAACAAGATATCATCTTTAAAAAGGCGCAGTGAGCGGTAATCGACATCAAGCTCTGGGTCAATTCCGAAGGCTCGAGACAGCACATCCTCATTGCGAGACAGCCGGGTGCGGTGGTCTTTGGTCAAGGGTTCCAAAGTCTCCCCGCGAATAAGTGTGATGCGAGAATCGCCAGCATGAAAGACATAACCAACAGCCCCCTTCACCACCAGGCCTGAAAAAGTGCTAACCATGCCCCGGTCAGATAGATATTGCGTTTGCCCCTGGCCATAAAGCCAGCGATTGGTCGCAGAAAGCACACGTGCAACAGAGGTCTTTACGGTCCAGGATTCATGAGTTGCATAATAGTCGGTCAGAAAACTTTTAACGCAGCTTTCACTTGCCTCTTTCGCCGCCTCGCTGGTGCTCATCCCATCAGCAATGGCCATGGCAATGCCCTTGCGCTTAAGTAGCAGCCCATCAGGGGTCACCACCCCATAAGAATCGTCATTTCTGTCTTTCCGGCCCTTGTCAGAATATTGTCCGACAGACACTGATAATTCAGCCATTAAGTTGCCTTTCCGCTCCAAAGAGCAAGCCATATAGCAGACATGTCCTACCGCAAAAAAAGCGGGGCCGCCATCTCTGGCTGCCCCGCTCATTAATCTATAGAGTTAATAGAATGATATGAGTGCTCATAACCTCAGGTCACTTCAATCATCTGCACCGAGCCATCAGGCATCACTTCCGCCATATGCCCTTTTGGCTCCTTCAGTAGGAAGAAGGTCAGCACAAGTGTCAAAAGGGCTGCGCTTGCAATAACAAGAAAGAAGATGCGAGGCTCAACAAAGGACAGCACAGTCAAAAAGCAAACAGCGCCAACATTACCATAAGCGCCAACCATACCGGCAATCTGCCCGGTCATTCGCCGCTTAATAATTGGCACCATCGCAAACACCGCGCCTTCACCAGCTTGCACAAAGAACGAGCAGCACATAGTCAGCGCTACGGCAGCTGGCAACCAGAATTCAGAAGATATCTGAGACATACCAATGTAGCCAATGGTCAACCCTCCAAGCAGAATTAAAAGCGTTTTCCGCCGGCCAAATTTATCAGAGAGCAAGCCACCGCCCGGCCGCGCTGCCAAATTCATAAACGCATAACCAGAGGCTAAAAGCCCCGCCAAAACCTGTGATAAGCCAAATGTGTCTTTGAAGAACAAAGGCAACATAGAAACAACCGCCAACTCAGACCCGAAGGTGACGAGATATGCCAGGTTCAAAACAGCCACCTGACGAAACTCATAGCGGTGTAATTCATCGACAGGTGTATGGAAAATCGCTTTGTTGATCCGGTAGGCCTGAAAAATCTGATAGACATAAAGCAATAATAAAACTGCATAGATAATATAGCAGCTGCCAGCGCCAAGCATATTCAGATTATCGGGGCCAAGTTTCCAGGTCAGCACGGCCAGCGCCAATAGCAGCGGCGCCTGCATTAAAATATAAAGGAAAAAGTCACCCTTGCTGGTTACTTCTAAAGCGCCAGATTTCTTTGGCTTAAAATAGGTGGCCCCTTTCGGTGTGTCAGTGACCAAAAACAGATATAGGACACCATAGATAAACGCCACAATGCCAGTGGCACCAATGGCATAGCGCCACCCATCATCGCCGCCAAACATCAGGGCGATCGTCGGAATACTCATAGCGGCAGCGGCAGAGCCAAAGTTGCCCCAGCCGCCGTAAATACCTTCAGCAACACCAACTTGCTTCGCGGGGAACCATTCCCCAACCATGCGGATGCCGATAACAAAGCCAGCCCCAACAAAGCCAAGTAGAAAGCGAGCAACAGCCAGCGTCTGGAAATCTTGCGCTGTTGCAAAGAACAGGCAGATCAAAGATGACGCAATTAAAAGACCCGAATAAGTCAGGCGCGGCCCAAACCGATCAACTGCGATGCCAATAGCAATCCTCGCCGGAATGGTAAGAGCAACATTCATGATCAGCAGTGCTTTCACCTCCTGGTCAGAAAGCCCAAACGTATCACGGATGGAAGAGAGCAACGGCGCATGGTTAAACCAAACGAAGAAGCTGATGAAAAAAGCAATCCAGGTGAAATGAAGCGTACGAATCTTGGGTTCCGTTGAGAACAAGTTCAACCGCTCTGACGATGCAGACATGTAAATTCCCCGTATGTATGTGTGGTTGAGCCTTGCGACTAAAATTTAAGCGCGAGGGCCAGGTTGACTAAGCAATGTGCAGCTAATGAGCAATCCTTGTGCCAAGCCTCGTTTAGCAAAGCTAACTGCTTGTAAAATCTGACTTTGCACGGCAAACACCCTTATGATTAATTCTTGGGCGAATAAAATTATGCACAAAAAATATACATTCATTCAATGTGCCGCATAAAATTTAACCGCTTAATGGGGGGAAGTGCAGAAAGTGAAATCTTGGTAAGCCACTGAAAAAACTTACGAAAAATAAAAAACAGGCAGGCGATTAAAACTGGCATATGATTTGCGACATTTAATCTGAAATTGCGGCCGTAAGTGACGAAAATAGAAATATCTGCACCAAAACAGATATGGCGAGATATCGGGATTTATTGAACTAGCTGAGGGGGCTCATGCCAGCTAGCGCGTCTCCGCTCTATAAACGTCTAACGGCACAGTCTGCTTAACGAGGCTTCGGGAGAAGCCCCAATCACCGGGAATGCAAAACGTGAAACAGAATTTAGTCGTCATTGGCAATGGTATGGCGGGCATCAGAACCGTTGAAGAGCTTCTGAAAATCGACCCTGACCACTACAATATTACCGTTTTCGGATCAGAGCCTTATGGCAATTATAATCGTATCATGCTCTCACCGGTGCTGGCCGGCGAAAAGACCGTTGGCGAGATCATGCTCAACACTGAAGACTGGTATGAAGAGCATGGCATCACCCTGCATAAAGGCGTTGAGGTCACTAAAATTGACCGCTACCGCAACCAGGTAGAGGCCGCAGATGGCACCATCGTCCCTTACGATCGCCTGCTGTTAGCAACAGGGTCCAACCCCTTCATCCTGCCAGTTCCCGGCGCAGACCTTGATGGTGTGATTGGCTTTCGTGATATTCACGATGTTCACACCATGCTTGAGGTATCCAAAACGAAAGACAGCGCCGTGGTTATCGGCGGCGGACTTTTGGGGTTAGAAGCTGCTAACGGGCTCATGAAAAATGGCATGGATGTTACGGTCGTCCATCTCCTTGATACGCTGATGGAGCGCCAGCTCGATGAAGTCGGCGGCCAGATGCTGCAAAAATCCCTTGAAGAGCGCGGCATGAAGTTTCTCATGCAAACGGCCACCAAAGAAATTTACGGTGATGGCAAGGTAGAGGGCATCCGCTTCCAGGATGGCCGAGATATAAAAGCTGACCTTATCGTTATGGCTGTCGGTATTCGGCCTAATATAGATCTGGCGAAAAAAACCAACCTCCATTGCGAGAAGGGCATAGTTGTTGATGACACGATGCAGACTTTCGATCCAAAGATTTATGCTGTTGGCGAATGCGTCGAGCACCGTAAAATCTGCTATGGCCTTGTTGCGCCATTGTTTGAGCAAGCCAAAATTTGCGCCCAGCATTTAGCGAAAGCCTCGGTCTTTCATTACAAAGGCTCAATGACGTCCACCAAGCTTAAGGTAACTGGCATTGACCTTTTCTCCGCCGGTGATTTCCACGGTAATGATGACACGGAAGAGCTGGTCTTGCAGGATGCCAAAGCCGGTGTTTACAAAAAGATCGTGCTGAAAGATGACAAAATCCAGGGCGCTGTTTTCTATGGCGATACAGCTGACGGCACTTGGCTATTCCAGCTGATGCGCGATGGCTCGGATATTTCTGAAATTCGGCGCAGCCTCCTCATGGGGCAAAACCATATTGGTGACACAGGCACAGCCGGTGTTGATATGGTCTCACATCTTGATGACAGCGCTGAAATTTGTGGTTGCAACGGCGTTTGCAAAGGCGATGTAATTAAAGCCATCTCAGAAAAAGGTTTATTCACGCTGGATGATGTGCGGGCCCACACCAAGGCGTCATCATCCTGCGGCACATGTACCGGCCTTGTAGAGCAGCTTTTGGCTGCTACTCTGGGTTCTGATTATTCTGCCAGCCCATCCGAGAAACCATTATGCGGCTGCACATCTTTCTCCCATGATGCCATCCGCCATACCATTACCAGCCAGGGAATTAAAACCATTCCTGAAGCTATGAAGGCAATGGACTGGACCACCAAAGACGGTTGCCATTCCTGCCGTCCAGCGTTGAACTACTATATGATTTGCGCCTGGCCTGAGGAATATAAAGATGATAGCCAATCCCGCTTCATCAATGAACGCAGCCACGCCAACATCCAGCGCGATGGCACATATTCTGTTGTGCCGCGCATGTGGGGCGGCCTCACCAACCCCAATGAGCTGCGCGCTATTGCTGATGTTGCCGATAAATACAGCATCCCAACCGTTAAGGTCACTGGCGGCCAGCGGATAGATCTTCTCGGTGTTAAAAAAGAAGACCTGCAAGATGTTTGGCGTGATCTAAATAACGCTGGCATGGTCTCGGGCCATGCTTATGGCAAGTCACTCCGCACCGTTAAAACCTGCGTCGGCCAGGAATGGTGCCGCTTCGGCACCCAGCTTTCCATGAGCCTCGGCGTTGAGTTGGAAAAATTCACCTGGGGCACCTGGACCCCGCATAAATTCAAAATGGCCGTCTCTGGCTGTCCGCGCAACTGCGCTGAGGCCAGCATTAAAGACTTTGGCGTTGTCTGTGTCGATAGCGGCTATGAGCTGCATGTCGGCGGAAATGGCGGCATCAAAATTCGCAGTACAGACCTTCTCACCAAGGTCCAAACCGAAGAAGAAGTCTTCGAATATTGCGGCGCCTTCCTGCAGCTTTACAGAGAGCAAGGCCATTACCTAGAGCGCACGGCACCGTGGATTGAGCGCGTCGGCCTGAAATACGTGAAAGAGCGCATCAATGATGACCCGAAAGGCCGCAAGGAACTTTATGACCGCTTCGTCTATTCGCAACAATTTATGCAAGACGACCCATGGGCCGAGCGCGTCGAAAAAACAGACGAATTCACTGAGTTCAAACCAATGAAGGAACTGAGCCCTGTTTAGCGCGGTCGTCGCGCCGGTTGCTTGTGGGCAACCTGAAGGCGCAATAAAAATTTGGGCAACTGAATCGCAGATAAAAAGCGCTCCGCCCAAAAGTGGGTACCGGTTTTGGGGTAAAGGAACGCGAGGAAAAAGCGCTCCGCCCAAAAGTGGGTACCGGTTTTGGGGTAAAGGAATGCGAGGAAAAAGCGCTCCGCCCAAAAGTGGGCACCGGTTTTGGGATAAAGGAACGCGAGGTAAAACGCTCCGCCCAAAAGCGCGCGACTGAACGAACAATAAGCAATGCTCTAAGGAGTAAAATACAAACTATGAGCGAATGGATTGAAATAGGCCCGATAAGTGAAATACCGCAGTTGGGCGCTCGTATTATCCGCCGTGAAGGCGGTGACATCGCCATCTTCCGCACCAGTGAGGATGAGATTTTTGCACTGGATGATAGCTGCCCTCATAAAGGCGGCCCATTGAGCCAGGGCATTGTACATGATTGCCGCGTCACCTGCCCGTTGCATAACTGGGTACTGGAGCTAAAAACTGGTGAAGCCGTCGCGCCTGATGAAGGCCGCGTTAGATCTCACGCAGTTGAATTGCGGGATGGCATCGTATTCCTCTCTATAAATTCCGCTGATATTGAGCAAAAGGGAGCTGCATAATATGCTGTTCGGCCGCGCTGTACGTAATCCTGTTAAAATCGCCGACAAAGGCGTTAAAGAATGGAAATACGCCACATGCGGCTATTGCTCGACAGGCTGCTCGCTTGAAATTGGCCTGGATGAAACCGGCACACCCGTTTCAACCAGAGGCGCCGCCGGAGCAGATGTAAACCGCGGCAAAGCCTGCATAAAAGGCATATATGAGCATGAGCTGTTCCGTTCAGCTGGGCGCGGCACCAAACCGCTTCTTCGCCCCAACCGCGTTGAAGAATGGCAAACCGCCAACTGGGATGAGGCGCTGGATAAAACCGCGAATGAGATTAAGCGTATCCAGGAAACCTATGGCCGCGACAGCTTCGCCATTGTCTCAACCGGGCAGCTTTTAACTGAGGAGTTCTACACCCTTGGTAAGCTAACAAGAGGCTGCATCGGCACCAACAATTATGATGGCAACACAACCCTATGCATGGCCTCTGCTGTCTCAGGTTATAAACGCTCTTTCGGCTCCGATGGCCCCCCCGGCTGCTATGATGATTTTGACCATACCAATTGCCTCATGGCCTTTGGCTCAAACCTGCCAGAGCAGCATCCCATCATCTATTGGCGGCTGAAAGAAGCCCGCGAGAAACGCAACTTCCCGCTCATTGTCGTCGACCCGCGCGTCACCATGTTTGCGCAGATGGCAGATATTCATCTCCCCATCACACCGGGCACAGATCTCGTTCTCCTGAATTCAATGGCGCATGTCATCTTCAAAGAAGAGCTCGAGGACCGCGATTATATCAACGCCAATTGTGAGCAAGCCAATGAGTTCATGGAAGTCATAGAGCAATATGCACCAGAAGCCGCCGCCAAAATCTGCGGCATTGATTCTGATACCATCCGCCTTGTCGCCAGAACCTATGCCAAAGCCGGTGCTGCCATGTCGATCTGGACCATGGGCATCAACCAAAGCACCCATGGCTCTGATGGTGTCGCGGCCATCAACAACCTCAACCTGATCACAGGCAATATCGGGATAAAAGGCGGCACAAGCCTTTCAATCACCGGCCAGTGTAACGCCATGGGCACAAGAGAGTGGTCCTCTTGTTCTGGCCTGCCAGGCTACCGCTATCTTGAAAATGATCAGGATCGCAAAGAAATCGCAGACTTCTGGGGCATTGAAGAAGACTTCTTCCCTGAAGCGCGCGGCCTCAGCGAAACGGATATATTCCCCGCCATTGAAACAGGGGCCATTAAAGGGCTGTGGCTGGTTGCAACCAACCCAATGACCTCGATGCCCAACACGCCGCGCATCCGCAAAACCCTTGAGAAGCTGGAATGTCTTGTGGTGCAGGATTGCTATCAGGATGTGGAAACCACAGACTACGCCCATATCTTCCTCCCCGGTGCCATATGGGCAGAAAAAGCCGGCGTCTTCACTAACACAGAGCGCCGTGTCAATTACGTCTCCAAAATCACCGAGCCTCCGGGAGAAGCGAAACCAGACTTCTGGATTTTTTCAGAAATGGCCAAGCGCTTTGAGAATGGCAGCAAGATTAATTTCCCTGACACAACCAGTGAAATTTTCGATGAAATGCGCGAGCTATCACGCGGCCGCCTGTGTGACATCTCTGGTATGAACCACGAAAAAATTGTCGAGAATGCCGGGCTGCAATGGCCCTGCCGTGAGGGCGAAGAGCTGGGCGATCAGCGCCTCTATAGCGATGGCGCATTTTGTCATGGCAACGGCAAAGCCAAAATCCTGGCGCTGCCTTTCATCAATAATAATGAGTTGCCAGATGATGATTACCCCTTCTGGCTTAACTCCGGCCGATTGGTAGAGCATTTCCACTCTCGTACCAAAACGGGCAAAATCGGCAATATGAATAAATTTCACCCCACCCCATTTATGGAAATCAATCCAGATGCGGCCCATGAGCTCGGCGTTGCCCATGGTGAGTTTGTGCGCCTTGTCTCAAAGCGGGGTGATGCGGTTGTGCTGGCGCAGCTCACCCACAGGGTGCCGCGCAACATGGTATTTATTCCCTTCCATTTCCACGAGTGCGTCAACCGCCTTACTCTTGGCCTGTTAGACCCCTATTCACGCCAGCCCGCTTTTAAGCAAGCCTCGGTACGCATCGAAAAAACAGACCAGAAACAGGCCGCCAAGCTAAATGCAGAAATGCGGGAGTTTTAATCGCAATGTTTCCACGCCGCGAGAATGAACCGGACTACGCCCTCCTGAAGGACCCGGCCATCAAGGACGTAAACCGCTACGGGCTAGAAATAGACCTACTAGAGCGCAGCGACCAGCCCGAGGGCGTGAGCTTCTGCATCAATGGCGATGAAGAGGTTGGCGACAACCCCAACCGCTATAAGCAACATGGCTTTCATTTCACAGCAGATAATTGCATCGGTTGCCATGCCTGCGAAGCCGCCTGCTCAGAGAAGAATAACCTCCCCCCTCATTTAAGCTTCCGCTCTGTTGGCTTTGTTGAAGGCGGCTCATATCCAGATTTTTCCCGCATCAATATCTCCATGGCCTGCAACCATTGCGATGACCCGGTTTGCCTAAAGGGCTGCCCCACCAGGGCCTATACCAAATTCGCTGAATATGGCGCCGTGCTACAAGACCCGGATATCTGCTTTGGCTGTGGCTATTGCACCTGGGTCTGCCCCTATAACGCCCCACAGCTCGACCCCATCGAAGGCCAGGTGCAAAAATGTAATATGTGCGTTGACCGTCTTGAAGTTGGGCTCAAACCAGCTTGTGTCTCTGCCTGTTTAGGCAACGCCTTGAATTTTGGTGTCATTGAAAATGTGCCCGAGGGAAGAGAGCATATCCAAACAGAAATCCCCGGCTTCCCAACAGCTGAGATCAGCAACCCCAACATCCGGTTCCAGCTGACCAAAAGCCTGGCCCGCGTTTTCACCCGCGGCGATAGCGCCGCCATTCAATATAAACGAGATGATGAAACAGGCCGCTATATTCCCGGCATCGATTTCACCAGGGCCACTGATAAGATTGAAGCCAATTGGAAAAAGCTGCTCACCTCCCATGAGAATGCGCATATCGCTTTTACACTGGCAAGCCAAACTGTCATGGGTGCATTTCTCTATCTCATCGCGGGTACAACCATCGGCCTGAGTGAAATGAGCTTCGCTGTAGAGACAAGCTTTCTCCCTCTTGTTGCAGCAATGTTTGCGATCATGACTTACGGCATGGTCCGTTTGAACCTCCATCTCGGCAAACCGCACCGTTTCTATCGCGGCTTTAACAATCTGCGCTGGTCGCCGGTCAGCCGCGAGATCGCCGGCGTCACCTTATTTTTCATGGGCTTTTGTGGTTATGCTGTCATGAGTCTAGCCGGGGTATTTCTCCCCAATCTTGCGCTCATCACTGCACCACTTGCTAGCTTGGCCGCAGCCATTGGCCTGATCGGCGGCAGCGTTGGCCTTTATTATATGATCAAGCTTTACCTGATCCCGGCGCGCCCCTTCTGGAACCACCCGCAAACCGCCACCAGCTTTGTTGGCACCGGTCTCACCCTGGGGGCAGGGCTCGTGGCACTTGTCACGGCACTTACCACCGGCCTTGAGGCTTCCTCAACCCTAATCCGCCAGTTAGCGCAATTTGCAGCCTTCGGCCTGATCATCGAAGGCCTTGGTCTCATCGCTCATGATCGCCATATGACCAATGGCCAGAATGAAGGCGCTGTCTCTCATTACCAGCAAAAAACCACCTTTGGTTTGGCCTATCTGTTGCGTAATGGGCTGCTGGCTATTAATCTGGTAGTGACATTATTAATTGCAGCTTATGGCTTGCCAGAAAACGCCTTGGCAGGGTATCTCGGTGCAGGGTTACTACTGTCTCTCATCGCTATGGCTGTTATTGGCCGCGCGCTGTTTTATGTGCTGGTAATCCCGACAACAATGCCTGGTGCCTTCTTCTGGAAGAATAAAGGCTTTGAGGAGATCGCCCGCAGCTCTGGCCTGGCAGAGATGCCACAGGTTGGTGTTGTGCCAGATCACCATTAACCGGCCACCAGGTTAGGCAGCTATTTAAAAGCCCATTAAGCAGGCCGATATTAAAAGCTGGCACTCTTGAACGTTGCCAGCTAAATATCGGTGTCATAAGCGTTGCCCAATGAAAAGGTAAACTCCCAATGGACAGAACGGCCCTCAGCTCCTTTGTGCGCACATTGGCGCGCGGCCCGGGTCGCTCCCGCAACCTAACAGAAGAGGAAGCCTATGAGGCAATGACCCTCATTCTGAAAGGGGATGCCCCGCCAGAAGCCATCGGTGCCATCATGATGTTGATGCGGTTTCGCGGTGAAAATGCCAGCGAGATGACAGGCTTCATCCGCGCCACAAATGCCGCCCTGCCATCCTGGATGAAAAGCCTCAACACGGCTCTTGATTGGCCATCCTATGCTGCAGGCCGCACACGGGGCTTGCCTTTCTTCCTGCTGTCGGGGCTGTTATTGGCTGAAAATAACATCCGTATTTTCATGCATGGCTTTAATAGCCATCACATGCAGCGCCAGAGCAGCACTGAAACCGCGCTTAAAGCTTTGGGCCTCCCTACCTGCTCAAACGAGGAGGATGTGCGCAGCTGCCTTGACCAGCATAACTTTGCCTACATGCCCTTACGCGATATGTGCCCAGCTCATTTTGAGCTGATCAATCTACGTGATGTTCTTGGCTTACGCTCCCCCGTAAACACGTTGCTGCGCGGTTTAAATCCAACCTCTGCAACCGCCTCTATCATAGGGGTCTTCCACCCGCCATATGTGCCTTTACAGTTAGAAACCGCCAATAAAATGAACAATGGCAGCGCCATCATTTTTAAGGGCGGCGGCGGTGAGGCAGAACGCACGCCCCTAAAACCCGTTAAAATGGCTTATGCCCGCGATGGTGAGATGGAAGAGCTAACATTCCCGCCCTTGGTAGATAAGGCCGAATTTGATAGCAAACCAGAAGACCCGGACCCAGAAAAGCTACAAGCCCTGTGGGCCGGCGAGCTAAGTGATGAAAAGGCTGAGGCAACAATCATTGGCACCGCCGCTGCGGCTCTTTTTATATTGAATAGGGCCGCCAACAGCCAAGAGGCAGACCAGATGGCCCGCACTATGTGGCAACGCCGCCGGGCAAGCCGCCTCAGCGGTACCGCGGCATGATCTGAGGCGTACGCCACCAATAAGAACAATTGAGCCGCTGGATAAACTACATTTCAACACGAACCATAAATAGATAAAAATTAAGAACGGGCATACATGCGCTACTTTCCGGTTTTCATAGACCTTAAAAACAAAACCATTGCCGTCATTGGCAGTGGGGAACAAGCTGCGCAAAAAATCCGCCTGCTACTGAAAACAACAGCCCACATCCGTCTTATCTCAAAAGAGCCAAATGATGAGCTTAAAGCACTGATTGATAAAGGCGCCATCAGCTGGGAAACAGATAAATTCAATGAAGATCACATCAGTGATTGCCAGCTTGTATATGCCGCCAGTAAGCCAGAAATAAATGAACGCGTCATGCTGCTGGCCAATCAGTTGGGCATTCCCGTCAATGTGGTTGATGAACCGGATATGTGCAGCTTTATTACCCCGGCCATCGTAGATAGAGACCCCATCGTCATTGCCATCGGCACTGAAGGGGCCGCCCCCGTTATGGCGCGCAAAATAAAATCAAAATTAGAGACAGAGTTGCCAACGCGCCTTGGCGCGCTTGCTTTTATGGCTGGCACTTTGCGTAACCGCGTCGCCAAAAACCTCAGCGAGCCGAGGCGCCGCGCTTTCTGGGAAAGTTTTTTCTCAGGCAAGCTTGCAGATCTGTTCTACCGAGGTGAAAAGAAAAAACTGAAAGCCGAGATTGACCGCATCTTGGATGAGACAATCACCGAGAAAAAAACCACAGGCCATGTCACGCTTGTGGGTGCCGGCCCTGGCCCTGCGGATCTACTCACCTTTCGTGCCTTACGCAATTTGCAAGCGGCTGATGTCATTGTCTACGATCGGCTCATCGACCCCTCAGTGCTTGAATGCTGCCGCCGCGATGCCAAGCGCCTTTATGTTGGCAAAGAGCCAAACAACCATTCTGTCCGCCAGGAAGAAATCAACGATCTGCTGCTAGAAGAGGCCAGGAAAGGGCTTCATGTTGTTCGTCTCAAATCCGGTGACCCGCTGGTTTTCGGCAGAGCCGGAGAAGAATTAGATTTTATGCGCAAGCATGGCATCACAATAGATGTTGTCCCCGGTGTAACCGCCGCCACAGCCTGCGCCGCAGAAGTTGGCGATACCCTCACCTACCGTGATAAAGTCCGCGCCATCACTTTTCTCACCGGTCATTCCATGCGCGGTGCCACCCCGTATGATTGGGCCAACATCGCCTTGCCTGGCACCGTCATCGCGCTTTATATGGCGGTTAAAATGGCACCGAAAATTCAAGAGAACTTACTGGCTGTCGGTGTGAATGAAGCCACCCCGGTGCGTATCGTTGAAAAAGGCTGTTCGCCTGAAATGCGCAGCTTTGAAACCACACTTGCCAATCTCAGCCATGACCTGCAGCGCCATAAGGTCATCAATCCTGCTATGATCTATATAATCTTGGAGCGCGATACCTCGATAGATGAAGAGAGCAGTGATAGCGAACAGGCACAAACCAATAAAGTGGAAAGTTAATCGCCGTCACTGAGATGCCACAAGGAAGCGACCTGTATGAAACACACACTTTCAACAGAAAAACGCGCGGCTCTGGCCGCCGCCCTCTCCGGGTTTTTCCTCTCAGAATTTGAAGAGCAACTAAGTGAGTTTCGAGCCAATGAAATTGTTGAGTTTCTCATAAAGGAGATCGGCCCCGCCCAATATAATAAGGGTATTGCCGACGCGCATAAATTTATCAGTGATAAGCTCGAAGACCTTGATGCCGAGTTTTATCAAACAGAATAAATTGCGGTGAATTAAATCAATGATCAACCGCCCTTTAGTCGCTAGAATTAAGAGAGAAGCCAACAGCTGCCAATCAATATTAGGGAAAAGAAATGATGTGCCACTTTACCAGTCTGAAACGCCGCATGAACTTGCCTGTGATGATGGCACTCTTGTTCGTTCTAACCGGTCAGCCAAGTGCCGTAAGCGCCGCAGAAAAAACAAGCGCCGCCAAACCCACCCCTGAAGTTGCAGCTAAAATCGAGCGCGCCAAAGCGGCCATTGGTACGTTTAAAACCGCCCTGCAGTCGGCGTTGAAAACAGCAATTAAAGAGCAAGGGTTAGAAGGCGCCATCAGTGTATGTAATGTTAAAGCCCCGGCCATCGCCGCCGAGCTGTCTCAGCAAAAAGATCTGAAAATCAGCCGCACCGCTTTGCGCCTTCGTAATCCAGCGAATAAAGCTGATGACTGGGAAGAAGAAATGATGGCGCAATTCAAAGCCCGCCATAAAAAGGGTGAGCCCCTCACCCCCATGGCTGCCTATAAAATGGAAGAGGGGGAGTTCCGGTTTCTGAAAGCCATCCCCACAAGCGGTCTTTGTCTAAAATGCCATGGCTCCAGTGTAAAACCCGCGCTGCTTACAAAAATCAAGAGCCTCTATCCGATGGATGAAGCGACTGGGTTTCTCGCCGGCGATTTGCGCGGTGCCTTCAGTGTCACCATCAGCCCGGATACCTTAGAGAAACGTTAGCCAACCTTTTTTATAGACTCAAGGAAGCTATGCATATTATCGCGCAAACTTTGCAAGGCTTGTTCCTGCGAAGATAATTGAGACGACGCCTCAGTAATTTGTTGAGAGGCTTTCTGCGTGTCGTCAGTTGCATCCCTAACCGTCACGATGCTCTCTGTTACCTCTTGAGTGCTGCCCGCCACATCATTCACATTCTTGGAAATCTCTCTGGTTGCAGCGCTCTGCTCCTCCACCGCCCCGGCAATGGCCGTTGAAATCTCTTTAATCTGATTAATCGTCGCGCCAATTTCCTAGTTCGCAGTCACCGCCTCGCTTGTGGCTTGTTGAATGCTGGCAATCTGCTTTTCAGTGTCTTCCGTTGCTTTTGCCGTTTGCTCAGCAAGTGCCTTCACCTCTTGTGCAACAACCGCAAACCCCTTGCCCGCATCACCAGCCCTAGCCGCTTCAATCGTGGCGTTCAGGGCCAACAGGTTGGTTTGGGCTGCGATCTGGTTAATTAGCTCAATCACTTCACTAATCTGTTTCGAGGCTTTAGCAAGACCTTCAATCTCAACCGTCATCTGGTCAGATTTTCCAACCGCGTCATCTGCCATCGATGCAGAAGAGCTGACCTGATGATTGATCTCAGAGATAGCTGCTGTTAGCTCTTCAGTGGCCGAAGCAACCCCTTGTATGTTGGAGGATGCCATTTCAGCCGCGCTCAACACTTTCACAGATTTATCTCGCGCTACATCCGAGACATTATTAACGGTGCCAGACACAACGCCAAGCTCACTCACTGCGGAAGATACCGCACTGACAATCTCAAGCATCTCCTGTTCAAACTTGTTGGCCAAATCAACCGTTTCATTCTGCCGTTGCTCAATAAAATGAGTCGCTTTATTGATCTCCCGGGCAGAATCCAGGAAAGAGCCCACCATGCCCTCTTCCATAATAAGCCTGAAATACTGATTACGACTAACATACTGCAGGCTGGCTTTTGACTCGCGCAAATATGCATCAGTTCTATCAATCATCTCGTTAATGGCGTGCATCAGCTCAGCCATTTCACAGGTCTCGTTTATGTTCAATATGCGGGCTTCAAAATCGCCATTGGCAGCACGCCTGCAAATTTCAGCTGCACGAGAAATTGATTTTTTTTGGCTGCGGGGGAGCATGATTTGTGGTCCTTAAAATTATAGTCAGCTGAATTTAAGCCAGTGCAACCACTCTCTTAGCGAAAGCCGCGGCGTTTATCCTGATGCAAGGTCATGACAAATTCGTCATAGGCCATCGACTTTTCTGCAAGTAGGGCCGCAACCATATTGTCTGATGCGATAAGCCCATCTTTTCTGTTGTTGCAAGCATCCTCTGTAGCTTTGAGCTGCTTATATAAAGGGATAACAGCCTCAGTGAGTATGTCGCGTTGCGGCACGCGCCGGTTGGAGTGATAGCCAATGATAGTGCCGTTCATATCGAATGAAGGCGTTACATGCGCATAGACCCAATAATGATCACCGTTTTTGCAGCGGTTTATAACATAGGCAAAAACTTCGCTGCCGCTCTCAATCGTCTCCCACAATAATTTGAAAATACAGCGCGGCATCTCAGGGTGCCGGATCAGCTTATGCGGTTGTCCAAGCACTTCCTCCTCGGCGTAGCCAGCTATATCGAGAAAAACTTTGTTGGTATAAGTGATGTGCCCTTTCAGGTCCGTCTTGGAAACGATGATCTGGTCATCATCAAAAAAACGTTCAACGCCAGTTGTCAAAACTCCGTCAGCCATAGGTGTCCTCATTCATAAGGGGCTTATTCAAAGAGTTTTAGACGCCAGATTTTAAAGGGCCCAACTCTTCATCAGAGCGTGGCAGGAGACGTGGTCAGCATCGTAAAACTGTGAATAGACTGGTTCATCCAGTTAAGTATGTATGCTGAACAATCGTCGTTAAAAATCTCTTAAACAGAGCGCTTAATAGTGCAGAAAACGGTTTCTAAGAGATTGTTGAGAAAAGTTATATAAGGCAATGAAAAAATTGAGATAAATAACTTTATTGGGGCTGTTATTTAAATAAGCAGACAACCGTCTTGGATTTCGGGCATCAGCCTTGCGCTCAGCGCATGGCTTGAGCGATAAAATAGTGAGTGAAAATAAGCAGCTAAGCGCAGATACAAAATAACCCCGGCCTCTTTTTCAAGAGGGCCGGGGCAAATAAAACTGCAGATCAGCCAAAGAAATTTGCGGCTTTGTGGACACTACAAACGGCGCAGCCATTTCAGCTATTTTTTGCGTATATCCACCAGCGCCTCACTAGCAACGGTAATGGTGAAAGGGAATTTTTGCTCATTATGCGCCAACACATAGTCACCAGGCGGCAAAGTTGCAGAGGAGCGCAACGCTGAAACCGTCATTACCTCTTTGCCAGAGGCATCAAAAATGCTGCGGCTATTCACGGGCAGCCCTTTAAATTTCACAGAGCCAGCCTTAATCACCTTCACCTCACCCGGTTTAAGTACAACAGCAATGGGGATCTCTCCAAACATCACATTAAAACTGGAAGGGATGACATTCATCGTTTTCGCCATTGAGGAAAGCTTGCCAATGCTTTCGCCGGTTTCCCAGTCAACAACCGGGTGGCCTTTATAGCTGGCATTCGGCAGTTGCAGTACCGCAGTTTCAATGGCTGTTTCTTCGCCATCCTTCACCTCAATACTGCGCCAAAAAACATTGCCAAATTCGACCTGATAAAACCCAGCCGGCAAAACAACCGAGGGGAAAACGGCACTCAGCATGCCCACTTGTTTTTTCGTCTCAGAATTATAAATTTTATGCCGGCTAGCGCTTGGGTTTAAAAGCCGCAGGCTGCCGGGCTTCTTGCTTGCAACTTTAATTTCAGCAACAGGCTTCACGGCAACTGTCTTAACCGCAGTGGAAAGCTTTTCAGCCAGCTTATCGGCGTCATCAGCCTCAAAATAAGTGCCGCGCCCATATTTCGCAATGCATTGCAGCTGATACCGCGCGGCAACATCAACCGCAAAACCTATCGTGTGGACAACCAGGCTGGCATCGGCCTCAGCCAGCGCCTTAACTACAGCGCAAGGGTCGCCTTCACAGGTCTCCTTACCATCGCTCACCAACACCACAACCCGCTGCTCTGCACTACTTTCAGCGCCAAGGTCTTTCGCCGCTAACTCCAAAACGAGACTAATCGGCGTATAGCCCTGAGCTTTCAGGCCGCGTGACTTAGTAATCACCTCATCAAGGTTCTCCCCAAGTGGAGAGAATCCCGTGAGCAATTCAGTGTCTCGGCAATTTTTCTTGGAGCGGTGAGATTGGTGCCCATAAGCCCGAAGTGCCAGCCGCATCCGGCCCGAGGTTCCCCGAACCAACTGTTCAACAGCATTTTTCGCCGCGTCAATACGCCGGTCACCATTTTTAAGCCTGGCTTGCATGCTGCCAGAGGCATCAAGAATAAGCGCGATACTTTTTTCCGAACCTGTCGCAGACTGTGTGTCGTCATTTGCTGCAAATGCGTTTTCGGCGCCAAGTGGCAGCGCAAAGAATAAGAAGAAAAAAATGCCAAGTGCTAAGCGTGTGAACAAGATAGGCCTCCATAATATGCCGGGCTGCCATCATGCACTCCTTCACTCGTTGCCCATTGAAAAATGGCGCCCCAGTATCTAGGTAGAGGCAGGAGTAAATGAAACATGCGGCATGTTTACCGGCCTGGAGGATAGCTAAAAAAAGAAAACACACTCATTAAGTCTCTGTAATATTTCTATAATTTATGTTTAATCCTGCTTTATAGTTAATCCTGACTTAACCCTCACCGTAGTTTAACGCCGGGTATATTCATGCCACTTTTCTTAAATAGCACCGATTTCATCATGTTAGTCGGTGCTGTCATCGCCGCAATAATCCTCTTTCAACCCCGGCTGTTGCGCCATTCAGCCTGGCGCGCTATAGGCACGCCGCTCGCTTCCATCATTGGGTCTGGCTTTCTGGTGGCAGGGCCGGTACTCGCCCATGTTGCTGGCAACTGGGCCTGGCTTGCAATGCTGGGGCTCTGCGCTCTGGCCTATCTCTTTGGCGCGGTCATGCGTTTTAACATCAGTCATATCGAGCCGCTAATAGCAAGCGGCGCACCTCCCGCCAGCATAACCTGGCTAGAACGCATCAGTAGCTTTGCCCTTGCCTTTGCATATTTTATATCTGTTGCTTACTACCTCAATCTCCTCGCAGCCTTCGCTCTCAAAGCAGCCGGTATCATTAATCCCGAGCTCGTCAGCTGGATTTCTTCTTTCGTCATCATAGCCCTTGGGGCCATTGGCAGCCTCAAAGGGCTCCACGCGCTGGAGAATGTTGAAATGCCAGCTGTAAGCCTAAAGCTCGCATTGATAACAGGCTTACTGGCAGGGCTTGCTCTCACAGCTATTTTAGAGATGATCGAGGGGGGAGTAATGCTTAGTGAACATAACCATGCCACCGGTAAAGAGGAAATCAGCATTCTGCTGGGTCTGGTCATCCTGGTGCAGGGGTTTGAGACGTCCCGCTATCTCGGTGACAGCTATCCAGAAAAAACACGAATACAAACCATGCGCTATGCGCAATTGATAGCAACAGTCATCTATATGGCTTTCATCATTCTTATCACACCTTATTTCAAGTCAGATCTGCCGGTGAACGGCGGTGAAACACAAGTCATAGACATGCTTGCCCCGCTGGGTAGTTTTTTCGCGCCCTTAATTATTTTGACTGCCCTGGCCTCTCAGCTATCTGCCGCCGTCGCAGATATGAACGGCGCTGGTGGCCTTCTCGAGGATGCCAGCAATCATAAAATCTCTGTCCGGGTGGGTTATTTTTCAACCGCCCTAATCGCCCTCATTATCACCTGGTCAGCTAATATTTTTGACATCATAACTTTCGCCTCTAAAGCCTTCGTCCTTTATTACGGTCTCCAGAGCCTGACAGCCATGGTCGCGCTGATGAAAGTGAAGGAGGATCATAGCTGTCTCCGTTTCTCAGCAAAAATGGCGCTCTTCTCCCTGGCAACACTCCTCGCCATTATCGTCCTTATCTTTGGCAAACCAGTTGGCTAAACCGGCTCTAATTATTGATGGTGCTATAAGAAAATACATTGAAAATTGAGCCTCTATGGGCCGCTAAGCCCGCTCATCTTTGATCCTTGTCAAAGCTGATATCCCGCTAAAAGATAAGCTAACCGCTAAACCAAACCCCCAAAATAAGGAGACGGCTCATGCCTCTATCCTGGCGCAGCGGTGGCCTGTTATTAGGCCTCGTCTTTTTCCTGGCAGTACTGCTTGTAAAACCAATCGGTGTTTCAACTCAGTTTGTAATCCTTGATGGAATTATCTGGGATCAGATAAATCCGAACGTAATTACAAAGACTGAAACGGGCTACACCTCAAACAATTCCTACCTGGCTAAATCCAAAGGCAAATACGCGAAATCTGCAGCCAATCCTATTAATTACAGTTTCGTCTTTGTACTGGCGATGCTGTTGGGTGCAGGCGCATCCGCCATTCTTCGCGGTGGCAACGCGAAAGAGGAGCGCATGATTCCAGAGATCTGGCGCACCAATCTCGGTAATTCAACAGCAAAGCGCATGCTTGCAAGCTTTATAGGTGGCTTCATTGTCCTCTATGGAGCAAGGCTGGCTGGCGGCTGCACCTCTGGTCACATGATGAGCGGCATGATGCAAACGGCAATATCAGGTTATATTTTTGCCTTAGGCGCTTTTGCAGCTGCAATACCGACCGCAATCTTTCTCTATACAAGGAGGAGTTAAACCATGACGACAATTCTTCTCGCTATCGCGATTGGCGCAGCCTTCGGTTTTATTCTTGACCGCATCGGTGCCACCAACCCCACCATTATCGGCAATATGCTGGCCCTGAAAAACCTCTATCTGATGAAAACCATTCTCTTTGCTATCGGTTTCGCCTCTCTCCTTATGTTCGGCGGTCAGATGTTAGGGCTTGTGGATGTGGGGCATATGTCCGTTAAAGCCGCTTATGCTGGTGTATTTGCCGGCGGGCTCATCCTGGGGCTTGGCTGGGCGCTTTCAGGCTATTGCCCTGGCACCGGTCTTGCCGCTGCCGCCACAGGCCGTGTTGATGCGCTCCTCTTTATTCTAGGCGGGCTATCCGGTGCGTTTGCCTTCATGCTCTCGTATGATTGGGGCAAATCAACCGGGCTGCTCAGCAATGTTCTCGGGGGTAAAACCACGCTGGGTGCTATTCCTGGGGCTGATTATCAGGCGCTCTTCCCGGCAATGCGCGGCGATGTGATAGGCATAGTCATGGGTCTTGCCTTCATCGCTATTGCATTCACCTTACCGCTGAAACCCGCTTCAAAGGGGTAGGGAGATCTCTTAAAAGCAACCCTGCATCTTCTTGTTTCAAAGCTAATATCTGCTTGGTTCAAGGTAAGGCGCGGGGGCAGTTTCACCAAAATAGGCAGCGCTTTAACAGCGCTGCCTATGAAGGAAATGTGAAACTGAAACATTCAGATAGAGCAGCTGAAATAGGTAGCCCTCATCTGCGGGGGTCAGCTTAATGGCTGGTGTCAACCACAGCGCCCTTCGGTTGCCCAATGTCGGCCAACAGCTCATCAAACCAGGGGACCCTGGTGTCAAACGGCTTACCGCCCTTGATCCGCTCAAACTCACAGGCACGCATGATATTGTCTTTATCCTCATCATGCCCAACAACACCGCTCTCACCGGCAAAGGCCGCTTGCACAGCCGTGTCAACACAGCCCTTAATTAAATTGAGGTCTTTGGCATTTGGCGCTGCCGCTCTTGAATAATAGCCGCTCTTCTGCACCAGCACTTTTTCAGCTCCGATCTTATCCTTGAACTGTTTTGCGAAATAGTCCCCGGGGTTGATCAACTCCAACCGCAAATGGCCAAAGGCATCCCGTAAAACCTCTTCTCCCGCGGCTTCTTTTTGCGCAACAATATCATCAATCCCCGCGCCTTCAGAAAGGAAGATATTCACCGCATCATGCTCATCCAGCAGCCCCCTCAACCGGTCGGCTTCTGCTTCAATGTCAATCGCCAGCTCAGGCACATAAACCGCATGCACATCATGCCGTTCTTTGGTCAAGCCAATCTCAGGTAGAAAAGGCTTGCCCTCAAGCCGCTCCCTGTAAAGCTTGGCCGTGTAAGCAGCAAGCCACCCGCAATGCCGGCCCATCACCTCATGCACAATCAACATGCGCGGGTTTGAGTTATGTTCAGCAACAGCATTTTCAAAATAACGCGCGCCTTGTTCAGCCGCCGTATAAGCCCCAAGTGATTGAGCAATCGGGTAAACATCATTGTCGATAGTTTTTGGCATGCCGATCACCCTGAGCTGGTAATCATTCTCAGCTAGATATTTCGCAAGGTCAGCGGCCGCCGTGTTGGTGTCATCGCCGCCTATCGTGTGCAGCACATCGACCCCATCGGCAATCAATTGGTCAGCGGCTTTCTTTTGCGGATCCTCGCCTTCTTTTACCAGGCCGCGCTTCACGCAGTCTTCAATGTTCGTCAGCTTCACCCGGCTATTGCCAATGGGGCTGCCACCAAACTTCAACAGGTCTTCAGCGCGAGCACGTATTTCAGGTGTGACCTGAATGCTCATGCCCTTTAGGAGGCCATAATAACCATTTTTATAGCAAATGATTTCAACCGACGGGTCAGTTTCGGTGTAGCGCTGAATAAGCCCACCAATTGCCGCAGAAAGACAAGGTGCCAATCCACCCGCTGTTAAAATACCGACCTTCTTTACCGTCATATTACCCTCTCCATATGCAGCTCGTGCAGCGCATGTCTTGGCTCCTAAAAAACCTGGTGCGCTTGATTGCAGCTCCCAGATCAAAAGAAACAGTCTCTTAAAATTTTGCCTCTCTTAACATTTAAGCCCTCACGGGGCCAGTCTGTTAAACGCCGCAGGCGATAAGTCATTGTGAATTAGTGATCACAAACGTGATGCCCCCGCAGGTAGGTAGCCCGCAGCAGTGAGATAACAGCTTGTGAATTGAGCCCTTAAAGCCATTTAAGCAGAGCGCAAATGCTCATGTCGTTTGCCAGCTCCGCTCAAACTAAGAGCCAAAGACGCCTCCGCCTTATCAGACGTCTCCTGGCCAATCATACGTTTGTGTATAGCGTCGCATTTTAATAGCACTGCTCTTGGTTTCCGCTCTTCCGGGATCATCAACCAGTCAAAAAATAATGTGCTGGAATTCAATCCCATCATCCAGGCAAGCACCGGCGCCATTACAAGCCCGGCATAAACCAGTGACAGCCAGCCAATAAGGACCGGGGAGACAAAGAAACAATAAGCCATTAATGAAAGGCCAACGGCGCTATAGCCTGCAAATTGCACCATCGCCTGGCTAAGCGGTAAACGCTCACCCTCACGGCCCTGTGCCCCCCAGCCAGAATCGCGGCCAATAAATAAATTAAACAACGCCCCCACATGTGCCAGCATAAAGATAGGCGCAATCAAAGCTGAGAGCGTAACCTCAGTTATGAAACCTGGTATGATCTTTAACCGCGAGCCCGTCCTAGCCCAGGCGCGGTCAATGAACAGCGCATGCACAAGCCCCAGTATTTTTGGGAGCAGCACAACAATTGCCGTGAACACCATCAACGTCATTGCTCGCTCAGAATCCATCACCGGCCAATTCGGAAACAACACCACCTCATTCGGAAAATAGCTATGTTGATAGCCCGCCCACTGGTAAGCCGTTACAAGGCCAGCCATTAGCGCCAACAACCAAAACAGCGAGGCCATATAAGACATAATCCCCGTCACCAGATGTAAGCGGCTCACCAGCTTTAAGTCCGGCCAGGCCAAAAGGCGTGCATGCTGCAAATTCCCCTGGCACCAGCGCCGGTCACGAACAATAATTTCATTAATGCCCGGCGGGCAGCCTTCATAAGAGCCTTCAAGGTCCGGCAAAAGATGCACGCCCCACCCGGCCCGGCGCATAAACGCCGCTTCAATAAAATCATGGCTTTGTATAGTGCCGCCAAAAGGCGGGCGGCCTTTTAACTCTGGCAATCCAGCAGAGGCAGCAAAAGCCCGGCACCTGATGATGGCATTATGCCCCCAATAGTTACTGTCCTGCCCATGCCAAAGGGCGCTGCCTTTGGCCAGCAACGGCCCATAAACCCGGGCTGCAAACTGTTGCAATCTGGCGATCACACTGGTGCCGCCAACCAAGCGCGGCACCGTCTGAATAAGCCCGGCATTCGGGTTGCGCTCCATCGCTGCAGAAAGCCGCGCAAGGGTCTCACCTGACATAATGCTATCAGCATCAAAAATTACAAAATGATCATAACCGCCGCCATGGTTACGCACCCACTCGGCAATATTGCCGGCTTTTTTGCCATGGTTGTCCTGGCGCCAGCGATAATAAACCGGCATTAGTTTTAGAAGCTGCTTCGAAAGAGCTGAGAATGTTGTGGCCTCAACCTTTTTGGCGGTTTCCGTGCGGGTGTCACTCAAAACAAAGAAATCAAAATTTCGGCTAAAGCCAAGCCCATCACATTCTTCTGCAATCGCCTGAATGGTCGCGGCAATGCGCATTGGATTTTCATGATAAATGGGGAATAGAAGCGCCGTGCGCCCCGCCAGCTGTTTCGGGATAGTCTCAATATCTAGCATTTCATCCCGCCGGAATGCCCCAAACAGGGAGGCTAAAAACCCGCAGAGCGATGTCGCCGTGCCAAAGGCCACCCAGGTAAAGCTGATCACACAAAGGGTGAGCAACACAATCTGCGCTGGAGTGATGCTTTTCAATGAAAGCACCATATAAAACTCATAAGCAAATAGCCCGGTCAGCAGAAATGTCGTAGCCGCCATAACAAGGCGCCAGCTAATCAGTGCGATGTACTGACTAACCGATAACCGCATTGAAAGCGCAGAGAGCCGCGCCCCTTGCTGCACAGGCATTGACAGCGGCGCTGCTTCAGGCAGGGCAGGGACCAGCCCGTTAACAGCATTAAGGCTGTTATCACTTGAACTCTCAGCCAGAGACGGTGCATTACGCTTTTTGCGAATGCTCCGTTTAGGGTCAGTTTCACTAGTATCGGAGGTAATTAATTGAATGGGTCTGGTCATTGGTCTTTCGTCCAGCGGTAAAGGAAAACTTCAGATATGTCTTTCTCCCCTTGTGTAAGGCTCAAACGAATGTCGATGCTTTCCGCATTCTTGGGGTCGAGCAGGTAGGTCACACGCCAACCGTTGGAAACGCTATTGCGTTGCACAACAATGTCAGAGAGTATCCCCCGGCTCACATTCGCTCTTACCTTAGGCAGCGCCTCAACACCGAGCCTGCCACCAACAAAATCAATCACGAAACGCTTGCGGCCATCTAATGTGGCTCCCGTCATGAAAGTATCGACTTTTGCCTTGGGCGGCAGGTTCAAGGCACCAACGCCCCAATACATGCGATAGCCAAAGCTATAAGCCTGGCCAAGGGTCAGCTTTTTCTCGGGCTTCCACATGGCAACAATATTGTCATTAATCTCAGATTCCGTTGGGATCTCATAAAGCGTCACTGCGCCTTTGCCCCAATTACCCCTGGGCTCAATCCATAGGCTGGGCCGCTTATCATATCTGGCTTCCAGGTCGCGGTAATTATCAAAATTTCGGTTGCGTTGGATAAGCCCAAAGCCTTTTGGGTTCTCATCAACGAACGAGCTGATCTGTAAATTTTTAGGATTGCGCAAGGGCCGCCATAACCACTCATCGCTCCCATTCAAAATCAGCAACCCTTCAGAATCATGAACGGCAGGGCGAAAATCATCAAAGCTGCGCGAATTACCATGTCCAAACTGAAACATGCTGGTTAAAGGGGCGAGGCCAAGATGCTCCACATCACCGCGCGGGTATAGCGTCGCTTCTACATCAACAACGGTGTCTTTACCTGGCTTAATATGAAAAAGGTAAGCACCGGTTAGGGAGGGGCTATCCAGAAGCGCATGTACAGTAATGGTGCGAGAGAGCCGGCCAGACTTCTCAATCCAGAACGCCCTGAAATAAGGAAACTCCTCACCTTTCGGTTCAGCTATGTTAATAGCCAGCCCGCGCGCCGAAAGCCCATAACTTTGCCCGCGGCCCACCGCACGAAAATAACTGGCCCCTTGAAAGACCGCGAACTCATCCCGGTTCTGGCGGCTGTTTATAAATCCATGGACACGAAACCCGGTGTAGCTAAGGCCGCCATGCGCTGCGCCATTCTTTTGTCTCTGGCCAGCTTTATCATTGCGGGTATCATCCGCCGCCGCCCAATCATCATTTGCGGCCCTATGGAGACTAAGTGTCTGCATAACATTCTGGCGGGTTTTTCGTATGAAGGGACCATAAATAAAATTATCAACCTGAAACGCCAGTTTCCTGGCCTTGCCCTGCTCAATCACATGCAGGTCAACAGGCATATTATAAAGGCCGCCCGGCGCAAAAAGCTGTAATTGGAATGCAGAGCGTGCGTCTTTCCATATCGCTTTGCCAGGGTCAA
The DNA here is from genome assembly GCA_021604665.1 of Rhodomicrobium sp. Taxonomy (GTDB): domain Bacteria; phylum Pseudomonadota; class Alphaproteobacteria; order Rhizobiales; family HXMU1428-3; genus HXMU1428-3. The sequence goes on along the minus strand of BQJK01000002.1, from coordinate 557,681 downwards.
ATTGGATATCCCTATATTGGTCATAGGTCAGCGGCTCTTCAGCGCCCTCAATTTTGAAGGTGCGATCCTGATAAGGCTTTTTAGCAAGGTCAGCCGCGAGGGATTTCACAATTTCATGCGAAAAGTTGGAAGCGGCTGCTGTGGTCATCGGCGTTATAATCAGGCTGCATAAAGCGCAAATTAAAACCCCATAAAACGCCGCCCAGCCGCTGGCTGAGCCTCCCATGATGCTACTGCGCCTCAGTTGTTCTCTGTCACTAATAGGCTCATCATAACCACGGGAAAATGGCTGATCATTTTGCAGTTGCAGAAACATCATAAGAAAGGGTCGGCTCCAAATATACATCAGGGAAGGTGGTTATTAGAAAAGTCGCAAAAGCCCAATAATGAGATTGAATATGTCATTCAAATGGCCAAGCAAATGGCCTCATCAGCAGTCTCAGAATGAGCGGCTGCAAATAAATTATCAATATGTTTTTGTTGAGAAAATTGGCATTCAATATATTGTCGCAGCATGCACAATTCGCAACCATCTGCCTAGTGAATATGCACAGGGATAAAATATGAAAATATCAGCATTTCAGTGCCTCACAACAATGTGAAGAGTAGTAACATCAACTTATTAGCTAGAAAATTATACGCCCATAAGTGGCGGTGCTGCGCTGCGCTATAGGCGCTTTTGTCGCAGTGCCTGCCTGTTTTCTACGCACCGCCAAGGGCGCGTTTTTCAAAGAAACCCGATGCCGCCTGTGTATAACAATTTCAGGAAGCAGATAATTTAGCCAGGTTTTGTGAGAGACCACGCCGCAATCCCCAATTTGTAGCGGAAGCCGCAACTTAAATAACCATTGCTTTTAAGAGGTGATCATGCGGTTATTCTAACTGGTTATGGCGATAGATAAGCTATGGGAACAATGTTCAAACCGGATAAATTCATATCGCAGCTGCAAGTCCTGTTGGTTCCTAAAGCGGGGTATTTGTGGCGAGCTGTTTTGGGCAGCGCTGTACTTATCATAGCCGTCATTCTGTTCGCACTGCTGCCGCCAAAATCGAGCCTCCCGGCATCTGAAAAATCAACGACCTCCACACAACCAGAGCCGCCGAAACCTCTGTTGGTTTTCGCCGCTGCCAGCTTGAAAAATGCACTTGATGAAATCTCTGAGATTTGGCGCCGTGAAACAGGCCAACAGCTTCGCCTTTCATATGCAGGAAGCTCTCGTCTGGCCCGGCAAATTCGGCAAGGGGCTCCGGCAGCCATATTCATCTCAGCAAATAGCCAATGGATGGATGATCTAGAGCACGAAGATCTCCTCCAGCCCCAAACCCGCCGTAACCTGCTTAATAACCGATTGGTGCTCATCACCCATGTCAGTGATGAGCTGAAAAACCACTCTAATTCGTCAGGGAGCTCAGAAACCTTGAGCCCAAAGAAGCTGAAAATTATATCACTCAACATGTTTGGAGAGAAGCTGGCAGTTGCGCTGACGGCAGCTGTGCCCGCTGGCATTTATGCCAAAGCAGCGCTCATCTCCCTCGGCCAATGGCATGCACTAAAGCCAAACATAATAGAGACCGCAAATGTGCGCGCCGCGCTCCATCTGGTTTCACAAGGCGAAGCCCGCTATGGCATCGTTTATAGAACAGATCTTGCGGCGACAGATAACGTCCGCGAAATAGGTGAATTCCCCCAAAGCTCACACCCGCAAATTACCTACCCTGCCGCAATAATTAGAGAACCAGCAAAAAACATCCCAAACGCCACCAAATTTCTGGAATTTCTTTCCTCTAACAAGGCCAATGAGATATTCATAAAACATGGTTTTCTCCTCAATGAGCAGCAAAAGCCGAATTAACATTGCCCAACTGAATAAAGAGGCAAGCTACATATGGAATGGCTGAGAGAAGAGGAATGGATGGCGCTGGCATTATCGCTGCGCGTCTCTCTCTGGGCAACTTTGCTATCTTTGCCATTTGGCATCCTCACGGCACTTCTTCTGGCAAGGGGGCGTTTTTGGGGGAAGGGGCTACTGAATGGGCTGGTGCATTTGCCCCTCATCATGCCGCCAGTGGTCACCGGTTATTTATTACTCATCCTGTTTGGTAAGCAAGGGATGATCGGCAGCTCCCTTTATAATTGGTTCGGTATCACCCTTGCTTTCAAATGGACAGGTGCCGTATTGGCCGCCGCCATCATGGCCTTCCCGTTAATGGTCCGAGCCATTCGCCTCGCGATAGAAGCCGTAGACCCAAAATTAGAGCAAGCCTCCGCCACCCTAGGGGCCAATAAGCTTTGGACTTTCACATTAGTCACCCTGCCTCTCATTCTCCCCGGCGTCATTGCGGGCAGCTTGTTGGCGTTTGCAAAAGCCATGGGGGAGTTCGGCGCGACCATCACCTTCGTTGCCAATATACCAGGTGAAACCCGCACCGTTCCCTCAGCCATTTTCGCCTTTCTCGAAACTCCCGGCGGAGATGGCGCTGCCATTCGCCTGGTCATAATCTCGGTTATCGTCTCAATAGCCGCGCTCTGCGTCTCAGAATTTCTCGCCGCCCGCACACTGCGCCGCATAAAAGGACAGTGAAGGTTATGTCGCAAAATTCTGCCATGCTGCAAAAAGATAAAACGCTGGAGATCAAGATTAGGCATCGCTTCTCAAGTTTCGAACTTGACCTCGCCTTTGAAGCCCCAAACGGCGTAACAGCCCTTTTCGGCCGCTCCGGCGCTGGCAAAACAACAGTCATAAACGCAGTCGCTGGTCTGTTAAAACCAGATGAAGGCCGCATAACCCTCAACGGCAACACCATTCTGGATACAAGCCGCTCCCTCTATCAGCCCGCCCATAAGCGCAACATTGGTTATGTCTTTCAGGAAGCCCGGCTTTTCCCTCACCTAACCGTCCGCCAGAACCTGACCTTCAGCAAAAGGTTCCAGCGCTTTCAAACGAAGCACTCAATCAACAAGCCACCTGCCCTTAAATCAGCCCTCAATGAAGAAGACCTGATAGAGCTGCTCGGTTTAAATGAGCTATTAGACCGCCGCCCGGCCGCCCTCTCTGGTGGTGAGAGGCAGCGCGTTGCCATTGGCCGTGCCCTTTTTAAAAAGCCCGGCTTGCTGCTATTGGATGAACCCCTCGCCGCGCTGGACATGCAGCGAAAATCTGAGCTATTGCCCTATCTTGAGCGCCTGCGAGATGACCTTGAAATCCCCATGCTCTATGTTAGCCACGCCGTCTCAGAAGTGGCGCGGCTTGCAACCACCATCATCGCCATCAACAAAGGCCGCATCACCCGGCAAGGCCCGGCAGCCCAGCTGCTCGCAGACCCAGACGCCTTCCCCCAGCTCGGCCGTGAAGAGGCCGGCGCCTTCCTGAAAGCTAAGCTCCTCTCCCATGATGAAGCAGATGGTCTCTCAACTCTTGCCTTCAGCGGTGGCACTTTATTAGCACCGCGCATAGAGGCGGCGCTGGGCGCAGAGTTGAGAGTGCGCATTCGCGCCAGAGATATCATCCTCGCCAGAAAAGCCCCGGAACAAACCAGCGCTCTAAACATTCTCCCGGCCATAGTTCAGCGCATTGGTAACCAGCAAGGGCCTATTGTCGATGTCTCCATCCGCTGCGGAGAAGATGACATCCTCGCCCGCATCACCCGCCGCTCTCTAAATGCATTAGAGCTGGCCCCCGGCACCCCTTGCTTCGCACTCTTGAAATCAATCACCCTGACCAGAAAAGACATCGGCATCCATGAGCCGCGCCCATAAAATTAAGTCGTACATGGTGGCAGCCTCACAAAAATATAAGAAAAAATACAATAAATACAGTTGGTTAAAAATTATATTTACTAATTTGAAACTAAATCAGAGATGCCTCCGTAACTTAGGGGAGCTCATGAAGAGCAGTAACCAACTACGGAGTTATCACATGCTAATGAAGAGAAGCGTATTGACCCTTGCAGCGATCGCAATTGCAAGCGTAAGCACAACTGCAATCGTTTCAAACACCCCCGCTCTAGCAGAGCAAACAGTGATGGTTGGCGGTGCAGCAATGTATCCCTCAAAGAATATCATTGAGAACGCCGTAAATTCTAAAGATCACACCACCCTGGTTGCAGCTGTAAAAGCTGCCGGCCTGGTTGAGACTCTCTCAGGTAAAGGTCCGTTCACAGTGTTTGCACCAACGAACGCCGCCTTTGATAAACTGCCAGAGGGCACAGTAGAAAATCTGCTTAAGCCAGAAAATAAAGAGAAGCTGAAAAAAATTCTCACTTATCACGTTTTGGCAGGTAAAGCCCCGTCAAGCAAAGCCATCACAAAAATGACAGCGGATGATAACAATAAGCATCCTGTAAAAACTGTCTCCGGTGACATGTTCACCACAATGATGGATAACGATAAGCTGAAAATTAAAGACGAAAACGGCAATGTCGCAACCGTCACTATTGCTGATGTTGTGCAGTCAAACGGCGTTATCCACGTCATCGACACCGTATTGCTTCCAAAAGACTAAACGATCACACAAACCACCCCCGCGCACCTGACAAAGTGCGCGGGGTTTTATATTCGCTCAGTCGTAAGGGGCTCATCTTTCGCTCCATTAAACCCGCCCAGATGAGCGTTCATCTCTCCCCTCCCCCGCAAAATAAAAAAATCTCACCTTTATTTGACGCATCTCATGGTGATTGATTTCCAGATAATTCAATGTCTCCCGAGTGGGAGCTAAAGTGAAGGTGGCACAGGCCATCAGGAAAAAAGTAATTATTAGGTTGAATGCCGCAGCATCTGGCTTAAAACTGCTCTCACCGAACTAAATCAACACTAAATGCAGCGGGCGGTTATGTGATGTCGCGTGCAATGATAAACCTGAAATGAGAGATCATATAATGAGTGAGCTGCCCCCCTGCCCGGAATGTCAATCCAGCTATGTTTATGAAGATGGCGGCCTGCTCATCTGTCCTGAATGTGCTCATGAATGGGCGAAGGATGCATCTGAGGTGGCAGGCGATGCTGCAACTGTGCGAGATTCGAATGGCACAGAGCTGAAAGATGGAGACACCATATCGGTCATTAAAGACCTTAAAGTCAAAGGGTCTTCATCGGTCGTAAAAGTCGGCACCAAAGTTAAAAACATCCGGCTGGTAGATGGTGACCACGATATTGATTGTAAAATTCCCGGCATAGGTCAGATGGGGCTGAAGTCAGAATTTGTAAAGAAAGTCGCTGAGTAATAATTTCGCTTAAATCAGGTAAAATCATCGAAAAGAACTTGATAAACTAACCGGACAGCAAGCCCTCTCTTTAAAAAAATATGGCGTAGATAGCGCTGGTTGCAAGGCAAGGCTTTGCAGCCAGATCACTATTGACGCAAGCAGATAATTCAAATATTCATGATATATGGATAATAAAACAGCTATAAAATCCTTTTCAGCATTAAGCCAGCAAACGCGATTAGATGTATTCCGTCTTCTTGTAAAAGCCGGTGTTGATGGGGCGTTGTCTGGTGAGATAGGCGAAAAACTACAAGTGCGCCAAAATACCATGTCAGCCAACCTCACAGTTCTGTTGAATGCCGGGCTGGTGCGTAATGAGCGGCAAGGGCGCACCATTCGCTATTTCGCGAATTATGAAGCAGTGCGCGGTCTTCTTGCCTTCCTGATGGAAGATTGTTGCGGCGGTAGTCCAGAAATTTGCCAACCTATCATTGATGAAATCGCTTGCGAGTGTTGAGGAAAAACTATGACAGATAAAACCATGGATGCCCCTGCAATTGGTGTCTTTGAAAGATGGCTTTCAATATGGGTGGCTCTATCTATAGGTCTTGGTATTTTCTTGGGCCAAATGTTCCCTGCACTTTTTGAAACGCTTGCAAGTTTTGAATACGCTCATGTAAATCTGGTTGTCGCCGTTCTTATCTGGGCGATGGTTTACCCGATGATGATCCAGGTTGATTTCAGCAGTATCACCCATGTGAAAGATCAACCAAAGGGATTGCTCATCACCCTGGTTGTCAATTGGTTGATAAAGCCATTTACCATGGCGGCACTTGGCGTATTATTCTTCAAATACCTATTTGCAGATTATATGTCAGTCAGTGATGCCGATTCTTATATCGCCGGATTGATCCTGCTTGGCGCGGCCCCCTGCACGGCCATGGTATTTGTCTGGTCGCAGCTCACAAAAGGGGATCCAAACTATACCCTCGTACAGGTCAGCGTGAATGACCTGATCATGGTTTTTGCTTATGCCCCGATAGTGGCCTTGTTACTCGGCGTGACAAGCATACCGGTGCCGTGGGATACACTGGTTCTCTCAGTTGTTCTCTATGTTGTTGTGCCGCTGGTCGCCGGCATAGTGACGCGCAAGTTGCTTCTGGGGCGCCGCAATAATGTTGACGCAGTGTCCAATTTTACGAGCACCTTAAAACCATTCTCCATCATTGGCCTGTTGGCAACAGTTGTGCTGCTCTTTGGCTTTCAAGGCGGCGTAATCCTCTCGCAGCCGTTTTTAATTGTCTTGATCGCAGTCCCTCTGCTGCTACAATCCTATGGCATCTTTGCTATCGCTTATGGCACCGCTTGGTTTATGCGCGTTCCATTCAAGATCGCTGCCCCCTGCGCGATGATAGGAACATCAAATTTCTTTGAGCTGGCGGTTGCGGTGGCGATCAGCCTGTTTGGCCTAAACTCAGGTGCGGCCCTGACAACAGTTGTCGGCGTATTGGTAGAGGTGCCGGTGATGCTGTCCCTGGTCGCATTCGCAAACCGAACCCGTACTCACTTCCCCCACGAATAAACCAGCTCAAAAAACATACCGACAATGGCGAGGCTGTATGTTACTCCGGCATTTCTTTCGGGCACATTACCGGTATTGAGCCGCGTTCTGAATCAAAGCCCGATTTTAGAAAAGGCTGCGTGCCTACCAGACCCGGTCAGGCCGTAGCGCCAGAAGTAATTATAAATATTGGGAAATTTTGGTTGCGGGGGTAGGATTTGAACCTACGACCTTCAGGTTATGAGGCGTAATAGTGGGTGTTTTCATAGCTTCTCATAGTTGAACATGAAGTAAGGTAAGGTATTGTAATAAATGCAAAAAACAAGGATTTAGCGTCTCATTGCTGAGCATGCCATGCCTTCCTTACGCCACACTTTCCTGCACTTATACTGCACTTATGAGCACCGCCCTTACAGATCTATCCATCCGAAAAATGGCCCCTCCGGTGAGTGGCCAGAATTTTCACCATGATAACTCTATGCCAAATTTTGGCGTGTGTGTTTCTCATGGAGGTACGAAATCATTCTTTTTAATAGCCAATATAAATGGCAGGCGGAAGCGCATCACCATTGGCCGTTACCCAATAATTTCACTAGCTGAAGCCAGAACTAAAGCCAAGACAATTCTAGCTGAAATCATGTTAGACAAATACGAGGAAACTCAACCTAAAAAAGTATTTCTCTTTAAAGATGTCATGGAAGAATATTTGAAGGTTCACTGCGCCCGAAATAACAGACCGTCCACGGCTAAAGAAATTGAAAGACAATTACGAAAGCACTTCCGTCCCCGATTTAAAAATATGTCTCTGGAAGAAATCGATACCAGCCATATTAATAAGTCTATCGATCGCCTGTTAAAAACACCTTCAGAAGCTAACCACGCCTTCGGTGTCATTCGGAAATTCTTTTCCTGGACACGAGAGCGCGGATATATAAAGCACTCTCCGTGCGAAGGCATGAAAATGCCCGCTAAAAGAAACAGTCGCGATCGATATTTAAATGATGATGAGCTTCGCAAGGTATGGGAAACGGCAAACTTGGTTGGCCACCCTTATGGGACACTTGTGAATTTGTTACTACTCACAGGACAACGCCGCTCAGAAATAGTTGGGCTCAAATGGAGTTGGATTGACGAAAAAGAAAAGACACTCACCTTCCCTAAAGACTTCACAAAAACAGGTGTCATTCACACCATTCCTTTAACCCCCATGATGATGGATATTTTTGAAACCATCCCACGTTTAAACGATCATCTATATCCGGCATATGGAAGGACGAAAGGTACCTTCCAGGGTTTTTCAAAATGCAAACGGCGCTTTGATGATGAATGCCCAATTGATCACTGGACGCTTCACGACCTGCGCCGCACCTTCGCAACCCACCTCGCATCTCTACGAGTCCAACCGCACATTATTGAACGTATCCTCAATCATTCGTCGGGAACCATCAGCGGCGTTGCCGCAATATATAACCGCTTCTCTTATCAAGACGAAATACGCGAAGCCATGTTGATATGGGAGCAAAAACTAGAGAATTTTACTTTGGTTAAAGTCTGACTATTTATTCTCTCCCCTACCTTTGTCCCTGGGTTAGTCCCTACCAATAAGAAAGGTAGGACTGGGAATGCTGTATCTTATAAATAGCATAACAAAATTAGCAACTTAGACGTTTGTTGTCCGTTTTGATGATGTCCGACTTTAATCCATTCTGGTTAAAAAGGCTTGTAACTAAAGAAACGGATCAGTTCTGACAGGGCGCGGCCAGTCGTGGCCTTACATATGGCATGTCCATTCATGCTGCGGCGTGGTCGAATCTACCCTGGAGAAGTCATGCCAAGTCGCGATTGGTCGTATGTCATGATAAAATAATGCCAGAAGTTCCTTTGAATTATGGAAGACCAACCCCGACCTCGGTGTCAGTCACCAGTATAGAATTTCCTATGCTGGTTATCTGCCACGGAGGTATTTCAATGGTAAACCAACAATTATCTGCTACGAAAATAGCAGAGCTTAATGATGAGTTCCGGCGTCGAGGTATTGGCGGAAGCCGATATGTAACCGCTGGAATTCAAGCGGAAGGTCCTGAATTTTTAATCAGGGTCAATGCAGAAGTTGCAGCCTTCAATTCCTTCACAGCCGACAATGATCCATACGGCCAACATGATTTTGGAAGTCTGATTATTGATGGAAAAAAGGTGTTTTGGAAAATTGATTATTATGATCGAGACCAAAAATACGGCTCTGAAGATCCAAGTGATCCTTCAAAAACACACCGTGTTCTGACCATCATGTTTGCTCATGAATATTGATGGTATCATTCCATTTAGAAGGTTACCGCCTTACTATATTTATAGTGGGGCGGTTTTTCTGTAATTTGGAGATGCGTGTCACCAACCATCTTTTTCACTCGTTTCTAAATAACCAGTGCCTTTAATATTTAATTCGTTCCTGAGATTTAGCACTTCTTTAGGTAGAGCATTTAGATCTTTGTCTGTGAACTTTGACGGTAAATATGTATTAACCAAAGCTGCAACCGATAAGGCCTGATCTCTGTCACGGTTTTTCTTAAATGGATCTCTGTCTTCTCTTTTAGACATCCATAATTTATGTAATGCGAATACACGAGGGTCGACACAAGACATAAATACGGGGAAGCCCTTTGTATCAATTAGTACAGCTTCAATTTTAGGCGAATTGATAAGCCAGTCGAGACCTTTAATAGGAGCTCCGTATAAGTCTTCAACAGATGGTACCATCCGATCGTCTTTACTCATAAGAAATTGATTATTCTCAGGCACAATCAAATCAACATAGTAACCGTCCTTATTGAAGGCGCGGCAGCTCATTTTCCCTTGAATCTCAAATGAAGGATCAACTTTTCTTAATAGTCCTATCAAGCCCTTATTGTTGAAATCTGAACCTGCCACTCCCAAACCTCGTCGCATATCCCACAATAAGTCCGCGTCTTCTGTAGTTAGTAAGTCGGTCTCAAAATGTACGCCAACTAACATCTCATAAGCGAACAGAGCATTTGTGCCAACAACAGTTAAGGACTTACCTAATAAGTTCTGCTCATCTAATAATCGAAGAATGCGAGCGGGTATGCTATCAAGTCGCCCCAATCCCAACCCCCTTAAGATGGGAGCTCGTTCCTCGAGGCGTTTTTTGAGACTGTTCTTTCTATCTCGTAATCGCCGACGAGCTGTTGTATATTGATCTTTTAATTTCTCAGTTTCTGGAGATCGAGGTCCAAGTGAACTATGCCGTCTGTCTATGAGTCTATATAGATAGTCTTTTCCCTTAACTTTTTTCCATCTCATGCTACCTTTGTAGCTAAGCTGAAAATTCCGCTGAGTGGTCCTTAGCGCGTCGTAAGTTTGTTGAGTATCTATTAAAAACCGACGTTGCTCGTTATTTAATTCCCTAAACTGCATGCATCACCTAAGTGTCTGAAATTATTTAAGTTACCATATTTTTCCTAAAAATTCCATAAATATGGTAACTTATTAAATATCAATAACTTATACGCAAGTTGACTTGATCTGAAGCAAGAAATGCTCAAGCTCTAATGCTTTCACCGATAACAGCATTTCACGATAGTTGATTGCAGCTTGTCTGATGTTCTTCGATCTTTTTTCTATGTTTCGTTACCTAATCTCATTGGGGATAAACCCTACACCATCTATCACCTCTTGCTATACTTAAAGTAATGAACGATGAGCAAAACTCAGACCATCAAGACCCTGCCCGACCGCGCCCTTTTCATTTAAGCCCCGAATTTCAACCTGCCCTACCTCGGCCAGCCATGGCCGATGATAAATTGGTCTCCGCAGATGCTGAGTCATGGCCGTTCGCACCCCGTCATGATAAAGCCGATGAAACGACGCGCCCAGCCGCGCCCTCACAAAATTTATTCACTACCTCGATTGAACCGGAGCCTTTTTTTGACCCAGATGAACAACCACGCCCCATCATGGTTGAACATGGCGAAATGGTAAAAACTGACATGGCCGAACATGGTCAACAACAGCAACAGATTGTGCCCGAGGTGGTGATGCCTGCCGATCAGATGCCGCGCCCTACCATGCCAGAAGGTGGTCAGAGTGTTCGTTCTGATAAAACAATCGACGAGGGTGAACCAATACAAAATGGGGAGAAAGTGAATAAGGAGGACGAACCGCAATCTGCACAAACGCCGCCTGACCATGCCGATCTGGTGACCGTTGAAGAGGCCGTTGAAATTTTTCGCGAACGTGGCTTGCCACGTCATATGCGGACCATTCAGAAATATTGCTCACGGACAACCGGGCGCGCCTTGGTCAGCTATCAGGTGCCAACAGAAAATGGCATTCGCTATATGATTGAACGGTCTTCAATTGATCGCTTTATCGGTGATGCCGCCCAGCAAGCACCAACCGGCAAGTTAGGTCCTGAAGCTTTAGCTGAATCTCAAATTGAGCACGCAAGTGAGAAGGGGGAACAGGGGAGTGCAGGGCTTGAATTGAATGACCTTCTAACGCACCCCTTTGTGCAGCGATTGGAGACTCAGGTCGAGCGTTTAGAAAGACGCAATGAGCATTTGCAGACACGGATACAAAATGTACTAATCGACGCCAATGAGCGCTTGATTGAGCTGCAAAAAGCCAATGCAGTTGCCCAAAGCGAGAACCTGGGCACCTTTCTGCTGGAAGCCGAACGCATCAGGCGGCAGGTTGATGATCCAGCTGGCACAGCGCCTGTGGACGCCAGAGAGGGGAGTGTGAGGCAGTTTGGCGGAATTGATGTATAATAAAGCTTTATGGAGCATATCAAAGGACAATTAGCGCGGCACCAAAACATCATCCTTGATGGCTTTGATCCCGTCTCTGCCCAGGGCTTTACCCAGGTTCCTAATTTTATCCTTAAATCAAAAGACTTATCCGTTGGAGCTAAGCTCACCTATGCCATGCTGCTCTCATATGCATGGGCAAATAATTATTGTTTTCCCGGCCAGGCAACTCTGGCGGAAGACATTGGCGTATCACCTCGTTCAGTGGTCACCTTTATCAAGGAACTGCAGCAGCGCGATTGCATCAGTGTCAAGCGACAAGGGCTGAATAAGCCCAATATCTACACCTTGCATCTGACCATTAAAGGCAAGGTGGGGAAGGGAACTAAGCCTGTTTAGCTCTGCTTGTTTTCGCGCTTGCTTAACTGGATGTGCAAAATTTGCAGTTCCAGAACTGCAATCATTGCGCCCCCAAATATGCAGAAATTTCACTTCCTTCTATATAAAAATACACAGTTAACAATACTCAATCTAAAAATATTCAAAACCAACGAAATTAAATTTTCCTTTGAAAAAAGAGCTTAAACCACGCAACAAATTGGCTCGTCTGTCAAGGCCACTCAATTCTAGGTAGTTTCGTTTTGAAATCGGGTCTGTGTCGGCAAATAAATATTGTCCGACGCTCAATCTTGTAAGTTTGAACCACTCGCCTTTTGGATTTAATATGATATAATGTCGGCATAGAAACTAACCACTTATGCAACAAATAAATCAATTCAGTACCGCCTTTACAAAAATCATCAAGGCTTCAGAGCTGCCCGTTGAATGGGCCAGCCAATTTACCAATCCAGAACAGCTTGTTGTGGTCACCATTTGTGACAGCCAAACTCATGACAGTCAAACCAAGCCATATCTCACTACCGGTCATTCCCTTGATGGCCGGATCAATCTGGCTGCCCCAAACAAGATTGATCGGCAAACGCTTAGCTCAATGCGGCTAAGTGCTCAAAAACAACTCTATGAGACCGCCATCTTATCGGCCTCTGCCCAACAGGGGCGCAGCTTTAGCCTAAAAGATATAAAACGGGCGGCACTTCAACTTGCGTAACAATGGCTGACTTTCTGCTCAGCGATGATGCCGCGCAAGATTTGCAGGATATTTATCGCCAAGGCTTGGATTGGTTTGGTGAATGCCAAGCTGATAGTTATCTTGAAGACTTATTCGACCTGTTTGATTTGCTTGCTCGCAATCCCTATATGGGGACAATTTTTGATGTGCAGGCTGTTCCCTTTCATCGCTATTCGCACAAGGCTCATGTGCTGATTTACCAGGTTATTAAAACGAAGAGTGAGCACCCCCAAGCTGGTGTTAAAATCCTGCGGGTGTTTTATGGCAAGTCAGATTATTTTGGTCAGATTTAACCCTTTGGGCGTTCCCCTCTTTCTCTCATTTGCGCCTGCTCTCAGATCGGGTCGGGCTCTTGGGTAACCCCAAGCCGGACTCTGCTATTCGCGCCGCTCGTCTTGGCCATAGGGGGTAACCCCCCGGCTTCGATCCCTTACGCTGATAAAGCTCTGGTTCACCAAAAAGATGGCACCGCCGCATAATCCTCTGCGCCACCTCTCCCCCACCAACAAATGGTATGTGAGCGATAGGTGGCTCCAAAAAGATGGACGGCGAGGGCTTCCTTTTTCTAACTCTAAATTTTGAAAAAAGAAGCAGATACAATAAACACAAAAAAAGAGCCAGCCATCTGAATGATAGCCAGCTCTTGATTGCACCGTGAGTAACCCCACGTCAATTATAGTTTCTTCTCCTCTTCTTCCTTTTCTTTGAAGCGGCGCAGGACCAGTCGACCATTGGTCGGTAAAGCTTGCAGCACCACATTCATGCCGTCCTTGTCCTTGTGAGGAAACGCAGCGCCAACCTTTAACCAAAAAGCGTCTTGGGTATCACCGCGATCGTCAACAATGTAAACGTCATAGATCGGTTTGGAATTTTGAGCCATGTCGAAATCCTTCCATAATTGCTGTTAGAACAATCACTTCAGTGTGCCAGAGCTTATCGGACATGCAATATTGACAAGGGTTCAAATCTATTGCCTGGTGCGAACCATATTTGCTGCCCGACCCGGCTCGCAAAAGGACAATGAACTTATAATCTTGCCTTCAATGTGGAGCCGCCTGGCAGCGCCATGTTGCCAACCTCATCTTTGCAAAAATCCCACAAAACAAATCAACCTTTAGCTAAGGAAAGGCGCAGCGATCGCTGCGCCTTACATATTTTCTTTACCCCCAATTGCCGGGCGTTATCACGCCCGACTTCGAAGCTGCCATCACGCTAATTTTTAAAGTAAAATTAAATGTCCGATAGGCGTGACTTGCCTCACCTCTCCCCTATCGGGTCGGGGCAGGATTCGGCCGCTCGCCTCTGCGCTAGTCGCACAGTTGCTCGGGCTGTCAGATTCGAAGTCGGCCGTAACGCGAAAGCACCGCGGCTATAAAGCGAGCGGCGGGCGCGCAATTGGTCTCAAATTGTTTGCCGACAATTGGGGGGCTGCTTAGTGGGGAAAAATCTCATGAAATATATAAACTGTTCTTCTTGCCTCCTCAATCGTGACGTATAATAACAACTTTTCACTGGGAGTAATTGGATGACATTTAATTTATCGGCGACTTCAATTGAAATGTCTATTGCTCATCTCTGTAAGTATGGTGACACAGATGTTTTTCCTCACTTGCATGAGATCGCTTTTTTTAAAGATAAAATGACTGATATAGTTTCTGAGTTAAGTAGTCTAGATCTGGATAACTACACCCCAGATAGTGCAATGAAAGCATTAGCGCCTAAGAGTCGTTATGGTTTCAGAATTACACATCAATTATGTGCAATAGATACACTTCTTTTGTTATCTGCTGTTGTTGAAATTGGAGATTTGATTGAACAACATCGTTTGCCAGCAGATTCTATAGCTGACTTCTCATATCGCTTCAGTCCTAGGGATAAAGGTCAATTATTTCCATCTGACCACACTTATAAAGATTGGTTATTATCCCAGCAAAGTCACGTTCAAAACAGTCTTAAGATAAAGAAAGTCGTCAAAACAGATATTTCGGATTTTTATGCGCGGATAAACTTTCATCGTCTTGAAAATCTTCTGGATGAAGCAGCACATAATAATGGAGCAATGCGGTACATAAAAAAATCTATTAAAATTATTAGAGACAAACAATCTTTTGGATTACCAGTTGGAGGAACTGCAGCACGAATTCTGTCTGAACTCGCACTCTCAGATACAGATAAAGCTCTATTGGACCATGGTATTTCAGCGACTAGGTTCGTCGATGATTTTAGAATTTTTCTCCAAGAAGGAGATGATCCATATGATGTATTAAGTTTTTTGGCTCAGCAACTTAGTATTAATGAAGGTTTGGCTCTCAATGCATCTAAAACTGATGTGCTTTTGCGAGCTTCATTTCTACAAACGATCAAATCTCAAACTAGCGAAATTTCTGATGAAGTCGAAGGTGAAGCTTTAGATATATTAACAGCTGATATTTATTTTGACGACGAGCCTGACATTAAAGATATTGAAGCCCTGAAAGCAATTAATTTACTTGGTTTGCTGCAGGACGAGGTAGGAAAGGAAGATTATGACATAGGTAGAATCAAGGTAATTTTTAGAGCACTAAAAATTACAAGACCTAGAGAAGCAATTCAATATGTGGCGGGAAACTTTTCTGAACTTGTCGTTTTTGCTAAAGAAGTTGTTCTATTAATGCAATCTCTGAATGAAGAATTTGATGGTTGTTTTACGCAATTAACAGAAAGTGTCATCACTGCGACCTTGGAACCTCCTGCGGCAAGTGTACAGTTGATAAGAACGTGGCTTTTAGAACTTTTTACGAGGGGCATAGTGGAAATTTCTAAAAAACAATTTAAAGAGATAGAAAGATTGCCATCTGTACTAGATAAACGTCAATTACATATCATTCGCAGTAAAAATCAAGATGTACACTTTTTTCGATTGAATAAAGGTAATATTGGACAAATGTCTCGTTTCGAACAGCCTGCCTTTATAGCTGGTGCCAGCTGTCTACCTAAGGATGAGTATAATAATTGGCTTAACACATTAAAACAAAGATTTTCCGGACCAACGGACCATATATTCTTGAAATGGGTACAATCTAATAAGGACAAGGTTATTACAAAAATCAGCTCAACAATTGATTCTAGCTCTGATTAGATTCAGTAAATCACAAAACAATTTGTAATAGCGTGCTACAATAAATCCATCACATCTACAGGCGGCGGTGTGCCAGCGCGGCTGTTCCTCAATTCCAATGATACAGCCGAACACATAAATCATTTTCTAGGCAGAAAAATGAGTGTCATATAAAAATATGTTCGCGCCATTCCGCCACCTGTGGCTGTGAATAAAAGACAAAAAAATATCGGCTTAGATAGCCCAAACGATAACGGCGAGGATGATCGTTACCCCGACATTTGTTTAGGGCAGACCTCCGGCGATATGGGCGGGCAAACCCGGCTCTGGCTGGACGGCTCTTCGCGGCTGCAACATCTTCATATCATTGGCCGCACCGGGACGGGGAAAACCACCCTTATGCACAATCTTTTGGCGCAGGATATCTTTGTTGGGAATGGGGCTGCCTTGCTTGATCCTCACGGGGATCTGGCTCTGGACCTGCTTGATTCCATCCCCCGCAGCCGCACCCGAAACACCATCTATTTCAACCCGTCTGATCTTAAGCGTCCTATTGGGTTTAATCCCCTATCCAATGTGCCAATCTCGCGCCGCGCTGTAGCAGCTGATGGCATGCTCGCCGCCTTCAAGCATCAATGGACGGATAGTTGGGGGCCACGTCTCGAACATATCCTGTTTAATGCCATCCGCCTGTTGCTCGATATGCCGCGCAGTTCTCTTCTCGCCATACCAAAGCTTCTAACCAATGCAGCCTATCGCGCCAAGGTCTTGAGCTATGCAACTGACCCGGTGAACCGCAGCTTCTGGCATAATGAATTTAACGCCTGGAATGATCGTTATCGCACCGAAGCCATTGCGCCGGTACTCAATAAGGTCAACCGTTTTCTGTCAGCACCAGCCATTCGCAACTGCCTTGGCCAGACAAAGCAGACCATTGATCTACGCCGCATTATGGATGAGGGGCAATTATTAATTGCCAATCTCTCTAAAGGATTATTGGGTGAAGGCCATGCTAATTTGCTTGGCGGTCTCTTGGTCTCATCGTTCCAACTGGCTGCTCAATCCAGAGCCGATACTACTGAGAGTGAGCGGGCACCATTTTATTTTTATGCTGATGAGTTTCAGAATTATACTTCGAATAGCTTTGCGACAATCCTGTCAGAAGCGCGCAAATACGGACTTGCTCTAACCATCGCTCACCAATATCTCGATCAACTGCCGCCGGATTTACGCGCCGCCATTCTTGGTAATACCGGTAGCATCATAGCGTTTCGAATTGGCGGTGAGGATGCGCAAGCGCTTAGCCGTGAGTTTGACAATATCAACAAGCAGGAGTTTATAGAAACCGAACGCTTTGTTGCCAGAGCCAGGCTGTTAAAAGATGGCGTGCCTTATCAATACCGCCTTCTGACCGAGTCGCCCTATAAACTGGCTGGCGGACACCGTGATAATATTATAAAGCAATCAGCTGAACGATTTGGTTATGGGAGTGAAAAAGTCGTAAAAGAGACAGCGCATTTTTTTGGTTAATTAGAGTAAGAGACGAATTTAATTTACAGCAACGGCCTCAACAGAGAGAAAAATTTTACTAATAAACTTAGTATTATGCTTTAATTTGAAACGGTCATTCTGGTTTTTGAAACGATATGTTTAATATTTCTTAATCGGTGGAAGTACTCCAGCATCATATGATATTTAGACACAGCAATCACTAATTAGCCTTTGTTGATGACTTAAATAATTCTGATAATAGTAAAAAGTGTTGGCTTATTCATATTACATGAAGCAGGTACATACATCACTCTAAGAGTAGTGATGTTTAAATAAGATAAGATACATACAAGCCCCAAATATAGTCACTTTTGCCTTTGAAGTCACAAAATTTAAGAGCCGGAAAAGATCCCGGCTCTTAATGTACAAATGCTTTATTCAAACGAGCACTTTATTTTTCACAACCTTGGCGCCAAGGTACATTAGGGTGTACATGAGGTCTTTTATATCTATGGTTCCGGCGGTGACGTTTGCTCATCGGATTATAACCAGGACCGCAGGTTCGGGAGGCATTCCCGGGAACATCATAATGTTCAGGATCAGTCTTGTAGGTAACGTAAGTACTTTTCTTATTCTCACTTCGCTGTTCTACCAGAGCCTCATGTTTATTAAACAAGTCTCTCGCCTTAACAGGCTGAAGCAACGGTAAATAACTGAATAAGAAAGCAAATAAAAACAGTTTAATTTCTTTTTTGAGAAACATATTAAGGATCTCCTTTATGTTTGATATTTCTTTAGCTTATGAATAGTTTATGGCATTTGATATCGTGCCTGAGCTGAATGGCCATGAGGATCAGTTAAGGTTATAATTACTCTTGCTCCATTCACATCTGAAATTGGATCAGAACTAATTAAAAATTCATCGTTGACGCTCAAAAGTTTAAATGGGCCTTGCCGGCCTTGTGCGCTTAAAACCATAGCGATAGCTTTGAAACCTTTTGTTTCAATATTTTTTCCATCATGGTTGCTTAAAAATAGCTTTATTTTTCCATCAGTTAAAACCAGCTCACCATGATATTCATTAATTTCTAAGATGACACCACCATTTACGGGTTTAGGATGATGTTCTTTGTGCGAAGCGGCATTTTCTTTTCCATGATCATGAGAATCATCATGGCCATGTTTTTTACCTTCATCAGCATGGTTATGTCCTTCTTCGGCATGGTTGTGTCCTTTGTGATTTTCTTGCGCTTTAAGGCTTGGGCTTGCTACGACTGCCCCAGTAAGAAGAACTGCTGAAATTAAACTGGTTAAATATTTTACACTCATTTTTTTCCTCATGTATTTTTTATGAAATTGAAATTGAAATTGAAATTGAAATTGAAACTTAAAATTAAGTTCTAATTGGCATCCTTTTTATGAATGAGCCCGTATAGGACCGGCAGTACCAGCAAGGTTAGTAAAGTGGAGGAAATAATGCCTCCGATTACAACAGTCGCCAGAGGACGTTGCACTTCTGCACCTGCACCTGTTGCGAGTGCCATTGGAACAAAACCGAGTGAAGCGACTAGTGCTGTCATTAATACTGGACGTAATCGTTTTCTTGCACCTTCAATAATTGCTTCATCCAAGGGCATTCCTTCACGGCGCAAACCGTTTATAAACGATATAATGACGAGCCCGTTTAAGACTGCAACACCTGAAAGGGCAATGAAACCAATGCCTGCAGAAATTGACAGGGGAATATCTCTAAGTGCAAGAGCCGCTATTCCACCTGTCAGCGCCAAAGGAACACCAGTGAAAACAATGGCGGAATCTTTAATCGTGCCCAATGATGTAAACAGCAGTAAAAATATCAAAGCTAATGCAACAGGTACAACAATAGCTAGTCTCTTTGATGCAGAGATTAACTGTTCGAACTGCCCCCCCCATGTCACCCAATAACCGGATGGAAGCTTAACATTTTTATCTATTAGTGCTTGAGCCTCTTTAACAAAACTACCCATATCCCTTCCTCGAACGTTTGCGGAAATGACAATTCTGCGTTTGGAATTTTCTCGACTGACCTGATTAGGTCCTGGTGCTAATGATATCTCAGCTATATCTTCAAGCAGTATCATGCGAGCCATTTGATCGGTAGATTTGGCATAAAAAGCCGAAACTACAGCTGTATCTTCTTGGTTACTCTCTGGTGGAAGTGGAATCGGTAGTAACCTTATTGAATCAATATCCGTGCGTAAGTTTTCAGCTAAACGAACAACGATATCAAATCTTTTATCTTTTTCGAATAGAGCTCCAGCACTCTTACCACCAATGGCGATCTGTATATTTTCTTGAACATCCTTAACTGAAAGTCCAAATCGTGCTAGCTTTTCTCTATCGGGTTTTATCGTCAGAAATGGTAATCCAGAAACCCGTTCTACATTGACATCAGCTGCACCAGAAACACGCCGCAGCTGATCAGCAACTTGGTTGCCAGTAGCTAACAATTGCTCAAGATCATCACCAAACACCTTAACAGCGATGTCCGCTCTCACCCCTGCAATTAATTCATTAAAGCGCAATTGTATTGGTTGAGAGATTTCATAATTGCTGCCAGGTATTTCATTCGAAGCTAATTGTATCTCCTTTACTAAATCCTCTTTTGTTTTAGTTTGATCTGGCCACTGATCTTTTGGTTTAAGCATGATATAGCCATCTGAGATTGATGGAGGCATCGGATCGGTTGCCACTTCTGCTGTGCCAATACGAGCGAAAACTTCTTTTACTTCAGGTATTTTTATCAGTCGTTTTTCCAGCATATCCTGCATTACAACTGATTGGGAAAGACTTGTGCCCGGCCCTCTTAGAGACTGAACAGCAACATCGCCCTCATCAAGTTGGGGTATAAATTCACTCCCAAGTTTTGTAGCCAAAAGGCCGCTGATTACAAGGAGAGCTGCTGTAGCTGTTAGTATTATAGGTTTATTACGAAGGGAAATATTTAGGATAGGTTCGTAAATATGACGCGCTTTGCGCACAACTATGTTTTCTTTTTCTGCGACCTTACCAGTTATAAACAGAGCAATTGCAGCAGGGACAAATGTAATGGAAAAAATCATGGCGCCGATTAACGCAAGCACGACCGTAAGTGCCATAGGCGTAAACATTTTACCTTCGACACCCGTCAAAGTTAAAATAGGAAGGTAGACGACCATGATAATGAAGGAACCAAACAGTGACGGTGTGATGACCTGTAAGGTCGCTTCTTTAACCGTTGAAAATCTCTCCTCAAGACTGAGTAATCGGCCTTTCCTGTGTTGTTCTTCAGCTAGCAGTCGCAGACAATTTTCAACAACGATAATGGCGCCGTCAATAATAATGCCAAAATCAATCGCACCAAGACTCATCAGGTTAGCTGAAATTTTATATTCAACCATTCCGGTAATCGCAAATAACATAGAGAGTGGTATCATAAATGCAGCAATCAGAGCTGCACGGAAGTTACCAAGGAATAAAAACAAAATGATTATAACCAGTAGAGCACCTTCAATTAGGTTTGTCTCAACTGTACGGATGGTTTTATTGACCAAGTCAGTGCGATTATAAACGGTTCTTAAGAACACACCTTCGGGAAGGCTTTTTCTGATTTCAGCGAGTTTAGCATGAATTCTATCAGCCACAGCTCTGGAGTTTTCACCGAGCAACATCACGGCTGTGGCCAGAACCACTTCATCGCCGTTATATGTCGCAGCACCCGTGCGCAATTCTTTTCCAATAGCGACCTGGGCAACATCTCTGATGCGAACGGGAGTTCCCGCATGAGTTCCGACTGGAATATTAAGTAGGTCTTCAATACCACCTACCTGTCCCGGAGAGCGAACAAGATATTGTTCGCCATTTCGTTCTATGTAACCGGCGCCAATATTATTATTATTCTGGCCAATTGCCTCTAACAATGCAGTAAGAGATATTTTAAAGGCATTTAATTTTTCCGGGTCTGGCAGTATGTGATACTGCTTTGTAAAGCCACCAATAGCATTTACTTCAACAACTCCTGAAACAGTTAGCAATTGTGGACGTATTACCCAGTCATGCAATGTGCGAAGGTCAGTCGGTGTAACAAGTGAGCCATCTTGATTACGTGCATCAGGTTTTGATTCAACCGTATAAAAATATATCTCACCCAGTCCAGTTGAAATGGGGCCCATCTCAACGTCAATGCCTTTTGGTAACTGGTCGCGGGCCTGTTGGATGCGTTCATTTACGAGTTGTCGAGCAAAATAAATGTCCGTTCCGTCTTTGAAGACGACTGTCACCTGTGAAAGGCCATAGCGGGAAAGTGAACGAGTGTAGTCAAGTCCGGGCAGCCCACCAAGTGCCGTTTCAATTGGAAAGGTTATACGTTGTTCAACCTCAAGTGGGGCGTAGCCGGGTGCATTTGAGTTGATCTGGACCTGTACGTTTGTAATATCGGGCACTGCATCAATAGGTAGTCGAAGAAAATTATAAATCCCGAAAGCCGCGACACTGATTGCGACAAACATCACAAGGATGCGTTGTGAAATCGCAAATGAAATAATTTGATGAACCATAGTACTTACTCCTAATGCGAATGCGCTGCCATATTTTTTGATAACTCTGCTTTCAGCATGAAGCTGTTATCACTGACATAACGTTGATCAGGAAGTACGCCGAAATAAACCTCTACATAATTGTCATCACTTGGGCCAAGTTCAACATTTTGAGGAGTAAACTTGCTGCCTTCATTTGTTTGTTCTTCTATAAATACCACTGGTTTTCCTTCTATGTACTGCACGGCATTTTTGCGAACGGCGACAAAGGCCTGCTGTTCATTTAAAACGGCTTGTCCGGCCACAAACAGGCCGGGTCGAAAATTTCCATTTGGATTATCAACGACGGCTCTAGCAAGCATGCTTTGGGTATCTCTAATTCCGATGGGGGAGATGTATTCAATTTTAGCTTTTGCTGCAGGACCAACCGAGAGCATAGAAATTTCAACGTCTTGATTAATTTTTAATTTTTTAAAATCTCTTGGGTAAACTCTAAAATCGACCCACACAGAACTGAGGTCGGCAACCACCATCAACTTATCGTTGAGATCAACATGTTCACCCAGGCTGACCCGTCTATTGATAACGGTACCAGAAACAGAAGACTTGATTTCGTATTGCTTAAGACTTTGATCACTTTCAATCGTGACAAGCACATCACCAACCTCAACTCTGCTACCAAGTCGCTTGTTTATCTTTCTAACGACACCTGGATAACGCGGACTGATGTTTACAACTTTTTCTTCGTTAGGTGTAATGATTCCATTCAGCGATAGTTTTGGTTTCAAAGCAATTGAACCGGCTTTTTCAATTGTCAGGTTGGCATTTTTGAGTTTGATCTTATCAAGAATAACCGCATCACCCATTTCACCATTTCCATGATCGTCATGGCTAGATGATTTAGTTTCGTCCTTTGAGCTATGATCATTGTGTCCTTCATGGTCGCCATGTTTTTCTGTTACCGCTGAATGAGTGTTTTCAGTTGAGTTAATAAATAACGCAATCATGGCTGTTGCTCCTATGATGCAAAAGATCACAAAGAACTGGATTGAAGTTTTTAAAATTCGTCCAAAGATCGTTCTTGTCTCGTCTGTATTTTCGTTTGCGCTAGACTTTTCAGATGTGTTTTTCATAATGTATCTTTCTACTACTTACGCTTACGGCCAGTGAATGGATCTATGCCAGCCAGCAAACGAATCTGCATGGCAGCTACTTGACAATTCACCTGAGATTGAATTTGTACTGATTGAGATTTGGTCAAATCGGATATTGCATCAAGGAGAGCTACGACAGTAAAGCGCCCCCCAAAATAGCCGTCTTTAATTGAGGCGACTGATTTTTTAGCTTTTGGAACAATTGAATTTACATATCGCTTTGCCCTGTGACATTCTTGATGCAGATTTCCATATGCACTTGCGACTTGTTGTTTTAGCTGTTGTAATTCGTGATCTCGTTCAAGATTCGATTGATGAATGCGTTCGGCTGCAGCATCGATATTCCCGCGATTGCGATCAAAAATGGGCAAAGGAATTGAACCCTGGGCAACAACTGCGACATCATCCGTTTCTTCAGACCATCGCACTCCCAGGCCTAGAGTAAGGTCCGGCGTTGCTCTGGATTGCTGAAGTTCCAATTCAGATATTCGGGCAATTTTTATATAGTCCCACTGCCTAATTCTTGGGTTAAATTTGAGTTGAGAAAAAATATTCCTTAGTGGAATAGCTTCATGGCGTTGGAGTATGATTCGACCTGCTGCACGCATTCTAGGTTGCCACGAACCTAACCAGTTAGAAGCTAACTGTCGCCGTGTTGACTGGAGTTTAATTTCAGCTGATTCCAATGCAATGTAAGATTCTTCGGCTGCGATTTCACCGCGAGTTAAGTCGACTTCAGGTGAACCACCAGCTTCAACCCTCTTTTTTAAAGGGCGTAAAAGATTTAAAAACTCTTTCTTTTGAGCCCTTAGCAGAGATACTTTTCTCTGAGCTCCCAGAACCCGGACAAAATCAACACCAGTTTTAAAAATGATGGCCTGACGTGCTGATTGAACAACCGCAGATGCTACATCTTCTTTAGCAATTCCTGAATTTATTCGAGCTTGTTTTTTGCCGCCTAATTCAAATTTTTGAGACAGAGAAAAAGTCGTTTCACTGTTTTCAAATCCGCTAAAATCACCAGATCCAAGAAAATTCTCAACGTCTACACCAAGTTCCGGATTTGGTGAACGCCCGGCTTGAAATGTCTCGGCCTGTTTGGCGATAAGTTCAGAGCGTGTCACTGCCAAGCGAGGGTCATTTACAAGTGCTTTTTGAATCGCTCTTTTTAATGTTATTTCAGCGGCCGCAGAATGAGAAATCATTCCTGAATTTATGCATAGCGCTGATATGAGAGTTAGAATTAAATGTAAAGAAAATAACGAATAGTTTCTTGGATTTGACATAACAAAAGCCCGTTTTTTTGAATAAAGTCAACAAGCCCGGAAACTTTGAATAACAGACCAAATCACATTGCATACGGCCAAAGAAAGCCAAGCTCTCTTAAGCTGTCACTATCATGCAAAAAATTGATTTTGCTAAACTAAGAAAATTTCCAGGGGTTTGGTAAAACTACCCAAAAAGTCGGGGGGGCTTATTAATGGATTCAGCCGCTCTTCCACTAAATACATCTGTATAACCATAATGCTTTACGGTCCCAACCAAACTCACAATAGTTATATGGCTGGTAACAGAACATAGATGGCTAAATATGTGGCAGGCTTCACAATGTTTGCTCTCAGAGTGATCGCTGCTATGATCGTCATAAATTGAGAACATTAACTGCGCAGTTTGGGAAACTGCAATTTCTGAGAAATTATGAGACTGATTGCTAATTTTATTTTTATGTATAAATGGAGCAATCGCAGCTACAAGTAGCCCCGCAATCACTACCAACGAGAATATTTTTTGCTTTGTCACAGCTAAATTTATCCCATTTTTATACATCTTAAATGCTTCTAATCATTTATGCTATTTCGAATCATAGCCATTGTAATAAACTATCAAAATCAAGAGCAAAATCAACACTAATAAACTGAAAAAGTATAGAATCTACTTAAATCATGTTTCTTGGACACACTCGATGCTTTCAATTTAGAAAACCATAAATTTAGAGGTCAAAAAAACATACAATCTCAAAACATCAGAAGTGAGTCTCCAATTTTTGTCCGTTATTAATTTCGATCAGTGACTATGTTTATGTTTGTTTGCGAGAGTGAATAAGTTCTTTGTCTGAATGGTATTCAAGCCAAGCTTGGATCAAAATGAGTTGCGCTGAACGCAGGAAAAGGCTGGCCATAATGATCGCGACAACTAGGTCAGGCCATGCCGATGAGCTTAACCATACCACCACACTTGCTACCATGACGGCAATATTTCCAATTGCGTCGTTACGAGAACAAAGCCACACTGAACGTACATTTGCATCACCATCTTTATAGCGTGATAGGAGGAGAACACTCGCTAGGTTTGTCACTAAAGCCAGTAGACCAATGATTCCCATTATTTCGGCCTTAGGTACGCCAAGTACCAGAATTTGATATGCTGTTGAACCAAACACCCAAAGTCCCATAATTAGCAAGCTAGAACCTTTCAGTAAGGCGGCAAGAGAGCGAATTCTAAGGCTCATACCAATTACTATCAGACTTAGACCATAGGTTAGTGAATCTCCAAGAAAATCGAGAGCATCGGCTTGAAGGGCTTGTGAGCCGGCCATTTTACCCGCGCCCATTTCGATAAAAAACATTGATGCATTGAGTGCAATCACCACCCATAAAATTTGTTTATAGGTTGGATTAAGACCATCAAATTTTGGATTGCCAGAGCATCCGCACTCTTCATTATCGGTCAACTTAGTTGTTGATTTCGTAGTCGGTTTTTTAGGCATTACATAATCCTTGTAAACTCGTAGGAAAGAAATATAATCCCTCTAGTAGCTATAGGTTCAAGGGGTAATTTCAATGTTTTCGATTGGAGAGCTGTCTAAGCGTACAGGTGTGAAAATTCCAACGATTCGATATTATGAGCATATCGGTTTGATGGATGCCCCAGAGCGCTCTGAAGGCAATCAGCGAAGATATACAAAGCAAGGACTTAAATGTCTTTCTTTTATTCGACACTCTCGCGAGCTAGGCTTTTCACTTGATGATATCAAAGGACTTTTAGAGCTTAACCAACAGCCAGGTAGTCCATGCAAAAATGCTCACCTTATAGCTATAAGGCATCTGACAGAAGTTAGGGTAAGGCTTACAAAGCTTCGTCGACTTGAACGTGAGTTGAAACGTATTTCGGCTTGTCGTGCTGATAGCATTGAAAGTTGCGCCGTTATTGAAACACTCGCAGACCATAGCTTATGTGGGAGAGACCATTGACTGGTAGATTGCAGATTTGAACATTGAAAATTTGACTAGTCTCCGTGAAACTTTTCTCAATTAAATGGTTCACCTGTGTTGAGTATCTCATAAAAGCTAATATCAAGTGATATGATTTGTAACTGTAGTTTATAAAAAATAGAAATAACGGGGTGTAATATTTACTGATCTTACACCCTGCAATTTCAATAATTTGTTGGACGAGTTATTTTACTATAGCCTCCTCGAAATGATAAAGTCACAGTAACATCGTTTTTCGTTCGGTTGCGTCAGAACCAACCATGATTGCCGAAGAGAACTGCTTTAATTACCCCTTCTTAACCGGATATAGCGCGCCTCTTTTCATAGCTGATATTATTGTCTCCATCATCGCCGTGAAGGTAAAAATTCACCACTCCACCTTTTGCTTCCCATAATAAAATCAGGCTGAGCACCTTTTTCCAAGACAAATGGCACTTAGCCGTATTTAAATGAGAAATTTCTAACATCCGTTATCTTTTGCAAAGCAGACTAAATGTTATTTGCCGGATAGATGATATAATCATCCATATGCGCCGTTCACGTTACCTCCGTAATCCCAACGCTCTCCCCCACCGCTTGACTTATCGCGATATTGAAATCCTAAAGTCCATCGACCGGTTTAAATATCTCTCCTCTCAGCAAATTGCCGATCTGTTTTCTTTAACTCGCCAAGCAATCAACAAACGCCTCAGACTACTCTTCCATCATCACTATCTCGGTAAACTGTCTGGGCAATTATCCCCCAATCTCTTCAACAGCCCGGACATCTATTTCATAGATCTTGATCTGAAAGCAACGCGCCGCTTGGCTGCAAAACATGTCTCACTCCCCCACCAGAAACGGGTGAACCGTAAAAATCCAAAACGGGATTATATAGCACACACACTCCTAACCAACGATTGTCTCAATGCCTTTGAGCTGGCTACCAGTAAGCAAAAAGAGCTCGTGTTGTTCTCCTCAGATAAGCTGCTGATGGAAAACCCGGTTCAGAAACAAAACATCTCTCATACTTGGAAGGTTACCGCTTTTATGTCTGAGCAAAATATTTCCCGCACTGCTTATCCCGATGCGGCATTCGCCTTGTTCGATAAACGAAGCAATAAAACTCAGCTCTACTTGGTGGAAGCTGATCGAATGACCCAACCTTTGACCAGAAGAGACAAGCAATTATTCCGAACCTCGAATATCAAAGCCAAATTATTGATCTATCATACCGCTTGGAAACAGGGTGTGTTTCGTGAGCGTCTTGGTTACCCTGCCACAAGAATTATTTTCGTTACCCTTTCAGCAGAGCGGGCAGAACATATGCGGGCTTTAGCGACAAAGTTGTTTGGTAAAAAAGCACCAGGCTTGTTTGTCTTTACAGATATTAACAGTCTATCCCCAGAAGCTTTCAATTTAGCTGAATTCATTAAGCCATAGATATTAATGTAATATTTGATAATTGCTGACAACAGCCAATTGATTTCCATTAAATCGAATACAACCAATGGTCGCATTTTTTAATTCAGCACCCATAATGAAAATTTTAATTATAACAACTTTCATAAAGTGACGCGGCAAGCCGATCTTTAATTTAGGGAGGGCCAGAAATGCCAATTCATCAAATCCTAGAGAAAATCTTTATCATCCTAATCGGATGGGTCTTCATTCTTGGCTATAAAATTATTAGCGGTCTGTTATCTGGTATTGGAAATGTAATCGATAAAAAAATAGCTAAAGATGAAAGCGACAGAGTGTTTGGCAAACTCAATCAGGACATCGAAATCTATACCCCGGGCAAGGATAGCAAAAATGCAGATTAAACACAGTTGGACCGAAGAAACTGAAAATGGATTTTTGAAACAAAAATTTGTCTATCAATTGGTGATGCGTGCGTCCCTGACCCAAAATGAACTTGATACCATCAATAAATATAAGGCGATGAATGCCTGGCTCTATTCAAATCGCGATGAACGCGAGAGCCAGAAAGTTAGTCCAGGGCACAGTGGGGACTGGTGGGAACATGCGGCAGCCGGATGGCACAATGCAGGCATTGAGCCTCTGTTAGAAATCACCTTTGCCGATCTGTTACGAGGCTTAAGCCTTAAAAATGAAAATCCCTATTATCTCGACAATGTCTTTTCTGAAATTAGCAAAAGCAGCGAAGCCCTTCTGCAAAACTTGTTTGATCTAAACCAATTGTTTAATGGAGAAGAAAACGTCATCGAGATCATAACCGATCCCAATCATAATGTATCGCCATGAACCGGGTACTCAATCAAATGCTTACCTTTTTTACTAACCTTGCCCGCAATTCCTATTTAACCGGCAAGCACAGATTGGTCGCTCAGTTTGATAGTGGTACGATTAGCTATGAACAAGCGCAGTTAGTCAGCCGTCATCAAGAGGCCATGAGGCTTTGGGCAGACCATCCGTTCGCAGGAGATGAATCAGGTGAGATCTTAAATGAGTTCTTAGCCACCCAGATCATCACAATCCTCAGAATTTACGACCATGCAGACTTTCCAGTCTCACTTGCACTTAAAGAGATTATCATTGCGAGCTTCTTACAATTTACTGAGCGTGAGCCAACACTATTTGCTGCACCCGAGAGTCTTCCCGATCTAGCCGGTGCTTCTTTTAAAGCCCAAACACGGATAAAAAGAAAATTAAATAGAACCATCAAACATTACCAACAAACTGAGCATTACGTACAATTATGGATTGAAGATGTGGCGAACATCATGTTGGAAATCTTAATGCGGTTAAAATTGCCTCAAACAGATAATTCAGGGCAATTCGAATTTTTAAAACTCGAAACTAAATTGTTTGAATTTGCCACCGATCCAGCCGGTCTTGTTGATATGTGTTTTGCCAGTGTCACATCTGAAAGTGCCGAGCGCGATGAATTTTTTCAATTAATTGCCTGGCAGCTGATCCAGAATTTTAATGCGCTCACCGGCGTTGATCATCACGCCAAAGCCGGCATCACCGTTGATCGCCTGATGGCAAAACAGCCCGGGATTAAAACCGCAGAAAAACTACTGAACAACTCCCCTTTTGAAACGCTTCTCATGGCAGACTATCCGATCTCCATTCCGGAAAAAGTCCGCTTTGAGCATATGCATATTCTGGCAGGCACCGGTCATGGTAAGACCCAGGCTTTGCAACATTTAATTCTCCAGGATCTACAACGACCGGCTGATCAAGTCCCGGCCATGGTGATCCTTGATAGCCAGGGCGATATGCTCAACAATTTAAAACGTCTCGCATTGTTCGATCCAAAAACAGAACAAAGTCTGGCTGAGCGCCTACTTATCGTTGACCCGTCCGATGTTGAATATGCCCCCTCCCTTAATCTGTTTGATATCCAATCTGATCGCTTAAAAGACTATAACCAGAAAGACCGCGAGCAAGTGCTGGCTGGCATCATTGAAATTTATGATTATATTTTTGGCGGACTGCTCGGTGCTGAACTCACACAAAAACAAAGCATGGTGTTTCGGTTTTTGGCGCAGTTGATGCTCGCTATACCAGGCGCAACGATCCATACCTTGCGTGATTTACTCGTCGATGCTTCCCCATTTATGGGTTATGTATCTGAACTTCCCTCAACAGCGAGAAGTTTTTTTGAAACCCAGTTTTTTGAGCGGGGCTACACCGCAACGCGCGAGCAGATCTTACGTCGTCTTTACGGTGTGCTGCAAAATCCTAGTTTTGAGCGCATGTTTGCCAGTCCGAAAAACCGTCTTGATCTGTTCCCCGTCTTAAACGAGGGTGGCATCGTGCTGGCCAATACCGCCAAGGATTTTATGAAAACCGAGGCGTCGAGTATATTTGGGCGCTATATTATTGCGCTAACCTTTAAGGCCGCCATGGAACGTGCCATCATGCCGGAGCATCAGCGCCAACCAACCTTTCTTTGGGTCGATGAGGCATCGGAATATTTCGATGATAACATTGATAGTCTCTTAATCCAGGCAAGAAAATACAAGCTTGGTATTGTCATGGCACATCAATACCTCGGCCAGTTGCCGCGCGGCCTGCCTGCCTCGATGATGACCAATACCAGCATTAAACTGGCTGGCGGTCTTTCTGATAAAGACAGTAGAGACATGGCGCGTGAAATTCGCACCAGTCCCGACTTTATAAATTCTATGAATAAAGAAAATGCCCAGACCAATTTTGCAGCCTACGCGCGTAACATCACCCCTCAAGCTATGAAGCTCACAATTCCATTTGGGACGGCCGAGAATCTGCCTCAAATGTCAGAGGAGAGTTTTGAGATTTTAAGAGATGTCAGTAGGAAGAGATTGTCAGTCAGTAACTTGGAAAAGGATGAAGGCAATCTCAATTCAGAAACAGAATTTAAAACAGATAGCACCACATTGCCTGATGAGGATGAGTTTTGGGAACCCATCAAATAGTGATCGGCCTATTTGAACGTCGGTGTTGCCATAATCTTCGGCGATGTGGAAGTGACGGTAATCGTTAATCCTTGAGCCCAATATGCAATTCAGCTTCGAAAACAAGAATGTCATTTTCGTTATTCTCTCTCATTTTATTAATGAGATCAGGTCTCAATTCCACTGTTCTCATCTCCGCATCTAGATTAACATAATCCGAATAGGTTTCGATCAATTTCGAGGCGAGGTACGAATTTATGCCACTGTTGATTAGTTCGATCTTCTGCATGTTCGTGGTTCCGTATTTAATTTTTAAATACAGGTCTGCATCCAACTTTTTCAAATCATTGAGTGTTTCAATAAATTTCATAAGAAAGTTGTCGACAAAACCTTGCTCTTCGATAATTCTCACAATCGCCAAATTAACCAATTCTGCTGGTGTTTTTTCGCTGATATCTACCCAATTGTGGGTATAGGATTCATCTCGTTTTAGGTCTCCCCAATTCCTGCCCACGAACACCACCTTGTCTTCCCTCTCTTCCCAATAGCGAAGAAAGTGATTTATCATTTCAGCATATGAGGCTCCTCGCATTTTCCAATCCAACAGCATAGAGTAGAAGCTTTGAGCAGCAGGTTCCTCCAATCTTTTTAAGAGATAGTAATCTGAACCACTTTCTTTTAAGTGAGGGATGAATGCTGATGAAATAAGGTCAAGCACCTCATTCGTGGTTACCAGAATAGCTTTTGATGCTTGAATTTTTTTCTCAATTTTTAGTTCAGAAGCCAACAGGTCGATCTCTGTAATGTTGTTTAAGAAGCCAAGTCTGCCGACCTCTGTCGAAGCATGACTCACATCAGTGTCTGTGATGCCTGGTATAACGTGCTCCAAAAAAATATCAGCCTCGGCCTTTTCTTTCCGCTGTTTTTGATTCTCAATAGAAACTTGATCCAAAAGCAAATTCTCAACATCATCAGAAATTTTCAGATCAACCTGCGCAACATTCTTTATAAAGCTATTAAGATTAGCTTTTGCTGGAGTGTATTCCTCTGTCCCCAATAAGAAAACATGGGGCTCTAACAACGAAAGGCCTTTTGAATCCTCTGAAAATATTTCATTGAATCGGCATATCCGACCAACCAAATTTCTGAACTGTGATTTCGATAAATTTTTGTTACCTATTTTATTCTCAAGGAGAAACAGACGTTCAGCTGGAATATTCACTCCCTCAAGCAATGTTGAGTTGCAAAGAATATACTGAATACCTTTAATTTTCGAGAATATGCGTTCAATATAGAGCTTTATGATATCAGGGACAGAGCCGTGATGATAAAGAACACCTTTCCTTAGTGCATTTACGAGAAGGTAGTCCTTATGCAGAAATTCAGTAATGCTTACGACGGCTTTTTCTATTTCTTCTCCATCAATTGTGGCGGCGTCTTGGATGAAGTCGCGTGTGAATTTTTGGATATGCTTAGGTTTGTTAAAAAATAGTATGTTCTTGTTGGCACTGTTTAAACGTATGAATTCGTGTGGGTCGGAGCCAGTCTCTTTTTCCAACGTAACAAATTGATCAAAATACTGATCATAGAGATATAGAATTCTTTCCTTACGAAAATCATTCAGATGGTATTTTTCGGTTTTCAGGCTTTCTTGCACTTTAAATTCATTTGTGTTGAACCCCTGATATCTAAGCTGAAGATTGCTATTATCCACTAGAAATGGAGTAAGGTATTTTACTTTAGAATTAGGCGCTCTTTTTTTTTGTAAAATGATGACACTAGCTAATAAAAGCGCTCTTTGATTATCACCGAGCAGGTTGTGTGCTTCATCAACAAATACAAAGTTAAAATGAATAGAAGGGTGTTTAACGAACATCCGTAAAAGTCGCTCTTGAGTAAAGACAGCAATGATATTTTGTTCGCCGCCTTGAAACATTTCTGGATGAGTAATTATTTGCCGATTATCATCCACTTTTCGTTTTCGGAGCAGCCTTTGTTTGGTTTGCGCCAAAAGTGCTTTTGTCGGAACGACAATGCAAACTGAGGCATTCAGATTTCGGTTGCAGAAGTTCGAAATGAGCTCAGATTTGCCGTACGATGTTGGTGCGGTGATTGTGACATCATCTTCGCTGTGTTCTTCAAAGAAACTCGATAGATGTAGCTGTTGTTCAGTAAAAATGGCACCTTGAACCTGATACAAATCAACTAGCGAAGAAAAAAATTCAGGAAAAAAACCTTTTTCATCATCGTCCTCTTTCGACAGATTCTCAATGCTGCGAACAATTGGCATAAAGCCTTTGCCAAGAGCTACATCGGACAGCGGCACAAAGTCCTTCGTAAGATTTGAGTATAAAATGATTATGCGATAGCCCAAAGATTGAAGATCTTGGTTTGAATCATTCAGAAAAATTACCGCAGCGACGAGCAGCGCTTTCTTCTCAGCAGTTTCCAAATTTTCACCAAGTAGAAGGCGTCTATACAAATCAATTAGATTGGAGTTTCTGATGGTTCTAAGAGGAGCACTTGCCACTTTCGTGTTCCTCCCTCAAAAATACAACGACACTATCGTGTGCGTCTTTCTGCACCGAGACGGAGATTAGTGATTTAAAATCATTTGAGGCTTGAACTTCGGTGTGACGTGCTTCAAATTCTTTGTCAGTTGCAAATGACTGATTACCGGCATAGCAAACTGCAACCAATATTGCATTATAGTCTTTGCTGCTGTTTTTCGCTTCTAGGGCCTTGAGATTCGATGCCTCTAAAACTTCTATTAACTGCTCCTTGAGTTTTCCATTCTCAATCACGATTGAAGCGCCGTTAATCGCATTTTGCCATAATGTGTAACGATCACTATTGAGGTTTTCTTTTAGGCTATTCTTCGCAGTTGTGAGCAGGCCACCGAGTTTTTGATCGCTTGTTTTTTTGCCGCAATCGCCAGACTTTACCTCCGCAAACCAAAGGGTTTTTTCGTTGGCATCGCGCAATACTAGATCAAAACCTTTTTTATTGCCTTCCTCTTCCAAATTAAAGAGCGGGGATACGGCTTTAAAATTCTTTTCAAAATGAAGTACCAAGACGTGCGTCAACAATTCGCCAATAATACCTTTTTGGGACGATTGAGACTTTTTATCGTATCTTTGTAGGAAATTGCCGAGTGTTTTTTTATAGGAGTATAGTTCACTGTTGCGAGTTACCTTGGCGAAACCGTTACAAATTGCGGAGAGATTATCACGCACGGCTGTTTTGAGTTCTTCTGATATTCCATTTACCTGAAGACAAATAGCACCGCTTTCGCCTTTATAAAAACCGATTTCTTCCAAACATTTATTCCCCTACATTACAGTAAATGCGCTGCGAATCACTGTATTATAGTATATCTAGGTATAAATGCTAAATTGGTCGACATTTGCACGAGCCATTTCTGTTAAATGGAAATGTAGTCTACGTCTGGCGCATAGCCTCTCAATCTTTAAAAAGCATTAGCAATCTCCTCAAGACACTACTCCCATCGCTGATAGTTGGAATTTGGTTCTGGTACTATGCCACATCGTAACCATAGATTTTAGTTGAATGTCTGCTTTAAATCGTAAATTAGATATTTAATTTAAAAAGTTTCTCACTACTGCCGTCTGGCAATTTATCCAATTTCACAACAATGTTATGTGTCCTCCCCAAGTGCGATGACCATTCATAATCACTCTTACTCCCCCTTGCTCCCACGTTTACATTAGCCAATCTGTGTATAATTTAAGTGTTCTCTCAATTTTAAACATGGAGAACACAAATGAAAAAATATCAGATTGTTTACGCAGACCCACCATGGAATTATGGCGCAAATTCCTTCCCGTCAGTCTCGAAAAAAAATGCCTATCCCCTGATGAAAACAAGGGACATCTGTGCCCTACCCGTCAAGAAGATTGTGCATCCCAATGCGCTTTTATTCTTGTGGACCACAATGATCCACATCCCCGATTCCTTAGAGGTCATTGAGGCCTGGGGATTTAACTATGTGACCAACGGCTTTACCTGGGTCAAGACAAATGCCAAGTCCGGTACGCCCGTCATAGGTATGGGCTACTGGACTCGGCAAAATGCCGAGCTTTGTCTCGTTGCTAAGCGAGGCAAACCCAAACGAGAGCACAAGGCAATCTCTTCGATTATCGTTGAACCACGCCGCACGCATTCGCAAAAGCCAGACCGAGTACGCGGCGACATTGTCAGAATTTGTGGTAACTTGCCACGCATCGAACTATTTGCCAGACAAAAATCTCCAGGCTGGGATATATGGGGTAATGAGCTTGCCAATGATATCCATTTGGGAGAGGGCTCATGAAACTCACCCATTTTAAATTCTGGCAAGTGTTAGCTTTGATCAGTGGTGCAATCATCACTTGTGTCATGGCTCTTGCCTCAGTTTCTTATAATGCCACTCTTGGCACAACAGAGCCTGCCTTTCCTCTACTTCCCATCAGCAATAGAGAGCTGTTTTCATCATTAGCCCTGGCCTTTGATCTCGGCATGATTGCCAGTGTGTTTGGATTTTGGTATTGGCTTAACCGCAATCGCGTTGCAGCACTTATATGTTTGCCATTGTTTATTATCGCTTCACTGTTTTCAATTCATAGCGTGCATGGCTATATCGCCATAAACATCACAAAATCACTAGCCCCCATGCAACGTGAAAGCCAGGTTTATAGTTCTTTACAACAAGAGCTCTTAGATAGCCAAAACCATCTTCAAGCGCTTCGCGGTTCACTTGTTAAACTCAAGGGACAACGAAGAATAAGACGGCGCAAAGAAATTGCTCTACAAGTCAGCAGCATAGATGTAGTGCGATCTCGCATTGCGAGCTCAAAGGTTGTCGCTCAAATCACACCGCTTGCTGGACTTGAATGGTTCCTGGCCGTCACTCTATGGTTCTTCAACGCCACCTGTTGGACGGCCTGGTTTGGTACAGCTTCCCACTACCCATCTGCGAATAGTGAGCATGCTGATAATGATACCGGAGATCCTGATCGATCTCACAATGCAATCGGCACAATCGGCGATGGTGTATCTGGTTGGCTGGACAGTTATGAACGTACTGATCCCGCTCATTGTGTTCAGTTATTAAAAAGCTATAAAACATGGTGTGCGCTTCATGGAGCTCAACATGTGAGTGACCGCAAATTCTATCAGCGGCTCATAGAACTAGGTGCCCGCAAATTTCGCGATGGACGAAATGGTCCAACCAAATATCAGTTACCGCAAAATCTATATAGAGGCGTGGAGGTGAAACTATGAGTGAAGATGCAATTAAGTCCAGGCTTCATAGCTATAGACCACGGCGCGTTCGCTCCGATAATCCCCCACCCTTCCAACTAACGCGGAGGGATATTAAAATGATCCATATAGTGGCGAAATATCGATTTTTAAATTCAGATCATATTCGTAAACTGGTAAAAGGCTCTGATAAGAATATTTCCAATCGTTTGAAAACACTCTTTGAGTATGGCTACCTTGATCGCCCCGACTGCCAGTTTGAGACTTATCGATTAGGAGGCGGCACATCCCCTCTTGTCTATGCTTTGACGGATAAAGGAGCGCATCTGCTAGCGAATGAATGTGAATATAGAGAACTGACTCGACACGGCTGGAGCGCTAAAAATAAATCAGCAGGTCGGCCATTTTTAAAGCACACATTAGCAATTGCCGATTTTGTTACATCACTACAATTGGCAATATCGAACCGAGATGATGTTCAGCTCATCGATAGCGAGGCGTTAGTAAATGCTTTTCCTATGAATACACAAGAACTAAGCAAGCCCTATCGCCTGAACATTTCGGTCATTCATCAAGGTACACGCAGTGATATCGGTTTAGAGCCAGATTATGCATTTGCGTTATATCTTCCCCAAATGCAAAAACGAGCACACTTTCTCGTTGAGATTGATAGAGGCACCATGCCGGTGTTGCGCCGAGATTTAAAACAATCATCAATTTTGCGAAAACTTCTTGCCTATCAAAGCATGTGGAAAATGAAGCGTCACACCGTTCATTTTGGCTGGCAGAATTTCAGAGTGTTGTTTGTGACAACAAATGCTGAGCGTGTTGAGAATATGATTGAGGCAACAAATGCGAATGTCTTAACAAAAGGATCACCTTTGTTTCTGTTCGCGGACAAGCCGGAACTGAATGAGAATAATTTACTGTTAGACAAATGGAATAATCTTAATGGAATTAGACAAAGCTTATTGCCCAAATTTTAAAAAGGAAAGCCGCCCCACTATAATAAGAGAGACGGCCTTCCAGCTCTTTCAAGAAGAAGAGCTCAGCTCACAATTTTTGATCAACATCACGTCTTAAAAGACGCTCATCAATCCAGTCCTCGATCTCAGACAGTAACCACGCCACCCGGTTCTGGCCCAGTCGCAACCTTTGTGGGAATTGACCTGCCTTCTCAAGGCGCGCAATGTGTTGAGGCGAGTATTTCACAAGCTTAACGAGTTCTTTCTTGTCGATTAGCTGCTTTGGATGTGACATTCGAATTCTCCTTATTAAAAGGAGCATCCGGATGCCCCAAGTTCAGCATGCTAACCGAACCCAATGGGCAACTTTAAATCTACGTGATTTTCTGTTATCCGACAAGATAAGCATAGCTGAACATAGCTGACTATTTTGCAGGACAAGGCCATAACGACCAAGTTAACCTCAGCCATTATTCATTTTTCTATACACTTATAGCGCACTTATAAAAAACAGCACTGAGTTACCTCGCGGACATGAACGTCACAAGATTTTGTTTTTATTGGGAAAAATTGGTTGCGGGGGTAGGATTTGAACCTACGACCTTCAGGTTATGAGCCTGACGAGCTACCGGGCTGCTCCACCCCGCGTCAAAAATATCGCCTTACTCTTCAGTGGCAATCACCGAAAAGCGAAAAAGTCTCACACACTTGGGTGCAAATAGAATGGCCAATGCCCCGAAAGGTCGGGTGCGGCCAAGGCGAGAAAGTGCTTTATAGCAGCTTATTTCAAAATGTGAAGAAAAATATTTATCATCAATGAAAAGCATCAACATCTTATAATAGCCAGCAAAAGGCACTACTATATAAAGACCTAAAAATTATTGCATCTGATCCGCTCTTATAATCGATGAAGAGGCTTCCGCTATCTGGGGGTAAAGGCAGATAAATAAAGCAGCTTTAATAAATGGCAGGCGGTATGAGCGCAAAAAAAACTAATAGCAGCATGGAGGGGTTCAGGCATCTCCAGCCGCCATTTATTCTAATTGAAAACAGCCTCCAGCCTGAAGAAGGCGGCTACCTGTTTGATAGCCCACATGAGCTCATCATGGCCAACCGCAAGTCAGAAATTGCCGGTGCCTTTGAGGCAATTGAAGCTGCCCTTAACCGGGGTGATTATGTTGCAGGGTTTATGACCTATGAGTTGGGCCTCGCTCTCGAACCCCGCCTCGCCGCGCGATTAAAAGAGCCCGTGCCACTTATGTGGTTTGGCGCTTTCAGCCATTGTGAGCTGGTGACCAATCAAGATATTGTTGAGCTACTTGAAAGCTCCGCCGCCGCCGCTGAGAACCGCACCGGCAACACAAAGAACAAAAACCTAAATATCTCTCCCCGGCTGGATCTGAAAGGTTATAAATCTCGTTTTGCGAAGGTGAAAAAGAAAATTTCATCGGGTGATATCTATCAACTTAACCTGACCTTCAAAGCTGATATCGAGAACATCTCAGACCCCATGGCGCTTTATGCCAGAATGCGCCGCAGCCAACCGGTGGCTTATGGCAGCTTGATCATGACCGGAGAGCAAACCATTCTTTCCGCGTCCCCTGAGCTATTCGTTGAGAGCCGCGATGGCTGGTTGGAAAGCCGCCCCATGAAAGGCACATTGCGGCGCGGCCCCACCCCGGAGCATCAGCAAAAAGAGCGAGCCGAGCTGGTTGGCGATGAAAAATCTCGCGCTGAAAACCTAATGATCGTAGACCTTATGCGCAATGACCTTGGCCGCATTGCAGAACTTGGTTCAGTTTCTGTCGATCAGCTCTTTAAGGTCGAAACATACCGCTCTCTGCATCAAATGATCTCAATCATTCGGGCGCGTCGCCGCGAGGGCCTCACTTTTGAAGATGAGATGCGCGCGCTCTTCCCACCTGGCTCAATTACCGGTGCCCCCAAAATTCGCGCCATGGAGTTAATCGATGAGCTAGAGGATGAGCCCCGCGGTGTCTATACCGGTGCCATTGGCTTCATCACCCCAGACAGAGACAGCCTGTTCAATGTGGCTATACGGACGGTTGAAATGGATAATAGCGGCAAAGCTGTTATCGGCATCGGCAGCGGTTTGGTTCATGATTCCAAGCCAAAGGCAGAATATGATGAATGCCTTTTAAAAATGCAGTTCTTGGAAAAAGAATTGCCTGAATTTCAAATATTAGAAACAATTGGTTACCTGCCCGGCATCGGCCTGCTGTTACTGGATGAGCATATGGCGCGGCTTGAGAATTCAGCCCGATATTTTGGCTACCCTTTCATTAAAGCCCGCGCCATTAGAGACCTCGACATACTGGCAAACAATGCCAAAACCCCGCTTCGCATAAGGCTGCTATTGCACCAAAGCGGCAACACCACAATAACTTCAACTGAGATCGCCCCCCCCACAGAAGGGGAGGAGTGGACAATCGCCTTCGCCAAAAACCATATGGAGAGCAGCAACCCCTTCCTCTATCACAAGACAACAAATCGCAGCTTTTATGACGATGCAAGATTTGCCGCCCAAAAAGCGCATCAGGGGCAAACCATAAATGAGGTGATATTTTTAAATGAGCGTAATGAAGTCACGGAAGGCAGTTTCACCAATATATTCCTTGAAGGGAAGAAGGGTGTCCTAATTACCCCGCCCGTCAGTGCAGGCTTGTTGTGCGGCACATTACGGCAAAGCTTATTGGAAGATGGCCATGCCGTCGAGAAAACCCTAACCAAAAAAGATCTGGAGACAGCAAAGCAGATATATGTTGGCAATTCTGTGCGCGGACTTATCAAAGCAAATCTTATTAAATCATAGCTCATCAAAGCCAGCGTCAACTAACTTTTCTAAAAGAGCAATTAGGATGGCCCCATAAGTTGCTATTTTAAGTTGGTCTTGTCAGTTGCCCTAGCGCCAATGCTCTGCAATCCACGGCGTCGGGCGGACATGTTTATAGCACTTCTTAAGGAAATTTTTTTCAGGCCATTTTCCAATCACCGCATCTTCCGGGTCCGGCTTGCCAGTAAAGGCGACCAGCTTGGTATCATCCGGCAAAGGTGGCACCGTAAAGAAGCGCTGCGGCCATGGCGGCAGCAAGTTATGCTTAAAGCTGACACACCATTCCTTTGGCCAAAAAACCTGATCAGGAATCTTGTGCGAGATATATTGCTGCTCAATGCGGTACTGACGCAAAATCGCTTCAGGGTCTTTAACAAACTCATCAAAAATATGCGTATGCTTGCCAACCCGAAACCGGAAGCATGACGTGTTGCCGATCTGTAAATTTGGCTGCGTCCAGTTATGAATGACCGCATAACGCCCTGGCTCATAACTGAAGAAATCATCCATATTCCCGGTGATCACTAGATCAAGATCGAGAAACAGTACATCACCGCTAATATCTTCAAGCGGGTCTTGCCATAGGCAAAGCTTGCGCCAGGGCGTAGATGACACCCGATCAGGTATGTTTATCTGAGGTAAGGGCTTAATTTCTACGCCCGGCTTGACCCCGGTTGCATCTTCAGTAAAACAGACAAACCTTGTCTCATTCACTGTATTGCGCTTCACCATATTATATAGCCGGTTCACATAATCCGAGCCGTAGCGCGTGCCCCATTTGATCGAGATAACGGTTTGCAAAATCAAAACTCCCAGCTCAGAAAAATGAAAAAGATGCCGAAAATACTCTAGCAGCTCCCCAGCGAATTGCGACCTTATCCGAGCGCTCAGCCGCTCGCAACGATATTAAATTGCAGAGTATCTAGCCAACAAGGCTCCGCCCTTTAAAGGGGACCACAAGCAACAGCGCCAACAGGCAAGCAAAGCTGAGAGCATAAAGCGGGTAAAATAGCGCAGCAACAGAAAGGCCCGCAAAAACAACATGCAGCGCTAGAAACTGAGCCACCCCAAACACAGATTTTTTATTGCCCTCTTGAGGAAGAATGGTGGCCGCATTTTCAGGTATAGCCGCTTTATTTGTCTCAGTCGTGGTTGAAGCGCGCAGCACCGAGCGCTGCAATAATGGCTGAAGCCCAAAATAAAACAGATCAAAAATAACAACTACCAGAAGCGGCACCGCCCCATAAATATAAGCCGAGTGAAGCAGTAGCCAACTTAGCAAAATACCTATGGCCAAGCGCCCCGATGGCGATAAGGCTATTGAACGCCCCCTTAAAGACGAGAGAGAAGCCCCGCTAACCCAATAAAGCCCCCCAAGCCCAACTCCAAAGAGTACCAGCGCAGAAAGTATCAGCTCAGGGTGAATAAGAGCAGCAGCGTAGACAGCACCCATTTGGCCAGGGAAGAGCTGGCTGTAAAATAGCAATGTCACAGCGCCGCCTGCTAACAAAATCACCAGCCCTAAACCAAGCCCGGTCATCAGGGCCGTGCCAGCACCGTACCGCTTATCCGCTTGCATAAAAAAACAAATCCCCCCCAGCATCACAGCCGCCAGAACAATACGGGAAACCCAAACATTGCTGCTAACAGAGGAGATCAGACCACCGGTGAATTCGGAACTATCAAGCACCGGCAGGCTCGGCAAAAGCCCGGCAACAAACAGCAAAGGCAAAAATTTATGAACCAAATGCCATAGCCCCTTTAAGAGCGGCCGACCCGGCTGGAAAACCGTCATAAAGCTAGAGAGCAGAAAAAGCCCAAAGGCACTGAGTAAGATGGCCCAGCTTAAAGAGGCCGTATCCGGTCTGGAGGAATAACAAAACAGCAAAGCTGCCATCAGGCTCAAAGGGATCATCATGCTGGCCACAAGCGCCCGAGGCACAGCGTTCAGTGTATAAGCATTCACACGATCGGCGCTAGGGCCAGAAAAGCTCAAGGACCCATCCCCAAAGCCCAGCCCTTGTTGCTGGCTTATCTGCTGGTTTAAGGCTGACGCTTCATTTATGTGTCTGCGAGTTAAACCAAGCGATAAGCCAACCGCCAGTAAGGTCACCAGCAAAGAGCTGGCAAACAGCATGAGAGGAACCACCAATGGTGAAAACGGTGCGATCATAAAGTAAACCCATAGCTACCCCGCTATCAGTTTGCCGCATAAATCAGGTGCCAGTGATAAAGGGGAAGTGCTAATCTTAGCCCGTTTCAAATAGACCCCCACACTGTTTGTTCAGTTATAGCCTAAACGATAATAACAATGGCCGGTGATCCGAACCCAAGTCCGGGCCGCGCCATTTTTCAAAAATTTTCATCCCAGGTGTCACGAAAAAATGGTCAATATCAAGCTGCAGGAATGGCAAGGTAATATAGCCCATCTGCCGCAAGCGCTGTGGCCATGTCGGTGTGAAACGGCCGGCAGGCTTCATGGTCGATGCCGAAGTAAAATACCGCAGCGGTGTCGAAAACACAGTTGAATTCATATCCCCGCCCAACACAGCCGGATCAGCGCTGCGCTTTGCAATATGGGCCGCCAGATCTTCAAACTGCTGCCGCTGGGTAGAATATTTCCAGTGGGGTCTGGCAGAATGGGTGGCATAAATGGTCAAGCCTTTAAAGCTTTCATCAAACGTGACCGTAATTAAGGGGATCTGGTGTGCGCCAAAATTCTCTGCCCGTGCTGACTGCCACTTATGCCGAGATAAAAAAGCCACCCCGCATAACCAGTCATCGCAATAGGTCATATGCGGGTAAAGGTCTTTCAGCGATTGTAGAGACCGCCAATCCTTTATTGTAATTTCCTGCAGAATAACAAAGTCCGGTGTTTCTTTGCGCAAAAAGCTCTTGAGCCGGTCCATAACTTTCACCCGCTCCCAGGCATTAAAAGTCATGATTTCCAAGCGTTTTTGTGCCGGGGCCTCAGCCGCCACAGTGTCGCTAGAAACAGAGACCCGGTCATAGCTAAACGCGAGACCAAAGCAAATCGCAGAGATCGCCGCAGAAACCAGCGCCGTGCGCGGCAGCCGCCAATGCAGCGCCACAAAGAAAAGCAGGGTGCCAAAAAATGTAAAATGAAGATAGAAATTAGACAATAGATCAGAGATAGGCTGGCGGAGTTGTGAAAGCCCCACCACGCTCAGCGCAATCAAAATCCAGTAAACTGTCTGGATCACAATCTTCATACGTGAAAACATCCAATTTGCTTTATATTTCACAAGGATAGCCCAGCAACATCTGTGCTTCGAGGACACTAAACCAAGCAAAAACCTGTGTCCACTTTCAAAGCCCCTACAATACGGTCAATGCTGGCCTTATTAGTCGGAGTGCCGCCAACCAGCCACAGCAAGACCCCGCTCAAAAAGCAGGGTTAGCTACAAAAGAGCAATATAAAATGACAAAAAACGCCCTCTCCACTGTATTTTTGCTCCAACCCCACTCCCTTGCCTTGATGGGTGCAATAATTAAACATATGATTAATTTCTGCGACGAGCGAATAAGGTTACATAAACGCGTTAATTTAGGCGCGCACAGCATAATATAAGAGTAAATAACGCTGAATAGGGGGCTCCAATTGTGCAAACCCCTAGTGTGAGACTAATAGGGCGCATCCCAAAGCCATCGCAGCTTAAATCTTTTGAAGAAGCCTGAGTTTTAAAGCAGACTGTATTTGAACTGCGGTTGGTTTAAAGAGGCAGCAAACACCTATAAGCCTTAAGCGCAAATGAGCATGAATTAGCGACGGGCATTCGTTTGGTAAAAGCCTGAGCAACCAGTAAAAACGGCAGAGTTTGTGTAAGAGCCAGAGATATGGCGAGGGCAAAGCATAGCTGTTCCCCCGCAACCGGCACAGCTATCATAAGGTCATCATCTGATACATGACGATACTTCTATACATCGCAATCGGCATCGGCTGTGCCCTGTTATGCACAGCCCTATGGGTGATTAATCGTCAAGCTCGTGCGCTTGCCCGCAAACAGCAAGAATTAAAA
The DNA here is from genome assembly GCA_021604665.1 of Rhodomicrobium sp. Taxonomy (GTDB): domain Bacteria; phylum Pseudomonadota; class Alphaproteobacteria; order Rhizobiales; family HXMU1428-3; genus HXMU1428-3. Next base: position 513,947 of record BQJK01000002.1, on the reverse strand, counting down.
CTCCAGAAATTTGCCAATAAACAAGCGCGCATTGTTGAGGAAATTGCAAATCGCATAAAAACCTCCGCAGCTTCTGAGCGCCAGCAACCACCAGCTCCGCAATCAGCGCCTCACCAACCAGTAAGCCCCCAACTGGCAAATACTCCTCATGCTAGCCCCGCAGCCAACTTGCCAAAACTGGCTGAAGCAGCTGAACAGAAAACACCCCCTGCACCAGCGTCCAAAATCCAGGCAGATAATCCAGCCCCGCTGGCACCGCAGAAAGTTAGCCTAAAAAGCGAACCCCTTCAAAATCCCGGCTTTACCGCGCCGCAAGGGCCAGAGGCCGGCGCGCCGCCACCGAAACCCGCAATGCCCTCACTGACTGATATACTAAAAGCCGCCAACGGTGATAATAATGAAACGGCGAATGAGCAGCCCAACCACCAAAATAACCTCAAGCAGCCCCCTCCACCCGCCGCAGAGAAATCTACAAACACAGCTGTGATCAAAGCTGGCCGGGGACTACCGCCGCTGGTGAAGCCCGCTGCCCCACAGCAGCCCCCTCTCTACGCTCAACGGGGTGAGGCACCGGCTCGTGATGAAGCCTCAAATGCACATATAAAGTGGCAACCAGCTCGCGGCCCACAGCCCATAACCCCGGCAAAGGGCACCCCAACGGGTGTAGCCCCCAATATAGAGCCAAATTTAAATACCAGCCAAAAGGGAAGCTTAAAGCGCAGCCCGCTATTAAACGGAAGTGAGAAACGCGGCACGCCTGTAAATGGCAACTTCACCCCCGACCCAGACGAGAGCCTGTACGAACAAATATCCGCCTATGCAAAATGGGTGGCCGGGCAAAGCGATATATTCACCCTGGAGCGTGAAAAGAAAGGTCAGGAAACTGATTACATTCCGCTGCTATTTGATGAAGAGGCGCTTGGGCGAAGGAATGGCCATTGGTTTGGCCTTTTCACACCAGTCGAGCTGGAGCCGTTGTTACAAGAGTTAAAGCACCATGAAAGCCGCATTTACTGCTCATTCGATAGCGCCGCAGTGGAGGCTTTGCGCCGGCCAGGAGAGGAGATACTCCGCCTGGCTGAAGAGGAGCAAAGCAGCCGATACCAACAGGTCATAAAAGAAAGCGCTTTGCCTGAATTTTTAATCTTTCTTGATGAGTTAAAATCCATGGCAACCGAGGGGTAATTCGCCTTATTCGCTCAATTTCATAGCCTCATAAACGCCTCCATTCCGGCAAGCACCGGTAGCCACAAGGGCAAGGCATGGTCGCTGCAATATCGAAGCAAAGCAGGGGGCATAACGAAGTGAGGCCCTCCTCCAAAAACCGCGGCGCGATTTTGAAAAACCATTGCAATTTCGGTTTATTCCCGTAACGTTGTCACAATCAGTTCAACCAGCAAAAACGGGATGTAAGCCAAGCGCTGCAGCATGGTATGAAAAAATTGAAAATTGCTCTCTATCTCCTAGCCCCTTTTCTAATTCTGCTCGCTCTCACTCCCTTAGCTGAGAGTTATGCAGCCGAAGCCTACACCCCTCAAAAATATGCACGTGATAGAGGCCTGAAAAACCCGCAAATCTTTGCACCCGGCCGCTTGATGATAGATGGCACACGTATGATTTGCGGCAAGCGCCCCACTATTTATGACCCAACACTAGATGATTTTGGCGGCGCTTTTAATGGCTTTCTTATCCTCAATCCGCGCCTTTTAAAACGCTTGAATAAGCAGGTAAAGCTCTGGATTTATAGTCATGAATGCGCTCATCAGTTCCGCGGTCCAGATGAAGCAACAGCAGATTGTTTCGCTATTAAGCGCGGTCATCGCCGGGGCTGGCTTACAAAATCCGGCATGGGCCAAATCTGTAAATTCATTTGGTCTGCTCCAGCCTCAAACATGCACCCCCCCGGACCAGAGCGCTGCCAGCGTATGAAGCGCTGCTATGCAGAGGTTACCAAAGGCCGTTAGCAAGACATAAGGTAAAAACTTCAGGGCAGCGCCTATAAATGAGGCGTCTAAAGCGCTGAGGTCTACCCGCGTGACTTGACAGCCGCCTCTACAAATGGAAAAAACATCGCTATAGCTCAGAGTGCAGCAGAGATTGCGCATCCAAAAGCTAAATTTATCACTCTTAACGCCGGAGTCCGTCATGGATAAGTTCACCACCCTAGAGGGTGTTGCCGCCCCATTGCCAATGATTAATATCGATACAGATATGATCATCCCAAAGCAGTTTTTAAAAACCATCAAGAGAACGGGTCTCGGAGGCAATCTATTTGATGAAATGCGCTTTGACGATAACGGCGAAGAGATCGCAGACTTCGTCCTCAACAAGCCGCAATATAGAGATGCTAAAATCCTGGTAACCGGCGAGAATTTTGGCTGTGGCTCTAGTCGCGAGCATGCGCCCTGGGCAATTAAAGATTTCGGCATCAGCTGCATCATTGCCCCAAGCTTTGCAGATATTTTCTATAATAACTGCTTTAAAAACGGCATCTTGCCAATCAAGCTTCCGCAAGCTGATGTAGATAAGCTAATGGATGATGCCAAGCGCGGTGCCAATGCCCTCATTACGATTGATCTTGAAAGCCAGGAAATTAAAGGCCCGGATGGCGGCACAATCACATTCGAGATAGACCCTTTCCGCAAGCATTGCCTGCTTGAAGGCCTTGATGATATTGGCCTTACACTTCAAAAAGAAAGTGCCATTAAAAGCTATGAATCCCAGCTTGGTCAGTCGCGCCCCTGGGTTTAAGCAGGTTCCACGCAGTTTCAATTCTTAGTTAAAAAAACTGCGCAAACAGCCCGTTTGCGCGGTTTTTTATGGTCTTCTGACAATTTACTTACAAATTATCCAACAATCTGACTGGTCCTTTTATGGCGGTGGCTTGATAATGTAGATGAACTGTATTTGTAGCCCCTCAGGAGCCCAACATGCGCCAGTCGTATCTTATAAAATTGTCGTATTTTAAGAAATTCAAGACGTTCACCATTTTAGCAGCGCCCATTAAGGGATCAGCGCTTATGATGTCCGCGTACATGCTATCTGCTCTTATGGCCTCCACATCTGTGCTGAGTTTAGCCACTGCCAAAGCGGATCAAAAAGCCGCCACATCCGAAATAGGTCTTCCATCGGAAGGTGTCGCCGCAGCAGAAGATAAGCAACTTAAAGGCCTCAACATCATCCCTGATGGCATGCCAAAGATTGAAGCCGCCGATCATGAAGATGAATATGGCGAGACCAACCCACAGGAATTCTCCATGGGCTACCTCATCAAACATATGGATAGCAAATTGAAAGAGGGCAAAAGCTTTGTCTGCTCTCTAGGTTATCTCGCCACCAAATCCGGCCGTCATGTCGATGCGCTAAAGATTTTTAAAACCTGCGCTGACCATGGCAACCAGCATTCTAAAATCTGGATGTCCTATATGCATCAAAACGGTTTCGGTGTGAAAAAGGATGCTGAAGAATCCACCCGCTGGGTAGAAGATGCCGCAAAAGATGGCTACTCCATTGGCAAATATAATTACGGCCTGGCACTCATCAAAGGCTATGGTGTTAAGAGAGACCTTTCAGCAGGTAAAGCACTGATTGATGAAGTCGCCAGTGAAGGTGATATCCACGCTATCGAGTTGAAAGAGAGCGGCTATAACCCTGATGTTGTAACACCAGACGCCGACCAGAATGATACGAAACCACTATTCTAAGCATCACCTGCTTATAGAAAACATTGGCAAAGGCCGTTAAAAATCCTGGTCTTTGCCAGATCAGCTCTCTGTCAAACAAGCTCTATCGGCTTATGGCAGCTAAAACTTGGCGGGTGTGCTGTTGGCGTTTTGAACCGAACCTTAACGCCTGATATACATCAATTTGGGTGGGGTATCTTTTTTCTCCAGCGCACCCGTTCTTTTCCGCCACTTCATCTCGAGCTCACCACACCATTTCATTGCCAGCAAGCAAGCAAACTTCATCGCCCTAAAACGTAATCAGCCCCATATGAGCGTCTTAAAGCCTGTTGGGGGCTAATGGTGGTGCCCACTACCAGCTAAAGCCGGGCCACCATGGCTTGCCAAATTGTGCTCTGGGGGGTAAGCAGTCTCATCACTAAAAAACGCGATAAGGTAAAGAGACTTAAATGAGCACATTTGATCTATTGATCCTGCCGGGCGACGGCATTGGAACCGAAATTATGGTGGAAGTGGACCGCATCATCTCCTGGTTCAATGACCGAGGCGCTCATAGCTTTAATACTGAGCGCGGCCTTGTCGGCGGTGCAGCTTATGATGCCCATGGCGCAGCGATAGATGACGCCACAATGGACCTCGCACAAAAAGCAGACGCCGTAATGTTCGGCGCGGTTGGCGGCCCTAAATGGGATGATGTCCCCTATGAATCACGGCCAGAAGCCGGGCTATTGCGGCTACGTAAAGACCTTGGCCTCTTTGCAAACTTACGCCCCGCTATCTGTTATCCAGCGCTAGCCGAAAGCTCTAGTTTGAAGCGCGAGCTTGTTGAAGGGCTCGATATTCTTATTGTTCGTGAGCTAACTGGGGGTGTCTATTTTGGTGAACCAAAAGAGATTACAGACCTTGAAAATGGCCAGAAGCGCGCTGTCGATACCCAGCTCTATGAAACATATGAAATTGACCGCATTGCCCGTGTCGCCTTTGACCTTGCAAGAAAGCGCGGCAACATGGTGCACTCATCAGAGAAGCGCAATGTCATGAAAACCGGCGTGCTATGGCATGAGGTTGTCTCTAAAATTCACCAAGAAGATTTTAGTGATGTGAAGCTGGAGCATATCCTTGCAGATAATTGCGCCATGCAGCTGGTGCGGGCGCCAAAGCAGTTTGATGTGATTGTAACTGACAATCTCTTCGGTGATATTCTCTCAGACGTAGCCGCCATGCTTACCGGCTCATTGGGCATGCTCCCCTCAGCTTCACTTGGCGCTGAAGATGAGAATGGCCGCGCCAAAGCGATGTATGAACCGGTACATGGGTCGGCTCCAGATATTGCTGGTGAAGGCAAAGCCAACCCAATCGCTATGATTTCAAGCTTTGCCATGGCGCTGCGCTATTCATGCAGCCTGGCTGATGAAGCTGATATGGTTGAAAAAGCCATATCAACTGTGCTCAGCAATGGCCTGAGAACAGGTGACATTATGCAACCCGGTAAACAGCAAGTCACAACCAGTGAAATGGGCACCGCCATTCTGGATGAACTTAATAAGCTGGCGTAAAACACGCCTTGAAACCTTCAAAAAAGAAAGATCACCAGCACAGGCCGAAAAGCCATGCTGGTGATCAAGCTATCTGGATGTGCCATAGACATAAAACTGGCCCCTAATGCTGGTTATATCCAGGCGCCGCCCAACCAGAAGAGAAAGCTGTAGCAACATGACTGTTACACCTAAAACTGTCACGCCGAATACTGTCTATTTCATTGGGGCAGGGCCAGGGGCGGCAGATCTCCTAACCCTGCGCGCCAAAGAGCTGATAGAGCGCTGCCCGGTCATATTATATGCGGGCTCATTAATCCCTGACGATATGCTGAAATTTGCGCAAAAAAACGCGCGCATTATCAACACCGCCTCTCTAACTCTGGAAGAGATCATCACCGAATTTGAAACAGCCAAAGCCAATGGGCAAGACATGGCGCGGCTACATTCTGGCGACACCGCACTCTATAGCGCTATCGGTGAACAGATCAGCGCTTTAAAAGCCCTAGAAATAGCGTATGAAATCGTCCCCGGCGTGCCAGCTTTCGCCGCCGCCGCCGCCGCTCTTGGTAATGAGCTGACCATCCCATTTCTCAATCAGACTGTGATATTAACAAGAACCTCAAAGCGTGCCTCAGCAATGCCAGATGGGGAAAGCCTCAAGCTGCTTGGTCAAAGCGGTGCCACCCTGGCCATTCATCTCTCAGCTAGTAACATTGATAAAATCACAGAGGATCTAACCCCCCTATACGGCGCTGATTGCCCGGTGGTTATCGCCTCAGAAGTGACCTGGCCAAGTGAAAAGCTCATTCGCACAACGCTTCAAGGTTTGGATGCTGCCATCAAAACCCACCAGATAAAACGCACTGCCATTATTTTTGTCGGCCGCGCCTTGGCTGAGCCGGAGGCTGATTTACGAAGAGACGTAGGTGAGGGCAGCAATGAGCAGCAGCTAAACCAGCGCAGCGAAAAACGCCGCAGCGCTCTTTATGATGCCGCACATGATAGACATCTAAAACCGGCGACCAAATAGCTAAAAAGTTCACCCACCGCCGCGGCGAAAGGCCAGATCAAAAGCGCGCATAAATTGTTGCCGCTCTTCATTTTCGGCACCATCAAACTCAATCATCACCTTCATTTGCGGCAGGCTTAAAACGCCAGTTACCTGACGGGGCGGCAGCACAGTGTATGATATGACAGCAGACCCCGCCGCGGAACCAGCACCAGTCGGCAGTTTAAATTCCCTCTGTTCATCACTAATCGGCAGCTCTGGGGCGAGGGCTTTTAAGCTGCGATAAAATTCGCGCGGTGTGGCACTCATCAATTTAGTTACAGCTGTGTCTGTCCCGGTCATCAATCACATTCCGTTGGCGGCGTTACATTGTTAGGTGCTGCAGATACTTAAAAAAATGCGGTCGTCTCAGCGGGTGTTGGTCTTTAAGGATGCCACCCTCAGAACAAGCAAGAAGTAAAGCGCCTGCCACACAGAGCATCGCCATAGTTTAAGTAAGTCTGCATGAAAAACCCGCAGGCTCCACATCCGATCGCCACAACCGGGGGGAGAACTGCGGATTAATCACTTAATCTAACTTTTTAAAGCACATACCGAAGCTGCCTATCAAATAACATTTTTGAGATAGCAGCGCCCTCGTTATTAATAAAGGTCCAGCTCAATGCGGCGGTTCAATGCTTTATTTTCCGGCGTGTCATTCTCAACCAGTGGTTGACTTTGGCCATGGCCAACAGCCCGCAGGCGTTTTTTATCAATCCCAAGTTTAATAAGCAGCTCCATCACCTGTTCAGCCCGTTGCCCGCTCAACCGTTGGTTGGCAGCTTCAGTGCCATCAGAATCGGTATGACCATTCACCACGGCTTTTGCATCTGGGCAGCCCTTTAAAAAATCTGCAATTTGACCCACTTTATCCCGGCCCGTATTGCTCATCGTGAAGCGGCCAGAGAGAAATTCAATAGGGTTACCGGTCAACATGCCACTAATCAGCTTTTGGCATCCATCTACAGTTTTAGGGTCTGCCGTCTCAACCGGGCTTTCTTTTTTGGCTTCTTCTAAGGCCGTTGCGGCATCATCCTGTCCGTCCTCACCATCAGTATCAACAGCGCTATCATCTTCAGCTGTTTTATCTTGATCATCAGCGCTATCAGCGTCTGTCTCTTTGGCTTCATCATCAGCGTCGTCACTACTAGCGTCATCACGACTTGGGTTGTCATCTTTCTCAACGCCATCTTCAATTGCGACGCCATCGTCAGTATCGCCATTATCTTCAGAAGCCTCTGTGTCCGTCGCTTCAGCAGCTTCGTCTTTTTTCTCAGTCGAAGCATCAGGATATTGCGGATCAGCTGAATCAGGCACAGCCCATTGAATATCTATCGCATTATGTGCCGCCACCGCAGGGGCAAGATATTTAGCGTAAGGCGCGGGGGTCGCAATGCCAGCATAAGCAGGCGACACCAACAAAAGATAAGCCGCCCCGCCAACCAGCGCCGCCATATGTGTAGATTTACCAATGGTCATTGTGAAATATTCCCCTCCCAAATTCACCAAAATCCCTGCAACAGACTTTAAACTGACAGTCAAAATAAACATACAGCTTTTAAGCGTGAATACCAGTTTAGCTTGGCTCGCCAGCGACAACCACAACTGTCTTGGTTCAATACACAACCTGCGTGAAAGAGGCGCAAAAAAAGCGGCCCCCTGTTATAAGTGAGACCGCTTTTCACAAATCTGTATATTTTAAGGGCTATGCACCGCGATGCTTTAAACTATCACGGTAATTACGTTGATACCCGCTTGAAATAATAGACAAGGTCCGCGCCCATATCTCAGCATCAAAGGGGCCATCAAAATCAAAGCTGTCAAAGCCGCAGCGTTTCAAGTAAGCCGCCTGATCAACAAGCACATCACCCTTCACTCTCAGCTCTTTATCAAAGCCAAGCTCTTCCCGTAGCAAACGCGCCTGGCTATAAGCCCGCCCATCCGTAAAGGCTGGTAACTCCAGCTGAATAAGATCTGCAGTGCCAATCAGCGCCGCATAATCTTCGATATTCACATCATTAGGGATGGCAATGCCAATGCGCCCATTATGATTAGAGAGCCGTTCAGCTTTTTCAGAGGCAAGCGCCAAAGGGATAATCACATCCCCTTCGGTTGGAACATCCATCTCATCTGTTAGCATAAGCCAAGGGTCATCCCTCACCTCTGCACCATCTTTAATGATCGGCATAAAGCGCCTCCTTGAAGGGCTCAAGCCCAACCCGTTTCACAACATCAAGAAAAGTCTCACCCTCACTGGAGCGCAGCTGTATATAACGCTCAACCAGCGTGTCAATCGCATCTGCCACATCATCAGCAGAAAAGCCAGGGCCCAAAATTTCACCAACAGCTGCGTTCTCATCGCCAGAGCCACCAAGGGTAATTTGGTAATATTCCTCACCCTTTTTATCAAGGCCAAGAATACCAATATGCCCCGCATGGTGATGACCGCAAGCATTGATGCAACCAGAGATTTTAATCTTCAGGTCACCAATCTCCGACTGCCGCTCAGAGCTGGAAAATTTATGAGAAATTTTCTGGGCAATCGGGATAGAGCGCGCTGTGGCAAGAGCACAATAATCAAGCCCCGGGCAGGTGATCATGTCTGTGATCGCCCCAATGTTCGGGGTGCCTAGCCCATTGGCCTCAAGCGCCTGCCAAATTGTGTAGAGATCCGATTTCTTCACATGGGCCAACACAAGATTTTGCTCATGGCTGACACGAATTTCACCAAAGGAATAGTCATCAGCCATTTGTGCCACCAGCTCCATCTGCTCAGCAGAAGCATCCCCAGGGATACCTTCAACAGGCTTCAGTGAGATATTCGCAATGGCATAGCCATCTGTTTTATGGGCCGCCACATTGCGGCGCACCCAGGCGTCAAATGCTTTATTATCTGCCCGTGCTTCCCGCAATGAAGCGGGCTCAATTTCAAGTGTTTCATAAGCCGGGTTATCAAAGAATTTGGCAATCCGCTCAAGCTCACCTTGAGGCGCGCGCAGCTTATCTTTATCAAGCCCCGCGAAAATTTCTTCAACCCGCGCTTTGAAGGCCTCGGCCCCTTTTTCATGCACCAGAATTTTAATCCGCGCTTTGTATTTATTATCCCGGCGGCCCTCAAGGTTATAAGCCCGGAGGATCGCAATCAGATAAGGCAACAGATCATTAACTGAGATAAACTCACCGATCTTCTTAGCCACCATTGGCGTCCGGCCGAGCCCGCCACCAACATAAACATCAAAGCCAATCTCACCCGTCTCATTCCGTTTCACGCGGATGCCGATATCATGAAAGGCTATGGCAGCCCGGTCTTGTTCAGCGCCGGTAATCGCAATTTTAAACTTGCGCGGTAGATAAGAAAATTCAGGGTGCAGGCTAGACCATTGCCGCATCAGCTCAGCGTAAGGGCGCGGGTCTGTAACTTCATCAGCCGCCACACCAGCCCATTGGTCAGAGGTCACGTTACGAATGCAATTGCCACTTGTTTGAATAGCATGCATGCCAACATCAGCCAGATCATCAAGAATATCCGGCAGGTCTTTTAATTTTGGCCAGTTATACTGAATGTTCTGCCGCGTGGTGAAATGGCCATAGCCCTTATCATATTTCCGCGCAATCATCGCAAGTTGGCGCATCTGCCCAGAAGATAAAGTGCCATAAGGGATCGCAACCCGCAGCATATAAGCATGCAGCTGCAGGTAAACACCATTCATCAGGCGAAGCGGTCGGAACTGCTCTTCTGTTAAAGCGCCAGAAAGGCGGCGCTCTACCTGATCGCGAAACTGAGCGGCCCGCTCGCGAACGAAAGTTTCATCAAAATCATCATAAATATACATTGGCTTTTCCCTAGCCCACAAAGCGCGGGCTATCATTTAAAAAACACGGCGAAACGATCTTTTGGCTCGTTTAGTTGCCTGTAGTCAGCTCGGGCTACTCAGCGGCCTGCGCACTAGGTTCATATACGATGGAAGGCCCATCAATCCTGATTTTTTCACGAATATGGTCAGGCACAATTTTACCCGCCTCATCCTTGACGACCACGAACGGGTAAATATCAATAACGATATTTTCAGAAACACCTTTCAGGGCCAAAGCCTCAAGCGCTTCAACTTCTTCCGGTGAGGTACCGATAACGGCAGATTGCAGATCTTTCGACCAGGCCCCATCAGTAGACATGAAAACCACATCTCCCTCACGCAGCAACTGCCCCGTAAAAACCTGATCACCTTTAAGTTTCTTTGCCATTCGTGAAACCTGTTTTCCTATTTAATTGACGTTACAAGCCTAGCCAGCCATCAGGCTCAATGAGACAACTGTCCCATTCTCAAGGCCCTCACAGCGTGGATCAGCCTTCAGGCCCATTTCCTCATATGAAAGCCCGACAAAAACAACAGACGGACCGGTAATATTTTGCGTCTTGACCAACAAGGCAAGCTCTTCAAGCCGGCCTGTGATCACCCGCTCATCCGCCAGGCTTGCATTTTCAACAATCACCACATCAAGGGTCATATCTGCCCCGGCATCTGCCAGTGCTTTCACAATATGGTCTACCAGCCGGAGGCCCATATAAATCGCAAAAGGGCGCTGCTCAAGCGTAAAAGTCGCAAGCTCAGAGGCTATGATCTGGTCACGCGTGGCGGCAGTGATAAAGGTGATCGAGCGATTTTTGCCGCGATAGGTCAGCGGCAATCGAATAGAAGCGCTGGCCGCTTGAGCCGCGCTGATACCCGGGATCACATCAACATCCACATCAACAAGCTGGCAGGCAGCAATCTCTTCCTGCGCGCGGCCGAATATATTGGGGTCACCCCCTTTAAGGCGCACAATCTCTTTGCCGGTTAGTGCTTCCCGTACCAGAATGCAGTTAATTTCTTCCTGGCTTGGCGAAGGCTGGCCCGCCTGCTTGCCGACATATATCAGCTTCGCAGACTGCGGCGCATGGGAGAGAATCTCTTTATTCACCAACCGGTCGTAGATAATAACATCAGCGCTTGTAAGGCATTTTACAGCCTTTAAGGTCAGCAAATCCGGATCACCAGGTCCTGCACCAATCAAAGTAACTGTCATGAGTTTATGCCGCCGCCTCTGCGTCCATATCATCCGGGAGCGAGGCATCAGTTAGCTTAAGCTCCAGCCCATCCAGCTCATCTTCATAAATGATCTGGCAGGAAAGGCGCGAGTAATCAGTGACGATGGGCAGGCTATCAAGCATATCTTCTTCATCTTCGCGCATGTCATGCAACCGCTCAGCCCATTCAGGCGCAACTTCAACCTGACAAGTAGCGCAGGCGCAGGCGCCACCGCATTCCGCTTTAATCGGCAAGCCATGCTCACGGATAATTTCCATCACCCGCCATCCTTCAACAGCTTCCAGCACATGCAGTTTACCTTCTTGGTCATGCACCTTAATCACGCCCATTGTAACAAACCTCAGCCTATCAAGTTAAAAGTCTCAAGCCCTGTACCATCATGTCAAAAATCGACTGATTATCTAGGGTGTCACTAAAAATAAATCACTCAAAGTCACAAAACAAACCAAACATTCAACAAAGGATTAGCCGCCAATACGCACCGGCTTGCCATCTACAAAGTGAATGCCACACTCTGTCTTGTCATTGCCGCGCCAGCGCCCGGCCCGTGGGTCCTCTCCCTCTTTCACTGGCGACGTGCAGGGCGCGCAACCAATAGAAGGATAGCCCTGGGCGACTAAAGGGTGCCGCGGCAGGTCATGCATTTTGACATAGTCAGCCAATTCACGTGCCGACCAGTTAATCAACGGGTTCACTTTAACTCTGTTACCAGAAGTTTCAAAAAAACCGAGCGAAGAACGAATGTCGTTCTGAAATCTCTTGCGCCCGGAAATTTCTGCCACATAAGGTTTAAGCGCCCGGTCAAATGGCAGCACTTTGCGAATATGGCAGCATTGGTCAACACTACGCTGCCATAAAGTGCCATCCTTATCAGCGCTCTCAAGGTCAGCGGCTTCGGGGCGGAAGGTCTGCACATTCTTCAGGCCAATCGTCTCAATCAGTGTATTTCTGTAGGCCAGCGTTTCATCAAAAAGCTTACCCGTATCGACAAATATAACCGGGATGTAAGGGTCAACTTCGGCAGTCATCTTCAGCAAAACAGCAGACTCAGCCCCGAAAGAGGAAACCAACGCAATCTGGCCAGCAAACAGCTTATTGACAGAAAGGTCTAAAATTTCATGAGGGCTAGCATCAGAGAATTTCGCATTCAGCTCATCCACATTTGAGCGCGCAAGCACTTCAACTTGTGAAAAACGGTTCGCGATCACCTCAGCGTCTCCAACTAGATTTTGCTTAACTACAGCCATGGTCCACCACATTAATTTTGCGCCGACCAGAAAAGCTGTCAGCAACGCTCCCTGAAGTGCAGGCGAGCGCGTGTGAATTACAAAGAGTATTAGGTGATTATTCTAACAAAAAGCAAGGGGCAGGGCGCGGAAAGGAATATTATTTTACCCAAGTTAAGTTCAGGGAATGGAATTTCGCTGCCTGCCCCTATCAAGCAGAAAGACGTTCTCACGTAATTTGGGCAATTTTGCCCCAAATCCCAAATAAAAAGGGACAGCAAGCCCCTCTAGCAGCAGATGCTGAGTGGATCTCTCAGTTCTTATCCTCAGGGAAACTCGGTAAAGGCATGATGTTTATGCCTTCTTCCACCAGCTCACGCACTTCCTTTTGCTCAGCTTCACCGTAAATACCGCGCTGCGGTTCATCGCCATAATGCATATCTCTGGCAACGCTAGCAAAACGGTCACCAACATAATCAGCGTTCTGGGTTACTTTCTCGCGCATATCTCTCAAAGCCTGGCGTACCTCCGCATCAGAAGCTGGTGAACCAGTGAGCGGTGAAGGGGGCGCCGTGGACCCAGAAGCTGCCTCAGTATTTATCACGGCACTTGCCTCATTACTGGCCTCAGAAGCCGCCACACTTGCCTGGGCAAACTCACGGTCAACAGCCGCCGCACTCCGGCGCGAGGTTGAGACATTAGGCGCCATCAACGCTTTCTCAACCGACTTCGACCCGCAATGCGGACAGCTCAAAAGCCCCTCTGCCTGCTGCTCGTCAAAATCCGCAGAGGAGCGAAACCATGAGTCAAACTCATGTTTGCGTTTGCATTTAAGTTGATAACGGATCATCAGGGAGCCCGCCGCTAATTACAATTGGAATTAAGAAAGTATCTCTGGCTAAAACTATATCATACTGCACGCTATCATCTGCGGCGAACCATTATCTGAGGCGCAACAGTCAACAGCGTCAAGGCGAAGCCGTTGGCGCAATAAAATCACGATCATGGGTTAGCGAGGGCACAGCCCGTCGCGAGACACCAATCTCTGTTAAATCAATATCAGCATAGCTGACACCCGGCTCCGTGCCACCATCCACCAGCACCTCACCCCACGGCGAAACAATTAAGCTATGGCCAAAGGTTGACCGGCCAGTTTCATGAGCACCTGTTTGCGCGCTCGCAAACACAAAGCACCCCGTCTCTATAGCCCGCGCCCGCAATAACACATGCCAATGAGCCTTGCCCGTATATTGGGTGAAAGCTGCTGGCACGGTGATCATCTCTGCCCCCGCTTGCGCCAGCGCCCTGTAGAGTGAGGGGAAGCGCAAATCGTAGCAGATCGTCAAGCCAATTTTCGCAAAGCTGCCATCAACCACAACAGCTTCTGCCCCAGGCTTGTACGTCGCCGATTCGCGGTAGCTCTCACCGCCCGGTAAAGACACATCAAACATATGTATTTTATCATACTGCCCGATCAACTGGCCATCCGGCCCAATAAGGAATGACCGGTTAGAAAGCTGCGGCCCAGAGCTCGCCGCGGATAATAAAACCGGCGTCGCGCCAATATGCAGTGTAACGCCGTGCTCACCAGCCAGCTGATGCAAGCTTGTCAAAGCCTCAGCATAAGCCGTACTGCCAGTCACCTCAGCAACCCGCTGACCATCAAGGTCCATCAACAAACTATTCTCAGGGGTCAGGATATAAGCTGCCCCATTACCTGCCGCCTCGCGAATGGTATCTTCAAGAAACGCCAGGTTTTTATCCAGCGACTTGCTCGCCGTCATTTGAACCAGCGCAGCTTTAAAAGGCGGGGTAGGGTGAGGCTCAGGCATAATATCTGGCTCAGGCTGGCTCATCACTCATTTCACCCGAAATCAAACCGTCTAGTTTCCCCGCGCGCTCAAGTGCAAACAGGTCATCACAGCCACCAACATGCAGGCCATTAATGAAAATTTGCGGCACTGTGCGCCCACCATTAGCCTTCTGCACCATTTCTTCACGGCGTTCGGGATTTTTGGCAACGTTAATTTCTTCAAACTCAACATTCTTCTCATGAAGCAGAGCTTTCGAGCGATCGCAGAAACTACACATCAACCCGGTGTAAATAATGACCTCAGCCATAAAATTTCCTGTCTTAAAATACTTAAACTATCGAGATGCTAATTTAGGTTAAATGAGAAAATGCTCAACTCTGCAAAACATCACACTGTCGGCACTAACCTCATTTAGCAAGTGATAACCAGATCTTATATAAGAGCTCAAATCTAAAATTTAAGCGCCATCTATCTACGAGACTCCAAAAGCCCCTATCACCGCTGAAATAATCAGTAAAACACCAAGCCAATGGCCGGCATCAATCAGCGTCAGGCGAAATGGCCGCTTTTGAAAACTGTTATTAACCAGCATTACAGGGAAGACAAACCCACCCCAGATAAATCCAGCAGTAATCAACCCATGGCGAAGGTCCACCACCATATGCGCCATCAGCCCCGCCATGGTAAATGCCAGCACAAGATTGGCGATCATTGCATAAAGGAATGGCAGTTTCGATGACAGCGAGCCATCCCCTTGCACATCAGCGTCGCTCAGGCCAGCCGCAGACATCCACGGTTTTGCAAACGCCATATACCAAACAGCCCCAAAGGCATAACCCGCCACGGCCGCCACAAAAATAGCCATCCAGTTCAACCCGGCAAAATTCATTACTCTCTCCCTTAAATTCTAGCAGGCAACCCTACGCCCAATTGCCGGCGCTGCCAATAACTAGCAAAACTTAAAGCTAATGCGGCAGTTGTTAATCTAGAGATCAAACCAGTTGCCTTCTTAAAGCGGCGGCGATTTCAACTTGCCCATTTTGCAAACATATTTCCACTCAGCCTTTGTCACCGGTTGCACGGAAAGCCGGGAGTTATTCACCAAAACCATCTCGGCAAGTTTTTCTTCCCCTTTGATATCATCAAGCGACACTGGCTCGGGAATATCCATCACAGCTTTCACATCAACGCATTCCCACCGCTCATCATCTGTAGTGGAATCCGGGTGCGCTTCTTTTATGACCTCAACAATGCCAACAATCCGCTTCTCTTTCACGGAATGATAAAAGAACCCAAGGTCGCCCTTTTTCATATCCCGCATAAAGTTGCGCGCCTGATAGTTGCGCACCCCATCCCATTCCTCACCCTTTTTGCCTTTGGCCTTCTGGTCTTCCCAGGACCAGGTGTTCGGTTCAGATTTAAACAACCAATATTGCATGTAGAGAGCCCCTAATAATTATTCGCTTGTAATCTTCACCTTGAATATCACACCCCTAACGCGCCGCCGCTATAGAGAAATTAAGATTTGCCTGCAGAAACAACAGATATTACCCCCCCCAGCCCAATGAAGCTGAAACTCCCAACTTAGCAGCAAGCCAGTAAAATACGGCAAGCGACAATAACCATAAAATTGCGTAAACTTAAAACAGAGGAGGCCAAAAGCTGGCATTAACCTAAAACAGAGGTGGAATGGCCAAAAAGCAGCAGCAGCGCTATAACAAAAATTCAAATAGTGGGAACAATACCAGATCTGGCAATTATCATCTGTTGCAAAATCTTATAAGCTAAGCACATGTAAAGGCGCTAATTACCATAGCAGTATAGCGCCATGTTGCTGAGCGGCCACCGCGTAAGCGATTGTAATATAATAACTATAGAGAAGTAAGGGTGCAGCTTTAAATGGCGACACAGGACACTGAAAGAGGGCTGGTAGCGAAATATCTCCACCGCGTTTTAAAGGCTGACCATATCCCAACGCGCGCTGCCAGATACATACTCTACTGGTTAAATGACCGCACAGAAATGCTCTCCCTGCCACTGCCAAAGCAGTTAAGCGGCGCTATCGGCAATATCTATTCTTCCAGTTTCAGCCAGTCAGATTTTAACCGCGCTTTTCAGGATAACCGCGATGAAATACTGTCCATGCTTAAAAAGGCCTCTGAAGAAACCGGCTGGCCAGACCCTATGTGGGCAAACATCAAAACCCTGACCAAAGCCCTGAACCTGCCTGTAGAGACCCGGGAAATCGTCGCTTTAATCGCCTGTTTCCAGCGTTATGATCAGGTGCAATATCTTTGTAATTCAGTTACAGAATCTATCGGCCCTATCAGCCGCTCTATCGGCCTGTTAACCGATTTAAGCGTCAGCGAAGTTGAGCAGCTCACCGGCCCCGCCGGGGACATGGTTGTATCTGGCCTGTTGCAGCTAAAAAATGAAGGCAATGAGCTGGCAGGCCCTGGCGGCCGTTTCGCCATTACCAACCGGTTAGACAGCTGCCTTGATCAGCGTTTTGATGACTTTAATGCCATGCGCCAGGCGCTGTTAGGTGCCCCGCTCTCCTCAAATATCGAGCTCACAGACTATGACCATATCCGTGATGACCGTGATCTCATCTGTGAAGTGCTAAAAGGGGCAACTAGCAGCCGCGCTGAAGGCGTCAATATCCTCCTATATGGCCCCCCCGGTTCCGGTAAAACAGAGCTAACCAAAGTGGCCGCACAAGAAGCAGGACTGACCATCTATGCCGCTGGAGAAGATGTTGGCGTTGATGGAGAGGCTGATCGCAAAGGCCGCCTGGCAGATCTTGTCTTTGCCATTAGCTTGTTACGGGGCGCTAAAAACACCGCCATCCTGTTTGACGAAATGGAAGATGTAGCCCTGCAGCTCATCCGCCGCGGCGGCTCGAAAGTTTATCTAAACCGATTGCTGGAATCGAACCCGGTACCAATATTATGGACCTCAAATAACATCAGCGATATTGATGCCGCCATCTTAAGGCGTATGATCCTGGCGTTTCAGCTGAAGGCACCACCAACCGCACAGCGCCGCCGCATCATTAAGCGCATGTCAAAGCGCATTGGCGTGAAGCTGACACCAGAAGAGATCGCCAAACTTGCCAGTAAATTGGATGCCACCCCCGCCATTATGGAAAACGCCCTCCGCGTTGCAAAATATTCTGGCGGCGGCGCCAAAGCGATCGAGCGCGCCGCCGAGGGTATAACCCGCGCTGTCTCTGGTCTCCAGATCCAGCGCAGTGAAGAGCTGTTTGAATATGACCCGAAACTCTCTAAAGCCAGCCGTGATATTCACTCACTCTCAAAACAGCTAAAAGCCTCAGGCAAGCAGAATTTCTCGCTCTGCCTTTCAGGCCCCCCCGGCACCGGCAAATCAGCCTATGCCCGCTATCTCGCCAAACAGCTTGGCCTTGAAGTTATCCAAAAACGCGCCTCGGATATTTTCTCAGCTTTCATTGGCGAAACCGAAAAGCGCATCGCTGATGCTTTCCTGGAAGCCAGAGAAGCCAAGGCTTTCCTTATTTTTGATGAGGCAGATAGCTTTCTCTACACCCGGCAAGAAGCGTCTCGCTCCTGGGAGGTGACGCAGGTCAATGAAATGTTGACCTGGATGGAAGAGCACACATTACCAGTTTGCTTCACCACCAACTTGATGGACCGTTTAGATAGCGCCTCGCTGCGCCGCTTCACCTTCCATGTGCGCTTTAATTTTATGGATCAGGAATCGCTCAACGCCGCCTATCAAATTTTCTTCAACTTTAGCAAAATCCCAGAGCAGGGGCTGAAGTTTGAGAATCTCACACCAGGTGATTTTGCACAGGTCAGTAAGCAGGCCGAAGTTCTTGGCGCCGAGGGCGACCTCGACCGTATCATAGAGCTGCTGGCAGATGTTAGCCGCTCGAAACCCGGCCAGAGCGAAAATATCGGCTTTATGATTTAAGCACTGAGACTTTATGATTTAAGCACTGAGACAGGCCGGGCTGGAGCGCGGTTTAGCCCGCCTTTGGCCTGATGCCATTTTTTCATCTCACAAAATAAAGCCCAGCTGAGTTGCCTCAGCGGGGCTTTTCATAAACAGGTAAAAAAAAGCATCACTATAGAGAAGCGCCATATGGCCGCCCCGCTCATATGGCCGCCCCGCTCTAAGGCTATAGCTATTCTATCAGGCTATAAGTGCCGGTTTCGCCATCACGAACATAAAGGCCCGCAGTCGCCACATCAAAATAAGCGCCATGCAAGGCGAGCTTCCCCTCAGAAACCCGCTTTTGAATAAATGGAAAGCTTTTGAGATTTTCAAGCGACGCACTAATTGAGCGCTGCTCCAAAGCATCCATCTGATCTTCCATGTCCGAATCCGGCATATCACGGCAAACAATGTCTCGCTCCTCAGACATCATGGAAACCCAATTGGTAATAAACGTCATATCATCGCGCAGCGGAGCATCCGGGTCCAGCATCGCATGAATGCCGCCACATCCCGTATGCCCAAGCACCACAACATGCTCCACTTCAAGATGCATTACACCAAATTCAAGCGCTGCTGAAACACCATGGTAAGCTCCATCAGCCTCATAAGGCGGCACCAGATTGGCAACATTCCTCACCATAAACAGATCACCTGCCTCGGCATTAAAAATATGGCTCGGGTCAACACGGGAATCAGAGCACCCAACCACCAGCACCTTTGGTGCCTGGCCTACTGTGGCCAGTTTTTCATAAGATGACCGCTCCTTAGGAAAGTCCTCTCGCTTAAATTTTTTATGTCCCTCTATCAAGTAAGACGGAAAATTTTTCATAGAGCCCTCAAGGTTAATAAAACATGGCAAAAAATCGAAGGTGTAAAATCCTGGGTAATGAACTATCTGTTGTTGTAAAAACGGTAAATAGATCAAAAATCAGAGATAAGTGTCCAGTAACCTGCTAACACACGTAAAATCACAAGACTGTTATAAAACGTGCAATGAAAAAAGCTACTATATCCGCTAATTTCGACATATTCGAAGATTTACCTAACATCACGCGATAGAAGAATTAGTCTTAGGTCGCAGTTCTATTCACTAAGGAGAGCAAAATGTCTAAATCAGTATTATCAGCAGCCTTTCTGGCAGGTGCCGTTGCCACCGCAATGACCACAGCCGCAGATATTAAGCCAGCTGGCGCCGCTGACAATGAGAAATGCTATGGTATTTCATTAGCTGGCAAAAATGATTGTGCAGCAGGTGAAGGCACAACATGCGCTGGCACATCAAAAGTGGATTACCAGGGCGATGCCTGGACATATGTACCAGCTGGCACATGCGAAAAAATGGAACTGCCAGGTGATCGTAAAGGCAGCCTCACAGCTCTTGATCGCGACCTACCTAATAAGAGCTAAGCTGAGTGATTAACCCTGATAGAGGGTAACCATCAGTAGCGGATGAGCCGGTGCCAAAACCGGCTCATCCGCTAAAAATAACATGATCAAACTACAGTAATAACGGACAAGTCTTAATGGCCATTCCCCATCCCACAGTCACAGATGACCAAGCGCTAAACCGCCTGCCAAAACGTGCTGGGGTCGGCCTGAAAAGTCAGCACTACAATGATATTCTTATCGAGCAGCCAGATATCGGCTGGTTCGAAATCCACCCGGAGAATTACATGGGTGCCGGTGGCCCGCCCCACCACTATCTCAGCAAAATCAGAGCGCAATACCCCATAAGCCTTCATGGGGTTGGGCTCTCTATCGGCGGTGCCGAGCGCCCCTCCTCATCGCATATGCAGCGGTTAAAAACGCTGATTGACCGCTACCAACCTGAAAGTTTTTCCGAGCATCTGGCCTGGTCATCCCATGAGGCCGGTTATTTTAATGACCTTCTTCCCCTGCCCCTAAATGAAGAAACATTAAAAACCGTCACCGATCATATCAATGAGGTGCAAGAAACCCTCGGCCAGCGCATGCTATTAGAAAATCCCTCAACCTATGTCACCTTTGATGAAAGCAGCATGGATGAGGTGGAATTTCTAACAGAGCTTGCCAACCAAACCGGGTGCGGTTTGCTACTTGATGTTAACAATGTTTTTGTCTCCACCACCAACCATCAGCGCGATGCGGCCGACTATATCAACCGCTTCCCCATGCACCATGTAGGAGAAATCCACCTCGGTGGGCACGCCCCGGATGAAGATGATCTCGGCAATCCCTTATTGATAGATGCCCATGACCGAGAGGTCATTGAAGATGTCTGGAAGCTTTATAAGCAAGCAATTAAAGCCGCTGGCCCTGTCGCCACCCTCATCGAGTGGGATAATGATGTGCCTGAATGGTCCGCGCTGTTCACCGAAGCACAGCGGGCAGAAACCATCCTCTCTAGCGCAAAGGCTGAAGCTCATGACCGCGTGGCCTGATCTACAGGCGGCGGTTGCCGGCGCTTTAAGGCAACCAGAAGAAGCGCCCCCTGCCTCAGTCAGCAAGCTTCGGGGCGATGTAACTGCCAACAAGCGTTTCAATGTGTACCGTAATAATGTCGCTCTCAGCCTCATCAATGTGCTGGGCGATACCTACCCAACCATCAAAGACCTCACCGGCGACCAGTTTTTTTCAACAATGGCCCGCCATTACATGAATGAGCATCTGCCAGAAAACCCGGTCATGCTGCTTTATGGCGCTGAGTTTGCAGGCTTTGTGAAAACATACCAACCAGCAGCCAGCCTGCCATATCTAAGTGATCTGGCAGCGCTGGAATGGGCCCGCAATACCGCCTATCACGGGGCCGATGCTGAGCCTCTTGCCATCACCGCACTGGCTGATTATCAAGAAAAAGACATTCCAAATTTGCGCTTTGCAATGCACCCAACTCTCAGCCTCATCAGCTCAAACTGGCCGGTTGTTAGCATCTGGCATGCTCACCAGCAGGATGATACTGAAGCAGCTTTGCAATCGCTGCCAGAAGAAGGAGAGGCCGCCCTGATTACGCGCCCCCATCTGGATGTGTTGGTGCATCCTTTAAACGGTGGGTCTTTTGTGTTTGCCTGCGCACTCAGTGAAGGGGCTGCCTTCGGTGCAGCAGTTGAAGCCGCCGTTAAGCTGGACCCGGATTTTGACATTCCCGCCAATTTGGCCGGCATCTTCAATGTCGGTGCCGTCAAGGCGGTCAGCTTAGAAACCGGTGGCACCTAAGGGCAGACAGAGACCTTAAAACTAAAAAACCATCCAGCTAAAAAATTAGCAAAAAACCAAACAATAAACCAGAGAGAACCTAAGGGGGCTGCCCCCTAAAAGTCTAAAAACCAAGAGGAAATAAAGGGGACTAAAATGATTGAAATCGCAAAGAAATTTACGGAGTGCGCCTCCAGCTTGCCAGATTGGCTCTATACCACCATCGCCCGTTTCGCAGTTGGCTTCACCTTCCTGCTTTCAGGCCTCACCAAAGTTGATGAGAACTATATGGTGCAAAGCAAAACCTTCGCACTATTTGAAGATATCTACTTCGCCAAGCTGCCATTGCCAGATGCGCTGCTGACCCCCCTCACATATATCGCAACCTATTCAGAGCTGATTTTGCCGCTGTTGCTATTTGTGGGGTTATTCAGCCGCTTTGCCGCCCTTGGTCTTTTGATCATGACGCTGGTCATCCAGTTTATTGTCTTCCCTGATCAAATCCTGACTTATAAAGAACATGGCCTCTGGGCTGTTGCTCTATTGGCCATTCTAATTCGCGGTCCGGGGCCATTTTCACTGGATTATATCCTTGGCCGGGCTGTTCGCTAAGCAAAGCTGGTAAAGTGGGGCAGGGTTAGCGTTGGCTAATCCTCAGCAAGAACCGCTTCAAATAATTGAAAAGGCGCGATGGTCGTTTGGCCGCGCGCCTTTTCAGCAACCCGGCTAAGGTAATGAACCGTGGCCCTTGTGGCGGCAGTGATTGGCGCCCCTAAAACAAGCCGCGCCAATAGCTCCGCCGCGAACACATCTCCTGTGCCTTTTGGCATTGGCTCATGCATGGCAGCGCTGAAAAACTCAACCTCACCCTGATGAAGGAGCGCCGTGATAATCTCAGCCTGAGCCCCCATATCACCGCCCCCGCTAGCGCTAGACATTGCAGAAGAAGTTACAACAATATCCCCTACACCCAAGCGCGGGCCATTGCGTTTTATCAGCGCTTCAACCTTCTGCAGTTCTGCCGCAAAATCAACTGGCGATGTATTCGGCAGGGTATGGCTCTCCTCCTCATTGCCGCTCAGCCAGCCAAACTCATAAAAATTCGGCGTGATAAGATCAGCAATCGGTATCAGCTCAGCAAGCAAAGCCTTTGCAACCTCAGGCGCCACATAAAGACCGCTGTCAAAATCACCCATCACCGGGTCCACCAGCAACGTCACTTCAGGCCGGTCTATCTTGAGTTGTTTGAGGAACCGGCTAACCACCAGCACCTGCGCCGCAGAATCAAAATAGCCGCTCATCACCCCATCTATCTCATCCAGCCTGCCATCATCTCTAAGGGCATACAGCTGCTGCTCTAGCGCCGTTGCACCAATCGGCACACGAGACGGCGAGCCAAGGTCTGGCCTGGACGCAAAAAGCACAGTCGGTAAGGCAATGGCGTCAATCTTATGTGCTGCAAAAATATAGCGCGCGATTGAAAGGCCAACAGCCCCAACCCCAACTTCTGAGCTAAGCAGCAAAACCTTTTTTGACTTCATTTTCATACCAAACCTATCAACCAGCAAGCCTTATATGCCCGGTTGCCTCAAAATTAGCCACATACCCCATACCACCAGGGTTAGGAGAGGCTAATCTGCTTTTGTTAAAAAAGGGCCTGTCGACGAAAAAACAAGCCCATAGGGCGAATACATCTTGAATGGATAATCCTCTAGTCTATAAAACCCCTACTATTTAACTCATTAGGCTCAGTTCTGGGCATCCCATACCACTGAACCTCGTTAAAGCATTTGTATATCAGGAGAATCTCATGGCCACCATCCGCCCCCGTCGTTCCGTATTATATATGCCAGGCTCAAAAGAGCGCGCTCTGGAAAAAGGCAAGGAGCTACAAACGGATGCCATCATTTTCGATTTAGAAGATGCCGTGGCACCAGATATGAAAGATATGGCCCGCCAACAGGTGCAGGCAGCCATCTCAGCGGGTGGTTACGGCAATCGTGAGTTGGTCATTCGGGTAAATGGCATTGATACACCCTGGTTCGAGGAAGACTTAAAAGCCGCCGCCAACGCCAATCCAGATGCTATTCTGGTGCCTAAAGTCTCTAGCGGCAGTGAAGTTGAGGACGTGCGCCAAAAGCTTATCGCCCTCGGCGCAAAGCCAGAGGTTGACCTCTGGGCGATGATGGAAACCCCGCTCGCAATGCTGCAAGCCAAAGACATTGCCGCCGCCGGCCCCGCAGAAAGCCACCGCCTCAGAGCTTTTGTTATGGGCACAAATGATTTGGCCAAAGAAACAGGCGCCGTTATCACCCCCGGCCGTTTGCCAATGCTTTCCTGGCTCTCTACCTGTGTTGCCGCTGGCCGCGCTTATGGCATTGATATTATTGACGGTGTTTATAACGACTTCAAAAATGAAGACGGCTTCAAAAAAGAATGTGAAGAAGGCCGCGACCTGGGCATGGATGGCAAAACACTTATCCACCCGGCGCAACTTGCCCCAAGCAATGAAGTTTTCTCACCATCCTCCGAGGCCGTTGACTGGGCCCGCAAGATCATTGCGGCGTTCGAGCAGCCTGAAAATCAGGGCAAAGGTGCCATCACCGTAGATGGCAAAATGGTCGAGCTATTGCATGCTGAAATGGCAAAACGCACAGTTGCTAAAGCAGACGCTATTGAAAGCCTGTAATTTTCAGCAAAAAGGCTGATAAACAGCCACTACAATAACTGATGATATAGATAAGCGCCCCTTAATTGGGGCGCAAATTGGAGGCCGTGATGCAACTTTACCGCTTTCTAACCGGGCCAGATGATGCCAGTTTTTGTCATAAGGTTACTGAAGCCTTGAACAAGGGCTGGGAACTCTATGGCAGCCCGCAGCTTACCTACAACCAGGAAACGAAAAAAACACAGTGCGGACAAGCGGTTATCAAGACCGTGCTAGGCAAAACCTACTCCCCCGATATGAAACTGGGCGCTGAATAAACAGTCTATCAAATGGGGAGAGAATCCAAGTACCGCCAGGGGCCTCAAGACCAGATTTCATGATGATATAATTAATTTCTCATATAAACCAAAGATTTATGGTTTTTTGTTATGGTTCATATGAACGTCTGGTAAAACAGGCGCAAATATAGGGCTATTTCTGAAATCTGGATGGTTTAATCCAGCAGATCTTAGTGTACAGCGCGGCGTTATTTTGGAGCTTCAGGCCCCAAGACGGGATGGTATCACTCGTCATACTAGGAAGTGCAGCAGTGAAAGAGATTTGGCGCAATTTAGCAGGCACCTTCCAGCTGGAACTGAACGCCCTCACGGTTTATGGCCTGCGCATCGGCGGCGCCTTCCTCACCTTCGTTCTACAAGTCATATTGGCCCGCTGGCTAGGCCAATATGAATATGGCATATTCGCGCTAGTATGGTCCTGCGTTATTATCCTCGGCGAGCTATTAAGCTTTGGATTTTACAACCTTATCCAGCGTCTCATCCCGGAATATAAAATCAAAGGTGAAATGTCTCTCTTGCGCGGTGCGCTTTGGGGGGCAGGCTATGTCATCGCTATGGCATCTTTCATCGCGTCGCTATTGTTCGCGGCTGTGCTATATGCGTTAAATCTGGCCGGCGCCCTCTCAACAGAATATATGTGGGCCCTAATGATTGGCAGCGCCTCTCTTCCGGCTTTTGCCCTGGCTGATTATATCTCAGGTATTGGCCGCTCTAGCGGTTGGATGATCCGCGCATTCGCCCCGACATCACTTTTCCGCCCCATCGCTATCATTAGCCTGCTGGCCGGTGCCATTGCGCTGGGGGCGGGGGCCAGCGCCGTCACCGCCATGGCAGCCGCCACCCTCGCCGTCTGGTTCACCCTGCTGGTCTCGCTGGTAATTGTTGGCACAAGCCTGCCAGACGAGATGAAAAATGGTAAGAGAGAGTTTCAGCTGAAACCCTGGATTTTGGCAGCTCTTCCCATGATGATGGTCTCAAGCTTCGAGCTATTACTGTTTAATCTCGATGTGCTGATGATCAGCTATTATCTCCCCCCCGATAGAACCGGTATCTATTTCGCGGCCACCAAAATTATGGCGCTTGTTGCTTTTATGAATTTTGCCGTTGGCTCTGCCTTCACCCGTCGCTTCGCTGAAGCCCACACCTCAGGAGCACAAGCAGGTCTTATAAAGGCCGTGCGCCACTCAGCCAGTTTAATTTTCTACCCCTCACTATTGATGATCTTAGCCATAATCCTCTTTAGAAAAGAGATTCTAAGCCTGTTTGGTGAGGGTTTTACTGGCGCTGAAATGATAATCCTGCCGCTGGCCTTTGGCATGTGCTGCCGCGCCTTTGTCGGCGCAGGGGAGCGCATCTTAATGATGGCCGGCGAGCAGAAACTCTGCGCGGCCATCTATCTTAGCACTGTGCTGATAGACATCATCCTCAACATCATGCTCATCCCGCTCTATGGCATAATGGGGGCGGCTCTAGCCACCACCCTGGCCTTTGCTACCATGGCGCTCATGCAGTTTATCGCCATAAAAATCCGCTTAAACGTCACCGCTGCCCCCTTGGCCCCCGGTGAGGTCATCATGGCTCTGCGCAGTCTCCACCTCTGATATAAGCCCCCACTGCCCAGCTCTTTAGGGGGCGCTGAAAAGCTCAAATACAGCTCGCAAATCGATTAGTCTCAAATGCGGGGAAAAAACCTCTTGTCAAACCCACTCACTTCGCTATCTCTGTCGTTGTTTCAACAGTCAGATGGAAATCTCCCGCGTTGAAGCAGGCGCAAACAGAATTCAGAGGATTACGAGATGAGCAAGACAAACCCAGGCAACTATTTTGAAGACTTCCATATCGGACAGGTCTTGCATCACGCCACACCGCGCACCATCACTGAAGGGGATGTCTCCCTCTATACAGCGCTTTATGGTTCGCGCTTCGCCGTCCAGTCAGCAGATAGCTTTGCAATGGATATCGGCTATGAAGCCGCCCCAATTGATGATCTTCTGGTGTTTCACATGGTGTTTGGCAAAACGGTGCCAGATATTTCACTAAACGCCGTCGCCAATCTCGGCTATGCCGATTGCAAATTCATCGCTCCGGTCTACCCAGGAGATAGCGTCTCAACCATCTCGAAGGTTATTGGCCTTAAAGAAAATTCCAATGGCAAAACCGGCGTGGTTTATGTGCGCTCAACTGGCCGCAATCAAACTGGTGAAACCGTGCTCGATTATGTGCGCTGGGTTATGGTCCGCAAAAAAGATCCAGCCTCACCAGCACCAGTTGCAGATGTACCAAGCCTGCCAGACCGGGTAGACCCAACACATTTCGCCAACTCCACCCCTGAGATCGACATTGAAAACTACGACTTTAACCTGGCGGGCGCACCCTACCGCTGGGGTGATTATGAGGTTGGCGAGAAGATTGACCATGTCGATGGCATGACAGTCGAGGAAGCCGAGCATCAGCTGGCAACCCGCCTCTATCAAAACACGGCGAAAGTGCATTTCAATAACCACACAGAAAGCCAGGGCCGTTTTGGTAAGCGGCTGATGTATGGCGGCCATGTTATCTCAATGGCCAGAGGACTTACCTTTAACGGCCTGGCAAATGGCTTCCATGTGGCAGCAATAAATGGCGGCCGTCATGTCTCCCCCTGTTTTGCCGGAGACACAATCTACGCCTGGTCAGAAATTCTGGAAAAAGAAAGCATCCCCGGCCGCGATGATATCGGCGCGCTAAGAGTGCGGACAATCGCTGTTAAAAACCACGCTTGTGCTGACTTCCCCGGCAAAACAGATGATGGTTATCATGAAGCCGTAATGCTGGATCTTGATTATTGGCTGGTTATGCCGCGCTAGCGTCATTTATGAATTCATCAAGTAACAGGGCGACAAGTTCATTTCGCCCTGTTACACCGGCTTTCCTGTAAATTGCATTCGCCTGGGCCTTTGCTGTGCCCTCTCTCGAATGGCGGCTGGCTGCAATATCCTTAAATGAAACGCCTTTAATAATTAACATTGCCACATCTTTTTCAGCTGCCGTCAGTTTCCAATCCCTGAATAACTCTTCAAGCACAAAAGCAAATTCGCCAGAAGCAATCCGCACTTGAGCGCTGACCTTGTTATGATAACTGACAAGTCGTATTAGCCCTTTGAGATGCACCAGAAAGGCGGCTATGGCCACAAGCACCACTAACAGCTCCAAAGCCAGATGCCATGTGCTATCCATGACGTCACCGGTAAAAAAATAGTCACCAGCTACATCGAACGTAAAAAAAACCAGACATAAGCTAGAAAGAGAGATCCCAAACCAAAGAGTCAGGAGCTGATCATCACATCGTTTAAAAAAAGGAATAACTTGCCCAATATCAATTAATTTCATCAATCCTGCTCATCGGAATAAAATGTTTTTATTCCAGTAAACATAGCAGAGATGAGGTTTACATTTGTACGGAAACTTTCAAATAGCACGCCGGACACATGCAGCAGGACTGAAATCATCAGCCAGATCGCCAGTGCTTCATGAAACTCCTCAAGAAATTCACTTCCAAAAAAAGTTAGCGTTGTCATCAGGTGACCGGTTAATACAATCGCCACTAACGTCACCAACAAGTTACAGATCATCAGCGCACCAAGCGGGTTATGCCCGATTGAAAAAGTGGACTTATCTGAGAGCCCTTTAAGATGTTCTGCAATGTTTTTAGTTTTGGGAATAAGGCTTGAGAGGCGGGCATAATTGGGCCCGAAAAGCCCCCATAGAAGCCGCAAAGCCAGCAACACAGCAAGTGCGTAACCCAGATTATTATGGACACTGCCTTCTTCAAATATCGTCATGTTCAGGATGACAATTAAAACCACACTCCAGTGGAAAATTCTAATGAACGGATCCCAGACATAGATTTTTTTCATCTGCAAACTCCTTTAAAGGCGGTGGGGCCGGGTTACCTCCGGCCCCACAAAATCAACCACCTTGTTTTATTTTTTGAATTTCCAGTGTTTCGGGCTTGAGATAGAGTTCATATTTCCGCCCGTCCTTGATGGCATAAACTTCCAGATAGCCATCCTCAGTCTCAATTTTCCGAACGTCATACCCCTGGCCGATCAGTTTTGATCTGACAGCTTGATGAGTGGCGGATACATCCATGCTCGGGATCTTTTCACCCTTTTCTGAAGCCAGAAGGGCAGAAAAACCAGCAAGCAAGACAACAGCCGTAATCGTCGTTTTAAGAATAAATGTCATAAGAAACCTCCATGATTAAGATCTTGTGAGGTTCAATTTGGAGGGGAATAAAACGGAAATCTATCAACCAAAGGCAATATATAGCCCTATATAACTTTGGTTTAGGAGGTTCAGAGGGGTTAGGATTTGTCTTTTGACTGCTTTTCAAGCTCAGCTTCAATCATCTTTTCCTTGAAGCTAAAATTGGCAGGGGTATAGAAAACGGCAAACCAGTGCAGCAACACGCCAATCCCCCAGCCGGCCAGCGGCCAGTAAAACCAGAGTTTTTCAGGGGAGCTAGCCAAGTCAACCACCGCTAATATGGCGTTGACCCCAGCATAAATCGCAAGATGGATATAAAAACCAATCTTGTTTTCTGCCCGCTTTTTCGCCTGTTCATAGGCCTTGCTATCACTCATTTTGCCCACCAAACGGGTTAATCATCACGCCCCTTGATAAGCGCTTCTGAGATATGTTCAGGGCGTATACCAAGCCCAATGATCCGTGCTGGGATGCGCCGCAGCAAAGGTATTTTGTCAAACAGCCGAACCATGAGCGGCGGTTTAACAGCTGCTTTTGATGAGAGCGCTTGTTTAATCAGGTTATTCTGCACAAGAATTTGCATTTTCTGTGTCACCTTAGCCGGGAAGGCGCGCCGTTTCTCAATTGCAGCCAAAACCTCAGTGCTCACCACACCATCGCGCAGCGGCATGGCCAGCTCTTTCGCAGCTGCAACAGCATCCTGCACAGCTAGATTAACCCCAACCCCGCCAACAGGAGACATCGCATGCGCCGCATCACCGATGCATAAAAACCCCGGCTTCCACCAACGCTCCATCCGGTTCACCTGCACCTGAAGCGTCTTTACACTGTCAAAATTTTCAATCTCTTTGAGCCTCTCTACAGAAAATGGCAAGAGGGGAGAGAGCCGTTGTTTAAACGTTGCCAGCCCCAAATGACGCAGATCTGCATCAGCACCCTTCGGGATCACAAAAGCGCATTGCCAATAATCTCCCCGATTAAGCATGATCAAAATCTGCCCCGGCTCCAGGCGGCCAAAGGTCTCATCGCCATCGCCAACCTGCCGCGATAACCGAAACCACAGCACATCCATCGGCGCCCCAAAATCCTGAACTTTCAATCCAGATTGTTGCCGGAGGGTAGAATCTCGCCCATCAGCTGCCAGGGTTAGCGGCGCTTTCACAATCACCTCGCCAAGAGGCCCCATTGCTTTAACGCCGACAACAACGCCATCTTTTTCCAGAAGCTCTAAAGCTTCGGTCGATTGTAAGAGCTGATACCCAGAATAGGCTTGCGCTTTATTATCGAGAAAATTGAGGAAATCCCATTGCGGCATCATCGCTATATAGGGGGCTTTTACAGAAAGATGAGAGAAGTCAACAACCTGATAGCGGGCTTCGCCAAATTGCATGGCAAGCTGAGGCACTTTTTGATGGGGCAGCTCTAAAAATTCACTCAGCCAGCCAAGCTCATGCATCAGCTCCAGAGTGGAAGGGTGTATGGTATCACCGCGAAAATCCCTGAGAAAATCTTTATGCTTTTCAAGCACCACCACTTTCACACCCGAACGAGCAAGTAGCAGAGCAGCCATTAACCCAGCCGGACCGCCGCCCGCTATGCAGCAATCAGTTTCATATATTTGGGAATGATCCGCACACATATCCGCTCCCTTCTCAGCCTGTACCATCTGGCCACTGAAATCAGTAAAGAGCCCATCCAACCACAAGCTATATCGCGCAAGCCATAGAGCCTAGGCGGCATACTATACCCGGTTTGAATATAGACAAAGAAAAGGAAGTAAAAAAACAGCGCAGAGACTGCGTATTTGATAAATCTCAGATGCGCTATAAGCCTGTTAGGCAACCAAAGGTATTGAAAATAGCAAAGAAAAAGAAATCCAATAAATGGTTTGCGTGTGGGGTGAAATATAAAAAGTATGAAGCATCTGCATAACCTCCAGCAATAACAAACAAGTGAGATTGCCCTTTAAGAGTAGCAGTCTTAACTTACCTCAAGCTTTCATAATTAAGTTGAATTTTAAGGGTAATATAAGGGTCCTGTTAACCATAATTACTTGCCTTAACACAGCCCGCACCTCTATTTCCCTCCCAAAATTGATTATGGTCAAGGGAGCAAACAGGCGTAACTGCTAGCCTTAAAGCTATGAGACGCCGCAATAACAAAGGAACACAACGCAATGGTCGATAACAAGCATTTCAAAACCATCCTGACGGCAAGGCGGCAAGAGTTAGCTGAAACCATTAACACAATAGAAGACCGGCTAGATGACCCCAAAGACCCTGATGTCGAGGAGCGCGCCACAGAGCGTGAAGAGGATGAAGTGCTGGAAACCAGAGAGAAACAAAGCGCAGAGGAAATCCACGCCATCGACCAGGCACTAGACCGTATTGAGGACGGCACCTTCGGTATCTGCAGTATTTGCCACGAAGCCATATCCCAAGCCCGGCTAGACGCTGTCCCCTATACCAATGTTTGCCGCAACTGCATGAGCGGTTGAGGCTTATCTGAACGGCTGTAGCCGCGGAAAGCGTTTGCGCACTTTAGCCCCTTTGAGGGAGCAAAACCTGACGGTGATCACGCAGGAATAAACCGGAATATTGCGGACATGCCCTGTCACGCATTTCACCCGGCGGCTGATGACACCGCCTCGCCCGGCGCGGGCAAGTTTGCGATTAATGATCAATTGCGCCTTGCCAATCGCCCCGACGCGTGAGTGGTCAGACCCGACCCCTTTCATATTAACACAGCCCGCCGCCTCTGCCGGAGTGGCCAGAGAGAGGGGGGCAGTCGCCATCAGGCAGAAAACAGCAGCAGAGGCAAAGAACCCGCCGCGCCGTTGATTGAAAATCATATCAAACATGTGAACCTCCATTTATTCAAAAGCACTAACGTAATCAGACGTGCATACAGCGCTCATCTTATCTGTCGGGATAAGTCAGCAGAGGGTTCAAATATTATGGCAGAGGAGCGGGGAGGGATTTGCCGGACAAAAAAAGGCTGGCGCTTCAATAAAAGCACCAGCCAGATCATTTTGTATTGTTCCGTTGCAACCGTGGGCCTTAAGAGGCCGCTTTATGCAAACGTTTGTAAAAGAATGTTGGCGACTTGCTGTGGGAAGAAAGCCCCTTGGCCGCGCCAAGAATAGCCAGGTCAACAAGTGGCTCGATCAGCACAACAGCCATATAGGCAACGCCGAATGAAGAGACAGCTGTAAGGTTAGCAGCGCCAAAGCCCTGGCCATAAAACGCCCAGAAAGCAACCCAAAGGATCACACCACCTTGATAGCTGGTGGAAAGCGCCAGCGCCTGCCAGTATTTCACATCAACATAGGCGGTTGAGGGGGCAATGATCTTTTTCGCCAGCATGCTCATGGCCCAAAGCGGAACAATCAGCGTTGTAACGTTAATGCCATATTGCGGCAAATCAAATGGCGCAAACAACGCCCCTTGCAGTAAGAGACCAGCCGCCAGGCCAATCGCCGCCGGGCCTGCACCAAACATCAGATAAAGAGTGGAGCCGAGGATAAAGTGGACTTCAGAAACCCCAACTGGATAATGGGGGAAAATTTCAAAGAATGAAAAGACCAGCACGGAAGTAATAAGGCTGCGCAGGCCAAGCGCAGCAATGCCACCATCTTTGCGAATGGTATCAACAGCCATTTTACCAAGAAGGCCAAAGGCAGCGACGCCAGTTGCGTAGCTAAGAAACATTTTAGCGCCATCAACGACGCCAGGTTCAATATGCATGAGATATTCTCCTAAACCCACACCCATCGTGCGGGAGGTTAGTAAAAGGCGCAAACGCGCCGGTGAGCGCTGGCAGGTCTCCTGGCTCGCGGGGCTAAACAAAAACCGCCTTCCCAGCCCTTTAAAAAGGCCAGTGGCATATATGGACTTGCGTGCCGCTTACAGTTGCGTGGGCAGCCAAGGAATTGGGCCAATTCTACAGCCCGCACCTTATTCCCTTTTCACCACAGCTACATAAAAGAAGCAATGGAACCAACAGCCACAAAATTGCATATTTGATCAAACCCGACAAGCAAAGAAGGCAGCAGTCTTGCTCAAATCTGCAGCGGTATCAAATTCCATTGTCTGTCAGGTATAGTTTGAAAGTGCAGCAACCTCTCATAGAATTTAAGTTTTCGACCTAAGTAAAATTGGCTCGCAGAGCTTTTCTATTTCTGAAATTGCCTCATCGATAAGGTCGTTTATCTCATCAGATTCACCGCCAGTATTATCCCACAGAAGATTTTCCAACTTATTTCGATTGCTCTCACACAGATGGTTAACTGAAAATGGAGTAGAAGTACTCAGTAATTGTCTTGCCGCGGACAAAACTCTATTTTTGGCGAATCTCTGTTTCTCAAAAGGTTTTCGGCCGGCCTTACCAAAGTAGGAATAAAAGCGATATTCCATGATCGAAAATGAGGAAAACAATTCTTGGCTATCAGTATATCGTTGTAGTGATCTGAAATAGGCATCTAACGACCTGGCTTGCTCATCGGTTTCATCTGGATGCCTTACACGCTTTTTACTTTCATCCTCGTATCCATCAGGGCATCTTATTGCGATCATCACGTCTCTGAACTCATAAAAGGCTGTTAAGGCGTTTTCTGCCAGTTCAATTTTCCTCTTCCCTACCGTTTCGGTTTCCCAAGCTCTAATCCCGCGAATAGCAACGTAAGAAGTTATGCAAACGGCTAGCAATTGCAACCAATCTGGAATCGTTCCCAAATCCATCAAGTCATCCCCCCTAAAATAATAAAATATAAAGCGTTCACCCGCCGCAGGGCCGCCCCAAGGTGGGGGAACTCTATATTGAAAACTGAGCAAAAGTACACCGAGCAACGCGAGGGACTTTTGCTCACGAGCACTCCCGCACCGGCGTCTCCGTGCCGAAACTGGATTGAAAGCGTCGTTTCATTTTTTTGATAACCGGCGCATATGCAGCCGCGGCAGCCGCGGGGTATAGCAGGGTCATCTCCGTCACCACCCGCTCCTTGCAGCTGTAAACAACACGGGTATAGCGGTTCAGCCCCTCAGAATTTGTCCCACTAAGCTCATACCAGTTATCACCACTGTCAATTTTAGAGATCAGCGCGGCCTCAGGAGTTTCTTTGAAAGTGGTAATGGTTGCCGCCGCCCCTGTTCGCAGTTCATCCAGCTGGCTTTTGAGAATAAGGTGCGCCTCATCATTCAGCGATTTGAAGTGATAAACCCCATTTTTCAGCCCCGTAGGCACAAACCAGTTGGCTGGGTAATAAAGGGTGGCGCCAAGTTTCGGGTCTTGAAAGGCGGCCCAGCCTTGGGGCGCTGGCAAGCCAGGCGCTTCAGCAGCCCTAAGACCGCGGTCAAGGCCTGAAGGCTCTGGAAGGCTGAAGAACACTGCGCATGATAGCAGCAAGAGAGATAGCAGCACCGCCATGCGATTTGGAATGAGTAATGTGACTAATTTGGGCAAAGAAAATCACTTTCAGATTATAAGAGGCCATAACAAACAAAGAGAGCAGGCAAAGTGGGCCAGCAGTAAGAGTTTAGTCTAGAAAAGTCTGGTAGCAGTGTCTTTTTCATGGCTTTTTCATTCAAATTGCCAATCTATACGTTGCCGCACGCGATAATAAGTGTATAAACTCGGCTTAGGCGCAACTGATACATGTAGGGGGTCATATGGGGCAGCAACAGCCCGTTAAAGCACGGCCATTATCACCGCATCTTCAAATTTACAAACCCATGCTTACCATGATGATGTCGATTTTCCATCGGCTCACAGGTGTCGGCCTTTACTTTGGCGCACTTGTCTTCACATGGTGGCTGATGGCCGCGGCAAGCGGCCCTGAGTATTACAACTGGGTCATGGACCTTTTAGCAACCCTCCCCGGGATGCTTGTTCTGATCCTGGTTTCATGGGCTTTCTTCCACCATATGCTTGGCGGCATTCGCCACTTTATCTGGGATTTTGGTAAAGGGTTCGAGCTTGCCACAGTTGAGATGATGGCGTGGGTCAACCTGGTCGGTGCCATTGTGCTAACAGCGCTTTTCTGGCTGTTCATCTAGCATCAACGGCCAGCATGGCATGCCCCTTAATGGGGGGTGTTACCAGCCAAACATCAGATATATCGAAGAAGAATTATAACAACACGCATCGCGCGCTTTTAAAATTACATAACAAAAAAACATAATAAAAGTCTGCACCAGCCGGAGAAGAAAAATGTCATTCAGGACACCGCTTTCCAATGTGAAGGGCCTTGGCACAGCCAATGAAGGCTCTGAGCATTTTTGGCGCCAGCGCGTCACCGGGTTCGCCAACCTGCTATTGTCAATATTTGTAATTTATGCGGCCTATCAGCTCTCAGGGGCTAGCTACAGCATGGTGAAGGCCTTTTTCCAAAATCCGCTTCATCTGGTCCTTGCTGCTGCTTTCATCATCAGCACCAGCTATCACATGCGCCTCGGGATGCAGGTGGTAATCGAAGATTATGTGCATAATGAAGGCAGTAAAATCCTGCTTCTTATTCTAAATAGCTTTTTTGCTGGCTTCATCGCGCTTGCTGGTTTGTTTTCACTATTAAAATTAGGCCTGGGGGCATAGCGCGTCATGAATACATCATCTAATTCCACTGAAACAAATGGGCACGGCTATAATATCGTAGAGCATAGCTATGATGTGGTTGTTGTCGGCGCTGGCGGCTCCGGCCTGCGCGCCACTTTAGGCGCGGCGCAAGTCGGCTTGAAAACAGCCTGTGTCTCAAAAGTTTTTCCAACCCGCTCGCACACTGTGGCAGCGCAAGGCGGCATCGCAGCCAGCCTTGGCAATATGGGCCCGGATAGCTGGCAATGGCATATGTTCGACACAGTAAAAGGCTCCGATTGGTTAGGTGATCAGGATGCGATTGAGTATCTCTGCCGCGAAGCCCCTGAGGCCGTTTATGAGCTCGACCATTTCGGCGTGCCATTCTCAAGAACAGATGATGGGCTGATATATCAGCGCCCGTTTGGCGGCCATATGCAAAATTTTGGTGACGGCCCGCCTGTGCAGCGCACCTGCGCCGCCGCTGACCGCACCGGCCATGCCATACTTCACACGCTTTATGGCCAGTCACTCCGCAATAATGCAGAATTTTTCATTGAGTATTTCGGCCTTGACCTGATCATGGGTGATGATGGCTCATGCGAAGGTGTGATCGCCTGGAATCTTGATGATGGTAGCATCCATATTTTCAACGCCAAGCTGGTTATTCTGGCAACTGGCGGCTATGGCCGCAGCTACTTCTCCTGCACCTCCGCCCACACGTGCACAGGTGATGGTAATGGCATGGTGGCAAGGGCTGGCCTGCCACTTCAAGATATGGAATTTGTTCAATTCCACCCAACCGGCATTTACGGTGCTGGCTGCCTGATCACAGAAGGCGCCCGCGGTGAAGGTGGTTATCTTGTGAACTCAGAAGGCGAGCGCTTTATGGAGCGTTATGCCCCAACCGCCAAAGACCTCGCCAGCCGCGATGTTGTCTCAAGATCTATGACCATGGAGATCAGGGAAGGGCGCGGTGTCGGCAAAGATAATGATCATATCTTCCTGCATCTTGATCATCTTGACCCGGCGGTTCTGGCAGAGCGTCTCCCCGGCATTTCAGAGAGCGCCAAGATCTTCTCCGGTGTTGATGTAACAAGAGCGCCCATCCCCGTGCTACCAACCGTGCACTACAATATGGGCGGCATACCATGTAACTATTGGGGTGAAGTTCTAACCAAAAAAGGTGACGATCCTGATAGCGTTGTCCCAGGCCTGATGGCCGTTGGCGAAGCGGCTTGTGTCTCCGTTCACGGTGCCAACCGCCTCGGCTCGAATTCCTTGATTGATCTTGTCGTGTTTGGCCGCGCAGCGGGCATTCGCGCCGGGCAGATTGTTGATAAAGATACGAAAACACCAAAAGCTGGCAAAGAGGCGATTGATAAAATCGTCGGCCGGTTTGACAAGCTGCGCCACGCTAATGGCGGCTCACCGACCGCAGAGCTGCGGTTAAACATGCAGAAAGCCATGCAAGAAGATGTCGCCGTATTCCGTATGGAAGAGTCCATGGCTGAAGGGTGCCGCCGGGTATCTGAAATCTGGGATGGCCGCGATGATATTAAGGTCTCTGACCGCTCATTAATCTGGAACTCAGACCTGATGGAAAGCCTTGAGTTCGACAACCTCATGGCCTGCTCGCTGACGACAGCCTATTCCGCTGTTAACCGCAAGGAAAGCCGCGGCGCCCACGCGCGAGAGGATTACACAGATCGCGATGATGAAAACTGGATGAAGCACACCCTGGCCTGGGTTGATGATGCCGGCAAGGTGACCATCGACTATCGCCCGGTCCATAACTACACGCTTTCGGACGATATCGATTATATCAAACCAAAAGCGCGGGTGTATTGATCCGCAAAACAGGCTCTATTGCAGAGATCGAATTTTAGTCGGGCATTGAAAAAAGAGCAGAGATCCATGAACACCGATGCACCAACTGTTTTGTTACTGCATCCAAGCCGCACGGCAAAAGGCGGCATTGTGAATGCAATGTTCAGTTATGCCAAAGGCTTAATGGCAGAAGGTGTAGGGGTTTTTATTTGGAGCGGATCAGAAGATGTGAAGCAGCAAGCTGAAGCACTTGGGATCGACTGTTTCACCCACAAGAGCTTGTCTAACTCTATTAAACCATTGTTTAGCGCGTCTGTTTTAAAGGAAGCAAGAAGAGTAAAGAAATACGGTAAACTGCATATTGTTCATCAAGGTGGAAGAGCTTGGTTCTACTCAAAAATCTTATTGCCCAAGGCGCAACATGCAGTTGTTTTTCATAATCGTAAATTAGGTTCGCGTAAAAAATTTAAGAACTGGCTGGCCATCTCTTCCTCTCATCTGAGCGAATTGAACAAGATGGATATGGGAAGGCAACGCAATGTGAATTTAATCAGAAATGGCATATTGGAAGCACACCATCTAATTAAGTTGAATATGCATGAAAAGATCTTGCAGAATAAGACAATTACAATAGGAACGTTGGCTGAATTCAGACCAGAAAAACGATTATGCGATCTTATAAATGCGACAAATATACTAAAAGATAGAGGCGTAAATATTCGTTTGTATATTGGCGGTGCAGGGGGCAACGGTGCTGAAAAAGCTCTTGTAGAGCGGTTAGGCCTTGAAAAAGAGGTTGTTTTTTTGGGTTGGGTTACAGATAAATCCAGTTTTTTGGAAAAGTTAGATATCTTTTTGCTGACTTCATCCGAGGAACCGTTTGGGCTTGTCGTTATCGAAGCCATGCATGCGGGACTGCCGGTCATCTCGACAGCATGCCATGGCCCGAAAGACATTATCGAGCATGGCAAATCCGGCTGGCTAATCGAGATTGGATCACCAGACGCGATGGCTACTCAAATTGAAACCTGCGTTCGAGACAGAGAAGCCACGAAAAAAACGGCACTAGACGGCAGAGAATCAGTAACCCACAGATACTCAGATAGTGCTGTAGGTAAGGCATTAGTAAAAAGCTTAGCACTTCAGTAGATTTAACAGATACACTTCAGACGATTAGATTAAGAAATAAAAGGCAATTTGACATGGTCCAGCTAACTCTGCCAAAAAATTCTAAACCGAAACAGGGTAAAACATGGAACAAGCCGGAGGCTGGTGGCAACTGGCGTGAGTTCCATGTTTATCGCTGGTCACCGGATGATACCGAGAACCCACATATCGACACATACTTTGTCGATATGGATGATTGCGGTCCTATGGTGCTTGATGCTGTTATCTGGATCAAAGACAAGATCGACCCGACATTGACCTTCCGCCGGTCATGCCGCGAAGGTATTTGCGGCTCATGCTCAATGAATATTGATGGTACAAACACCCTCGCCTGCACGAAGGGCCTGGATGAAATTGACGGCCCAGTAAAAATCTACCCACTGCCACATATGGCTGTGGTAAAAGACCTGGTACCAGACCTCAACCATTTCTATGCTCAGCATCGCTCCATCGAGCCCTGGTTGCAAACAACAACGCCAGAACCTGCCCGCGAGTGGAAGCAGTCTAAAGAAGATCGCGAAAAACTTGATGGCCTTTATGAGTGCATTCTATGCGCTTGTTGCTCAACCTCATGCCCATCTTATTGGTGGAATTCAGACCGGTATCTCGGCCCCGCCGCCCTTCTCCAGGCCCACCGCTGGGTACAGGATAGCCGCGACGAAGCCACTGGCGAGCGCCTCGATAACCTTGAAGATCCATTCAGACTCTATCGTTGCCATACCATTATGAACTGCGCAAAAGCCTGCCCTAAAGGCCTCAGCCCCGCTAAATCCATCGCTGATTTGAAGCAAAAAATGGTCGAGCGGAAATACTAGGTTTAAAGACAAGACCACCAAAAGCCCCGGCCAATACCGGGGCTTTTTTATAATCCTGCGCCATCCCTTGCCACCCCGATGAAGGAAGCAGCCCAAAGGGCTGCGCACATGGCGCCCCGCGCCAGCGGCGCCCGGCGTAAGCGCCGCCCATCGGAGCCGTGAGCGGTAGCGAATTTGGCGTGAGATATACAAAAACAGCAGCCCAAAGGGCTGCGCACATGGCAAACGCCAGTGAGCCCGGCAGCGCGGTTGCGAAGTGGGCAAGCTGAAGCGCCAACAAGTTTGCGGCGCCCCATCGGAGGCCTGAGCGCAACGCGCTCAGAATAGCCGTGAGATATAAAAGAAAAAACCGAACCCCACCGGGGTGAGGTCCGGTTCTCCGCCACTTCCCTCCAGGTTGCACAATCGCAAATGCAACCAGAGAGAATCTCCCTAAAGACTTGGGCAGTTTGCATGCCGAACGGTTATCTTTATTTTATGAATTCGGCATCATGACAGTATCTACCACATGGATAACTCCATTTGATTGATACAAATCATAGCTTGCGATGCGGGCCAAATTGCCTTGCGCATCTTTTAAGAATAGAGATTGGTCGCCATCGGCTGTTACCCACAATGTGGTGCCGGCGATGGTCTTCAAGGCAAGCGGTTTTATACCTGATCGCAATTGTTTCAGTAGTGAGGCGTGGTCAAATTCACCGGCCACAGCATGATAGGAAATGAGCTGTTTTAAGGTGCCCAGATTTTTATTTTTGAGAAGAGCTGAGATAGTGCCATAGGGCAATTTATCAAAGGCGGCGTTGGTCGGTGCAAATAGGGTGAGGGGGGCAGGACTTTTAAATGTCGGTAATAGACCGGCAGCTTTCATAGCCATCATTAGCGTGCTGTGGTCTTTAGATGTTCGGGTGTTTTCCGCAATAGTCTGAGTAGGGCGCATGACCCCCTCATTCGCGATTTCTGTGCTCATGCCAGCATAGGTGGTCATAGCGCTGAACGTAAAGAGAACTAAGAATGCCATGAACCTAAAAGAAAAAGACGGAAAATCCAGAGCTTTGAAGTCGAGTGCCTTTAACTGTCTAAATAATCCTGTCATCACGCTTACCTCCCCAAACAATTCAAAAATGCGGATTGTTGTTTTTGCATTTTCGAACACCAGCTAGCTCCGAAGCGGGCTAGCTTATGTGGGTATAGTTACGAAGGCGCCGAGGGAAAAGTTTCAAAAGTATGAAAAATTATTCAGCGGTCAGCAATTGTCCTGAAAAGACAATAGGGCCGGTAGCAACGCCGCTGGGGGAGCCACCCTCAGGTTCAAGGGTTACAGCAAATTGCACGGGTTGTTCAGCATTCTCCGGGCGGAAGGCAATCTGTTGCACTTGATCACGGCCAACCACATGAAGTGATTTCGGTTTTTCATTGGGCTCAATTAACCAAAGCTCATAATCCTTACCCTCAGGGGCAGCATCAGCCAGCCGCTGCACAGCAAGTTGTTTTGTGCCAAGGTCAACCCGAATAAGAAAACCAGGCGATGAGCCTTGTGGGTTCAGCACGGCAACATAGCGCCCCTCAGCTTGGGGTTTAGGTAAATAGGGCAGATAAATGCCGCCAGCTTGCAAGCCAATAAACGCCGCCGCCATGGCCATGGCACCAAAGGCCGCTGCACGCCACCGGTTTCGGCTTTGCTTCACTGTTGCCAATGCGACAACCTCTGCAGCCTGGCGCTCCTTCTGTTTGCTATCTGTGCTGAGCAGTGTTGGCGCGCCTAGCGCCTGGTCATTTTGTGGTTCACGCGAGAGTCTATCGTGAATTTTGTGCCAAAGCTCTTCTGGTGGTGCTTGGTCTAACGGGGTGAGGGAAGTGGCCTCATTCAAGGGGGATAAATAGTCTTCCCATTTCGCAACCAAAGCAGCGAAGGCGGGGTCAGAGTTCAAGCGTGCGGCAGCCTCCTCCCGCTCTTGAAGGGAGAGGGTGCCAAGAACATATTCACCGGCAATGTCTTCCAATTCTTCTTCAGCCATACTATCGCTCTAAACAGTCTTTGAGCCGCTGCAACGCACGCCGCAGCCAGCTCTTCATCGTGCCAGAGGGCACATCATATTTTGAGGCAAGTTCCTCGCGGGAATAGCCATAGTGGTAAGCAAGCAAAACGCAGCTGCGTGCTTTGTCTTCAATCTCAGAGAGGCAGGTTTCAAGTGTCATGGTCTCAGCAGGCTCCAGCCCGGCATTATCTGCCCAAAGCTGAGCCTCCATCTCGCTCAGAGCTCCAGGTGAATACTCATCATCAACGCTCAGCTTTGTGACCCGCTCTTCACTGCGGCGCAAAACATCAATGGCTCTGTTCCGAGCAATGGTGATCATCCAGGTCATGGCGCGGCCCTTGTCACCCTCAAATGACCCGGCCCTCTGCCAAATAGAGACGTAAACCTCTTGCAAAACATCCTGCGCCAGGTCCTCACGCTTTAATATACGCAGCAAAGTGCCAAATAGTTTCGACGAGCTTTTTTCATAGAGCACGCGAAACGCATTACGATCGCCAGTGGCCGTCTCACGTATGAGCAGCGCTAAAGGATCGTTATCCTGGCTGATGCTGGTCAAAAAAGTCTCTCCGCTTCCCAAAATCTTCTCCAACGATAGGTCGTGCCAAACATGATTGCAATATGATTTCGCACTCGTCATGGCAGTGAACAGAAAAAGAGAGCACTTAAATGAATTGAACCAAAGGCCGGCAGGCTGCGACCAATAAAGGCAAATCGTAAAAATGAGGAGCCGTAAAATGCATATCCTACTTGGTTTACTATCCACTTTGAGCTTAATCGCCATTCTGATTATCCGCGCTAATCATGCAGCTAACGCGGTAGAGGATCTGTCATATAAAACCAAAGGGGCTGGCCGCCGCTTGCGCATAAAGCTCTTTGGTCACAAAGTACCCGAGCACCCGTTAAGTGAGATTATTGACCCGCGAGACGGTATTTTAGCCCTGATGGTCGCGGTGATGAAAGATGATGGTGATTTAACAGAACAGC
Organism: Rhodomicrobium sp.; assembly: GCA_021604665.1. GTDB lineage: Bacteria > Pseudomonadota > Alphaproteobacteria > Rhizobiales > HXMU1428-3 > HXMU1428-3. The sequence continues at coordinate 471,746 of BQJK01000002.1, read as the reverse complement.
AAATTGCCCAGCTTGAATATTGGGCTGCAAACAGGCTTAACCTGAGCGCCCCTGAAGAGCATGTGGCCCTCGCCCGGTGGCAGGTGCGAGATTTTGTAGAATCTGGTGCGGTATTATACCGGCTGCATAAACGGCTAGCAGAGCTTTGTGATGGCGAGCAGCGCGCCGATGCGATTGAGCTGATTGAACAAGCCGCGAAAAGCAAAGGCGGGCCCATAACAAAGTTACAGGCCCACACAATTCAGCAATTAAAATATCACTTTGGCGATGTGCGCCAGCTCACAGTGAATGAGTAATGTGCGCGGCGCATCCAGCCCTGAAATAACTGCTTATTTCTTGCAGATTTTAGCAGAAGCCTTGCAGCTCCAGCCCAATAGCGAAACGCTGCAATCGTAAACGGGTTTAGAGAATTTATCATTCTGCACAACCCAGTTACCTGTTGCGAATAATAGCGTGCCCTGCGCTTGCCATTTAGCAAGCTCTTTGGTCACGCCCCAGCCTTGAGCTGTTGTCTTTTTGCAGCTAGCTGCCAATACAGGCGCAGCAGATGCGGCTGTTAAACCTGCAATAAGAAGTGATGAAATGGCTAATTTTTTAAGCATGTGTCAGTCTCCAATTTTATCCCGCGAAAGCGATCATTAGAAAGGCGAACGAAGAAAGCCGCAACCAAAACAAGCCAGGCATGCACAGCTTAACAACAATGAACAGGCCACTATAGAGTTGGTCCGTCTTAAGACCAGCTATAGTCTGCGATCAATCATATTTTATGCCGGGGCATCGTTGATGGAACTCTCAGCCCCAGCTGTGTCATCATCTTTTATTGGTTCATCATCCCGTCCAAAAAACAGGCTATACAGCACCGGCACCACAGCCAATGTCAGCACAGTGCCAACCACCATACCGCCAGCTATGACAAGTGCGAGATCATAAAACAGAACATCCCTGCTAAATATAAGCGGCATCAGGCCAACCGCCGTGGTTGCTGTTGTCATCACAATCGGCTTAAACCGTGTCACGGATGCGGTTATAATCGCGGTGTTTAGAGGGGCACCGCCGGCTCGCTCAATTTCAATCCGGTCAATCAGCACAATCGCGTTGTTCAACACAATGCCAGCAAGTGCCAACAGGCCAAGTATTGCCATGAAACCAAAGTTTGCCCCAGGGGCCAGCAGCAATGTCACAGCAACGCCGATCATCACAAGCGGGATGGTCAGCACAATAATCAACGGCCGTTTATAACTGTCAAACTGCGCAACCAGTACCAACAAAATCAGCGCGAAGGCTAATGGCATATAAGCAAATAGCGCCCCTTGTGCTTTTGATGAATCTTCTAGTTCACCGCCCGTCTCAATGCGATAGCCAGAGGGCAGGGCCGCTTTTAATTTTTTTAGGTGCCCCGCCAGCGCCGCGTCAAGCTCAGCCGCCGTCATCGCCTTGTTCACCGCAGAAACCTTCACATAGCGTTCCAGATTCCGCCTTTGCATTAAAGCATATTCAGGCTCGCCTCTAAACGTCGCAATCTGCAATAAGGGGATCGGCGTGCCGTCATATTGAGCGATGTTAAGAGTGCGCAGCCGGTCTATATTTTTGCGTGCTGTGCCCTGCTCCCGCAAGATCACAGGGATTGTCTGATCCCCCTCCCGGTACCCGGTAATGGTCGAACCAGCAAGATTCGCCTGCAACGCATTCGCAACCTGCTCAGAAGTCACGCCTACGCGGCGGGCCCTTGCCTGGTCAATATCAACGATAATTTTAACGGTCAGATTTTCCCAATTGTCTTTAATATTCCGGGTACCATCAACCGCGCGCATGGCAGCCATAATTTTATCGGAGGTATCCTTCAGCACATTTGCTTGCGGGCCAACAATCCGGTATTCAACCAGCCCAGCTTCCCCCGGCCCCATGGACATCGGCTTAGGTGTAACACGCACGCCGGGCATATGCTGAAGGCCAAACTCACGCACCCTCTCAAGCAAGGGCGCAATATCTTCAGGCGCCTTAACATTTGCAATCATATAGGCGCGGAAAGGATCGGGATCGATTGGGTCAAGACCAAGATAAAACCGCGGCCCCCCATTGGCCACATACGCCACATGATTAATGATTGAGGGGTTCGCCTCCTTATCCATCAGCCAGTTGCTTAAAGGCTTAATGGCCGCCAGCGTCGTGTAGCTATTGCTGCCAACCGGCGCGTCAATAATAATCTGTAATTGCGTGCGTTCAGAACTCGGGAAAAATACCTTCGGCACAAACCGGAAAAGATAAAGGCTGCCAAACAGCGTAAACAGTACAGCGATTAAAAATAACGTCCTCTGCGATAGAATAAACGTCAAAAAACCCCTATAGCGCCGGTAAAATGGCTGGTCATAAAAGTGCGCTTCATCAACTGGCGCCCCGGCTTTTAGAAACCAAAAGCAAAAAACGGGCATCACAGTCATCGCCACCACCCAAGAGCCAAGCAGCGAAATTGCAATAACCAGCGAGATAGAACGGGTATATTCACCAGCTGTGCTATCCGCCAGCATCAGCGGCATAAAGGCGAATACAGTCGTCAGGCTTGATGAGAGCAACGGAAACGCCATCTCACGGCCAGCCGCCTGCACAGCTTTTAACCGTTCTTCCCCAAGCGTTAACCGGCGGCTGATCTCTTCCGCCATCACAATCCCATTATCAACAAGCAAGCCAAGAGAAATGATAAGCGTTGCAAGCGACATCCGCTCTAACTCAATACCCAGAAAGCGCATGATGAGAATTGAAAGCAGCATCACAAGTGGCACCATTGCCCCAACCAGCAGCCCCGTGCGCCACCCAAGAAACAGCATCACCACCACAAGCACAATGCCAACCGTTTGATAAAGATTGTTCATCACACCGCTTACAGCAATGCGGATATCATCAGGCTGGAAGGTAATATATGAAAGCTGATAGCCAATCGGCAAAGATTGCTCGATCAATGAAACCTTGGCTTTCAGCTTCTCAGCAAAATCAAAGCTATCAAACTGATCAATCATCGAGACAGAAATAACAATCGCCGGCTTACCGTTGTAAAACACCGGTGAGGTGGGTGGGTCCGCATAGCCACGGCTAATCTTTGCCAGGTCTTTCAGGTAAACAACCTGCCCATCTTTACCCGGTATGTTGATCGGCAGGTTCTCAATATCTCTAAGTGTTTTGAAATTACCTGTCGGCTCTACAAAAAAGGACTGCCCATCCGCCTGAATCTGCCCACCGGGTAAAATGATGTTCTGCTTGTCAACGGCACTTACAATGTCACTTGGGGCAATACCAAATTGCACCAGCCTGATATTATCAAACTCAACAAATATACGCTCTGGCTCAACACCGAACAGCGTAATCTCCTTGATACCAGAAACCGTATAAAGCTTGTTACGGGCCTGCTTTGCCGCCTCTCGCATTTCCGCAATTGAGAAACCCTCAGCTGTCATGGCGATGGTGGCCATTGCCACTTCACCATAATCATCATTCACCACCGGGCCTTTTGTCCCTTCCGGTAATTCAGATTTCAGATCATCCATCTTGTTACGCAGGTCAATCCAGATGCTATCCATATTGCTGTAGGTTTCATAAACCTGCGCCCGGACAATGGTAGACCCATTCTGGACCGTAGACTCTATATGCTCAACTTCAGGAATTTCGCGGATTTTCTCTTCAATCTTGCGCGTAATAAGATTTTCCATCCGCTTCGGTGACATGCCCTCAAATTTGGCAGAGACCAAAGCTGTACGGATGGTGATTTTCGGGTCTTCCCGCGAGGGGTGGGTGGTGAAACTCAGCGGCCCGGCTATCAGCGCCAGCAGAGCAAAGGTAAGAATAAGGGTTCTGTTGCGTAAAGCGAATGCTGTAAGGCTCTGCATCTTAGTTCTCCCGAACGTCAGAGCGCTCTAATAGGTTCACCTTCATTTTATCAACAAGGAAAGACACACCAGCCACAGCGATAATATCACCCGCTTTAACATCCCCGGCGATCATCACATTATTATCACGGATATTCACAACCTGAGCAGACCGTTTCTCAACCATCCCGGCCTCCGCGTTATAAACAAACAGATGAACCTGGCCCTCAACCTCGGTCGGGAGAATTGCCGCTGTCGGCACAAAAAAGGCTGTACCCTTATATGCCTGCGCGAATTTAAAAGTCACTTCAACACTCATCCCCGGGCGGAGTTTTTTAAGGGCTGCCGTTTCATCCTGCACCAGGCCAATGGTCACCGGGTAAGCATTACCCTGGCTAGCCTGGCTGCTAATATCTTTAATATAGCCCTTAAGCTGCGCACGCTGCCCGATGGAAACCTGCACATCAACCTCATCACCAACCTTCACTTCATTCACCAGGGTTTCAGGTAGCGAAACATCAATCTCGTAATTACCCTCAGTATGCAGCGTCACTATCGGTTTACCAGCCGTTACCTCTTCAAACACTTCAACATGCTTTTCAGAAATAGCGCCCGAGAAAGGCGCGAGTAATTTGGTTTTTGTCAGGTTGCGCCGCGCGATAGAAACCTGGCTCTTCTGAATTGAGACATCACTACGCGCCGCCTCTAATGTTGAGAGCGCTGAATCATAATTGGTCTTGGTCGTGAATTTTTTTGTAAAGAGCTGCTTTTGTTGCTCAAATTTCTTCTCTGCATCTGAAAGCTTGGCCTGCGCCGCTTGCAGAGCGCCTTCAGCGCTTTGTAAACGGAGCTCATAAGTTTGCGGATCAAGCTCGGCAATCAGGTCACCGCTTTTCACCCTGTCACCAACAGAAACAGTCATCTTGGTAACCTGCCCGCCAATCTCAAAGGCCACATTACTGCTCACAACAGGCGTCACCACCCCGGCAATCAATCTGGATTGTTGGTCAGCTCTGGCTTCCAGCTTCATTGATTTTATATGCCGGATAACCTCTTCTTTTTGCTCTGGCTTTCTCTCATCGCAGGCCGTGAAGACTAAAGAGAGCGCCAATAGCATGGCGAGGCGACTGGCATGAAACAGGCAATTCCCCGCAAAATGGGCACTCATCCGTAATATATTTTGCATTTTAGTGAGATAATGAGGCTGCATACCGGATATTTCCCCCAAAGGACATTCCAAAAAGGCGGCAATTTTCAATGATAAAGCCTAGTTTAAAAACTAACTTTAAAAGGAGATAAAAGGGCAAAGCAAGCTATTCCGCCGCAAACGAGGGCAAACAAAGGCGAAGGATTAGCCATCCCGTATGCCAGCTCTTGATATATCTCCATGCCAAGATGACCTAAAATAATGTCAGCAACAGCCAGCCGCGATTAATTATCATAAAAATATCTTGACGAAAGGGGGCAGAATGGGTTTGAACATTAAACTCGATCTGTTAAAAGGATCGCAAGTAAGTCACTGAATTTTGCCGCCTTAGCTCAGTTGGTTAGAGCGCTTGATTGTGGATCAAGAGGTCCCCCGTTCGATTCGGGGAGGTGGTACCATCTTCCCCCCACTATAAATTTCTCCATACAGCTTGTGAAACATCATGCGCGGCAGCAACTGCGCGTCTTAGGCTTCCAGCCTGTCTGCCTTAGCGCTCTCGTCCAAGCCTGCCGAATAGGGCCACCTCTAGCTGAGAGGCCATACAAGCAAGGCACCAGCCATAGAAGAAACGCGCCGCAAGTTTTCCCCTCGCAGCGCGTTACAACTTCCAAAAATTCAAATATAAACGCTACTGCCCGGCAACAGCTTTCACAGCGTTAAAGGTGCCATTTCCAAATTTGCCGTCAATCGAGCCATTATAATAGCCCTCATTAGACATTTGGCGCTGCAACTCCCGGCGGAAAGTCACAGACCAGCCATTGGCATTGGTGGTCATCTCTTTCACCGCAAATGGATGCCGCGCTTTCAGCGCTTTCATCACCCATTTAGCCGCCTCCCGTTGGTTTTTGCCAACGCCTTTGCCCAGTTCATACATATAACCAAGCATATACATGGCATTCGGGAAGCTCTTATTGGCCGATTTTTGATAGAAGCTAAATGCGGTGCGCTCGTTTTTGCGAATCCCCCGGCCATTTAAATACATATAAGCCAAGTTGTTCTGTGCCCGCGGTAAGCCTGTGTCAGCAGCTTTCTTGTACCATTTAAACGCCTGCTTCAGATCTGTCCCGATGCCGCGCCCGGTTTCATACATATAACCAAGATTGGTCATGCCGTTGGCATTGCCCGCTTCAGCGGCTTTTCTGTACCATTTAACAGCTTCCGCTAGGCTTTTCTTGGTGCCTTTACCGGTTTCATACATATAGCCGATATTGGTCATGCCCTGGGTTTCACCCCGACCAGCAGCCTGTTTATAGAGGCGGAAGGCCTCATAATTATCTTTTTGAACGCCGAAGCCATTTTCATAAGCATAGCCAAGGTTCACCATGGCGCTGGCGTGGTTCAGATCAACAGCTTGCCGGTAAAGCCGCACAGCTTCATAATAATCCTGCCGCTCGCCATTTTTGCCGTTAAACAAATTCCACGCCCGGCTGAAAATCTTAGCTGCATCGCCAGAGGGTGGAGTCTTTTTAATAATCGGCGGAAGGGCTGCAATCTTGTTGGTCGCAGATGGCTTCAGTTCTTTTAGGCGCGCTGCTGCCAGCTTTGAGTAAATCCCGGTCTTACATTCAGCAAGAAAGGCATTTACCTGCGCATAGGTGGCAGAGGTAGCAATTTGCGGCCAGATGCCACAAGTCCCCCCGCCCGGAATAACAGCCGGCGGAGATATAAGCGTTTGCGGTGTCGGGTCAGCTGTTTTCGTGTCACCAACAGGGGGCGGTGTGAAATAGAAATCACCCAACACCTCATCATAATAGGCCGGGCGCTGTTCATGGCTAACGGTGCTGGCAAGCTTCATCACTTTACGGCGCAATTGCCGCGCCGCTTCCGAGAGCTTAAGCCCTGGCTTTGTAAGCATGGGGACTAATGAGCGGGTGAATACAGAATTTGGATGTGGGTCACTATCGCTTAGCCGATCAAGAGCTGATTGGCCAAACCCGGCGGAATAAAGAATGAATGTGCCCTCAGGCGGCGCTTCCATGGTGCCAAGGCCGCGCGTGCGCCCTAAGCTGCGGGTGCCGTTTTGTTTAAAGGGGTTATTGCGGCAGGCATCAAGAATTAGCAAAGAGAGCCGCACTTTGCGCCGGCCAATTTCGCTCAGCACATAATTAACGCCAATGGCCTCACTTTTCACGAAAGATTCCTGACCCGGCGCTGCATTAGGAATGTCTGTTGGCAATAGATAATTTTGCCCGCGAATTTCAACACCATGCCCCGCGAAGAAGAACAACGCCTCATCCCCCGGTGATAACTGCGAGAGAAATCGCTGTAATTGCCGGTTAAAGTCGCGTCGGTTAAGGTTCTTTTGCAAGATCACCTGAAACCCAAGCCCTTGCAGGGAACGGCCAAGAGCATCAGCATCATTCTCAGCTTTTTCAAGCTTCGTAACATTGACGTAATTATTATTGCCAACAACAAGCGCCACACGCTTATTGGCAAAGCTGGGGCTGCTGGTGATAACAAGAAGAAAAGCGGTAATAAGAACCGTGAGGAAGCTGCGCATCTCATCCTCCAATCAAGGACAATAGTGTGAAAAAATCTAACTAAACTATAGCCCGGTTTTTGCCATAGTTCTACAGAGTGCAACATTAAATGTTCGCAATGTTTAACCCTGTGTGTGATTTAAGCCGCTGAAAACACTTCCGCTTCAGTAACATTGGGTCATCAGCGCTAAAACAGCGAGAAAAAGCACGGCTCATGAAAAGGGCTATTTCTCGCCGTTCGCTTTTCCGATATAAAACAGGCAGCACTTATTCATATAGGCTGATTTTATGCGTCCTCACACATCTCTCTTGCGTCTCTTCCTTTCATTATTGTTACTCCTGCCCACATCAGCACAAGCTGAAGAACTTCTGGAGAAGCTCGAATCCCCCTACAACACCATCTTCGTTTATGACCAGCCCCCCTATGTCACCCTGGCATTTGGCCATAAGCAGCGCCGCTATATTGAAAGCCGGCGCAACCCGAGTGATCTGACAGAGCTGCCGGTCTCCTACACCCGCGCTTTCACCATCGCGCTGGCGTACCCCGCAAATCTGGATGATATACTGATGATCGGCATGGGCGGCGGCTCAACGAGCTGGTACATACATGAAGCCCTGCCAAAAGCCACCATTGTCGCCGTCGAGCTGGATGATGAGATCATCCGCCTGGCAGATAAATATTATAAGCTAAAAGCAACACCCCGCTTAAAAATCAAAGCGCTCGATGGCCGGGTTCATATCCTCCGCGATAAAACCAGGCATGACATTATCTTCATCGATGCTTACCGCGGGCCGTTCGTTCCATTTCATTTGATGACGAAAGAGTTTTTCACACTGGCGAAAAAGCGCCTGAAGCCAGGCGGCGTTCTGGCGCAAAATATCGAGCCATCGACCATGCTGTTTGACCGTGCCATCGTCACTATGTTGCAGGTATTTGACCAGGTTGATCTATACGGCGCCGATGGCAACATGGTCGCCATTGGCTATGATGGTAAAAAGCGAGACAAAAGCGAACTCGTCAAACTGGCAACAAAGCGCCAGCAAAACTATGGCTTCCGCTATAGCCTGCCAGAGATGATAGGGGCGCGGAGCATCTTGCTGGATTATGACAAAAGCCAACCCGCATTGACCGATGATTTCGCCCCCGTAAACATGCTGAAAGAAATTGAGAGCCATAATAAAAAGCGGCCGGAAGAAAAATCAGACAGCTTCTTTTTCAATGAGTAAAACATATGACTGATAAGAAACCCGAGCAAAAACAAAAGCAGGGCGACACGGCCTCCCTCATGGCAATGCTATTGGCAGCCTTTATGGTTGGTGCTGCTGTAATGTCCCTGGAAATGCTGGCAAGCCGCTATCTAAACCCTTATTTCGGCGGTACAATATTCACATGGGCGGCGCTCATCTCCATCGTCCTTCTGGCCATGATGGCTGGCTATTTCTTTGGCGGCTATAGCGCCGACCGCATCAGCTTTCCCTATATATTAGAAGTCATGATCGTGTTGGCAGCGCTCTATATGTTAGCCCTGCCACTATTCGTGGACCCGCTTCTGGAATGGGTGGTCAGTACCGTAGATGATGTTAAATTAGGCGCATTGATTGGCGCTTTCATCATAACCGGGCCGCCGGTTGCCTTCCTCTCCACATTCAGCCCCATCACCATCCGCCGCACCTTGCAGGACCTTGACCATACGGGCCGCATCTCCGGCACAGTATTTGCTACCAACACCGCCGGTAATATCGTCGGCACGCTGGTGACCTCATTTTACCTCATCCCGCTCTTTGGCACCCGCACACTCACCATGTGGCTGGCAGCCCTCCTTGCCGTCGCTGTGCTGATCGTTTTAAAGGCTCGCGGCAAAGGCTGGAAAGCCTGGTTAGCAACCATAATGATAACAGGCGGCCTGTTAACGGGGCCCCTCGTGGCAGGGCTCGGGGGCGGCACTTCACCAGCCTATGCGGCAAGTGAGCAGATCATCGAGAGTGAGGCGGGCTACCCGGAAGGCCCTGTCTATATTAATGGCCAGCTATATTATGCTGAGATGACACGAAACAGAGTTATGATTGTTGAAAAAGCCGGGGCCAAACCCCGGCCTTTTTTTTATCAACGCGGCTGCGGCCCGACAGCGCTGGCAGAATTCGGCAAAGACAAAATCCTCATCCTTTGCCATTTGGGCGATCGGCTGGTGATGACAGACCGCAACGGCAAAGTCACCCGCACGATCAAGAGAGATAGTACCGGCACGCCGGTCTTCCATCCAAACGATTGCGTGAAAGATGAAAAGGGCGGCATATACATCACCGCGCCAGGCCATTTCCACATGAGCTATCAGCCCATGGGCAAAATCTTCTATCTGAATAAAGCGGGGGAGGTGAAACGGCTAAAAGACAAGCTCACCTACCCAAATGGCATTTCAATTTATAAGGGCGAGCTTTATGTGAGTGAGCATCTTGCAAGGCGGGTCATCAAATTCAAAATCAAAAAGCCAGGCGAACTCAGCCAAGCCAAAACCTTCACCAAACTGCCAAAGCCAACACGGCCCAAACATGACCGCCCAGACATCCCCCCAAACCTCTTCGGCCCTGACGGCATAGAAATCTCAAAAACAGGCAAAATCCACATCGCCTATTACGGCAACGCCCAAATCCTCACCTATGACACAACCGGAAATCTCAAATCCACCACCAAAATAATGGCCCGCTACGTAACAAACCTGGCCTTGGGCCCATATGGGGTAATGACAGTGACCGCTGTAAAAGAACTGAGAACGCCGTTGCAAGTTGGGGTGGTTTATACAAAGCAAGACTATTGACGGCTAGTAAAAATTGTGTAAAATTGACACAACAATGAAAACCAACAACTAATTACTAGGCGGATCTAATGGCTGATTCTGATAAGAAGGCTAAGGTAGAGGTTAAGATAGGCGATATCAGTTTTTCGGCTGAGGGTGATAAGGAATGGCTGAGTGAGCAGCTTGAGAAGATAATAGAATCTGCCAGCCATAAAAGTCAAAAATCATCGGCAGAACAGGAGCACACTAGTGAGCAAGCCTCTGACAGAGAGAGGCAGACATTTACTAAATCCCTTGCCAGTTACATCCGAGAAAAAAAAGGCGAAAGCAACCAGAACCAAAGATTTTTGGCTACTGCCGCATGGTTGAAGCACAAAGGACACCAACCATTAACATCGGCATTAGTTACTAAGGCGTTAAGGGAAAATCAGCAAAAGAGATTGGGGAATCCATCTGATGCTTTGAATCAAAATGTTCGGAAGGGGTACTGTGAAAAATCAGTAGACGGATTTTTTATTTTACCTGAAGGATGGCAAGCTCTTGGGGAGATAAAGTAATTAAAGGATTTGGAGCCGAGGTGCTACTCGGCTCCAAATGGCTGTAAAAATAGTTTTACAGCCGTATCAATGACCGAAAAAATAGTCATATTAAGCCTTTTGACAATGATTCATTCTAGAGAATCCGTCAACCTATTTCTTCGGTCAAAACATGCATAGGAGAAATAGCATGCATGATCGAGTTGTAACGGCAGAGATGGCATCAGTAATTAAGTTGGCCAGAAGTAAAAACATTCCATATTCTTGGATAACTGGTTATTTTCCTGGTTTGAACTTCGGACGCATTGCAGATGTTGTGCAGGGAAAGAGATTCTCGGAAGTTTTGCCAGCAGAACAATTGCCACCAGATTTTCCGGCACCTTAAAGTTGTTCATTTCACGCAGTCTTTAGACTGTTCTAGCAAAAAAGAGTTTCACCAGCGCAGGGCCGCCCCAAGCTGGTGAAACACGATATTGCAAACCGGATAAAAGTACACTGAGCGAAGCGAGGGACTTTTATCCGAGGCTTAAGCAGCCTTGCTGCTTAGCGTATTAAAACTAAGCTCATCCCCAACCACATCCACGTTGATGTCATCCCCATCGCGAATGTCGCCGGCAAGGATGCGCTCGGCAAGCGGATCCTGAACTTCCTTCTGGATCACACGTTTTAGCGGCCGCGCGCCATAAGCCGGGTCATAGCCCTTTTCAGCAATCCACTGAGTGGCCGCATCAGAAAGGGTAATGGTCAGCTTTTTCTCATCCAGCAATTTCTGCAACCGCTTCATCTGGATATTAACAATCTCTGCCATCTGGTTGCGCTGCAAACGATGGAAGAGGATCACCTCGTCAACGCGGTTCAGGAATTCAGGCCGGAAATGTCCGCGCACCTCACGCATTACCTGCGCTTCAACAAGGTCCACATCCTCGCCTTCCTTCTGGTCAACAAGATATTGCGAACCAAGGTTAGAGGTCATGATGATCAGGGTGTTGCGGAAATCAACGGTCCGCCCCTGGCCATCCGTTAGCCGGCCATCATCGAGCACTTGCAGCAGCACATTAAATACATCTGCATGCGCCTTTTCAATCTCATCAAACAGGATGACCTGATAAGGCCGCCGGCGCACAGCTTCCGTCAATACACCGCCTTCTTCATAACCAACATATCCAGGAGGCGCACCGATCAGCCTGGCAACGGAGTGCTTCTCCATAAACTCAGACATATCAATCCGCACCATGGCGCTGTCATCATCAAAGAGAAACTCAGCCAAGGCTTTGGTAAGCTCGGTTTTACCCACACCAGTTGGGCCGAGAAACATGAAAGAGCCAATCGGGCGGTTCGGGTCCTGCAGGCCAGCACGCGCGCGGCGCACGGCTTTTGCAACAGATTTCACCGCCTGGTCCTGGCCAACAACCCGTTTGGCAAGGCCAGATTCCATGCTTAAAAGTTTTTCCCGCTCACCTTCAAGCATCTTGTCTACCGGCACACCGGTCCAGCGGGAAACAACCCCCGCGATATGGCTCTCAGTGACCACCTCTTCAACCATCAGGTCAGCGCCATCGCCCGCCCCATCAGCCGCTTCTGATAGCTGCTTTTCAAGTTCAGGGATGACACCATAAGAAAGCTCACCGGCTTTCGCCAGGTCACCAGCACGCTGCGCTTGCTCCAGCTCAATGCGGGCCTGATCAAGCTGTTCTTTCACTTTGTTAGCGTCAGATAGTTTTGATTTTTCCCGTGCCCAGCGATCAGATAAAATTTGAGATTGCTCTTCAAGGTTAGCAAGCTCTTCGCTCAGCTTATCCAGCCGGTCTTTAGAAGCATCATCAGTTTCTTTCTTTAAAGCTTCGCGCTCAATTTTCAGCTGAATAATCCGCCGGTCAAGCTCATCAAGCTCCTCAGGTTTCGATTCCACCTGCATGCGCAAACGGCTGCCTGCCTCATCCATCAGGTCAATGGCCTTGTCAGGCAAAAACCGGTCCGTGATATAGCGGTTAGAAAGAGTAGCGGCAGCAACAAGCGCGTTGTCTGAAATGCGGACACCATGGTGAAGCTCATACTTCTCCTTCAGGCCGCGCAGAATAGAGATGGTATCTTCAACAGAAGGCTCAGCCACAAACACCGGCTGGAAGCGCCGGGCAAGGGCTGCATCTTTCTCAACATGCTTGCGGTATTCATCCAAGGTGGTCGCACCAACACAGTGCAGCTCACCCCGCGCCAATGCGGGCTTCAGGAGGTTAGAGGCATCCATTGCGCCATCAGTTTTACCAGCGCCAATCAGCGTATGCATCTCATCAATAAACAGGATGATACCACCCGCAGCAGATTGCACCTCTTGCAGAACAGCTTTGAGCCGCTCTTCAAATTCACCGCGATATTTAGCGCCGGCAATTAGCGCGCCCATATCCAATGAGAGCAGGCGGCGCCCTTTCAGGCTTTCAGGCACATCACCATTGACAATGCGAAGCGCCAGCCCTTCGATGATCGCGGTCTTACCAACGCCTGGTTCACCAATCAGCACCGGGTTGTTTTTTGAGCGCCGAGACAGCACTTGCACGGTGCGGCGGATCTCTTCTTCCCGTCCAATGACAGGGTCAAGCTTGCCTTCCTCGGCTTCAGCTGTCACATCACGCGCATAGCGCTCCAGCGCATCATAACTTTCTTCAGCTGAGGCGCTGTCAGCCGTGCGGCCCTTGCGGATCTCATTAATCGCCTCATTCAGCTTTTGCGGGCTAAGATTACCCGCAGAGAGAATGCGCCCGGCTTCGCTTGATTTTTCAATCAAAACAGCCAGCAGCAAGCGCTCAACAGTGACGAATTTATCGCCAGATTTCTCAGCCACTTCCTCAGCGGCTTTAAAGAGTTTGGCCGTTTCAGGAGTAATATAAAGCTGGCCGGCCCCAGAGCCACTCACGCGCGGCATTTTGCCAATGGCGTCATTCACCTGGGCAATAATCAGGTTGGAATTACCGCCAGCTTTATTAATCAGGTTAACCGTCAAACCATCCTGATCTTCAAGCAAAGCTTTCAGAAGGTGGGTGGGGGTAAAATGTTGATGATCATTGGCCAACGCTTCTTGTTGCGCAGCCTGGACAATGGTTTTCGCTCTGTCTGTATAAATTTCTTGTTTCATATTGTGCCTCGTTTAGCCCGCGAGCATTTTCCCGTAACAACGGCGATCCTGCAGCGTCTCACAAATAATCCTCGCTGCACCAGATCCCAAAAAGGCAATCGGCCAGCTTCATATTAGGATATAAGTTGCCTTATGCCGAGTTAAAGAGGCATGATGCAGAAAATGAAGCGGTTTTTAAAAGATAAAAAGGTGAATTATGGAAGGCGGTACAGTAGAGACACTGATACGCTATCCGGTGAAGGGTCTGCAAGGGCAGAAGCTGGAAACGGTCAGTGTAGAGGAGGGCGGCTGCCTGCCACTAGACCGGGCTTTCGCCATTGAAAATGGCCCGATTGGCTTTGATGAAAAGTCCCCCAAGCATTTTGCAAAGGTAAATTTTCTCACCCTCATGCGCCATGAGCGGCTGGCCCTTCTGGAAACAGACTATGATGAAGAAACCGGGGTGCTAACAATTTTGCGCCAGGGCCGCCAGGTCGCACGCGGGGACCTCGGCACCAAAATAGGCCGCAATATGATAGAGCAATTCCTCGCAGCCTTTATGTCGGAGGAACTAAAAGGCCCACCGCGCATTCTCGCAGCAGATCAGCATCATTTCACCGATATGGCAGAGCCTGCTATCCACATTATTAATCTGGCATCTGTAAAAGCGCTGGAGATGATTGTGAACATGCCAATAGAGCCCGCCCGCTTTCGCGCCAATATAGAATTTTCAGGTTTAGAGCCATGGGCCGAGCGCAACTGGCTTGGCAGAACCCTTAAAATAGGTGAGGCAGAAGTTGAGGTCTTATGCGAGACAGATCGCTGCGCTGCCGTGAATGTGGATTTAAAAACCGCGAAACGCGGAAAATCCCTGCCAGCAACATTAGCCCAGCATTTCGGCACCAACACCTTCGGCATCTATGTTAAAATAACCAAAAAAGGCGTCATAAAGCGCAATGATAAGCTGGTGCTTTTAGATGAAACCACCGCTTAAAATAGGGGCCGCGCTTGCCTTCCCTTAAGAATACTTTCACCACCCCTTAAGGGGCATACCCAGCAGCTTAAATGCTAGCAGCGTTTAAGCTGCCGCATCATCAGCATTGGTTTCAACTTGATTGACTTCAACTTTAGCAGTTTCAACAGCTGGTTTTGCCTCAGGCTTTTGATTAGATGCATCAATCGGGTGGACTTTATCAGGAGATTTCCGCTCACCGGATATATGATCACCATCTGAGTTGTTGTTATTTTTCTCGCTACGGCGACGGCGGTTAGGTTTGCGGTTTTCAGACCGCTTGTTATTCGATTGACCATTCCCACCTGAATTATCGCGGCCACCAGAATTATCACGACCACCAGAGTGGTCGCGCTGATCATTGGATTTGGCATTCGCCTCTGATGAAGCGCCATCATCCGCTTGATCATCGTCAGAACTATTTTGCTGCTGCGCTGCCATGATAATGCGGTTGTAATGCTCAGCATGCTGAAGATAATTTTCCCCGCGCACAATATCGCTAGAAGAAAGCGCATCCCGTGCAAGCGCATTATATTTCTCCGAGATATGGGCAGCGGTACCGCGAATTTTCACATCCGGCCCATTAGACTCGTAGTTTTTAGTTAGTGGGTTTTGTGCCTTGCGGCCCCGTCCCCGTCCACGTCTGTTATTTTGTTGTGCTTGCCTCATCGGCTTCCATTCAAAGTATATTGCGTTTATTTTTTTTAAGTATCTTAATCCCTCCTCATGAGGGAAAAGGTCGATCCTCTATTAAAAGAGGCGGGAGGCAGCCCTAAAAGACGGCAACCTCAAAACTGTATTCAGAAACATCTGATTTTAAAGTCGCCCATTGCTCAAAAAATTGAGACGGGCACCATCAACGCTGAAACTCAGTATCAGGGGTTAGAAAATAAAACCCTCAGGTCGTAATTAAAACAATCACATCTCTAAAGAGGCGCATCTAAAATCAAGAATGCAATCAATATTAAAAAGTTTCACATCAAACTGGCGGCAAATATAAGCCGCGCGCTTTAGGTTCTGGCGCTAATCCACAACATCAGCAAGGCCATCGCTAAAAGGCTAAATAATTAATCGCAGACATGGCAAACAACGATCTAACGTCACAAAATCATAGCTGATTCATAGGGCCGGTTAAAACATCCACACCGGCTAAAATAACGACTATGTGATTTTGCATTTGGCTTAAGGGTTCAGATCAATCTGCGAAGAATAATAAGCCAGTGGCACATCTGTAATCTTCGCGCATCTGTTATCTTAAAGAGCCAAAAAGATCGGGCCAATAATGTTGATCATATATGAACATAATAAGGGGTAGCTGACCAAAGCCAACCCGAATTAACGGCCCCTCGGTTATCCCGATTGAGAGAGGCCAGCGTCATAGACAAATGCGGCGTTAAAATGTTTCCCTTTCACTCTCGAATCACAAATCAAGCGGTTGTGCAAAACAGATTTTGATTTCTCAAAACAGTTTATGATTTCAGAAGGAGTGCCCACATCAGGAACAGGTAAATGGCCGGAAACAAGTCAAACAGCCAAATAACGTATAAAATCATAGCCGGTTTGCACCTGCTCGCCAAGTCTAATTTAGCCAAAAGCCTCTATTTTTCGCGTCTAATCGCAATTAAAAACAATATTGACCACAAATGAGCACACTTCGCGGTCCAGAGAGTCAACAAACACCGCGCCGCTACTTAAAAGCCTAAACAAGGGGTTAACGGGTTCTAACTCATGATCTGATTTAGCCGCCAGCATGCCAGGTTGGCCGCGCCATTTAATTATCGAACTTAAAGAGCGTCACCCTAATGTAACGGCCTATATTTGAACGGCGAGGCATCGGTCTATGCCGGCTAGGTCAGCGCGGACCTCACGCTGTTTCATTATTCGCCCTAAGGGAGACGCTTCAAGCAGTTTGCAAATATCCTCAAGCTGGCCGTAACCATATTCAACAATCAGCCAACCGCCCGGGGCCAGATGCTGCGGTGCTCCTTCAAATAATAATTTATATGGCTCAATCCCGCTCGGGCCGCCATCGAGTGCCGCCAGCGGGTCATACTTGGCAACTTCAGCACTCAATGTTTCTATCTCAGCGGTGGGGATGTAGGGTGGGTTGGAAACAATCAGCTCAAACTGGCCGCTTACCGTCTCAAACCAGTTGGACTTAACAAATGCGGCGCGCCCCTCAAGCCCTAAATTCCTGGCATTCTGGTCCGCCATGGCAAGCGCAGACGCTGAAATATCCACCCCGACCCCAGAGGCTGCTGGCCATTCCGACAATAGCGATAAAAGAATACAACCTGAGCCAGTGCCAAGGTCGAGTAGCTTTAGAGTTTGTGTTGTTTTGGGAGGCAACAGCTCAAGCGCCAATTCAACCAGCGTTTCTGTGTCAGGCCGAGGGTCTAGCGTATCAGCTGAGAGATTAAAGGGCAGGGACCAAAATTCAGCCTTGTCTAAAATACGGCTAATCGGCTCCCGTGCTATGCGGCGAGCCACAAGTGGGCGCAGCATCTCAAGCTCTGCAGGGCTCATCAGGCGGCTTGCGTCACGAATAAAGGCGGCGTGATTAATAGCAGCAGCATGTTGAATTAAGAGTCGGGCATCAAGTGCGGCAGTTTCGATGCCCAAGGCTTCAAACTTCTGGCTGAGAAAGTGCTGCATGCTATGAAGTGTCGGTTGCGCCAGCTCATCAATCAGATTCTGGCTCATTACCCGGCAACATTATCCATAGCTGCAAGTTGGTTGGCTTGGTCTTCGGTTATGAGCGCATCAATAATTTCATCAAGCGCTTCACCGGCCAAAGTTTGCTCGAGCTTATGTAGTGTCAGGTTAATGCGGTGGTCCGTCACCCGCCCCTGCGGGTAGTTATAGGTTCTGATGCGCTGCGAGCGGTCACCACTGCCAATTTGTCCGCGCCGCTCAGCAGCCCGCTCAGAATCAACCCTTTGGCGCTCCGCATCATAAAGCCGAGAGCGCAGCACTTTCATCGCTTTGGCGCGGTTTTTATGCTGAGATTTCTCATCCTGCTGGCTCACAACAATGCCGGTCGGAATATGCGTAATACGAACAGCGCTATCTGTTGTATTCACAGACTGACCACCCGGCCCACTGGCCCGGAACACATCAACCCGAAGGTCTTTTTCTTCAATCTCAATGTCAACTTCTTCAGCTTCTGGCAAGACAGCAACTGTCGCAGCAGACGTATGAATGCGGCCACCAGATTCCGTCTCTGGCACCCGCTGCACCCGGTGCACACCAGATTCATATTTCAGCCGCGCAAACACCCCCTGCCCGGCCACATTAGCGATAATTTCTTTAAAGCCACCAACAGCAGATTCGCTGCTAGAGATCACTTCAATTTTCCAGCCCTGAGCATCAGCATAGCGTTGATACATATTAAAGAGGTTACCCGCAAATAGAGCCGCTTCATCGCCGCCAGTTCCAGCTCTTAACTCAAGCATCGCGCTGCGGGCATCGGCCTCATCCTTCGGGAGAAGCATGATGCGGATCTTCTGCTCCATCTCCGGTAAATCGGC
Organism: Rhodomicrobium sp.; assembly: GCA_021604665.1. Lineage (GTDB taxonomy): Bacteria > Pseudomonadota > Alphaproteobacteria > Rhizobiales > HXMU1428-3 > HXMU1428-3. The sequence continues at coordinate 453,229 of BQJK01000002.1, read as the reverse complement.
TTTTAAAGCCTCAAGCTCATCTGCCGCCATTGCCGCCATATCAGCATCATCGCCAGACTCAGCAATAACTTCCTCAAGGCCCTTAATTTCTTCAAGCGCGCTGAGATATTTATTAATCTCGCTGACTATTGGGTCAAGAGCTGCGAACTCACGAGAGAGCGCGACGAATATCTCTTGGTCAGGGCCGGATGATAATTCCGTTTGAACCACTTTCCAGCGCTCAACAAGCTGTTCAAGCTTTTCCATTGGCACAGCCGACATAGAAAAATGCCTCCGCTTAGATCAAAAATTAAAAGGAACGAGAAAGCGCCGCTTCACTCACTGCTATTATGTCTCCCCCTATTAATCCCGCAAAATGTGATTAAGAGCAATAGTCAGCTCTTGGCTGAGTTCACAGCTCCAGGCTGAATTCCAAATGCTCAGAATTAGGAAGTAGAAGGGACAGTTACACTAAAACCCAGATAGTAAAGCCCGGTTTCTGTAGCCCAGAGCGGCATATGCCATACTGAGCAAGGCAGACCATAATGAATCCACGCAAAAAAACAAGGAAAAGAGCGGTTTAGAAGCGCCGCCAACTACAAAGTAGCATTCCCTTTTAAAACAGTGAGGGCCCAAAACCTAAATAATGGCTCCGCATTAGGCCGCAGTCCTGAAGGCAAGTCTTGCTATTTGTTATATATGCTGAGGTTAGAAAAATCGATTGCCGGTAACCGTTGAATTGGCGGCACAGGCAACCTGTCCGCTTTGCGCATCCGCGGGTCATCAACCAGCACCCAGTTCATCCGGTAGCTCATTGCCAGCGGGTCAGGCATAACCAGCTCAAATATGTCATAGATTGAGTTGGCAATTGGTTTCGGTAATTGGTCAACGCCAGACCAGAAGCGATTTGGTTGCCATTGAATAAAGGCAAATAGCAGAATAATCAGGAATGCCGCATTTGCAGCTATTTTCATAAGCAGAGGCAGACGGCCCTTAACGACGGCTGATTGCGGGGCCATCATATCAACACGTGGCTGCTCGTAATGCTGGGTTGCGATAGGAGACTTCATCCCTTGGGGTGATTGCCCCCCAAAGCCATTTTGCGGCATTTGTCCTGATTGATAGAGATGCGGCGGCAAGCCATTGACTTGAGCTGCAGCCTGCAGCTGTTGCGCTTTGGGCTTCAACCGATGTTCAGCCCCTGTCACCGGGGGAATATTCGATTTCAATGAGCTGGAACTTACATCATGAGCACTGACATCACGAGAACCCGCCTTACGAGGCGCCATATCTTGTGCAGTCTTGTGATTACTTGAGGTCTGGAGGCCAGACAATTTAGAAGACTGCAACGCTGCCTGTTCAAACATCTGTGGGCTATGCTGAACCGACTTTTGAATTTCAGCGCTGGCTGTTGAGCTAAATGGAGGTTGCAAATCATTGCGATGGTAATTCGCGTCAGGCGCTGGGCTGTCTGTTTCAAATAATGAGATTGCAGGCATTTTAAAGCTATTGGCTGCGGCTGTCATCGTGCCGTTATTAGCAAAATCAGCCAATCTTGCATCACTCATAGGCATCGGCGAGGCATTAAGCAAACCCTGCTGCTCTTTTTGCCGTGACATCTGGGTCAGGTAATGTTCAGTCAATTGCTCACGCAGGCGGCGCAGTATAGGCCGCTCATCAATCGTCATAAACGCTGCATAGCGTTCAACGAGAGAGGAAAGCTCCTCCCATTCAGGGAGCTTGCTTAAATGCCCAGCCTCAAGCGCATGAATAACTTCAGATGATGTTTGAAGCCTGATGGCGATGACATCTTGCGTTAGCTGCGAGGCCCGGCCCATAGCGGTGAACAAAGAGCTGATTTGCTCATCAGCATACTCATCATCACTTTCATCTTCAGGGGGGCTCGGCGGGGCGAAACTTAGTGGCGGCGGCATATGCGCTGACGTGGTGTCTTGAAACACGGTCAGATTGTTTTCATTAAACACAGCTTCGTCGGCATTTTTCAAAAAGCCCGCTTCGATAGGCTCGACATGATTATAGTCGCGGCCCTGGTGATCAGCGTCTTTACGATCTGAGATTTTAGGATCAGAGACATGAGGTGGCAGCGGCGGAATAGATTGCGGCGAAGGCGCAAAGCGTCCAGATTGAGGGAGGCCCCGATCTAGTGTTTCTTGCCCCTGAGGTTCTAGGCCCTGAGTTTTTAGGCCGAGAGTTTCCTGGCCGCGCGACTCTTGAACAGGCATTTGATGGCCCTGAACACAAGCGCCTCTCAGCCCATCTCGCCTAAGCTCATCACTTCGAAGGCTATCGTTACTTCGAAGGCTATTGCCATTTTGAAGATTGTTTTCACTCCTGAGCCCATTAAACGGCGCAGAGCTACTGTTTTGTCGCTGTGAAAATGGAGACTGAGGCTCTAACGAGCCCGTCGCACCATTTTGGGACGCAAAATGATTAGAACGATACACTATACTTAACCCGATCTGACGCAATACTATATGCGCTACATACCCTGCCAGCGCATAAATCGGCAGGTTCACCCCGTAACTACCTTACATTAAAGAGGAATATTCGCCAATAGTGTTTTTAGTTTGTCAGGTAAACGCCGGGTTGTTTGAGAAAAGATAGTAAATATCCAGCCTGTTAATATTAACAGCTAGTCAATTGAGGTGGTAGCAAAGGCATCAATAATCACGCCATTTTCTTTGGCGTAAGTTTCAAGAGCTGGCCGCAAAGAGCCGTGCTCACGGCCCATCAGATCAGTAATGAAGCCATTGGCCTTTTCAATATCGAGAGATAATATCATGGTCTTAACCGGCCCAATGGAGGCCGGAGACATAGAGATAGACCGCATGCCAAGCGCTAAAAGGGCCATGGCTTCCAGTGGCTTACCGGCCATCTCGCCGCAAAGGGTAACTGGCACATCATGCCGCCTCGCCGCTTTTATTATGCTGTCAACCACAGTTAGAAATACATTGTCCAGCGTATCGTACCGGGCTTCGACCTGGGCGTTTGTTCTGTCAGCAGCAAAAATAAACTGCATCAAATCGTTACTGCCAATAGAGATAAAATCGACGCGGTCTAACAGCTGATCAAGCTGCCACAACAGGGCTGGCACCTCAACCATCACGCCAACTTCAATGCGGGTTGGCGGCGTATGCCCATATTTGATTAAGAATTCATATTCTTTATCAATCAACTTTTGCGCCTTATCAACTTCACTGACCTCGGTAACCATTGGCAGCATCACGCGCAGCACCTGGCCTTCAGCAGCTCGTAACAAGGCTCTAATCTGCGTGCGAAACAGTCCCGGCCGGTCAAGCGTCATCCGCATGGCGCGCCATCCAAGTGCCGGGTTCTGCTCACCCACCATCCGCATGTAGGGGAGAATCTTATCGCCGCCGACATCAAGTGTGCGAAACACCACAGGCCGCGCCGCCGCTGCATCCATCACAGTTTTATAAACGTCCCGCTGTTCTTCCATCCGCGGGAATTTAGCCGAAATCATAAATTGTAGCTCAGTGCGGTAAAGCCCAATACCATCCGCGCCAGATTGCGCCATATGCGGCAGGTCAACCAACAGCCCGGCATTAATTTTAAGGTCAATCCTCTGGCCATCCGCGCTAACAGCTTCTCGGGTTCTAAGGGCGGCAAAACGCTTTTGTTTAGCAGCCTGAAAACGCACTTTATCGGTATAGGCATCAATAACATCCTGGGTCGGGCGCAAAAGCACTTCACCCGAAACAGCATCAAGGATCACCTCATCCCCCGGATCAACCCGGTTCACGGCGCCCTTAACTTCACCAATAGCCACAATACCAAGGGCTCGCGCGACAATCGCCACATGGCTCGTCGCCCCAGAATCCTCAATCACCAACCCACGCAATTTGGCGGGGTCATAATCAAGCAGTTCAGCTGCGCCCATGGTGCGCGCAAATAAAATAGTATCTTCCGGCAGCGATGATTGCGCAGAGGTTTGCTCGCTGCCAAGCAGTAAACGCATCAGCCTGTTTCCAAGTGATTCAAGATCATTCATCCGCTCTGCCCAGAAGCGATCTTGCTTCGGCAACATGCGGGCGCGCATATCATTTTGCACCCGCTCAACAGCGGCTTCAGCCGTCAGCCCAGAGTCTATGGCCTGATGCAGCCGGTTCACCCAGCCCCGGTCATGGGCAAACATGCTATAGGCTTCTAATACTTCTCTATGTTCGCCAGCTCGCTGCATTTCAGCTTTAGCCAGCATGCCATCAATTGAGGTGCGCAACTCCTCAAGTGCAATGGCCAGCCGCTGTTTTTCAGCTTCAGGCTCTTCAGATAAAAAGTCGCTAATCATCACGCGCGGCTCATGCAGCACCGCATGCCCAAGCGCAATGCCATCACTCACACACGTCCCTGAGAACCGGCGCGATTGCGTACGGTCAGCAATGGCGCCAACCCCATCATCAAGCTCACCAGAGGTGATCAGCTCAGCAACTAGCATTGCTGTGGTCTCTAGTGCTTCAACTTCTTCAACCGCATAAACTTTGCGCGCTTTATTCTGTACTGTGATAACGCCGAGCGTGCGCCCCCCGCGCAAAATCGGCATGCCGAGAAAGGAGTGATAAACCTCCTCACCGGTTTCCGGCCTGTAAGAAAAGGCCGGGTGATCTTGCGCTTCATGGATGTTAACCAGCTCGGCTTTTTCGGCAATAAGGCCAACCAGCCCCTCACCTCGCGCCAAATGGGTATTATGCACAGCTTCGGCGTTTAGCCCCTCAGTGGCAAACAGCTCAAGCGAGCCATCAGTGCGCCGGAGGTAAAGCGAGCACACCTCTGCCACCATAATCAGCGCAATTTGCGTAACAATAGCATCCAGGCGCGCCTGTGGCTCGCCCGGTCTTGCCATAATTTCCCGCAGCCGGCGCATTAATATGCGTGGTGCGGCGCTCGCTGGTGCCATTGGTCTTGCCTCAAAAGGGTCTTGCGACAACAAGTCGGCGTTGAATTCAGTTTAATCCCGGTTAGGGGCGGCTATTAAATGCTCTACGCGCCGGTCTGATCCAGGCCAAAATGAGTGTGTAATGTGCGCACGGCCAATTCTTGATAGGCCGCATCAATAAGAATGCTGATCTTGATCTCGGATGTCGAGATCGCCAGGATATTAATGCCCTTGCTGGCAAGTTCGCGGAACATATCAGCCGCAACGCCAGCATGGCTACGCATGCCAACACCAATAATAGAAACTTTTACAATATCAGTCGTGCCAATAAGGTCTTTATATTGTAGATCATCCCGGTGCGCTTCAAGCACTTCTAGTGCATGGGCCAGATCACCCTCAGGCACCGTAAAGGTCATATCAGTAGTGGCGCCATCAGCAGAAACATTCTGCACGATCATATCCACATTAATGTTCGCAGCGGCCAGCGGGCCAAACACCCCGGCAGCTACGCCCGGTTTATCAGCCACGCTAATCAAAGTGACTTTAGCTTCATCCTTAGCATAAGCGATACCGCTAACAACCTGCTGTTCCACTATCTCATCCTCACTGCAAACAATTGTACCAACACTGCTGCTGCCATCTTTACCAACGGCTGGCACAGCGTTCGGGTCATCAAAGCTGGAGCGAACAGCAAGACGCACATTCTGCGTCATCGCCAATTCAACCGAGCGGGTTTGAAGCACTTTGGCTCCAAGGCTCGCCATTTCCAGCATTTCTTCATAAGAAACTTTCTCAAGTCGCCGGGCTTTAGGCACAATACGAGGGTCTGTTGTATAAACCCCATCAACATCAGTATAAATATCACAAAGGTCAGCCCCAAGCGCCGCTGCAATCGCCACCGCACTGGTATCCGAGCCACCACGCCCTAATGTTGAAATGCGGTTACCATCAGCAATACCCTGAAACCCGGCAATCACCGCGACTTCACCAGCTTGAATACTGGTGCGCAAGACGTCCCCGTCTATCTCGGCGATGCGGGCTTTGCCATGCGCACTATCCGTTTTTAAAGGGATCTGCCATCCCTGCCAGGACCGCGCCTTTACATTCATGGACTGCAAAGTGAGTGCCAATAGCCCGGAAGTAACCTGCTCACCAGAGGAAACAACAGCATCATATTCCCGTTGATCAGGCGTAGCTGAGGCATCATTAACAAAAGAGACAAGCTCATTCGTGCGCCCAGCCATAGCCGAGACCACAACAGCCACATGATTCCCGGCATCAACCTCACGCTTCACATGGGCTGCCACATTCCGGATTCTATCCATATCGGCAACTGAAGTGCCGCCAAATTTCATAACAACAAGAGCCATAAAAGCTTCATGCTCCGCTAAGTCTTTAATCTGATCACGGCGAGAGCCATAAGTTGACCGCGCCGCAATACCCGTGTGAACAAGGCCGTATACTGAAACTAGCCATATTTGAAACCAGCCAGTATTGTTTGAGCCCTGCAAGTCGGTCGGATCAACCCATCCTGTGGGAAACTGTAAAAAGTAAATAAAGGGCGGTGCTCCCCCGCTTGAGGCTAATACATACTCGTAACAGGCCCGCTGATCAAGTGATCAAGAGAGAAAGACAGCAAGCGCTAAGATAACAGATGGCATTTTAAAGAATAAAAAAACACACTCATATAAAGCCTTGTTAAACAGTGAGCGCTGCTTGACAAAAACCTGAATTGACGACTAAATCCACCTCATGCAGCAACACCCCCAAAAAACGACCCCCACCCTCGACCCGGAAGAGATCGCCCGTTTTGGCGCCATGGCCGATGAGTGGTGGGATCCAAAAGGCAAATTCCGCCCATTACATAAAATCAGCCCGGCGCGGCTGGCCTTTTTTCGCGAACAGATCTGTCGTCATTTTGGCCGGGATGAAAAAGCCGCCAATGCCTTAAACGGTTTGAGCCTGATCGACATTGGCTGCGGCGGCGGCCTTGTTGCCGAACCAATGGCAAAACAGGGGGCAACCGTCACGGCAATTGATCCAGCTGAGCAAAACATTAAGGCGGCCAGCCTGCATGCCGAGCAACAGGGTGTTAGCATAGATTACAGAGCCTGCCGGGCAGAGGATGTTGCTGAAAAAGGTGAAACCTTTGATGTGGTCCTGCTATTAGAAGTTGTTGAGCATGTGCCAAGCGTCCCGGATTTTACCAAAATTGCCGCAAGCCTCGTGGCCCCAGGTGGTTTGCTCATCATGTCCACTATTAACCGCACCACCAAAGCCTTCGCTTTGGCCATTGTCGGCGCAGAATATATATTGCGTTGGCTACCGCGCGGTACCCATCAATGGAATCGCTTTGTCACCCCTGATGAGCTGGCAAACTGCGCCGAAGCTGCTGGCCTGCTCCCGCGGGAGCGCCATGGCCTAACCTTCAACCCGTTACGGGATGAGTGGCGCATTTCATCTGATACTGATGTGAATTATTTCCTCACCGCCAGCCGCCCATCTTAACGACGACCCAATCTGCCCGTCAGATAGTTTAGCGGTCATAGTGGCTGCCAGGCACAGCCTTGGCGGTGTATGAAGCTTGCGTGTGATTAGAATTTGAAATCCGGCAAAGCAGGATCATCAGAGCGCGGCTGTATGATCTCAACGCCAAGCATATCTTTCTTGCGCCACGCCACCCGGCAAAAATGCCGCTCATCTGATTTATCATCAAGCAGCCAAAAACGATCCGGCACCCCTTGGGTTGAACCAAGCTTTAAGCCATATCCCGTATCACTGCGTGATTTAATAATGCAGGTAAATGTTGAAGTTTTATCAATAATAATATGCGCGCCAATATATACCCTGTTACGAGGTGCGCGGCGGTTGTTTTTAACAGTGTCCTGTTCCGACATAATCCTGATTGCCCTGAATTGATTATTAAAATGTAGCATAAGCTGAAACAGTAAATATCGGGTTGCTAATACAATTAAAAATTTATGAGTATTCACCCAAGCGTTAAACATATTTCCGGGCGGCTTATAAATGTCATCCCCCCTGTGTTAGCTCCATAATCACAATGCTCTCATTGTTCAGCGCGTTTAGCGCCATGATTATATCAAGCCCTGGAGACGAGTGAAAAAAGTGAAATAGCGCTTAATTCATCTTGAAATTAACCTAGAAGGGCCCATATCAATGAAGGATCTAGTCAGCGAAACAATGAAGAGGGTCGGTCATGACAAGGTTAACAAGTCTAAACCAATCCTTTGCCCTTGGGTTCGATGAGCTTGAGCGGGCGCTTGAACGGGTAACTCGATTGCAGCCAGATGGCTACCCGCCCTTTAACATAGAGCGCTTAAAATCAACTGAGCCTGGCTCTGAAAATTTACGCATCGTTATCGCAGTCGCCGGCTTTAAAGAGGATCTGTTGGATATTACATTAGAAGGGCGGCAATTGACCGTGACGGGGCGCAAAGGCGCTGCAGATGAGGCAAGTTACCTACATCAAGGCATAGCAACACGCCAGTTTCAGCGCAGTTTCATTTTGGCTGATACCGTCGAGATTGATAAAGCGACCCTAAAAGATGGGCTCTTGAGTATTGCTCTAAAAACCATTGAACCTGAAGTGAAGGTAAAAAAAATTAAAATATATTGTGATTAGACCGACGGCAAACGGTCGCTTATACGTATAAATAGTAAAGGGGTGTTAATATGTTAGTTACATCGAACACGGAAAATCAAAGCGAGGCTGTCGCCACAATGACAGATAAAGATTTCGCAGATCTTGGCATTCAGGATATGGTTTACGTAAATGAAATTGCGGTTGATACCGCTCTGGACCTCTTCCCTGAAGTGCTGGATTTACCAGATGACGGCACTCTATATTCCGTCCATGCAGCTGATGGCACACCAATCCTGCTAGCTGAAGACCTGGAATCTGCCAACACCGCTGCCGCAGAACATAGCTTCACATTGCACCAGGTCAATTGATCTCATACCGGGCCGTTTCTCGATTGTTTTGCTGAATTGCTCAGATCACAGAGATGAATGAACAGAGCGGCCATTAGAGAGCAGCGAGTCCAGAGCAATAAGTTATGTCAGTCCGCTACGCGTGGTAAGACAATAACGAATGAACGCGCCCTCCCAAAAATTCGCATCCAATATATGTGGTCTTAATTATCAGTCGTCATTACCAAACAAAACCTAATCTCACCCTAAGCAAAAGGGCAGTCACCACAAGTGACTGCCCTTTTTACGATCTCAAATCTCAGACCCAAAAAAGGTCCGATGATAACTAAAAATATTAGCTGAAAAGCCCCAAAGCGGCAGATATACCCCTTAAAGACAGCAAGTTAAGCGGCATGCGAGGCTGATGTCTCTGTTAAAACAGAGTACAGCGCTGAACGCTCACGAGAGCCGCGCAGCTTATCCAGGGTCTGCGATTCACGAATGAGCCGTGAAATGCGCGCCAACGCCTTCAAATGGTCAGCACCAGCGGTTTCAGGCGCGAGCAGTAGAAAAACAAGATCAACCGGCTCATCATCAATAGAATCGAAGTCAATCGGGTCATCAAGACGCGCAAACAGGCAGTAAATCCGATCAATAGACGCCAGCCGCCCATGCGGAATGGCAATGCCATGCCCAACACCTGTGGAACCAAGACGCTCCCTCTGTAGCAGAACATCAAAAATATCTCTTTGATCAAGACCGATTTTTTCGCCAGCAATGCCCGCAATTTCCTGCAAAACATGCTTTTTGCTTTTTGCCTTTAACGTCGGAATCACTTCCTCCGCAGACAACAAATCACCCAAATCCATTTGAATGCCTTCCGCTAACTCGTAAGAAAAGTCATGGCGTCTTTAAGCTGAATATAACCAGCTCCCCCGTCTAAAAGGGTGATCCCCGTCTATGAGGATGAAGTGACGACTTTATGTCATTTCATATATATCGACGCGTATTACTTGATTATGATGGGTCTATCCACCCGATATTGCCGTCGTTACGGCGGTATACAATATTGATACGTCCATGGCTAGCATTACGAAACACAAGTACAGAACTTTCTGCCAGGTCCATTTGCATCACCGCATCACTGACAGCACATTCATTAACTTTAGTCTCGCTCTCTGCAATAATAATTGGCGCATCATCCGCCGCAACCTCTTCATCCTCTTCCTGAGGCTGTATCACATAGTCTAAAGCTGGCGTCGACGCACTATAATCATTGTTATTATGCTTATTATGATGGTTCTTAAGCCGCCGCTTATAGCGACGCAATCTTGTCTCTAGCCGCTCCAGAGCAGCATCTGTACTCGCGTAAACATCATGAGATTCGCCCTTGGATTGCAAATCTAACCCAGATACCAAATGAAGCGAGCAATCTGTCCGAAACTGGTTACCATCCTTTTCAATCCGCACATGACCTGAAGTGGCATTACTCATAAATTTATCGAGCGTTTGACCAATACGGTCTTCAATATAAAAACGAAGTGCGTCACCAATATCAAGATTTTTACCAGTAATTTGTACGGACATATGTTCCAGATCCTTTTTTTGTTGTTATCCCTGTCTAGGCGTCAATAACCAAAACCCTGCCAAGCTTATGGACCGATAAAACGTAAGAGATCTTATAATAGCAAATCTACATCAAAGATGAATAATCACGATGACAGAAATTTGGCAAACCTCGCTCTCTCCGTTAATCCCATAGATTTACTATAGCAGAATTAGGCCTCAAATGAGGGCAATGTTAGCAGAAATTTTCCAAAAATCTTAAAAAAACATCACTGATTGTTACAAGCGGTAAAAGTTAAAGCCTAGGAAAAACAGGGCTTTAAGGTAAATTTGTGCAAATGATAGGCAAGTGCGTGATTTTTTCTGGGGGGTCTGTTGATTAAATAGCCATTTGTTGGGCCATGCGCTTTTTACGCCGCCGTTGAACAGATGACGGGATGCCCATTGCTTCACGGTATTTGGCAACCGTTCTTCTAGCAATATCAATGCCTTTATCCCGTAAACTGGAGACAATTTTATCATCAGATAGAATGGCGTCAGCCTGTTCAGCATCAATCAACTGGCGAATATGGTGTCTTACCGCTTCTGATGACACCATATCTTCCGAGCAGGAAGATGAGATAGCAGAAGTGAAGAAATATTTCAGCTCAAAAACACCGCGCGACGTTCCGATATATTTGTTAGATGTTACCCGGCTAACGGTGGATTCATGCATATCAATGGCATCAGCCACCGCTCTCAGATTGAGTGGGCGAAGATGCTCAACACCATAAGAGAAAAAGCCATCCTGTTGGCGCACGATCTCTTCAGCAACTTTCAAAATTGTTCGCGCCCGCTGATCAAGGCTTTTCACCAGCCAGTTAGCAGTCTGCAGGCAATCTTGAATATAGGATTTTTCGCGGGCATCGCGCGCTGCACCCGCAACAACTGTGTAATAACTCTGGTTAACAAGCACCCGCGGCAAAGTTTCGGTGTTCAGCTCAACAAGCCAGCTACCATCATTATTTTGCCGCACGAAAACATCGGGCACCACGGGCTGTACAGTCACGGAGCCAAACTGCAATCCCGGTTTGGGGTTAAGATGCTTAATTTCGGCGATCATATCTGATAGATCTTCATCAGAGACCTGACAGGCTTTTTTCAATCCACTGAAATTATGCGCCGCCAGAAGGTGAATATTTTCCAGCAAGGCCTGCATTGCAGGGTCATACCTGTTCTGCTCAATAAGCTGAAGCCGCATGCAATCAGCCAGATTCTGGGCAAAAACGCCGGTTGGCTCAAACCGTTGCATCTGCTCCAATACGTCTTCAATCGCCTCAATCTCGGTGCCGAGCATAATAGCGACACTCTCAACAGAGCCACGAAGATAGCCCTGCTCATCAACCATATCGATGAGATGCGCCCCAATCAGGCGTTGCACGTCATTAAGTTTGCTTAAGGATAATTGATCGGCAAGATGGTCATGCAGGGTAATTTCCTCCTGCACAAAATTTTCAAGATTATAATCTGACCCGCTAGAGCCAGTGTCATTCCGGGTGCTGCTACGTTGCTGTGTCCAGCCCTGATCATTCAGGCCCACCTTGTCAGAGCCAGATAAATCCGGATAAACATCTTCAACACGGGTATCGAGATTAGCGGAAGGATCTTCCTTGTTATTCTCCCCTGAAGAAGAAATCCAGTCATCAGCCTCAGCCCGTTTTTGAGGCTCAATATCAGCCAAAGGCACATTAGGCTCAAGCCCAGCCTGAGTGATAGCCTCGCTCTCAACGGCGGGCGTCTCTAAAAGAGGATTACGCTCAAGTTCCCCCTCAACAAACTCGTTCAGCTCCATATTTGATAACTGCAACAGCTTAATAGCTTGCTGCAATTGCGGAGTCATCACAAGCGATTGAGATTGTCTGAGTTCTAACCGGTGCGTTAGCGCCATATTATAACTTTTACCTCGACATTATGCTGCGAGCAACAATCATACCAACTTTGCATTTAACGTCGATTAATGGAGAAGGCAAATTTTTAATCATTCGCCTGATGAGATGTGGTTTTGTTGTGCAGCTCCATACCACAAGTTTAGCATGAAAATTGCTTGATGCACTAAAAATAGAAGAAAAAACGAAGGTATTGCCGAAAAGTATGCGTAGCGTGATTAAAATTTATTTAAACATATCACCAAGATAGACCCGTCTGACGTCATCATTGGACACGATTTCATGTGGCGTACCTTCGGTCAGAACGGTCCCGTCATGGATAATGTAAGCCCGGTCAATCATCTCTAGTGTTTCTCTAACATTATGATCAGTAATTAACACACCTATACCCCGGTCAGTGAGGTGCCGCACCAAATCGCGGATGTCACCAATCGCAATCGGATCAATACCAGCAAACGGCTCATCCAGTAGAATATATGAAGGGTCGCTAGCCAAAGCACGGGCAATCTCACACCGCCGTCGCTCACCCCCTGAAAGCGCTATCGAGGGCGATTTGCGCAAACGCTCAATATTAAATTCGTTTAATAAGCTCTCTAGTTTGTCCCGGCGCTTCTGTTTGTTTTTCTCTGTTACCTCAAGCACAGCCATAATATTTTGCTCAACTGTCAGCCCCCTGAAAATAGAGGCCTCTTGCGGCAAATAGCCGATACCAAGCCGCGCACGGCGATACATAGGCAGGCTTGTTACATCATAGCCATCAATATGGATCGCCCCATCATCCGCGCCAACCAGCCCAGTGATGGTGTAGAAAATGGTGGTTTTACCCGCGCCATTTGGCCCAAGCAGCCCAACAGATTCGCCCCGGCGCACAGACACACTTGCTTCTTTCACGACTTGTCGTTTGCCATAGGTCTTGCAGATTTTATTAGCGGTCAACCAACCGGATTGCGGTGCCCGGCCAAGTTTATGCGCCGGTAGTGAGGGGGCTGCCGCAAATCCTGGCATAGCTTCAGGTGGGGCATAGGCCCCAGGGTGCCGCCCACCATTCTGCTCATAGGCGACCCGCTCAATCTCCCTCTGTACCATTTCCCTTTGACCCATATGAAATGCGGCGTCCGCATTCTGGTCTTCATAATAAGGGTCATCATATTGCTGGCCATTCTGATGTGCATTATCAAACGCCATTAACCCTTGTTCGATGGATTGCCGGTGCTGAGATCCATTTAAGGGAGGAAAGCCATACCCGGCCTCAACTCTACCTGCGGTCAAATCATGGGGTAAATGTTCAGGATGCATTTGAGCATGATGGTTGTTGCCATAAGGGCCGGCAGCCATCTCAGGCGCTGCCCCATAAGGAGACGCCAATTGCCCGGCGCGCGGCTCAACAACTTCAGAGGAGCGCTTGCGACCAAAGGGCCATAATGATTTTAATTTCTCATTCATCGAGCAATACTCATAAATTAAAACAGACAGGCGGCTATGGGTTTAGAGGCAGCTATGGGGTTAGCAGTGCCAAAAACGAAAGCCAGCTATTATCAAAGACCCGTCAAAACAACCCTTATGGTCAAACTTTATAGCATAAAGCCAGCCAGCTGATGGCCACCAGGCTAATTTTTCTTCGGTCTGGTCACATCCACTTTCATCTGGACACGGCCTTTTTTCTGTCTGGTGTTATCAAACCGGCTTGTCCGTGTTTTAAGATCAATGATTAACCGGCCGCCGCGAATAACATTGCCGCCTTGCGTCAAAACCACCTTATCTCCCAAAACAATAACCTGTTTTGTCACATCAAAGTCCGCCCAGTCACTGGTGGCTGATTGGTCATCCTTCGTGCTGATCAACACAGCGCCCTTCGCCTTGAGCTTACTAACCTTACTGCCCGCCCCTTTAGCTGAAGGCCCGCCCTGGTAAAACACTTCGAGGGTTTTTGAACGCAGCACAAAATCACCCTGCGCCGCCTTCACATTGCCGCTAAAGACCGCCGTTTTTTTCTGGTCATTCACTTTAAGCACATCAGCTTCAATATTAATCGGCGCATTCGAGTTGGTCGAAAATCCACCGAACTTATCGGTGAGCGTTTGCGCATTGGCTATGCTCTCTGGGTGTGCCGCATAAACAGCCAGGGTCAAAACAGCAAAAGACAGCAGCACCAAATATGCGCGGAGACTGTGGCTCAGAAAGAGCTTGGCGGATATTAAGTGCATGAATAACGACTTCCCTCGCAATATAAAAATTTGCTGCAAAATTTATAACTCACTGCTGAAGGCGCAAGGCCCGGTTGCCAGCGGATAGTAAAGCTGCAAATAACAAATGACAAAAACAGATAGCTTGTCGCCCATCAATTTGCAGCTTTTTCCGCAGCTTTCGGCGCTTTTATCAGCTTTACACGCACCCGATCGAGAAACAACACAGTTTTAGAGAGCCCATCAATCTGCACCCGTTCAGAGCGGATGGTGCTGCCATTCATTTCAGCATAAACAGGCAGTTCAGAAGAGATCTTCTGTGTTTTAAATATGATATTGGCTTTTTCAAGTTTGGCCATCACGCCATTGTCGCCGGTCACCACAATGTCACCGGCAAGGTCCAGAATTTCAGTCTTAGAATCAAAAACACCCTCATTCGCTTTCAGCTTCAAAATGCCGTTCTTCGGGTGCTCAAGTTTCCCATCCACACTATTGAGGCGGATGACATGCGCCGCATCAACCGATTGCACAGCATTGTCCGCCGTAATCAGGTAAGACCCCGCTTTTTCATCATGGCCCTCAAGCCGCGGGTTAATCATCTTCAGTTCATTCTTGGAAAACTCAATTTTTTTCACACTGGCTTTCATATTTCCGTAATTCACGGAGAATTCGCCGCCGATGAAATAAAACCCAACACATAATAAGGAGAAAAGGGGGAACAGCCGCCGCATCCAAAACACGGCGCGGCTGTGGGACTGCGCTCGCTTGAACGCATTTTGGCGCCGTTCAGAAGTTTCGCGGTGATCATCATGCTGGCTTCTGACCGCCGGGGTTGAGATAGCTGCTGGTAAACTGTTCATTTGACCCTTTAAAGCAAAGTTCGCCGCCATCACCCCGTGAAATTAGGCAGCTCTCAAGCTAAGTGAACAATATGATCACATTTTGGCTCATAGAGGCAAGCGGCAACCTATTTTTCCTCCAGCTACAAATCAGGCCTTCGCTATTAAAGGCCTAGCTATGAGAGAAGAGGTCACCATCTGGCCATCCAATCAGATCAAGTTTCGCCCGTGTTGGCAAAAACTCATAGGCACGCTCGGCAATCTCCAGCCGGTCCTCACGTATAAGGCGCTGGGTCAGCTTCTCCATCAGCTGATGCAGATAAAGAACATCAGAGGCCGCATAAGCCTGCTGCGCATCGCTCAAAGTTTCGGCGCCCCAGTCACTGCTTTGCTGTTGTTTTGAGATTTCAATTTCCAGCATTTCCCGAAGCAGCTCTTTTAACCCATGGCGATCAGTGTAAGTGCGCGTCAGTTTAGAGGCAATCTTGGTGCAAAACACTGGCGCTGCCCAAACATCAAGCCAGTGGTAAATCGCTGCCAGGTCAAACCGGGCAAAATGATAGATCTTTACAAGGCTTTCATCACCCAGCACAGCTTTCAGATTTGGGGCATCGTAATTTGTGCCATCAAATTGCACAAGATGTGCGGTACCATCACCAGAAGAAAGCTGCACAACACAGAGCCGGTCACGCAAAGGGTTCAGGCCCATGGTTTCGCTATCAACCGCGAGTGCCCCGCTGAATGTCAGGTCAGAGGGCAAATCATTTTTATGTAATGTAATGGTCATGGCCATATCCTTAACTAACTGAAAGCAGAAAGATCTCACCTTCCCATAGCCGTGATCGGCAGGGAAAGGCAAGTGAATTGGCTGAATAATAAACCGTTATGAACCCCCGGAAACGCTTCACAAATCAAGCCGGGCGTCTTATTTTACATATGACAAATAAGGAGCAGTTGCATGAATGATAAAGGACTGGTGACAATTTTTGGTGGTTCAGGCTTCATTGGCCGCCATCTGGTCCAGCAACTTGCCCGTGAGGGCTACCGTATCCGCATCGCTGTGCGCCGCCCAGAGCTGGCAAATTTCCTCCAGCCTCTCGGCTCTGTCTCGCAGATTGAGGCAGTCCACACCAACATACGTGATGAGCACTCAATCAAAGAGGCCACCAAAGGTGCCGATTACGTTGTTAACCTCTGCGGCATCCTCGCCCCCAAAGGCGGGCAAACCTTCAATAACATTCATGTCCAGGGGGCGCGCCTCATCGCCATCGCCGCAAGAGAGGCAGAGGCCAAACGCCTCGTGCATATCTCTGCTCTAGGGGCTAACTCTGAAAGTAACTCCAGCTACGCCCGCTCAAAAGCCCATGGCGAAGATGCGGTGCTGAATATGGAGCCTAACGCAATTATCCTTCGCCCCTCTGTTGTCTTCGGACCAGAAGATGAGTTTTTCAATCGCTTCGCCGGGTTAATGTCCATGGCCCCTATCGTGCCGGTCTTTGCAAGCAAAACAAAATTCCAGCCAGTTTATGTCGAAGATGTCGCCCGAGCGATTGCGGCAGCCCTTGATGGCAAGGCCGCGCCAGGCACCATCTATGAGCTTGGCGGCCCGGAAGCTCTGACGATGCGCCAGATCCATGAGAAGATTAAAGAGATAACCGGGCTTGGCACAGGGCTATTGCCGCTCCCCCTATGGATCGCCAGCCTTATAGCGCTGGTCACCAGCCCCTTCCCCTTTGCCCCTATAACCAGAGATCAGGTGAAGCTGTTAAAGCAAGATAATATCCCCAGTGAAGCCGCAATAGCAGAGCATCGCGTGCCTGAGGCGCTTATCTCAACCCGGCCGCAGTCCGTTTCAGCCATTGTGCCGCAATATCTCGGCCGGTTTGAAACCCACCGCCACGCTTTGAAGCGTCACCTACGCTAAGCGGCGGCTCTCTCTCGTCTTTAGTCGAAGCTTCTTGTAATTTGTGCAAATAGTCCCCATTATCAATCTGTCCGAGGGGTGTTCCTGTGGGGGCTGTCAAAAGCCCAGCTCTGGAGCTGAGAAAGCCATAAGCTTAACCCTTTAAACCTGATCCGGGTCATGCCGGCGGAGGGACGGAGAGACGGAACCAATTGCTGGTGCATATGCACATAAGCGCCTGGTGCTTTTACACATAAGCGTAATGTCACGCCATCTGAGTGCAAGCAACCACACTGATTATTGCGACGGAAAGAAATTTTGAGTCTGAAAAGCCTCACTCTAAAAAGTCTCAATAAGGCCATTCACTTAAGTTTGGCAGGTTAAGCACAATATGAAGAGCCGGCGAAGCATATCGGCAGAGCTTAGCACTCAGCGGTAGTCAGTTACGTTTAAAACCTCTCCTCCCCCTTAAAAAGCTGGTAAAAAACATCCCTAAAGGATGTTGATCTATATGAGGAGGCTGACGGCAATGGATATATCGCTAAGCTTGGCGAAAATCATCGGTGTATATGGGGTCATTATCTCTATTAGCGCCATGTTGAACTATGAACGCGTCAATCTTCTCGCCACCGAGTTATTGGAGAGTGAATTTCTTCTCTATCTCACAGGTGTTGTCGCATTAATTGTCGGTCTCTGTATCATTTCTGTCCATAATATTCGCATCTGGGATTATCGCCTCATCATAACTTTAGTTGGCTGGCTGGCTTTTATTGAAGGGGTCATCCTGTTGCTGGTCCCCGACATTGCCGATAAGGCCATTCGTCTTATTCAGCATAACCGCCCCATACTAATCATAATGATCGGGGTAATATTCATGGCCAGTATGTGGCTTACCCTTGAAGGGTTTTCCCTAACTGATGATGTCAAACAATTTTGGAGAAATCTGCAACCGACCTAAGGCCCCCAGTCCGTACTCAAGCGGAAAATAAAACATGTCCGTACTCATGCGGCCATTAGAAACTGATAGCGAAGCAAACCAGTTACACAAGTTAAAGTGTTACATAACACATACAGAGGTACCCTGAATGAATATCCATCCAGATAAAGTCACAACCCCGGAAGTTACGACCGGTCCACTCACCGCATCCAAAAAGATTTATATCTCACCAAAAGAAGCACCGGATATTAAGGTGCCGGTCAGAGAGATCAGCCTGGCAGAAAATGCAGGCGAGCCAAATGTGCGCGTCTATGACAGCTCCGGCCCCTACACAGATGATGCCGTTAAAATTGATGTCGAGAAAGGCCTTGATCGCAGCCGCCAGCAATGGGTGCTGGAGCGCGGCGGCGTTGAGTTCACAGAAGCAAGAGGCATCAAGCCGGAAGATAACGGCAATGTTGAAGGCGCCCATCTCGCCCGCCAGTTTTCTGTCGAGCATAAACCCCTCATCGGCCAAGAAGGCAAGCCCGTTACCCAATTGGAATTTGCCCGCGCTGGTATCATCACCAAAGAGATGATTTATGTCGCCGCCCGTGAAAATCTTGGCCGCGAAAAAGCACTAGCCAACGCCCGCGAAAAACTTGATGAAGGCGAGCAGTTCGGTGCCAGTCTGCCAGAGCATATTACACCGGAATTTGTGCGTGATGAAATTGCCCGTGGCCGCGCCATCATACCGTGTAACATCAATCATGCCGAATTAGAGCCAATGATTATCGGCCGCAACTTCCTCACCAAAATCAATGCCAACATCGGCAACAGTGCTGTTACGTCTTCTATTGAGGAAGAAGTTGAGAAAATGGTTTGGTCAATCCGCTGGGGCGGTGACACGGTGATGGACCTTTCAACTGGCCGTAATATTCACAACACAAGAGAATGGATCATCCGCAACGCGCCAGTACCGATCGGCACAGTGCCGATTTACCAGGCATTGGAAAAGGTCAATGGAGACCCGGTTAAGCTTGATTGGGAAGTATATAAAGACACCCTCATAGAACAGGCAGAGCAGGGCGTTGACTATTTCACCATTCATGCTGGCGTTCGCCTTGGCTACATCCATCTGACAGCAGACCGCGTGACAGGCATAGTCTCTCGTGGTGGCTCGATCATGGCCAAATGGTGCCTGGCCCACCATAAAGAAAGCTTCCTCTATGAGCGCTTTGATGAAATCTGCGACCTGATGCGTAAATATGATGTGTCCTTCTCATTAGGTGATGGCCTGCGCCCCGGTGCCATTGCAGATGCCAATGACCGCGCCCAGTTTGCTGAACTGGAAACATTAGGCGAGTTGACCAAAGTCGCCTGGGATAAAGGCTGCCAGGTTATGATTGAAGGCCCCGGCCATGTGCCGATGCAGAAAATCAAAGTCAATGTCGATAAACAATTAAAGGAATGCGGTGAAGCCCCATTCTATACGCTAGGGCCCCTTACAACAGATATCGCTCCAGGCTATGACCACATCACCTCAGGCATTGGCGCTGCGATGATCGGCTGGTTCGGCACCGCTATGCTTTGCTATGTGACGCCGAAAGAACATCTGGGTCTACCTAATCGCGATGATGTGAAAGTAGGGGTGATCACCTATAAAATCGCCGCCCATGCGGCAGACTTGGCGAAAGGCCATCCGGCCGCACAAATCAGGGATGACGCCCTGTCGCGTGCCCGCTTTGATTTCCGCTGGGATGATCAGTTCAATCTCTCACTCGACCCCGACACAGCCCGCAGCTACCATGATGAAACCTTGCCAAAGGATGCGCATAAGGTGGCTCACTTCTGTTCAATGTGCGGGCCAAAATTCTGCTCCATGAAAATCACTCAGGATGTGCGCGACTACGCCGCCAAACTGAATGACAAAGAACAGGGCATGCAGCAGATGAGCGAGAAGTTCAAGGAAATGGGCGCAGAGGTTTATCTCGACGCTGAGAAAGTAAAAGAGAGCAATAACGACCTCTAGCCCTCACTGAAATCAAAAATAAAAGCCGGGCCTCAGAGCCCGGCTTTTTTAATCCGCCTCTCCCCACAAGGCCCTAATGCACGCCCTTAGTGAACAGTACAAACCATGCAAGGGTCAAAAGAGCGGACAATATGTTGGATGGCAACTGGTTGATCCGCTTCTCCCTCTCGCAAGGAGGCCCCTATCAGCGCCATTTCCAGCGGGCCAGGCTGGCCAGAGGCATCGCGCGGTGAGAAGTTCCAGGTTGTCGGCGCGATGATCTGATAGTTGATAATCCGCCCCTTGCTCACCTTCACCCAATGGCCAAGCGCACCGCGCGCGGCTTCAACCAAGCCGTAACCCTCAGTTTCTTTATCCATTGACCCATGCGCGCAAACAGGTTGCTTTGGCTTCAGCTCCCGAACCCAGGCCTCCATAGCCATAACAGATTCAGCAATTTCAAATAGCCGAGCCACAATCCGCGCTTCAACATTGCCGCGGCCAGAATTTGTCAGCTCTTTAAATAGCGGCAAGTCGGCAACCAAATGCCGAGCAAGCGCCCCAACCTCCGCCGGTGCAGATTTTAAGCGCGGCGCTTTGCACCAGCTATACCCCTGCGCCTGGTCCGCATCTGGCACCGTTGCGCCATCATAAGGGTGCAGCGCCTGGCCTTGCGCTGCCACCCAGCTATGGCTTACATCTTCCGCAATGCCGCTTTGGTCAAGTGATGAGAACTTGCCATTCTGATACGTGCCAGACGGGTAAAAGAGATTGCCATTGTGGTCAGTATAATTGCCATAACTCATAAATAAATCAGGACCGGCGCCCAGGCTGATCAGGTCAAGCTTTTCTGAAATTTCCAAAAACTGTCCGAAGTCACTTGCGGCCGCCGCACCGCCGCTAAAATGCGCCTTCATCGCGCTAATAGAAGACAGCGAGACAACATCTTCAAGAGAGGAGCCAAAAAGCGTGTCTTCAAGAAACCCGCGAAACGATTGCAGAATAGCAATGAGCCGCATTTGATCCGGTCGCTCAATCATTTTGGTAGAGCCACCCGGTTGAATGGCCAGGCTATGAGGCCATTTACCTGCCAACAGGCCAAGACAATGCATAAACTCCGCACGAGCTTCCAAAACGTCTTTAGCAGCTTTGCCCCTTATCGCCTGAAAGCGCGAAAAAATACGCTCAAACCAAGGCTCATTGGCATAAGTCTTACGGCAGAAATCCGGCATGAAAAACAGATAAAAGTGAGTGAGATGGTCGGCTATATTCTCAGCCGCTAACACCAGATTTTGAGAGAGTTGGCCATTCTCTGGCATTTCAAGCCCTTGTGCCATTTGCAAGGCTTTGGCTGCGGCCACAGATTGAGAAACTGAACAGATACCGCAAATTCTGGGGGTATATACCAGCGAATCCTGCGGCGATTTGCCAATCAACATGCGCTCAAATCCCCGGTAAAGCGGCGAGACAACCCAGGCATCTTCAACCCTGCCATCAACAAGATCAACTTGCACTTCAAGGTCCCCCTCCACCCGGTTAAACGGACCAATAATTTTACGACTCATGCTCAGCCTTTCTTTTTCCGGAGGGAGGAACCTTGATATAATCCGCCGTTGCATTGGCGCGCAACCGGTCAGGTGTGGCCGCTTTAGAGAGTGAGGCCAGCGCCACAAACCACGCCTTGGGCATGTCTGTTGGCAAGCCAATCGGAATGCCGGCAAGTTTCGGTGTCTGGGTGAAGGTGTGTCCCGGCTCCTCAAATTTAGGGGCTGTGCAATTAATGCAGGGGTAGCCGCCGCGAAGGCAAGACCCACTGCCATTCCAAAGGCGCGTGTTGCAATCTGCCTGGGCCTGGGTGCCTTTGCAGCCCATATGTTCCATCATGCAGCCAAGGTCAGATGACTCTTCAGCGCTGGCTTTAAATTCATAAAATTCATTGCGCGGGCACCCGTGATGGACCAGATGATCAGTGTATGAGCGCGGACGCTCAAGCTGGTCAAGCTGTTCAAGCGTAAAGCCATCCATCGCCATATCCATTAAGGTGTCGAGCACCCAATTAGGATGGGTTGGGCACCCGGCAATATTAACAACAGGCAGGCCTGAGCGGCCGCGAAACTCACCGCCAAGCAGCCCGCCCTTGTCGCGCCCGTCATAAGAAAGACCAACCGCCTCAACTTCATTATCACCTGCCGCCGTAATGCCGCCAAAGGCCGCGCAGCTCCCAACCGCCACCACATGCTGAGCCTTTTCAGCTAATTCTGAAATCCACTCCATCATTGGTTTGCCGGTACCAGCCATCATATGAAAGCGCCCGCTGCCATTCGGCCCAAGTATGGCCGAGCCCTCAAGGCAGAGAAAATCTAAATGCTGCTCATCGGCCAAAATACGGTTGAGAATTTCAACAAACTCTTCCCCCGTCTCTTCACTTAAGGATGGGTGCCATAAAACATCAATCCCCGCGGCCTCAAGACCGGTGATAAGGTCAGGCCCCTCCGCGCATAGAAGCGAAAGGCTACACCCGCCGCAGCCACCAGATTGCAGCCAAAGCAAAGTCTTTTTGCCCTTCGCCCGGCTGGGGCGCTTGGCATCATTTAAGTGAAATGGCATGTTCATATGGCTAACTCTTTAATGGCAATGATAAAATAAACTCCGCCCCGCCTTCAGTACTGTTCGAAATAGTAATGTTGCCGCCAAGTTCTTCTGCAAGGCCATAGCTGATATAGAGGCCAAGCCCCGTGCCCTGCCCCAAAGGTTTGGTGGTGTAAAAAGGCTCAAAAATACGGTCAACCGCATCAGCCCGAATGCCCGGGCCATTATCTTTCACATGAATGCGTATCATCTCATCTGTGACGATACAGGAAATATCAATTATCTGTTGATCTTGTTTCTCAACCACATCCACCGCATTTTGAATGAGGTTAACAATGATCTGATGGACAGGCCCGCGCCGCGAGATAATATCAAGCTCCTCAGGCATATGGTAAGTCACCTTCGGTTTGGATGCGGCGGACTTAACAACCCATTGTGTTGCGGTGCGGATCACCTGCACAATGTTAAAGGGCTCTTGTGTTTCCTTCTGCACTGAAGAAAAACGCCTCAGCTCTTGTACAATCTCGCTTACACGCTCAGCGCCTTCCAGCGTACCATCAACCAGCGGGCCTATATCTTCCATGATGCGGTCAATTTTTAATTCTTTACGCAGCGTGCCAATGTCTTCAGCCGAGCCGCCCTTATCCACCGCCCGCAAATATTTGGTGATACGATCACCATAGCGCCTAAGCGCATGCATATTGCCAAACACAAAACTAATCGGATTATTCAGCTCATGGGCAACACCGGCAACCAACCGGCCAAGGGCTGTCATTTTTTCCGCAAACACCAGCTGTTGTTGCGTGTTGCGTAATTTTTGGTGCGCCTGATCCAGCTCTTTATAAGCGCGGCGCAACTCACCAAGATGCCGGCCAATTAAAACAATGCCAACAAACCGCCCCTCATGGTCAAACCGCGCAGAGCAGTTCATCGAGAATGGAGAAGCCTCACCATGCTCATTTAGCAGCAATAACTCCTCATCGACGATCATATTGTTATCACGAATAGTCTGTGTGAGCAGCGAGATGAAAGACTGACTATCAGGCGCGAATATCTGTTTAAGCTCAGAGCCAACAAGCGCGTCTAAGCTCAGCCCGGATAGCGCTTGAAACGCCCCATTGGCCTGTTGAATGCGCCCTCTGGTATCGCAGACAATGAGCACATCAGTCATTGAAGTTAGCACGCTGTCAATAAAAGCTTGGGCTTCCTCAAGGGCGGCATTTTTCTGCTCCAGCTCCAGCTGGTAATGCACCAGATCAGAATAGACCTCATCCATTTTCTGGATCACATCAATCCAGGCTTCTTCGCTATTGCTATCAAGCGAGATGCTATTTTCAACCCCAGCCGCGTTGATCAAGCCAAGGTAGCTTTCAGCAGTATTGCCAGGGGCATCTGTCTCACGCGATGAGGACATAATTTAAAGTTAGACCTTCCGTTTCACCTTTTCAGTTGGTTCGTCAAGGCTTTCAATTTTATCAAGGCTATACCGCTCCAATTTGGACCGTAACCCAACCCGCGACAAGCCAAGCTCTCTTGCCGCTTTACTCTTATTCCAGCGATGGCGGATCAGCGTTTCATGAATGATGCGCGCCTCAAGCGCTTCAATCCGGTCTTTCAATGTACCATCAAGGCTGGCAAATGTCTCCAAAACACCATCATCATCAGGCGGGGCCGCACGTAAGATCCTTGGGCTAAGTAAATCAGCCGTTAAATCTGCCCCTTCTTCAGCCATTACAACCATATGCTGGATCTCATTCATCAACTCACGCACATTACCCGGCCAGTGGTAGCGCTTAAGGCAGGCTATTGTTTCAGCATGCAAGCTTCCAACAGGCTTTTTCAAGCTCAATTGCGCACGATCAAACAGAATTTGGGTTATTGGCTCTACATCATCACGCCGTTCGCGTAGCGGCGGCAGGGTTATGGTGACGCCAGCTAGCCGGTAGTAAAGATCCTGGCGAAAACGGCCAGCTCTCATTTCCGTCTCCAGGTCTTTATTCGTCGCAGCGATCACACGTACATCTACATGCCGCGTTTTACTGGAGCCAACCGGGCGAATTTCACCTTCCTGCAAGACCCTAAGCAGCTTCACCTGGAAGGCAGGAGAAACCTCGCCAATCTCATCAAGGAAAATGGTGCCACCATCGGCCCGCTCAAACAGCCCAACATGGTCTTGAACAGCGCCGGTAAACGCCCCGCGCTTATGGCCAAATAATTCGCTTTCCAATAGCTCATCAGGCAGCGCGCCGCAATTTTCAACTACAAAAGGTTTGTTCCATCTAAGGCTATTGTAATGCAGCGAGCGCGCAGCAAGCTCTTTGCCCGTGCCAGATTCGCCGGTAATAAGCACATAAACATCATAAGGTGCCAGCTGCGAGAGCCGGTCACAAATATCATTCATCGCGCTGGTATCAGAGCGAATGATACCATCGTCATAATTGTAATTTTCTTTGAGGTCGCGCCGTCTGGTTTCCATCACTGATTCAGCCCGGTTAGCGGACATTTTCAGCTCAATCGCCAGCAGCTCGTTACTGCGTTGCAAGTCAAACAACCGGGCAGCATTTTGCAATGTGAGAAGCAAAGATTCGGGTTGCCACGGCTTGGTGACATATTGGTAAATCCCAGCCTCATTGACGCCGCGAATAATATCCTCAGCGTCCGTATAGCCAGAGATGATTATGCGAACAATATCAGGCCAGCGCTCACGGGCCGTTTTAAGGAACTCAACCCCCGTCATATCCGGCATGCATTGATCGCATAAAAGGATATGAATGTGATCGCTCTCAAGGATCGCCTCTGCATCTGAGATTGATGTTGCGGTGCGCACTGAGAAATCTTCCTCAAGAATACGCTCCAGAGCCTCAACGGATCTGGCTTCATCATCAATCACCAGTATAGTCGGGAGATCCTTTGATATATCACTCATAATTCTTCCCCGCTTCTAGGCGCTCTGGGCCTTTGAGCCAGCTTCATTGATGTCAGTTTTATCTGCGCTGCGGTCCTCATGAAGTGCCGGTCGCCCAATCATGGCAACCGCTCTTGTGGCTTTTAGCCAGCTTGTCCAATCATCAAAGCCCTCACCAGTTGTGGCAGAAATTTTCAACACTTTAATACCCGGGTTCACCCGGCGTGCATTGGCCACAACAGCCTCAACATCGAAATTAATATGCGGTAGCAGATCAACCTTGTTTAACAGCATGAGATCAGCAGCGTGGAACATATCTGGGTATTTTAATGGCTTGTCTTCTCCCTCGGTTACCGAGAGCACAACAACCTTATGCGCTTCTCCAAGGTCAAAACTGGCAGGGCATACCAGGTTGCCAACATTTTCAATAAACATGAAGCTGCCTTCAGTTGGGCTTAAGCTGCCAAGGGCATGGCCGACCATATGCCCATCCAAATGACAGCCTTTCCCGGTGTTCACCTGAATGGCCTTAGCCCCCGTTTCCCGAATGCGCTCAGCATCATTAGCTGTTTGTTGGTCACCTTCAATCACGAAGCAATCATGCTCATTTTGCAGCTGCTTAATGGTTTCGCAAAGCGTGGTTGTTTTGCCAGAGCCAGGGCTTGAAACCAAATTAAGAGCCAGAATACCGCGCTCGTTAAAAAAGTTACGATTGGCAGCCGCATATTCATTATTCTTGGCGAGAATATTTTGCTCAATCTGTACCATGCGGCCTTGGCTAAGGCCCGGCGCATGGGCATGGGCAGGCCCTTGCCCATAATCATGGGTGTCATCACCTTCTACATGATTATGGCTATGATCATGAGAATGGCTATGATCGTGATCATGACCGTCATTATGAGTGTGATCATGGTGATGATCGTGAGTATGGTCATGTGTGTGACCATCCCCAGCTTCATGTGAGTGGGGCTTGTGAGGGTCTTTGCCCTCAATATTTACATTGCCGCTAGCGCAGCCACATACAGTGCACATCAGTCCACCTCCAATTCTTTAATTGCCAGTTCTTCGCCGCTCGTCACTTGAATTTGCGCAGAGCCGCATTGCGGGCAGTCGTCAAATCTCTGTTTAATAATCACCGGTTCATTGCAGTTCATGCACCAGGCCTTGGCGTCCGTCTCGATAACTTCAAGCACCGCTGTATCAGCTAACGAGCCCTTCATCACAACATCAAAACTAAATCTGAGCGCCTCAACTTCAACACCAGAAAGCGGGCCGATCTCAACAAATACTTTTTTTACGACCTTAAAATTCTTCGTCTGGCTTTCCGCCTCCAAAACCTGGAGAATGCCTTCACAGATCGACATTTCATGCATAATGCACCTCCAGTTTTGTGCCGGTGCATGGGTCAATAGAGGAAATCAACATTTCAGCCATCTGCCGGATATGCGCTTCATCGCGGCCTTCAATAGCCTCTAGCGCAGAAACCAGCGGGCCAGAGGCGTGGAAATTCCATTCCGTCGGAGCAAGTATACGATAACAGGAAATCACAGGGTCATCCGTCACACATTTGTTATCCACCTCACCTGCAAGCTCAACAGCATGGACTAACACGCCGCGTGAGGCATCCACCATGGCCAGGCCCCGCCGCCGCTCAAATGAGGCAGGCGCTTCGCGGCAGTGCGGCACGTCCGCATCCCCGGCCAGTAAGCGCTCAACACTCTCGGAAAGAGTGGCAAAAACCACAGCCACTTCCACCAACCGTGCTATTTGGCGGGTCAATAATCCGGTCCCGCAATATTGCATCAATATGCGCAATAAGGGGTGAAAGTGATGACGCGATAGGGCAGATGTTTCCAAAGCCCTTTCCCGATATGTCGGTTGCTGAATGAAACGCTCAGCAGTCACACCAAACAGTTTTGGGTACAAAGTCTCTGCAGAAAGCGGCGGTAAAAATCTTGGCTCGGCCGCGGGGTCCAAAGCGCCAGCTTTCGCCCAGTTATTTTGAACAATACGGCCGCAGCTTTTACCTGCCAGTGTTTTGGCGTTCTGCATCCAATGAAAAATTACATCCCGGCTCTGTGCTGCCAGCCAAAGTGCCGGCGGGGCGCCGTAAATATGACGGGTCAATAACTCTTCAAGCTTTCGGAGCGCGCTGCGCAATGTCTCAGCATTCAAATCGCAGCGGCTAGAAAGGTTAAATGGTTTAGCACCATTATAGAGCCCCTGCTCAAATTGAGGCAAAATAGACATAACCTCTTGCAATTCAGCTGTGCGATCGGAGGATTTGAATTCATCTGGCATAAAAGCGGACCAATCGAGAAATATCCGCAATAAATGCTCACGAATTAATTCGCTATCACAGACAATCTGCCGGGCGAGGCGGCTTTCAGTATCTGCTGGCTGACCAAGCGCAGCTTCCACCGCACTAACCGCGGCAAACCCCTGGGCTTTGCCGCACACATGAAACAACAGCGGAATGATACGAAGCGCTTCGCTTACCTTTTTACCAACAAACAGCTGGGCTGCCTGCACAGGTCGATTATTGGTGATCGTAACCGACTTCTTGTCAGCGCCATCAATGCTGATAAGGACTTCGATTTGCGCATTCGGTGTCATCACAAAGCAGACCCTTCTCCCCGGCGATCCTCAGCTATTCGTCTCATCACATTACCCATTATTATCACCGCCCCTGAGAAACGAACGGCGGCCCATATCAATGGGCTCATCATTATCTGAGTTTGCGGCGCCATCACCATCAGGCCCTGGGTCACCTGCTTCAACTTCTGTAGAGGAGGCGAGTTCAGAGGGTGTTTCTTCATCATCCTCATAGGCTTCATCACCATTGGGCAGCGGTTCCACTCTCATATCTTCCGGCACCGCGCCAGCCATAATGGCCGCCATCATCGCTTCTTCTTCCGCTTGCTGCTCTTCAGCTGTTTGCGCTGTCATCACCGCATCAAGCGCCACGGCAGCAGTTGCCATAGCAGAGGCGTGGTCCGCAAATTCATACATGGGGGAGAAAAGAGAGCACATGCGATAGGGGCCAAAATCCTCATGCGCCCCGTTGATAAATTCATATGACCCAGCTGGCAGCTTATGCTTATGCTTATCGCCGGTGCGCTGCCCATCCCAGCTTTCCTCAACAGGTAACAGCATCAGGTTCATGCACCAGGGGGTTACAAGCGCCCCCATCCACATATCTTCAAAACGGCCATAGGCGATTGCCTCAACTTTAATCGCCGAATTGCAAATGGGCACATCATGCATGGCGGTTACATAAATCTTTTTAAACAACGCCTCCAGCCGGTCGGAATGCTCATCAGAACCAAATTCTGGAATGACAGGCTCTGTGCCAGAAGCCGCCTCAACCACTGCTTCATTTACCTCATCCGCCTCATCGCTAAGGGGCGGGCTTAAGCTATCTGTAGTGAGCTCATCTTGCATCGGTACCACCAGTTGCTGCGATTTTTAATCGCGGTTTGGGCCTGCGGAGCAGAGGGGGCAGCGGGCCGCTATTTCAAGCAAGACCCGCAAAGCCCCTAATCCTTCACGACCATAAATTCATCTTTTTTGCCATCGCAATTGGGACAGGTCCAATGGTCAGGCAAATCGAAAAAAGCTGTCCCGGCGGGGATCTGCCAATAATCATCCCCCAATGCTGGGTCATAAATTTCCCAGCAGATTTTACATTCGAGACGCGTCTTAGGCCCAATCTTCTCATCATTGCCGCCATAAGAGCCGGCATAAAATCCTTTACCATCAGGCTCTGGTTTCTGATCAGTCATGGTTGAGATAGACCTCTAATATTTCGCCCAGCCGTTGGTCGCTTTCGTCAATATCTTCTTGAGCTGCGCAGGCCACTTGAGGGATCCTGTCAATTTCAATCGTATTTAGAATGATTGCATCCTGGCTATTGAAGAATTGAACCCACCAGATGTTATTAGTGCCAGTAGAAGAAATACGGCAGTTGCCATAGCCACGCGAAAGAATGGTAGTGTTGCCATAACCCAGCTGTTTCCCAAGGAAGGCAATGTCTTCATCCGTTTGCGGCAAAAGGGTCAGGTTAATAACATGCGGCGCATCACCGGGTTGAAATTTATCAAGATGATCCGTTAATTCAACAACCAGCGGCGAGGCATTCAAAACCCCTTCAGGTAATTGCTCTGGCACAGGATCAGGGCGCAGTTTCGCACTTCTGAAAGTGGTGCCGAGAATGGATGTCGGGAAGTCAGCAACTTCAATCAGGTCTTTAATAACAACACCGTTATCGTCACCAGTACGCACCCGCCAAACACCGGCCAGCACTGCTTCCTGGGCTTGAATATTCGGCCCGCCAATGGCAGAGACTTCGCCCTCACCCAGCACCTGGTTAATAAGCGCCTGATCTTTATCTGCAATATCAGTAATATCGAGGATAATGGTGTCTTCGCCGACTTTATAAGAGTGAAGCGCCTCTTTAAGTTCTGTCAAAACCCGTTTGGCATCATTCAGGCCAACGAGATTTTCAGGCTCTGGAATGTCAGGCATCGAATATGTCACCATCTCAGATGGCATTTCCATATATTCCAGCTGACCCCCATCAGGTTCCATAGGCTGGCTACCGGGGCCAACGCCGCCAAGCGGCACAGAAGGCGGAAAAATATTGCTCATTGAAAGTCTCCCAAAATAATAACTAAAATTATTAATCCAAAATCCCACTGGCTCTTAAGGCGGCCAGTTTCTAAGGGGCTATCGGTTGCCAGTTAGGCCAAAATCTAATGCGCAGTCGCATCAGTGCTTTCATCAGTGCCGCAGCCATGGGGCAGCTTGAATGCAGGCGCATCGCCCGGCTCACCTTTTAAGATTTCTTCGACCATCGCCACATAGTCACCCCAGTCCTGCATTCGCGAAATAGCGCCGAGATAGCCACCATTTTTCAAAAACACCAGGGTCGGGAAGGCATTGAACCGGTAGCGCACTTGCAATTGCCGTTCAGACTCTCTCGCCACCACAGCAGATTTAAAGCGACCTCCAAAATGCCGATCTAGCATCGGCACAACAACAGCCACATCAGCCGTTTCATCCAGCCGCTCACCATCACCGCCAAAAAACAGCATCACAACATCATGCGCTGCGGCCCATTCATCCAGCGATTCTTCTGTAACAATCGGGTAGTTATTTTCTTCGATAATCATTCTAACGAGTGGAATAAAAGACATAAATTTCTCCATTAAAATTTTGCGTCTGAACCTCCCAAACTGCAAAAAGAGCAGGGGCGGTAATTGATGGCAGACGGCATCAGGCTCAGTCAGATTTAGGCCGTAAATGCGGTGGTAGCTGAGGCTCTCGCCCAACTAGGTCCGCAAATAAGAGGTCAATATCCCCATCATTGGCCCCTGTTACCGCAAGGGAAACGGCTTCTAACGCATTTTGAATATCCTGCGCTTGCTCAGCTGAAATAACTTCGCGCGCGGCTCCTAAAAAGGTAAGCACCCAGGTGCCAGTTGGCTGGTCGCCAACCAGTGACATATCAACCGTCACATTCTCATCGCCGCGCTTACAGACAGCACTGCCCTCGGTTGCGTCAACCACCAGCATCGGAATCCCCATGCACATAAAAGGCCCCCTAGCTGGTTGAATTCTGGTCAGAAGAAGGTGAGGTTTTCGCAGGCCCTACATAATCCGGGTCAAATTCTGCAATGCCAGAGTCAGTAAAGGTTGGCCCCTTCCAGGCATCGGAGACCAGAAGTCGATCATCACCAATGCGGCAGGCATCTTGTTCACTGGGGCGGAGTTTTTCATAATTCTCCATGGTCACCACTTCGCAACCAACAAGCCCATCATCACCAATGGGCACATCACGCTTGGTGATAGTCACGCCAATGTCTTTCAGGAAATCAATGGCATGCTGAATGGCAGGTTCAATTTTGTCTTTAACTTCAGGCCGTAGGCTCCCGCCATAATCTTCAAGTTCAACCGGCTGCACGCCGATCAGCAAGATGCCTTTGGGGTAGTTGCCAAGCATCTCTGCAGTGGCGAGCACTTCCTGAAATCCTGTTTGATGAAGGCTGATTTTTTTGGCGCCAAGAAACTTGGGCACTTCTTTATCACGCACTAGCTTCATGGTGCCAGGCTCAAGCCCATAATCAACCGCATCAAAAACAATAAGATAATCGCATTCACGCACATGCTGAACCAGGTAAAGCCCCTGTGTACCGCCATCAAGGACAACCACTTCAGGTGGTACATCATAATGACTATGCATATGCTCAACGGCACGCACCCCAAAGCCTTCATCAGCCCAGAGCAGGTTGCCAATTCCTAAAATGAGTATTTTATTAGAACCCATCACAATATCTCCCCAGATAACGCATTTGTGCGGATGATTCTTATGTCACGAGCCGGGCCACCATTTCAGATGAGGTTGTCCGGCACTTTGCCTACTTAAAGGTCTGAATATCTTGCTTGGTCGTTTATTTTTCCGATTAAAACTGGAAAGTAACTTCGCAGTCGCGCCGGGATTTTACCATTATGCAATAATATGCGACTAAAGATAGCAAGCATCGGGCCAGTTACCTAAACCACTGTAATATATGTATAAATTATAATAATCGCTAAGGTTGACCAGCCAGTAAGAAGGCGTGGTATCCACTCTGGCGTAAAAATGGAAAGAAACTTTGCAGTAAAATAATTTTTCACAGCCCTGATTTAGCCGGTTACGTGATAAATAGCAGGCTAATGGTTAGTTGCTTTCCGACCTAAGCGCCGATGATAAAACCCGTGAATGCAATAGAAGGGTTTGAGGTAAATAGGCGCGAGGCAAAAAAAGAGGCGCCTCAAATGTGAGGCGCCTTAGTTGTTGGTGAGGGGCGAATAGACTAATCAAGGTCGTCCGCTGGGCGGTTGTCTTTGAACATCCGCCAACCGGAAATCATGGAGCTGATAATCGATTGCCTTGACATAATGTCTTCTCGCACCGCCACGTAAATATGGATGATTGCAAATACAATCAGCAGCCACATCACAAGATGATGCCAGGTATGCACATCCTGGCTCTGCCCCATAAGAGGAATGAACCAAGAGCTAAAGAAGGTATATTGCCAGCTGCTCATGCCAGCGCCTTCACCGTAAAGGGCAAGACCACTAATGATCATAAAAATAGAGCCCCAGACAAACATTAGATGCATACTGATAATGGCAAGAGGGTTATGACCGGTGTATTTTTTTGGTTCCGATGTCATAAACCCATACCATTTGATCTCATGCCAGACATCTCTCCAGAAAACACCGGAAAAGATGCGGGGCGTGTAGATCTCTTTCGAGTGGGAGTTGCCAACGATCGCCCAATAGGCGCGGAAGACAAATCCGATAATGAAGATATAAGCCGCCGCAAAATGAACGAAGCGGATATACCCCATCATGTAATGGTCACTTGCCTCACCTGAAGAAACAGAGGGTAAGGGTGAACCGATTAGATAGCCGGTTATACAAAGCGCAACGATGGCGAAGAAATTTATCCAATGACAAATTCGTACTGGCGCTTCGTAGACATAAACGGCTGTTTGTTGAGCTGCGCTATGTTCAGCCATGACGCACCTCCTTTATCTTACTTTGACTTTCGCCAATTCCTGACCATCCGGTCCCATAACGTGAGTTGAACAAGCAAGGCACGGGTCGAAGGAGTGGATATTCCGTAGAATTTCCACCGGCTCGTGTGGCCGTTCAACTTTCGTATTCATGAGAGAGGCTTCAAACGCGCCAATGTTTCCATTCAGATCGCGTGGGCTACCATTCCATGTGGTCGGAACCACACATTGGTAGTTTTCAATCTTCTGGTCATTGATTCTGATCCAGTGAGCAAGAGCACCGCGCGGCGCTTCTGTAAAGCCAACACCTTTAACTTCTTTGGGCCAGGTCTGTGGGTCCCAGTTATCAGTGTTTGCAGTTGTCTCGTCACCAGCTTTGATGTTGGCAATCATCTTATCAAGGAAGTAGCGTTGCTTATAAGCACACCATTGGGCCTCTAGCGCACGAGCAGCCGTCCGGCCAATCGTTGTAAAGAGCGCGCTAACAGGGGCATTACCAAGGGCACCAAGAGTATCATTGATTTGATCAGTGAACTCAGTGTGCTTCGTGGCATAGCCAACAACATAACGAGCAAGCGGGCCAACTTCCATCGCATTACCGCGCCAGCGTGGCGCTTTAATCCAGGAGTATTTTGCCGCTTCATCAAGTTGTTTAATATTGGTCCGTGTACCAATGGTTTGTGGACCAAGCTCATAATGCGGATCAGTGACGCCATCCCAAGGGTGCAGGCCTTTGCTCTCATCATCATATTTGTACCAGGAGTGCGGCACAAATTCTTGAATTTGCTCAGGGTCTCTCAGGTCAACATCATGCACTTCATTGAGGTTCCCACCAATAATGGCACCATGAGGCATCATCAGGTTTGATTTACCGTAGTCATTCGCTC
This sequence comes from Rhodomicrobium sp., assembly GCA_021604665.1. Taxonomy (GTDB): domain Bacteria; phylum Pseudomonadota; class Alphaproteobacteria; order Rhizobiales; family HXMU1428-3; genus HXMU1428-3. Next base: position 419,116 of record BQJK01000002.1, on the reverse strand, counting down.
TATCAGGAATGTCACCATAAGCCATAACATCAGTGCCGGAAATACCGCCACCATAGGTCCAGCCTTTATCGTAATAAATCTTACCAATCGCCAGAATATCCGGGATGTAAACATTGTCACAGAACTCAATGGTTTGCTCAATAACCGAGCGCACCCGGTTCAGGCTTTCCATGTTGATCGCGCCAACTGAGCCCTCGCCGTCAATGTTAATCGGGCAAGGCACACCGCCAACCAACCAGTTCGGGTGCGGGTCCTTACCACCAAAGATGGTCCGGGTTTTCATAATTTCTTTTTGGAAATCAAGCGCTTCAAGATAGTGGGTCACAGCCATCAAGTCAGCTTCAGGTGGCAGAAGATAGGCAGGGTTATCCCAATAACCGTTCTTGAACGGGCCAAGCTGGCCGCTTTCAATGAATTTCTTCAAACGGTTTTGTATATCCCGGAAATAGCCCGGTGATGATTTAGGGTGACGCGGCGATGTTGCCTTTTGCAGCATAGATGTATCGCGTGGGTCAGCCTTAAGCGCGTTAACAGGGTTTACCCAGTCAAGCGCATGCAGGTGATAGAAGTGCACAAGGTGATCATGGATCTCAAGAGAGAGCTGCATAATATTCCGAATGCTGTTCGCATTTTCCGGAATCTCAATACCAAGTGAATCTTCCACCGCGCGTACAGATGTCAGAGCGTGCGTGCCTGTGCACACACCGCAAATCCGTTGCACAAACGCCCAGGCATCCCGTGGGTCACGATTTTTGAGGATAACCTCAAGACCGCGCCACATGGTGCCGGTGGAGACCGCATTGGTGATCATATTATGCTCGTTCACATTCACTTCGCAGCGCATATGCCCTTCAATCCGGGTAACCGGATCGACAACAACGCGCTCACCAGTGGTGTCGAGTGTGTAGCCGTTAGGTGTTTGAATAGCCATTAGTCAGTTTCTCCCTTAACGCGCGCTTGCTTAACCGCACTGACAGCCGCATGTGCTGCCGCAGCCGCACCGACGACAGTCGCCGCCCCAACGCCAATTTCATCTGCGTTGGCCTCGATTCCAAATTGATGGATGTCGGTTAATCGGTCATAGAAGCCGCCCTTATCCCAGAAGCCGTCCTCAGAACAACCGATGCAGCCATGACCGGCTTGAATTGGGAAGGACAGGCCACCATTCCAGCGAACTGTTGAACAGGCGTTATAAGTTGTCGGCCCTTTACAGCCCATTTTATATAGGCAATAGCCTTTTCTAGCGCCCTCATCGTCCCATTTCTCAACAAACTGACCAGCATCAAAGTGTGGCCGGCGATAGCATTTGTCATGGATACGTTGTGAGTAGAACATCTTCGGCCGGCCCTGGCGGTCTAGCTCAGGGAAGCGCTCAAATGTAAGGATGTAAGTAACAACAGCCGTCATCACCTCAGCGATCGGCGGGCAGCCAGGCACTTTAATGATTGGTTTAGCGGCAAGGCCAGGAACTTTATGAACCGGTGTTGCCCGTGTTGGATTTGGCCGCGCCGCTTGCACACAACCCCAGGAGGCGCAAGAGCCCCAGGAGATAATGGCTTTTGCATGCTCGGCTGCATATTTCAGCTGTTCGGTAAATGGCTTGCCGCCGATGATGCAGTACATGCCATCTTCATTAAGGGGCGGGTTGCCCTCAACAGCCAGCAGGTAGTTGCCTTTATATTTCTCAACAATCTCTTCAATGATGGCTTCAGCTTCATGACCAGCAGCGGCCATAATTGTGTCATCATAGTCGAGTGAAATCATGGATAACACCACATCTTTAGCAAGAGGGTGCGCTGAACGGATAAAGCTTTCCGAGCAGCAGGTGCATTCAAGACCGTGAAGCCATAGAACAGGAATACGAGGCTTTGTTTCCATGGCATGTGCGATTTTCGGTGCGAAAGATGGACCAAGCCCGAGCGCTGCAGCTGTTAGGCTGCAATATTTCAAGAAGCTCCGGCGGGTGATCCCCTGACGTCTCATAACGTCATAAAAGGTTTCCATTTTAGGCGACCCTCCTTATCAGTTGGGTTCGCATATCAAGAGGCTAAGATTTTTTTGGCTTAACTCTTGCGAACCATTCCCCAGAATACACATCTATCTAGTTCAATAGATCGTGCCTTGCATACATTAGTAGCAATCGGTATGCCAAACGGAAAAGGTGAGTAATAACAGCGGACTAAAGAGAATTTAGGTGTTGTCGGTACCCTCTGGTTGCAAACAAGTGTTAAGCAATCCTTATGGAGTGGTAAGTAACTTACCGGTTTACTTGCGGCGGCAGGGCGCAAGATCATAGTCTTGCCTAAAACCGCTTGTGAGCTAAGATTGGCAACAGGATCGATCCTACATAAGAGGTTAAACTAAAGGCGAATATGAACCGTAATAAACCAGAGCTGCCCTTCCACATGGAAATGATCTTCACTTATGGGGTTGCCCGTGAGATCTGGCCTGGTGTGCGCCGCGTCGTCGCCCCAAATAAAGGCCCCCTCACACAAAACGGCACCAATAGCTACATCATCGGTCAAGGTGAAGTGGCAGTGATAGACCCCGGCCCGGCAGACCCCTCGCACCTTGCCGCAATTTTAGAAGCCACGCGCGGCGAGACAATCACTCACATCCTGCTCACCCATACCCATAAAGATCATTCATCGCTGTTTACTGAATTAGCTGAGGCCACAGGGGCCGAGACATGCGCTCACTTGCCCATCCACGAAAATCGCGGCGCTCGCCATCAAAGCGGTGCCGCGCTTAAGGCTGACTTTGTCGATTTTTCCATAGCGCCGGCGCGGCCAATTAAGGAGGGGGATGTGATCGAGGGGAATGGCTGGGCCTTAAGCGCCATCCACACCCCAGGCCATGCACCAGACCATATCTGCTATCGCCTGGAAGGTCAGCCAGTGTTGTTTTCAGGTGATCATGTCATGGCCTGGAACACCAGCGTCATCATCCCGCCAGAAGGCAACATGGCTGCTTATTTAAGGTCTTTAAAAAAATTGACCGGCGGTGGCTATGAAAGGTTCATGCCCGGCCATGGCGGCCAGGTCCGCGCCCCTGAACGGTTGGTAAAAGCCTATTTGATGCACCGCAAATGGCGAGAATCTTCCCTGCTGGATCATGTTCGCAGCGGCATAGGCACCATCCCCGAGCTATTGCCCTTAATGTATCCAAATGTTCAGCCAGAGGTAATGCCAGCTGCGTCTCTTTCAATTCTCGCTCATTTAGAGCATCTCTGTGAGCAAGGTCTTATCGACTGCAAAGAATTACCGGCACTAAACAGTAATTTCAAATCAAACTAAGCACTTATGAGGAAACCGGTCCTGACAAATATCACTCTTTGCCATCTTCAACTTCGGGCACAGGCGGTACAGCAGGCTCAGGTTCAACTTCAAACTGCTTCCCCGGGATAAAGAGAGGCTGGCCGGCTTTCACCCGCTCCACGCCACTATTTTGAGTTATCAGATCATCAAGGAAATTCTGAATGCGCCTTTGATTGCGCCCCAGATCATAAGAGCCAAACCGCGATTGTGAGCGCATATCAAGTATGCTCTGCCCACCCCGGGACTGGATGCGGATAACAATATCATCTGGCACCGCCAGCACGGCTGAGCGGTCAACCGCTTCAATAATTGCTTCACCGCTTGCAGGTGATAAGGGCTTAGCTGAAATAAGCTCCCACTTGCGCTTCAAAACCAGCTGACGCACCAGATCAAACGTATCCTGGCCCGATTTGTCAAAGCGCAGCGGCACCACATCAGCAGCAAAACTTTCACGCTCAACAAAATTAAGCGGGTTGCTGCCAAATCCGCGAAATGATTTTAACGCCTCAAATTTTGGTGGGGCGCTGATATTGGTAGAGATATCATAGAGCTGCGGCGTGACCAGATAGGTCGGCAGATAATAAAGCGGCCACGCCAGGACCAGCAAGCTAATGACCAACCCTGCAATGGATTGCCCAAACCCTTTTAGCAATTTGTTCCAGATTTGAATGGCCGCCACAAGGCACATGCCCAACGCAACCAGCGCACCAATAAAGCCAATTTGCATAAGGTTGAGGGAAACGGCAGTTGATTGCCCGGCATAGCGATGCAAAATAACAGTAAAAACAATGATATGCGCGCTCAGAATGCTAAGCCGAAAGCCCCATTCCGCGAGGCGCGATTTTCGGAATGTCTGCCGATAGGACATGGAGAAAAATCCACTGACTATAAAAAATGACAAACTATCAAAGCGGCAAACGACGATAGTGCCAATCTTTGATAGTGACGAACTTGGAGTGCCTGTCAATAAAGAGGCGCACAGAGCTAAAGAGCAGCAGCACACCCCCCTTACCAAAACACCCCTTAAGATGAGGCATTTAAAGATTAAGTGCAATCATAGAGAGCCGGTAATACGCAGCTATTTATAAGCGAATATGGGGCGCTGATAAACCGCCCAGCACATGAAGAGGGGCAGGAGCAGGCAAAAGCTGCAAAAGGCGCTAGGGGAACGGCGAAAGTGGCACCCAAAAGCTTAAGGGTAAAGCTGCGCCGTGGTGAACGGCGCATCAACAGCCGACCGTTTAAATTGCAAACGATCATGCAGCCGAAAGGGCCTGTCATGCCAAAATTCAATTTCAAGCGGTGTCAGGCAAAAGCCGCTCCAATAGTCTGGCCGGGGAATCTCACCAACCGCAAATTTAGTCCCAAATTTTGCAACCCGCTTTTCTAAAGCAAAGCGGCTCTCCAGCTCGCGTGATTGCTGCGAGGCCCAAGCCCCAACCTGGCTGCCACGCGGCCGGCTATTGTAATAGTCATCAGCTTCAGCGCTGCTAACTTCAGTGAGTGGGCCGCGCACCCTAACTTGGCGGCGCAAACTTTTCCAATGGAAACAAAGGGCTGCCTGCGGGTTAGCTATAATTTCCCTTCCCTTGGCGCTTTCTTTGTTTGTGTAAAAAACAAACCCCTCAGGGCTAAAACCTTTTAAAAGCACCATGCGCACATTCGGCAGGCCGCTCACATCAACTGTTGCCAGCGACATCGCATTGGGGTCATTCAGCTCAGACGCTTCCGCCTCTTTCAGCCATGTCCCAAACAGCGTAAATGGCGCAGAGGCCGCTAGAAAATCAGCGCCTTGCTCACTCGTTTCTTTTTTTTCAGAGGGTGTGTCAGCCATTTATATTCTCTTCATGCAGCAGGGGGCCTCCCCGCCGCTATAAACTAAAATCAAAACAGGACGAATGGGTCGGTCATAGCCTCACCGCTGGATGGCATCCTGATGCTTCACCTCAAGGTCAAAAGCTGAGGCCAAAAGCGCTTTGGTATAATCAGACTTCGGCGCTTCAAACACCTGCCGCCCAGCCCCTTCTTCAACCACCTTGCCATTTTGCATCACAATCACATGGTTAGAAAGGGCACGCACCACTTTCAGATCATGGCTAATGAATAAAAAGGCCAGCTTATAGCGGGCTTGTAAGTCTCGCAGCAGGTCAACAATCTGCGCCTGTACAGACATATCAAGCGCGCTTGTTGGCTCATCAAGCATCACAAATTTCGGCTCAAGCACCATCGCCCGCGCAATGGCCACCCTTTGCCGCTGCCCTCCTGAAAATTCATGCGGGTAGCGATCTTGGGCTGAAGGGTCAAGCCCAACTTCAGTTAACGCCTTGGAGACACGGTCCCGCCGGTCCTCATAGCTCATTTCAGGATGCTGAATTTCAAGCCCTTCAGCAATAATCTCGCCAATCGACATGCGCGGGCTCAATGAGCCATAAGGGTCCTGAAACACAATTTGCAAATCCCGCCTTAAGGGGCGCATCTCTTTTGAGTTCAACTCAGAGATATTATTGCCGAGATAAACAATCGGCCCATCTGATGAAATCAGCCGTAATAAGGCAAGCCCTAATGTGGTTTTACCTGAGCCAGATTCGCCGACCACCCCAACAGTTTGCCCCTCGCGCACTTTGAGAGAAATGCCATCAACCGCTTTGACATAATCAACCGTGCGCCGCAAAACACCGGCCTTAATCGGAAACCACACCTTAAGATTATCGGTCTCCATAATCACTGGCGCAGTTAAATCCTGTTCAGGCGGCTCGCCTGAAGGTTCAGCAGAAAGAAGATGCTTGGTATACTCATGTTGCGGGGTCTCAAAAATCGCTTCGCAGTCACCCTGCTCAACAATATGACCTTGTTGCATAACAGAAACCCGGTCAGCCAGTTTGCGCACAATCGCCAGGTCATGGGTGATCAATAAGAGCGCCATGTTAAATTCAGCTTTCAGCTCTTCCAAAAGCTCAAGAATCTGCGCCTGAATGGTCACATCAAGCGCGGTCGTTGGCTCATCAGCGATCAGCAAATCAGGTTCACAAGCCAGCGCCATGGCAATCATCACACGCTGGCGTTGCCCGCCAGATAGCTCATGCGGATAAGCTTTTAACCGTGCCTCCGCATCGCGAATACCAACCCGTTCTAAAAGCTCTATCACCCGGCGGCGAAGGGCAGCCCCCTCCATCCCCCGGTGCAATTGCAAAACCTCACCAACCTGCTTCTCAATTGAATGCAGTGGATTAAGTGAGCTCATCGGCTCCTGGAAAATCATGGAGATCTGATCTCCGCGCAGGCCCCTGAGCTCCCGCTCGCTGAGCTTTAAAATATCCTGCTTCTGATAGAGGATTTCCCCACTGGGATGGCTGGCTGATTGCGGCAGTAACCCCATAATTGACAGCGCAGACACCGTCTTACCAGACCCGGATTCGCCGACAAGCGCCACCGTCTCACCACGGCGAATATCAAAATTGACACCATGCACAACCTCTTCGGTTGTACCGCTGGCTGTAAAGGCAACGGAAAGGTTTTTCACATCAATCAGCAGGTCATGATTTGCTGTACCTGTGCTCATAATATCTTACCTATCTAGCCTTACTTGAAGGTTTTGCGCGGGTCAAAAGCGTCTCGCACCGCTTCACCAATGAAAATCAGCAGGCTCAGCATCAGCGAGATCACAATAAATGCGGTTATCGCTAACCACGGCGCTTCAATATTTTCCTTACCCTGCTTAATCAACTCACCAAGAGAGGGCGAGCCAGGCGGCAGACCAAGACCAAGAAAGTCAAGCGAGGTCAGCGTGGTCAGCGCACCAGAGAGAATGAAGGGCAGCATCGTAATGGTCGCCACCATGGCGTTCGGCAGAAGGTGGCGAAACATGATTTTTGCATTGCTAAGCCCAAGTGAGCGCGCGGCTTTCACATATTCTAAATTCCGCGCCCGGAGGAACTCGGCCCGCACCACACCAACCAGTGTTATCCAGCTGAACAACATCATAATGCCAAGTAGCGTCCAAAACCCCGGCACCAATGCCGCTGCCACAATCAACAACACAAACAGCTGCGGAATGGATGACCAAAGCTCAATGACCCGCTGGAATATAAGATCAACCCAGCCGCCGAAATAACCTTGCACCGCCCCCGCGGCCACACCAATAACCGAAGACAAGATGGTCAGGATAAGGCCGAATAATACGGAAATACGGAAGCCATAGAGCACCCGCGCCAAAACATCTCGGCCGTTATCATCCGTGCCAAGCCAATGGAAATTACCCATAGTGCAATGCCGGTTCTGATCGCCGCCATCAAACACTTTACAAAGATTGCCATCTTCAAAGGTCCACCACGGAGCGGAAGGTGCCGCCGTCGGTATAAAGTCATTCACCGTTGAGTAGGAGTAGCGAATGAGTGGCCAAAGCACCCACCCGGCTTGCTGGCCTTCAGCGATCTCAGTTGTCCGCGGGTCATCATAGCAAGTCTCATTGCCGCCGGTGCGAATGAGGCACTCCACATCATGGCGCCTATAAACCGCTTCAGTTTCAAACTCACCACCAAAGCTGGTCTCCGGGTAAAATTTCACCACCGGAAAATGCCAGGAGCCATTATATGAAACCATCAGCGGTTTATCATTGGCGATAAATTCAGAAAACAAGGTCAGGAAAAACAACACCGAGAAGATCACCAGGCTCCAATAGCCACGCTTATTAGCCCTGAAATTCTGCAACCGCCGCTTGTTTATTGGCGTTAAATCATCCCGCCGCCAGAAAAACACTGTCTGATAAAAGCGATAAACAGGCGAAAGCGCCCGCCTGTAGAGCGGCGCCTGCGGGTCTCCAATTTGAGTATTAAGAGGTTTCATAGTGGCTAAACCTCCCGGCTTTCAAAATCAATCCGCGGATCGACAATTGAATAGGTAAGGTCCGAAAGCAGGTTCACAACCAGACCCATCAGCGAGAAAATATAGAGCGTGGCAAATACGATCGGATAATCCCGCTGGAAAATAGCCCGGAAAGAAAGCTGCCCCAGCCCATCAAGGGAAAAGATCGTCTCGATAAGAATAGAGCCGGTGAAAAACACACTGAGAATAGCCGCCGGAAAGCCCGCAATAATAATCAGCATTGCATTGCGGAACACATGACCATAAAGCACTCTCTGTTCTGAAAGACCTTTGGCCCTGGCTGTTGTCACATACTGCTTCTTAATCTCATCAAGGAATGAGTTTTTGGTCAGGAAGGTTGTCGTCGCAAAAGCCGAGACCGACATGGCAATCAACGGCAAGGTCAGGTGCCAGAAATAATCGCCAATTTTCTCAAACCAGCTCATCTCCTCAAAATTCTCAGAGACCAACCCCCGAAGCGGGAAGATATTCATAAAGTTATCACTGGCAAACAGCACAATTAATAAAACCGCCAGCAAAAACCCGGGGATTGCATAGCCCACAATAATGATCGCACTTGTCCATAAATCAAACTTGGAGCCATCAGAAATCGCCTTCCTGATGCCAAGCGGTATGGAGATGCCGTAAGATAAAAGCGTCACCCACAACCCAAGTGAGATGGATACAGGCAATTTCTCCAGGATCAGGTCAACAACGGCTCTATCCTGAAAATAGCTATCGCCAAAATCAAACCGCGCATAATTCCATATCATCAGGAAAAACCGCTCCAGGGGCGGCTTATCAAACCCAAACTGCTTTTCAATCTCTTTGATGAATTCGGGGTCTAGCCCCTGCGCACCACGATATTTGGAATTTAACTGCGAAGTATCGCCCGTTTGCGTGCTCGGGTTCGCGCCGCCAAAATCCCCCTGATTGCCGCCGCCAACTCGTGTTGAAGCATCCACATCAGTGCCGGTGAGCTGTGCAATCACCTGCTCAACCGGCCCGCCAGGGGCAAATTGAATGATCACAAAAGTCAGCGCCATTATGCCGAGAAGGGTCGGAATGATCAGCAATAGCCGTCTGATGATATAGGCGGTCATGTTGTTCTTATCGCTCCTTGATGCGCTTTCATTCAGTTAGTGGGCTGCATAAACAGGCCGCCCAATTGATACTGCCTTTTGAAGGGCTTTCATAGCCTCAAACCGTTAACACCCGCTCACCTTTAAGCGAGCATAGGGCCAAATAACAAACCACAAATAGAAAACAAACGTCGCCGAGACCCTTGTTTTTCATAAAACTCTATTCATTCGGTAAATCTACGAAGAAAACAATGCGATTTCCAAACGGGTCGGTCAGTATCAGCTCCCGGCAGCCCCAGCTTTGGTCTAAAAGCCCCGGATTGGCAAATCGATACCCTTTACCCATAAGTTTAGCGTGATACTCCTCAATATCCGCGCATTCAATACGAATGGCAGAGCCAGGCGTAGCATCACCGTGATGTTCAGAGAGGTGCAGGACAACCTCACCAAGGCTTACCTGCATATAGAGCGGCGCGTCTTCCTCAAAGCGATGCTCCCAATCCACCTGAAAGCCAAGATAATCGATATAAAACTCGCTCGCCTTGGCTTCATCAAAACTACGAAAAATGGGTTGTGCTGGTTTAAAGGTCATTTTAGCTTGCTCGCTTTAGCCTCATCATACCACCAGGTCTCTATCACCCCGCGATCATATTTGGATTTGACCTTCGGGGCTGAGAACTTGTTCCAATAAGCGATGTTATGGGAAGATTTATACCAATGCGGCACCCAGTAATGAGAGGCGCGAAGCACCCGGTCAAGCGCTTTGGTCGCGGTGGTCAACTCTTCCCGGCTTTTGGCCTGGGAAATACGCGCGATCAGCGCATCAACCACAGGGTTTTTAATGCCAGCAAGGTTAAAGCTCCCCTGCGCCTCAGCCGAAGAAGAGGCAAAGAAATTACGCAGCTCAACCCCAGGTGTCAGCCGCATAGTGAAGCGCGATGTGGTGAGGTCAAAATCAAAGCTTTTCAACCGCTCCTGATATTGCGCCGGGTCCACTTGGCGCAAAGTGGCTTGAATGCCAATAGTTTTCAAATTCCGTATCATCGGCAGAATGATGCGAGAGAATGAGGGGCTAAACGTTAAGAACTCCAACTTAAGCACCTCACCAGCCGCATTGGTCCGCACCCGGTTTTTTAACGGCCAGCCTGCTTCATCCAACAATTTGCGCGCCCGGCGCAATAAGCGCCGATCCTGGCCGCTGCCATTGCTCTTGGGCGGCGTAACCGCATCCTTAAAAACGGCGGCGGGCAATTGGTCTTTAAATGGGGTAAGCAATTCAAGCTCTGCTGCGCTGGGCAGCCCTTCCGCCTTCATGGGCGAGTTTTCAAAATAGCTGCCAGTACGTTTGTAAAGGCCATAAAACAGGTTCTTATTGGTCCACTCAAAGTCAAAAGCCAGACCAATCGCCTCTCTCACCCGGGCATCCTGCAATTTCTTGCGCCGCGTATTAATGAAAAAGCCCTGGGTGCCAGATGGGTTCATATCCGGCAGAGTTGCAACAATTACCCGGCCCGTCTTCACCGCATCAAAATCATATTTCGTGGCCCAATCCTTCGAGGTAAATTCCTCACGAAGGTCAAAGGCCCCGGCTTTCAGCGCTTCAAACTCCGCCCCCCGGTCCTTGAAATATTCATAGCGAAGCTCACCGAAATTAAACCGCCCCTTATTCACAGGCAGATCTTTCGCCCAATAATCTTCCCGCCGCGCATAGGTCACATATAAGCCAGGTTTAAAATCCTTAAGCTCATAAGGGCCAGAGCCAAGCGGTTTGGTGAGAAAACCCTTTTCAAAAGAAACTGTCTCATAAAAAGCTGCGGGTAAAATAGGCAGCTCAGCCACCCGTTGCGGCAGGTCGCGGGTCTGCTCGCCTTTGAAACGAAAGCGCACGGTCAAGTCATCAACAGCTTCTACCGTCTCAACATCTTTTAAACTCACCCGGTAAAAAGGCTGGCCCTTGGTTTTCAAGGTAGTAATTGTGAAAACAACATCACTGGCCTTCACGCGGCTGCCATCAGCAAAACGCGCTTCATCGCGCAGGTAAAAGGTCACCCCCTTGCCATCGTCATGCAGCTCAGCTTCTTTTGCAACCAACCCATAAACAGCGTCCGCCTCGTCAAAGGCCCGCACCATCAGGCTGTCATAAATATAGCTAAGCCCTTGCGCCGCATCCCCCTTGCGGATGAACATGTTAAAGCTGTCAAATGTCGTCACCCCCGCAGTACCAATCATAGAGAGCCGCCCGCCTTTGGGCGCATTAGGCGACACATAGTCAAAATGAGTGAAGCTTGCGGGGTATTTCAGCTCACCAAATGTCGAGAGGCCATGGCGGCGCTCCCCGGCAAGGGCTGCGCTTTCAGCCGCTGTAATGATGAAAAACAAGGCGACGAATAGCGCTGAAAAAAGCCCAATTGCCCGAGGCCCAACAATCTCCCTGGGCTCAAGAGGGGCACAAGCATGGCGCCGCTGAAGGGCAGAGCTGCTGCAAGACATGCAGTGCGAAAGGCCGTTTAATATCATCTGATAATTCACCCTGCTGAACAATAAGCCTTAAATTAATTCGGCTGCTTTTTTGCGGCCTCCGGCTTGGATTTTATCCGCGTTGCCTTCTCCTGGTCATACCACCAGGTCTGCACATGCCCAACCGCGCGGGAGGGTTGCACCTTCGGTTGGCCAAAACGTTGCCAATAGGCGATGCGCTCATAAGCGGCATGCCAGTTGGGCACCACATAATGGCTAAACAACAACACCCGGTCCATCGCCCGCGTCACGGTTATCAACTCTTTGCGTGATTTAGCAAAGATGATCTTGTCAATCAGCTTGTCAATCGCTGGGCTTTTAATGCCTGCGAGGTTGCGGCTGCCAGGGGTGTCTGCTGCTTGCGAGCCCCAATAGAAGCGCTGCTCATTGCCTGGGCTTTCAGACTGGCCAAAGCCGGAAATAACAACATCAAAGTCAAATGTCTCAAGCCGTTTCTGGTATTGCGCCGGGTCAACCAACCGGATAGAGGCTTGCACACCAAGCTGTTTGAGATTTGAAACATAAGATTGAATCACCCGCTGGAAGGCTGGCGCAACAATCAAAAACTCGATCTTCATCGCGTCGCCAGTGGCGTTCCGCAGCACATTATTCTGTTTTTCAGATTTAAGACCAATAGCAATCATCGCCCGGCAGAAAAATCCGCAGTTGGTATCCTCAGCCACTTCTTTCTGAATTTTCCATCCGGCAGCGCGTAGCAATTCTCTGGCTGTGCGCAGCTGCTTACGGGTGCCGCCCTGCCCATCATGAGTAAACGGCTTATACTCATCAGTCAGTGCCTTCGGTGGAATTTGTTTCGCCAGCGGTTTTAAGAGCGCCACTTCCTCAGCGCTTGGCGTCCCCCGGCTGGCAAGCTCAGAATTCTCAAAATAGCTGGTTGTACGTTTATATTGATTGTAAAAAAGGTTCTTGGCCGCCCATTCAAAATCAAACGCTCGCGATAGCGCTTCTCTTACCCGCCGGTCTGAAAATTTAGCGCGTCGGGTGTTAAAAACAAATCCCTGCATGCCCTGCGGGTTCTGAAGCACAATGTCATCCCGGCGCACAACACGCCCATCCTTCACCGCACTAAATTCATAGTTCCGCGCCCAGTTGATGGATGAGTTTTCATAATAAAAATCAAATTCATCACCTTTAAACGCCTCAAACGCTACAGACTGATCACGGAAATATTCATATTTAATTTCATCAAAATTATATTGTCCAACCACTGTGAAAAGGTCTTTGGCCCAATAGTCATCATTGCGCTGGTAAACAATTTGCTGGCCGGGGCGAAAATCTTTCACTTTGTAAGGGCCAGAGCCAAGCGGCACATCGAGCGTGGTTTTGCCAAGGTCACGCAGCTCACCTTCTTTGTTTTTCGCCGTCCAATAATGTTTCGGGATGATATATAGCTCACCAATAATATAGGGCAGCTCCCGGTTGCCTTTTACATTAAAGCGAAAAGTAACTTCCCGCTCGCCGGTCTTTTCAGCCTTAACTACATTTTTGTAATATTGCCTGTAGCGCGGGTTCGCCTCCTTCAGCGTCGTCAGTGAGTAAATCACATCCTCCACAGTAATCGGCTTACCATCATGAAATTTTGGCCCGTCCCGCAGCTTAAAAGTGGCAGAGGAAAAATCATCCGGGTAGGAGACCCACTCACAAAGGTGGCAATATTGCGCGGAGCCCTCATCCATGGTTGAGGTCATTAACTGGTCATAGGTTAGCAATAACGCCGCTGCCGGGGTGCCCTTGGTCGTAAATGGGTTCAGGCTGTCAAAACCGCCATTCCCAAAAAGCCGCATAGAGCCGCCCTTAGGCGCTTCAGGGTTCACATACTCATAATGTGTGGTCTCAGGGCCATATTTCGGCGTGCCTGTGAGTGAAAGAGCAATATGCCGTTTGCCACCAACACTAGACGTGCCTTGCTCTCCCTCTTGCGCAATAGCGTGAGAGGATAGCGCCATCAATAGCAAGGCGCCTGAAAAAGCAGCGGCAAAGAGAGAAGCTATGATTTGAGAGGAGAGGAAGCGAGGAGCAAAAGACTGAAGTGTAAGTTTTTTCAAGGTAATGACCTTAATTTTCATTAGTTTCGGGGCGGCAATTTCCATAGTAACAGCTTTTAGTCAGCAATAGATAACATGACTAAAACAAACGATGAGGCAACCACTAACCGGTGAAAGCCCCATGCCCGCTAAGAGCACAAAAAACCTCGCCGAAAATGTGGCTCTCGGCAAGGTTTTTATGATTTTACTTTAATCTGACACTAAAATCGGCCCCAAAAGACCAAAATCCACCCCGAATTCGAGGGAGATACCTGATTAATAAGGCTATAGCCCTATGGCAATGGCGCCGGGTTATCGCTCAGGCTTCTAAGGTAAGCAATCAGGCTGGCAAGTTGGTTATCTTTTTTGATGCCACCAAAATTCATCGCCGTGCCTGGTGCAAAGTCTTTAGGTTTTGCAAGGAATTTGGCAAGCGCATCATAATCCCACTTGCCGCCTTTGGCTTTTAAGGCATCCGAGTAGCCAAAACCGGAGGCAGAAGCCAGGTCACGATTAACAACGCCGTAAAGCGCTGGGCCAGTTTTATTGGCGCCGCCTTTATCGAATGTGTGGCAGGCTGCACATTTTTTTGCGACCTTAGCCCCAGAATCGATGTCAGCACTAGCAATCAGCGTTTTAATATCAACAGCCACTTCCGCTTTTTTCTCGGCACCTTTTTTCGCGCCGCTATCAGCAACTTCAATCGCATAAGCAGGCTTATGCTCACCGTGATCGCCATGACCACCGTTATATATCTCTACAAAAGTGCGTCCACCGAATATGACCAGTAACGCAGCAAGCGCCCAGCCGATAATTTTATTGAGTTCAAATCCGTCCATGTTGCGCTCAGTCCCTTTGAAATAAGGTAATTCAGTTATATTCAGAGATTGATCCTGAAAGGCTGGTGTGCAAACTAGCCTTCTCTCGGGTAGCAATCAACCAGTCTGCACGGTTTCTCAATATAATTTATGGCTTTTGTCAATAGAACAGATCAAATTAGCGCCAAATTCGGCATAAAGGGGCATTCTGAAAATAAAGATGAACCAGCCCGCCAAATGATGATGATCAAGGAGTAAATGTAGAATGAGCGCACAGAATACAGATTGCCTCACACTCATTCCCGCCCGCATGGAAGCCACGCGACTGCCCGGTAAGCCACTAAGAGAAATCAATGGCGAACCGATGATCATTCATGTCTGGCGCCGCGCTGTAGAGGCAGATATAGGCCCGGTCATTGTGGCCACAGATCATCAGGAAATCGCCAGCGCGATTGAAGCGGTTGGCGGCAAAGCCTGCCTCACCCGCAGCGACCATGCCAGCGGTTCAGACCGCATCTATGAGGCACTGCTAAAATCTGACGAGGCTGGAAAATACAGTAAAATCATAAACCTACAAGGTGACTTGCCAACATTAGACCCCGCCTTGGTCAAGCAATGCGCCGCCCTTTTGGATGAGCCCGCGGTCGATGTTTCTACCCTTGCTGTTGAGATCGCGGATGAGGCCGAGAAGACCAACCCTAATGTGGTAAAAATGGTCGGCAGCCCGCTAACGCCCACTCATCACCGCGCCCTTTATTTCACAAGGGCCACCGCCCCCACAGGTCAGGGGCCGCTCTATCATCATATCGGTATCTATGGTTATCAGCGTGATAGCCTGAAGCGTTTTATTGCGCTCCCTCCCTCGCCGTTAGAGCAGCGCGAAAAGCTGGAGCAGCTCCGCGCGCTGGAAGCGGGCCTGCGAATAGATGTCGCAATCGTCAACACGCACCCCCTGGGTGTGGATACAGAAGCAGATTTGGAAAAAGCCCGCGCCCTGTTAGCGGAATAAGTGTCATCCAATTATCTTGACACAGCAAGCAACCGCTCTTTAAAGCTGATACAGAAGATTGAGGCGCAAGCCAGTGCGGCGCAGGCGTTAAAGAACCAAAATATTTAAGGAAACCGGCCAATGGCAGGGCTTAAAGTCATTTATCAGGGTGAAGCAGGCGCTAATTCCCATCTCGCCTGCGTTGATGCCTACCCAAAAGCTGAGGCCATCCCCGCCGCCACCTTTGAAGATGCGTTCGCAGCAGTAAAGAACGGCCAGGTAGATCTGGCGATGATCCCGATTGAAAATTCCGTCGCTGGCCGCGTCGCAGATATCCATCATCTCTTGCCAGAGTCAGGGCTTTATGTCGTTGGCGAGCATTTTGAGCGCGTGCGTCATCAATTGTTAGCGCTAAAGGGAACAAAGCTGGAGGATCTAAAAACAGTCCATAGCCACACAATGGCGCTCGGTCAATGCCGTAATGTTATCAGAGAGTTAGGCCTCACCCCGGTGCTGGAAGCCGACACGGCTGGTTCCGCCCGCATGGTCAGCGAAAATGGCGATAGCTCACAAGCGGCCATCGCCTCATCGCTCGCCGCAGAAATCTATGGGCTGGAGATTCTCCGCCCTGATGTTGAAGATGCAGAGCATAACACCACAAGGTTCCTCATTCTCGCAAATAAGCAAAAGGACGCTACAGCAGAAGAGGGGCCTGTAATGACCAGCTTCATCTTCCGGGTCCGCAATGTACCAGCCGCGCTTTATAAGGCGCTGGGCGGGTTTGCGACCAATGGGGTCAATATTACCAAGCTGGAAAGCTACCAGCTCGAAGGTTCTTTTAACGCAACCATGTTCTATGCTGATATTGAAGGCCACCCGAGCGAACGCGCCGTCACCCTGGCATTGGAAGAGCTTGATTTCTATACCTCTACAGTGCGCATCCTCGGCACCTATAAGCGCCATAACTTCAGGGATTCTATGTAGAAAAGGGCTGTTATCAGCAGGCAGAATGCAAAGCGAAGCTTTTTATAAATTCTCTGAAATTTAGTAAAAAATAGGCTTGCAAACACCCCCGTACTTTCTGCTATACTATAGGCCGGGAGGTTGGCGGTGGACGTGTCCTTCGCCAACCGGGTCAGGTCCGGAAGGAAGCAGCCCTAACGATCTGGAAACGGGTTGCCGTCCAACCTCCTTTTATCTCTCCCCCTCCCATAATTTCATTCCAGCGCTCCATAACTGATCGCAGCTTATTTATCTGAGCAGCATAGTGCAGTAAGGGCTCGCATGCTGTATCGAACGTCCCTTGTGACGTCGGACTAAAACTGGTCAAACCCATCAGCCCACCATCGACAGGCGCTAAAAAACACAATATCCTTCGCCCTAATCATAAATCACCGCATACCAAACCGTAGATACATCCATATATGAGCGATACAGCAAAGTCAGATTCAAAAAGCGGTGCCAAAAACCCGCCCGCCGCCTCCGCAGTGAAGGATCAGGGCTATCTGGTGCTCGCCCGAAAATATCGCCCGGCAGATTTTAGCGATCTCATCGGCCAGGATGCCATGGTGCAAACCCTGCGAAATGGCTTTCAAAGCAACCGCATTGCTCAAGGCTACATGCTTTCTGGTGTCAGAGGTGTCGGCAAAACAACCACCGCCCGCATCCTCGCCCGCGCGCTCAATTTTGAGACAGATAAAATATCAGAACCCACCATCGACATGCAGGAAGAAGGTCGCCATTGCGCCGCCATCATGGCAGGCACCCATGTTGATGTGATCGAAATGGACGCCGCCTCCCACACCGGCATTGATGACATCCGTGAAATAATCGAGGCAGCCCGCTACAAGCCAGTTTCTGCCCGCTATAAAGTTTACATTATCGACGAAGTGCACATGCTCTCTAAATCGGCGTTTAACGGCCTTCTCAAAACATTGGAAGAGCCGCCAGCGCATGTTAAATTCATCTTCGCCACAACCGAGCTACGCAAGGTGCCCGTCACCGTGTTGTCTCGGTGCCAGCGCTTTGATCTCCGCCGCATAGACATTAGAGAGCTGGAACAGCACTTCACCAGCATTGCAGAAAAAGAGAGCGTCAGCATAGATCAGGACGCTGTAAGCCTCATCGCGCGCGCAGCTGAAGGCTCGGTGCGGGATGGCCTCTCCCTCCTCGATCAGGCCTTTGCCCGCGCAGAAAGCGGCGCCATTAGCGCAGATGATATCCGTGCCATGCTTGGCATTGCTGATCAGGCAGAAATCCTGCGTCTGTTGGGCGAGCTTTTCAGCGGCGATGCCGCTGCAGCTCTACCAACATTTAAAACCTTCTATGACCATGGCGGCGACCCGCAACAGCTCGTTAGCGATATGGCAGAAGCTGTCCACAGCCTGACAAAAGCCAAAGCGCTGGGGAACAAAGCCGCAGAAGATGTGCCAGAGGCCGCCCGCACCCAAATTGAAGAGATGAGCGGCAAGCTTTCCATGGCCATCCTCAACCGCGCTTGGCAGGCGCTCCTTAAGGGCTATCAAGAAGTTGGCAGCGCGCCCAACCAACTCAGCGCCGCTGAAATGGTCCTGCTGCGGCTCCTCTATATGAGCGATCTCCCCTCACCGGAAGATATCATCCGCGCCCTTCACAAAATGAAGGACCAAACCATAGAGCCAGCTGCACCCGCAACAGGGCAAGAGCCCGGCGGTGGTCGTGTAGAGGACGCCACTGCCCATTTCAGTAACAGCCCTGCCGCTCGCACCGTTAACGGGCGTGATCATATCGCGGCGCCAGAAGCTGAAAGCATGACCCGCCCAGAGCCCATCGCCCATAGTCAAGCGGAACCTCAGACAGCAGTAGAGCTCCGAAGCTTTCATGATGTCGTCGCGCTGATAGGCCAGGAGCGCGATGTAAAGTTAAAGCTGCAACTGGAAGATTATGCCGAGCTGGTTAGTTTTGCCCCGGGCCGTATCGAGCTTCACCTGCTGCCGGGAGCAAATGAAGGTTTAGCCTCCGAGCTATCCAATAAGCTCACCCGTCTGACAGGCTCGAGGTGGATGGTCGCCCTCTCACATGAAAAGGGCCGGGAAACAATCGGCAGTCAGCGGCGCAAGCAAGAAGCACAAGAAATGGAGCAGATCCGCGCGCACCCGTTTCTGGAGCAAACCCTTGCCCATTTCCCTGGCGCAGAAATCATTGGCATAAAATCACTTGAAGAGGGCGGGCCAACAGCTGGTAAACCAGCATTAGAGCGTGAGCAGCCAGAAGATGAAGAGCCGAATGAACGCTAAGAAGTTATCACTCAAAGAGTTGAGAACACAAAGAACACGAAAATAGATTGTAAGCTCACCTGCCTTTCTATAGGTAACTAACAACAACCGCGATCTCAATTTATAGACAGCGCAAGGCTCATAGAGGCGCGCTTCACCGGAGAAAACCTGATGTTTGATATGATGAAAAAAGCCCAGCAATTACAGTCCAAAATGCAGGAGCTGCAAAAAGAGCTGGAGAGCACTGAAATTGAAGGCATGAGCGGCGCTGGCATGGTAACTGTCACCCTTAACGGCAAAGGCGAAATGCGCGGTCTGACCATAGATGACAGCCTCTTTGCAGCCAATGAAAAAGACGTGTTGGAAGATCTCATCATTGCAGCCCATAAGGATGCCAAAACCAAAGCAGAAGAAGAGGCCGCAGCCAAAATGAAAGAAGTCACCGGCGATCTTCCCATCCCCCCCGGCCTTAAATTATTTTAAGGATTACAATCATCTGTCTCAAAGCTTCGCTCAATTATTTGTACGATCATAGATCTGCCAAATAAGCGCGCCAAACTGGCTAAGGCACATAAATTTCACCAGTCACAGGCCACCTTGAAGACCAGGAAACGCCCCAGCTAATATCCCAGGAAACACCAATGTCACGCTCTGTCACTGGACCTGAAATAGCTGAGCTAATAAAGCTCATTTCAAAGCTGCCAGGGCTTGGCCCGCGCTCAGCCAGGCGCGCGGCTTTGCACCTGATTAGAAAAAAAGACAGCCTGATGGTGCCTTTGGCCCGCGCTTTAAATGAGGCGGTTGAAAAAATTGTCGAATGCAGCACTTGCGGCAACATTGACACCAGCAACCCCTGCAGCCTCTGTTCAGATAACCGCCGTGCAACCAACCTTATTTGTGTTGTTGAAACCGTTGGCGACCTGTGGGCACTCGAGCGGGCAGAGGTGATAAAGGGGCAATATCATGTGCTAGGTGGCACTCTCTCACCACTCGATGGCATTGGGCCGGATGATCTAAGCATCGCGAAACTGGTAGAGCGGGCCAGCGGTGACGATGTGAAAGAGGTGCTACTCGCGCTGAATGCCACAGTAGAGGGGCAATCCACCGCCCATTACATAACTGAGCAGCTGGCGAATGCCGGGGTGCAGGCAAGTCGGCTTGCCCACGGCGTGCCGGTTGGCGGTGAGCTTGATTACCTGGATGAAGGCACATTAGCGGCGGCCATCAAATCCAGAAAAATGATCTAAACCAAAAATTTCAGATAACAGTCACGAGGCCAATAATATGACTGACTTTATCGCCATTTCAAACCGCAAAGGCGGCGTTGGCAAAACCACATTAACCATGATGACAGCCTATGGCTTCGCCCTATATGGGCAAAAGCGTGTGCTGGTCATTGATCTGGATGCGCAAGCCAGCTCCAGCCTCTCTTTCTTGGGGGCGGACCGCTGGATAGAGGCAAAAGATTCAGGCCGCCATGCCGGCGATATGCTGATAAATGCCTTTGGCGACGGGAAGAATATTGATATCAGCCAGTTCATCGTGCAAGGCGGCGGCGATGTGATCAGCCCGCCCCGTGACCCGGTGATAGATGTCATCCCTTCATCATCGGCGCTCGATGATAGCGAGCGCACCCTCCTTTATATGATGGCCCAGTCAGAGCCAACCTTAGAAGAGGTGTTTTACGATATTGAGCGAAAGGTCGCCAATATCATCCGCTCTGCGGATGGGCTCTATGATGTGGTGATCCTTGATTGCCCGCCCGGCCTGTCTTGCGCCGCATGGGGCGGCTTGCGCGCAGCTGATTATGCGCTCATCCCCTACACAGCAGACCCAACAGCAGAAGATAATATCCGCGCCCTCATGAAAAACGTGCTGCTCCGCGATATTGAAACCCGCTTCATACCGATTGCAAACAGGGTTGGGAATGCGGGGGGGAGCGCCATGGTGATTGACGCGATAGAGCATGAATATGGAAAGTTTGGCTTACAAATCCCCTCCCGTCAGGCCCTTGTAAATGCGCTGAGCTATAATGAAGAACCGGTTAGCCCATCTATCAAATTTGGCAGCGCCCGTAACTTGGTTGAAAATCTACACGAAGCCATTTTGACCTGGAAGCACCATGCGCCGCAAACCGTGCCAATAGAAAATGAATATGCCTCGGCATAGCTGGCACAAAGAGCAGAGAGAGTGCCGTTCGCAATGCCCTGCGCCGCACAATATATAGGACAAACTCATGAGCAAATCTGAGGAGCCAGAAAAACAAAAACAACAAGAGCAACCAGCTCATGAGCTATTGTCGCGGCTTTTTCAAACCATCCTGAATGAAGCCGAGCGCAACCCGCGCTTTGCGGAAGATATGCTAAAAAGCCTGCCCGAAGGGGCCTTGCCGCAGCTGGAGTTACAAAAGGCATCCCCGCAAAATGTTCAGCCCACAAAACCACCCAAAAAAGCCGCTGCAGCCAAGGCAGCACCAGCAAAAACCTCAACCTTTGCCGCTACACCTTATAACCCGATCACGCTATACCGGGAATTTGGTGAAGACTTGATGCGCGTCAAATTGCAAAAGCTGACCATCGCCAACCTCAATGCCCTCATCCGGCATTTCCAGCTGCGCAAAAAACTAAAGCTAAAAGGCAAAACACACACCAAACAAGACCTCATCACTGCCCTCATCACCTTCGCCGCCGAATACGACCGGCAACGCAAAGGCGCGGCGGGGTAATAGGTTGCCGTTGCTGTGCGAATACTTAGATAAATGATTTGCTACCCATTAAAATAAATGCTCATCTAATGCCAGTATAAGTAATACGGGGTGGGTTGTGAGTATCACTGGTATAATTTCAGGGGCCTGGAATAAGATAGGCCCATTAATAGCTCATAATGTGGGTGAAGTTATAGCTGCAACAATTTTTGCACTCTTTCTATTGTTCGCAAAGCAGTTATTTAATTACGTTAAAGAAAAGATAAACTACTTCAATAGAATGAAATCAGCTCATGCGGCTGTCGCGCAAGTTGAAAAAAATGGCGGCATGGTTGAAGGAGAAGGCCTCTGGAAGGCCGCTCCAATAATCCCAAGACCTGATAATTACGCCGATAGAGTTCAACTCGCCAAAATTCTCAGCATTGCTAATTTAAAAGGCGGTGTTGGCAAAACAACGATTTCTGCAAATCTGGCCTCTTGCCTCTCTATTATGCTCAATGAAGGTGTGGCAGAACAGAAACCGGTCCTACTCATTGATCTGGATTTTCAAGGCACGCTGGCCGGATTTGCCAACCCACATGATGACATATGGCCCCCCAATAACACTGACTCTCATGCCACCAAACTCATCAGAGGTGATCTCTCAAAGCATGAAGTCGTGACGACGAATTTCACCGTCACCGGCAGGAACAATCTAAAAATTCTCCCCGCTTATTATGATTTGGCAAATACCGAAAATAGGTTGATGATTGAATGGCTCTTAAGTGATCGAGATAATGATGTTCGCTTTAACCTTGCTAATATCCTGCTGAATGAAGATGTGCGTAACAAATTCAGCCTGATAATCCTGGATTGCCCCCCAAGGCTCACCACTGCAAAAATTCAGGCACTCGCCACAAGCTCACACCTGCTCATTCCTACCATCCTGAATAAAGCCTCGACAGAAGCTGTGAACAGTTTTGTAAGGCAGGTTGAAAGTCTAAGAGGTGCAGGAATCTGTCCTCATATTCAACATATTGGTGTTGTAGGATCTATGGTATCGCCCACTACCAAGATTGAGAATCTGGGTCATGACCCCTCAATTTTACAACTAGGCGACTTATTAAGATCCACTTGGGATGAAGGCGGACCAGGTAGAAAAGTCGATATTCTCCCCGGTGAGACTTTCATCCCCAGATTTAAGGCACTTGCTGCCTCCTTTGGTGAGGGAATCATATATCCTTTTGGAAATGATAACTCTACTGCTGAACGGATAAATCAAGCAACAGAGGCCTTAGCACAAGAGGTCATAAACCGTATGGGGCTAAGGCATTAAACGCTGAAAGGTTAGGTCAATGAAAGCGAAAGACTTCAACCAGTTTATTAATGAATATGTTGAACTGCTACAAATCTCTGATGCGCATGATGCATCACAAAGATGGCGGGAACTCAATAAAGTCTTTGCCTTTTCTCCAGATAAAACCGTCAGCCAGTTACTGAAATCAATCGATAAAATTAAGCCCGCCGCGGATGGTTCTGGTGTTGCGCTTGGCAAAATGAAACCCCAAGTCGCACAGCTGAAAAGCTTTTTGAAAAAGCCTGCCAAAGCGGCCTATGTAAATGATCTAACAGCTTTGGAAAAAACCCTCACGAAATTTGAACAAGTGAGTTTTGAGCAATTCATCGATGCTGCACTTACTGCTCTGGAAAATGAAGAGCATGAGAAGCTGAAGAAACAAGCCGAAAAAGAAGAAAAGCTTCGCAAACAACAAGAGCTGGTGGCCGAATATACTGAAAAATTAACCAATGCGCTCAGAGACGAGCAACGTTTCCCCGAAATTGTTCAGGAAATTAAAAAGCTCAAGGTCGCTGACATCAAATTGATCGCAACAAAATTTTCAGGACACCCGGCCAGCAAGTTGAAAAATAAATCAATCGCCATTGAAGCGATCAATGATCGTCATGAAGCGCTAGTACTTGGTCGCCGCAAGTCTGAGGCAACCGGAGATAATATCGCAGCCTAATCCCGCTCATCACCACCGCACCAATAATAGAACCCGCCAAATAACAGCCCGCCGAGCATATCCATCGCTATGTCTTTTTGCGCGTCCCAGATATCGCCTTGGCTGCCAAGGAAATCAGCCGCTTCATCGCCGCCGTAATTCACCGCATATATCATCTCAATCACCTCATAGAGCCCCGCCCAGGTGGAAACAGCCATAAAGCCGATAAGCACGGCCACCCATTTAAACGCGGTCCAGCCTTTACGGATGAAAAGCTCCGCCGCCGGATAAGCAAACACCCCGACCAGAAAATGCCCGACCCGGTCAAAGTTATTTCGCTCTGAACCAATAAGGTCATTAAAGAAATCAAACGGCACTCTGGAGAAGGTGTAATGCCCGCCAATCGTGTGATAGCAGAGGAAAAACCACATTAAAAAATAGGATAGATTCGAGAAACGAAATTTGGGGAAGGTAAAAACCAGCGCCGCCACCACAATCCACACCGGTAGATTTTCAGCAAACCAGGTCTCCCGGCTAAAGGGATCAATCGCCAAGAGGATCATCAGCGCCAGATAGGTAACAAGCAAGAAAAACGGAAAAACCCGATATAGAAAAGCCATATATTCCCCCAAATTCAGTACTTAAAAAATGATAGCAGCCGCTAAGAACCACAATAAAACCATTTGCCCCCCGGCAGATTTGTGGCAAAACAGGCTGAACGCACTATATTATCAATAAAAACAAAAACCAAACCAGCAATCAGTTCAAGCCAACAGGCAAAAAGAAAAAATGGCTGTAAAAGAGATTATCAAAATTCCAGACCCTGTGCTGCGCGAAATGTGTGGTGA
Source organism: Rhodomicrobium sp. (assembly GCA_021604665.1). Classification (GTDB taxonomy): domain Bacteria; phylum Pseudomonadota; class Alphaproteobacteria; order Rhizobiales; family HXMU1428-3; genus HXMU1428-3. The sequence goes on along the minus strand of BQJK01000002.1, from coordinate 394,701 downwards.
AATCGCAGATGTCACCCCGGAGCTCAATGTTCTGATGGATGATATGCTCGAGACCATGTATGACGCGCCAGGCATTGGCCTTGCCGCGCCGCAGATCAATATACCCATTCGTCTGATTGTGATGGATGCAGCGAAGCGTGAGGAGGAAGAAAAGCCCAACCCGATCATTATGGTCAACCCGGTTATCATCTCCGCGTCTGATGAGCGCTCACTCTATGAAGAGGGCTGCCTTTCCATCCCCGACTATTACGCCGAAGTCGAGCGCCCAGCCGCCGTTAATGTTGCCTATATTGATCGCCACGGCAAAATGCAGGAAATGGTTTGTGAAGACCTCCTGGCAACAGTTGTTCAGCATGAGATCGACCATCTAAATGGCAAGCTGTTCATTGATTATCTCTCAAAACTCCGTCGTGACCGGGTCATCAAGAAATTTGCCAAGGCCAAAAAGACTGACGCGCTTTAAACCAGATGGCGCGCTTTTAATCTAATTCGCCATCATCGCCCGGCTCAACATAAATGGTGCAGTATGGCATCCAAAGGCGAACGCTTAGCCCAAAGTTTTCCAAAATAAAAAGTCACCCAACATAATAAGGAGCCTAGCTCAATGTCACTCAGGGTCATTTTCATGGGCACGCCGGAATTTTCAATTCCCTGCCTGTCAGAGATCATCCTAAAGGGCCATGATGTTAGGGCGGTTTATACCCAGCCCCCACGGCCCGCTGGCCGCGGCGGCAAAACCCGCAAAACCCCCATACATGATTTTGCAGAAAAAGCAGGGCTGACTGTTCTCACCCCAAAGCGTTTGAAAAGCGAAGAGGCCAAAGAAACATTTAAATCCTTTGAAGCAGATATCGCAATTGTCGTGGCTTATGGTTTGCTGCTCCCCCCACAAATATTAGAAGCCTGCCCCTTGGGGTGCCTGAATGTCCATGGCTCATTGCTGCCACGCTGGCGCGGTGCTGCCCCCATTCAGCGCGCCATTATGGCCGGGGATAGCGCCACCGGTGTAATGATCATGCAGATGGATGAAGGGCTTGATACGGGAGATATCCTCCTCAGCGATCACATCCCGATCCCCCCTCAAATGACCGCTGGAGACCTGCATGATGATATGATGATCCGCGGCGCTGACCTATTAGGCCGGGCGCTGGATGCGCTTGAGCGCGGCTCCCTTCTTGCAACAAAGCAACCGGTTGAAGGGGTGACATATGCCCGCAAAATTGACAAATCCGAGACCCGCATTAACTGGCAACGCCCGGCTAAAGAGGTACATAACCACATCAGAGGGCTAAGCCCCTTTCCCGGGGCTTGGTTTAAAGCAGAAACTGCCCCAGGTAAAATAGAGAGAATAAAGGTTTTACGGTCAGGTGTTTCTGAAGTAATATCTAAGGATGTTGAAATAAAAGACGGTCAAATCTTCATCAATTGCGAAGAAGGCTCAGTAGAGCTGATTGAGTTGCAAAGAGAAGGCAAAAAGCCCGTTAAAACCAAAGAATTTCTAAACGGACTGCAAGGTACATTAAAACTGATTGCTGAATAAAAATGATGGATCTAGGCGAAATAAGAGATACCAGGCCAGAGGACTGGCCCCAGATTTATTCCCTGATAGAACGCGTTTTTCTTCGCTCAGATGAAGCTCGCTTCATGCGCAACCTCCTTGACAATGACGATGTTGTTCTAAGCCTCGCGCATCAGCGCCGCCCAGGCGAACATGGTGAAATAACCGGCTTCATCGCTTATTCTCGTGTCTTGCTTGAAACTGATGACGGGCTCTATGACGCGCTCGCAATGGCCCCTCTGGTCGTTGACCCGAGCTGCCAGGGCAAAGGTATTGGCCTAGAGCTGCTCAGCATCAGCCAGGAGATTCTAAAAGCCATGGGTGAAAAACTATCCTTTGTACTTGGGGAGCCAGACTATTACGCCAAGCTTGGTTATAGCCCTGAGGTTGCAAGCAAGTTCAAAGGCCCTTATTCAGGCCCGTACCTCTTAGGCCTGCGTTACTCTGATGATATCCCCTCAAGCGGCACCTTAATTTACCCGGAAGCCTTCGCGCAGGTAAAAGGGTGAGGCAAAACTCAAACAACCTTTGCCGCCCGATAATTTTATGACCCAAAACCAAACTTCCGCAGCTACCAGCACCATCACCATCACCGGCACAGTGCAGGGGGTCGGCTTCCGCCCCTATGTTTGGCGCATCGCGGTTGAAATGGGATTATGCGGAGAGGTATGGAACAGCGCCGCCGGCGTCGAGATAATTCTCCACCACGCAGATCCATCAGAAGCAGATGTTAGTAAAACCTTCATAGAGCGATTAAAAGCCGAATGCCCGCCCCTCGCGGTAATTGAAGCTATAACAATTGAACATGCCGAGGAGAGCCGTGATCTGGCAAAAAACGCGGAGCGGCTAAGCAAAGGCTTTTCCATAAAGCATAGCCAAAGCGGTGAGATGAAAACCCGCATCACGCCAGATGCTGCCACCTGCAAAGATTGCGTCGAAGAAATAACAAACCCCACTGAGCGCCGTTATAAATACCCCTTCACAAACTGCACCCATTGCGGCCCGCGCCTCACCATCATTCATGAAGCGCCTTATGATCGGGCAAATACATCCATGTCGCCATTCACCCTGTGCCCCGCCTGCCGCAAAGACTATGAAAACCCGGCAGACCGCCGCTTCCATGCCCAGCCCATTGCCTGCCCTGCCTGCGGCCCGGTCTTATCCCTTGTCGCGCTAAATGGGGCGGCGGGCAACGAAGGAGCAATTTTAGAGCAAGGGGAGGAAGCCCTAGAGCGGTGCATCAACTTGCTCAAGGCAGATAATATCATCGCCATTAAAGGGCTTGGCGGTTTTCACCTTGCTTGCCGCGCTGTGAGCGAAGATCTGGTCAAAGAGCTGCGCCGCCTCAAGCAACGCTCTAATAAAGCCTTCGCTCTTATGTACCGGGATTGTGAGACAGCGAAAAAACATCTGCCCCTCACAACAGAACAACAGGCTCTGTTGCAAAGCCCAGCAGCCCCCATCGTGCTTGTTCCTCAAAGCGCCTCGAATTTGCCAGCTTCCATCGCCCCCGGCCTCGCTGAAATTGGCATTATGCTGCCATCTACGCCGCTGCATCATTTGATCATGGCAGAGTTTGATGAGCCATTAATCATGACCAGCGGCAACCTGTCTGACCATCCGCAATTTATTGAAAATGAGATGGCGATAGAAGGTTTGAGCGGAATTGCCGATTACGCACTCCTCCATAATAGAGCGATAACCAGCCGCGTCGATGACAGCGTCGCCAGGCAAGATGGGGCGGTCACCACCCTTTTGCGCCGTGCCAGAGGCTATGCCCCCGCACCGATAAAATTGCCAATTGGGTTTGAAAACGCCCCCGATCTTATCGCCTATGGTAGCGAGTTAAAATCAACCTTTACCTTACTAAAAGACGGCGCAGCCATCACCTCCCAGCATCTGGGGGACCTTGAGAATGTGCCAAGCTTCGATGCCTATCAGCACGCAATCGCGCTCTATACAGATCTGTTTAATCACCGCCCCACCGCCCGAATAGTTGATATGCATCCGGATTATCTCTCAGCCAAATATGGCCGCGCGTTAAGTGCAGAAGATCACCTCCCCCTCATTGAAGTGCAGCATCACCACGCCCATATGGCTGCGGCCCTTGGCGAAAACGGCACGGCCAATGATGACAATAAACATCTGGGATTAATTCTGGACGGGGTGGGTTACGGGCTGGATGGCACGATTTGGGGCGGTGAGTTATTTTATGGCAATTATAAATACATAGAGCGTCTCGGGGCATTTCCCGCCATACCGCTACCCGGGGCCGTTGCCGCCATAGGTGAGCCATGGCGAAACCTCGTTGCCCATATAGAAACCGCCCTGGGCTGGCCGCAGTTTATAGAACAATCTGAAGGGCTCTCGCTGCTCAGCTATTTAAAGTGCAAACCAACAGAGACACTTCGCGCTATGATGGCAAAAGGCCTCAATAGCCCCAAAGCCTCTTCCTGCGGTCGGCTGTTTGATGCGGTTGCGGCAGCGCTGCAGCTCTCGGCTGATAAAGTTACCTATGAAGGCGAAGCCGCCATGCAGCTAGAAGCGTTGATAGATCAACGCGCCAGAGACAAGGCGCTTACTGCAGCCGTTTATCCCCTGCACTTCACTCAATTCGATAACAGGTTAGACCTAAACTTCGCCCCCCTTTGGCAAGCCTTGTTGAGCGATCTGAAAAAGGGGGAGGCAGCATCTTTCATCTCTGCTTGCTTTCATCATAGCCTGGCAACCGGGCTGGCTGAGTGGGTCCGCCGCGCCGCTAACACATTGCCAGAAGCGCCGACAACCATCGCCCTTTCAGGAGGCTGCCTGCAGAACCGAACGCTGAGAGCAGAGTTAACAGAGCTTTTAAACCAGCAGGGTCTGCAAGTTCATAACAATAACAAACTTCCAGCCAATGATGGCGGTATCAGCTATGGTCAGGCGCTCATCGCCGCCGCGCAGATTTTAGACAACAGCAAGTAATCCATCAGAGGTGCCGCCAACATGAGAAATAAGATCACAGCCTTAGCGGCACTTATCACAACGGCATTACTCAGTTCCATGCCAAACTCATCGAAAGCGGCAGAGTTTAATCTCCCGGCCATTCACCAGCAAATCGAGAAAGACTATGACGATGTGCGCCATATTAACCGCCAGCAGCTGGATATGTTGCGGCAAGAGACACCAGAAGATGTGATCCTGTTTGATGTGCGGGAGCCGGATGAATTTGCGGTCAGCCATATTAAAGGGGCGCATCGCCTCAGCCCCGGCAGCTGGAAATCTACTGTTCTTGAAAACTGGGGTCAGAAGGTTGATGGCAAAACCGTTATTTTCTATTGCTCAGTTGGCGTGCGCTCTAGCAAAATGGCCGCTTATCTGGCAGGTGCTCTGAAGCAAAATGGCGCTAAAGACATATATAATTTAAAAGAAGGCGTCTTTGGTTGGGCCAATCACAGCAAGCCACTCATCAATAACCAGGGTGCCACCCCTTATGTGCACCCCTATAATGACCATTGGGGCAAGCTCTTAAACAGCAAACAACTTTGGCGCAAAACCCCGTAACGCTTGGTTACTATAGAAACAAGCGCTCACTGCCTGTCTTTACATTTGTGGCCGCTCCAGCTTCCGGTATTTCCAAATGGTGTGAAGAATTTTATATCCCGCCTTAACTGAACCACTAATAGTGCCAGAGATTTTAGAAACCCCAATGCGCTGCCGGTACCGGGCTGGCACCTCTAAAATTCGCGCGCCTGCCAAGACCGCTTTAATCTGCATTTCAATGGTCCAGCCATAGTTTCTATCTTCCATCGCCAAGCGCTCTAGCAGCGCCGCATCAATGGCACGAAAAGGGCCAAGGTCACTATAAGGCGCGGCCCAAATGCGGCGCATTAACCAGGTAGCTAACCAGTTGCCAAATTTCTGCGCCGGGGTAAGGGCACCTTTTTGAACTAATCCTTTCGCTCGGCTCGCCAGCACAAAATCAGCCTCACCCGCTACAATAGGGTCAACGATTTTATGAATATCTTCCGGGAAGTCAGAATAATCACCATCAATGAACGCAATAACATCCACGCGCTGGTCAACAGCAGAGAGGCCTTTCAGACAGGCAGAGCCATAGCCGGGCTCAAGCTCAAATACCACCTGGGCCCCAAGCTGCTCAGCAACCGCCGCCGTGTTATCATTCGAGCCATTGTCAGAAACGATGATCTGGTCAATCCACATCGGTAAGTCGCGGATCACGTCACCAATTGCATTTTCCTCATTAAGCGCCGGTATCACAACCGATATGAACTTATCCTTGAGCAAAGCGGCGCTCCTTAAATCGTTTCATCTCAAATATCAGCAGCGCAAGCGGTAAAAACCAGGACAGCGCCGTCACTGGAAAACGCCATTGCTCAGCAAGATCATGAACCATCAGATAAAAACCAAAATAGTAAAAAGACATCATCGGCACCAGTAAGCAAAGCGATGCCAAGGGGTAGATCACCATAAATGGAGCCACCCAAAGAAAATACCACGGGAATTGCGCCGGGCTGAAAAGGAATATCAACAACACAAGCACAAATACTTGCGCTAACAGCTCACGCTCATTGGTCCCCGGCTTAATCGTGAACCACGCTGCAACCAACAGCACGCCGCCAGCCACCAGGCCACGCGCCGCAAGCGGCGCATAAGCCGCCCCATCAAAGAGCAACAAGCAGTTGCTAACCATCATCTCTATCAAAGGGAAAATCAGCGAATTGGTTTTCCAGCCCTGCGCATAGGCAACAAGACCAGAGCTCTGGTTCAACCCGCTTGTCAAATAAGGCCAAATGGTTACAGCCCCAATCAACAGCGCCATAATTAAAGAGAGCAGCAAGGCAAAAGGTCGCCCCCCCATCTGCCGCCAGACCAACGGCAATAACAATGCCGGCCAGAATTTAACGCTAGCTGCAAAACTGAATAGCAGGGAAGCCCCGGCCATTCGCCGCTTCAGCACCAGTAAAACACCGCCCATAAGCAGCGGCACCAGCACCGCCTCCATATGGGCCGAGTTCACCATTTCTTTAATCACCAGCGGGTTCCACCAATAAAGAGAAACCCAATGCACGCCCCGCCCAAGATGGTTCAGAATAGCAAGCAGAATGAAAAATGTAGCAATCTCCAGCGCCACAATAACCCCGCGCCAACCACTTAATGACCAGGGCGACAAATAGTGCGCGCCAGCAAATGCAGCCTCCGCCCCCGGCGGATAGATTGTTCTAAGGTCAGGGTGATTGATCCGCTCAACAATCGGGTAGGCATCACTTCTAAGCATAAGGTAGCGAGGTGGAGCATCCCCCTTAAGCACTTGAAGCGGGCTGTACTTATAGGGGTTTAACCCGGCAGCCAGCACCCCGCCATCCCATAAATAACGCTGATAATCATCTTCAAGCACCGGCTCACTAAGCAATAAAAGCCCGCGCGCGCCAATCCCGATTAGGAAAATCCCAGCAATAACCGCAAAGCTGGCGTGCCGACTAGCATGGTGGTCAGGCAAGCGCAGTAGAATATAGCGCAGCCCTAAAAAACCACAGCCGCACACAAATAAAAACAGCACCAATCCCAGCAAGGGCATCTCAGCTACAAGGTACTCATAAGAGAAAAATTCAGAGAGCCGCAGGCCAATAAAAGACACAAGCAAAAGCCCAGCCCCCAACAGCCAAAACAAGCAAGCACTTAACTTTTGCCGCTGAAAGCGGAGTAATTTAAAGAAGCAGGCAGCAGAGGGCAACATAAAGCTAGAACCTTAAATTAAGCACAGCACCAGCCATGATAACTAATCGCCCAGGAGCCTGAAAGTCTTTAGGGCTATGAATTTGCATGACTAATCTTTAAAGCGCGCATCGTTAGCAGGCAAGCCAAAGGCCGTAAACATTTTGTCACGTCTCAGTGAGTTGACTGGACTTTAATGTGAAATGAGTGAAAAAAAGGGGGGGGGTAGGGGTGAGGCGCCAAAAGCCTCACTCAGCGAACGCGAATTTGTACCCGGTCCGTCTTGCCCTTCGCGTCAATTACAGAAAACTCAATAAACCCTCGCTCATAAGGCTTATAATTATTTTGGCGGCGATAAGCTTTAGAGTTTATCATCTTGCCATTGACCAGCCATGTCAGCGGCAAAGTGCCACCCGAAGCTTTCAATGCAATTTGAAACCGTCCAGCCTGTCGTTTCTGCATTAAAAACTCAGCCCCTGGCGGCGGAAATGCAATTTTCACATCGCCGCCATCCCTTAGCCCCTGATGGGAGAGCAGCTGCAAAGGCTTTTTATCAAAATGGCGCAGTGGCGGCGGCAACTCATCCCCATTGGCAAAAATCACCCCTTCTGGCGGCGGCGCAAAGGGGGCCCGCTTCTCAGAGATATATTGAAACGCATCAAACAACAGCGGCCCGGCTGCCCCAATGCCCGTCAGGTTCGTGGTAGCGCTGCCATCTGGCCGGCCGATCCAAACAGCCACCAAATGCCGGCCATCAAAACCAATCGCCCAACCATCCCGGTAGCCATAGGAGGTGCCGGTTTTATAGGCCAGGGCACCGGGCTTGGCATTTTTAGGCGGCGTCGCCCCGCGTAGAATATGGCTAACATAAAACGCCGCCCGCTCGCTCATCAACGGGCGCTCCTTCTGCCTTTTTAGGGACGTTGCTAACTGTGCCTGCCTAAGCCGTTTAAGTCCACCAATATGAGTGGGGTTCGCAATATGCATATAAGAGCGGGCAAGGTCCTCCAGTGTGAAGCCAACGCCGCCAAGAGCCACAGCCAGGTTCAAGGGCATAGATTTATGCAGACCCGCATAGCGAAAGCGCGCGCTAAAACGGGCCGGTTTTATTGCCGACAACATTTTCACAGCCGGTATATTCAGTGATTTTTGCAACGCTTGGCGCACGCTGACAGTGCCATGAAACTTGCCATCAAAATTCTTCGGCGCATAAAGACCATAGCGCACCGGGGCATCATCTATAAGCGTTTCAGGATGGGCAAGCCCCGCGTCAAACCCCATACCATAAATAAATGGTTTCAGCGTAGAGCCGGGCGAGCGCACGCTGCGCGTCATATCAATCGGTCCATAACGATCATGATCTTCATAATCTGCCGACCCCACATGTGCCAGCACCTCACCCGTCTGATGATCAATCACCAGTATCGCCGCAGAAAGATCTTTGCCAAGCCGCGCCGCATGGGTCGCCGCCAAACGCTCCAGTTTCACTTGTAAATGTTTTGAAATGGTGGTGCGCACAATATGGCTTGGCCCAACCTTAGGCACAAGCTGTTCTGAAAGATGCGGTGCAACCATCGGGAAGGCCAACCGGCTTTTGGTCATAGGTTGGCGCCGTGCGTAAAGATAATCCCCTTCAGAGATCAGCCCCGCCTCATAGCCCCGTTTTAAAACCCGGTTCCGCGCCCGCATGGCCCGCTTGGGGAACCTGTCTGGACGCCGCATTTCAGGGGATTGAGGAATAGCAACAAGCGTCGCTGCCTCAGCCAGTGAAAGCCGCTTCGGTTCTTTGCCAAAATATGCAAGTGACGCCGCGCGCACACCTTCAATATTGCCGCCAAATGGTGTGAGATGCAGATAAAGTGAGAAAATCTCATCTTTTGTCAGATGCGTCTCCAGCTGCAAAGCGGCTTTCATCTGCTGTAGTTTTATCGAAATAGACCGCCCGCTATGCCCTTCAATTAATCGCGCAACTTGCATAGTCAGCGTTGAGCCACCAGAGACTATATGCCCAGCCATTGCCCATTGCTTAGCCGCCCTCAGCAAAGCCAATGGCTCTATGCCTGCATGGGTATAAAATCCTTTATCCTCAAAATTTAGCAGCAACTTCGCATATTGGGGTGCAATGTCTTCTGCAGCCACCGGCAACCGCCAGCGGTCCTCCCCGGTTGTGAAGGCCCGCAACAAATGATCATGACGGTCCACCACAATAGGTGAGCGTTTCATGGCAGCCTGAAGATCAAGAACCGGCAAAGAGGTGAGGTAGAGATAGCCGCTAATTATTCCAAGAAGAGAGCCAACCACAAGCCCAGCCCAAAATACGCTCCAGTAAACGCGGCCAGTAAGCCGTGCCGTCTTTAAGCGATAGAGTAATGATTTACTCTCAGGGCTTGCCGCCATAAGCATGCCCTCATTTAAGGGGGCATGCTCAGCTGGGGTGTGTGGTTCTGCTCGCTTGCTCATCAAGGGGCCTACTGCCGGTCAATAATTACATTCTGCGCGCCAGTTCTGGCAAAACGATTTGGCCGGTACATATCTTCAACATGCGCTGCCGGGTGAATATAGCGCCCCTCATGCGCGGCACGCATGATATAAGCCACCCTGATGAGGCGGTCATCAGCCTTTTTATGAACAGAGCGAAGGTTAAACGCCGCTACAAACTTATCATCCCGAAAACTCTGATGAACCGGGCGCTGTGATCGTTTTAACCAGGTAAAGTTTTTAAGGTCACTACCGGTTACAAGGTTCGGATTTTCGATCATAAAACCGGCCGGGAGGTGATCTGCAAGCAGCAGCCGCCCACCCTTATGTGCTTTATCAATAATCGTCACAACCACCACAACCCGGTCATTCTGCTTCGCATTCAATAAAGAGATTTCCTTGCCCTCTAATGAATAGAACTGACGCTTAATGCCGATATCCTGCTCAAAAGCCGGTAGTGGGTTTTCGCTAGAGCCATGCACAGTTAGCACAGCGCTTACATCTTCAGCGCTTTTATTAACCACCTCTATGCCGGTGCCCTCAAGGTCGCGCGGCGTAAAGCTCTTCTGGTAAAGACCCGTGCGATCCTCACCATTAACAGAGAGCAAAATGGCCCGGTCATTTTTCTCAAGCGCATTGGCCGCAAGCAGCAACCAGGCATTTTCCTGTGTTGAGGTAAACGTCACCTTCTCCCGCGCATTAACAACCGCCTTAATAAGGTCAGCTGTTGGCAGCGCCGCATGCTTTGCTTCAGAACTAAGCGCTAACAAGGCGGCTCTGTCTCTCAGCCTTGTGCCATAGTCACGGCGATAATAGCTGGTGCCTACCGCCGCTTCAGCTGCGACTTCAGCATCAAGTATGCTCGTATATGCTGTCATAAATGCCGCCTTAGAGCGCGGCACATCACCATACATCGCAAGTGCTGCCGCAATCTGCGCCTTGGCAAGCGGTGTCGAGAAGTTCTTGAGTTTGGTATCAGCATAATAGCGAAGGTCACCCACATTGGCTTCGCCGTTACGGGCAAGCACATAGAGCGCATAGGCAATATCCTCACCGCCGCTTGAGAAATCAGCTGCAAAATTGACTGAGTTTTTAAGCCGCGCCAAAGCCGTGGAAATCATTTCTGGCGGCACGTCAAATTTTTGCTCGCGGGCTCTAGTGAGAAAGTCAGTGACATAAGCTGTTAGCCACATATCGACCCGATGCGGCGACCAAAGCCCAAAACCGCCAGCACTATTTTGCAGGCTCGCCAACCGCGCAACCGCTTTTTCAATGCGTTTCGGAATGTCTTTGGCAATTGATTGGCCATACAGCGGCGCAATACGAGAGACATAAAGCAAGGGCATAGCCTGGCTGGTGGTTTGTTCTGCGCAGCCATAAGGATAGCGATTAAGCGCTTCAAATATGCCGGCGACATCAAGCCCGGCAAGATTGCCCACCGACAAAGAGCCTGTGGCACTCTCGGGAATAATATCAGCAAACACATCACCGGTGAATGTCAGCTTGCCGCCATTCGGCTTCATCATCTTCACCGTCCGCCATGAAGCATCAGGCTGCGGCGGTTTTACAAATAGATCATTGCTCTGGGATATTGAGAACCCGCTCTCATGGGTCAGGCTAATTTTAAAATTCCCGGCCCCCATTTTAAGAGCCTTCAATGTCAGGGCAAGGTTAACCCGCTTGCCTTTTTCAAGATCAATAGTTTCCGCCATTTCAGCTTCAGTGAAGCCAAGCTGATCTGAACTTGTGATAGAGAGCTTATAAGGCCCCTCAACCCCATCGACATTATCAATAGAAAGGAACAACCTCGATTGATCACCCTTCGTTAAAAATAGCGGCATGCTCGAGAGCATCACAACAGGGTCTCGCACGATAAGAGATGTCTCTGCAGTACCAAGCTTTGATTCGCTCCAGGCAGTCACCATAACGCGCAATGAGCCATTAAATTGCGGCAGCGCAAATTTAACAATCGCTTTGCCATCGTCATCAACATCAACTATGCCAGAGTAGAGCGCCACCGGCTTAATGCTATTCGGTGCGCCTTGCATATCAAGCCCGCCCGCATCACCGCCAGAGCGTATATTGCCAGCAGCACCATTCATCCCATCAATTAAATGGCCATAAACATCCCTGATTTGACCAGACAACCGGCGTTGGCCATAAAAATACTTATCAGGCCGCGGGCTCTCATAATGGGTCAGGCTTAGTATGCCCTCATCAACCGCTGCAATCACCGCATAGGCTTTTTCACCCGGGGTGAGGCCGGTAACTGTAAGCGGCAAAGTCAGCTCTTGGTTCGCACCGTGTTTTTCCGGCAGGTCCATGGCAACAGTCAGTTTGCGCGGGGCTTCATCGGTTTTCAGCCATTTCACGCCAATGGCGCGGCCTGGCATCTGGCTGTTGCTCGCGTCAAGCCGGTGATAATGCATCGCCACCACATAAGTGCCAACGCCCCATTTCTCAGTTACGTCAAAGCTAACATCACCGCCCTCAGGGCCGAGCTCAACTTCTTTCAGCTCAAGCACTGTTTCATTCATCAGCGCCACCAAAGTTTTACCAGCAGCTTTCGGTTTAACGGTCAGCACCATCTGGTCACCAACAGCATAGCTTGGTTTATTGGCAGCAATCTCCAGCACGTCAGGCGTGTCTGCATCTCGTGCCGCGTACCAATCAACTGAAAATTCGCGGCTGGCAGCCAGTTGGTTATAGGTTTCTGAAACCAGCTCAAGCCGGTATTGACCGCGCTTTAAAGGCATCTCAATTTTAACCGGGCCATCTTCATCAGTCTCCACAACCCCTTCAGCCACCCGGTTGGTGTATACAACAGATTCATAGCGCCATCTGCCATTCTGGCTGTACCATTGGTAATCTTTGGTGATCTTCACCAATTCCCAATTCAGCTTTTGCGTCGTTTGCTTGGCTTTGGCATCAAGGCTAACAACTTCAAAAACACCTTTGCCATCCGTCTTCATTTCATCAGCGGTGGAAACTTTGCGAATACCAATCATTGGTTTTTCATTCGCAACCGGCAAATTAACAGCCCGTACAACCTGGCGGCCGCCTGGCTCTAAGAGGCGAATATTGACCCGTGCTTCTAAGGGCTTTGAAGGGCGCTCAAAATCAGGCAATTCAAGCTCAACCGTGGTTTTGCCTTTTTCATTCAACAGCCCAAGTTGTGGCAGCTTGTTATGAACATTGAGGAATTTTTCATCATGCAGGCCAAAGCTGAAATCTTTAAAGCCAGGCAGTCCAGCTTCCCGCTTCACAATTGTGAAATCACCGCGCAGCTCATGTTTGGCCGCGGCAGCACCATAAAGATAAGCACCAGAAATTTTTAGCTCAGCCTTTTTCTCGCGGCTCCAAACCCCTTCATCGCTTTTCAGCGTTAGCTCCATACGCTCCGGCACATAATCCTCAACCAGAAATGAGGTCGAACCAATAGGCTTGCCTTTAACATCGGCATAAGCTTGAACCCGCCAAGTCCCGGTCATCGCAGCTTGTATAAGCGCCATACTAAAGCTGCGCCCCCCTGCACCCTGGTCAGGCAGTGAAATACGGCGATGTTCTTTGCCATCGGGGCGGGTCACAACTAATGATAGCGGCAAATTAGAAACGCCATTGCCAAGCTGGTTACGCAGCAAGGCCGTTAAATGCACCTCTTCGCCGGGGCGATAAACACCGCGCTCCGCATAGAGGTATGCATCAAGTGGCCCCGGTGCAGCGCGCCCGCCAACACCGCGATCAGTTAGGTCAAAGGCAGCTTTTGTCAGGTCAACAAAACCATAATCCCCTTCATCTGTCCGGTCAGCCACAAGCAGAGCCGGTCGGTTGCCGCCTTTGCCGCGCAGCAGCCCTCCTTCAAATTTCACCATACCGCTGGCGTCAGTTTTTGCTTCAGAGAGCACTTCATTATTATGGGCAATAAGCCGAAGGCTAACCCCCTCAAGCGGCCGCGCATCAGAAATGCTGCGCGCAAAGCCATAAAGCCCATTGTCAGCTTTCACAGTCGCAAGGCCAATATCTGAAATAATAAACCACTGGCTCGTGCCGCGGCTCTCACCATATTTGCTGTTCTTCGGCCAGGCACGAATGACATAAAGCCCTGGCTTCATTTCAGGCATGGTTTTCTGGATAGGGACGGAGGTTTTAATATCGTCATTCAGCTTGGATTTAATATCCAGCTCACCGCTCCAAACCTCAGCACCAAACTTGTCTTTGAGTTGATTAACATCATAGCTGCTTAGCGCAGATTGAAACTGCCCATCAAGCACGGCGCTAACAAGGTTCCTGTCGCCAACCCTATAAAGCGAGAGGCCAGCCACATCTGTGTTTACGCTCATCAGCGGCAAGCCCTGTTGGCCAAATTTTGGCAATACATAAGCCTTTGATGAAAAACGAACAGACGGGCTGCGGTCACGCACATAAATATCAAGGTTAGAGCTTTTTAAAAGCTGTTCACCAACCACAGAGGGCAGCCCTTGCCGCACAGCGACATCATAAGTTTCGCCATGGGTAAATCCATCAAGGCAAATTTGGCGCCGCTCAACCCTGACCCCATCAGGATCTTGATTATTCACTTTAAAGAAGGTCGCATACTCGGTCCCCCGTGAAAAAAGAGCCTCAGAGAATTGGATGCATAGCTGCGGTTGCTTCAGGTCCGAATTAATAGAGTAGTTGGTAATGCGAAAACCTTTTTCAGCCCGAAGCGTTTCATAAACCTCTTTGATTTCGTCATTCGGCACCAGGTCAAGGCTGGCTTTATACGCATTAAGGGCTGGCCGCCAATAAGAGCGCCCCCTTAAAAAGAAGGCTAAAACTGAAAGCGCTTCAGCCTGGGCCTCTTCGCTTTTCGCAAAACGATAAGCATTAAAGGCCGCCCCACTGCCATCCCGATAAAAACCACGCCGCGCCCGGTTTTGGGTTTTATCAAGCGCAAGCGTGCGAATGGTTTTGGAAAGTTCAAGCCAGAGTGTGGCTTTATCGGGCTGAATGGCAAGAGCCGCCTCATAGGCCCGGCGCGAGCGATGCGGGTTCTCCCCAAGCGAGACAATCGCAATCCTGATCCAATCATCAACAGTGCGCGTCTCTTTGGCTTCCCGCTTCATCAACCGCGACCGGTAATTCACCGCTTCATAATTCGAGGTGGAATGAGAAAAAGAAAGACCCTCAGCTTTCAGGTTTGATGTCCCAAGGCTAAATATCGCCGTAACTACAAAGACAAAAAACGTCAGGATAAATAGGATTTTGAAGGAGCGGGGGAGAGGATGGGCGCGCATTGAATTAAACCTCGTTCATTTTTGCGGTGTCAGTCCCTGTTCACCAGATAGGGGGCAGGAGAAAAGGAGTGCAGGGAAAGCGCAAGTTTTTAAAATGACAACTTTTGCCGAATTTATATTTCTCCTGAGGAGAGTGTCTAAACGATGGCAGGTCAAGTCTAAACACGCTGTGTTACAAAAATTTAATTGTAACACAGTGTGCGTATCTCCTGAATTTTAGTGGCGTAGAGACGGCAAGGGGGGAATGGAGAGAAGATCGTCTAGTCGTCCAAACTGTCTTTATTTGAACCAGCCGGTGTTTCAGGCTTGTCATCTGAAGGGCGCTCCTGCCCCTCTCTAATCGGCACAACTTTACTAAAACCAACAGTGCTTTTACCTCTGATAGTCTGAGCTTTGTCATCAGCATCCTGAGAAGCTTGCCTCGGCGGTCTCGCCGTTTGTTGGCGCATTGCCTCAACTTTGCGGGGCGGTGCAGTTTCTATATTCGCCATTGCGCTTACCAACCCGGGCAAGGGCTGCATTGCTTGTGCGGTTTTCCAATACACCGTCATAGCCTCAGCGATCGCCGCCGCCTCAAATGCATATAGCCGGCGCCCGCGTTCCGCCGCATGCAAGCACAAATCTCTCTGAATGGTTTTGGCAACCCTCTGAAACGGCTTGCGCAGCGCTTTCAGCTGTTTCGATTTGCGAAATAGTTTCTTCTGCTGTTTCATGTAAATCAATAACTCAGAAATATCATGTTCCGTCCCCATCAGCCGGGATATATCTTGCGCCAGGCGGATGCGCGGCATGATATCTTCTGGCCAAATCAGGGTCAGCATTTGCATATGGCGCCAGGTTTGCTGCACATCCTTGCGCCACTCATGCATGTAAAAAGAGCTATTCTTTCGCAGTGCCACTTTCAGGCTTTCACGCCCCCTGTCATAGCAAAAGGCAAAGCCATGGGCGATATCTTCAAAAGAGGATTGCGGCAAAGGCATATTGCGCCATCGTGCCAGGGAGGCATCCAGCGTTTCAACAATATGCGACAGCGCAACAATCTCCAGCTCAGCTTCAAAGGCCTGCTGATCTTCACTAATCTTCTGCTTCAGTTTCAGAAATAAAGGCCGGAAGTTTTTAAGGTCATCCCGCGTCTCAAATTTAATAATCGTCTCCACTAGCGCGCCAGCATCCCGCGGGCGGGCTAGGGCGCGGCCAATGTCTCTGTAGGTTTTATTCTCTGCGCGAAAGACTTCCTCACCAATAATTGGCCGCGCCAACCGCAATAAAGAACGTAGCTTCTTGAGACATTTACGAGATTGATGCACCCCCTCCTGCATATTATTAGCGGCACTCAATTCACGCCGCGCCCTTGTTAACTGCTCAAGTGCAATCCGCCGCACAGCGGGGCTGATTTCTTCACTGAGCAATAATTTATAGGGCATCAGATAGGGTCCACGAATAAAAGTGATAATCGTCTGTTATATGAAGTTCAGATCAATGAGAGCAAAGGCGTTCACGTCAAACCGGTTCCCCCGCCACCTCTCATGAAAATTAAGAGACCAACAAGACAAGCTAGCATTGAGGGAAAAAGCTTCACAAGTCTCCTGATCACTCACAGCGCTAATTTAGAGCTGTCAGGCGGCGATCGTGTTTCAGAAAGCCACTCCCGCACCCGGGCTTCAGGCACTGGCGCGGTAATCACATCAGTTACCACGGCAACACTATCAGCGCCGGCTTCCAGCACCAAACCAGCCAGATGCGGTGTGATCCCGCCAATGGCAATCAGCGGTAAGTCAGTTTTTTCACGCCAAAGCTGCACATTTTCCAGCCCTTGCGGTGCCCATTTCATCTTTTTCAAAAGCGTTTCATAAACCGGGCCAAGGGCAATATAATCCGGCTGGTAGGAAAGCGCGAATTCAAGCTCTTCAAGAGAATGGCTGCTCACACCGAATTTAACACCTGCTTTTTTAATGGCAGGCACATCAGCTTCCGCAATATCTTCTTGTCCAAGGTGAATATAGTCAGCCCCTAAACGGATAGCCTCTTGCCAATAATCATTTACGATTAGCTGCACATCATAGTCATTACAAACCTTGAGCGCGCCTTTAATCTGCCGCTCAATCTCATCTGGTGATG
The DNA here is from genome assembly GCA_021604665.1 of Rhodomicrobium sp. Classification (GTDB taxonomy): domain Bacteria; phylum Pseudomonadota; class Alphaproteobacteria; order Rhizobiales; family HXMU1428-3; genus HXMU1428-3. The sequence continues at coordinate 377,556 of BQJK01000002.1, read as the reverse complement.
CGTCTTTTAACCGTAATTGAATAACCTCAATGCCCAAAGGGGCCAGCCGCTCAACCCAGGCAAGGTCAGGCATTACGGGATAAAAACGCGGAAAGCCGCGTTGCATATCATCGCTTTTATTCGCCATCTGCGTTAGCTCCTCTGGTCGCTGCAATATATGATTGTTTAGTTGTCAACATGCCCAAGCGGCCAACTTCCATTTTCAATGGGGCTTGCCCCTGGTTCAGGGGCAAGCCTGTGAGCTGAATTATCAATGGGAAGTCAAGACTGCAAAAGCTTTTAATAATGGCTCTTTACCGCACTTAAATTTATAGATTTTCAAGGTCAAAAAATGGCGTACCGGCCTGGGGTGTTGACGGGCTGGCCATATCGCGCTCTTCAATAATCAAAGCTTCATGAGCGGCCCGCCCAGCTTCAATCGCCTTGGCAAAAGCCCCAGCCATCAGTGGTGGGTTGCCTGCCCGCGCTACAGCGGTATTCAACAAAATGGCATCATATCCCATCTCCATCGCCGCTGCCGCATGAGAGGGTTTGCCAATGCCCGCATCAACAACCAGCGGCACTTCAGGGAAATAATTTCGCATCGTCATAAGCGCATAAGGGTTCATGAGGCCGCGGCCCGTGCCAATCGGCGCCCCCCATGGCATTAACACTTCAGCCCCGGCCGAAAGCAACCGCTCTGCCGCGCCCAAATCTTCTGTAGTGTAAGGAAACACCTGAAAGCCCTGGTCACTTAGCTCTCTAACAGCTTCAACCAGTCCAAAAAGGTCAGGTTGCAATGTGTCATCATTGGCAATCACCTCAACCTTAATCCAGTTCGTGCTAAACACTTCCCGTGCCATTAACGCCGTGGTGATCGCCTCTTTTGCTGTGCGGCAGCCCGCAGTGTTAGGCAATAGGCGCACATTCAAAGATTTTATATGCTCCCAAAAGGTAGACGCCGCGCCGTCGCCGCTGGTCTCCCGGCGCAGAGAAAGCGTCACAACCTCAGTGCCCGAGTTTTTTACAGCTCCGGAAAGGCTATCCGGAGATGGGTAAAGCGCGCTACCAAGCAGCAGGCGCGAGCCAAGCTCAACCCCATAAACTTTCAAAGCGCCATCTGGCATAAACCATTGCTCCAAACTAAAACGGCGTAAACACCGGTCAACTGCCCCTGATATTTGGGCAGCCTAATTGCATCACTAAAGCGCCCACATAAAGTAAATTCCAGCTTATCTACCAATCGACTGGGCTAAAACCTTTGGGCTGTAAAAGTCTACCTCTGAAGACATCAAGAGAAAAGACGGCAGAAGGGGCCCTTATCCTGAAGTCTAGGCCAGATCCTGGTGTCCAGGCCCTCAATCTGAAGTCCTGTGCGGGTGAAACGGCGATTATACCGCTACCCTCCCTGTCTTGGGGAAAGAATTTCAATCTTATCACCGGGTTGTAAAATAAGCTCAGCCCGTTCATGCACCGTAATAAATGTGCCATTCACAGCAGTTGCAATCACCGTCGGCAAATCAAGGTAGCGCTTGCATAGCTCTTCCAGTGTCGCCTCAGTTATGTCTTCGCTTTTGCCATTAATCTCCACTTGCATGAAGCAGCCTTTCATCAATTGCACCAGTATTTATATAGTCATAAACCCGGGCCGCTAAAAGGGGGGCAAGCAAAAACCCGTGCCGATAAGCCCCATTCACATAAATCCGATCATCCTGAAGCAGTATTCTCGGGATATTATTGGGCAGAGACGGGCGCAGCCCGGCGCTGAGCTCAATAATTTGCGCTTGCCCAAATGCCGGATGTACAGAAAAGGCAGCGCCCAGCAGCTCAAGCCCAGAGCGCAGCAAAACCGGCCCCTCATCATCAGATTCAACCACCGTCGCCCCAACCATAAAATACTGGTCCGGCCACGGTACGATATAACAAGGCACCCGCGGATGCAGCAGGCGCACCGGGCGCGATAGGTGAATTTCAGAAGAGCGGATAACAGCCATTTCCCCCCGTACAGGGCGTAATTCAGAAAGCCCGTTGGCTGCGCCAATACCCCGTGTATCTATGGTGTGATCAGCGGCGGCATAGTCCTCTCCCTCATGGCCCAATATCAGCTCAGCCCCCATAGCAATGCTTTCATCCAGCAAGCGCTGCATTGCAGGGCGCGGGGCCACATGTGCCTCTTCTTTGTAAAATAGCGCATCCTCAAACCGGCCTTCAAGGTCTGGCTCCATTGCCGAAACTGCGTCATGCTTCAGCCAGTCATGGCCTTCCGTGCGCTTTTGAAAGCCCATTAACTCCACTTTGTCGCGGGGCGGGGCAATCACCAAAGTCCCGTTAAAGCTCACATCTAAAGGGCCATCCCGCCACAGCTCTAGAGCTTCAAGCGAAAGCGGCAGAAGTTCAGGCTGGCTCGGCTCCGTTTCACAATAAGGCGCGAGCATAGCGCCAGCAAGCCAGCTGGCAGAGGAGGTAAAGGGCGTTTTGCTGCGCTCATAGATCCGCAGTTTAAAACCGGCGCGGCTGAGGGTATAGGCCTGCCACAGTCCAAAAATGCCTGCACCAATAATGTTGATGGTTTGTTGTGTCATGGCGCTCAAGTTATGAGGATTTCAGGAAGGAGTACAAGGGGAAAACGCATTGCACCTACTCAACCTAAGGTCTTCAACGGGAGGTATTTTCAATCGTAAGGACCATAAAAATTAGGAGCTGCGAGCGTAAAAGCCTCACTCACCAACCACAACCCCCTCGCGCCGCGGGTCAGCCCCGCCGCGCAGCCCATCCGCCCCGCTGACAATCATCTGCACACCAGAGGTCATCACAGAGAGGCGTGGGCTCTGGCCAAATGCCTGAAGAGCCGTTGCAATTTTTTCAGCCCCTTCATGGCGCTCAAGCTCAAACGGCCCATTGCGGGAGCCAAAATTAAAGAGCGAGACAGCCTCCTGCGGGCCCATGCCCCAGTTAAGATGGGCAATGAGAGATTTCACAACATAGCCAATAATGCGCGAGCCCCCTGGTGATCCAAGAACAAGCCGCACCTTACCCTCCGGGCCAAAAACAATGGTCGGCGCCATTGAAGAGCGCGGCCGTTTAGACGGGGCAACCCGGTTGGCAATCACCGCGCCGGTTTCATCTGTCGGGGCAAACGAAAAATCTGTCAGCTGGTTATTCAACAAAAAGCCGCCCACCAGCTGGCCAGAGCCAAACGCCCCTTCAATGCTGCTGGTTAAAGAAAGAGCATTGCCAAAGCCATCGATAATAGAAATATGGCTCGTGCCGCCAATCTCAACAGTGCCATCACGGCCAAGCGCTCCCCGCTGTTGCCCCGGCGGCGTGCCAGGCTCCGCTTGTTTGATAGCACTATCAGATGAGATTAACCGCCGCCGCTCGGTGATATACGCCTCAGAAAGCAGCCCCATGGGCGCGGAGACAAAATCCGGGTCAGCCATATAGCGGCCGCGGTCAGCATAGGCCAGCTTTTCAGCTTCTGCGATCAGGTGCAGCGCAGCTGGCGTCGCCCCTGTTCCCAGGTCTTTCGGCTCGATTAATTTTAAAATCATCAGGCTTGTCATCCCGCCAGATGAGGGCAATCCCATGCCGCAAACCTTATGCTTCAGATAAAGCCCACAAACAGGTGCGCGCATCTTGGCCTTATATTCAGCAAAATCCTGCAAGCTCAATTTGCTTGGCACATTCGGCGCAGCCTTTGCAGCTGCAACAATATCCTCCGCCAGCTGGCCCTTATAAAATCCAGAAGCCCCCTCACGGGCAATTAGCTTAAAGCTAGCCGCCAAGGCAGGGTTTTTTAAAAGCTGGCCCTCAGCGAATGCTGAGCCATCCGGGTTAAAAAAAAGCGCCTGGCCCAAAGGGTTAAAAAAATCCTGCCCTTTTGCTGTCAGCATCGATGATAAGCGACGAGATACCTTAAACCCCTCAGAGGCAAGTTTAATGGCCGGTTGAAACAGCGCGGCCCATTCAAGCTTGCCATGGCGCTTATGCACCGCTTCCAGCATCGCAACAACGCCCGGCACACCGATGGAGCGGCCAGAGCGCACCGCATCACCAAAGCTGAGCTTGCGGCCATCTTCTTTTAAAAAAAGTTTTTCATCAACCAGCTGCGGTGCGGTTTCGCGCCCGTCATAGCTCTCTAGTTTTTGGCTAAGCGCATCATAAAATAAAAGAAAAGCTCCACCCCCAATGCCGGAAGATTGTGGCTCAACCACATTCAAAACAAGCTGCACAGCAATCGCTGCATCAACAGCATTGCCGCCAGCTTTTAAAATCGACAGACCGGCATTACTGGCATGCACATTGGCGGCAGCCACCATCATATGTTTCGCCCGCACCTCTTTCACAACCCGCAACCCAGAAGCCCCCTCAGGCGCTGCCCGGCTCTGCTCCACATTTTGCGGGGCGTCTCTTTGCGGTGTCATTGTTTTAGAGAGATAAAGTACCGCCCCAAACAGCAACAATAAAAGGGCGAGGATGATGAAATAAGAACGGGTCATAAAAAAACCTTTACTGATCAGGTCGGGGGGAGAAAGATAAGACGCAAGGGTATCTCACAATTATAACGGTATCGCACCAATAAATGTGGTCGCCATTCGGGTGAAAAAATAGCAGTATCCAGGCAAAAGATAACGATTAACTTATTGAAATATATATGCAAGAGCCAATAGAAAATTTAAAAAACCGCGCCCATCAGGCCCTCGGAGATGAGAAGCTCAAGGCCGCATTATCAGTAATCCCTGAAGGGTTTGTCAACAAACGGCTGAAGGCAAAAGCCGCTCGGCCAGATTTCAGCGCCCTATCAGACCGCGCCGTTGAGATAAAAAAACATACCCTTGAAAACATCACCCACTATCTGGAGCGTTTCGAACATGCGGTGAGCAAGGCTGGCGGCACAGTCCATTTTGCCCAAACACCAGACCAAGCCCGCCAAATCATTGAGCAACTCTGCAAAGAACGCAGCGCCAAGCGCATCGTTAAAGGCAAATCCATGATCAGCGAAGAGATCAACCTCGCGCCGCATCTGATTAAAGCTGGCTATGAATGCATTGAAACTGACCTTGGTGAATATCTCATTCAACTGCGCGGTGAAATGCCAAGCCACATCGTCGCTCCCGCCGTCCACCTGACCAGAGACGACATCCGCCAAGACTTTCAAACGGCCCATGATGAGCTGCCGATTGAGCGAGCCCTCGAAACTCCTGAAGATTTCGTCAAAGAAGCGCGCGGCATCCTGCGGGAAAAGTTCCTAAATGCAGATATCGGTATCACCGGGGCCAATTTTCTCATCGCTGAAAATGGCAAGACGGTCATTGTCACGAATGAAGGCAATGGTGATTTGTGCCAGTCTCTTCCACAAACCCATATAGTTATTTCAAGCTTTGAAAAGCTGGTGCCAACCATGGAAGACGCCATGACCATGCTGCGCCTCCTTGCCCGCTCTGCCACTGGCCAACCCATCTCCACTTACACAACATTCACCGGTGGGCCAGCCTTAAAAAAAGGTGAGCTAGGCCCCACTGAATTTCATGTGGTGCTGTTAGATAATGGCCGCAGCCGCATGCTGGGCTCAGACTATAGCGAAATGCTCCGCTGTATCCGCTGTGGGGCCTGCCTCAACCATTGCCCGGTTTACCAAAACTTAGGCGGTCACGCCTATGGCAGCGTATACCCAGGGCCAATGGGGGCCGTGCTGTCACCTCAGTTTTTTGGCCGCAGCATGTTAGAGCTCTCTCACGCTTCCAGCTTTTGCGGCCGCTGCAATGAGGTCTGCCCGGTGCAAATACCTCTCACCAAATTAATGCGAAAATGGCGGGCCGAGGGACGGCAAAAACCTCTACCGCTCATCACCATGAAGTTATGGGCCTGGCTTGCCGCAAAGCCCGCACTTTACAATTGGGCTATGCGCTTAGCTTTGCCCATCGCCGCAAAAATAGCCGGTTCTAAAAGTGGCGCAAAACATCTCCCTGGCCTTGCCCAATGGACACACCACCGCACGGCCCCCTCCGTTAGTAAGCAAAGCTTCCAGTCACAATGGGCAAAATCTGAAAAAGCGGGTGAGACATGAGCCTTAAAGACAGCAACAGCCGCCGACACGACTTTTACGCGGCCCTAAAATCAGCTGAGCGCACAATGCCCCAAGCCGATGACAAACTCAGCCTTAAACTCACACCAGATCAATGGCAACAGCAGAATAAAGATCAATATAATCAACGGTTAACAGAGCTAACACGCGCTGCGTTAGGCGGAGAAGATGTGGTCTCTTTTTTCAAGGCTCATCTGTTGGCGCAAAAAGCCGTTTTCCTCGAGCCGACATCCAGGGCAAAAATCCTGCCCACAATCGCCAGCCATTTAAGCAGCGAAAGCGACAGCAGCAACGCAAATGAAGCGCCCCACCAACCAAGGTTGCTCTCAGGCGATAACCCCTTCATTCACCAGTTAAAAGCTGCAAGCAAAGATAGCGATGAGTTGTTACCGGTGATCCTCAATGCCGCCACCACACCGCTAGAGGCACTGAAAGAAGGGGAGCCAGATTGCATTTCTACAGCAGAAGCCGGCGCCGCAGAAAGTGGCACGCTGATCCTGGTCTCGGGACCAGAAAACCCAACGCCGCTTAACTTTCTGGCGCGGCGTCATATTGTTTTGATAAAGAAAAATAAAATCTTCGCAGCTTATGAGGAAGCACTTGCCGAAATTGATAGCCAATCCAGGAAACAGGGGAGTAAAACCGAACCAGCCATCCCCCGCACAATCAACATGATCAGCGGCCCCTCTCGCACAGCAGATATTGAGCAGACCCTAACCCTCGGTGCCCATGGGCCCGTTGAGCTAATCATCGTTATTTACGAGTGAGAATCCACAAACCAGTTGCCCCACTTGGCTACCAGAGCATAGAGTTTGAGTATACATGCTGCCGGAATACTTGCTGTGAGAACGGAGAATATCAGACTATAGCCCGCCCTAAATAAGCCACTCAGTAAAGCCGCGCCGTTAAATATCGAGATTATCGACGCTCAGCGCATTATCCTGAATAAACTCACGCCGCGGTTCAACCACATCACCCATCAGTTTAGAGAAGATGTCATCAGCTTCATCCAGCTCACCAATCTTCACCTGCAACAATGTGCGTACAGACGCATCTAGCGTTGTGTCCCAAAGCTGGTCAGCGTTCATCTCACCCAGCCCCTTATAGCGCTGCATGGTCAGGCCCTTGCGGCCCACATCGTAAACAGCCTCCAACAGCTCAGTCGGGCCTGATAAGGCACTGCGATCATCTTTCCGATGAAAAGCCGCTTCACCGCTATAGGTTTCTTTCAAATGCTCAGCATAGCCATTCAGCTTGCGGGCATCAGCTGAGTGCAGCAGCGCTTCATCAAGCACATGCACCTCTTTAACCCCGCGCAACCGGCGTGAGAAGCTTAAGCCCCCATCATCGCGTAGCTTGCCTTCCCAGCCCTGTTCCGTCTCATCAGAAATTTCATTCAGCCGCGTGGCAATCTCATTTGCAAGGTTAGCCGCAACCTCAGGGTTGGAAAGCAGGGCAACATCAAGCGCGCCAACAATAGCGGCTTGCTCAACAACACTGCGTGTATAGCGGCTATGCAGCCCCTTGAGCACCCGCTCAAAATCACGAGCCCGGTACACGGTTTCTTTCAAATCTTCACCGGTTCTCACCTCACCAGAAGCCAGTTTAAGGCTCGCATCTTCAAGGCCAGAATCAATCAGATAAATATCAAAAGCTTCCTGATCCTTCAGATACTGCTCAGAATTACCGCGCTTCACCTTATAAAGCGGTGGTTGAGCAATATAGAGATAGCCCCCTTCAATCAGCTCCGGCATTTGCCGGTAGAAGAAGGTAAGCAGAAGGGTGCGGATATGCGCGCCGTCAACATCCGCATCGGTCATGATGATAATCTTGTGATATCTGAGCTTGGAAACATCAAAATCATCCCGGCCGATGCCGGTGCCAAGCGCTGTAATCAGTGTGCCAATTTCCTGGCTGGAGAGCATCTTGTCAAACCGCGCCCGCTCCACGTTCAAAATCTTACCCCGAAGCGGTAGAATGGCTTGGTTCTCTCTATTGCGCCCCTGTTTAGCAGAGCCACCCGCGCTATCACCCTCCACTAGGAATAGTTCAGATTTCGACGGGTCACGCTCCTGGCAGTCAGCTAGTTTGCCGGGCAGGCTGGCAATATCCAGCGCGCCCTTGCGCCGTGTCAGCTCCCGTGCCTTTTTAGCGGCTTCCCGCGCGGCGGCCGCTTCAACCACTTTGGCAACAATAATTTTAGCTTCAGTGGGGTGCTCTTCAAACCACTGGCTTAAAACTTCATTCAATGAGCTTTCAACAACCGGCCGCACTTCAGATGAAACCAGCTTGTCTTTTGTTTGAGACGAGAATTTAGGGTCCGGCACTTTGACAGACAGCACGCAGGTCAACCCCTCCCGCGCATCATCACCAGTGAGCGAGACCTTCTCCCGTTTCATGGCGCCGCTACCGGTAGCATAGCCATTGACAACCCGTGTCAACGCACCGCGAAAACCAGCCAGGTGGGTGCCACCATCCCGTTGCGGAATGTTGTTGGTGAAGCAAAGCACTTTTTCATGGTAGCTATCATTCCACCACATTGCCGCCTCAACAGTGATGCCATCTTTTTCGGCAATCACGGTAATCGGTTCGCCGATCAGCGGGTGCTTTGTCTCATCAAGATAGCGCACAAAAGCTGCCAGCCCGCCATCATAGATCATCTCAACAACCACAGGGTCAGCGCCGCGTTCATCTATCAGCTTAATTTTGACGCCAGAATTCAAAAAGGCCAGCTCGCGCAGCCTATGCTCAAGAGTTTTAAAATCAAATTCCACCATGGTGAAGGTATTGGGACTTGGCAGGAAGGTCACTTGCGTGCCGGTGCGGTCATCCACCTCACCGTTAATTTCAAGTGGTTTCACCGCAACACCATCCTCAAATTCCATCTTATGCTCTTTGCCATCGCGCCAGATGGTCAGCACAAGCTTTGTGGAAAGCGCATTAACCACAGAGATGCCAACACCATGCAGCCCGCCTGAAACTTTATAGGAGTTTTGATCGAATTTGCCGCCCGCATGCAGCTGCGTCATGATAACTTCAGCCGCAGAAACACCTTCTTCATGCATGGCCACCGGAATGCCGCGGCCATTATCACTAACGGTCACAGAGCCATCAGCATTTAAGGTCACAATGACCGTATCGCAATGGCCTGCCAGCGCCTCGTCAATGGCGTTATCAACCACTTCATAAACCATGTGATGCAGGCCAGAGCCATCATCCGTATCACCGATATACATGCCCGGCCGCTTGCGCACAGCATCGAGCCCTTTCAGCACCTTAATGCTGTCTGCGCCATAATCATCGCCGCTGGTGGCCGCTTTTGGGCTGCTGTTATTTTCGGCGTCGCTCATAAATATTCCTCAATTTTGTCCCGCATTTATCAGGCTGTTCATAGCCGTCATAGCGGCGCAGTTAATTATATAACACCGCGCAAATTCGCAAGCTTCACAGCCACACGTTAAAACCCATATTCCTGTTTTGCACAGCTCCCTGTTTTTCTCAGCTCCCTATTTTCCTCAGCTCATAGTGAGGGGAGCAAAGTGAAAGCAGATAGGAGGGGCTTATAAACGTAAAAATCGTTGCTGGGCGAAGCAACGATGAGGCTAGTTAACCGCTTCTAATTATTTAATAATTTTAAAATCTCGTCAGTGCATGCGCCGCGCCTGAAACTGAAGACCATGAAAAGGCATCAAAACACTGCTTCACACGGCTGAATTATAGCATGTGCCTTAAAATTATGCGACTATTTCGGCGTCATTTACGGTAAATAACTGCGCTCTTTCACCGAAATATGTAAAGCTTTGCCGATCCGTCCCAGTCATCCATGCCTGGCAGTTCAGCGCCAGTATTTCATCAAAGAGCGCATGGCGTCTTATCTCATCAAAATGGGCGGCAATCTCATCCAATAATAGCAATGGTGTATAGCCACCAACCTTGTCATAAACCAACCGCGCATGGGCAAGCACAAGCCCAGTGAGCAAAGCTTTTTGCTCTCCTGTAGAGCAATAACGCGCTGGCATGGCTTTCGGCCCATGCCCAACAAGAAGGTCCGTGCGGTGCGGGCCAATCAGCGTGCGTTTCGCGGCTCTGTCTGTCTGGCGCCCTTCTGAAAGCAGGCGGCGATAGTCATCTTCCACATCAACAGCCGGCTTTTCTTCCAGCGCCGTCTCCAGCACCCCATCAAGTGCAATGGTCGCAAATGGAAAGGCATTCAACCGATCGCGTGAGGCGGCAATAACGCCCCTCAACCGCTCAATGGTCTCTAACCGGCTGGCGGCTATAGCCACACCAAGCTCTGCCATCTGCATCTCTAACCCTTCAAACAGGTAGGGAGAAGCATTGGTATCTTCAAGCAGTTTATTGCGCTGGCGCATGGCGCGCTCAAAAAGGTTCCATTGTTTCCGGCTTTCAGGAGTGAATACCAGCATCAGCCGGTCAAGAAAGCGCCGCCGCTCAGAGGCCGCCCCAGTAAAAAGCCCATCCATCGCCGGGGTCAGCCATAACATTTGTATGGATTGGCCAAGCGGCGTTGACGAGCTTAGTGTCTCACCATTCATCCGTATCTTACGGCGCAGCGTTTCACTGCCAACTTCGCGGCCATTATCGAGATCAGTTTGGCCGGGCACAGAACCGCCAGGCAACCGGTTAGAGGTTACGCCAGTGCCAATGCGGGCCTCTCCCATTATGCCATGCACATCAGCAGAAACAGCCCAGTCATAACTACCAGAGCTAAAACAGCCAAATTCAACCGTCGTCGCCCGGCGCAGCCCCTGGCCAGGACTCAAGAGAGATATAGCTTCAAGGAGATTGGTTTTTCCAGCACCATTGGCCCCCACAAGCACCACCGGTGCTGGTGAAAGCTGCAACTTTAAGCTCGTATAGTTTCTAAAATTATGGAGAGAGAGGGCCTCAACCCAATTCCGCCCCAGAGGGCAGCAATCAGGGCTATCACTCATGGCATTGCTCTCTCTAGTGGCAATCAAAAGGCGTTAAACCCGCATCGGCATCAGCACATAAAGTGCTGAAATATCACTGTCATCGCGCACCATTGTAGGTGAGCCAGGATCAGCCAGCAAAAACTTGGCCGTCTCACTTTGCAGCTGACCTGTAATATCGAGCAGGTAACGGGCGTTAAAGCCAATCTCAATCGGCTCATCATCGTAATCAACGGTGAGTTCTTCTGTAGCGCTGCCGCTATCGGGGTTATTCACCGTCAGGATCAACCGCTTTTCATTTAAGTTCAGCTTAACAGCCCGTCCGCGATCAGAAGAAAGAGTAGAGACCCGGTCAACCGCTTTGGCAAAGCTCTCTCTTGCAATGGAAAGCTCTTTGTCATTGGCTGTGGGGATCACCCTTGTGTAATCAGGGAAGGTGCCATCAATCAGTTTTGAGGTCAGCACCAAATCACTAACCGTAAAGCGGATTTTCGCATCCGACATTTCAATGATGACATCACTTTCCGTGTCCGCCACCATTCGCAAAACTTCTGCCACGGTTTTGCGAGGAATAATTACGCCTGGCAAACCTGCAGCACCATCCGGCAATGGCACTTCAACTTGCGCCAGCCGGTGCCCATCAGTGGCAACAGCTCTTAAAACTGTTGCGCCATCTGTTTCGGCTTCATGCAGGTAAATACCATTCAGATAATAGCGTGTTTCTTCTGTCGAGATGGCAAAGCGTGTTCTCTCAATCAGCTGCTTCAGCTCATTCGATTTTAAGCTGAATTTATGGCTAAGGTCATCGGTGCTTAGCTCAGGAAAATCATCAGCTGGTAAAGCTTGCAGGTCAAACCGGCCCTTACCAGACATCAGCATCATGCGGCCATCATCGCCTTTGGAAATTTCAACATCCGCGCCATCTGGCAGCTTACGGACAATATCATGCAGCACATGCGCCTGTACCGTTGTGCCGCCTTCACCAGAAATTTTAGCAGGCACTTTTTCAATCACTTCCCGCTCAAGATCGGTCGCGGTTAAACAGAGGTGATCCCCCGAGGCGAGCATCAGCACATTGGAGAGGATCGGTATGGTGTTTCGTCTCTCAACAATTGAGGTGACATGGCTCAAAGCTTTCAACAAGGCGCTTTTTTCAATGACAAATTGCATCTTCTGGATCCGCTTATACGAGTGATCAGGAGGAGTGGTGAATGATGGGGCGAAAACTGCCCCATTGGGACCGCAATTGAACCTGTTATGATCTGATATTGCAACAGTTTTCCAAGCCAGTTTAGGGCCAATTCCCAGCTAAATGCTGTTCAGGTTAAAAAAATAGGCCGCAATCTGCTCTATCCGGCGTGAAGTCATAAAAACGCCCGGCTGCAAAAGCTGCAGCCGGGCGAATAAGGCTTAATACAACAGGTCAACAATTATGCCCATTTCCTGGCTCATTGCCTGTCTCAATATCCGGCCCTTTTGAAGGCCTTAGAGAGGCCAGCTGGGCAATTGGCTAGTCCTTTAGCAACCGCTCAAGAATGCCAAGGTCTTCACGCAGTGTTTGATTACCAGAAAGCTCTTTTTCAATTTTTCTGATCGCATGAAGCACTGTCGTATGGTCACGGCCACCAAAGCGCCGGCCAATCTCAGGCAGTGACCGCGCTGTTAAGCGCTTGGCCAAATACATCCCAACCTGGCGCGGTAGCACGATAGAACGGTTGCGCCGCTCAGAGAGGATATCCCCCCGTGTCACCCCATAATGGCGGGAAATAACCCTAAGAATGTCATCAATCTTGATACGGCGAGGCTCTTTTGAGCACATCAGGTCACGAATAATATGCTCAACAGCACTTAGCGTGATCGGCTCTGTAGTGAATTGTGAATTAGCGTAAATGCGATTGATCGCACCATCCAGCTCACGTCCGCTTTCAGTAAGGCGTTCCGCCAAAAAGCTGATCACTTCATCATGAACCACAAACTTAGGATCTTCAGCAATTTTACTGTCGATGCGCCGTCTTAGAATTTGTAACCGCAAGTCATAATCAAGCGCTTCCACCTCAACCACGAGCCCGCCACCAAGGCGAGAACGCATTCTGGCATCAAGGCTTTCAAGCTGGGTTGGCGCACGATCAGAGGCAACAATCACTTGTTTATTGCCGTCAATCAGTGAGTTGAGCGTGTGGCCAAACTCTTGTTGTGTCTGTTTGCCCTGCAAAAACTCCATATCGTCGATCAGTAGAATATCAATACCGCGGAGCTTGTCTTTAAAGGCGATCGCATCCTGATTTTTAAGCGCGTCGATAAAGCTATACATAAAGCGCTCAGCTGTTAGGTACAGAACCCGCGCTTCTGGTGTGCGCTGCAATACATCCCAGGCAATGGCGTGCAAAAGATGTGTTTTGCCAAGCCCAACAGAGGAATGAATGTAAAGCGGGTTGAACTTCATGGTCTGGCCAAGCTGCTCAGCCACCTGCTGCGCGGCTGCAAAAGAAAGCCGGTTGGACGCCCCTGTTACGAAGCTGTCAAAGGTGAAGCGTTTATCAAGCGGAGAACCTTGAAAGCCCTCATACTCAGTGTAATTCTCATTGCTGCCATCATTAAAGACGCCAGTTTTCTGCATGTTGCCAACAGAGCCGCGTTTCGGGCTCTGAGATTTTGCTGTTACATCAATATCGCCGGTGTCTTTAACGGCAACAGGTTGCCTGACACTGAAAACGATGGATTTGATGGTTTCTTCAAGCTTTTTATATTCTTCGGATGATGCATGAAGAACCCGGTCATAATAGTGGGAAATAAGCCATTTACGCAGAAAGCGCGTTGGCACAGAGAGTTTTAGAACCTCATTATCCAGCCCGACAAACTCCACACGTCCGAACCAGCTGGTAAAAATCTCTTCACCGAGTTCGGCACGAAGTCGCGCAGAAACCCGATCCCATATCTGTCCTTTATCTTTGTTCAATTGAATAACCCCGATGTTTTTCGGCCGTGAATGGCCATTATTATTTTGACCGCAAAACTGCAGCCATACCCTCTTGTTCACTCAATGCCGACCATGTTGGGGGGGAAGATAGAGAGCTGTGCCGCATATTGCATCGCTCTGAAATTTCGCCCCACATTGGCCACTGGCCGGTACTGCCAGCACTTGGCTCTCCGCTAATCCCTCAGAGACCCAAACCGGAGGTGAAATACTCCGGCTGCTGGTTAAATTCTTATTTTTTATTGTGAGCGTGGATCTGTTTTTGCCTCAAATGCACGCTTTTTAGTGTTTTTTGCCCTCTTTAATATTTTGCCTAACTTGCCGCGCCGTGCAGCTTGCTCTCAAACCAAAAGCCTTCAGTCTTCAAGTATCCCTCAGGCTTTAAGTGTCCTCCAGGCTTCAAGTAAACTCCAGGCTTCAAATGGCTCAGTCTTCAAATTGTGCCATCTTCAAATCGCGGCGGACCCTAACGGCCTGCTTAAAAGTCCCTAACGGCCTGCTTTCTCAATGCTTGTGTCCCAGAGCGCTTCCATATCAAAATGCCTCGATATTTAGCTATTTCAGTCACAAGCAAGATGAAGTCTTGAAGCACTGATGTAGATGCCTGCGCCACTAACATATTAGACGCTGTCATCACTTCAGTAGTCGCCACAGCTTAGAAAAATGACCGTTTCGTATCTCACTTAAGCCTCAGGGAGATATAATCCAGGCCGCAACCTAAGCTGTTTCGGTTGCGTTAAAGAGACGCCTGCTAAACTGAGTGTTTTGAAAGAAAAGACTACCGCCAGGAGCCATATATTCTTTCTCCAGTTTTAAGGACCCATCTTTGCGCGCTAATGTATTGCCTCCTCTAAATTCCTTAAATCGCAGAATAAAAAGTTACGCAGATTGAAAAGTTATATTGGCCGCCTTCACATCCAGCTCTCCGCAATAACAAAATTCTAAACCTGCATCTCTCTCAGCTCTCAATCCACATGCCTCAGCTGCAAAGTTTACCCAACCAGTGCCCACCGATTTTGGCCCGTAGCCACCGAAAATCAGTAGCAGCTCAGCAAAATGCAGCGTTGAAAAGGTTAACAGCCAAGAGGGTCGAAGCAGAAAGATTTACCTTTTATTAAGGAGTTAACCTTGATGCTGTAACCAGTCGCCGCAGTTTAGTAAAGAAAAAATATAAATGTGCGGCCAAATAAATTCTCAAGTGCTGAAGCTGTGATTTTTCGCCACCTCAAGTAGCCGACTAGTCTAAGCGCGCGGAAACTATGAATTTTAAGAATAACTATCCCTCCGCTAAAGCTGCAAAGCATGCGGCGCACCTATTGTAAAGGTGGTTACTCTTAAAATTAACGCGATTGTACTTACTGGATACTTGGGGTGAGCTGTTTGCTCCTCAACATGAAGATGACTATACACAGGGCACCTCCCCCTTGCAAGTCCGCTCACACCCTGGAAAAGGCAACAAAAGCCACTTTACGCGGCCTCAAAATTAACCATTTGAGCTGCTCAAATTTAGGGCATGGTAAACAACATATTGGGATTCAATAATATTTTAACGAATCTGTGTGCGGCGCTGGGGAAAACCTCTGTCAAGACTCTGGATAAATAAGGCACAAAAAATATTTTTCCTGTTTAGATGCGCAAAATCTTTGAACTAAACAGTCAGCGCCTCTCAGGCTCTAAAGCCTTGAATTTTAGGTCCTAAACCCTCAATTAGCGGTCAAAAAAAAACACCCGGCGAGAGCCGGGTGTTTCAATATTACAACATCTAATGGGTAAGCAGCTTACCCTTAAATATTTAAGCGCTGATCGCTTTAATCCGAGCCGAAAGCCTGGAAATTTTGCGTGATGCGCTATTCTTATGAAGAATACCTTTTTGTGCACTGCGCATAATTTCCGGTTGAGCAGCAACCAGAGCATTTCTGGCTTCGGCCTGATCACCAGACTCGATAGCTTCTTCAACGCGGCGCAAGAAAGTGCGCATGCGACTGCGGCGGTTTTTATTGATGGCCGTTTTACGGGCCATTTTACGAATGGCTTTCTTAGCCGATTTGGTATTGGCCATGAGGGCTAATCCTCGTTATATCAATCAATGTACGAAAAATTTGCCATATCTTAAGAACGCCTCATCTTGCGCTCCAGTAACTATGGCAGCAAGGCATTAAGGGATAGGCTCTAAAAGCAAAGCCGCCCCGCAAAACTGCGATGAGCGGCGAAAACTCAAAATCCTTGTATCACTACATGTTTTAAAGGTCAATACAGCGGTTATGCCATTGGTAAAATACGGTACAGAACAGGCAAATAAGCTGAAAAAACCGCTTTTTCGCTTTGCGCCAAGCCCAAATGGGCCTCTGCATCTCGGTCATGCCTATTCAGCCCTGTTAAATGAAAAGCTCGCAAAAGCTCATAATGGCAGCCTGTTGCTGCGAATTGAGGATATTGATAAGGCCCGCTCCAGCAAAACGCATATTGCTGCCATCCATCGCGATCTGCATTGGCTTGGCCTCTCATTTAAACAGCCAGTCCGCTATCAATCCGCGCATATAGATGAGTATAAACCCTATATCCAACAGTTAAAAGCAGCTGGCCTGCTCTATCCGTGTTTTGCAACCCGGGGAGAAATCCGCGCGGCCCCAAATAATGGGATAACAGACCCAGATGGTGCCCCGCTCTATCCTGGCCTATATAAAAACCTCCCAAAAGCTGAGCAAACCACCCGCATAGAAAACGGTGAGCCTTATGCGCTGCGGCTCGATATGGAGCAAGCTATCAATCAGGCAAAGGCGCTCTCAAACGGGGGTTTAACCTCTAGCGAGATAGGTGAAGCGGGGCAGGTCACCGAAAAACCCATAACCCCGGAGCGCTGGGGAGATGTGATAATCGCCAGAAAAGATATCGAGACAAGCTATCATCTCTCAGTCACTGTTGATGATCACTTGCAAAACATCACCCACATCGTCCGCGGCCGCGATCTAGAGGCCTCAACAGACATTCACCGTATTCTCCAGATTATTTTGGGGTTTGAAGAACCGCTTTATCACCATCATGAGCTCATTCTGTTAGAGAAAGAAAAACTATCTAAATCTAAAAAGCATATGTCCCTGTTTGAGTTGCGCAGCACCGGCGTAACCGCGCAGGAAATTCGCAATGCCTTCCAGAAGGGCGCAGGCGCGCTCAACGCTCTTATGAGCCACCATCTCAAACAATAGCCAACTAAAAAGCATTTGCCTTGGCACATAAACTTAAGCCGAAGTTAACCCGATGGCCGCATCATCTACGCAGCCCTCAGAGGAAGCCAGAGCATGACTAAACCGTCCAGTGAAAAAACCCCTCCGCAATCAGATTCCAGTTCAGAGCCAACATCTGAGCAGTTGCAGGGGCATGTTCTTGTGGCGGATGATAACCATCTCAATCAGATGCTGATAGGTGTCTATCTCGATAAAGTCGGCCTTACCTATGATTTAGCCGCCAATGGTGAGGAAGCCCTCTCCCTTGTTAAGCACACTGACTATGACCTGATCTTGATGGATATAATGATGCCCGTCATGGATGGCATTAAGGCCACCCGCGCGATATTTGATCTCTGGGGCGGAGAAGAGAAAGTTCCAATCCTCGCCCTTTCCGCCAATGACGAAAATTCGCAGATTGAGGAATATGTTCAGGCCGGCATGCGCGGGCTCATCCCTAAACCCATCAGGGCAGAAGATTTTTATGCGGCTGTTGATGCCTTACTGGATGAAAAACGCAGCTGAGAAGATAAGTGCGGCACTGAGCCAGTTTGCCCCCCCCCTCACATAAATAATCTCTCGAGCCAAAGCCCCGATTTCACCGCCTTTGCATGCTGTAAAATTACTAGCTATAAAATACAGTCAATAGCGGCCATGAGAGTGTAGCCGGCGGGGAGATAAGAATTTGAGAAATAGGACGGTCAGCGCGCACAGGGCGCAGCCCATAATTCAGTGCAGCACAAAGCGAAAGCAAAACGCATGCAAGATGCTCGTTCTCAGTTTATTTTGTGCGCTCACAGTAAGCAGCATATTAAACAGTAGCCAAGTTAACAGAAATAACTGGCACTTTGTCACCAGCGCAAAGGCTGAAGAGGCGGGCGAAAAAGCCTCAGCCGAGACAACTAATTCAGAAAAACAGAGCTTCTTCACATCAAAGTCTGAAGAACCAAAAAGCTTCGGCCAACGCCTTTCAGATGCAGCGATCGAGCGCACAAAATACGTCGTCATCTATAATCCGCAATATTTCAAAATCCCTTACCCGGGCGGCGACGTGCCAGACCATTACGGCGTCTGCTCTGATGTTGTCATCAGGGCATACAGAGCCCTTGGTATCGACCTCCAGAAAGATGTTCACCAGAAGCTTGGCGGCGATCGCAACATCGCCCATCGCCGTGTCAGAGTGCTGCGGCGGCTGTTTGCAAAATACGGCCAACGGTTACAAGTGTCTAATAAAGCCGACGATTATAAACCGGGCGACATTGTCACCTATTACATCCCCGAAGCGATCTTCTCGAAAGATCATATCGCTATCGTCACAGATAAAATCGGAACTTCCGGCGCGCCGATGATTGTCCATAATATTGGCCTTGGCCCCAAGCTGGATGATGACCTCTTATCATGGAAAATCACTGGCCATTACCGCTATAAAAATTAAGGCATTGGCCGCCCCCAGCCCATTTTCATCCTCTTGCATTCTATCGCGCCAACTAGCGCCCCACTGGCATAAACGTTAAAAGTTCACTTTTTGTTCTTGATGGCGAATGCCATCGCTGTTAAGCTTTAAACGTCATTGAATACTCATCAACCGGCTCACAGCGCATGGCGCCGCCCATATACTCTCGTAATAATACTGGGTGTAAAATTGCAGTCTTAAAAAACAAGGCGCTGCAAATCAGCAGCGGTAAGGCACCGGCAATGTATGCAAATGTAAAAACTGTTGCCTTCATCGGCATCGAAGCCCGCGAAGTCGATGTGCAGGTTCAGGTCGCATCCGGCCTCCCTGCGTTCACCATTGTAGGCCTGGCAGATAAAGCCGTTGCGGAAAGCCGCGAGAGGGTGCGCGCGGCTCTTAATGCTCTGGGCTTAGGCCTGCCTCCAAAACGCATCACCGTTAATCTCGCCCCGGCAGACCTACCTAAAGTTGGCAGCCATTATGACCTGGCCATAGCGCTGGGGCTAATGGCAGCCACCGGCGCCATCACCAGCGATATGCTGGCTGGTTACACAGTAATAGGGGAGTTAGCTCTAGATGCTAGCATTAGCCCCGTCGTTGGCGCCTTGCCAGCAGCCATTGGTGCCAACGCTGCCGGGCGGGGGCTAATCTGCCCAGCAGCCTGCGGCGCAGAAGCAGCTTGGGCTAGTGAAGATATGGACATTCTCGCAAGCCCACACCTTTTAAATCTGGTCAATCATTTTAAAGGGACACAGGCCCTCTCAAGGCCAGAGCCAGCCGTAGCAAAACAAACAAAAACCATAGATGCTAGCCCGGATATCGCAGATATCAAGGGCCAGGAAGGGGCCAAGCGCGCGCTTGAAATCGCCGCAGCTGGCGGCCATAACCTCCTCATGGTCGGGCCGCCGGGGGCTGGCAAAACCATGCTTGCATCCCGTCTGGGAACCATCCTGCCAGCACTCTCTCCGGCTGAAATGCTGGAGGTCTCGATGATCCAGAGTTTAGCAGGTGAGTTAATGGGCGGTGAGCTAAGCCGTAACCGCCCGTTTCGCGCCCCACACCATTCAGCGACCATGGCATCCCTTGTTGGCGGCGGCTCCAAGCCACGCCCAGGGGAGGTGGCGCTGGCTCATCATGGGGTGCTTTTTCTTGATGAATTACCTGAATTCTCCAGTCAGGTGCTGGATAGCCTGCGCCAACCGTTGGAGAGCGGCGAAACAGTCATCGCCAGAGCCAATCACCGCATCACATACCCCTCTAAAATCCAGCTCATTGCAGCCATGAACCCTTGCCGCTGCGGCAAGGCTTATGAGCCCGGCTATGCCTGTAGCCGCGGTGCCAATTGCGCCGAGCGCTATCAATCACGTATCTCCGGCCCGCTGCTGGATCGCATTGATCTGCACATAGAGGTCCCGGCCGTCACTGCGCTTGATCTCCTCGATGACCAACCCGTTGAAAGTAGCGCCGACATCCGCGAGCGAGTTTGCACCGCAAGAGCCATCCAGGCGGAGCGTTTCAAGACCATAGCCAACGACCCTGGCATGTTAAACGCCACTTGTAGCGCCGCATTGATAGAAGAGATCATCCGCCCCTCAGAAGAGGGTAAAGCCCTGTTAAAAGATGCTGCAACCAAATTGCAGCTTTCAGCACGCGGGTTTCATAAGGCCTTGCGCGTCGCCCGCACACTTGCCGACCTTGAGGGAAGGGGAGATGTTGCCCGCAGCCATATAGCAGAAGCGCTCTCTTACCGCGGGGAGGCGCAAAGACCAGGCAATAAGGCCTCAGCATCAGCTCAAAGCCCGCAAAATCAGCTGAAATGTTAACAAAACCTACCAATTTCGTTAATAACTGACTGATTTATGTGCATTTCTCAGGCCTGGTAAGCATTTGTAAAACCTCTGCTGCTTTACTTAATTTTCTAAGCTGTTTGATTATGAAAGTTGAGTATAGCGTGTCACAAAAAGCTGAAACCACCCCCCAATTGGCCCGTGAAAACCGGCCGATCCCCCCTTTCATCAATAATATTCGCGCAAAATTAACTGAGGAATTGCAGTCTGTTGGCAATGGGCAGCTCTCTCAGCAGGCAATTTATCGTACAGCTATGGCGGCTTTGCTGTTCTCTCTCTTTACAAGTCTAACCTCAGTTTATGGGCTCATATCTAATATGAGTTCTGGCTGGGCAACCCTCTCAATGCTCTCCGGATTAATTTCAATATCAAGCGCTTTCATTCTGTTTATAGTGGCCTCTCGCCCAACTGTAATTGAAGAAACAGGGGCCCTGGTCAAAGAGCTGAACGAAACTGTCGAGCAGATGAGTGACGCCCAATGGGAGCTTAGAGATAGCGAAGCCCGCTACCGCGACCTCCTCAATTGCCAGAATGATATTATCATCCGCCGGGACAATAAAGGCCGCTTAACCTACACCAACAGCGCCTTCATGAAGCTGTTTGGAAAATCCCTTAACGCCAAAATCGGTACCACCTTCAAACCAGGTCTGTTGCAGGGCAGTGCCGCACCGTCACTGGCGTTTGAGCCTGGCCAGGGTCGCCGCGCCTACACACAACAGTTGGATACAGCCAATGGCCCCCGCTGGTTCAGCTGGGAAGAATTCGCCATAAGGGACAACGCCAATGAATTATTCGAGGTGCAGTCCATTGGCCGTGACATAACCGAACAAAAGCGGGCCGAGCATCAGCTTG
Organism: Rhodomicrobium sp.; assembly: GCA_021604665.1. Taxonomy (GTDB): domain Bacteria; phylum Pseudomonadota; class Alphaproteobacteria; order Rhizobiales; family HXMU1428-3; genus HXMU1428-3. Next base: position 356,211 of record BQJK01000002.1, on the reverse strand, counting down.
AAGAAGCCCGCGACCAGGCAGAAAGCGCCAACCGCGCCAAAGGCCAGTTTATGGCCACCATGAGCCATGAAATCCGCACCCCCATGAACGGCATCCTCGGCATGACCGGCCTGATGATGGATACCAGCCTTTCAGGCGAACAGAAAACATATTGCCGCGCCATCAATTCCTCAGCCAAAAGCCTGCTCTCTCTTATTGATCAAATCCTGGATTTTTCCAAAATTGAAGCCGGTAAGCTAGAGCTCGATAATCAGCCATTTGACCTCCGAGAAACAGCACAGTCCGTCATTGAGCTGCTTGCACCGAGAGCTCATGATAAAGGCCTCGAGCTTGGGTGGTTCATAGAGCCAAGCCTGCCAAACTTATTGATCGGTGATGAAGTGCGTATTCGCCAAATCCTGACCAATCTCATTGGTAACGCCATTAAATTCACCGACAAAGGCGGCATCACCATCCAGCTGCATAACCCCGACCGCAGCGGCAATCAAAACAGCCATTTCTCGAAAAGCAAAAAACAACATCAGCAAGCCTTGGAAATTAAGGTCAAAGATACAGGCATCGGCCTTAGCGAAAAAGCACAGCTTACGATTTTTGAAGAATTCGAGCAGGCAGATGGCTCCCACGCCCGCCGTTTTGAAGGCACTGGCCTCGGGCTTGCTATCACCAAGCGCATCGCCGAGAAAATGAATGGCGGCATCACCGTTACCTCTAAACAAGATGAAGGCGCAGAGTTCCGCGTTACCCTGCAGCTTGGGCGGCCAGAGGCAGTCAGCAGTCTTTATCAAGCGTCACAATTGCCAAAATCGGCCCGTAAAGTGCTTATCGCTGGCGGCCTGACAACCGAAATGCCAGCCCTCACGCTCACATTATCCGCTGCAGGCCTGGAAGCCCGCCATTGCAGCTCAGAAACCGCCATCCGCACGCTCGCCGCCGCCGGGAAAACCGGCCAGCCCTATGACACGCTGATAATGGATGTCACTACAGCCAAAAATCGCGGTAAAAAACTAATCGCTGAATTAAAGAAATATTGCAAAGACGATAACGCAAACCTGATGCCAAAAGCCATTGTCCTACTCGGCGTCTCGGAACGCAGCGAGTTTGATGCGCTGCAAGCTGCAGGCGTTAATGCCTATCTCACCCGCCCCGTTCGCGCTATCTCACTTTTTGCCCGGCTGAATGAAACCTCCGACAAGCATGAAGATGATGAGCGCATGGAAGTCGACGCCCCCTTCAGCTTACCCCTGCCAACAATCTCCACAGGGGCAAACATTCTGCTTGCGGAAGACAATGATATTAACGCCCTGTTGGCGCGTACAATCCTCAGCAGACTTGGCGCAACAGTTGAGCATGTGACCAACGGCGAAGAGGCCGTCGCCCGCGTCAAAGAAATGAATGAAAGCGGCAAGCGCTTAGATTGTATCTTGATGGATATTCATATGCCTGAAATGGATGGCTTCACGGCCACAGAGATCATCCGCAGTTTTCTCTCCGAAGAACAGGGCAGCGTTAAAAAGAATATCCCTATAATAGCGATGACCGCGAATGCATTCCCTGAAGATAGAGAAAAATGCCTGGCGGCTGGTATGAATGATCATCTGGCAAAACCATTTGAGGCGAAGCAATTGCAAAGCGTGCTGAACAAATGGCACATTGCAACCAAAGCGCCAGAGCACACTCAAGAACTTAAAATGCAAGCCTGAAATTGAAGATAAAAACCTAAGGGCTGAGCGCGGCATGAGGCTTGGGATAAAACCCAAAATCACATAAGCGCTCACGCTTCATCTTCATCTTCATCCTCATCCTCATCTTCGAGAATGCGGTGCGCTGCCCCTTCAAGATCATCAAACTGATCCCGGTTTAGGCACCATATAAAGCCAGCTAACCCAAGCAAACCAAGCAACAATGCTAAAGGAATAAGCAGTAGCAAATTACTCATGCGCTCTGCCTCAAGCGGCTCATCTTTTCGCTAGGCATTATAGCGCTCTGCCATTCTGTTGGCCGTGCCAGGTAATAAAGCCGCAGCGCGTTTAGCGTCACAATTAACGAAGAGGCAGACATAGCAATCGCCGCAACAATTGGGGTCACCCCGCCAAACACTGCCAGCGGCACCGCGATAAGATTGTAGAGCGCGGCAAGGGCAAAATTCTGACGAACCAGCCATTTGGTTTTATCCGCCAGTTTGAATAAACCTATCAGCGGCGTCAGCTCCCGGCCCATAATCACAAATCCCGCCGTCACCTGCGCAACGTCACTAGCGCTTTGGAGGGAGGCAGAGACATAAGCCGCTTTCAATGAGGGGCCATCATTGATCCCATCACCAATCATCAGCACCTTGCGGCCTTCTCGCCCGGCTAGCATAATATCCGCAGCTTTTTCAGCAGGCTTCAGCTCACCTTTGTAAGTCTCAATTTTCAGGTCATCAGCCATTTGTTTGGCCGCCTCAACCCGGTCCCCGGAAAGGAGAGTGAGCGGGAGAGATGCATCTCGCAGCCATTGCGTGACTTGCGCAGCACCCGGGCGCAATTCATCTTCAAATGTGAACAACCCAAATTCCAGCTCTCCAGAAGGGGACAAAGCTGAAACCCACAATGTTAGCGCGCCAGTTTTAACCTCAGCATTTTGCAAGGCCGAAAGATCTGAGGGGATCTCGCACCACGCTTTGGTGCCGATGCGATATCTTCGCCCAGCCAACAAGCCCTCAATGCCAGCACTTGGCACTTCCAGCTGATTAATAAAATCACCATCACAATCAACACCGCGCTCATCACCCAGTTTAACCAAAGCTTTTGAAAGCGGGTGTAAACTGTGAGCGGCCAGTTTCGCGGCCGCTGGTAAAAGGTCAAAGGCTTGATAGTAAGCGCCTGAAAGCTGAGGCATTCCCGTCGTCAGCGTGCCAGTTTTATCAAAATAAACCGCATCAACCTGGCCAAGCTTTTCTAACGCGCTACCATCCTTCATTAGAATGCCTTGCCGATAAGCTATGGCATTGGCAACCACCTGCACAACCGGCACAGCAAGCCCTAATGCGCAAGGGCAGGTGATAATTAATACAGAAATTGCCGTATAGAGCGCCGCATCAACCGCTTGCCCTGCCATTAACCAGCCAATGAAAGTCACCAACGCCGCGATATGCACAACGGGGGCATAAATAGCCGCGGCTTTATCTGCCACCCGCTGAAAATGGGGGGCCGTTGCCTCAGCGTTTTCCATCATCCGGATAATATCAGAGAGCAGTGTATCCTCTCCAACAGCCGTGACCCGAACTTGCATCGGCCCGGTCAGGTTAACAAGGCCACTAAACAGCTTGTCCCCTTGGCGCGCGGGCCTTGGTATAGATTCGCCATTAACAAGCGACCAATCAACATCGCTCTCCCCCGCCACAACCTCAGCATCAACTGGTAAGGTTTCACCCGGCGCAATAGCGAGCAACATCCCCGGCTTTATGGTCTTGACCGCCACTGCCTGCGTTTTACCCTCAGCAGAGATCATCATCGCAGTTTGAGTTTTCAGCGCTAATAACTGCCGCACACCTGAAAAGGCGCGCTCGCGCATCATCTTGTCGAGCACCCGGCCAATAAGCAGGAAGAATAAAAGGCTAATGGCAGCGTCAAAAAAGGCATGTTCCCCGTGCTGCCAGGTTTCATAAAGGCTAAGCCCGGCAGCCAGCACAACAGCCAGAGAAATCGGCACATCCATATTTAAGTGCCCGGCCCGCAAAGCTGTCGCCGCTGAAGAAAAGAAAGGCCGCCCCGCATATGCAATGGCGGGAATAGCGATGAGCGCTGAAAGCCAGTGGAATAGATCACGCGTTGCCCCGTCGGCCCCAGACCAAACAGAGACTGACAGCAACATAACATTCGCTGCCGCAAAGCCTGCTACCGCTAGGCACCAGATAAGCTGGCGCAATTCATTTGAGCCAGCCTCGGCGCTCTCTTCGGCCGCCGCTAACGGGCGCACATCAAACCCCAATTGACGAAGCTCTTTGTCAATCTCTGAACCTGTAACGATTGGAGCAGATTTGCCAGTTGTTTTAGCAGTCCCACTGCCGGTCTCATCCGGCCACTCAAACAGCACTTGTTTCTGGCTAAGATTAACGCGCACAGTCTTATAGCGGTCATCCCCCTCAAAATGCCGCTCAATCTTACGCATACAGCCAGCGCAATTCATCGTCGGCACAAAAAAGAGTAACCGCTTCAATCCATCAGGTGTTTGCTGAACGAAGTAAGCTAATTCATCATCAGAGGTAATATTATCTTGAGTGCTGCGCTCAATCTCTTGCAGTTCATCAGGCTCCAGGGAAGCAATGCCAGCATTAGGAGATGAGGCTATCGTTTCTAGCGGCGTGCTTTGCGGCGTTTTGACAGGCACGAGGCTAGCCGGGGCTGCCATTACTCATCCTCCACCTTATAAAACGCTGAGCGAAATGAAAGTTGCTGGCCATCCCTTAGTCGATAGCCCCGCTCAATCACTCCAGGCGCTTCAGCACAATCCGCATGAAATACAAGATCCCACCGGCCAGAGAGCAGAGTTTTCGGCAAACCATAGGCAGTCTGGCTTTTCCGATCAGGGCCATTGCCAGCTACAGCTTCGCCGCTAGGGTCTTTAACTGCAATGAGGTTTATGTGTTGGTCTTCAGATTCCCCCATCGGCCGGGTCACATCAAGCCTAACATCACAGCGCGGCACGGTAAGACCAGTGCGACTGACAAGAAAAATAACGCGCCCCTCCATCTCATCCAGCTTGGCTTGCCATCCGGCGGCCATTAGAGTTTCCTGCGCTTTCACACGGTGGTTGAATTTCTGGCTAGCTACATAGCTGTTTTTCACAACAAGCCCCGTCCAGCTGGAGCGCGAGAAATACACCATTGTCATATTCACGGTGAGGATGGTGATGAAAAAAGCAAGCATCACATAGAGCATATGGCGTCCGGTAAAGCGAGGTTGCTCGCTATTTTCTTCTGAAGGTACGCTATGCTTTGGCTCACTCAGCTCGCGGTCTTGACGATCTGGCCTATTCGCTTCTCCTGTCATGGCACTGCTTTCTTATTTGCGTTTAATATGAAAATTAGCTTCAGACTCGTGATATTCTTCAATTTCAGGAATCTTCGCTATAAAGCGGAAAGCTATATCACCTGCCGGTACCGCATCTTTAGGCAAGGTCACGTAAATCTTCATTTGCCGGAGTTTATCCGGATCCAGCTCCAGCTTATAGCTCTCCCCCATCGCAAAGCTTTTCTGTCCATCGCCAGCGATACGCATTCTGGCATTCGGTAACCCATCAAATAACAGCTCAGCCATAAACGGGTGCGGCTGCATGTTCAGAATTTTAACGGTATAACCATTGCGTAGCGAGCCATCGGCCAGTTGCACAACAAGCGGGTTTCGGTCATGCAGCACGTTAACATCAAGTCGGCTACGGGTTGCCAAAACAAACACCATGGCCAGGCCAAGAAGACACCAGATAGCTGAATATAGCAGTGTGCGCGGCCGAAACAAAATAGGCTTGTGCTTATCTTCAGTTATGCCTGCCTTGGCTTTTTCATAGTCCTTCAAAGTCGCATAAGAGATAAGACCGCGCGGACTGCCTGTTTTGTCCATCACGCTATCGCAGGCATCAATACATAGCGCGCACGTAATGCATTCAAGCTGCTGCCCATCGCGGATATCAATACCCATAGGGCAAACCACAACGCATTTATTACAATCGATACAATCACCAGCTTCAAGGCCCTCAGCTTCCGCTTTGCGCTTATGGGCCCGCCGCGGTTCACCGCGATAATCATTATAAGTAACTACAAGGCTTTCTTCATCAAGCATGGCTGCTTGAATGCGCGGCCAAGGGCACATGTAAGTACACACCTGCTCTCTCAAAATTCCACCGAGCACATAAGTCGTCGCCGTTAAAATAGCCACCGTGGAATAGGCTATGATCGGCGCTTGAAGGGTAATAAAATCCATCAGCAAGGTTGGCGCATCTGCAAAGTAAAAAATCCACGCCCCGCCGGTGGCGATAGCGATCAGTAACCAGCTAATATGCTTGCCGGCTTTAATCATTATTTTGCGCGTGGTAAGCGGGCCATTATCCAGCTTAATGCGGGCGTTGCGATCCCCCTCAAAATAGCGCTCAACAACGAGGAAAAGGTCAACCCACACTGTTTGCGGGCAGGCATATCCACACCAGGCACGGCCCCAAACAGAGGTGACAAGAAAAAGCCCAATCCCCGCCATGATCAATAGCCCGGCAACATAGTAAAATTCTTGTGGCCATATCTCGATGAAAAAGAAATAAAAGCGCCGGTTGGCCATGTCGATCAACACCGCCTGGTCAGGGGCATGCGCACCCCGCTCCCAGCGTAGCCATGGGGTAATGTAATAAACCATCAGACAAAACGTCATGATAATCCATTTTACCTGGCGGTATGTGCCTTCAACCCGCTTGGGATAGATCTTCTCACTGGCTTGAAAAAGTTTCTGAGCCCCATCCTTATTGACGGCTTCAACATCAAATTGTTCTAAGGGTAAGTTTTTGGTCATCTGGCACGCCTTAATGACTATCTATCTAAAAAAACAGTTAGGAAGCCGCGGGCCTAAAGATTAAGAAAGCAGCCCGAAACATCTTGAATAGGAGCGATGCCTCTTCTAGCAGCTAGAGAAAAGCCATTGGGGGCAAAGTGGAGAAGAGGGGAGCCATGAAACGAGTAGCTCCCCTCGTTATAAATGGTCACTGACCGCCGCCAAGCCCATGGACATAAATGGCCAATTGTTTGATGGTTGCTGCATCCAGCCGTGCGGCCCAGGCCGGCATAACCGCTCTGCGCGATTTGGTAATAGATTCTACCACGGTTTCCTTAGACCCGCCATATAGCCAGATCTGGTCATTGAGCGCAGGGGCACCCATCTCAGGGTTGCCGCCGCCGTTTTCACCATGACAACTGGCGCAATTTGCCGCAAATAGATCAGCCCCTTCACCACCGGGTGGTGTTTCAGCTTTGGAGAGACTGATAACATAATCGGCCACAGCATCAATCTCAGCTGGTGTAAGAAGTTCATCTGTTCCAAATGCTGGCATCTGGGACAAACGGGTATCATCATCCTGTTCATAACGAATGCCATGGAGAATAGTCTGATGAATTGTCTCCAGAGAGCCGCCCCATAACCAGTCATCATCATTCAGATTAGGGTTGCCTTTAGAGCCTTCAGCACCGCTGCCATGGCACTGAATACAATTCACTTTAAATGCTGCCCGCCCGCCAGCTTGTGCAAATGAAAGCAGCGTTGGGTCAGCTTTGATTTCTGCAAGGCTGGCATTCTCAATTTTTAGACGAGACTCTTTTTGCTCATCAAGTGCAACATCAATCGAGTTTTTCAGCTCAATCCTTGTGGAGTAGCCAAGCCACCCTTTTGTCGCGCCATTCACCAACGGAATTGCCGGGTAAAGAATAACATAGACTAAGGAAAACAAAATACAGGCATAGAAGGTCCACAGCCACCAGCGCGGCATTGGTGTATCCAGCTCGCGAATACCATCCCAGTCATGGCCGGTTGTTTCAGTGCCGCTAATTTCATCAATTTCATTTTTTGTCATCTGGCGAAGTCTCCTCATCAAGGGGAATGCGAGCTTGATGTTCGTAATAAGATTTAGAGCCGGGGCGGAACACAAAGAACAGCACGACAATAAAAATCAACATCATATATAAAAGGCCCCAGCTATCAGCAAACTGGCGTAACTCGGTGTAAAGATCCATTGATGGCCCCTATCTAGAATTCTCTTCAACGCTATAAGTTGAGAAATCAACCAGTGTCCCAAGCATTTGCAGGTACGCAATCAGCGCATCCATCTCGGTTAGAGTTGTGGGGTCGCCGTCAAAGTCACGCACTTGCGCTTTGGGATACCGGCTTACAACATCCTCCGCACCATCTGAATCAGGGTCAGCCTGTGAGACCATATCAACCGCAGCAGCTTCAATTTGCTCCTCGGTATAAGGCACACCAAGCCGCTGATTTGCTCTCAAATGAGCGGCAATATCATGAACTTTCAATGGCGCTTTCAAGAAGGGGTAACCAGGCATAATAGATTCTGGCACCACACTGCGCGGGTCCTTTAAATGCTCGCGGTGCCATTCATCAGAATAGCGACCACCAACACGCGCAAGGTCCGGCCCCGTACGTTTAGAGCCCCACACAAACGGATGATCATACATGCTCTCAGCTGCAAGTGAGTAATGGCCATAGCGCTCAACCTCATCCCGGAATGGGCGGATCATTTGACTATGACAAAGGTTACAGCCTTCGCGCTTGTAAATATTATGCCCCATCAGCTCAAGCGGTGAATAAGGACGCATGCCCTTCACCTTCTCAATTGTATTTTCGAGATAGAAGGTTGGCACAATCTCAATAATACCGCCAATGGTAACAACCAGCAGGCTCAAAACAAGTAGCAGCGTGCTATTTTTCTCAATAATTTTATGGCTAAACATCGCTTAAGCTCCCACTGTGATGACTTCAGAAACAGGCTGATCAACACGGCGTTCACCCCGTATGGTGCGCCATACATTATAAGCCATGATCCATGCGCCAAACAGGAACATAAGCCCACCAACAGCCCGCATCACATAAAACGGATGCAATATCAAAACGGTTTCGGCGAAGGAATAAACAAGGAAACCATCCGCATTATACTCACGCCACATAAGCCCCTGTGTAATACCGGAGACCCACATAGACGCGGCGTAAATAACAATACCAAGCGTCGCAATCCAGAAATGCCAGTTGATAAGTCTTAGGCTGTACATTTCGCGGCGGCTCCAGAGTTTGGGAGCCAGATAATATATCGCTCCAAAACTAATCAGCGCGTTCCAGCCAAGCGCCCCAGAATGCACATGGCCAATGGTCCAGTCCGTATAGTGGCTAAGCCCGTTTACAGAACGGATAGACATCAAAGGCCCTTCAAAAGTGGACATGCCATAAAACGCTACAGACGCAACCAGCATCCGCAAGATCGGGTCAGTTCGTAATTTGTCCCAAGCACCGGAAAGGGTCATCAAACCATTGATCATTCCGCCCCAGCTTGGCATCCACAACATCACAGAAAACACCATACCAAGTGTTTGTGCCCAATCAGGCAGCGCTGTGTAATGCAAATGGTGCGGGCCTGCCCAGATATAAAGGAAAATAAGTGACCAGAAATGGATGATCGAAAGGCGATAAGAATAAACCGGCCGGTTTGCCTGTTTCGGAATGAAATAATACATCATGCCCAAAAAGCCGGCTGTCAGGAAAAAGCCAACCGCATTATGGCCGTACCACCACTGAACCAGCGCACTTTGGACACCAGAGAAAGCTGCATAGCTGTGAGAACCAAAGGGAGAAACTGGCAGCGCCAACCCATTGACCACATGCAGCATAGCAACGGTAACAATGAAGCTTAAGAAAAACCAGTTCGCCACATAAATATGCGGCTCTTTCCGGCGCATTAGCGTCATCATGAACACTAAGAGATAAGCAACCCAAACAACTGTCAGCCACAGATCAACATACCATTCAGGCTCAGCATATTCTTTTGCCTGGGTTGAACCCATAAGATAGCCGGTCGCAGCCAAAACAATAAAGAGCTGATAGCCCCAAAAAACAAACCAGGCCAGCGGCTCAAATGCCAACCGCACCCGGCAGGTGCGTTGCACAATGTAAAGGCTGGTCGCAATCAGCGCATTGCCGCCAAAGGCAAAAATTACCGCCGAGGTATGTAAGGGCCGTAGCCGTCCAAAATTCGTAAAAGGAAGGTCAAAATTCAATGCCGGGAAGGCCAGTTGAAAGGCAATAACAACACCAACTGTAAAACCCACAATACCCCAGAAAATAGTGGCGATTACACCCAGCCGAACAATACCGTCACTATAAGTGCCCTGATAGCTACCAGGGTCATCACCTTGTGGCGTTGCCATCTGCTCCCGGCTAAAATCACATTTTCGAGCCAGGTAGATTGTGAACAACCCAGCTGCCAGTGCAAATATAATCATGTGAACGAAAAAGATCGTATCTTGCGCCTGAGAGGCAAAATACAAGGTAAGAAGTGTTGCAATCCCAGATAAGGCAACGGCAAAAACAGTGCTGAGCGGATCCATCAGGAGTTTCCCCTATTGATTTTTGGCAAGGCCAGCCAAATGTAGACCAGTCAAATGTAGGCAATACAAATGCAAAGCAAGAGCAATAAGAGCCGCCAACAGCATGGCTGGCAAAACCTAGCCTACAGTAACGCAATAAAAAATAGCATCGATAACGAGACGATACAATCTAGCGCAATAAACTATCTGTACATCGGTAAGTTCGGTGAGCCCCCAACATGTTGCGTGCAATTCGCTGGCCCAACATTAAGGTAATAAGCGAGCACGGTTGGGGATGTATTGACTTAAGTCAATTAGCGGGGGGTACTTAAGAAGAAAGACCAGCAAATTATCTCTCAACCATCCCACTCAGCCAAATTAGACATGTTGTCAAAACAACAAAATCAGCAGACCAGCCATATTGGCAGTGAGCTGTCGTCATTGAGTGAAAGGCAGCATAGGCATTTGCCATAGTGACTAAGTCTAGGGGTGTTATTCCTGGCCAGAAACAGCCATCAATCCCTGATAATCCAGAATGTCGATATAGCGCTGTTGATCAATCTTGATGAGCCCTAAATGGCGCAGCTGCGTAAATTGACGGCTAACCGTTTCAATAGTTAATCCAAGAAAATCAGAAATTTCAGACCGCGTCAGTGGCAGCTCAAACCGCACTGTGCCATCAATCGGCGGCGGGTCCATAACCCCGAGATGGCGTTTGGTCGAAAATTTCAACAGCATCGTCGCTGTGCGCTCCAGGGCAGTCATCCGGCCCAGCATAACCATCCAGTCACGGGCTGTATCAAGTTCGTTCAGTGTGAGCTGAAACAGCTTATGCTCCAAAGCGGGTGTCCGCATCAGATAGTCATTAAATAGTTCTTTCGGGAAGGTGCAAACGGTCACATCGGTCACAGCACTGGCAAAGCAAACATTTTCCTCACCATATGTCCTGCCGATAAAATCAGGCGGAAAGCCCAGCCCCAGTGTTTGCTGGCGTCCATCAGGCAGGATTTTAGAGAGCTTAACAATACCTTGTTTGATCGCCGCATAGTTCTGCAACGGCTCTTCATCGCAAAAAATCTGGTCACCGGCTTTATATTCCCGCGTTCGCGTGATTCGCCGTAATTTATCCAGCTCACCATTAGAGAGAGAGGAACACATGCCACACGCCCGCACTTCACAAGCCTCACAACTTTGAGGGTCATGACCGTGAGAAGACGTGTCGCCGTCATCTGGCGTAGAATTTGCGGTATTTAAAGCCATAAGCCCCCTTAGCGGCTCCCTAATAGAGACATCTTACTTTGCCTGATAACATTAAGAGAAGTCAATTTAAAGAGGTGCTATATAGGCTTGAAAAACCTATGATAACGATAAAAGGTGCCGTAATTATTGTGCCATCGCCTCACGTTCAGCTTTTTTCTTCATTGTATCGCGAATTTCTTTCGGCACATATTTTTCATCATGCTTAGCAAGAATGGTGTTGGCGCGGAATTTTCCATCCTTGTCAAATGTACCCTCAGCAATAACACCCTGGCCTTCTTTAAAGAGATTAGGCAATAACCCCTTATAGCTCACCGGAATAGAGTGACTGAAATCAGTTACTTCAAAAGTTACTGTCAGCCCATCTTCCTGCCGTTTGAAGGTGCCATTCTCCACCATGCCGCCAATGCGCAACTTCCCCGCACCCTTGGCTTTGCCTGCCATCACGTCAGTTGGCGTCAGGAAAAACACAAGATTTTCCCGGAACGCAAAAGCCACCAGCCCAACACTCATAAAAAGCAGGGTTAAAGCGCTAACAATCGTCACAATGCGTTTGGTTTTCCGTGTCATAAAGCTCTAATCCTTAAGCCGCGCGCGGTAATTTAATTTCAGTCCAGATAGAAGAGAGTGCAGAGACCAGCTCTTTCAACATCTCAGTCGTGTGCAACGGCCCAGGTGTAATGCGCAACCGCTCAGTACCCTTAGGCACAGTTGGATAGTTAATCGGTTGAATATACATGTCATATTCACGCAGCAACCGGTCTGAAACTTCTTTGCAAAGCACAGGGTCTTTCACCAAAACGGGCACAATATGCGTTTCAGAGTGAATAAAGGGAATGCCCGCTTCCGTAAGCAATTCCTTCAGCTCATTCGCCCGCCTCTGTTGCATTTGGCGCTCATCATCAGATTGCTTCAGATGCTTTACGCTAGTTAGCGCACCAGCCGCAACAGCTGGCGGTAATGTGGTTGTAAAAATAAAACCACTGGCAAAACTTCGGATGGCATCGATAGCGTTTCGCTTGCCAGAGATATAGCCGCCAATCACCCCATAAGCTTTAGCAAGCGTGCCCTGAATAATATCAATCCGGTCCATAATGCCCTCACGGTCGGCAATCCCGCCGCCTCTGCCGCCATACATGCCAACAGCATGCACTTCATCAAGATAAGTGAAGGCATTATATTTTTCAGCCAGGTCACAAATTTCATGTATCGGGCAAATATCGCCATCCATCGAATACACACTTTCAAAGGCGAGTATTTTAGGCCGGCTAGGGTCTATCTCTTTCAAGACCCTCTCCAGATCCTCAAGATCATTATGTTTGAAAATGCGCTTTTCGGCTTTGCCATGCAAAATACCCTGGATCATCGACGCATGATTAAGCTCATCAGAGATCACAACGCAGTTCGGCAATAATTTAGAAAGAGTGCTCAGCGTCGCTTCATTGGCCACATAGCCAGAGGTAAACACCAGCGCCGCTTCTTTCTCATGCAGATCGGCCAGTTCTTTTTCCAGTTCAACAATAAGATGGTGATTGCCAGAGATATTACGGGTGCCGCCAGCCCCGGCGCCAAGGCGCTCAATCGCATCTTTCATAGCATCCAGCACATCCCGGTTTTGCCCCATACCAAGATAGTCATTGCTGCACCAAACCGTTATGTCACCCATAGGGTCCAGATTGTTGCGCGGGCATTTGCCATCCACACTGGTGTAGTCACCAAAATTATAAGCACGCGGATATTGACCCACGATCCTCTCAAGATCTAGAAACACCCTGTAATTGCCCTCATCCTTTAAAGAATCGAGATGCTTGGTCAGACATTGATCATACTGAAACATGGGTTTGTCCTCTCTAACAGGGGCCGAACTAGTTGTTCGGTGTCTCCGGCTTGGCGGCAGGAGCGCGGTTTTTATCAAGTTCGGCAAGCAGCTGGGCAACAGCATCCTGCGCTTGTTTATTATCTTTAGAAACCTCTTGCAGATGCACCAGCACCACACGGGCTTCGGTTATTTTGCGTTGGCGCACAAGGCCCAGGCTTTTATACCAAAGTGCCTCGGGCTTATCCGGCTGCACCTGAAGCGCTTTTTCAAAATAAGCCAGAGATTTGCCCCAGTCGGCCTTATTTTTTGAGTTAAAGTAAATTTCACCAAGCGCCATCATCGCCGGAATGTTCTTTTCATCATCCTTGAGCAGCGTTTCATAAAGTGCCAATGCTTCATCGCGGCGGCCAAGCACAAGATATGAGCGGGCCAGCATCATCTTATCACGGTTATTACCGTCACCTGATTTCACCTTGGCTTCAAGCCCGGCGACCATTTTTTCAATATCCGCCATTTTTATTTGCGGCTGGCCTTTTCCTGCTGCTGGTGCAGCAACCCGCTGAATATCCTGCCCATTCAGGTGCAAGGTCAGCGCCATCGCAGCAATCAGAATAAGCGAGCCAAGTGCCGCGCCGTATTTCGGGTAAACCCGGGGCTTGTGCCGCGCTTGGCTGGCAATTTTCTCATTCATCTTGCGCGCTTTACGCAGCCGCTCAAGGGCGCGCTGGGCATCAGCCACAACCTGTTCGCGCTCAACCTCATGTACTTCAGGCGAAAGTTTCCCCTCAGCAAAGGCAAGATCAAGATCATGCTGCTCTTTTACCAGCCGGTCTTTTTCCATTTCCCACTGTAAGGCAATATCATCTGTCTCAATGCCAGAGCCGAGCGAACGGTCAGAGCGCCTCTGCCACAATGGCAGCAGCACGATCACTAGCGACAAAGCGCCAAGAGCAAATATGCCGATCAAGCTGCTCATAAATGAAGCTCCTCAATATCCTGATGCAATGTTTGCGGGTTTTCAGCCCGTTTTTTCTGTTGCTTGGCCTCGGTTGCAGCCTCTTGCCGGTTTGAGAGAAGAAACTGCATAACAAAGACCAATCCCATCAGACCCATAAACAGCGGAAAGACCCAGATAACCCAGTGGATGCCTTCTGCTGGTGGCTCCATTAAAATATAATTGCCGTAGCGATCATGAAAATAATCAAGGATCTTGGCTTCGCTCTCGCCTGCCTTCAGCTTTTCGGCAATAAGCCGTTTCATTTCCTCAGCCACATCTGAATGGCTGTCATAAATGCTCTCGCCCTGGCAAACCGGGCAGCGCAATTTACTACCAATCGCCCGCACTCGCTTTTCAAGCTCTGATTCAGTTTTTAAAACCGCCGGTTTTGCGCCTGGCGCCGCAGCCTTTTGTGCCACCGTCTCTTGAGCCACTGTCTTTTCTTGTGCATGCGCCTGTTGAGCGAAAAATGGCGCCGCCATGATGAGCGCAAAGCTCATCAGTAGGGCCTGCACGCCTTTGGCATTATCTGTCCTGCCGAAACTCATTGCATGGCCTCCACGGCTTTCATCTTCGCCTCAAAACTTTTTGCGGTGAGCGGCCCAATCTGCTTGGCAGCAATCACGCCTTTCTCATTGATAAAGAAAGTCTCTGGCATACCATAAACACCAAATTCCAGTGCCAGTCGCCCTTGCGGGTCAACCCCAGACGGGTAGGGAAACTGCCCCATACGTTTCAAGAAATCCTCAGCCGCCCGGTCATTATCCTTATGGTTGATGCCGATAAATTGCACTTTACCATCAGCGCCATATTTCTTAGATGCCTCCAGCAGCACCTCATGTTCCTCCCGGCAGGAAACACACCAGGAGGCCCAAAAGTTCATCACGACAATCTTACCTTTATAGTCGGTCAGATTAATCTTCTCATCCGTGGTGCTTAATTTGCGAATGCTAAACTCATAAGCAGGCTTGCCGATCAATGGTGAGGGGATAATTTTCGTATCCCGACCAAGGCCTGCCGCAAACATCGCAAACATTAAAATCATCACGAAAATCAGGGTAAAGTGCCACCAGCGTATGGTTTTTGGCGCGGTCTCAGTTGTCATGCAAGGGCCTCCCCTTTATCGCCGCCACTAGCGTTACCACCTGTGTTGCCGCCAGCATTACCGCCAACAGGGCTATCTGTCTCATCCCTTTTCTGGGTAACAATTTTAGGCGCTCGCTTGGTCATAGCGAATAGAACGCCCGCCAGAATAACCATCCAGCCAATCCAGATCCAGTTTACCAGCGGGTTCCAATAAGCTCGGGTCACAACCGCACCGGCCTGGGTTTCATTACCAAGTACAATGTAAAGATCACCAAGCAAGGTCGAGAGAATCGCCGCTTCAGTGGTAACAGTTTTGGTCACCGGATAATTCCGTTTGGAAGGGTTCAGCACGCCAACGGTGCCATCATCCTTCACCCACTCAAAAAACGCCATGCGCTCTGTATAGTTCGGCCCCCGCTGCGGGATCATAGACTGAAACGTCATTGTGTAAGGCCCAACGCTAACCTGCTCACCTTTAGATAAGGTCACAGTGGCTTCTTCTTTGAAAAAGGCGGAGCCAACAATACCAATAATCAGCACCAGCGTGCCCATATGAACAATAAATCCACCATAACGCCGCTGGTTATTGGCAGCCAATGTACCAAGGCTGCTGCCAAAGCTGCGATCAGTCACCTTCATACGGGCGCGCACCGCTCGGATTACATCGAGCAATGTCGCAATGAACACAAACGCCACAAGCCCAATCGCTAACGCAGCCACCAGATCACTAGCCCCAAGGAAGTGGGAAACTATCGCCGCAATAACAGCCAGCCCGGCCGGCAAGGCAAATTGATCGCGCATCTTTTTCAATGATGATTTACGCCACGGCACCAAAGGCCCAAGCCCCATCAGCAAAATAATGCCAAGCATTAAGGGCGCCATCACCTTGTTAAAATAAGGCGCAGCAACAGAAACCCGCTCACCAGTTAAAACCTCAATGGCCAACGGATAAAGAGTGCCGGTTAGCACAATTACTGCCGCCGCCACAAACAACAGGTTATTATAGAGCAGCGCAGATTCCCGCGACACAAGATTAGAGACTTTATGCGGCCCGATCAGCCGCTGCCCCCGCCATACAAGCAACCCATAAGCGACCACAGAAACAACGATCAGGAACATCAAAATATACGCGCCGCGCCCTGGGTCAGCGGCAAAGGAATGCACAGAGGTCAGAACACCAGAGCGCACAAGGAAGGTGCCCAACAGCGACAGCGCAAACGTTGTAATGATCAAAAACACATTCCATGTTTGGAAGAGGTTGCGCTGATCCTGCGCCATAATCGAGTGCAGAAACGCCGTGCCCGTAAGCCATGGCAACAGTGAGGCATTCTCAACCGGATCCCAGGCCCAATAACCACCCCAGCCCAACTCATAATAAGCCCAATACCCACCAAGCAGAATACCGCTTGTTAGCGCCACCCAGGAAAATAAAGTCCAACGCCTTGTTGTCACAACCCATTCCCGGCCGGATTGACCACGAGCCAAGGCCGCAATCGCAAAGGCAAAAGGAATAGAAAAGCCAACATAACCCATATAAAGCGTCGGCGGATGGAAGGCGAGGCCAGGGTCTTGCAATAAGGGGTTCAGATCTCGCCCGTCACTCATTGCCGGGTGAACCTCAATAAACGGGTTCGAGAGAAAGAGAATAAAAATCAGAAAACCGATCTGCAAAGCCGCCAGAGTCATGATCACATAAGGCATTGATAGCGGGTGGCTTTTCCAGTGAACAAAAACCGCCAGCGCCGAAAAGGCAGCCAAATACCAGACCCAAAGCATCAAAGAGCCTTCATGAGCCCCCCAAAGCGCCGTTAACCGATAAAGCAATGGCAATTGGCTATTTGAGTTTTGCGCCACATAAAGAACGGAAAAATCCTTGATCACGAATGACCAGACAATGGTGAAGCAGCCAAGGGTGATCAGAATAAAGTTCAAAATCATCGCATGGCGAGCAGAATGCAGAAACGACGGTGCATTGCGCTGCACTGCCAGAAACGATGCAATTATCGCTGCAAACGAGAGGATCAGCGCCAGGCTGGTTGCCCCGAGGCCAATTTCAATTAGGCTGCCATTCATCTCATGTCTCCATTCACCGCATTCATGGGTGTAATTTGTTCATTTAAAAGCCCAGCCAGCGCTTCCACGCCGCGGCTAATCTCATTCATCTGCAGCCCGCTAAAACCGAGCAATACTGAGCGCTGCATTTCTTTATACCGCTCGGCTTTAATGGCTTGATCCGAGAGATAAAAACCGCTCTCAGCCAAGTTATAAATACCAATATCCAGCTCTTGTAGTGACCGAGCTTTCAGCGTGTCTAATTCAGTGCCAGGCGGCAAAGGCAATAAAAGCTGCAAGCCGCCATTTTCAGGTAACGGCGGCAGGTGACTAAAATATGTTTTCAGCTGATCGATCAGATGCTTGCGCTTCTCCATACAATTTTTTCTAAACTTGCGCAAATGCCGGTCATACGCACCGCATTCAATAAATTCCGCCATCACGGCTTGGTTCAATAAAGAGGGGCCGGGCGCAAGCATTTGTTTTAGCTCTGCTGCCAGGGCCACGAGCTTTTGCGGCAAAACCAGATAAGCCAGCCCAAAACTCGCCCCAAGCGATTTCTCAAACCCACCAAGATAGATAACAGAGCCCTGCCCATCGAGGCCTTTAAGCGCTGTGGGCGGTGAGCCAGACTGATAAAAATCGCTATCAGCTTCATCCTCAATCACCATAACCCGGGCTTCTCTCGCCCATTCCAAAAGCTCAATGCGCCGCGCCAAAGCCATGCCAGAACCAAGCGGGATTTGGCAAGACGGGCTCACATATAACAGCCCACCTTGCTGTGCTATGGTTTGCATCTTGGGGAGGTGCTCAGTCATTAACCCATGTTCATCCATAGGCATAAAGGCAAGCTTCGCCCCTTTATGAGCAAACAGATTGACCGCCGCAAGCGAAGATGGCGTTTCGCAAATGGCCATGGCATCTGGGCTAAGTAGCAATTCTGCCAAAATCATCCGCGCCTCAGCAAGGCTGCCAAAAATCATCACTTCATCAGGCTCGGTAATAATGCCGCGCGCTGGGCCAAGATGATCAGCAATAGCCCGGCGCAGGTCAAAACAGCCCAAAGGCTCATTATGGAGCGGAAAAAAGCGCTCTACATCCTGGCTCTTCCTGTTCAATATACGCCGCCAACTACGCAACGGAAAATCTTCCGCATCCATAGTAAAGGGCTTAAAGTCAATCTCCGGCCTGTTTTCGTGAGTTTTTGTCGCTAAATCTTGTGCCTCACCGCCAGGGCGTGCAGCGGACTGGCCATTTAAAGGGCTGAAATGTTTGTATATTTTATCGCCATGCCGGTCTTTAACCAGGTCAGCCGCCTGTGGGCCCGCTTCAATCTCAGCCTCAATAATCTCTTGCGGTTCATGGTCATTATCTGCCTGCAACAATCCGCTATCGGGGATGGCCGTGCTCACAAATGTGCCGATAGAGCGCTTGCTCTCAATATACCCTTCAGCCAATAGTCGGTCATATGCCAAAACTACAGTATTCCGAGAAACCCCAAGCCGCTCACTCAACGCTCTGGTGGCGGGCAGGGCGGTACCAGCTTTTAATTGCCCGTCAATGATCATAGCACGCACCTGTTCAAACAGTTGCGCCTGTAAGGGCCGCTCTGTATTCACGTTGAGCATCAAAGCTACATTGTCGGTTGCCTTATACATCAAGGGCCTAACGCAATTTGCCAGCAGAGGTAATACTGCAAAAAAAGGGATAAGGGCTCAGGTCAAAAATACACGAAAACATCGTGGACCTAAACATTCGAAGAAATCTAACCTATTTATAAGGCCAATTTCAATCACTTTTATGGGTCCACAGAATGGCAAGCTAGTGTAATAGTAGGGCTAAGTAATTATCGTGATAAGAAAAAACAACTATTGTTACAAAGATTTAATACGGCCATCTCCTATTTTTACTGGCTTCATTCAAGGCGCTCACATAAGCTGAAAACAACAAAGGCGCGTCAATTTGTCAGCCACTGACTTGATGGTGCCACCCCCGACCCCGCCAAAAGGAGAGCTGGAGACATGAACTCATTTTCACCACTTATAGCGCGCTTAAGGCTAAAACTAGCCGGTCTATTCGGCAGTATTGCCTGTCTCGGTCTGGCTTCGTCTCCCGTTTTTGCAGCAGATATAACCCGCGTTGAATATAGCTGCGATGAAGGCATCCCGATGATTGTTGAATTTCTCAACACGTCCCAAACCTCAATCGCCACAGTATCCCATGACAGCGGCCCGAAAGTCGTACTGGAGCAAATCGTCTCTGGATCTGGCTCGCAATATTCAAATGGCGAGTGGACATTATCCGCCAAAGGCGACACGGCTCATTTAAGCTGGGGTGATGGCGGACACACATGCACAAGGGTTGGTGCCCATGCAAACAAACCGCATCACCAAAATCAGGATGTTTCCTTGCCGCGCAAAGCCAAATCCTGGGGTGGTATCATGCGTTCAGGGCCGGGCACAAATTACCGCAAAATGTCTAGCCTGCGCGAAGGTGAATGGATCATGATCCTGGAGCGCACAGACCGCTTCATGGGGGATTACCCCTGGTTCAAAATTAAAGCGCGCGGCCGCATTGGCTATAAATGGGGCGGCATCCTCTGTTCTGTGGGCCCGCAAATTCAAGGCACCTTCCAGCAGTGTAAGTAATGACTTTTGCTTCTAAAATCTAGAGAGCTAGCCCTGCCCGCGGTGGGGCTAGCTCTTAATATTGAAAGGGGTTAATAGGGCTTTGATTAGCGCGGTTGCTAGTGGGCAACCTAAAGCGCCTCAAAAGCGCGGTTGCTAGTGGGCAACCTGAAGCGCAAAAACGCGGTTGCTAGTGGGCAACCTGAAGCGCAAAAATGAGGTTGCTAGTGGGCAACCTGAAGCGCAAAAATTTTTATGGGTCTCAAACCGACTAGGGCCGGTTAAATAAAAACTCATCGCTATTGCCTGCAATTTTAGGGTCTGGCGCCTGGGCGACGCTCTCATCTTTGCCTTCATAATCCAGCTGGTTTAAAACCAGCTTCAAGGCATTTAGCCGGGCCCGGCGCTTATCATTCGAGAGAATAACCGTCCACGGCGTTGCCGCCTGGTGCGTCGCGCGGAACATCTGCTCTTTCACGCGGGTATATTCCTCCCATAGCTCAATCGCTTTGAGATCAATCGGTGAGATCTTCCAATGTTTCAGCGGGTCATGGCGGCGGCGGTGCAACCGGTGTAGCTGCATTTCCTGGCCTATCGTCAGCCAGATTTTAATTAGATGAATACCATCCTTTACCAGCCGCTCTTCAAACAACGGCGCTTCTTCGAGAAAAAGCTGATGCTGTTCTGGCGTACAAAATCCCATCACCGGCTCAACACCAGCGCGGTTATACCAGGAGCGATCGAAAAGAGCCATGTCACCGGCTGTCGGCAAATGCGCGACATAGCGCTGGAAATACCATTGGCCGCGCTCAGCTTCTGTCGGTTTGGTGAGCGCCACAATATGGGCATGCCGCGGGTTCAGATGCTGGCGAAACCGGTTAATGGTGCCGCCCTTGCCAGCGGTGTCCCTCCCCTCAAACACCACAACCACCCGCTCGCCCCGCGCCGCGATAGAACTTTGCAGTTTCAACAACTCTATCTGAAGCGCGAGAAGCTCTTTTTCATAAGCCTTGCGTTTCATGCGTTTGGAATAGGGGTAATCACCGCTCTCCATTGCATTATCTTCAATAATATCAGGAAGTTTCGGCGCCTCAAGATCAAATGCCGCTATCGCCTCTGCTCGCTCAGTATCACTCATAGAAAAAAATCCCTCAAAAGCTTGCTGCGCCGTTTAATGACAGGCTATCGCATGGTTTGCCGTCTTTTAGAGTTCAGGGTTTGCGCAGCCGGAATAACGAAGCTTACTCTCGATCAACAAAATGCAATACCTAAAACTTTATCCCGCCGCCAGCCGACTGTTACCACCCATCGTATGGATAAATAGCATCTATATGTCAGAGGATAAAACTGCTATGTGAGAAACGTAAAGCCCTAAAAGACAGTAGAGCCATCGAAATAATATAATGAACCAACTCACGATAACCGAGTTTCTGTTGCGCGCCCTTTGGCGCTTAAAACAGAGTTGGCACTACCTGTTAGCCATTGCCTTCACCCAGATCCTGCTATTCCTTTATACCGACCTGACCTTAAAATGGGCGCTCATTGCCTTTGGGCTTCTGGTTGCCTGCTTTGCGCTTTTAAATAATCCTTTGGAAGACCAGCGCCCGACCACAATGAGCAAGTCGCAAAGTGGCAAGAAGAAAAAGGGGGACCGGCTCCAGCCTTTCATTGAGCTGATAGAAGCCCTGCCAGACCCGATCCTGCTTTTGGACCGCCAAAATAAATTGATCGCCGCCAACCACCAGGCCAGGACCAATTTTGAAATCACCAACACCGGCCAGGATATCAGCGCCATCATCAGGACACCAGATTTGCTGGAGGCCGTCTCCCGCACTGTCAGCAGCCATGAGAGTGAGCGCGTCTTAATACAAACCCGCATCCCGGTAGAGCGGCAATATATGGTCAATCTGGTGTGGTTAGCCAATGGGGAAGTCCGCGGGCCATCGCTCCTTATCCATTTTCGTGACCTTTCAGAGCAGGAGCGTTTGAACCGCATGCGCTCAGATTTTATCGCCAACGCCAGCCATGAGTTAAGAACACCGCTTGCATCGCTGCTTGGCTTCATAGATACCCTGCAAGGCCCAGCCAGAAACGATGAGGACGCCCGGGATAAATTTTTGGGTGTGATGGCCAAACAAGGCAAGCGCATGACCCGCCTGATAGATGATCTGCTCTCACTAAGCCGGGTCGAGATGAATGTACATCAGCACCCAAGTGATCGGCTCGATGTCACAGGGCTAATCACCCACACCATAGACATCCTCAAGCCTCTGGCAGAGGGGCAGGGCGTGTCTCTTGAATGGCAGTCACCTGAAAAGCCAGTGGAAACCATAGGTGATCGCGATGAACTATCTCAAGTCTTTCAAAACCTGATCCAAAACGCCATTAAATATGGACGGGAGGGTGGCTATGTAAAGATTAGCTTAAGGGATGTGAATGATGGCAGCACGCTGCGCCCCCGCTTCGCGATTGATATTGAGGATAATGGCATTGGCATTCAGTCTCACCACATCCCCCGACTGACTGAGCGATTTTACCGGGTAGATGTTGAGCAAAGCCGCGAAAAAGGGGGCACCGGCCTTGGCCTGGCCATTGTAAAGCATATCCTCACCCATCATCGCGGGGAGCTAAAAATCCAGTCCAAACCAGGCACCGGCTCAACTTTCACTATTTTCCTCCCCAAAGCATAACGGCCCTTTTCCTTGGTCTTATATGACTGCTCAACCCTGCTTTCTGTCATGGTTCATAGCGGGGACGTTAAAAAACCATATATTACAATGTCTTAATCTGTCATAAAGCTTTTGCATCCGTGTCATAAAACACAAGGAGACAGACGTTAGGTTTGTGATGCGAAGCCGAGTGGTTAACCATGTCTTCCAGTTCGGTCAGCGTTAGATAATGAATTAGATTTAATATCAGGGAGTTCCCCCGTGAAAAAAGTTATGACACTCACAGCGACGACAGCTTTAGCTGTTTCGCTTTTCTCAGGTGCCGCTGTTGCACGTGACCAAATCCGTATCGTCGGTTCCTCAACTGTGTTTCCTTTTGCAACTGCGGTTGCTGAGCAATTCGGCAAAAGCGCACAGTTCAAAACACCGGTTGTTGAATCAACTGGTTCAGGCGGCGGCATGAAGCTTTTCTGTGCTGGCGTTGGTGTTCAGCATCCAGATGTGACAAACGCATCGCGCCGCATTAAGAAAAAAGAGTTCGATAACTGCGTGAAAAACGGTGTCACACCCGTTGAAGTAAAAATCGGTTTTGACGGCATCGTCCTTGCTAACTCCAAGAAAGCTGACAAGCTTGCTCTAACCAAGAAAACAATTTTCTTGGCACTTGCTAAATATGTTCCAGATCCTAAAAACGAAGGCAAGTTGATCGAAAACCCATATAAGAAATGGTCAGATATCGACGCGTCTCTTCCAAATTCAAAAATTGAAGTTCTCGGCCCACCCCCAACCTCAGGCACACGCGATGCATTTGTCGAGTTGGCTATGGAAGGCGGCGCTAAGAAATTTGGTTGGCTGAAAGCCCTTCGTGGCGCAAAAGCTGGCGAAGATGCTTATAAAGCTGGCGTAAAACATCTTGATAAAGCTCTTTACATGAAAGACGGCAAAGAGATCAAAAAAGGTAAGAGCGTTTTTAAACAAATTGCTCACTCAATGCGCGAAGATGGTCACTTCATCGAAGCTGGTGAAAATGACAACCTGATCATCCAGAAATTGGAAGCTAATCCTGCAGCGGTTGGCATCTTCGGCTTCTCATTCCTTGATCAAAATGCAGATAAAGTGCAAGGCGCAACAGTTGATGGTGCAAGCCCAACTTTTGAAAAAATCGCCAGCGGTGAATATGGCGTGTCACGCTCATTGTTCTTCTACATCAAGAAAGAACATGTCGGCACAGTTCCAGGTATCGCAGAATACGCAACTGAGTTTACATCAAACAAAACTTGGGGCGATGATGGCTACCTCGTAGACAAAGGTCTGATCCCGCTACCAAAAGCCGATCGTGAGAAATTCTCAAAAGACGTTAAGTCACTCACACCGCTTACAATGTAAGTAACTTAAAATGGAATGGCGGCCCGAAAAAGGGTCGCCATTCACATTTTATCTCATAACTGGGTTAGCCCAGATATTAGATAAAATGTGAATGGCCATTGCCTCACATGTAAATTTTAGCGCAGTTGTGCGCAAAGGTAACAACTCTGGTTCAGGTGATTATTGATGCAGTTACTAACCGACTTTACATCAGCAATCTTGGGTTTAATACTATCCCCATTGGGGGTCGTACTGCTGCTCGCAATAGTTGCGTATTTGGTCTCAATGAGGAAAGCCACTGGCTTTTATGCTGAGCACGGGCGGGAAGTTCATTCGCTTCCCTTTTATAATGCAGCCTATGTCACTCTTGCAGTTTTCATTCCGCCGGTATTGTTTCTGATAGCCTTCAGCCTGATCGCCCCAATGATCTTCGAGATGTTGGTCAAAAATGCGTATCAAAGCCATTTGCTTACCTTGTCAGACTTTCAGAAATCCAATTTCATAAATAACGTTTTTGCGCTGTCCTCAGGTAATATCACTTCTAAATCATCCGCATTGATAACAGAGGCCAGCCAATATCTTGCCTCATTAAAAGAAGTCGGCAGCTATATTAAATGGGGCGGAACAATCGCCCTGGCCGTTATATTTGGCTGCCTTGCCTATCGCTCAGTTGGGCCGCGTTTAAGAGCGCGCAACCGGGTAGAGATCATTGTAAAAACATTTCTTATCATCTGCTCAATTATCGCGGTTTTAACAACAATCGGCATCGTACTCTCACTCGTATTTGAGAGCCTTCGTTTCTTCCAAAAAGTACCGTTATCAGAATTCCTATTTGGAATGCATTGGAGCCCGCAAACGTCAATTCGGCCCGGCCAGGTTAGCGCAGAGGGCTCATTTGGTGCCATCCCGTTAATAGCAGGCACATTGTTGATCACATTCATTGCCATGCTTGTCGCCGGCCCAATTGGTCTTATGTCAGCCATCTACCTTTCAGATTATGCGAGCCCTAAATTCCGCTCCACCGCCAAGCCGGTGCTTGAAATTTTGGCCGGCATCCCAACGGTGGTCTATGGCTTCTTCGCAGCTCTCACCATCGCCCCGCTCATCCGCGGTTGGGGCGAAAGTTTGGGGCTTAGCGTCGCTTCAGAAAGCGCGTTAGCCGCTGGCCTCGTAATGGGCATTATGATTATTCCGCTTGTCTCATCCCTGTCAGATGATGTGATCAACGCGGTTCCGCAATCAATGCGTGACGGCTCATATGGCCTCGGCGCAACCAAATCAGAAACGATTAAACAGGTTGTCTTACCGGCCGCATTGCCGGGCATTGTATCTGCCATGTTGCTGGCAACCAGCCGTGCCATTGGCGAAACAATGATTGTGGTTATGGCCGCCGGCCTTGCCGCAAATCTCACCATAAACCCGCTGGAGGCCGTCACAACTGTCACGGTGCAAATCGTTACGTTGCTGGTCGGCGATCAAGAATTCGATTCAGCTAAAACGCTAGCAGCTTTCGCTTTGGGCTTGCTGCTCTTCATCATCACGCTAACCCTCAACGTCATCGCACTGCGAGTGGTTCAAAAATATCGAGAGCAATATGACTAGACATATTCTTGACGAAAACGAACCAGCGACTAAAGCAAAAGTCCATACCAGCCAACAGGCGAAAAAACGCTTGCAGAAGCGGTATGCGAAAGAAACACGCTTTAAACTAATGGGCCTTGGTGCTGTGTTGGTTGCTGTGCTCTTTCTTGCTGTGCTGCTGGGGACCATTATTGCAGATGCATTGCCGGTTCTCAGGCAGCACTATGTCACGGTCACAGTGCCTCTAAATGCTGAAGAGATAGACCCTGAAGGCAAAAGAACAGCGCAATCAGTTAGCAACGCTGATTATGGCGGGCTAATAAAAGCCTTCGCGCGGGAAAAATTCCCAAATGTGAAGTCACGCCGCGAGAAAAAAGCGCTATACGGCATCATCAGCTCTGGTGCAAACCTGGAGCTACAACAGAAGGTCATGGCGGACCCGAGCTTAATTGGTCAGCCGCTTACAGCTGAAGTTTTGCTTTCAGATTATGCCGATCTTTATTTCAAAGGCTCTATCTCCGACAAAACAACAATCGCCGTCGAGGGGATAGCCAGTCCCGTGGGAACGGAAGGCGAAGTCAAAATTCTATCAACTTCAAATGATTTCAAAAACCTGCTTCGTGAAGTTAAGCAAGGGCTGGGTGAGCAGCTACGTGTTGTTGAACGCGCTATCGAAGGTCAGAGCCGTGTCTTGAAGCGCCTCAAGGATAATAAAGCCAAGCTAGAAGCAAGCTTACCCACAGCCAGTGAAAGCGAAAGAGTTGAGCTCCAGCGCCGCCTTGATCAGATCGCCCCAAACAAAGCCTCAGCTGAAGCGACGATAGAAACGAAAAAAGCTGAAGCTGCTGATTTAAAGCAACGGATCTCTATAAATAACGCCACCCTGTCAGTTGGCCGCGACATCCCAAGTTATGTCATCGCCATTAATGGCGGCATGGTGAAAGTTAAGCAAGTCTCCAACACAGAGATTATCGGCGAAGCGATTTTGCCGCTCTCCACAGAGAGAGAAGCCCCAAAAGGCCAATGGGAGATCACCCAGATCACACCACCAGAAGCCTCCCGTCAAATATCTGACGCTGAGATCATCTGGCTTGATCATTTGAAATCACAGGGTCTGGTGCAGGATAAATTCAACAGTCAGTTTTTCACCTCCGGCGCTAGCCGGGAAGCGGAAGTGGCGGGTATTTGGGGCGCTGTTATCGGCACCTTCTACACGATGTTGATCACTCTGGCACTCTCCTTCCCAATTGGTGTGGGGGCAGCAATCTATCTTGAGGAATTTGCCCCCAAGAACAAGATTACTGATCTCATTGAGGTAAACATCAATAATCTCGCAGCTGTGCCATCCATTGTCTTTGGCCTGCTGGGCCTTGCCATGTTCCTGAATATATTTGGCATGCCGCGCTCAGCGCCGGTTGTTGGCGGAATGGTTCTGGCCTTGATGACCTTGCCAACCATAATCATTGCCAGCCGTGCCGCTATCAAGGCAGTCCCGCCCTCAATTAAAGAGGCGGCGCTAGGGATTGGCGCTTCGCAAATGCAGGCCGTCTTTCACCACAAATTGCCGCTAGCAATGCCAGGCATTCTCACCGGCTCTATTTTGGGAATGGCGCAGGCACTTGGCGAAACGGCCCCCTTGTTGATGATTGGCATGGTGGCGTTTATTGTAGACATTCCAGGGGCCACCGGCTTCGCGGCAGGGTTTACCGACCCGGCAACAGTTTTGCCGGTACAGATTTACATGTGGGCTGATTTCCCAGAGAAATTATTCCAGCAAAAAACAGCCGCCGCTATTGTTGTTCTTCTGATGTTTCTTGTCGCCATGAACGCAATAGCCATCATTCTAAGAAAGAAATTTGAGCGCCGCTGGTAGAAGATTTTATTTATTAGCAGGACAGCCTCACCACATATTTTTATCAGAAAGGTTTCCGGGTGGACACAATGGAAGTACAGTCTATTGAATCAAAAAAAGCTGAACAAACCAGGCAAGTAGAACAGGCAAAAAAAATGTCACCTGCAGAAGAAACAGCCAGCCAGCCCCAGGGGCCCATCAAAATGTCCGGTAAGGATGTCTCTGTCTTTTATGGTGAAAAGCAGGCGCTATTCGATGTTAACCTGGAAATCCTGGAAAACAGCGTCACATCACTAATCGGCCCTTCAGGCTGCGGCAAATCCACATTCCTGCGTTGTCTTAACCGCATGAATGACGTGATAGATATTTGCCGGGTCTCTGGCTTAATTACCCTGGAAGGCGAGGATATTTATAATCCAGAGCTTGATGTCGTGGAGCTGCGCGCCAGAGTGGGCATGGTGTTTCAAAAACCAAATCCCTTCCCGAAGAGCATTTATGATAATATAGCCTATGGTCCCCGCATTCACGGGCTGACAACTGATCGCGCAGAACTTGATGAACTGGTTGAAAGCAGCCTGAAAAAGGCCGGCCTCTGGGAAGAGGTAAAAGACCGGCTAACAGAATCTGGCACAGGCCTTTCAGGCGGTCAGCAGCAGCGCCTCTGTATCGCTCGCGCTATTGCCACCCGGCCAGATGTTATTCTTATGGATGAGCCATGCTCCGCACTGGACCCCATCGCAACAGCGACCATTGAAGAGCTGATAGATGATTTGCGTAAAAACTACACCATTGTCATCGTAACTCACTCAATGCAACAAGCAGCCCGGGTTTCGCAGCGCACAGCATTTTTCCATCTTGGTAAAATCATAGAAGAGGGTGAAACATCACAAATCTTCACCAATCCTCGCAATAAGAAGACACAAGATTATATCACCGGTCGTTATGGCTAAATTTTAAGACCTGACTTATCGCAATTTCTGACTAACACGGCGAAGTAAGAGGAATACCAATGAGCAGCACCGAGCATATCGTCACATCCTATGAGGGTGAGCTTGAAAGCCTCGACAAAAAGATAGCCCAAATGGGCGGCCTTACCGAAAATCTCGTAGGTCAGGCCGTTGATGCCCTGCGCCTGAGAGATGCAGACCTGGCTAGCCATGTCATAGAGGATGATGTCCATATCGACCAGCTAGAGCGCGAGATAGAAGATCAGGCGATCTCCATGATCGCACGGCGCCAACCTATGGCCCTCGACTTACGCCAGATCATGGCGGCGGTGAAAATAACTTCAGACCTTGAGCGCATTGGCGATCTGGGCAAAAACATCGCCAAACGTGTCTTGAGCATCCACCATGAAAAGCAGCCATCACAGCTGGTTCATGGCATGCGCAGCATGCAGTCCCTGGCTCTGGCGCAATTGAAAAATGTGCTGGATGCTTATACGGAGCGTAATACAGAAAAAGCTCTCTCCGTTTGGTATGCCGATGAAGAGATTGACGCAATTTACAACTCGCTCTTCCGCGAACTTCTAACTTACATGATGGAAGACCCACGCAATATTGGTCTCTGCACTCATCTGCTCTTCTGCGCCAAGAATATGGAACGCATCGGTGACCACACAACCAACATCGCCGAAACAGTTCACTATTTGGTTCTCGGGTCAGAAATTGCCGCCGAGCGCCCAAAAGGCGACAAAACCACGAAAATTCTCGTTGAGCCGGGTGACGTTGAAAACGACAGCTAAGTCCAGGTTTAGTCAAGCCCAAGCAAGGCCAACTCAACCAAGGGTTAGCAAGGGAAGAGGTTTACATGAGCGCTAAAATTCTGGTGGTTGAAGATGAAGAACCACTTGCTCTTTTGTTGCAATATAATCTCGAAGCTGAAGGCTTTACAGTTGAACTCTCTCACCATGGTGAAGAGGTAGAAATGATGCTGGAAGAAACAGAACCCAGCCTCATCATTCTCGATTGGATGCTACCTGGCGTCTCCGGGTTAGAGCTCTGCCGCCGTATCCGCGCGAATAGCAAAACCGCCCGCATCCCCATTGTGCTGCTCACAGCTCGCGGTGAAGAGAGCGATAGGGTGCGCGGCCTAAGCACCGGCGCTGATGATTACGTCACAAAGCCTTTCTCTGTCCCTGAACTGATCGCAAGGGTCAAGGCAGTGCTACGCCGGGCAAACCCCGAAAGCATCGCTGATACCCTGACCATTGGCGATGTCGAGCTAGACCGCAGCGCTTACCGCGTTAAGCGGGGCCCGAGAGAAGTTCGTCTAGGCCCAACTGAGTTTCGCTTGTTGGAATTTTTAATGCAAAGCCCCGGCCGTGTGTATAGCAGAGGCCAGCTATTGGATAGCGTCTGGGGTCAGAATGTCTATGTCGATGAGCGCACAGTCGATGTGCATATCGGCCGCCTCAGAAAAGCGCTCAATCGCGGTAAAGAAAAAGACCCCATACGAACCGTGCGCGGTGCCGGATATTCCATCGCGGAATATAATGAAGCACAGCTGCGCTGAGCTATCACTCCAGGGCAAAAAGCTCCAAATTTCATCACAGAACCGTCAACCCTGCCTGGCAGGTTAAGGTCCACAAACCAGCTGATAAGCGCTGAGCGCCCTATTAGGGCCTCTAAACCGCCTCTTGGCAGCGTTAAGCGGTTAATTTGCCAGCCTCACCAACTTGTGATCAACTCTGATGTGCAATTACCTGAATAAATCACCATGTTATAGGCAATGAAAGATTCTTGATCAGGTTACCAGATCAAAGCCAGTTAAAGGATGGTTCCACATGAAGCTATCAAGACGGTTATTTATATCAGCAGGTGCAACCAGCATCGCCGCCGCCGCTTACGGTGCAGCGAATATTGGAGTATGGAACAGTATGGATAAAGCACTAGCAGGGCAGAAAATTACCCCCATCAAAAAAACAGCCGCAGAATGGCGTGAAATTTTGAGCGATGAGCAATTCCGCGTGCTGCGCAAAGAAGGCACCGAGCGCGCCTTCACCAGCCCCTTAAATGATGAAAAGCGCGCAGGCACATACCATTGTGCAGGCTGCGACCTGGCATTATTCCAGTCATCAACCAAATATGACAGCGGCACAGGCTGGCCAAGCTTTTTTGATGTTATAGAGGGCGCGGTTGGCACAAAGAAAGACTATTGGCTCGGCTATCCGCGCACAGAATATCACTGTGCTAGATGTAATGGCCACCAAGGCCATGTGTTCAATGATGGACCCAAACCAACAGGCCTGCGCTATTGTAATAATGGCGTTGCCCTAACCTTTAAGCCGCAAGAAGCTTAAAGCCGCCTCGGCGTTAAAGTTTGGCCAACAAAAAGCTGTGAAACCACTTTTTAAGCTAATAAAAAGGGCGCTTCAAATGAAGCGCCCTTATTTGTTTGCCCCTGCCAGGTATAAAATGGTGAGGAACTGAAGTAGGCAAAATAACAATGATGCTAAGCTATAGCCTTCAAATTTGGAGACCTCAAACGTAAAGGAAGGCTATCAAAAATCCGCCAAGCAACAGCCGGTAAATAACAAAGGGCAGCATAGTCATATGCTTTAAGAGCGCCATCATGAACCAGATGGAGAAGAAAGCTGTGAAGAAGGAAAGGCCGCCCACAAAAATCGCATCGCTCTGCAATCCAGCATTACCAGATTCATATAGCTCATAAATCGTGCCAAGGCCCAGCCCAAGAATAGAAGGGATCGCCAAGAGCATTGAAAAGCGAGCTGCTTCTACTCGCTTAAATTCAAGGAACCGCGCCGCAGACATGGTCACACCCGCCCGCGAAGCACCGGGGATAAGAGCAAAAATTTGCATAAAGCCAACAAAAAGCGCGTCTTTCATAGTGGTTTCTTCCACCGTACGCCGCACAGGGGGCCGCTCATCAGACCACCACAACACCAGAGCAAAAATAATATTTGCCGCTGCAATCACTTCAATGGTGCGCAATTGTTTGTAAATGCCGGTTTTCAGCATTAAAAATCCGGCAATCATCAAAGGTATGCTGGCGACGATAAGGTATACCAGCAAGCGGGTTTCGTCATCAAAACGCGCCGTTAACAGCCGTCCTGCGGCTTTCAGCAACATAAGAATATCGCGCCAGAAATAGATTAAAACGGCAAACAAACTACCAAAATGCACCGCCACATCAATTAACGGCCCCTGGTCTTGCCAATTGGTCAACAGATGAACAAGATTAAGGTGTCCGGATGAACTAACTGGCCAGAATTCCGTGAGACCCTGAATGATCGAAAGGATGATGAGCTGTTCGATAGGCATGAATGCGTCTCCATTCCGGCAATCACCGGGGCAAGGGGGGCAGAAATAAATGTCTGTTTTTCGTCAAGGAATTTGAGTATTCCATGTAGGACCGTTTCGCAAGCCCTTAATGACCGGAGCCATTATATGGTGCAACTGATACATTATACCCTTTGCCCCTTATCGCGGACTGCCCGCCTTTTATTGGCAGAGTATGGCTATGATGCGGCTCTGGCAGAGGAAAAGCCATGGGAATGGCGCCCAGAGTTCTTAAGTGTCAATCCAGGCGGCAATTTACCTGTTCTGTTATTTGAAAACACAGCCCTGTGCGGCATCACCCCAATCACGGAATATTTGCTCGAATCGGGCCCGGCAACTCCTGCGGTCACTTCAGTTGAGCTGATGCCAGAAGAATTAATCGCCCGGGCAGAAATTCGCCGCTTATCAGATTGGTTCCATGATAAATTCCACGATGAGGTCTGGAGCTATATGTCATATGAACGATTGGAGAACCCGTTCGTTCACCGCCTGCCACCTAACCCTGAAGCAATCCGGGTGGCCATGGCAAATTTAAGAAATCATCTCTTTTATCTAAGCCGCCTACTGGAGGAGCGCTACTGGGTTGGCGGGGAATATATCTCCGTTGCAGACCTGACCGCAGCCGCTCATATCTCATGCCTCGATTATCTGGGAGATATGCCCTGGGAAAAAGTGCCGATTGTTAAAAACTGGTACGCTCGGGTCAAATCACGCCCCTC
Organism: Rhodomicrobium sp.; assembly: GCA_021604665.1. Lineage (GTDB taxonomy): Bacteria > Pseudomonadota > Alphaproteobacteria > Rhizobiales > HXMU1428-3 > HXMU1428-3. Next base: position 323,787 of record BQJK01000002.1, on the reverse strand, counting down.
ATTTCGCCAACTACTGCATGATACCATCCCGAGCATCGTGCCGCCCGCCCATTATACCGACCTCGATTTTTAAAGTCAGAGCGCTGCGCATCAATGACCGGCCAAAGCCCAAACCATAACGACCTGAAAACAGCCCTGGCCGCAAAAGCCCGCGCTGAAGGGTTTGACCATATTGGCGTTGCCGGTCCAACCTTACCCAAGCGGCATGAAAGCGCTTTGAATAAATTCATCGAGCGCGCCTGGTATGGTGATATGGGGTGGATGAAAGAAAAACACGAACGCCGCAGCGCGCCCTTAAATTTATGGCCAGAGACCCGTTCCATAATCATGCTGGCCATGAATTACGGCCCGGAAGAAAACCCCCTACCTGAATTAGAACTTAGGGAAAATGGCGTCATTTCTGTTTATGCCAAGGGCAAAGATTACCATGAGATCATCAAGAAAAAGCTGAAAAACACCGCCCGTTGGCTGGTAGCAGAAAGCGGCGCTGAGGTGAAAGTCTTCGTGGATACAGCACCCGTTATGGAAAAGCCATTGGCCATGGCAGCAGGGCTTGGGTGGCAAGGCAAACACACAAATCTGGTAAGCCGTGATAAAGGCTCCTGGTTGTTCCTAGGCGCTATTTTCACCACCGCTGAAATAACACCGGATGAGGCAGAGATCGACCATTGCGGCAAATGCCAGCGCTGCCTGACAATTTGCCCGACAAACGCTTTCCCCGCCCCATACCAGCTTGATGCCCGGCGTTGCATTAGCTACCTGACCATCGAGCATCAAGGCCCTATTCCCATAGAGTTCCGCAAACATATCGGCAATCGCATTTATGGTTGCGATGATTGCCTTGCTATATGCCCCTGGAATAAATTTGCAGAGCGCGCCAGGGAGCAGCGCTTCCACCCGCGCCGTGAAACAGATAACCCGGCCTTAAAAGATCTATTACAAATGGATGGTGAAAGCTTCAGGGCCAGGTTTCGCGGCACACCGGTTAAGCGCACTGGCCGGGCCAGAATTTTAAGAAATTGCTTGATAGCAGCTGGCAATTCAGGCCAGGGCGATTTCATAGAGCTCGCAGAAAAACTTCTGCAAGATGATGAACCGCTTATCAGAGGCGCCGCGATTTGGGCGCTGAAACAACTAACTGATGACAAAGATTTTCAAAGCCTGAAAGCGGCGCATCTCTCTCATGAGCGGGATGCCAGCGTGAAAGCGGAATGGCAAGGAGACAATAATGATAGCTAAAACGAACATGCTATTTCTAGGCGCTGGCTACACAGCCAAAACCATGATGAGAAATCACCCTTCTGATAATATGTGGGGCACAACGCGCCAAAAAGAGAAAATGCCAGCCATTGAAGCGGCAGGTGCCACACCGCTAATTTTCAAAGGCGATGCTCCTATAGAAGAGCTATCAAAGGTGATCAGCAAGGCCGAGTATATTCTGATATCAATCAGCCCCGATGCAGAAGGGGACATAACCCTCCGCTATCATAGCGATGATATCATCAATAATAGCAAGCTGAAATGGATTGGTTATCTCTCAACCGTTGGGGTTTATGGCGACCATGAGGGCAAGTGGGTTGATGAAACCGCTGAAACTCAGCCCGGCTCAGAACGCTCGAGATGGCGCAAGCAGGCTGAGGATCAATGGCTAGATATTGGTCAGGCCCATAAGCTCCCCGTTCACATCTTTCGTTTACCCGGAATCTATGGCCCCGGCCGTGGCCCGCAGGAAAAGCTGAAGAAGGGTACAGCCCGGCGCATCGAAAAACCGGGCCAGGTGTTTAACCGCGCCCATGTGGAAGATATCGCCGCGGTGCTTGAGGCGTCTTGTCAGGCACCGGCACAAAACCGCATTTATAATATCGCAGATGATGAACCAGCCGCCCCGCAAGATGTCATAGCCTATGCCGCTGAAATTTTAGGGATAGAGACCCCGCCTTTGATCCCCTTTGAAGAGGCTGAAATGTCAGCCATGGCGCGCAGTTTTTATAGCGATAATAAACGCATCAGCAATAAACGCATGAAAGAAGAGCTGGGCGTAGCGCTGAAATACCCAACATACCGAGAGGGCATTAAAGCTGCGATTGAGGCTGTGTGAGGAGGCAAGCCTTGATCACATCTGCCGCCCCTTAACAGCGCTAAAACAAAACACACTAGCTGATGTTTTTTGAACCAAGCATGCGTTTTAATGTGGCGTCTTTATCAATGAAGTGATGTTTGAGCGCGCCAACAATATGAAAGGAAATCGCAGCAATAAGCACCCAGGCCCCAATGCCATGCACTTCATGAGCAACACCGCCAAGCGCTTTGCTTTCAGGGAAAATAATCGGCAGATCAAAAAGCCCAAAGACAGGCACAGCCTTGCCGGCCGCTTGAGACATAACAATACCAGAAAGGGGCATGATCAGAGTGCCAAGTAGCAATAGCCATATGGCGGCTTTGGCAAGCATCTTTTCGAGTTTGTGGTAAACGCTAACAGGCTTTGGCCATCCTTCACTCATCCTCCAAAAAATCCGGGCAAGCGCGACAGTGAGAATGACAACACCAATGGATTTATGCAGCATCATCAGCTCACCCCGAAACAGGTTTCGGCTGCCATCAGCCAGCTTGCCGGGGACAAAATCTTCAATGTAAATACCAAAAGCAAGCATGCCAATAATGCCGAGCGCAATGATCCAATGCAGGGAAATGGTGGTTTTTGATAAAGGTGAAGTTGTCATCAGTCCAGATCCTGTCCAGGTGAGTAATTATATTAAGACAATACGTATGAGCCGACAATATTCCGTCGAATAAAAACGCTGCCAACTACATAAATCCCTCACCCCTTCAATCAGTCGCTCCGTAGCAAACCTCCTTTAGGTTTGCGACATGGCGCAGCGCCCGCGCAGCCCGGTGCCTAGCACCGCCCGTCAGAGCGCTCGCAGCCACAGCTGCGGAATAGCACGTGGAGACCAATCCTACTCCCAGCTCACACACCCGTGACCCGCCTACCACGGCGGAGCAGTCCTCCTTTAGGTTTGCGACATGGCGCAGCGCGAGCGCAGCCCGGTGCTTTGCACCGCCCTGTCGGAGTTCCCGCAGCCACAGCTGCGGAATAGCGCGTGAGACAAAAGAAAATAGCAAACCTCCTTTAGGTTTGCGACATGGCGCAGCCCGGTGCCTCGCACCGCCCGTCGGAGCGCCCGCAGCTTCAGCTGCGGCATAGCACGTGGAGACCAATCCTACTCCCAGCTCACACACCCGTGAGCCACCAACCACGGCGGAGCAAACCTATTTTAGGTTTGCGACATGGCGCAGCGCTAGCGCAGCCCGGTGCCTAGCACCGCCCGTCGGAGCGCCCGCAGCTACCGCTGCGGAATAGCGCGTGAGACATAACTAATGCCTGAAGTGGCGCATGCCTGTCATGACCATTGCAAGCCCGGCTTCGTTGGCCGCGTCAATAACTTCATTATCGCGCATAGAGCCGCCAGGTTGAATAACAGCCGTGGCACCAGCATTAGCGGCGGCCAACAACCCATCAGCGAACGGGAAGAAGGCATCAGAAGCAACAACACTGCCAACTGTTAGCGGCTCTTCAACACCGGCTTCTTTAGCAGCTTCGGCAGCTTTCCAGGCGGCAATACGCGCGCTGTCTACCCGGCTCATTTGGCCAGCGCCAATGCCAACGCTAGCGCCATCTTTTACATAGATGATAGCATTCGACTTGACATGTTTGCAGATTTTAAAGGCAGTTTTCAAATCTGCCATTTCCTGGTCAGTTGGCTGGCGTTTGGTGACGACCTTCAGGTCAAGGCTTTCAACGGTGCCATTATCTCGGCCCTGGAGGAGGAACCCGCCGGAGAGCAGTTTTGCCATACGCCCCGGCGCAGTGGCTATAGGTAGGCCATGAGTAAGCAGCAAACGCACATTTTTCTTAGCTGCTAAAATCTCCCGCGCCGCGTCGCTGGCTTCAGGGGCAACAACAACCTCGGTAAAAATTTTCGTAAGCTCAGTGGCAGCAGCTTCATCAAGCGGCTGATTAAAGGCAACAATGCCGCCAAAAGCGCTGACCGGGTCACAGCGCAGCGCCTTGAGATAAGCATCTTGCAGCGAAGAGCCGAGCGCCACACCGCAAGGGTTCGCGTGTTTAATAATCGCAACAGCCGGGCTAATGGCCGGGTCAAATTCTGAAACAAGCTCAATCGCTGCGTCAGTATCGTTGAGATTGTTATAGCTCAGCTCTTTGCCTTGCACCTGTTCGGCTGTTGCTACACCAGCACGCTGCTCGCCGGTTTTATAAAAAGCGGCAGACTGATGCGGGTTCTCGCCATAGCGCATCATTTGCGCCCGTTCACCTGAGACACTGACCCATTTCGGCGTCTCAATGTTAAGCTCACCCATAAACCAGTTAGAAATTGCCGCATCATAATTCGCTGTGCGAGAATAAGCTTTGGCAGCCATTTCCTGGCGAAAACGCGCGGGGACTTTATTGTCATTGGCCTCAAGCTGATCAAGCAAAGGTTGGTAATCTTCGCCATCAACAATCACCGTCACACCATCATGATTTTTCGCTGCTGCCCGGATCATCGCCGGCCCGCCAATGTCGATGTTTTCAATTGCCGTATCAAAATCAGCGCCGCCGCGGATTGTCTCCTCAAACGGGTAGAGATTGACAACCAAGAGATCAATATCTTCAATGCCATGTTCTTTTTGTGCGGCCTGATGGGCGGCATTATCCCGAATGGCCAGCAAGCCACCATGCACATTAGGGTGCAGCGTCTTCACGCGCCCATCCATCATTTCAGGAAAACCCGTGATGTCGGAGACATCTTTAACCTGAAGTCCAGCTTCAGCCAGCAGTTTGGCGGTGCCCCCAGTTGAAATCAACTCTACAGAGCGCTCGGAGAGAGCTTTAGCAAAGTCAACAATACCAGTTTTGTCTGAAACCGAAATCAAAGCACGTTTAATAGGGCGAAGCATGATGGAAAGTGAGCCTTTCAAAAGAAGTGAGGAAGCTTGAAGAGTGGTGAATGTTGCAAGAGCAGGTGCGGCCAGTCTGATAGCCAAAACTAACGGATAGGCAAAACAGAAAACACTAAAGAGGCCGCTAATAAGGAGCTCTCAACACAACCTATCTGAGAATTGCGCTATGGCTTAGCATATCCGGGCACTCAGTCAACCGGCATGAGAGAGCTTTCCATACACAATGTTAAAGCCATAAACCTTGTTCATGAGGAGAAAAGCCGCTATAAACCGGTCACCTGTAGCTTTAATCAGATAGATAAGCGCCTCCCGGTTTGCAAAGCCCAATCTATCGCGGCTATTCCCAAAAGGTATCCGTTGGATGTACCGATTTAAGAGGCGTCTTAGTCCTTATCGGGCTTTTTCGCAGGTGGTTTAGGCGGCGCAGGCGGCTTAGCTGGCGGCGGCGGTGGCGGCGTTCTGTTGGCAGTTAGAGGCGGCGGCGTGCCATTCGCCTTTTTGCTTTTATCAATAGGGGCTGCATCACCGGCGGGTTTTTCAGCTTCACCTTTCTGCTCTGTCTGTTTTGGTTTTTCTGTCTCCGCCTTGTTTTGTTTTTCCGGGCTAGCTTTTTTTAGGTCAGTCTGTCGATTGCCAGTCTCCTCAATAACAGTCACCTCAATACCAGTCTCGCCATTACCTGTCTCGTCATGGGTAATCTTCTTATCTGAAGTTTTCACGCCAGCAGGGCGCTCACCAGTTGTTTTTTCAGAAATATTTTCAGCTGATTGCCGGGTAATCTCAGCAGTTTCGCGCGCCGCTTTTTCAAGCTTCTCCATTAGCGAAATCCGCTTGGCCTTCAGGCTAAGTGCCGCGGCGCTTGCCTGCTCTCGGCGGCTATGCAATTTAGCCTCTTCCTGCTCTGTTTTAGCGGCAGACAGCTCAGCTTTACTACTAGCAGATTTATCTTTCTGCTCCGCTTCGGCTTTCCTATCCAGTTTCGCGCCATTCTCATTAATATGCGTCTTATTTATTGGCGTCTTATTTATAAGTGCCTTATTTTTAGGTTTCTTCTCGTCCCTGGCTTTAGCCTGGGGGTGTGCTGGCTTGTTATCTTTAGCGCGCGGGGCTTCAGCATTATCCTCTTCCAGATTTCGGGCGCGTGGTTTCAGGATTTTTGTTGCCTCTTCAATCGGCATGGCTTTCGGGCGTTTTAGCGGTGGTTCAATTTCTGTTTTCTTACTGCGATTAGCAGCTTCTGCATCGCTTTTGGCGCCAGCTTTAATATCAGAATTTATGTCAGTTTTTGCGCTAACTGTAGAGCTGTCTTTTATGTCTGCCGGTTCAAGCGGTTTCGCTTTACCCTTTGGCAACTCAGCAGCGCTGTTGAGGCTTGGGGCGTCATCTTTTACATCTCCCATCTTACTCGGCGGTAGTGGTGGCGGCATCGAGGCGGATGCTTTCTCAGACTTAACTTTGGATTTGGCTTTTGACTTAAAGGCAGACTTAGTATCAGTCTTGGCCGCCCCGACCTTAGCATCAGACTTATTCACAGTCTTAGCATCAGATTTAGCATCTGATTTGGCCTCAGCTTTTGGCGGTAGCGGCGGCCGTTCCGTCTTTTTAGACGCTTCGCGTCGTGGGCTAGCTTTTCTTTTCTCAGCTTCTGGATTTACATCCGCCCGGTCTTCAGGCGCGGCAGGAGCAACAATCTCTGATGTTACCTCTTCCCATTCCGCATCATCAATCACTATCTCAGCTTCTGTCTCAGCCGTAATTTCATCCATAGGCTCTGCAGCAGCGTCAACAGTGTCTTCATCATCCAACCGTGTTTCAACAAGCCATGATGGCAGCTTGCGCGGCGGTTGCGATGTCTCCGTCAGTACTTTTGTAAACTTCCATGGAATACTTGTCGGACCAAGGCAGGTGCCGCGAATAACCGCCTGCACTGCCTGACACGGCCCGGCAAAATCAGCATAAAAGGTGCTTTCTTCAAGATAAATCAGCCCACCGCCAGCATAGAATTTCCACTCCTGGCTATCAGGCAAGGTGAGTGTCAAAGATTTGCCATCGCTAGCCCGTGTGGTCATAACATCCGGGTGGATATGAAAATGCACAGCGAACGGCCAACCAAGCCCGGCTTCCACCTGCTTGCTTTGCGGCGGCACCTCAATCCAGTCTTCACCGGTCAGTGTGTAACCATCTTTGGAAAGGGCGATGAGCCGGTGATGCACCAGTCCAAACCGCTCCAGATAGCCATCATGCGAGCCCACAATCTGAAAGCTGTTCGCATCATGATCATAATGCACATCGACGAATGGCGGCCCATCCAGAAGGCTTGGGTTTTTGCTGTTCTTTGGTTTTTTATCATGAATAAAATTAGCTGAAGAGCGGTTATTCACTGTCAATGTAGAGTGTGAAACTGTTGCCCGCGCATTAGAGGCAAGGCTCTGATAGGCAGGCGGCGCAGCACCGCAATTGACAATCACCGGGCAGGTGCCAGACGACATCTCAAATGAAAGACACCCCGCATGGGCCTTTTGGCTTAACCCAAGCGCTGGCGGGCTGCCGCCATCCATCAGTACAACAACATTGCCGCGCTGCAATCGATAATATTTTGAATGGCGCGCCTCACGCAGCGCTTTATTCGAGGCATCATCATAAGCCATCGCCGTGCTGAGCGTATCTGGCAAAGTTGTGCCAGCGCCATTAAACCGGCTCATCATGCCATCCCCAAGCCGCATGTAATGGATCATCGGTAGCATGCGATTAATCGCTGCCACAAGCGGGGCGGGCGGCGCATGGTTCAAAGTGACAAAACATTGCTTGAGGGGCAAAAGGTCCAAAAGGATGCTGGCAAGTACAGAGTTATCTCGGCTGATATGCCCGCCATCCGGCAGGATCTGCCGGTCAAGCTCAGCGCACATCAGCCGCACCTGAGTTTCCGCAAACTGATCCTGATCAGCAACGCAAAGCCCAGCATAAACCAGTGAGATCAGAGATAATAAGCGCGGCATACCATCTGCAGCATGGCCCCCAGCCATCGCTAAATAGCGCATATGCTCTTCAATCGCCTGCATAAACTGCAGATAACGCGCTTCATCAGCTTCATGCAGCAGAAAATTGGAATAAGAAAACCAGCTTATTAAACGCCGCGCAGCAACCTCTGGCTGATAAGCGATACCTTTTTGCGATTTAAAAGAGTTCAGCCAATCATCAAGCAGGTCAAGCGCCTGGCCAAAGGCCCTCTCAGACCGCGCGGCTCTAAGGTTCCGCAGCCAGCCAAAGCCATGCAATTCCCGCTCCCAGCTTTCATTCGGCGGGGTGACGTGAAATGGCGAGCGCCCCTCTAGCATCACGGTTGCACCAGCAAGGCCAAATTGACCCATATCAAGTTCAATAGAAAGGCTGGGGTCAGCTGTGCGCAAGTCTCGCGGCACCAGCAATAGCTGGTTCACCTCATGGGTTTCATAGCGCCAGCTAAACAAAGGCGAGCGCTTAAGTCCAAGCGCCAGCTCTCGCTTAGCTTTTGACAATGATGAAAGTGAAGAGGGAGACTTAGTAAACATCTTGCCCCTTGGGTACCCCGCACTAAATCTCTAACAACAGCAAAGCTGCGAAAAGAGAACGCAAAAACAACAAAACTTAAAACCGCAAATATCCGCCCGAAGCAGGCTGGATGAAGATAAAATCCAGCTAGACCGCCATTGCTAAGGGGCTTGAAATAATAGCATGTAGATTTACCAAAGCAATGACCATCAGCCAGTTTAAGTGAGGCGCAAACGGCTAATAAAAAAGCCATCCATACCAATAGCCTGCCCCTCAGGCGCCGCCGCAAATTCGGGGGTTAGCCTCACATCACCTAAAGGCGTTAGCCAATGCTCCTGTCCAAAAACCTCATTTTTTGTGAACGGCTCACGCTGTATATTTTCTTGCTGAGAGAGAAATTCTTCAATCTGCTGTTCGCCTTCTTCTATCTCAAGCGAGCAGGTACAATAGATGAGAAAACCACCCGGCTTCACTAAATCTATCGCCTTTTTCAGCATCGCCTTCTGTAAAGAGGCCAGCTCTTTAATCATCGGTTCTGTTTTGGTGATAAGAATATCCGGGTGCCGCCTGATGGTGCCTGTGGCAGAGCAGGGTGCATCCAGCAGCACAGCATCAAAAGCGGCGCTGAACCTATCTTCGGAGTTTTGGGTTTCAGAATTTGCAAGTGGCGGCGTGTTAAGGCTCAGCACATCTTTAGCAACCACCTCAACAGCATCTGTAATTTTAAGCCGCGTTAGATTTTCTCGCAAACGCTGTAGCCGGTCAGATGAGATATCAACTGCCGTGACCATGGCCCCAGCTTTTGCAAGTGCAGCTGTTTTGCCGCCAGGGGCTGCACAGAGATCAGCGACTTTCAACCCGGCAACATCACCCATCAGCGCTGTCGGCAATTGGGCCGCAAAGTCCTGCACCCACCAGGCCCCCTCTTCATACCCCTCAAGCTCGCTAATCGCACCCTTCTGCGTCAGTCTGATCGCGTTATGAAATAGCGGCGTGCCATCAAGTCTCTTAGCCCAGTCATCTTTATCTTCAGGGACAATCAGATCAAGAGCCGGCTCGGTAAGCATGGCGCTTATCATCGCAGCTGTTTTTTCCTCACCGTAATGATCTTTCCAGCGCTTGCTTAAGAAGGCAGGTATGTTGCGCTCTGTTTTGTCTTTGGCAATGAGGTCAGCCCCTTCGCGGCTAATGCGGCGAAGTACAGCGTTAACAAGCTTGGCAAGATGCTGCGATTTATCGGACGATTTAGCATCAGCCACAGCCAGGTCAAGTGCCGCATGGGGCGGCACATCCATGTATAAAAGCTGCGCTGCACCAATCATCAAAATTTCTCTGACACCAGTTTTACCAGCAGGCGGCTTTTGTAAATAGTTGCTAAGAAGCTGCGTAAGGTCACCGTGATGGCGAAGCGCTGTCATCAGCATAAGCCGGGCAAAGGCCCGATCACGAGGCTCGAGCGCAAGGTAGAATTTGTCCTTCGCGGCATGGGCTAAGATTTCATCCATCGGCCGTCGCCGCTGCATAATCAGACCAAGCCACTGCGCTGCCAGCCGCCGTGCGGCTAATCCGGGGCGGGGCTTAGCACCTCGTTTGTTAGAAGGGGCTCGTTTTTTATAAGGGGGACGGCTCAAATTGCGCCTAAGCTTCTTCTTCTGGCAGCATACCAAGGGCGGCCAGATATGTTGTCAGAATAGCTTCTTCTTCTTCACGCTTGTGAGGTTCTTGTTTGCGCATTCTGATAATTGTACGCAAAGCCTTGAGATCAAACCCCATGGTTTTCGCTTCTGCAAACACTTCTCGTATATCATCGGCGATGGCTTTTTTCTCTTCATCCAGCCGTTCAATACGTTCAATAAAACTTCTTAAATGCTCTCTGGAGCTGCCCTCAAAATCCATAATTCTCACTTTAACATGCTAATCGATAAAACCTGTCACCCGGATATGTCGAGTTTTAAGCCAAAGATCAAGGGTGAATAGGCGAAAGAAAGAAATGAGAGTTGGAAAGCGGCAAAATTTTGAGCACAAAACCCTAAAGCGTGGATAAGTCCCACATGATAAAGCAGCCCGCACAGCTTAGCAGGCGAGGTTTAGGGCATGTACCGTCAAGTGCGGGCAAGCAAATGCCAAGTGTGCAGCCACATGCAGTAAATTGAACAGGAAGAAAGGAAACAGGCCTCTAGCGAGGGATAAGAACCACCCCCGCGCGCGGAAGGCGCGCAAAAATAAAGAGGCGCGACAGGCGCGCAAACAAAAATGAGAGGGTGAGGATGGTTGCTGGTAATTGGTGGCAGTCTGAATTTTTCCGGTCTAAAAAAACTGGCGGAGCGTTGTGGACGGTTTGCGAACCTGTCCGAACACAAGATTGCTTATTTTAAAAATGCCAATAAAATTACTGTTAAGTAGCAGCCTGAACTAAGCTCAATCCATTTAAAAGGGAGGGTTTCCAATCGTGTAAAGAAATTAAATCATTAGCAATACCAAACTCCGTTATTTGCATTTTACTTTCTCTATACGTCTTTCCATCTCTCTCCACTTCAACCACTTCGTCAGTTTTCTCACTTCTAGAACAACCAACACAAACACCTATAACATTATCAAATTCACCTTCATGTATAAATAATGGTGCTCCACTCATGCCCTCACCAATCAAAAAACTAGTCTCGTAACTTGGAGCTGGACTGAATGAAACATCATTCTTATCCAAAACTCTTTGCACAATTCCTTTTAGCGCTCGCATGTTAATTCGCAACTTAGATAGTTCATCATAACTATGTGCATTTAGAGGATATCCATAGGCAGCAATACGTTGCCAAACATGCACCTCTTTGTCTTTGAACTTAAGGGGAAGCTGGCTTAAATTATAATTTATAAAACCTATGGATATATCGTATGGCTCAGGAGCGTGTTCAGTTTGTAATATCTCAGCTATAAAACTTTGCTTATTTGTTCCATCCTCACCCTTTACAACCAAACCTATTTTATAATCTTTTTCTGAGCTTTTATGTTCTGCATATTTAATCACATGCTTTGCTGTGAGGAAGTTCCCAGTTTTATTTATAAAAAATGCCGTGCCAGCTACTTCTGTAATGGTTGCTCCCCCATTTTCGATTTTATAAAGAACTACGGGCATAACCCAACTTTGTAGAAACATACTAGATCACTTATGTTTTAAGTTTTTCTATTTCCATCAGCTTTTCGCAAAAGCCCAGCCAATTGCGTGTTGCCTCTATCGCTTCTTGATCGGAAATGTCTTCGCCCTTCGACGCATACATTTCTTTAATGTCGCTCCCGACACGGTCAAATAGTTGCTGTGTTTTGTCATTGTATTTCATAACTCACCCACATGGGATTCGAACCACCTTGCGCGAAAGGCGCAAAAAATAAAAATGAGAGGGTTCGGGCCACAAATTCCGAAATCAGAATTTGAGCGGGAAACTGGCGGAGAGAGAGGGATTCGAACCCTCGAGACGGTTACCCGCCTACACACTTTCCAGGCGTGCGCCTTCGACCACTCGGCCACCTCTCCTATCAGTTCATACTCGGACTTTCACCGAGTTGGCGAAGATAAGCGTTCGCCTACAAAAAAGTGTGCGCCACTGACTTCGGAAAGAGCCCACTCGGCCACCTCTCCTATCAGTTCATACTCGGACTTTCACCGAGTTGGCGAAGATATGCGTTCGCCTACAAAAAAAGTGTGCGCCACTGACTTCGGAAAGAGCCCACTCGGCCACCTCTCCTAATCAGTTCATACTCGGACTTTCACCGAGTTGGCGAAGATAAGCGTTCGCCTATAAAAAAAGTGTGCGCCACCGACTTCGGAAAGAGCTCACTCGGCCGCTTAAAACTCTCTACCCTGGCCTTCAGGTTGCCCACTAAGCAACCGGCATTCTGGCCTCCAGCTTACCAACTAAGCAACCGGTCATAAATACAACCAGCAGGCTTAGCCCGGCAGGGAGCGTATAGACCGTTTGATCTTACAGTGAAACTGCGATTTATAGCAGAGGCTTTAAGGGGCGCGTTGCGACCATCTGGCCCCTATGTCAGATCAAGATGGGGACTATACTGAAGTCGCGCCAAGACGCAAGGATATGATTTAAAAAAACACCATCTAGGCCGTGAAATAACCCCGCTAAGATGTGATTTTTCAACAAGCCCTTAGTCAATCGCGCGCAAGTGCTTCCCTTAGTTGCAAACTAGCTTACTGTTTTAACCATAGGATAGACCTAAAATACCTGGTCACTTCACGACCGAGCGCGTGAACCCGGTGGCTTTAAAGGCCATAAACAGACCACTGTATGAATGAGAGTGAAATTATGAGGGGGTAATGAAGCACCCTGATGGACAGCCGAATGCGACTCAGTGATACTTTTATAAATTCATGAGATATATGATAGATTAGCGACAATGTTTATTATCAGAATAATCGGGCTGTGGATATTAATCATGGGCTTTATGGCCTTTGTTTATGATGCCACAAAAACCATGGCCAACAATGGCTCGCTATCGATCACATCGCTCGGCGGCCATTGGCTTTCGTTGCACGAGCAAAGCTATAAATTCGTTGAGGATAGGATCAGTACGGGCCTGCACCCGTTGGTTTGGGACCCTGTATTCTCATCTGCCCTGATGCTCCCCGCATGGTTGGCTTTGGGGCTAATCGGTAGCTGGCTCTATTGGGTTGGCCGCAAACGCAAGCGCATTGAAATTTTCATGAACTAGGTTTGCGCGCATAGTGTTTGAACGCATAGAGTTTGCGCTTATAGAGGAAGTCTAAATGCGCTTCTCACTTCTAACGATCTCTCAGCCTATAAGATTCTAAAGTCTGACGCCTAGTTAAGGGCGCCGGCTTTCAGTTTAATCGAAGAGCGCGTCAATATCATCCTGACTGGCAACATCAGTTTCACCCTCAAGTGCGGGCCCATTGAGCAATGCACCATCACCTTGGCGGTGTTCTAATTCCTCAGGTGTTAGACCAAGAAAGCTCTCCGGCCCGCCCCAAATATCCATCATCTTCTGGATGCGGTGCTCAATAAAGCAGAAGGTTTTAACAACCCTGGTAATCCTTTGCCCCGTCAAATCCTGAAAGTTACAAGATTCGAAGATATTGACGATATTATCCTGGATCTCACAAGCCAGCGCTTGCTGGGATTTGTCATTTAATGACGCGACAAGATTAGTCGCATTCGTATCAATTATTTCGGCTGAATTGAGAATATTCTCAGTCGCCTCTTCAGTGCCCTTAACAATCATGCTCAGCTCTTCCGCAACGCGGTCAATCTGGTGGCCATCCGACCCACTCTCTTTAATTGTCAGGATTTGGCATTTGGTATCTTCAATCGCCTGGTAAATCTCGCGCATATCTTCCTTGAGCCTGTAAAGCTCAGCGCGTTTCTCTTCGATTTCCTGGTAAATGATCGTTTCAGCTTTGCCAGCAAAGTCATTGGCTGTTTCGGATTTAACCTCAACACCTTTTTCAATAGCCTGGTTTAGCTTCTTAAGCTGCTCCATAAGCTCATTATGGCGCTGAGTAGCCAGTATTCCGGGATCTGTATGAGTTTGCTCTTTTTGTAAATAACGCTCGATACGATAGGCATTAGCCATCCCGCGCACTCCCCTGCACATAACTTAAGACAAGTTATAATACGCGCAAAATGCTAATAATTTATTCACCTTACGGCTGTGCACGGCGATTTTATCATTTGTTGCGTTTATTTGTTTTCGCCAAACGATCCACCCGATCTTGCAAATGCTCCAACCCATCCGGGCAAGGCCCCCCATAGGCCCAATCGAGAAGTTCAACAAAATGAACCACAGGATAAACGGAGTGATGTCCCATCTGTGTCAAGCAACCAAGATTGCCTGTCGCCACGACATCAGGCTTTACGCGGGCAATATGTGCCGCCTTCCGCTGGCCAAGCTCGTTAGCAATGTCGGGCTGCAGAATATTATAAGTGCCAGCAGAACCGCAGCAAATATGCGCCTCATCAAGGGTGTGAATATTAAATCCAGCATTCTGCAATAATTGCATTGGTTGATAGCTTATCTTCTGGCCATGCATCATTGAGCAAGGCAAGTGCAGAGCCACATTCAGGTCCGTCCACTGCTCAGCCATACCGAAGTTATAATCAGCTAAAAACTCGCTGATGTCATACACCTTGGCAGAAAAATGCGCGACTTGCTCTTCAATGCCTTTTACATTTTGTAATAGATGCGGATAATCTTTCACAGAGGTCCCGCAGCCAGAGGCGTTGATAATAATGCCATCAAGCGGCGCTTCATCCTCAAGAGCTTGCCAGGCCTCAAGATTGCGCCGGGCATGTTTTATTGCCGCAGATTCTCGGCCCATATGCATATCAAGCGCCCCGCAACATCCGGTGTCCTGAGAGACAATCACTTCAATACCCTGCCGCGCCATCAGCCGAATGCTGGCATCATTAATTGCCGGGCGCACAATTTTCTGCGCGCAGCCCGTCATCAGCAGAACCCGCCGGTGCTGTTGGCCGCGCGGCCGGGCAACGCCGCCGCCTTTAAATTCAGGTGATTGCTTCCCCCGTTTCGGCACCAGCTCCAACATCGCAGCGAGTTCTTTAAACCCGGCAGCTTTTAATAATGGCCGGAAAGGCCGAGCAAGCCGGCCCAAGCTCATCGCCACAGCAAAGCGGCGCGGATAGGGCATAACAGAGCTTAACAACCCACGCGTAAACCGGATGCGAAATGGACGCGGGCCACGCTTTTCGATTTCAACCCGCGCCAGGTCAGATAGATGCATATAATCCACCCCGGAAGGGCAGGTCGTCATGCAGGAAAGGCAGGTGAGGCAGCGGTCCATATGATGCGTCAAGCTCGCGTCAGGAGCACTACCAGTTTCAAGCATCTCTTTGATCATATAGATGCGGCCGCGCGGGCTATCCCGCTCATCACCAGCCACGACATAGCTAGAGCAAGTCGCCGTACACAGACCACAATGAACGCAGCGGCGAAAAATATCATTCGCCATTTGCAGGTTATCATTACGCAATTGGCGCTTCGTGAATTCCGTTTTCATAGATCAGATTCCATCATACATGCGCCCGGGGTTTAAAACACCATTAGGGTCAAACATATCTTTAATGCCCTTGGTCAGTTTCATATGAGAAGGATCAAGCGGATGAAACGGGCTTACATCTGAAGAGGCACCAGCCCCGGGGCGAATGAGCGTCGCAAAACCACCTGCTTCGGCAACAATACGGCGAATATCACTGCTTCCCATGTCGCTCACGCCGCGTGTGGTTACCCAAAGCAACCCACCAGCCCAGTCATATGAAACCTTCGCGTCAACCAGCTTTTTAATCTGCCGGGCAGATTGATAGGCCTTGCGCGGCGTTGTCGAGATCCGCCAGATGGCATCTTCCGGCTCAGATAAAAACATCAGCTGCCGCATATTCTGCCAGAAGATCTGGCTTTCAGGCTGGTCTATATAATAAATATCACCAAAGGCTGAGAGCAGATCCCGAATGCGCTCACTGCGGTAAGCAATAGATTTGCTGGTATTTTCAAGCCGCATCGCGGTGACAGATTTATCCCTGACATAAGTCACACCCTCCAGGCAGGAATGGGCATGCTCCTGATTGAGATAAACAGCACCAGAAATTTCATAGGGCGTTGCAACCGCAGCACGTAGCGCTTCAAGCGCAATATCCTCACCAAGCCCATACATAAACAAGGTGCATTCATCAACAGGGGCCGGCAACAGCTTCATGGTCACATCTGTCATCACACCCAACGTGCCCCAGCTATTGGCCATAAACTTTGCAAGGTCATACCCGGCCACATTCTTCATCACGCGGCCACCCGATTTAAACTCCTCACCGCGCCCGTTAATTGCGTTTACACCAAGTAGATGATCCCGTGCACTGCCCTTAAGGATGCGCCGGGAGCCTGAAAAGTTGGTGGCAAAAATAGAACCAATCGTGCCCCAGCCTGGCTCTGTACCAAAAACCCTAGAAAAATCGAGATATTCAAATGGCAGCTGCTGGTTATAACTTTTCAAAGCCCGCTCAATCTCGACAATCGGCGTGCCCGCCCGCGCAGAAAGCACCAGTTCAGATGGCTCATAGAGCGTAATCTCGCTCAGCCTGCGTAAGCTAAGAGGTGTGGCATCAGAGTTGATGCGCCCAATCGTGCGCTTGGTGCCATGGCCAAGAATCTCGAGATTGGTTTTCTTGTTGTTGGCCTCAAGAATCATCTCCTTCAGGTCCCGGTTGACAAGCGGGGTCAGCATATCTTCCATATTAAGCATCATCCTCAGAAAGAAGAGAGCTGCCGGTATCTTGAAAGGCCTGGCTCATTTTCAGCGGGAACACTTTATTTGGATTGAGCCGCCAGTCAGGATCAAAAAGCTGTTTAATCCGCATTTGGTTATCAAAATCCAAGGTATCAAATTGCAACGGCATCAGGTCTCGTTTTTCAATCCCAACACCATGCTCACCAGTGATGCAGCCACCTGCTAAAACGCAAAGCTCCAAAATCTCCGCGCCGCATTTTTCAACCCGCTCAATTTCACCAGGCTTATTCGCATCATACATGATCAACGGATGCAGGTTGCCATCCCCCGCATGGAAGATATTCGCCACCTCAAATTTATAGGATTTGCAAATCTCAGATATTTTTTCCAGCACAGTTGAGAGCTTGGAAAGCGGGATAACCCCATCCATACAAAGATATTCAGAAATCCGCCCCATGGCTCCAAACGCAGATTTGCGCCCATGCCAAATTGTGGCCGCCTCTTCAGCTGAGGTCGCAATCCGCTTGTGGCTGGGGTTAAATTTACTGGCGATGCGCAAAATCTGCTGCAAGGCGGCATCGATCTCTTCATCCGAGCCCTCAACTTCAATCAGTAGCAGCGCTTCAACATCCAGCGGGTATCCAGCCCCAGCAAATTCCTCGCACACTTTAATGGCCGGTCGGTCCATAAATTCAATCGCAACAGGGATGATCCCCTCACCAATAATTTCAGCAACACAATCCCCCGCCGCATCAATGTCATCAAACCCCAGTAGAATAGGACGCGCACCTTCAGGTTTCGAGCGCAACATAACTGTGGCTTCAGTCACAATACCAAGCCCGCCTTCAGAGCCGGCAATGAGGCTTAAAAAATCATAGCCAATAGGGTCAAAAAAACTGCCACCAAATTCAAGCACCTGCCCATCAGCTGTCACCATTTTAACCGCAAGCAGATTATGCGTTGTGACGCCATATTTAAGGCAATGGGCACCACCAGAGTTCATGGCGATATTACCAGCGATGGTGCAAGCCAATTGACTGGATGGATCCGGCGCATAAAAATACCCGTCCCTATCAACAGCCTGGCTAATGGCCAGGTTGGTCACCCCAGCCTCAACAGTTGCCGTACGGTTCGTGTAATCAATATCAATGATTTTATTCATACGGGAAAGGCACAGCACAATGGCTGTTTCTATAGGCACCGCCCCGCCAGCAAGTGAAGTACCAGCGCCGCGCGGCACCAACGGAATGCTATAGCGATGAGCAATCTCGGCAACCGCTGCAACTTCTTCTGTTGTCTCTGGCATAATAACAGCTAGCGGCATCACCTTGTATGCGGTGAGCGCATCTGTTTCATAGGCGCGGCGACCGCTTTCATCAAGGATGAGCTGGTCGGGCTTGAGGACCTCTTTAAGGTCGCGCCACAGTGAACGCGGCACTTTAGCCGCAACTCGATTGCTGACAGTCGTGAAGATTCCCATTGATACCCAGTTGTTATTATCAATTATTCCCCAGCACAGCCACCACACACGATACTCAGAAAAAACAGCCGTATAAAATAGCTATGGTTAACAGCACAATACTGCCTTACCTCGCCTTGCGCAATTGCAGAGAGGGCAAGAACAGCCAGTTATTAGGGTGCTAGATTGTCTCACTTAGGAGAAGTGCATCAAATAAAGCGCATGAATTCTATGAAATCAGCCAAAATTAAGAAATACCGTTATTACCACTATCTTCAACGCTAGTGGTGGCTCCACAGGCATCGCTTTAATGGTGCCGCGGAGGAATTAAGCACCAATTGGCATAAAAATAATTTAGTTTTTCATCTTCCATTCATGTCAAAGCATGTGTAATAACTTACCAATAAAAATAATCATCTGACCCTCAAGTGAGAATTGAGTGAAAGCCTAGACCATCTTTAGGTGCTCAGAGAGCAGCTTCAGGTAAACAGATGAAATAAATACAAAAAGATGCGACGCATTGACACACCACCGGTCAGGAGTTGCTGATAATATTTATGCTAGCTGATTACCTGGTAAACCTAAAATTAAGGGAAGAAATATGAAAAAAATCACCGCTATTCTTGGAGCTGTTTTGCTTTCTTTCTCAGTCTCTGCCACTGCGCAAGCCGATGATGCTAAGGTCTTAAAAAGAGGCGCAAAAGTTTTTAAGAAATGTAAAGCCTGTCACGCTATTGGCCCAGATGCCAAAAACAAGGTTGGCCCTGTTCTCACTGACATCGTTGGCCGCAAAGCTGCATCAATTGAAGACTTTGGTGGCTATTCAGATGAATTGAAAGCCAAAGCTGGTGAAGGCCTTGTCTGGACAGAAGAAAACCTCCGCAAATTCCTAGACAAACCAAAAGAGTTTCTCCCAGGTACAGCCATGCTGTTCTCTGGCCTGAGAAAAGACAAAGACTTTGATGGCATCATTGCTTATCTCAAAGCTAACGGCAAAAAAGACTAAGCCATCCTCTGAGCCATTGCCTTTAACGGGGGTGTAAGCCCCAATATAAAACATGGCCAGTTGTGATTGGTTAAAACAATCAAAAAGGGGAGACCAGACGGTCTCCCCTTTTTCACATCTTAAGCTAAAGAGCGGGTCGCCAATCCGATCAGTCTTTCTCTTTAAATTTATGATGGATGCGTCTTGTCACCATCCACACCAGGGTAATGATCAACGGCACAGAAAGGCCAGTTAGCAATGTTGGGCTAAGGCCAAATAGCACACCGGATTTTTCCGCCCCCTCAAAAATATATTTCAGCAAGCCAACCACATAATAACTCACCGCCGCAACAGAAAGCCCTTCAACCGTTTGCTGCAACCGCAATTGCAAGCTAGCCCGCCGGTTCATAGAGCTAAGGACAACCCGGTTCTGCTGCTCAAGCTCAAATTGTATCCGCGTGCGCAGCAATTCAGCCGTTCTCATCAATTTACGAGAAAGCATACCCTGCCGCTCTTCCACCATCCGGCAGGTCGCCATCGCTGGCTCCAGCCGGCGGCGAAAAAAGCTGGAGAAACGCCGTGCCCCTTCAATCGGCTCCTCATTCATCGCATTCAACCGCGATAGCACAATCTGATTATAAGCCTGCGAGGCACTAAACCTGAACGCTGTTTTTGCCGCCTGCGCCTCAAGTTCCGCCGCAAGATCAGTGAGTGTCCTTAAAAGCTGGTGGTTATCTTCCATGCTCTCAGCTTCGGCAATCTCGGTTGTAAGAGATGCCAGCCGGTCCTGCACCTGATTAACAAAAGGCATAGCCTTTTTAGCAGCCGGAAAGCCCATAAGGGCCAATGTGCGATAGGTCTCAACTTCTAAAACCCGCTGCACCAGCGCGCCTGCCCGAAAGGGGCTCATGCCATGGTCTTCAATAATAAAGCGCGTAAACCCATGCAGGTCAGCCTGAAAATCCGTTACAACCCGCGCTTTGCCTCGGTCAGTGCCAATGAAGCAGATGCTGGCAGGATTAAATATCTGCTCATAATCTGCCATCTCTCGCTTAACTTTGGTGATCTTTAACTGTGTTGCCACCAACAGCTCGCCCGGCGGTTGAAACTCCAGCTCGGATAAAAGCCGAGAAACCCCCTCACCAGCAAACTCAACCTCATCAGCTTCCGTCACATCCCAGCGATAGGTGGTGAACTCATTATGGCGCTCCCACCGCAGATGCCATTTATCAATCTGCACGCTGTGATAGTTGCTTTCTGCAGCTGGCGGCGCCAGCCCATGCACCCGGCAAAGCTTGCCAATAGCGTCTCTATCTCTCTGCGATTGTTCAGCAGTGGTGATAAAAGCCATAAGGAACACCCGCCGAGGCACATCAATTTTCTCAAACGGCCGGGCGTGCATTTCGCCAAGAATTTCAGCACGGAGCTCATGCTCTGCAAATTGCGGCCAGCCCTGCAAAACGGAGATCTGAGATGATTTTAAATCTGTTTCTTCATTCATAGGTGACACCTCAATAAAAGGGGGCGGATCAAGCGGGGGCATAGTTTTGTAAGCACGGCCAAAAAACGTAAATACCAAAAAGGTAAATAAATGTGCCTTGTATCACGGCGCTGGTAGATTACACTAAAGGTTACCGCAACCGCCTCAGCGACCAATTGTTCGAAACACAGGTAAATAGGGCGCATTTAACAAGTTCAGCAGCTAATAGAAGATTTTATACCCCCTAAATGATAAATAAATCACCACCAGTCATAGGTCTCTTCATCACCTGCCTGATCGATATCACAAGGCCCTCTATTGGCTTTTCAATCGCTCGCCTCCTGGAGAGGCAGGGCTGCGTGCCTTTTGTCCCAAAGCAAAGCTGCTGTGGTCAGCCCGCTCATAATAATGGCAACCCAAAAGAGGCCATTTCCGTCGCCAAAGCTACTATCACCAGCTTCGAGACCGCAAGCGCTGTTGTCGTGCCCTCAGCGTCCTGCGCCGGTATGATCAAGCATCACTACCCCGCGCTGTTTGCAAATGAGCCAGAAGACTGGCAACAAAAAGCCCAGCAACTCGCTGCAAAAACTCATGAATTCACTGAGTATTATGCAAATTTAACAGAAAACACCCCGCTTGAGGCTGAGTATAATGGCCGCATCGGCTACCATGAAAGCTGCTCAGCCCGCCGAGAGATGAAAATAACATCAGCCACAAAATTACTACGCAAAGTGAAGGGTAGTGAGGTAGTGGATTTGCCCGGAAATGAGGAATGTTGCGGCTTTGGCGGCCTTTTCTCCGTTAAATTCGATGAAATCTCCAACGCAATGGTGGCAACGAAAACCCGGAAAATTCAAGCAGCTAACGTAGATATGGTCACAGGCGTTGATTTAGGCTGCCTCATGAACATAGCCGGCAAGTTGCGTAAAGAAGGGGTCACCACCCCCGTTTACCATATAGCTGAAATTTTAGCCGGCGATCTGGCGGCCCCCTCAATTTGAGAAAAATGCTTAATCGCTTAAACGCCAGCTTTTGGAAAAATAGACACGTGTAAATACAGGCCCCGATAAACAGAAGCCCTTATAAACAGAAACCCCCGGGCTTAAAGACTTGCCCCACCTTGAGGGATAAGTTAGAACCGCCTGCAATCAAACGCGAAAAATTAAGATGGCCAAAAAGCAAAAAACCTTTCGACCAAAACCTCGCCTCCCCAAAGGGCTCAGAGACATCCGCGCCGATGAAATAGGCGCGATGACCAACATGCTCGCCCGTTTGCGCGAGATATATGAACTCTATGGCTTTGAAGCGCTGGAGACCCCAGCCTTTGAATATTCAGAGTGTCTCGGTAAATTCTTACCCGATCAGGACCGGCCCAACGCTGGCGTTTTTTCTTTTGAGGAAGATGAAGATGGTGAATGGGTCTCGCTGCGCTATGACCTGACAGCCCCGCTCGCTCGCTTTGTTGCGGCCAATTATGATGAGCTGCCAAAGCCATTTCGCCGCTACCAGACGGGCCATGTCTGGCGCAATGAAAAACCGGGCCCCGGCCGCTTTCGCCAGTTTACCCAGTTTGATGCAGATAGCGTCGGCGCAGATAGCGTCGCAGCTGACGCCGAACTTGCCATGCTCGGTGCAGACAGCCTGGAGCATCTCGGCCTGAAACGCGGCGATTATCTGATCAATATGAACAACCGCAAAATTCTGGATGGTGTATTAGAGAGCGCCGGCATAGATCCGGTCGCTGAAGAAAATGCCAGCCAGCGCCTCACGGTTCTGCGCGCCATTGATAAACTCGATCGCCTTGGCGAAGAAGGCGTCACATATCTCCTCGGTGAAGGCCGCAAGGATGAATCAGGTGATTTCACAAAAGGCGCTAATCTGGCCCCTGCGCAAATTGATAAATTCCTCGTCTATCTCCGGGCTGGTAATGAAGCCCGCGGCGATGTGCTTGGCGCGCTGGAGCCACTGGTTAGTGAAAGCCCCAGTGGCCGGGAAGGCCTGGCAGAGCTGCGCGAAATTGATGATTTGCTAGAAGCTGGAAGTTTCAAGGCGGACCGCGTTCGCTTTGACCCAACCATAGTGCGCGGCCTTGATTATTACACCGGGCCCGTGATGGAAGCCGAGTTGACCTTCGAGACTAAAAATGAAGAGGGCGAGATGGTGCGCTTCGGCTCACTTGGTGGCGGTGGCCGCTATGATGGGCTAGTCGCGAGATTCAAAGGCCAGCCGGTGCCCGCAACAGGTTTTTCCATTGGGGTCTCCCGCGCCTATGCGGCACTTGAAGCCCTTGGCAAACTTGAAGCAGATAAGCGCAACGCCCCTGTCGTAGTGCTGGTAATGGATCAGGAGCAAAAAGGACGCTACCAGGCCATGGTCCAGTCCCTGCGCGGTGCTGGCATCAAGTCTGAGCTATATTTAGGGTCCAGCGGCATGCGCGCCCAGTTAAAATATGCAGACCGCCGCGCCGCTTCCCTCGTGGTGATCGAGGGCGAAGACGAGCAGGCAGAGGGTAAAGTGACGATTAAAGACCTTGATGTCGGTAGCGAGCTTTCAAAAGAAATTACAGATAATAAAGAATGGCGCGAAAGCCGCGCTGCGCAAAAAACCGTCGGGGCAGATGATCTCATCAGCACAGTTAAAGAGATGCTGGCCGCCCGCAATACGGATCAGGAGCAAAGCGCATGAATGAAATGACCGCCAGCGCCATACCTGATCTGGCATTAATGCAATCAATAGACCGCCGTGTCGTGGCCTCTTTCACAAGCGCCGGTTTCGAGCAGATAGAGCCAGCGGTGATGCAGCCAGCTGATGTTTATTTGCAGCAGATAGGGGAAGCCATCCGCGGCCGCACTTATGTCTTCACAGATATTGACGGCGAGGAGCTATGCTTGCGGCCAGACCTCACGGTCCCGGCAGCCCGTGTTTACATTGAACGCCAACAGGAACTGGGAGAAAAAGCCCGCGTCTGTTATTCCGGCACCGCCTTTCGCTATCCTTATGATGGCCCGGCACATGGCAATGCGCGCGAGTTTCGCCAGGCAGGCATCGAAATTTTTGGTAAAGAAGATGCTGAAAAAGCCGAAGCAGAAGTGCTGAGCTACACCATCGCCGCGTTAACAGAAATCGGCGTGACAGATTACACAATTCGCTTAGGCGACCTTGGGCTGTTCTATGCGCTTCTGGAGGCCATAGAAATGCCGGTACGCTGGCGCAAGCGTCTTTCAGAAAATTTCTGGCGCAAAAATGAGTTTAGCAAAATCCTCAAAAGACTGGGTGAGCCAAACAATCACGAATACCAAAAAGATTTGGCAGCTCTGCTCCGCAAAATTACCGATGAAAACCAGAAAGAAGCTGAAAATCATGTTGGCAAATATCTGGCTGATCGCAACATACCGCTTATCGGTGCCCGCAGCCTGACAGAAATCACCAACCAACTCATCACCAAGGCCTCAGACCTCATAGCAGAACCGCTGGCCGCTGAAAAAATCGAGTTGATTGATCGCTATCTAGAGATTTCCGCGCCGCCAAAAGCCGTTGGCGCCAGGTTGCAAGATCTTGCATCCAATGCCGGGCTGGATATAACCCAAGCGCTTGATCGCTACCAGAAGCGCATTGAATGGCTATCTAAAATGAATGTGGACCTTTCCCATGCTGAGTTCACCGCAGATTTTGGCCGGCAGATAGAATATTACACTGGCTTCGTCTTCCAGGTAGAAAAGCAGAATATGGGCGTTGAAGGTCATTTGGCCGGTGGCGGTCGCTATAACAACCTCCTGAAAAATCTCGGATTATCGCGGAAAACACCAGCCATTGGTGCTGCCATCCATCTGGATCGCCTGGCCGCGCTGAATGAGGGAGCCACAACATGACAGAGACCCTAACAATCGCCGTTCCCTCCAAAGGTCGCCTGATGGAGGAGACCAGCAAATATTTCAGAGATCGCGGTCTAAATATCCAAAAAATTGGCCATGATCGCGGCTATCAAGGTGAGATTGAAGGCTATGATGATGTTGATATTGTCTATCTCTCTGCCTCAGAAATCGCTTACCAACTGAAAACCGGCCAGATCCATATGGGTATCACAGGCGAGGATCTCGTGCGCGAGAACATCATCGGTGCCGATGAGCGGGTTGAGTTTATGAAAAAGCTCGGCTTCGGCCAGGCAGATGTTGTTGTAGCCGTCCCTGACTGCTGGCTAGACGTAAGAACCACCGCCGACCTTGAAGAAATGGCGAGAGAGTTCCGTCGCCACCATAGTCGCCGCTTGAAAGTCGCCACCAAATATATGAACCTGACCCGGCAATATTTCATTAAAAAAGCTGTTGCAGGCTATCGTATCGTCGAAAGCCTCGGCGCGACAGAAGGCACCCCCATGGGCGGCACAGCTGACCTTATTGTTGATATCACCTCTACCGGGGAAACGCTTCAGGCCAACCATCTCCGCATTCTGGAAGATGGCGTTATCCTCAAGTCTGAGGCCAACCTGATCGCCAGCCGCACAGCAGAATGGGGCGGCGGCGCTGCCGAAGTGCGCCTCGATATAATGAAAAAACTGGACATGCAAATAGAAGGTGAAGAACCAGAAACTGTTGAGCCAGACAGCACTACGTCTGATACAGCTGAAAAATAAATACAGGATGCTTCAGGGTCTTATGGCGTAGACCAAGCTCCTTGCCTTATCAGCTGCAATAGGTCGCAAACCTTATGAGCCGTTCCGTATCATAGTGTCCTTATAATCAGGAAAGGTCAGCTCGGTCATCCGGTTATTATAGGCCACAAGCCGCTCATCAGCTGAAGCATAGCGGGCAAGCTGGCCTTCCATCTCCGGCAACAATAGATTAGCGATGATGCCAAAGGTGGTGCAGTCAATCTCACGCGGGCTCTCACCGCCAAAAAATGGCGCATCCCCAAGGCTGTCGCTCAACATCTTCACATCACCCGCAATCAGCTCCTCTTTCTCCGCCTCTGTGTAGCGCAAGATGCCCTGCCCATAGAGCGTGCGTTTATAACCCTTCTGCACCATTGCAAAAATCACCCGCCCCATAACCCCAAGGCTTGAGAAAAAAGTCTCCCTCATCAGGGCCGCGTTATTCGGCGTCAACCAGCGATAATAGATCATCAGAAAATAGGTGTGGTTCTCAAGCGCTAGCCGCAGCGCCCGGTGATCTGCCAGCGTTTTGGCCGAGAGCCCCTCATTGAGGTTAACGCCAAACTCTTTGCCAAGCGCCGCGATACAAATTTCACTATCGCCAATAAACTGATCATTTAATTTGATAGAGGGGAACTTGGCCTTTGGAGATTTCCGCACATCGCCGGCAACAGCTTCATAGTCAATTTTGGCAAGGCGCAAAAAGGTCTCAAGTTTTAAAACAAAACTGCTCGGGTCTGGAATGCCATAAGCGTTGCCAAATTTATATAAAGTAACCTTAGACATAAAAATCCCCCGTGATGTGCGTAAAGGCGCGGTCATCGCCCGTAATAAGCAATCCCGCCATAAAAGGATCGCCATTCAGTTATAACCGGTTATGCTATATGTTTATAAGTTTACGGCCTAGCTCTTGATTGGGGGTAATCAATGAAAAAGCTGCTATTAGTGATCACAATCCTGGCATTGGCGTTTTATGCCGCCTGGCCCGCCTATTCACTTTATCAAATCGGAGATGGCATTCAGACCCGGCAAGAGCCTGTGCTGGAGCGTAAAGTCGCCTGGGCGCCTTTGCGAGAGTCTCTACGCGAACCCGTTTCAGAGCGCGTTAAAAAAGAGATCGCCAAACAATCCAAAAGATACGGCACAGAAGGCATCCTGGTCGGCACGCTGGCAACAGAGCTGACCCCGCAAATCGTCAATGAA
The DNA here is from genome assembly GCA_021604665.1 of Rhodomicrobium sp. Classification (GTDB taxonomy): domain Bacteria; phylum Pseudomonadota; class Alphaproteobacteria; order Rhizobiales; family HXMU1428-3; genus HXMU1428-3. Next base: position 297,259 of record BQJK01000002.1, on the reverse strand, counting down.
GTGCTGGACGCTTATGTAACGCCGAAAGGCGTGATCAAGCTGGCCAATCAGGGCGGCGAGATTGATGTGGCTAAAATGGGCGTTGGTAATTTCTTCCAAAAGCTCGGCGAAACAAGCGGAGAAGATGGCGCGCCGAAAGAAGGCATCGGCGGCATTCTTGATACGGTGAAAGAGATCGCCAAACAGATCCCAGGCGGTGAAAAATTTGTGGTCGGCACCATCAATAAATACACCAAAGACCTCGGAAAAAGCCTGCAGGACGATATTTCAGAGCCCGCATCAAATGCAAAAAAAGAGCCCTATGGCCTGGCGAATATCAAAAGCTTTGAATTCACCGGCCCTTTAAGCTTTGAGATTGGCCTTTCCAAAAAGCCATCTGCGAAAAAGGCAGATATCGTCGCCGGGATGAGCTTTATCGATAATGACTGGAAGCTAAGCAAACTGGTGCCGCGCCTTGAATAAGCAACCATAACCACCCCGGCAATAAATAGCCTTAAACCGGATCACATGACAAAGGTCAGCCTAAAGGCTGATCTTTTCTCAGCTAATTGCGCCTTGATATCACCCGATGGCATCATGTACCTTGCAATTCAAAAGCGTGCGCGCCTGATGTGAGGCATGATGCGCTACGAGACAAAAGAAAAAGGACGGATTTGTAATGGCGACAGTCGTAATCACAGGGGCGAATAAAGGCATTGGTTTAGAGCTGGCGAAGCAATATGCCGCGCGGGGCGATGAGGTTATCGCCGCTGTGCGCAAAACATCAGATGAGCTGGATGCAACGGGCGCAAAGGTGCATGTAGGTGTCGATGTCTCTGATGATCAGTCCGTGCTGGAGTTCAAGCGCGCGCTAGGTGATACACAGATTGATGTGCTGATAAACAATGCCGGTATTCTTTCATCTGAAGATATGATCGACATGAATTACGATCGCATCCGCCGCCAGTTTGAGGTCAACACATTAGGCCCTCTCAGGGTGACCCATACATTATGCCCGCTTATGGTGCGCGGCTCCAAGGTCGGCATCGTCTCAAGCCGCGTCGGCTCGATAACCGATAATGGCGGCGGCGGCAATTATGGCTATCGCATCTCGAAAACCGCGGTCAACATGGTCGGCAAAAATCTGAGCATCGACCTGGAGCCACGCGGCATCTCACTTGTGCTGCTTCACCCGGGCTATGTAGCCACAGACATGGTCAACTTCGCTGGCCCAACCCCACCAGAAGACGCCGCCAAAGGCCTGATCGACCGCATGGACAATGTCGGCCTCGACCAAACCGGCACCTTCTGGCACGCTGAAGGCTATGAACTGCCTTGGTGACGCGCTCACGGGCTATTCCAAGCGCTCTGCGCTTGGGCCTCCGAGGGGTGGCGCCTATATCAGCCCGAACGGTGCGTAGCGAACACGAATTAGCTGATCGCCAGAAATGCGCCAGGCTTCGCTTTTAGTGGCGCTTTAGGTTGCCCACTAGCAACAGCGCTGGCGCTGCGCCATGTCAGCCAGCAATGCATTTTGATAAGCAAGTTAAGGTGAAATATTGTGATAAGTAGTGCCACTTCTGATTTTTTATCCTTGGCGCTGGCTTCCGTCACAGCAGAATACAAGTTAGGCGAGCAATCAGCCGTAAACAATTAGAGTCTCGACAGACGAGTGATAGTAACTAGAAATACGAAGAAGGAGCACAGCACACTCGCGAAGCGGGTGCTGTGGGACATGGCGAACGCGAGAGAGCCCGGCGCGTTGCGCCGCCCCATCGGAGCCGTGAGCGTTAGCGAACTTGGCGTGAGATAGATAATTCCCTCGGAGGGCAGCTCGCGCATCTGGGCGGATGCGTAGTGGGCATCTGAAGCCCAAAATGAGATGCGGGCTCAGCCCCGTGAGAGAGAAGTATGAAACAGCATATACACCGCACTTTCTGGATTACCTCGGGCTTTATTGCGCTGGGGCTGGGTGTGCTGGGCATACCATTGCCGTTGCTGCCGACAACGCCGTTTTTGCTGCTGGCAGCTTTTTGCTTTTCCCAAAGTTCAGAGACGCTGCATAACTGGCTGGTGGAGCACCCACGGCTGGGCTCGCCCATTAAAGATTGGCAACGCCATGGCGCGATTTCAAAGCGGGCAAAGGTGGCAGCCGGCCTTGCGATGATCGCGGCATTTGCGATCAGTGTCATATTCGGCGCGCCTGTCTATGCGCTGGGCTTGCAGCTGGTGGTGTTGAGTTTGACGTCGCTGTTCATCTTCACCCGCCCATTACCGCCAGAAATCTTACCTGAAATTCTGCCAGCAGAGCCGCTGGAAGCAGAAGCAAACCCCACAAACACTGACCCAAAGTAAAAGCTGCCCCCGCAAAAGCAATAATCTGAACCATTGTCCAAGCCGGTAAGCGCGGTTATCATCGCGCGGCAAAGCGAAGAGGGGGAGCGGATATGGCCAAGGATGATATTAATGATGATGAGGTCGCGCGGGAGAAAAGCGCCCGCTATCAAAAAGGCTGGGAGGCGCTGACAGCGATCCACGGCGAAACCGGCATGGCGGTGATGGAGGAGATGAAAAAGACCTCACCAGAAATGGCCGCCTGTGTGATTGAATATGCCTTCGCCGACCATTACGCCCGCCCAGGGCTGGATATTAAAACCAGAGAGCTCTGCACCATCGCCAGCCTCGTGACCCAGGGCGGCGCCGACCGCGAGCTGGAAGCCCATGTAACGGCGGCCCTCAAGGCCGGGGCGACCAAACAAGAGATCACCGAACTCATCTTGCAGATGACCATCTACGCCGGCTTCCCCAAAGCCCTCCACGCCATGCGCGTGGTAATGGACGCAATTGAGGGGGCGTAGGGGAGCAAGGTTTATCGGTTGTCAAATATGAAGGCATGACAAATGAAAAAAATTACATTGATCCTTACAAGCTTGATTTGCATATTTTCTGTACCTGCTAACGCTGAAAAAGTAAGAGGGGGGCCCGCTTTAGGATGTAAAAGTGCAGTAAAGTTTCTGGAAATTGTAGAAGTCAATAAGTTTGATGAAGTACGTGCTAAAAAGCTAATTGACCAAGCAATTAATACTGGTAAATGTCGTTTATTTGATGAAGGGACATCTTTAGAATTAGCTCCCACATCTAAGGGTAGCGAGTTGCAAGGTGTATTTTTGCCTGGAACTATAGTGAGATATTATCTTTTTAAAGGACGGGTGAATTAGACCTAATATCTTAATCTGCACTAAGGTGTTCTGAAAAGGGCGGCATTATTATATTTACTTTAGTTAGTTAGCTCTTGAAGAAAGCCCATTATCCAAATACCAGCCGCGGACGTAAAACGTAGGCTGTTTGGCCGTCAGCGCCTAGCGCAAGCATCCCCGAGAGACATCACAGCCTAGCCCCCAGCTCCCGCAAGGGAGCCCCATCCATCCCACACCAACCGGGGCGGCTGGGCGCCGCCCCCACCCGCGCCTTTTGTTCATACCCCACTAAGCATTGACCATGAGACACGAAGAAGGAACACCCCCTTAATGCAACCGCATTAAGGGGGTGGGACATAGGGTCCCGCGCCCCTATCACCCCACAGCCTAGCCCCCAGCTCCCGGAAGGGAGCCCCAACCATCCAGCACCCATCAGGGGCGGCAGCCCCCCGCGCATTTTGCGCCCGCTAGGGGCGCAAAAAATATTGCGCGCCCCTCGGAGGGCCCGCGCTGCTGCGCAGCCGCGGAATAGCCCGTGAGAGATAAATAAATTGAGCAAGATCAAAGCCACACCCTGCCCCCCGCGCCATAGTAAAAGGATAACAATCGCAAAAGAGAGAGCGTCTAAGAATGTCTAATGTCCCACATGAACTAGCGGCTGAATTTCCTGAGCATAAGGACAAAATCCACGAGCTGAAAATCAGCAATAATCATTTCGGCAGGCTGTTTGATGAGTATCACAACATTAATAGGGAAGTTCACCGCGCTGAGGCAGCCGGGCTGAATATTACAGATGAGCATTATGAAGAGCTGAAACGAAAGCGCATGACTTTGAAAGATGAGCTTTACGACATGCTGCAAAACGCCTGACGCTCTGGCGGCCCCGCCGCCCGCGTAACCTTTTGTTGGCTTCAGATGCCCACTCCGCATCCACCAATAGCCTAGAGCATAATCAATACAACCAAAGGCTCCCCATGGGAGCCTTTTCACATTCCCCAATAGCCCCCTCATTGCGCACCCATCGGGGCGCCCCCCGCGCATTTTGCTCACACCTCAAAAAACAGTGTTCTTGAGATTCGAAGAAGAAAGACTCCAAAACCATCAGCCACAAGACAAAAGCTCAGTTACTCCCGCAACCTGCCGTGGACGAAAAACGTAGGCCGCCAGGCCGTCAGCGCCTAGCGCTGCCTCTCGGAGGGCCGCCCGTGCAAGCGCGGGCATCGCCCGTGAGAGAAAAGCAGAATCCAAAAGCAACACCCCCTCCCCAAATTAATCTTAACCCCGCTTTTGCTTTGACGAATCAGCCCGCTAAAGCCGATAAATGAGGCTGATTCTTCTCATCTCAAGGCCTGATTGCGGAAAATGAACCAGGAAAAGTCAATCAACCTCTTTCTTCAGGGAAAGGACGCCTGGAATATTTGGGCTGAGCGGCTGTTGCGTCGCAAAAAAAAGCTGATTGCTGACGGCGAGTGGTTTGTGAACCGCGAGTTTGATTTTGAAGCCGGGTTTTATCGCACTGTTGGGCTGAATGACGCGACCGCTAGCTGGCTGGACCGCGCATTTGTTGATTTCTCCTGCCTAAGATTTATCGCCGGAGATGAAACAAGCAACAAATCCAAAGCCCGCAACCGGGAAGAAAAGAAATATATTAAAAGCCGCGACATCCCGCTTGAGGGGATGAATGTGGATTTCAGGGAGTTTATCTTCCCCGGTGATTTGCGCTTTGATCATAGCGAGTTACATGGCATCACCCTGTTTAACAATGCTGAGTTTCATGGCTCGGCCTGGTTTAGCAACACCGCCTTTTTAGGCGATTGCTGGTTTGAAGCCGCTGAGTTTAAGGGGCTGGCTTGCTTTCATCAGGCGGATTTCGCCAGCTTTACCACCTTTGCGCTGAGCCGCTTTGACGATAATACAAATTTTGAGGCCATCCGCGCAGGGCGCAGTTTTGATCTATCCGGTTGCAGGTTTCAGAATGAGGTGCCCGATTTTATCGACGCCGATTTCGAGCGCCCCCCAAGGCTAAGTGAGATCATCATTTTGCCGCCGCCCACCCAAAAACGCTTTAGCCCGCGCATCCGCTCAGTTATGCAGCAGTATAAATTAGCGCCGCGCGCTCTGCGTCAATTCATGCTGCGCGATATGATGTTCAGCGAATGGATTAAGAAGCGCTGCGCTTTTGCGAAAAACAAATTTATAAACACCCGCCGCAAACGCGCTGATGAAGCTCATTTCAGTGCGCTACGCCAGGTGGCAAATGAAGCCAAAGATTACGCCAGTGAGCGGAAATTTTATGCCGGCCAGGTGCGGGCCCGCCGCCATCTTGCTGATCAGTTGAAAGATATGCCAACCGGGGCTCTGCGCTATGTAAGCGGCGCGCTCTATGAGGTGACCTCTAATTTTGGCCGTTCATTATGGCGGCCAGCCATTGCCTGGATGCTGGTGTTTTACATCTTCACCGGCATTTATTGGCTTTCAGCGCCAGCAGCTTTAGTGGGGGTTTGCCAAAACACGCCCTCAATCACTCCCATAGAAGCTGCCGAAACCATTGCCTCTCGCAATGCTTTTTTCATTTTTGGCGAAAACGCCGAGGTCGATGTGCGCCGCGCAAAACACTGCCTGAGCATGAAGCCCATGACAGAGCGCAAATATCTGCGCCTTGCCAAAGCACCGCTCAAACCAGAGAAAGATCAATCCCGCCTGGCTCTTGCCGAGCCAGAAAAGGTGGAAACACGTCCCCGCAGCCAGGGTGAAAGCGAAGATCGCGGAGTAGAGACAAACACCAGCCCAGACCGCAAAATAGCTGAGTTAGCCGGGAGCAAGGATGTCGCAAAGCTGCAATATGGCAGCGAGACCCTTGAAGACGGCGCGGCGATGGACATTGACGCCGCGACAGAAGATATCACCGGCAGCCTCCCCGGTCATAGCGGCTATAGCCGCCTCGGCGTGCTGCAGATGATACTTCATGTCTTATTATTTGGGGTGTTTATCTTTGTGCTGCGCAACCAGCTGCGCTTACGCTAACAGCTGGCGGCGAGCGGGCCGGAGAAAGATCTTCGTGTAGTATAGCCCTTAAGAGAGACTAATCCGTCTCTGTTGAATATCCAGCATACCGAACACCAGCCCACTACTATCTTCAATGGCTTCTTCAATTCTGGTCAGCGGCGTGCGCCCTGGCGGTATAAGGTCGCCCAGCACTTCACCCTGGTCAAAATCCAATTCAGCATTGAATTTACGCGCAATCGCCTGCATCACCTGATTCTCGGAAAGACAATTCAGGTAGAGATGGCGAATGCCAATGTTCCGCGCTGAAAGAATGACATGGTGAAATAACCCCGTGCCAATTCCCTTCCCGGAATATTCAGTTTCAACCGTAAACGCTGCTTCAGCGCATTCGGGTCGATCTTCAAAGCGTCTTAGTTCGCCGGTCCCTCTAAGATTACCGCGAGGGCCAAAAAAGCCCCAAATACGACAATTCTTATCGAGCGCAGCAGCGGCGTATTTGGAGATGAATTCCTCACCAACCTCACCGCCGAATCTCATCCGGCGGCCTTCTGCATCAAGTCTCAGAAAATGCTCCAGCAACTCACGTCTTTCGACAAGCCAAAGTTTCCTGTAATGCCCACCTTGAAAAGCTATAGATCCCATTGGAACCTCCAGTCATAACTGGCACTATTTCACTATCCTCAAGGCCTCCTCGGGGATAGCAATAGGCCTGACTAATATAGGTTCAGGGATGTGGCACACCAAAGACAAAAGGCACGAAATATCAGCATGCCAGCTATGCGTTTGGGGAATATTGACATTTATCAATGCGCCCCAGCTTCGCAGTTAAACCGGCTAAGCCATTGATTTATAATTGACGATGAGTGTTGCCATGAGTTAGCAAGAAGGGGCGGTAATGCGGCGTTTTAAGGGGTTTAGTTAATGAGCGGCAGTTTTTTTGATGAGTTTCTACAGAAACGTGCCTCAAACGAACTTGAGGAACACCCAGCTCAACTCGAAGCTGCGAAAACCCTGGCCGAGTTTGAGGCAAGGTTGCTTCACTACCGGCCCGAGCAGCGCAGTTTTCTAGGCGGCTGGTTTGCCCCCAAAATGGACCCGAGACGGGTGCCACAAGGTGTTTATCTCTATGGCGGCGTCGGCTGCGGCAAAACCATGCTGATGGATCTATTCTATGAGACTATCGAATTTCGCCTCAAAGCCCGCTACCATTTCAATGAGTTTATGCACCTCACCCATGATCGTCTGAACAAATTCCGCAAAAGCAACGAGCCAGAGCCAATCATCCGTGTGGCTGGGGAGATTGCGGAGCGCTCAAAGTTCCTTTGCTTTGATGAGTTCTACGTCAGCGACATAACAGATGCGATGATCCTCGGGCGTTTATTCACCGCGCTGTTTGCCGAAGGGGTGGTGGTAATGGCCACGTCTAACTCTAAAATTGATGATTTATATAAAAATGGCCTGAACAGGCAGCTCTTCATACCGTTTATTGAGCTGATGCAAACCCGGATGATAAGCCATGAGCTGGTATCAGATGTTGATTTCCGCTTAAGGCAGCTGGAAGGGGAGAAGCTCTATTACGTGCCGAATGACCGGGCGGCAGATGAAGCCATGTGCTCTCTTTGGCAGCGGCTCACTGGTGTTGCTGAGGGTAAGCAGGCGACGATTATCGTCAAGGGCCGCCAGCTGGTGGTGCCAGAAGCCGCCAATGGCGTGGCCCGTTTTCACTTCGATGACCTTTGTAGCAACATGCTCGGCCGGGATGATTACCTGGCTTTAGCAGCCCGCTACCACACTCTGTTTATTGAAGATATACCTGTATTGGGACCAGAGAAACGCAATGAAGCCCGCCGTTTCATCACCCTTATAGATACGCTCTATGATTCTTCCATCCGTCTGGTTGCCTCAGCCGCCGCCGCGCCAGATCATCTCTACCCCACTGGGGATAACGCGGCGCTATTTGAGCGTACAACGTCCCGCCTGATGGAAATGCAACATGCAACCTATCGCAGCTAAGATCATTTCCTAGTCCATTATGATTTAAGGTCAGACTTTAAGCTCTGGCTTTTGCCAACAATTGAGCGGAATTGCCAATATTTGCATCAATAACCCACCCATTCAGGGAGGACATCAAGAAAAAGCTTGCCAAAGACCTTTTTTTTAATTTGCGACCTTGCGCCGCGCCTCGTTTCAAGCTAACCACTCGGTTACCAAGTTGAAAGAAGTCCGGTGCAGCCATTGTGATGGGAGAGCGCAAGGGCAAAAGCTCCGGATTGACGTAACGCAAAGGAGCGAAAATCCATGGCGCGGAATAAAGTTGCCCTCATCGGTGCAGGCATGATCGGGGGCACATTAGCCCATCTTATCGGCCTGAAAGAGCTGGGAGATGTTGTCGTATTCGATATTGTCGATGGCATGCCAAAAGGCAAGTCTCTGGACCTTGCCCAGTCATCCCCGGTAGAAGGATTTGACTGCCAACTACGCGGCACCACAGAATATTCAGATATCGAAGGTTCTGATGTTGTTATCGTTACTGCCGGCGTTCCAAGAAAGCCGGGCATGAGCCGCGATGATCTACTCGAAATCAACCTCAAAGTGATGGAGCAGGTCGGCGCTGGTATTAAAAAATACGCACCTGACGCCTTCGTCATCTGCATTACCAACCCGCTAGATGCGATGGTTTGGGCTCTTCAAAAGGCCAGTGGCCTTCCTCCTGAAAAAGTCGTTGGTATGGCTGGTGTGCTTGATAGCTCAAGATTCCGTCTTTTCCTTGCGGAAGAGTTTGACGTTTCAGTGCAGGATGTATCAGCCTTCGTTCTGGGTGGTCATGGTGACACCATGGTGCCATTAGCGCGCTATTCCACAATTGGCGGCATACCGCTAACTGATCTGGTCAAAATGGGTTGGATCACCGGCAAACGCCTTGAGGAAATCATCCAGCGCACCCGTGATGGCGGCGCAGAGATTGTTGGCCTGTTGGGCAATGGCTCTGCTTATTACGCCCCGGCCACCTCAGCGATTGCGATGGCAGAATCTTACCTTAAAAACAAAAAACGCGTCTTGCCATGTGCCGCTTACCTTAAAGGGGAATATGGCGTAGATGGTCTTTACGTTGGTGTGCCTGTTGTCATCTCCGATAAAGGCGTTGAGCGCGTTGTTGAAATCCACCTTGATAGCGATGAGCGCAGTGCATTTAATGCCTCTGTTGACGCTGTTCGGGGGCTTGTTGAAGCCTGCGGCCGTATTGCACCGCATCTCGAAGGTTAAATTTTTGAAGGCGGCGAAAGCCGCCTTCATGACTTAAAGCTGGCAGTGATCTGCGTCTCTCATATGCTAATAATGTGAGAATTTCAGTCACCAAAGCCAGCGCAAGGCAATATCAAAGCTTTTGCCTCAAGTGCTTAACTTAAGGTCTTTGATTATCGCCCCAAGTAAGTCATCTAAGAATTAAGTCATCTACAAAGGCAAATCATATGAATATTCACGAATATCAAGCCAAGGCGGTGCTAAAGCAGTTCGGTGTTCCGGTTTCTAAAGGCGTCGTTGCCTTCACCCCGGAAGAAGCCCGCAAAGCCGCAGAAGAACTGGGCGGCCCACTATGGGTTGTTAAATCACAAATCCACGCTGGTGGACGCGGTAAAGGTAAATTCAAAGAGCTACCAGAAGATGCCGCTGGCGGCGTTCGTCTTGCTCGCTCAATTGATGAAGTCGAAGCAAACGCCAAAGATATGCTCGGCAACGTGCTTGTGACACACCAAACCGGCCCAGAGGGCAAGCAAGTTAACCGCCTCTATATTGAAGACGGCACTGATATTGCTGATGAGCTCTATCTCTCCATCCTCGTTGACCGCGAAACAAGCCAGGTGGCCTTTGTCGCTTCAACTGAAGGCGGCATGGACATTGAAGCTGTCGCTGAAGAAACACCAGAGAAAATCATCACTTTCAGTGTTGACCCTGCCATTGGCTTTATGCCGCTACATGGCCGTAAGCTTGCTAAAGCATTGAAGCTTGAAGGCGATTTGGCCAAGCAAGTCGCTAAAGTCGGTGCTGCGCTTTACAAAGCCTTCACTGAAAAGGATATGGCCCTGCTGGAAATCAATCCGCTTGTTGTCACCAGCGATAAACAAATTCGCTGCCTCGACGCTAAAGTCGGCTTCGATTCAAATGCACTTTATCGCCATCCTGATATTATGGAACTGCGCGACCTTGATGAAGAAGATCCTGCAGAAGTTGAAGCCTCTAAATATGATCTTTCCTACGTTAAGCTGGATGGCAGCATCGGCTGTATGGTCAATGGCGCTGGCCTTGCTATGGCAACAATGGATATCATTAAGCTTTATGGCGAAGAGCCCGCAAACTTCCTCGACGTTGGCGGCGGTGCCACAAAAGAGAAAGTGACAGAAGCTTTCAAGATCATTCTTTCTGATCCAAGTGTTCAAGGCATACTGGTCAACATCTTCGGTGGCATCATGCGCTGTGATGTGATCGCAGATGGCGTCATCGCTGCCGCTCGCGAGATGGACATTAAAGTCCCGCTGGTTGTTCGCCTTGAAGGTACCAATGTAGAAAAAGGCAAAGAGCTGCTCTCACAGTCTGGTCTTGCCATTATCCCGGCAGACAATCTGGCTGATGCCGCAGAAAAAATCGTCGCCGCAGTGAAGGAGGCAGCATAAATGTCAATTCTCGTAAATAAAGAGACAAAAGTCATCTGCCAAGGCTTCACTGGCAGTCAAGGCACCTTCCATTCTGAGCAAGCCATTGCATATGGCACTAAAATGGTTGGCGGCGTAACACCCGGCAAAGGCGGCGGAGAGCATCTCGGCCTACCAGTTTTTGACACCGTTCATGAAGCCATGGCAGCCACTGGCGCAGACGCCACAGCCATCTACGTGCCGCCGCCCTTCGCAGCAGATGCAATTCTGGAAGCCATTGACGCGGAAATTCCGCTGGCAGTCTGCATCACTGAAGGCATCCCGGTAATGGATATGGTCAAAGTGAAACGCGCTCTCGATGGTTCAAAAACACGGCTCATTGGCCCAAACTGCCCTGGCGTTATTACGCCAAATGAATGCAAAATTGGCATTATGCCCGGTCATATCCACAAGCGTGGCTCTGTCGGCATTCTCTCGCGCTCAGGCACATTGACTTATGAGGCCGTTGGCCAGACCACAGCTGCCGGCCTTGGCCAGTCTTCTTGTGTTGGCATTGGCGGTGACCCTGTAAAAGGCACTGAATTCATCGATATCCTAGAGATGTTCCTCGCAGATGATGAAACAGAATCAATCATCATGATCGGTGAAATCGGCGGCACAGCGGAAGAAGACGCAGCAGAATTCCTGAAAAACAATTCAGTGAAAAAACCTGTTGTAGGCTTCATTGCCGGTGTAACAGCCCCTCCAGGTCGTAGAATGGGCCATGCTGGCGCCATCATCTCCGGCGGCAAAGGCGGCGCTGAAGATAAGATTGAAGCAATGAAATCAGCCGGCATCGCCGTCGCGGATTCCCCTGCCTCTCTCGGCACCACATTGGTAAATATCCTTAAAGGCTAATCCCTGAAGGTTAGATATAAAAACGGTGAGGCGCATGACCAAAGCACAGACTGACCTCAAGACTGCGCCTCACCGGCATATAAAAAATATTACTCACCCAAATCATAATTAGGCCAATTGATTAGAGTGAGATTTGAGAGTTAAATGTTAAGTAGAGCCTGGGTTGAATGTTCCTGATAACGATAATATTTAGGAAGAAACTCAAACCAGGCTGGCATACTAATATTACTAATGGGGGCTTTAGCTCCAATACGCTACAAGACGAAGCATAATGCTGGGCGTGGCCGTGCCCAATTTTAGTAGTTTTAAACCGTCTAAAGCGGGGCTCGTTACTAACTTGGTAATTTGTTCCGTAGTAGTAGAGGGTTAGAAAAAGTTTTAGGGGTTAGATGCTGTTTAAAAGCATATAACTTAACTTCAGACCAGATAGATGCGGTCTAAGCGAAGCGGTATTTGTTTCTCCACTCTCTGGAAAAGCAGTGAAAAGAGAAACCCCCTGAATATCAGATGCCATTTGATCGAGGTAAATGGACCATGGCGCGCAACGAACAGAATGATGCATTTTTAAAAACATCCTTCCTATATGGAGCAAATGCGGGATACATCGAGGAGCTTTTTGCCAACTGGTCAGAAGACCCGGCAAGTGTCGATAAAGAGTGGCAAGAATTCTTTGGCGGTCTTGATGGCTTAGACCAGGAAGATAGCTCCAGCGCAGATGCCAAAGCCAGTGTCGCTGATGCAAGAGTTAATGCAGATGGCCCCTCCTGGAAAAAAGATAACTGGCCCGTCACCGCCAATGGTGAACTGGTTTCAGCTATGGATGGCAACTGGGGCGCGCTTGAAGGCCACTTCACCAAGAAACATGAAGCCAGAGCTGAAACCACTGCCGCGCCTGCCTCAAAAGCCGATACAGAACGCGCCATTAAAGATTCTGTCCGCGCTCTCATGCTTATTCGTGCCTTCCGTGTGCGCGGTCACCGCATTGCGGATTTAGACCCGCTCGGGATGAGTGACGCCGCCCACCTTGAAGAGCTAAGCGAAGAGCTGAGCCCTGAAGCTTATGGCTTCACAGATGCCGACATGGACCGCCCTATTTTCCTTGATCACGTATTGGGGCTAGAAACAGCCACGATGCGCGAGATCATGACCATCTTGAAGCGCACCTATTGTAACAAAATTGGTGTGGAGTTCATGCACATCTCCAATCCAGAGCAAAAAAGCTGGATTCAAGAGCGCATAGAGAAAAAAGAAAATGTCATCCACTTCACCAAGGAAGGTAAAAAAGCCATCCTCTATAAATTGATGGAGACAGAAGGCTTTGAAAAATTTCTTGATGTAAAATACACCGGCACAAAGCGTTTCGGCCTTGATGGCGGTGAAAGCCTTATCCCGGCGCTAGAGCAGATCATCAAGCGCGGCGGTAATCTGGGCGTCAAGGATATGATCCTCGGCATGCCTCACCGCGGCCGCCTGAACGTGCTTTGTAACGTGATGAGCAAGCCCTTCCGCGCTGTGTTTAATGAATTTAAAGGCGGCTCTTCCAAACCGGATGAAGTTGAAGGCTCCGGCGATGTGAAATATCATCTAGGCGCCTCAAGTGACCGTGAATTCGATGGCAATAAGGTCCATCTCTCCCTCACGGCCAACCCCTCTCACCTCGAAATTGTTGATCCGGTGGTGCTTGGTAAAGCCCGCGCAAAACAAGACCAGCATAAATGCGCTGACCGAACCTGCGTCCTCCCTCTGCTATTGCATGGTGATGCGGCATTTGCTGGCCAGGGCGTGGTGGCGGAATGTCTGGGTCTTTCAGGGCTTGTCGGTCACAGAACCGGCGGCTCCATCCACTTCATCGTCAATAACCAGATTGGCTTTACAACAAGCCCGCATTTCTCACGCTCCAGCCCTTACCCCTCAGATGTCGCGCGTATGGTCGGAGCGCCAATCCTTCACTGTAATGGTGATGACCCGGAAGCGGTGGTGTTCTGTGCCAAAGTCGCTACTGAATATCGCCAAAAATTTGGCAAGCCAGTGGTCATCGATATGTTCTGCTATCGCCGCCATGGTCACAATGAGGGTGATGAGCCTTCATTTACCCAGCCATTAATGTATCAAAAAATCCGCTCTCACCCGAGCGTCATTGATATCTACGCCAAGCAACTCATTGATGAAGGCATCCTCACAGAAGATGATGTTGAAAGCATGCGCAATGAAATTCGCGCTATGTTGGATGAAGAATTTGAAGCCGGAGATAGCTACAAACCAAATAAAGCTGACTGGTTAGATGGTCGTTGGTCTGCTATTGGCTTTGCTGATGATGACGCCCGCCGCGGTGAAACAGGCGTGGACATTGATACCCTGAAACGTGTTGGCCAGAAAATTACGGAAATACCCGAAGGCTTTAACGTCCATAAAACAGTCAAACGACTACTGAAAAAACGCGCCAAAATGATTGAGGATGAGCAGGGGGTCGATTGGGCCATGGCTGAGCATCTCGCCTATGGCACCCTTGTAGATGAGGGCTATCCGGTGCGTCTCTCAGGCCAGGATTGTGAACGCGGCACCTTCTCTCAGCGCCACTCAGTGCTGCTGGATCAAAAGGATGAAACCCGCTTCACACCATTAAATAACATTTCAGAAAACCAGGCCCATTACGAGGTTATCAACTCCATGCTCTCGGAAGAAGCGGTGCTTGGTTTTGAATATGGTTACACTCTGGCAGAGCCGCAGGCCCTGGTAATGTGGGAAGCTCAATTCGGTGATTTTGCCAATGGCGCGCAAGTTGTTATTGATCAGTTCATCTCTTCAGGTGAAGTGAAATGGCTGCGCATGTCTGGCCTTGTGCTCTTATTGCCCCATGGCTACGAAGGCCAGGGGCCAGAGCATTCATCCGCCAGGTTAGAGCGCTTCTTGCAACTCTCCGCAGAAGATAACTGGCAGGTTGCAAACTGCACAACACCGGCCAATTACTTTCATATCCTGCGTCGTCAGATCCACCGGAAATTCCGTAAGCCGCTCATTCTAATGACACCAAAGTCATTGCTTCGCCATAAACGGGTTATTTCCCCGCTCGAGGATTTCTCTAAGGATTCTACCTTCCACCGTGTGTTGTGGGATGATGCCGAGCTGACGGATGATAAAGATAAAAAGCTAGTCGAAGACAATAAAATCAAGCGTGTCGTCATGTGCTCCGGCAAGGTATATTATGACCTGCTCGATGAGCGCGAAAAACGCGGCATTAAAGATATATATCTAATGCGCGTCGAGCAGCTATATCCCTTCCCGGCACGGGCACTTATTCAAGAGCTTGCCCGCTTTAGTGAGGCGGACATCGTATGGTGCCAGGAAGAGCCAAAAAACATGGGCTCCTGGAACTTCGTTGAAAGCAATATTGAATGGGTTCTCGATTATAACAATCACAAAACACGCCGCCCTGTTTATGCTGGCAGGCCCGCAAGCGCATCTACCGCAACGGGCATGATGAGCAAGCATATGGCGCAACTCAACGCGTTTCTCGATGAAGCGCTCACCCTGTAATTAAATAATCTCTGCAAATGCGAGGCAACAACATGTCAACAGAAATTCGGGTCCCCACTCTTGGTGAAAGCGTCACCGAAGCGACCGTCGGTCAGTGGTATAAAAAAGCAGGCGATAGCATCGAGGTCGATGAGCCAATTGTTGAACTGGAAACAGATAAAGTCACTGTCGAGGTTCCGTCTCCGGTCTCCGGCACCTTGAGTGATATTATGGTTGAAGAAGGTGACACCGTTGAAGTTGGTGCCCTGCTTGGCGCGGTAAAAGAAGGCGAAGGCGGCGGCGATAAAAAAGACAGCAGCGAGAAAAAAGCCGCACCAGCAGAAAACAGCGCGCCTAAAAAACAAGAAGCTGGCTCAGACATGCCAGCCAGCCCATCAGCTGCAAAACTGGCCATAGAAGAAGGCGTCAATGTTGCTGGCATCAATGGCTCAGGCAAACGCGGCCAGGTCCTGAAAGAGGATGTATTAGCCGCCATTAAATCAGGAGACAAAGGCCAGGCAGAGCAAACGCCGGTTGCAGCCCGCGCGCCGTCATCAGATGATGATGCCTCCCGTGAAGAGCGCGTGCGCATGACCAAGCTGCGCCAAACAATTGCCCGCCGTCTAAAAGAAGCGCAAGCAACAGCTGCTATGCTCACCACCTTCAATGATGTTGACATGACCGCTGTGATGCAGCTTCGCAAAGATTATAAAGAGCTGTTCGAGAAGAAGCACGGCGTCAAACTTGGCTTCATGGGTCTGTTTATTAAAGCTTGTATTCAAGCTTTAAATGACGTGCCGGAAGTGAACGCCGAAATCGATGGCAATGACCTTATTTACAAAAATTACTATCATATCGGCGTCGCTGTCGGCACCGAGAAAGGCCTGGTCGTCCCTGTGGTGCGTGATGCAGACCGGCTATCAATTTCAGATATCGAGAAAACAATTGGTGACTTTGGCGCAAGAGCCCGCACCGGCAAACTCGGCATTGATGAAATGCAAGGCGGCACATTCACCATTTCCAATGGCGGTATCTACGGCTCATTGATGTCAACGCCGATCTTGAATGCCCCGCAATCCGGCATTCTTGGCATGCACCGCATTGAGAAGCGCCCTGTTGTGGTTGATGGTGAAATTGTTATCCGCCCAATGATGTATCTGGCCCTTTCTTATGACCACCGCATCGTCGATGGCAAGGGCGCGGTAACATTCCTTGTCCGCGTGAAAGAAGCGCTGGAAGATCCGCAGCGCCTCGTTCTTGACCTCTAAAGGCAAAGAATTAGGTCATAAAAGCATCGGAATGCTAAACTTAGATATGTCTCGTAAATCTTGACTGGAGTTGATCATGAGTAATGAAGCTAATGTAAAGAAGAACGATTCTATCCGCGAAGATGGCAAACCAACCCTGTTATACTGGGCGGTTAGCCTGCTTGCGGTCATCTGGGGCATTTCCGGTGCTATTGATTTTTACCTGATCAAAACCGCCAACCCAGAATATTTGGCAAACTTACCGCCAAAATTTAATGAGCTGGTTGGAAGCTTCCCTCTCTGGCGGGAGGTGTTGTGGTACATCTCAATTGGCGGTGCCTTAATCGGCGGCCTGCTGATGCTGGCGCGTTCAGCCTGGGCGGTGCCATTTCTTTGGGCGGTGCCAATTTCAATGATCATTGGTTTCGTTGGCTATGATTTATTGATGGCAAATGGTGCTGAAGCATATGGCACTTTCGGCATTATCGCTTCAACCATAATGATCATTATTTCTCTCGTCCTGGCGCTCTATGCAGCCGGATGTGATGAGGATGAAATTTTAAAATAATGCCGCAGGGCAGCTATCTTATTTAAATGGGGCGCAACCAGTTTTGGCCGCCACCCATAAACGACGGGTCACATGAACAGAGATCCATACGGGCAAAAATCCATACGGGGTAAACTATGGCTGAGAATAAATTCGATCTAACCATCATCGGCACTGGCCCAGGCGGCTATGTTTGTGCCATCCGCGCATCGCAATTGGGCATGAAGGTCGCCGTAGTTGAAAAACGCGGCACACATGGTGGTACTTGTCTCAATGTTGGCTGTATCCCCTCTAAGGCGCTGTTGCACGCCTCCGAACTATTCGATGAAGCAAATCACGGTTTTGAAAGCTTCGGCATAAAAGTCTCTCCTGAGCTAGATCTGCCTACCATGATGAAGCATAAAACAGACACCGTAAAAGGCAATGTCACCGGTATCGATTATCTCTTCAAGAAAAACAAGATCACCTCGTTTCTAGGCACGGGCAAAATCAGCGGCGCTGGCAAAGTTGTCGTCACAGATGAAAAAGGCGCCGAAACAGAAATCGAGTCAAAATCTATCGTCATCGCCACCGGCTCAGATGTCGCCGGCATTCCAGGCGTTGATATTGATGAGAAAATGGTGCTCTCTTCTACCGGCGCTTTGGACCTGAAAAAAGTACCAAAGAAAATGGTTGTCGTTGGGGCAGGTGTCATTGGTCTAGAGCTCGGCTCCGTCTGGCGGCGGCTTGGCACAGAGGTAACTGTGGTTGAATATCTGGATCGCATATTGCCAGGCATGGATGATGAAATCGCCAAGAATTTCCAGCGCATCCTCAAGAAGCAAGGCATTGAGTTTAAATTGGCAAGCAAAGTCACCGGCGTTGAAAAAGCCGGTAACGGCGCTGAAGTGACGATTGAGCCAGCTAAGGGCGGCGATAGCGAAACCATTAAAACAGATGTTGTTCTCGCAGCTATCGGCCGCACCCCCTATACTGAAGGGCTGGGTCTGGAAGATGTTGGCGTCAAGAAAGACAATCGCGGCCGCATAACTGTGAATGAGCAGTATGAAACTTCGGTAAAAGGCATCTATGCCATCGGCGATGTGATCGAAGGCCCAATGCTTGCTCATAAAGCTGAAGAAGAAGGCGTCGCACTTGCTGAAATGATTTCAGGCCAAGCTGGCCATGTGAACTACAATATCATCCCTTCTGTGGTATATACCTACCCTGAGATTGCAGCTGTCGGTAAAACGGAAGAGCAGTTAAAAGAAGAGGGCACGGCCTATGTAACTGGCAAATTCCCCTTCACTGCCAATGGCCGCGCTAAAGCGAACCGGCAAACAGATGGCTTTGTGAAAGTCCTCGCCGACAAAACAACAGACCGCGTTCTAGGCGTTCATATTGTAGGACCAATGGCAGGTGAGATGATCGGTGAAGCCGCTGTGCTGATGGAATTTGGCGGCTCAGCAGAAGACCTGGCCCGCACATGCCACGCTCACCCAACTCTGACAGAAGCAATCAAAGAAGCGGCGCTCGATGCCGGAAAACGCGTAATCCATATGTGATCATTGAAGCTGAGAACCTCAATAAAGTTCGGCAAGCTGAAATATTCAGAAGAGATAAAAATAGAAACACCCGGTAGCTTTTAAATAAGCAGCCGGGTTTTTCAATGCCGAGAATAGCTCTCATCAATTTCAATGGAACGCGTATGAGAGCGGGCTTTAAAGCACCTTCTCTACTTTATATCCAGCCGCTTTAAACTGGGCCACAAGGCCGGTATTCCCTGTTAAATGCAAAGCGCCGACAGCAATAAATGCCCGGCCATCTTCAACCAGCGGCCGTGCCGCCTCAAACATCCTGAGATTTCTATTATCAATCAAATGAGTTTTAAACTCATCTAAAGCTGCTTTTGTTTTTGCCCGGTCCCGGCCCATCACTAAGGAGAGCGGCAGTAAATACCCAAGTTTGCGTTCCTTATAAAGCCGCAGTGATGTCATATAATAATCAGCCAGTCTCTCATGGTTTTCAATGCCATCCTCAAGCAGTGTCACTTGATGCTTGAGATCAAGTTTAGCAAAAGCTGAATATTGATCGCTCAATGTTTCAAGGCCAACCAGCCGTTTTCCTGGCGCTTTGGCGCGCGCTGCTATTCTGTTATCCAGCACCTCAAGCCCGCCAGATACGCGCGCAACCTCACAGGCCGGCATGGCAAACAGGCTAATATTAGCAAACCATGGCTTCAATAACGGCACCATGCCGCTTGTCATGCCGTTTGCAACAGCAAGATTACTAACAGTCTGAAAATCTGGTGGTGAGAGTAGCGTGTTTAACTTAGGCGTCTTAATTGCAAAAAACAGCTCTGGCCGCTTTTTAATAAACCCCTGCACTTCAGCAGGCGCAAGGTTCGCAACTTCAACAGCGATAGTTTCAGCATCATTCATGGCCGCTTCAACAGCCACATCAAGCGACGTTACCTGCGGGTCAGTCGAATGAAAGGTACCATAAAGGTGAGAAACCTTACCAGCAGTGGAGGTGACCCGCCAAAAAATAGCGCCGTCATTCACTTCAGCAGCAGCCATCGTTTCAATCTGCTGGTAAAGCGGCGAGTTATCTCTTTTCAGCTCAGCGATAACATCTGCGCCCTGGCAAAGCGGGAGAGAGGAAGCCGCAGGCTTGGCATAGGAAATACCAGGAGCTGCTGCAAAGATTAATAGAGCTGAGAGCAAAAACGCAACCAGCCAGCCTTTATAAAATGATGAAACCATGACCCCGCCTTCCTGTTTTGTCCGGTTCAAGCAAACAGCACGCTAGCACAACCAAAGTTAACAGCCGGATCAAGAAAGGCAAAAGTAAAGGCCGCAAAAGCGGCCTTTAAATGTCTTGGTAAATAAAGTTCTAAAACGCTTATTCAGCAGCTGATTGAACCTGCGGCGCCGCAGCCCGCACATCAGCTGAAACATAAGTTTCATACTGCTTGAAATTCTCAACGAAAATATCAACCAGTTTCGCAGCGCTTGCATCATAAGCAGCTTTATCAGCCCACGTATCCCGAGGTGTCAGAATAGACTGATCTTCAAGCCCTTCTACACTTTCTGGAATTTGGAAACCAAAGGTCGGGTCTACACGCATAGGAACATCAGATAGCCGGCCACCAAGCGCCGCATCAAGCAGCAGCCGTGTCGCTTTAATTGGCATACGATGACCAACGCCGTATTTGCCGCCAGTCCATCCGGTATTCACCAACCAGCAATCAACATCATGCTCAGCAATCAGGTCGCGCAGCAAATAACCATATACACTAGGATGGCGCGGCATAAACGGCGCACCAAAGCAAGTCGAGAATGTAGCAGTTGGCTCAGTAACACCTTTTTCAGTGCCCGCCACTTTTGCAGTGTAGCCAGATAGGAAGTGATACATCGCCTGCGCTGGTGTCAGCTTGGCAATTGGCGGCAAAACGCCAAACGCATCAGCTGTTAGCATCACAACATTAAGCGGTTGCCCTGAAACACCGGTTTTGCTGGCATTGGGGATAAAATCAAGCGGATACGCGCCGCGTGTATTTTCTGTCAGCGATCCATCATCAAAATCCGGAACGCCATTCTCATCCAAAATCACATTTTCCATAACCGCATGTTCGCGGTTAATGGCATCAAAAATTTCAGGTTCAGCATCACGAGAGAGCTTGATGGCTTTGGCATAGCAACCGCCTTCAAAGTTAAAGACACCATTTGGTGCCCAGCCATGCTCATCATCACCAACAAGGCAGCGTTTCGGATCAGCAGAAAGAGTGGTTTTGCCGGTGCCGGAAAGACCAAAGAAAACAGCTGAACGACCGTCATCATCTTCATTGACGGAGCAATGCATCGGCATAATGTTTTTAGCGGGAAGCACGAAGTTTAGATAAGTGAAAACAGATTTCTTCATTTCACCGGCATATTCAGTGCCGCCGATGAGAACCAGTTTGTTTTCAAAATCAAGCGCAATCACGGTCTCGGTGCGCGTGCCGTGCCGCTCAGGGTCAGCTTTAAAGCTGGGCAGGTCAACAACAGTGAATTCAACATCAAAATCTACACGCTGTTCAGCGGTCGGCTCAATCATCAAATGCTGGATAAACAGCGCATGCCAGGCAAATTCACAATAAACCCGTGTATTTAACCGATGCGCTTCATCAGCACCAGCGTAAAGGTCTTGCACAAATATGTCGCGCTCATTGGCGTGCTTTAGGAAATCTTCACGCAGCAATTCAAATTGCTCCGGCGTCATCGCCTTGTTACTTTCCCACCATATATCATCTTGGGTCGTCGCATTAAGAACAACAAACTTATCTTGGGCTGACCGACCAGTGTGAGCACCGGTGTTAACAGCAAAAGCGCCATTGGCCGCCCGCACACCCTCTTTGCGCTCAATAGCGAGATTGAATAGTTCATCCCGGCTGCTATTCATATGAAGTTGACCGGGTTCACGAATTGGGAATGTGGTATGTGTCTGCATGCCGCCGTTAATTGCCTTTAGTATCACGCCTGAATACTCCTGAAACAGTGTCATTGTTATCAAGTTGAAGCCTTGAGGCTTCTCACCAGCCGGATTGCAAATCTGCAGGCCGGCCATGAGCTGCAGCTTGTAAAACGCTACAGCCCTTTGAGGTCGCTATGCTTAAAAATGCGTCAGAAGACACTTTTTTAATCGACAGAGTAGTTTAACACAACAACCTAAAGGTACACACTCTTTGACGAAAAGAAGACAAGCTATCCAACGAATAAATAACAATAAGCTTGCTTAAATAGCGTTTGCGACCCTTGCTATTTAATGAGCAGGATCAAGAAGTCTTCAATGAGGGATTGTGTGTGGGAGACCTGATCAGAGCTCCGGCTGAAAGTCAAACGAAAACCGATTGCAAAGCCCCTCATAGGGCGATTAAACAGTGAATTAAGCTACGGCGCGCTACTGACATATGCCTCGTGGGTAATATGCACCCTCATATTGCCTTTCAGTGGAAAAGGTTTAACATCTGTCGGCGAGCAGCTGCCGCCATAAAAATCCCACAATAGAGACTTAATCGCGGCTGAAGCTAAATATAGTTAAAAACAATAAGGCGAGAATGTATGCCGACAGTTGCACTTGTTGATGATGATCGAAATATCCTCACCTCTCTCCGCATGGTGCTGGAAACAGAGGGTTATAAGGTCCGTACCTACAATGATGGTGCGTCAGGACTGGAAGGGCTTACAGACGAGCCACCAGACCTTGCCATTCTCGATATCAAAATGCCCCGCATGGATGGCATGGAACTATTGCGCCGTTTGCGCCAGGATTCTGAATTGCCGGTTATTTTCCTCACCTCTAAAGATGAGGAAATTGATGAGCTGTTCGGGCTGAAAATGGGCGCTGACGATTATATTAAAAAGCCATTCTCTCAGCGCCTGTTGGTTGAGCGTGTCAAAGCCATCTTAAAGCGCAGCGCTGCCCGCAGTGCTGAAGCACCGCCCACAGATACAAGCAATATCCTGGAGCGCGGCAAACTTTTGATGGATGATGAGCGCCACACCTGCCATTGGGATGGCCGCGCCGTTACATTAACTGTAACCGAATTCCTTATTTTGCAATCTCTGGCACAGCGGCCAGGTGTTGTAAAAAGCCGTGATGCTCTAATGGATGCGGCTTATGATGATCAGGTTTATGTGGATGACCGCACCATTGATAGCCACATAAAAAGATTGCGCAAAAAATTCAAAGTGGTCGATGATGACTTTGATGTCATTGAAACTCTTTATGGCGTTGGTTACCGCTTTAAAGAATAAGCAATCCGCCTTCGCTGCAAACCTTTGCACTGCCCCGTTTAGGGATATAATTAAGGGTGCGGCAGAGTTTAGGAGTATGGCAAGAGTAGCTCTGTTAAAGCGCTGCCTCTGCCATGCTCCCCAATTACTTTGCCCAAAACTCACTTTGCCCAAAAAAGACTTTGCCCTAAAATGC
The DNA here is from genome assembly GCA_021604665.1 of Rhodomicrobium sp. GTDB lineage: Bacteria > Pseudomonadota > Alphaproteobacteria > Rhizobiales > HXMU1428-3 > HXMU1428-3. The sequence goes on along the minus strand of BQJK01000002.1, from coordinate 274,272 downwards.
CAGTGCTCAAGAATGACCGTGTCCAAAAATGATCGTTCCAAAAAACCGGTCCTTTAAACGCAGTTCCACAAACTAGGCGCCATATACGCCGGGTACCAAAATATCAGGTGTCACATATATTAAGTGCCCTAAGCTCCAAGTTAAGCTGAGAAATATGAAGCCCATAGCGGAAACAACAAATGTGAAATCTGCCAAGCGACATCTCAGAGAGAAAAGCGCAAATGCCGCTGATACACCAGCCGTTGATCAAGAGACGACATCACAAAATTCATCGGCATGGAGTTTTAACCCCAGAAATTTCCTTACCTTTCCCGTAAAAAAATTCATTGTTAAACTGCGGGCGGCTCTGCGAAGCTTCACAAATTTCTCCACCCTCAGCCGCACCATCTTCTTTAGTAATATGTTTGCTGTTCTATTTCTGATGCTCGGCATTCTCTATCTCAACCAATTGAGAGCAGGGCTGGTTGGCGCAAAAGTAGAGAGCTTGCAAACTCAAGGTGAAATCATCGCTGGTGCTATTGCTGCTTCCGCCACCGCTGACACGGATCAGATAATCGTTGACCCGGAAAGCCTCCTGGAAACCGGGCCAGATGCCCCCTTTATCGGCGGTGATGCCTTCACCTCGCTTGAATTCCCCATTGATCCAGAGCGTGTTGCCCCAATTTTAAGGCGCCTGGTGCAGCCAACAGGTACCCGGGCCAGAATTTATGACCAGGATTCAACCCTGATAATTGATAGCCAGCGGCTCTATTCCGGCGGTGCCGTCTCCCGTTATGATCTTCCCCCCGCTCTCCCTACAGAAGATAATTTTTTCACAAGGCTTGAGCAATGGTTCAAGCTCATCGTTTTTTATCGTGACCTGCCAAAATATAAAGAAGACATCATCGGTGATGGCTCCGTCTATGATGAGGTTGGCGCGGCTATAACTGGCACAACAACCCCCATGGTGCGGGTCTCAAATGAAGGCAAGCAGGTTGTCTCTGTCGCTGTGCCAATCCGCCGGCTGCGCCGTGTTCTGGGTGTTTTGCTGCTGTCTACAAAAGGCAGTGATGTTGAACAAACAGTCCGTGCTGAGCGCCGGGCCATTGTGCGCCTCGCCATGCTTGCTTTATGTATCAGCCTTCTTACCTCGTTGTTTCTCACCCGCTATATCGCCCACCCCATGCGCCGCCTCTCAGCCGCTGCAAAACGTGTCGGGGAGAGCATCAAGGCTAGAGAAGAAATCCCGGATTTCACCAACCGCAGCGATGAAATTGGCCAGCTCTCAGGTTCATTCAGAGATATGACAGCCGCGTTGTATCGCCGGCTTGATGCCATTGAAACCTTCGCTGCCGATGTCTCTCATGAGCTGAAAAATCCACTAACCTCCCTGCGCAGTGCAGCAGAAACTCTGGGCCTTGTAAAAACTGAAGAGCAAAAAACCAGATTAATTGAGATCATCCAGAATGATGTGAAGCGGCTTGATCGCTTAATCAGCGATATCTCAGATGCTTCGAGGCTAGATGCCGAACTGGCAAGAGAAGATACAGGTATTGTCGATGTTGAAACACTATTGCGCGGTTCTGTTGATGTTTTCAATGACATCCACCGCGGCGATCAGCCAGATGTAACACTGCGGGTAGACAAGGTCACCAAAGATAACCGCGAATTTCTTATCCGCGGGCATGATAGCCGCCTTGGTCAGGTGATAAATAACCTGTTGGATAACGCCATTTCATTCTCACCGAAAAACGGTAAAGTCTGGGTCACCGCCATGCGGCGCAAAACCAACATCCTCATTATATTAGAAGATGAAGGCCCCGGCATACCAACTGAGCATCTCTCTAAAATCTTCAAGCGGTTTTATACCGACCGGCCAGAGGGCGAAGAGTTCGGCAATAATTCTGGCCTTGGGCTCAGCATCTCACAGCAAATCATCACGGCACATAAAGGCCGCATCTGGGCTGAAAACCGCTACGGCAAACCTGGACAGCCTGAACAGAAACCCGTGCCCTCAAGCGAAAAGCCCCATGGCGCCCGCTTCGTTATAGAGCTGCCGGCCTCATTCAAATTGACCAAATAATGAGCAATCACATCACATCCAGTACCGAAATAATTGATGGCGAAAAAACCCTGCTGCATGCCACATTAATTCGGGTGAATAACAAGGGTGTGCTTCTCATTGGCCCATCAGGGGCTGGCAAGTCAGATTTGGCATTGCGTTTAATCACCACACAATTCGCCCCATCTCTCTGCTCTGATCAACCTGTTCTGATAGCAGATGATCAAGTTATACTGCAGCTCACAAAACAGGGGCCAAGCGGCAGGGCCCCCACAACATTAAGCGGTCTCATAGAAGTGCGCGGTCTGGGCATTATGCAAATAACAGGTGAAGAGAGCAGCTCAATTGATCTGATCGCTCAGCTGCGACCAAAAGCCGAGATTAAGCGCATGCCGGTTGAAAATTCAACTTATGAACTAGTTGAGGGCGTTGAATTACCATTAATAGAGCTTGATCCAACAGAGGCGTCAGCTCCAGCTAAGATAATCCTTGCAACACAGCGAGATGCTACCTAATCTGCATAATTGCTGCGGACGCACATTATCTCATGATTGTTATAAAAGGCCCCTTGAAAGAGGGGCGCAACCCAAGAGATATGCGTCTCTCAGCAGTTAGAACGGCAAAACATAAGAACAATAATTTCAAAAACGGTTGTCCAGGAACGATTATGATTGGTCTCGTATTTGTCACTCATGGCAGACTGGCAGAGGAATTTCGCGCAGCTCTTGAGCATGTGGTTGGGCCTCAGGAAAAATTAGAGACAGTTTCCATCGGCCCCGATGATGACATGGAAATGCGCAGAAAAGACATTCTCGATGCCATTTCCAGGGTCGATGATAATAATGGTGTCATCCTCCTTACCGACATGTTTGGCGGCACCCCCTCTAATCTTGCTATTTCCATTATGGACCATGCCAGCATCGAAGTTATCGCCGGCATCAACCTGCCCATGCTGATCAAACTGGCCACAGTCCGCAATGAATGTGATCTGCAAACCGCCATACATAGCGCTCAGGAAGCCGGGCGCAAATATATCTCCATCGCCAGTGAAGTGCTGGGCGATAAATAACCATCCCAATTCTTTCTAGTTTAGCCTGAACTGTTTAAGCCATATTTGTTTAAGCTCAGCCTGTTTAGGACAGACCTATTTCGTCAGAAAAACGAGAGCTCTAAAACACTAGCGAAACACCAGTTCCCAACTGCCCTTGCATTCACCGCAATTCCCGGCAATAACAACTCAAAAATAACCTGCAACACGGTAAATAATAATTGGTGTCGTCCCGGTCCAGTGAAGAACAGGGGCGACGTTGGGGATTTGGAATGAACGAAAATAGCAATTTAAGCGAAGAGCCAATTTTCGCTGAGATAACCATATGCAATAAAAAAGGCCTACATGCCCGCGCTTCCGCCGCCTTTGTAAAGCTGGCCGGTGAATATAACGCCGTGATAGATGTCACCAAAGATGGGCAAACAGTCGGCGGGCTCTCTATTATGGGGCTTATGATGTTGGCCGCCGCTCAAGGGTCTCGTATCCTCATTGAAGCTCGCGGCCCAGAGGCAAGAGCGGCATTAGATGCCCTCACAAGCCTGATTGAAGCGAAATTCAACGAAGGCGAATAGTCAGTCCTGAGACTAACCTACAAAGGCCACCGGCCTTTAAATTTCACTGGCCTTTAAATCAACATATAAAACTTTCTTTATATCTCCCTTGCGCTTTTATGATCAGCATCATATAAGGCGGGGGAGAATTGTATGGCGTGAGGAAACATCCCGCATCACATTTAGGCGGCCACGCTAAACCCAACTGACCGGCTCTGAAAATAGAGAGCCAATGTGAAGGACGAACAATGACTGAGTTTACCGATTACCAGGTTGCTGATATCTCATTAGCTGATTTCGGCAATAAAGAAATCGCCATTGCTGAAACAGAGATGCCAGGCCTTATGGCTATTCGCGATGAGCATAAAGAAAGCCAGCCTCTGAAAGGGGCACGCATCGCCGGTTGCCTGCATATGACAATTCAGACAGCTGTGCTAATTCAAACCCTTGAAGCTCTTGGCGCAGATATCCGCTGGGCTTCTTGCAACATCTTCTCAACTCAAGATCATGCCGCTGCAGCCATCGCCGCCGGCGGCACACCGGTATTCGCCCATAAAGGTGAAACACTGGAAGAATATTGGAACTTCGTAGATAAAATCTTCGATTGGTCAGACGGCAAGCAAGCTAACATGATCCTCGATGACGGCGGCGACGCCACCATCTACATCATCCTGGGTGCAGAAGCTGAAAATGATATTTCAGTTCTTGATAATCCCGGCAATGAAGAAGAAGAAGTCCTCTTCGCCACTATCAAAAAACGCCTTGAAACAAGCCCCGGCTGGTTCGCCAAACAGCGCGATGCAATCAAAGGCGTTTCAGAAGAAACAACAACAGGTGTTCACCGCCTGTATCAAATGGTTGAAAATGGCCGTTTGCCTTTCCCCGCTATCAACGTCAATGACAGCGTAACAAAATCCAAATTTGATAACCTCTACGGTTGCCGCGAAAGCCTTGTAGATGGCATCAAGCGCGCCACAGACGTGATGGTATCAGGTAAAGTTGCTGTTGTATGTGGCTTCGGCGATGTTGGCAAAGGCTCCGCAGAAAGCCTTCGCAGTCAAGGTGCCCGCGTTATCGTCACTGAAATTGACCCCATCTGTGCCTTGCAGGCCGCCATGCAGGGGTATGAAGTGAAAACCCTTGATGACGCAGTTACCGAAGGTGATATCTTCGTCACCACAACCGGTAATAAAGATGTCATCACCGTAGATCATATGCGTGCGATGAAAGACCGGGCGATTGTTTCAAACATTGGCCATTTCGATAGTGAAATTCAAGTCGCAGCCCTCAAAAACTTCCAGTGGCACAATGTGAAGCCTCAGGTTGATGAAATCGAATTTCCTGATGGCAAACGCATCATCCTTTTGGCTGAAGGCCGCCTAGTAAATCTTGGTTGCGCCACAGGCCACCCAAGCTTCGTAATGAGCGCCTCTTTCACCAACCAGGTACTGGCCCAAATCGAGCTATGGCTTAACTCTGGCAGCTATAAAAACGATGTATCCGTACTGCCAAAACATCTTGATGAGAAGGTTGCAGCCCTCCATCTTGAAAAACTCGGTGTTAAGCTCACTTCGCTCACAAAAGAGCAGGCAGACTATATTGGCGTGCCAGTTGATGGTCCGTTCAAGCCTGAGCATTACCGCTACTAGGTCTGGTTACAAACATCTACAGAACCATCAAGGGAGGCATAATTGCCTCCCTTTTCAGTTTTAAAAGCGGAAAATAGTGAGAATCCGGTAAAAATAGCAACAAAACCCCAAAAACCTGTGCACCCAGCTGTGAGTAAGTTAATCGATGATGCGGTCTTTGTTTGAGTGTGTCAGTGTTCCACGTGTAAATTCTTTAAAAGAATAGATTGTCTGATTCCATTAAGAGCTGGCCTTTAGGAAATAAAGCCACTCCTGTAGACTTCGTTCGCACAAAAGCTTTGTGTCACATAGCTTTTGTGAAGGCTTCAAAGCCCGCATGTGTTTGTACATCTGTTGCGGAGGCTTTAGAGCAAATGAGTAGCTCAAGTTACAGTCTATCTTCGCGTATCTAAAAAGTATCTTTGCGTAATGAATAACGGACAGTGGGCACTGGTATCCGTTGGCAGCCTTCCTGCGTTAAATCACAACAGGGCAGGGCCTGCATTGTTATGGATCTGTAAAAATAAGGTGATTGGGCTCACCTCAGGTTCATAGCGCAAGAGGATCCGCATCATAAGCGGTAAAAAATGGGGTGAGGGCAGTTAAAGCGTCGTCATAAAGTTATGCAAAGTAACATTAATCTTTTAGATAAAGCACATAAGCTCCGTGCTGCTATTCCGCAATTCGGCCATGCGTTGCCGCTCATTGTGGTCAGCGCCGGTTTTATTGGCATGGCTATGTGGGCCGCCAATATATATGGCGTCGGCGGCAGCCAGCTGCTCGGCTCATGGGATTTTCTCGCCATGGTGTTAAGCCTTGGCGCGCTACTATTTGCTGGTGGCATGTCCTGGCAGGCCCTCCGCATTCAACAACAGGCCGCAACAGAGCGCAGCCGCGCCGTTAAAGACGTAAACACCATTCGCCGTGAGCTAAACCTTGCCCAGGCTATGCTTAAGGCAGAGCCGCAACTTCTCATGCTCTGGGATGAAAAGGGTGAGCCCAACCTCATCATCCACACCCTGGATACAGATACTGGCATCCCGTTCCATTTTTCAGAAACCCTTTATTTTGATCAGTGGCTGGAAATTTCCTCAGCCTATGAGCTCCGCGCCCGCCTTGAAGAATTATTCCAGGATGGCCGCGCTTTCACCCTCACCATACGCACGCTCACTGGCCACCATCTTGAAGCCGATGGCCGCTCAGCAGGCGGCACACCAATTTTGCGGTTGCGCAACATCGCCGGTAGCGCCAGTGAAATAGCTAATATCTATGAGCATCGCCGCCGCCTTGCCCGCATCGTAGAAGCGCAAAAATCCCTGTTAAATGCTTTGCCCTTGCCTGTTTGGTTCCGTGATCAGTCTGGCAAAATCAACTGGGTAAACCAGGCCTATTCAGAATCTGTTGAAGCCCAGGACACAGATGATGTGAAAGCCCGGCAAATCGAATTGCTTGAAATGCGCCAGCGCAAGGAAGTGGCTGAAAAAATCGAGGCCAATGAACCTTTTTCAGATCGGTTCCACACCATCATCAGCGGTGAGCGCCGCGCCTTTGATGCCATCGCCATCCCCTTAGCTGATGGCAGCGCCGGTCTCGCCATTGACGTTGGCGCCATTGAAAGCGCTGAGGGCAAGCTGGAAACCATGATTGAAACCCACACGAAAACTCTAAACCGTGTGGCCACCGCAATCGCGATTTTTGATACCCATCAATCTCTTACCTTCTTCAACGAAGCTTATGTCGAGTTGTGGGGGCTGGATGCGAATTGGCTGGAAACCGGGCCAACCGAAGGCGAAATCTTCGATCAGCTCAGCACCATGAACCAACTGCCACAAGAGGCAGACTACCGCGCGTGGCGTGAAAAGCAGCTGGATATCAGCCGCAAAGAAGACCAGCATGAAGACTGGTGGCACCTGCCGGATGGCCGCGCCATACAAGTTGTGCGCGAGCAGAAAACAGATGGCGGCATCACTCATCTTTATGATGATGCAACTGAGCGATTTGCCCTGGCATCCCGCTATGAAGAGTTGATCAATGTACAGCGCGAAACATTGGAAAATCTGGCAGAAGGCGTCGCCGTATTCAAACCAGATGGACGATTGCGTCTCTTCAATCCAGCTTTTGCAGAAATCTGGCAGCTGGATCACGGCTTCCTCAAAAACACGCCGCATATTGATGAGGTGATCTACGCCTGCCGCGCTCTGCTTGATGATGCCTCCTGGGATGATGTGCACAGTGCTGTCACCGGTATTAAAGAGCGCCGCGACCCAATTGGCGCGGAGCTAACGCGCCCGGACGGCCATGTCATCCAGTACACCGCCTCGCCATTGCCGGATGGTGCAACCCTTTTGACCTATAAAGAAGTCACCGCGCACCGGCGCATGGAGCGCGTGTTGATGGAGCGCAATGAAGCCCTTGTCGCCGCAGATAAACTGAAGAATACCTTTATCTCTCACGTGTCATATGAGCTGCGCTCCCCGCTTACAAACATTATAGGATTTAGCGAACTCCTTGGTAATGAAGCTATTGGTGAGCTGAACGATAAGCAAAGCGAATATCTCTCAGATATCCGTGTCTCTTCAGATAACCTTTTGGCCATCGTTGATGACATTCTCGATCTGGCCTCAATTGATGCTGGTGGTCTTGATCTTAATTTAGAGATGATCAACATCAAAGAGGTGATAGACCTCGCCGCCATTAAACTACGCAGCCGAATTGAAACAGAAGATGTGGACCTGCATGTCAAAATCGCCCGTAAAATTGAGCCATTTGAAGGCGACGCAAAACGTATTGGCCAGGTGATCTTTAATCTTCTCTCCAATGCTGTCGGCTTTTCTGATGAAGGGGCAAAGGTCAATATTTTCGCCAAAATGGAAGAGGGCTATATCGCTATATCAGTCGTCGATAATGGCTGCGGCATTCCTGAAACTGAGCAAATGTCAGTATTTGAGCGATTTGAGAGCAAGTCTCGCGGTTCCACTCATCGCGGCGCCGGGCTTGGCCTGTCTATTGTTAAAAGCCTAGTTGAGCTACATCACGGCGCTGTCCACCTGCATTCACATGAAGGGTTGGGCACCACGGTTACCGTGCGGTTGCCATTAAAACAGCCCGTGAATAAGGATAAGCAAAGCGAGCTTGACGAAAATGCAAGCAATGTCGCATAACCAGCTTTTAAAGCATCAGAAATGTCACATTTGCGTGCGAAACAAGCGGGGTTACATCCCGCCACTAACCACCGCTTTGCGCCATAGTTTCGCGCTTTGTATTTTGGAGTAATGCGTGACCATCCTGGAAAAACCATCCCTCTCTGTTGAGGCACTAGAAGCCTTCGCAACAAAGCTCGCGGCAATCTTAAAGGCCGGTGATACACTTTGCCTTGAGGGTGATTTAGGGGCCGGTAAAAGCACCTTAGCAAGAGCGCTCATCCGTGCCATCTCACAAAGCCCCGAGCTAGAGGTGCCAAGCCCCACTTTCCCCCTTCTCATCCCTTATGAAACCAACCGCTTCCCCATTAATCATTGCGACCTTTATCGCATCGGTGATCCATCTGAGTTGGAAGAGCTGGGTTTGTTTGATGAGCTGGCCACACATCTCACCATCATAGAATGGCCGAACCAACTCGCCGGCGAGGGCATAGATGATTATCTGCTTATTAAGCTTGAAGAAACAGAAGACGGCACCGCCCGCCATCTCACACTTGAAGGACATGGCAGACTAAAAAACACGCCCGCACGTTTAGAGGCAATCGAGCAGTTCTTGCACGCTGCGAATTGGCAGCAGGCCAGCTGGACTTTTCTGCAAGGTGATGCCTCCACCCGCTCATATATACGCCTGCATCAGGGCAAGGAGGCACGCCTCCTCATGAATGCCCCGCCACAACCAGATGGCCCCCCAATCAGAGACGGCAAACCCTATAGCCAAATTGCCCATCTTGCTGAAGATATGACCAGCTTTATAGCCGTCTCACGGGCGCTTTGCGCCGCCGGTCTCAAAGCGCCACAGGTTGAGCAGTTCGACATTGAAAAAGGCCTTTTGCTAATCGGCGATTTCGGCAATGAGCAATATTATGATCTCATCACATCGAAAGCCGCTGACCATAAATCTCTTTATGATGACGCAATAGACGTGCTGGCCCATCTCCGCCAGTATGACCCTGAAAAACTATCAGAGACCCAAAAGCCAGGTGACCCTGCCTATAGCCTGCCCCCTTATGATGAGACCGCCCTGATGATAGAGGCCGACCTGGTCATAGATTGGCATTGGCCCCACAGCAAAGGCGCTCCCATCTCAGAAGAACAGCGCGCTGAATGGCACAACCTCTGGCGCCCACTTCTGGGTGTCATAAAGCAACCCCGCCAGAACTGGATTTTGAGAGATTATCACTCCCCCAACATTATGCGCCTTAAGGGAGATACGCCGCAGCAGCGCATTGGCATTATTGATTTTCAAGACGCCTTAAAAGGCCACGCCGCCTATGATGTTGTGTCCCTTTGCCAGGATGCAAGGTTAACTGTGCCGCCCGAGCTTGAGCAACAATTGCTCGCCCGCTACTGCGCCCATATCAGCCAAACTGATGAGACCTTTGATGAAGCGGAATTTAAAACCGCATATGCCATCCTCGGGGCGCAGCGCGCTTCAAAACTCCTCGGCATTTTTATCCGTCTGGCGGTTAGAGATGGCAAACAACATTATCTCGCCCATCTCCCCCGCATATGGGACTATCTGGAGCGGAACTTAAAGCACCCCATCTTGAGCGACCTCGCCGCCTGGTATGAAACCAACTTCCCGCGCACTGCCCGCCAGTGCGCGAAGGGTGAAGACCCGGATGCAGGTAAAGAAGTGGCAGGTGTAACAAATGAGACATCAGCCCAGGCCCAACAACAGGAGCGCACAGCGAACTGATGATCAAGCACGCATTCATTCTCGGTGCAGGCTTCGGCAGCCGCATGCGCCCGCTAACAGAGACAACCCCAAAGCCACTTATTAAGCTGGGCGGCAAAGCCCTGATTGATCAGGTCATAGAGGGGCTTGTGAGCGTCGGTGTAGAGCAGATCATCGTCAATGTTCATTACCTGGCAGACCAGCTTGAAGCGCATCTCAAAAACCACGCCTTTAAAAATATCATCATCTCAGATGAGCGGGCTGAGCTTCTCGACACTGGCGGCGGGGCCTTTAAAGCGCTGCACCATTTTAATAATGAACCCTTCTTCATCCATAATTCCGATTCCGTATGGATAGAGCATGGCACACAGCCAGACGGCATCAGCCAAAATCTCAGTGCCATGGTCAAAGAGTTTGAAGCAAGTCAAATGGATTGCCTGATGCTGCTGGCCAACCGTCACAACTCACTTGGCTATAGCGGCAAAGGTGATTTCCTGATGGACCAGCACCAGCTCATCAAGCGGCGCCCAAAGGAGATTGCAACCGATCATGTATTCGCCGGGGTCAGCATAAACACGACAGATCTATTCGCGAACAGCCCTGAAGGCGCATTTTCACTTAATCTCTTGTGGGACAAATCCATCGAGCAGGGCCGGATCAAGGGCATCCGTCATCAGGGCAAGTGGATGCATGTGGGCACTAAAGAAGCCCTGGCCGAGGCAGAGGCCTGCCTCATCAAGGCGCAGCAAACAGCATAAAATTGGGGGCAGCCTGTTTGCGGCTTCATCCACGCGCACTGACAGCCCCACACACCCACAGACGGACACTAAGTCTAAATTCGGATAAATCAAACGGTGGCAAACATCATCAAAGGGGCCAAAGATGACAAATATCTACACAATTCCCTCCACCGCCCCTTTTCTGGATCACCTGGTACGCGCCATTCTCAGCGGCCATTTGCCAAAGCAAAACGGCAAGAAACCCAGCCCCGAGCAACTGGCCTCATACACATTATTGCTCCCAACCCGCCGGGCCTGCCGCGCCTGCGCTGAGGCTTTTTTGCGTCATAGCGGTGAAGGGGAGAACGAGGAAGATGAAGGCGGTGAAGAAAGGGGAGGACAGAGAGCAATTATCCTCCCGGTCATCCGCCCCATCGGAGATAGCAATGAAGATGAGAGCCTCATTCATTATAGCCTCAGCGGGTTAGAAAGCCGCCACGCTCTCCTGGAGAGCAACCCCGCTATCTCTGGCTTAGAGCGCCATCTCATCCTCACAGCTTTCGTGCTGTTATGGCAAAAAGCGAAAAGTAACGCCATAGAAGGCGAGCCCAGGTTAGAGCGGCCCACAAGCCCAGCTCAAGCCTCTTTGATGGCAAGAGAGCTGGTAAAGCTGATTGACACAGCAGAAACTGAAAATGTCAGCCTGGAAAATCTTAAAGATTTGGTGCCGGATGAATTCTCCGTCCATTGGCAACACACCCTGGAGCTTCTTAAAATAGTAACAGAGGCATATCCCGCTTATTTGCAAAACACCAAACAAATGAACGGTGCCGCCCGGCGCAATAATCTCCTTTTAAAAGAAGCTGAACGGCTTGAAGCCAGCCCCACAAAAGGCCCGGTAATTCTAGCCGGCTCAACTGGCAGTGTGCCAGCCGCCGCCCGGCTCATGCGGGCCATTGCCTCACTGGAACTAGGCTCTATTGTCCTCCCCGGTCTTGATCAATTCCTGGACCAGGCAAGCTTTGATGAACTTGCGAGCAACCATCCTGAGCATCCTCAATTTGGCCTGGCCCATCTCCTTACCGAGTTGAACACCCCGCGTGAAAACATTTCTGCACTCCCCGGCAGCGAGCCCACAAAAAGCCAAGCCGCTCTCCTATCCTTCATGAGCGAGGCTCTTCGCCCAGCCAGCACGACAGATCAATGGCAAGCCTATATCGACAAGATCAACGAAGACAGCAAGTTGAAATCTGAGCTGAGAGACAGCTTCGCGCCGCTCACTATGGCCGCGGCAAGAGACGCCCAGGGAGAAGCTGAGCTGATCGCCCTGATATTGCGAGAAACAGCAAATAACCCCTTAAAAACCGCCGCGCTAATCACACCAGACAGGCTGCTGGCCCGCCGCGTAGCAGTGCGGCTTGAAGCTTGGGGGATTAAAGTCGATGATTCTGGTGGGCGCCCGCTTGCCAAAACCATGCCCGGCGCATTTATGGATCAGATCCTGAAGGTTATCACCTCAGACTTTTCCCCGGCTGAATTGCTGGCCCTCTTGAAACACCCGCTCACCCGCCTTGGCTTCGAGCGCGGCGAAAGCCGCCTTGCCGCCCGCGCTGTTGAGCTCATTGCCCTGCGCCAGCCATGGCTGGGCGGCGGCCTGGAGCGGATAGAGCAAAATGTAACAGAGACCAAAACAAGGCTCGATGAAAAACGCCGCACCCACCCAGCCATATCAAGGCTAAGTGAAGAAGAGTGGACACTGGCCGGAACCCTGGTCACGCGGCTAAAAGCGGCGTTCGCCCCACTAATCGCTACCTATAAAGACCCAGGTGAAACCAGCCTCACCGCTTTTCTCGATGCACATATTGAGGTTGCTGAAACTCTCTCGCAATTAGCACCAGAAAAACCAGCCGGCGAAGTAAGTCTTGAAGAGGGCACCGAAGAGCAAAAGAAAACACCCGATCAAGACAACAATCAAACAGAGGAAGTGGAAACCAACAATAGCCCCCTTTGGCTGGGCGCCGCCGGTGAGCAACTGGCCCGGCTGCTAGCAGAGCTGATGCTGAATAAAGCCATCGCCCCGCCGCTCTCCTCCGCTGATTATGCCGAATTTTACAGAAGCCTGATCGCCGGAGAAACCGTGCGCCCGCTCACACCGGTACATCCGCGGCTCTTCATCTGGGGCCCGTTTGAGGCAAGGTTACAACAACCGGATATCGTCATTCTCGGCGGGTTGAATGAAGGCACCTGGCCCGCAACAGCAGTGGCCAGCCCCTTGCTATCACGCCCCATGTGCGAAGAGCTGGGCCTCCCCACGCCAGAGCAGCATATAGGCTATAGCGCTCATGATTTCGCCTCCCTCATGGCAGCAAGAAAAGTCTATCTCACAAGAGCTGCAAAATCAGATGGCGTGCAAACCGTGCCTTCCCGCTGGCTTATGCGCATGACATCACTGCTTGAAGGATTGGAGATGGCGGAGTGCCTGGCGCCAGCAAAAGAAGACCCCCCCTTTGCAAAACTGGCCGAGATGAGAGATCAAGTCACCACGGTGCCGGCGGTCAAACGCCCGGCCCCCAAGCCGCCGCTCACCGCCCGCCCGCGCCGGTTAAGCGTCACCCAAATAGAAGATTGGATCGCCAATCCCTATAGTATTTTCGCCAGCAAAATTTTAAACCTCACCGCGCTAGAGCCCATCGGCGGCGCGCCAGATGCCGCCTTGCGCGGGCAAATCATCCATGAAGCCTTGCAGAAGTTCACAGAGCAATATCCAGATGAGTTGCCAGCTGATACAGCAACCGCGTTAAGCGATATCGCAGCGGGGCTAATGGAGAAATATGGCGCCCACCCGCGCATCAAAGCCTTCTGGCAACCGCGCTTCAACCGCTTTGCAAATTGGTTTGCAGAGGGGGAGAGCGCCCGCCGCCTCACCGTCGTAATTACCATGACAGAGAAAAGCGGCCAGATAGAGCTGGATATGCCCTACGCCCCCTTCACCCTCAGCGCCCGGGCAGACCGCATAGACCTTCAAAAAGATGGCAGCTACCGTATCTATGATTATAAAACCGGTACCTTGCCAAAAGTCAGCGCCGTCCGCTCCCGCCATAAACCGCAACTGCCGCTTGAAGGGGCGATTGTGCAGCTTGGTGGCTTTAAGGGGCTAGAGCCCGGCCCGGTCTCTCTTCTTGGTTATATTTCAGCCAAAGGCGGTGAACCGGCTGGCGAAGTTGCCGAGATTACAGCCGAGCAGGTGCCAGAACTAATCGACGAAGCGCTGGAGAAATTAAAGATGCTCATCGCCCGCTATGACCAACCCGGCACGGCTTATGAGGCCCTCCGCCGCAAGAAATTTGATGATCAGTATCGCTATGATGACTATGCCCACCTTGCCCGGGTTGAGGAATGGGGCAATGAAAGCGAAGGGGAGGGTTAACCCGCTATGAGCACGCAACCATATGATCTGGAAGCTATCCTTAAAGAGACAACAAAGCTGCAAGGCCGCGCCGCCAATCCAGAGAGCTCAGCCTTCGTCTCTGCCAATGCTGGCACCGGCAAAACATACATTCTCGTCAATCGGGTCTTGCGCCTGATGCTGGCTGGCGCTGAGCCGTTTCGAATTCTCTGCCTTACCTATACCAAAGCCGCCGCCGCTGAAATGGAAAACCGGCTATTTGAAACCCTCTCAAAATGGGTAACAATGCCAGAAGCGGAGCTAAGCGCAGCGCTAAAAGGTCTAATACATAATCAACCAAAAGCAGAAGATTTAGAAAGCGCCCGCCGGCTTTTTGCCCGCGCCATTGAAACGCCTGGCGGCATGCAAGTGCAAACCATTCACGGTTTTTGCGAAAAGCTTTTGCAGCGCTTCCCACTAGAGGCTGATGTGCCGCCGCATTTTAAAGTGCTGGATGACCAACTCGCCAGCGAGCTAAAAACCAAAGCCCGCGAAACTGTGTTAACCGCCGCCTTAAATAACCCAACAGGCAGCGATGCCGTCGCCTTGCAAACCATCATCGCCTATTCAACCGATGTGCAATTTGAAGAGTTGATAAACACCGCCCTGCATCAGCGCAGCATCTGGGGCGGGGCTATCTCTGAGGCAGAGGATGCATTTTTAGAACAGCTAGGTGAAATCCTCGACCTGCCAGAAGAGAGAGACCAATCCGTCTGGCTAAAACGCATGGCTGACAGCATCGATGAACCCTTAGCCCGCAGCCTCACACAGGAGCTTCAGGACGCAGGCGGCAAATCCAATCTTACAGCAGCGGCAGCCCTTGGCGCTTGGTTGCAAGCGGCGGGCAACACTGCCAAGGTAGAGGCCCTGCAAGGGCTGTTCCTGACCGGCACAAACGAGTTGAGAAAACGGCTATATACCAGAGCCCTGAGCGACAACCACCCCGCATTGGCAGCGGCTTTTACAACCGCCCAGGCTGAGTTTCACAACAGTTTCCGTAATCATGAAACACTAACCGTTGCCTATGCCACAACCAGCCTCATCCATCTGGCAGATAAAATCACCACCCAGTATGAAGCCCAAAAGCGCCAGCGCGCCGCGCTTGATTTCCAGGATCTTATTGAACACACAGCCCAGCTGCTAACCTCGCGCTCTGACACCGCCTGGGTACTTTATAAGCTCGATCGCGGCATAGAGCATATTCTGGTGGATGAAGCCCAGGACACCAGCCCCGAGCAGTGGCAGGTGATTGAAAGCCTGACGCAGGAGTTCTTCTCAGGGGAAGGGGCAACAGAGGCCGCCCGAACCTTATTTGCGGTGGGCGATGAAAAACAATCCATATATGGCTTCCAGGGTGCAGAGCCGCGCCAATTTAGTGAAATGGCCAGCCGTTTTGAGAATAGCGCCGCCTTGTCAGATAAAAGATTTGAGCGCATCCCGCTTAACCTATCTTTCCGCTCGACCAAGGCCGTTTTAGGGGCAGTGGATCTTGTCTTTAAAAACCCAGACCTCATAAGTGCTCTCACCATGAGCGGCGAGGGCATTACCCATCACGCAAAAAGAGAAAGCGAGCCAGGCCTAATTGAAATTTGGCCGGTGATGCAACCTGAAAGCCAGCAAGAAAGTGACCCCTTCGACCCGTTAAGCGAGCAGGGCGGCACGGCTGTGAACCAGCAACTGGCTGAAAAAATTGCAAAAACAATTCGCCGCTGGATAGATGATAGCGAGTGGCTGGCCTCAAAAGAGCGCGCTATAGAAGCGGGTGATATCCTAATCCTACTGAGGAAACGCAATCCCTTCGCCCCGCTCATTATTCGCGCCTTAAAAGCCGAGGGCATTCCCGTTGCCGGCGCTGACCGCATCACCATCACTGAGCAGATCGCCGTTATGGACATGCTCGCCCTTGGTGATTTTCTCATGCTGCCCGAAAATGACCTTGCCCTGGCCTCTTTGTTGAAAAGCCCAATTTTCAACCTGGATGATGATGATCTCTTCAAACTCTCACACAATCGCAAAGGCTCGCTTTGGCAAAGCCTTCGCTATTTCGCAAAGCGAGAGCCGCGCTTCGAGCCTGTCGCATCCGAGTTGAGCCGCTGGCTTTCAAGAGCAGATATTCTGCCGCCATTTGAGTTTTTCGCCAACCTCCTCGAAGGCGAAGGTCTGCGCCAAAAATTCATTGCCCGCCTGGGTGCCGTCGCCGGTGATGCGCTGGATGAGTTTATAAACCTCACCCTGAATTATGATGAGCAGGAACCCCCAACCCTGCAGGGCTTTCTTGATTGGGTGCGCCGCAATAAAGCTGAAGTTAAGCGTGATATGGACAAGGGCCGTAATGAAGTCCGCGTCATGACAGTACACGGTGCCAAAGGCCTTGAGGCTGAAATTGTCTTCCTGCCAGATACGTGCTCAACCGGTTCTGCCAATAAATCAGAAACCCTGCTCACAACAAGAAGCGGCGCCGCACCTGATAGCAAATTTGCCAACCGCATTCTATGGGCCCCCTCTGGCAAGGGCCATCTTGATGTCGTCACGGAAATCAGAGGCCACCGCAAAGAGGCAGAGCGCGAAGAGCAGCTGCGCCTGTTGTACGTTGCCCTTACAAGGGCGCGTGATCGGCTCTATGTGGCAGGCGCAACAAACAGTAGAAATCCAGCCTCGGGCTGCTGGTACAACCTCATAACAGAGGGGTTGGAAGGCGAACTAACCAGACATAAATCAGCTGAGGGCAGTGAGGTCTGGCGCTTGGAAACCGGCGAACCAGTAAGCAAAAGGGCTGAGAGTGAAGAGAAGATTAAACCAGCTGCCGCGAGCATAACCCGGCCAGGTTGGATGAATGAACCCGCAATTAATGAGCCGATACGCACGATCCCTGCCGCGCCTTCCAGCATTCTCCCCTATGAGGTGCCAGAAGATGATGAGGATAAAATCCCCCAGGAACCAGCAATGCTCAGCCCGCGAGCGCTGGGCAAAGATGCACGTTTTCTGCGCGGCCGTCTCGTTCATAAGCTGCTGGAGCACCTCCCCGGGCTAACGGGGCAAGACAGGGACAAAGCTGCAAAAACTTTAGCATCTCATCACGGACGTGAGCTAACAGAGCCGGCCAAAACAGCCATACTGAAAGAGGTCAATGCCATTCTCGATCATCCGGATTACCAAACCCTGTTTGGCCCAAACTCCGAGGCAGAAGTGACTTTGATTGCACAATTGCAAGGCCAGCCCGGTAAAAGCCCCATACTTCTCTCAGGGCAGATAGACAGGCTGGTTGTAAGCGAAAATGAAGTGATGATCATTGATTATAAATCCAACCGGCCCAGCCCTCGGGATATAAATGAGGTCGCCCCAGCCTATCTTGCCCAGCTTGCGGCTTATCGGGTGGCGCTCAAACAAATCTACCCAAATCATGAAATGCGGGCAATTTTGCTCTGGACCGATGGGCCCTACCTGATGGAAATCCCCAATTCACGGCTAATTGAGTATGACAAACTCCTAAACCAGACATAAGTGAGAAAAACTTATCCAACATCCTGCTGGCACTTGACTTTCAGGCCCCGCCACTTAACTACTTAGCAGAGAGAAAACGTGAGTTTATGCCACGTCAATTTTCCCAATAAGGCCGCAAACTTGTGGCAACAGATATGTTGCAACAGATTTGTCGCATTAGTCTTGATGCATTAGTCTTGCCGCAATCGCAATTTATGGCAAGCAGGTGATTATAGCCATTAAACGGCCCGCCAATGAGCAAGATCATATAACCCTTTGAGGGAAAGCCTAGACCGGGCCGTTTCGCAAGGAACATGAAAAGGCCCGCCAGATATAAGGAACTGACCTATGTCAACAGTGACCGTCTCTGACGATACATTTGAAACGGAAGTCTTAAACGCCAGCGAACTCGTTGTTGTTGATTTCTGGGCTGATTGGTGCGGCCCATGTAAAGCAATGGCGCCGGCGCTGGATGAAGTGGCCGATGAAATGGCTGGCAAAGTCAAAGTCGTGAAAGTAAATCTCGATGATGGCCCAAATTCTTCAGCCAAATATGGCGTCCGCGCTGTGCCGACCCTCATGGTCTTTAAAAATGGCGAAGTGGCAGACACAAGAACAGGGGCTTTACCAAAAAGCTCGCTGACAGATTGGATCAGCAGCCACGTTTAAGCGCTGAAAAATCATATATATAAATAAAAAGCCCCGCTAAATTGCGGGGCTTTTTTATTAAATCACTCAGTATTTAGACAACCCAGTTTATACCGTCTGTATTCAGCTTCAACTAGCTGGCGGGCTAATTTAAACGAGCCAGAACCTTAAACCCCGGAAGCAACCCGCAATTGCCGCAACACATCACCCGCTAAATAGAGCGAGCCACATATTAATATCCGCGCATCCTCATGCCGCCCCTCAGAGCTAAGCTGTAAAGCCTCGGTCACATCCCGGGCTGTCTCTGCTTCAAACCCAAGCTCAAGGGCAAGATCAGCCAAATCATCAGGGTCCATGCCCGCCTCAGTCCCCGGCACCGGCACAGCAATTACACCAGAGGCAAGGCCGCGAAATTCATGTAGAAATCCAGCAAGATCCTTACCCTGCATCATGCCAATTATTAAATGCAACGGTCGCGGCACCCGCTCTTCCAGGTCACCAATCAACTCTGCCAGCACCCCGGCAGCTGAGGGGTTATGCCCGCCATCAAGCCAAAGCTCATCCCCCGCCCGCAAATAGCTAGAGTGATCATTTGCAAATAGTCTCTGCATCCTGGCCGGCCAGCGTGCCATCAGCATGGCAGAGGCCAGCGCACTATGATCTAGCCGCTCTCTCAAAAGTTGCTGCGCAGTAATAATAGCTAGCCCCGCATTTTCTATCTGATGGCGTCCAATGAGGTAGCGCGGCAACGGCAGGTCAATCAATTCATCAGGCGAAGAAAAAACCAGGCGCCCCCGCTGCTCATAAACATCATAATCAAGCCCCCTAACATAGAGGTGAAGGTCAAGCGTCTCACCCCGAGCCGAGATTTCTTCAAGCGCATAGCGTTCTTGCTGGCCAATAAACGCCTTGCTGCCCTTCTTCAGGATACCCGCCTTCTCACGTGCAATTTCAGCAATTGTTTCACCAAGAAAACCAGTATGATCAATCGAAACAGGGGTGATCAACGTAGCAGCAGGCTGGTCAATTACATTCGTCGCATCAAGCCGCCCACCAAGCCCGGTTTCCAGCAGGCACCAATCCGCCTGGCTTTCTGAAAAAGCCAGAAACGCTGCAACGGTCGTAATTTCAAAAAAGGTGATCGGCGCGCCATCATTCGCCGCCTTAGTGCGGCTCAGCGCATCCACCAGTAGCTCATCAGAAATCGGCTTTATGCCAGAAGCTGTCGGCAGGTTAATCCGCTCATTAAAATCCACCAGATGCGGTGATGAAAAGCGCTGCACCCGGTCGCCATGAGCTTCTAATATCGCCGTAAGAAAGGCCAAAACAGAGCCTTTGCCATTCGTCCCTGCAACATGAATCACCGGCGGCAGTTTTTTATGAGGGTTGCCAAGCTTTTCCAAAAGCGCATAAACCCGGTCAAGCGAAAGGTCTATGGATTTAGGATGCAACTGGTGCATCTCTTCTAAAAGCTGTTCAGCACTAGACATGTCGGTAGATCTTTAGAGGTTCGAGACGGGTATAGCAGCTGCAAGCTGAGTTTATATCAGGGGTGCCATACATCAGGATGATTTCGGCGCATCAGGTGCCGGGCTTTCAGAGCCGGTTTCTACCGGCACATCAGGTTGCGGTTGCTGAACCTCATCACCCGTTTCAATTTCGCTTTCGGCACCGCTGTGAAGCACCGGTTCAATCTCTATTATTTCAGTCGCAGGCACATCCAGCTCTATGACATCTTCTGCAACGCCACTCGCGCCATTTAGTGCAGCTGCGGCTGCTACATCCGTTAAGCCATCCCGTTGTGGCACCGGCTCCCGCATTAGAATATGGCATAGCGAAGAGATTGTCTCTTTCAGATGATGGCGATGCACCACCATATCAACCATGCCATGATCAAGCAGATATTCAGCCCGCTGGAAACCTTCGGGCAACTGTTCGCGAATGGTTTGTTTAATAACCCGGGGCCCAGCAAAACAGATCAGTGAGCCCGGCTCAGCAATATGCACATCGCCCAGCATGGCATAAGATGCTGTCACGCCGCCGGTGGTCGGGTTGGTAAACACAACAATATAAGGCAAGCGCGCTTCCCGCAGCTTCTGCACAGCAACAGTTGTGCGCGGCATTTGCATCAGCGAGAGGATACCCTCTTGCATGCGCGCGCCACCAGAGGCGGCAAACATAATAAAAGGTGTCTCAAGCTCAACAGCTTTCAGCATGGCGGTCACAATGGCCTCACCAGCTGCCATACCAAGCGAGCCACCAAGGAAATTAAAATCCTGACAGGCTGCAACAACATCCATGCCATCAATCTTGCCAACACCGGCAAGCACAGCATCTTTCATCTCGGTCTTTGCCCGCGCATCTTTCAGCCGGTCAGTATATTTTTTCTCATCACGGAATTTTAAAGGGTCATGCGCCACCTCAGCAAATTCAATTGCCTCATAGGCACCATCATCAAAAAAATGATGCAAGCGCTCGGTTGCCGTCATCCGCATATGATAATCGGAGACAGGTACAACAAACTGGTTGGCTTCCAGATCCTTATGGAAAACCATTTGTCCGCTCTCGGGGCATTTTACCCAGAGATTGTCCGGCATCTCTCTTTTAGAGAGAATGTCCTGGATTTTGGGACGAACAACATTATTGATCCAGTTCACGTGAAACGCCTTTCTAAATTCAGGGGGGTATAAACTTTAAGAGACCACACCCTTAAAAGAATAACTCATAGTAGCAACAGTCCTGAAGCCATACTATAGCTAGCTCTAACTTATGCTATATCCTTTATGAAGCCAAACATCGCAATATGGCAAATTAACTGGAAAAAGTATTAAAATCGGCCAAATGCCTTAATTTACACCTTCTGCCAGCGATGAAACCAGAGATTTTACCTTATCAACCAAGCCAGGCAAAGCTTTGCCATTCTCATCCAGGTTAGCCTCAATTTC
Organism: Rhodomicrobium sp.; assembly: GCA_021604665.1. Taxonomy (GTDB): domain Bacteria; phylum Pseudomonadota; class Alphaproteobacteria; order Rhizobiales; family HXMU1428-3; genus HXMU1428-3. Next base: position 252,889 of record BQJK01000002.1, on the reverse strand, counting down.
TCGCACAATAGCAGAGCCAACCACCGCGCCATCTGCACCTTTAACAATTTCCCGCACTTGATCAGCTGATTTAACGCCAAAACCAACCACCAATGGTAGCTCCGTCTGGCGTTTAATACGGGCAATATTCTCATGCACGCGGGAAATGTCCGGTGCCGCCGACCCGGTTATGCCGGTCACTGAGACATAATATAGAAAGCCGCTAGTATTCTGCAAGACCATCGGCAGCCGCTTATCATCAGTGGTTGGGGTGGCAAGGCGAATAAAATTAAGCCCCACCTCCATAGCAGGCAAACAAAGCTCATCATCAGCTTCTGGCGGCACATCCACAACAATCAACCCATCGACACCGGCTTCAGCGGCATCTTTCACAAAGCGCTCGGGCCCATAGTGAAAAATCGGGTTGTAATATCCCATGAGCACAAGGGGTGTCTCTTTATGCTGTTTGCGAAACTGGCGCACCATCTCCAGAGTTTTAATCATGTTCTGCCCGCCCTCAAGCGCCCGCTCAGAGGCCAGCTGAATGGCCGGGCCATCGGCCATCGGGTCAGAAAAGGGCATGCCAAGCTCAATCACATCAGCACCAGCTTCAGGCATCCCCATGAGCACTTCCAGCGAAACATCATAGCAAGGGTCACCAGCTGTAATAAACGTCACCAATGCGCCGCGCCCCTCAGTTTTGAGCTTTTGAAAACAGGCATCAATGCGGGTTGTCTTTGTCATTATTATCAGGTCCCTAAAAACTAAATTTCAACGCCAAGATGTTCAGCAACTGCAAAAACATCCTTATCGCCCCGGCCACAAAGGTTCATCACCAACAGATGATCCTTATCGAGCGTGGGGGCGAGTTTCTTGACATATGCCAGCGCATGGCTTGGCTCCAACGCAGGAATAATCCCTTCAAGCTGTGAGCAAAGCTGAAACGCATCCAGCGCCTCTTTATCCGTTGCAGAAACATAGTTCACCCGGCCAATATCTTTCAGCCATGAATGCTCAGGTCCAATGCCCGGATAATCAAGCCCAGCAGAAATTGAGTGTCCCTCAACAATTTGCCCGTCATCATCCTGCAATAGATAAGTGCGGTTACCATGCAAAACACCGGGCTCCCCGCCATTAAGAGAGGCAGCATGGTCAGGCGTATCAAGCCCCCGGCCCGCCGCTTCAACACCGTAAATATTCACATCAGGGTCATCGAGGAACGGGTGAAAAAGCCCAATGGCGTTCGAGCCACCACCAATGCAAGCAACCAGGCTATCCGGCAAGCGGCCTTCAGCTTCCATCATCTGTTCTTTAACCTCACGGCCAATGACTGATTGGAAATCACGCACCAGCTCCGGGTAAGGGTGCGGGCCAGCAGCGGTACCGATGATATAAAAGGTGTCGTCAACATTGGTCACCCAATCGCGCAGCGCTTCATTCATCGCATCTTTCAAGGTGCCGCGCCCGGCGGTCACCGGGCGAATATCCGCGCCCAAAAGCTTCATACGGAACACATTTGGCTTTTGCCGCTCCACATCAGTTGCCCCCATAAACACGGTACAGGGCAGGTTAAAACGCGCTGCAACCGTGGCCACCGCAACCCCGTGTTGCCCGGCACCTGTTTCAGCGATAATGCGCGTTTTGCCCATGCGTTTGGCAAGCAGGATCTGGCCAAGGCAATTATTGATCTTATGAGACCCGGTATGATTAAGCTCATCCCGTTTGAAATAAATTTTTGCGCCGCCAAGATGTTCAGTCATCCGCTCAGCAAAATAAAGCACACTCGGCCGGCCAGCATAATAAGTAAGCAGGTAATCAAGCTCACTTTGAAAGCTCGGGTCTTTTTTGGCTGTTTCATAAGCCTGTTCAAGCTCAAGAATTAACGGCATCAATGTTTCAGCAACAAAACGGCCACCAAAACTGCCAAAATGACCACGCTCATCAGGTCCATTCATCAAACTATTTGCAGTCGTCATAATCCGTTAAATCCTCAAACTAGTGTCTCTATTCTCCAGCGGCCATTTCTACCAGCAGCCATACTTACCAGCAGCCATACTTACCAGCAGAATGGTACTTAAGCCGTTTTTGCAGCTGCAATAAACTGGCGGATCAGCTCAGCGTCCTTCACACCCGGTGCGCTTTCAACACCAGAAGAAACATCAACCATCGGCGCTTTTGTTAAGTTAATGGCTGCGCGCACGGTCTCCGCCGTCAAACCACCAGAAAGCATAAAATCTCGTTTCTCTTTCTGGCCTTTAAGGGCTGTCCAGTCAAACGGAATCCCATTCCCCCCCGGCAGCTCATGAAGGGCTGGATCAGCTTTGGCATCAAATAAAATAAGTGCTGCAGCTTCATACTCATCAGCCGCTGCCGCATCCGCGGCATTATGCACGCCAATCGCTTTAATCAATGGCAGTTTAATGAGGCTGGCAATGGCTGCCACACGGGCCGGGCTTTCACTACCATGGAGTTGTATATAATCAGGCTTCACAGTTTCTACAGCGCGTTGAAGGCTCTTATCCTCCGGGTTGACCATAAGCAAAACGATTTTAGCGCGAGAGCGCGCCAGCTCAGCCAGCTCAGCCGCCAGAGCAAGTGAAACATGACGCGGGCTTTTTTCAAAAAACACCAGCCCGACATAGTCAGCCCCCGCCTCAAGCGCGGCTTCCATCATCGTTTTATCTTTTAAACCACAGATTTTGACCTGCACAATAAGGCCTCACAATAGAACAGAGAAATAGCCAGCACTATGATAACCGCAGCGGCCAGCTATAAGGATTATTACAAGTGAAGGTTATAGAGGGGTTTTGAAAGATCAGCCAGCCCAGTTTGCCAGTTGCAATTTAGCCAATTCCAAGGGGCAGATACAGAAGATAAAGCTGATAAATCTGTAAGAGAGCTAATTCGCGCTCGGCAGCGCATCTCTATGATTATTCGCCATCTCACGGCCAAGTCGCTCAGCTTCTCGCCGCCATTCACGTGCCTCTACACTGCGTTGGCGCGCAGCTTTCCGCCATTTGCGCTGGGTAAAGTAGGTTGCAAGCCCACCAAGCACCACACCAAAGGTCAGCGCTGCAAATAAATAGACAAAGAAGGGGGCTTCAAGCGCCGCAATCGGGGTTTCAGGTGAGATTGGGTCCAGCACCAGCCGAACAACATGCCGGTTCGCAACCGCAAGCGCCACAGCGACAAATATAACGGGAATGAGAATTAAAGTATTGAGCAGTTTTTTAATCAAGGCTCTAACCCTTCAAGGATTAATAACACAAAACAACTGAACCACCCTTCAACGATTAGAGCGGATAACCCGAAGCTAGCAGAGCATAGTTGCCCCGGCAATTACTGTTTCTTATATAAGGCGGTTATGAAGAAAGTTACGACGATATTGCTTAACCAGGAATTTATTAGCTGGCCCAGGCATTTAAACGGGCTTCTCACATCAAATTCCACGGCAAAAAAGAGAAAGTTTATCACGGCCAACTGCTAATTTATCAGAGGGGTCATAATCTTCAGAGCATAAAAGAGCCTTAAGCTCACAATCTCTTACTCACCATCATAGCCGTCATTCAAACGTTCACGAAGCTCTTTGCCGGTTTTGAAAAATGGCACAAACTTCTCTTCAACATTCACTGGCTTGCCGGTGCGCGGGTTGCGTCCCTTGCGCGCTGGGCGGTGCTTAACAGTAAATGCGCCAAAGCCACGCAGTTCAACACGGCCACCCTCTTCGAGAGCTTGAATAATCTCATCAAAAATTACATTGACGATCTTATCAACATCCCGGTGATAAAGATGAGGATTTGCAGCCGCAATTTTTTGAATTAGCTCAGATTTTATCATCAATTGCCCCATGCGCAGCTTCTTCCTTTAAGGATCGTAGAATAGCAAGTTTTTGTCAATTACGCCATTTTGAAATAAGGCCGCCTGTTTCTGTGGCGCTAACCAGCCCAGAGTGCCCATATCTCTCATAAATAGCAGCAATATCAACCCCAAATAACGACGCTAAATAAGCGCTGGCCCGGCCCAAAAGCCCGCCAGATGCCTCAGAGCTATTTTGCCAGGGGATAACCGGCAGATCAGCTGAGATTTTTTTAACGTCATATAACCATTTCAGCGCCTGTTCTTCATCACCAATCGCATCAATTAGTCCGTATTCAAGCGCCTGACGGCCAGAATAAATCCGCCCCTCCATAAAGCCGGGGATACGGTCCGGCTCAATTTTGCGGCGGCTAACAACAAGATCAACAAACCATTTATGGCTCTCATCAATCATTTCCTGCGTCAGCGCGCGGGCTGGCTCATCAAGCGGTTGAAAGGGCGATGGCACAGCTTTTAAATTTCCGCTCTTAATTTCTTTCATATCAACCCCAAGCTTGGAGAGCATGTCAGAAACCTCAGCCCATTGCATAATCACACCAACAGAGCCGGTGATGCTATTCCCCCGCGCAACAATATGCTCAGCCGCCACACCGGACATATAAGCCGCAGAAGTGGCCATGGTGCCAAACACCGCCACAACCGGGCGGGTAGAGGCTATTTTACGGAGATCAGTAAACAGCGCTTCACCGCCGGTGGTCGTGCCGCCAGGGCTATTAAAGCGCACGAGTACAGCCTTCACAGACGGGGTCGCAGCAAGGCGCTTCAACATATCTGCCCGGTCTTTATCATCGGTGATAATGCCGTTCACATCTATCCGTGCGATCTGGTCAGCAACCCCAAATTTGGCCGCCAGTTTATGGTCAACCATGAGATATGAGAGAATGGCCAAAACAGCCACAGCAATGGCGATAAAACGCCACTTGTTCAACCGATGCTTTAATTTGCGCCTGTCAATTATATATTCGGGCTCTGCGGACATCAGCTCAATTCTTTCGGAAACGGAAAACAATGAAATATTTCAATAATCTATAATATCTTGAAACAGTGGGATGATGCAACAACTTGCTGATTAATGGCGAAGAAATGATCAATATTCCTCTAAAATTGGCACATATGAGTAATTTGTCTCTCATTATAAAAATTAGCTAAATAAGGTGCAACTTACCCCCCTCCCGCCAAAAATTGAGCCAAAAAAAACGGACCAGTCAAAAGACCGGTCCGTTTGAGATTTTTAAAAGCGGCTGATTAAAGCTGAACCAGCATCGCGAGAAGCAGTTTAGAAAAACAGGGTTTAGCTGTTTTCTTCGCCGCCTTCTTCATCATCAGATTTACCAAGTGCAGCACCTAGGATATCACCAAGGGAGGCACCTGAATCTGTTGAGCCATACTGTTTCACAGCTTCTTTCTCTTCAGCAATTTCAAGCGCTTTAATAGAAAGGTTCATGCGGCGACCAGAGCGGTCATTTTGCATGATAGCGGCGTCAATCGTGTCACCAACCTGGAAACGCTCAGGGCGTTGTTCAGAGCGGTCACGAGAAAGGTCAGAGCGTTTGATAAAGGCAGTAACGTCGCTTTCAGCAACCTTCACTTCAATGCCGCCATCATTCACTTCAACAACTTCACAAGTCACGCGTTGGCCACGTTTAAAGTCTGAAACGCTATCAAATGGATCATCAGAAAGCTGCTTGATGCCAAGGCTAATGCGCTCTTTGTCAGGATCGACTTCAAGAACAACAGCTTTAACAACATCACCTTTTTTGTAATCTTGAACGGCTTCATCGCCAGAGCGGTTCCAGTCAAGATCAGAAAGGTGAACCATGCCATCAACTTCACCATCAAGGCCAATGAACAGGCCAAATTCAGTGATGTTGCGCACAGCGCCTTCAACTTCAGTGCCATTCGGATATTTGTCAGCAAAGCTATCCCATGGGTTGTCCTGAATTTGTTTCAGGCCAAGTGAGATACGGCGCTTCTGAGGATCAACCTCAAGCACTTTGACTTCAACTTCCTGGCTGGAAGCAACAATCTTACCCGGGTGGATGTTCTTCTTAGTCCAGCTCATTTCAGAAACGTGGATAAGACCTTCAACACCAGGCTCCAGCTCAACGAATGCACCGTAATCAGCAATGTTGGTAACAGTGCCTTTTACAACAGCTTCAACTGGGTATTTGTTGGTCACTTCTTCCCAAGGATCACTTTCAAGCTGCTTCATGCCAAGGCTGATGCGCTGTGTCTCTGGGTTGATGCGAACAATCTGCACTTTAATGCTGTCGCCAACATTCACAATCTCGCTTGGGTGATTAACACGGCGCCATGCCATGTCAGTCACGTGAAGGAGACCATCAATGCCGCCAAGATCGATAAATGCACCATAATCAGTGATGTTTTTAACGATACCTTCAGTTGTTTGGCCTTCTTCAAGCTGTGCAACAATCTCAGAGCGCTGCTCAGCGCGGGATTCTTCAAGCACAGAGCGGCGGGAAACAACAATGTTACCCCGGCGTTTATCCATCTTAAGGATTTGGAACGGCTGCTTCACATTCATCAGCGGGCCAATGTCGCGCACGGGGCGAATGTCAACCTGGCTACCAGGTAGGAATGCAATGGCGCCATCAAGGTCAACAGTAAAGCCGCCCTTAACTTTGTTGAAGATCACGCCTTCAACTTTTTCTTGTGCTTCAAATTTCTCTTCAAGACGCATCCAGCTTTCTTCGCGGCGCGCTTTTTCACGAGAGAGGATGGCGTCACCAAGCGCATTTTCAACACGCTCAAGGTAAACTTCAACATCATCACCAATCTCAAGATTGGCGGGTTGTCCGGCCATACCGAATTCTTTAAGGGGAATGCGACCTTCAGTTTTGAGGCCGACATCGATGACAGCTAGATCTTTTTCAAAGCCGACAACTTTACCTTTGATAACGCTTCCTTCTTCCATGGAGGAATTAACAAAGGATTCTTCGAGAAGCTGTGCGAAATCTTCAGTAGAAGGGTTTTGTGTTTCTTCAACTACGTGAGTTGTGCTCATTAATTTGGTTTCTCTTAAGTACAATGGTGAATGACGGAGAAAAGTCCGTTCATCAGATAAATTAGCGCCTGTTGAGATAAAAACTGCCGCCAGGCGGGCCAGAAGCCGGCAAAAGGGCGGGAACTCTTAAATAAAAGGGGCAAAATCTGGGCCGTGAACCAGCCAGCGACTTCCACCGGGTTAAAGTTAAAATTAATCTGCCGTTGCAGTTGACGTGCCTTGGAATATCGTTCCAAAACAATCGGTTAAAGCAATTTTTCTCAGAGTTTGAGACTGTGCCAGACTTACAGTGAAAATCAGAGGAAAGCTCAGCGTTTCTCTGCAAGTACCGAATTTATCAATGAAACAGCAGCGTTCATCGCTGTTTCTATATCTAAATTTGTCGTATCTAGCAAGTGCGCATCGGTAGCCTGAAGTAACGGCGCAGCATCTCGAGAGCTATCACGAGCATCCCGGCGCAGTATATCCGCCTTAATATCGGTTAATGTGACCATGGGGTCCTTTTCAGCCATTTCCTTGTGCCGCCGCCGCGCCCGCTCGTCAACGCTGGCTGTGACGAATAATTTCACCTGCGCATCCGGGCAAACTACAGTGCCAATATCCCGCCCATCAAGCACAGCGCCGGGTGCCGAGTAAGCAACTTTGCGCTGAAAGGTCAGCAGAGCGTTCCGTACCTCTGTCAAGCCAGCAATGCGAGACGCCGCCTCCCCAACGCCGCGCTCACGTAAGCGCGGGTCATCCAGCAGTTCAGCTTCAAACGTCTCAGCTAAAGCCGCCACAGCCGCTTCATCATCCAGCGCCACATTATTATCGAGAGCCTTCAAAGCCGCCGCCCGGTAAAGCGAGCCCGTATCAAGGTAAGCCAGCCCAAAATGCCGCGCCAACCGCCGCGACAAGGTCCCCTTACCAGACGCCGCCGGCCCATCCACCGCTATTGTTAAACAATTATCGCTCAAGGTGAGCTCCTTTAATTCTCTAATAGCTATTTAAAGGCGCGAAACGCGCCAAAGCCTCCGAGCGGCGCAGCAAAGCCGCGGGCGCCGCTTTCATCAGAAGCCATATTAACTGCGACACGGCTTCCTTCATCGGCTAGCTATAAACAGCCTTATACACTTATATTCTACAACCAGTACCGACATAAACCGCACCCTAAAGCTCTCCATCAATCAAACGCCTCCATCAACGGTCTGACCATTTGAAGAAGGAGCCAGACCTTCTTGGTCTGGTGACATGGCGCAGCCCGGCGCTAATGCGGTTGCCAGTGGGCAATCCAAAGCATACAAAAATGCGGTTGCTAGTGGGCAATCTAAAGCACAGATATGCGCCGCCCCCTCGGAGAGCCCGCCGCTTGTCGGCGGAATAGCTCGTGAGAGAAATAACCATCAAGTTTTACGGGCAACTCAAAACCGCCAATAAATACCCCTACTTAAACTGCGCCCCAAGACTCTCCATCAACTCCATTAGCCACAACGACCAATGCTGCCGTCGTACCAGGGGCGGATGCCTTGTGGGCATCTGAAGCCCCGTCAAAGAAACAAGTTTTACGGGCAACTGGAATTCTCCATCATTCCCCCTACTTAAACCGCGCCCCAAGACTCTCCATCAACTCCATTAGGCACAACGACAATGTTGCCGTCGTACCAGGGGCGGATGCCTTGTGGGCATCTGAAGCCCCGTCAAAGAATCAAGTTTTACGGGCAGCTGGAAATCTCCATCATTCCCCCTACTTAAACCGCGCCCCAAGACTCTCCATCAACTCCACAAACCCCGTAAAACTTGTTTTGATCATTGAGATGTCATCAACCACCACCGGCTCTTTAGAGGCGAGGCTGAGAATAAGAAAGCTCATGGCAATCCGGTGGTCGAGATGGGTTTTGACGTAACCACCGCCAGCCACAGTATCTGAGCCGGTTACAATAAGGTCATCACCTTCAATGCGGGCGGGAACTGAAACAGCTTTAAGACCATCGGCAGTGGCTTTTAGCCGGTCGCTTTCTTTCACGCGCAGTTCATTCAGGCCGCGCATCCGCGTTTCGCCTGTAGCAAAAGCTGCGAGGCAAGACAGCATTGGGTATTCATCAATCATTGAGGGGGCGCGCTCGGCAGGTACATCAACGCCAGTGAGCTTGCTGGCTTTTACGCGGATATCCGCAATCGGCTCACCGCTTTCCATGCGCTCATTCTCAAAGGTGATATCAGCGCCCATTTCCTGCAGGGTGGTGTAAAAGCCGGTTCGCGTTGGGTTGATAAGGATAGATTGGATGGTGATATCAGAACCGGGGCAAAGGAGAGCCGCCGCCGTTAGGAACGCAGCAGAACTTGGATCACCAGGCACTGCAACCGGCGCACCTTTTAATTCAGCGTCACCTTCAATAGCAATGGTGCGGCCACTTTCATTGGGCGTAATTGTCAGCTTGGCTCCAAAATAGCTGAGCATGCGCTCTGTATGGTCGCGGGTTGCTTCTTCTTCAATCACCTCGGTGATGCCGGGCGCAAACAAGCCAGCAATGAGAATGGCAGATTTCACCTGAGCAGACGGAACAGGCAAATTATACGAGATTGGCATTAACCGCTCAGCGCCGATAAGGGTAAGGGGCAAGTGGTCAAATTCTTCATGCCAGTTAAGGCCCATCAGGTTCAAGGGCTCTAACACCCGCGCCATGGGCCGGCGCGAAAGGCTTTCATCACCAATAAATTTAGCCTCAAAATTATGGCCGGCGATCACCCCCATCATCAATCGAGCTGCTGTACCAGAATTGCCGAAATCTAGCGGCGCTGTCGGTGCGGTCATGCCGCCAATGCCAAGGCCAGAGACAAGCCAGTGACCTGGCCCGAGATGTTTCACATTCGCGCCAAGGGCCGACACGGCTTTGGTGGTTGAAATAACATCCTCAGCTTCAAGCAGGCCGGTTATCTCGGTTTCCCCGGTTGCGAGCGCGCCAAAAATAATGGCACGGTGCGAAATGGATTTATCCCCAGGCACTTTAACGACACCTGAAAGATCACTGGAGTGAAGACCGGAAAATGATTTTGCCATAAGATATGCAATGCCCAAGGGGTTAAGTGGAGAGAGTTCAATAAAACATTTTTAAGGTAACACCGATACCAAACCATCATCTGAATCTAGTGGCACCGACTAGTAAGGCAAGGGTATAATAGGGAGTAATCACGGCGTCCAGCCTTATCACCCGAGGCAACAAATCATCCGCCATAGGGGTGCTAGACATTCGGTATTTTAATAGGCACATTCAAAATTAATTTCGCATTGAGAGTAAAACAGCTTTGACAGCAGCTTTTTTTTCATGCAAAGGAGTGGCTTCCATGAAATTGATATTGATTTTGAGGGCGATGTAATGGCTGATAAGGCAAAACGTGGCACTAAACGCGTCTGTGGCGGATGCGGCGCTAAATTCTATGATTTGAATCGCGACCCCGCCATATGCCCACTATGTGACACAGTGTTCGAGATTAAAAAACCTGAACCAAAACCGAAAAAAGAACCTGTGAAAGAGGCGAAGCCTAAACCTGAGGCCGAAGCTGAAGAGGAAGAGACGGTCCTCGAGGGTGAAGATGATCTGATCGACATCGATGATGAAGATGAAGATATCCAAACCACAGAAGATGATGACACCTTCCTTGAAGTTGATGACGAGTCTGAAAACGCGGTTAGCAGCATCATCCCAACTGCAGGCGTCTCAAAGGACGATGAAAGCTAGGCTTTAAAATAGGGGCTTGCATTTTTTCGCTGATGCCCCTAAAAGCGCTAATTCGAATGACATGATTACGGCGTTGTTTTGCACGGGGTACCCGAAGTAAAACAACGAGTAATATGTCGATGCAGCGCGGATGCAAAGTGGGCATCTGAAGCGCGAATATAAAGCGGATGCAAAGTGGGCATCTGAAGCGCAAAGATAAAGCAGATGCTAAGTTAGCATCTGAAGCAAGAATAAAGAGCGGATGTCATCCCAGTTGCTTAGGCAAAATGACAGCCGTCGTACCAGGCCCGGTTGCCATGCGGATGCTTTGTGGGCATCTGAAGCACAGAAATGTGGGCAACCTAAAGGGCCGTTAAGAATGGGGCCATAGCTCAGTTGGGAGAGCGCTTGCATGGCATGCAAGAGGTCGGCGGTTCGATTCCGCCTGGCTCCACCAAATCCCCATCCAACACAATCCAATATCATCCATAAACAGCTGATAATAATAGATAAACGCTAGAAGTATGTACATTTGCGTCTGTATTTGTGCGTTGACAGCCAGGGGCAACAGGGGGCAATATTGAGGGCAACTGCAATTTTTAAAAGATTGTTGCCCCCAAATGGGATTAACAGACACAGCAATAAAACAAGCTAAGCCATCGGATAAAGTTCGTCGGTTATACGATGAGAAAGGGTTATATCTGGAGATATCACCCAAAGGGGGAAAGTGGTTCCGTTTCAAATACAGATTTGAGGGAAAAGAGAAACGGCTCTCTCTTGGCACATACCCTGAAGTTAGCCTGAAAGAAGCTCGTAGTCGCCGGGACGATATGCGTCAGCAAGTTGCAAACGGTATTGATCCAGCTATTCAACGAAAAACTTTAAAAGCTTCGAAGATTGAGCGAGATCAAAATACCTTTGAGGCGATTACGCGTGAGTGGTTCGCAAAGAATGAGCTAAACTGGAAGCCTTCTCACTCAAGCAAGATTATACGAAGATTTGAGCGCGATATTTTTCCTTACCTGGGTAATCGCCCAGTCAAAGACATCGAGCCTCCCGAACTGCTAAGAGTTATCCAAAAAATTGAAAAACGCGGTGCAATAGAAACCGCTCATCGCGCCATGCAAAATTGCGGGCAGGTCTTTCGCTATGCAGTTGCAACTGGTCGCGCTGGGCGTGATCCAACTAATGATCTACGAGGCGCGTTGGCTCCTACAAAAGGCAATCACTTCGCAGCAGTTACCGAGCCGGATGAAGTTGCCATTCTGCTCAGAGTGATCGATGGATACGACGGAACCCCAATTGTTTGCGCAGCTTTGAAACTTGCACCTCTCGTATTCGTCCGCCCTGGTGAGTTAAGAAACGCAAAGTGGGTAGACATTGATTTTGAAAATGCAGAATGGCGTTTTCAAGCTTCCAAAACAGACTCTAAACACATCGTGCCGCTAGCCAATCAAGCTGTTGCAATTCTCGAAGGTATACGTCCTTTAACTCAGCATAGTGAGTACGTATTTCCAAGCGCTCGATCGCCAAGACGGCCAATGAGCGAAAATGCCATACTTGCCGCATTCCGCCGAATGGAAATACCCAAAGAGAAAATGTCTGGGCACGGTTTCCGCGCGATGGCTCGGACAATTCTTGATGAAGTTCTGGAATTTCCCATTCATATTATCGAGCAACAACTAGCTCATGCGGTGAAGGATATGCATGGCCGCGCCTATAATCGTACCAAACATTTAGAACAGCGCCGCGAGATGATGCAGAAATGGGCGAATTATTTGGAAGCGCTCGAAAAGCCATTCATAAACCTATGACAGGTATCTCAGTAGCCATCTAGTCGATCGGGTGGCCCAATTCATTAGCATGGACTTTTGGATATTGTTTGTCTGTAGGCTCTTTTGCAAGTGACAACTGAAATGGTCGTTTGTCAGTTTCTTCCTAAGTACTTCCCCATACGCACCCCCGATCTAATTTCTCGGTACCGTCTCAGCTCCTTGGCCCGTAAGCACCGCTGTGAGGGCGTTAAATTTAGTTTCCGGGAAGGGATTGTCTGCCGCCTGTTTATTTCTGCGCTCTTAAGTCTAAATCAAGTAACTAAGTTAGGTTAGTTGGGTACATGTTTAACGAGTTTCAGCAAGTAAACACCAAGGTACATCTTTCATATTAGGATGCCACTCAACAGCCAACTTACGGTTTATCAGTTCTTCTTTGAGATATAGCCAACGGTCTGATCTATAGCGACTTATATCAGCAAGTACACGCCCAAAGGAATCTAAAACAACATTTTCTAAACGAACTTTACTACCAGGGTCATAAAGCTCTATAACCTTATTTTTTGCTTCTTCACCCCAAATACGCTCATTTTCACAATCTACTTTACGAATATCTGGAGCATCCATACCTCTAACTCTGACAGAGAATTTACCTGTAATACTAGGCCACAAATCTAATTTTACCACGAGCGTATCTCCATCAATAATCCTAACAATAGTTCCGTAATATAGTGGGTATGCAGTACCTTCGTATTGATGAGCAAAGCCAGGCTTTAAAAAAAAAGACATAAGAATTACAAATAATAACAATCGCATTGTGAGTGTTTTTCCTTAACCGTTTCCTTTCATCATTGAAAAACTGTAGCATAAATTATGCAACGATATGAGTCTAAGGTTCTCTCAAATAAGACCCTCGTCTGTGATAAATACGCCGAATACGGACAGTATTCCCAACTAGGCTTATGGAACAGATCTATCTATTTATCTAAACTGTGTTTTTGTTTTAATCACAGCGAATAAAGTACATGATTTTAAAAACTTGCACTGAATTTCACCTCTGCAAGTTTGCGGCTCACAGTGCTTTCAGAAATTCCAAAATGTTGCGCGGCTTCCTTTTGTGTCGGATATCGTCCGATATGCTCTTGTTGCTCAGCCATCCAGTTAGAAATCTGTTTTTCCAAGGGCTGCCGGTCTGGTGGTTGGGATACATGATGTAATCGATTTAACTCATTGAATGCCGCCCCGGTGAAACCGATGCTAGCCAACCAGATCCCAATGGGTAGCAGAAGTGGGTAAATCAGCTGTATCCGCTTTTCAGGAAAACCTGTTAGCCAGGCTAAGCGACTAGCAAGGGGGTCAACCGACGTGGCTGGTCCCAGTTTCCTAACACTTTGTTGTGCTAAGTTCAGGCGTCTCTCTGCTTGCCTGACGCTCGTTTTCTTGTCTTTGCATACGCGCCCGCACCCACCTTTATCCAATTCAACCTGAACGGCATTATCCTTCCTAATCCAGTCCAGCTTTGCTTCTTTTAGTAATTGCAGGACTTGCAAGCGTGCATGATTGTCTTTCTGAAGATGAAAGACCTTACGATCATAGCTCTCACCAGCTCGATTGATGCTCGCCCCAAGGCTGAATAAAGCGAGCGCGGTAAATATTAAAAAGAAGAAAAGGGCGCTGAGTATATCCCAGCCTTTAATGCTGATCCAGATTGATGGCCATGCTATGGCTGAGAGAAAGCCCGCAACTGGGACAGCAATGACCAGCGCGGTAACAGTCTGTTCTTGACGGATCATAAATTCCCAGTTCAGATATTGATCTACCGTGAATGCCAATACGCCGCAGAAACCATACAGATAAGCCAGCTTCGGGATTGAGCTTGGCTTTTGATCAGAGGTTGCTGTTCTGGGCTGCATCATTATTCAGCTCTTATCTTTAAATTTATTGCCTGCAATGATCCGCCTCTGTTCAGGATGCGAGAGCTGGCCATAGCTGTTCAACGTCGTATCAATGGAATTATGACCAAGGTTTTGTCGGACGGCGTTTAGGAAAGCGGGGCTTTGCGTTTCAGCGTATCGTGCCAGGGTTTTGCGAAAGCTGTGTGGATTGATGTATTCAAAACCGGCGGCTTCAAAGGCCTTCCTGAATATGCTCTGTATGGTCGTGCTTGATTTAATGCCTTCAGGTTGAAGGGTCTGCTCCAACAGATTGGTCTCCGCAAAATGATTGTCAATACGAGGAAACAAAGGGCTGGTTTCCTTAAAGCCTACGAAGATCAGATGGTCGCGCCAGCCAATGACATTCTGGATGATGTCCTCTGGCAGGGGTATAAAGATCACCTGCCTCGTTTTGGCAAATTTCACTTCCATGTCTTTGGGGGAGACATAAATGAAAGGAACACCATCTTCTTCGATCAGGTTTTTGATTTTGACGGTTCTGAGCTCAGAAACGCGAAGGGTGCACAGCGCCTGCAGTGAAATCAGCGCCTTGTCTCTTCTTTCACGGTCCGAAGAGTCAGGCATGTTGCGTATGGTATTCAGGATCTGCTGAAACTTGTAAGCTTTTTTGTACTCAGCCGCCTTAGCGGTATTTTTCTGATTACGTGAAAGGTTGAGATAATCTATATGGTTGTAATTGATTTTGCTGCGGTAGCCATGCTGACGTTCCAGCCATCTCAGGAACTCCTTGAGGCAGCGAATATTATCCTGAATGAAAGAAAGAGATAGTGACTCCTGTAACAAACTCTGAATGTATTTGTCGGCCACATCTGCATTGAAGGTTTCAAAACCGGCAAAGTTGATAAAGACCTCAAATTTACGAATGTGCTGCAAAGCCGCCAATACTGTCTTCTCATCCCTCTGTGCCACTCGTCGCAGATGCTGCCTGTACTTATGCTTGGCTCTTTCATTAGCGGCTGAATAAAGATGCGGTTTTTTATCCCAGATCATCAAAACAAACTCCCCTGGCCTGACTCAGTTGGGGGCGTTTTGTCTTGGGTGTTCAAGTGAGTGTTAGCGGTGGGATACGAACAATCGTATAATTCCGATACCCCAACCAGCTTAAAGGTTTTCTGCAACTGCGGGTAAGTAGCGAGACTGTAGCTTTTACACATGTGGGATTTGCATTGCCTGCACGGGCCTCTGGCTCTCAGAAACTGGCCTTGATGCTCCAGCGAAATTGTCTTTTGATAAACAGGCCGGGCATCCCTGCACTTCATGCAATAAAACTCATCAAATGCTGTTTTGCATTTATTCTTATCGTTGCGGTTTTTCAGGAATGAGATCAGGTCATTTCCGTAAATCAAGGCAGGCTTTCGGCTGTCAATCGTTTTCAGGCCAGCCTTGATCCAACTACGAACGGTTTGGGGGTGCAGTCCGGTATCATTAAACAAGGATGTGATTTCATCTGTTTCGTAAGAATACCAGTACCGCACTCGCCTATGAGGATAGAGACGTCTGGGCATGGCTTAGCCCTCTGTTTGCGCAATGAGGGTGCGGATGTCTTCAACCCTCCAGGCTGTAATTTTAGGACCGAGCTTAACAGGCTTGGGATAGCGCCCCTCTTTAATACCCGCCCACCATGTGGACTTGCTCACGGGGTAGACTTTGAGAACATCCGGCAGTCTGACAAAGCCGGTTTGGGGTAATGTTGGATTTTGCA
Organism: Rhodomicrobium sp.; assembly: GCA_021604665.1. Lineage (GTDB taxonomy): Bacteria > Pseudomonadota > Alphaproteobacteria > Rhizobiales > HXMU1428-3 > HXMU1428-3. The sequence goes on along the minus strand of BQJK01000002.1, from coordinate 236,885 downwards.
TTTGGGTTTCCCTCTGTCTGTTAAGAACCAGGGAAACCTTATGACGAACGATGACGTAAAAAATAGATAGGTGAGTTAAGAAAACTAACCCCCAGGAAATAGTGAACCTGAGGTAACCTCATGATGATATAACCTTCAATCAGCGTAATCAGAATGGAATATCATCGTCAAGATCTGATATACCTGATTGTATTGATTGAATGTTTTTAAGGGGGCTCACGTTTGACGAAACCTCTTTCAGGTTAGGGGTTTTCGCAGCCCCTCCCTCAGGTTTCCAGTTAGCAACTTTTGCAATTTGGTCAATTGAAGCTGCTTTAGGATTACCATTTTCATCAGTAAGGCTGTATTCATTGGCATGTTCACGAAGCCATTTTTCCAAGGCCTGTTTTGGTGTCTTACCCTTCTGCTTGGATTTATCGTTAGTTACTATTTCCCAAGCTGTGACAGCAGCTGCCAGTTTGGGGGCGTAGCAGTCATGCTCTGAGTTTAGATAGTTAGGGTCATCAGCATAATTCGGAAAGAAAAAGCCACCTTGAAAGCCTTTCTGCTCTAAGAATATTTTGAGAGTTGCAACATTTACCATCGATGAATTGATATCAACATCATCAGAGTCTCCCATCGGGTAACCATTATCATCGGTGAAAGGTATATAAGAAAGATAGCCCTTCAAAGCTTTTGAGCGCAGTCCATTTATTAGCGCATTTTTCGCAGCTTCATAACCAGAGGGTCTCTCCTCAATGCTCCATTGTTCAACATGGCAATTTTCACCAGAAGGGTCATGACCTGAAATTAATAACGCGGCTTGAAATACTGATAAGTCATCACACAATCGCCAGAAATCTAATCCTTCCATTCAGCTCACCCCCCAAGTTAGAACCGGTCAAAAAGATACTATAGTGTCCGAAGAATATCGATGTGTAATCATCTGGTCAAATGAGCCTACAATTAATTGAAATTCTGCTCATCGATTATGGCTAAATATGTCATCGTTTTTGAATCCAAATCATTTTCATAAAGTTGGTTGATGTGAGGGGGGATATATTTTGAAAAGTTTCTTTTAGGAACCCATATTAAATTCGCTATACATGATCCCAAACAGGCACCATCCCCTTCATAAAAGCGGCCAGCCACTTGAGGTTCCACCCATTAACGGCATTAGAAAATCTGTTTTCCTGATGCCAATTCCAAAATGCAGAAAAGGGCGCGTGGGGAAATCCAGGAATCCCTAAAAAAACACTGGAGAGATAAGAGAATTGGCAAATGAGTATGCCCCACAAACGATCCAAAAACTCCATTATCTGATGGAAATTCAGAAAGCGATAGAATTCAGCTTATTGCCTGTAAGAAGATTAAGGATCATGGATATGTAAGGAGGGATTTCTCGCTTAGCATTGCGCTCGACCGTAGTCTGATACATTAGTATTAGCGGGTAAAATAATGAACCAATATTTTTCTTTCCGTCAAAAATTATGAGATCTGTAGCCTATAGAATTGAATCGATAACAATATGCTGCAGTCGCATTGCAAGTATAGCGCAAAACGGAGAATATTAATCAAAAATGCTAGCCAGATAGGGAGCTCGAACTAGCAACAAAAAAGGGGCACCCGAAAGGGCACCCCCATTTTGTGATCTTTACCTTGTTAACGGAAAGCTCACATTTCATAATCAGCAAATAAAACGATAATTTAAGTTGATATAACTGTCAATTTAATCTTTCATAATCCTTCAATTTGTGGGGGGATGTCTAGATGAATTGGCGACTTGGTCTTGATATAGGTTCAAATTCAATTGGATGGGCAGCATTAGAGCTAAATGAACAAAACACACCAATTAGACTAATCAACTCTGGTTGCCGCATTTTTTCCAATAGCCGAGATCCTCAAGCGAAAAGATCCTTGGCTGAGCAAAGGCGGGAGCCAAGGGGACACCGGCGCAATAGAGATCGCTATAAAAAACGCCGTAAAGAGTTTATGGATAAACTAGTCAAATACGGTCTCATGCCCCCCGACAAAACATCCCGCAAAGCATTACAAAATCACCGTAAGGGTGAATCTAAAACCATAGAAAAAGACCCATGGGTCTTACGTGTTAAAGCACTGGATGAAAAGATAACCTTGTATGAATTTGGTCGCGCTCTGTTTCACTTGCAGCAAAGACGCGGGTTCAAGTCAAATCGAAAAACAGACAAAGCTGCCAGTGAAAAAGGCGCAATTAGTGTGGCAGCCCAACGTACACAGGAACTAATCGCGCAAAAAACAGCAAGAACATTGGGTGAGGCCCTAGCTAGGGAAAGAGCAAAAGATCCAAAAGCAGCACATTTGCATCCTGTGCGCGCCCGTTCTCATACAGAAGGATCAAAAACTATATATGAGATCTACCCGCTTAGGGTCATGATCGAGCGTGAATTTCATACCCTCTGGGATGCGCAACAACAGTTTCATGGGCGGGATATCCTAACAGAGGATATAAGAAAGGATCTCGCAGACACGCTACTTTTCCAGCGCCCCTTGAAAGCACAACCCATTGGTAAATGCACACTCAATCCAGGTGAACAAAGAGCACCGTCATGCCTCCCTTCTCAGCAGCTTTTGCGCATCTATCAAGAGGTCAATAACCTAAGAGTTTTAGAGCCTGGCAAGGAAGCACGCCCGCTGTCTCTTGAAGAACGTGACAAGCTTATTGAAAAGCTAAAAAACACCGAGGGGCCTAAATTCACGTCTCTCAGAAGTCTCATTAGTCTGCCAACACATGCCTATTTCAACCTTGAGAGTGAAAAACGAAGCAAGCTGTTGGGCGATGTAACAGCCTCAATTATGAAAAAAGAAGAATGCTGGGGCAAGGAATGGTTCTCTCTTAGCTTGGAAAAACAGGACGCAATCATTGAAATCCTTAATGGCTGTGAACCGGTACTCCCAAATAAACAACCTAATACCCTTTTCCAGCAGTTATCAGAAAACATTGCCAAAATTCTTCGCACCTCTACTGAAGAGAGCAGTGAACTCCTACAAACCATCTCGGAAGAGAAAATAACAAGCTGGTTGCAATCTCGCTTTAATCTTCCAGCAGATAATGCCTTCAATATCGCTAGCGCCCTAAGCCAACCAAAATGGCCTCAAGGGCATGGTAGATTGGGACGCAGTGCATCAGATAAAATCTTACACTGGCTTACCAGCGATAATAATGAAGCCCCTGATCCAGAAACTGGTGAGATATATAAGGCCCCCTTTATCTATAGTGAAGCAGTTGCCGTTGCGGGGTTGGGCAGCCATTCTGACTTGGATAAAAAGACTAATCAAAACCGCCTACCATATTACGGCAAAATCCTGGAGCGACAGGTTGCGTTTGGTTCAGGTGACCCTCAGGACAATCAGGAAAAGCAATTTGGGAAAATTGCCAATCCCACAGTTCATGTTGCCCTTAATCAACTCAGAAAAGTGATCAATGAGCTTGCCAAGGAATATGGCAAGCCCCAACAAATCGTTATTGAGACGGCAAGGGACCTCCCCTTATCTGCTGAGGGACGCAAAGATCTGGAACGAGAACAAAAAGATAATCAGGACAAAAACGAAGAGATAGCCGGAAAACTTGTAGAGGCAGGTGCCGCAAACACATATGAAAACCGCCTGAAATATCGTCTATGGGAAGAGTTAGACCCTAAGGACGTTTTAGGTCGATGCTGTCCTTTTTCTGGCGAGCAAATTGGGCTGGAAAAATGCCTCTTTACTGATGCGATTGAAATCGAACACATCTTGCCTTATGCGCAAACAGGGGATGATTCACGCGCCAATAAAACCCTGGCTACAAGGAAAGCCAATCGCGACAAAGGCAATAAAAGCCCCTATCAAGCCTTTGGTGAAAAATCTCAGACTGGTTATGTTTGGGAAGACATTTTGGCACGGTCTGCTCGTTTACCCAAAAGCAAACGTTGGCGATTCAATCCGGATGCAATGCAAAGGTTTGATGAAGAGGGTGCATTCGCTGATAGACACCTCAACGACACCCGCTACATCAACCGGATCACAAAAACATATCTTGAAGCGCTGGGATCCGATGTTTGGGTCACTCCAGGTAGATTAACTAGTGATCTCCGTCATCAATGGGGGCTGAATTCCGTTTTGGCAGGGCATAACCGTGAAGAAGCTGAGACAAAATCAGCCAATAAAAATAGGGATGATCACCGCCATCACGCCATTGACGCCATTGTGGTTGGGCTTACAGATCGTGGCCTTTTACACAGAGTTGCAAGGCAAGCCGCCCTTGGTTGGCAAGTAGGTAAAGGCGCAGTCGACTTGATTAAAGGACTTACTCCCCCCTGGGAAACTTTCAGAGAGGACGTAAGAGAGGTGATAACAAATCTGATTGTTTCTCATAAACCTGATCATGGCCTTGGTGGACAGCTACATAACGATACTGCCTATGGAATAGTAGAGGATAATATAGATGGCAAAGGTCTATCAGAGGTGGTTCACCGTGTTTCCTTAAGTTCCTTAAAAACGGCTGAAAAGCTCGAACAGATAAGGGATGAAGAAATAAAGGCTCAGCTCAAAGCAAAAACAGAGGGGCTCACAGGCAAGGAATTTGTGGAGGCCTTATGCACAGCTGGCGAAGCCATGACGCCACCTGTTAGGCGCATTCGTATCAAAGAAAATCTCAAAGTCATATCCATCAATGACAGAAAAACAGGCAAACCTTATAAAGCCTTCAAGGGCGACAGTAACTATTGCTATGAAATTTATGAAAATGAGAACGGAACATGGACAGGCGATATAATCCAGAGATACCGCGCCAATCAAAAAGACTATAACATAAAGTCAAAACTTTCATTATCAGGCGCACCCCTGATCATGCGATTGCATAATGATGATATGATCGCCATTACAGACCCTGAAAACAATTTTGAGACAATTTTTCGCATAGTTAAAATGAGTAAAGGTAAAATCACTTTAGCAAAGCATTCTGAAGCCAATGTAGATCGCCGCGATAGAGACAAGGAAGATGATTACAATCACCTAACCATTTCACCTTCCACTCTACAAAAACTAAAAGCTAGAAAAGTCCGAGTTAACGCTATCGGTAAAATTTTCAACGACTGATCTCTAAATTTGATCCAATAGCCAGCGAACTTCCAAGCCAATAAGTGTTAAGGGATTTTGCAATGGTCGGGCGCATTATTGAAGTTGCATCAGATGGTGTACATCTAAGCACTGAGCGGGGCTTTCTTAAGTTATCTCTACAAGGCGATGAACTAGGTAAGGTCGCATTTGATCAAATTGAGGCATTAATAGCCCATGGGCATGGCGTTACATTCTCTAGCAACTTGATTTCAAGGCTATCTGATCACGGTATTCCCTTGATCACATGCGGAGCTAATCATGCCCCCATAGCGATAACCTGGCCAATAGGTGGGCACTATGCCCAAGGCTTTCGAATGGAAGCACAGGCTTCAGCCTCTCTACCCCTTAAAAAACGCATCTGGAAAGACCTGATAAAAGCTAAGATTAATAATCAGGCATTGGTGCTAAATCAATTTGATCTTCAAAGTGCAAGATTGATCAAGCTAGGCTCCGAGGTACGAACAGGTGATGAAACCAATTGCGAAGCGCTGGCTGCTCAATATTATTGGCCCCAGCTCATGGGCCCTGATTTTAAACGTGATAGATCCGAACCTGGAATCAATCAACTCCTCAATTACGGCTATATGGTTTTAAGAGCTGCAACGGCAAGATCCATTGTCGCTGCCGGATTGCATCCCTCTTTATCTGTGCATCACCAAAGTCGCGGAAATCCCTTGCGATTATCAGATGATTTAATGGAGCCGTTTCGCCCCTTCGTTGATTGGATTGTTAAGGAATGTGTCGATGCAAAAGAAACAGAATTGAATAAAGAAACCAAAGCGAAATTAGCAAGTCTACCACGAATAGACTTAAAGCGTAGAGGGTGCGTATCACCTTTGCAAATTTGTCTGGACAGTGCCGCCAGCACATTAGCCCAAATTTACCTTAAAGAGTGCCAAACACTTGATTTGCCCTTGGGGTTGCATCAAGAGGCGGCTGAGTGATGAGCAAGAAGAAGCGCACTGAACTAAGTGGATATAGAATAATGTGGGTAATGGTTTTATTTGATTTACCGGTAGTGGCTGATGAAGAGCGTAAGGCCGCCACCCGTTTTCGCAATAGCCTCAAGGATATGGGTTTCGAGATGGCGCAATTTTCTGTTTATGCACGCTGGACAACCGGAAAGGACAAGGTGAAATCAATTATCGGAAAAGTCCAAGACTCTTTGCCAGAAGGTGGCAAAGTTGATATTCTGCAATTCACAGACAAGCAATATGAAAACATCATCAGTTTTCACGGCAAACAAAGAGATAAATCCCAAAAAAATCCGGATCAATATGTTCTTTTTTAACCAAAAATGTCTTGTTTTCCCGTATGAAAAGCAGATAAGCCCCTGCAGAAACAGAGGCTTATCCAAAGCTTACATTAGCTGATTATGAAATGTGAGCCAACCGCAACGACCTTGCGCCTGTTGTAAAGGCCATAATAACATTAGCTGATTATGAAATGTGAGCCAACCGCAACTGCTCACTTGAAGATACGTTTAGGGCAGCGACATTAGCTGATTATGAAATGTGAGCCAACCGCAACTTGTCGCTCAGTTTGACGTTACATTTGACACATTAGCTGATTATGAAATGTGAGCCAACCGCAACCGGATAATCCGGCGATTATTCCAGAGAAGAACATTAGCTGATTATGAAATGTGAGCCAACCGCAACGGCCAAACGGAATTGGAAAGCTGGGCGATATACATTAGCTGATTATGAAATGTGAGCCAACCGCAACTGACATACCTGTCAGGGACACCAATAAAAGACATTAGCTGATTATGAAATGTGAGCCAACCGCAACTATTCCGTCATCGTTATCGGCCTCTGGGCTACATTAGCTGATTATGAAATGTGAGCCAACCGCAACACTAGCTCATGCTCTGGAACGTTCATCTCTACATTAGCTGATTATGAAATGTGAGCCAACCGCAACTTGAGGATCTCAGCCAGAGCCAATGCAAATGACATTAGCTGATTATGAAATGTGAGCCAACCGCAACGTTTCAGGGATCTCATTGTTTTCTTTCCACACATTAGCTGATTATGAAATGTGAGCCAACCGCAACTGCCCCGGCAACCGTCTATTGGGAAGAATTACATTAGCTGATTATGAAATGTGAGCCAACCGCAACGTATCAGCTGTTGCATCGCCAATTTCTGTGACATTAGCTGATTATGAAATGTGAGCCAACCGCAACTACCTATGCACTCTATCAAGAAGGCGGTTTACATTAGCTGATTATGAAATGTGAGCCAACCGCAACGATGTCTATCCATCAGACGAATGTATCGTTACATTAGCTGATTATGAAATGTGAGCCAACCGCAACTTGGCTGGCAGCGTGAATATACTCTCATCAACATTAGCTGATTATGAAATGTGAGCCAACCGCAACCGCCTAGAGAGAGGCGCACCGTCCAGGCTTACATTAGCTGATTATGAAATGTGAGCCAACCGCAACTTCACCAGACGCCCGTTTACAACGTCCGGACATTAGCTGATTATGAAATGTGAGCCAACCGCAACCTACCTCAACTCAATGACGAATTCATTGAGACATTAGCTGATTATGAAATGTGAGCCAACCGCAACAGAGCAAACAGCCTTAGTTAGAAACCTTATACATTAGCTGATTATGAAATGTGAGCCAACCGCAACTGCCCCGGCAACCGTCTATTGGGAAGAATTACATTAGCTGATTATGAAATGTGAGCCAACCGCAACTTTAAGCTGGTCCAAGGAGGCAAAAGCAAAACATTAGCTGATTATGAAATGTGAGCCAACCGCAACTTACCAACCAGTGTTTTATCAGCATCAGCAACATTAGCTGATTATGAAATGTGAGCCAACCGCAACATCACTGGTATCGGTACCGCTGCTGGAGCTACATTAGCTGATTATGAAATGTGAGCCAACCGCAACAAACATCGCGAACAATCCAATATTAAAGATACATTAGCTGATTATGAAATGTGAGCCAACCGCAACTCGACCGGGCATAGGGAATGAATGGATAAAACATTAGCTGATTATGAAATGTGAGCCAACCGCAACGTATTAATAGTAGTTACAGTGCCGTTGCCGACATTAGCTGATTATGAAATGTGAGCCAACCGCAACGCTATCGGCTTCCATGGGATTTCACTCATCACATTAGCTGATTATGAAATGTGAGCCAACCGCAACGCGCATAAGAATTGGCAAGGTCAATAGCTGACATTAGCTGATTATGAAATGTGAGCCAACCGCAACTATCACAACAGAAAAAACAAAGCTTATGAGAGCTTAACAGTAGGGGCAACTTTGGGGGCAGCGTTCTATATAAAAATTAATAAATTAATAAAAAACAGTAGGTTGTGCGTTAAATTCAATAGCGCCTGGCTCCACCAAATCCCCACCCAACATATTCCTGGAAGACTTTATAGATAAGCTTTAGGTGCGGCTTTAAACAGCGGCATAACTCTTCCTATAATTTCACGCCATTCAGCATCAACTTGCCAGTATCTAGTATAATCAAAAGTTGATTGGCTCGACCCCGCTAGGGTGTTAATTCTGAGGAAGTTTGGCTATAAACTCATACAGTATCCAATATTGTACGTGTGCTTATTAAGAGGTGAGCTGAACCGACTTGCCATCTGCCATCAAACTCAAGGTACCGTCTTGTGAAAAACTTAATGCAATGCTGGAGTTCTTACGATTACCATTAAACAGGTAGCTATACTTATCAACCACGGCATCAATTTGCGCCTGTGATTGCGCCGCTGCATACTCTTCATGGAAAGGCCACGCCTTTTTCATTTCAACGTAATGGCTGGTTAATGCGTTGACTGTGCTTAGCTCTCGTTCAATGCCAGGATTTTCTTTCAACGCCTGTTTTAATTCGTCTGCATATTCATAATCTGAAGGCAAAATCATTTTGCCTTCATTATTATAAGTGATGGTTTTAGGTGATGAAGGGATATTATAGTCCGCCAGCATTTCCTTGAAACGTAAGGAAACATGCTCTGATATCGCCGTTATATTCTCTGCCGAAGGCAGAAACAAAGAGGGTAGCTCACTCAAACCCCTATATCCGTTATCCGGGGTGTTAGAGAAAAGCTCATCTAAGCCTTGGTCATCAGCCGAGTTATCAACCTCCTGCTGACTTAATAACACGGCATTTGCCTCACTGGACAATAATGGCTGGGAAGATGTTGCCTGTGTGTGGGCAATATTTTCCTCTTTCTTACCTGAAACATTTGCATGTCTCGTAGATAGTAGATCGAGTGCGGGAGTGTAGCTTCCACTTGCTAGCTGTGCGTTCTTTCGCAACAGTGAGATAGTGCTATACCCTGATTGAATACCTGAAATGCTCATGTTTATTCCTCCGCAGACAATATCATCCGTATATAGCTGGCAAGATATATGCCATAACATTAGCGGGTCGATTTAAGTTGTTTTTTTTTGAAGCGATACAGATGGCTAGGATGCTACCGCTTTTAATCTGCCATTCAGCATGAGGCTCATCTCTTTGATCGAGGGGAGTTACTGGTTTGTATAAGCATAGTTTACGTCCACCATTCCCGACCATCATCTTGCCAGAAGCGTTGATAGATAATCATTAGATGCGGTTTTAAAGTAGAGCTTCTGTTATTTGGGGTTTTGTTAAATATCACGCAGGCTTGTTATTATTCAATATAGTCATATATTTAAGTGGTTCGATCCCGCTTAGGTAAATTTATGCACTACTCACCAAGACTATTAAATGAATACAGCATGTTTACACGGCTTGTTTCCTTACCTAGGGCTGAGTCTACAAGTGCAAAAATAGAACGCTTTCTATACCGCGCATCTTGTGTTCTAAACAGTTTGGAGGCTATCAAGGGTGCAGAAGGCACTGCTGTAATGTTTGCACGGCAATACCTTCAGCAGATTAAGTTACCAGCTAACAAACGTATCGCCGTATCGACAGACCCATTGTTGCATCTATATGCCCACGTGCCATCAGCATTATCTGCCTCTGTTTTGATGCAAAACCAATTACTAGAGATTATCAAAGAAATTCAAGAACTAAGTATTAGCACCCCTCTCAGTTTTAGAGATGCTATGGAAAAGAAAGAGGGAATCAAACGCTTTGAGTTTGATGACGCTACTATAAAAGCTCTAAATGATTACTGGGAGAATACTGGCAAATATATCCGTGACCTTAGAGATGTAGATGAGCATTTTGATGCCTTGGTTGACCACACATATTTTGAACTCAAATCCGATCCTGGACAAATACTAATGTTTTTTCCTGACAACCCTGAATGTAAATCGTCCAAAAGATTTACATATGTGAGAGAAAATGATGCCTATGAAATAATAGCAAACAATTTACAAGAGATTAATCGGATTATTGAAAGTATATGTGAGGCAAAAGGGCTTCCTCCGCAGCAACATCAAGCATCAATAATGTTATCTCATATGGGTGATTTAACAGAAGAACAAGAGCGGACGCTTGGACTGATGATGGTTGTTACAAAAGTAGATAAAACTGAAAAAGGCAACCATGTACATTTGGATACAATTGAAACGATGCAAGTAATTCCTGACAAAGAGAAAGGAATAGGAAATATCGCTTTCAGAAAGTTAAAAACTGATAATGAAATAGAGCCTCAAGACTAATTCCCATAGCTTTCCAACTTACTCCGCATACGTCCGCCGAATCCCCCTGATATTTCCACCTTGGCAGCTTTTAAGCGCAGCTATGTGTTGTGCTGGGGTTAGCGTTCACCCAACGCTACATGCGCCCAGCGGCAATTTTGGTGGCTTCTGCTTCACGGCGCAGAGCAAGCATGGCAAGGATACCGATTGCCGGGCCAGGAACGAGGATAATGAAGGTCCAGTGCCAGCTGCCAAGCCAGTTGGCCACAAGCGGGGTTAGCCAAATCGCTAACACCGAAATAGCAAATCCAATTCCCATTTGAAACGTCAACGCAGTGCCTACAAAACGGGGGTCGCTAACCTCTGTTGCCATGGTGGAAAACTGCGCAGAATCACCGATCACAAATATTCCCCAAATGAGGCTAACAGCCGCAAACAGCCAAAATGGCCCTTCAAAGAAAAAGCCAATAAGCAGCGCGCACCCCCCAGAGACAGTCATCATCAAAATGCAAGTCGCTGTGCGCCCCAAACGGTCAGCCAGCCACCCGGCAGCAACGCATCCTACGGCTCCAATAGCGACGGCAGAAAATGTTAGTAGAGAGGCCGTCATCGAGGCACTTTGCGCGCCCTGTAATTCAAGTGAGGCTGTTGTGTATGTCAGTAACCAGCCCCAGAACGCATAAAGCTCCCACATATGTCCAAAATAGCCAAGGTTCGCCAGCATTAACGGCCGGTTGCGGACCACCTTGCCAATCTGGCGCGGTGAGAAGGTTGCGCGGGAAAATGGAAACGGCCCCTCCCGCACCAGAAACAAAAAGATTACTGCCCCGGTGGCAGTGGCGATAGAGGCGGTTATAACAACAAGCCGCCATTCTAATCCGCTAGAGAGCGCGCGCACCAGATGCGGCGCTGCCGAGCCAAGGCAAAGCGCCCCGATGACCGCACCCAACGCCAGGCCACGCCCTTTTTTAAACCAGGTTGAAATAAGTTTAACCGTTGGCGGATAAACCCCCGCAAGCGCCACCCCGGTTAGAAAGCGAACAAAAAAAGCGGTTTCAGCAGTCGGAGCGAAAAGCAAAAGCGCGTTGGCAACAGCCGCTAGCACCGCAGAGATGCCAAGCAATCGCTCGATCTTTACAATATCCGGCAAATTAACAACACTTGAGGCAAGTGCCCCTAAAACAAATCCAATCTGCACGCCATTGGTGAGCCAGGCCGATTGAGCTTCACTTAAAGAAAGGTGAGTTATAAGCTCAGGGATAACCGCTGTAGCTGAAAACCAGGTGGTCATCGAAAGCACCAGCGCTATGCAAACCCAGCCAAGCATGCCCCACTTATTCACCTCGCTTTCCCCTATCTCACTAGACATTATGTCTCCTGTTTCCATAGTCAGTTTCATTATATTTTCAGGCCATTGCTGTTCTTGCAGGGGCCACTTAATTGCTATGCTCACCGCAATCAAGAAGAAGAAGCCTGTCCAAGCTGAAGCACTCAGTCTATACGGCAAATTTCTCCATATAGATCAACCTACTCAGTTAAATGCTTGATTTCAGTAACGATAGGCTAACCAGGAGGTGAAATACCGCATTAAAATCTGTTCTTTTGGGTTTATATTAGGTGGCAGAGAAAGGCTAATATTAGCGCCGCCCACAGCAATAGCTAAGAGAAAAAGCCAGGCAATACATAGAAGTTGAAGCAATTTTCTAGCTGGTTAATACTACCAGGAGTTGTTGTTATCGGCAGGGCCCTGATTTATCCAAAGGGCATGTGGAGCATAAACAAGCTGTCAAAATGGCGGCAACCAAACTGCAGGATATATTTACCAGTGTCAGAAATTACCCTCCACTCATTAGCATATGTGAGTAAGGCCACCGAAAAATCAGACTTGATCGCCAGTGATATTCAGGAAATCCTGAAAACGGCGAAGATTAAAAACCCACAACACGGCATCACCGGGGTTCTGTTTTATCATGATGGCCTCTTCCTACAGGTGATTGAAGGGGCTAGGTCTGATCTACATCAGTTACTAGCGAATATCCGCGGCGACCAGCGCCATAGTGATGTACGTGTTTTATTGGATGAGCCCGTAAAAAAACGGGGCTTTTCTGATTGGAATATGGATTGCTTTAATCTATCAGACTCTGCCGAAATAGATATTGAGCAGCTAGTTAAAATCGGCGAAGACTTTAAAGAAAATCTAGTACCCCGCGCCGATATATTTGTGAAATTCTATCGCGCTATTCTTGAGCGCCAATCAGCTTAAAACCAACCATCCTTATGCCGAGCCAACTCACTCGGCTAAGGAACAATCTCAACTCTTAACTATCCCTCCCTTTTGTATCCTTCAAACAACAGTGAAAATAAATAGAATTTATGCGGCCTGCCTCTCCGGTGAGGTTTCATGCAGTCTAAAATCGGCAAATGTAAAAAAATCATTATGAAACCGTGTGGTAGCCGGCAACTGATGAGGCGATTGATAAATTATCGCTAAAATCTCCAGTTCAGACGTTTTCCACATGTTGTGGAATACTCCACCGTAACCATTGCCAACACGGTCATAGTCAGCAACTCTCAGTTGAGAATCATATGTGATAACTAAATTAAAGGCCGCAGCCATTCAAATAAGTTGCGAGAGCTATAAGCTACAAAAGTTATCTTTAAATGAGCGTATCTGAGTTCCTTAGTATTTTAGTTCCTGAGTAAAAGAGTTACTGCCCTAAGAAAAGCATGGCTGCCATTCAGCTAGGCTGAATGAGGCGTGTTGCGGAGTGTTGGGTGCTCCGTTTTGTTTGAGGGATCGCTAGGCTTAGCCAAGAGGTGAAAGCCAGGTGGAATAATTAGCGGGGGCGAGCTGAACGCATAAAGCGAAGTTTATGAGAACGATAAATGCCGGTGATATATTTCTTTAAACACGGCAATGTCTCAGAGCAAATTTTGTTCAGCCAGAACTAAAATGTACGCAGAACACAAAACCACAAAGTCATGCCAGGGTCTTCTCAAGGCAAACAGCCAACGACCCAATAAACGGCCGTCAATGCTAGGGCGAATTTTAGTATATGGGCTTCTGGTCTCGGGGCTATTTGCCAGTCAGCTACTATCGGCAGATATAATTGCGGCGCAAACCCTCGCAACCCAAAAGCAAGACAGTTACGAAAACGCTAAAAAGAAAGCCTCTGTAAACCGTATTCGCTCTAAAGAACTTAATTCCGTTGGCTACCAGATTCTTGATCATTATCTGATCGCGCCGGAGATAAGCATCGAAGGCGGCTATGATAGCAACTTTGATGAGTTTATAGATCCCCAAGGTTCCGGATATGGTTTGGTTGATGGTTCTGTTCTCTTTGGGTTTATAAAAGAAGACAAAGCTGTCACCCTGACTCTCAAAAGCGCATACAGCAACTATGGCTCACTGAACCCTGAAGATCGTTGGTATGGCAGTGCAACCCTGAGCTCCTATTATCAGCTAAATCAAAATCTCGAATATAGCAGCAACACATTCTATTTCCGCGATGAGGAAAGTTTTACAAATTCAGAAACCTTCTCCTCCTCTTCGCGCCTGGACTTCAACAGCGAAAATGTTTTCGCCTACCTGGCATCTCTCTCATACAAACAAAGATACATAAATGATGATCAGGATCTCTCCTCCATCGCGGTGGCTGACCGCCCATTCTTTAGAAACAGAGCCTTTAATATTGAACGCTCTCAAATTGAAGCAGGCGGCTTAATCGGTAGAAGCCAACCAGTTGGCGTTTACGGCAAAGGCGGGTATGGCTTTTCAAATTATACGGATCAACCCGACGCAACCAAAATAGACCGGGATGCTGATGAGTTCTGGTTAGCAGCGGGCTTCCAATTCAACTTATCCCCCTATTTAGTTGCAGAGCTGGGCTGGCGCTTTAACCGCCGTGAGCTGGATGATCTTAAATTCAATCGCTACAACACAGATGGCTTTGACGCCAAAATCACCTGGACTCCAAGCGAGCTGTTCAAGGTAATTTATGAAGCCGATAGCTACATCGACGAACCTTCATCTACTTATTCCTATCTAGCGGATGTGCGTCGCCACCGGATTACACTTTCCATGCAGCCTTCCGTTCGCTCTCAGCTAGATATTTACGCATCTCATGAGTGGAGAAGAGAAATCGGCACAAATGAGATATATGAAGAAGAAACCGTCGGTCTCGATTTTTCTTACTACCACACCTCAAACCGCCAATTCTATGTCACCGCACTCTATGAAGAGACAACAGAAGGCTGCTTCTGTACTGATTATAACCGCTTTAAACTCGGTGTCGGCTATAAGATCAATTTTGTTAGAAACCCCGGCCAGCTTGAAGAAGAGCGTTTGTTATTGCCAGAGATTTTGCCATCAGCTCGGCTCATTGAAACGCGCATTGGTTACTCAAAATTATTCTTACCCGAGACAGAGATGCTAGCAATTACTAACGCCGGTCATAATCAGGCTATTGCTAGAGGTGAAGATCATGATGGGGAACTTGAAGGCGCTAGGATAGATATGAGAGCACCAGGCTTTGCCTCTATCAACCTTCCGAACGATTTGGCTATATGGGGCCTAGGTGGCCGTAATTTAAGTTTCAATATAGCGGGCTTTTATGGGCGCTTTTCTTCAGACCAAACCACCACATGTAACTCAGCCGAAATTTCCGGTAACTGCGCTTATATCAGCATCTTCGATTCTAATTTAGCCAACCCGAATGTCACCACAGCGAATAGCAACTTCATCACCAATACAGATAGGGATGTGGACCATTGGGGCGTGTCATTAGAGGCGCAACTCAATCGCTACGGCAATCCGCTAGCCCATGAGAACTCTCTGATACGTTTTGGTGTGGCAATCAAAGCAATTGAGCAGGAGCTATCACTATTTGCAAATGATATTGTCGATGGCGAAACAATTGACTACCGCGAAAATCTTGACACCTTCTATTATGGTGCCTACATCGCCTTCGATAGAACAGTTGAGCTGGGCGGCTCATTTAGTCTCTCCTTAAATGCTGAAGCAGGTGCTTATTACGCTGACACCAGCTATAAAAGCAACTACACAGCAAACTTTGGTTGTGGTTGCGCCACCGCCGTCGATACGAGCGTAGAAAAACTCTCGGATGATGATGTGTCATTCATTGGCTCGCTAAGGGTTGAGCTTAATAAAAAGCTCTCTTGGGGGACTTTGGGGCTTTTTGCTGAAGGGGAGTATTACTCCTACGCACCTAAGGTGCTTTACAATAATGTAGATAGCGACACTTCAGGAACCTCCATAAGCGGCTTCCAGGATGGTACAGCCCTCGGTGAAGATGAGGCCTTCTCATATACACTAGGTGGTCGGGTGAACATCCCGCTAAACTAATCCGCTAGCGCTAATACATCTGAACGAACCGGCTCAAATATTCGAAGCGCGGTAATTACAGATAGATCAAAACCACCCCTCATCAATTGATGAGGGGTGGTTTTTTTTTGCTTTCCTGCAAGTCGCCACTCATTAGAGGCCCCCTGTTTCAAATCGGCATTCCATCTATGAAAACAAATAAGTAAGGGTAAGTACTGACGCGGGTGCGGCAAGAACAGGGAAGGTTAACTATAAATATTAAGGTTAACTATTTATTATAAAGAGTTAATTTGGAGTTAATAGCAAGTATTTCTGTTAGTAACGAATTGTTAAGGATGGGTGAGTTCGGGAAGAAACGACTTCATCTATCACTTCAATCGTTAGTTCAGGAGTCGGAAATGAAGAAACTATTATCCCTTATTGCAGTGCTGGGCGTTATGTCCATGTTTGCAATCAGTAACGCCCATGCCGGTGGTATTGGCGGCAATGGCTTTAATAAAGCCGGCAGCTACTCAAAAATGCTTCGCCATAACCGTCATGGTTATAGAGGCCACAGAGGCCACCACGGTAAAAAAATTATCATTAAAAAAGTCGTGAAGGTTATCTATAAACACGGCAAAAAAATCATCATCGTAAAGACCATCAAAAAAATTAAAAAGCGTCGCCATGGTCACAAAAGACATCACGGCAAACGCTGGATGGTTAAAGGTCATAGAGCACAGCGCCCTTGTCGCCCCCACAGCTACAAAGTCGTGAGAAAGCATCACGGACCAAAATTCCATAAGAAAAAACGCGGTCACCACGGTGGCAACAACCGCCCAAATTTCAAAAGAAAAAGCGCTGGTGGTAATAATAATCGTGGCCCACAACAACGCCGCAGATCATAAGTCTAAGATCATCAGGGCTAATTGCTTGTCACTAGCTTTAAGCTAAACCAGGCAGTGAGCAAATAACACCACTCCAGACTGCGCATTTGCGTTTGGAGTGGTGTTTTAATATCAGGGGGATAGGGTGAGAAGGCTTATAAAAAATTGCCTTTAAGTCGCTAGCTTCTCACGAATAAGCGCCACGGTTTCTTCTGCGCCGTAAAGCTCCACAAATGAACCAAAACGCGGCCCTTGAGATTGCCCCAGTAAAACCTCATAGAGCGCCTGAAACCACGCGCGAAGCGGTTCAAACTCATGCTGCTTACCAACATCAAAAACAACTTGCTGCAGGGCCTTTGCATCAGTTGGCCCCTCCAGCGCTTCAAACCGATCAGCCAGGTCACCAATCGCCGCCCGCTCCTTTTCAGTTGGGGCGCGGAATGTTTTGGTTGGTTTTACAAAATCATGAAAATAATTAATGGTATAGCCAACCATGCGGTCAAGCTCCGGGTGATTTTCAGCCGTTGCCTCTGGCGCATAGCGGCGGATAAAGCCCCAGAGGACTTCAGGTTCTGAAGCATTTGAGGCAGAAACCAGATTGAGCATCAGATTAAAACTGATCGGCACAAAATCAGATGGCACAGCCCCATCATGTATGTGCCAGGCAGGGTTTGTCAGCTGGTCTTTCTCTTCTTGTGCCGGGAATTTTTCGGCAAAGCTGAGATATTCATCCACAGCCTTCGGGATCACATCAAAATAAAGCCGCTTCGCCGTCTTTGGTTTCTGGAACATAAAGAGAGAAAGGCTCTCCGGGCTGGCATAAGTCAGCCATTCCTCAATTGTCAGGCCATTGCCTTTCGACTTTGAAATTTTCTCGCCATTCTCATCAAGAAATAGCTCATAATTAAAGCCTTCAGGTGGCCGCCCCCCAAGCGCTTTGGCAATGCGGCTCGAAAGATGCACGCTATCAATCAGATCCTTGCCAGCCATTTCATAAGAAACACCAAGTGCCACCCACCGCATTGCCCAGTCAGCTTTCCATTGGCATTTAATATTGCCGCCAGTCACGCTGGTTGTCACAGCTTCACCCGTTTCAGGGTCGCTATAAGTGATGGTGCCAGCGCTTACATCCCGCGCGGTCATAGGCACTTGCAACACTTTGCCTGTGCGCTGGCAAACAGGAAGGAAAGGAGAGTAGGTCGCCTGGCGCTCAGAGCCTAGCGTCGGCAGGATAATATCCATCACCTTGTCATAATTTTGCAGCATGGAGAGTAGCGTTTCGTCAAACTTTCCCGCTTTATAACAATCAGTTGCTGAAAAAAACTCATACTCAAAGCCGAACTGATCGAGAAAGCTTTGCAGCCGTGCATTGTTATGGGCGGCAAAACTATCATGCGTGCCAAATGGGTCTGGCACTGAGGTGAGGGGCTTTTCTAAATGCTCAGCCAGCATCTCTTTGTTGGGCACATTATCTGGCACCTTGCGCAGGCCATCCATATCATCCGAGAAGCAAATAAGCCGTGTCGGCACCGCTCCTTCGGTTAACACGGTAAAAGCATGCCGCACCATAGATGTGCGCGCCACCTCACCAAAGGTTCCAATATGCGGCAGACCAGACGGGCCATAACCGGTCTCGAATATAACAGGGCCAGACGGTTCCGCCTGCTTAGAGAGCCGTTTCACAACCTTGCGCGCCTCTTCAAACGGCCAGGCCTTGCTGTCTTCTGCCAATTGTTTTAATGCCGCAACGTCCATGTGTTTTAAAAACCTTCTTCAATGCAATTAATGAGGTGTATAGCTATCGGTAGAGCCCCTGCACCCACCGGCCTGTGACCCTATTTGAGTGGTCCCCGCACGTCAATTACTCAAATGCCACAATGCCAAGTGCCCCAATGAGAGTGCAGCCAGATAACAGCAGATGCCGCATCAAGGCTCGACGCTTGGCAATGGCTGGGTTAAAAAGGAAAACATCGGAATAAACAGAAGGAACTTGCCACGTGCCGCATTATCTCTCCGTTCATGAAGCCCTTATATACACCATGATCACAATGTCAGCAGTTGATAGTGAAATTTCCGATAAAGAATTGAGCCGCATCGGCACATTGGTCAAAAACCTCCCGGTATTTGAAGGCTTTGACCTGGAGCAGTTGACGAAAGTTGCTTCAGAGTGCGGCCTTGCGCTGGGGGCAGAATCCGGCTTGAGAGATGTGCTTGAAGCAATTGGAAATGCGGTGCCAGAAAAATTAACAGAAACAGCATATGCCCTGGCGGTTGAGGTGGCAATAATCGACCGGCAAATTGAGCGGGAAGAAATCAGGTTTCTGCAAATGCTGAGAGATCGGCTTAATCTTGATAAGCTAGTAACTGCTGCCCTTGAGCGCGGCGCCCGCGCTCGCCACCGCAAGATCTAGCGCGGCGCCTACGCTCGCCATCGTAAAATCTAGCGCGGCGCTAGCACTCGCCATCTTAATATCCTGGCGCACAGCCTGCGCCAGCAGGGCGTAACAAACAGCGCCCCATCTATGCCGCAGTGCTCTGAATGGTCATACTAAAAACTGACATTCCCATAAACCGCAAGGTTACGGAACGCCTCGGTGCTGCTTTTGGTCAGGTCCGGCCCGAGCGGTTTGTCTTTATCCATCGCCCGGATGCCGCCATTCTTAGTGCCTGTGATCATATTCGTGGCGATAAGCGCATAGCCCGCATCATTATGGGTCGAGACCCCTATGCCAATGTCAGCGCCGCGGATAATATTGTTATTGGCTGAGACCTCGCGCATGTAAGCGCCATAGCCAATTCCAATGCCAAGCCCCTCAACAGCCTCAATGCAATTGCCGGTTACGATGCTATCAGCCTCAACCGCCAAGCCGATGGCGGCCACGCCCTTGCGTTTTTTGAGGTTTCGTAAAAGATTGCCCGTTGCCGTTGCCAAGCGGCCGCCTTCATTAAAGTTGGTGATAGAAATCCCCACATGCGCCCCATCCACCAGGTTATTGGCAATCACCGCACCTTCAAAACTAAACTCAGAATAAATCGCAACCTCACCCAGCTGGTGGCAGCTGTTATTGAGAATTTGCACATTGTCTCCGCTATTATTGCGGATGGCGCTAAAGGCACAATCGCGGATCTGGTTGCCAGAGACGATCACCCCGCCCGCCCGGAAAACATTAACACCATTGCCATTTTGGCCGCTGCCGCCAGCTTTCGCTGAAATGTCATTGATCCGGTTATGCACGACTAGCGTGCCATCATCACCCTTCTCACCGCGCCAGACCAGAATGCCGTTATTGGCGCAGTGATGCACATGGCAATATGCGATCTCAAGGCCCGTGGCATCGTCTGAAAATATAGCCGCATTGCCAAGTTCCGAGAATTCAGAATGGATAATCTGCCCGCTGCACCCTTGCAACAAGATACCATTCGTCAGCCCGTCTTTCAGGGTGATATGATCAATCATCAGCCCGGTCACGGACTTCAGGCTAATCAATCCACCGCGATCGTTATTAAGGGGCCGCGCTGCGCCATCAATTGACATATTACTAAGCCGGACATTCGAAAGCCCCTCGCCCTGCAAAAGGGCGGCCCCACCAAGAAAACTGAGTTTAGATTGCGGGCCGACACCAGACATAACCAAACCGCTCCGTAAGGTGAGTGGCCCTGTTTTGAAAACTCCCGCCGGTAATGAGAGCACTTGCGCTGTTTTTGCCGCCTCATCAATGGCCGCCTGTAGCGCGGCTGTTTGGTCTTTGGTGTTATGGGGGCTGAGGCCAAAGCTCTGCACAGTGGTGCCAGCAAGGGCCATCGCCTTAATGGGGGCGGCACCAGCAACGGGGCTAACCGCGCCTACAACCCCAGCACCAGCAAGAAAAGGCAATGTATTCAATAGAATATCTCTGCGATTAAAATTCATCAAGGACCTCTGGAGCGGCTGAAGTTATAGCTGGTAGCATCACAAAATGAATACTAAATAGTTAAGCATATATGAAAGCTTCATTAACCAATATAAAACTAGAAGTAGACTAAAGTTAAGCCGTGGATACCTCATTTATATTAAAAAGTAAGTTAAAGTATCTACACAGACGACTTCAAATCAAATGAGCAAGAAGCACAAAAGGTGCCCTCAGGAAACCTAAGAGACGGAGAATGTCCGCGGATTCATTAGATGCCCAGCAATTAGCTAAAAAAGTTAAGCTGTTCGAGGCAATTGTCAATCGCGCGAGTGACGGTATCATTGTTTTTAACCATCAGATGGAAGCAATGTTTGCCAATGCCGCCGCAGGAGAAATGCTTGGTCTGCCAGCTCCTGAGCTGCGCGGCAAACCTTTGTCACGGTTTATCCCAGAAGAACACCGCTCTAAACATGAAAAGCTAGTCCATTTATTTGAAGCCTCTAATGAAGAGCGCCAAGAGCTCGACAATTGGCGTAAGCTAAGATGCGCCCGTATTGATGGCACCCTGTTCCCCTGCCGCATAGCTGTACAAAAATTCAATATATACGGCAATATAGCTTTCATCGTCACATTACAGGATATGACCGAATATTATGTGACAGAGCAAAGTAAATGTGATGCAGAGCTCAGCCAGTTTCAGCTGCAGCAGCAAAATCGCTGTACGGCCAACACGCTGCAAACGAGTTTGGAAGCCTCCATCACTAAAATTGCCAAAAACGCACAATCACTAAAAGAAAACATTCAAATCAAAACTGTGCAGGATATGTGTCAATCCATAATGAACACAGCCTTTGGCGCGCTGACTCTCAGCCAGAAAGCTGCATATTTTTCAGCCGATGGCTCGTTGGGAAAAAATAAGGTTGATGATGCATTCAAACTTATCGATCACTCAATCTACGGCATCTTTGAGCGTGTAAGAAGCATTGTTGACCCGGTCGCACGAGGAAAGCATCTCAATGTATTGTGGGAAATACCAGCAGTAACAAAAGAATTCCGGCTTGAGCGCTGTGCAACTGTCGAGCAGATCTTTTTCAACATTTCAGAACATGCCATCAATAACGCAATTGGTGGTGAGGTCATGCTCCGCCTGACAGAAGTGAAACGAAATGATGAGGGTTATATAGAAATAGAATTTCATTGCAGCATAACCCATTTCGGCGTTCCGCAATATATCATTGACCAGGCGCTCTCAGAAACGCCGGATGCTGCCACAGAGCAGGCAAACACATTAGAAAATAAAGGCAAACGCTTGCGCCTCTCAGACCATCTAACAGGCAAGCTTGGTGGCAAGATGCGTGTCACCAGTCACCCAACCTCCGGTACTGAGATCTTCATTAAACTAATAGAGCCTGAAGTTGGCGTAAAACCCAAGGTGAAGAAAAGCCCGGTTGCATTGAAAGCAAATTCCAGCCAACAAAAAAAGCAGGCGCAGGCAACAGAGCAGCCAGAAGCAAATGACCCTGCAATTGAAAACACAGAAATTGAAAGCTTGGAAGCTGACAAACTGAATAATATGAGCGATAGCCCCACCAATGTAGCTAATGACAAAGCAGCGAGTGAGGCAAAATCAGTCACAAAAGCCAAAGGCAATCCAAATGGAGCATCTGGCTTCGCCTCAGCTCTTAAGGGGTCTGTTGCCAAAATAAATAGCACCGTCAGAGGCTAAGACCGTCAGAGGCTAAGTCAGAGGCTAAGCCCCCCGCATTGCCGCAACGATCCGCTCTGCCGCAAGGCTCGCTGTTAATTCTCCGCCGCGCACAGAAGCTTCAGACGCTTTTACAAGCTCGCTAATTTCTGCCCGCTCATAAAGCCCCGCAAGCAAACGCGCTTCAATCATGTCATGCATCCAATTAACATCTTGCGCCCGGCGGCGTTCTTCCCATTCACCGCTTTCGGTTAAAGCTGTTTTGTGACTGAGCACCAACTCCCATAAACTATCCAGCCCCTCACCGGTTAGGCCAGATATAGTCAAAACTTTCGGCGACCAATTAGGAGATTGCGGCTTGAGAATATGTAGTGCCGCCCGGTATTCGCTGGCCGCTTGCATGGCTTTTAGCTTCTGGTCGCCATCAGCCTTGTTTACCGCAATAATATCAGCAATCTCCAGAATTCCTTTTTTAATCCCCTGTAATTCATCGCCGGCGCCCGGTAGCATCAAACAAAGAAAAATATCCACCATCTCAGCAACAGATGTTTCCGATTGCCCAACCCCAACAGTCTCAACCAAAATAACATCAAACCCCGCCGCCTCACAAAGCGCCATTGTCTCACGGGTTTTCTTAGTCACCCCGCCAAGCGTTCCTGATGTTGGGGACGGGCGAATAAAAGCGTTGGGGTCAACACTGAGATTTTGCATCCGCGTTTTATCACCAAGGATAGAACCACCGCTTCGAGAAGAGCTTGGGTCCACTGCCAATACGGCAACCTTCTTGCCCATGCCGGTGAGATAAAGCCCTAACGCTTCAATCGTTGTGGATTTGCCAACCCCTGGCACACCGGTGATCCCAATGCGGTGGGCAGAGCCGCGCTCAGGTAGTAATTTTAGCAATAACTCTTGCGCCAGTATTTGATGCGCCGGTTTCACGCTCTCCACCAACGTAATCGCCCGCGCCAAAAGGCTGCGGTTCCCATCGCGGATGCCAGCTTCAAGTACATCAATAGTTGGGGTCGGGAGTACCATGATTCCACGTCTAATCTTCTAATTTCACCAGGAGGAGCGCTACAAAAGCTTACCCTCATAGCCTATAACTAAAAGTCTTTCACCCCCAACACAAGAGACAACATCCACCGGCTTCAACTGATCAAGGCAATCCTGGAGATCAAAGGGGAGAGCCGCAGAGTTACAGCATAACCACACCTGTCATCACCATGACATATAGCCCTTTCAATTTTGCCGTAAAGGCAATACATAAAGAGCTATTCGCAGGCTCACAACCATCTACCTTGATAAGGAATAAGGGTTCAGGATGTTAAAAATAGATGAAGAAAAAATCCGCCGCGGTGCCACCAGCAAAAGCGCCTATGGTCTTCTCTCCACTGTCTCTTTCCTCGAAAGTGCCATCTTGCCCCTACCTGTAGATGCCGTCTCCATCCCGATGATGATCGGCGCCCCTCGCCGCGCTTTTATGGTGGCAAATGTCGCCCTCATAACATCAGTATTAGGCGGTCTGCTGGGCTATTTAATCGGCTATCTTTTCTATGAAGGCTTTGGTGAAATCATCATCACTTATTATGGTCTGGAAAGTCAGTTCGAGCAGTTCGCCGCCACCGCAAAACAGGATTGGTATAAGGCTGCCACTGCAATATTCATTGCCGCCATCACCCCCATTCCCTTTAAGCTGGTTTGCATTGGCTCAGGTGTGTTGAACATTAGCCTGCCAATATTCCTCGTTGCAGCCATGCTCGGGCGGGCCATCCGCTTTTATTTCTTCGCCATCATTTTTAAGTATCTCGGCAATTCAGTGCGGGAATTTGCCCTCCGCCACCTAAAACTGGTCGGCGTTATCACACTTATCGTCATGATATTAGGGTTTGTCGCAGTTTATTGGATGTAAAGAAGGTCGCGGGCTAAACCAACGTTGCTGTTTAAACCAACAATGAGCGCAGCGCTTTGAAGGCCGCGCAATCAGAGCGGCCAATCCATTCATATAACACCATTTCTGTGGTTACCATTGTTATGCCCGCTGCCAGCATCCGTTGGCAGGCAACCTCATGAGAGAGCAGTGCGCGGCTACCAATGCCGTCCACCACTACAAAAACATCATACCCCTGCTGCTGGAGCTCAAGCGCAGACTGCAATACACAAACATGTGCCTCAGCCCCGGTGACAATAAATTGCCCCCGCCCTTGAGTTTTCAGCAGCTGGGCTTTCTCAGAAAATTCTTTGTGATGCGCACATGAAAAGCTGGTTTTTGAAATCACTTCAGCCTTACCATTTGCAGCCAGTTTTAATGGTGCAACTGTTGGCCCAAGCCCATCAGGATATTGCTCCATCATAATAATTGGCACCGTGAAATGGACAGCCGCTTGCAGCAGTTTCTCAATATTGCCGCTAATATTTTCCGCCCCATCAATGGCCGGCATTAGCTTTTCCTGGGCGTCTATCACTAGAAAACTTGATGATGCCTGATCAATTAAATCTACCATTACCGCTCCTATCTAAATGAGTGGCGCTGATGCAGCAGAGCGCACAATTATTACAGCGCGTAATACCGTTTAAGAAACGCGCTATAAATACGCGTCAGCTGTGCCATATCCTCAACCACTACATTCTCATCTATCTGATGGATGGTTGCATTGCAGAGACCCAGCTCCACAACCGGGCAGAGGGACTTAATAAACCTCGCATCAGAAGTACCACCAGAGGTGGAGAGGCTCGGCTGTATGTCAGTTATTTCAAAAATTGAATCTGTCAGCGCTTTCACCCAAGGGCCAGGCGGCGTCACAAAGCAATCAGCGCTGCGCTGAAATTTAAGAGAATAGGTGAGGTCCAGATTCCCAAGCGCACCAGCAATCTTTTCCTCGATCAAACTCTCAAGGTCACCAGCATTCTGGCTATCATTATAGCGGATGTTAAAATGGCATCGCGCCTCAGAAGGAATTACATTAACCGTTTCATTGCCCACATCAACAGACGTAATCTCAAGATGCGAGGGAAGGAAATGGTCGGTGCCATGGTCAAGCTCATCTGCTTTCAGGGCCACAAGAGCCAGCGCAATGCCATCAATCGGGTTGTTAGCTAAATGCGGGTAAGCCACATGCCCCTGCCTGCCAGAAACAGTGAGCCAGCCATTTAACGAGCCGCGCCGTCCAATTTTAATCGCTTCACCAACATAATTAGGGTTAGTGGGCTCGCCAACAATGGCATGGTTCGGCTTAATGTTGGCTTCAGCCAGCCAGCGGAGCATTTTCACCGTGCCATTTATCGCCGGCCCTTCTTCATCACCAGTGATGAGAAAAGATAATGTGCCCTTAAATTCAGGCGTTGTCACAAACTCAAGCGCCGCTTCAAGAAAGCAGGCAATACCACCCTTCATATCCGCTGCGCCGCGGCCATAAAGCCGGCCATCAGCAATCACCCCGTCAAATGGCGGGTGTGTCCAGGCATCGAGCGGCCCAGGCGGTACAACATCCGTATGGCCAGCAAACATTAAATGCGGTGCCCCGTCGCCAATTTCAGCATAAAGATTATCAACATCCGCCGTCCCCTCTTCAGAGAAAGGCAGGCGCGTGCAGCGAAAGCCTGCCTTAGTCAGCACATCTTCAAGATAGTCAAGCGCCCCTGCCTCAACTGGCGTCACGCTCTCACATTGGATTAATTTAATCGCATGCTGAATGGCATTAACTGACATCTATCCGCTCGCCTTCTCTTTTTTGGGGGGCAAAATAGCCGTTATAGGTTGAATAGCCCTGCTAATCATCGCGCGGGTTCGGCCCATATTTATTCGGCTCAACAGGCCCATAAAACCCAAGCTCTACCAGAAACCACAAGCCGACAAAACCAAGTTCCAGCCCAATTAGCCAGCCCCAATCCTGCAAAAAAGTAAACCAGCCGCCCTCAAGCTGATAGCCGGAATAAAACTGCACCGCTTGTAACAATGCCGGCCCATAAAACAACACCGCGTAAAACCCTGTTTTATTGCGATCATGCAGCCGCTTGGTCAAAAGCCCCGCTAGCATAAATAGCAGCACCAGCGACCATATTAATCCCTTTAGCCCGAGCTGACGAATGCTTTGCACCACATCACTAAACGGATCAGAGGATAAGATGGTCGTAAAAGCAAAGGGGCTGAAAATGACCAATATCGCCAATCCAAACCAGAAAGTCCGCCGGGTAATCCGCCCGTTAAACCCAAAAAATCTAGTTAGAAGTCCCATAGAATTCCCATCCGCAAACGTCGTGACAACCTAATATCACAAGTCTAATTAAACACAGGCTATCACAGTAATCACTGACTGGAGGGGGCGCAATAACCCGCGAGCGCCGCCTTTAGCTTTAAACGTCAGCCAGTTTTAAAAGCCAGCCAGTAATGAAGGCCGCCCAGTAGCATAAATGGGGGGAGGTGAGATAAACCCGGTTAGCGCGGCAGATAGAGCAACGGGTCGCGGCCAAATTGATTGTTACCAGATGTGCCCCGCACAAACAGCATAGCGATAAAAAACACTAATGACGCCAGCCCCAGCACTCGCACAATTGCCCAGTAATTCGAGCTTTCCCCCGGCAGGTCACCAAAGGCACCCAGTACCGCAATAAGGTAAGTTACCATCAGGCCAATATGGACCAAAACAAATAACCGCCCCGACCATTCAAAGTCATGCAGCCGTTTCACGCCAATCGCCAGGTTAGGCCACAGAAACAAGCCATTCGCCACCAGGTCAAAAATCAGCGTATTGCGGCTGACTTTCTCCATATATTCCTCAAGCGTAAGCCCGACCATTTGCAAAAGAATGTAAGACGCCCCAACCTGAAGACAGAACAAAAACAAAAAACCGATAATGAAAAGTCTGCGGGGAATGCGGCCCGAGAATTCAAAAAACAGCTCATTCATTGTCATCGTCAAATCCTCTGCGGAAAGGGCGTCGGGTCAAGCATAAGCTTAAGATTAAAATGTTGAAAGCCGCTGATAGCTCAGCACTTAAGAGCGCAGCAATTCATTGATGCTGGTTTTCGAGCGCGTCTTTTCATCAACCCGTTTCACGATAACAGCGCAATAAAGGTTAGGGCCCGGTTCCCCATTGGGGAAAGGCTTGCCCGGCATAGTGCCTGAAACCACAACAGAATAGGGTGGCACTTCACCGTAGAAAACCTCGCCAGTGCTGCGATCAACAATTTTTGTGGAAGCGCCAATGTAAACACCCATAGAGAGCACAGACCCCTCCCGCACGATGACACCTTCAGCCACTTCAGCGCGCGCACCGATAAAGCAATTATCTTCAATAATCACCGGCCCGGCTTGCAACGGCTCAAGCACGCCGCCAATACCAGCACCACCAGAAAGATGCACATTCTTACCAATTTGTGCGCAAGAGCCAACAGTGGCCCAGGTATCAATCATCGCGCCTTCAGAAACATGCGCTCCAAGATTAAGAAAGCACGGCATAAGCACAGCGCCAGGGGCAACATAAGCTGAACGCCTCACTGTACAGTTCGGCACAGCCCGGAAACCGGCTTTGGTGAAGTCTTCAGCTGTCCAGCCTTTGAATTTGCTATCAACCTTATCCCACCAGACAGCACCATCAGGCCCCCCGGGCATAATTTTCATGTCATTCAAACGGAAAGAAAGCAGCACGGCTTTTTTCAGCCACTGATGCACGGTCCAGCCATCATCAGTTTTAGAGGCCACCCGAACCTCGCCTTTATCAAGCAGATCAAGCGCCGTCTCAACCGCATCACGGATCTCCCCGGTAGTGGCGGTTGTCACATCATCGCGGGCATCAAAGGCAGTATTTATAGTCGCTTCAAGTGCAGAATGGCTCATAAGGGTAAATCTCTTTTCAGCTATCAATTTGTCGGATAGACCTTATTCATCAAAAAGGCCAAGTCAATAGCGCTAAACATCTCAATCGGTAATAAAATAATCTGTGTGAAAGAAAGCCAATCTATTTTATAACGACACTCCCTAACAATTAAGGCCCTAGAGAGGGAAAACCAACTTGGCTAAAAAACAAGATAGTAAACAACACCTTGAATTATCAAAAGGGCGTGGTCGTTTGCGCTCATCTGTTGTCGATAGGGAGTTGGCAAAACACACGCCTCAAACGCCGCAAACCACCGCAGATGCCTATAAGCTCGCCTTTGATGATTTTAACTTCATCACCCGTGAAGAGCTAAGGCCTGTACGCCTGCAGCTGGAACTTCT
This sequence comes from Rhodomicrobium sp., assembly GCA_021604665.1. Taxonomy (GTDB): domain Bacteria; phylum Pseudomonadota; class Alphaproteobacteria; order Rhizobiales; family HXMU1428-3; genus HXMU1428-3. The sequence continues at coordinate 208,132 of BQJK01000002.1, read as the reverse complement.
GAAAACAGAGATGTTGCTTCAGGAAGAGGGCATCAACTCAACAGTGGTGATATTTGGCGGCGCACGCATCCCTGCCCCGGGTCAAAAACCGTTTGGTGCCAATAAAGCGCAAAATGATAGCCTGAAAGAAAAAGCACATTTCTATGAAGAGGCCCGCAAATTCGCCAAAGCCTGCTCAGAATATTCCAAACAAACAGATTATAGCGAATTTGTCGTTTGTTCAGGCGGCGGCCCCGGCGTTATGGAAGCGGCCAACAAAGGCGCTGATGAAGTTGGCGCTCCGTCCATCGGTTTAAACATTGTGCTGCCCCATGAGCAGGCCCCAAATGAATATGTCACACCAAAACTTAGTTTCCAGTTTCACTATTTCGCCATAAGAAAAATGCACTTTCTCCTCAGGGCAAAAGCCATTACCGCCTTTCCCGGCGGGTTCGGCACCCTTGATGAATTGTTTGAAACCCTAACCCTCATCCAAACGCAGCGCTCAGCCCCAATGCCGGTCGTCCTGTTCGGAGAGGCCTTCTGGCGGCGTATCATCAATTTTGAAGCTCTCGCAGAAGAAGGCACAATCAGCCCGGATGATCTCAACCTGTTCCGTTTTGCTGAAACAGCCGAAGAAGGTTGGAAAATTATCGCAGATTGGTGGGAACTCGGATGACAATGACCGAAATGGTAATCCTGGCAATTCAATGGGTCATCCCATTGCTGCTGGCTGTCACCTTGCATGAGGCCGGCCATGCTTATGCCGCCAAACGGCTAGGTGACCCAACAGCAGATAATCAGGGCCGTGTCACTCTCAACCCCATCAAACATATAGACCCCATCGGCACCATTGCCTTGCCGGCGCTTTTATTCTTTCTCAAAGCGCCATTTCTATTCGGCTATGCCAAACCGGTGCCGGTTTCCTATCAATTGCTGCGCACCCTTCCAAGGGATATAGCAATTGTTGCCATTGCCGGCCCGGCGGCAAATTTCATTCTCATCATACTCTCCGCCCTGGCCTTTAATCTTGGCTTTATGCTGCCAGATAGCTGGCAGCAACCCTTCGCGCAAATGATTGCCATTTCGATCGGGCTAAATACCATTTTGGCGGTGTTTAACCTGCTGCCGATACCACCGCTAGATGGGTCTAAAATACTGATGGTGTATGCCCCACGCCCGGTTGGTCGCGCGATCATGGCGCTGGAGCCATATGGCTTGTTTCTGGTGCTTGGTATTTTAATGCTCATGCCTTATCTCACCAGCCAACTTGGTTACAATCCGCTGGCCAGCTTTTTTGGCGGCGCTATAGAGTGGGTGCTCACTATGGTCGAACCATTAATGAGATTGCATTGCATCTCCGTCCGTTCTGAAGCTTGCGGCAATCTCTTGCCGTAATAAGTAAAATATTTTAAGCAGGAAATTTTGGGGGCGCGGCTAACAAACCTGCTGTTCCCTCCCAGATAATCAAAGGATGCGGGAGCGGGGCTATGCTCAAAAGAAAATCAGATCAACAGCTTGCCAGCACTGTTACCGGGTTAATCAGAGAGATCGGCGAGAAGGTCGATATTAACGCCGGAGTTGAATTATGGGATGGCAGCCTCACCCCGCTTGGTTCAGAATTTGATGGCCGCATGATAATTAAAATCGCCCATGCGGGGGTTATTGCCTCTCTCCTCAAACGCCCCGGGCTGGATGGCATCATCCGCCATTATATACACAAAAACATAGATCTCACTGGCGCAAATATTTATGAGTTTTTAGAGCTTCTTGCCTTTAATAGCTCCCGCAAGCGTTTGAAAAAAATTAGCAAACGCCGCATCCTGAAAACTCTCGCCCCCTTCCTGCTTGTCCCGTCACTGGTCCCTGAAGCAAGCCGCAGTTTTGAAGGTGATGAAGGCGGAGGTAAGAAGGCCGCCCGTGATGAAAAGAAATATATGGAGTTTCATTACGACGTCTCCAATGAGTTTTATCAGCTCTTCCTGGATGAGCGCATGACCTACACCTGCGCCTATTATAAAGACTGGGATAACAGCTTGGACAAGGCCCAGCATGACAAGCTCGATATGATCTGCAAAAAGCTGCGCCTGAAAGAGGGTGAGCATATGCTCGACATAGGCTGCGGTTGGGGCGGGCTGCTTATTCACGCAGCTGAAAATTATGGGGTAAAGGGTCATGGTGTCACCCTTGCCAAAGAGCAATATGCCTATGCGCTAGATGCCATAAAAGACAAAGGCCTTGAGGGGCAAATAACCATTGAGTTAAAAGATTACCGCGACCTTGAGGGAGAGTTCGACAAAATTTCATCCATCGGCATGTATGAGCATCTAGGCATTCCCCAGCTGCCAGAATATCTCACCAAAGTCAGGTCACTGTTAAAACCGGATGGCATTTTTCTCAACCATGGCATCACCCGTAAAGGCAAAACCAAAAGAAAGCGCCTGAGAGCCCGGCCAGAGAAGCGCAGCATTCAGAAATATATTTTCCCCGGCGGCGATCTCGATAGCCTCGGCAACACCATATTGAACATGGAAGCCACAGGCTTTGAAGTGCAGGATGTGGAAGGCTGGCGCATGCATTATCAGCTCACCACGAAGCGCTGGTGTGAGCGCCTCACAGAAAATCGTGAAAAAGCTATTGAGCTAGTTGGCGAAGAAACCTACCGCATCTGGGTGGCTTATCTGGCAGGGGTATCACTATGCTTCTTAAGGGGCACAATGCGGCTATATCAAACCGTTGCCACCAACAAACCCAAAGGCATGCCAGCCACCCCGCAAACCCGGGACGATCTATATAGCTAGCGCAGCCGGCGCGGCGGAACCCCGCGCCCAGGGGAAATCTGTGAGGCCGAGATAGAGCTGGAAACCGGACCTCTTGGCAGAGACACTTCACGGGCAATCTTTGTATCCGATTGACGGCCAAACTGGCTTAGAGGAGCCGGCACATGCCCACCTGCTGGTAGCGTGCGATCTGGCATCATTTCACTATGCGGTGGATGATAAGCTGTGGCTTTGAATACACCCTCTATATGAGAGCTATCATGAGGCAAGGTCTCTCGCTGCAGCCGGTGTGGTTCATGAATAACAGGCGACTGCGTCAGGTCATCTTCAGGGTAAACTGTCATCACCTCAATTGCCCGGCGGCCAAACTGGCGCAATCCAGACCAAACCCCAAGCAACCGCCATGCAATCAGAGTTTTAGAAGAAAGCAGCGGCCGCTCAATTCCATACCAGCTCAGAATAGCCATCATCAAAGCCAGCGGTAGGACATTCAATAGCAATTCCGGGTAACTAATCGCCGGGTTATATTGCAAAACCACCTGAGCAATTGGCCAGTGAAAGACAAACACCCCATAAGAAAAATCACCCAGCCGGTTAAAGGGCTGCATCAAGGCAGGCTTTGTTGCAATCCATATGGCTGTGTAAGTTAGCGCAATAATCCGAAATGGCTCCATATAGCCAGAGCTGTTGGTCAGCCAGGCAAGCCCCACAACAAACACCACCCCAAAAAAGTTAAGCGGAATGATGTGCCGGTAGCTAAACAGCAAAATACCCATTAAGAACGCAAATCCAAAACGCAGCCCGTGATCAAGAAACGCCACCTCAGAGCGCAGCGGGGTAAGGTAGGTAATAACCGCATAAGCAAAAATCGCAGCCCCAGCCCAAACCCAAACGAAGCGCTGCCCCAATAACCCAAGCGCCGCTATTAGCGCCATGCCCGCATAGGCAATCAGCTCATAGCGCAGCGTCCATAGCGAGATATTCACTTCAGATTCTGATGGCGCATTCACAAATACCCCTGGCAATGTCATATCCGGATAAGCAAAAGTGGAAAACGGCACATAAGCCCATAGCCGCCAATCGCCATAATAATCATGGAAAGACAGCTCGGATACAAGCGGCCCAACCACAAATGCCATAATCACAGACGCCACAAACAAAAGCGGGCAAATTCTTAAAAACCGCGCCACCCCATAGCGAAAGAGGTCCGGTCTGTTACTCAAAGATTTAGTAATAAGATAGCCGCTAAAACCGAAGAAAATGCAGATACCACAATGAGAGGCCTGCATCAGCAGGTTCAGCGGCCAGTCATTACTGGGATGGAGCCCATAAACCACCCACAAGCTATGGGTCGCCGCCACCACAAGCGCGGTAAGCAGTCTCATCAGTTTAAAATTATCATCTCTGGATAAATCTGTTGCCGGGCTATCCGCTTCGGTAATACGCACAAAACAAATCCTTAACTACTCGGGAACTGCAGCCAGCAGCAGGGCTGACAAATTCAAGACTAAGGATAGGGTTAAATGCTTTAGATTCAGTTCATGAGATAGTTAAGACTTTGCCTAAACAGGGCGAGCCCATAAAAAACCCGGCCAGATACGCAGGCCGGGTTTCGCTTAGGTCAATAACTGGTTTAGGTTCAGCGCCCTCGAGGAGGACGCAAAAGCTGGGGCTGTAAAGGTGGATGAGAGAGTTTAAAAAATCGCGAAATCAGTGTCATGAGGTAAGAGTTGAAGCACCTGAGCATAGTGTTGAAAGATATGGTGAGGAGGTGCTGCATCATGGGTCACTCCATTGGATTGGACAATCGGGCGTTGATTAGGGCGGTAACACGCCTGTGGCGATGCTTTTGCGCCTTAATGATTACGGCTCGAAGGAAAGGTTTGGCTCTGGTCATGCCAGCCTGAGAGAAGGGAAGAGGAGTGGTAATGGCACGTGGCTGTTTGCCGGTAGTAAACGGCATTAAAGTTTGGGCCAAATCGTGACGAACCATCTTGATAACAACTCCTCATTTGGAACAGAACCCTGCCCAAATTAGCGGAAGGCCAGGTAGCCTGTAAAACGCGATACAAGTTACGAAACGCTATTGCCAAATTCGGCACATAACGCGATTAGGTCGCTTGATCGGACCTGTCTTCAAGCGTGAGCTGATTGGGTTAACAAAGCTTTAATTTTTAAAGTTTTACAGTCTAATTTAGCGGCCAGCTCGTCAGAAAATCCAATCAGACCTGTAAGCCGCGTAGCCAAAAAAAGGGGCAGGTTGCCCCGCCCCTAATTGATTTAAAAAATCTGAATTTAATGCCTGTTAATGCGCGGCAGCAGCTTCTGTCACAGCTTCCTGCACTTTTTCAAAAGCCCGCACTTCAATCTGGCGAATGCGCTCACGGCTGACACCAAATTTCTGGCTCAGCACTTCAAGAGTTTCCGGCTGTTCACTAAGCCGGCGTGCCTCGAAAATAGAGGCCTCACGCTCATTCAGCACATTCATCGCATTCTTGAGCAGCGATAATCTCTGTGATAATTCCTGGCTATCTCCAAGGGCCGTTTCCTGGTCAACCTGGTCATCCACTAACCAATCCTGCCATTCTCCGCCGCCTTCCGCATCTTTCGACAACGGCACATTCAAAGAAGCATCTCCCTGCATGCGCTGGTTCATAGAGATTACATCTTCTTCAGAAACACCAAGCTGCTTGGCAACTTCCGCAACCTTTTCAGGCCGCAAATCACCATCTTCATAGGCATTAATCTGGCCTTTTACCCGGCGCAGATTAAAGAACAGCTTTTTCTGAGAGGCCGTGGTGCCAAGCTTCACAAGGCTCCAGGAGCGCAGAATATACTCTTGGATAGACGCGCGGATCCACCACATGGCATAGGTCGCAAGGCGAAAGCCTTTTTCCGGCTCAAACCGTTTCACAGCCTGCATCAAGCCCACATTGCCTTCAGAGACAACTTCGCCAATCGGCAAGCCATAACCACGATATCCCATGGCAATTTTAGCAACCAAACGCAAATGCGAGGTTACAAGCTTATGCGCCGCCTGACGGTCATTATGTTCCCGCCAGCGTTTGGCTAGCATATATTCTTCCTGAGGCTCCAGCATAGGAAATGCACGAACTCCAGAGAGATATTTCTGCAGCCCATCCTGGCCGCTAGCTACTGTAGGTAATAGGTTGGTCGCCATTGCTGTAACCCCTTATATTTACCGGTGCATTCACGCGAAAATCACTCATCTGGCCCAAATCTCACCTCTATAGTCAGCCCTAAAGGCGCTGAAACTGAGATGAATTCAAGACATTTAGGTGAAATTTGCCCACGCCACTATAAATAACATGTCATCCATGTCACTAAATTACAAACAGGAACTGGATGAATACCTATTTAAAACAATAAGTTAACATCATCCAGCCCCATTTTCATACCCTCAATAACCGGTTCCATTCGCCCAATCGAACCAGTTAAAAGCGAGCATAATTCCCATATAGGGAGTTAATTTCATTTTAAAAGGGTCTCGAATAAATTTTCTATATGCTGCATATCCGCAGGTAAATCACTATCAAACAGCATGGTTTCACCGCTTCTAGGATGGCTGAACCCCAGATGATGCGCATGCAGCGCCTGCCGGTCAAAAGATTTCAGCGCGTTATTCAGCTCATCAGGCAATAATGAACTCTTGGTCTTAAAGCCGGTGGCATATAAAGGGTCAGCCAGAAGCGGGTGCCCCAAATGCGTGAGATGCACCCTGATCTGGTGCGTCCGACCGGTTTCAAGCCGGCAGGTCACCTGCGAGATAACATCATCGCCATAGCGCTTCTTGGTGTCATAATGGGTAATAGCAACCTTGCCCCCCTCACGAAGTACAGCCATTTTCAGCGCATTTTTAGGTGAGCGGCCAATTTCAGTTTCAATCCGCCCTAACTGAGGCTGCGGCACCCCCCAGACAAAAGCAGTATAAGCCCGTGTCAGCGGCCCTTTGCGGCCATGGTCAGCAAATTGCCTGGAAAGCCCCAGATGCGCCTTGTCATTTTTGGCAACAACCATAAGCCCAGAAGTTTGCTTATCAAGCCGGTGAACAATCCCCGGGCGCTTCACGCCGCCAATGCCAGATAAACTTTCACCGCAATGATAAAGCAGCGCATTTACAAGTGTGCCGCGCCAATGGCCGGTCGCTGGATGCACAACCATACCCGCCGGTTTATCAATCACGATCAGGTCGTCATCTTCATAAATCACATTGAGCGGAATATTTTCGGCCAAGGGCACTGGCGAGGCCGCCGGCGGCAAACGGAGATCATAAACATCTCCTTCTTTCACTCTTGCATTCGGAGACAAAATAACATTATCTCCCCGCATAACCTGCCCGGCTTTAATCAGGTCCTTCAAGCGTGAGCGTGTGTGATCGGGTAGCAGGTCAGCTAAAAAACGGTCAAGCCGCGTGCCAACAGCCTCCACAGGTACAACAGCTCGTATAAGCTCTTCCTCACCGCTAGAAATTGGCGGCGTGGCAGGGGGGGCAGTAGAATTCTCAGTTTCGTCAGTCATAACTTAAAGGGCGCTTCTAAAATGGATCATAACAGTGATGCAAAAGCTGCGGACAAGCCATCAAGCCAACAGCCAGGCGATGTCCCAGGCGATGTTAGAGACTTCTGGACACCAGGCCGCGTCCGCATGCTGGTCACCACCATTGTCGCAATGGCTGTGATCCTTGTGCTGGGTTTCGGTTTCATCATCTATACGGTGATAGAGCGCTCATTAACAGCAAAAGAACTTAAAGCGCAGGAGATAAAGCGCATCTCCGCTCCCGCCCCGACCATGGAAATTGACATGAATGGCTATAAGATCCTCAACATGTCGAGCGATGGCGCCTTCATCACCTTGCAGGTTGAGAAGGCCGGCAAGCTAGAACTCTGGCTGGTGAACGCAACCACCAAAAAAGTCAAAAAAGTCATTAGCCTGAAGCCTTAATAAGTGGGCCTTAGCCCACCCGGCATAGAAACCACTCAGGGGGGCTCCCCCCCCCCAAAAAAAAGAAATAAAAATCACTCTGCTCCCTAAAAGAAGGTGAGAAGCTAGAAGTGCCCCTAGCCGTTTATGCTAGGCCATGCTTTTAAAGGAGTTAAGTGCGGCAGGGAATGGAAGCTTATTTTTGCTTCAACAATGTCTCAAGACGCGCCGTCAGGCTATTTTCAGGAATAGGCGGTTCATCATCTTCAGATTTGGTCGGGTTAGCTGCTTTTTTCGCAGCCGCAAGTTCCGCCTTTTCAATGAACACCGGTTTCTTCTCATCAAACTCAAATTCAAACGGCAGTTGATTGGCCGGGTCCACGGTAACGCCGGTTAAATTCGGTAAATTATGGAACTGGCTGCGATAAGCCTCAGCCTGTTCCTGCATCAGGGTGATGGCGATATTTTGCATTTCAGCCCGCAGCAGATTGGTCTCATTACTCTCGCGGCCTTCAAGCTTCATCACCCGGGCTTGCAACTTGGCCACTTTTTTCAACAGGTCACGATTTTCTTCATGGATGCTTTCGGCATTTTCAATGATGGTGCGGCGTGGGGCCGGGCTCATCTCAACTTCTTCGCCAAGCTCCTCGCGCATTTGTTCAATTTCTTCTGTAGAGTAGTAGAAATCATCATCATCTTCATTGTCATGACTAAAGCTGTGTATGCCATGGCGTTTTAGCGCATCCATTTCGCGCTCTCTTTCAATCAACACAGCCATCAGCCGCTCAGCCCGGTCTTCAAGCGCAGGCACTTTGCGGTCAATATTTTGTAACAGCACAATATTCTGGCTGTTCTTTTCAGCAATTTCCTGCTTCAGCTCAATAATCTGGTTGTTGATTTCGTGGATCTGTAATTCCCGCCGGTTGATCTCAATCAGCTGCCTTGCATTCACTTGCTCGGCCTGCTCCAGCTTGCTCTCCAGCCTATGTGCCTTAATGGCATGTTCCGCCCGCAGATGATCTCGCGAAGCCCTGATCTCAAATTCATTGAGCGGCAAAGTCGAAACAATCTGCTGCCGAGTAACAATACTGGCGCGCGCCCAAATCAGCGGCGCAATAGCAATCGCTATTAGCACCGCAATAAAGGCGCCCAGAAAAAAGATCATGATGGATTGGATAATCATGCCTGTAACAAACGTCCAGCCGGGTTGGGTACGAAGAGCTCCTCCCCCACCAACCAGTTTTAAGTGCGGAGATAAGGAGTTGGAAAGCTCAACCTATGAAATAAATCAGGGTTTGGAGCACCATTTTGTCAATCTCCCTAAAGAAGGGCAACCGATATTGTTGAATTGTGCTGATTTATAGGCACATTTTAACGGTGATGCCCTCTGAAATTACAGGCAAGCACATATATACAATCAGGCAATTCCCCACACACCCACTCTAAAACGGGTTCCAGGTCGGCCTTCTGGTAAATTTGAGATAACCAACATTAGCACCAACCCGAAGCCCCACACCAGAAACAATAGGCGCAAGGCTAACATGGTCGCGTTGCAAATAGGTGATGCCAACACCGCCAACAAAATAAGCAGAACCAGCAACACCGCCATAGGTGCGAAAAACATCTTTTGGCGAATAAAGATTATAAACAAGGATCATGGTTTTAGAGCCAGCAGCGCCAAAATCATAGCCAATAGATGGCCCCTGCCAATAAACTTTATGCTGCCCGGCAGATTTAGTGAATAATGTACCCTCACCATAGCGTAGCCCGGCAATAATTGCGCCGCCAGCTTCTTCGCCTAAAATATACCCGTTTGGCCGCCCTTTGCTTTTAAAGGCATGTTCAACAACCTTAGCCAGCCCAACAGAGACTGAGCCAAAAAACTGGTGCCCAGCCTGGCTAATTTCATTTGAGGAATATTGTTGTTCGGTAATCGGTCTATTGTCATAGCCGCGGTCATCCCGGGCATTGTAATTTTTCTGTGGCGGGGCGTCATAACGCTGAGCGGGCGGTGCATCATAGGCAGGTTTATCCGGGCTAATATCTCGGGGGCCGTCCTGATCAGGTAGATAACCGCGCTCAGCCGGTTGGTCATTCCAGGGCAGGTCTTCAGCTTTCACGGTTTGCGGCGCCTGCAAAACCGCTAAAAATAACGCCGCTGCCACCAGCCGAACGCCATAACTGGCCAGTCTCTTTAGGTAAGCGGAATGTCTCTTTAGATCAGCAGAATGTCTCTGTAGATAAGCGGAATGTTTAAGAGATCCAAAATTCATCTCTGTCAGGGTGCCGAAAGCCATCATTTAAAAACCTCTTGAGACCATCATTAAAGGCCGAAGCCTGAAGTAAAATACCACGCCCACCAAAAGCCTTGTGAAAGGTCACCATGCTGAAAAACCAGCTAAAAAGGCAAAATGTAAGCGATAGGCGAGTTTCACCTTAAATCCGCGAAGGAATGGTTAACAAATTACAATCACTCTAATATCACTCACATAGTCAGCAAACTATGGCGATTCTGCGGGATTTAGCCCCGCGCTTAAAACCAGCGACAGCGCCGCCAACATCCCATTGCGTAAAATTTAAAGATTGCTCTCTAAACTCACCCCCATGAAACAGCCCTTAATAAATCAAAACATGCCGCGCTCAGCCAACATGGCTTTGAGCCGCAGTGCCCATAGACCAGCACAGCTACGCGCCATAAGTCTGCTAATAGCCGGTCTTATCATGGCGCTTTTGCCTCTCCCCCAGCTGATGGCACAGCAGGCAGAGACCGAAAAGTCAGATGATAAAAAAACTGAAGATAAATCCATCCTGGAAAAAACCAAAGACGCCCTGAAAGCCGAACGCGATAACATCCGCGAACAAAGAACCCGGCTTGATGAACGTCTAAAAAAATTGGAAAATTTATACCTGCCAAAACATTGGACGGACCCTGCCAACGGCTTTGCCATCGGCGGTTTTGACCCCATCGCCTATTATGAGCAAGGCAAACCCAGTCTTGGCAAAACCGAGTATCAAGGCAGCTGGCACGGCACGTCATGGCGCTTCGAGACAGACGGCAACCGGCGCATATTTGCGAAATCACCCAGCATTTACGCCCCAAAATATGCCGGCCACGACCCCTATGCTCTCTCTCAAGGTATCATTGCTGAAGGGGCGCCAATTATCTGGAGCATCATAAACGGTCAGCTATTTCTCTTCCAGAATACCGTCAATAAATATCTATGGAGTGAGAATTATAAGAAACTCACCAGCAAGACCCGTGAAAATTGGGCCAACCTCTCAGTAGATCTGCCAAGCTACAAAGCGCTAAGCAGCAAGTCAGACCCCAAGCCCTGATCTGTTTGAAGCCAGAGCCTGATAATTTGTAAAGTCAGAACAAGAAATAATTGAAATAAAAGTTGGGCCTCAGCCCTCAGCTTCAAACTGCAATTGATTTAAACCTGATACACTGGCCGCGATAAACGCCCCATTCTTAAAATTCAAATCAGTTTTGCCGTAATGAAATGGAGCCCCTTGAGGAGTAACAACAGCGCCTCCTGCAGCACTCAAAACCGCATGACCGGCCGCAGTGTCCCATTCCATCGTTGGCCCAAAGCGGGGGTATATATCAGCTGCCCCTGCAGCAAGCTGGCAAAACTTCAAAGATGAACCAAAGCTCATCCGGTCCTCAATACCATTTTGCTTCAAAAAGGCATCGGTCCGCTCATCTTTATGGGAGCGGCTGGCAAGTGCCACCGGCTTCCTGTCTGGCCAGGCCCGAACATGAATGGGCTTAAGAACTGCAATATCGCTCAATTCAAGCCCTTCCATCTCTGTTAAAGCTCTTGGCGAGACATCAGCATAACCCGCAGAATCAGGCGCCACTGTTACGTAAAGCGAGTTGCTGGCAGGGGCGTAAACAATGCCAAAATAAGGCTGCCCATCAGCGATCAGCGCAATATTGACCGTAAATTCACTGCGCTGTGCAACAAATTCTTTGGTACCATCCAGCGCATCCACCAGAAAGAACAACGGCCCAGCTTTAGGCTGCGCGCCCGCCGCACACATTTCTTCAGCAACGATAGGAATATCTGGAAAAGCAGCCTGCAGCCCCTGTACAATAAGCCGCTCAGCTACCATATCCGCTTCAGTCACCGGGCTATCATCCGGTTTAACCTTCACATTAAACCCCTGCGCATAGATCTCCATAATCAACGCCCCAGCTGCAAGAGCCAGAGGGATGAGAGAGTTGGTAAGGGTATCGTGGGTGGGTGCTGTCATAATAATCTAAAACCGGACGTGAGAGATGCAACTGCAACGAACGCCATCAAATGACCTAACAAGCATAAAAAAGCAACCCTTATGAGCCCGATAAAGCGGCATAACAGCAGCAGAACTAAAGGAAAATGCAACATTACTGCTCTGCCTATGGAATAGCCGGGCCCAAAAAGCTATTCTTCGAAAAAATGAAATGATTCGCAGTCCTTGCACACACTGCCATAGCGCCTGAGTTTACTCAGAATTTCGCACAGGCAGTCAATATCAGCCAGGCTAAAAACCAGGCCTGTATAGCAAGGATCGTGGTCACCTATCAGCGGGGCTACTAAATGAGCAAAATTAAGCAATTGGATGATCTGGAATTAGCAGCTCTTGTCTCTAGCCGGATATGTCACGATGTTGTTGGGCCTGTCGGGGCCATCTTCAATGGTCTTGAAGTTCTGGAAGATGATGATGATGAGCAAGTTCAAAAATATGCCATGGACGTTATCCGCCGGAATACAAAAAACGCCTGGGCACGGTTGGAATTTGCTCGCCTGGCATTTGGTGCTGCTGGTTCAGCCGGTGCAGAAATACCATTTAATAAAATACAAGACCTTTCAAACGCCATTCTTGAGGAAAAACACAAGATAGATTGGTCTAGTGAGCATGATTTTCTGCCAAAAGGTTACGCGAAGGTTATTTTGAATCTTGTTGTAATTGCCGTCACGTCAATTCCGCGCGGTGGTAAAATCAACTTATCCATAACAGGCGAAATGGAAAGACCCACCATCACCATGATTTCTCGCGGCAATGGCGCCCGCCTGCCAGAGCGTGTTCCAGAAATATTGAGCGGTGAGTATGAAGGTGAAATTGATGCGCTTGTGATCCAACCTTACTATACATATCGTCTGATTACTGCCAATGACTTCAAGATTAATGTGAAGCCTGGCGAGGACGAGATGAAATTTACTCTCAACTAGAAAAAGTAGCGCTTTCTCAGTAAATTACTCAGATAATATTAATATTTTCAGCCAAATTTAACTCTTTTTCTCCAAACTCACCTCAGAATGAAGGCGATGTATACCTAATCGCACTTCACATATCACGTGATTAGTTCTGCCAAAAATGATTAGCGGAAGCTTTGGGGAAAAGGGAAATAGGCGATGGATGATCTCCTTAGTGAGTTTCTAACTGAAACAACCGAAAGTCTTGATGAAGTAGATAATGAGCTGGTGAAATTCGAGCAAGAGCCGAGTAATGGCAAAATTCTCGACAATATCTTCCGCCTTGTTCATACCATCAAAGGCACATGCGGCTTTTTGGGCCTGCCGCGGCTGGAATCACTCGCTCACTCAGCTGAAACTCTGATGGGTAAATACCGTGATGGCGCCACGCCAACAGAGAATGGCGTGTCTCTTATCCTTGAAACCATTGACCGACTTAAAGAAATTCTCGAACAATTAGAGCAAGCCGGCACCGAGCCAGAAGGTTCAGATGAAGATCTGATCTCCAGGTTGGATGCTATGTCACAAGAGGCAATTGATAGCCTTGAGGGCACGACAGCAGAACCAGAAGCCCCAGCCGCCGAAGAAACTAAACTGGAGCGTGATTTAAAGCCCGGCGAAGTCTCTCTCGATGAGCTGGAAGCCGCATTTCTCGCCGCCCCCGGCCCTGAAGATGAAGAAGCAGCCGGAATGGTTGAGCCTGCAGCCGCAGCAGATGAGCCTGCCCCCGAAGTAGAAGACTTCTCCCTTGAGGAGGAAGCTGAACCCGCACTTGAACTCGAGGCCGAGCCAGTGGCAGCAGCCCCTGAAATTAAGCCACCAGCACTAAAAGCCGCGCCAGCCAATAAAGACGAAGCAAAAGCCAAAGAAGGCTCAGCCGTTAAAGCTCAGACAATCCGCGTTAATGTCGAGACGCTGGAGCAGCTGATGACCATGGTGTCAGAGCTGGTGCTAACAAGAAATCAGCTACTGGAAATGGTGCGTCGTCTGGACGATAGTGAATTCAAAGTACCATTGCAGCGCCTCTCAAACGTCACCGCAGAGTTGCAGGAAGGCGTTATGAAAACGCGCATGCAACCCATCGGCAACGCCTGGCAAAAACTACCAAGAATTGTCCGCGACCTCTCGAAAGAGCTGGATAAGAAAATCAACCTGGAAATGATCGGTGCTGAAACTGAACTTGATCGTCAGGTCCTCGATCAGATCAAAGATCCACTCACACATATGGTTCGCAATTCAGGTGACCATGGCCTCGAGACAACCGCCGGTCGCCTGCAGGCAGGTAAATCTGAAGAAGGCAATATTACCCTCAGCGCCTATCATGAGGGCGGCCATATTATCATTAAAATTCAAGATGATGGCCAAGGTCTGCCAACAGAAAAAATCAAGGCAAAAGTTCTGGCAAACGGCATCGTAACTGAAGCCGAGCTTGCTGAAATGAGCGAAAATCAAATCCATAAAATGATTTTCCATGCCGGCCTTTCCACAGCAGATAAAGTCACAAACGTCTCCGGCCGTGGTGTCGGCATGGATGTTGTGCGCACCAACATTGAGTTGATTGGCGGCACGATCGACCTCACCTCAGTCGAGGGACAGGGCACAACATTCATCATTAAAATTCCACTCACACTGGCCATTGTGTCCGCTTTGATTGTTGAATCCAGCGGTCAGCGTTTCGCCATTCCTCAGCTGGCTGTCGTCGAGCTGGTTAAATCTCACGCTAAAGCAGAGCACCGCATTGAAATGATCAATGACAGTCCGGTGCTAAGGCTGCGCAACAAACTACTGCCGGTTATCAGCCTGAGCAAATTGTTAGGCCATGAAAATCCTAAACCTATGTGCCGCCAGCAGGTCATCGACCAGCAAACAGAAGAGACAGAAGACGGCGCTGATTCAGAAGTGGCACAAAAAGCCGCTTCCCTTGCCGCAGACCCAAGTGTCTTTGTTGTTGTCGTACAAATCGGTGGGCAAACCTTCGGCATCGTTGTAGATGCTGTCTTCCATACAGAAGAAATCGTGGTGAAACCTATGTCCAGCATGCTGCGGGAAATCACCATGTTCTCAGGCAACACCATACTTGGTGACGGTAGCGTCATCCTTATCGTTGACCCTAACGGCATTGCCCAAGCTGTTGCCCATGAGCGCGGCGGAGTGTCAGAAGTCAGCCAGCAGGATGCGTCATCTACAGCTGATCTTATCCATCAAGATGAGAAAACAGCGCTGCTGGTATTTAAAGCTGGAAATTCTGAATTAAAAGCAGTGCCGCTCTCACTGGTTACCCGCCTGGAAGAAATTGATGTCACCAGCATCGAAAAATCCAACCAACGGGATCTGGTGCAGTATCGCGGCAAGTTGATGCCATTGGTATATATCAATGAGCACCTCACACATAAAGAAGATGGGCTGCAACCCATCTTGGTCTTCGCTGATGAAACTCACTCCATGGGCCTTGTTGTTGATGAAATTGTCGATATCGTCGATGATCGTCTCAGCGTTGAAATCTCTTCAGATGTACCGGGTATTGTTGGTTCCGCTGTTGTTAAAGGCAAGGCAACAGAGATTATCGATGTGGGTTACTACCTCCCGAAAGCTTTCGATGATTGGCTTGAAAAACGAGATATTCCAAATCCGTTACAACGCGAGCTGAAATTGCTCCTCGTGGATGACAGCTCATTCTTCCGCAACATGCTCTCACCGCTGCTATCTTCCGCTGGTTATAAAGTTACTATGGTTGAAAGCGCGTCGGATGCCTTGCTGCTGAAAGATGCAGGTGAAAAATTTGATGTCATCGTTTCTGATATCGAAATGCCTAACATGGATGGCATCACCTTTGCTGAACATCTAAAAGGTGATGGCTCCTGGGGCCAAACCCCAATCATCGCACTATCATCACACACCAACCCTGATGTCATAGCCCGCGGGCGCCAAGCCGGCTTCCGCGATTATATCGCGAAATTTGACCGCGAAGGTCTAATCGAATGCATCAGAGAATGTAAGCCAGTACATGAACAAGAGGCCGCCGCATGACCAGTCAATCCAAGGGGATAGAAGGTAACACCAGTGAGTTTGTTACTGTAGAGATTGAGCATCAACTATTTGGCCTGCCAATAGAGCAGGTTGAAGATGTATTTATGCCAGAGGCGATTACAGAAGTCCCTCTCTCAAATCCTGAAGTCGCAGGCGTTTTAAATCTGCGCGGGCGCATTGTTACAGCAATTGATATGAGACGTCGCCTCGGGTTGAATGCCCGCAAAAGCGATGGCCCCCCAATGGCTGTAGGTATTGAGTATAACGGCGAATCTTATGGGCTAATCATCGATAAGGTCGGTGAAGTTCTCCAGCTCGGTTCCAACACCTATGAAAAAAATCCTGCAAATCTCGATATCCGTTGGAGCTCAATCTCAGCCGGTGTTCACCGTCTCGATGGGCATCTTCTGGTTCTACTCGATGTAGAGCGTGTGCTGGATCTAAACTCAGATCGCTCAAACGCAGCCTAAACTGAAGAACTCAAATACAGATCGTGCCAGAAGCTAAACTTCGGCAAAAAGAGGAACTACTTTGATGAAACAATGTTTGATTGTTGATGATTCCAGTGTCATTCGCAAAGTCGCTCGGCGAATTATGGAAGAGGCAAACTTTGAAATCACTGAAGCAGAAGACGGCCAGCAAGCCCTGGAAGCTTGCCGCAGTCAGATGCCAGATGTGATTTTGCTCGACTGGAATATGCCTGTCATGGACGGTCTTGAGTTTCTCCGCGAGCTACGCAAAGACCCATGCGGCGACATACCAAAAGTCATTTTCTGCACCACAGAAAACGATATGGACCACATCACCCAAGCCATCGCAGCCGGTGCTAATGAATACATCATGAAGCCCTTTGATAAAGAGATCATCATCTCCAAACTCAAAGAAGTTGGCATGGTGGAAGCCTAAGCCGAAAGCGAGAGCTAATGAGTGCTATTGTCAAGGAAACAGTTTTTAGTAATGCTACGCCCCCCAGCGGGGTAGACGGCATTCGCGTAATGATTGTTGATGATAGCGTTGTGGTCCGCGGTCTGGTCTCTCGTTGGATTAATGAAGAGCCTGGGCTAATTGCTGTAGGTAAATTTTCAAACGGACTAAAAGCACTGGAAAATGTTCTAGAGGTCGATCCAGATGTGATCGTACTCGATATTGAGATGCCGGTAATGAGCGGCATAGAAGCCCTGCCAGAAATTCTCAAGCGGTTACCCGGCGTGCAAGTTATAATGGCTTCAACGCTAACCCAGAGAAATGCCGAAATCAGCTTAAACGCGCTTTCTTTGGGGGCAGCAGATTATGTCCCAAAACCTGTAAGCAATAGCGGCGTTACAACCTCTGCCGATTTCCGCAATGATCTAATCGAAAAGATCAAAGCACTCGGCGCAAAACGAACAAAGCGCACATCTTCCCGCGCACAATCTTCTGTAGGATCCTCTTCTCAGGCAAGAACATCCAATTCTGCCCCGCGCCCAGTCCTCACAGAAACAACAACAGTTTCAAAACCAGAGGTCACCAACAGCCCCGGACTTAGTTTAAGGCCTGCCTCAAAAATGCGGCCGCGCGTTCTGCTTATCGGCAGTTCAACAGGTGGGCCGCCAGCCCTCGTTAGCGTTATGGAAAAACTCGCTCCAAAACTTGGGAACATACCCGTTCTTATTACCCAGCATATGCCGGCAACTTTCACTGGCATTTTCGCTAGCCACATCGCCAGAGCCTCAGGCCTTGTAGCCAAAGAGGGTATAGATGGGGAAGCTGTCTTACCGGGCCGCGTTTATGTGGCCCCCGGCGGGCGGCACATGATTGTTGAGCGCAAAGGCGCTTCGGCCGTCATCAGGCTGACAGATGGACCGGAAGTAAATTTCTGCAAACCAGCAGTGGACCCGCTGTTTGAAACAGCCTCCAAAGTTTATGGGGCCTCAACCCTCGCCGCTGTTTTCACCGGTATGGGAACAGATGGCGCAAAAGGCGCGGACATCATCGCCAATGCAGGCGGAAGTGTTTTGGCGCAGGATGAAGAAACAAGCGTTGTTTGGGGCATGCCCGGAGCAACAGCTAAAATTGGCGCATGTTGCGCAATCTTACCGCTGAATAAAATAGCGGATAAATTAGCTAATCTGATACAAGGCATAAAAAATGACACCGAGTGAATTTAACTCCCTAAGAGATATGCTGAATAAAGAATCAGGTCTCGTCTTGAGCGAAGATAAGCAATATCTTGTGGAATCGCGCCTTGGTCCGGTTGCTAAAAAGCTGGAATATAAAGATGTGGCGACCATGGTTTCTGAATGGCATTCCAGCAAAAAAGCGTCATTACAAAATCAAATTGTTGAAGCGATGACCATCAATGAAAGCTTCTTTTTCAGAGATAAAACCCCCTTCGATAATTTTAAAGATTACACCCTGCCAAACCTGATCAAAAGCAAAGCCACTAGCAAACATATTAGAATTTGGTCAGCGGCGGCTTCAACAGGACAAGAAGCTTATTCCCTGGCAATGGTCTTGAATGAGCATAAGCATCTTCTTCAAGGTTGGCGGGTAGAGATCATTGGCACGGACCTGTGTTCCGAAGCGCTGGCAAAAGCTAAATCTGGCCTTTATAGCCAGTTTGAAGTGCAGCGCGGCATGCCAGTTACTTATCTGGTGAAAAACTTTAAGCAAGTCGGCACCATGTGGCAGTTGGATAGCAACATCACCTCAATGGTGCAATTCCGCCAGTTTAACCTCATGAACAGCTTCACCGGCCTTGGAAAGTTCGATGTTATTTTCTGCCGCAATGTGTTGATCTATTTTAACCGCGAGACAAAATCAGATATTTTGAAACGCATGGAAGCTCAGTGCAATAACGGCTGTCATCTCGTGCTTGGCGCATCTGAAACCCTCGTTGGCCTAAATGGAAACTATACTCCCGTTGCCAATGCTCGCGGTCTCTATGAGCATAACCGGGAAGCGGCCGTTAAAAACGAGAAGCAAAGTACTAATTTCAAAGAAAGCCCCACACATAAAACCGGCACCGGCGGCCTCAGCTTTACAAGGTAATAAGCAGAAGAACTGATCAGGCAAGGCTCTATTTCGTTAATCTGTCGCTCAGTGCAAATGTCCCTTTTGAATGGGCCGGATGTATCAAAGCCCGCTCAGGCGATATTAATTAATCGCTGTGATAAAATAAAAAACTGGCCAGAGGGGCAACTCATAATGTCTCCCCTCAATTTCCATTCAACCAACCATCATTCAAGCTAAAGTGAAGGCAGCAAACAAGGCTTGCTTTAAGACGCGTCAATCCGGCGAGAGCTGTGTGGATATTCGAACTAGCGGCCAAATACAAAGATCTTGGAATAGCAGACAATAAAAAAGAGCAGACCGCGAGGAATGCTCTTTTTTATTGGAACTGGAAGGTAGGATATTTATGCAGCTTCATGCTCGCTAGTATGTTCAAGCTGAAGAGGTGCATCATCATCCGCATCACGAAGCACATAACCACGCCCCCAAACGGTTTCGATATAATTTTTGCCATCGGTCGCTGTGGAGAGTTTCTTACGCAGCTTACAAATGAATACGTCAATAATTTTCAGTTCAGGCTCATCCATACCGCCATAAAGATGGTTCAGGAACATCTCTTTGGTAAGGGTTGTGCCTTTGCGCAGCGATAAAAGCTCAAGCATCTGATATTCTTTAGATGTAAGATGTACACGCTGACCATTAACCTCAACAGTTTTCGCATCGAGATTAACTTTAAGATCACCTGTTGTAATAACAGATTGTGCATGACCTTTAGAGCGACGCACAATTGCATGAATGCGCGCAACAAGCTCGTCTTTATGGAAAGGTTTGGTCATGTAGTCATCCGCGCCAAAACCAAGGCCGCGAACTTTATCATCGATTCCAGCAAGGCCAGAAAGAATAAGAATAGGTGTTTTAACTTTACTAACGCGCAAAGTTTTCAAAACCTCATACCCGCTCATGTCAGGTAAGTTAATGTCTAGAAGAATGATATCGTAATCGTAGATTTTACCTAGATCAGCACCCTCTTCGCCAAGATCAGTCGTATAGACGTTGAAACCTTCAGACTGAAGCATCAGATCGATGCTCTGCGCAGTAGCGCTATCATCCTCAATGAGTAATACCCTCATTATATGCCCCTCTATATTAAGCCGTTAACCGGCAACTGCCCATAAATCCAAGATTTAGTGCCCAGATTTCACTAATCTTAAATCTTCTCTTTACAAATTTACGGGCAAGAAGTTAACAAATCCTAATTTGTATTGAAAAAACAATAACATCTCTGCAACAATTTTAATTGGTTGCAGCTTTTCTTAACAAAAGCTCATAACTCATAAATAAAACTATTAATTTGTCTTGCTTCAAGGCCACATCACGCAAGACATAAGAGACGTTAAGGATGATGATAAAGTACTTCTCGGCTTTTAAGCTGCCGTTTTCTAATTATTGATAAAAGGTTAACTGATTTGCTCGAATCAGGGCAATAGCTAATGCTCAAATTCCGAGATAATTTTCATCACTGTGTATTTTTTGGGCTAAACCACGGTCTGTAGCCCGCAATAGTGCTTATTCAGCCTGCATACGCCAGAGTAAGGCAATACTCCAGCCGGCCCAATTGGTGTTAACCTTCTGTTAACTGACTGCCGCTGAGGATCGGCTCTAACCAAGCAGCGATCACTGAGGCAATTAATAACTGCGGAAAAGGTGATAAATTCAGCTGACATTTAACACCGAGTTACATTCTCTCTGCATGAATCAGTCATACTGGTTCAGCTATGTATTCAGGAAACTATGTATTCAGGAAACAATGACGCCCTTTATATAATGCCTTCAATAGAGAGGGGCTTTAAAGCAGCGCTATCGTCAAGCTCATATCTTCTTCATGGTCAGCTGCGTCATTGTAGCTTTAGTCACTGTAGTTTTATTAGTCACTGTAGTTTTATATGTCACCGCGTCTTGAGCTCATCAATTAACAGGAAGCAATAACGTGCAGGCACTAGGCCAGGAACTCAGCAACCTACAAGCAGAGACAATCTATGGGCGCGTTAAATCTGTGCGCGGTGTACTTGTAGAGATCGCCGGCCCGCTTACAGCTTTCAGCATTGGCGCCCGCCTTAGCGTTGAGCGCCTCAATGCCAAACCCATTATAGTTGAGATCGTCGGCTTCCGCGAAGATGCAGCCCTCGCCATGCCCTATGGTGAAGTCGATGGCATCAGCCCGGGCGCACGCGCCATGCTGAAAATGGCTGGTAGCGCCATTCGCCCAGATACCTCCTGGCTAGGCCGGATCATCAATGCCTTCGGTGAACCAATAGATGGCAAAGGACCGATGGTTGAAGGGCTAACCCCGATGCCCATAAGAAACACGCCGCCACCGGCCCATCAGAGACGCCGGGTTGGCGGCCCGCTTGATCTTGGCGTTAAGGCGTTAAACTGTTTCGCGACCTGTTGCTCTGGTCAGCGCTTGGGCATTTTTGCCGGCTCCGGCGTTGGTAAATCTGTTTTGATGTCCATGCTGGCCAAAAACGCCGCCGCAGACATTTTCATCATCGGCCTGATCGGTGAGCGTGGCCGCGAGGTGCAGGAGTTCATTGAAGATAATTTGGGTGAAGAAGGGTTAAAACGCGCAATCGTTGTTGTCGCAACGTCAGATGAAGCGGCGTTGATGCGCCGCCAGGCTGCCTATACCACTATGTGCCTGGCAGAATATTTCAGAGATCAGGACCGGTCCGTACTTTGTATGATCGACAGCATCACCCGTTTTGCTATGGCAGGGCGCGAAATTGGCCTCTCTGTCGGGGAGCCGCCAGCCACCAAAGGCTATACGCCAACCGTGTTTGCAGAGCTACCCCGCCTGCTGGAGCGCGCCGGCCCGGGCACATCTGAAGGTTCAATAACCGGGCTGTTTACTGTGTTGGTCGAAGGTGATGATCATAATGAGCCAATAGCGGATGCTGTGCGCGGTATTCTCGATGGGCATATCGTTATGGAACGTGCCATAGCGGAACGCGGCCGTTTTCCAGCGATAAATGTGCTGAAATCAGTATCGAGAACTATGCCTGAATGCGTACCAGAGGTCGAAAGACCGTTAATTTCCGAGGCCAAAAAGCATATGAGCCGCTATTACGACATGGAAGAAATCATCAGAATGGGCGTTTACCGCCCAGGGTCCAATAATGAGACAGATCAGGCCATATATTACACAGAACAACTGGAACAGTTTCTGCATCAGGGTAAGAACGATGCGACATCGCTCCAGGATGGCTATGACGAGCTTAGAAAATTGTTGGAAACGCCAGCAAATATTTAATGCCAGATAATATGTGAGAGTTGTCAAAATTTTAATGATGAATCGGTATGATACCACCAGCATATTGGTTCGAATTTTGTAGAGGGTATCGAACATGAAATCTCGCGAAACACTCATTCGCTTGCGTAAGTTTGACGTTGATGAAAAACGCCAGAAAGTCGCAGCCATTGAAGCCATGATCGCCGACTTCCAGGGCATGGCAAACGATCTTGACCTACAGGTTAAGTCGGAGCAACAAAAAGCCGGCGTTGATGATATCAATCATTACGCCTATCCAACATTTGCCAAAGCTGCGGTCCAGCGCCGTGATAACCTGATGATCTCTATCGCAGATCTTGAGGCAAAGCTTGAAAATGCAAATGATGAATTGCAAGACTCGATGAAAGCATTGAAAAATGTTGAAGTGCTTGAAGAGCGCGACATCGCCCGCACCCAGCTAAAGCAGGCCCGTGATGAACAGGCCAACTTAGATGAGTTTGCACAGAACATGTCTCACATCGCATCAAGATAAACATTGAAATGGCCTGCCCGCTCTAAGCTGGCAAAAGCCATGAATGCAAAGTGAATTTGCGGCATTAAAAAAGCCCCCACCGGGTACCCGGCGGGGGCTTTTTGTTGCAGTACGCTGGGGGAATGAGCCGGTCAAAAGGCTGTGATTGAAGAAGAGAGAGGGCTTGCCATACGCCCTCACTGGTGCAGAATAAGAAGAGGGCGTGTAGCAAAAGCCAAAAAGGCGCGGCATGAACAAAGGGGAGGGGTGTTGGTATGGGCCAGATACATCCACATTTCAGATCACACCTGCATCAGCGGCAGGTTTATTTAGCGCTTGGTGGGCGGGTTAGCTATCAGCTGAAAACAGCTGCGCGGTGCACCATGGCTGGTGTTTTCTTCCTTGCCACTGCGCTATTCATCACCGGTTGCTCGCAAAGCAACGGCGCGGCTAACCTGGATATAACCTCAGCTATTACCCCCACGAAAAAGATAGAGTTAGATTATATCCATGCATATGCCGCCATCGCCAGCGGTCTGAAAAAATGTTGGCTGGCAGATAAGATGCCATTGCAAAAATCTCAATTTTTTGCCCGGACTAAAAATGAGGGAGAGGCAAGGAAATCTGATATTTTTGTGCATGGTCCCGCTGTTAGCCCAAAACGCGGTCCGCGCATTTTTTCAGTTCACCTGAAACCACGCGGCAAAAACACGGACTTACTATTTGATAATCGCCTCCTAGATCCATTAACCGAGGCCAAGGTCGAGAAAGATGTAAAGCGCTGGGCAGCCGGCGGCGAAGGTTGCAGCGATATGGCCACCACCGGCGAAATCACCCCGGAACTGGCCGCTCAAAAACAAGCGTCCCGTGTCGCCCTGCCAGTGAAAAAAGCCGCGAAGTAAAACCGAGTGGTTTAGGAACACCAAATCAGCCCTAAGCGAAATAGAACCAAATAGTTACATTACGAAGAAGGAAGCCTGCTCTTTTAAAGAGCAGGCGAACATGGCGAGCGCGAGTGAGCCCGCCGCGTTGCGGCGCCCTCGCGGAGGCCCGGGCGCTCAGCGCCCGGAGTAGCCGTGAGCAAAATAGAGCGAATTAGTCTCATTACGAAGAAGGAAGCCTGCTATTTGAAAAAAGAGCAGGCGAACATGGCGAACGCGAGTGAGCCCGCCGCGTCGCGGCGCCCTCGCGGAGGCCCGGGCGCTCAGCGCCCGGAGTAGCCGTGAGCGAATTAGAGCTGCACAATCTCGCGCCGCTCATTTTGTGGAATATCGATGATCTGGCCGATATTTTCAGGATCAAGCGTAAAGGTTGAAACCATGGTGCGCTCATCTTTGCTCATCATGCCGCTTTTCTTGAAAGCAAGAGCAGCTGCACATTTGGCATAAGCACCAAGACCATCAGTGGAAGTTGATTTCGGTGACATACCGAATTTCCGGCGCATCACACCATTGGTGTAATAGACACCATATTTCTTTTGGGCATAGGGGGTGAAGTAATCTGTGGTAATGGAGACATTGAGACCATCAAGATTATCAACCCGGTGCGGGGCGTTTAATTGCCATGAAAGCGCTTTGCCTGGCTCCAGAACAATTTCACTTGCTTCCTTGTCCCAGTTCTCTTCATAGCCAATTTCTTCTTCTGTTTCCTTGAGGATGACGCCTTCTAAAGTGCGGTCTGGCAGATGCTCTTTATTCTCGGCATCATAGAGCCAAAGTTTTTTGCGGCCGCGCACATGGAACAGACAGACATAAGGAATATCCGCATGGTAAAGCACCCGAGCGCCAGGGCTTGAGATCAGCATGGAGCTGTTATGCTTGAAAGTTTTAAGCCCGGGCTGTAGCTCTTCCATTTCCCGGAAGGCTTCATGGACCAGCTCATCATATTCAGGGCAGACAACATCAAACCGGCGCAATGCCAGCCAGATACGTCCTTCGGTCAGCGCTTGTAGAACTTTCTCGCCAGAGACATTATTAATTTCACCAGAGCGCCATTCAGGCTTGTCACCCTGCGCAGTCATGGTGTTGATCATGTAATATTCACGCGGATAGCGCTCAATAAGTTGGGCCAGTTTTTCATCAGTGAACAGCCCGCTCTCGGCAAAGTTATGGTTAAAATGGGAAAGACCCTTACCAAAATTTTCAACCGCTTCCTGGTTAGCTTCAATCATCTTATTCATTACTCTATTTTACACTCCCGGCGCCGCTGATGACTGATCAGCAGCGAGGTTCATGGCCCAGTTTAAACATCAGGCATTCGCCTGAAAGGCCATCTGATCTGATATTGAATGGTTAATCTGCACGAAAACAGTGTAAAATTTATGAGGCTGCGGCGCAAATCTCTCCAGAAACAGGGGTGATTTAAGTTTATGATTAGCAGTGAGTTAATAAACCGGGAAATGCCGCTAGAGATCTGTTAATTGATCATCGAGAAAATGCCGCCCGGCCCGGTCCTCAACTTCAATAACCCAAATATCGCTATCGCTACGGGCCTGCCCGGCAAGATACTCATCAACATCCCGCTCAGAAGGCATCTCATCTTTAAACTCAGAATACCAGGCCCGGTCACGCCCCTGCACCTGATCGAATAACGGAGCGGGGCTAAAAAGCTGGGCTGTGCCATCAAGTTTGGAAACTTTAATATAGATAGCCCCGGCGGTGGATTCGCCCCGGCGCACCAGCATTGCAGTTGCGCCGGTATTGGCCACCTGGCGGATATAGGCCGCAACCCAGATTGAAGAATGAAGACGCAAGAAAGCCTCGAAATGGTAAGTTAAAGATTAGAGTGATCATGCAGCATAAAGGCACATGGCGACTAGTGACTAGTGTAATAATGGTGACGAGGGAAATAGTGAATTAAAGGGGCAACAAGAATAAAGGGGGTGTGAGGGGTTATAGTCGCGGCGCCCTGAGAGAAGCTTAAAGCTTGGCAAGTAATAAAGGCTTGCCCCGTGCTTTGATAATTTTCAGGATCAAGCGGCCAGAAATTCTACCGGTCACATCCATCTTATTATCGCGCTCAAACGCACGGATGCGCATGCGGGTGAGGGGGCCAATCACCCCATCAGCTTTGCCAGTATTATAGCCAAGGCTGGTCAGTGCAGATTGTAGCGCTGTCACCAGTTCCGGCCCCTGACGCGCGAGGGCTTTACTCGCCTCATTTCGTGAGGGCGCGTCTTTCTTAGCGTTTAGAACAGCGAGAATTTCCCGGTCTACGATGCCGGTTTGTGGCAGACCCTTATCAAATTCAAAGGCCATAACCGCGGCTAAAGTTGTTGGCCCGGCGATGCCGTCATGGGAGCCGGGGTTGTAGCCAAGTTCACTCAACCGTACCTGGACTTCCATCACTAATTTGCGGCCGGTGTCAGCATCTGCGCTTTCAATTTCAGCCTCGCTGAGAACATCGCGTATTTTATTATCCAGATCATCAGATTTAGGAACAGAAGACACATGGAGAATCTCTTGCTCAAGGCTCTTTTGCTTATGGCGCTTATCAAGCTGCACGATCACATTATTAGCCTCGCCGCCCGGTTCAAAATAAGCGACACGGCCACCTTGCAATAGCATAGCGTTCAGGGAAATCCCCATAAGGATCCCTACAAACGTTAATG
Source organism: Rhodomicrobium sp. (assembly GCA_021604665.1). Lineage (GTDB taxonomy): Bacteria > Pseudomonadota > Alphaproteobacteria > Rhizobiales > HXMU1428-3 > HXMU1428-3. The sequence continues at coordinate 181,761 of BQJK01000002.1, read as the reverse complement.
TGGCCAATCTTGCATACTGAGGTGTCATGAGAGTTCTGTTAAGGTTACCTGCATCGTTAAGCATATAAGTTAAGGTAAATGCGAGCCGCTAGCTAACAGTATTGGCGAGTAAGGTAAATCCCTCGTTAATGCAAAAACAGGATGTTAAAAACTCAATAATTTGCAATGAGTTAGCTATCAGGGATTTTTGGAGAGCAGCTGAGGAATAGGCGCGCCGGGGTTAGCCTTTGGCAGCTTTTTTCGATTTGTTATTAAACAGCACCACAGAGCGGCGGCCTTTCTCTTCGCTCGTATTAATCGCTTTGTTCTCTTTGTAATCGTCGCCAGTCAGTTGCGGAGGCCGCAGCGGCAAATCTATGCGCACCCTGGTGCCAGCACCAAGTTCACTTGAGATAGTCAGCGCGCCGCCATGCAGTTCTGCCAGCCCCTTCACTACAGAGAGCCCAAGCCCGACACCCTCATGCTCGCGCTTGTAAGAACTATCAGCTTGCACAAAGGGGTTGCATAGTTTCGGCAAATCCTCAGAAGAGATGCCAATACCATAATCGATCACATCAATATGGACTGTGTCTTCAGAGAGGGTGGTATGAACCAGCACTTTACCACCCGGGTGGCTAAACTTAATAGCATTAGAGAGAAGGTTTAGAACCATCTGTTTAAGCGCCCGGCTATCAGCATATAGATATTCAAGGTCGGTCTCGAATTTTTGCTCAACCACAACATCTTTTTCACTGGCCACTGGACCGATCATCTCGCAGCAACTGGTTAAAAGCGGCGGTAAGTTAAAAGGCTCTGGAGTGATGGTGAATTTGCCCACTTCAATTTTGGACATATCAAGAATGTTGTTCACAACACTTAAAAGATGCTCACCAGCTTCATTAATCAGTCGGGCATAATCGGCATATTTCCGATTTTCCATGCGGCCGTAGAGCTCCATGTTTAAAACATCCGAAAACCCAATAATCGCATTGAGCGGCGTTCGAAGCTCATGGCTCATATTCGCAAGAAAGCGTGTTTTGGCGATGTTTGCACTTTCAGCCTGGTCGCGGGCTTGAAGCAGTGTAATTTCCTGATCTTTATGGGAGCTAATATCCCTGGTGACGGCAACAATCTGTAATTCACCGTCTTTCAGCGCATTCGGCACCGCCTTGCAGCGCATCTCTAACCAGCGGTAGGTTGACGCGCCTGCTTGCATAGGGGCTTCAGTCCCGCAGTCTTTAATATCAGTGAATTTAGCTCGAAACTCAACATTCACCGGCCCCTGCCCATTCAGGCAATTGCTGATAGCCGTCATATAGAGCGGGCGATCAGAGATATGTATGAGTTTTAAAACGCCGCTTTCCAGCAGTTTTTCAGGCGCGAGACCAGTTAGGGTTGCAGCCGCGGGGGAGGCGAAAACCGCTTGGCCACGCTGGTCAAGAACGGAGATCATATCCGTTGCGTGGTCAGCCATGAGCCGATATTTCCGCTCGCTCTCCCTTACAAACTCCTCAGAATCCTCATGCAACTGCTGCACACTCATCGCAATCGCGCCGCCATAGGATGTCGCGGTGAAAATACCAAATAGCGCCAGCGCTTCAGTTGAAAGAGTAAAGCTGCGCGCCGCCATTAGCCATCCATAAGCTTCAGCAAGATAAAGCCCGCCAAGAGATGCAATGGCCACAACGATTGCAGCGACAATCACTTCCCGCCGGCCAGAAAGCGCAGCTTCCACTGGCACAATAACCATCCAGGCCAGCAAAAATGAAGAGAGCCCGCCGGTAAAAGCGGCCCCCACCGTGACGAATAATGCCAGGTTCAATGCTGAGATAAGGTGGGCAACCGCCAAATTGCCACTATAACGAAGGTAAGCCACTGTAAATAATGGCGAAATGAACAGCAGCAGAATGCCAACATCCTGTGCGCTAAGGGTATCAAGGCGGTAAAGGTAAATCGGGAACAAAGCCAGCGCCACAGTAGCGCCAATTAGGTGAGAATAGACAAAGGACTGATGGCGTTTCAGCACATAGTCATTTTTTTTAGCGCAGGGGTGAAAAAAGTTTTCGGCGATTTCCACGAGCTTCGTCTTGTAGGTGGCGAGTATTTGCATTGCCTCAAAGCTTCTTTCATGCGTCTCGTTGTAGTGGGGCCGGGTTTATTACCGTCAAATACTGCCAAATTCGCCTTAAGGAATCATAAAGCAAGTGCAATCGCAGCAATAGAAAAAAACCTTATTTATCAGTCGTGTAGCAGATTGAGCGGGCAGTATTATTGGTTAAAAAACCATGAATCTCAGGTATAAAATTTTGGGTAAAATAATATAAAATTATATTCAAAAGTATTTAATGTAAATTTTATCGAAATTTGAGGGGTATTTTCTTATAATTACGAGAAAAATATAGCAAAATACATATAAAAGACGTTATATATACTTGATGATTTATTGAAAAGTCTTTGCTAGTGTTGGTTTTGTTGAAAACATTACTAGCAACTTAGCAGGGATATTGCAGATGTTTATTATTAGAACTTTATTTTGGGTTTCACTTGTTGTTCTTCTCCTTCCAATTGGGAAAGACAATAATTCAAATATTATTGGCGCGACCAAATACGCTGTTGAAGGGTCAGACAAGTTCTGCACCCGCAATGTTGATATATGCAACATCAGCGCAGAGGTCTGGAGCAGCCTTAAATACAAAGCCGCATATGGTGTTGAGATGGTTTCCGGTGTAGCGCGTGAAATTCGCGAAAATAGCCGTGACCCTTATGATCCAGCCTATCGCTCACGTAAAAATGAGTGGAGCACTGGCAACATTGAGAAGAACGCCAGCGCTAAAAAAGTACAATTCAAAGGTCAAAACACCCTCCGCTCATCAGATTTAGAGCCAAGCTGGTCTCTGGAAGAAAAGCACGCGTCACTTTAAGTAGCTCCGCCCGGCACTAAAGGTAGGCGGCTCTAAAGGTAGGCAGGGCTGTGAGGATAAAGAACGACGGAATGAGTTAGGTATAAATGAAGTACAGGCAGGTTTTGGTTTAATTAACATGCACTTCAAGGAGGCCTGTGTTTAGGCCTAGACGTTAAAAAAATAGTCTTTTGCAGCTCCCTGAAGCCCTACTCTAATAAGGGTGCTGCCAACAAGGCGCACATTGCGACAGATATCCCTGCCCTTTACTGTCCGCAATGTGCGCCTTATTTTATTTTTGGCGAGTTTTGAATTTTGGCCATTATACTATTTGGACACAGCCTTCATATTGGTGCAATATCGGCTTAGATCACGCCCTGATACGGCGCCCGAATAAAGTATAATAGCAGGCATCTCTCACTTATGAGCATCGAACAAATCATATCCGACTTTGAGTTTATCGACGATTGGGAAGATCGTTACCGCTACGTCATCGAATTGGGCAACAAGCTGGAGCCATTAGCTGAAGAGCTAAAAACAGCTGAAAGTAAGGTCAAAGGCTGTGTCAGCCAGGTCTGGTTAATCTCCGAGCGGAAGCCTGGCCCCAATGGTGAGGATATATTGCATTTCACAGGCGATAGTGACGCCCACATCGTCCGCGGTCTAATGGCCATCGTTTTCATAATCTTTTCAGATAAATCACCAAGAGAGATTGTGCAAACTGACCACGAGCAGATTTTTAAAACTCTTGACCTTAAAGATCATATCTCGCCGCAACGCTCCAACGGGTTAAGTGCCATGGTTCTGCGTATCAAAGCAGATGCAGAGGCCGAGTTAGCAAAATAAGCGTTTATAATTTATCTGGTCGCGGCACCGGGGCTTCATTCAGCAGATATCTCATTTTAAGATGTATATCGTTTGTACGGCGTGAAAGCCTTCGCCGCGGCGAGCAGGGTGGTGTGCCTCAAAAGAGCTGATATCATCCCCTCGGTTTATAATCCTCTTCCCCCCAATGATGTATGCGCCCGCCACTTCCACTACCACTACCACTTCCCCTGTCACCGTCGCCGCCGCTACCAGCGCTACCCGTCAGCCCATAATGGCGGGCCAGCTTATTTAGTGCCAGTTTCAAAATCACTTTGCCCGCTCGTTTGGGCCAGCCATGGCGGCGCTCTGTATCTTCAAGCCCCATATGCTCACAGCATATATTGACAAGAACGGGGGAGAGCTCTTCCCCAACAGCATCTAGTGCCTGATAAAATCGTTGCCGTGCCGCCATGCTCCCTTCTGTAACCGAGAGCCCTTCAGTTCCCTGGCCTTTTTGCCTCGATTGCGGGAGGGCAAGCCGCTCCCAGCTGCGGCTAACATTGCCCATTAAAGAGCCGCGCTCAAAATCAGCGCGCAGCCTGTCCCCGGCCTTTAGGTGGCAGGCCTCAATCAGGGGTTTGCCAGAAGGACCGCGCCTGGTGGCGAGCCATGTCAGGGGGCTTTCCGCCATATTGCGCGCCACATCAATCACGTTGCCATGTTGATCTTCTAGCCTGTCAATTTCAACATGCTGATGTTGGTTCAGGCAGCTATTATGGTTGGTGAGCCGCCGCTTCATAGCTGTCAACCCGGCACGGCTCAGGTAAGCGCTTGTGCCATCCTGCGTTAATATACCTGCAGCCAGAAGTTTCCTGACCACAGCCACCGGAGCGCTGGCCTCAAAGCGTAAGTCACCCTTATTGGTCTCTTTGCACAGTTGCCAGTTTGGAATTTCATCATTTTTCACTAAGGCGAGCTTGTAGCCGCGCATTGAAAGCCGCGTTAGCAGTTTTTTTTCAGTAAGTTGTGGCTGTGTCATCATCGGCTCCATGGTTGCAAACTGCGGCATAGTTAAAATCATTAAATGACCAAACCTTCAGAACAGATTGTTCAATTAGATCAAGGGCAAGGTCTATGTTGGGATCCTCCCGGCAATCCTCAACCAACCGGCATGCATGTGAAACTGTGGTTCTGTCCCGGCCAAAAAAGCGACCAACCTCAGTCAGGGAGATGCCGCAAATGATATGGGCCAGATACATCGCCACTTGCCTGGCGAAAGCAATCTGCGCTTTGCCGCGGTTGCGGTCGTAAAGCTGTTCCTCCCGTACTTTGAAAATTAAGGCAACTGCACTGCATATAAGTTTCGCGGCTCCTCCCTCTAATAAGGCTTCCCCTTCATACGTGGGCGCATAATCACCATGGGGTGGTCCCGCCATCCCGGTTCTTCCCTCAGTTATTGTTGCCTCAAAAATCGATGCCATAGGCTATCTCCCCAAAATAGGTATATATTCCTTCTGTCTGATCTTAGCTGCGCAGTTTTTGAGCGGGGATAACTTTTGGTTCTTGGTTACCGTCGAGTGAAGCGAGGGCATTTGGCCGAGCGATTATTTAGCCATTATGGGGTCATTGATGCGGAGCTTTTTTCGCCTCAAAATAAACCCTGCCCCTTCTTGTGCCCTTCCTAGTGTTTGCGCTCATGATTAGCCCCATCGCCAAGTAATGGATAAGAGCGTAGGGCTTAGCGCATAAGCAAAAACTTATCCCCGACCAAAGCACAGCGCCCCATGTTGAACCTCTCACCCCTACTGCGATGAGAGAGATCATGAAGCACAACAACAAGCAGCCATGGCCGCAGCGGCCAAAACTTACAATGAATAAAAAAGCAGAAGGTAAGCCTTTGGCCGGCGAGGGGCAGCTGGAGAAGTGGGGCCGAATAGTGGCCGCAAAGTCTAATCAAGCGCCGCACCTTGATGGGAGGAAAAGACAAAAACAGCCAGGGAAGTACGGCTTAAAAACTGTACTCCCTTATTGCCGGATGAAAGATCTGCCCTCGCTCATTCCTCTATGGCCGAAACAGATTGAGGATTTTTCAGAAGCTGGCACCCAGGTAATTATGAACAAACTTCAGAGCGCCCTTCTTGCAGAGCGGCGCCGTGCTCGAACAGGCCACTGGGCGTATAATCTCAACCGTCACCGCGCGCTACTCACAGCTTTGGAGGGGGAGCGGGCGCAGCAAGGAAGTGATAGAAACCCACGTTAGAAATAACATTATCCACAATTTAATCGCCCCTCTTAGCTAAAATCAAGATGCACGCAATAGTAGTAATTGGGTGGGGCGCCCAAAGCTGCCATATTCATAAAAAAGACGATGAAATAAGCCAAAAACAAACAAAAAGCAGAGTTAAGGGGAAAAAAATGGTGAAAAGATCCATCTGGCAATAGCCCTGCTGTTTAGTGCGGAAGTAAAATTCAGCATCAGACGCAAATATAATGAACGGAATTACAGCTTGAAGTTGTTGCTGGTATCTGTGTAGGTTTTCTCTAGGAGAATGTAGCTAGGGGGCAGCCGCCTGCATTATTATCTATGAAGTACTCAAAAGTATCAATGCAAAATCACGACATGCTCGCTATTTTATATATTCCGAGCAGCGACGGTATTTCCCAACACATCTCCTGGCCTGTCTCAATCCAGCTCAATCCAACACAACATGAAAGCAGAGGTCAGCGGCACGCAGCATCTTGCGCACCGATGGAACCAGCTATGGAACAGAGCTATTTCCAGGCGAGAGCCGAAAATTAAAGGGGTTATAAAATGTCATACACCTTCACAAGTGAGCAGCTCTTTTTAATAAGAGAAGCGCTAGACCTGGCAGAAGAGCATTACAATGATGAGACTGCCGGTAAGTTTCGGGATGTTTATGACCTTATCTACTCCTTCATCACGGATGATTCAGGCCTATATGAAAGCCCCGTATCAGGCCTTGAAGAGAATGTTTGGACCTGGATCGGCGGCGCAAGAGATGTGAATAGTGGCACCGGTTATTTCGCTAATTTCATCCGAGAATATACCCGCAGCCAGTATGAGTTTCGCTATCGGACCACTATCAGCGATAAAGAGCTGAATGCCGCCTCGAATGAGATCGCCCGAAACTTCATTATGGATGTGCTCGGCGGCACCACCCCGACAATAGAGGAGCTAGGCCTAATCGATGCCGCCCCTATCGCCGGGTCCATTTTCAATCAGGTCTACAGCGCAAACTATACCCCCTGGTCTGGCACAATATTATTTCCCTTCCTAGGTATTGATACCTATTTTAACGACTGGATGCTAACTGAAGAAACTGTGCCAACCTACAAGCCCCTGGCAGGCACATATGATCTCATTTCCGCCACCGCATCCGTTGTGCCGCTGTCTGGAGATATTCTTGAGGTCGCCGTCAATGTTCTGGAGACATTCGGTATCGGCGGAGCCTTCACAGCGTTCACAACAGCAAACAACCTGGCCAAAAAAACAGATGCCTTCATCGATCAAATCTACAGGCTGTACAAATATGATTACAACTTAGAGATCGGCAATGACCTGTTTGACGCTGGGGCAAAATCAGCAAACTATGTCGTTGGTACCCTTGCGGACGATATTTTTAGCACCAATCCAGAAGCAAACCTGGCTGTTAACGGCACCTTGCTGAATGATGTTATCCATGCTGGCCCCGGCAATGACCATGTCTTTGCCTCAGAGGGCAATGACCTGATAGATGGCGGTGAGGGTGATGACACCATAGATGCTGGATTTGGTGATGATGTTGTTCGCACCGGCTCTGGCGCTGATAAGGTCATCGTTGCCGATGGCAGTAATGTCATACTTGATGGCACAGCCGAGGATCGCCTGTTTTTTAGAGGGGAGATTGTAGACATCAACCCAGTTGGCGATGCTGATCGCCTTTTCCCTCTGCTCGGCGGCACTGCAAGCTACATCATGCCATTGGATGCACAAGGCAACCCGCTGGTTGAAGCGCGCGAATTCTACGATAACGATAACGATGGCAACATAGAATATTGGTACTCAGGTCGTAGCCTCACAAGCCAGTTCAGCGGCAATGGCTACGATATAATTGAAGGCGAGAATGTCTTTAAATCATTAGGCGCTACAGCTTTTACCATTCTCTATGAGCAAGAGCAAAACGACCTAAATGTTAGCCTCTTTTTAGGCCATGAACTAATACAGCCCTTTGATGGTTATAACCTCGACCCTGAAGAATATAGCTGGACCATCAATCAAGATTTCGAACCAACATTCACCGTCACTCTGGTCGATTACATGCCGGGCGACTTTGGAATAACCCTGCTCGCCCCAAAAAGAATAGGCGAGGTCGTGCAAGATGGCGCGCAAACGGTCGATAATGAGGCGTTAGCCGCCCATAATGCCGCCATAGCAGCCATAACCAATAATGGCGAGTTAACAGAAACCCTCAGCCGCATGAAAGGTACCGCTCCGTTAACAAATGGCGAAACCGGCAACCCGGACTATGCCCGCCTCAGAACCGGCGGCGGTGATGATCAAATCACCGGTACATCTGGCGACGATACTATTTTATCAGAAGCAGGTGATGATATAATCGATGGCGGCGCGGGAGACGATGAGCTGCAGGGTGGCTTTGGCGATGATATTATCATCGGCGGCAGCGGCGAGAATAACATTAAAGGCGGCCCGGGGGATGATACGATTATTGGCGGTAGCGGTGCAGACACCATTAATGGTGAGAGCGGCGCCGATACGGTTGATTATTCAGGGTCAACCGAAGGCATATCCTTTAATTTTGTAACCGGACAAAACCTTGGCGGTGACGCCGAGAATGACCAGCTGATAAATGTAGAGACCATCATCGGCACTTCATTTGTTGATAGTTTCAACGGCTCATCAAACAATGAAACATTCATCGGCGGCGGCGGTGCAGACCTCCTATTCGGCAATGATGGAGACGATACACTCACCGGCGGTGAGGGTGCCGACACCCTGGATGGTGGCAGTGGTGATGACATTGCCTCCTATGAAGGGTCAAATGCCGCCGTCACTATTGATCTCATCAACCAGCTTGCAACAGGTGGAGAGGCAGAGGGTGATAGCTTAACCAACATAGAAGGTGCCATCGGTTCAGCTAATAGTGACCTGCTCATAGGGGATGATTTTGCAAACTCTCTTTCTGGCCGGGGCGGGGATGATATTATCTTTGCTGGCGCTGGTAATGATAAGGTCGAAGGCGGGCAAGGTGCCGACACCCTTGATGGTGGTAGCGGTAATGACACGCTCAGCTATGCAGGCTCTGAAGAAGCTGTCACTATTTCTCTGGCAACGGAAGAGGTCAACGGCGGCGATGCAGAGGGTGATAGCATCACCTCCTTCGAGAATATAGAAGGCTCCGCTTTCGATGACAGCCTAACAGGGGATGACGCCTATAACATTATAGATGGCGGTGCCGGCAACGACATCATCTATGCCACCGCAGGCAGTGATGGCATCATGGGCGGCAGAGGCTCTGATACATTAGCATTTACCGCCTCGACAAGCGGCATATCTGCAGACCTCGCCACAAGGGTATATACCGGCGGTTTAGCAGAGGGGATAGATGCCGTCTCAATTGAAAATCTCATCGGCTCAGATTATGGCGATACCCTCATCGGCAATGGTGGCACGAATATTCTGGCGGGCGGCGCTGGTGATGACACCCTAACAGGAGCTGGCGGCGATGATATTCTGGATGGCGGCGCGGGCCAGAATGATACGGCCATGTTTAGCGGTGCAAGCACCGATTATCTCATCACGAACGCAGGCAATGGCGCTCTTAAATTTAGCGATATAAGAACCGGAAACTCCGGCCAAAATGACGGTGTAGACACCATTAACGATGTAGAATTCTTCACCTTCAGTAACGGCACATTTTCTAAAAGTGAGCTAACAGTAACCAACGCCGCGCCTCTTGCCTTAGATGACCAGATAGAGAATGGCATAGAGGATGAACCCATCACTCTGCATGTCACAGACCTGTTGGCAAACGACATAGATTATGATGGCGACACCCCAACCGTGACCTCAATCACAAAAACCAAACATGGCGAAGCTGAGCTGGCTACAGATGGCACCATCACCTTCACTCCCTTCACAGATTTTGCCGGGCGCGCCTATTTCGATTATGAAGTTTCAGATGGTATAAACCCACCCGTGACGGCAAGAGTTTATCTGGAGATCACCCCGGTCAATGATGACCCCTTTGCCCAGCAAGATACAAACATCCCCCTTTATAACGACGGACCAACCTTAATCACTCGCCAAAGCGTGCTCGCAAATGATTTTGAATTTGATGGCGACGAGTTGACCATAGTCAGTGTCTCGGTTAATCAGGGCGGCACCGCAACCCTCACCGCCGCCGGAGATATTCTCTTCACCGCTTCTGGGGCACCGGGTGATATTATCTCTATTAGCTACACTGTGGATGATGGCACAGGCCGCACCAGCAGCACGCAAATCACTGGCATATTAGAGCAGCGCTTTAATCTCGAGGCAGCAGGAGATCAGGCCGCCACCATAGAAGGCGAGGCAGTCACAATCACCCGCCAAAGCCTGCTGGCGAATGACACCAATGAAGGCACCCAGGACGCTGTCATCACCCGCTATAGTGATATCGCAAATGGAGAGATAACTTTTAATCAGGCGGGGGATATTGTCTTCACCCCGGCCCCTGGCTTTTCAGGAACCGCCTCCTTCACCTATCACGCAATCAACAAGCAGGGCGGCGTCTCTTCTGCCACTGTCACAATAGAGGTCGCCCCCCTCTCAGTTAATCAGTCTCCCATCGCCAATGATGATTTCGGCTTTGAACTAGATGAAGATAACAGCCTGATAATTGAAGCGGCGACGCTCCTTGCGAATGATAGCGACCCAGATGGCGATGCCCTGACGATTTCAGCCGTTAGCAACCCGCTAGGCGGCACCGTCCAGTTAACCAGCAGCGGCGATGTTGAGTTCACTCCAGACGCAAATTACAACGGCCCAGCAAGTTTCAGATACACCATCTCAGATGGTAATGGCGGCACCGCCACAGCCACCGCCGGGCTGACAATCGCCAGCATTAATGATGCGCCCACAAACCTCGCTCTGGATAATAATGAAATAGAAGAAAACAGTCTCCCAGGTACCCTGCTCGGCAGTCTCTCTATCTCAGATGTAGATGAAGGTGATAGTGTCAGTTACAGCATCACCGGCGGTGATGGCGCATCTCTATTCACAATAGATGGCGAAAACCTACTATTGAGCGCAAACGCCAACCTCGATTATGAAACCACGCCATTTCTAACTCTGGTGGTAGAAGCAACAGATGCAGGCGGCCTATCTACCAGCCAAACACTGACCATTAACATCCTCGATTTGCTTGAAGGGGGCATCATTGAAGGCACCGCCAATAACGATACCCTCACAGGCACAGAAGGAGATGACACCCTCAGCGGCTTAGGGGGCAATGACACCCTAAATGGCTTAGGCGGCGATGACCTGCTCATCGGTGGGCGCGGCGCTGACCTGTTGGATGGCGGCGCCGGCAATGACACCGCCGATTATAGCCTGGCAGCCAATGGGGTTACCATCTTTCTAACTTCAGCCTTTACAAGCCCATATGGCATTGGCATCGGCAGTGAAGCCACGCTGGATAGGCTGGTCAACATAGAGAATGTGAACGGCTCAGAGAGAGGAGATATACTCTTTGGCAATAGCGAGGCCAATGAGATTTTTGGGCAGGGCGGGAATGATTATCTCTTTGGCGGCGCGGCCAGCGATACCTTCATATTTAAAGAAGGTGACGGCAGAGACACGATTTTGGATTTTAAAACAGAGGGCGACAGCGCAGATACCATAAGCCTGGAGCATAGTGACTTTGCAAACTTCACAGCCCTCAGCCCCTATATCCAGAGCTTTGGATTTTTCAACTCATCAACCCGCATTAATCTCGGCGATGGAGACCGCATAACCCTAACCGGCATTGACCCGGATGATCTAACAGAAGCGCATTTTGATTTTGTCTAAGCGGAGGCTCTTTATAGAGAGGCAGTATCAAAATCAACCCTGGTGAAATAAAGCCCGCAAGCTGGGGCCACTGTGCCGCAAGCCGCGCGGGACTTGGCCGCGAGCGCTTTTGCGATGCCATCTGCGCCCCATTTGCCAAGCCCAACTTGCACAAGTGAGCCAACCATAGACCGCACCTGATTATGCATAAAAGACCGGGCCGCACAGTCAAAGCGGATCATCCCATCAGCCTCAGCCACCGAGAAATGGTCAAGTGACTTCAGCGGGCTTTTGGCCTGGCAATGCACGGAGCGAAATGTTGTAAAATCATGATGCCCGGTAAAATCCTGCGCCGCCGCATGCATCGCTTCGACATTAAGTTGCTTTGGCACCAACCAGGCCCGATCTTTCATTAAAGTCAGATGCGGGCGGCGGTTGACCACCAAATAACGGTAATGCCGCTGGCGGGCAGAAAAGCGCGCGTCAAATTCTTGGCTAACCGTTTCAGCCTTCACAATAGCGATCGGGTCTGGCCTAAGGTGAAAGTTCAGCCCATCGCGAATTTTATCGGTTTCCCACTCTCGTAATAGATCAATATGAGCAACCTGCCCAAGCGCATGGACGCCCGCATCCGTCCGACCCGAGCCGCTCGGCCGGCACTCTTCAGCCGTTAGCTTCTTCAGCGCCGCCTCAATCTGCCCCTGAACAGACAGCCCCTCCTTCTGCACTTGCCAGCCAACAAAAGGCGTGCCGTCATATTCTATCGTTAATTTATAGCGAAACATAAGCCGCAAACTCTCATTCATCATCAGCTGAGTTAAGTCAGGAGGTGGGCGGTGGAAATACGGAGGGCTCTACCCTTGCGAGGAAAGCACACGCGCCAGCGCCGCCAGTGAGCGGAAACTATCACCTGAAAGCTGCGCGTCAATAGCGCCCGAAGCCGCTGCCAAAGGGCTGCTGCTTGTCAGCCCGCTTTTCAACAATCGCTCCCTGAGTGGGTTAATCCAAAATACCCGCCTAACATTCGCCCGTAATTCGCGAAGCGGTTTGCGCAGCTCCTCCGGCGGTGAGGTATCGCAGCCATCTGTAAATAATAAAACCACACTGTTCGGGCGCACCGTCTCTTTTAAAAAACGTTTGTTAAACGCCTCTATGCTTTGGCCAATATTAGTGCCGCCATACCATAAGTTCTCAAGCGCCTCCATTTTCTCTCGCATCACATCAAGGTCGGTTTCTTTCAAATGGTCGGTCACCCGGTTCAGCTCCATATGAAAACAGAAGGCCTCACAGTCCTTAAAGTTATGAACCAGCCCGCGCACAAACCGCGCCAGCATCGGGCTGTAATAAGACATGGAATGAGAAACATCCAGCAGGGCCACCACATGCATTGGTCGCTTTCTGCGCGCCCGGTAACCAAGCCATAACGGGTCGCCATCACTGCCAGGTAAGCGCCGTGCGGTCGCCGCTAAATCAATGCGCTTGCCGCCAGCTTTCTGCCGCCAGCGCCGTGTTGGCCGGCTTTGAATGCGCCGCGCCAGATCTTCGGTCAACCGAGCTGCTTCCTCCCAGTCATCACTGTCAGTTAAGAATCTGAAATCAGTTTTGGTGACAGCTGCATTCCGCCCCGCACCGCCTTCCTTGCCCGCATCCGCGCCATGATAAAAATCAGCAACAATCTGAAATTTTGGTGTTGGCTTATCGCCGGCTGTGTCGCCCTCGGCGCTGTCTGTTGGCTCCCCCGCTTCGCTGTCTTGCTGTTGCCCGTAATGAGCGCGAAAATAAGCATCAAACGTCACCCACTCCTCACGGCTGGAGCAAAGGAGATGCCTGAGGGAGGATTGAAACCGCGCCCGGTCAGCCGCCGGGGCGCCAAGCGCAATGGTAAGAGCATCGCGTGATTCCCCAAGCCCAATACGAAAGCCAGAGCCGCGCAGCTCACTAAGAAACGCAATCAACTTCGCCTCAGCAGCACGAGCCGAAAGGGCTGGAGTTTTTGCGCTTGGATCTTTAGCAGGTGCAACCAACCTCGCCTCCAGCATCGGCTATTATGAAAGCTTTAAAAGAAATCATCAGGCGCGCAATAAATGGTTGAGATTAATCCGGTTCTGATCTTCCCTGGTTTTCAGCAGGCAGGCCAATGTTTGCTCAACCTGGTCTTTATTGGCGCTACTTGCAACAGCCTCAAGGTCTTTCACATCAAGGCAAAGCAACGCTTGCGCCCAGTCAATTGCTTCGGCAACGCCGGGGCGCTTGCGCAAATCCATCAACCGCAATTTTGCCAATAGCTTTACAATCTGCGCAATCAGCTTTTCATCCATGTCAGGAATATGCTTGGCTAAAATAATCGCTTCCCGCTCAGCTGTCGGGTAATCGACGAAAGCATAAAGGCAGCGCCGCCTTAGCGCATCAGAAAGCTCACGCGTGCCATTAGAGGTTAAAATAACATAAGGGCGGACAGTGGCTTTAATGGTGCCAAACTCAGGAATGGTAATTTGAAAGTCTGATAGAATTTCCAATAGAAACGCCTCAAACTCTTCATCAGCGCGGTCAATTTCATCAATCAGCAAAACCGGGCGTATCTCTTCGGTGATGGATTGCAGTAGCGGCCGTTTTAACAGCAGATCTTCACGGTAAAGGTCAACTTCATGGGCGCGGCCTGCCTCTAATTCAGATTGATGCAACCTAATCTCTAAAAGTTGGCGCTGGTAATTCCATTCATAAATAGCCGCATGCGCATCCAACCCCTCATAGCATTGTAGGCGGATCAGTTTCGTATCCAAATATCTTGCCAATGCGGCCGCAAGTTCAGTTTTCCCAACCCCCGCATCCCCTTCAAGCAATAGCGGGCGGCCAAGCTCTGTCATCAGATGCAGAGGCACAGCCAGGTTTGTGTCAACCACATAACCGCTGTCATCAAGCCCGTTTATGAGCTCTTCAAGGCTAAAATCATTGGGGGGTGTTGCGTTACTATTCATCCCGGCGGGGGTGTTCTTCATAAAGCCTGCTCGCACTATATTTTCAGGGTCAAGTAGTTCAATTAAGCATGGCGTATTAAAAACTTCAAAAAATAAAACCGCCAAAGGCCAGCCCGATCGGGGGGAGGGGCAACCTTTGGCGGTATAGTGCGAAACCAAAACAAGCACCGTTCGGGGCAGGGGGCTTATTAGGCATCACATATAAAGCGACCGGGGGACAGGAACGTAAGGGGAGAGGAAGGACCCGGCCTCGATTGCCTTATGGGAGTGATACGCAGGCAATCTATAAGATCTGTCGCATTAAGAATAAAATTGGTTCAAAGAGATGCAAAATAATATTATTCATAGCTAAATAAGCTCACGGCGCGATGGGCGAATGAACATCAAAAAAAGAAGAATCTATTTAAACGGGAGATAAATCTATGGAATTGGTACTAACCGCCATGTCGAAAGACCGCCCCGGTATTGTTGAAGATATCGCCGCCGTTATTGCAAGCCATGATGGCAACTGGGTGCAGAGCTCTATGGCCAAACTTGGCGGCGAGTTCGCTGGTATCGTCCAGTTCACCGCCCCAGAGCAAGAAGCTGAAAAGCTGATGGCAGCATTGGTAAACCTCTCTGAAAAGGGCATCACCATAGAAATCGCCCTCGATGCGACGCAAGACCATAGCGGCGAAGGCGAGGTCGCAGTGATTGAACTAACAGGGCTGGATCATAAAGGCATCGTCCATGAGATCACCCAGATGCTGCGCGAAAAAAACGTCATGATCGATCATCTAGAGACAAATATCTACACCGCCAGCATGGCAGGAGAGCCAATGTTTTGCGCCAGAGCAGAGATCCGCTTGCCTGAAAATCTCACCATAGACCAGCTAAATCAGGCTGCTGAAGCCATTGCAGAAGATATTATGGTGGAAATTACCCTGGAAATTGAGGAAAATCAGCTCTGAACTCTGTAACCTCTGATCTAAGTAAAAGCTTAGGTCTGTAAATCTTTCACACAGGCGGCAAAACTTTTGTCATCTGTCAAACGGGGGGGAGAAAACCCATGAGACTAACACCACCGTCCTTTATCATTTTTCTGCTGTCATTCATTATGGCGGGTCTTGTTGTTGCGGCCAAATATTTTGGCGTCGATATACCAGTGCTGACAGATATCGTCCGCGGTAACTATTTCGAAGTGCTGCTTGTATCTTACCTGCTGCTGTTCTTCGGCGTTATCATTCGCGGACTTTAAGCCAGCAATCATCAGCTGAGCGCCGGTTAGGTCGCTTACGAAAACAACACCCGATAACAAAACGGGGGGCTAGGATAGCAGGGCGCTCATTGCTAATGAAAAGGCAAGCGTGCGAGCCTATTAGCTCGCCTTGATGTTTGCATACCACCCAGTGAAAAGTCTCAATACCAACATATTGCAGGCTTATCACTCAGGGTGAGGCCTATTTGGGGCATTACCGGATTAGCTCAAAACTGCTTGTTGAGGGTATATGAGTTAATTCTGGTGATGCCCTTTTATCATTAAAGTCTGCCTGCCATACTTGTAGCCGCACCTCTCACTTTTAGAAGGCAGCAGCCAGCTAAGCTGCAGAAACAATGACATAAAAGCGCAGGATTTTCATTTAAGATTTTCTTGCTCAGTCTTTCTTTGAGGCCGGTTTCAGAGCCCGTGTCATATCTGGCAGAGGGAGAGGTTTTGCCGCCACAACACTGCCGCCCACAGTGACCCAGCCATCCGTCCCATCCGGGTACCAGTAAACATTCTGGTAGCCATATTGAAGGGCACGCTTGGCGGCATTCCAGCTCATCCAACAATCTTTTTGGCAATAAAAGAGCAAAGGTTTCTCAAAATCACCTGAGCTAAGACGCTTCAAATGGGTCTTAAAATAGCGCGCCATCTCATCAGGTAAACGGCCATAGCCAACATTGGCAAGCCAGCTACTCCCTTTAATATTTGCCCGCTTCTTATCTCGCCAGATCATCCCCTTCGGCAAATTTGGCGGCCGCGGCACAAAGGGCATAACATCAATAAAAACAACATCCCCGCGCTCATAAAGCTTGAATGCCTCAGCGTCCGAAACAACCGTTGCCCCAGACAGGGTGAGCGGCACAATGCTACGATAATTATCGAGTTTATAACTCTGAGGTTCAGGTGGCGGCTCATCAGGAAAGCGCAGCTCATCTGCTTCATCAGCCGGTGCTGCTACCGCTATGACGACTTCAAACGAAAACCACTGATGAAAAGGCACTGGTCCAGCCCAACCAGCAATAACAATCACCAGCCCCATAATGGCGGCTCTGCGCTGCGAAGGGTTAGGGGCGGTAATACCTCTCGGCCCGAAAAACCGTTTTAGAGAGGCGTGCCAACTTTGCCGTGAAAACCATGTCATACTCATTAGCCTAATCCATATCGAAGCTTGGCAGCAGTAAATTATGCATGCTCAGCCATCCTCTCGAGAATATCAGCCAATTCAAACAGCCAATCATTAACGCCGTTGTGAATTGCCGCCAGCGGAACTGGACGTGTAAGTTAGGTGTGAAATGTGCCCCTAAGTTAAAGCCAAAAAAACTAGGGCCAAGGTTTAGAGATAGAGGCAGAACTTGAAGGGATACAGACAGCATGAAGAGCTGGAGGCGACAAAACCATCTAAAGCGCGGCGATCTGCGGCGCAATCCTCTTTATAAAACCATATTAGCAATCTTTTTCCTCATCATCCCACTAGGCACCTTAATGGTCCAGGCGGCAGAGACAGCCACGCCCGCTTGCCCCAGCTTAGAGCAGCGCCCCTTCAACCTGAAGCAAGTGGCAAAAGGGGTCTATCTCCGCAAAGGTCGGCATGAAACCTTCACCAAAGATAATTTAAACGCCATCGCCAATATAGGGTTGATTATCGGTGATACTTCGGTTGCCGTCATCGATACAGGTGGCAGCTTCTGTGATGGCAGCCGCTTTCATAAAGCCCTCCGCCAGGTCACAGACAAACCGATTAGCCATGTCATAAACACCCATGTCCACCCAGATCATAATCTCGGTAATGCCGCTTTTGTAAATGGCAAAAGCATTTTCATTGGCCATAAAAACCTGCCCCGCGCCGTCGCCGATAAAGGCCAGATATATATTGAAAACATAACCAGAATTGTCGGCAAAGATGTCATGGCCGGAACAAAATCCATCCCCCCCTCAGTGACGGTAACAGACGAGATGAAACTCAATCTCGGCAACCGCCCTCTGACTTTAATGGCGCTACCAACCAGCCACACCAATCAGGATTTGGTTGTATTTGATGAAAGCCAAAAGATCCTATGGTCAGGTGACCTTGTTTTCCATGAGCACACACCTGTGGTTGATGGTAGTCTGCTCGGCTGGCAAACAGTAATGGAGAGACTGGCCAAAATCCCGGCGACCCATCTGATACCCGGCCATGGTGGCCCCTGGCTCCCCTGGCCAGAAGGGGCCACAGATCAAATCCGCTACCTGAACAAATTAGCGACCGATTTGCGCCGCATCATCAGCAATGGTGGCACAATGTTAGAAGCCCAGAAACAAGCCGCCAAAGAAGAAGAAGAAAAATGGAAATTGTTTGAGGAATTCAACCCCCGCAATGCCTCAGCCGCATTCGCAGAGCTGGAGTGGGAGTAACAGGCTGAAAAATATAGAATAAACAGTCATATATTTAATGCATCAAGCAATACAAACACTCAAATATACCTCATCGCTAACTATGCTAGACTGTAGCACCCCTTTATATGCAGGCAAGCATTCTCAGCGCAGGCAGATGGGAACACCGAAGAGCGCTGCAAATCAATGAACGCTCTGACAGAGGAGGCACTCATGAACATGTCTTGTAAAGCCCTAACGTACAAAAACTCAGGCTCTGGCCTTAAACATTTTGATAGCGGGGCATTGATTTACAAACAGAAGATTTCTCGACTGCTAGCTTGCTGTCTTATCGCGGCGGCATTCACCGCCACCACCTTCACGTCGTTAACAGGGCGCAATACGGTTATGGCAGCTGATCCTGTCGCGAAAGCTGCCCCCGCTGTAAAACAAGTGATTGAAGAAGACCCGGTTTGGCCCGAATTAAAAACAGAGCTGTTTGAGAGCCGCGCTATAAATTCTGAGAATAGCTTACTAACAATGGAAGCCCCTTACCGCGCACATGATGCAGCGTTGGTGCCCATCGTGATAAAAGCAAATCAATTCAAGCCCGGCCAATATATCAAAGCCCTGACACTGGTGGTCGATAACAACCCCGTGCCAGTCGCTGCTGTGTTTGACCTTTCTCCCAAGCTTGGTCCGCTGCATCTTGAAACCCGCATCCGTATCAACCAATATAGCTATGTCCGCGCCATTGCAGAAATGAATGATGGCTCATTATTTATGGTCGCAAAATATGTGAAAGCCGCCGGCGGTTGCTCAGCACCAGCTATGAAAGATATGGAAGCAAGGATAGCTGCGATTGGCCGTATGAAGCTGCGTCAATTCACTGCCAAACCTGATATGAAATCAGATGAGCACTCCTCAGGGGACATGGCAAAAAGTGACACGGCAAAACAGTTGCAATCAACACCTGCCCAACGCGAAATCCAACTCATGGTGCGCCACCCAAATTATTCTGGCATGCAGCTAAACCAGGAAACTGGCTATTATATCCCAGCCCATTATGTTGAGAAAATCACAGTCAACATAGACGGCGAGCAACTCATGAAAGTGGATGGCGCCATTTCTTTGAGCGAAGATCCAATCATCCGCTTCCGCTTTCAGGCGGCAACTGAGCAGCCAACCGTAAAACTCATCGTCACCGATACAAAAAAGCAAACTTTCGAGACAGAATGGAAAATGAAATCACCATCTGAGCTCGGCTCGTAAAGCCTCGGTTTCAGCAGGCCTAAGTTTCAGCGGGCCAAAGTTTCAGCAGGCCTGAGTTCAGCGAATGACTCAAAAATTTGCCAACAAAAATGAGGCTCACTAATATAATCGGGCACGCGCGGCGACCATGGGCACAAGCCCGGCACACGAAGCTAAGCCACGCGTACGATGCGTGAAACTTTCAGGCCTCAGCATCTGCTCTCTTAAAGAGATGCAGGCAACTAATCTGATATTAGATGAGTTAGATTTCTTTTCGCGCCATATCTACCCGGCCACAGCGCCATTTGCGAATGGACCATTTCGGGTGACTGCCGATCCATTTTGCCATCTCAGGTTGGCCGGCTCTCATACAGCTATGGGGCGTCGGAACATCGCCAAGATAGGTCAGGTGAACATCTTTGCAGGCCTTGGGGTCTGCAAGCAAACAAACAGAAATAATGAGTTCAAACATAAGAGCCTCTTCAAAAAGAAACGCATGACCGCAACCGATCAAAACGTTGACTGCAAATGTTTCACTCCCTTTATCAAATCTCTTGGTTTTATGTTTATAACTTAAGGCAACTATACTATGACTGAACAGCAACGCAATGTTGCCCTATAACATCATCATGATGAGCAATGCTTAACAAAAAGCTAACGCCCGTGACAGATCTCCCCAGTTGTTCACGGGAAAATCAATAAAAAACACAGCAAAAACAATGATTAAGATGGGTGTGGCCTATTCAGTCGCGATCCCATAGCTCTCTATCTGGTGCCGAATTTATGTGGCGTTAAGTCGCAACATATTAATGGGAGGCAATGGGTAATCCTGATGAAATAGGGGGAAGTGCACAGCCATTTGGGCATATGAGCCTCGGTTAGGCGACCTGGCTTTGTTGGTCTTCATCTCTGATAATATCTGAGAGCGGCATTGGTTTTCCAAACAGATAACCCTGCCCAAAGTGGCACCCCGCAGCTTGAATTAGCAGCAGCTGATCACTGGTTTCAATGCCTTCAGCAGTAATCATAATATCAAGCGTGCGACCCAAACCGATAATGGTTGTCACAATTGCCCGCGCCCTTTCATCCGTCTGAATGGAGGAGACAAAGGAGCGGTCTATCTTAATTTTATCAAAATCAAACTCAGAAATATAGCTAAGGCTTGAATAGCCGGTGCCAAAATCATCCATGGCAATAGAAACGCCAAGCTCTTTTATTTCATGCAGCATCTGAATGGCAGCTTCGGTATCGCTCATCAAAACAGATTCAGTGATCTCAAGTTCAAGCCGCTCAGGCGCTAAGCCGGATGCATCAAGGACGCGTTTCACCATAGTGGCCACATTCTGTGATTCAAATTGCACAGTCGAAAGGTTCACAGCAACTTTCAGCTCTTCCGGCCATAATGTGGCTTCGCGGCAGGCGCGCTCCAAAACATATTCACCCACCTCAACAATCATTCTGGTTTCTTCTAATATCGGAATAAAGTCCGCAGGAGAAACCATGCCATGTTCAGGGTGGTGCCATCTAAGCAGCGCCTCATAGCCAATGATCTGCCGCGAAGTCAGATCCACTTGCGGCTGATAATAAATCTCAAATTCGTCCCGCTTAATAGCTTTAGAAAGGCAGCTCTCTAACAAGCGCCGTTCCTGCAAGGCTTTGTCCATTCCCGGCTCAAAGAAACGGAATGTATTGCCACCATCCTCTTTCGCACGATAAAGTGCCAGTTTCGCATTCTTCAGCATCGTGCCGCCGCTCATGCCGGCAGCAGGCCCAAATTCAATACCAATGCTACCTGTGCATAAAATATCATCAGACGGCCCTCGATGAGCAACCGCAACCTCTTCAAGGAAAACTTTCGCGAGCTGAGAGGCTTCTTCAGCGCTGCTGACATCAGGGAATATCATGGCAAATTCATCACCTGAAAGCCGCGCGATCGTCCCATTCAGTGGTTTGTAACAGAACAGCCTAGTCACAACCGTGCGCAATATATCATCACCCAAATCATGTCCAAACGCATCATTGATCTGGTGAAACCCATCAAGGTCCAGTGAAAGAACTGCGAAATTTTCTCCGGTCTTCAGCGCCTCCTCAATCGTTTCATCGAGGATCTTGTGAAAACCAGCCCGGTTCGGCAGCTCAGTAAGAGGGTCATGCAATTCAAGAAAGTTTATTTCCTCCTGTGCCCTGACGCCATCTCGCAATCGCGTCCAGGTGAGGTAAATAACCAACAATATGATCGGCAGGCCAGCCACAGCAGTTAAAGAGACAGCATTAGAAACAGCCCGCGCCATTTTAACGCCAGCCTCAGTCTGCAAGGCTTCCATCATAACTACAGCAACAACCCGGTTGTTCTTTTTAAGAGGTTGGTAATGCTGGGTATAGTTACCAGCCAGGCTCTCCCGGTATGCGTAAAGGCTGGTGCCATTCACAAAGACACTCTGAACAGAATTCACGATCTGAAATGAATTGCTATACTTCTTCCGCAAAGTCCTGTTCGCATAAAGCCGGTCAGGCAGATAAACTTTACCCCCCGGCAGGTAGATAGCATAGCTGCTGAGCTTATTTAGATGGGCTCTATCTTTCAGGGTTTGTTGAATAACGCGGTTGAGCTTTGGCGTATCAAAAAGCGGCTCCGCTCTGAATTGCGGTAAATTAACAATGCTGGTTTGCCGTCTGTTAGAAGCGGGGCTGCTTTTATCACTGCCAATAACAATTTCACGTTTAAGGCCCCGGGGCGTGTTATTTTCAGCCGTAAGCGCATTCACTAGGCTGTTGTGCTGATCGCGGTCTCGATCAGAAAAGAGCTCACGCTGAATATGGCTAGCAGCATTTTGCGTGAGGGATTGGGCATCCTTCAGCAGCAAGCGGTCAACAAATACATGATTGATGGCAAGGATAGCAACAATGGTAATGCCAAGCAGAGACGCACCAATGGCTATGGTCAAACCGTCAAATTGCTTGAAAAACGCTTTGTACATCTTTTGAGTTACTCGTTATCTACCCAAACCTTAAAACTCAAGAATAAGGAATAACTCATGAGACTTAACAAATTGCTGTCACCACCACTTAAGGTTGCGGGTTGCGGCGGGAAATCCATTATTAGGGGTGAAGGCATGCCTATTCTTTGGGCAAAATTCTAACTTAACGGTGCAAAAGCAGAGGTATATTTTCCTAAAACTCGTGGTTACACACTAAAATGGGACGGAATATAATTATTTAGTACCAATAAAACTTAAAGCCATCATTTTGCTGCAAATCATAACTGATCACAGTTTCCCCATCTTCCGCACAAGATTTTCAAGCTGAGGCCAAATGATCTATTTTTCCCATTGCTCACATATGTAAAAACAGTAGGCTCACAACTAAACGAACAATCACTGCCACTTTACACAAAAACCACCAAAGGAAGAGGCCTCTTGAATGCATCTCCCGCCCGAGTTTCTCGACGAGATACGTGCCCGGCTGAGCGTCAGCCAGGTTGTGTCGCGGCGCGTGAAATTACGACGTCAGGGCCGGGAATTTGTAGGGTTATCCCCCTTCAAGCAGGAGAAAACCCCCTCATTCACCGTTAATGATCAAAAAGGCTTTTATCATTGCTTCGCCACAGGTGAACATGGCGATATCTTCACCTTTCTCATGAAAACGGAGGGGTTAAGCTTCCCTGAAACAGTTGAGCGCCTGGCAGCTGAAGCCGGAGTGCCCATGCCTGTGGCGACACCAGAAGCCGCCGCTCGCCGCGAAACAAACGACCGCTTGCGCGATTGCTCAGAACTGGCAGCAGAATTCTTCCAAAATTGCCTGGAGCAACCCGCTGCTGCCCATGCCCGCGATTATCTCAAAGAGCGCGGCATCACAAAAGAGCAAGTCTCAAAATTCGCGCTGGGTTATGCCCCCCCGGCAAGGGATGCACTCCGCAACCATCTGGAAGCTAAAGGCTATCATGTTAATGAACTAATCAAGGCAGGCCTGGTCATTGGCGGAGAAGACATCGCCGTGCCCTATGATCGCTTTAGGGACCGGTTAATGTTCCCAATAGCAGACTTAAAACAGAGGGTTATTGCCTTCGGCGGGCGCGCGCTGTCTTCAGATGTGGCCGCAAAATATCTAAATTCACCAGAAACACCGCTCTTTCATAAAGGCCACCAGCTCTATAACGCCGCCAATGCCCGCCAGGCCTCTTATGACAGCAAAGCCATCTATGTCGCAGAAGGTTATATGGATGTCATCGCCATGGCGGGGGCAGGCCTGGCCAATACGGTGGCCCCCCTCGGCACGGCCCTTACCCAGGAACAGATCATGCTGCTCTGGCGCATGGCAGATGAGCCGGTGTTATGTTTTGATGGCGATGTAGCTGGGCAAAAAGCCGCTAAACGGGCCGTTGAAACAGCATTACCTATTTTAAAACCCGGCCAGTCACTCAAATTTGCCTTCCTGCCCGATGGCAAAGACCCGGATGATCTTCTCAAAGAGAATGGCCGCGCTGCTATGGATGTTATTCTGAGCGCTGCCAAGCCTTTGGTTGAGATACTCTGGCAAAAGGAGCTGGAAAAGGATGAATGGACAACCCCTGAACGCCGCGCCAGTCTTGAGCAGACCCTCATCACCCTGGTTAATAGTATTGAAGACCAGACAGTGCGAGCCCACTATTTAAGAGACATTAAATCACGTCTCTGGCAGGCCTTTAAAAACAACAATCAAACCAGCGAAAAACGCAGCTTTCCGGCAAAATCAGCGCAAAACACCCAAAAGGGACGCGGCAAATCAGGATTTTTTGGCGCGCAAGGCAAAGCCCCGGCTAGCTCCTCACTCACAGCAAGCCCGCTAACAAGAGGCCAGCAAAGCCCCCCCAATGCTGTTCATGGGGCTCAGTTTCTAACCTTGCTCATGGACCATCCCTGGCTATTGGAACACCATGATGAAGAGGTCGCTAGCCTTAAATTTACAACAGATGGAGCAGAATCCTTACGAAACGCCTTGCTAGAGGCGCATTTCACGCATAATTCCCTTGACAGAAGCACAGTTCAGTCTCATTTAGAAAAGTCTAACATGTCCTCTCTGGCCGCCCAGATGCGCAGCATCCTTGCCCTCAACGGGTCTAAAAGTGCCGATGTAAACGCCGACCCACAGACGGTCCGCGAAAAATGGCACGAATTAATGATGCTGCATCACAAGGCTGAGGAGCTTAAACGGGAGCTAGAAGCTGCTGAACGCGCGTTATTGCAAGATAACAATCAGCAGAATTTTGAACGGCTAAAATCATTAAAGGAAGCTTTGGAACAAAGCTTAAATGAAGTGATTTAACCAAAATGGGCGGGGTTTAGCAGACAAAAATCGGGATCTTTGCTTCAGCATTTAAGGAATTAAGTGCTGGTAAATCACTGTTTGGGTTCAAAGAACAGCCATTCAACCTGTTTTTGTTAAACCTTCATATAAGAATCAGCGATATTCTGGCAAAAAAAGTGGGAATTAGCCTTGCAAATCAATAAGTGCGAAACTTTCATGTCAACTCTGTTGGCATGCCGGCATTGTTAATGTTTCCAGCTTTTTAGCGATTAAGGGCGCCGTTTCTATCTGGGCTTTATTCACTCTAGGTCTTTAAAAAGAACGATTAGCCGGGTTGGCCATAAAAATATGGCCCCCATAAGAGTTTTAAAGACCGGTTTTTTTACAAGCCAAAAGCTTGAAATTGACCGCTAAAAGCACCATATGAGTTATGTAAGTGAGGCGCAAAAAATAAGCCTCTTTATCTGTATCTAACGGATAAAGAGTAAAGATGAAAAGCATGAATTTGGGGTATTCACGCAAAAAATGATTTAAGACCGGTTCGGCCGGTTTAAACAATTTGGGCAGTTGCATCATTACACTCAGATGCATATTTGATAGTTAAACCGCCGCAGACCTGCATTTGCGGCATTAATTGTGTTTCGGAGCACATAAATGGCGACCAGAACAGCTAAAACCACAAGCAAGACGACAGCCAAAAAGCCTGCGGCTAAAACCACGACCAAAACCGCAGCGGCTAAAAAGCCAGCAACGAAAAAAGCAACCGTCAAATCGACCACTGCTAAATCCACCACATCTCGAACCACCGCAAAGGCCAGCACGGCTAAAAAACCTGCGAGCAGAGCAGTCAGCAAGACTGTAAAGAAGCCGGCCGCTAAAACAGCGGCGAAGCCTGCCAAAAGAACCGCCTCAAAAACCACCTCAAAAACCGCAGTGAAAACGTCAGCCAAAACGACAGCCAAACCAGCTGCAAAAACCAAAGCAGCCCCTAAATCCGCGCCAAAAACAACTGCGAAGACCACTGCAAAACCTGCCGCTAAAAAGCCAGCGGCTAAAAAGCCTGCTGCTAAAACCGCAGCCAAAACAACAACAGCCAAAACAACAGCTAAGGCCCCTGTGAAAAAAGCCACAAACAACAAAAGCGTAACCGCTAAAAAACCAGCAGCAAAACCTGCAGCTAAATCAACAGTGAAAGCCGCTGCCAAGCCAGCCGCCGCACGAAAAACAAAAGTCGTTGAGGCCAGCGCCACTTCTAGCGCCGCTGTTAAGCGATCAGCGCCCAAAAAATCAGACGCTAAGAAAAAGTCCACAGCCAAAACATCCGGCAAAGCGACAGTCTCTAAAAAGTCTGCAGATGATGCCAAGGCAGGCGATAGCCCAATTCTGGACATGTCCGACAGCTCAGTTAAAAAGCTGATCAAAACCGCCAAGGCCCGCGGCTACGTCACCTATGATGAGCTAAATGACGTCATGCCATCAGAGGAAGTCTCTTCAGAACAAATCGAAGATGTCATGTCCATGCTCTCTGACATGGGTATCAATGTGGTTGATGAAGACGAGGTTGAAGAGGCTGAACAGGAAGCTGCAACACCGGCCCTGGCAGAAGAAACAAGCAAAGCCGTTACCAAATCCAACACCAAGGAAGGCACCGGCGACCGAACAGATGACCCAGTGCGCATGTATCTGCGCGAAATGGGCACTGTTGATCTACTCTCGCGTGAGGGTGAGATCGCCATTGCCAAACGCATCGAGGCCGGCCGCGAAGCAATGATTGCTGGCCTATGTGAAAGCCCGCTAACCTTCCAGGCGATTATTATTTGGCATGATGAGCTCATGGAAGGCAAAATCCTCCTGCGCGATATCATTGACCTAGAGGCAACCTATGCCGGGCCTGAAGCAAAAGACCCGACCATCATCGGACAAGATGGTGAAGAGCAAGAAGGTGAAGGCGCCAGCAAAGCCGAGGGCGCAGAAGGCGCAGTTAAAATTGACGGCTCAACAGACGCCAAAACGACCGATGGCACCAGAGACGGTGTCGCCACAGAAGACGACAGCGAAGACGAAGATGATGAGGATGATGACGATCTCGAAAACAGCCTCTCACTCGCCGCAATGGAAGCTGAGCTGAAGCCTAAAGTCCTTGAAACATTTGAGAATATTGCAGGCAATTATAAAAAACTGCGCCGCCTGCAGGACACAAAAGTAGAAAAGAACCTCAATGATGAGGATATCTCAAAAGCTCAGTCAAACCGTTATGACAAGCTAAGAGAAGAAATTGTCAATGATGTAAAGAGCCTCTCGCTCAACAATAACCGGATTGAATCTCTGGTTGAGCAGCTCTACGCCATTAACAAAAAGCTTATCGGCTATGAAGCCCGCTTGATGCGTCTCGGCGATAGCTATGGCGTGCCGCGCATGGAGTTCCATGAAAGCTATGTTGGCCACGAAATGGACCCTAACTGGCTTGATACAATGGCGGGCTCAAAGCGCAAAGGCTGGGCTAACTTCATCAAAGCTGAGCGCGCAACTATTGAAGATGTGCGCGGCGAGATACAAAACCTGGCTGCTGAAACTGGCCTGGATATCGGCGAATATCGCCGCATTGTTCGCCATGTGCAAAAAGGTGAGCGCGAAGCCCGCATCGCCAAGAAAGAAATGGTAGAGGCGAACCTGCGCCTGGTGATCTCAATCGCCAAAAAATACACAAACCGTGGCCTGCAGTTCCTGGACCTTATTCAGGAAGGCAATATCGGCCTCATGAAAGCGGTTGATAAATTTGAATATCGCCGCGGCTATAAATTCTCGACCTATGCAACCTGGTGGATCCGCCAGGCAATTACCCGCTCCATCGCAGACCAGGCAAGAACCATCCGTATTCCGGTTCACATGATCGAGACGATCAACAAGATTGTCCGCACATCCCGCCAGATGCTGCATGAGATTGGCCGCGAACCAACACCCGAAGAGCTGGCAGAAAAACTCGCCATGCCTTTGGAAAAAGTCCGCAAGGTCCTCAAAATCGCGAAAGAGCCTATCTCCCTCGAGACACCAATCGGCGATGAGGAAGACAGCCATCTGGGTGACTTCATTGAAGATAAAAACGCAGTGCTCCCCATCGATGCGGCCATTCAGTCGAACCTGCGCGAGACAACAACAAGAGTGCTCGCCAGCCTGACCCCGCGTGAAGAGCGCGTCCTTCGCATGCGCTTCGGCATCGGCATGAACACCGACCACACACTGGAAGAGGTTGGCCAGCAATTCTCCGTGACCCGCGAGCGCATCCGCCAAATCGAGGCCAAAGCCCTGCGCAAACTCAAACACCCAAGCCGTTCAAGAAAATTACGGAGTTTCTTGGATAACTGATTGTGATCAGGGAAAAGTGATCTGAGTAGTTAAAAAAATTAGATATATTATGGCCGGGCACATTAGATGTCCCGGCCATTTTTTTTGTTCATTACCACTTCAATTATAAGCTCTCATCAGTATAGGGGGCATGAGAGACTTGAGGGAGCACGCCGTTGTTCTTCTACCTATCCAAATTCGTCTGGTTTTTTCTGCAGCCGTCAGCGGCGGCGATATTTATCATATTAATCGGTCTATTATTCCTGAAAACAAGGCGCCGGAAATTCGGCCGCAAGCTCATCACATTGGGGGCGGTCGCAGTGTTGCTGATTGCCTTCAGCCCCCTTGGTCGCCAGCTGATGATCCCCCTTGAGGACCGCTTCCCCGTCCAAAGCTTGGAAATTGAGGCCGGCAAAAAGGTTGATGGCATCATAGTGCTTGGCGGCACAGTGCATATGACCATTACCGATCAACGCGGCGTGCCATCACTTGTTAGTGGTGCAGAGCGGATTATAGAAGCGGTGAAACTAGCCAAAAAACACCCTCAAGCCCGCATTGTTTTGGCCGGGGGGCCAAACACCATCGTATCAAAACCAACCGCTGATTCTGAGGTGGTGAAGCAATTGATGACTGATATGGGCGTCAAACCAGAGCGTATAGAGCTTGAAACAAGCTCTAAAAACACCTGGCAAAATGCTATGATGGCAAAAGAAATCGCACAACCCACCCCGGGTGAAACCTGGGTACTGGTCACATCAGCCTATCATATGCCGCGCGCAATTGGTTGTTTCAGGGCCGTAAACTGGCCTGTGATCGCCTATCCGGTAGATTTCACCACTGGCGGCGAAAGATCGCGATTTCAACCGTTTTATTATGCGTTAGATGGGGTTACAGTAACAGACATAGCTGCTAAAGAATGGCTCGGTTTGCTGGCCTATTATCTATCCGGGCGGACAACAAGCGTTTTTCCAAGCCCGGTGCAGTATAACTGAACAGGAGACTTGCAATTCAGGCCTGAACCCCCATATAAGGAGGGGCTAACGGGCCGGATAAAAGCAATGGCCCTTTATAGAATTTGATTTTCTCTGAATAAAAAGGTTGAGTTTGATGCAGTTAACGATGCTCAAAGCCAAACTACACCGCGCGACTGTAACTTTCTGTGATCTCGATTACGAAGGTTCCATCGCGATTGATCAGGATTTGCTGGAAACAGCGGGCATCCTGCCGTTTGAACAGGTCGATATTTATAATATCACCAATGGCGAGCGGCTAACCACCTATGCAATTCCGGGTGAGCGCGGCTCAAAAACCTTTGGATTAAATGGCGCAGCCGCCCGCAAAGCGGCGCGCGGTGATGAAATCATCGTTTGCAGCTATTGCACAATGCCAGCCGAAGAAGCCCGCAACTACCACCCCTCCGTTGTGCTTCTCGATAAAGAAAACAACGTAAAATCCCATCAGTAATCAGCTCTGCACCCAGATGTTGCTATCGTAAGAAGTCCGCAAGCCTGTTTTTTAGGCTTGCGAACATGCCGTCCCGCGCCCAGCAGCGCCCGGCGAGAGTGCCGCCCCAGCGAAGGCTCATGAGCGTGAGCTCATGAAATAGCCGTGAGCGGAACAAAGCAAAATCCCACAAATAACGAGCCTTAAACTTAGGTGCTGCTATACGAAGAAGGTAGCAAGCCTACTTGGGCTTGCGAACATGGCGTCCCGCGCCAGCGGCGCCCGGCGCGAGCGCCGCCCCAGCGGAGGCCCATTAGCTTTAGCTAATGGAATAGCCGTGAGCGGAACAAAGCAAAATCCCCCCCGCCCACCTACAGGCTATACCACTTAGAACTTACCGTTCGTATGAGCCATCTTGGCAGGGATGCTTGATATAACATCCCAATGCTCAGCTATTTTCCCACCCTCAACGCGGAAGAGATCAAAAAAGGCTGTTGCCTCACCGCCTAAGGTGCCTTCAGACATGGTGAACACAAAATTCCCCTCAGCGACAACCATATGCACCTTCTCATATTTCATGATGATGCCTTTTTTGGCCATGGCCTCCAGCGCCGCCCCCAGCCCAGAGAGCCCGTCTCCAATCTGGCTGTTATGCTGTAGATAGCGGTCGCCATTGAAAAAAGAGGGCAGGCGTTCCATTTTGCCAGCAACTAAGATGGAGTGCACAAAATCAGTAACCAGCTCTTTATTGGCAGCTGTTTTATCAAGGTCAACAATCTCCGTAGGCCCATCTAATTGGCTACGACCAGCCGGGTTCGGCGGGGTGAGGGCGGCAAGGTTGTCCCAATGCTCGGCCAGCTTACCATTCTCAATACGGAAAACATCAAACACCACCATTGTCTCACCACCAAGCGCCTGGGCATTATCATAACGATTATGGGCAACAACAATATTGCCTTCAGCGATCAGCCGAAAGGTGGTGGCGGTAATGCCGCTTTTTTTCAATTCTGGTAACAATGAAACAATAACATCGCGCCCGCTTGGTAACGCCGGGTTATGTTGAATATAATCCTTAGCAAGCAGCTTTTCCGTTGTCTCTGCTTCGTAGCTGCCGAATAGGGCGGTCAGCGCTGCCAATACAAGTTCTTTCATCATGGAAGAAACTCTCCAATCTTCTGGTTAATTACAATTGATAAGATAGTGTCACTCATGGTATTAAAAACGAACCAAGTGTCAATTACGCACTATATTATCCCTTGCTGACCGCGAGGTAAGTTAGTTACCTGAAAGGAACCAGCCATGCTCCCCATAACCGTCACTAATGAGAAAGAGAAAAGCCTCTGCCCCATCCGCAATGTGCTCGCCAATATCAGCGGCAAATGGCAGATGTTGATTTTGTTAAGTTTGGAAGATGGCAGCCTGCGCTTTTCTGCTGTGAAGCGAGCGGTGGGCGATATTACACAGCGGGTTCTAACTGAAAATCTGCGTTCGTTGGAGCGAGATGGCTATTTAACCCGCACTGTACGCCCCGGCCCGCCTATTGAGGTTTCATATGAGCTAACACCGCTGGGCACGGCGTTAATACCGGTCCTGAAACCGCTTGTTAGCTGGGCGTCTGAGAATTTTAACGCCGTTATCTCCGCCCGCAAAACCTATGATGAGCGCCAGCATTAGGTTAGCTGTAGGTAGTCTAAAAACAGAATATATGTAGGAACAAAAAAGTGCCGCGCATTAGCGCAGCACTCTTTATTTTGTAACTGGTAGAGCATATCTGCATCGCTCTCAATGGGCAGCGGATATGTCTTGATGATGATCGGCGACTAATCTAATTCCCAGCTCATTGTGACGCTAACGCTCAGCTGTTGTTCACCGCCGGCAATCGGCACAGCATTCGCCTCTTTCGCCAGTGTCCGGGCAATTGGTACAGGGTGCCCGCCGCCATGGCTGCTTTCAGTGATCATGATAACATCACCAAGTTTAACACCAGCCGCTTCAGCATAAAGCTTAGCTTTGCGTGTTGCTACCGCCACAGCAGATTTGCGCGCTTCATCCTTCAGCTCATCTTCCTTAGATACCAAAAACCGAATGCCGTTAATCTGGTTAGAGCCAGAGCTGACAACTTTATCAAGCAGGGCGCCAACTTTATCGATCTCTTCTACCAGCACTTTGACCGAGTTAGAGACCCGATAGCCACGAATTTTCGGCGCGCGCCCATCACGAAAATGCTCATAATCAGGTTGAATAGAGAAATTCGAGGTTTGGATAAATTTTTCCTCGATGCCATTATCTTTCAAGGTTTTGAGAACATTGTTCATGTTTGCAGTGTTGAGGGTAAGCGCATCCCGCGCGGTTTCTGCTTTAGATGACACGCCGAGGCTAATTTCCACCTTGTCAGGGGCAGCCCCAACACTGGCGCGGCCTGTCATGGTAATAACCCGCTTCGTCTCTGCTACCGCCTCAGAAAGTGAGCCAGTAAGGGGAGAGGTAACCGAAAACATAAGCGCCAGGGTCATTAGCAATAGGGCTTTAATAAGCTGACTCATAAATCTAATCCTTGTTGTTCAAAAATCTGCTTTAAGGGCAATTAAACTATGGCATTAGGTGAGAATTATAACTTGATTATTGCAAGACTGTCTCCACTAAGTTATAGCTCCCTAACCTCGAAATTGCCTGAACCAAAGGCACTGTTTCAAGGGCCAGTAGCTCAGTTGGTTAGAGCCGGCCGCTCATAACGGTCTGGTCGCAGGTTCGAGTCCTGCCTGGCCCACCAAACTCTTCCTATATCGACATCTAGATACATTCAGCATGTAGCTTCGTTGTGCAATATGATGCCCGGCTTAGGCGCGGCTTAGAGAGAGCTAGTTTGGCGTTTAAAACACCCGGTTGCAAGCCTGTGAAGGGCAAAGATAAGTTGTGCCATGCCCAACTGCGCCGCCAGCACCCACACTGCCAATCCCGATACCAACAGAAATGCCCTTGATCATTAAACTGCGCTTATCATACCAGAGCACCAAGCCAACACCTGACCCCACATCAAAATTACCAATCGCCGCATAAAGCGAGCCGTTAATAGAGGTCTGCCCATCTGTGAATGCTGAGATCACAAGGTCATTGCCAACCCCAACAATCACACCGCCAAAATAGGTTTTAGAGACATACATTGTGGGGCGGTTATTGCCATAAATATCCTGTGCCGCACCAGTTTCCCGGCCATAGCCACCAGCAATCGCAGCGGAGGATTGCACACCAACACTCATTGTTCTGAACCCGGCTTTGCTTAGCGCGTTTTGTAGAGCCCGGGTTTTCATATCCTGCATCATACGGTGCATTTTCACCGTGTTGTTCGACTTAACAGCCGATTTGATATTACGAAGTGTCTTCTTGCTGTTGAAGCGTCTTAATATTGAGGCAATCTGGCGGATAAGCGGCTTCATGCGCCGCACCCGCTGTTTTGCATCCTGAAGGAGCCGCACTTTCAGCTGTTTTTTCTTAGAAGCTTTCACACATTTACCAAGCTTCCATTTAAGCCCCGGCTTGCAGGATTTTCCCTTTTTAGCAATAGGGCAAGCTCTCTGGTTTAACCCGCCGCAGGGGCGACAGATTTTGTTCACCTTGGTTAGCCAGGTTCGACAGGGTGGGCCCTTTTTGAAGATGGGGCAGGCCTTTTGGTTAAGGCCGCCACACGCGGCATAGGCTGAAGTGGATGTGAGAAACGGTGAGAAAGCAAAAAGCATCAGCATGATGACTTTTACCTTCACGAGGGCGCTGACGTTGATCATTGTTCTGGTTCCCTTATGAGTTGCGTTTCTCGAGACCTAATGAGAAAGCCATGAACCGAAAATGAATAAAACCCCTGATAAAACAACATGAACTAGAATTAATCCTATGGTTCTGAATTGTTCTCAAAAAAGGGCAAAAACCCCGAGCATTTCTAATTTTACTTCGATTAATAGTTTTTTTTAACCACTTTAAATTACTAAGAGAGAATCTCTGAGTTCAGAAAAAAATTAAAAGCCCCACACCAGATTCATGGGCAAAAACAAATCCTCTGAAACTAAAAACAATAGAAAAAAGAAAGTGGCACACCATATGTTTAATTCGCTATCCATTAGGCAACTTATGATCGGTGTGCTGGCGGGCATTGCCCTTCTCACAATCACATTTCTCACTGTATCCGAGATAATGACAAGCAGAATGGAACAGGCTGCAGATGAAGCCTTAAACCAGTCCATATTCGTGGCTGCCCCCTCAATTGATTTGGCCAGTACCGTGAAAAAAATCCAGCTGGATGTGGTTCAGGTACAGCAATGGCTAACTGACATTTCGGCAACACGCGGTCTGGATGGTCTGAATGACGGGTTCGATGAAGCACAAAAAAACGCGGAATTATTTGAAAAAGACGTTCAGCACGCTGAGGAGCTCGCCACTAAACTCGGTTTAGAGGAACTGAAGACAACGCTCACAAAAAGCAAAGCCAGCTTCCCCTCATTTTATGCGGTAGGTAAAAAAATGGCACAAGCTTATGTCGATGGTGGCCCGGCAGCAGGCAACCAGATGATGGCTGCATTTGATGCCGAGGCAAGCAAAATCACAAGTGATATTGAGCAGCTGTTGGCAATCGCCAAAACATCCATTGATGCAAAAATGAAGCTTTTGAAAGCAAGTGTAGATGCCCAACGATCAAAAGCGCAGCAAAGAAATTATCTCGTTTATGGGTTCTCAGCTGTCTTCCTGCTCCTCATGGCAGGTGTCGGGGTTTTTGTCTTTAATCGGATTCTCCGTCCTCTACAGTCTATTACAGATGTAATGACAGACATGTCTAACGGCAAATATGAAGAAACCATTCCATTTGCTGACCGTAGTGATGAAATCGGCCAGATGAGCCATGCTTTGAAATCATTCCAGGAAAACGCGGTAGAACGACAGAAGCTGGAAACAGAAGGTGAAAAACAGCGTCTCGCCCGGCAGGAACGGCAAACCAGAATTGAAGCGTTGATATCTGATTTTCAGTCTAATTCGCAAAATATACTCAAAGCAGTATCCACAAATACAGAGCAGTTGAATTCAGCTGGCAACGCGCTTGAAAGCCTTGCAAGCAAAACCAATGTACAGGCAGATAGCGCGGCAAATTCCTCCAGAGAGGCTTCAGAGAATGTGCAGGCCGTTGCTGCAGCCAGTGAAGAACTCGCAGCCTCGATTGATGAAATCTCCCGCCAGATCATGCGCACAAATAGTGAAGTCAAAAATGCCGCTGAAACCGCAGCAAATACAGATGCAAAAGTTGCAAATCTTGCGCAATCGGCAGAAAAAATTGATGCCGTTATCTCTCTCATTCGGGAAATTGCAGAACAGACAAATCTCCTTGCGCTCAACGCAACCATTGAAGCTGCACGTGCGGGCGAACAGGGAAAAGGCTTTGCAGTTGTTGCAGCTGAGGTGAAAGATCTTGCCACCCAGACAGGCAAGGCCACAGAAGAAATAAGCACTCAGATTGAAAACATTCAGTCAGAAACCAGAGGCGCAGTCGATGCCATTCAGGAGATAGCCGCGTTGATGACAAGTCTGAGCGAATCTGTTCAAGCCATCGCCGCCGCTGTTGAAGAGCAGGGTGCCTCAACCACAGAAATAAGCAGCAATGTTCAACAGGCTGCATCGGGGACAAGTAATGTCGCTGCTAACATCGGTGAAGTCACATCGGCAGCTAGTGAAAACCTTGCTTCAGTAGATATAGTGCTCACCTCTTCAAAAGAAGTGATGTACCGCACTGATGAGTTAGGCACTGTGGTCAATGAGTTTTTGAAAAAGGTTGCAGCGGTATAACCTTTATCACTCACCCCAATCTCACATGTTCACAACAGGGCAGATGGTTTGCCAGAAAGCGCTGGACCAAATCGGTTGAAAGCGGTTCTAGACATCTCGGCAAATCTTGCTCTTGTGGCAGAGGAAGGTTAAAAAAGCAGTTCAGGTAATTTTTGAGAACAGTTGTGAGGGGAACCGCTGTGACGAAGTCAGCTCTGGTAAATGTGACGAAGTCAGCTCTGGCAAAACTCATCTACTTCACTACGCTTCTCTCTCTCCTGTCAGCGTGCAGCGCCAGTCAGGGGCCTTCTCTCGTTGGCAAAGCAAACGAGGAGGCATCAGAGGCCGGCGGTATGCAGCAGGTCACGCTAAGCCCCGCTCAAACAGAGGTCTATCAGACCGGCATTAAAGGGCTGATAACCTCGAGTGAAACAGCGGACTTTGTCTCAGTCAAAACCCTGAAATTTTCATCGCAACCCGGGCTACATATTTGTGGTTACGCAAGCTACCAGCTCTCTGGCGCAAAAAAAGAAACCCCATTTTATGTGGAAATAAGAGAAGAAGAGGGCAAGCCTACCCTTCATCGCGGGCAGCTTGGCAGTGATGCGGCCAAGCTTTCTAAAGTAAAATTCGTCTGCCGCCATCACGGGCTCTTTTAAAAGGGCAATAAGTCGGTTGCATGCCAGCTATTCACCCGTGACCGTGCTTATAAACCCCGCATTTGGCGCTCCCAAATTCCAAAATAAGTGTTCCATGCACCTGTGTGAGAAATCTCACAGCGCCAGTGCAGAGCAGCACCTATCCTTCAGACCATAGACAACGCGATGGCCAAATCGGGTGTCGCCAGAATGAAGGAACCAAACATGTCAATCGCCCTAAAAACTTTAATTTCGGTCTCACTGGCAACAGCCGCTTTCTGTATCTTTCTCAACTATTGCACAGGCGAAAAAGTCAGCCAGCAACGGCTCAGCGATGAGCAGAAAATTTCCAAAATAGACGAGAATAAGCTTCGTTAAAATATAGGCCCTCCCTCCTTCCCAGAACGATTAACGAAGTATAAGAACAGCGCTGATGCCTCTGTCCTCCCCCCTGACAAATGCGCCAGCGCTGTTCTTTTCTTTCGCTTTTCATTTTCTTTTAGAGAGGTAAACAATGTTCTATAGTTGCCTTTGTTTATCGCTACACATCCAGGATTTATCTTAAAACCAGTACCTAAGACCGTAGAGAGCAGAAAAAAATGTATCCAGTCACTCGGCTTCTTCTTACTTTTGCGCGGTCAAGGTTTCGTAGCCCGTTAGCCGCCCATGAAACCAGTGAGCTCAGCTTCATTTGCCGCCCTTGGGATCTTGATATGTATGCCGAGATGAATAATGGCCGCATCCTCACGCTATATGATATCGGTCGTTTTGACTTATCCATCCGCTGCGGACTTCTCTCAGCCCTCTTCAGGCGGCGCTGGGGTTTTGCGGTTGCAGGCAGCACCATCCAATATCGCAAACGCATCCGGCTATTCAACAAAGTCACCACGCACACCAAGCTGCTCTCTCTGGATGAAAAATGGATCTTTGTCGAGCAGTCAATGTGGGTGCGCGGCGCAGCTGTTTCATCCGTATTGCTGCGCACCTGCGTCACTGGCAAAACGGGCGTCATACCAACTGAGGATGTGATGGAAGAAATGGGATTAAATGCGGATGAAACAGCCCGGCTTCAAATGCCGCTGCCAGACTGGGCCGCCAATTGGCAACAAGCAGATAAAGACCGCCCCTGGCCCCCACTATTTAGATAAAATGCCCCATAACCTGTCATGTGAGGAGCTGAGTAAACAACAGCTATAGTTGCCGCAAGATCATGAAAAATAGAGGAAGAGTTAAAGCTTAGTAATGAAAATTAAGAATTAGTCTTAAGCTTAATTTTACGAATGTCAGTTTACAAACAATTCATATTATTTATGGCGCGGGAGACTGGCATGCAAAATTTGACACTTAAAATAAAGATCCCACTAGCCATCGTCGGGTCAGCTTTTTTAGTTGCTATTATCATTGGTGCATCAGCCTATTTCACCGCCAGTAACTTCGCTCACGACATGGTTCAGGAACGCAAGCTTGGGATATTGAAAACCAAAGCTCAGGTTCTAAGAGATTATTTCACTAATATCGAAAAAGACCTGAAAATCGCAGCAGATAATGAAGAAGTAAAGAATGCGATCGTTGAGTTTTCTGGCGCTTGGAGCAATCTACTCGGAAATCCTAAAGATATTTTGCAATCAGCTTACATCACCAATAATGCCAATCCTACGGGTGAGAAAGATAAGCTAGAAAGTGCCAACACCGGCACGACTTATGACGACATTCACAAAAAGCATCATCATTGGTTTCATAAGCTTTTAAAAGAGCGCGGTTATTACGACATTTTCCTGTTCGATCTAAAAGGCAACCTCCTCTATACCGTGTCTAAAGAATTGGATTTTGCAACCAATTTCGAGGATGGCGAATATAAAGATACTGACCTCGGCCGTGCTTTCCAGGCTGCCAAACAGGCGCTATTCAATGGGGCAATCAATTTTTACGATTTCAGCCCGTATGCGCCCTCTCAAGGTGCTCCTGCCAGCTTCATGTCAACAGCCGTCTATAAAGATGGAAAAAAAATTGGTGTTCTAGCCTTCAAGATGCCGATCTCAGGGATCACGAAGCTAATGAACCAAACCGCTGGTCTTGGGGAGACTGGTGAAGTGATGATTGTAGGTAAAGATTTCAAAATGCGGACTGATAGCCCCTTTACTAGTGAGAATGATATCCTCAAAACATCAATTGATAATGCAGCGATCCATACAGCCTTCTCGGGCAGTGAAGGTGAGACAACTGATTCTAGCTACCGAAATATGGATATGGCCTACTATGCTATTCCATTTGGCTATTGGGGAGCAGACTGGGCCTTTGTTGCCGTGCAATCAGTTGATGAGATAAGCGCCCCAATCAGATCAATGGGTCTGACTATGCTGCTAATCGGCGCAGTGCTCCTAACAGTTGTTGGCACAATCGGTTATTTCCTCTCTCGCTCAATCGTCCGGCCTATATCTGGCATCACTCAGCTTATGGCAAAACTGGCCGGCGGAGATACCAGCATTTCAACAAGTCAATTCATGAGCAGAGATGAAATTGGTGAAATTGCTCAAGCGCTAGAGGTCTTTAAAAACAATGCTATTCAACGCAATGAGCTTGAAGCCGAGGCCGAAAAAGAAAGCCAAAGCGAAAAGCTCCGCCAGGAATATATTGAAAAGCTGGTCAATGATTTCCAGATTGAAGTCAACCAGGTCATTGAGACAGTGAAAAGCCAGTCAGAGAATATGACCGATAGCTCTATCACCCTCAAACATGTTGCAAGCACGGCTCTAAATGAAACGCAAAGCGCCAGAGACGCCTCAACAGAAGCCACAGGCAATGTGCAAACCGTCGCCTCCGCTGCTGAAGAGCTGGCCGCATCAATTCAGGAAATTTCAAGCCAGGCACAAAATGCAAACCGCTCGGTTGGTGAAGCATCAGAACTTGTTAACCGCACCAATCAGGATATGATTGGGCTAGCAGATGCAGCCCAGAAAATTGGCGAAGTTGTCTCCCTCATTAGTGAAATTGCTGAGCAAACCAATCTTCTTGCCTTGAATGCAACAATTGAGGCAGCAAGAGCAGGGGACGCAGGCAAAGGCTTCGCCGTTGTCGCGGCGGAGGTAAAAGGCCTCTCTAACCAAACAGCTAAAGCCACCGATGACATCGCTGTCCAGATTGCTAATGTTCAATCATCAACGAAAAACGCAGTAGATGCCATAGCAGCAATCACCAATTCAATTAATGGTGTAGAGGAAGTAACAACTGCCATCTCTGCCGCTGTGAACGAGCAGGATGCCTCAACTCAGGAAATTGCCCGCAGCATCACACTCGCATCAGATGGCAGCCAGAAAGCATCTCGCAATGTGGAAGCAGTCGCAGAGGTAATGGACGAAACCTCACAAGTTTCAGACAAGATCAACACCGTGTCTCAAAACCTCACTCAGGTAACAGAGCAGCTCTCTGCCTCAGTCGAAACCTTCCTGAAAGATGTTAAGAAAGACATCAAGGACCGCCGTAAATCTCTACGGAAAAAAATTAGTGAAGACGTCACCGTTATCATTGATGACATTGAGTATGATACGATCATGACTGACAATAGCGGAGACGGTTTACGTATTGCATCTGTTGGCAATATGCAGGTCTCACAACAGGTCACCGTAAAATTTAAAGACGGCAGCACATCTCTTGCCGAAGTGATCTGGCGCGATAATTATGATGCCGGCCTGAAAATTATTGAGGGTAAAGCTGTAGCAGCCGCTTAATCAGGCCACCAAAGTTTAAACACTACAAAAGGCGGGGTCTCTCCCGCCTTTTGTTTGTTCAGCTCAATGGCAAACGATAGCAGCACCCTTTAACCAGTCAGACTGCTTCTAGTGCCGCGTTTTTCCAGCCTTACGAAATGCATCCGCAAAGGGGTTGCTCGGAGCTTCCGGTTCAACCCGGCCACCGCTTTTAAGGGAGGAGGCACCACGAGGCTTTTCAGTGCCGCCGCGCTGCTCGCCAGCACCAGCTGCGTCACTCTTCATAGATAACCCAATGCGCTTGCGTGGCTGGTCAACTTCCATCACCAGAACAGAGACGATCTCACCGGCCTTAACCACCTCATGCGGGTCTTGCACAAATTTATCCGCCAATTGCGAAATATGCACCAGCCCATCCTGATGAACGCCAATATCAACAAAGGCACCAAAGTTAGTTACATTGGTCACAACCCCCTCAAGCCGCATGCCTGGCTTAAGGTCGCTAATTTTTTCAACGCCTTCAGCAAAAGTCGCCACTTCAAAATCTGGCCGCGGATCACGCCCCGGCTTCTCAAGTTCGCTGAGAATATCCGTCACCGTTGGTAAGCCAAATTGCTCCGTGGCAAATTTAGTGGCATCCAGCCCTTTTAAAAAGGCGATGTCACCAATCAAATCACCAACGGGCCGCCCTGATTGTTTGGCAATATCATTAACCAGCTCATAGGCCTCAGGATGCACGGCAGATTGGTCCAGCACATTTCTCCCATCCCGAATACGAAGAAAACCAGCGGCCTGCTCAAAGGCTTTAGGGCCAAGCCGCGCGACTTTCTTCAACTCACTACGCGAGCGAAACGCCCCATGTGCATTGCGGTATTCAACAATGTTTTGCGCTAATGTTTCATTCAGGCCAGAGATGTAAGTAAGCAGCGCCGGTGATGCCATGTTCAGGTCTACGCCCACAGCGTTTACACAATCCTCAACCGCCGCTGTGAGTGAAGAGGCAAGGGCAGACTGGTCAACATCATGCTGGTATTGACCAACGCCAATGGCCTTCGGATCAATCTTTACAAGCTCAGCCAACGGGTCCTGCAAGCGCCGCGCAATCGAAACAGCCCCCCGCAATGAAACATCAAGATCAGGAAATTCCTTCGCAGCCAATTCAGAGGCCGAGTAAACAGAAGCCCCTGCCTCAGAAACCATAACTTTAGTCAGCGCTTTGCCCTGGTTACCAGTTGTAGCCTTGCGCCGTTTAATAAGCTCCGCCGCTAACTTGTCTGTCTCGCGAGAGGCCGTGCCATTACCAACGCTAATTAATTCAATATTATGCGCCTCGACCAAGCGCTCAAGCGTGCGCAGTGACCCGCTCCAGTCATTACGTGGCTCATGCGGGTAGATAGTATCAGTGGCGACAACTTTGCCGGTTTCATCAACAACCGCCACTTTAACGCCGGTGCGAAAGCCCGGGTCCAGCCCTAGCGTCGCTCTGGCCCCAGCAGGCGCTGCAAGCAAAAGATCTTTCAGATTTTTTGAAAAAACTCGTATCGCCTCAGTCTCAGCCTGGTCACGAAGGTCACTGAAAAGGTCGCTTGTCACTTTCTTGTGTAACTTGCCCTTCCAGCCCTTTTTGACTGTTTCCATCAGCCAGTTACGGCGCTCGGCATTGCTATTTGAGAGGTCAAACTCGGCAGCCATTTTCCGCTCAGCCGGGTGCA
Organism: Rhodomicrobium sp.; assembly: GCA_021604665.1. GTDB lineage: Bacteria > Pseudomonadota > Alphaproteobacteria > Rhizobiales > HXMU1428-3 > HXMU1428-3. The sequence goes on along the minus strand of BQJK01000002.1, from coordinate 140,283 downwards.
TGCCGCCCTGATCCTCAGACATATCAAGCGAGAGCGAAATAACCCCCTCCCGCACAGCCCGAAGTAGGGCCAGCGCCCGGTGAGAGGGCACCTTGTGAAAATCTTCCGTGAAATCAAAATAGTCAGAAAATTTAGCCCCCTCTTCTTCCTTGCCCTTTTTCACTTTGGCAGCAAGCGCCCCTTGTTGGCGCATATTTTTGCGAAGGTCGCCAACAAGCTCAGCCGTTTCACTCATCGTTTCAATGATGATGTCAGCCGCCCCATCAAGCGCCGCGGCTTTATCCTCAACCCCGGCATCATTATTTATATACTCAGCCGCAAGCACTAGCGGGTCAGCCTTCGGGTCTGTTTTTATGCGCTCTGCAAGCGGCTCTAATCCAGCTTCCCGCGCAATCTGCGCTTTGGTGCGTCGTTTCGGCTTGTAGGGGAGGTAGAGATCCTCAAGCTCAGAGCGGGTCGTCGCCCCCTTAATCTGCCGTTCAAGATCAGCAGAGAGCTTGCCCTGTTCGGTAATCGTTTTCAAAATGGAACCGCGGCGCTGTTCAAGATCTCTAAGATAAGTCAACCGCGTCTCTATGGTGCGCAACTGCGTATCATCAAGGCCGCCGGTGCGCTCCTTACGATAGCGCGCAATAAACGGCACGGTCGCCCCTTCATCAATCAGGGCAACAGCCATCTCTACCTGTGCTGGTCGCGCGTTAATCTCAGTTGCGATCAGAGTTTTAATCTGTGCCATGCTGCCTCTTTCTAAAACTTTGCATTTTACTTAATAACACCCCTTCTCATAAAACCGGGCTCAACTTTCTTCAAAGACTGATTTGGTTTTCATAGATCAATCTCTCCGCGCCATTGGAATTCTCTAATTCGCATCGGATCAACTGTCATCACTCAAAAAAAGAACCCGCCTAACAAGCATGAGATGAGCACAAGCCATACAACAATTCGCCCCCCCTGAGATACCAGAAAAAACCGTCATTCACATCAGACAGGCATCATGGCCAGCAACATAAGTTTCAGCCCAAAACACAGCCATAGATAGAGGCTCGACAGTATAAGAATCAAAAGGGCAGAAAAAACAAAACAGATCTGCCTGTCACCCGTCAGCTATTTTAGCGACCGGGCCCTAGAGCGGTAAATATGATCACAGCGCGTACAACATGTCGCAGTGGAAGAGCAGATAAGCTCCAAAGTCGCACAAAATATGACAGCTTGATGAATAAATAGTCAGTGAAATGCATGTTTTATAAGCAATTGAAATCATTGATAAAAATATATTGACTCAACTCCTGGGCGAGTCTTATCTTGGCGATAAGGGAATTCATTCATATTACATATGGGTTACAAAATTCGGGGGTTACCACATGAAATCCGCTACTAAATTATTGGCTCTGGGGGCAGTGCTTTCCGCCTTGTCAGCCACAGCTCAGCCAGCTGTTGCCGGTGAAGCTTTGTTTGATGCCATCAGCAACGGCAAGTTCTATATTGATGAGCGTTATCGCTATGAATATGTCGATCAGGCCAACCGTCCTAATACTGCAAAAGCGTCCACACTACGCAGCCGCGTTGGTTTTAAAACAGCGCCATTCTACGGCTTCATGTTTCAGGTCGAGTGGGAAAACGTTAGAAATATTGGCGATGACCGCTTTAACAACACCATCAATGGCAAAGGCACCTTTCCGGTTGTCGCAGATGTCGAATCAACTGAATGGAACCAGATGTTCCTCGCCTATAGCGGCATACCAGATACCACTATCAAAGTTGGCCGCCAGGTTATCACGCTAGATAACCACCGCTTCATTGGCCATGTTGGCTGGCGCCAGAACAACCAGACCTATGATGCCGCAAAAGTTGTGAATACCAGCATCGATGGTCTGACAGTTAGTTACGGCTATATTGACCGCATTAACCGTATTTTTGGCAATGACAGCCCTAACGGCAACTGGGACAGTGAAAGTCATTTTATCCATGGAGCCTATAAGCTACCCCAACTTGGTGTGCTGAAAGGCTATGGCTATCTGCTGGATTTTGAGGATGACTCTCCTGCAAACTCATCAGCCACATATGGCCTTAGCCTCTCCGGCAAGCGCGACATTCTAGATGGTTATGGCCTTCATTATTACGCAGAATATGCCCATCAGGAAGATTATGCTGATAACCCCATTTCATATGAAGCGGATTATTATCACCTGGCTCTCGGCCTCTCTAAAGGCGGCCTGAAAACGACCGTTGGCTTTGAAAGCCTTGGCAGTGACGACGGTAATTTCGCCTTCCGCACACCATTGGCCACATTGCATAAATTCAATGGTTTTGCAGACCAGTTTCTGGTCACACCAGCTGGCGGTCTTGAAGACTTCTATCTGGATGTCACTTACAAGATCAAAGGTTATGGCGACCAGTGGTCATACCTGAATGGCGTGTTGCTGAAAGCTCAATATCATGACTTTTCATCAGAAGAAGGCTCAATCGATTATGGTACAGAGCTGGACTTCTATGTAAAAGTCCCGCTTCGCAGAGGGCTCTATATCGAGGGTAAGATCGCAGACTTTAACGCCGATAGCCCAGCCTATGTCGATGTAGAAAAATATACACTCGGTGTTGGCTGGAAATATTAAAGTACAGCTCTTTCTTAACTTAAAAGACTAACGAGAAAAACGAATAACACCCGCCCCTAGGCTTAATCCAAGAGGCGGGTGTTTTCTTATGAAATGGCCTGAGGAAAAGGGCGGTCAAAGCCTTACCTCTTTAAATGAATATCCAATTGAGGGAAGGCGATCTCAATATTCTCGGCTTTAAAGGTTTCAAACACCCTCATGCGCAGCTCGGTTGTCACATCAAACACCTCAGTGATATTGCCGATATAAACCCTGATTGTAAAATCAAGCGAGCTGGCGCCAAAATCCTCAAACACAATCCGCGGGGCCGGGTAGGTTAGGGTTTTCGGATGTTCCTTAGCAATTTTTTCAAGAAGGTTATAAACCTGCCTTGGGTCGCTATGATAGGCAACACCAACCCCCACAATCACTCTGCCGGTCGAGTTGCCATGGGTCCAGTTAGTCACCACACCGGTGATCAGCTCAGAGTTAGGCACAATCACTGTAGAGCGATCAAAAGTTTCAATCTCAGTTGAACGCACAGAGATGCGGCGCACAAATCCCTGATGGTCCCCAACAATCACCCAATCACCAACCTTAACCGGCCGCTCCACCAGCAGAATAAGCCCAGAGACAAAGTTATTGACGATGCTTTGAAGGCCAAAACCAATACCAACAGAAAGCGCACCAGCAACAATCGCCAGATTAGTAAAATCAAGCCCAACATAGGAAACAGAAATCAAGGCAGAGAGGAGAAAGCCTAAATACCCCACACCCGTCTTAATCGAGTTAGATAAACCTGATTGTATACGAGGAGATTTCAATACCCCCGCATCGAGCCAGCGCTGAAGAAACCTGGTGAGAAGAATACCAAGTGCAAACAACGTGATGCCCATCATAATCGCCGCCATTGAGAACCGGAAAGAGCCGACCTCAAAACCATAAAACAGCGTCAGCATCCAGCTATGCAGGTCAGCCCAGCTAAAGCCCCAGTTAAATAGCACCAGCGGTATAGCAAGAATGAGCAATAAACTATTGAGCAAAAAGCTAATGCCAAAAGCCAGTAACTTGCGCGGTTCTTGATCCATGTGCAAATGGTGCTTCGCCTGCCGGCCAATAAGCCCTTCAGCATCCACCATATCTTGCCTGAGTTCGCCAATCGCCTGATGGATCAACAAAACAATGATAATAACGGCGCCGGTTAAAACCACCTGGCCCGCAAGAAATTCAGCAAAGGCAAAATAGCCAAGTGGCAGCGCAATCGCTATGGCCGCCACGACCATCCAAAGCGGCAGTTTTAGCCATAAGGGCCATAAGAGATGCACAGGTTCCAACTTGCCCTTCACATCCTTCATGCCAAAAGGAATGCGCAACAACATAACCAGCAGAACCACAAATAAAATGCTGGATACAAGACTAACCAGCCATGTCAAAGAGATCGGCGCTGAGATCATCTGATTAACCTCAACACCGAACCGGTTAAGCCCATAGGCAAAGCTTAGCCCTATAATCAAATTGTTCATCCGGCTGGCGTTGCGATCTGATAGATCAACCATTCTCCAACCGCCTCGGTTCGGGGCAAGTAGAGTGGTAGCAAGGCTAGCCACAATAATAACCAGCGCTGAGAAGAAAAGCAGCGATGTTAGGAATTGCCGCATTAACGGGGTGAAAGCATCCAATAATGTTAACCCGCCATACAATATGCCAATGGCCAGAAGCCCCGGCAGCATCCGCAATAAACTAACCGATACTGTGGAGGCCGCCTGCTTGAGAAACACAGGCTCCGCGCCATCCGGTAGCACCCGAAACCGATTGATAAGTTTTACAGTCAAAATTTGGGCGAGAGCTATAAAGGCCAGTATACCGCCAAGCAACCATAGAATCCGTGAAAGCGGTGCTGCTTTCTCGACCCAGTCTCGGTAAAGGGTGACCAAACGATGGCCAGCAAATTGAATATCTGCGAACAGAGAGGTCCAGCCAGAAACGTGATAGAGCGATGTCTGTCGTTTGAATATCTGCCGCGCAAAGACATTGCGGCGCAATTCCTGAATACGGCTGATAATTTGGGTTGTCCGCGTAGTCGCAACACCCGCCCGCTTAAATTCACCATCAATCCGCTGGAAATCATCATTTAGCCGTTTCCGCTCAGCCTTAATGGCGGTTGCTTCCTCTGGCTCTTCTTTACCAGGTTCCTCGCCCAGCTTGTCGATCTGGGATTTAAGCTCGGTGATTTTTGGCGTCAGAGAAACACGATATTTCTCAATCTCAAGGCTCAGCTTCTGCGCCTCTTCTTGCAGCCGGGTCAGGCCAGCATCATCAGATTGCAAAATATCCGCATTCTTCTCAATACGCTCAAGCTGGCTGAGCCAGTTATCAACCGTCTCCGACTTAACCTCATCACCGGTTTGCGCATATGAAGAGGGCGCAAAACCAGAAGACATGCCAAAAACCAGCATAGTCAAAATAAGGGCTTTCGCCAGCAAGCGCCAAAATGTAGCTAACATCAAAATACCTATAGAATTAATCATCAAGACCCTTAAGGGCCAAAAATCCCGTGCCGAGCACTCACTGAAAATATAAAACACCCTGAGACAGCTCAGCAAAGAACAGAACTCAAACAGAAGCTAAATACACACAGGAGAATTAGACGCGGCAGGATAGTGTCATCAGATGTGAAAAACACCCAACTCTGTCAACAGAAGGGCAAACGGCAAATTATCCCGGTAAGTTCACTAGATCGTGACGAAATAGCGCGATTTATATTGTGTGAGAGGCACCAGCGGCGAGGCCATGCGCATTAAGCGGCCTGACGAAACCCCATCCTGTAAGCTGATCTAGATAATTTTAAAATATCTAAACACCCAAAGCAGCAATACTCCAATCAGACACATCAACACTATAACAATCAGAAAGGCATATGGCGTTTCAGCCCCGGGAATACCGCTCACATTCATGCCTAATAATCCAGAGATAAGCCCCAGCGGCAAGAAAATAGCCGTTACCACAGAAAGAATAAGCATGACCCTGTTGGTGCGATCACTCAGATCTGCTTGCAGCCAGTCTTGCACCACATCCGCCCGGTCTCTCGCCGCATCCAGATCTTCAAGGTAGCGTATTAATTGGTCATGCGTATCCCGGAGGCGCAAACGCTGGCGGTCTGTCATCCAATCAAGGGGCGCAGAGATCAAGGCTTTCAACGCATCTTTTTGTGGCCGTAAATAACGCCGCAGCGGAATGAGCTTATGGCGCAGCTGGCTAATGCGCTCTCTAAGGACGCGCATATCCATAGACGAGCCAAATTCTTCAAGTTGATCAGATTCTTCCAGTAATTCAGAAACGACAGGGCCAACCCGCTCGGTCAAACCTTCAGCAAGGTCAACAATAAAGTCACCAATAGTTTGGGGGCCTGTGCCCTCCGCAAAGGCCTTGCGCAAAGCATCAATCGCCATCAATTTAATCTTACGAGAGGAGATAATGCGGTTTTTCTCAACTGAAAGCCGAATAGAGATCATATCCTCGGCATGGGCATGCGGATTGAGGTTCACCCCGCGCAGCACTAACACCTCATCTTCATCAACAATTTTCAGCCGCGGTCTGGTCTCAGGCGCAATCAACACATTTCTTATTGCCGGTCTAAGGCCGCTTTTCTCAACCAGCCAGCTTATCGCATCATCATCATTTTTATCAAAGTGAAGCCAGCGCCAGGCCCCTTCAGGAATAGGCTGGAAAATATCCTCACCATGCAGTTCGGTAGCTTGCCCGCCCGCATCAATATCAAAACCACAAACCAGCCCGTGGGGCATTTCACTAGACATAAAAACCCTCACATTCCCAAATTGTTATAGAGAAGCTTATTCAGTTAAGCGCTGATTAGCCTGTCCGCCAACACACATTTTAGGATGCCATAATTATAGCGACCCTCAAGCGCATCATAACCGGGTTTCAGCCGTCCGGTTTCATAAATATTCAGCTCTTCAAAAATACCTGTAATTTCAGAGATGCTTGCCGCATCAAGTTCCGGCAAAGCTGAAATATCCAACACACCCGCTTCAATTGCCTCTGCAAAATGATCATAGACAGTAGAGATGGTTATGCCGCGCTCATCTGCGATCGCCCCGGCATCCATGCCAGAAAGATAAAGCCTGAGGCTCTGGTTTACGGTGTCGGTCAGTTTATTTTGTAACACCGGGTCCGCCGGATGCGCCGCAATAACTTTCAGGAAAGCCTCACCATAGCGGGCAATTTTCCTGGTCGCCAGTCCGCTAATATCTTCCAGCGCGTCCAGACTTTGCGGGCGGTTCAATACCAGCTCTTCAAGGGTTCTGTTATGGCAGATAACATAAGGTGGCACATTTTGTTTGGTTGCCAACTCAACCCGCAGAGCAATCAGCGCTTCCCATAAATCATTATCAACTGCCAGCACATGATTGAGAGATTTTGAACCAGCCGATTTTGCGCCTTTACCACGGCTACTCTTGCTGCGCTTCAATAACCTCAAATGAAAGGGCGTCTCCCCCTTTAACAACGGTCTGCAACTTTCAGAAAGCCGAAGCCCGCCATGTTGCTCAGGGTCGGCGATTAAAAACCCGCGCGCTATCAGCTGGCGGAAAACACTGCGCCATCCCTTGCCATCAAGCGATTTGCCAATTCCGAAAGTTGAAACCTGATCATGCCCATTAGAGACAATCCGGTCATCAACCGCGCCGCGCAATATCTTCACCATATAAGCCACACCAAACCGCTGCCCAGTACGATAAACCGTGGAAAGCGCCTTTTGTGCCAGCTCAAGCCCATCCATCGTCTCCGGCGGAGAAAGGCAATTATCGCAATTGCCGCACTTCTTGTCATAAGGCTCGTTAAAATATGTCAGCAAAGATTGTCGCCGGCATTCGCTATGCTCACAAAGCCCCAGCAGCGCATCAAGCTTTTGCCGCTCCACCTGTTTTTGTGCCGCCCCAGCTTCAGAATTCTCAATCCATTGCTGATAGGTAATCACATCATTCAGCCCATAGGCCATCCAGGTATTGGCCGGCAACCCATCCCGCCCGGCGCGGCCCGTTTCCTGATAATAAGATTCAATTGATTTAGGCAAATTCAGATGCGCCACAAACCGCACATCAGGTTTATCAATCCCCATTCCAAACGCTACAGTCGCCACCATGATGATGCCATCCTCCCGTAGGAAGCGCGCCTGTGCCTGCCGTCTTGTTTCCGCGTCAAGCCCCGCATGATACGGCAGCGCAACCCGCCCCTTAGCAGAAAGCCATTCAGCTACATCTTCAACCTTACGGCGAGAGAGGCAATAAACAATGCCGCTATCAGTTGGGTGGCTGTCTGAAATAAACTGCCATAGCGCTTCCCGCGGGGCGCCGCCTTCTTGAATGGTGTAACAAAGGTTCGGCCGGTCAAAACTCGCGATAAACTGCTCAGCGCTATTTAGGCGCAGCTCAGTCACAATTTCTTCCCGCGTCCGTTCATCAGCCGTTGCGGTTAAGCCTATGCGCGGCACATGCGGAAAATATTCTGAAAGCTGAGAAAGCCGGCGATATTCCGGTCGGAAATCATGCCCCCATTGAGAGACGCAATGGGCTTCATCTATAGCAAATAGCGCCAGGTCAGCACTCGCTAATAGCTCCATCATTCTGTTCGTTGTTAGTCTTTCAGGGGAAATATATAAGAGATCCAGTGTGCCATCCAAAAGCGCCGCCTCTACCGCCCGCTGCTCATCTCTTGTTTGCGAAGAGTTGAGAAATGAGGCCTTAACCCCCAGCTCAGTTAGCGCATCTACCTGGTCCTGCATAAGCGCGATTAACGGCGAAACAACAATGCCGGTGCCACTGCGCACCAAAGAGGGGATCTGATAGCAAAGCGATTTGCCGCCGCCGGTCGGCATAATCGTCAGCACATCGCCGCCGCCAATCAGGGTGGAGATTACCTCATCCTGAAGCGGGCGAAAATTATCATATCCAAATATTTGTTTGAGAACATCCCGAGCCCTGTCCATATAAAAAGATCTATCACGCAGTCCCTTGAAAGGCGAGATAGCCAACGGCGTTGCGCACAGTATAAAACAGCAAAGCAGTTGAATGAGGATTAGCGGGATGATTGATAATTTAGGGCAAGGGGCGGCGTGAAAATTTAAGGGAGCGCTTTATTCGACGGCCGGGCTTTCAGCATAAAACACATGGCGAAGATTATCTTTATTGAGTATAGAATCCTGCAAGCTGTATTTTCTCAACACGGCCAGAAACGCTTCCATCGCTTCAAAAATAGCATGCTGCGCCCCGCAAACACCGGTGATGCGGCAGTTATTGCGGCTGGGGTCAAGGCAGGCCACAAGGCCAAAGTCCGTTTCCATTTTCTCAACAACATCAGCCAGGTTAATATCAGAGGCATCTCGAGACAGCCGCAAGCCACCATTCCGCCCGCGCTCACTAACTACAAAGCCGTGATGCACCAACTCCTGAGCCACTTTCATCATATGGTTTTTGGAGATGCCATAGCTATCAGATATATCGCTAATCGTTGCCAGGCGGTCTTCATTGACAGCCAGGTAGATCAATGTACGAATGGCATAATCGGTATGTAGTGTTAAGCGCACAAAAAGCTCCTGCCAGTAGAGAAAGACCGTGAAGGTAAAATTAGCTCAGCAAAGAAATTGAGCGTAATCTTGCCCTTAATATAACATTTTAGACCAGATTCGTAGCTCATAACCTTAACATATGGCAATAAAGTTATAAAAACAGCTATATTTAGTATGATATTATAGTGACAATATAACTTTGTTGACATGGGTAAGGCACTATGTCATTAAACCTCTTGCATATTAAGGCTGGCTTCTCGCTGGCCTTTGACTTTTTCATAGGTCTTTAAATTCTATCTTAAACGCCTATATATACAATTCATCACCGCTATTCTGCTGATATGGCTGCCATTTGGCGCTGGGAGCAAGGATCAAAAGCCTTATTCAGGCCTTTGCACGCGTTGGAAGAAATATAATTCTACTTGCGGGAATAAGACAATGAAAATCAGAAATTCATTAAAGTCGCTTGCCAAGCGCCATCGTGATAACCGCGTTGTACGTCGCCGCGGCCGTCTCTATGTAATTAACAAAACAAATCGCCGTTTTAAGGCGCGCCAAGGTTAAGCCACAAGGCTAAGTCTTATCGGCTGGCCATTCAAGGTTATCCTTTTCATCTAATCAAGATGAAGTGCATCTTTAAAGTATCGGTGAAAGCAAATTATAGGCAATAGCCAATCTGGCTGTGCGTCTAAAAATGCTGGAATCAAAAAAACGCCTCAGATAGCAATATCTGAGGCGTTTTTTTATGTCTTCAATTTCTAGTGAAAGAAATTAGAAGTTAGTGATATCGCTGTGAGGATTATTGTCAGAGACAGCGCCAGTTTTAAAACAGTAGCATCGAAACTCTAGCTTTTCTCATCATCACTACTTAGATGACCCTGCTTGTCTGTATAATGCCCCTTAAGGTGATCCACCTTGGTGCCTTCCCATGGTTCAATACCGGCAACATAAGCCGCCCGCGCCAAAAGATGTGCCGATATCGGCGCGGTTAGCAGGAAGAAGGCCGCCCCGGCAAGCGCGCGTGATGCGATCTCAATCTCACCAGAATGAATGGCAATGGTTACCAGCATCAAGCCTGCACCAAGCGTACCCGCTTTACTTGCAGCATGCATCCGTGTGTAAAGGTCCGGAAATCTTAAAATGCCGATTGCCGCAATCAGATTAACAACCGCAGCTGTTATCAGTAATACCCCGGTAATAACTGAAATCATTGGCTTAATCCTTATCTACCTGTTCAAGCCCATCATCAATCAACGGGTCATTTGTCTCCCCCTGATGCATAACGAACCGCGCAAAAGCGATCGTTGCTAGAAAGCCAACCAAACCAAGCGCAATCGCCATATCAAGATAGGCGTAATAACCGGTCGCCAGCGTAAAGATCACAATAAAACCGATGCCAAGCGTCACCAGTAGATCAAGGGATAAGATGCGGTCAGGCAAGGTCGGGCCAAGCACCAGCCGCAAAATAGTCAACAGAAACGCCAAAATAGAGAGGCCAAAAGAAATATAAATCGCGAGTTGATAGAACTCATCAGCCGACATATCCGTCATCTCAGCGCCTCCATAATTTTACGCTCAAAACCTTCCGCTATATCCCGTCTCAAAGCATCAACATCATCAACATCAATGCAGTGGATATAAAGCGTCTTATTATCATCTGAAACGTCAACACTGAGGGTGCCAGGCGTCAGGGTGATAAGGTTGGCAAGCAAGGTTATCTCATGCGCCTTGGTCACAGTCAGCGGGAAAGAAACAAAGCTTGGGTTTAAGCTACGGCTTGGGCGAATAACCAGCCAGGCCACTCTCACCACTGATAAAACCAGCTCTTTCAAAAACAGCAACACCAGCCCCAAAACCAACCAGAAGCGGTGAAAATATTTAGAGGTACGGTACTGCTCTCTCGTTAGCCACAGCGCCCCGCTTGAAACCGCAAAACCAAATAAAAGGTTCATCAGGGTGAACGAGCCCAAAACGGCACACCAGGCCACCGCCATCAGCACATTGATTAGAAAGAGATTACTCATGAGGCACCTCCCAGCACAGCATTCACATAAGGCTCAGGGTTCAAAAGCAACTTTGCCCCAAGGGTTGTGAGCTCAAACAGATAAGATGGCAAAATACCTATTAAAATCGCCATGATCACCAGCGCCATAACTGGCAGATATTGCAGCTTGCCAAATTTAGTGCGCTTTAAATTCTGGTCCTCAACAAGTGGCTTCGCCTCATCCAATAGCGGCCGCCAGAACCCAAAAGCAAAGGCGCGCCCAAGCGCAATCAGCGAGAGAAAACTGCTAAAGATAATCGTCGCCATCCCCCAATAGGAAGCAACCTTCAGACTTTCCGAGATAAGTGCCAGCTTAGGCCAAAATCCTGAAAATGGCGGGAAACCAGAGGCCATAAAAACAAGCGCCAAAAACATCAGGCTCAAAAATGGCAAGTCCCCGCTCACACCAGAAAGTACCCGCAAATCAAGGCTGCCGCGATAGCGATCAACAAGCCCCGCCGTGAGGAAAAGCGCCGTCATCACTAAAATAGAGTGCACCATATAAAAAATCGTCGCAGCCAAGGCTTTTTCAGTCGCCAGAGACAGTCCAACCATCATAAAGCCAATGCTGCCAACCAGAAGAAAGCTGAACAACCTCCTTAAATCTGTTTGCACAACCGCCCCAAGCGCGCCAACCACCATGGAGCCAATGCCCGCATAAAGGAGCGCTTCCATAATCCAGCTATCCATCGCCGGCGGTAGAATAACAGTGAAGGTACGCAGCAAAGCGTAAACACCGACCTTGGTCAGCAATCCGGCAAATAACGCCGAGACAACAATTTTTGGTGTGTGATAAGAGGCCGGCAACCAGAAGAATAATGGAAACGCCGCCGCTTTCATCGAGAAGGCCAAAAGATAAAGCGCAGAGACCACCACTAGCGATCCCTCAAATGGCGCGCCGCTAATAATGCGGGAAAGATCCGCCATATTCAGCGTGCCATAAATGCCATAAAGATACCCCGTCGCAATGAGGAATAAGGTTGTGGCAATCAGGTTCAGGAAGCAATATTTCACGGCACCATCGAGCTGGCGGGGCTGGCCGCCAAGAATAATCAACCCGAAGGAAGAGATGAGGAACACCTCAAACCACACATAAAGGTTGAAAATATCGCCAGTGAGGAACGAGCCATTAACACCAACAAGCAGCGTCATTAAAAGGGGATAAAATCCAAATCGCCGCTCGCGCCCATTACTGTCGCCGATCGCATATAGCGCAATCATCAACACTGTAACACTAGCCGTTAGCGACAAGATCACCCCAAGATAATCAGCAACAAAACTGATGCCAAACGGCGGATACCAATTGCCCATAGTCATGGCAAGCGGCCCTTCAGTGTAGATCCGCCATAGCAATGCAGAATTGCCAGCAATCGTGGCTGAAAGCCCCAGAAACGCAATCAAAGGATGCAGCACCACAGTGCGCCGCATCATAATTAAAAGTGCGGCCGTAATCAGCGGAATGATAACAGGGGTTAAAATCAGCCAGTCAATTGCCGGCGTTGGAGCGGCAAGCATCACGCCTTCAGGTGTCGAAACATCCATTTCTTAATATCCCTTCGGCAATTGAGATTTCTCAACCGGTTCAGCTAGGCGCATCTCTGCCGTATCATCGGTGCCAATGGTCTCGTAAGAGCGATAGGCAAGCACCAATACAAAGGCAAACAGCGCAAAAGAAATAACAATAGCGGTGAGAATAAGCGCTTGAGGCAACGGATTGGCAATTGCCATTCCAACAGCCTTTTGCCCTTCAGGAATAATTGGCGGCACTTCTCTAGTGATGCGACCGGCAGTAAAAATCAGCAAATTCACCCCATTACCCAAAAGCGCAACCCCAATCAGCATGCGAATAAGGCTCTCGGATAATAAGAGATAAACACTGGCCGTAAAATATAGACCAACCACCAAAGCTAAGTAATTTTCCATGGGCTTAGTCCTTTTCCTCAAGCGCCAGCGCAATGCTAACCAGGGAGCCAACCACCACAAGCCAGACGCCAATGTCAAAAAACAACGGCGTAGAAAGGGCCAGCTCTACAGTCTTGGAAAGTTTCGGAAACCACCAAACACCGGTCAGGTATGGCACCCCTTCCATCAGAGACGGCAAGCCGCTAAGCGCCGCCAGCAACATACCAAACCCGGCAATAGAGATAGGGTGGAAATAAATCGCCCGGCGCACGGGGCCAACACCGCAGGCAATGCCATAAAGCGCAAAGGCAGAGGCCGCGATCAACCCACCGATAAACCCACCACCCGGTTCATTATGGCCAGAGAGCAGCACCACGATAGAGTAAATCACCATCAGGCTGGTCAGCGTTGGCGCAATAGTCCTAAGGATCAGCGTGCTCATTTAGCCCCCTTTAAAGTTTTGGTTTTCAGCGCTTCAGCCGCGCTGACAGACATTTCAGTGCTGGCCGGTGCTTTAAGGCGAATGAGTGCCAATACTGAAAGCCCGGCAATCAACACAACGGTAATTTCACCAAGCGTATCAAGCGCCCGGAAATCAACCAAAATGACATTGACAATATTGCGGCCATGGGCAACCGAGGCCGAGTAATTCGCAAAGAACTCAGAAAGCCTAAGGTCGAGAAATGGCTGAGTGATATGGATCAAAAACACAGACATACCAACACCAACAGAAAGCGCGATGCTGCTATCAACAATTATTGAGAAAGGGCTGCGCCGGTCTTGCCGCATCAGTTTAAACCTGGTTAGCACCAGCGCCAGAATAACGACAGAGAGTGTCTCTACCATAAACTGAGTGAAAGAGAGATCAGGCGCACCAAACATCATAAACACCAGCGCAACAGCCGTCCCCTGAATACCAAGTGACACAATCGCCGTTAGTCTTGTGCGCGCCAGCACCACCTGAATAATACCGATGGTCAGGATCAGCAGAACGCCCATCTCCCATAGCTCAAGCTCAGGGAAGCGCAGCTTTCCTGGCAATAGATTTTGCTGATAAATCGGGATCAATAACGCCATCGCGGTAAAAATAAAGGTCAGCCGCATATAACGGCGCATGCTGCCATTCTGCAAAAACCGAGTGAACACGCCGCCAAACCAGGTCAGCAGGCATATCGCCTGATCAAAGCCTTTATCCGGCCCCCAGCCAATTGCCGTCAGCACGCCATTAAAGCCACGGCGGAATTTCTCAATCCACATAAACACCAGCACACCGCACACAACGGTAATGGCGCTAAGTCCAAGGGCCAGGTTAACACCGCCCCATAGATGCAGGTCCACCTCCACCTCGCGGCCAGCAACCGCCATAATCATCGGCGCAAAGAAATTGGTTTGCATCAGCTCAAGTATAAAGAGGGCCGAGGCGAGCCCAACTAACCCCAACACCAAAGGCCCCAACACCAGCATCAGCGGGCCTTCATGCACAGCTTTAGGCGGATCGACCCAGCGACCAAGAAACGGCTTAATCGCAATGCTTGCCGCCACAGCAAACATCAGCACATTGCCGATAACCGCAACAAGGGCAATTGTCCACTCGCGCCAGTCCCCATGGGAAACAGAGTGATAGATAGATTCTTTCGCCAAAAACCCAACAAAAGGCGGCAAACCACACATGGAAAGCGCCCCAAGGCTGGCAGCCAGCGCTGTAATCGGCATCGCACTGCGCAGGCCGCTTAACCGGCGAATGTCCCTTGTGCCAGCTTCATGATCCACGGTGCCAACCACCATGAAAAGCCCGCCTTTAAAGAATGAATGCGCGATAAGATATAGCACCGCGGCTTCAATGGCACCGGTGCCACCAACCCCAAGCATCATGACAAGGAGCCCAAGTGATGCAATGGTCGTATAAGCCAGCATCAGCTTCATATCCGTATCACGTACCGCCAGAATAGTTCCAACCAACAGCGTTACACCGCCAACAATCGGTAACACTGTTTCCCATAATGGCGTCTCCCCCAGTATAGGGTAAAAGCGCATCAGCAGAAAAACACCGGCTTTCACCATAGTGGCAGAGTGCAAGTAAGCTGAAACAGGTGTTGGCGCCTCCATCGCATTGGCAAGCCATGAATGAAACGGCACCTGCGCCGATTTGGTAAACGCCCCGGCCATCACCAGCCAGAAGGCCAGCCCGTAAAGCGCATCACTCTTAATCACATCCCCTTTTGATAACAGCTCAGAAAGTTCATAACTGCCACCGATAATGCCAACAAGCGCAAAGCCAGCCAGCATCACCAACCCGCCAAGCCCGGTAATGATCAAAGCCTGTAAGGCTGCCCGCCGTGAGGCCATTCTGTCATGGTCAAAGCCAATCAGGAGGAAAGAAGTGATGGAGGTCATTTCCCAGAATACAAAAAGCGTAATGAGATTATCCGACAGCACGAGACCCAGCATCGAGCCCATAAACGCCAGCAACACAGCCATGAAGCGACCAAGTGAGGGGTGCCCCTTTAAATAACCACCAGCATAAATGACGATGAAAAAACCAATACCCGCAATAAGAAAGGCAAATGTCAGGCTAAGCCCATCAACCAGAAATGAGTAATTTATCCCCATTTCAGGCAGCCAGCTAAGCGATTCCAGCACCCGCCCGCCATTAGCAATCGGCTCAATATAACCAAAGAAGCGATAACAGAGAAAGGCTGGCACCAAAGCCAGAATATAAGCCGCCCAATGGCCAATCAAACGAACAAGTATCGGCGCAAATAATGCAGCCACAAAAGGGGTGAGAACAGCATAGCCAATCACAGCAACAGCCTCTTCAGGATCAGGGTGAACATTAGTTCGCAATAATAATCAGGTGGTGAGGAAAAGGGATAGTCTTAAATGGCCCGGTATTAAAAGTCCCACCAGAGCCAATACACTTTAAGTTAAGCCATAAAAAAAGTCAGATCAATAAAACCACACCAAAAAGCAGGCTCTAAACATTCCGACAATAAACTCTGCTCACCATTCCGCATAGCAGAATTCAGCAAGCATAGCCCCCACCTTAAGCCGCCTGAGGATAACAGCCACAAAAGAACCATGACAAGGCCCTAGCCACCCCAGATGCAACTTATCCCTAGGGAAACCGGCCTATCCCACTGAACAAAGCTCATTAGACCCACAACACTGGTGCAATTTCAGATAAAATATTTGAAAATATTCAGAAAACCACCTATCTGGTGAAGGTTGCTACCAATAGTATAGGGTAGCTTCAACAGCGATTGTAACCAGGCACATCATCGCGCCTCAACAGTTAGGGCGAAAATGTACCGCGCTTAAGCGAAATGCCATCACATGTATTTCCTTAGGGTAGAAGAGGCCACATATGACAGACCAAGGTGCAGGAAACAAACCCAACCGGCCCCGCATTCAAGTGGCCCCACCCTTTGCAGAAATTCGCCCCCATAGCAGTAGCCATCATGGCCGCACTATAGAAGACCCGTATCACTGGCTGCGGGCCGATAATTGGCAAGATGTGATGACAGATCCATCAGAGCTCAATGGAGATATTCGCGCCTATCTTGAAGCTGAGAATGAACACACAGAAGCAGCCCTCGCCCCAACAGAAGAGCTGCAAGAAACCCTGTTCGCCGAATTAAAAGGACGTATCAAACAAGACGATTCCACCGTGCCCCAGCAGGATGGCCCCTGGAGCTATTATGTCTCCTACATTGAAAATGGTGAGCACCCCCGCTTTTGCCGCAAGCTGAATGACAGCGACGAGGAAATTTTATTGCTTGATGGCAACGCCTTAAGTGAAGGCCGTGCTTATTTCCAATTTGGTGGTGTTAGCCACAGCCCCGACCATAATTACATCGCCTGGACAATGGATGATAAAGGGTCTGAATATTACACGCTCTACATCCGCGATATTGCCTCTGGTTATGATTTTGAAACCAGAATCGAAAAAACCACAGGCAATGTTTGCTGGGGGGCAGATTCGCGCACACTTTATTATGTCCGCCGCGATGATAACCACCGCCCAGCCTTTGTTTATCGTCATGCTCTCGGCCAAAAAACTGAGGATGAGCTTATATATCAAGAGCCAGACCCAGGCTTCTTCGTAAATATCGGCACAACCCAATCAAATAAATATGTCGCCATAAATGCCTCTGGTCATGAAACCTCTGAATGGCACCTGATTGACGCCAATGACCCGAACGGCACGCCGAGCTGTGTCGCCCGCCGTGAAACTGGCCATGAATATGAGCTCGAAGAACGCCATGGCGAGCTATACATCCTCACCAATCATGATGGGGCAGAAGATTTCAAGATCGTAACTACCAGCATAGATGCAACCAGCCCGGAGAATTGGCAACCGCTCATAGAGCATAAGCCCGGCCGGTTGATCATAGACATCACCCTGTTTGAAAATTACCTCGTCAGGTTAGAGCGGGAAGAAGGCCTGCCCCGTATCGTTATCCGCGCGCTTGAAACTGCAGAAGAGCATGCCATTGAATTTGATGAAGAAGCATATTCACTCGGCCTTGCAAGCGGATATGAGTTCAACACCAAGAGCATCCGCTTCACCTACTCATCAATGACCACACCAGCCGAGGTCTACGATTATGATATGGAAACCCGCGAGCGGACATTGCGGAAAACTCAGGAAATCCCCTCAGGTCATAATAAAAATGATTATGTAACAAGGCGCGTTTATGCCCCAACCAAAGATGATGAGCTGGTCCCCATCACCCTGCTTTACCATAAGCGCACAAGGCTAGATGGCGAGGCCCCGCTGTTTCTATATGGCTACGGTTCTTACGGTATTTCCATGCCCGCCGGGTTTTATGCCAACCATCTCAGCCTCGTGGATCGTGGCTTCATCTATGCCATTGCTCATGTTAGAGGCGGCAAGGAAAAAGGCTATAACTGGTACAAACACGGCAAGATGGAGCATAAAGAGAATAGTTTTAACGACTTTATCGCAGCCGCCAACTACCTCATAGATCAGGAATTCACCTCCGCTCGCCAGATCGTCGCTCATGGCGGCTCAGCTGGCGGCATGCTTATGGGGGCGGTTGCCAATATGGCGCCAGAAATTTTCGCAGGCATAATCGCAGAAGTCCCCTTCGTTGATGTACTTAACACCATGCTCGATGACACCCTGCCACTGACCCCTCCTGAATGGCCAGAATGGGGCAATCCCATCACCAGTGAAGAGGCCTATTTGCGCATCCAAAGCTATTCACCTTATGAAAATGTCAAAGCTCAGGATTACCCCTCAATGCTGGTGGTCGCCGGGTTAACAGACCCGCGGGTCACTTATTGGGAGCCGGCCAAATGGGTTGCTCGTCTCCGCGCCGTTAAAACAGATAAAAACCCGCTTTACTTAAAAACCAATATGGAAGCAGGGCATGGCGGAGCCTCCGGTCGGTTCGATCATCTGAAAGAAGTGGCCTTAACACAGGCCTTTGCCCTTAAAGCGGCCAAATTGATCTGACTTAACAGTCCATAAGACTATGTCGCCGACCCTCAGCTATCAAAATATGAGGGCCGTAAATCAGCTGAAGGAGCATCAATGCTTAAACGATTACACCGCCTGAGCTTCAAACCCTTACTGTTAAGCTTGCTAGCGCTGGGCAGCATCATGCTGCTTCAAAGCAGTGATGCCTCAGCCAGAGATTACGGCAATAAATATGGCTATAAAAACAACAATCATGTCGCCGGTAAATTTGACTATTACAACCTGGTGCTCTCCTGGTCGCCAAGCTATTGCGAAACGGGCGGCTATAAACGCAGGGACCCGCAATGCCACGCCAGCCGTCCTTATTCATTTGTGCTCCATGGCCTCTGGCCGCAATATAAAAAGGGCTGGCCGCAAAGCTGTCGTTTGAAAAAGAACAGCTGGGTTTCAAGAGACGTAATCAAATCAATGATGGATATCATGCCCTCCAAAGGGCTCATTATTCATGAGTATAAAAAGCATGGCACTTGTTCTGGCATGTCACCTGAAGGCTATTATAAATTTTCGCGCAAGCTCTATGACAGCATAAAAATTCCGCCGCGCTATTTGCAGCCGAAAAAGCCAATGCTCATTTCTCCAAAGCAGATTGAAAATGATTTCCTCATCGCCAATCCGGACCTAAAACCAGAGATGATCTCAATCGTCTGCGGAAAGCGCCGCCTGCGTGAGATCAGAATTTGCTTTAATAAAGCAGGTGAGCTTAAAGCCTGCGGCCAAAATGAAAAACAACAAAAGCTCTGCCGCAATCCTAAGGTTTATTTGCCACCGGCGCGCGCCCAAAGGCCAAAATAAGCCCTGGCTTAATGGCAAAAGATCTTTATGGCCTGAAGATCTGAGCCCAAATAAAAACCCGCCATGATTGTAAAACTCAAATCAGGGCGGGTTTTCTTGTCTCTAAAGTTACGCAGATCAAAGCCCTGGAAATTAAGACCCTTCCGGCGTCATTTGCCAGACAATCCCATTCCTGTCATCTGTCACCAGGATCCGCCCATCAGATAGTTCAAGCGTGTCCACAGGCCGTCCAATAACCGTCTGCCCCTGTAAAAATCCGGTCAAAAAATCTGATTGAGTGAGGGAACCATCGCTAGCAATATCAAGCCGCACAACTTTGTAACCGCTTTTTTTCGAGCGGTTCCAACTGCCATGCTGCCCAACCAGTGCGCTAATGGTCTCGTTGTCTGGTTTGGGCGTTAAAAATCGAAGTGAGAGCGCGGCAACATGAGCCGTAAACTTATGTACCGGTGCTAGTGCTTTGCCATGGCGCGCTTCATTATATTTTGCACCAAAATCAGGGTCCAGAGCGTTATCGCCATTAAAAAATGGCCAGCCATAAAAGCCGTTCTTAGTGATCAGGTTCACTTCTCCAGGTGGTTCATCATCCCCAAGCCAGTCTCGCCCATTATCAACACTGTAAAGTGCCTGGGTTTTCGGGTGCCAATCATAGCCAACAGTGTTTCTAAGGCCGGTTGCAAAAACTGTAGGCGTCTCTCCAGGTGTAAAACGCAACAATGCCGCCCGCCATTTGTGATCTTCAATACAGACATTACAGCTAGAGCCGACAGAGACATAATAAGCCCCATCAGGCCCCTTGCGTATTGTGCGGGTTGAGTGCCCACCGCTTGGCATGCCATCAAGTACAATCTCAGCCTTGCCGGTAACTGCCCGCTTCACAGCATCAAAATTATAACGCAGCACCTGCGTTTCTGCTGCGATATAGAGATAGCCACCATCAATCATCAGCCCATGTGGCCGACGTAGCCCCTGAACCAGCGTTATTGGTTCGCCAGCTAAAGCGCTCTCATCAGATTTGTTTAAAGGCAATAACACAACTCGGCCGGGGCCCCTTAGGGAAACAATAACATCCCCTACGGAGGTTAAAGTCATCAACCGGGCATCAGATAAGCCATCAGCTAAGGCAGAGACCTTATAACCCGCAGCTGGCTTCAGTTTGGGCGCGACATCTTCAACATCAGCCGCATTCGCGCAGCCAACTGTTAAGCTTGCAGTGACTAAGGCCACACAGAGGCACACCGACCGTACCGGTCCTGTGTATTTTGCGGCGCTGGGCGCTTTTCTGGTTGGTCGGAAAAACATAGAAGTCTCCTCTATCAGTAATCAGCTCAGTGATGTATCGCAGCTAATATAAATTTGCCATACGTCATCAGCATGGCAGTTTGCAGGCTGGCAAATGAGCTGAGCCCAACATAGAGGCATTTGAATAGAGCAAAATGATGAGGGAGACGGATAAGTAAAGACATGAACCGCTAATAAAAAAAACGGGACCAAAAGGCCCCGTTTTAAAGTGTCGAATTCGAATAGGAGTTCGAAAATTAGAAGCTAGCTGAGATAGTAGCGACAAAACGCTCATCTGCTAAAGGATTGCTATCTTGATCAGTATCCCAGTAACGAAGGTCAAGAGCGAATTTCTCATCGAAGCCGATTTCAACACCAGCATTCCAGTAAGTAAAGTCGCCTGCACCATCAACATCGTCGAGGTAACCAATAAGAGCTGAGAAAGTAGGTGTGAAGCGACCATATGTGCCGAATGCATATTCAACGCCGCCTTCAAGAACCCAAGTTTCGCCAATAGTACCGTAATAGTCATCTGACCAGTAAACAGTACCGCTAACACCGAGCTTTTCAGTCAGATTACCAGAAAGGCCAAATTTAACTTCGACATAATCCAGCTCTGCAGCTGCATCGTTTGCATCTGGGTAAGCATAGTAGATCACGCCAAGGTCAGCTTCGATACCACCAAACTTGTGTTTGATACCGCCGTAAACGTCGATCTCCATGTCCACATCACCGCCATCGATGCTTGACGCCCAAACGCCAGCATAAAACATCCGGTAATCACAGTCGAAACCGCCTTGGATGGCTGCTTCGTGACCTGATTGGGTCTCACCGCGGAAGATATAGTCGGTTGTGAGTGCAACGTTAGCACCACATTTAGGACGCTCTCTCTCAACAACTGGAGCATCTTTCATGCTGCCGCGGTGTCTTTCATAAAGATCGGCCGCATTAGCGATACCAGCGCTGATAAGTAGAGCAGTTGCAGAGGCAGCAATTTGCCCTGTTACTGATTTAATATTCATAAGTTCCCCCATTGGAATGCCCCGAATTATTCGGAGCTACGAAATTAGCAAAACGGGTAAACAAATCACCCGTATGTTTCAAGCCAAAAGCTATAACGATAATGCAGCTGGCACAACCATGTTTACCACACCACATTTTCTGCCCTCTTAATAACAAGAACCGTGCCAAAGTGATGAAGTCGGCCCACTTGCATAAAAAAAGTGCACAATTACAACTCAAAATGGTCTTTTGTGCTTTCTGGGACACATCCGTTGTGTTGTGGTAAAAATATGCAAATATGCTGCATGTCTAAACATGCTCCACCTGCACAAAACATAAGCAAAACCGCTCCTTGCAAAGACCTTTAAAAAGTTACGTTTTTGACATTTGTTGCCTTTAAACAACATTAGATTGTGCATATCTATGGCTTTTGCTAAGACAAAAGCTAATTCATGCGGGGGAGTTCATCCTGAATGCCATATATTTTTCTAATTGCGGGAATCGCTATGCTGGTTCTCGGCGGTGATGCACTCGTTCGGGGCGCTGTAGCCATTGCTGTTAAGTTGCGCATACCACATCTTATTATAGGCCTGACAATCGTCGCCTTTGGCACATCAGCCCCAGAGCTCATCATCTCTATTCGCTCAGCGCTTGAGGGCTTCTCAGGCCTGGCGGTTGGTAACGTGGTCGGCAGTAATATAGCGAATATCTGGCTTGTATTGGGCGTTCCGGCGCTTATTTCAGCTATCTGCTGCGATCAGAAATACATCACCCGGAATCTCGGCTTTATGGCTGTTGTCAGCATTGCTTTGGTCATTCTTTGTTATTACCAGCCGCTAACCCTCTGGCATGGTGCCGTATTAACCCTGCTTTTGGCAGTCTTTCTCTTTGATTGTGCCATGCGTGCCAACGCACATCGCAAAGAAGATAGAGCACTTGAAAGAGAGGCTGACGAGTTAATTGAAGATGTCATAGATGGCGAAGCAGGCGAGCTGATCGGTCAAATAGAAGAAAACGCCGGCTACACCCCCTTAAAAATGGCAACGCTAATCATTCTGGGGCTTGTTGGCCTTGGCATCGGCGCTGAATTAACGGTTCAGGGCGCGGTCTCAATTGCCAAGGCATTTGGCGTCTCAGATTCGGCCATCGGGCTAACAGTTGTGGCCATCGGTACATCCCTGCCAGAGCTGGCAGCCACGGTCATGGCGGCATTAAGGTCACACCCTGGCTTAGCCCTTGGTAATGCCATCGGCTCGAACATCTACAACATCGCTGGGGTGCTTGGCATCACTGCCCTCATCGCGCCAATTCAGGTTGATCCGATCTTTCTACAGTTTGATTTATGGGTCATGCTATTCGCATCGCTAACAATCGTGCCATTTGTGCTCTTCCGCCTTAAAATCACACGCATTGTCGGCGTTGTGTTCCTCTTGGCTTATGGCATTTATATCTACAAAGTGGTTGAGCTCGGCAGGGTTAACCCGATTAATGAAACCCAGCTGGTAACGGGCGCAAAGCAAGCATGAGCAAAACGGCCGCCCCCATCGCCTTGATAACCGGTGCAGCACAGCGCATTGGCCGCCATCTCGCCTTGCATCTGGCAAGGGAGGGCTGGGATATCGTCGTGCATTATAACAGCTCCCATAGTGAGGCTGAAACACTGGCCGAGGAGATAAAAGCCACAGGCCAGCGCGCCATAACCCTGCAAGCCGATCTCTCAGACAGCAAAATGGTGAATGAAATGATACCAAACGGGGCAGAGCAGTTGGGCATCCCGAATCTATTGATCAACAACGCCTCTCTGTTTGAAAAAGATCAGTTTGGGGCGCTATCTGCTCATTCATTTGATATGCATATGGCCATTAACTTAAGAGCTCCGCTGCTATTGGCAGAGGCACTAGCAAAGAGCTACGCCGATAAAACCAGTCAAACAGAGCCGGGTAACATCATCAACATCACAGATCAGCGGATATTTAACCCAGGTGCTGATTTCGTCTCCTATACCCTCAGCAAAATCGGGCTAGGCGCCGCCACCCGCACCATGGCCAAAGCGCTAGCCCCCACATTGCGAGTAAATGCCATTGCCCCCGGCCCCGTGCTGAAAAGCAAGCATCAGACGGATGAAGACTTTATCTCAGAATGTAGCGGCACCCCGCTAGGTCATGGCACCACGCCGGAAGAGATCTGCAGCGCTGTCAGTTATATCCTGTCAGCCCGCGCAATGACAGGGGAGACCATTGCTCTCGATGGTGGTCAGCGCCTAGATTGCCGCTAACAGAGAACCAACTATCTGTTTCAGGTTAGCTTTACCTGTAGGGTAGGGCAAGGTTGTGAGTGTGGGAGAGAGCGGTTAATCCAGCAGCTCATGCGAGCGCGCTGTCCTAATATCACCCTTCATTTTTAGGACAAAACCGATCACCTCAGCAACCGCAGTGTAAAGCTCAACCGGGATTTCCTCATCCACTTCAACAGCGCCAAGCGCTTGCGCCAATAGGGCATCCTCGCGAATAAACACCCCATGCTCACCAGCCGCCTCTATTATCTTTTCCGCAAGCTCCCCAACCCCATGCGCCACCACAACCGGCGCATCTGGCGCGCTATATTTCAGCGCCACAGCCCGTTTTGGGTCTTGTTGCTCAAGCTGTTCTGCTTTGTCTGTTGTCTCTGTGCTCATAGATATATGGTCCAAATCAAATCTGTTGATCCCAATGGCTTTGCGGCATTAACCGCCTTGGCCGCCCGCGGCGAAGGCGCAGTGAACCAGGCTCTAATCCAACCGCTTCAATCCGCTGTTGTAGCGTCATAAACTCTGTATCAAGGCGCTTATAAAATTCCTCTTCCTCCGCCCATAATTGCAGCGCCAGCCGGCGGCCCAAAAGTGTAAGCTCCGCATGCACCGGGCCGGTTTCAGCGGTCTCTAGGGAAAAGCTCACAGCGAATTTATGCGCCTCTTTTTCGCCGCTGCCGCCCTCAGGGTCCGGGAAAACATAAAGCCCGACAGAAATAGGCTTCCCCCCCTCATGCAATGGTAATTCAAGGGTAATATCCGCCCCCTTTTGCGCAGCGCGAGAGTTCAGCTCAGCAATTTCCTCAATTACTCCACCAGAAAGTTTTGCGTAAGGGCTTTGCGTTTCAGCTCTGGTCGGGCCACCTTGTGCCCCCTCACCTAAAGCTAACATAGCCCCTCGCCCACCTTGCAAACCAGCCAACCGCTCACCCTTAAGCGGCTTGTTTGTCTGTTTCTCATCCACCCGCCCGGCAAGGGCGGGCAGCGCATCCGCCACTGCACGGATTATATTTGCCGTCGGTACACCATTTTGCAGCCCGCTCGCACTCAACGGGTTGGAGGCCCCCAATAGTGATGAGCCTGCTTGCGGTGCAAGCAAAGAGGGGGCAGGCGAATTTATCTTTGATAGGGGGGCAGCCACTGTGGAGGGGGGCGCTGCACCTTTATGTGTAGCTGCAGTTAAGTCAGCCGTTTTAGGCGGCGCGCCATTCAAAGCGGGTGGTGCCGCCGGCTTTGCAGCTGGTGTTGCAGCTTGCGGCAATGCCCCGGCGTCTGTTTTAATTGTCTGTGATGGCGGTGAATGAGTGTCAGTTTTAAGTGGTGAAGAATTAAGGGCAGTGTTCTGTTGCGCCAGCTGTTGTTGTGTCGCAGTTAGTTTTGCGCCAGTTTGCAGTGCCTGAGTTTGCAGTCCTTGTGTTTGCAATGCCTGCGTTTGCGGCGTTTGGCCAGCTCCTTTAAGCGCCCCATTTTGCACACCGCCTTGCGGTTGACCCTTTTGCCCCTCGGCGTTCAAAGGTTGCACCAGCTTAATAGAATAACCCGTTTGCTGAATTTTAAGCGAGAACACCTCACCGGCTTTAAGCGGCAGTGATGATTTGACAGCCAAGGTCAAGCCCCCAACTGAAACAGAGGCCCGCCCATTTAATTGGGCCGAGAGCACTTCAACAGAGACAGGCTTCGCCCCTTGCAAAGCCTTCAGTTGTGCAACGATGGCATCGGTTTTTTGCAACACATTCAATGTCAGCGGGCCAGAGGCACCACCGGCTTTCGGCCCATGCAGGGCGCTTTGAACCTGTGTTAGCGAAACAGACATCTCCACATCGCAATCGTTAATTTCATTTAAGGAAGTTTAACGAGAGGTTATTAAGTAAGGATTACTAAGGTAAGGTGCTGTAATATATGCAAAAATAACATAAGGCCCGGCAATGAAGCCCAGTTACCCTGGCGCTATAATAACCACCTCAGTATCTATCAAGTGCAGCAGTCAGCAACCATGACAAAGATTTAATCCCGCCTTGCCTTGCCCGCACAGCCCCGCTCTTTATAGTAGGAGCGTTCAAGCTTTTTCATTTAATGGAATAGACATTATGCGGTTTCACACGCTCTTAATTTTGGCAATCTCACTACCCATCCTCAGTCTCAATGCCACCGATGCTATAGCAAAACGTCTGGCTTTGGTGATTGGCAATGACAGCTATCAAAATGTCACCCCCTTAAAAAAGGCGCGCAATGATGCCATCGCCATTGAAGAGACTTTAAAAGAGATCGGTTTTGAAACCAGCCTCTATAAAGATGTGAACCGCCGCCAGATGAACAGCGCGCTCGCCGCATTCACCAGCCAGATTGAGGCCGATGATGAAGTGCTGTTTTTCTTCTCCGGCCACGGCATCGCTGTTAGAGGAGAGAATTACCTATTACCAACAGATGTCCCTGCCGTTAGCGCCGGGCAAGAAAGTTTTGTCACCAGAGAGGCCTTCGGAGAAGAAGAGATCATCGCCTCCATTAAAGAGCGCGGCGCCAGGGTTAGCATTCTCATCCTCGATGCCTGCCGCAATAACCCCTTCCCCAAAAAAGGCACAAGATCGCTTGGCCGCTCCGTAGGGCTTGGCCGCACAAACGCGCCGCCAGCTGGCACTTTCATTATGTATTCAGCCGGCGTTGGGCAAGAAGCGCTCGACCGCTTGAGTGATGATGACCCGCACCCAAACTCGGTTTACACAAGAAAGCTCATCCCGCTGATTAAAGAGCAAGGTCTCCAGATCGTCCGTGTTGCCAAGCGCTTACGGTCAGAGGTTGAAACCCTGGCCAAAACCGCCAAAGGCGGCGCTCACCGGCAATACCCCTCCTATTATGATGAGCTGCGCGGCGATTTTTTCTTCATCCCCGGCAAGCGCAAACAGGGCCCCGTCGGCATCACAGCAGATGAAACCTTCTGGAAAAGTATTGAAAAATCAAAGCTCAAAAGTGACTTTGAATTTTACCTGAAGGAATTTCCTAAAGGCCGCTTTGCCGCCATCGCAAGATTACGCGTCAACCAGCTTTCAAACCCGAAAAAGAAACCGGATCAAAAGCTTGAGCAAGGCACCGTTGAGAAAGAGGCCCAAGACGGTGATGAAACTGAGACATTATATTGGAATATCATCAAGCATTCACAGCGCCTTTCCGACTTTGCGGACTATCTCGTCAAATTCCCGAACGGCAAACACAAGGCTGACGCGCTGAAAAAAATAGAGGGCATCAAGCTGGCGCTGGTCACCCCGAAGAAAATCGAAAAGCCAAAAACAAAAAGCTATAAAGCAGGCGAGACCTTCCTTGATTGTGACCGCTGCCCGGAGATGGTCGTCGTCCCGGCTGGTGAATTCACAATGGGTGAGGTTGCCAAACCCGGCGATCGCTTTCGCATCACAGAGCCAAAGCACAGGGTAAAAATCGCCAAGCCATTTGCCATCGGCAAGTTTGAAATCACCCGCCAGGAATATGATGATTTCGTCAAGGCAACGCGCCATAACATCGGTGATTTATGCTGGACGGTGGAACCCTCCGGCTCGAAATACCGCAAAAACCGCTCATACCGTGTTATCGGCATGCCGCGGGTCGATACCTACCCGACAGTTTGTGTCAATTGGCAGGATGCAAAGGCCTATGTTAAGTGGTTGAACCTGGTGATGAAGCGGCAAGGCAAAAAAGCCACTTACCGCCTACCGACGGAAGCGGAATGGGAATATGTCGCCAGAACCGGCTACCCGACCAAATATGATGGCAATATCAAGCTAAAGCGGCTATGTGATTACGGCAATTTCGCCGCCCGGGAAACGCCGTATAAATGGCGCACAAAAGCCTGCACAGACCGCCATAAAAAGCTCGCCCCGGTGGGCACATTAAAGGCAAACCGCTGGGGCGTGCATGACATGCGCGGCAATGTGGCCGAGTGGGTGGAAGATTGCGCCCATTATAACTATAAAGGCGCACCCACAGACGGCAGCGCCTGGCTCGGGGCCAATCGCGGCAATTGCTCCCAGAGGATATTACGCGGCGGCGGCTGGACAAATGGCCCGGAAAGCCTCACCTCAGGTGCGAGGCAATACACCAAAACAACAGACCGGACAGTGACATACGGCTTCCGTGTGGTAAAAGATCTTGAATAATAAGGGAGCTCACAAAGCCCGGCGCTCTATAAGAGGGTAATCGTTAAATGTCTGATTTTACAGGCTGGCAGGGCTGCCAGCGCCCTAATGCAGCGAAATTAAAGGGCAGGCATGTAACGCTAATGGCCTTTAGGAATGAGGTGCATGGCGAACAGCTATGGCAAGCCCTTGGCGGAGAAGACACCAACAAACTCATTCATTATTTTCCTAATGGACCCTATCAAGATCACCAGGACTTCAGCACATGGCTTGAAACAGCCAATAAACGCGGAGAGTATATAACCTATCTGATCAGCGCCAATGAGACCGGAGCAATCGTTGGCATGGCCAGTTATATGCGGATATCCCCTGAGCATGGCTCCATAGAAATTGGCGCTGTAGCCCATGGACCGGCCATGGCCAAAAGCCCTTTGGCAACTGAGGCACAGTATCTATTCGCCCGGTATATATTTGAAGATCTGGGCTACCGGCGATATGAGTGGAAACTGGATAATGACAATAAAGCCTCGCATGCGGCGGCACAGCGGTTGGGCTTTGTCTATGAAGGCTGCTTCAGGCAGCATATGGTCGTGAAGGGCAGAAACCGCGACACCGCCTGGTATGCGATGACAGATAGCGAATGGCCGACAGTAAGAAACGCGCTAGAACACTGGCTAAGCGATGATAATTTCGATAAGAACGGTCAACAGCGCCAAAACCTTGCCGGAATAAGAGAGAAACTGAAAACAAGCGATTAATCAGCACGCCTGTTCACTTATATAGACAAGCCAAAGAAAGCAGAAAGACTAGCATGAGCCAAGACACCTCCCCCCGCAGCGCAGCCCTCGCCGCCGCCCTGATCATGATCGCCGTCTTTGTAGCGCTCGTTTTCGTACCGATGCTGGTGCAGTGGCTTGCGCAATACAACGAATGGCTCGCCTACTCCGTCGGCGCCCTAACCATCCTCGCCTTCTTCGCCGTGTTCTGGCTAAGAGCTAGGTATCAGCGAAAGCGGGATGGGGAGTAGCCTCAAAAATTCACATAGATTAGCTTCGACGCAGGACGCCAGCAAAGCTGCCATCGCCCATGCGACAAAACAAATCCCAAAAATCTAACGGTCCGATGAAGGGAGCCTGCCTCTTTGGCAGGCGTACATGGCGAGCGCCAGCAAGCCCGGCGCCTAGCGCCGCCCGTCGGAGGGCGGTTTTTGCTATGGGCAAAAACATCGCCCGTGAGAAAAAACAAATCCCCTAAATCTCACTATCCGATGAAGGGAGCCTGCCTCTTCAGCAGGCGTACATGGCGAACGCCAGTGAGCCCGGCGCCTAGCGCCGCCCGTCGGAGGGCCGTTTTTGCCATGGGCAAAAACATCGCCCGTGAGACAAAACAATTGCCGCCCCCCACCGATTCAGTGTAATTCAGAGGCCATGACAAACGATACAATAAATCAATCCCCACCAGATGGCAGCAACGGCAGCGGCAATAACGAGACCATTGAGCTGAGAACAGCCCTTGAGCAACGTTATTTATCTTATGCGCTGTCCACAATCATGCACCGCGCGCTCCCGGATGTGCGCGACGGGCTAAAGCCGGTTCACCGGCGCTTGCTCTACGCCATGCAGCAATTAAAGCTAGACCCTGAAGGCGGCTTTAAAAAATGTGCCCGCGTGGTGGGTGATGTGATGGGTAAATTCCACCCCCATGGTGACCAGGCGATTTATGACGCTATGGTCCGCCTTGCCCAGAGCTTTTCTGTCCGCTATCCGCTGGTTGAAGGCCAGGGGAACTTCGGCAATATTGATGGCGATAACGCCGCTGCCATGCGTTATACCGAGGCTAAGCTGACAGATGCCGCCATGGCGCTTTTGGATGGCATCCGCGAAGATACCGTTGATTTTAAAGAAACTTATGACGGGCTTGAAACAGAACCGGCGGTGCTACCGGCCAGTTTTCCAAACCTGTTGGCCAACGGCTCTTCAGGCATCGCTGTGGGCATGGCCACCAATATCCCACCGCATAATGTTGAAGAGCTGTGTAACGCCGCACTGCATCTTATTAAATTCCCCAACGCTACTATTAAAAAACTGGTTGAATTGGTCCCCGGCCCCGACCTGCCGACAGGCGGTATCATCGTTGAGCCGATGGAGCAGATTATTGAGGCATATGAGACCGGGCGCGGTGGCTTTCGTGTGCGGGCCAAGTGGGAAAAAGAAGAAACCGGGCGCGGTAACTACCAGATTATCATCACTGAAATTCCATATCAGGTGCCCAAATCCCGGCTAATTGAAAAAATCGCCGAATTGATGAGCTTGAAAAAACTGCCGCTTCTCAATGATATCCGCGATGAAAGTGCTGAAGATATTCGCGTGGTGCTAGAGCCAAAATCCCGCGCTGTTGACCCTGTCTTATTGATGGAAACACTCTTTAAAGTTACAGACCTTGAGAGCCGCATTTCGTTAAATATGAATGTGCTCTCAAACGGCCAGGTGCCTAAAGTTCTGAGCCTGAAAGGCGTGCTAAACGAATGGCTTGCCCACCGTAAGGAGGTGCTGGTTCGCCGCTCAAATTACCGCAAGGCAAAAATTGAGCACCGGCTCGAAATTCTTGATGGCTACCTCATCGCCTATCTCAACCTTGATGAAGTTATCCGCATTGTTCGCGAAGAAGATGACCCCAAGGCTGTGTTGATTAAAACTTTCAATCTCACTGATGTGCAGGCCGAAGCCATATTGAATATGCGCCTAAGAGCTTTGCGCAAGCTTGAGGAAATGGAGATCCGCACTGAGCATAGCAAGCTGACAGAAGAGTTAGCAGGCCTAAAAGCCCTACTTGCTTCGGAAGAGCTGCTCTGGGCCCGCATCTCAGATGAGATTAAGGAAGCAAAAACCAAATTCGGTAAAAAGACCGAGCTTGGCGCGCGGCGCTCTAACTTTGAAGACGCAGTTGAGATAGATATCGACCTTGACGCAGCAATGATAGAGAAAGAGCCTGTCACCATTATCCTTTCGGAAAAAGGCTGGCTGCGGGCGTTGAAAGGCCATCAGGATGATCTCAAAGGTCTGAGCTTTAAAGCTGGAGATGATCTGAAACTGGCCATTAAAGCGCAGACCACAGATAAGCTGGTGCTGTTTGCAACCAATGGCAAATTCTTCACCATCGGCGTTGATAAACTGCCCGGAGGCCGCGGCCATGGTGAGCCGGTTCGTATCATGATTGATCTGGAAGCCTCTAGCGATATTCTAACAGGCTTTATCTTTAAAGAAGGGCGCAAGCGCCTGCTGGCCAGCCTGGAGGGCAATGGCTTTATTGTTCAAGAAGATGAAGTGGTTGCCATGACAAGAAAAGGCAAGCAGGTTCTGAATGTGAAAGAACCTGATGAAGCCGTTGTCTGTGTCCCTGTGGAAGGGGATATGGTCGCCGTAATCGGTGAGAACCGCAAAATGTTGGTGTTCCCGCTAACTGAGTTGAATGAGATGACGCGCGGTAAAGGTGTGCGGTTGCAGCGCTATAAAGATGGCGGCCTGGCAGATGCTAAAACCTTCAAGAAAGAAGACGGCATCGGATGGATAGATGCAGCCGGGCGCAATTGCAAAGCGACAGAAGACCTGGTGGATTGGCAAGGGGCGAGAGCAACTGCTGGCCGTATGCCGCCAAAAGGCTTCCCAAAATCAAATAAATTCGCACCAAAAGCATAAACTCAAAAGCATAAACTTAAAAGCATTGCCCCAAAAGGCATAGTCTAAGTGATGCCTTTTGGCTAAGGCCAAACATTCAGGCCCAGCTGCGATGATATAAACTATAAAAGGGCCGGGTGGCATAATCTCCCCGGCCCTTAATTCTGAAGGCGGCAGTCGGTAGAGTTATAAAACCCTCTTGCTCACTTTGCGCCAGACACCGTCAATCAGATGATCTTGCGGCAAAAAGCGGATCTTATAATCCATCTTGGGTGACCCCTCCACCCAATAGCCAAGATAAACAAAAGGCAACCCAAGCGCCTGCGCATAGCTGATTGTCTCCAGGATAATAAAAGTCCCAAGGCTGCGGGCCTTAAAATCCGGATCAAAATAGCTGTAAACCAGTGAAACCCCATCAGAAAGCTCATCGCAAAGCGCAATGCCGATTAAGGGTGAGCTTTTGTTATGGGAAGCCGCGCGTTGATAATTCTCACCTGCCAGCGAATAAGTGTAGTTTTGCCCCTCATTAGCCTGTGGATCAGAGCTATTAATCTGCCGCGGCAGGCGATATTCAGTTAGAAAACTATCAACAACACTGTCTTCAATCATCGCCTGATAGTCATTCTGGCTCATATCAGCCATGCCGCCATCATTATGACGGGTCTCTACATAACTTTTAAACAGTGCATATTGCTCAGGACTGGCAAGGGCAGGCGCTCTTGCTGAGTGTATGTCTTTATTCAGCCGCCACACTCTTTTTTGCGACCTGGATTGCGCAAAGTCATTCACCCTGATGCGCACTGAAATACAGGATTTGCAATTCTCACAATGGGGGCGGTAAGCAATGGTCTGGCTGCGGCGAAAGCCATCGCCATGCAACAGGTCAAAATGGGCTGATGATTTTTCACGGCCTAGATGGGTGAAAAGTTTACGTTCATATCGGTCCGGCAGATAAGGGCAAGGCTGCGGTCTGGTCAGATAAAATTCTGGAAAGTCCTTGCGCTGCTCTGTCATTCACCACCTATTATAAATTGAAGTAAAAGGGGGCAAACAGCGAGAATGCCACCCACATCAGCACGACCAGCGGCAACCCGCCGCGAACAAAGTCCTTAAAACTATAGTTCCCCGGGCCCATAACAATCAAGTTAGTTTGATAAGCTATTGGCGTGGCGAAGGAACAGTTCAGCGCAAAGATCAACCCATAGATGAACGGCATCGGGTCTGCGCCTATCTCTCTGGCAGCGCTTACCGCAATCGGGGTCATCAAAGCGGCCGTTGCCGCATTAGAGAGAAAATTGGTCAAAATCGCTGTTAGTAGAAAAAACGCAGAGAGCAGCACAGCCGGCCCCGCCCCTGAAAAAGCATCAACAACACTTGTTGCAACAAATTGCGCGCCGCCGGTTATTTGTAAAGGGGTCGCAAGGGCAAAGGCCGTCCCCACCAACAAAAACACCCGCGCATCAATAGCCCTCAATGCCTGGCGCACATTCAGGCAGCTGGTTGCAATCATCGTCACAGCCCCAAGTAGGGCTGCAATAGCGATCGGCAAAATATTAGTGGCGGCCAGCGTGATAGTGAGCGCGAAAATCACCAAAGCATGCAGCGCATGGTGCGTTTGGGGCAGCTCTTCTGTAAGCCAATCCAACAGCAATAAATTCCGGTTGGAGCGCAGCTTCTTTATTTCTTTCTGCTCACCAAGTAGCAGAATAACATCGCCAGATTCCAGCCTGATATTGCTAATTGCCCCGCGCCCCATGCGGCTGCGGCGCTGAATGCCAATCAGCTCCATGCCCGTTTCGGCGTGCAGAATTTCCGGGTCAACATTCGCACCAACAAGCCTAGAGGCCGGGGCAACAACAGCCTCAGCAATAGAAAGCGCCAAACGCCGCGGCTGGCGTTTCTCCCCGCCACCATTCTCAGGCTCTGGCTCATCATCCGGCCAAACAGTGGCTTGCTGCGCTGTTTGCTGCAAACTATCAGAGAGCACTTTGCGCGTCGCCGCCAGGACCAGTGTATCGCCAGGGCTTAATGTCACCTCATCAAATGGCGGTAAAAACTCTTGCCCTTCACGGCGCACCATACGGATGGTGATGTTTTTTAATCCAGGGAAGAAACCAGCCTGGCTTTCAATGCCAATCCAGGGGTGTCCCTCTTTCAAGGGGATCTGCGCAATAAACTGCTTGCCGCCATCAAGATTTTTGGCATCTGCAAGGTCGTCATCACTTTTGCGGATCAGATAGGGGAGAACAAAAATTACATAAAGCGCACCAATGCTGGCAAGCACCAACCCCGGCACCGTAAAGTCAAAAAAGCCAATGCGCGGTACATCATTCTGTTCAGCAATGGTTGCAGTAATGAGGTTTGCGCTGGAGCCTATCAGCGTTGTCATGCCGCCAAGGATGCAAATGAAGCTCAGCGGCATCATTGCACGTGAGGCATTCAGGCCAAGGTTG
Organism: Rhodomicrobium sp.; assembly: GCA_021604665.1. Lineage (GTDB taxonomy): Bacteria > Pseudomonadota > Alphaproteobacteria > Rhizobiales > HXMU1428-3 > HXMU1428-3. The sequence continues at coordinate 106,044 of BQJK01000002.1, read as the reverse complement.
CCGGCCACCGCCGTAATAATCGGAATGAAAATAACAACAACCGGCGTGTTGTTCATAAAAGCTGAAACAGTGCCCGCAATGATAAAAGCCACCGTAAAGGCCAGCCACGGGCCTTTGCGGCCAAAGCGAGCAATAAGGTTTGCCGGCCCCTCAAGCGCGCCAGTGTTATATAGCCCCTGCCCAATCACCAAAAGCGCCATGATGGCAAAGAGCACAGGGTTGGCAAACCCTTGCAACAACGCCTCAGCGCCTAAGAGATTTGTTCCATCCTCACCGATATAGGGAAACAGCTGAAAAAACAGCAACAACACAGCGATAACGCCAATTGAGCTAAGTTCAAGCGGGATGCGGTCATTCGCAAACAGCACAATAGAGCCAATGATCACAGCAAAAGTGACCCACATAGCGGCATCAGAAACATTAAATATAGAAGAAAACACGCTCATAGGGGTCCTGAGATAATTCGAGTTAAGCTGAGTTGGCAGTGAAAAGCTGCTCTAAGCCTTACTTACTTAGCCGTACTTACTAAATCATGCCTATTTAGCCATGTTAGCATGGAGAAGCTCGGCAGCCTCTCGTGCAAAATAAGTCAAAATACCATCAGCGCCCGCGCGCTTGAAACTAATAAGACTTTCCATCATAGCAGCGTCTCGGTCAAGCCAGCCATTCTCTATGGCCGCGACCAGCATCGCATATTCTCCGGAAGTTTGGTACGCAAAGGTCGGGCAATGAAAGGTCGTTGAAACAAGCTGGACAATATCAAGATAAGGCATGCCAGGTTTCACCATCACCATGTCCGCCCCCTCCTGAAGGTCAAGCTTCACTTCACGCAAAGCCTCCTTAGAGTTAGCCGGGTCCATCTGGTAGGTTTTCTTATCACCCTTCAGTGCCGCATCAGAGCCAATTGCATCTCGAAACGGCCCATAAAAAGCTGACGCATATTTAGCGGCATAAGACATGATCAACACATCTTTAAAGCAATCCGCCTCCAACGCATCGCGGATCACCCCAATCCGTCCATCCATCATATCAGAAGGGGCAATCACATCAGCCCCAGCTTTTGCCTGCACCAGCGATTGCTTAACCAAAACCTCAAGCGTCAGATCATTATCAATCCGCTCGTCAATTAAAATACCGTCATGGCCGTGGCTTGTGTAAGGGTCAAGGGCCACATCACATATCACCCCCATTTCAGGCACGGCATCTTTTATCGCCTTTACAGCTCGGCAAATGAGATTATCCGGGTTAACCGCCTCCACCGCATTATCAGAGCGCAGCGCCGGGTCAGCATTGGGGAAGAGTGCAACCGCCGGAATGCCAAGAGCAGCCGCCGCGTGCACTTCTTTAACAGCAAGGTCAATGGTCAACCGCTCAACGCCGGGCATAGAGCTAACAGATTGGCGTTCATCTTCACCGTCTATGATAAATAACGGCCAGATCAAATCCCGCGGAGATAAATGAGTTTCCCTAACCAGACCGCGCACCCATGGCGCCTGGCGATTGCGCCGCAATCGAGTGCGAGGAAAAGAGCCGGTGAATGAATTTGTCATACGAAAAATAAGGTGCTTTCTATTATCATCAATAAATCAAGGTTTACGGCTTCTCACAGTTTTTGCAAGCGCTTTAGCCGCCCTTGGATGCAACTATATGCACAAATGCATAAGCTAAAATAGCCGTCAAATCGTCACCTCACCCCCCTGTCAGGGGCTAAAGGCTAATGTTAACTATAGTCGCGTGTTTATGAAATCTCTGAGCGCACAGCCATGTTGACCGTAACAAAAAGCTGATTGTAAGCCGAGAAAAGAGCCGGTGAAGAGTAAGGCGAAAGAATAAACTGAGAAGTGAGCTATAGGGCGGGGCAAAGCCAGTGTTTACTTGGAGAGAGGCGCAGAAAAGCTTGCAGGGGATTTCATGAAGGCTCAAAGTCACTGCTGGCCAGTGTATAATCCCGCTCAACCCGAGCAATGCGAATGCGGTAATCCTCAAATAATGAATCTCGCCCTTTAAGCTGCGCGGCCATATGGTTCGGGCGCGCTTTCCACTTTAAAATCGCCTCTTCACTCTCCCAAAAAGAAAGGGAGAGCAATTTGCTCTCCTCAACAAGTGATTGAAACCGCTCAATGGAGATAAATCCCTCCATGGTCACCAGCTCTTCTCGCAGCGCGCCAGCAATAGCAAGATAGGCCGCTTTATTGGCCTCTTTCAGTTTCACTTCAAAGATAACCGCATACATTAGGCTCATCTCCAAAAAACCGGCTGGTCTGAACGCACAGCCTGCATTATTCACAAACTTTATACCGCCCGACATCAAAGTGAAAATGGTTCTTATGCGCTTCATTCGCCTCAGGCCCCAGCACAACAACAAAAGCCTGACAGGCAGATTGGTGCATTTCTTTAAGAAACTCACTCTTCTCGTCAGAATCTTCCCAATGCTTCAAAACAGACACAACGGTACCATTGGCCAAAGTCAAGCCGCCAATATCAAGTGCATTCGCTAATGCGTGCTCAGAAATCTTGGTTGTGGTGCCATTATAGCGCCGCCGGCAAGAGTAAGACGACATATTGTGGATCATTTTAACCCGAGAGTTAAAATGCTTCTTCGCCAGGGGTTGCAGCTTATTTTTGACCCATTTTGCAAACATCGCCGTGTAGTTGCAATTCAGCGTCGCCGCAGGGCTAATTTTAACACCCTTGCCCTTATGTTTGCCAATCGCCGTAACCCGAACAGGGGCCGGCGTGCCGCACTCCCCTTTGCGTATCGGGGCAACTGGCTTCAGCGTTACATCAACATCCTTCAGAAGCACCTTGCACTGCTGCTGGGCGCTGGCGATTTCAGCATCTTTCCATTTGGTTAAAGGCGGTGGCACCGGCAGCACCACCGGGGTGACGGGCAAATCTTTCTGCAATACTTTAGCAGCCGATTTCCCCCCAACTAACCCGGCATTGCCAGCATCAGCTCGGCGAATAGGCAACGGGATCGTTGCAATAATTCCAGGGCGATCGCCGCCATTTTTCATATCAAGGTCATTTAGAAGGCCCTGATCCGAAGGTGAATCCGTAGCTATTCCAGTTTTATTGAAGCGACCACTTTTCACTAATGTTGTTTTATCAACCGTCTCCTCAGTCTCTTTTGTGGTGATCTTGCGCTCCGGTAAAGGCTGGGAGGCTTTAAGGTCCTTATTTTTCTCCATCGGCGATTTTACATTTTGCGGAGTTCTTTTTTTCGGCTTTGCTCCAGCTTTGCGCTTCTGGCGGGCCGGAGATTTTTTCAAACCATCCCAGTCAGGCGGCAGCGACACAGCGGGCAACGGGCGTTTAGATGCAAAATATTCGGATTTGGGAATGATTTTGCGCAGCACATCCGCTTTGGGTTGTGTTTCATCAATGGCATCTGATTTCATTACAGGCAAAGGCGGGCCGTCCGCTGCCAGTAGCGGGTCGGGTAAAAACAAAAGGCAATATGTGAATATCGCTGATCTCAAAAGGATTTTCATGTAAGGACTTTCAGCTTAACAGCGCTTCATGTATTACTCACCCCTCATAGATGACAAAGAAGTTGAGAAAATGATGCACAAGGAAGTTGTCGATACCCACCGTGTAACCTGTGAAAAACAGGAAAGATTGGCTGTGGTAACCCTAAATTACCCAGAAAAACGCAACGCAATCGGTAAAGCCATGCGCGATAAAATTTTGCACCATTACCGCGAATGGGTTGATAACCCTGATGTTTACACGATTCTGGTGGAATCCAACCACCCGGAATTTTTCTCAGCCGGTGCAGATATTATTGAAATACTAGAGGCCAGAGAACGCTCATTGCGAGACTCAATCCAGCTTTTGGGCGGCGAATATGAAACCATCTGGACAATTGACTGCATGACCAAGCCGGTTATTTCCCTGATAAATGGCAAAGTCATGGGCGGCGGCGTGGGTATCACTCAGCATGGCACACACATTGTAGCGGGGGAGAATTACGCCTGGAGCATGCCTGAAGTTAAAATTGGCCTATTTCCAGATGTCGGCATCACCCGCCTTTTGGCAAATATGCCCGGCGCTATTGGTATGTATCTTGGCCTAACCGGCCAGGCAATCAACAGGGATGACGCGCGCTATCTTGATCTCATCGAGCACAGCATAGATAGCGATCAATTCGAAAACATCAAACAGCAGCTTAGAGAGGCGATCCCCGTTGACAGGTTGCTGGATGACCTGACCCAAAAGCCTGGAAATAGTCAGCTGGAAGAGTTAGAGCCGCTGATAACCAAAACCTTCAGCCAACCAACCGTTGAAGCCATTATCACTGCACTTGAAGAAATACGGGGCGAACATCAACCCTGGGCAGAAGCGGCGTTAGAAGATATGAAAGCCGCGTCACCCACCAGCCTAAAACTCACCAAACTGGCCATTGAGCGCATGAAAGGCCTGCCGCTAGAGGCTGCCCTGGCACAGGATTTCACCCTGGTTGGTCATTGTCTGAAAAATCATGATTTCCCCCACGCGATAAATGCCCGCATGAGAGAGAAAACAACGCCAACCTGGCAGCCAGATAATCTTGCAGCCGTCAGCATGGATGAGATAGACGAATATTTCACGCCAGTAGTGGAAGATGTGCTCAATCTGCCACCAAGAGAGCTTGGGGTAGATAAATAACAGCCGACGGTTGTGATTGATCAAGATACTCTCACAGACTGTTACATTTTTAGATAAATGCTTGAGAATTTTACTTTAAATTAACAGTGTTGCTTAAGCGGATCTTAGGTCCAAGGCCTTATAGTTGCTTCTATCAAAACGGTGTCACCGATAATTTCGGCATCAAAAAACACATTCAGTTGCCTGGGTATTGGCAAGGAATGCGAGATGTTGGATTTAAAAAAGTCGGATAAAGAACATCGTGAACAGTAGGCGTAAAACTATGAGGCAATTATGATAAATGCCGAGAACAAGCAGGAACTACAATTAGCTGAAGACGATGAAACGCTGAAAAGCGAGTATATGTCATCTCTCAGAATGATTGAGCGGTTGCACCGTCTTCTCCTGGATGTAGTCAAGGATGAGTTCGAGCGGCACGGCTGTTCTGAGGTCAATAGTATCCAGGCTCTGCTTCTTTATAATATTGGCGAATCTGAGCTTTCTGCTGGTGAACTGCGGTCACGCGGTTATTACCTTGGTTCGAACGTTTCTTACAATCTTAAGAAACTGGTCGAGATGGGGTACATAAACCAGGAGCGTTCAGATACAGACCGTCGCTCTGTCAGAATTCGTCTGACAGAAAAAGGGCAGGAAGTTTGCGATATCATCAACGGGCTTTATGGGCGTCAATTAGACGCTCTGGAGAAGGTCGGTGGGATTTCAGAAGGCGACCTCTCAGGTGTGAATAAGTCTTTGCTGCAACTGGAGCGGTATTGGACAGATCAGATCAGGTTCCGCCTCTAAAATAGTCGGCCCAACAAATTAGGTCATGCAAATCACACAAGAACCCTGCCTTTTTTGGCGGGGTTCTTGCTGTTTTAACGGCGCTATCCCAGTGCTATGCCGGAAAATGGGCCGTAGAAGTAGGCCTTAGAATTAGGCAAGTGTAGTCGTCGAGAACACTATCTTTGTGAAAAGGGCTTGTGAATATGTCACAGCGCTGGGCTTTTTGATTTTGGATGCGAAGCTACGTCTTGAGTTTATCCGCGAATGTCTCCAAACTAATTATGACTGATATGTGCTGTTCATTACCAGCTATGCATGTCCCTCCCAAAGACAAGGGGGTAACATGCAAATCTGTACAAGGCTTATTTGAACAATAGTTTTGAACAATTGACATGTCTTTATATCTTAAAACGAATGAGACAATCACTTGCAAATGAGCAGCCTGCACATTTCAGTCAAAGTTTTGCGGCACAATTTCATAGCGGTAACGTATTTAGTGAGTGCATTTTATATGTGCTCACTCAATCTGAGCCCAAAATGGCCTTAAAGCTGAGTTGAGCGGCAAAAGCTCTTGCCTGCAGCACAGTTCAGACCGGTTATGGGCTAGAAAATCTGGATGCGGACTAGATAAGGAAGAGTGCGAGAGATAAAGGAATTGTGATTGGCGTTCTTACACAGGGTGAATAAACTGAGCTAATCACAATACGGCATCACCATAATTCCAAATATATTTAGGCCAATAGGGCCTTGAACTTTGAGCCGGGTATTTTACTTAAGGAATATCCACAGTTTAAAAAGAGAATTTAATACGTATATATCAGCAACCCTAATATTGTGGTACTTGTCACCAATGGTGGCGTAACTCTGATGTCACGAATAGGATCACGATTACATCATAACCAGTAACAAAAGCGCCGGTTAACTTTTAATTAACCCTAAACTGGCCTTCTGTTTAGGTGCCATATTGGAGCAAAAATGGCTTTAAAACTCATTTTATGCCCCATTTCTAAAGCATTGGCCGAATATCTTGGCCCGCTTAAAATGCATCGGGTAGATGATATTTCGAGCTGATTAGAATTTAACAGACGCAACGCCTGTATAAGCCTGGAAAAGCAATGACACTGCAAAAAAATCGCTTTATTTTACCTATGGTCGCCCTAATGCTGGCCTCAATCACCTCGCTGACCTCCATCCCAACTGAGGCACAAGCCTATGATGGTTGGTGGAATGGCATTTTAGGTGATACCAACAATTCATCTAGCTGGGAGCAGTCATTCGATAGATCTGCAGCTCGTGAATGGGAGAAAAACCCTCCTAAAGGCTTCCCGACGCTTGCCAAAGGCAATGTGCCGCTGATGAAAGATGCGGTAAAGCGCTATGCTGCTATCGTCTCTGCAGGCGGCTGGCGCGCAATTCCTGCGGGCAAACTCACCCCAGGTATGCGCAGCGAGAATGTCGTTCTTCTCCGCAAACGGCTAGAGTTAACAGGCGATCTTGAGCGTTCATCAAGCTACTCCACCTTCTTCGATTCATATGTTGAGCGCGCCGTTAAGCGCTTTCAGGTTCGCCATGGTCTCACACCTAAAGGCATTGTAGATCGCCGCACCTTAGGCGCGTTGAATGTATCTGCAAGCATTCGCTTACGGCAGCTGCGCACAAATATTGCTCGGCTCTACGGCCTTAGCCGCAAAACGGCAGATCGTTACGTCGCAGTGAATATTCCGGCGCAACAGGTTGAGGTCGTTGAAGGTGATCGCATCGTCTCTCGCCATGCAGCTGTTGTTGGCAAAAGATCTCGCCAAACACCTCGTCTGCGCAGCAAGATCCATGAGATCAACTTTAACCCTTATTGGAATGTGCCCAGAAGCATTGTGCGCAAAGACCTGGTGCCAAAGGCTCAGGCTGAGGCAAAACGTGGCCGCCGCGATATTCTGGAGCGCTACCGCATTTCCGCTATTGATTCCAGTGGCCGCAAGGTTGATACAACCAAAATCAATTGGTTCAACGGTGAAGCTTATAACTACCGTTATCGCCAGGATCCCTGGAAAGATAACTCCATGGGCTTTGTCAAAATCAATTTCCATAACCAGCATGCGGTTTACATGCATGATACACCCTCTAAAAGCTTGTTTGGCCGCAACCTGCGCGCTAACTCATCTGGCTGTATCCGGGTGCAGAATGTGAAACAGCTGGTTACATGGCTTCTCAAAAATAATGGTGACTGGAACCGCGGCCGCGTTGATCAGATGCAAGCCAATGGTGAGCGCCTTGATGTGCGCCTAAAAGCGAGAGCCCCAGTTTACTTTGTCTATGTCACCGCATGGGCAACTGAAGATAGAACAGTGCATTTCCGCCGCGATCTATATAATCTTGATGGCGTCGGTGCTACAGCTTCAGCTTACTAAGCACTAAAGCTTATAGCAGCGGTCAGAATAGTGATTGCCATGATAAATTTGAGAAGCCACCAGCTTGAGAAAAGCCGGTGGCTTTTTCATTTGCAGAGAATCTGGTTATAAAGATAAAATTAGTAGCGAAACAAATGAGATATCCGGACCAATGGTGAAGATATGAGCCTGCCACAAGAAGATGAGATTTATCTTGAGTTTCAGATCATCGGCCAATACCAAAAGCTGACAGCGATTGATGCCAAAAGCCATATTGAAGTTAGCGTTTCCGGTCCTGCCAGCACATCAAGAGAACATATCACCAGGCTGGCAATTCGCAAATTAAAGCGCCGTATTGCCGATTTGGAGCGCAAAGAGCAACAAATAACACATGGCCGGCTTGTTTAAGCCCAAACTTGCCAATCCTAACCTGCCCACTAATCCTAACTTTCCCATCAGAGTGAGAAACCCACATCACAAAGTTGCCAGGCGCTTCGTTTCAGGTGCGGCGTGGCTCTGTGCCTCATTTCCCCTCACATTGGCCTATGTTAAAAAACAGGGTAAACTTTGATAAAATCAACTCGTGACGCTCTTGTTGGAACGTTAGCCCCATGCTAGAGATCACGGGCTTAATAGCAGTCTCGCAGCGCGCCCTGCCGGGATGAAGCTCACACCACCTTAAAAGGCGTCCCCAAAGAAGGATATCAGCTATGTCAGTCACAGACGTGCCCCAGACAGGGTCTGCAATGGCATCATTTTTCACCCGCTCCCTGAATGAGAGTGATGAAGATGTCTTTAAATCAATATGCGAGGAATTTGACCGCCAATCAGAAGAGATTGAGCTGATCGCCTCTGAAAATATTGTCTCCAAGGCGGTGCTACAGGCCGCAGGCTCTGTGCTGACCAATAAATATGCTGAGGGCTACCCGGGGCGTCGTTATTATGGCGGCTGCGAACATGTCGATGTTGTTGAAAAAATCGCCATTGAGCGTGCTTGCCAGCTTTTCAATTGTGAGTTTGCCAATGTGCAGCCTCACTCAGGCAGCCAGGCCAATCAGGGTGTATTTCTCTCGCTTATCAAACCGGGGGATACCATTCTCGGCCTTAGCCTTGATGCAGGCGGTCACCTCACACATGGCGCACGGCCAAATATGTCTGGCAAATGGTTCAATGCTGTCTCATATGGTGTCGGCAAAGAAACACAACTGATAGATTATGATGAAGTTGAGCGCTTGGCCAAAGAGCATCAGCCAAAGCTGATCATTACCGGCGGTTCTGCCTATCCGCGCCAAATTGATTTCGCCCGCTTTAGAGCGATTGCAGATGAGGTTGGCGCTTACCTGCTCGTCGACATGGCGCATTTTGCAGGGTTAGTTGCAGCAGGCGTTCATCCATCACCATTTCCCCATGCGCATGTGGCCACAACTACAACCCACAAAACCTTGCGCGGGCCGCGCGGCGGCATGATCCTCACAAATGATCAGGCCATTGCCAAAAAGCTGAATTCAGCGATCTTCCCCGGCCTGCAAGGCGGGCCGCTAATGCACATCATCGCAGCCAAAGCAGTTGCATTTGGTGAAGCGCTGGAGCCATCCTATAAAATCTATGCCCAGAATGTCATCGACAATGCAGCAGCGCTCGGTGAAACACTAAAATCCGCGGGCTTGGATCTGGTCTCAGGCGGCACTGATACACACCTGGTGCTGGTTGATCTGCGCCCCAAAGGTGTGAAAGGCAATGAAGCAGAGGAAGCCCTCGGTAGAGCGAACATCACCTGCAATAAAAACGGCATTCCCTTTGACCCTGAAAAACCAACCATCACATCAGGCATTCGCCTTGGTAGCCCGGCCGGCACCACAAGAGGTTTCGGCATCGCTGAGTTCCAGAAAATCGGTGAAATGATTTCTGAAACATTAGAAGGTTTGCAGAAAAACGGTCCAGAAGGCAATGGCGATGTTGAACGCGCCGTGAAAGCCAAAGCGATTGAATTGACACAAAAATTCCCAATCTACAGCGAGCCATTTTGAGTTTAGCTCGTTAGCGATTAGCGAATTCAAAGACCTAAAGAGATAACAACAATACCGGCAGGGTGAGCTTTTACCCTGCCGGTCACGTGCTAAATAGAGCTTTTGAGAAGATGAAACGGCGCTAGAGCAGAAGCCGCAAACCCAGAGCCCTTTAACTGCTCAAGTCTCTCATCCTTAAAGTCAGGAATACCGGCAAATGCGGTGCCCTTATTGCAGCAACACAGACACCCAGGTAAAAGATAGCCGCCCGGCCGAAGACAACCAGTCGATACGTCGCCGCCGCTCTTGCACAGCCTGTGGTGGCCGGTTCACAACCTTCGAGCGGGTGCAGCTGCGCGAGCTAACCGTGCAAAAACGCAACGGCCGCACGGTCCCCTTTGATAGAGAAAAGCTCTATCGCTCGATTAAGATAGCACTGAGAAAACGCAATATCGCCGAAGAGCGGGTGGATCAGCTCATCTCTGGCATTGTTCGGCAGCTTGAAGCAAGCGGCGAAAGCGCCGTCAACTCAGACCATATCGGCGAGCTGGTTATGAGCGGCCTGAAAGCGCTGGATGAGGTCGCTTATGTCCGCTTTGCCTCCGTTTATCGCGATTTCCGTGATGCGACAGATTTCGGCAATGTGCTGGACGAGTTAAACGAAAAAGACCAGACTGAAGGCACATAATTTTTAACAGCAGGCAGGCCCAGTATCTTCATCAGCAGGCCCAGTCGGCACAGAAGTCAGCTGGCATTCCATCCTAGTTGGCGCTCCATCCGAAAGGCACGCCAGCTCGTCGGTAATCCAGCCAGTAGAGAGATGAGGCAGGCACAGGATTAAGTCATATTGCTTAAGGTCCTGCCGTCATATGCATCTTGCTAACCGCAAAAGGGGCCAGGCTTGTCCTCACAAAAAGACAATCAGAACAGCAATCTAACCGACAATCAGAGCGAAAGAGACAAGCGCTACATGGCCAGCGCCCTCGCCATGGCGCGGCGTAATCTTGGCCAAACAAGCCCTAACCCATCTGTCGGCGCTGTTATTGTTGCTCCCACGCCGCCAAGAGGCCCCGCAGCAACGAAAACAGGTGAGCAGATCATCGCGCGGGCCGTCACCGGGCACGGCGGCACCCCCCATGCAGAACCACAAGCCATAGAGACCGCGCGAGCCGCAATAGGGGTGGAAGCACTAAAAGATGCCACGCTTTATGTAACCCTCGAGCCATGCAACCATCAAGGGCGCACCCCCCCCTGCACAGAGGCAATTATTAAGGCCGGCATTAAGCGTGTTGTTATTGCAGGGGATGATCATGACGAGCGCGTAAAAGGCGGCGGCATAGCAAAGCTAAAAGCTGCCGGCATCAAAGTCACTGTCGGCATATGTAAGGCGGCCGCCAACCGGCTCAGCCTCGGCCATACCCTCCTGAAAACAGAAAACCGCCCAGCTATCCTAATCAAATCCGCCCTGAGCGCAGATGGTTTGATCCTCCCCGCCTCTGATGGCAGTGCAGCAACTGGAAATGGCACCGGGCCGCGCTGGGTCACCTCACCATTAGCCCGCCGCCGCGGGCAGCTTCTCAGGGCGGAGGCAGATTGCATCCTCATCGGCCGTGGCACAGCACTCGCGGATGACCCAAGCCTAACCTGCCGCTTAAACGGTATGGCCGCAAGAAGCCCGCAACCAATCCTGCTGGATAGCCGCTTAAGCTTGCCCAAACATTTAAAGCTATTTCAAACAAGCGCAATAAGCGCTGACATGGCGGCCATGCAACCGCTCGTCGCCTATGATCAGGCCATATCATCGGCTGAAGTTAAAGCCTATGGCACAGAGCGCAGCGCAACCCTCATCCCAATAAAGCGGAGTAGTGAAGGCGGGGTAGATTTGAGAGCTCTGGCAACAGCCATTGCCGCCCGCGGCTTTACCCGCATGATGGTAGAAGGCGGCCCCACCCTTTCAGGCAGGTTGATCAAGGCCGGGCTGTTTGACCAGCTAAATATTTTCATCGGTGCCCAAAACGCCGGGCCAGAGGGCATCGCCCCCTTTGATGGTGAAAGTCTGGAATGGGCGCTTGAAGCCTGGCCTCTTAACCTTGAGTACAGTCAAACCCTTGGAGATAATCTCATGCATCAATATATAAGGAGCGATAGGGAAATAGCCGCTGTTTGAAAAACAGCTACTGACTGATACAAAAGCTGCTAAAAAGCAAAATCTCATCAATATTCATTTAAACAGATAGAAATCACATGTTCACAGGCATAATTACAGATGTAGGCACCATAACCGCGATAGACGGCGGCCGCCTTGAAATAGCTTGCCATTATAAGGAAGAGAGCATAGAGCTTGGCGCTTCTATCGCATGTGATGGCTGCTGCTTAACTGTGATTGAATGCCATAGCCTTGGCGCAGAAGAAACCCGCTTCCAGGTAGATGTTTCACCAGAGACAAAACGTGTCACCACAGTTGGAGACTGGCAAAAAGACCAAAAGATAAACCTTGAACGGGCCCTGAAAATGGGTGATGAATTCGGCGGTCATATTGTCTCTGGTCATGTAGATGGTGTCGCACCAATTATCGCCATGGAAACAGCTGATAATGCCATTGTCTATACAATCAAAGCGCCTGACGAATTGGCCCGTTTTATCGCTGAAAAAGGCTCAATCACCTTAAATGGCACTTCCCTCACGGTGAATCAGGTCAATGGCGCTGAATTTACAGTCAGCATCATCCCGCACACTAGATTGGTCACCACATGGCAATTTGCCAGGGTGGGGACAAAAATGAACATTGAAGTTGATCTCCTGGCCCGCTATGCAGTGCGGGCAAGAGAGTGCGAAAAATAATTTAAAATGCCGCGCCCCTAGCGAAGGCGGCCCAAAACAGAGCAAGCGCTTCCGGGAATAGGCCAAAGTCTTAAGAGCCTGAATTTTGCGGTTTTTCATGCCTGCACGTCTAATTCTGCTAATGAGCACCCTAAATCTGCTATAGAGCAACAGCGCAGATAAGCTCAGACGCCACTGAAAGAGAGTTTTAAAATGAACGCACCAGAGCGAAACAGCCACGGCGCCGGCCTTATCGGCATCTCCCCCATAGAGGAGATCATCGCCGATGCAGCCGCCGGGCGCATGTTCATTCTAGTTGATGCCGAAGACCGTGAAAATGAAGGCGACCTGATCATCCCCGCAGCTGTTGCTGATGCGGCAGCCATTAATTTCATGGCCACCCATGGGCGCGGGCTGATTTGCCTGGCTCTGGACCCTGAGCGGGCAGATAAATTGAACCTTGATTATATGGTACGCCACAACCAGGCACGCAATCAAACAGCATTCACAGTTTCAATTGAAGCAAGAGAAGGCATAAGCACGGGCATTTCCGCTCATGATAGAGCGCATACAATTGCCGTTGCCATAGCTGATGATAACGGACCGAATGATATCGTCTCCCCCGGCCATGTTTTCCCGCTTGTTGCAAGAGATGGCGGCGTTCTTGTCCGCGCTGGTCACACAGAAGCCGCAGTTGATATCGCAAGGCTTGCAGGCACCACCCCAGCAGGCGTTATTTGTGAGATCATGAATGATGATGGCTCAATGGCCAGACTGCCAGACTTAATGAGCTTTGCCAGCAAGCATGATTTGAAAATAGGAACAATTGCCGACCTAATTGCCTATCGCCGTACAAATGACCGCTTGATATATAAAAGTGAAGAACAGCAGGTAGAAAGCCCCTTCGGCGGCGCGTTTACCTGCCGCATCTATCGCTCCAGAGTTGACGATGTTGAGCATATTGCCCTCATCAAAGGCGAAATAAATGCAGAAGCCCCGGTTTTGGTGCGCATGCATGGCTGCAATCTGCTAAATGATATCATCGGCCTTAAAAGTTCACTCTCTGGCGCTGCCATGGTTCAGAAATCAATGGAGATCATTGGCGAAAAAGGGCAGGGTGTTATAGTGCTTGTGCGCCACGGAGAGGCAAACTCGCTCTCCTCAGTGCTAAGCGAAGCAAAGGAGGCCCTCTCCGAGGATCAAAAAGAGGTCCGCAAGAATGAACGCCTGGTTGAATATGGAACCGGTGCACAAATATTGTCTGATATAGGCGTCCGGAAAATCATTTTGTTAAGTGATTCCGCCATACCTAAAATCATTGGCCTGCAATCCTTCGATTTAGAGATCGTCGGCCAGCAGCCCATCTCATCATAACGAAAAGCCATATTGCTAGAACCAGGTTTTCTAAAACTCAAGTGCAACTAACATCGCCTGCAGATCGGACCAAATGACAGAACACTCAAAAACCAGTCACATCCTCATTCTGATATCGCGCTATTATGCTGATGTCGCAGAGGAGCTGCTAAAAGGCACCAAAGCCGCACTTGATCAGGCAAATGCCACCTATGAAGTATTTGACGTGTCTGGCGCGCTTGAAATTCCACAAGCCCTGGCCACCGCGGTAGATAATGGCCTGTTCGATGATGAGCCAGAAACCTATTTTCATGGCGCCATTGCGCTTGGCTGTGTCATACGGGGCGAGACCTCCCATTATGATATTGTTGCTGGCGAATCCGCCGGGGCGTTAATGCGCCTGGCGGTGAATGAATGTATCCCTTTCGGCAACGGAATACTGACAGTTGAAAGCCACGCCCAGGCAATGGTGCGGGCAAATGTTAGTGAGAAAAACAAAGGACGCGATGCAGCAGAAGCCTGCCTCGGTCTGGTTCGCCTTGCAGATAAATTCGCGGCCATAGCTGATGATGAGGCCGATGAAGATGTCTAAACCAAAGCAGGGCAATAAATCGAAAAACAGACGCTCCAGCGCCAGACTGGCCGCAGTGCAAGCCTTGTATCAAATGGATGTCGCCCAGACAGACCTGAATGAAGTGCTGGCAGAGTTCATTTCCTTCCGTTTAGGGCAGGAGATGGAAGGCGACCATATGAACAAGGCTGATATAACCTTCTTCACAGACCTGCTTAGCGGCATCGTTCATCAGCAACGCCGCCTTGATCCCCTGATAGATAAGCACCTGGCAGCTAGCTGGCGGCTGAACCGCATTGATAGCACCCTGCGCGCCATTCTGCGCGGCGGGGCATATGAGCTTACAGAGCGCAGTGATGTGCCCCATAAAGTTGTTATCAGCGAATATGTTGATGTTGCCCACGCCTTCTTTGAAAATGATGAGCCAAAGGTCGTGAATGCCGTTTTGCAAAATTTATGGCGCGCCCAGTCCTCAGCGCCAGCACAACCAGCCGAAACCGAACCAGTGCCAATTGTAGCTGAGGCGCCAGAAGTAATAGTAACTCCAGAACAGCAAACCACCAACGAGCTGGCACCAGAGCCAACCGCCGCCGATGAGACCAAAGCAGACCTGGCGGAAACCCCGATTAACCACCCAGTGGAAGAGAAGGGCGGCGCTTAAGTTGTGCCGCACCCGGCATGCTGACAGAAGAAGACTTCATCGCCCTTTGTTTCAAACCACTTATAGAGGGCAACCAATCCGGGCAGCGCGGGGCACGTAACCCCGGCGCGGCGCCGTTAGCCAATCAGCGTATAAACAGCTTTGATCTGCAAGATGATGCCGCAAGCCTGACGCAAAGAGAAGGCTATGAGCTTATCCTCTCAAAAGACATTCTGCTCGAAGGTCAGCATTTTCTAAAAAATGACCCGCCAGAAACCCTTGCAGAGAAAGCGCTGGCCGTAAATCTTTCTGACCTCGCGGCAAAAGGGGCGACACCAACCGGCTTTATGCTCGGCATTGCGCTCCCCACCGCCCCGGAACGGGAGTGGGCAACAGCCTTTTCAAACGGGTTGAAACTGATCTCAGAGCGCTATGCTTGTCCCCTTATCGGCGGCGATACAACAGGCAGCAAATCCGGCCTTATGCTCTCAGTCACCATTTTAGGCGAAGTCCCGGCTGGTAAAATGATCAACCGCCACAGCGCAAATAAAGGCGATCATCTCTTCGTCACCGGCACATTGGGAGATGCAGCCCTCGGCTTTCAGCTTTTAAACGGCCAGATTCATAGCGATGACTATGACCTCACATCCGAGGAATACACCTATTTGAAAGGCAAATATCAGCGCCCAACCCCGCGCCTGGCAGCAAGCCCCATATTGCAGCACTATGCCACCGCCGCCATGGATCTTTCAGATGGTCTGGTCAAAGATTTACCCAAATTATGCACGGCTTCAGGCTTGGGCGCTGAAATTAACATCCAGAATTTTCCGCTCTCTATGCCAGCACAAAAATATCTCAGCCGGGTAAGTGATAGCGCCGCAGCCTTAGCTGAAATTGTCAGTTGGGGGGATGATTATGAATTACTGTTTGCCGTCCGCCCAGATGATCACGCAGCCCTAAGGGCAGGGGCTGAAAAAAGCGGCTGCCACCTAACAGAAATTGGTCGATTAAGTGAAGCCACATCTGAAGGATCAGGCGTAGTTAAATACCTTGATAAGACAGGCAAAGCCATCCCATTCAAAGGCAAGCCCTTCACCCATTTTGGCGGCGATGAGACGGTAAAATCAAGCTAACTCCGCAAAAACACCTTCAAATAAAATGATAAATCCCCGATTAGATGCAGAAATAGAAAAATTCTACCATTTAGGCGCTTGCCATATCGCTGACTTAATGTCTGAATGCGGGAATTGAAAAACCATAACACAATTAATCTGGGGAGATTATTCTATGGATTTGGTAATTTGGGGGATTATTGGCGCAGGTTTGCTGTCAATTATTTATGGCGCGTGGGCAATTCGCTCCGTCATGGCGTCCGACCCGGGCAATGCACGCATGCAGGAAATTGCAGGCGCCATTCAAGAAGGCGCAACAGCCTATCTTTCGCGGCAATACACAACCATCGCAATTGTTGGCGTTCTCATTTTTGTGCTGCTCACATTCCTGCTTAGCTGGCAGGTCGCGGTTGGCTTCGCTATCGGCGCCATCATGTCTGGCCTTGCTGGCTTTATCGGCATGCTGGTTTCAGTTCGCGCCAATGTGCGCACCACGCAAGCGGCCAGCTTTAGCCTGGCCTCTGGCCTTGCCATCGCCTTTAAGGCAGGCGCTGTCACCGGAATGCTGGTGGCTGGTCTGGCGCTTTTAGGTGTTGCAGTTTATTTCCTTATCCTAACAGGCCCCATGGGCTACGGCATTACAGATCGCATAGTGATTGATAGCCTCGTTGCACTGGGCTTTGGTGCTTCTCTGATCTCCATCTTCGCCCGTCTTGGCGGCGGTATCTTCACCAAAGGCGCTGATGTTGGCGGTGACCTTGTAGGTAAAATTGAAGCCGGCATCCCAGAAGATGACCCCCGCAACCCCGCCACCATCGCCGATAACGTCGGTGATAATGTCGGTGACTGCGCTGGTATGGCCGCTGACCTTTTTGAGACATACGCAGTGACAATCGTTGCCACAATGGTTCTGGCCGCTATTTACTTTGCTGGTCAGCCAATCGTTGAAAATCTCATGCTTTACCCGCTGACAATCGGCGCGGTGTGCGTGGTAACATCGATCATAGGCACATTCTTTGTTCGTCTTGGCTCAAATAGCTCCATTATGGGCGCGCTTTACAAAGGCTTCATCGCCACTGGCGTCTTGTCGCTCATCGCGCTTTATCCGCTCACCGATTATATGATCGGTATGGATACGACTATGGTCATCAATGAAATCACCTTCACCGGCATGGACTTGTTCTATTGCGGTGTTGTTGGGCTCATCGCCACAGCGTTGATCATCGTTATCACTGAATATTACACAGGCACCAACTACCGCCCCGTGCGCAGCATTGCCAGCGCCTCGGTCACCGGTCACGGCACCAATGTAATTCAGGGCCTTGCTGTCTCACTAGAAGCAACAGCCCTGCCAGCCTTGGTTATTATTGCTGGTATTATCATTACATACAGCCTTGCCGGCCTCTTCGGTATCGCTATTGCGGTTTCCACTATGCTGGCTCTTGCTGGTCTTGTTGTGGCGCTGGATGCATTCGGCCCCGTAACAGATAATGCCGGTGGCATTGCTGAAATGGCAGACCTACCAGAAGAAGTGCGCAACACAACAGACGCGCTCGACGCGGTTGGCAACACCACAAAAGCTGTTACCAAAGGCTATGCCATTGGCTCAGCAGGTCTTGGTGCGCTGGTGCTGTTCGCGGCCTACACGGAAGATCTGAAATATTTTATCGCTCAATCAGCCCAAACTGATGGCTATCAATATTTCAAAGGTGTGACGGTCGATTTCTCGCTCTCTAACCCCTATGTGGTTGTTGGCTTATTCTTTGGCGGCATGCTGCCATATCTCTTTGGTGCCATGGGCATGATGGCCGTTGGCCGTGCTGGGGGTAAAATCGTTGAAGAGGTTCGCCGCCAATTCAAAGAGCATCCAGGCATTATGGAAGGCACTGAAAAGCCTGACTATGGCCGCGCAGTAGACCTGCTAACCAAAGCCGCCATTAAAGAGATGATTATTCCCTCTCTTTTGCCAATCCTTTCACCAATTGTCTGCTTCTTTGCAATCGATGCAATTGCCGGCAAATCTGCGGCCTTCAGCGCCCTTGGTGCCATGCTGCTTGGTGTGATTGTAACTGGCCTCTTCGTTGCTATCTCCATGACAGCAGGCGGCGGCGCGTGGGATAACGCCAAAAAATATATCGAAGATGGAAACTATGGCGGTAAGGGCTCGGATGCTCACAAAGCTGCCATCACAGGTGACACAGTTGGTGACCCTTATAAAGACACCTCAGGCCCTGCCATCAACCCGATGATCAAGATCACCAATATCGTGGCGCTCTTGTTATTGGCCATTCTGTCTCACACTTAGGCGGATCATACATCTGAAAATCCACAGCCCCGCTATCGCATAGCGGGGCTGTTTTGTATGTGCTATTGGCTTCTAGCCTCCAATATAATACTTTAGTATAGTAAACCAATGGCTACCTTATTCGCCGTCTCTGTCTATACTGCAAAGAAAAATATCACTTAAGGGGAGCAAAAGATGAGCGGATATGCTGACGTTTATCAATATTGGTTGAATAACAAAGAAGAGTTCTGGGCAAAGGCCGCAGAGAAGATCAGCTGGTCTAAAAAATGGGATGAAGTTTATACCCCAAATGATGGCCCCTATGGTCGTTGGTTCAAGGGCGGCCAGTGCAACACCGCTTATAACTGCCTGGATCGCCACGTAAAAGACCGCCCCGGCCAGGCCGCCATCGTATATCACAGTCAAATGACCGGTGAGGTCAAATCCATCTCCTATGAAGACCTGCGAGACGAAGTCGCAACTTTCGCCGCCGTACTAAGAGACAAAGGCGTCACCAAAGGTGACCGCGTCATCATCTATATGCCAATGATCCCGGAAGCCGCGGTTGCCATGTTGGCATGTGCCCGTATCGGCGCGGTGCATTCAGTGGTGTTTGGTGGCTTTGCAGCAGATGAGCTGGCCATTCGTATTAATGATTGTAGCCCCAAATTAATCGTCGCCGCCTCCTGCGGGCTGGAGCCAAACCGCGTCGTGGAATATAAGCCGCTCATCGATAAAGCGATTGATCTTGCCGATCATAAAGTGGATGGCACCATCATTTACCAGCGCCCCGGTCAATCCGCGGCGTCCCTCGGGGAAAATGATGCTGATTGGGACAGCCTGATGGATAAGGCAAAAGCAGCTGGTAACAAAGCTGACTGCGTTGAGCTCGACGCAACCGACCCCCTTTATATCCTCTATACCTCAGGCACCACAGGCAAGCCAAAGGGCGTTCTGCGTGACCATGGCGGCCATATGGTGGCCCTGCAATGGACCATGCAAAACATCTACGGCATCGCCCCTGGTGAAGTCATGTGGGCGGCCTCTGATGTTGGCTGGGTTGTTGGCCATTCCTATATTGTTTATGGTCCACTGCTACAAGGCGCCACCACAATCCTTTATGAAGGCAAGCCAGTTGGCACCCCGGATGCGGGTATTTTCTGGCGGGTGATTGAGCAGCATGGCGTCAATATTCTGTTCACTGCCCCCACTGCTATTCGCGCCATTAAGCGGGAAGATCCAGAGGGTGAAAAAATCCAGGAATCTGATCTAAGCTCCATGCGCGCACTTTTCCTCGCTGGTGAGCGGGCAGACCCAGACACCATAGACTGGGCCGGGCGGTGCCTTAATATGCCAGTCATCGACCATTGGTGGCAAACAGAGACCGCCTGGGCCATAACGGCTATACCCTTCGGTCTTGAAAAAGTGCCCCCTAAAATCGGCTCATCTAACTTGCCCATGCCCGGCTATGATGTGACCATCCTCGATGAAGGCGGCAACCCCTTGCAAAGGGGTGAGATTGGCGCCATCACCGTTAAACTACCATTGCCGCCCGGCTGCGCCCCAACGCTTTGGGGTGATGATAACCGCTATAAACAAAGCTATCTCACGAATTATCCTGGCTATTATGAAACTGCCGACGCTGGTTATATCGATGAAGATGGCTATGTCTATGTCATGGCAAGAACCGACGATGTGATCAACGTTGCTGGCCATCGCCTGTCCACAGGCGCAATGGAAGAAGTCATCGCGTCACATAAAGATGTTGCAGAATGCGCAGTATTTGGCATACAGGATCAGCTGAAAGGTCAGCTACCTCTAGGTGTAATCGTCCTTAATAATGGTGTTGACCGCTCAGCAGAAGAGATAGAAAAAGAAGTCGTCAACTTGGTACGAGAGAAAATCGGCCCAGTCGCTGCGTTTAAAACCGCGATAACAATAGAGCGCTTGCCTAAAACACGTTCAGGCAAAATCTTGCGAGGAACAATGCGCAAAATCGCTGACGGAGAAGACTACAACATGCCAGCAACGATCGACGATCCAGCCATTCTGGATGAGTTGACAGATGTCTTCGCACCTAAATTGAATAAGGCCACATAATATTATGTCAATAAACGGCAAGGTTGCCGTCATCACCGGCGGGGCGGGCGGTATAGGCCGCGCCGCCGCACATCGTTTTGCCAAAGCAGGCGCGCGCGTTGTCATTGCAGATAGCGATGAAGAAGCTGGCCAAAAAGTGCTGAGCGAATTGACCAATGGTGGTTTTCAGGCTGAATATATCCAATGCAATGTGGCTGAAGGGTTAGATGTACATAACCTCATAGCCGTCACCCTCGAAGCCTTCGGCCAGGTCGATATACTCCTCAATGCATCCTCCATAAGGGATAACAAACCCTTCATGAAACTATCAGAGCAGGAATTCAGCTCCATTCTGGATGTAAATTTAAAAGGAGCTTTCCTGCTAGGTAAATCAGTGGCGCGACAGATGATCAAGCAGGTCGAAAAAGGCAGTGAACCGGGGGCTATAATCTTCATTTCTTCAACCAATGCCGTGCTGGCAGACCCATCAGCTGTAGCTTATTGCGTTGCAAATGGCGGGTTGGGGCAGTTAACGAAAGCCATGGCACAGGCGCTTGCCCCCCACGGCATCAGGGTAAATGCCATTGGTCCCAGTAACTTGCGCCGTGATAGCGATGGCAAGGTGATCTCTACTGGCGATGATAATGAAAATAGTCAAACCCCGATGGGGCGCTATTGTGAGCCAGATGAAATAGCAGCTATTGCCACTTTTCTTGCTGGTAAAGATGCGAGCTATATTACAGGTCAAACCATCTATGCCGATGGCGGCGCCATGTCCATGCGGCGGGCAATAAAACAGCCAGACAGCTAAAAACAACATAAAAAAAGCGCTGCCCTTCATATGGAAAAGGCAGCGCTTTGTTTTTATTAGCTCTAGCAACGGCGGGGTTAAAACAACAAGCGCCGCCTTAAAACCTAGCTTTCTTTAGCTTCATCACCAGTTTCACCAAAAACACTCTCAACCGTGACTTCAACATCAGCGTCAGCTTGAGGTGCTTCAGCAGCTGGTTCTGCACTAGATGTTTCCATTGTTTCACCAGATGGTAACAATGTGCCAGCCTTTTCAGGCTCAACCGGTTCATCGCCGCGCTCTTTGGCTTCCCGCTCCAGGCGGCGTGCGGCGCGCTTCACAGCGGCATCAAGGTCAATCTGCGTGCAAAGCCCTAGGGTAACAGGGTCCATCGGTTGCAGGTTCGTAGAGTTCCAGTGTGTGCGTTCACGAATAGCTTCAATAGTTGGCTTCGTAGTGCCAACAAGCCGCATTATCTGGCTGTCTTTTAATTCAGGGTGCCGTTTCAGCAACCATAGAATAGCATTCGGTCTGTCCTGACGGCGTGAAACAGGCGTGTAACGCGGCGAGCGTTTGCGCTTAATCTCAGGGATTTCCACTTTAGAAACCGAAAGCTTCAATCGGTAAGAAGAATCTCTCTGTGCCCGAGCGATCTCTTCACGAGAAAGCTGACCAGATGAAATCGGGTCCATACCCTTGATGCCATGGGCCACATCACCATCGGCGATGCCCTTGACTTCAAGCACATGCAATCCACAAAATTCAGCGATCTGATCGAAAGTGAGAGACGTATTATCTACAAGCCAAACAGCTGTCGCCTTTGGCATTAAAGGAGCATTAGTCATCAAATATTTCTCCGCCCGTTAAAATGGCTGAGGCCAGTTGGGCTTAATCTTCATAAGCAAGAGCACCTCCCCCAGAACCTGAACCCTAGAGGCTTCCACTATCCCTTTGTGGCTGTATAAAGAGCTGAGTAGAAAAGGTAACTCGCATGAGACTCCATTCTTAAAATTAGAATAGCTGCGATTGCGCCCATGATTGCCGAATTTTTTCTCATTCGTCAACCCGATGAGTGCAGAATATGCAAACAAAAACAAAAAAGATTAAATTAATTAGACAATAATCAATTGAACTTTGGTCGCACGGGGTACAATCTTTAGGTTAAGGTCAAAACAATTTTACCAATGTGAGAACCAGAGTCCATAAGTTCATGAGCCGCCTTGATTTCCTCAAACGGAAACGCCTTCGAGATCACGGGGTTAACCTTGCCCTCAGTAACCAGTGGCCAAATATTGCGTTCAACAGCCCCTGCCAGCGCGGCTTTAAAGTTATTATCACGCGCTCTGAGGGTAGAGCCGGTTAATGTCAGGCGCTTCATCATCAAGCGCATAAAGTTTACTTCAGCTTTAGCCCCTTCAAGAAACGCGATCTGTACAATCCGTCCATCAGCCGCCGCCGCCACGAAATCCCGCTCAATATAGCCTCCACCGACCATATCAAGGATCACATTCATACCCCGGCCATTGCTGGCCTCTTTCACCGCTTCAACAAAATCGGTTGTTTTGTAGTTCACAGCCAGGTCTGCCCCAAGCTCACGGCAGGCGGCACATTTCTCATCACTGCCCGCTGTCACGGCAACAGAGGCACCATAAGCTTTCGCCATCTGTATCGCTGTCGTGCCAATGCCGCTACTGCCGCCATGCACCAGTAACCATTCACCAGCTTGCAGGCCGCAGCGCTCAAACACATTATGCCAGACAGTAAATACAGTTTCCGGCAAACACGCCGCCTCAGCCAGCGAAAGACCCGCAGGCACAGGCAATACAGAGCCTTCATGCGCCGCTGCATACTCAGCATAACCGCCACCATTCAAAAGGGCCGTCACACTGTCTCCCGCTTTCCAGCGTGATACAGAGCTACCTACAGCCACAACTTCCCCAGCAGCCTCAAGCCCAAGAATAGGTGAGTGCCCCTTAGGTGCCGGATAAAGCCCATCTCGCTGTAATATATCAGGCCTGTTAATGCCGGCAGCCGCCACTTTAATCAAAATCTCATCGGCCTTAATCTCCGGCAAGGGCTGCTCAGCAATCTGAAGCGCAGCAGCACCGCCGCCTTCTGAAACCCTTACAGCGCGCATTTGAGTGGGGAGTGACATATGATATTCCTTAGGCAAAGTTGACAAAACAGCAGCGGGGTCAGAGGGGGTGGAGTAACCCTTATTAACAATGGTTACCCTTGCTGAATAAGGGTCTAACATAATTTTTTACCCCGTGACCAGAGCAAGCAAATAAGACTTAAGAGAGGAGCTCAGATTTGGAAGAAGATTGGCAGCCAAAGGCAAAAAAAGGGGCGTCTATCATCGTGGGGGAGGATCTCTCCCCATTTGCAAAAGAGGAGCTTGAGGACAGATTAGTTAAATTAGCGGAGGAGATAGAGCGGGTAAAAACAACCATCACCGCCCGCGATGAGCAAAGCAAAATGGCACAAAATATGTTCAAATCTGAGACTTAGCGCATAGAATCGGAGAAATAGCACATAGAGATGGCAGGCCGCCGGGCGTTTTGCACAGGGTGAGTTTATAAAAAAATGCTGAACAGACGCACCAGAAGAAACCACTAACTGAGAGACGTTAAGACTTTATTATTCAATTTACGATAAGGTAAGGATAATCAGTTCTTAACTGATGACAGGGCCCTCTAGCGGTCCTGTGACGCCTCCCTGTTAACTTCCTGAGCCGCCTCTCCGGCGGCTCTTTTTTATGCGGGCCCAGTAAAACAGCCTAGCCAAAAAGGAAAAATTAAGCCATTATTAACAAGCTGTGTGAGTAACGACGAAACTGGCCTTATTTTTGCTCCAATAACTGAGCTTATCTAGGTTTGTAACGTTGATATGAGTTAGAGAGTAAATATGTCTCGCGTAATTGATAGTAGTAAATTTGAGTCTGAAACCATCTCCTTCGCGGAGCGTTTCGTCAGTTCTGAATGTTTCCTGGAAATTTTCAAAGAAGGTATGGGGCTAGTCGAGCAGACAGCAACCTATCTGGATACTGATGGCCGCCGTGAAGCAAAAGCCCTCACCCAAACAGCTTCTCTCGCCTATGCGACAGAAAGCATGCGCTTAACCACAAGGCTGATGCAAATGGCCTCTTGGTTGTTAATTCAGCGGGCTGTGAATGAGGGTGAAATGTCTGTTGAGCAGGCAATGGCTGAAAAACACAAAGTTAAAATTCAGGCCACGACCAGAGCCACGCATATTAAACATTTTGAAGACTTGCCGGCACGCTTGCAGCAGCTGGTTAAAAATGCTGAGCGCTTGCATGACCGCATTCACGCCCTTGATCGGATGATCCATGAAGGGCCTGAAGAAGAAGTAAACCCAGAAAGCCCCCTCTCTCGCCAGTTTGATATGCTGCAAAAAGCATTTGGTGCGAATGAGGTTAGCTTACCGGGTTAAGCAAAATCTCGCTTAAGATTGAATAGCGACTATTTGCTCAAAACCAAAATCCAAACGGCCCGCAGATGATCATCATCGCGGGCCGTTTTGCTTATATCAGCTAGCTATCTCTCAACATAAAAAACCCACCGGAGAATACTCCAGTGGGCTTTAATTTGATCAAGCTTCAAACAAGCGGTGCTTGCACTAAAACACAATCTGCACTGCCCAAACCATCAGGGAAAAACCCGCAAAGGTTTAGAGCCTAACTCTATAAAATAGAGAAAAACAGAAGAGCGACAGGGCTTAAATAAAGCCGTCGAATTTCTTCTTGAATTTAGAGAGACGACCACCACGGTCAATCAGATGCTGGCCGCCACCAGTCCAGGCAGGGTGAGTGTTAGGGTCAATATCCAACACAATGCGGTCGCCTTCTGAGCCGTAAGTCGAATAAGTTTCGATCTCGGAGCCATCAGTCATTACGACGGTTACCTTGTGGTAATCAGGATGAATTTCAGCTTTCATGAGTTATGCACTCGCAAATTAGTGACGCCCCCAGAGCCCATCGGCTCGGGTAGACTGTCATTATTTAAAGGAATTCAGAACCGCACCTATAACGGAAATATGCCATAGGCGCAAGGGTTGAATGGCAAAGATCAAAAAATTAGGTCGTTCTCCTGGTTTCGACTGTTCACAGCTCTTATTAAGCAGGTTTTGGACCAGCTTTAGCCCCTGGTTTAGCTTGTATCCCCCGTGCTGGATCATAAGCATAAATGGCAAGTCCGAGTGAAACAATCGCTGTGAGCGCTACGATAAGCACGCCAAAGCCATAAAACTGACCATGTAGCGCAAAACGGATCGTCTCTACCGCATAGGTGAAGGGGTTATACTGGCAGAATTGATAAAAGAGATATGAAAGATCTCGTATGCGCCATAAAGGAAAGAGCGCAGAGGAGATGAAAAACATCGGGAAAATCACAAAGTTCATCACGCCGGCAAAGTTCTCTAGCTGCTTGATGGTCGAGGAAAGCGCCATGCCAAGCGCCCCTAACATAAAGCCGGAAAGGATCAACGCCGGCAAAACAGCAATATGCCCAAACAGTGAGATATCAAGGTCCAGAAACTCAAAATACGTAAAGAGGAAGGCAATGCCGAGAAAGGCGTAAACCTGGACGATAGAAACAGCCACACCGCCTGCAAGGCGCGAGGTCAGGATGAACCAGCGTGGCAGCGGCGTTGTTAATAGCACACGCATCGAGCCCATCTCCCGGTCATAGATCATCGACAGTGAGCTTTGCATGCCGTTAAACAGCTGGATCATCGCACAGAGACCAGGGATCATATATACTTCATAGGGTATATAAGTCTGATAAGGCGGCCAGGGCGCAAGGCCATTTGTTGTACGCCACCCGGCAGAAAATACCAGCAGCCAGATTAAAGGGCGCACCAGCGCGGAAAGAAACCGCGCCCGTTGCTGGAAAAAGCGCAAGAACTCACGAAGAATAATGCCATTAAAGGCGCGTATCATATGCATATTCATAACGGTCAGAGACGCTCCTTTTCGCCGATTATGAGAGCCTCAAAAGCGTCTTCAATGCTCGGCGAGCCAGCGCGGGCAAGCACTTCATTCACCGGGCCTTCCTCAATAATACGCCCCTTGTCCAGCACGATCAGCTCATCATCTTGGCGAATCTCATCCATTAGATGTGTTGTCCATAAAACAGCAACGCCGCTATTCGAGGCGAGTTTATGGATATGCTCCACAATGATCCGCCGTGTTTGTATATCGAGACCAACTGTCGGTTCATCCAGTAAGAGTAATTTCGGTTCATGCAACATGGCGCGCGCAATCTCAACCCGCCGGCGATGGCCACCATTCAGATCCCGCACTTTCTCATCAACCCGCTCAAACATATCCAGCGAGGTGAGAGTTTCCTCAATCCTTTGTTTTGATTTAGAAGCTGTCATGCCGCGCAGCCGCGCAAAATATTTGAGATTTTGCCGCACTGTCAGGTCCATATCCAGCGTTGTTTGCTGGAAGACGACACCCAGTGGGGCCAGCGCTGCCGCGCCATATTGTTTGAAAGATTTCCCGTCGATCACTATCTGTCCAACGCCTGTGTCAAACAAGCGGGTGATTAGGGAAAGTAGGGTGGATTTGCCAGCGCCATTAGCCCCGAGTAGGGCGGTGAAGCGGCCAGGCCAAACCTTGAAGCTCACATCATCCAGCGCTTTACGCTGCCCATAATTATAGGAGACACTCTCAACCGAAATAGCCGGCACAGTGTCAGCTGTATCAAACTTGTTGTGAGTATCATTTTGGTCTGGTTCTGCCGCACTTGTGACCTTCGATTTCGAAGGGGCAGCATCAGTCGTTATGTTTGGGTCCATATTCATGGTCACTAATGTAGCTGCAAAGTGATTGAGTACCAATCACTTTGCGCTAATTTTCTATAAATATACCGGATGATTATCTCTTCACCGTGAAAGTGATAACAGTGCCTTTTTCCTCAACACCTTTTGCGGCCAGAGTGTATTTGCCCGGTACAATCATTGGGAAGAAGATTTCATCTACCGATTCATCTTCAAATTCAGTTCGTCATGCTTTTAATTTCAGGCGGCCCACAAAAATCAATCAGATCCTGGTGGGCCTATAACCATTAATCTGGCACCACAACAGCACCCCAGGGGTAGCGGCCAACAGGGATCGACTTGATCACTTTTAATGTTTTCAGATCGACGACAGAAACATCACTGGAAACACCATTGGTGGTGTACATTTTTGAACCATCAGGGCTCATCGCCATGTGCCACACCCGCCGACCAACAAGCAGATATTTCTCGACTTCAAAGGTCCCGGTGTTCACAACCGCCACACGGTTAGCAGGGCCAAGCGCGACGAAAGCACGTTTTCCATCTTTGGAAAAACGAATACCAACAGGCTGGATGCGATCTTTGGAAATGCCGGAAACTTCAAACGAAATTTTCTTAACTTCAGAGCGGTCAGCCACATTAAAGATGCTCACGGTGCCGCCAATTTCTGCTGAAACCCAAAGTTGCTTGCCATCGGCCGTAAATTCGGCGTGGCGCGGCCGCTGGTCAACAAGCGAGTTATGCTCAAGCACCAGCGTTTCAGTGTTGATCCAGTGCACAAAGTTTGTGGTCTCGGATGTGGTGATCGCAATCTTACCATCTGGGCTAACGGCCATGCCTTCAGGCTCAATGCCCACATCTATTTGAGCGACAACAACACGCTTTTCTGTGTCCACAACCGTGGTGATCGCATCATCTTCATTCGCAATAAAAAGGAGCTTGTCATTTGGATGCAGGGCAAACTGCTCAGGATCTAGACCTGAAGGCAGGTTGTGAATAATCTTGCCTGTTGCGACTTCCATCACCTGCACGGTATCAGAATCAGAGGCACAAATGTAAAGCAGTTTGCCATCTTTAGATAAAGTAATACCTCGTGGACGCTCCCCCACTTTAATGGTCTTCACGACTTCAAGGCTCTTAGAGTCAATCACACTGACCGTATCGTCCTTTTCGTTCGTGACGTAAACTTTATCTGCAAGCGCAGGCTGAGACGCAATACAGCAAGCGGCCACAACCGCCATGGTCTTCAGCAAATGCATAAATATTTCTCCCTTAAATCTTCGACTAGATGCCAGTAATCTCTTTAACAATGATCGACTTGGGTGAGTAAAATCATTGAGAAATACGACACTGGGCTTCACCTTCATCAATACCAATTGTATCAAGCTCAGTTTTTGGATGAAGAAAACCAGGAAGTGGTGACAGAGTAACAACCGCCCCCCCTTCATGTATTAGCGGCACTGTCTGGCGCATTTGGCCAGACCATGACCGGTAATTCATTGACCGCCCCTTAAACATCGCAAGGCGAATTTTAGGACCAAGAATAAATTCGCGAAGCTTGGGAACATCAATTGTCTGCAACCGTGTCACACCTTCAGCAACCGTGCGCATTGCGGCCCAAACCGCATAATCATGTTCACCCATATCCCGCTTGACCAGCTTATTAAAACGGCTCTGCAATTGGGCAGCACCCCATTGCTCCACCACCCGGTGCCAGATAACAGGTTCAACACCATGGTTCCCCACAACAGGGCGCGGTAACCAAGTGTGATAGATTACATATTGGCCAAAGTCTTTTACCTCATCGGCAATGAAAACAACGTCATAATCAACACCCTGGGTAAATGAAGGCACTTCAGCTGCCGCATTTCTGCGAATGTCACCACCAACCGGCCATTTTTTATCTTCAACAATTTTCAGGCGGAATTTTTTAGCTGAAGCCCGCATAGCATCAGCAAATTTCTTGTCCGCTGGTTGGTTGCCCTCAATAAGAAACATCTTGGTCCAGCGTTTTTTTACCAGAAACTGCGCTAGCCCATCCGTTAGCATCCTGCGGCTTACCATGGTGTGCAGCATATTCGGACTGCAATTCGAGACCCGCAGCGCTGTATTTTTAGAGCCAGCATTAAATATCAGGCGATCTTTCGCTTTCGGGTGGTCAGTAAGCATCAGCAATTTGTCAGCCGACAGGTTAGCGGCAATAAAAGGATGGTTGTATTTATCCAGCGCCTCATCAAGCTTGGCTTTAAAATCTTCGCCTTCTTCAACGATCACTTCATCCACTGTATATTCATGCTTGAGAAATCTACCAGTGGTGTTGTTGTCAACCACACCTAATCGAGCCCCCTGCACACCATCATCTTCAGGCGGCGCAACAAGATTGGAGAGAGTGGCCGGGCGCTCTGCTCTGAATTCGATATAAAGAAAGGGAACTTTCAGCTCTTTAGCTATAGCGCTTGGAATAGAAACCGAGAAAAGCAGGATTAAAAAAATCAGCAGACTGAGAATAGAAGACAGG
The DNA here is from genome assembly GCA_021604665.1 of Rhodomicrobium sp. Taxonomy (GTDB): domain Bacteria; phylum Pseudomonadota; class Alphaproteobacteria; order Rhizobiales; family HXMU1428-3; genus HXMU1428-3. Next base: position 76,267 of record BQJK01000002.1, on the reverse strand, counting down.
GTGCGGATCATTTGAGGCATCGAGTTATTCATCCTTTTAACTAAAATCCGAGTTTAATAGGGTAGGCCTACTTGCCAACTCTCATGAAGACCAGCTCTGATGATTACCAGACTTCATGATTGTATGTGACATAATCAAACTGCCACATACACTCCCAACCTCTAAAGCTCATTCGGCTTATAAGATAAATGCTGAGCAATATTCACTGTGCCGAGAGCCAAAGGTGACATATCTCATTAGTCATGACATCCCATACTTAAATAGCCCTCCAAACCAATAGAGCGCCAATAATACCGCTGTCATGCCTCAGCCCAAAAGGTTGAGAAATTCATTAGCAAATTATCAGTAAGACTTGAGAAAGTACTGAGAGTTGTGCCGAGATAATGATAATGTTTTCAATGCGCTTGCAAGAAATACAGGGTTGTTGATTTTAGCGTTACCGGCATTAATATGCCTCTATCATTCTTTAGTCTATTACAATTAGCTGGTATAAAATCACAAAGTGAAAGAGCAAGCGCACCCCCCGTATTGGGTTACCGAACAGCCAGACTCTCTGCACACGGCCCTTAATTAACTTAGCTTCTTGATAAATAGTCCTAAATTTAATCATATACTTGTTAATCAGGGCCTGAAAAAAGCACTAAAGCACAATGTTGATGCCAATAAGCATTGACTATGTTGCAATGCAGATCTGCGGGCACACATAAATACTCTTAAAGGGAGAAACGAAGCATGAATATAGCTAAGATCGGTATCGCCGCCTCGGTGTTACTGTTTTCCATAATGGCTTTAGCGCCAGTTAGTTTTGGCCATGGTGACGTGACACCACAAGCTGTTGACACAACCGGGTTGAAACCACTGGGTGAAGAATGGCTTGAAGAAAATCCCTATACTTTTGAAAAAGCTCCCGACCAAATGGAACGTGCGATTGAAATTGGCTGCTCAGCCTACAATTCAAACTGCGCGCGTTGTCATGGTCTCGGTGCTGTCTCCGGCGGTCTGGCACCAGACCTTCGTGTGCTTGAAGAAGACGCAGACGGAGATAGCTGGTTCATTGACCGCATTCGGAATGGCTACCATCAAAACGGCGTTACCAAAATGCCTAAATTTGAAGGTCTAATGCCTCAAGAAGCCATGTGGTCAATTCGCGCTTATACCAACATCCGCCCGGATGATGATGATAAAGCAGCGGTCAAAGGCACAGGCGGCAACTGCCAGACATTAGATTTTGAAATGGTCAAGAAAATCGAATTATCGGATGATGACGAGTAAAGCTTTGATAAATAAAATCGATTGGCAAGTGGGCTCACGCCTGCTTGCCATTTTTTTTGCCCTGGCCTTGCTAGTTGGCAGCCCTTCAACTTTAACCACAGTCAGCGCTATTGCCGCCGAAGAAAATGGAGCAATAGAAACGGTAGAAGCAGCCGCAAAAACTGACGCCAAACCAGTCGCTGAATTAAGCGAAGAAGACGCAATTGCAAGTGCACAAAAATTGCCAAAACTTGTCGGAAAGCCCGGCGCTGGCCACCCACTGCCTCGGCCCTTGGAAGATATAATCGCCAGCAAATATCTCAGCATATTTGTCTATGATAACTTCCCGCCATATTCTTACTTTAACGATAAAAAACAACTGGTTGGGGTGGATGTCGAGATCGGCATCAAGATGGCTGAAGCATTAGGGGTCACCCCTCGTTTCTTCATCCGTGATGGCGATGAATCAGTGGATGATGACCTCAGGAATAATGTCTGGAAAGGCCATTATGTCGGCGGCGGTGTCGCAGATGTGATGATGCACGTCCCCGTTGATAATGAGCTGCGCAAACGGAACACTCTGGTGGTGATTTTCGGCAGATATTACACCGAGCGCATGTCACTTATCCTGGACCCCAAAGTGGTTGGCAATGCTGAAACATTAGCACCCTTCCTCTCTAGCAAAATCGGTGTTGAGCTGGATACATTAAGCGATTTCTATCTCTCCTCCCCCTCAACATTAGGGGGGCGTATTCGCAGCCAGGTTGTTCGCTACCGCGACTTCAGCTCTGCTATGGATGGCTTGAAGAAACAGGAAGTTGCTGGCCTGATGGGGCCGCGCGGTCAGGTTGAAGCGGCCGCCGCTGCTACCAATCGGAAGTTCACTGTCTCCAGCCCGCCTTTCCCCGGCATGACAATACCGCGCTGGGATATTGGTATGGCAATTAGCCACCAAAACCGGGCACTTGGCTATAAGCTGGGGGACATAATCCTCGCCCTTCGGGAAAGCGGAGAGCTGAAAAAGATCTTCAATAAATTTGGCTTGAGCTATTATAAGGATTTCCTTGACTAGCAATGGCTTAAATACCCTCAGCTTGTGAGCTTCAGACAAACAAAAACCGGGGTTAATGGCCCCGGTTTTTTATTATGCGACAGCAACCCGCAAGATAATCAACAGGCCTACCCCTTGCCTGAAATCCCTTCATAACGCTCTCGTATTTGCCCACCTGCTCGCCCGCCGAACAACGCAAGTTTCGCGCGCAGTGGTGGCCATATCCGGTTTTGAAACACCAAAGGTAGCGCCAGCATCACTGGCGTAATAATCAGGGTAATCACCGTCGCAAACCCCAGACCGAATATAATCGCCGTTGAAAGCTGCACCCACCAGATCGAGGTGATAGAGCCAAGCTGAATAGAATGGTCAAAGAAATCGAGATTTATCTGCAGCGCCATAGGTAAGAGGCCGCAAATCGTCGTGATGGTTGTCAAAAGCACCGGGCGCAACCGCTGAGCAGAGGCCCGCAGCGCCGCATCTATCGCGTTAATGCCAAGTCCCTTTAGCCGGTTAAATGTATCAATCAGCACGATTGAGTTATTCACAACAATCCCGGCCAACGCCACAATCCCCGTGCCGGTCATGATGATAGAAAAGGTCTGACCGGTCACAATCATACCAAGCAGCACCCCGATAAGCGACATCACCACGGTCGATAGCGTTAGCATTGTTTGGTAAAAACTATTGAACTGCGTCACCAGAATAATGAACATCAAAAATAGCGCGCCTAGCATCGCCTTGCCCAAAAACTCACCGGCTTCCTTCTGCTCTTCATCCGCCCCGCGAAACCGAAAGCGCACGCCATCAGGCCAGTCTGTAATTTTTAGCCAGCCTGCCAGTTCCTGCACCTTATCATTACCAAGCACGCCTTCTTCAACAGCCCCCTTAATGGTCACAACAAAATTACCATCCTTGCGGGTGATGTTGTTAACCCGCGGCGCCGGCGAGCGGGTGACAAAATTAACAATCGGCACAAGCCCGCTGCTGGTCCGAAGGCGCAGCGTATCCAACCCATCAAGCGTGCGGTCATTCACTGGAAACCGCGCTCTGATGTCAACTTCATCTTCCGCGTCATCTGGGCGATACTTGGCGATCAAAAAGCCGTTGGTGACAAGCTGGATCAGCCCGCCAACCGAGGCCACATCTGTGCCAAAGCGCCCGGCTTCTTTGCGGTCAACATCCAATATCCATTCAATACCAGGCAGCGGGCGCGTGTCTTCCACATCCCGCATGCCAGTCATCTCTTCGGTCATATATTGGTTAATGCGGCCCACCACATCATGCACAACGTTGCGGTCGCGGCCATAAACCTCAAGCTTCACAGCCTTGCCGGTTGGCGGCCCATCTTCACGTTTGCGCACCTCAACCTTAATCCCGGCGATATTGGCTGTCCGCTCTCGCAATTCCTGTAAAATTTGTTTGCCGGGCCGTCTAAGGGCAAAGTCTTTTAATTCAACGGTGATCAACCCAATCTGATCAATCGGCGCATCGGTGACGCCAGAGCCAAGCTCCGGCCCGCTACCCGCGCCGCCGGTTTTGGTAAATACAGAAGAAAGCCCTGAAACTCCAAGCACCACATTCTCAACTTCTTTGACCAAAACCAGCTCTTCTTGAGCGGAAAGGTTGCCCCTGGCAGAGATGAAGATGAGCGCTTGCTCAGGTTCAGTTTCAACAAAAAACTCAACGCCATTTTGCAATTTTCCATAGGCCATAAAAACCGCAACCATCACAGCAAGTGAGGCAATGATGACCTTGAAAGGGTGATAGATAAGCCGCTCAATAAATCGTACATACATGCCAGAGAACCCCGGCACCTCTTTATAATCCATCGGGGCACTGCCAGAGAGCTTTTGCGCTAAGGCGCTGCTGGCTTCATCGCCGCTACGGGCGCCAAAAACAGAGCCAAGCACGGGCAGAAAAATCATCGCGGTGATCAAAGAGGCCGTCAGCACAAATATAACAGTGAGTGGCAGATAGCTCATAAACTTACCAGAGACACCAGGCCAGAACAGCAGTGGTAAAAACGCGGCTAAGGTGGTCGCCGTTGAGGAGGTCACCGGCCAGAACATACGCTGCGCCGCTAAAATATAAGCCTCTTTGCGCTTAAGACCTTCAGCCATTTTCCGGTCAGCATATTCAACAACAACAATCGCCCCATCAACCAAAATACCAACCGTCAGCACCATGCCAAACATCAGCATCATATTAACGGTCATGCCCATTACCCCAATGAGCAAAAAACCAATCATGAAGGACGTCGGGATAGCCAGCCCAACCATCAGCGCAGAGCGAAATCCAAGCGTTGCCACCACAACAATCATCACCAAAAGGATCGCGGTAATAATTGCTGATTGCAGCGATCCCAGCACTTCATTGATAAATTTCGACTGATCAAGCGCAAAATCAATGCGCACATTATCTGGCCAGTCTTTGGTGAAGCTGGCAACCGCTTTGCGCACCTCAGCATTATTCTCGATAATATTTGTGCCTTTGCGCTTAATGATCGATAGCACAAGTGCCGGCTTGCCATTAAAGCGGCTGAAGCTGGTCGCATCTTTAAAAGTACGCCGAATGGTCGCCACATCTTGCAGCGTCACATCTCCCGTATCTCCCTTTTTCAGCGATATATTAAAAACATCTTCCCGCCGCCTGATGAGGCCCGGCACCTTCACGTTAAAACGCCCAGCCCCTCTATCAAGCGCGCCCGCCGTTATTAACTGGTTGTTATTAATAAGCTTTCGGCCAAGAACTGCGGGGTCAATCTGGTAAGATTCAAGCTTCGTTGGGTCAATCAGCACCTCTAAAAGCTCTTCCCGGTGGCCTGTTAGGTTAGCCTCCAGCACAGTGGGCAAAGCCTCAATCTCATCTTGTAGCCGCTTCGCCATGCGAAGCAACGTGCGCTCTGGCAAATCACCAGAGAGGGAGACAAGGATGGTCGGAAACAGGCTGAAGTTAAACTCATCAACAACCGGCTCATCCGCCGTCTCCGGCAGTTCCGCCTTGGCTTTGTCTACTTTCTCCCTAAAATCCGCCCCGGCTTTGGCAAGGTCCACATCAATCTGGAACTCACCAATCAAGCTGGCATAGCCCTGCCCGGCAATCGCTGTCAGTTCTTTCAGCCCATCAAGCCCCCGTAGTTCAGCTTCCATCGGCTTGATCAATAAGCGCTCTGAATCTTCAGGTGAAATGCCCTGCAACGTAATGGTGGCGGCAAAAATCGGCACGTCAATATCAGGGTCGGCCTCTTTCGGAATGGTGATATAGGTCGAGATGCCAGCAAGCACCATGACGATCATCATGGTCAGCACCGTTTTGGGGCGCCCTAAAATAGAAGAGAGGATACCGTTCATCCTATACCGCCTTTTTGGCTACGGCTTTGCCGGTGGAGACTGTTAGAGAAATTAATGTCATATTATTTGTGGCTTAAAGTTTAAGGGGCCCATCAAGACCCCGGTTTAAGATCGCCAGCCTCTGCGTTAAATTTAAGGTCAGGTACTGGTTCAACCATCTGCCCCGGTTTCACAAAATCCTGGCCCACAGTTATCAAATTCAGGTTGGCAGGTAGCGCCTCAACCCAAATGCCTTCCGGCTTTTCTGAAATTATAGAGACAGGGTTAAACTCCACCTGCTTCTTTGTATTTACAGAGCGGACACCAACAACACCCTTATCATCCAGCGTTAAAATACTGGGTGGCAGCAGCACCGCTTTTTTTGACTCTAGCGGAATTTCAATATCTGCCGTCACCCCGCTTTTCATTTTGCCCAACGGGTTGGGGATCTCAACTTCAATACGGAAGGTACGCGTTTCAGTATCGGAGCTGGCGGCAATATAACGGACTATACCGTCCGCTTCTTCCCCAGTGATAAGGCGCACTAAGCTGCCTTGGCCGGGGCGCACTTTGTTTATGTCACGCTCCCGAACAGCACCAATCACCCGCAGCGGATTAAGCGAAACCAACTGCGCGCAACTATCGCCAATTGCCAGCAAGCTACCTTCTTTCGCTGGTTGCGCCTCAATAAACCCATCAAACGGGGCCGTAATCTTTGTGCGTTTCATATCAAGCTTGGCGCGGGCCAGGGTTGCCATGGCTTTGTCAAGCGCGGCTTTGTTCTGTAACACCCGCAAGCTGGCTGTGTGCCCGCGTTTCTCAAGGGTTTTTGCAGCCGCGTAATCTCCCTCGGCCTGTGAAACAAGCGCTTCCGCCTCCAACAAGCTGGCCGCGCGCGCGCCATCTTCAACTTCACAGATCAGGGTGCCTTTTTTTACAAACTGGCCCTTTTTCGCAGGTAGCCGCAATACCACACCCGACGTCTCCGCCCTTATATCAACTTGCTGATCTGAAAAACTGCGTCCACGAATAATCAGACTGTCATCAAAATTCTGCACTTTAAAGTTTGCAACGCGAACCTTAAAAGCCGCCGATTTGCGCTCATCCGAAGCAGCAGCGACTTTAAGCTCCATTTCTGTTGAACTGGCCTCAGGTGAAGAAGCAATGGAGCCACCCTTAATTTCACCAGTTGCCACCCAAATAACCAGCAGCACAACCAAAACCACGGTCCATAGTAGCGCTGCCGGCAGCTCCCGCGCCCGGCGAAATAGCCCCGCTGATTGCAACCGGCCATGCTCATATGAGCTTGACGGAGCAGCATCATTTTTAGAATGATCAGAATTGTGAGAGCTACTCATCTACAGACTCCATAAACCCGCTATCCTCCAAAGCTGCTTTCATAATAACGGTCTCATCATATTGCTCCAAGTAAGCCAGGGCAGCTTCGTTAATAGCCACACCAAAACCAAGCGCAAATCCACTCGGCTCATGGTCACATTTTTCAAGGGATGATTTAAGGCGCTCAACCGTTGCGCGGGTCTCACTTATTTTTGCCGCTAACCGAGTGCGAAAATAGTCATCTGGCATTTTATCGGCGAACAAGCTGTGAAACAAAAATTCAGATTTAAACCGATCCGCCCCGGGGGCAGAAGAGAGCGCAAGATGCAATGCCTGTCGCCCACTTTCAGTGATAGAATAAATCTTGCGGTTCGGTTTGCCAGCTTCAGCTTCTTCAGCAAAAGTGACATGCCCCGCTTCCGTCAACTGCGAAAGAGCCGGATAAATAGAACCATACCCTGCCTCACAGAAATGGCTAAACCGCCCCTCCGAGGCCAGTTTGCGAATATCGTATCCCGTCATCTCACCAAAAGAGAGAATGCCAAGGCATAGTATTTTAACATTCATAACACCCTCTCAGTCTAGCTTTAACAGTGAATTCCCTGGCGCTGATAGCTTTAATGAACATCATCACAGCCCATAAAATCCTGGCTATCTGCCATCAGCCCATTTATGCGCGGCGCTAGCCGAGAAACAAAACGCACTAAATTCAGTGCAGCACCATTGCTGTAAGTCTTAAATTAGGGGGTGTATTCTCATATCAGCAAAGGCCAGACAATAATATGACAACACCACAAAAAACATATCATTCCGATATATGGTAAACAATCACTGTCATATAAAAATTTTGCTTCATAGCAAACAGAAATCGCGCCTAAAGCCAAGATATCCAGAGCAAGAACAGCCAGAAAATCCTGACCTCTAGCCCCGCCGAAGGTATAATTTTCGTCAAATCAGCTAAACCTCTCCCAAACTTGGAAAAAAATACCCATTTAAAGCGCTGCAAGGGTGTAAATTACTAGCTAGTACCTCTCCGGCATAGCTGTTTTGCCCCCCATTCTGCCTGGTGGTGAATGTTTTTTTTATCTCTGCTTTGCCCCTTTTGGTTTTATTTAAAAACGGTTATCTGATAGAGCACAGAAAGCCGGGTTCAGTCTTTGTCTTGAAAGGCAGGGGTAAACACCGGAATACACTCTAATTCATTGAAATGGTTAGGTTAAATGAAGTTAAGCCATCTACAGGAGCTTGAGGCGGAAAGCATCTATATTATCCGCGAAGTCGCTGCCTCGTTCGAAAAGCCGGTTATGCTCTACTCAATCGGCAAAGACAGTGCCGTTCTGCTGCACTTGGCTTTGAAGGCCTTTTATCCCTCGATCCCGCCATTTCCGCTACTGCATGTCGACACCACATGGAAATTCCGTGAGATGATTGCCTTTCGCGATCAGATGGCCAAAACCACCGGCATGGAGCTTATGGTTCACATCAATGAAGAGGGCGTGAAGCAGGGCATTGGTCCATTTTCCCACGGCTCCGCTGTCCATACAGATGTCATGAAAACGGAAGCCCTCAAGCAGGCTCTGGACAAATACGGCTTCGACGCAGCCTTTGGTGGCGCGCGGCGCGATGAGGAAAAATCCCGCGCGAAAGAGCGCGTCTTTTCCTTCCGCACCAAAACTCACCGCTGGGACCCTAAAAACCAGCGGCCCGAGCTTTGGCACAATTATAATAGCCGCGTTCACCCAGGTGAAAGCATCCGCGCATTCCCGCTCTCTAATTGGACCGAGTTGGATATCTGGACCTATATCGAACAAGAAAACATCCCCCTCGTGCCGCTATACTTTGCCAAAGAGCGCCCGGTCGTTGAGCGGGATGGCGCTTTGATCATGGTTGATGATGAACGCATGCCGTTGAACCCGGGTGAAACACCAGAGAATAAGCTGGTCCGCTTCCGCACTCTTGGCTGCTACCCGCTTACAGGGGCCATCGAATCCAGCGCCGCCTCAGTCAACGACATCATTGATGAGCTAACACTCTCCCGCGTTTCAGAGCGCCAGGGCCGTGTTATTGATCATGATGAATCTGGCTCTATGGAAAAGAAAAAGCAGGAGGGCTATTTTTAATAGCCCGCAGCTACTCAGGTAAAATCCCGGCAATAAAAGGCTTAAACACAAGCTTGAAATAACCGCCGAACTTTAAAGACAACAAATAGCCTCAGGCGCAGAAGATTATGCAAGACACACCAACCGACCCTGCATCAGAAAACGAAACAGGACATGCAACAGGCTCACATTCAAGCGGTGAGCCAGGCCGCGAGCGCAGCCTCTTGCGCTTCTTAACTTGCGGCAGTGTCGATGATGGCAAATCAACCCTGATCGGACGCCTCCTCTATGATAGCCAGCTGGTGGCAGAAGATCAGTTGGCAAGCCTGCAAAAAGACAGCAAAGCCCACGGCACCCAAGCTGGTGAGCTTGACCTCGCGTTATTGGTAGATGGCCTCCAGGCCGAGCGAGAGCAGGGCATCACCATTGATGTGGCTTATCGTTACTTTTCAACTCTTAAGCGCAAATTCATCGTGGCTGACACCCCCGGCCATGAGCAATATACCCGCAATATGGCGACCGGCGCTTCCACCTGTGACATGGCAGTTATTCTGGTTGATGCTAGAAAAGGCATCATTACCCAAACCAAGCGCCACAGCTGCATAGTCTCACTATTGGGGCTGAAATCTGTAGTTCTCGCCGTGAACAAGATGGATCTGGTTGAGTATAGCGAAGATCGCTTCAACGAAATCGTCGCCGACTATATTGAATTTGCTGAAAAGCTGGACATCGAAGAAGTCAATGCCATCCCCATCTCCGCTCTCACCGGTGAAAATGTGACGGAGAGCAGCGACAAGATGGGTTGGTTTGAAGGGTCTAGCCTGCTCTCCTTCCTTGAAGAGTTTGACGTCCCTGATAATAAAAGCCATGCGCCAATGCGCTACCCAGTGCAATGGGTGAACCGGCCAGACCTAAACTTCCGCGGCTTTTCCGGCACTCTTGCCAGTGGCAGCCTCAGCGTCGGTGACGACATCGTCGTTCTCCCCTCCGGCAAAGAATCTAAAATTGACCGCATCGTCACCTACAATGGCGATATAGAGAAGGCGGTCACTGGCCAATCGGTGACCCTTACTCTAACTGATGAGATCGACATATCTCGCGGCGATGTGATCGCACCAAAATGTGACCGCGCAGAAACCGCCCAACAAATAGAATCAGCACTCATCTGGATGGGTGAGGAACCACTACAAATAGGCCGGGCGTACCAACTTAAGGCCAGCCACCAAACGGTAATCGCTACAGTTTCAAGGTTGGATCACAAAATAGATGTGAACACCCTGGATCAAGTCGATGCCAAACAACTCTCCACCAATGATGTTGGTGTCTGTGAACTACAGCTAAGCCGGCCCATAGTGTTTGACCCCTACGCTAAAAACTCTGAAATGGGCAATTTCATTCTCATTGATCGGCTCAGCAACACAACCGTTGCCGCCGGCCTGATCAAAGGCGCTGACCGCCGGGCAGATAATGTCCACTGGCAGCATACCAGCGTTGATAAAAGTGCCAGAGCTTTGGCAAAAGGCCAAAAGCCATGTTGCCTTTGGTTTACCGGTCTGTCTGGTTCAGGCAAATCAACAATCGCCAATGTGCTAGAGAATAAATTGCATATGGCCGGTCAGCACACCTACCTCCTCGATGGGGATAATGTGCGCCACGGTTTGAACCGTGACCTTGGCTTTACAGATGAAGACCGGACAGAAAACATCCGCCGGGTCGCAGAGGCTGCTAAATTAATGGTAGATGCCGGGCTGATCGTTATGGTCTCCTTCATCTCCCCCTTTAAGGCAGATCGCCGCCTCGCGCGTTCATTATTTAATGATGATGAGTTCATAGAAATCTATGTGGATACACCGCTTGAAGTCTGTGAAGAGCGCGATGTAAAGGGGCTTTATGCCAAAGCGCGGCGCGGTGAGATCAAAAACTTCACCGGCATTGATTCGGCCTATGAAGTGCCAGAAACAGCAGAAATCGTGCTGCCAGGCGCTGAGGAACCATCAGAAGATTTGGCCGATGAAGTCGTTAAAATCCTCCGCCGAGAGAAAATCATCTAATAGTCGGCTAATTCTTGCCAGCACCTATTGTGAGGGCCCTCTTCTCAAGGCGCTAGTGGCAGAGACTGACTAAGGGCGGTGTCAAAACCGCCCTTAAGGCTTTTGCGCGGTCTGTTACCACAACAAATTCATCCATTATACCCCCTTTAACGACACGCACCGCTTTCGCTTGTCAGTCCTCACGATTTTGTTAAACTGATAGGCGAAAAAGAGAAACATATCACCACAAGTGTGACGTAGGTGATAGCGGTGGAAAGGAATGCAAAGGCCACAGGACATGTGTGAGGACATATATGAGGATATGTGTGAGCAGTTAGGATAACTCGCTTTATGCAGGCATGACGGTAAATGACAGAATTCAATAAGCATGATGTAAGCGCCCCAAATATTCAGGGCGCTTCATATCAAGGGTGCGAAATGAGTGCCCAATAAATCTGTCACAATTCCAAGGTGAGCGGCATTTCCGCTTCCTCAATAGCCAGCGGGGCACAATAGCCCCAACACCATAGTCATCCATCAAGAGCCGATGCAAACCAACCGCTGATAAAAAGAAAGATAACCGCACATGCCGGGCACCCAAAAAACGGGGGCCGGTCGGGAGTTTGTTGAATGGCAAACGGGGAAACAACAACCAGGCACGCAGCACCAGAAGCCGCGTGAAGGCAAAAAGCACAGCGCTAACGAGCGCTCTGGAGAGGCAAAAAATAACGCCGCCCCGCTAAGGACTGAAGCCGCAGATGCAAGCGCATCAATTAATACGGCAAATGATCCTCAGCACCATTCCGCCCATAAAACCGGTACAGATAAAAGCTCCAGAGAAAAGCGGGGCAGCACAGCACAAAAGCACTCTGCTTCAAAGCAAGGGCAGGGCGGCGCTGTAGAACAAGCTAATCTCAGCCAAAACGGCTCAGAGAAAGCGCCCGCGCAAAATAACTCCACCAATAACTATTGTGCCAATAAAGGGCCATACAACACAAATCCCTCACATAAAGAATCTTCGCGCAAAGATAATTTCCGCAAGGGTAGCGGCCGCCCACCAATTTACGGCGCGCTAGATCTCGGCACAAATAATTGCCGCCTGCTTTTGGCCCGCCCAACCAGCCATGGCTTCCAGATCGTTGATGCCTTCTCCAGAATTATCCGCCTGGGGGAAGGGCTCAGTGAAACGGGCCAGCTGAGCCGCACCGCAATGGACCGCACCATTGATGCGCTTAAAATCTGCGCGGCAAAAATGGATTTCCACAAAGTCTCAAGAGCGCGCCTCATCGCAACTGAAGCTTGCCGGGCCGCGGGCAATTCAGATGAATTTCTCGCCAAAGTTAAAAGCCGCACCGGCATTGAGCTTGAGATAATCAATCAGGAAACAGAGGCCAAACTCGCAGTCTCCGGCTGCGCCACCCTCATAGATAAAAGCTGTGACTATGCCCTTATCTTTGACATAGGCGGCGGTTCATCAGAATTAATCTGGCTTGACCTGCAAAAAATCCGCTCGCGTGATGGCTATAACTTCATCGATGGTGACGACGCCATAGTTGATTGGATTTCTGTCCCCGTGGGCGTGGTCACAATGGCCGAGCGCTTTAACGGCCGTGATGCTACAGAAGCTGGCTACCGCGCTATGATTGAATATTTTAAAAACCGCATGCAGCCCTTTGTTGAACATATTGCAAGCAACACAAATATCACCAATTCCAGCCTGCATTTTCTCGGCACATCGGGCACTGTCACAACGGTTGCCGGGGTCCACCTTAAACTGGAAGTTTATGACCGGCAGAAAATTGATGGCCTCTGGATGAATGCCGCCGATGTCCCTCGTATTTCAAGGGAGCTGATGGAATTACCCTTTGATAAGCGCGCCGCTATACCAAGCATTGGCCGCGACCGGGCAGATCTGGTGTTGGGGGGCTGCGCCATACTTGAAGCCATGCTGGAAACCTGGTCACCAGATCAGCTTCGCGTTGCAGACCGCGGTTTAAGAGAAGGCATATTGGCCAAGTTGATGGCAGAGGATGGCCATCTCGATCCCAGTAAGCGCTGGGTGAGCCTGCCGAAAAAGCAGCGTGCCCGTAATCCACGCCGCGCCAGACGGTCATAAAGAACATAATATCAAAGACTTGATCACAGAAATATCAAGCGTAAAGCCTTTTGCTGCATCCCTATGCTATAAGCAGGTAAAGAAAAATTAGTGCCGCGCAGCCCTTTCCTCGCTATATATGCAGCCCATCAAAGTACAAACGCCAGAAGAGACGGTAATAACACCCATGAGCAAAAAATCAGGCAATTCCAAAGGGCCATCCAAAATCGCCTCAACAGGCCGGGCTGGTTCAGGGCCCAAAGGTAAGCGCAGTCTCAACATAAAGGTGAAATCGGCAAAGGGCCGCAAACTCTCCTCAACCCTCTGGTTGCAGCGCCAGCTAAACGACCCATACGTCCAGCGCGCTAAAGATGAAGGCTACCGCTCAAGAGCCGCCTTCAAGCTGCTGGAAATTGATGATCAGTTTAAACTGATCCGCCCCGGCATGACGGTGATTGACCTGGGGGCAGCCCCTGGTGGCTGGAGCCAGGTTGCCGCCACCCGTTGCAAATCAGAAACCGGTACGGGCCATAATAAAGGCGAGGTCATCGCCATTGATATTTCAGAGATGGATGATATCCCCGGCGTCACCACCTTCCATCTTGATTTTATGGATGACAGCGCACCAGATGTTTTAAAAGCCGCCCTCAGAGACGGCGGTGCAGATATCGTCATGTCAGACATGGCAGCCCCTGCCACTGGCCATAAACAAACAGATCATCTCCGTATTATGGGTCTGGCAGAAGCGGGCCTTGAATTCGCGCTAGAAGTCTTGAAGCCCGGCGGTATCTACCTGGCGAAAGTGCTGCAGGGCGGCACGGAGAATGAGCTGCTAACCATGATGAAAAAGAATTTTGAAAAAACCCGCCATGTGAAGCCTGATGCCAGCAGAGCAGATAGCTCAGAGCTATATGTGCTGGCCATCGGCTTTAAAAATGCACCCGCGAATAAAGATGAGGAATAGCCGGGTTATTGACCAGCCAGAGCATCTGGCTAGCCAATAACCAAGCGGGAAACCTAAAGCTGGCGATGGGTCGGCTTTGGCGGCGTTTCATTATAATCATAAAAGCCCTTGCCGGTTTTCCGGCCATACCATCCAGCTTCAACATATTTGACAAGCAACGGGCAGGGGCGATATTTCGTGTCGCCAAGCCCTTCATGCAGCACATGCATGATGGAGAGGCAGGTATCAAGCCCGATAAAATCAGCCAATTGCAAGGGCCCCATCGGGTGGTTGGCGCCAAGTTTCAAGGCTTCATCAACACTCTCGACAGTGCCAACACCCTCATGGATCGCATAAACCGCTTCGTTGATCATCGGCAATAGCACCCGGTTCACAATAAATGCCGGGAAATCAGCTGACACCACAGGGGATTTGCCAATCCGCGCGATAAATGCCTTCGCCGCGTCAAAGGTGTCATCATCCGTGGCAATACCGCGAATAAGCTCCACCAGCGCCATCACCGGCACCGGGTTCATAAAGTGAATGCCAACAAATTTATGCGGCCGGTCTGTATTTGACGCCAGCCGCGTAATTGAAATAGATGAGGTATTCGAGGCAAAGATCGTCTTGGGCGGCATAATCTCACTGAGATCTTTGAAAATAGTCGCTTTCAAAGCCTCCTTTTCTGTCGCGGCTTCAATCACCAGGTCAGGCGCATCTTGCTCAGTAAGCGAAAGCTCCTTTACATCCGTCGCTGTGCTAATCAGCTTCATCCCAGCAGCAAGTTCATCCGCATTGATCAGTTTTTTAGCAACTTGCCGCTTCATATTTTTCTCAATACGGGCAAGCGCCTTATCAAGTGTGCTGCTATTTGTGTCAATTAATGTAACTTCAAGCCCTGCAAGCGCTGCAACATGCGCAATACCAGAGCCCATTTGACCAGCGCCAATGACGCCGATTGACTTTATTTCTGATGACATAAGTGAAATCCATAAGGTGAGAAAAGGAGGGTAAGTGACTTGAAAATCTGTAAAAACGATATCTAAGCAAATTAACAGTCGGTCGTATAGTAAATCTTCTCGATCTGTCTTTATATGATATGCAAGGCAACCTGATATTTTGCGACCTAAATCGCACCCTGCATGGCTTTTCAAGGCGGGAACAAAATGCTAGAAGGGCGAGCACACCAATCAGCCGAAAAGATTGTTGTCTGCACGAAGGAAAAAATTATGGCCGCTGGCTCAGATCTATTGAACCTCCCCCTTGCTCTAACATTTGATGATGTTCTCCTGCGCCCCGGCGCATCTGATGTCATGCCAGGTCAGGTGGACCCCTCAACAAAAATAACAAGCACCATCAACCTGAACATCCCAATCATTTCCTCAGCTATGGATACGGTTACAGATGGCAATATGGCTATCGCGATGGCACAGGCCGGCGGTCTCGGTGTCATTCACCGTAACTTCACCCCTGAACAACAGGCAGCTGAAGTTGAAAAGGTCAAAAAATTCGAAAGCGGCATGGTTGTTAACCCGGTCACCATCAATCCAAAGGCCAGCCTGCAAGATGCTCTCAACCTTATGGAAAGACATCATATTTCAGGCATACCGGTGGTTGAAAACTCAGGCAAGCTTGTTGGCATTTTGACCAACCGCGATGTACGCTTTGCTGATAAGCCAGAGCAGGAAATCTCTGAGTTAATGACCAAAGAGCTGATCACCATCCCGGAAAATGTCAGCATGGATGAAGCAAAGCGCTTGCTTCACCAGCACCGGATTGAAAAATTGTTGGTGGTTGATGGAGGGTATCACTGCACCGGCCTTGTCACCGTAAAAGATATTGAAAAAGCCCGCCAACACCCGGATGCTTCCAAAGATGATCAAGGCCGCCTGCGTGTCGCTGCTGCCACTACAGTTGGTGATGATGGCTATGAACGCACTGAGCGCCTGCTAGATGCTGGCGTCGATATCATTGTTGTCGATACAGCCCACGGCCAGTCAAGAAAAGTGCTGGATGCCGTTACTCGCATTAAAAAGCTGTCCAGCACCGTACAGGTGATCGCAGGTAACGTTGCAACCGGTGAGGGCACAAAAGGCCTTATCGATGCCGGCGCAGATGCCGTTAAGGTTGGCATTGGCCCCGGCTCTATCTGCACCACAAGAATTGTCGCCGGTGTCGGTGTGCCACAGCTCACTGCCATCATTGAAGCCGTTGAAGTGGCGCGCCGCTCCAACACACCCATCATTGCAGATGGCGGCATCAAATTCTCAGGTGATATGGCAAAAGCCATCGCCGCTGGTGCAGATTGCGTCATGGTAGGCTCACTCCTTGCTGGTACAGATGAAAGCCCTGGCGAAGTGTTCCTTTATCAAGGCCGCTCCTATAAATCTTATCGCGGCATGGGCTCCGTTGGCGCCATGGCCAGAGGCTCCGCTGATCGCTATTTCCAGCAGGAGGTTAGTGACCAGTTGAAATTGGTACCTGAAGGCATTGAAGGGCAAGTTCCTTATAAGGGTCCAGTTGGCTCGGTGTTGCATCAGCTAATTGGCGGTTTAAGAGCCGCAATGGGCTATACTGGGGCAGCTAACATCAAAGAATTACAGACTAAAGCGCAATTTGTCCGTATATCAAGCGCTAGCCTGCGTGAAAGCCACGCCCATGATGTGACCATCACCAGGGAAAGCCCAAATTATCCGGGTAGCAACTAAGGCTAATCGGTCCACTTCAACGAAATCTTATAATGGAGTCCGTCTCATGGACATCTTATGCCCGCTCTTTGTTCAGGTCGCGCTGACATTCATCTTGCTGCTTGCAACTGGCATCAGCAGGTTTCGCTCAGTAAACTCTGGCGCTGTAAAAGCGAAAGACATTGCGCTCCGCCAGCCCAACTGGACCCAGCAGCCAACCAAATTCGCCAACTCTTTCCATAATCAGCTAGAAACACCAATCCTGTTTTATCTGCTGGTCACGCTGCTTCTGGTCACTGATAAAGTGACAGACACGTTAATATATCTGGCGTGGGGCTATGTGGCCGCTCGTATAATTCATGCGCTCATCCATGTCACATATAACCATGTGCTGCACAGGTTCTTAATCTTCATCATCTCGATCGCCATTTTGGCGGCCATGTGGGTTATGTTTTACCAGAATGTAAGCATATGAGACTGAGTGGACGGCTGGCCGCCGCAATAGAAGTGCTAACTGAAATAGAGCAACGCCACCAACCAGCTAAACGAGCTTTATCAGAATGGGGCCGCAGCAACCGCTTTGCAGGCAGCAGTGACCGCGCCGCCATTGGTAATCTGGTTTATGATTGCCTGCGCAACAAAGCCAGTCTTGCTCATGCTATGGGGCTAAGTCTGGAGGCGGCTGAGCCTGGCACCGATGATGAAGCAAGTCAGACCACCGCAACACCGCGCGCTATTGCCCTGGCCGCAATCACTGCCCTTTGGGGGGAAGACCCTAAAGAATTAGCAGAAACCTTCGCTACCGACCGCTTCGCCCCGGCACCGATCTCAGAGGCAGAACTAGGGCAGCTGCAAAACCTCTCATCCCATCTAGAAACTGAGGCCCCGGCAGAAGTCAAAGCCAATATGCCGCTTTGGCTATGTGAGGCAATGTCTGAAAGCTTCGGTGAGCGCATGGCAGAAGAAGCGAAAGCATTAGCAAGCCGCGCCCCCATAGACATCCGCGTGAACAGCCTTAAGGCATCACCCGAAAAGCTGCAAAAGGCGCTGGCAAAATATAACCCAGAATCTACAGCTTTGGCCCCGAATTGCTTGCGCATAGCACCAGTAACAGGGCCGAAAAAAGCCCCGAATATCGAAGCCGAAGCCGCCCATGGCAAAGGCTGGTTTGAAATACAGGATGAAGGCTCGCAAATTGCCGCTCTGTTAACCGGCGCCAAACCGGGGTTGCAGATTCTCGACTATTGCGCCGGGTCTGGCGGTAAAACCCTGGCCCTTAGCGCTTTGACAGAGAATAAAGGCCAAATCCACGCCTATGACAGCGATAAGCATCGCCTTCGCCCCATTTTTGAGCGCCTGAAACGCGCCGGATGCCGCAATGTGCAAACGGTCGATGCGGGCGATGTGGCACAGTTAGAGCCCCTAAAACAAAATATGGACATCACACTGGTAGATGCCCCTTGCACCGGCACCGGCACATGGCGCCGCCACCCTGATGCCAAATGGCGGCTGTCACAAGCCGCTCTCGAAACCCGCCTGAATGAGCAACAGGACGTGCTTAAACAAGCCTCCGCCTTCGTAAAACCCGGCGGCAGGCTCGTCTACGTCACCTGTTCTCTGCTCCCAGCTGAGAACAATAATCAGATAAAAGCCTTCCTTGAGCAAAACAGCAACTTCAAGCCGGTAAATTACAAAGAGATCTGGACACAAACCATTGGCGGAGAGCCTCCAGAAAGCGCAGATGGGGATGACACTTACCTCACCCTCACTCCGGCGACTCATGGCACAGATGGATTTTTCATAGCGGTTTTGCAGCGGGTGTAAAAATCCGCTGTGAAAGCGGTGGTGATACGCATAATTTCACATAAAATGTTACATACATGTTGAGCTTAGCGCCATTTTGCATTAACACCCCAACATGACAGAGACCATCCTAATTATTGACTTCGGTTCGCAAGTCACCCAGCTCATAGCCCGCCGGGTGCGCGAAGCAGGTGTCTATTCAGAAATCGTGCCCTTTAACCTGGCAGAAGACGCATTTGAGACCTTAAATCCAAAAGCGGTCATCCTCTCCGGCGGTCCCGCCAGCGTGACACATCAAGACACGCCGCGCGCCCCAGAGGCCATCTTTAAAGCCGGCATACCCATCCTCGGCATTTGCTATGGCCAGCAAACCATGGTGGCCCAGCTTGGCGGAAGTGTTGAAAGCTCCGACCATCAGGAATTTGGACGCGCCGATATTGAGCTCCTCGATGAAAGCCCGCTGTTCGAAGGGCTAACCGAAGCCTATGGCACGACAGATGGTATTACCCACACCCTGAGGGTGTGGATGAGCCATGGCGACAGGGTCAACAAACTGCCAGATGGTTTCAAAATTATCGCCCGCTCTGAAGGCGCCCCCTATGCCGCTATTGCAGATGAAACCCGCCGCTTTTATGCGGTCCAGTTTCATCCGGAAGTGGTGCATACAGAATGCGGCGCGACCATCATCCAGAATTTTGTCCATAACATCGCCGGCTGCACCAGTGATTGGTCCATGGCGGCATTCCGCGAAAATGAGATCGCCAAAATCCGCAAACAAGTTGGTAGTGCTCGGGTCATATGCGGCCTGAGTGGCGGTGTTGATAGCTCAGTTGCGGCCATTCTTCTCCATGAAGCCATCGGTGATCAGCTCAATTGCATCTTCGTCGATCACGGGCTCCTACGCCTGAATGAGGCAGAAGAAGTCGTCAAACTCTTCAATGATCATTACAACATCCCGCTTGTTCATGTGAACGCTCGTGATTTGTTTTTAGGTGAGCTTGAGGGTGTCTCAGATCCGGAAGAAAAGCGTAAAACCATAGGCCGGCTATTCATTGATGTTTTCGAACATGAGGCCAATAAGCTAGGCGGCGCAGATTTCCTTGCCCAAGGCACTCTTTACCCGGATGTGATCGAAAGCGTCTCATTCACTGGCGGCCCATCTGTTACAATTAAATCTCACCATAATGTTGGCGGCCTGCCAGAGCGCATGAATATGTCTCTTGTCGAGCCATTGCGGGAGCTGTTTAAAGATGAGGTCCGTAAGTTGGGCCGCGAGCTTGGGCTACCAGAACCCTTCATCGCCCGCCATCCCTTCCCCGGGCCTGGCCTTGCCATCCGCATTCCAGGTGAAATCACAGAAGAAAAGCTCAATATCCTTCGCAAGGCAGATGCAGTCTATCTCGATGAAATAAGAAAAGCCGGGCTCTATGATGAAATCTGGCAAGCCTTCGCTGTGTTGCTACCTGTGCGCAGTGTCGGCGTGATGGGGGATGCCAGAACTTATGATTATGTGCTGGGTCTGCGCGCTGTCACCTCAACGGATGGCATGACCGCAGATTACTACCCCTTCGATCATGAGTTCCTGGGCAGAGCCTCAACTCGCATCATCAACGAAGTCAGAGGTGTCAACCGCGTCGTCTACGACATCACCTCAAAACCCCCCGGCACAATCGAGTGGGAGTAACCACGGTCAGACACCAGGTGATTATGTTTAGGCACGCGTTGTTTATATTGGCGTTGTTTAGACAGGCGTTAATGAAGCGATTGGAAAAAAGCTAGCCGCAGCTATTGGCTGCCAAACATATTGGTGCTTGGGCCGAGGTTGCGGAACAATTGCTGGAGCAAAGACGCTTCCTTGCCATGTGAAGGCGTTTCACGTGAGATAAAGTCAATCACCTTACCATCTTGCAGCCCATAATGCGCTACACGCGTCACCGTATCTATCTGCGGCGCGAAATAAACAGCGACAACCCGCCGGTCAACTTCTTTCGGGGAAAGAAACGCCGTAGTCTCCATTTTAGAGGAGATATAATAATAAACATCACCAGTGTAGGTGGCTGTTGTATCAGGGGTGCCAAGCAGGAATTTTACCTGCTGTTTCGACATTCCATTTTGCACCTGCGACAGGTCCGCCTCAGTTAAAAGGTGACCATGCTGGGTAATCGTAGACGAACAGGCAGCAAGCGGGCCAAGGGCAATAGCGGTGAGCCCACCGCAAAACAACAGACGCAACAGCTCACGGCGATCCATTTGATTAGCCGGCGTTTGTTTTGTAGCAAGCTGTTTCGGCGGAGTTACAGATGGGAAAGGACGATTGCCTGAACTCATCTCACTACGCTTTTGCTGATTAAGCTGATCTGTTGGTTTTTTTTTCATATTATTATGGTCTTAAGCCTTTTACACAAATACCGACCCAAACTGCAGCATCTGTATTAAAGCAGTTACCTTGAGTTAGCCGCAAATGCAAGTTAGCTCTGCTGCTTGTTACATTAATCATTACCATAGAAGATCCCGTACCATGTTCAATTGGCTTAAGAATCGGGCAGAGACAAGGCAGAAGGCCAACAATCTTTACAGCCTTGCTGCAAACCATGCCCGTCAACCGGAATTCTATCAATCATTTCAAGTGCCGGATTCGATCACCGGACGATATGAGATGCTCTGCATTCATGTATTTTTATTGTTAGAGCGTTTGCGCATTAGTAAAACCGAAGACGATATTAGCCAGGTGCTAACAGAAATCCTGGTGAAAGAGCTGGAGCGAGCTTATCGCGATTCGGGCTTCCGCGATTTATCCATCCCCAAAAATATCAAACGGTTAATCGCAGGGTTTTATGAGCGCGCTAGCGTCTATAAATCAGGTCTATATGCTGAGGATCAAACCGAGCTTTGCGAGGCCGTGAACCGCTATGTGTTTGCAAGCACCACGTCCGTCGATAATCGGGCCACAACTTTAGCCCTCTATATCCGCAAGGCCCATCAGAATTTAGCGGCACTACCGAGTGAGGCTATTGAAACTGCGAATTTTTCCTTTATCTCTCCTGAACTAGTGTTGCAGCAGCGCTAATGATATAACTGAGCAAACTGCCATAGCATTTACCAAACAAGCACCGCCGGAACTTATATGATCAAAGATGATAAACAGCCCCGACCTGTTCAAAATGAAAACGAAACAAACGCAGGCATCGCGATTAAAGAGCGTGTCGCCATAAGAGATATTGGCGCAGAAGGCCGGCAGGTCACCATTACCTTAGATGATGAAGAGCGCCGCACCTTAGAAGATCTATTGGATATTGAAGACCTTACAAGCTTCACAGCAGTTGCTAATTTGCGCCCATTACGCAAAGACCGCTTTGCTATGAAAGCCAGTATTAAAGCAAACTTCTCACAAATCAGCGCTGTTAGCCTCAAGGGCGTTGAAAAACAGATGGATGAACAGTTCCGCACAGAGTTCTGGCCTATAGCCCAGGCTGATCCAGAAGTCTCACCAGAGCTTGATATCGACTATGCTGATGAAATGGTTGAGTTTTATGAAAGTAATTGGTTAGAAGTTGGCCAGGTAATTTATGAGCAATTTGTCATTGCTCTAGATCTGTTTCCCCGTGCAGAGGGAGAAGTTTTCGATTGGGAAGGGCCTGCAAATAAAGATGACGAGGCACCAGACAACCCTTTTGCGGTGCTAAAAAAGCTTCAATAGGTCACCATCTCTAATGCCGCGGCAAATTCACTCGGTAGAGACAAACAAGACTTGTCTAACTTCTTATAATAGGTATGTTTCACCCCTCGGTATCAGAGTGTTGCTCCTACAAGGTGAAACCACTAAGATTGTCTAAAAACAAAGAGATAAAACCGCGTGCCCGCTTGACTACCAAGTTTATCATAAGCTGCGCGCATAGTCAGAAGGTGCATTTTCACGCTTTCAGGTGGCAAGAAAAATTCGCATTTCGCTAATGCCAAAGTATTAAACCTGACTTATAAATAAGGCTAATCAAAACTAAGCCGGACCATAAGCAAAATTAGCTAGAACGAATAACAGAGATTTAAACCGAGAGAAAAACAACAAACGCCGCGAGCTATGACAGGCTGCTGCCTCAGGGGGGAGGCACAACCAGGTTATAGGCACCAGCAACAAGGCGATCCCCCACCTGCCCCGCCTCTGAGGGGCAGGCGAGACACGGATGTTTAAATATAGATGAATGCGCCTTTGAAAATATCGCTGGATGCGATGGGGGGAGACAACGGACCTGAAACCGTCATCGGCGGGGCAGACCGCTCTTTAACGCGCCGCCCTGATACTGAATATCTCCTATTTGGTGATGAGCCAACGATCGCTCCGATTTTAGCCCGATATCCGGCGCTGGAAAAAAAATCAACCATTTACCACACTGATGTTTCCGTAAAAATGGATGAAAAACCAAGCCAGGCATTGCGGCGCGGGCGGCGAAATTCATCTATGTGGAAAGCCATTGAAGCCGTTAAAAAAGGCGAAGCGGATGTCTGCATTTCTGCCGGCAATACCGGCGCACTGATGGCGATGGCCAAGCTCTGCTTGCGCACCGTGGCAGATGTAGATCGCCCGGCAATCGCCGCCATGTGGCCAACCATCCGCCGAGAAGGCATCGTGTTGGATGTTGGCGCCAATGTCGGTGCCGATGCCAACCAGCTGGTAGATTATGCCGTCATGGGCGCAGCAATGGCCAGGGCCTTATTTTCAAAATCTCGCCCTGTCATAGGCCTATTGAATGTCGGTGTAGAAGAGATCAAGGGCCTAGATGAAATCAAAAAAGCCGCCTCTATTTTGCGAGAATCTGAATTCCCCTTTGATTATCACGGCTTCGTTGAGGGGGATGATCTCGGCAAAGGTTTGGTCGATGTTGTGGTCACCGAAGGGTTTTCTGGCAATATCGCGTTGAAAACAGCTGAAGGCACTGCAAAACAGGTTGGTGTATACCTAAAAGATGCTATGACCCGCAGCTGGATGACCAAATTAGGGGCAATTATAGCCTCCAGTGGCTTTCAGGCGCTGAAGCGTAAAATGGACCCGCGCGGCATGAATGGTGGGGTTTTTCTGGGGCTTAACGGCCTGGTTATCAAAAGTCATGGCGGAACAGATGCAAAAGGTTTTGCCAGCGCCATCGATCTTGGCTATGACATGGCCTCTAACGGTCTGGTTCAGCGACTTTCCGCTGATATCTTAGAGTTCCGTCAATCGCTCGGAACCGATGAAAATAAAGAGTAAGGTTGTTTCACGTGTCTTCATTTAGATCAGTTGTAAGAGCTGTGGGTGGTTACCTGCCAGAAAAAATTGTCACCAATGAAGATTTGGAAAAGCTCGTTGATACCTCAGATAGCTGGATTGAGGAGCGCACAGGCATCAAGGAAAGGCGCATCGCGGCAGAAGGCGAGCTAACCTCAAACCTCGGCCTGAAAGCAGCCCGCCAGGCGTTAGAGCGCGCCGGGATGGATGCTACGGAAATAGACCTGATTATCCTCGCCACCTCGACACCAGATAACACATTTCCCGCAACCGCTGTGACCATTCAGGCTGAGCTTGGCATAACTTCAGGCGCAGCCTTTGATTTACAGGCAGTTTGCTCTGGTTTCGTTTTTGCCATGACCACAGCAGATCAATATATCCGCACTGGTCAGGCTAAAAATGTGCTGGTGATCGGCGCTGAAACATTTTCAAGAATTCTCGATTGGGAAGATAGAACTACCTGCGTGCTATTTGGTGATGGCGCCGGTGCCGTCATTCTCTCCTCAGTGCCTGAAGATGGACCAGAGCTGGGCATGGAAGACTCTAAAACCAAGCGCGGTATCATCGCCTCCCGCCTCCGCTCAGATGGCCGCTATAGAGACAAGCTCTATGTAGATGGCGGCCCCTCTTCAACTCAAACAACAGGCTTCCTGCGCATGCATGGCCGTGAGGTCTTTCGCCACGCGGTTACCAATATCTCTGATGTAATTGAAGAAACCCTAGAAACAGCCAATCTCTCAATTGATGATATTGATTGGTTTGTCCCTCATCAGGCTAATGAGCGCATCCTTGTTGGCACGGCCAAAAAAATTGGCCTGCCATTTGAAAAGGTCATCATGACAGTGGCGCGCCACGGTAATACTTCAGCAGCTTCTATCCCCCTGGCCCTGAATGAAGCTCATGAAGCTGGTAAAATAAAGCCCGGCGATATGGTTTTATTGGAAGCGATGGGCGGCGGATTTACCTGGGGCGCTGTATTGGTGAAATGGTAACCTGCGACAACTTAAATTGTGCGCAATAAAAATTCAGTATAACAACCAGGTTAACTGCTTATTATCTCTGATTACAAATTATCGCTATTATGCCCTTACAACTCGTCAAAAGAGGCGGCTAAATCCCGAAATCTACAAAGAAAATTCGGTTTGACCATTGCCAGCAACAGCCCCATAGATTAGCATTTGCCCAAACAAATACTAAAAAACACAAGAATTCAAAAAAAAGGGACAAGTAATGGGCGGGAAAACATTAACTCGTGCAGACCTGGCGGAGGCTGTCGTTAAACGTATAGGCCTTCCTCGCAATGAATCTGCAGACCTTGTTGAACTTGTTTTGGCAGAGATCAGCAATAGCCTGGAAGCGGGCGATCAGGTCAAGCTCTCATCATTCGGTTCTTTCGGTGTGAGAGAGAAAAAGCAACGCATTGGCCGCAATCCCAAAACTGGCGAAGAAGTTCCAATCACGCCGCGCCGGGTTCTGGTTTTTCGCCCAAGCGCCATCATGAAAAATCGCATTGACGCCAGCATGAAAGATAATAAGAAAAAACCTGGCGCCAAATCTTAAAACAGCAAATGCTCAAGGCTTAAGCGGCAGATTTTTAATCGGCACAATAGAACAAGACTGCCTGGGCATATAGTATGTGTGTCACTTAACCAGTGGGAGTGGTGGTAATGAAAAAATCAGCAGATGCCCTGCGCACGATTAGTGAAGTTGCAGCAGAGCTCGATGTGCCAAAGCATGTTCTCCGCTTTTGGGAGAGCAAATTTTCGCATATTAATCCAATGAAGCGCGGTGGTGGCCGCCGTTATTATCGCCCCTCAGATATTGAACTACTTAGCGGCATACAGCGCTTACTTTATGGCGAAGGCTACACCATTCGCGGTGTACAACAGATCCTCAAGCGTGAGGGTGTCGATTATGTCAAAAGCATCGCTAAAAGCGATGTTGCCATCTCTCCTGAGACAAAACTAGCGGCCTCAGCCACCAAAACGATCTCCAAAAAGAAAACCGCTAAAACATCTAAACTTGATAAATCAATTGATACGGCACTGCTTGCTAGCCTCTTGGGAGAAATAGAGAATTGCCGACGCATCCTCCAGCAGGACTGAGCTGCGTCTCTGCCAAGTACGAAAAGTAAAAATATCGCTTGACGCAAGCCGTTAAATATTGAGAAAAGACGGGGACGGCAATTGCTTTTGCCTGAATGTCGGAGCGTGGCGCAGCCCGGTTAGCGCACCGGTCTGGGGGACCGGGGGTCGTAGGTTCAAATCCTATCGCTCCGACCATTTCTCCCTTATGTTCCAGTCCTTTATCAAGAGCGGTCCCATCTTACAATAATCGACTGCTCCCTACCGCTGCACCAGAGTCTGCATCTCAAGCCCCTGCAAGATGTCTGGCAGTGCATCCGTTCCCTCCTGCAATGCTTTATCTGCCAAATGCCTATAACGGTTTG
This sequence comes from Rhodomicrobium sp., assembly GCA_021604665.1. GTDB lineage: Bacteria > Pseudomonadota > Alphaproteobacteria > Rhizobiales > HXMU1428-3 > HXMU1428-3. Next base: position 49,932 of record BQJK01000002.1, on the reverse strand, counting down.
TAGGCGCTAATTACGCGGGGCCACCGGCGCGTCCGCACAATCCGCTCGAATAATCTTCACGCTCGCAACAGCTAAGCCAATACTTATCCAGGCAAGCACACCAGGCCAGTTAGAAACGAGGCTCTGTGAAAACAAAAACGGGAAGAGGGATATTGAAAGGGCAGAGAGGGCAACTGCGGTCACAATCAGCCGATTATCAGTCCAACAGCCACGCAGCACGTTAAACAGCAGGGCAAACACCAAAGCAAAATATAACAGCATCCCAGGGTACCCAGCGATCACCATCCATTCCAAATAAGGGTTATGTGGATGAATATGGCAGAGCTTTTTGCTGCCATCAGGATCAATCCTGCGTTTGCAATTCTCCTCAAATGTTTTGAAGCCAATGCCTGTTAGCGGGTTATCCTGAGCTATAGAGAGCGCCGCGAAGGTGAGGTGCCCGTAAGGTGAATTACGAAACTCACTAATATGCTTTTGAAAATCACCGCTTCGCTTCTTAACAACTGGCTGGGTAAAGGCAACAAACGCCACAACAAACGCAGCACCGGCTACTATTGTAAAGGCCCAGATGCACCGCCGAGGGCTAAAGAATAAAGCCCCTGGAATAAGCACAAAAACTGATCCAAGCATCATCAATGTTGCCGTGCGCTCACCTGAAAGCAGGATAATTACCGCCGAGAGAAACCAGATGCTATAAAAGATCACAGCATCTCTCATTCGCACCGCCTGACCAGAAAGCCACACCGCTAGAAATAAGCTGGCGACTGCAAAGACAGACTTAAAAAGATAGGTACCAATATTGGGGCGGTCTAAAAAGCTGGTCAGTCTAACCCCAGGCTTGAGATTACCGGAGAGGGATACGCCGCTGATATATTGAAAAAAACTATCCACAATCACAATCGCAAAGATTGCCAGACAAAGCTGCAATGGCAGTTTCAGACGGTCAGTTGACTGGGGGAGAACATGCACCAAACAAGCGTAGAACAATATAAAACGCAGCCAGATGAGCGATTTAACCGCTGTATCTAACGGGCGGTCCGCGAAAGGTGAGGCAATCAGTAAACAATAGGCCGAGAGCAAAAAAGCTAGAATAACCACCGGATCTTTAACCCAGCCCCAGCTTTTCTCCTTATAGCTGGAATAAAGAAACGCCGCCCCCATGATGATGATCAAAATATCAGGTAGTGATTTTGAAAATAACAGCGCTAAAAAAATCATAGGAATAAGATATAAAATTAAATCCTTGGCGTAGTTTTTTTGCGGCATCGTAAGGTCCATTGGTAAATTGAACTCATCTTGTGAGAGCTGTGAAATAGCGGCGAAGGTTAAACAGCTGAACGACCGAGCAGACCCAAACCTGGGGTCATGCTTCAGCCATCCAAGTGACAATAAAATTCCAAGCTATGAATAGACTTACCAAAGGTTTAGTACAACACTGTTTAATGGGGCAAACACATTAATCTCATTCAAATTCATTCGGGCCGGTGCAGCAGTGCCGGTAATAAAAACTGATATAGCACTGATTAACACTCGACGTATAATCAGCCTAGTGGCACATATAGCGTTGAAGAATTGAAAGAGTAGGCGCGGAAATGCTCAGTTTAACAGACTACATAAAATACAAACTAGCTCCCCCAAAACTATATTTAACCTATAGTGCAACCAGGAAATACAAGCGCGCCCGGAAAAAGGGTGAGCTTGAGTTGCATCTATTGCCATTTCTGGCGGACCCCAAAAAAGCAGCAATAGATATCGGTGCAAATAAAGGGCTCTATACCCACTATCTAGCTAAACTATGTAAGTCGGTAATAGCTTTCGAGCCACAACAGGAATTGGCAGAGTTTTTAAAAAGAGCAACACCGCCGAATGTAACAGTCATCAATAAGGGCCTATCAAATCGCTCCTCAATTGAGGAGTTCCACATTCCGCTGATAAATGGGCGAAAGTCACGGAACATCTCCACTTTAGAACCTGAACTGGTTGCAGAGTATGAAACGATAATCCGCAAGGTTGAAATACTGCCACTTGATGCGTTCGACTATAAAGATATTGGATTCATAAAAATTGACGTTGAAGGCCATGAGCTAAGCGTACTCCAAGGGGCCCAAAAAACCATTGAGAGATCAAAGCCAGTTATACAGGTTGAGATTTTAGCGGATCAGGCCAGTTTAAAAGACCATCAGGTCATCCGCTTTTTGACTGAGGCGGGTTATGACATGATGAGCTTACAGAATAATTTATTGCGTCTGCATAAACCGTCAGAAACAATCTCATCCAGCCGAAATTTTATTTTCCTGCCGGATACGCTGAATGATAGGTTCGATCATCTTTAGCGCAAAAAAGCCATTTTAATTTTTGTAATTAATATCGCTATTCAGATTAAGAGCATTTAGACAAGGCATAAATTCATAAAAGTAGGTATTATCAGATTAGCTTTTCACGCCAAGCAATATAGATTCATCATACTGCTTATCTTCGCCATGCAGCACTGAAACATCGCCAGTAGACTCAACCACAACAGCTTTTACTTGCCCAAGACTTAAGGCGTTGGCCTCTCGTAATTTGGCATACAGATCCTCTTTGGTAAAATTCGCTTTATAAAGATTATCCTCAAGAACATGGCCATCTTTCATAATTAGTAGTGGCTGATTATCCAGCAACGAGGATAAGCCAAACAACCTCAAATAGGAGAGTAGCGCGCGCCATATTAGAAGCGCACCTATTGCAACTGCGCCTTGCAATAAACTTGGAGAGGGCGAGATTATACTAGTGGCAAACACCGAACCAATCGCTACTGTGACCGCAAAGTCATGCCCAGAAATTTTGGAAAAGCTTCGCAAGCCGTTAATGCGCACCAAAATGATTAAGGCGACATAGATACCAATAGTAGTGATAATAATGCCGAAAATTTCGGTAAAGCTGATAGTAAGCCATTCTAGCACGCTGCACACTCCCTTACTGAGTTACATTCATATCTGAGTGGAACTTATCAAAGCCCTCATCAATTTGCGATAAGTAAGACTTATAAGAAGAAGTCAGAAAGAAGGGGGCAGAATAGTTCGGTTAGGACGCTAAAGCATACTGCGTGAGGAAAGGTCGCGGCGTTTAAACTCCGCATCTTCATGGATCTCCTCAATTCGGAGCGCCGCATAAGCCCCCCAAATCATCCCCATCAGAATATACAGCAATCGCCAGTGGTCACTGTCGATAATATAACTCTCCAGCATCAAACCAAAGAAGCTGCAAAATGCAATCGCATGATAATGCATCCAGCTCGTGCGCTTCAGCAATATACTAAACCCAAAAATAAGCGTGGTAACCATCAGAATAAGAAACACAATGCCGCCAACCCAGCCAGAAGTCAGGAACATGCTGAGGTAAAGATTATGCGGCAATTCATGATGGTAGTAATAGCCAAAATACAAGGCCCCAATACCCAAAGGGTTTTCGAGAATAATACCGGCAGCTTTTGCATGTCCGGCAAAACGGCCACTATCCCCCACATCATAATTCTGTGAGAGCGAGGCCCGAACCTCCCACAGCTCTTGCACGCTTTCAAACTGCATCGCAAAAGCAATCACCAGACAAAGCGACAATAATACCGCGAAAGAAAGCAACAGCGTTTTAAAGCGCTGCTCATTCGTCGGGGCTGCAAAGAAATAAATCGCCACATAAGAGGCGCTGGCGATAATGAACATAAACCATGCCCCCCTAGAAAAGCACATCAGAATGCTAAAGAGGAACAATCCCATAAGCGCCAGGTCAATTACACCGCGCCGCAACCCATGGGTTAAGAGGCTGTGTAGGCAATAAAGAAAAGCCGGCACCAAAAACGGCCCAAAAACGTTCGGATCCTTAAAAGTGCCGCGGGCCCGCTCATATTTTGTGAAAAGCTCATAGCTACCAGGAATAAGGTCAAAATAACCAATAATCCCGGCCGAGGCCGCAAAAATCGCGCCCCACATATAGCCGCGCCATATGATTTTGAGATGTTTGCCCGGGTCCAGCGTGATAAAGGCCGCCAACACCACTGAGAATAACGCCAGATAAAGCGAGATCACCATATGGCGTACAGAGACAGGCCAATATTCATGCAATCCAGAGGCTATAAGCCCGCCGGCAATAACAATCATCCATGCGGTAAAGAAAAGGCCGTGTAGCAGAGTAAAGCGCACCATGCCAAACAGCGGCAAGATAACAATGCTCGCAATCATGAATAGATCACAAGGCGCCGGCTCTTTTAAAACAAAACCGTTCAAGAAAAACGTGAGCCAGATAAAAGCCAGCAGCAGCTGTTGCATCGACGCACTCAAGCGCACTGCACTTGTCGGCCGCATCCCCGGCGGGGATAATATGGGGCTACTTAATACAAAACTCATCGACACAGCTCAATCCACCTAATACGCGTTTTCACGTTCAAATATCAGCGCAATCGGCGTCTTTAACAGGATGTACATATCAAGGAAGATTGACCAGTTCTCAATATAATAGAGATCAAACTCAACCCGTTTCTGAATTTTCTCTTCCGTGTCAGTTTCCCCGCGCCAGCCATGAATTTGCGCCCAACCGGTAATACCCGGCTTAACCCGGTGGCGAGCAAAATAACCGTCAACCACATCATGATAATTCTGGCTGGCAGCTTTTGCTTGTAAAGCATGCGGGCGCGGTCCAACGAGGGATAGCTCACCCTTCAGCACGTTGAAAAGTTGCGGCAATTCATCAAGGCTGGTTTTCCGAATGAAGCGACCAACAGCAGTTACCCTCGGGTCATCTTTGGTAACCAGTTTCGCCGCCGCCGCATCAGACATATCGGTATACATTGAGCGGAACTTGTAAACTTCAATCAGCTCATTATTAAAGCCATAGCGCTTCTGGCGAAAGATCACCGGGCCTTTACTCGTGAGTTTAACTGCAAGCGCAGTGACCAGCATCACCGGCAGAAGCATCAAAATAGCAAGGCTGGCAACAACTTTGTCAAACAGCCATTTCAATGCAAAGTCCCAATCGGCCAGCGGTTTATCGAGAATATCAATAAACGGCACATTGCCGATGTAGGAATAAGCCCGGGGGCGAAAGCGCAGTTTCGTCGTGTGGGCTGCTAGTCTAATATCCACCGGCAACACCCAAAGCTTCTTGAGAACGGACATAATCCGCCCCTCAGCGCGCAGCGGTAAAGAGACAATCAACAGGTCAATCCGAGAAACACGGCCAAATTCAATCAGCTCATCGTAATTGCCAAGTTTAGGGTAACCCTCAATCTCTGCTGGCACACGGTCATCGCCGCGTTCATCAAATATGCCGCAAATGCGGATGTCAGTATTCTCGGCGGCTTCTAAAGCTTTGATAACCTCAATGCCTTCTTCGCCGCCACCAACAACAACAGCGCGGCGATAAATCCGCCCCTCACGGCACCATTGCTTCAAAATGGTTGCAAAAGCAAAGCGGAAAAACAACAGGGAAAGCAGGCCCAAAACATACCAGGCGCCAAGCCACAAACGAGAGTAGCTATCACTAACTTTGAGGAAAAAGATCGCAGAGATAAACAGCGCAAAAACAAGCGTAAACCCAACCCAGAGCTTCGGCGTTTGGCGTATAGGGGTATTGAAGGATTGTATGCTGTAAACATTGACTGAATGAAAAACCAGAGCAGAAAGCATAGCTACAGCGGCGACCGCAGAAAGATAATAGCTATAATGCGCAGCCCCTGCAGAGGGTACATAAACCAGATAGCCAATAAAGCCTATGGCCGCAATCAACAGCATTTCACACAGCCGATAAACACCGCTCAGCACAATTGGTGAGATGAGTGATTGATTGTCATTTTCATTCACCATCTGTTGCCAGCGGCCAGGCAGGTTTGTTGCCCCTTCACCGCTATTCGTATCTGCGGATACTATTTGTGTAACACCGTCAGTTACAGTCAGCTTCGAGACATTAGACGGACCTTTACCGGCCTCTGTTTTACTGATGCCATCATCATTATTATTAAGCTGATCGGTCGCTCTATCAAGTTTGGAACTCTCGCCCTCAGATTTGACCGGTTGTTCAACCATTTCTTCCTGCCCTTTAACAAACAAAATTAGTCATCATACAGACTTAATACCGCACTAGCGGCCTCATAAGGCAATTCAATTAAATATGATGTCTCTACTAACATAAGCTGCCTCTCCTACAATTCAGTGAAAGCAGCCCATGAAATAGCGCAAGCCATGCCTGTTTCTGCGAGCATGGTTAATTGCCACTTAGGTTAATATATAAAATTGTAAAGATTGGAAAGAAATGATGCAAAACAGCTCAAAAACAACGGTCTAGCGGCTTTGGTTCATAAAAATTAATGATTACCGCTTCACGACTGAGAGGTAAAAATCAGTAACCTGTGCTGCCATACGCTCTATCGTGAATTGCCCCGCAATGCGCGTACGCAACAGCTCGGCCCGTTGAAAATAATTTTCAGGCTGCACTAAAAAATCATTCATCATCGCGCTTAAACCCTCTGCATCTTCCGGCGGAAGCAGGATCATGCCTGTACCAGTTGTAATTTCAGAAATACCGCCAACATTCGTTAGCACCATTGGTTTACCCGCCGCACCAGCCTCAAGCACTACATAAGGTAAGCTCTCTGCTCGCGAAGGCATAACAAGGCAATGGCCGTATTTAAATGCCTCTCTAGCTGGCAAACGCCCATGAAATTTCACAGCCTCTTCAAGGGAAAGCTTCTTGGACAAAGCAATGAATTGCGCCATATCAGGCCCATCTCCCACAATTTCCAACCGTGCTTCAGGCTTCGCGTGGCGTAACAGTGCCAGCGCCTCTAATAAAACATCAACCCCCTTCAGCTGGCGCAATTCACCAATAAAAAGAAACTGCGCAGCGCCATCTTGTGGGGGCACAGTCTCAAATTCAGAAGGGCCAACCCCATTTGGTATAACCACGCTTGGGCAAAACCCTTTGCCAACTACATCATCAAAGATCCGGGCAGAATAGGCGCTTTCAAAAATTAAGCCGCTACTTTGCTTGGCGAGATAACGTTCAAGCCCCAGAAATACCCGCCCTGCAATCGAGCCCGGTGAATAATGAAGGCTGCCACCATGTGGCGTGTAAAATCCATAAACGCGCGGTAAGTCTGCGGCCTTACCGTCCGTGTGAGTGCCACTTCGCCGCCTCTCGGCCCGCAACCGGGCCGCAGCTAAGCGGGCATAGGCCCCGCCCTTGGCGCCATGCCCATGCAGAATTTGGATGTTATTATTTTTGGCGAGCGTTTTAATAAATTTATAAGCTGCAATATCTCCCGGCCCTGGCAGGCGCGGCATAGGGATGGAGTGAACACCAACGCTGCAAAGTCGGCGCAAGAGGGTCAAGCCAGGTTCTGCCGCCGGCGCTTCAGTTCGGGCATCATAAACAACCCCAACCTCATGCCCAAGAGCTGCTTGTTCACTTGCAAGGTCAACCACATGGCGAAACAACCCGCCAACAGGGGCACGCAGACAATGAAGAATACGAAGATTACGGCTCACGCTTTTAACTCCGGGGCGCTAATATATGAGGGCCAGATAAAAAACATAAAGGATAATTGGTTATAAGGGCAGCCTGATCATTTCCCCCGAAAGATAATCAAGCCGCCCTCAATTTAAAACCCATTTCCAAATTAAATCCCCTCAATGGGCTTAAAATAAGCGTTCACGGACATAAACCGTATCCCCAGGAAAGATCGGGAAGTTTTTGGAGACCATAAGCGTATAGCGGCGCCCCTTATAAACCCGGCTAACGCGCAAGCGGCGTTCATCGGCGCGGGCTGTAAAGCCACCAGCAATGGCAGCGGCCGTCTCGGCTGTCATACCAACAACATAAGGGAACTGCCCAGCTGCCTGGACTTCACCAAGCACAAAGAACGGCCGGTAAGTCGCAACTTCAACTGAAACTTTTGGATCTCTGAGATATTTCGCCCGCAATACAGAGGCAATCCGCTGCTCGACCTGTTTGGTTGTGGCGCCGCGCGCCATGACTTGCCCAACCAACGGCACAGAGATCTTGCCGCTATCATTAACAGTATAAGAGCGCGTCAAAGTTCTTTGGCTGTAAACAATAACCCGCAGCCGGTCTCCGGTATCAAGCGTATAACGAAGAGGCCAGCGGCCGGTCCGCTTGTAGATTTCAACAGGGTTATCTTTCCAGCTAAGATCGGCTACAAAATCTTTGGTTGCATGGGTGTAATTCGTATCCCATGCACCTCTGCGATGGTCACCGCGCACGCTGTGCACAACTCTGGTACGCCAAGACGCAGTCTCGCGGGACGAGAATGCCTCATCCAGCCCATAGGCCATGCCATTATCTTTTACGGAGAGCAGCTGCCGGCTATTATCACCCGGTTCGGGGATCACATCATGGTCACCGATCAGCTCAAATTGATTTTCAAATGCACTATCTCTGTGGCTGCAACCGGCCAGGGCCAACAAACTGATGGCGCAAATAATGCTTATAATCCTACTCATAACGCTATTACCCTAAAACGCGACTAAACTATTGAGCTTAGCCTAGGGGCACATCGTTAATTTTTATCTAACTCTGTTCCATTATCGCACATTGTTAATGCTTTAAGGGCATTTATACTTTTCAGTAGTATTGGTAAGCGAAAAGGTAACTCCTCTGATTTATAGTCAAATAAATGAGGAACAGTAGAGAAAGTTTAAGGGCCAGCCTAAATGTCAGAACATTATGAAGTCAGCGTCGGCGGGTTGCTAACAGCCATAAAACGTTCATGGTTAAAGCTGCTGCTTATCAGTCTGATTATTGCAGCCATCACCTTTGTCATTCTGTTGCAAGTTTCGCCGCGCTACATGTCAGAAGCGCGCGTCCTTGTCTCGCCCACAGCCTCGTTTCAGAACCCGGCCTCTGATCGCACAGGCAATCCTATCCAGAATATCGATCAGGCTACAATTCTCAGCCAGATCCAGGTTATACAATCCCGCGATATTATCAGTGGTGTGATAGATAATCTCAAATTAATGGATGATGTAGCGTTCCAGACCTATGTTGCCAGCCAAACAAATTCATACCTGTCTGACATACTGCCATTTGGCCTCGGTAGTCGCTATCAGGATATCCCAAAGGATATTCAGGTTGAGCTGACAATAGATGTAATCACTGCGAATATTCAGGTCGCCAGCCTGACCGAATCTCGTGTCATAGGCCTTCGCTATTATAGCAGTGACCCAAAACGTGCTGCTACAATCGCCAACAGTCTTGCCTCCTCATATATAGAGTGGCAGCGCTCAGAAACTGTGCAGCAAAACCAGGATGACAGCATCCGCCTGGCCCGCCTGATCGACGATCTGAAAAACGAGGTAGAGAAATCCGAAGCCGCCGTTGCGGATTACCGCGCGAAAAAAGGCATTTACCAAACAAGCCAAAATGATGTGACCCTAAGCCGCCAGCAATTGACAGAGCTGAACAGCCGCATCATCGCTGCCCGTGAGCGCCGCGCCGAATCTGAAATCCGCGCCAAGCTGATCCGCGATATGCTGAAACGAGATGGCGAGGTTAGTAACGCCCCAGAGACCATGCGCTCACCGCTGTTGCAGCGCTTGTCAGAACAGAAAACCAGAGTGAAGCGCTCTATGTCAGAGTTGAACGCAACTCTTCTCCCCTCGCATCCACGCATTCAGCAGCTGCGCTCTGAACTGCGCGGCCTGAATGATCAGATCCGTCAGGAAATGCTGCGCATCGTCTCCTCAATGGAGAATGACGCCATCATTGCAAGAGCCAGAGAAAAATCTCTCCTGAAAAGCCTGAACGATCTTAAAAACCTCTCAGTGCAAACAGATGGTGACGAAATTCAACTTCGCGCCCTGGAGCGGGAAGCCAGAACCAACCGCGAGTTGCTGAACACTTATCTCGCCCGCTTCCGCGACGCGAACGCCAGAAAAGATAGTGCCATCGCACCGGCTTATGCCACAATAATTTCAAAGGCCCATATTCCATCAGCGCCTTATTTTCCAAAACGCGTGCCAATGGCTTTGTTGGCCTTTTTCGCAAGTTTCTTAATTGGCCTGGCCATTGTCTCTGTTATGGCAGTGCTTTCAAACGGCGTCTATGCCGGCAGAGACCGTCGAAAAAACGATCCAATAGAACCGCAGCCGGTTTTTTATGAAATAGATCAGAAGTAATATTACCGGGGACAGCCAGGAGGGGATAAAAAATTAACGGCATGCGTGATATAACGTTACTGTATTCATGCTAATTCTATCTCCAAACCTAGTAAATTCATCAGGCGAAATCAGTAGACCGCGTAATGGGACACTCGAATAAAAAATTCTACCGCATTTTACTCGATAGCCTTTACAGGAGCGGGATATATAATGCAGCAGCCCCGTTCACCCGCGGGGAAGGGGCAATTTTCACATTGCATCAGGTCTGCCCAAAAGCAGTGCCCGCCTTCAGTCCAAACTCCATTCTTAAAGTTACCCCTGATTTTCTGGAAGAGACGATCATCACCGTTCTTCAACAGGGCTATGATGTCATTACTCTCGATGAAATGACAGAGCGGCTCAAAACAGGCCAGCAAGGCAAGCCTTATGTTGTCTTCACTTTTGATGATGGCTACAGGGATAATAAAACCCATGCTGTGCCATTATTTGAGAAATACAAAATTCCCATGACGATCTATATCGTCTCTGATTACTCGTCTCATAAGGGAGAGCTATGGTGGTTGGCTTTGGAAGAAATAATTGCAAGCCATAGCAGCATCATGGACCCTTTGAACGAAGGGGCGAAGCTTGCATCCGCGACAGCCGCTGAAAAATACGCAGCCTTTGAAACCATCTATTGGCGGATACGCCACGGCGACCAGCAAGAGCAGCGCCGCATCATCCGCCGCATGGCGACAGAACATGATTATGATATTGACGAGCTGACACGCCGCGAAATTATGAACTGGGAAGAACTGCGCGAGTTAAGCAAGAATGAGTATGTGAATTTTGCAGCCCACACCAAATCTCACTACGCCATGGCCCATCTGACGGAAGAGGAAGCCCGGGCGGAGGTTATGGCTGGCATTGAGGTCATGCAAAAAGAGCTGGGCACAGCACCAGCTCATTTTTCATATCCCTATGGAGATTGCCAAAGCGCCGGCAGAAGAGACTTTCAATTGATGAAGGAGCTGGGGTTAAAAACCGCGGTCACAACGCGCAAAGGCGTGCTGCATTCAGCCCATAAAGACCATATGATGGCCCTGCCGCGAATTTCATTAAACGGCGAATATCAGGAAAATCGCTATATAAAACTGTTCCTCTCCGGCCTGCCCTTCCTTCTCCGCAATGGTGGCCGCACTCTAAACGTCAACTAAACCCACACCCCCCAAAAAACCAACTACCCGAAGAAAGAGCCAAAGTTGCAAACTTTGGCGACATGGCGAACGCCAGTGAGCCCGCCGCCTAGCGGCGCACCTCGTAGTGCCCGCTGCTGAAAGCAGCTGAATAGCACGTGAGAGAAATAAAGCTACAAAGTTGCAAACTTTGGCGACATGGCGAACGCCAGCGCGGTTGCCGCCAGATTGGTGGCCGTAAGTGAGCCCGCTGCACAAGATCAGCCCGAGCGGAGCATAGCGAGCACGGAAAAGCTGATCGCTAAAAAAAGATCAGCCCGAGCGGAGCATAGCGAGCACGGATAAGCTGATCGCTAAAAAAGCGGCGCGCCATCGCAGGCCCGCGCACAGGCGGATGCATTGTGGGCATCTGAAGCCCATAAAAACTGCGGAATAGCCGTGAGATAAACAAATCCCCGCCCAAAAAACGACCAGCCCGAAGGAGGAGCCAAAGTTGCAAACTTTGGTGACATGGCGAACGCCAGTGAGCCCGCCGCCTAGCGGCGCGCCATCGCAGGCCCGTGCGCAGCGCGGAATAGCCGTGAGATAAATAAAGCTATTTAGCTAACCATTTAATGATGAGTGCGCCGGGAATAACCCATATCGTGCCAGCAATTGCCATGAAGAGCAGTTGCAGCCCCGTTGATTTATCAGGCAGGATTCCATATGCAATGGCAATTACCATAATGAGATAAAAGGCCAGGAAGAGGACAAACAACAGCCCGCCGATCAACCGTTTAAACTTTGCATTCATGCGCCTAACCCTTTATCAACCAGTGCCAAATCATAAGCCATGCGGGAGGCCCGCGCCAATTTGGCTCATCACATGGCACCATGCGATACAGTATCATGCCGCACGACTGCAACCGCTATTTCGTCGCGGCCAGTTAAAAAGCGACCTGAAAAACAAAAAATAGAGCAGGGCAGCCAAAGCAATAGGGCCGCCAAATGCCAGCAAGAAGAGTTCAATATGTCAGATATTACAACAAAACAGATGACCGCGCGTCCCTATATAATTGGCTGGCTGTTGTTCGTTGCGTTTCTAATTTTTATTATGGTGATCATTGGCGGGGCAACACGCCTGACGGGGTCTGGGCTTTCGATAACAGAATGGAAGCCAATACTCGGGGCGCTGCCGCCTTTAAATCTGGCAGATTGGCAGGATGCTTTCGAAAAATATAAGGAAATCCCGCAATATCATCAGATCAATAAAGGCATGTCGCTGGATGAGTTTAAATCCATTTTCTGGTGGGAATGGTCGCATCGTTTCTTTGGTCGGTTCATTGGCGTCGCGTTTCTTTTGCCCTTTTTGTTTTTTCTTGGCACTGGCCGGGTTGAAAAAAAACTACAGCCTAAACTCTGGCTGCTATTTGCTCTTGGGGGGCTACAGGGCTTTGTAGGCTGGTATATGGTCTCCAGCGGTTTGGTCGATCGAACAGATGTGAGCCAATATCGTTTGGCGCTGCATCTTGGCCTGGCAGTGTTTATCTTTGCTGCCATCATGTGGGTGGTGCTTAGCCTTAAGGCGAATTCTGGCGAGGCAACTAAAGCTGCAAGTGGGGGCACAGTTAGAGATGCAGACGGGGTGGTTAAAACAGGTGCCTTTATTGTGCTGGCGCTAATTTTCTTGCAAATCATCGCGGGGGCATTTGTGGCAGGCATGAAAGCGGGCTTTGCCTATAACAGCTGGCCATTGATGAACGGCCATTTCATACCGAGCGGTTTGGATGCCATGTCACCCTTCTGGCGGAACCTGTTTGAAAATGCCCTGACTGTGCAGTTCAACCACCGGATGATTGCCTATCTGATCCTGATTGTGCTGGTGGTGCATTTGGTGCAATGCCTGCGGCGGGGCCAGGGCGAGCATATTGCTTCAGCCGCTGTGTTGATGCTGGCCGCACTAGGCCAGGTATTCATCGGCATAATGACCCTGCTGCAAGGGGTGAAGCTGGACCTCGCCCTTGCTCATCAGGGCGGTGCGTTGGTCTTGCTGACAGCCGCTTTGTGGCACTACCACCGTCTCTCTTACAAAGCGAGCAAGTAGGCGGCTTTGAAGTGTAAGAATAGCGCCACAAAAGTTAAGAGGGGAAATACCTCCCCCTCTTAACTCAAAACTACCTGAAAGATCTAAAGCTGCGCCAACCCTGCGGTTAGGGCATCAATAATATCGCCGCTATCCTCAATACCAACAGATAGCCGAACAACATCATCTCCGGCACCCGCAATAGCGCGGGCCTCATCACTCAGCTGGCGGTGAGTGGTCGAAGCAGGATGAATGATCAGGCTTTTGGTGTCCCCAACATTCGCCAAGTGAGAGAGTAGCTGAATGTTGTTGACGAGCTTAACGCCGGCATCATAGCCGCCTTTAAGGCCAAAGGTAAAAACAGCCCCGGCCCCTTTTGGGCAATAGCGCTGGGCAAGGCTATGGTAGGGGCTGCTCTCTAACCCGGCATAAGAAACCCAGGCAACCTTTTCATGCTGCTCAAGCGCTTTCGCAACCGCCAAAGCGTTCTCAGTGTGGGCGCGCATGCGAAGCGGTAAGGTTTCAACACCGCTAGCAATAAGAAATGCATTAAACGGTGAGATACAAGGCCCAAGATCTCTAAGCCCAAGCACCCGGGCAGCTATGGCAAATGCCATCGGGCCAAAGGCTTCGCCAAGCACCATGCCATGGTAACTCTCACAAGGGGCGCTAAGCGTTTTGAATTTGTCGCTGGCCATCCAATCAAAAGTACCGCAATCCACAAGCACGCCGCCAATGGAATTACCATGCCCGCCAAGAAACTTTGTCATGGAGTGGACAATAATATCGGCACCAAATTGCCGTGGTTGGCAGAGGTAAGGTGTGGCTAGGGTATTATCTACCACTAAAGGAATGCCTGCCTTTTTCGCAACCTGTGAAATGGCTTCTATATCCGTAATGACCCCGCCAGGATTGGCGATTGATTCCACAAAAATCGCTTTGGTGCGCTCATTCACCAGGCCAGCAATAGCGTCAATATCCTGAACATTGGCGAAGCGGGCTGTCCAGCCAAACTTCTTGAAAGACTGACCAAACTGGTTGAGCGAGCCGCCGTAAAGCTGGTTCGCAGCAATAAATTCATCTCCGCACTCCATCAGCGTGTGCATCACCAGTAACTGCGCCGCATGTCCAGAGGCTGTGGCAAGCGCTGCCGTGCCCCCTTCAAGCGCTGCAATCCGTTCTTCAAGTACAGACTGGGTTGGGTTGACGATGCGCGTGTAAATATTACCGAAGGCTTCAAGGTTAAAAAGGGCGGCCGCCTGGTCAACATCATCAAATACAAATGATGTCGTCTGGTATATTGGGGTTGCCCTTGCATTTGTCCCCGGGTCCGGTGCCGCCCCGCCATGCACGGCTATGGTTGAAAATTTTTGGTTGTTGTTTTCAGTCATGTCATCGCTCATGGCTTAGTATCTCCCATTATGTTGGGGCATTGCAGCAAGCAGTGAGAGTTGATGCAAGCAAAATAAACCCAGCATCACATATTAATCTACAAACTAGCAGTTAGGCATGAGTTCATCTGCAACGCAGCAGTTAGGCGTAAGGTAATACAATACCACATAGCTAAGGTGTTGTAATATATGGAGAATTAAAATATACTTGACGCAACTCTTGAAGGCGCTGTACAACCCGATCATCAGTTTATTCGCCGGTCCTGCCGGCGTTTTTTAATTTTCAACCAACCGGATTAATAAAATGACGCCCGCGCCGCCTATGGCAGGGCTTAAAGCTAATCCGGCGCGGAGCAATAATATGAAAACCTTTAACGCAAAACCCTCGAATATCGAGAAAAATTGGGTTTTGATCGATGCAGAAGGCCTTATTGTCGGGCGGCTTGCCTCAATCATCGCTTACCGTCTGCGTGGCAAACACCTGGCAACCTTCACACCTAACATGGATTGCGGCGATAATATCGTTGTTATCAATGCAGATAAGGTCGTTTTCACAGGGAATAAGCGCAACGACAAAACTTACTACTGGCACACCGGCCATCCGGGTGGCATTAAAAACCGTAAAGCCCATCAGCTACTAGATGGTCGCTTCCCTGAGCGCGTGCTGGAAAAAGCTGTTGAGCGCATGATGCCAGGCGGGCCACTATCTCGTCGCCAAATGAAGAACCTGCGTATCTTCGCTGGCAATGAACACACACATGAAGCACAAAATCCTCAGCCGCTTGACGTCGCGGCAATGAACGATAAAAACGCACGGAAGGCGAGCTAGATGGCTGAAGAAATCAAATCACTCGAAGAGTTGGGTGGTGCTGAAGGCGAAACCACATCAGAAGCCACATCAGACGCCCCTGTTTATGAGCAAAAGCTTGATAAAGAAGGCCGCGCTTATGCCACAGGCAAACGGAAAGACGCCGTCGCCCGTGTTTGGGTTAAGCCTGGCTCTGGCCGTATCATCATCAACAAAAAAGACGACAAAGAATATTTTGCCCGTCCAGTGTTGCAAATGATCATTCGCCAGCCTTTGAAAACAGCAGAACGTGAAGACCAGTTCGATGTGATCGCAACTGTTCATGGCGGCGGCCTTTCAGGCCAGGCCGGTGCTGTTCGTCACGGCATTTCAAAAGCTCTTACGCATTACGAGCCAGGCCTACGCCCGGTTCTGAAAAAAGGTGGCTTCCTCACACGTGATAGCCGCGTTGTTGAACGTAAGAAATACGGTAAAGCCAAAGCCCGCCGTAGCTTCCAGTTCTCGAAGCGTTAATCACGCAAAGAGCAGGCAAGCCTGCACCAGATCAAGCCGGGCCGCTCCAAAAGCAGCCCGGCTTTTTTATTAGCCAGAATTTAAAGCAAAACTCATATGCTCTGTGCTTCACATTAAAAGCCAACTCAGCTAACTAAGCCGTTAGACGATATGCAATAGCTGGGCAGGTACCGGCCACGCAATCGCGGTTGCCAGAACCAGTATAAAAGGGATGAAAAATGACCGACCAGCAAATCAGAACCGTCATCATCGGCGCCTCAGGCTATACCGGCGGCGATTTCATCCGTTTGGCGCACACTCACCCCCATATTAAAATCACCGGCCTTGTCGCAAACACCCATGCAGGTAGCCGCGCAGATGAAGTCTTCCCCCATCTGAGATTTGCAGATGTGCCGAAGATGGTCAAAGCAGATGAGGTAAAGTGGGAGGATGTAGACGCCGCCATATGCGGCCTGCCACATGGCACCGCACAAGACATCATCAGCACCTTGCCAAAACATGTTAAAATCATTGATATGTCAGCAGATTTCAGGCTGAGAGATGTTGAGACATATAAACAATGGTATGGCCGCAGCCATGACCATGTTGATCTATATACTGAAGTTGCTTACGGCCTAACCGAGCATAATAGGGATGCCATTAAAGCCGCCCGCATCATTGCTTGCCCGGGCTGCTACCCTACAGCCGTGCTGCTTGGCCTGCTACCTCTGGTGAGCGCTGGTGTCATCAACACCGATCACCTCATTCTTGATGCTAAATCCGGTGTCTCTGGGGCCGGGCGCAGCCCCAAACAAAACACGCTGTTTTGTGAAGCCGGTGAGGGCCTCAGCCCCTATGCCATCGGTAGCCATCGCCATACACCCGAGATCGAGCAAGAGCTGAACAAAGCTGCAAACTTGAGAGATATAGAAGTCTCCTTCATTCCGCATTTGGTGCCAATGAGCCGGGGTGAGTTGATCACTGGCCATTTGACTTTAACCGATGGCAAAACCATAGAGGAGGCAAGAGCCGCCCTTGAAGCCGCCTATGAAAATGAACCCTTCGTGCATGTCACGGAAGAGGGTGTCATTCCAGGCACCCAGCATGTGCGCGGTTCTAACCATTGCCTCATCGGTATTTTCCCCGCGCGGAAAGCCGGGAGAATAGTGCTCATCGCTGCAATTGATAATCTGGTGAAAGGCTCTGCCGGCCAGGCGCTGCAAAACTTCAACCTGGCCTTCGGCCTTGAGGAGACTACAGGCCTCACCCAATTACCGCTCTTCCCTTAAGCTTTAAGGTATGGGGGCTGACCAGATATACAAATATGCACCCAAGGCTCAGCGCTGGCATTCACCTGGTGTTGACGCCTACCTAGCGCTGCCTGATGGGCGGTGAGGCCGTGCCCCTGTCATCTTTCGGAGACGACATGCAAATATAAGAGGTGATGCTGCTCACCTGCTTCACGATGCCAAGCACTTCTGTATGAAAATATTTATAAGCGTCAAGGTTCGCCACCTCAACGCGCAACAAATATTCAATCGCGCCAGAGACGTTATGGCATTCCCTCACCTCAGGCGCAGCTTTCATGGCAACCTCAAAAGCCTCCTGATCTTCCTTCAGATGCCGTGAGAGACCAACCGTAACAAACACCGTAAACCCGCCGCCGACATAACTACGATCCAGCATGGCCTTATAGCCGGTAATCACACCGCGGCGCTCAAGTTCTTGCACCCGCCGAAGACAAGCAGAAGCAGAAAGCCCGGCCCGTGGCGCCAGCTCAGCATTGCTAATCCGGCCATCAAGCTCCAGCTCGCGCAATATTCTGCGGTCTATCTCATCAATCATCATCATTAATTGCGAATATACTGGCTAATAGCGCAATTAAGCAACCTAATTCCACGTGATGAGCGCTATAACAAGCGTCATGACAATAGAAATGATGACATCGCTAATGCTGTTCACCCTTGTTGCGACCTGCACACCGGGGCCAAACAACATCATGCTGCTTGCCTCCGGGATGAATTACGGCATTCGCCGCACCATACCCCATATGCTTGGCATAATGGTGGGATTTCCCTCTATGGTGCTGCTTATCGGTCTGGGCTTGGCAGAGCTGTTTGAACGCCAGCCCCTTGCCTACACGATCTTAAAAGTGATCTGCACACTTTATCTGCTCTTTCTCGCATGGAAAATTGCAACAGCTGAAAGCTCTCATATCACTGGCAGAGAAGGCCATGAGGCAGGTAAAGTCAGCACCCCGTTGACCTTTTTGCAAGCCGCCAGCTTTCAGTGGGTAAATCCCAAAGCCTGGGCCATGGCCATCAGTGCAATCAGTCTCTATACGCAAAAAGATCAACCGGGTACCAGCATAGCCATCATCGCACTAGCCTTTTTGTTGGCCAGCATACCGTCGGTAAATATTTGGACGCTGTTTGGCCAAACTCTGCGGCGGTGGCTAAATGATGAAAACAGACGGCGACGCTTCAATTGGGCTGCAGCGGCACTGCTGGTAGCATCACTCATCCCCATGTTAAGCCTTTAGCTCATCGGGAGTTGATGGGGGGGGGCAGGGCGAGCCCCCGTAAAATTAATAAAATATTAAACTACAAATTGAATTATGTTCATGAATCAAATAATAGCCATAGTTATCAGTGCTTAATCTGGCTTGGGCGTCAGATATGTTTGTGGCGGCCTCTTAAGTGCAATATGTCAGTCAATTTAAGATGTGTAATATAGTGAGTGTTAAGGCAAGTCAGCCTGATGCTTGAATTATGCAGTCTTCAATCGCCTTATTGCTTGGTAAGTTTTATCAACTTAAAGCTGGGCAAGGCATTGTTAAGCTGGCAGAATGAGAATACTACCACACGAAGACTGCGTCTTTAAAGTAACTGGGTATAGTTCAGCGTATAAAATTCAGAAGCGGAAAAGGCATCAGCAATGAGCAACGCGCCAAGAGCAAATAAAATATCTATGCAACCAAAGTCAAAACCTGCGGCAGCCTTTAAGGCAATCGCCCTCCCTGTTGCCCTTTTGCTAGGTACCAGCGCACTTTCGGCCTGCTCAACCACCACCTTGCCCTGGCCATCACTTTCAATCTCAAAAGATGATGCAGATGATGCCCTCTCGAAGGAAGAGCAATCTCTGCTCGCGGATCTTCTTGCCTCTAGTGAGAAAAACCACCGCAAAGACGCGATTACTGAGATTGAAAACCGCTAGAAATCAGGCGCCTCTCGCCTGAGCTCAGCAAACCCCCACAAGCCACAATCTAATAAGCAAATTGCATAATTTCTGCAGTTGGATAGCGCCGCTGGTCAGGAATAGCGTGGTGAATCCAACTCTTCCCCCTAAACATAAAAAAAATGATTGACCCGCTAGCCTGCCATTGCAAAATTCTATAATGAATTAGTCTCTCTTGCATTTTCCACCGTTGCCAATGGGCAAATGGTAATTGTCGGGATATAATGATACGCTCTGAGCGCCAGTATACCAGGTAGGTCGAGTATAGTAAGGCAGGTCTCGACCAGTTTGATCCATGTTGGCACTATCGGCACAAGTATAATCAAAGTACCAATCGCAACAAATTTTCGAGGATGAGGCAGTCCCGTGCATGATGATTTTCACCGTATAAAACGGTTACCACCATATGTTTTCGCTGAAGTAAACCGGCTAAAGCAAAGCGCGCGAGCGAGTGGTGCAGACATCATCGATTTTGGCATGGGCAACCCGGATGGTGCCACCCCGCAGCATATTGTCGATAAACTGGTTGAGGTTATACAAGACCCGAGAACCCACCGCTATTCAGCGTCCAAGGGCATACCCGGTTTACGCCGCGCTCAAGCCAAATATTATGAGCGCCGCTTTGGCGTCAAGCTCAACCCTGAAACCGAAGTGGTCGCAACCCTCGGCTCTAAAGAGGGGTTCGCCAACATGGCTCAGGCGATAACAGCGCCGGGTGATGTTGTTTTGGTGCCCAACCCTACTTATCCAATCCATGCTTTTGGCTTTATCATCTCCGGCGGCGTTATTCGCCATCTCCCTGTGGAGCCGGATGATAAATTCATCGAAGCCTTGGATAGGGCCATGCATTTCTCGGTGCCAAAACCGGTCGCACTTGTGTTGAATTACCCCTCAAACCCAACAGCCAAGGTTGCAAGCCTCGATTTTTACAAAGAAGTCGTCGCCTACGCCAAAAAGAATGAGTTGATCCTCCTCTCGGATCTTGCCTATTCCGAGGTCTATTTCGATAACAACCCACCCCCCTCCATTCTGGAGGTTGAGGGCGCTAAAGATGTTGCCGTTGAATTCAGCTCAATGTCAAAAACCTATTCAATGCCCGGATGGCGCATGGGGTTTGCTGTTGGCAATGAGAGGCTAATTGGCGCACTTGCGCGGGTTAAGTCTTATCTCGATTATGGCGCATTCACCCCCATTCAAGTGGCCGCGGCCGCCGCGCTAAATGGCGATCAATCCTGCGTCGATGACATGCGCGATCTATATAAAAAGCGCCGCGATTGCCTTGTTGGCGCCATGGGCCGCGCCGGATGGGACGTTCCCTCACCGCCAGCAACCATGTTCGCTTGGGTGCCAATCCCAGAAATGTGCCGGGAAATGGGCTCGCTTGAATTCTCCAAACATCTCCTTGAAGAGGCTGATGTCGCTGTTGCACCTGGCATCGGTTTTGGTGAGCATGGTGAAGGCTTTGTCCGCATAGCACTTGTTGAAAATGAGCAGCGCATTCGTCAAGCCGCCAGAAATGTAAAAAGATTTCTCGCAGATTACTCCAAAAAAATGCATAACGTTGTGCCATTGGCACGATAAAACGGAAGAATATATGACTGAGCCGCTGAAAATTGGCCTGGCCGGCCTCGGCACCGTAGGGCGCGGTGTTGCAAGAATTATAGAGAATAATGGCAGTGAAATAGCCCGCAAGATCGGTCGCCCGATTGAGATCGCAGCAGTCACAGCAAGAGATCGCAACAAGGATAGGGGCTATGATTTCAGCCCCTTTCCCTGGTTTGAAACACCAGCCGAACTAGCCGAAAAAGCTGACTATGATGTCTTCGTTGAGCTGGTCGGCGGTGAAGAAGGCGCGGCGCTTGAGGCAACCCGTATTGCCCTCAAACGCGGCAAGCATGTGGTCACAGCCAACAAAGCCATGCTTGCCCTTCATGGGCAAGAGCTGGCCCTGTTGGCAGAGCAGAATAAAGCAGGGCTATTATTTGAAGCCGCGGTGGCTGGCGGCATTCCGATCGTCAAATCTTTAAAAGAGAGCCTCTCCGGCAACCGTATCGAGCGGATATACGGCATTCTCAACGGCACCTGTAACTATATGCTGACCCGCATGCAGAATGAGGGCAAAGACTTCGCAGAGATCCTCAAAGCTGCACAGGAAGAAGGCTATGCCGAAGCCGATCCAAGCTTTGATATTGGTGGCATTGACGCAGCTCATAAGCTCGCGCTGTTGACAACCCTTGGGTTCGGCACCGTCACATCCTTCGATGATGTCTATGTTGAAGGCATTGAGAATATCACACCAGAAGACATCCGCGCCTCAGATGAGCTGGGCTACAGGATCAAACTTCTCGGCGTCGCTGTGAAGACAGAAGATGGCATAGAGCAACGGGTGCATCCAGCTCTGGTGCCCAAAGATTCAGCCATTGGAGAGGTTTCAGGCGTCACCAATTGCGTTTGTGTCGATGGGGATTTCATCGGCAGCGTTATGTTGATCGGCCCGGGCGCCGGTGAAGGTGCCACCGCATCAAGCGTTGTCGGTGACATCATCGACACAACCCGCCAATGCGGCGATGCGGTCTTTACACTGCCAGCAAGTGAGCTAGCCCCCTATAACCGCGCCCCCTTACGCGCCCATGAGGGTGGCTATTATGTCCGCCTGCAGCTGCATGATCGCCCAGGCACTTTCGCCGCCATCGCAACACGGATGGCAGAATATGGCATCTCTCTTGAAAGCATCGTGCAGCGGCACAGCGACCATATCGCCGGTGATAGCTCTAAGGGCAGCGAAGGTGACCCGGCGCAAGTGGTTATCATCACCTATCAGACCACAGAACAAGCCGTTTCAGAAGCGCTGCGCGAAATTGAAAAAGATGGGCATATCGCAGGCCAGCCCAATATGATCAGGATTGAGCGACTATAATCTAAACCAGATATATTAAAGACAGAGCGATTCCCGCTCGCAGCTAGAAAAAGGCAACAACAATGGCAGAACCTCTAAATGAAAGCCTTGCCTGGGATATAATGCGGGTTACAGAAGCCGCTGCAATTTCTGCTGCCAAATGGCGCGGTCAGGGCGATGAGATGGCAGCTGATAAGGCTGCCATTGAAGCCATGCATACGGAGCTTGCTAAACTCACAATCACCGGGCAAATCGTCATTGGTGAAGGTGAGGAAGATGAAGTTACGAGCCTCTATGTAGGCGAAACGCTGGGCAGCAATGGCGGCCCCTCAGTTGACATAGCTGTAGACCCGCTGGAGGGCACGACACTTTGCGCCAAATCATTACCCAATGGGCTCTCTGTGCTGGCCCTGGCTGAAGCGGGCAGCATTCTGAAAACGCCAGACATCTACATGGAAAAAATAGCCATTGGCCCCGGTTACCCGGAAGATGTAATAAGCCTTGAAAAATCACCAACAGAAAACCTTGAAGCGCTGGCCAAAGCCAAAGACGTGAAAGTCAGTGACTTAACCGCCTGTATTCTTGATCGCTCTCGCCACGGCAAGCTGATCGCAGAGGTCAGAGACACCGGTGCTGCTGTCAACCTTATCGGCGATGGTGATATTGCAGGGGTTATACAAGTGACTGACCCGGCCGAAACCGGCATAGATATTTATCTCGGCGTCGGCGGCGCGCCAGCAGGTGTGTTGGCAGCGTCAGCGCTAAAAGCGCTCGGCGGTAACATGCACTGCCGGTTCCAGCCATTACAAGAAGGCCATAAGCAAAAAGCCTATAAAGCGGGAATTGAAGACCTCTCTAAAATCTACACAATTTCAGATATGGTCAAAGGTGATGTCATCTTCGCGGCAACCGGCATCACCACAGGTTATATGTTGGAAGGCGTGCGCTTCAGCCCTGAAGTCATCGAGACAGAAACACTGGTGATGCATTCAGGCACAAAGTCAGTGCGCTGGGTAAAAAGCCAGCGCTGTGCCGCATTGGCGAATGGGGAGTAAAAAAGCCGCGCAGCTTCATCCTAAACCGCGACCAAGCGCTCACCCCGCAAGCGCCTGACCAGCAAGCGCCGCAAGAGTATCGAGGCACGAAATTATCAGCTAACCTATTGATCAAAGAGGGCCAAATGGCAGAGGCAAACCAACCAGATAAACAAGATCAAGGGCAGGGCGCGGCGCCATATCTTGGTGTGGAAAGCTCGGCAAAAGGCTTCGCCTGGCGTGATCGCTTGGGCAGTGCAGAACGCCAGCTCGGCCTCGCCCTCTCTCAAATCGCTGGCGTGCCAGAAATTCTTGGCCGGGTCATGGCCGCCCGTGGCGCAAGCCTAGAGACGGTTGATGAATGGCTGAACCCCACCTTAAAAGATCTAATGCCAGACCCCTCCATCCTCCAGCAAATGGATAAGGGGGCAGAGCGCCTCGCCGCCGCCATCACCAATAAAGAAAAGGTCGCCATTTTCGGTGACTATGATGTTGATGGGGCTGTTTCCAGCGCTCTGGTAAAAATATTTCTGCGCGCTCATGATGTTGAGGCAGAAATATACATCCCGGATCGGATTTTTGAAGGTTATGGCCCCAACCCGGATGCCATCAATCATCTCATTGACAATGGCGCAAACCTCATCCTCACAGTGGATTGCGGCACAGTCAGCCATGACAGCCTGGCAGAGGCCACCAAAAGAAATATTGATGTGGTGGTGGTTGACCATCACCTGGCCGGGGAACATCTCCCAGATGTGTGCGCCATCATAAACCCCAACCGGCAGGATGATCTCTCGAACCTTGGTCATCTTTGCGCTGGCGGCGTTGTTTTCATGCTGCTGGTCGCTGTAAAGCGCGCCCTGACTAAAATGGGATTTTACAACAAAACAGGTATCACCCCGCCTGATCTTATGGCCAGTCTTGACCTAGTGGCATTAGCCACCATTTGCGATGTGGTGCCGCTGAAGGGGCTGAACCGGGCATTCGTGCTCAAAGGGTTACAAGTCATGCATCGCCGCCAAAATCCGGGCCTGCGCGCCCTGGCAGATGCAGCGGGCCTGACAACCGCGCCAACCCCCTATCATCTCGGCTTTTTACTAGGCCCCCGCATTAACGCCGGTGGCCGCATAGGCTCTTCAGAACTTGGAGCAAAGCTGCTCTCTGAAACAGATGAAAGCGAGGCCCTGAAAACAGCAGCCCTCCTTGATGAGCTCAACGCAGAGCGAAAAGAGATGGAAAAACAAACCCTCGAAGAAGCCGTAACCCGTGTTGGTGATGATATTGACGCCGAACCAGATATGCCAATGATCATCATCGGCTCTAAAGACTGGCATAAAGGCCTTGTCGGTTTGGTGGCCAGCCGCCTTACTGAAAAATTTCGCCGCCCCTCATGTGTCCTTGCGGTAGATGAGAAGAGTGGCACGGCCACAGGCTCACTCCGCTCTATTGTTGGGGTGGATATTGGCCGCGTGGTGCAAAAAGCCAGTGAGCAAGGTCTGCTGGTCAAAGGCGGTGGGCACGCCATGGCCGCCGGCCTGACCCTTGAAACTGATAAGCTGGAAGAGGTGCGCCAGTTTTTCTACAGCCAGATAGGCGCAAAGGTGACCGCCACAAGAGCCGCCATGGGGCTAGAGATAGATGGCGCCCTGACAGCCAATGGCATCACCCCCAATTTCATGGATCAGCTGGAGCGGGCAGGCCCCTTTGGGAGCGGCAACCCAACGCCGCGCTTCGCGCTGCCGGCCCACAGGGTTAAATTTGCTAAAATAGTCGGTGAGGCTCATGTGAAATGCACATTGGAGGCCAGTGACCAGTCTCGCATTAACGCAATCGCCTTCCGCGCCGTAGGTAGCCCGCTAGGTGATTTGTTGTTGGATCGCGCTGGAGAAACCTTGCATATCGTCGGCCAGCTGCGCCGTAATCAGTGGAATGGCCGTGAAACCATAGAATTGACAATAGAAGACGCCGCCAAGCCTAGCCGAGCGGCATAAAAAGCCTTTAGGAAAAAAGCAAAAAAAACACATAAATTTAAAATCTTCCCTTGCCAATCCTGATAAACTTTCTTATACGAAATCCTTCGAGGCCATAGCGGTTTTCAGTGCCCCCTTCGTCTAGTGGTTAGGACGCAAGATTTTCATTCTTGAAACAGGAGTTCGATTCTCCTAGGGGGTGCCATTTTATCTAAACGCCTCACCTCTCCCCCAATATCACATATCCGGCCATGAAATAGTCTATGCTACAAATCCTGGTTTGCAGCGGAATGGCGATAGAAAACCAAATTGTCATTTCACTTTCAACTTCGCTATAAAAAAGTAAGGATAGCTGCCAAAAGGCAAGTCACTCCCCTCATCAGACAGGTTTTCTGGTCACACGATAATAAAATATGTTGGGAGGAAAAGGAGATAGCAGTACCTGCAGCTTGACCTGACCCGCCCTTTATGGCACCCAGAACCGTTAATAAGCTAGAATTCCGGCAATGTAACGTTGGTTTTATTCAAAAGGGGATAGGGATGACTGGGAAGGTCGAGCAACTTTCAAGGCACTGCCTTAATTATCGCACGTCAGATGCTACGCAAGCCGTCATCCAGCTGATCACAACATTCATCCCCTTTTTGCTGCTTTGTGTGGCCATGTATCAAAGTTTAGAGCTGAGCTACGCTTTAACTCTTTTGCTCGCAGTGCCAACAGCTGGCCTCACCATCCGCATCTTCATCATGCAGCATGATTGCGGCCATGGCTCCTTCTTCGCCAGCAACAAAGCCAATGACTGGACAGGGCGCATTCTTTCTGTTTTTACAATAACACCTTATAATTATTGGCGCCGTTTGCACGCGCTCCATCACGCCTCATCCTCTAATCTCGATAAGCGCGGCTATGGCGATATTGACACCCTGACCGTCAGTGAATATCAAGCCCGCGGCTTTTGGGGCCGGCTGGGCTATCGTATCTACCGCAACCCGTTATTCCTGATGTTTATCGGCGGGCCACTCCATTTTGCTCTTTTGCAAAGGCTGCCCCTTGCCTTCAAGAAGCCAAGCCTTTCCATGTGGTTAAGCGTTATGGGTCTTAATCTATCTATGGTCATTGTTTATGGCGCACTCATCGCGTATATCGGTGCCGCCGATTTCTTCAAGCTGGCCATACCAGTTGCCATGCTTTCAAGCGCCATAGGTATCTGGCTGTTTTATATCCAGCACCAGTTTGAAGACACCCATTGGGCCCATGAAGATGAGTGGGACAGAAAAAGCGCCGCACTCTACGGCAGCTCATATTATCGTTTGCCAAAGCTACTACAGTGGTTCACTGGCAATATCGGCATCCATCATGTGCACCATCTCTGCTCTGCCATTCCTAATTATCGTTTGCAGGAATGTCTGGATGATGAGCCAGAGCTGAAAACAATCAACATCCTCACCATCCGCGAAAGTCTGGCTTATGCTAATTTGTCATTGTGGGATGAAGAGTCTAAAAAATTAGTGCCGTTTTCAGCACTGGCCTAAAATCAGCAACCATCATGGCCTGAGATATAGATAGCCTAAAAATAGCTAGCCTGAGAGCTGGGTACGGCATAATCCGCCCTGAAAAGCCCTGAAGCTACAAGTAGCGACAAGAAGCTTAAGGTAATGCCCCTACCAATGTCCTACATTTTCCATTGAAGCCCAGGGCTCTTGTTTTTGTAAGCTCGGCCCTTTTTGCAAAAGCTCGATGGAAATGTTATCCGGCGAGCGCACAAATGCCATGCGCCCATCCCGCGGTGGCCGGTTAATAACCACCCCTTCATCCATCAGCTTCTGACAAAGCGCATAAATATCTTCCACCTCATAAGCAAGATGGCCAAAGTTGCGCCCCTCATCATAATCTTCCGGTTCCCAATTATAGGTAAGCTCTATCTGCGCATCCTCTTGGCCAGGCGGGGCAAGAAATATCAGAGTAAAGCGACCCTGTTCACTTTCATGGCGTCTCTGTTCAACCAGTCCAAGCTTGTTACAATAAAAATCAAGAGACGCATCAATGTCTTTAACTCTTACCATTGTGTGCAGATACCGCATTCTTCCTCCCAAATTCACTTAAATTTTCCCAAAAACCGGGCCATCACCACCTAATGAGCCATAAAACTTAAATGAAATAATGGCGAGGGCATAGAGTAAGGCTGCTGACAAAAGCCATACACAAAGCGAAGCCAAGGTCACGAAAAGAAATCAACCCTAAGGCACAATATGTGGAATTCGGGGAAAACTGGGAGTGATTCGCGCAGGAAGCGCCAATAAGGCCGCGAGGATCAGCATACAGACAACAGTACTGAAGAAAAATGATGGTAAAAAATAAAAAATAACCAAAATATTTTCAATGCGCTCAAGAGTGAACAAATGGTTAATTTACCTTTGAGAAACAATGGGCTTGGCTAAAATCACCTCAGATATATGGGGTTTATTGGGTGTGGAGAATCCAACAATGAGAGTATTTTATACTAGCCCTCAGCAACTTAAATGCTATTTTCAAAAGGCTAGAAAAACGATGTGGTACGCAGATGATCGAGGGGCTTTGGCAAGCCCTTCAAGATAAATAGGCAAGCCATATCTTGTTATTAATTAGGTATTTGCGGGGGTAAGCGGCATGGCGGCGAAAATATCGCCACAGGTCAACGAAGATGATTTAAGTCAGCTGGATGATGAAGGCGGACTTGATGTCATTGAAGTTGCAGGGGCTATTAAGTGGTTTGATGCTTCAAAAGGCTACGGATTTATCGTACCTGACAACAGCGAGATGGAAGATGTACTTCTCCATGTGACCTGTTTAAGGGCCGGTGGTTTCCAAACAGCTTATGAAGGTGCCAGAGTTGTTGTTGAAGTACTTGATCGGCCAAAAGGCCTTCAGGCATTTCGGATCATCAGCATGGACGAATCCACAGCAGTTCATCCATCCCAGCTACCACAGAGAACCCATGTTACGGTTGTACCGGAGAGCGACTTTGAGCGCGCTGCGGTTAAGTGGTTCAACCGGGTAAGAGGCTTCGGCTTCCTTACCAGAGGTGAAGACACGCCGGACATTTTTGTACATATGGAAACATTGCGCCGGTTCGGCTTTGCTGAACTTCGCCCAGGGCAAACTGTTATGGTTCGTTTTGGTCATGGCTCAAAGGGTCTTATGGCAGCTGAGTTGAAGCCCGATGGCGGGCCTTCAAATCTGCCATTTTCGCACTAGCGAAAAAGACAACCCATATAGGGTTTAAGTCTGGGGTGCTGGTTGATCAGGATCAAATGACTATAAAATTCTTGTATTTTGCATGACAAACAGATGCAAAACGCAATTATGATACTCAGACCAATAAGGTCTTGAATGATAAAAACGGGAAGCGTATCGCCTCCCGTTTTTTTTTAACTGCTCTTGGAAAGCCCGGTTTTGAATAAAATCAGTTTCGGCATTTAAATAGTGGTGAAGGGTTATGCAGGTAAGGCACGCGTCAAAGAGACGCTTTCATGCGCTATATAGCGCCTGGGTCTTGTCAAAAGCCCGGGCAATATGAGAGGGTATTGCCATAATAACGCAGGAAAAATCACCATCATGAAAGGGCAAAACAACCTTTCTCATGGCACAATAGCAGAATAGCTGAAAAATTAGGGCGAAGCTTAAATTTGGGCTTGCCGAAACAGCAAATAGGGGGTAATCAATGCCTCTTAGCAATTTCGGGGTATAGCTCAGCCTGGTAGAGCACTGGTTTTGGGAACCAGGGGTCGCGAGTTCGAATCTTGCTGCCCCGACCACGATTTTTACGGCAGCCCACTCTTTGTAAAAATAAGAGTTATATGAACGATATTCTATAAATTATAGAATATCATGCCTTTTAAAGTTGATGGATAATTGCAAGGGGAAGATCTAATGGTCGCACGCATTTACCGCCCAAGTAAAACGGCAATGCAATCTGGCTTTGGTAACACCAGACAATGGCGTCTTGAATATGAGCCTGAATGCCCGAAGACATTTGAACATGTCATGGGATATTGCAGCAGCTCAGACATGAAATCACAAATCAAATTAAAATTCGACAGCCTTGAAGACGCCATCGCTTATTGTCAGCGCGAAGGCATCGCTCATAAAATCATTGACGAACATCCAAGAAAACACCGCCAGCGCACATATGCCGATAATTTCCGCTATGGCCGCATTGGCACTTGGACACATTAGGTCTTCACAATTGTGAAACCAGATCAAACTAGACTGAACACTTTCAGAAACCTAGTTTTAGAAAATTTCCGGTCCCATAGCTCAGCTGGATAGAGCAACTGCCTTCTAAGCAGTAGGTCCCAGGTTCGAATCCTGGTGGGATCGCCATTCTTTTCAATAACTTACTCGACGTCTCAATTTTTCCAAAAAATCCATAGCTACAGAATAGCTACACTTTTAAAAGGAAATCTTGTCGCTTATTTCGCAAGATTGTCAGTGATCCTAAGCTACAGGAAATATTTTAGTTAGACCAGCACCCTCCCATTTCTGATAATTTTATCACACCCCATCAACTCAACTGCCACATGTAACTTGTCTGAAATCCACCTTTTCCCATAATCGTAAATGTGAGCGCACGCTCAAATTGATAAACGATTATGAAAGTTTGTATTTAGTGAGAATTGCACATCCCAGGGTTATTGGTTTGTTACAACAAAAAGGCGGGGTTGGTAAAACCACACTCTCTTTAAACCTGGCCGGTTATTTTGCAAGCCAAGGAGAGCGAGTGTTATTGGTAGATGCTGACCCGCAAGGCTCGAGCCTTTCCTGGAGTGCGGCAAGAGAAGACGCTTGCCCTTTCATGGTCATCGGTAAAGCGGTGCCAAACATTCATAAAGATCTGCCTGAGATTGCAGTTGGCTATGATCGTGTGATTATTGATGGTGCGCCGGGTGTTAATGGTCTTATCCGGTCTTGCCTGCTGGCCAGTGATTATGTACTGGTGCCGGTTCAACCTTCTCCCTTTGATATCTGGGCATGTGCGGATGCGATTGAGCAGGTTTACGAGGCCATGACCTTTAAAGAGAATCTCAAAGCCACCTTTGTCATCAATCGTAAAATTACAAATACAGTTATTGGCAAAAAAGTATTTAAGGCTTTTTCAGAACAAGAGTTTCCGGTAATGGACAGCGCCATCCATCAGCGCGTGGTCTATGCCGAATGTGCTTCTATTGGCAAAACCGTGTTTGACCTGACCGATGCTAAATCAGCTCAGTTAGAAATCGCTCGATTAGCCAAGGAAATTATCCAACAACAAGAAAGGGTCGCCGCATGAACCAAAAAGATATCAAACTGACTTTACCATCCAGCAAATCAGCAGACAGCTGGGTACAGGATAAACAGACAAAAACAAATGAAAAGATGAAACGTTTCACGGTCGATGTGCCAGAAGAGCTGCATAAACGCGTAAAGGTGCAATGCTATACGGAGGGCAAGCTGATGGCGGATGTGCTGCGTGAGATTTTAGAGCGTGAATTTCCAATCCAGAAATCTGCCGCTTAAAAGTGACAAATCGTAAACAATGAAAACTCCCGATGTGTGAAACAGAACAATCACCTTTTTACTTCTGATAATAAGTTTGATAGCGGCTTAACCCGGTCGCAATCGAAACTGCTTGAAGAAGCAGAGCTGATCTGGTCAGAAGATGCTCTTAAAGCCGGGGCATTGACTTTCTGGCCACGTTCCATGTTGCAGCTGACCTTGCCACATAAAAATCCGGGCAATGTGCCGGTCTGGGGTAGACGGTCAGGTGATTACTATATGGTCATTGAGCCAGGGCACTATATCGACAAGTATGGGAAGGCCATGACCCACGGCTTCCCCTATGGCTCTCTGCCGCGTTTAATTTTCTCTTACATGAATAGGGAAGCCAAGCGCACCAAAAACCCTCATATCAGCCTTGGAGACAGTCTCTCGCAATTTATGGATGAGCTGGGACTGGGGCCTTACCGCACTGGTGGGGTCAATGGCAATATTACCCGACTAAGACGCCAGATGGCAGCGACGCTTTCTTCGCGTATTTCCTATGGCTATGCCCCCAATGATGTGGGCGAGCAACGGGCCAATCGTAATGTTGCTGAGGAGTATGAGTTATGGTGGGATCCGAAATGCCTTGATCAGCGCAGCCTCTATCCGAATTGGGTGAAACTAGATGAGCGCATGTTTGAGGAGTTTATGCAGCACGGGATTCCAGTTGATATGCGTGCCTTGAAAGCACTGAAGCGATCACCGCTTGCCTTGGATCTTTATTCCTGGGCTTCTTATCGGACACACTCCCTTAAGGGTCAGTTGGCTGTGCCGTGGTCAGCATTGCACAAACAGTTTGGGGCGGAATATGCTCAGGAGAGAAATTTTGTGCAGAAGGCAAAAGCGGAATTACAAAAAGTGCAGTTGGTCTATCCAGAACTGAAATTGAATTATGAGCGCGGTCGATTAATATTGAGGGAAAGCCGCAGCCATATTGTCAAGAAAAGATAATCACATATCTATGGGGATAAGGGGAGTTATTCGCGCATAAACGGTAGAGCTTTGTACTTTGGCTTCCAGCCTAGCAATCTTGAGAGCCGAGCGCATAAACGGTAGATCTTGCTACGCATAAACGGTAGACCATCTAATAGATAAACTAATAATCTATACTTGTAGTTGTCTTGGGACGTTTGGGGATAAGTGTTATTTGCAGCCACGCTCTTGGGGCTTTGCCCCGCCGCTAAGGCATCCCCAGATGTTCAATGGGATGCCGTAATAATCTTATATTATCTGATGTCTACTTCGTGCCATATGCGGACAGACGTTGTGAAGCCACATACGAGCCTTTTGCCTATAACGTTAGGACAGAAAATTATCGCTTAATCAAAATATCGAGCAAACGAACAACTTCTATCGACGCCTGCTCCATCTCGGCTATGGCATTTATTGCACCTTCACGATCCCCTTTTGCAAAGAGAGTTGCCGCGTTTTTACCGTGCCTATGTACTTCTGAGTGAGGCTTCTCTATTTCATGATATGTTGTCTGGTGTTTTATGGCTTGATCTGATACTGCGTCGTACCACTTTCCAAGTCTACAGGAATGGTGGTCAGCCAACTCATCTTCTGTAAGATTATTCAGCCCAACAAGCATTTCTGATAGATTTTTCTTCCACAAGAAATGATCTGATTTAGCTCGATGAAGCACGTAGTTTGGAATTTCCAATTTATCTAATTTTTCAAACTGCTGCTCAATTATAGTTTGTGACTTTGTAACAGCAGTGATCACATCATTAGCACGATTTGCTGCTTTTTCGCTTTCTTGAGTTATATGAGAAAGTCCATGAGATAATTCATTAGTCGCATCAGATTGTTGATTCAACACATCCGCTATTTCTGACATATTTTGAGCAGTTTTATTAGCAAGGTCACTAGCTTGTGATGTGATGTCAGCTGTTTGCTTGGTTAAGCCCTGGGCTTCCGATACCGATGAACTGGCTTGCTCAACGCAGGTTGATAAATTATTTGTAACTGATCGCAAATTTTCTATAAGTAAGCCAATTTCTTGAGTGGCCTTCTGCGTTTCTCCCGACAACCCTTTAACTTCTGCAGCTACAACAGTAAAACCCTTTCCAGACTCACCTGCGCGAGCAGCCTCAATAGTAGCGTTGAGCGCCAATAAATTTGTCTGTTGGGCAATACCGTCAATCGTTCCAATGAATTCCGTAATCTGATCAACTGCCGTGGTGACTAGAGAACTTTCCTTCTCGGTTTTCACCATAGCTTGATAAATTTGATTCATGGCCTCTGAAGTTTTTTGTACTTTTGTGCGTCCATCCAACATCAACTCAGACGCTGAGCTCGTGTCTTTCGCTGCGATGGTTGCTGTTGACGAGATTTGACGTGTGGACGCATTCAGTTCCTCAATTGCCGCTGACATATGCTGTGTTTGTTCTTTTACCTCTCTTACATCACCTGTAATGCGGGCCACAGCAGCCATTGATTCACTCGCTTGAACTGAATAGGCAACAGTTCTCTCTAAATCGCCTTCGTTGCGAGAGGCAATATAACGAGCTAATTGCATTATTGGAGCGCCCATTTCTCTAGGTATATCGATTAATTTTGGTTCAACACCAATTTCGATATCACGCAGGGCACGTGCTAAACTATCTCCCAATTGGGTAATGTCCGATGAAGTTGGCCCTTGCGCACCGATTTCTTTGATGGAATCGTTATTTGATTTATCATGTCGCGCTTTGAACATTTTCAGTTTTCCTTTCACAGCATTTGTTAACCATGTAGACGTTTTTGGTTAACATTTAATAATCGCACAATTATTTCAAAGAATGCATTGGCTCTTAAACTCAATGCTTGGAAGAAAAAATAAACGTCCGCTTAGGGTCAGAAGCGGATATTCTGACTTTTGCTCAAAAACTAGGTGCTTCTAGAGAAGCACCTAAAGCAACTTTCGTTACGTATATCCACAACCCTCGGACATCACTCGTTAGGCTGCCTGATAAGATTATGGAAATGCAGTTTTATCGTCAATCAAGCTGCTGAAAAACTGAGCATACAATGTTTGATTTCTGAGAAGCCAAAATCTGAATATCAGACCGTTTTTGTTTCATAAAACATGGCTCAATCACATGACCCGAAACCTTTTCAAATCGCCATGCAGCGCGTTACGGTATCCCTTTGAACATCCGGGGTTCTGGGGGCTGGCCCCCAGGGGGTAATAGCAGTTATGATTTCTTATAACTCGCACTCAAATTCATATTCAGTCAGCTCCACCTCAATCAATTTTTCAAGAGTTTCGACATCCGTCAGCTTTGATTGATCGGCGCTCTGGGTTTCAGTCTCCACATTCAATTGTTCTAGATATTTTGGCGACAGGTAAGAATAAATGCCTGAAGCATGCGTGTTGTGCTCAACCATTGAAACATACTCATTCACAACCTGCATATACGACTCACTGCTATCAGGGTTTGCGGTGTCTTCCATCATATCCGCGTGGCGCTCGCACATATCAGCGTCTAAATGCAGCCACTCGCTTTCTGTGTTCTCACCTTCCCACGCCTCAATAGATGTAGCCACGTGCCGTGTATGACGTGCATACGCACGCTCAGCCGCAGCCACGTCGCAAACGCTGGGCACAGCCACAGCGTTATAGAAATTCTCATAACCATATTTTCTCATGGGGGTGTTATTGGGCGGAATTATCCGATTTCAAGCGATGGCTCAAAAATATTTTTTTGCTCATGCCTGGGGCTGAGTTCGTCGGCGCTTTTCGGGCCAGCATTATATCTTTGGATTTTTGCGCCATCAGCTTTGGGTATCGCAGCCACTTGGTTTTGCAGCATATGCAGTTGAAGCAACTCTTGTAGCTCACTTGCCTCTTGTGCCGTCAGGCTCATGTCATAATCCATCCACCAAATCACCAGCTCGCGGTAATGCTGATAAACGCCAGTGTTCAGTTTTTTGAATTTTGGTGTCCAGTGAATGGAGTAATTATTTTCCTTTGCCCAGGCTAGAAGTTCTTTCGCTGCATGGGTCTCTTGAAGGGTGTAAGGGATTTTTTGTGCTATGTGCAAATGGCCTGCACCTTTACCAGCCGCCGCTTGAATGTTCTCCTGCACCGTCTCAATTTTATAAAGCTGACGTGCATGGCGCTGCCGAGCGTTTCTCGTCGCTTCTATCAAATCTTCACGCGGATGCGGTAATTTACTCACCCTAAATATGTCCTTGTTATCGCTATTCTGTCATGACCCATCTCACGAGAAATGCGTATTCTCGCTTGGCGGTCTTTCCGCTTTTGCTTGGTGTTTAACGCTTCATAAGGTTGGCCCCCGTCATTCGGACACTTCCAGCCT
Organism: Rhodomicrobium sp.; assembly: GCA_021604665.1. Taxonomy (GTDB): domain Bacteria; phylum Pseudomonadota; class Alphaproteobacteria; order Rhizobiales; family HXMU1428-3; genus HXMU1428-3. Next base: position 14,858 of record BQJK01000002.1, on the reverse strand, counting down.
GTGAGCTGTCTATAACGCCATTGAGCCCACTGATGCCGCAGCCCGTGGTTATTTCGCAGCCCTGCTTTTATGGTTTGATGCTCATAGGTTTTCAACTGCTCTATGTAATTTTTTCCTTTTGGGATTAAATGACCCTCACCAACCAGCTTATGAATTTGGTCTAATATCTTGCGCTGTTTGGGGTGCGTAATTGGGATTTCTCGTTCACGGCCACCTTTGCACCATGAACCTTTCAATTGGATGGCTCCCCCCTTGTCCGCACACGAGGGATGGAACTTAATCGCTTCTTCACGGCGCAGGCCAAAGGCCGCTTGTAATTGCAACGAGGCCTGGACCAATTGGCAGCTCACTTTGCTTACCTTGTCATAGTTGAGCGGTTTGGCGCGGTCGGTTTTTGGCGTGCTACCACCAATGCCATAACTGGCATTTTTTATCGGCAACATTTTTTCCTTGTTCACTTTATTAGCCCACCATCTGATATGAGCCAGGCGGTTGGCAATTGTGCGGTCGCTCACACCATGGCGCATATAAAGCTTCACTAAATCTGCTGGATGCTTGGGTTTTAATGACCGCGGTGATGGCAGCTTATAGCCGCACTCTTTTTCAAGGTCTTTGGCAATCTTAAGAAGGGAGCGCAACCGATTGTTTTGGGTTGCATGGCTCCCGTCTCTATTGGCCTTGCACATCTTGGCAAGGCCATCACTTAACGCACTCATAGCTTTTACAGCTCCTGTTTAGTTTTATCGTCCGACCGTACTCCCTATAGAAGCATCAGCCCGCACCAAAATGCGTAAAGGACTGCAAGCACGGCTACCATGAGCCGCCTTGTATTCAGCTCTGGTTATAACCTCTCTCATCTTGTTCGCCTTTTCGGCTCCGCACGCTGTTTGCTTTTGCTCATGCGTGGCGGTAGTCCGCAGTTTATAAGTCTGCCGACTGTCCTCTGTCCCGTGTTGCTCATGCAACAGCGGTTGACGCGGTGAGTGTCTAGACATCACTCACCCGTCACTCATTTATGTGGGGCGGTATTAACGGGATTGCAACGCGTCCCTGACTTGGCGCTCAGGATGGAATTGGAAATTATGAAAATGAATTTGGAAGGGCGCCAATCAGGGGCGCCGTCACTACCTGCGAAGTTTGCAAGTAGTGACGGCGCAAACGCCTAGCGGGCGTTGGGCATTTGCAACAGTGTCACAATATGAAATAGCTCCCTCACCAGAATTGGCAAAAGCTAAGTCACCCCCAACAGAGCATGGGTGAGCATGCTCCCAAAGCTCTCACTATTTCACCATCAGAACAGCTGATAATTTGGGCAATTTTCAGGATAGCATTGTGAACTTTATCAAAATTATTTACACAAAGAATACTGATTTCGATAGACTTAAAGCAGATAAGATTTCGGGGTAGGTCTTTTCTTTGTTTTCACAAAAGTATCAGTGAAATAAAAGTGCTCTTAGAAAGGGTATTAATACTCCCCAATGCAAAAACCTATAAATGAGATGATATAAGTGAACTCAGTTGAAATTTGTGAAGCAATAGAAGAGCTAGCTAAGCAGCCATTTGATGCTGAGACATTTCCCTATGCGTTTTTGGAGGCTTTCGGTAATAAAGAGACAACAATAAAACGCCTGAAGAGCGGATCATCGAACAAGTCAGACTTAGGCGGTGTCCTACAGACCAACAATATTCATATTAAAGTTTGTGATCACGGCAAAGTTACGGAAACACTTATAGCGTTAAAGGAAAGCTCCGCGACCACGAAAGCCAAGGTCAAATTTGTCCTTGCAACTGATGGCTTAACCTTCGAGGCAGAAGAGCTTACAACTGGCGAAGTGGTTGTTTGTGACTTCGCCTCTTTTGCCCAACATTTTGGTTTCTTTCTGTCACTGGCCGGAATCACCACGGTTAAGGCTATTCGCGAGAATTCGTTTGATATTCGCGCAACCAGTAAACTCAACAAGCTTTACATCGAACTTTTAAAAGAAAATCCTGAGTGGGGTACTGCTGAGCGGCGGCCAGCAATGAACCATTTCATGGCGCGGCTGATCTTTTGCTTTTTCGCGGAAGATACGGATATTTTTTCCAAAAAAGATTTGTTCACTGGCACGGTTGAGCAGATGAGCGAGCGTGATTCCTCTAATACACATAAGATCATCTCCGAAATTTTCAGGGCAATGAATGTCAAAACCGATGCCCGCGCTGAAGCTAGCATAGCGCCTTGGGCGAATGTGTTTCCTTACGTCAATGGCGGTTTGTTTTCAGGCGCGCTCGATGTGCCGCGATTTTCTAAACATGCGCGCTCGTTGCTGATCCATGTGGGTAATCTGGATTGGACGCAGATAAACCCGGATATCTTTGGCTCGATGATCCAGGCTGTGGCGGATGATGATGAGCGCGGCGCATTGGGCATGCATTACACCAGCGTGCCGAATATCCTGAAAGTGCTGAACCCCTTATTCCTTGATGACCTGAAGGCGCAGCTTGAGGCTGCGGGCGACAATGGCCGCAAGCTGTTGAACCTGCGGAACCGGATGGCGAAGATCCGCGTGTTTGACCCGGCTTGTGGCTCGGGGAATTTTCTGGTGATTGCCTATAAGGAAATGCGGGCGATTGAGGCGGAGATTAACAAACGGCGCGGTGAAGCAGACAGGCGAACGGAAATTCCGCTAACGAATTTCAGAGGCATTGAGCTCAGGGATTTTCCGGCAGAGATTGCGCGGTTGGCGCTGATCATTGCTGAATATCAATGTGATGTACGGTACCGGGGACAAAAGGAGGCATTGGCGGAGCTGTTACCGTTGGATGCAAAAAACTGGATCACCTGCGGCAATGCCTTGCGGCTGGATTGGCTGAGCCTGATGGATGTGCATGGTACCGGTGTGAAGCACCGGGCTGATGATCTGTTTGGGACGGATTTGGAGCAGCCGGAGATCGATTTTGAGAATGAGGGGGGGGAGACCTATATCTGCGGGAATCCGCCTTATTTAGGCTCGACCTGGCAAAGTAAATCGCAGAAGGGTGATCTTGGTGCGATTTTTAACGACCGGGTGAAGAATTGGAAATCACTGGATTATGTGGCTGGTTGGTTCATGAAAGCAGCGGATTATGGCACGCAAACAAAAAGTTCAGCGGCGTTTGTGTCCACGAATTCGATCTGCCAAGGCCAGCAAGTGCCGATTTTGTGGCCGCTGATTTTTGCGACGGGTCATGAAATTTCTTTTGCACACACAAGCTTCAAGTGGGCGAATTTAGCCAGCCACAATGCGGGTGTGACAGTAGTGATTGTTGGAATTTCGAACTTCGCGGGCACTGACCGAAGATTATTTTCTATTACAGATGACGGAAAGACACTGGATAGGTGTGTTTCAAATATAAATACTTATTTGGTTGCAGGACCAGACATTATTGTTGAGCAGGAGCGTAAGAATCTCAATGGTTATAATGAGATGGTTCGGGGAAATACAGGAAATGACGGTGGCCACCTATATCTTTCAACCAAAGAAGCCGAGAAGATATGTTCAAACTCTCCATTTTTACGTAAGTACGTTCGAAGGATTCAGGGTTCTGACGAGTTCATAAATGGTAAGCAGAGGTATTGCCTTTGGATTCGAGACGAAGACCTTGAAGATGCGCTGAGATCGGATGCCATATGCCAACGTATTGATGCGGTCAGGGCAACCCGGCTCGGGAGCCGGGACAAGGGAGCACAGCGTATGGCGCAGACGCCCCATCAATTTCGTGAAATGAATGAAGCGCGGAAACACCTACTTGTGACCCCGAGAGTTAGTTCGGAGGGGCGGGACTATTTACCTGTCGGTCTACTCCCTGCTTCACATGTAATCAGTGACCGTAACTTCGCCCTCTATGACGCCCCCCTGTGGAATATGGCGCTCATCGCATCCCGCCTGCATTGGGTTTGGATAGGAACAGTTTGCGTTCGCTTGCGTACTGATTTTTCTTACTCCAACACCCTTGGCTGGAACACCTTCCCCGTCCCAAAACTTACTGAGAAAAACAAAACTGATCTGACCCGCTGCGCCGAGGACATTCTCCTGGCCCGAGAAGTCCATTTCCCCGCCACCATTGCCGATCTCTATGATCCTGAAAAAATGCCCGAGAATCTTCGCCGAGCCCATGAGCGCAACGATGAAACGCTTGAGCGCATTTATATTGGCCGCCGGTTCAAGAACGACACGGAGCGGCTGGAAAAATTGTTTGAGCTTTATACGAAGATGACCAGTGAAACTGGCAAGGCGACAGCATGATGGATCAAACCGTAACCCCAAATGATGATCGTCGGTTCATACTCCAACCGGAAGGATTGCCTGATCTTGCTGCACTTATGCTTTTCACGATCGAAGCTCTTAAAGACTTAGGAGGCTCCGGTACTAATCAGGAGATTGTCAATCGTGTGATTGAGCGAGAAGGGGTCACCGAGGAAGAGCAATCCTATCTTTTGCCAAACAATCGCGATCGGCGGCTCGACTACTATCTTTCCTGGGCACGAACCTATTTAAAGCGCGGCGATGCACTGGAAAATTCAGCTCGATCTGTATGGGCGCTGACACCAGCGGGCGAAGAGATTACTGAAGTTTCCCAAACCATTGCCATCTATGAACAGGTGAATGCGGAGGAGCGCGAGCGCGCTCGGTTGAAGCGGTTAGAAGAAAAAAACGATCTTCGGAATAACGCGACAGATGAAGCTTTGATTGAAGATACCTCACCGATTGAGCCTGAATGGAACGACGTACTTTTAAATGTGCTGCTAAAAATAGAACCGGATGGATTCGAGCGTCTTGCACAAAGGCTGTTGCGGGAGGCAGGCTTCGTAAAAGTAGAAGTGCGCGGCAAAACAGGAGATGGTGGAATTGATGGAGTTGGTATCCTTCGGGTCAATCTCGTTTCTTTCCAGGTCTATTTTCAATGCAAACGATGGGCAAACAGTGTCGGCTCAAAAGACATTAGAGATTTTCGCGGCGCGCTGCAGGGCCGAGCAGATAAAGGGCTTTTTATCACCACAAGCAGTTTTACCAAACAAGCAATGGAAGAAGCGACACGGGATGGCGCCATCGCCATTGACCTGATTGATGGTGACCGCCTTTGTCAGCTTTTAAAACAATATGATCTTGGTGTTAAAACCAGACAAGTCGAGCAGGTGATAATTGATGCTGACTGGTTTCGGGAAATTTAAAGAATAATAATGCGGGAGAAAATGGGTAATGAATAAAAGGGTGAAAAAATCCATACCCTCTGTTTCTGTCACTTGTTCACATAATGGCAGTTCAACCAGCGCTAATGAGCTCGGGATGCGGGTGATGCAGGAGCGGGCCTATGAGCGGCGGGGGGAGCAGTATCTTCTGATCAAGTCACCGCCGGCTTCTGGCAAGAGTAGGGCATTGATGTTTATTGCTCTTGATAAGCTTCATAACCAGGGGGTTAAAAAGGCCATCATCGCCGTGCCGGAAAAGTCCATAGGCGCGAGCTTTAACGATGAGCCGCTTTCACAATTCGGCTTCTGGGCTGACTGGCAGGTGGTGCCAAAATGGAATCTTTGTAATGCGCCTGGGGAAGATGGCGGCAAAGTCAATTCTGTTCAGTCATTTCTAGAGAGTGATGACCGTGTGCTGGTCTGTACCCATGCGACCTTCCGCTTTGCAGTGGAGCGGTTTGGCGTGGAAATATTTGATGACTGCCTTATCGCCATTGATGAATTTCATCATGTCTCTGCCAATCCAGATAATAAACTCGGCGCGCAACTGGGTGAGTTAATTAACCGTGACAAGGTGCATATTGTTGCGATGACCGGCTCTTATTTTCGCGGTGATGCTGAAGCCGTTTTGATGCCCGAGGATGAAGCAAAATTTGATACGGTCACCTATACCTATTATGAGCAACTCAATGGTTATAAATATCTCAAATTGCTCGATATCGGTTATTTCTTCTATTCAGGAAGTTATGCAGATGATCTGTTAAATGTGCTCGACCCGAGCGAAAAAACAATCATTCATATCCCTTCAGTCAATTCCCGTGAAAGCACCAAGGATAAAATAAAAGAGGTTGAGAATATTATTGATGCTCTTGGCACGTGGGAGGGATATGATCCAGACACGGGGTTCCAGCTGGTTAAAACACCGGAAGGAAAGCTACTAAAAATTGCTGACCTCGTCACTGACGAACCTTCAAGGCGTGATAGAGTTACTATGGCTTTGAAAGACCCTGAGCAAAAAAATAACCGAGATCATGTGGATATCATTATTGCTTTGGGGATGGCCAAGGAGGGGTTTGACTGGATCTGGTGCGAACACGCCTTAACGGTTGGCTATCGCTCAAGCCTTACAGAGGTCGTCCAGATTATCGGCCGCGCAACACGAGACGCCGAAGGTAAGACGCGAGCGCGCTTTACCAATCTGATAGCTGAGCCAGATGCCAGTGAAGAAGCCGTGACGGAAGCGGTGAATGATACATTGAAAGCGATTGCTGCGAGCTTGCTCATGGAACAGGTGCTCGCCCCGCGGTTTGATTTTGTGGCAAAGAACACCAACAACGCGCCTGTTGAAGGCTTTGATTATGGTGAAGGTGGCTATGACCCGGATAAATGTAATGTCGGCTTTAATGACAGTTCCGGGCAGATACAAATTGAAATAAAAGGGCTTGTCGAGCCGAAAAGCCCTGAGGCGAAACGCATTTGCCGAGAGGACTTGAATGAAGTGATAGCATCCTTCGTGCAAGACAAATCAGCCATAGAGCGTGGTTTATTTGATGAAACACTTGTGCCAGAAGAATTGACACAGCTGGTGATGGGAAAGATTGTCCGCGATAAATATACCGAGCTTGATTTGGAAGATCAGGAAGCCGTGCGCCAGCATGCTATCGCTGCATTAAACTTTACCCAGCAAGCCAGGGAAGCGGCATTAACGCAAGATGATCCAGAGCTTCGTGGTAACACGACTTTTATTGATGGCGTTAGAAAATTTGCCATGGATGTGCGTGAGCTTGATATCGACCTGATTGATCGGATCAATCCGTTTAGTGAAGCCTATGCCATTCTGGCCAAGACAATGAGCGAAGACAGCTTAAAACAGGTCGCCGCAGTTATAACCGCTAAACGAACAAAGATCAGCCCTGAAGAAGCAATCGAATATGCCAGGAAAGCCAGAGATTTTATGAACGATCGAGGGCAAAGCCCTTCGCTGAATTCGTCTGATAATTGGGAGAAGTTGTTGGCTGAAGGTGCGGCTGCATTCATGAGGTATCGACAGGAGGGGCGTTATGAGTAAACAGGATCTCGATCAGCTAGCCTCAGACCTTGCGGATTTTGCGCCAAAGGAAAAGAATTCTTCCCGGTCGGCGGTCGAGGAAAGAGTAATAGCTGGATTTGAAGAAATTCAAAAATTTTTTAATGAGCAGGGCCACATTCCGCAGCATGGCTCAGACCGCGATATTTTTGAGCGCCTATACGCCGTCAGACTGGATCGGTTAAAAGCTTCAGATGAATATCAAGACCTGCTTGCACCATTTGATAAAGATGGCTTACTTACCAGTGAAGCTGCGACACAAAACGATGTCTCAAGCCTTGACCTTGATGCTTTGGCAGATGATCTAAAAGATATTACAGCGGGGAGTGACCTAACCGAATTACGGCATGTAAGATCCACCGCTGAAATCCGCGCCGCTGAAGAGATCGCTAATCGGGAACCTTGTAAAGATTTTGATAAATTCAAACCACTGTTTCAAAAAATTGAAAAGGATCTCGCGTCGGCCGTTCGTTTGACGCTCCCAATTCGTAAAGAAGCGGGATTTCGAAAAACAGATATTAAAAAAGGTGAGTTTTTTATATTAAGCGGGCAGACGGCTTATGTGGCTGATGTCGGCGAGCCTATTAAAGCGCCAAACGGTCAATACGACGCCCGGCTTCGTGTGATTTATTCTAACGGTACGGAAAGTGATCTCTTATTGCGCTCCCTTCAAAGAGCACTTTATAAAGATGAAACCAGTCGTATGATATCCGACCCTTCTGTGGCGGGTCCGCTATTTGCTGGCGAGAGAGAAGATGATGATTTACAAAGCGGAACAATCTATGTGCTTCGCAGCCTGTCTGAGTTGCCGGTTGTTTCAAAAAATAGAATGGTGCTCCATAAGATTGGTGTAACCGGCACATCCGTGCAAAAGCGCATTGCAAATGCCAAGCTCGACCCAACATTTTTAATGGCCGATGTTGAAGTTGTCGCGACCTACCAACTGTTCAATATAAACAGACATAAACTGGAAAAAATCTTTCACAGAATTTTTGGCCACGCTCAATTGGATGTTCAGATAGCAGATAGAATGGGAAACTTTATATCCCCGAAAGAATGGTTCCTCGTGCCACTGAATGTAATTGATAAAGCCGTTGAGAAAATTAAAGACGGGTCAATATCCGACTATTCATATGATGCGACATGCGCCGACCTGGTTAAAGAATAAAGTCATTTTCTAAAGACCTAAACTGTTTGAATGATTATCCAGTCTGAACGGAATGAATTATAAAAATATTTCCATACATTAATGGCTCCCTCACCAGAGTTGCCGAAAGCTAAGGGTTTTTCGAGTGAGCATGGGTAAGCATGCTCCAAAAGCTCTCACCATTGATGCGAACTCAACACGAAAAATGGTTGTTTTTATGTCATGTTGGGAAGGGCTGCTACCCATGGCCGCTTTCTTCTTTTTTGATAACCCCCGCGCGTCAGGCCTCAAGAGACGCTTCGCTTGAAGCTCTTGACCCCTTCCACTTAACGGGGGTGTTTCCGTTTAAAAAAAGCGGCTAGATAAATATCTCACAGCACCATTAAAAATGATGTTTAATTTATTTGCGTCATTTGCTTGCATGAGTAATCATATTTGCAAATGAAATTTAAGCTGCCCTTGTTGCTACTATTGTCACTGATGTGGCAAGGCGCGGTGTGGGGTGCTGAATGGGCAGATTTAGCCACCGCTGTAACAGTGACAGAAGGTTATTTATGCGCTGGTGAAGCGGCCCTGGATGGAACAGGCACCGATGTTAAATGTGACGACAGTAATCCCTATATTGATGATGATGGCAATATTGGAATTGGGACGGTCAGCCCCGCTAATAGTTTAACAGTTGTTGGTGATATTAGCGCCACCACCATCAATGCGACACAGCTATGCGATGAAAATGGTGCGAATTGTACCACATTAAGCGACGGGCTATCTGGTGTGAGCGCGTTGGCAAGTTTGACCGATGTAAGTGCGACCGATGCCGCAACAGGCAGCATCTTGCGATACGATGGTACGAGTTGGACAGCGGTGGCGGACTTGATGACGGCGATTAGTACGACGACGATGGCTATAAACTTCCCCGATGCTATTAAGTGTGTGAGACCTGGCGATGGCAATTCTATCATCTTATATGCTGCAAATATTCCGAATGCTGCAAACCAATATTATTACTTCTACCCTCAAGGCAGCATATATTTTAGCTATAATGCTGACGGAACGTATAACACTGGAAATAATGGTACATTTGATTGCGCTGCTTCAGCTAAATCCATTGCAACACTCTATGCCGATGGCCAAGCCTTCAACTTCCTTGGCAATAATGGTGCCCAAACCAGTATGACAGAAATTGCTGATGTGAGCGCCAGCGCTCCAACAGATGGACAGCTTCTTAGCTATGATGCAAGTGAGAATGAATGGGTTGCAACAGATGTCATCTCGAAAACCATTATTTTTAACAGTATCGATGATGACCCATGTGTAGTCACAGGCGGAGTGCATAAGCTCAGCTTTAATCCTACAACAGGTCGGTTGCGTGTCTGTCGGCCTTAATAAATCATGAAAATTAAAAAAGCCGATGCTGAACGAGGAGCTGAAACTGAACGCCACTTTCAGGCATGGCTTGATCATTCATCCGTGCCTTATATTTACATAGAGCAATCTGTTGTCACCGTGCCCAAGGGCTTCAGACGTGGCGGTATTAAGCGTCCTGATTTTGTCGTTGGCTTTCCCAATATTGGCAGCATTGCTTTTGATGTGAAATCAAAGTCGATATACAAAAACTGTTTTATTTTCGATGAAGTGGAAATCAACTCCACGGCTAATTATGAAGTGTTTTTTAACACCACCGTTTGGTTTGCTGTCTTTCCCCCATACTCAGATGAATGCTATTTGTTATTGAATAGCTTTCTTAGAGCTGAGAAATCAGTCAAAGGCAAAGACGGCAAAAGGGTCGTATATTATCCTTTAAAAGATTGCCTCAAGGTCAATACTGATAAGACCACATTGAATGCTGCCGTTTTTGAAATGAACTCACTCGCTTAAATATTTTGCCAGTCCACTTGAAATCGTCAGAAATCGTCCAACAACAGGGTTAAGCGATGTTGCTGAAACACTGAACCTCTTGGAGATTTTATCATGGCTGATAATAATTCACCTAAATTTGTGGCTTACTCTGTTCGCAAACGTGAAGGCGCTAAATCTGTCTGGACACGTATAGGAGCCGTTTTCGAACATGAAGACGGACTTGGGGAAACCCTGCTGCTCGATGCTCTCCCAATCGGCAGAGAAATCGTGCTACGTGTGCCACAAGAAAAAGACGAAGAAAAAGCTGCATAGAGAGACTTTGTTTAAAGAAGGCGTTCCATTAGGAGCGTCTTTTTTGTGCGCCCCTTACGGGTCAGGCTCTCGTCTACGATTCAACCGTGAAGATACGTTTTCACCCTGTGGGCTTCCATCCTTGGCGCAAGCCTTAAGTCTGAAAATCAAAGCTACAGAATAAACAAGATTATGAGCTATGTCCTTACGGTCGTTTTAGTGTCGCTAAGGAATTTATCATGGATAATCAGAAAAAAGAGGCATTTTATACCGCTCTCAACCGGATCCAAAAAAAACATCAGGCGAAAGTCGATGAAATTGCAAAGCAGTACAAACCCATCGTAGATATGTTGCTTGTTAAAATGCAAGACGATGGATTAATCCCCTATGATTTATCTGATCAGGAATTAAAAATATACACTGACTTCTTTGATGAGTTTTTCAAACATGGAGCATCAGGTGGTTCTGTAGATACAACAGCCATCACAAAAGCATATGAATGCCTGCCAGAAACGGCAAAAGAAGTTCTGTATGAACTTTATCAGGCTACCATAACATCAAAACAGCAATACAAAATATAAACTCACTAGAAGGGGCGCTGCCCCTCACTCTATCAAGAGACGCTTCGCTTAAACTCTTGACAGAGCACCCCCCGTCCTTCGCCAGTCAGGCAGAAGGTTGCAGGGCAACCTTCATATTTATTTAAGTCGTCACTTGAAAATGACCAGCGCAGTCCAACACTACGGTCAAGCATTACGCTGAAACACTTAATCGAGTGAGGTTTATTATGTCGGATGAAATGGGCTTATCTATCCCTGAATACTTCCCGCAGGACGAGCTGGATAAACTGGAGATGGACTATTTTGGGCGGGTTGAACCCTTGAAAAAAGAGTTTGAAGGCGTCGAAGTTAGGTATTCTTCAAATACTACCACGGGATGCTTTCTCACTTTTAAAGGCTTGAAGCTGGCAGATGGTTTGTGCCTAAGTGTGGATGGTGACCAAATAAATGAAATCACCCATCTTATACTTAAAGGCAACAGCATTTTGTGATACTGCCCCCCGATTAGCTTTGGCTGGTCGGGGGCTTGTTACGTTTACGCCGCAAAATTCTTATAAAGTCTTCGTATGAATCAAGTAAGGCAGGAACCTTACCATATGGCCTGATTAAGAGGGTGGTTTTAGGGCAAGTCTTTTGTGTCTTGGCGGCCTAATACGCGCACAATTTCAACACCGCCAACAACAACACGATAATAGATGTTATCAACGCCGCAAACGCTGCGCCGATAGCCGTCCCGTATGTCATCAACTGCGGGGTATAAATAAGGATCTATGCCGATCTGTTCAAAGCGTTTAATAAAGGAATAAAAATACTGATCGGCTTTCGCTTCACCATGAGTTTCTATACCCCTCTGGTGAATGCGGATAAGGTCATTTTCAGCTGCTTGAGAAAGTTTATAGTTTGCCATTCTTTCTCAATTGTTGTTTTGATTTTTCAAGAATGTTTTCAGGTGCCAAGTCGGAAAAACCGCTGTTCTCACCTTCAATCAGCTTTGCTCTGATGATTTCAATCTCAGCCATACGCATTTGCTTTTCGCGCAAGGCTTCACGAATAAGCTCACTATCCGTTCCATAATTCCCTGTATCCATTTGAGACTGAATCCATGCCTCTTGTTGGTCAGTAACCGTAATGCTTTTTTTAATCATTGCCATTTTCATATCATCCATATTTTAGTAGGAATTTATCCTATATTATCCTACTTCTTATGTGGGTGTATATTAAATTCTTCCTGACATGAAGGCTGGTTCAAGAATTCGGAGATTAAGTTGCTTATCCAATGGATTTAGAGAAATTGCCTTGATAAAACTTGCTAGTAAATTGGCAAAATAATAAGGAGCTGTGACCTATCAGAAAAACAATTGAAGGCTTAGCAACAATCTAATATTAAGCCCATTCGATAAGCCGTCATAGGATGTAGCTCCTCTGCAGATAATATTATTTTGTCCTGTTCACCTAGTTCACTTTCATCGGCAAATCTTACAGATGCATTTAGCCCTCCTTTAAATTTAAGAGGCCTTATTGGGCAGCTACCTTCTTTCAGAAGCTCCCTGATATTCTGTATTGTAGTAAGGTATAATTCTCCTTCCTTATCAAATTGAGCGTGTGGATTTATGTTGGTTTTAATCCTATTTAAAATTTCCACGTAACCAGGTTCATCAACTTTTAGCCGGCATATGGCGAAGAATGGGTAGCTGCAGGATTCTGTATGATAACCTACAGCCATCAATCTCTTTAAGCCAATCGTCTCGTTTATAACGTCTAATTTTGCCTGCTGGTCTAGCCCAATAGACGGAAAATATTCTTCTATGATGCCGCGATTTATACAATTCTCTAAACTATATTCTGCAGCTAAATCTTGATCATTGAAATTCTCACTTCCGCTCAAGTCGAACATATTTGGGTACCAGGTTAAATTAGATGACCGTCGCATCAGTAAAATCTGCCCATCATCCAGGATAACGGTAAAGAACATTGTAAACAGTTGCGGTATTTTATTTTTTCTCGGGTCTATATGCCCATATTGCAAACGTTTATTCTTGTTGTTTTTATTGCAGTCATAGACAGAATTTTGGCATCGATAATATGTGTAATAATCGGAATGAAAAATGTGAACATCTAAGGAATCATGCTGGGCATCTAATAGATCAGCAGGTTCAATCTTATGAAGGCAATATTTTGTATTGTTTGCTCCTAGGGGCGTGACTGTTAAGTCTATCAGGGATGACTCTGGTTTTCGCGAATAACCCTCATCAATAACGCTCACATGTCTCAAATCGATCCCTTTATTGGCTAGACCCTTGCCTTCCATGTTAAAGCGACGGCATTCAATGATATTCCCGAGATAGAATTTATCTGCATATAGAGCAGGGGAATGATCGAGAACTTCTTGGGCGTCATGTTCCAATTCTGCCAATGCTTGCCTTGTCTTTATAAACAAGCGTTCATCAACTCCAGGAAGAAAATCAGAAACATATTCCTCGACATCAGCGCAACCAAAAGGGCGGATGAATTCGTCAAGAAAACCATACGTGATCGGTCTTTGATCTTGATAATTTTTTAAGAGCAGGTTCCAGTTGCGCGCGATCGTATCCCTGTCACGATTACCGTCATCGTCTTGGTAAGTTGCAAAAATTGCATCAATAATTGGTTGGGGTTCTTTATACTCGGCTGTCAAATGATCAATGACGTGCTTAACCACGTTATCATCAATATATTTCCCCTTATGCACTCGTCGCATTAGTCCCACTTTGCTTAGTCAAGGAGGTGTTGGAGAGTTGCGTCTCCAACACCTCCTACAATCAGCTGTTTTCTAGTTGTATTTCTATCGTCGTTCACTGACCAAGGAGCAACGACATGGTTAAAAATGCAATTTACGAAAATAACGCGACCCCACCAGCTAAAATTAAAGATACCCCCATTTCAGATCAGCTGTATTTGACTACAGATGATGCGGCGCAATTGTTAAGTCTTTCACCGCGTACCATGGAGCGTCTGCGAGTCAATGGTGGTGGGCCCAGATTTTATAAAGCTGGACCAGGAAAACGTTCCCGTGTGCTTTACGGCAAATCAGATCTGATTGATTGGCTGTCTCAGCGAAGCTTCGACAACACTTCTCAATATGACAACTAGATATGCGGGTAATGAGGCCGCCTTCCTTTACTTGATACTAATAGAAACATCAGGTCGTTTTTCAAACAAACAGAACCTCAGTTCAGAGGGAAATACCAATGACAATCAATAAGAGATTAAAGGTTCTCGACCTCTTTGCGGGCATTGGTGGTTTTAGCTTGGGGCTTGAACGGGCGGGCATGGAAACCACCGCTTTTTGTGAAATCAATCCCTTTTGTCAAACAACCCTTTCTAAGCACTGGCCAAATGTTCCGTTATTTAAAGACGTAAAAACCATGGAGTATAAGTTATATGAGTATGATGTCATCACCGCAGGATTTCCCTGTCAGGACATTAGCCTTGCAGGAAAAGGAGCAGGGCTTAAAGGCACCCGTTCATCTTTATGGTGGCAAGTGCGCCGCGCCATTCGCTTGGTACGACCGCAATATGTCATCTTGGAAAACGTATCAGCGCTGCTTTATCGAGGGTTGGGCACGGTACTCGGAAGCCTGGCCAAGATCGGGTATGATGCGGAGTGGCATTGCCTACCTGCTGCCCATTTTGGCGCCCCTCACCAAAGGGACCGGATATGGATTG
>BQJK01000001.1 GCA_021604665.1 Rhodomicrobium sp. | reverse complement strand
GGCACGAAAGCTTGTTTTGCTCATTGTTAGATCCTTAGCTACATATCTATTTTACCCAAATAGCTACAAACGAGCTACAGATCTGTCGGATAATGCTGCATAGCAGCAAGTAGAGCTGTCGGTAAGGAACTGAAAAAATAGTGAAATATCAAAGCATTTCGCAGGTGCGGCAATCTAGAGCCTCGGAATCATAATCCGCGTGTCGGGAGTTCAAGTCTCTCCTCCGCTACCAGGCACTAGTGCCGTGATAATCCCATCAAACATCCATATTGATATAGAGCTGCTTGAACTCCCGCATTTTTGCTGGCAAACAATCGCGAGCGATTGCTTTGCGAGTTCAAGTCTCAATGGGGCTAGCAATTTTTTACAAGTAATCGAAAGTCTCCACAGGTCTGGCTATAGCCTCAGTGAAAGCTGTGGAAGTTTCTGATTTGTTCTTTTCTTTGCTATGTGGGTTATATAGGCTTTTGGTGCAGGAGAAAAGCTATGAGATATGATGCGCGAGCGAAGCTTTATGTGATTAGTAACACTGGAGAGGACTATCAACGTGGTGGCGCAGTTCACTACGGTACTTTGTGCAGTGCTGTGAAGGCTCACATGGAGCTTGATATGTCAGAAGTAACTAAAGCCAATATTGGTGTAGACATTGGAACTATTGAAGGTGAAGCATCTGGTCTAATTAATGGTGAGGTAATTAAAGAGATTTATGCACGCTCCGATTTTCCTCATTGATAAAATTTGGGCTTTATAATTATTTGTGTGACACACAAGGGCTAATGATGCCGTCTCTTGTGAGACTGACATTCACTCGCAAAGCTGTCCTGAAATCTCATTATCCGTGAGATTAAGTGTTCTTATTTCTTGCAGGTTGAGATGCCGAGCATGGCGTAGGGGGGGCACCAGCCGATTAGGCCGGTTAGGAGAGGGACGATGCCAATGAGGCCCCATAGGGATTGTGGCCCGATGAACATCAGGCTTAAAATTGCAAGACCAGCGATTACGCGAATGAGGCGTTCCAGGTTTCCGATGTTGCGTGTCATTGTACTCTCCATTCAATGATATGGTTCAGGCTTAATTTATCACGAAATAACAAGCCGCCTTGATCTCTGACAGCCCCGTCGATCCTGAGTATAGCAGCCGTGTGAAGGGCAGGTTTGATCTGTGATAATAACAACAGCCTTAAAAACAGAGATTGAACTTATCTCATAGCCTCTTTTGATCCCTTGCGGGGGCGGTGGTTCTGATTAGCGGAGATCCAGTAGGCTTACATTTATTCTACAAGGGTGGAGGAACTGAACAGCTGAGACATCAAAGCCGCTGTAACGCCGGTTGCTTAGGACGACCTGGCTGTTTGCATCTTCAATTTTTACCCAAGTGAATTCTTCCAATGGATATCCGCGCTCGGTTTTAATCCCGCTAATATCTATTTCTAGAAAATTATTGCTGCTTGCGACTGTTTGCTCTGACGCCACTTTATACCATGGGCCTTTGCCTTTATAGTCTTCTGTGATGTAGACGTTGAAGGATTCGTTGGTATTAATGTCTGTGCGCGGTTCGTGAACTAAGATGTCAGGGCCGGGGCCGTTTCTAAAGCAGTTTTTAGGTCCGACGATGACATAACCTTCATGGCCCAGGGTCAAGGCGTTATCAAGGGACGTTTTGGGGCAGCCTAAAACGCGAGCGCCAGGGTTTATCAGGCGGAACATATGCAGGGGTTTTTTCTCTCGGAAAGTGATGCCGTAATCGATGGCATTTTCTCCGAGCATGCTGATCCAATATCCAGCAACAAAATCCAGGATCTGTGCGGCATACTCACCCTGTTTATAGGGGCTATTGATTTGGCATGCCGCACTGGCGGGGCTTGTAAGACCGATGATAAATAAAACGCATAAAATGTATTTATGCATCTCTACCTCACTTAAATCTTGAAACTATTGTCTCTCACGGCTTGGGCACTTTGTTATAATTGAGCCAAGAGGCTGGTGTTTCTTATGCTTGTGCGGGTTGCCTTATCTTAAAAAGGCAACATACATTTCTCAATCTACTCTAATATTCAGGGGGGAAGATATAAGAAATTTATAAGAAATTGCATTTCAAGACATTCACCTTTGCTCTCAGGCTGCATTGATTTTCAGTTATTGCTTTTCAAATTTCGGTGGGGCATATGAAGTTGTGGGCTGCCAGGCGAAAGGGGCTCTTGGGCTGCGCCGGGATTGTTATGACCTGTGTTGAAGCGGTCTGAAAGACCATTTATGTTGATGGCATTGATAATATAACCAGAGTGAAGCGGGATGATTGCCCTATGAAAATTGCTGTTGCGGGACTTGGCTATGTGGGACTATCGAACGCGATATTGCTAGCGCAAAATCATCAGGTTATGGCGATCGATTTGTTGCCAGAGAAGGTTGAGATGTTGAATAACAAGATCTCCCCGATTATTGACGCTGAGGTAACTTCATATCTGCAGGAAAAATCGTTGGATCTGACTGCTACCCTTAATCCTGACGAAGCTTTTAAAGATGCTGATTTTGTCATTATCGCTACACCCACGGATTATGATCCTAAAAGTAATCAGTTTAACACGGGATCTATTGAGGCCGTTATACGGGATGTTCTTCGAATTAGCCCGGAGAGTGTTATTGTTATTAAATCAACGATCCCCGTTGGGTATACAGCTCGTTTAAGGGCTGAGTTTGAGTGTGAGAATATTTTATTCTCACCTGAATTCCTTCGCGAGGGGAAGGCCCTTTATGACAATCTCTATCCATCCCGGATCGTTGTGGGGGAGAAATCAGAGAGAGCGCGGGTCTTTGCTGACTTACTGAAAGAGGGCTCCCTCAGTGAAGATGTCCCGTTGTTGTTTACCGATCCAACCGAGGCGGAAGCGATTAAGCTGTTCGCAAATACTTTTCTGGCGATGAGGGTTGCGTACTTTAATGAGCTGGATACATATGCCAGCATTCATGGGCTTGATACGCGCCAGATTATAGATGGGGTCTGTCATGACCCTCGAATTGGCAACGATTATAATAATCCATCATTTGGCTATGGTGGTTATTGTCTGCCGAAGGATACGAAGCAGCTTTTGGCTAATTACCAGGACGTGCCGCAAAATATGATCAATGCGATCGTTCAGGCCAATACCACACGTAAGGATTTTATTGCTGAAGAGATTTTAAAACTAAAACCAACTATTGTCGGTGTTTACCGTTTGGTGATGAAGGAGGGGTCCGATAATTTCAGGACGTCCAGCATTCAGGGCATCATGAAGCGGATTAAGGCGAAGGGGATTGAGGTGGTGCTTTACGAGCCGGCTTTAGAAGAAGATGAGTTTTTTAAATCTGAGGTGATTAGAGATTTGGATGAATTTAAGCAGAGGGCTGATGTGATCGTCTCTAATCGCTGGTCTGTAGATTTACAGGACGTTGAAGAGAAGCTTTATACGCGGGATCTGTTTGGTAATAACTAGTGTTGGGCTATTTTTTTGCGCTTGGTTGCTGGTTCATAGCAGACTGAGAATTGTTATTGATTATATCACTTTGTTTTGCTCTGCCATATGTATCTTCTAGGCGCAGGATATCGTCTTCACCTAGATAATGGCCTGACTGTATTTCAATCATTTCAAGAATTTCTGTACATGGGTTCATTAAGCGATGAACCATGCCGATCGGAATGTAGGTCGATTGGTTCTCTGATAGCAGGAATGTTACCTCACCTCGCGTGACTTTTGCTGTGCCTTTGACAACCACCCAATGTTCTGCGCGGTGATGATGTTGTTGCAGGGAGAGGGAGGCGCCTGGTTTTACGCAAATGCGTTTGACCCGAAAGCGATCATCTTCATCTACGGTATCGTACCAGCCCCAGGGGCGGTAGATTTTGCGGTGCTCAGTGGTTTCCTTAAAATCTTGCTCTTCGAGTTGGTGCCAAACTTCTTTAACTTGTTCAGTTTTCGTGCGTTCAACCACCAACACGGCATCTGGCGTATCGATTATCATAAGGTCTTTTGTGCCGAGTGATACAACGAGACGGTTTGGAGCATAGATATAGGTATTTTCAGAGTGGCAAGCCAGACCATTGCCTAATATGCGATTTTGTTGCTCATCAGCAGTTGTTAAATCTGCAACTGCATTCCAGCTGCCAATATCGCTCCATTGTCCCTTAAAAGGTACGACGATCACATTTTCATGTCGTTCCATTACCGCATAGTCAATGCTATTTGAAGGCGACTGGGTAAAGACGTCTTTGTTTGGTCTGATGAAGTTGTGATTGGGTTTAAAGGTTTCTTGTGTGGCAGTTGCCATAGCTATTTGGCATATGCTGTGAGTTTCTGGTGAGTGGTTCTTTAGCGCTTCGAGAAGTGTTTTCCTTTTACAAAGGAAAATCCCTGCATTCCACAGCATATTACCTTCCAGAAGAAATTCCCTGGCTTTAGCATCATCAGGCTTTTCTACAAATGCTTCGACTTTAAAATTGCCATCCGGGGTTTCACTGCCCTTGCGAATATAGCCGTAGGCTGAGCTTGGGAAATTTGGTGTAATGCCAAAAGTGACAATTGCCCCTCGCATTGCCTCTTCAATACCGAGATTTATAGTTGTGATGAATTGCTCTCTATCAGGGATGAAATGGTCTGCAGGGCAAAAAAGCAGCAGATCTTCCAACTGTTCACTTTTATGGAGTGCGGCGATTGCCATGGCCGCTGCTGTATTTTTTGGTTCCGGCTCGAGCAGTAAATCTCCTGATATGGAGAGACGGTTCAAAATGTCGGTAATGATGAAACGATGTTCCTCGCTGGCGATTATTTTAATATCACCTGCTAGCGGGGCGAGGCGCTCAACCGTGAGCTGGAAGGGGCTTTTATCGTTAACTACGGGTGCAAATTGTTTGGGGAAACTCTTGCGTGAGAGAGGCCAAAGCCTGGTTCCTGAGCCGCCGCATAGAATGACGGGTGTAATTTTGCGCGCCGAATTCACTTATTATTATTTCCTCTGGATTTAGCGGCTTTTGGTAAGCGGTCGTATATAAAAGGGGTCGCTTTAAGGATTTTGTCAGTAAATACCTTTAATAAAAAGCTAATTATTTTTTATTGTTATTCTAACTCAAATTTAAAAGGTTAGATGCGATGGTGCCTTTAATGTAATGTAATCATTAATATATCAATGACTGTGTTTGTATTGGGCTCAATGGCGTACTGTTTGTTGTTAAACGGACCTGATACTGCTCCGAATTGACCTGAATGTAATTTATTACTTCTATTAATGTGATTGCTATGAAGAGGCTGCTTCTAGTTCAAGCTTAAGGTCAAGAATAACGAAGTTATAAAATTTAGAGGTATTTCTAATGAGTGAGTTGACAGAATCTACCATCATTATGGTTGATGATAATGTTGATGAAATTTTTCTCACGCGCCGCCTTGTGCGCCGAGATGGGATCGTCAACCGCTTCGTTTCAGAGAAAAAGCCGGAAAATCTAATGACCACTCTTGAAGAGCTTGAGGAAATGGGGGTGCGCCGCGAGACGTTTCTTATTCTTCTTGATGTGAATATGCCGCGTATTAATGGTTTTGAAACCTTGAAACGCCTGCGCGCTCATGACCGTTATAAAGATATACCTGTACTCATGCTCTCAGCCTCTGATGATGTCAGTGATATGTTTGAAAGTTTTGAGCATGGCAGCAATGGTTACCTTGTAAAGCCATTTTCAGGAGATGAGTTCTTTGCGGCTATGGAAAATATTCCCAACATAAAGAAAAAACTGATGCAATAGGCGACTTCTTAATTCTCATCTTATTCTGATTTGCATCAATTCTCTCCTTACTGGGTGATATGAATATTTGAGTTCTAAGTTATCGCCTTGATGATAAAGGTGCTCCATGAAGAAATCCGGTCAGATGAAGTCTATTGCCCTTCCAGAGCAATATGAAGTTGAGAGTAATTTCGTAAAAAAATGGAGCTTTGCTGACCTTCATGGCTCCTACCTTGCCTGGATAATTTTATTCCTTTCCGCTCTGGTTTCTGCTGTTGCCTGGTATGTATCTTACACTTCTGTGATGCATGCGGCTGAAGAGCGTTTTCGTTTTAAAGTTGAAGATATTCAAGCCTCTGTGCAGCGACGTATGGAAGAGCATGAGGCTATGCTTTGGAGCGGTATTGGTGTTTTTAAAGCCTCGAAGAAGGTTGATCGTACTGAATGGTATGAGTTTGTTAATGCGCTGAACCTTGAGACTTTTCTTCCTGGGTTGCAGGGCATGGGGTATGCGAGATTTATGCGCGCTGGAGAGCAAGAGGCGCATATTGCTGAGGTTCGTGCTGACGGGTTCCCAGATTTTACCATACGGCCAGCTGGTAAGCGTGAGTTTTATAGCTCAATTGTTTATTTGGAGCCATTTTCCGGGCGGAACTTGAGGGCGTTTGGTTATGATATGTTTTCAGAACCGACAAGGCGCGCCGCTATGAGCCGGGCACGTGACACTGGCAAAGCTGCAATTTCTGGCATGGTGACGTTGGTGCAGGAAACAGCGAGCGATGTGCAGCGTGGGTTTTTGATGTATCTGCCTCACTATAAAAAGGGCATGCCGCTTGAGACGTTAGAAGACAGGCGCGCTGCTCTTCAAGGTTTTGTTTATAGCCCGTTTCGTATGAATGATTTGATGAGGGGCATACTTGGCCGGGGTGACGAAGGTATTGATTTTCATATTTATGATGGCGGGCAAAAGCTTGAAGGTAGGCAGATGTATAAGGGGGGGCTTGATGGCAGCACCGCAGAGGCATCCCCTAGTCGAACTGCTTTTACATCGACGCATGTTATTAGCGTTGGCGGGAGAGAGTGGGCGCTTGATTTTGTTAGCGGGCCAAACTTTATTTCTGCTGGTGAAGAGAGCCAGCCGTTTATCGTCGCGGCTGGGGCGATTTTAATCGACCTGCTGTTGTTTCTCACTATTTCGTCCCTTACAAACCAGCGACGCAACGCAATTAAAATGGCGCGTGGGATGACGCAGGAGCTGCGCCTTGCAAAGGAGACTGCAGAGCGCTCTACTGAGATAGAGATAGTATTGCGGCGGGCTGCTGAGGAAACGAATGCGAAGTTGGAGCAGGCAAATGATGGTTTGCTTAAATTCAGCTCTATTGTCGCTCATGATTTAAGAGCTCCGCTGAAACGTATCGAGACTTTTGTTGAGATTCTCAAAGAGGATTACAACAACAAATTTGATGATGAGGGACAGGATATTTTAACACGCATTGATCGCGGTTCATCACGGATGCGGATGATGCTAGACTCGCTCCACAGCTATGCCAAATTCAGCTCAGTTAGTATTGAGGGAAAAACTGCTGGTATCTCCTCTATTGTGAATGATGCGATTGAGAATTTGCAAGGCTCGACTGGTAATGCGAAAATAACAACGTCTCTAGAGAGCGGTTTAATTGTTTCTGGTGATCGTATTTTGCTTGGGCATGTGTTGCAAAACCTGATCAGTAACTCTGTCAAATTTTGTGATAAAGAGCAGCCGGAAATTTTGATAGAAGCGAAGCCAGGTGAGAATAATAGAGTTGAAGTATCTGTGAGCGATAATGGTATTGGTATTGAACCTGAATTTGCCAGCCAGGTATTCAATATGTTTGAGCGCTTGCATGATGAAGATGAGTATGAAGGCACCGGCATTGGCTTGTCTATATGCCGGAAAATCATTAGTGACCATCATGGCGATATCGCTGTTGATACTAGCTTTACAAATGGGACCAAAATACATTTTTACCTACCCAAGGCATTGCTTGACGTAGAGAGTATTGATGACGAGGCTGACATGCCTGTGCAATCCTCTGTTGCGGCCTGACGTATCCACACCCACCACAGCGCTGCTTCCGCGCTGCCAGGTGCACATCACCCGGACCCTGGTATGAGTTTCTCTGTCAGCTTTCTGGCTCACCTGAGATTGGCTCACCTGAGATTGGCTAATCTTGCCAGGGTTTTCATAATACGGGGATTTGATAATAGTCTTGCTGTTTAGCTGGCCCCTCTTCTCCCTCCCTCACACTTGACCTTGCTTATTAAGTCTCATCATTTTTTGTGGTGGCTCAGCCCTTCCCGGGGGGCATTCTTTTGTTCTTTGAACCCAACCGGGCTATGAGCCGGGTAAATAATACAAAACATAATGTCCCCTTTATTTAAGCTCTGATAATTTTAACTTCATGAAATTCTTATGTGGAGGATGTTATGAAAGCATTATTGCTGTGGTTACTAGGTATACCCTTGCCAGTAATTATCATTCTATTTTTGATACTCTGACCTCATGGCTTTGGTTAGTTGAAAATATTTGTAATTCAATTTTAAAACTTAAGGATACTTAGTTATGAACCAGATTATTTATTTAGTGGGCTTGATCGTTATTGTTATGGCCATTCTTTCATTCATCGGTCTTGCATAGGGGGCTGAGATGGCAGATCAAAAATCACAAACCACCACAACCCGCTTCGGGTTTGGTGCGATTATAGCCGGTGCCGTTCTGTCACTTGCTATTTCAATCATTCTCTTACAATTCGGTAGCGTAATTGGCCTTTCTTCTGCGTCACCCTTGATGGGTGAGGCCTCTATAGCAGCTTGGGGCGTCATTGCCGCTGGTATCTGGTTGCTTTGGGTACAGCTTTTGGCCTCGTTAGCTGGTGGTTATGTTGCTGGCCGTATGCGCCCGACTGATGCCAGTTTTGATGGGCATGAGCAGGAAATGCGAGACGGTATTGCAGGCATGATGAGTTGGGCGCTTGCGACGGTTCTGGTGTTTTTGGCCATTGCTGCGGCTGGTGCTTATGCAACCATTGTTTCTATCATGACTGATAGTTATGTCGCTGCTGACGCCTTGTCTGAGGCTGATAAAAACAAAGTTATCATCTTCGCCTTTGTGGCTGGCGCCACGTCGCTGATGTCCGGTGCTGCTGCATGGTGGGCTGGTACTATGGGCGGTGATCACCGGGATAATAACCGTGATTTTAGCGCCGAACTTAGCTTTAAACGGAGATAGTATCATGAGCGCTGAAGAAACCGCAGTTCCCAGAGATGATGACTTGCCTTCTGACAAGACTTTCGAGGGCACCCGCTCTGTAGCGAATAATGCGAAGCTTCAGCGCCTTGATCAGCTTGCCTCTGCGATGGATACGCAGTGGCGGCTGCCGCTTTTAAATATCCGTTTGGGCTGGGATACGATATTGGGTTTGGTGCCTGGTATAGGCGATACAATCTCCAGTTTAATTTCCGTCTATATCTTGAAAGAGGGGCACCAGCTCGGTGTACCTTTTTGGGTGAAGGCGATCATGCTATGGAATATTTTTATCGACTGGCTGATCGGCCTTGTGCCGCTGGTTGGTGATCTGTTTGACGTGGGCTGGAAAGCGAATACACGTAATGTCAAATTAATTCAGAAACATGCAAAAACCGATTAAATCCTCCCAACTATAATCCCGTTTGTTTTGTGAGCCGATATGATTTTCATGTTGTGCACTGCGGTGTTGGGTTTTATTCCCGCAAATTAGATAATCCGAATTATATCGCCAGCAAATAAATATGCGCTGTTGCATAGTTTGAAAGCGGCGGGGTATTGTTTTTTTACTTTGGTATATAAGATGCCCGTTTCATAAATGGCCAAAGTACACTCACTATCTTATGCGTGACTAATCAGGAGTTCTCACAATGCTGAAAAATGCAAAATCAACTCGCCTCATATGTTCTTTGGTGAAGGTGGTGCTGTTTGTTGCTGTTCTTATGATGGGGCAATTTTCAGAGGTTGAGATGGCTAAGGCTGGTGATGATGAGGGCATGATGGGGGAGAGCTTTTATAAAGGCTTGAGCTGTGGTGAGCTTTGGCATGAGCGCAATGCTATATTCGCTCGTCATGGCCATTGTTTTACTACGGAGCGCGGCATTCGAGCGTTTGGAAAGGCCTGCAAACCACCCTTTGGTAAGTTGCCACCCCATGCGAAAGAGGTGGTGGATGAAATCAAGAGCTGGGAAGCCCGCAAAGGCTGTTAGCTTTGTTGTTTTGAGGACATCATATGGCCCAGCTGAAATTGCTGCGATTGCATAATATATGACCCTGTATTTTGCGCTCTGCCTAAAACATGCGCAGGCTTGCGCGATGCCCATACATTTATCATTCCTCATAATCCATTGTTTTATATAACAAAAATACTGCTCAACTGAGTGGCACAAAGCTTGCTACTTGGTTTTTTATTAATGCATACATTATGCATCTAATTAGCGTTTGGGCGTCTCCCTGTCATTTTGATTGAGGGGAGGGGCTGTTTCGCTAAGTAAAATCGGGGCAGATTTTGGTGGGCATTTTAGAAGCTGGTAAACAGGAAGATAGGGTAAATGGCCTGGCGGTTGTTAGCAGCCCTTCAGGCTTGAACCTTGCCCAAAGCGCTGAAACCTCTGTGGCTTCTGGTGCGCCGGTGGTTGTCATAGGCGGCGGGCCGGTTGGCATAAAGGCAGCGCAAGAGTTGGTGCAACGTGGCTTTGCTGTGACGTTGTTTAATGCTGAACGCTGGCAGCCTTACAACCGGGTTAAGCTGACACCTTTACTGGCTGGTGATGTGCAGTTTGGTCAGGTTTATCTTGAACCGAACTTTCCTGAAGATGCGCGGTTTGTACAATATACCGGCCACCCGATCATAGAGATTGACACTAAAAATAAAACCGTCACAGGCCAAACAGGCCGTAAATTCCCCTATACAAAATTAGTGATTGCCACTGGCTCCCGCGCTCATATTCCAAATATTAAAGGCATTGACCGGGATGGTGTTTTTAAGTTCCGGGATTTTGATGACACGGAAAAACTTGTTGCGCGGAGTGTTTCAGCGCGGCGGGCTGCAGTGATTGGCGGCGGGTTGCTTGGGCTTGAAGCCGCGAGGGGCATGGCCACCCGCGGCGTTGAGACCTTTGTGGTCGAGCATGAACGGCGGCTTATGGCGCGCCAGCTTGATCAGGCCGGCGGGGAATTGCTGGCAAAGCAGATTGAATCGATTGGGCTTACTGTGCTGACGGGCTGTGCGGTGCGCGAAATTACCGGCAATGGCCGGGTTGAGGGGATTGAGTTTTCAAACGGGCAACGGCTTTCTTGCGATACCATAATTGTTTGCACCGGCATAAGAGCCAATATGGAAATGGCGCTGGAGGCTGGGCTTGCTGTTGGGCGGGGTATTAAGGTCAATGAGCGGTTGGAATGCTCGCTGCCTGATATATATGCGGTTGGGGAATGCGCTGAATTTGACGGGAATGTTTATGGGCTAGTGGGGCCGGGACTAGAGCAGGCGATTATTGCGGCCAAATGCATTGCTGGTGAGGAGGCGAGCTATGCTGGTTCGTTGCCTTCCACCAAACTGAAGGTTGTTGGCTCTGATGTGTTTTCCATGGGGGATGTGGAGCAGCTTAGCGAGCGGATAGATATTGAGACGGTCGCTTTTGAACAACAGGATAAAGGCTATTATCGCAAACTGGTGCTCAAAAAAGGCCGGCTTGTTGGGGCGTTGGCCATTGGTGATTGGCCGGAAATTAATGTGCTGCAAAAGGCTATTCAGGAGCATAGCTTTCTTTGGCCCTGGCAGTTGCGGCGCTTTCGGAAAAGCGGTCTGGTTTATGGGGATAAAGAGCCGGCGAGTGTGCTTGAGTGGCCTGCTGCTGCCACAGTTTGCAACTGTACGGGGGTGACGCGCGGGCAAATCGGAGATGCCATTCAACAGGGTTGTGTAACCTTTGATGCGGTGCAGCGGGAGACCAGCGCTTCGACTGTTTGTGGCAGTTGCCGCCCGCTGATAAATGAGCTGATATCAGGTAAACCTAAATATGAACCGATTGAATGGTGGCGGCCGGTGGCCGTGCTCTCTGTTGCGGCGGCACTGCTGGGGCTTTTGATTTTGTTACTCCCCGCCTGGCCTATGTCGGGTTCGGTGCAGGATAAATTTCAGATAGATATTTTGTGGCGGGATGGGTTTTGGAAGCAGGTCAGCGGGTTCTCTCTGCTTGCGCTATCCGTCTTTGCGGCTGTGATTTCTCTTCGAAAGAATTTTAAGTGGCTGAGTTTTGGCGGCTATGCGAGCTGGCGGCTGCTGCATGTGGCTGTTGGGCTGACAGCCCTTATTGTGCTGTTCCTCCATACAGGGTTTCGCTTGGGGAACAATCTCAATTTTTGGTTGATGTCTTGTTTTCTTTTCCTTGGGCTTATTGGTGCGGCGGCTGGTGCAGTTAAGGCGTTTGAGCATCAGTTGAATGAAAAGATTTACAA
This sequence comes from Rhodomicrobium sp., assembly GCA_021604665.1. Classification (GTDB taxonomy): domain Bacteria; phylum Pseudomonadota; class Alphaproteobacteria; order Rhizobiales; family HXMU1428-3; genus HXMU1428-3. The sequence goes on along the minus strand of BQJK01000001.1, from coordinate 1,308,098 downwards.
ACGGGCCTCTGCCAAACCGGCGAAGCTGCCAATATGGCTGCATATTTTTGCGCTCTGGCCGCTACCGCTGTTGCTCGCGTTGCATATCTTCTCGGTTTATTACTATTAGGGCCGGCGGGATGATCTCAAAAAATTTCATATTCTGGTCTATCTGGATTGTCAGCACTCTTGCTATTGGCGGGTATCTCTCTGCTGTGATGGTTTTTAAGGGCGATCGTTCTCATTTTCTGATTGGTGAGACGACGGTTGGGCATCATCAGATTGAGCTGGCTTGCAATGCTTGCCATAGCAAAGGGTTTAGTGATGTTAGCAGCATCCAGAAGTCATGCGAAAACTGCCATGCAGCTGAGCTGAAGATATCTGACGATTCTCATCCATTAAAAAAATTCCGCGACCCGCGCAATGCGGATCGCCTGGCGAAGCTTGATGTTACAAAATGTGTGACTTGCCATACGGAGCACCGGCCTGAGCTGACCCAGCCGATGGGGCTGACGATGCCGAAGGATTATTGTTTTCTCTGCCATCAGGATATTGGCAAGGACAGGCCGGAGACGCATCAGAATCTCGAATTTACAAGTTGTGCCAGCGCTGGGTGTCATAATTATCATGATAACCGGGCGCTTTATGAGCGCTTCCTTGAGCGCCATGCCACTGAACCTGACATGAAGCCAAACCCGTTTGTTCTGAACCATGATGCGGAACCGCTAGCTGAAGAGTATGGTGGGTTGAAGCGGGGCGATGCGCTTTCTATGGCGGCGGCTGATGCGCCTGGGTCCATTTTCTCTAATATGTCTGGTGATGCCAAAGAGGCGGTGCTTACTGAATGGCGCCAGGATGCTCATGCGCGGAATGGAGTGAATTGTTCCGGATGCCACCAGCCGGGCAAGGTTGAAAGGGCTGATGGCGCTGCCATTAAACCCAGCTGGATAGATAAGCCTGGCCGCGCTGTTTGTGCTTCGTGCCATGTGCAGGAGAATAAAGGCTTTTTAGCTGGCAAGCATGGCATGAGACAGCAAGAGGGGTTGCTTGTCTCTGAGGGCAAGGCGCCGGCATTTTTGAAGTCTCTCGGCTTATTTAAAAAACAAGAGCTTACGCCAATGAGGCCAGAGCTGGCCCGCTCTCCTATGAAAACAAATGCGCATGGGAGAGAGCTTTCTTGTACCTCTTGCCATGGGCGCGGGGCTTTAGCCAGCGGTAAGGTAGGCGACACTGTTAACCGCAACAGCCAGACGGGCAAAGTTGCGGGCCTCCATAATTTTGATGTGCAGCCAGCGAACGTGCAGGCTTGTGTTAGCTGCCATGATAGTGAGCACACTAAAACTTACCTTGGCTCACCGCATCATGAGCTTTGGGTAAAAGAGCTTAAAGGCGAGTTGCCTAAAGGATCTGGAGTTACCTGTGCCACTTGCCATATGCCGCGGGTGACAGTGGAAGATGAGTATGAAAACTTCATCACTATTGTAGCTCACAATCAGAATGACAATCTCAGACCAAATGAAAAAATGATCCGTAGCGTCTGCTCATCTTGCCATGGGCTGCGCTTCACTATTGATGCGCTGGCTGATGAAAAGCTGGTGCGCAAAAATTTCCGCGGCAAGCCTCAAACCCATATTGAAAGTATTGATTGGGTTTTACGCCGGTCGTCGAAAAAAGGGGATGAAAAATGATTATCTCACCCCGCCCCTTCCATTGCTGTCCTCACATAGAGACTAAGGAGACTTCGTTATGTTTATTTTTCGAGAAAAACTCAGGGCGTTAACGCTTGCTACTGCATTAGGTGCTGGTTGCTTAATGACAACTAACGCGCCGCTCAACGCTAAAACATTCGAGCCGCAAGCGGTTGCCGATATGCTGCATCTGGTGCTCTCATCTGATCGTACAATTTATACGAAGAAGGTTGTTAAGCGGCTGGTAAATAAACATAAAGTTATTAAAGCCAGTGAGTTCTATGAGGATGAAAAGGCTTTGCCGTTGCCAGCGCAAATGTTCCGTTTTGGTGCTGAAGCCGTGGCCGATAAAACAGATAGCTTCTCTTATTCTCTCTTGTCGCTTTGGCCAATCAATAAACAAAATAAACCAACCACCGAGCTTGAGACGAAGGGCCTAAAATATATTGCCGAGAATAAAGGCAAGAATTTTTATGGCGAGGAAACGCTGGGCGGTAAAAAATATTTCACGGCTGTTTATGCTGATACTGCAGTGGCATCGCCCTGTGTTGGTTGCCACAATAACCATAAAGATACGCCGAAGAAAGATTTCAAACTCGGTGATGTAATGGGCGGTGTTGTGATCCGGTTCCCGATTGATTAACCGACGAAGCTTTACCCCCTCCTCCTCCGCTTGTTGCTCGCGTCACCTGATTTAAGGCGCGAGCAATGGGGCGGGGCGTGCGGCGGGTATGGCATTACCCTTTTCATTTAATAAAAGAGACAAACCCATGACACCAGAACAAGTTGAACTCGTGCAGTCTTCTTTCAAAAAAGTTGAGCCGATAGCTACAGAAGCAGGAGACCTTTTTTATGGGCGGTTATTTGAAATTGCCCCGCAAGTCAGACCGATGTTTTCAGATGATATTGCAACGCAACGTGACAAGCTGATGAAGATGCTTTCGACAGCAGTTACTAACCTCCATCAGGTTGAGCTGATTATCCCGGCGGTTGAAGATCTTGGTCGCCGCCATGTAGATTATGGTGTGGTCGATGAGCATTACGACACTGTTGGTTCAGCGTTGCTGTGGACCTTGGAACAGGGGCTGAAGGATGATTTTACGCCTGAAGTTAAGGAAGCCTGGACGGAGACATACACGACCCTTGCCGGTGTGATGAAAGCCGCTGCAGCAGAAGCGCCGCCTAAGAAAAAGGGGCTGTTATCTTCTCTGTTTGGAAGGTGATTGGTCTTTTTAATTTCAAGCTAGCAAACTAATTAAAAAGGATGCCTTTGCCACTTATGGCAAAGGCATCCTTTTTTTATTGATTGCCCGGTCGTTATATGACGGCGAGCACTGTGGTGCCGCGATCGATGATCCAGAATAAAGAAATGGCAATCGCGATGAGAGCCACAGCACGGCGCCAGTCCAGGCGGTTTTCAAGGCTATATTTGCCAGCCATATAGATAAGTGGTGCTGCTGCCAGATAGATGATGATCTGTCCGAGTTCTATGCCGAGATTAAAGAAGAGTATGCTTTTGAAATCCAAACCGCCGCCTTCTTTTAAAACATCGGACAATACAAAAGAAAAGCCATAGCCATGTATCAGGCCGATCATCATGACATTTGAAAATCCGAAAAGTTCAGGTTTTTTCAGGATGAGTACGATTGCGCCATAAAATATGGTCACCGCGATGATCAGTTCTACCGAGGGGATAAACCAGGGCCCTTGGGGTATGTGACCGAGGACGCCTAATGTGAGTGTGATGGAGTGACCGATGGTGAAGCCTGTCGCATTGCGAAGTACGGCTTGCCAGGTTTTTGCTGCCAATATGATGAGTAAAACGAACAGGACATGATCAAGGCCAATGAGAATATGCCAGATGCCGCTCTTTAACTGATTGAGCGCCATCATGATGTTTGAGGTGCCTTCATCAAAGGAGGAATCCAGAACGCCGATGGTGACTTGTTTGGTTGTTTTATCGCCGCGGTGGATATGAACGATATTTGCCAGGCGGTTGATTACCTTTAGCTTTTCTCCGAGGCCGGAGCGAAGTGTGATTGCATCATTAATGTGGGCGTCAGGCAAGATGATTTTTAGATCTATGAGCGTGTCAAAAACTTCACCTTTTGTGGTGTCAATTTCTATGGCGGGACCGCTGAGGGCTTTCTCAGCATAAGCGAGAGAGCTAAATGGTTTGCGCTTATGTGGGCTGAAGATGTGCAGCTTCTCAACAATTAGGTTTTTATCGTCTTTACCATTAAGCGTAATCTGGTGGGTGTCCTGAATCATCTTTTCAAGGAGAGCAGAGTTTTGGTGAATGGCGGCTTTATCGATGAAGTAGCGCCAGTCTTTCCCTTCTTTGATACGCTTGGTGAAGGGGATACCATCGCCGCTATCAACCCCGCCCCAGTTTTCTGGTAGCAGGAGGAGGGGGAGTGGCATTCTTAAATAGATAGCGACAGAGTTTTTGTTCTGCTGCGCTGTGTTTTGATCTGTGTTTGTGTTTTTAGCGGCTGGGTCAGCTGTGGCGGGGGCTGGTATTTCTGTGATGTGAATAATTCTAGGTTCAAAATGGCTGAAGTGGGCAGCAAGCGGGGAGTGAGCGGCGGAATAGAGGCTCACCGCTAGAAGAGTAAGCACTGGTAAAACACATTTGTAAAAGAGCTGGGCTTTGAGGTGAGTGGCACTCACTTTAGTGCTTTTGTCTCTGGCCACTTTGTGCGGGGCCGATTTTTGTTGGGCTTGCTGATAATATTTTTGTTCTGGAGCGCGGTGTTTCATCTCAGCTTCAGCCTTTGCCCTACAATATGACTTTGGAAAAATAGTGTTTTATAAACCGTCGGCGACACCTGCGTCTGTCGGGTTGCAGGTGCCGCTTAGCGAGCTATGGCACTGCCAATCGCACGCGCCTTTGCTTTAAGGACCATAGAATAAAGATGCTTCGCCCTATGACTATGGGGGTGTTGTTTAGCCTTTTAGGCTCCGCATTTCAGGTCCGTCTGCAGCTGTTTACCAGCTTTTGTCTGGGGGGTGCTACTTCCACCCCCCGACTGGATACTGACCTTAAGATTAGTAGCGGGGATCCCACATGCGGCGACCAGTATTGCGCTCATAGCCTTGGCCATAGGGGTAGCTAACGATTTCTAGCTGCATTCCCCATGGTGTCATGAAGTAAACCCAGGTGAGGCCTTCCATGCCGGTGTTTGTGAAAGTGTGTGGCTCTCCGAGGATCTTCACACCCTTTTTCTTCAGGTACTCAACTGCGGCTTTCATATCATCAACATAGAATGCAAGGTGGTGGCCACCAATGTCGCTGTTTTTAGGCTGTTGGGTGTTTTGATCTGGTGAGGTGTATTCAAAAATTTCAAGACTAACACCGTTGCCACAGCGAACGAGGTGAGCAACCTTGATGACGGCATCTTTATTAACATTCAGATTAAGTGTCATCCAATTGTCTTTAAAGGGGCCGAATGGTCCGATTGTGTAGAAAGATTCACAGCCAATTACGTCAACGAAGAAATCAACAGCTTGCTGTGCGTTAGGGACTGTAAAGCCAAGATGCTGTGACCCGCGCATGCCTGGGATGCCTTTATCCTCGGCCGCAGCTAGTGACGAGAACATTGTGAGTGCAAGTAGAATTGCGGCACAGCTCTGCCATAGTTTTTTCATTAGTTTCATCCCTCCAAATTGACCGCCATTATTTTTTTATTTGGCGCTCATGCTGTGTTGTTCGAGGGGGGTGCTTATTTGTTTTGCGCCCTTGTTCCCCAAATATTATAAGTCCGGTGTTAGTTTCGCAATGGACGTGCCAATGGCAGCCTCGGTGTGTGTTGATTTTAAGTTGCTGTTTTTACTGTTGTTCTTATGACGTTTTTTGGGGCGGCCTAGCGCTGGTCGCCCCATCTGTCACAATGTTGCGACAGGGTGTGTCGCTGTAATGAACCACCGTTGGTTGTGGTGGTTTGCCCTGAAATTAGGCAATTTTTGCTTCAATTATTGAGAGTAGGGACTGTGTTTCCGTGATGGAAGCTAATTTCATTCCAACTTTTTCGAACAAGGCTTCAAACTCGCCCTGGTCACGTTCCTGGCCACCCCATGTGATAAGGAATGCCTCTAGATCTTTTGAGAAATGAGGCACATTGCCGCCGGGAACTATGGCATCAATTACAAAAAGGCTGCTCTCTGGGGTCATAGACATTTTGACTGTTTGCAAGATGCGGCAGCAATCCTCATCATTCCAATCGTGGAGAATTCTTTTAAGGAAAAAGGCGTCTGCTTCACCTGAAATGCTTTCAAAGAAACTACCACCAACTTTCATAACGCGATCATCTAACGCGGCATTGCCTGAGGGGAAGATGGCATCGGAGATTACATGGGGTTGGTCAAATAATGTGCCTTTTAAATGGGGGTTCAGTTGCAGAACCTCTTTTAGAAAACCCCCTTGGCCACCGCCAACATCGGTTATTGTTTCAAATTTTTCTAACTTACACGCTGCTGCAATTACCGGGTTTTCAAGTTCTGCGTAATTGTGCATGGCGCGGTCGAATTGTTCGCTTTCATCGGGATGCTCATCTAAATATTCGAAAACACCTTTGCCATATAGATCGGTATAAGCATCATCTCCGGTGCGGATGCTGTGCTCAAGATGACCGTAAGCTTCCCACATGGATTTAGTGACGAGATGTGCTGCATCGCGGACATTATCCTGGGTATCAGATTTTATAGCGTCAGATAGCGGCGTTGATTTAAAGGTGCCTTTGTCTGTTTCTTCAAATATCTCATAAGATGCCAGCAACCGCATGAGCCTATAGAGCCGGTCCTCATTTAGGGATAGTTTTTTGGCTATGGTATCAACCGGCGTCCCGGTTGATACAACATGATCGGCGATGCCGCATTTAGCTGCGACATGGACCGCTCTAGAAATGGCAAAGCCCCAATAAAGCTGATTAATGCGGTGGGCTGGGTGAATATCTGAAGTCATAGAAATTGACATGCCGGTTATGGCAAGCTCCCTCAAAGTCTGAAAATAGCTCTTACCGGTTTTTTATTTTAGCCGTCCGATTTAGAGCTGGTGGTTTTTATTCTTATAAACGTTAGTTTCTTTGCTGCAGACTTTAAGCAACCTCTGAATGGCGTATTTGTATTTTTCTTAATGACCGGGTGAATTGGTTGCTTGGGTTGTTTATGCGCTGATATTCGGTGAAAACCTGCGTGCGGTTAATGACCCCTAATTTGCGAATGATCGCTGATACATGGCTTTTTGTGGTGCTCTCTGTAACGTGCATTTTTTCTGCGATATCACGGTTGACCATACCCAATACCAGGTACTTTAAAGTGGTTATTTCTTTTTGCGTAAGATGCATTGAGGCGCCAGCTTTTGGCGTTTGCAGGGCTTGATCTTGTTCGGATTGATGTTCTAAATCTGGGGTCCAGCGCTCACCTCGGGTGATTTTTCTGAGGGCGCGCAGCATGACCTGCTTGGGAGTGGATTTAGGAATGTAGCCTGCAACACCTAGCGCCAAGCACCAATCAATCAGGAAGCTTTCTTGCGGTGCTGTTGCGATGATGATTTTTAGATCTGGCGCATTAATGCGCATATCTATCAACAGCTCCAGACCTCTATTGCCAATGCTGTAAATATCGAGAATCGCGATGTCTCTGCTATGATTTGGCAATGATTTTGGGTCGAGTTTATTGGCTTTATCAATCAAGTTGAGTTCTTGAGGCGGCGGGCCAAGCGCTTTTAATAGCGAGCAGTAACCATCCAGATACAGTGGGTGCCCGTCTATCAGGAAGGCTTTACGTACGCTTAATTGCTCTATACGTGCAGACGAAATGATACTGTCCTCTGGTTTCATCAGGGCTAAAATGGCGGCTATGCCGTCCTTCAAATAGTTGAAATTTAAATGTCGCTGAGGGAGCGGCAGTGAAAAGAGAATAGGAGATCTTTTCACTGCCATGAGGTTCATACTTGAAGGGGACTTATCCGAAAATCTTCTTGCAGAACCTCAAACTTTCCCTTCAACAGGGGGCCGATTTTGAAAGACAAAATCTGCCGGGTAATACTTTGGGTTGCATGGCGCCGTTTCACGAGGAGCGGGCGCCATGCAGTTGTTCTATTAAAAGAAGATTGCGCCACCGGCAGCAAAGATATCCAGGTCTTCAGTATCAACACTACCCATAGTGCCATCTACTTCAGCTTCGTAATGTTTCCATTTTACCCAGATTGCCATTGAAGCAGCGTCAATTTCTTGAACAATGCCAACACCGTAGCGAGTAAACTCAGTGCCTGTTACTGTGCCAATACCGAATTCACTACCAAGATCTTGAACACCATTAGTATCATCACCATCTAGATCGCCTAGGTTGTAAGCGTCGTTGTTCAGACCGTATTCACCGTAAAATACAGTTTTACCCCAGCTATTAAGACCAGCTCTTACGCCGCCTTTAAGGTAAAGGTGATCACCATCAATGCCTGTGTTTGGATCTTCGTAACCGTAATGGACACTACCGAAGATGCCAGTTGGCTCATGCAAGAATGCAAAGTTAACTTGAGAGAACTTTGTTGTTGTTGTTGCACCAGCGCGGTTGTCATCATTCCACTGGTAAGCAGCTGCGAATGCGGTTTTGAAGTCACCGAATTGACCGTTATGACGGATTGCAACGTCCCAGAAATCATCCTCACCCCAAGATGCGGAGAGAACAAAGCCAGCGATTGTTGGTGTGTCATAACGAACTGAGTTAGTCCGGTCACCACCGCAGTCAGCAAAGATGCCTGCACCGATTGTTTGACAGAAACCAACTGTGCCCCAAGTGGCATTAGTTCTAACGCCTGAACCTTTAGCAATCAAAGCAAATGAGTTGCCATCAAAGGTAACGAGGTTAGCTGCAAAGATGCTGCCTGCACCTGAAAGGTCAACCCAGTTATCGTCAGACGCGTGGCTTTGACGACCCAAACGGATACGACCAAGTCTTTCAGATTTGATCCACATGTTTGAGTTCAGGACAGAAATGCCGCCGCCGCCATCATCGTTGGTTGCAGTTGCAGAGAAGCCTTGGTTGTTCTCAACATTCAAACGGAGCATGTAACCTGCTGACCATTCATGGTTGATTTTGGCTTCACCATCAAAATGGAGACGGTTGCCAAGGTCATTCAAGCTACCTACGACATATGCATCAGAATCGATGCCATCATCCCAGCCCATTACCTGTTGAGTTACCCAACCAGAAATGGTCAAAGATACTTTACGGTTGCCTTTACGTGCTGTTGTGGCTTCAAGAACGGCTACGCGCTCTTCAAGATCCGCACAGCAATCTCCCCCGAGATCAGCTGCATATGCGCCGCTGGCAAGGGTGCTGCTGAACATTACAGCAGCTGTTGTTATCATTAATTTTTTGAACATTTAAGTCCCCCAAAAATATTAAAAGTTTCTATTGCAATAGTTCTAATTACAGTTCACCGGATTTCATTTGCTTGCCGATATATTCAGCCTGCCGGATTGCCAATGCGACAATCGTTAAGGTTGGATTTTCGGAACCACTTGAGGTGAACTGGCTTCCGTCAGAGACAAACAGATTTTTCACATCGTGAGCTTGTCCCCATTTGTTGACCACACCGTCACTAGCTTTCTCGCTCATGCGGTTGGTGCCCATATTATGACTGGCCGGATAAGCCGGGAGATTGTAAATCTCCTTCGAACCGACTGATTCATATATGTTTTTCATGGTTGTATACGCATGATTGGTCATGTTCACATCGTTGATGTGAGGCGTTTTAGACACTACCGGTGCGGGCAAGCCGTACTGGTCTTTATCAGTGTCATGGAGCGTAATACGGTTCTGACTTTGAGCGAGATCCTCGCCGCAAATCCAAACCCCCGACATGTATTTGTATTTCTCAAGCGCTTGAGAAACACCACGCCCCCAACCTGTTCCGCCTGGCACCAAAAAGGCAGAAAGGAAAGGCAAACCGAGCGACAGCTTTTCGAGCATGTACCCACCGACAAAACCGCGGCTCGTGTTATTGTGTGATTCATCTGAAACAAGGCCGGCAACTGAGGTGCCGCGATGCATGTTCACAGGTTCTGGCATAACGCCATAAACACCTGCTGTTGTGTGGCACATATAGTTTTTGCCGACTTCGCCAGATGAGTTGGCCAGGCCATCTTTGAACATACTGCTTTCGGAGTTCAGGAGAAGGCGTGGCGATTCGATTGAGTTACCAGCAACGCAAACGATGCGGGCTTTTTGTTTATGGATGTTGCCATCTACATCTGCGTAGACAACCCCATTCACTTTACCGGATTTGTCATGCTCAATTTTCAGCACCATGGAGTTGGGGCGAACTTCACATTTACCGGTTTTTTCTGCACTCGGAATTTCCGTGTACATGGTTGACCATTTTGCGCCGATCTTACAGCCCTGCATACAGAAGCCAATTTGTTGGCAAGCGGGGCGGCCATCTCTATCTACAGAGTTGATAGCCATAGGACCGGAGGCAATTTCATTATACCCCATGCGGCGGGCACCTTCGGCCAGCACGCGGAAATCATTGTTCCAGGGGAGGTGAGGCATGCCGGTTATATCACCGGTTACACCCATTTTCAGTTCGGCTTTATCGTAGTAAGGGTCTAGCTCTTTCCGGCTGATTGGCCAGTCAAGAACGTTCGCCCCTTCGATGTCACCGTTTACTGTTTTTGTTTTGAATTCAAATTCCTGAAGACGAAGTGCGACGCCTGCCCAATGGACAGTTGAGCCACCAACGCCTTTTACAATCCAAGCGGGAAGGGTTGGGTGATTTTGAGCCCCGTGCCAACCACCGGCTGATTTGCGTTTGTCCAGCCATGAGATTTTAGAGAACATGGCCCATTCGTCGTTCTCGATGTCGTCAAAAGTGAAGCGCTTACCTGCTTCCAAAACGACACTGCGAATGCCTTGTTGTGCGAGCTCGTTAGCAAGCGTACCACCACCAGCACCTGAGCCGACGATGACCACAACGCTGTCGTCATTAAGATCTATCTTAGTCGCCATTATTTTTTGTCTCCTTTAACGCGGGGATCTTGAGGTAGCCAGGTCATATCGCTGAAACCGCGATCGATGTAGCCACCCTCTTCCCAGGAGGAGCCCTCATAACCAAATTTTGCGTAGAGATCTTTGTTGTCATAAATGCCGAACAGCAGGCCGCCGCGCACTTTTTGAAAGAAGTCTGTCGTCTCTATTTGACGTAACAATGCTTCGCGGGCGCCATAGCCTTTAACTTCGGCGTATGAGCTGTTGTAGATTTTGTAAGCGCGCTGATCGAGATCTATCAAACCATCATTGAGCATTTTCGCGACAGCTGAATCTGTTTCTGCTTCTTTGATGAGGCTATCAACAACCTTGAGGTAGGGCTCATCATCAAGAAAGCCATCATGGGGGTATATGTCTTTTGACATTTGCAACATGAATGCGCGTTGCTCTTTACCAAGCTTAACGGCGACAGGCGCATTCGCCACAGCATGACCGGCATTTGCAGATGCAAATCCCGCAACAGCTGTAGATGCCAAGATTGCCTTAAGGAGCTGACGTCTATTCAGTCTCCCTGTGGCTAACCTGACGGGTAGATTCGAGATAAATCTCTCCCAATTCGTAATCACTATGGTCTCCCTCCTGTAGATCTAAATGAAGATCCACCTTGTCTGTCAGCAGGGCCTCTTCGTGCTGATTTAAGCCTTGAGGCTCCTTATTTTTCACCGACCCTGCTCAGAGGCCTTCCTCGCGGTGTTATTCCACCGTTATTTTTACCTAAGCCTGGATGCGGCGATTTGGCATTCACCACTTTTGGCGGATAAGGTCGATGTTTAGAGGGTAAGGGCAAGCGGCATGCCAAAACCTTTACGGAATGGAAGTAATCAGATCATCTTGGGAACGCTTGTGAGGTGGGGTGAGTATCTCTTTGCAACTAATGCAATAATAACAATACCTTACTCATCTCGAGTGTGTGTGTTATTTAGGGAACAGTGTGTTGCGTAAAGTGAAATAGAGCTTTTTGAGGTGGGGAGTTGATGGCTACACCTCAGTCGAAATTTGAAATTCCAGACACAGGTGTCGCAATCCTGACTCAGTGAGTGAGCCTATAATGACATTGGAAAGAGATCGATTTACAAAATCCATCCACAGTTTTTTGTTTTTTCTGACTTTGTGACGTCAGGGGCGACTTGCTTGTTAAGCCTATGCCAATACTGAAGTTATAGGGAAATTGCGCTTGGTTAGTTATTGTATTATGCTCACACATCCATGTAAATAGTTGATTTAACTTGCTGATTTCTGGTTCACACTCTGGGCTTAATTTCGGTATTTATATGTGTGAATTAATGACTTTAGTCTAAGGCAGATTGAAGTTACCCCTGCTGTTAGGTAGGGTTGTAAAAAAAATGAAAGAACGACCGCGGAGAAGAGCATTAGATCAAAGGGCGACATGAATGGGAAATAACCTAACTTACAATGAGCACCGTTCGGCGATTATCAAGACGTCTTGGTCTCGCTGTGAAAGTCAATATGGCCTTGAAAAACAAAATAAAAACAACATTGTTATTCTCACTGAAAATGAGTTGAAGCAACATAAGGATGCTGTCATCAATATTTTAGATGGCAGTACAAAAGTTATCGAATCTGTCCGTCATTTGGCGAAGCAGGGTGATTACTGTGTGTTGGTTTCTGATAGTGATGGCGTGGCAATTAAAGGCTATGCAGATACTCCTCAATCCTCAGAATGTGCGGCGCATGGGCTGGTTGCGGGCTCTACTTGGAATGAAGAAGATATTGGTACGAATGGTTTGGGAACATGCCTTGCCAGCAAGCAGAGCATCACAGTAAGTGGCGGCGATCATTATGCGTCACATCTCCATAATTTTACCTGTGTCGCTGCTCCTATTTATGAACCGAGCGGAACGATTATCGGCGCGCTGGATATTTCTCGCCTAACAAATGAAGATTTTGTAGAGAGCTTTTTTACCTACAGCTTTATTAAAGAGGCTGCTAATCAGATTAGCGCTAACCTCTTTCTTTCTCAGTTTGAAGATCAGAATGTTATTTCCCTCTCCCCTAGTTCTATGGTGACGATTTACGAATCCAAGGCGCTATTGTCTTTTAATGATGAAGGGGCGATTACGGGGGCGACGCAAGATTGTTTGCAGCTGCTTGAGGTTATGGATCAAAGCCAGATTATTGGGCGCAAATGTGAAGATGTTTTCCCGCTGGCGCTGGATGATGCTTATAAATCTCTCTCTCAGCCAATCCAAATCAAGGAAGGGTTGTTTGAAAATCTGTTTATCAAAGGTTTGCGCGGCCGGCCCGGTGAGAATACTGAGCGCCGTAAGATGGTGCCAGTTCGCCGCAAGCCTGTTGCCTCCGCGAAGAGAGAGGAAAAGGATGCTCTTTCTCGTTTTGCCGGGAGTGATCCCGCGATGCAGCGGATTGTTCAGATGGGCACACGCCTTATAAACAAAGACATCCCGTTATTGATCCTCGGGGAAACGGGTGTTGGTAAAGACACCTTCACTAAATTGCTGCACGAACAAAGTGAGCGCGCGGGGGGGCCGTTTGTTGCTGTCAACTGTGCGGCTATTCCAGAGTCATTATTAGATAGTGAATTGTTTGGTTACAAACCTGGCACTTTTACTGATGGTTTACGTGATGGTAAAAAGGGTAAAATATTAGCTGCCAATGGCGGCACCCTTTTCCTTGATGAGATTGGTGATATGCCGATGGGTATGCAGGCGCATTTGTTGCGTGTATTGCAGGAGCGTGAAGTGACGCCGCTTGGTGCTGTTGATCCTATCTCTGTGGATGTCAGGGTGATATGCGCGACGAACCAGAATATCTTTAATCTGGTGGATACCGGATTGTTCAGGCAGGATCTGCTGTTCCGAATTCGGGGGGCGCAACTTGAGATACCGGCGCTACGAGAGCGTCGTAATATTCGCGAAATTGTTGAAGAGATAATCGTTCATCAGACTGATTATGATTTTGATGATGTGTCGTTTGACGATGAGGTCTGGCATTTGTTTGAGAGTTATAGCTGGCCGGGCAATATACGTGAGTTGAAAAGTGCGTTGCTGTTTGCGCTTTGCCTTAGCGAGAAACAGCATGTGGTTGTTGAGGATCTACCGCCTGAGGTCACGGCTGGTGTTCACTCATCTTCGCAGCTTGCTGGGCTGAATGGTGATGTTGCTGGTGCTGTAGCAAATGGTTATTCAGGTGAGCGGCTGAGTGATGCGAATGATAGACCTGCTGCTGCTTCCCTTTATCATTCGAGCAATATGGCTGAGGCCCGTCATATTGAAGAGTTGTTGCGAAGGAATAACTGGAATGTCTCTGCAACAGCAGAGCAGCTCAGTATTTCACGATCAACACTGCATCGTAAAATTAGAAAATACGACATTGTAGCGCCGAATAAGGCTACCTAATATTCCCTTGTGTGGCTTGAGTGATCAGCCCTTAAAAATGCGCTTTTACGTGGATTTTTAAGGGCTTGCGCTATGTCGCGAATGTGCGACATGTGACGCGAAACAGCCGTTTTACTCCTGCAAATTCTCTCCTTAAAACACGTTGCTATTCAAGTGGTTAGTGATGTGGCATGCTATATGCGTTAACGGCTCTGATAGTTCAGATAACAGGGCCTTAAAGTCCGGTAAAAAATATAAGGGGGAGAGCTTTGCAACCAACTACAGAGCAAAAACTATGGATGCATGAGACCATGATGGTCAGTCGCTTTTTTGAAGAAGCGATGGAAAGCATTTACATGGAAGGCAAGACGCCAGTTTTCAATATGGCTGAGGGTCCGATCCCTGGAGAGATGCATCTCTCCAATGGTCAGGAGCCTTGTGCTGTTGGTGTAATTGCTCACCTTACGGCGGGCGATATTGTTACAGCCACGCACCGCCCGCACCATCAGGCGATCGCCAAGGGCGTTGACCTTGATAAAATGGCTGCTGAAATTTTCGGTAAAAAAACTGGACTTAGTGGTGGCCGTGGTGGCCACATGCATATCTTTGATGCTGACGTAAATTTTGCCTGCTCTGGTATTATTGGCCAGGGCATGGGGCCGGCTGTTGGTGCTGCGCTCTCTCGTAAGATGCGCGGTGAAGATGGGGTTGCGGTTGCTTTCCTTGGTGAGGGTGCTGTGAACCAGGGTGCTTTTCACGAGTCGCTTAATCTCGCCTCTGTCTGGAAGCTTCCGGTGATCTTTGTTGTTGAAGATAATGCCTGGGGTATTTCAGTTTCCAAGAAACAATCGACAGCTGTTGAGCATAACGCTGTGCGGGCACAGGCCTATAATATGCCTGGCCGGTTCATTGCAGATAATGACCCAATTGCACTGTTTGATGTTGCTGGTGTTGCTATTGAAGCGGCGCGCGCTGGGCATGGTCCGACCCTTATTGAAGTGGAAACTTACAGGCTTGCTGGTCACTTTATGGGTGATGCGGAAGATTACCGCCCTGAAGGTGAGATTGATGGACTGAAGGCGAAAGACCCTATTTTGGTTATGAAAAAGCGGTTGATCAATGATGGTCTCTTAACGGAAGACCAGCACACAGCCCTTTCGGATAAGGCAAAGGCGCGGGTTGATGCTGCGATTACCTTTGCGCGGGAAAGCGATTTCCCTGCACCGGAAGAAGCGCTTGAAAAAGTGTTTGTCTAACCAATGAGCTATGGATGCTGGCTGCGGCCAGCATCACAGGGACATTCCTTCAATCAATAAAATCAGGGACAGGTTTTTTAGGCCTGTTTATCACATGGAAAATGAACGCAAATTAACAATTGCCCGCGCAATGGCTGAGGCGACGGCGCAAGAAATGAGACGTGACAATTCAGTTTTTGTCATGGGTGAAGATATTGGTCAGCTCGGCGGTGTTTATGGCAATACCAGAGGGCTTTGGAAAGAGTTTGGGCCGGAGCGTGTGCGTGACACACCAATTTCCGAGACCGCATTTATCGGTGCAGCCGTTGGTGCGGCCCAGGATGGTATGCGACCCGTTGTTGAGCTGATGTTTGTAGACTTCTTCGGTGTTTGTATGGATGCCATCTACAACCTTATGGCCAAGAATATCTATTTCTCTGGCGGTAAGTTTAAAGTGCCCATGGTGCTGATGACATCTGTCGGTGGTGGTTATTCTGATGGTGGTCAGCATTCACAGTGCCTCTATGGCACATTTGCTCACTTGCCGGGCATGAAGGTTATTTGCCCGAGTAACGCTTATGATGCGAAGGGTATGATGATTGAGGCTATCCGTGATGATAGCCCGGTTGTTTACATGTATCACAAAGGCTTGCAGGGCATGGGTTGGCTCGGCACTGAGAGCGGCGCTACTGTCCACACGCCAAGCGAAGATTATACCGTACCGTTTGGTAAGGCTAAAGTCGTCCGTGAAGGCGGTGATGTAACGCTTGTTGGCATTGGCATGAGTGTACATGACAGCCTGAAAGCTGCTGAGAAGCTTGAATCTCAAGGGGTCAGTGCTGAGGTTGTTGACCTGAGAAGCCTTGTGCCGCTTGACCGCGATACTGTCTTTAACTCCGTTGCAAAAACTGGTCGGCTGATTGTGGTTGACGAAGATTATAAGAGTTTTGGCCTGACGGGTGAAATTATCACCACGATTGCCGAGCGCGATATTTCCGTGCTCAAAGCCTCACCGCAACGTGTGGCTTACCCTGACATTCCGATACCGTTTTCGCGGCCTATGGAGCGTTTTGCTCTGCCGAACCCGGATAAGATTGTCGCTGCTTATAACGAAATGAATTAAAGGAAAAATAAAAATGGACGTAACTATCCCGACTACTCTTTGGGAAGAAGATTCTGATGCTGTTATCACAAGCTGGCTGGTGAGTGATGGTGCTTCTGTTAAAGAAGGTGACTTGATCGCCGAAATTATGGTTGAGAAGGTGCAGCATGAAGTCCACGCCCCGTCATCAGGAACAATCTCTATTTCGCAACCTGCTGAAGCTGTTGTTTCCAAAGGTAGTGTCATCGGATCAATTGCCTAAGCAATCAGAAAGGCAGGTTGATATGACTGATGATGTAAGCGAGAGCTCTGGTGATAATGCTTTAGAAGAGCGGGTCATTCCGCTTTCTGGCATGAAGGGTATGATTGCGCAAAAGATGGTTGAAAGTCTTTCAACCAAAGCGCAACTGACCCACCAGGCGTCTTGTGATGTCACTAATCTTATGCGGCGCAAGACTTTATTGGCGGAGCAGGGTATTAAAATCTCTGTTGAGGATGCGCTGATTGATGCTGTCATCACAACCATCAAGAAGCATCCCGGTATTAACGGGTATGTGACTGATAAAGAGATCACTGTGCTTCCTTATATGCATATTGGTGTTGCTGTGGCGCTAGAGGGTGACCTTCTTGTGGCTCCAGCTATTCTCAATGCTGATGGGATGTCGCTTAGTGAGCGGGCATTGGCTCGCAAGGATGTAATTGCACGGGCGCGGGGCAATAAGCTCAGTGTGACTGAAATGACCAAGGGTACTTTTACACTCTCTAATCTCGGTCTTTCTCGTGTTCAGCATTTCACACCCATTCTACCGGCACCACAAATCGGTATGCTTGGCATTGGTGAAATTCGCAAACAATATTGGGAAGTGGAAAGCGGTGAGCTTGAGATCCGGCCAATTATGGGTCTCTCACTGACTTTTGACCATCGCGCAATAAACGGTGGCCCTGCGGCTGATTTCCTCTCAGACTTATGCAGGACCATTGAGCAAGACGCATGATGAGCGAAATACACGCTCTTGTGGAAAAGGGCGGCATTAAAGGCACAAAAACACGAGCTCCGTTTTTTGTCGTTGATGCCGCTCTTTCTTTTGAAGAAGCCACTTCATATGAGCTTTCAATTTTAAACGGTGATGCGGGTGATGGTACGCGCTCTGGGGGTATGGTTTGGTCCATGCCTAAAGGGCTGGTGGTGCCAAAAAGCTTTGCTATTTATGAGAAATTTGAAAGTGCTGCCACTCAAATGGGTGAGGCCGGATGGCCTTTGCATTTGCGGCAAACCGGGGGAGACCTGACGCCGCAAGGGCCGGGGGTTATCAATTTATCCTATGTGTTTTCGCATCCAGCTGATGCGGGGCTTTCAATCACGGCGGCATATCACCGGTTGTGTGATCCTATCATTGGGTTTTTGAAAGATGCGTATGGTCTTGAGAGCTATTGCTCTGAGGTGAACGGTGCATTTTGTGATGGCAAATTCAATGTTGTGGTCGATGGCATTAAGATTGCCGGGACGGCGCAGAAATGGCGCCCATACAGAGCCGCAGATGGAAGCAAGCATATCGCTGTGCTGGCCCATGCGGCGCTGATCGCTGATGCAGATGTTAGCGCGCTAATTGAGGCATCAAACAGATTTTATAAGCTTTGTGATGTTGACCGGCAGATTGATGTTGCCTGTCAGACATCTCTGGCGCGGCTGATCCCTACCGGTCGTTTTGACCGGGCGGAATTTATGGCGGGTTTATGCCAGGCGCTGGTCGAAGCAAGCGAATAAGTGAGCACCCCAATGGGCATATTTAATTTATTTAAACAAAAAAAATCGGGAGACACCCCTATGTCAGAAGCTGAATATGATGTTGCAATTATTGGCGGTGGGCCGGGTGGCTATGTGGCTGCAATACGGGCGGCGCAGCTTGGTTTGAAAACAGTTGTGATTGAGCGTGATAAAATGGGCGGTATTTGCCTCAATTGGGGTTGTATCCCAACAAAAGCATTACTGCGCTCAAGTGAAGTGTTTCAACTTATGCAACATGCTGGTCAATTTGGTTTGTCAGCAGCTGATGTTGGGTTTGATTTTGATAAGGTGATTGCGCGCTCTCGCAAGGTTTCTGGCCAGCTTTCTGGTGGCATTTCTTATCTGATGAAAAAGAATAAAGTGCCTGTTGTTGTTGGCACTGCCACACTTAAATCTGCTGGGGTAATTGGTGTTAAGGGTGCTGATGGTTCAGCTCTTGATGATGTAACCGCAAAGCACGTTATTGTGGCCACGGGCGCGCGGGCGAAAGTGTTGCCTGGTCTTGAGCCTGATGGAAAACTTGTTTGGGATTACCGCACAGCGATGACTGCTGAACAGATGCCAAAGTCATTATTGGTTGTGGGCTCTGGTGCTATTGGGATGGAATTTGCCAGCTTTTATAAAAGCCTTGGGGCTGAGGTGCATGTGGTTGAAATCGCCGATCGCATCTTGCCGGTCGAAGATGCTGAAATTTCAGAAGCGGCGCGCAAATCATTTACGGCACAAGGTATGAAAATCCATACCAAGACAGTTGCTGAAGGATTGGTGCGCAATGAAAATAGCGTTACAGCGACCCTCAAAGGCCCAGATGGCGAAGCGGAAGAAATTGAAGTTGAGCGGGTTATTTCTGCTGTTGGTATTACGGCCAATATTGAAGATCTTGGCCTTGAAGCTCTGGGCGTTGAGCTTGATCGTGGACATATCATTACGGATGAATGGTGCCAGACAAATGTAACTGGTGTTTATGCCATTGGTGATGTTTCTGGAGCGCCATGGCTTGCGCATAAGGCCAGCCATGAAGGCGTCATTACCATTGAGAAAATAGCTGGTGTTGACGGGGTTGCCCCGCTTGATAAGCAAGCCATTCCGGGGTGTACATATTGCACACCGCAAATTGCCTCTGTTGGTTTAACAGAAGCGAAGGCTGTAGAAGCTGGCCATAATGTGAAAGTTGGCCGGTTCCCATTCCAGGGTAATGGTAAAGCGATTGCCCTAGGTGAACCACAGGGTATGATCAAGACGGTGTTTGATGCTGAGAGCGGTCGGCTGCTTGGTGCGCATATGATTGGCGCTGAAGTGACTGAGTTGATCCAGGGCTATGGCATTGCGCTAAGCCTTAAGGCAACATCCGCGCAACTAGCGCATGTGATCTTCCCGCATCCAACGCTGTCTGAGATGATGCATGAAAGTGTGCTTGATGCGGAAGACCGCGTAATTCATATGTAGTGGTTCTTCATATGCGACTACAGAGACTTATATTGGTAGTGAGACATATGAAATTTGTGAGGTTTTATGGTCACGATAATTGATACCCGCGCTGAGAGCCGTCCTCGTCATCCGGAAAAAGCGCATAAACCTGATACGCCGAAATTGCAGAAGCCTGACTGGATCAGGGTGAAGGCTAAGCGGTCGGATGTTTATGATGAAACGGCAGCTATTGTTGCCAAGCATAATCTTCATACAGTTTGCGGTGAGGCGGGGTGCCCGAATATCACTGAGTGCTGGTCACAGCGCCATGCAACGATGATGATTATGGGGGATATTTGCACGAGGGCCTGTGCGTTTTGTAATGTCAAAACGGGCTTGCCTTCTGCCCTTAATAGTGATGAACCGAAGAATGTTGGCAAGGCTGTTGCTGAGCTTGGGCTTGAGCATATTGTTATTACATCGGTTGACCGTGATGATCTTGATGATGGCGGTGCGGCGCATTTTGCTGAGGTGATCAGGGAGATTCGCGCGCAAGCCCCAGGGGCTAGCATTGAAGTGTTGACCCCTGATTTTCGCCATAAGGCGGGGGCGCTTGAGGTGGTGATTGATGCGCGGCCTGATGTGTTTAATCATAATCTTGAAACTGTGCCGGGGCTTTATTTGCGCATTCGCCCCGGGGCCAGGTACTTTCATTCTCTACGCATATTGCAACAGGCGAAAGAGATTGATGATCAGGTGTTTACCAAATCTGGCATTATGGTTGGGCTTGGTGAAACCAGAGATGAAGTGCTGCAGGTGATGGATGATATGAGATCTGCTGATGTGGATTTTTTGACCATCGGGCAATATTTACAACCAAGCCGCAAGCATGCAGAAGTGAAAAGCTATGTTACGCCGGAGGAGTTTAAATCTCTGGAGCAGATCGCTTTTGCGAAGGGCTTCCTTATGGTGTCTTCAACGCCGCTTACCCGCTCTTCCCATCATGCTGGCGCTGATTTTGAGCGGTTGAAGGCCGCTCGGATGGCTAAAAATTAAAAATAAGCTCAGCGCATATGCGCTGAGCTTATTATTCTATTAGGCTAATTTTCTTGTATCTCTTGTGGCTGTTACCATTTGCCCAGTGATTTTAGATAGGCGACCACTTCCCATATTTCTTCTTTACTGAACACTTCACCCCAGGGTGGCATTGGGGTCAGGCCTTTGCCGCCATCACGGATGGTGTTGAAGACGTAGAGTTCCGTTAAGCCTGTGCGGTTAATGAATAGCTCTGGTACCTGTCCGTGGCAATATTCGGCGCAGGTTGATCTGTAAATATCTTCACCAGCTTTGATGCGGTCTGGATCCTTTAGAGAAAAGGTGAGGCCTTCTTTTTTTAGAGAGTTGTTCTCTTCTGTGGATGTATCTTCCTCTTGTTCTACCTGCTGTTCCTTCGTGGGTGGTGGCATGCCAGCGGCATTCAGATTTGTTGCTATCACTGCGCCCGCCATGACTGTGAGGAGACTAAGGAGGCAGGTGGTCTTAAAAATATTCACAATGCTTCACCTCAAAATAAAATTCTGTTCTATAATTTGTTTTGTAATTTAAATTGCCACCCCGCGACGAGCCGCGAGGTGACATGTGTTGGTTGTTGTTATGCTGGCCCGGGAGGGTTAACCGCTAACTTCAACCGCAACCAGTTCTGATGGCAGACCTGCGCCGCCGATTGGGACGACGACATATTGTTTGCCATTTGCCTTATAGGTCATGATTGCCCCGAATACGCCGGCGGGCATTTTGACTTCGCCTAGCATTTCACCTGTTTTGGCGCTGTAGGCATAAAGGGCGGCTTCCTTTTCCTCTTTCGTGGCTTGAGCTATCAGCGCTGTGCCGCGATTGTTCAAACCGAGGACGCTGTAAGTCCCGTTTGGTGCTGTGAAGACAATGTCATCAGTGATAGCGATGAAGCTTTGATGAGGCACGCCAACAGCTTTTAAACCAGCAGCTTTAATTGCGGGATGATCAATCGGTCCTTTGCCGGCTGGTACTCGCCATTTATATTCACCTTTGTTCATATCCACCGCTGAGATGGTTGAGTAAGGTGGCTTGAAAAGGGGCAGGCCATCAGGTCCGCCAACGCCGGCCCATGTGCCGGTGTATTTCCATGCACTTTGGCCCGGGGCTTCTTTTTTCAGCTTAATGGCAAAAGGAATAGTGAAAGACGGCACGTAGAGCATGCCGGTTTTGGGGTTGTGAGCCGCACCGGCCCAGCTGGCGCCGCCAAGCACACCTGGTACTTGAAGATGGCCACCTTTTTTCGAGCTAGGGGGCGTGTATAGGGGCCCGCTAACGTAACGCTTGAAAATTTTCTTGGCTTTTTCTTTCAACTCCGGTGTTAGATCGACAAGGTCGTCTTCGGTTGAACCTTGCTGCACGAATGGTGCTGGCTTGCTTGGGAAAGGCTGTGTTTTAGATGAAACTTCGCCTTCCTCATCACTTTGAGGTACTGGCATTTCCTTGATTGGCCAGACTGGTTTACCTGTCATACGGTCGAAGGTGTAGATAAAGCCTTGTTTTGTCACCTGGGCTGCGGCTTTGATTTTTTTGCCGTCTACTGTGATATTCATCAGGTTAGGTCCGGTTGGCAGGTCATAGTCCCATAATCCGTGATGAACCATTTGGAAGTGCCAGTTGCGCTCGCCGGTTTTGGCATTTAATGCAACCAGAGATTCAGCGAATAGATTGTCGCCAGGGCGTTCAGCTCCGTAAAAGTCGTTGGCTGGTGTTGAGAGTGGCAGATAAACTATGCCTGCTTCATCATCACAGCTGGAGCTGGTCCACATATTTGTGCCACCAATAAATTCATTGGATTTGTTGCCCCAGGTTTCAGCTCCTTTTTCGCCGGTTTTTGGCGGGTTATGGAACATCCACTGGCGTTTGCCCGTTTTGATATCAAAGGCCGCAACATCGCCTGTCGGGTGGTATTTAAGTGGCGATTTACCAACGGCGAATGAATCCAGCACGGCGATGGATGGGATAATATTGCCACCGCAAATGATTGGCGGTGTGGAGAGAGTTACAATGCTGCGATCGCGGCTATTGCGGCGATGTTTGGTAACATCGATACGGCCACTATTATCATCACCCCAGTTTTTCACGGGCTTACCTGTTTTGGCATCCAGCTTGTAAAGATAGGCGTTGGATGTGGCAAGGATGATATAACCTTTGCCACCTTCTTCGACATAAGTGATGCCGCGACTGATTGACCCGAGATTTGGGGCAGCACCATCTTTCCAGGCTTCTGGATCGAATGACCAGAGTGTTTTGCCTGTTGTGCCGTCAATGGCAGAGGCAATGGTTAGCGGCGAACTGGTGTAAAGAATTCCATTAATAGCCAGGGGTGTTGTTTCGTTCACCCATGTGCGCAGGTCTGGATTTTCAGCCACACGTTTATTACCCGGCATTGCCCAACGCCAGGCAATCTTCATTTTCTTAACGGTTTCTGGTGTGGCAAGCCCGCCTGCCATATATCTTGAACTGGATTTATCACCGGTATAGGTCATCCAGTCGCCGTCACCAGCAATCGCGTTAGACAAACCCATGCTGCAACCGAGAGCAAATACTGCCCCGAGTGCAACTCGTTTCTCTATCGTTCGTTTCCTTTTATGTGTCATCTTTTCTCTCTCTTTAATTTGCTTGTTTATTTAAGAGCCGAAGCAACACTGGTGATGTTTTGCAGAGAGTTTAGTGAGAATTGATTGGTCTTTGATATAAACGCCATTCAGACATATCTGAAAGGAGCTGTTCGTTGTTATAGCGCAGCCCTCCCAACTGCGCTTAATGTATTCTCATAAATACAGCCGTTAAAACATAAATAATAGTTTTATTACTTTACTCTCATTGTATTATAATATATCTATTATATAATTATCATGATATTACTGTGATAATACACCGTATGTACTTCATGGATACTTGTGACAGCAAAGAGCGGGCCAAATCTTCAAGCTATTGTTTTAAAATGTTTAATTCAAAGCTAAGTAGGATGGGGGGAGTTCTGTTGCGCATAGTTGCGACATGTGTCGTAGGGGGAGCGATCATCGACGGCGTTGTGAAGCTGGCTGTGATTTTAGTAAAGAGCCGAGCTTGGTGATGTGGTGAGGAGATGGGAAGGGGGCGTTATATATAGGGTAGAGGGGGTAAATGGGGGGAGCTCCCGTCTTACCTTCTAAGATTAAAGTGAAGGCGGGCCTTCTAAAATTACAGGGAAGACGGGATTGTAAAAAGTTGACCTTGTGAGTTTGTAGCTTTGAGATTGCTAACGAATGAACTCACCTTCAAACTTATTGACCTTATATTCAATGCCATATCTGTTAAATATGCGCTCGAAGCTGCCATCATCAATCATTGCGGTAATGATATCGTTGAAGTCTCGAACCGTCATGAAATCAGCTCGCCTTAAACCGAAGGCGTAATCATATTCATATTTTTTAGCCACGACTTTGCTGGAAATAGTTTCGTATTTTAAGCCGGGATTATTCTTCAGGTACCAGCCTAAGCCAATATTGCTGACCAGGGCGACATCTATCTCATTTTTCTCCAGCGCTTTCAGTTTTTTTTCATCAGTGGTGTAACTGACAAAAACCTCGATACCTTTTTTTCTGAGTGCATCGTGGACAAGGGAGCCATGTGAAACAGCGACGCGCTTGTCTCTAAAATCTTCTATAGATTTTAGAGTTGTGCCGGGGCGGGTGGCCAGGAGCAGCTCTACTTTAAAATAGGGAACTGTTTTTTTCAGGTAGAGATTTTCTGGCTCATTTTTTAATCGTGCTACGCCGGGGAAGGCATCACAAGTGGTGTATTTTGCCTGGTAGCGATAGCTAAGCCAGCTTGTTTTCAGCTCAACCTTTAAACGCTTGGCGACTTCCTTGCCGATATCGATTTGCAGCCCGGGGAGGCGGCCGGCTTGTTCTTCCAGAAGGTCTGAAAACGGCATGGCGCGGGGGGAGACGCAAATTTCAAACTCACCCTTTTTCTCTATGTTGCGCATATTTTCTGCGTGGAGTGTTGTTGCCCCTATGCCTGAAAACAGGATGCATGAAGATAGTGTTAGGCTGGCCAGCAACGGGCGCAGTTTATGCGAGCTGATGGCGGTGGTGAGCTTTGCTCTAATCGTTGGCATGACGAATGCTCCCCTTTTTGTTGTTTGATAGCTGTTATAGCGGCAATTTTAATCGTTGAGCTGATAGTCGATGCCGTAATGGTTGAATATTTTTTTGACGGTGCCATCAGCAATCAGCTCTTGCAGATAGGTATTGAAGATCTTGATGGTTTTCTCATCTGCCTTATGCAGTCCAAGGGCGAAATCATATTCCTTATTGGGAGCAATGATGGATGCTGGGGTGATGATGACTTCTTTAAGGTCTGGATTATCATGCTGGTACCATCCAAGGCTGATATTGGTCACTAGCGCGATATCTATCTCGCCCTTTTTGAGGGCATTAAGTTTTTTAGTATCTTCGAT
The DNA here is from genome assembly GCA_021604665.1 of Rhodomicrobium sp. GTDB lineage: Bacteria > Pseudomonadota > Alphaproteobacteria > Rhizobiales > HXMU1428-3 > HXMU1428-3. Next base: position 1,282,973 of record BQJK01000001.1, on the reverse strand, counting down.
GTAGCTGACAAATAGCTCTGCACCGCTATTTTGTTTGCGCAGGATGTCTTGGGCAAGGGTGCTTGTGTCTGCGGCGACACGCAGACCTTTGAAATCTTTCAACCCCTTTAAATTAAAGTCTTTGGTTGCGACGAAAATATCTTTCACGCCGGAATAATAGCTCACCGATTTTTTTAGAAATGGGTGTGGGGTTTCATTTTTAAACTTTGGCACGCCCATGAAGAGGTCGCATTTGACCTTATCGGCTTGCAGGAAAAAATTCAGCCAGCTGTATTTCACACCGACACCAATTTTTTTGGCCAACTGATTTGCGAGCTCTATCTGGATGCCCGGATATTTAGGGCGCTCTATCATTAAGATGGCATCTGAGTAGGGCTCAGCACGGGGGGACACGCAAACAATCAGCTCTCGGCGTTCCTTAATATAGTCAATGGTTTCAGCTGAAGCTGAGCGCTGCCCTATAATCACTATGCATAGGGTGAGGGCCGCTATTAAAGCGTAGTGAGTTGATCTGTAGATGCCGATCATTTGCAGGTCCCCTAAATGATTATTCTTTGCACTTGGGCAGGTTTTTCAAGCTCATGATGAAAGCTGCAAGTTCCCATCTTTCTTTTTCGCTATAGGTATCTTTCCAAGAGGGCATGTAACGGCTGCCGGCTCTGCGACCTTCTGTGATAACTGCGAAAACATATTCTGGTGTGTATTCGACCTGGCACTGCAGGGGCGCAACTTCGCCGCCAGCGCCTTTATCACCATGACAATAGGCGGAGCAACTTTGCGCAAAGCGCAGTTGGCCTGCTTCAATTGAGGTTGGGTCGGCGAAAACTTTTTCTTTCAGGGCATCGCCTGTTAGCTCTTCTGCATCAGCGGATTTTTTATCGGCTGATTTTTTGCCCTCTGCCGCAACCGCTGGGTCTGGGTCATAAGGGTACATTGAATTTACACCGGTGACAGTGAGGGTGCTGAAGATAAAAACACCAAATAAAAATAGGCAAATGGTGGAGATGCTATACGAAATTTTCATTTACAATTTTGCTCCTTAGCTAAAGTATGTGATGCCTTAAAATATCATCAATTGCAGTGGCTTGTGAGTGATTGTTGCAGATGTTTATGAGTATTTTTTGTTCGCTATTGTGAATAAATCAGAGACAAATAAGCATAAAAATACATGATAAAAACTTATGCTAAAAACAAGGGGAGCCCATTGAGCTCCCCTTGCTGCCTGATTAAACGCTTGGCTATGATCTATTCAATTGTGAATGCGATCAAAGCAGCGCCACCTGGAAGACCCGCAATATCAGGGAAGGAACCTGCCATAAAGCCGGGTGCGTGTGAGCCAAGGCCACTAGGCACAACAATATATTGCTTGCCACCAACGCTGTAGCTGATTGGACCTGAGCGAATACCGGAGCCTGTGTTGAAGCTCCAAAGCTCTTTACCGTTGTCAGCATCGTAAGCGAAGATATTGCCGCGAACGTCACCATTAAACACGAGGCCGCCACCTGTTGTAAGAACAGAGCTTAGACCAGGCATTTCATATGGAAGTGTCCATTTGACTTTACCTGTGATTGGATCACGTGCTTCGAAGCGAGCTGAAACTTTGTCCCCAGGAGGGTTCACAGTTTTAATCGCTGAGATGCCGAGGTAGAGACCCGCGATACCAACTTTGTCAACTTCCTGCTCGGCAGCTGTAACTTCGTTACATACTTCCATCGCATTGGTGTACCAAAGCTTGGTTTTTGGGTTGTAGGCTGCCTGGTTCCAGCTGCGAACACCTAGGAGGTATGGGCAGAAGGTTTTGGCTTTGCCTGCTACTGGTTCATTACGACCGACAAGCTCGCCTGTTTTAGGGTTGATGCTTTTAACCCAGTTAACATGCTTAGCTAGCTGCCAGATGTTGTGTGGCTTGCCGGTTTTCTTATCAAGAACGAATACGAAACCACCTTTATTGAGATGTACGAGGAGTTCTTTGCCCTCATGCTCAATTGTCATGATTTCATAAGCAGCGTCATAGTCCCATGTATCATGTGGAACTTCTTGATAGTGCCATTTCAGTTTGCCAGTTTTGCCTTCTAGAGCCAGGATTGAGGCTGTGTAGAGGTTGTCACCTTTACGGCCTGCTGGGTAGAAGTCAGGAGCAGCGTTACTTGTACCGATGAAGATTGTATCGGTTTTTTCATCGTAAACGCCAGGCATCCATGCACCGCCGCCGCCAACTTTACCTGAATCACCAGGCCAGCTTTTGGGGTCGTCTTTAATGGTGTTGAATGTCCAGGCTTTCTCACCTGTTTTGGCATTCAATGCAAAGATGCGACCTTGTTGTGGTTGGTCGCCGCCTGTTGTGCCACCATAAATGATGTCACCAGCTAGCTGTGGAGGTGAAGAGAAAAGACAGCCGTAGCAATCTTTAAAATCTGTTACCTGTGTTTTCCAGACAACTTTGCCAGTTTCTTGTTTGAGGGCAACCATTGCGCCATCAAGCGTGCCAAGGAACACCATGCCATGTCCGACAGTAACACCGCGGCTGGCGGCGACGTAGAACACTTTGTCAGCAAGTGGGTTCAGTTTTGGTTTGTAATGCCAGATGGTTTTACCTGTTTTTGCATCGACTGCAAAAACATTGTTGTTAGCGCCGACATAATAAAGCTTACCATCAACAACGATTGGTGTTGCTTGCAAACCGTGCTGAATATCACCAGGCTGGTGGATCCATGCAACTTTTAGTTTGCCAACATTTGATTTGTTGATCTGTTCAAGCGGGCTATAACGCCAGGCTTTATCAGTACGGTAATATTTAGGCCAGTCGCTGCCATCATCCGCGTAAGCGGTGTTAGACATGATTGGTGTAAGTCCAAAGCCTGTTGCTACTGCTGCTAGCATCATGTTTGACGCTATCGCAGAAGTCATAGGCTTCCACTTCATGCTTATTTTCATAAATTTTCCTCCCGAAGGTTCTGCCATGACTTAAGTGTCATTATGTTGGCGGAACCGAAGCTTGTTCTCGTTACTCGAGTTAAGCGAAAGTCGCTCAATAATTGATGAGCATTGATAGATGCCTCATCCTCATTGGTAGCTTTGTGAAGCTATTGCAGCGGATGAGCATATACCCGGGCTCATGCGTCATATTGTAACGCAGAGTTTGTGCCACTTCTCATAAAGCACTGTAATATCTTAATAAACACTCACAAATGCGGGAAGATGCGTCCCAAAGCTGCAACAACTGTATCAGTTTTGGGTGCTTCTTTGTGGGTGATTTACTGGTGCTTTCTCATAATTAATTTGCTTGATCAGGCGGCCTGACCAGAACGGTCAACGATTTTTAGAGCGGGTTGATCTTGTGGTGGTTGTGGGTCTCCTTTTTCTGGTTCGCTTTTGGTTACGGCTGTTTCTGGTGTCCTGTTTTCTACTGATTTTTCAGTTTCGACAGGTGTTTCAGTTTCAGCTGAGACCTCGGTTTTAGCCTTGGTATCTAGCGGGTTGCGCTGGCGCTCATAGAGGAAGCTTAGCACTTGCTGGCGATAATGGTTATAAGTTGGGTTATCGGCCAGGCGAACCCTGTTTCGTGGTCTGGGGAGATCAATTTCTAGAACTTCGCCAATGGTTGCTGACGGGCCATTGGTCATCATGATGATTTTGTCTGAGAGCAGGACGGCTTCATCGACATCATGGGTGATCATGATGATGGTGTTGTTCAGCTCGGTCTGAATTTCCATCAAACTTTCTTGCATATGTGAGCGGGTTAGCGCATCCAGTGCGCCGAAGGGTTCATCCATAAGCAAAACTTTGGGTTGCATGGCGAGAGCCCGGGCAATGCCGACCCGTTGTTTCATGCCGCCTGAGATTTCTGATGGCAATTTTTCCATGGCGTGGTCCATATGAACCAATGTGAGGTTATGGACGATCCAGTCATGCATCTCAGCTTTGGATTTTTTGCCTTTGAAAACCCGGCGCACGGCGAGGGCGACATTTTCATATACGGAGAGCCAGGGCATGAGTGAGTGATGCTGAAAGACGACCGCACGGTCAGGGCCGGGGCCGCTGATCTCTCTATTTTCCAGGATTACCCCGCCTTCTGAGGGGTCTAGCAGGCCCGCGACGACATTTAGCACAGTGGACTTACCGCAGCCTGAATGGCCAATGATTGAGATGTATTCACCTTGGTTTATGGCTAGGTCAACATTGTCCAGGGCGCAGAATTCACCTGTGGGGGTGGGGAAGGTTTTACTGACATGATCGATTTTTAAATAGGTATTAGGCATATTAGGCTCCGTTTTCGGAAAAATTTGCTGTATGGCGATTAGCGTAGGATGGCGTCTTTATCCCAGGAGACGCGGCTTTGGATGAGAAGCATCAAGCGGTCCAGGATGAAGCCAATGATGCCAATGACGATGACGGCAACCATGATGCGGCCGAGTGAGTTTGAGCTGCCGTTTTGAAATTCATCCCAAACGAATTTGCCGAGCCCTGGGTTTTGCGCCAGCATTTCAGCAGCGATCAGTACCATCCACCCAATGCCAAGAGAGAGGCGCAGCCCGGTGAAGATCATCGGTATGGCTGAGGGGAGGATGATTTTGTAAACCTTGGTGAGGCTGGAGAGTTGCAGCACCCGTGAGACATTTATGAGGTCTCTATCTACGCCGGCAACACCAACAGCTGTGTTTATCAAGGTTGGCCACATGCAACAAAGAGTGACGGTGAGGGCTGAGGTAACGAAAGATTTTGAGAAGTAAGGGTCATCAGAGACGTAAACGGCGCTGACGATGATTGTGACAATCGGTAACCAGGCAAGTGGCGAGATTGGTTTGAAGATCTGTACAATCGGGTTAATCGCAGTGTGGAAGGTTTGCGACAGGCCAGAAAGTATCCCTATTGGGATGGCAATGATGGACGCGATAATAAAGCCGGTAAATACCGTTAACAGGCTTGTGAGAATTTGATCAAAGAAAGTGGGGGCGCCGGTGTAGGGACGTATTTTAACAATGGCATCCGGGTTTTTGGCGAGCTTTTTCTCGTTTCTTATCTTTTGGCGTTCTATGAAGGCGGCGGCTTTCTCGCGCTCAGTATTATGTTCTGTAATCAGAGTTGAAAATTGTTTGCTGACCTCAATGGGGCCGGGGACGAGGCCGAGGGAAGTTTTGATTTGAGAGGCGGTGAATTCCCAGATTGCAAGGAAGATCAGGATTGCAACTAAGGGGATGAGTATGGCGCGGAGGGCGGCTTTCACATCGATTGATGTGCGAAGAAAATCTGGTGTGATTGATATGTTGGCCATCTGATTGATCCGTCTTTGTGGCTTAAGTGTTTCTGTTTGTTAACTCTGGAGGGACCGGTTTAAAATGGATGCCTCAAAATTCATGACTGATTACACGGCTGATAAAAAATGGTTTGCTGGTGGGGGTTTTCACCCCCACCAGCGCTGCGATATTGCGTTCGCCTCTATTTTAGAAACTGCAGTCTATTTTCCCTCTAGAAGGCAGCTCATAGAGGCGGGGGACTTATTTCTCCGCGACTTTACCATCCAGTACCTGTTGTGCCCCTTTGAGGCCGATGGTGAATGATTTGAGATATTCATTGGGCTTGCGGCCATCAAAGGTCACTTTATCGATGAACTCGGATTGGGGTTCGCGGTAGCCATCAGTGCCGAAGGGAAACTCCTCCTTCTTGACCTTGCCTTCAGCGATCAACAGCTCAGCTGCTTTCATATAGATGCTTGGTTTGTAGACTTTTTTGGCAATTTCATCGTACCAGGAATCATCCTTTTGCTCGGTGATTTGCCCCCAGCGGCGCATTTGGCTGAGATACCAGACGGCATCTGAGTAGTAGGGGTAGGTCGCGAAATAACGATAGAAAACATTAAAGTCCGGCACTTCGCGCTTATCGCCTTTTTCATATTCGAAGGTGCCTGTCATTGAATTGGCAATGACCTTTTCATCGGCACCGACATAAGCAGGCTTGGCAAGGATTTTCACAGCTTCCATACGGTTGGCGTTGTCATTCTCATCGAGCCATTTGGCGGCGCGAATGAGAGCTTTGACGATAGCCAGGGTGGTGTTTGGATATTTTTCTGCGAAATCTGCTCTGATGCCGAAGACTTTCTCTGGATTGTTTTTCCAGATTTCATAGTCGGTGATAACCGGCACGCCAATGCCTTTGAAGACGGCTTGTTGGTTCCAAGGCTCGCCAACGCAGTAACCATAGATTGTGCCTGCTTCCATTGTGGCGGGCATTTGCGGGGGCGGGGTGACGGAGAGCTGGGCGTCTGCATTGATCTGGCCGCTAATGTCCGTTTTGGAGTAGTAGCCAGGGTGAATGCCGCCTGCTGCCAGCCAATAACGCAGTTCATAATTGTGAGTGGAAACTGGGAAGACCATGCCCATTTTAAAGGGCTTGCCTTCGGCTTTATATTTATCAACCACAGGTTTTAAATAATCAGCTTTGATGGGGTGGACGGGTTTGCCATCTTCTCCCATGGGGATATGCTTTTTCATCTCGGCCCAAACCGCGTTTGAGACAGTGATGCCGTTGCCGTTCAAGTCCATAGAGAAAGGGGTGATGATATGAGCTTTGGTGCCAAAACCGATGGTTGCGGCAAGGGGCTGGCCGGCTAGCATGTGGGCGCCGTCCAACTGCCCGTCGATGACGCGGTCAAGAAGCACTTTCCAGTTGGCCTGGGGTTCAATGGTTACGAAAAGACCTTCATCTTCAAAATAACCTTTTTCATAGGCGATGGCGAGCGGTGCCATATCTGTGAGTTTGATAAAGCCGAATTTTAGCTCTTCTTTTTCGAGCTCTAATTCTGCGGCCATTGAGTTGGTTGTTACAAAAGCTGTTGCCGAAATGGCTGTGATGGCTGTTACCGCTAGAGTGTGCATAAGTTTTTTTATGCCGCTCTCGATATTCAGTTTGTTACTGAAAAGCATTCAGATATTTCCCCTCATGATTTAAAGCCAATTGAGCAAAGTGCGCTGGCGCTAACTAAGCTTGCAATGTTGTTTGCTTGCTGTGCTGGCGCGGCTTTGCGTTAACATGCTTCTATAAGTCAAGTTTCATGCCAAGCGGCTTTGAGGCTAAAAACACAAATTAAAACAGTGCTTTATAGTTCGTGATGCTTTTGAGGGCATATTTTTATATGCCTAATATATGTGCAGTGAGGTGCCTGTCGCTCTAATTAATATGCAAGTGTTCTGCATGTATTTAAGAGCTTAGCTACGTGGGAGGGCGGATTTTAATTTTGGAGTTTGTGCTGAGCGTTAGACTGAGTTTTGCCAGGCAGTAAGGCAGCCATATTTGATTTCCCATGTCAGGGCAGCGTTATGGTTCTGCTCCAGAGCGTTCATCGCTCTTTTCAACTCACGATGCGTGAGGGGGGTGTAGTCCTGGCGGGGGCCATGGGCACCGGTGCGGCGCAGCTCGTTCAGGAAAGAGGCAGCGCTATTATGCTTTGTGGTAATGGTCTCTGTTTCAATGATGCCAGGCAAATGGGGAGGAAGGCGCAGGCCGGATTTTAACCCGCAGGAATTCAGTGTTTGCTGCCATTCTTTGAAGGTGTTTGGACCGATAGTGCTGTAATAAAAGCGCCCGTTCTCTGTGAGATGCTGGCTGATTGCAGAGAGGGTGTTGAGAATATTGTCACCCCAGTGAATAACCATGCTGGCCGTGATCAGATCATAGCGCTCAGCTTGTTCTGTCGGGGGGGTGGTCAGCTCTCTGAAATCGAGTGGTTTGAGGGTTATGTTTTGAGCAAAAGGAGGCTGGTGCTGCTCTAGTTTCGTGCGGGTTTCTGCCAACATATCTGGCGAAATATCTGTGAGGGTAAAGGTGCTGCTCTGGTATTTCTCTAGCAGGCATAGTGAGAGAAAGCCGGTACCGCAACCAAGTTCAAGGCATTGTTTTGGTTCTGGATCGTCGATTAGCGCGCAGAGCCTGGCGGCAACGCGGCGCTGGATGGCGGCATTGTCGTCATAACTCTTGGCGGAGCGACTGAAGCGGCGGCGAATGCCGGAGTTGCTGTTCACAGCTATTGGTTCCTTGAGCAGCCGTTTGGGGATTGGCGGGGTTTTGCCGTCATATAACATGGCTGGTGAGGTGAGCAAAAGGCTTTGTTTACCTGCTCATTACCTGCTCTTTTAACGTTTTTGATGGTTGGATATTGGTCACAGTTGCCAGGAGTTTTTTCATTTAGGCTTGCTCTTGCTTTGCGCTTCTTGGTTAATAGGTTAATATTGGTTAACTTTTGGGGCGCTGTGTATGGCGTTTAATGGCTGAACCTGTTGTTTCAGTTTTGGGGGCCCCGCGAAATATCGAAGTGATATTATAGTATTTGTAGCTACCTGGCCTTTTAGCCCTGCTTATAATTGGGGGGTGTGCTGGTGAGCTTTAAGTGGGGCGTCATGTTTTATAGGTCTAAGTGTCTGAATTTAGAGAAATCTGATTCAAGTTTTCAAAGTAAAGCCTTTTTAAGTTTCAAAAAAACTTGCTCAGCAGCACATATCTTACTGCTGGGGTTTTGCTTCTCTCTTCTTTTATTGCTGCCAACAAGCCAGAGCCGGGCTGCTAGCGTTACCTTCACCTATGATGAAGTTAACGGCTTGGTGCAGGGGGCGCTTGAGGGGCTGGAGATCCGGTTGAATAATCTTGGCCGGTTTAATGGGCGCAACCATAACCGCAGAAATTCGTCATATGTGCGGTTTAAGGGCCAGTCGATCTCTTCTTTTAGTGTTGAGCCTTATAACGTGTACAAGGTGTTTGGACGCCAGCACTCCTATTATGTTTCTGATATTCGCTCTTCTGTTGTGAATATTACAGCGCAGGATAAAAGCTTTTATCTCTCCCTTGATTTTGAGTTGGAAGGGGCCGAGCTTGAGGGGCGCTGTGTTACTAAGGCCGGGCGCTCTAGCTATAAGGAATGCACAACCTATTTGCCGGCTGTGAATTTTACTCAGGCGCAGGTGGTGGCGCGGCTGCGCCCGATTGCTCATAAGGGCAGCCTTTCCTTTTATATTTCCAGCGCCAAAATTGTCGGTGATGTTGAGATAGAATATTGCAATAGCTGGTTTCTTGGGTTTTTCTGCACTGAGTTTGTTCGTATTCCGCAACGGACAGCGACGCTGAAAAAGCAAATAGCAAATAAGCTGAAGACATTTGTGAACTCGCGACGTATGCGTGATCATATTGCCAGTAATATCAAGGAAAAAGTGCTGGGCAATCTTGCAACTGTGAGCTCTGTTGAGCTGACAGATGATGAGATTATCGTAAAAGGCCGATTGGGGCGCCGCTAAGCGCCCGCTTCCTTATGGTTATTCTGATATAGCTGTCTGATTTCTCATTTAATTTTCAAATTAAAGCAGTATTCTTTATTTTGTCGTGCATTCGTGCTGATTTAACTCGTCACTATCCGTGATAGGTTTGCCTGGTATTATTTTGGCGTGGATAAGAACGGAGATATTGCCTTATGCATTTTATTAGCCGGTTAGCAGCTTACATTTTGGTTTTGGTTGTCTGTCTGGGTTTATCTCTCGGGCTGGGCGTTGATATGGCCTTTGCCCATTCGGAGGGCGGTATCACCGGGGGCTTCATTAGTGGCTTTACACATCCCATTTTGGGGTGGGACCATGTTGTGGCTATGGTTGCTGTTGGTTTATGGGGCGCGTTTCTTGGTGTGCCAGCAATATGGATTTTACCCATTGTGTTCCCGATGATTATGGCTTTGGGGGCGGCACTGGGGATTTTAGGCGTTCCTGTTCCGGCTGTTGAAGCGGGCATTGCCGGGTCTGCTGTTGTGCTTGGCTTGCTCATTTTATTGGCTATACGCAGTCCGCTTTGGCTAGCGGCTATTATTGTTGGTGTGTTTGCAATTTTTCATGGTTATGCCCATGGCACTGAACTACCTACTGCGGCCAATCCTTTCACTTATGGTATCGGTTTTGTTTTTGCGACCGGATTGTTGCACCTGTTGGGCATTGCTTTTGGTCTGTTAGTGAGGTGGCCACTTGGGAGTCATCTGGTACGTGCGGGGGGCGGGGCGATTGCCCTGGTTGGTTTTGCCTTCTTGTTTGGCTTTGTTTAAGGCTGCTCGGGCCCTTGCAGCCAGTTTATTGTTAACTGTCGTTTGGCCAAGTCTTGCTTTTGCGCATAGCCCGATTGAAGGGTTTGAAGGCTTCTATACCGGATTTATTCATCCGTTGATTAATCCGGTGCAGTTTTTAAGCCTGCTTGCTCTCAGTCTTATGCTTGGGCTTAATTTCCCCGCCAAATTTTCCGCGGCATTAAAGTTATTTTCGCTTGGGATTTTGATTGGTGTTGGGGTTGCTTTTTTAGACTGGGAGCCAACGTATAGTGAGCTTATTTTGCTGGGCTTGGGGTGCTTAATTGCTGGTGTAGCTGCGCTGCTGCCGGCTTATTTTCCTACCGGATTTTTGCTACTACCGGGGCTTATGGGGGTAATGATAGGGATTGTATCTCTTCCTGACCCTGGGCCGCTTCGGGCTATGTTGTTTACATTGTCTGGCAGTGTTATTGGCGCTGTATTTTTTCTTGCTTATCTAGTGACTGTTATTGGAATATTGCGTGAAAAGATACAGGCCGCTGCGCTTGATATTGGATTGCGGATCATCGCGGCCTGGATTGCCGCTATTTCGATTTTGATGCTGGCGCTGTTTTTTGCCTAATGCACTGGTGATAATCGCTATTTTGAGCTGAAGACCAGATAAAAGAAACCCCGGTCAGTTAAACACTGACCGGGGTTTTTGCATCCCAGACATGGAATGAAATTCTTTTGTCTTGTTAATTCAAGCTTAGCTTAAAAGTCTGGCTTAGCTAGAAGCTCAGACTGTTTTTTGCTAAAAGCGCAAATTATTCAGTGGCGCCGTTATAATGGCGCTCGCCTGGTACTTCAAGCTTTGGAGCTGAGCCGATTGGATCATCTGCGCGGCGTGATTTACCTTCAAAGAAGGCGCCTTGCTCGATGGCCAATGACTGATGTGTAATATCACCATTAACTTGTGAGCTGGCTTGCAGCGTTACGCGAACACCATGGATTGAGCCAGTTACCTGGCCGCGAACCACAACATCCTCAGCAACGACAACGCCGTTGATCTCAGCTTTTTCGCCGATGATAAGGGAGGCACAATGCAGGTCACCCTGGATGATGCCATCTACCTGAACTTCGCCTTTAGAGATCACGTTGCCAGTGATTGTTAGATCAGCGCCAATGATCGACGGGACCATTTTGTTTGATCCCTTGAGCATATTTTTATTGCCCAGAGGATTCTGTGGCATGGCTCCTGCCGGTGGCAGAGCTGGTTGTTGACCCATTGCGGGTTTAGGGGCAGGCACATTCATCCCATCATTCTCCGGTCGTTTTGTGAACATTGGTTTATGACCTCCAAACGCTCATGTTCTAGCCCTTTAGTTGTCATACTCAATGTCATTCTGTTCATGTTCAACATCTTTGCCGTGAACGGTTTGTCCTGAACTGTTCAACCACCACCTTACGAGTAAATCTTCGGTGTGGCAAACCACTCGATGACATTTTGCATGCGTCTATGCTTTTTTAGCTAGCAATTAATTACGCAAGTTATTGGGCGTGTGATGGAACTAACAATATGTAACGGCATCGCCAAAAAATCCACATTAATCTAGCTACAATCACAGTCTGATCAAGGTTTTCCCCTCTTAAAACGGTCAATTATGAGCTGGTTACCCTTATTTAGTAGGTGGGCCGTATTTTTTCAGTTGCTCATATTTGTGCATCTAGTGATTTGATGCTGCCCCACTTAAATTTTGTGACGCCGTTTTTGGTTCGCCGGTATCAGCGTGATGTTTCCATCAGTCCCAAAGACTTAACTCAACCAAGCGCTATGTTTTGTGTCATTCGTTATTGTCTAAGTTATGACAATTAGCAAAAGACTGAATTTTGATGCGTTTGATGTCGTCAACTCAATTGATGAATTTATGCCCTTTAGTTGCAACAGCGTCAACAACAGCGCTGGGCCGTAATTAAGGTTTTAATTTAGGTCGTTTTGGCACTTTAGGCGATGTTATGTGGGTATGGTTTGTCCACAGGCCAGATATTTATTACAGGCTAAATATGATTGAAACGGGCTATCGCAAGGCTGAGACTTGGCTGCTATGTTCTCTCAGTCGGTTTTAGGAATTTTCTTCATCCAATTTATCCAATAGCATTTTTGCATGGCCTGGTACTTTTACCTTGCGCCATATGGCCTTAATGGTGCCGTCCCTATCCACAAGAAATGTTGACCGCTCGATGCCCATATAGCTTCGCCCGTACATTTTTTTCTCTTTCCAGACCTCATATGATTCTATCGCCTGGCGGTCTTCATCTGCTGCAAGAATAATATTCAGATCATATTTGGCGATGAATTTATCGTGGGAGGCGGCGCTATCAGGGGAGATGCCTATGATGACAGCATCACGCTTTTTGAACTCAGCTTCATGTTCGGTTAAGTCGATTGCCTGTTTAGTGCAGCCTGAGGTGCTATCTTTCGGGTAGAAATAAAGAATGACCCATTGGCCCTTAAACTCTTCCAGTGAGACATCGCCGCCGCCATCTCTGGGGAGGGTGAAGGTGGGTGCTTTATCATTTACCTGAAGCATAGGGTGTTGCTTTCCTTTAATTTTATATGCCGTCTTATTGTGCCAAGGCTCTAGTCTCATGCCTGGTTGTGGCGATTGTTTTGGTTGTCTCAACCATTTTAAGTCATGCTTTGGACTAGATTTGTTGATACCGCTTCGGGTACTGCGTGTAAATGGTGAGAGCTGTCAGTTTAAATCGTCTCAAATTATGTTATGTGATTGTTCCATTCTTGCGTGATGGTATCTCAGAAATGCAAAGGTGCCTTGCTTAACTCAATGATGGCTCTGTTACGTTAAGTGGTTTAGGGGAGGCGGTGGTTTTGGTTATCACAGTCAACAGCCTCTTAAATTCAAGTGGCTCGGTCTTTAAAGTTAAGACTGACTTTTCAGATATAAAAATTCTTTTGTTGTCGCAGCGTGATTAAATGTTAACAGGTGCTTGTGTAGCTGAATAATTACTTTCTTACAGCCCGTGCATAAGCGGGGATTGAAACTCATAACTAAGCCAGTATGAACGACGATAATAAACCAAATAAACCGCAATGGGTGCGCCCTCATAGCCCTCATGCTGCAAATAAATCGCATGAGGAAAGCCGGGGGCCTAATGGCCAGCCGCAGCTGAGTGCTGGGCAAAATACTGCGCCGCATGAGAGTGGGCCGTATGAGACTAGGCCACATGAGAGTGGCTACGATATTACTCACTCTTCTAATCATGATGACGTTCGTGCCTCTCAGCTTACTGGTGAGCGGAATTTTGCCGCCGGGCGCAGTTCAGACTTAGGCAGATCCAGATCAGAGCGACACGGTATAGCTGATGGTTGCTATCACGGTGTTTCTTATATCGGCCATTATGGCGTGGTGGCGTTTGAGCGGTTTGTTGGTCTCTTTTTCAAGCGCCGCGAGGGGCGTGGTCGGTTTATTAATTATGGTGCTGGGGCCGCCTTGATATTGGCTGTTGCTCTCTCTGTGTTTTATTATTCTATGGGGTGGCGGGCGCTTTCCGTTTCTTTCCTTAAGCCGCAGATTGAAGCCGCCCTCGCTGATAGTTTTGGCGGCGCTGATGTGCGCATCGATAATGTGCTTTTGCAGCGGGACCGTGAGTTGGGTGGGCTATTCCTGCGTTTGACGAATATGACCATACGTAGTCAACAGCAGGAGCCGATTGCGGCGAGCCCTGAGACGGCGATTGGTCTTAAATTTTTCCCTCTTCTAGTTGGTAGTGTTGAGCCTGATAGCTTGAGCCTGATTGGGCCTGAGATTCATCTGGTACGTGATCAGAATGGGGAATGGAGTTTATGGGGTGACCCAAGCGGCATGCTGGAGCGGCGCAGTGAAGGGGCGCTAGCTGATAGCGGTTTGGCTGATGCGACCATTGCTGAATTAGGTGATGCCGGTTCAAGGCCCGTTTCGCAGCTTGGTGATGCGGTTGAAGGGGCACTAGCGAAAGTGCATAGCCGGCTGCAAAAGTCTATTAATCTTGCCGATATCGGTGTGCTAAAAGCGCGTGTTGTGCTGCATGCCAGCCAAAAAGATAAAGGTGATATCTGGTATATTCCATCATTTGCTATTCAGTATGACCCTTCTGGTGAAAAGCAATTGATTGGGCGCGGTATTATTCAGCATGAGCAATCACCAGGCGCTGGAATGTGGGTCTCTATTCGCCACCGTGAAGGTGAGAAATTTGTCGACGTAAAAACCCAGCTTGAGAATATCGTTCCTTCTGAGTTGTCATCACTTGTGCCTGTTTTGCAAGCTCTTAAGCCAGTTCATGTTGGGGTTTCTGGTGATATGGAAGCCCGGATCCATCTTGTTGAGGGGCTGTTATCTGGCAAGGTCAAAGTCTCATTATCTGAGGGGCATATTGGGCTCCTGAGCAAAGAGGGGCCGAGCTTTGAAATTACACGCGGTGCGTTTGACTTCACGATGAAGGGTGACGCGAAGCATATTGTAATGGAGCGGGGTGATCTATTTTACCCGAATGGGCATATTTCTCTTAAAGGTGATATCTGGCGAGATGCGACAGGCGCGGGGCCTAAGGATTGGCGCTTCCAGCTTTATTCTACCGAGGGGTCCTTGACCTCCCAGGTCGCTGGCATGCGATATCCTATTCGTGAATTTAATTTTTCCGGTCAGCTGTTTAAAGTTGATGCGCCGATTTCAATCGATGAATTGCGCGCGCAGATCGGTGATAGCAACTTGATTATGGCGCATGATGGCTCTAGTGGCTATCCAGCTATTTTGCGGGGGCGGGTTTCTAATGTACCGCTTGATCTTGTTAAGGCGATTTGGCCGGAGGGGTACCGGCAAGACAGCCGGGACTGGGTTTTTGATGAAGCCCGCCGCGGTGTGATTAGAAATGGAGAATTTGCCCTTGAAAGCTTTAGCTTTTCTGAAAACCAGCCGGCGCGGAAAGCGGATGATAAGTCGCTTAAGCTACCGGCTATTGTTTTAGAGATTGCTGACCCGGCCTTTACTGTTTTTGATAATCCGCTTCTGGTTGAAGGGAAGGCGGCTGTTGTTCGTATTAGTGGTAGCCAGCTTACAACTACGATGGATGAAGGCGGGGCGAATCTTGGTAAGGGCAAAAAAGTTACCTTTAAAGATGGCATTCTCTCTATTGCGGATTACGAGCCGAAAATCCCTGATGGGGTTATTTCGTTAAAACTTGAGAGCGACGCTGCTAGTTTGTTGGCGCTTTTGAAGCGTGACCCCTTTGACCATCACTCGATGATGAGTGAAACAGCTGAAAATATTGAAGGTAAGGTGAGTGGTGACCTGACGATCTCTACGCCGTTAAGCGATGAGGTTAATCAAGAGGATGTGCGTGTAGAAGGCAAGCTGGTGCTTTTGAATGGCAAGGCGGATGTAGGCAAATTCAACTTTAATGATGGTGCGATTAATTTTCTGCTGGGGCCTAATTATATTGAGGCGAAAGGCACGTCACTTATTAATGGGGTCTCTGCTGATCTTGAGTGGCGCCGCCAGATAGTGACAAAGGCCGGATATGTGCCACCACCGCTGCTTATTCGTGGTGTTTATGATGAGGCTGACCGCAACCAGCTTGGGCTTGATGTGAACCATCTGGTGCAGGGGCCTATGCCGATGGAAGTGGTGCTTAGGGAAAGCCAGAATGATAAGTTTTATATGTCTGTCTCGGCGGATCTGACAAAAGCTGTTTTAAAATCCTCTGCTTTGGGGTGGCGTAAAGAGGCCGGCGTTTCTGCCAGTTTGGATTTTAAAATTGTGCCTGGTGATGATGACGTGGTGCTGGAGGATTTTGAAATTAAAGGCCAGGACCTGACAGCGAAAGGGCGCATTGTCCTTGATGATCAGTCTGCGGTTCGTTCATTCTATTTTCCTAAAATCTCATACCAGATTGTCTCCAACATTACGCTTAAGGGTGAGCGCGGTGGTGATGGAATTTGGAATGTGATGGCCACTGGCGCTACCTATGATGGGCGGGGTGTTTTGAAATCTCTTTTGCGCACTGGCCAAGTTGGTGATGGCGGTAAAGGTAAGGCTGTTGGTGGGCTCAATCTTATTTCTAAATTTGATACTGTAATTGGCTGGCAGCAATCTAAACTTTCCGATTTTCAGATCAATATGAAGCGCCGCGGTGATAAGATGATCAGCTTTGCAGTTGATGGGAGGCTGCGCAATGGCGGCTTGTTGAAAGCGCGCCAGGTGAGTAGCAGCGGTCAAGATCCTATCATACAAGTTGAAACCAGTGACGCTGGAGAAGCGCTGCGCTTTGTTGGTTTTTATCCGAATATGTTAGGCGGCACTGGCGAATTGACCGTGCGCTATAATGTGAAAAAACGGCAGTTGGCCTCAAAAACAGGTGAGCTGGTGATTACCCGTTTTTCCATTGCCTCTGACCCGGTGGTAAAGGAAGTGCTCTCTAATATTGCCAGCGGTAAAAAGAACAAGACGGTCGCTGGCCAGGATATTATTCCGTTTAAGCGACTGGTTGCGCCGTTTTCTATCGGTCATGAGCAGTTTGTGCTGCATGAAAGTTATGTCTCTGGTGAATTGCTGGGGGCGACCATGCGGGGCAGTATTGATTTTCAAAAAGAAAGGGTGCGGCTTGGCGGTACTTATATTCCGCTATACGGTTTGAACGCCGCTGTGGGCGCGGTGCCGGTACTGGGTGATATTCTTGTTGGTCGCCGCGGTGAAGGTATGCTTGGTATTACCTTTGGTATTTACGGTAATATCAATAAGCCTGAGGTGCTTGTAAACCCGATGTCTCTTGTGGCGCCTGGTGTGTTCCGTCAAATCTTCGAGTTTGAACAGGGCAAACAGCAGATCAGGGCGCGGCCAGACAGTAAGCGCAATGAGAAAATCAAGCGGGATTCTAGCGCATCAAAACCGCAGCGGAAAAGCCAGCTGAATAAAAAACGCAAAAGCAAAACACCTGAGACAAGTGCTTCTACCGTCATTCGGCGCTCGGCCAATTAAAGCCTATTGGAACAATAGGCTTGCCCCCTATTTCTTTACAATGTCAGCAGGATATGACGCTTTTTGCCGAATGAGAGTTTGGCGACGCCGTCCTTATTAAAATCATCACCTGTGATTTTGACGCTGTCATCAGCGACGCGCTGATCATTTAATTTTATAGCATTGCCCTTAATATGGCGGCGGGCTTCACCATTGGAAGCGGCCAGGCCTGATAGGGTTATGGCTTGAATGATTGGTAACCCGGCTTCGAGATCAGATTTAGAGACGGGGAAGCTTGGTAGGTTTTCACTTATCGCCCCCTCTTCAAACGTGCTGCGTGCCGTTTCATTGGCCTTTGCTGCCGCGGCTTCGCCGTGTAGTAATTTTGTGGCTTCATAGGCGAGGGTCTTTTTGGCTTCGTTTATCTCTGCGCCTTCTAAAGCTTCCAGCCGGGCAATTTCATCGAGCGGTAGAGTGGTGAAGAGTTTGAGGAAACGGCCAACATCCGCATCTTCCGTGTTGCGCCAATATTGCCAATAATCATAAGGGGTGAGCTGCTCGGCATTGAGCCAGACGGCACCATCAGCGGTTTTGCCCATTTTGGCGCCGCTTGAGGTTGTGAGCAACGGCGCTGTGAGGCCAAATAGCTCTGCATTATAAAGGCGGCGGCCAAGATCAATGCCATTGACGATGTTGCCCCATTGGTCCGAACCACCCATTTGCAGGGTGCAGCCCAGCTTTTGGCTCAGTTCTGCAAAATCATAGGCTTGCAGGATCATGTAATTAAATTCGAGGAATGATAGCGGTTGTTCACGCTCTAACCGTAGTTTGACGCTGTCGAAAGTCAGCATGCGATTGATGGAGAAATGACGACCAACCTGGCGGAGAAAATCGACGTAGTTAATATCCATCAGCCAGTCGGCATTGTCGGTCATGATGGCATCTGATTTTCCATCGCCAAAGGTGAGGAATTTTGCGAAGACCTGGCGGATACCGGCTTTATTGGTTTCTATAATTTCATCGGTCAGGATTTGGCGGGCGCTGTCTTTGCCGGAAGGATCGCCAATTCTTGTGGTGCCGCCGCCCATAAGGACAATGGGTTTTGAGCCGGTTTGTTGTAGCCAATAGAGCATCATTATGGGCAGGAGGCTGCCAACATGCAGGCTTGGGGCTGTGCAGTCAAAGCCGATATAGGCTGTAATGGGACCATCTTTTAGTTTGCTATCCAGCGCGGCGGCGTCAGAGCATTGGTGAATATATCCGCGGCTTTCGAGGATGTTGAGGAAGTCTGACTTGTAATTTTGCATTTTTTTCTCTTTAGCCTGAACGGCGCGGTGGTTGCTAGTGCAGTGGTGGTTTAGATGGTTTAAGGCTGCCTGTTGGTGTTCTATTTTTAAATGGACAGGAATATTGCCATAGTTATTTCGTTACAGTTATTGCGCTACCATTTTTATATGAGAATTGGTTTTCATTAAGCTCTGAATGGCGGCTGTTTCATGTCACTGCTATTATGTGTTAGTGGCTTTCTAAAATTATGTCACCATTTGTCAATGGGGTTGGTCATGAATTTAGCTGTTAAACGTGCGATCGGGTTAATGAGCGGTACTTCTGCCGATGGGGTTGATGCGGCAATTATAGAGACGGATGGCGTCTCTATTCTAGCGCGGGGGCCATATGAATTTGTGGCATATAATGCGAGTGAGCAAAGTTTACTGCAGGAGCAGATGCGTGAAATGGCAGGGCTTTCTCATGGGGGAACCTCTGAATTAGCAGCGCGGCGGGCAATTGTTGACAGGGTGAGCCCTCTGGTAACTGCCCGGCATATTGATGCGGTGCGGCGGCTGATGTCGGTTTCTGGCTTTGGCCCTATGGATATTGATGTGATTGGATTTCATGGGCAGACGCTGTTTCATGATGCGGCGCAACATGTGACCTTACAAGCGGGTAGTGGGCCGGAGCTTGCCTGCGCGCTTGGGATGCCTGTGGTGCATGAGCTGCGCCAAAGCGATTTGCAGGCGGGGGGGCAGGGGGCTCCCTTGGTGCCGGTTTATCATCAGGCGCTGGCGACCGAGGCTGGACTTGAGCTGCCTGTGGTCATTGTCAATATTGGCGGTGTGGCGAATGTTACATATATCGGTCCTTCAGGGGATGGTGCTGGAAGTAATGAATTGTTGGCGTTTGATACGGGGCCGGGGAATGGATTGCTAAATGATTGGGTGTTTGGAAAGTGTGGAGAGCCGATGGATGCGGGCGGTGCTTATGCCCGGCGCGGCGCTGTTGATGAGCGGATTGTAGCTGACTTTTTGGAGGGTGCTTATTTTAAGAAGGCACCGCCCAAATCACTGGACCGGCATGAGTTTTCTACAGATGCGCTTCGCGCTGTTACAGCTGCGGGGTTAACCCTTGAAGATGGCGCGGCGACTTTGGTTGAGATGACTGTGCGCAGCATTGCCGTCGCTGAAGCTTATATGGCGGCGCGGCCAAAGCGCTGGGTTGTGGTTGGCGGCGGCGCTAAGAATGAGCATATGATGCAACGATTGGCGGCGGTTGTTTCAGCGCCTGTTTGCGGGGCTGATGAGTTTGGATGGCAGGGAAATTTTGTCGAGGCGGAAGCTTTTGGTTTTCTTGCTGTGCGCCATCTTGCGGGTTTACCGTTGACATTCCCCGGAACAACGGGGGTTATGGCGCCGCAAGTTGGCGGGCAGTTAGCTGAGGTTTAGGCTGATTGTTTCTCAATGATGTAGCGGCAAACAAGATTCTCATCATGTTGGCAGCTGGCGGTGGTTTTTGCGCCGGTGGCTTCTGTGAAAAAGGCGGCCACCGCATCGCAGACGCAAGGTTCCACCCGTACAGCGCCGGCTAAAGGACAGCTGATGTTTCTCACGATGACCTGGTCATCATCATCATACCATTCAGCGGTAGCGCCAAGCTTGTTCACGAGATTTATCGCCGCGCGCAGGTTTGTTTGAAAATCCTCATTATTTGATAATCCTGCCTCTACAGCCATATGTTTGCCGACCTGCTCCAGGAGTGATTTTCTCTTGGCGGGGCTTAAATGTTTGGGGAGTTGTACCAGCAGGCTTTTCACAAAGGGGGTGTAGGCATGGGAGCCGAGATCTTCCTTGCCCGGGGTGATCTTATATTCCTGAGCGGGTTTACCGGCCCGGCTTTTGCGGCGGATGGTGCCTTTTTCCACAATGCCCTCAGCGATTAGCCGGTGCAGCTGAAAGGAGATAGCATTTCTTGCGACGCCTAACTCTGCGGCCAGTTCTGAGATGGTTTTTGGCGTTTCTCTCAGCAAAGCGGTGATTTGGTCTCTTGTTGCCATTCAAAAAATGCCCTTCGTCAACTTTAGTCTAGGTAGATATAAATAACTTGAATGTCAAATCATACAATTACGACATTAATTATTGTTATAATTGTTTTTATAGCATAGCATTAAAACATTGCTATAAATTGCATCTTTTATCGGGTGGCAAAAAACTGATGGGATGCACAATGTGGGAGACGAAGATGATTAGAACGGTTGCACTTGTTTCACTTCTATTGCTTGCTTTTTGCGGCAAGGTGTTTGCTGAAGAGCCTCAATCCAAGATTAAATTTCCGGAAAACTACAAAACTGATTTTGTGAATTATCTCAGTCTTGATCGCACGCAAAATGATGACCAGATTATTCGTTTATTTGCGAGTGAAGAGGTGCTGAAAGCTGTGAAGGCCACGGGTGAATTTCCTGATGGGGCTGTTATCGTTGGTGAAATATATAAAGCGAAAAAAGATGAAGACGGCGAGGTTATTGAAAGTGACCTTAGCAGACGCATTCGCGATAAATTTGCACTGGTTGCTGTGATGGAAAAACGGAAAGGCTGGGGTGAGCAGTTTTCAGAAGAATTTCGCAATGGTGACTGGGATTTTGCAGCCTTCAAACCGGATGGCTCGGTTGCTAAAAAGAATTTAAATGATTGCAGAAAATGCCATGCACCGCTGACTGATACGAAGCATGTGTTTTCTTATGAACATATGAAATAAAGCCAGCTATTAGTGGCTTGTTTGAAGATTTTATGGGCCCGGTTCTGCTTATCAATTTAAGCAGGGCCGGGCTTTTCCTTTTGTCTCTACATTTATCAATCTCGCTTCACCGCTGGAGCAGATACAAACGGCCAATAAGTTGATATGTTACGAATTGCCCTTGAGTTTTTCTAATTTCATCTCAAGATTTTTTATTTTTTCGTCGCGCTCTGCCAGCAATTTTTCGACATCGCTTGCTTCAAAGCGCTGGGGGATGTGCTGGGGGCAATTGACATCCCAAGCGGAGACAGTGAACA
This sequence comes from Rhodomicrobium sp., assembly GCA_021604665.1. Lineage (GTDB taxonomy): Bacteria > Pseudomonadota > Alphaproteobacteria > Rhizobiales > HXMU1428-3 > HXMU1428-3. The sequence goes on along the minus strand of BQJK01000001.1, from coordinate 1,261,617 downwards.
GAATCACCTGCTCTGGCCGGGCTTTGTAACCAGATGGCATAAGTTGCTCGACCAATTCTTCATGCCCTTCAACCACTCGGGATGTTCCCCATATTTTAATGCGCCGTTTGGCGGCATAGTCGATGAGAAAGAGATTGGCTTTGTCATTTTCTGCAAGATTTCCCATGGTGATATATTGTTTGTTACCGGTGAAATCTGCAAAAGCGATTGTGGTTTCATCGATCACTTTCAGAAAGCCTGCTGGTCCGCCCCTGTGCTGGATATAGGGTTGGCCTTCAGCATTGGCTGTCGCGAAAAAAACGCTGATTTGAGCCTCTATGAAGTTTTTCAACTCGTCTGTTATTTTGGTTTGCCAGCCGCCTCTTTCTTCCATTTTCATATAGATCTGGCGGGAGCCCTTGCGCTGCTGGATGGATTTCACACTGTTTGTAAAGGCGATATCGCTTGAATAGCCACTGGTTTCTTCACTCTGATCTTTATTCATAATTGAGATCCTCTTTTAAAAAATCCGCTGACGCTTGAAGCGCCAGCGGAAGTTTGTGGATGCCATAACGGCAGGGGAGGGGCGGGGGAGGGTTACGCCGCTTTTTCAGCATCCACTACGGGGAAGTCGATTTCTGTTTGAGCAACTTCATTGATAAAGTTTGTCCATACATTGAGAGCGACATGCTGGACAATCTCTATGATTTCCTCATTGCTGTAACCGGCAGCCCGGACTTCATTTAGGTCCTCATTGTTGATATGGCCGCGCTCATTAAGGACAGTGATGGCAAAACGAACGGCTGCCACAGCTTTGGGGTCTGTTGAGGTGCCGCCTCTGTTTGCGGCGATTTCAACATCATCAAGCTTGGCCAGATTTTTGCCGAGATAAGTGTGGGCCGAGAGGCAGTAATTACAGCCGTTTACCTCTGCCACAGCTAGAGCGATGCGCTCTCTGGTTTGGGGGTCGAGTTTGCCTTTGCCAAGGGCACCGTTAAGGCTGGCGTAGCCCTCTAGAGCGGCGGGGCTATTTGAGACCATGCGGAATATATTTGGCACCGAGCCAAGCTGCTTGTTCACGGCCTCCAGGATTGGTTGTGAGGCGGTGGGGGCTTCGTTGATTGATGCGGGGGTTGGTATACGCGACATGATATTATCCTTAAATTTTTGAATTGTTTAACTGAGCGATGTTTGACCTGATGGCGTAACTTCAATGATGACCGCCAATCATAATCATTGCTGGGGTTATGGTTGGATTAGCTGTTTGCTTCCTGCACCGTCAGATGTTTGATTGTCGGCCAGAGCTTATTTGCTTTGGCGATGGTGCCGGCTTTGTCTTTTTTATAAGCTTCGAAAACTGCGGCGTTTAACAAGAGGTAAAGCTTGCCATCTACGATGTCTGCATAACGGGGGCTGCCATCGAGCTTTTTGTTTAGGGCAATGCCGAGGGCGCAGTAGCCGCCAAACTGTGGCAGGTATTTTTCTGGATTGGCGGCGAACTGGCGTTTTGTTTCTTCAGAAGCGAAGTAGTAGGCCACCCCATCATGTATCTGGGTGAATTTAGCCAAGCCGGGTGTGACATTGTTCTGTTTTGTCAAAGCTACAAGATCATTGCCGCGAAGCGCGAGGCTATGGCCTGTGGTTGTTGTGCCTTTTGTGACGTTATATTCATCGGCGGCTTTGGCGATTGTACTATCTGCAATAAGGCCAAAAAGCGCTGTGGAGGCGATGAGGAGTTCGATATATTTCATTTTAATAATCCTTTTTCATTGTGCCGTTGAAGAGAGGTGATGCTCACTTCATGCGGCGATTAACGGGGGGTGGGTCTTTGGTGAGACAGCCACCCGGGTTTGTGATGCCGTTAGATAAGTGCTGACTTATCAGGCGCGTTGTTGTTTCAACCAGCCTTGTCCGAAGAGCCGTGATTGGGCTTATGGCTGGAATTTTTAAGCATGAACCGATCTGTTCATCTTCGCTTGCTTTTTAATTAACAGATCGGTACAGAATTGCTAGTAACGTTTTTGTGATCCTGGCTGGTGCTTTGCCTTTTAATAACTTAAATTTCAGTTTATTAATGATTTTAGTGATAGATTTGGCGGTTTTTACAACTGACTTAAATTAACAGAATGGTACGCACTGGAGATGGTATGCGCCCTAATAAGCGTGATGAATTGGTCCGCAAGGCCCTTAAAATTTTTTACCGGGAGGGGTTTCATACGGCAGGCATGGATATGCTTGCCGCGGAAACGGGTATTTCAAAAACGACAATGTTCAAGCATTTTCGTACCAAGGAAGATCTGATCCTTGCTGTGTTGCGGTTACGGGATGAGGAGTTCAGGGGCTGGTTGTTTCGCCGCATCAAGGAGGCGGGGGCGCCTCAAGCGCAACTGCTTGCGATCTTTGATGCGCTTTCTGAATGGTTTGCAACCGAAGAATTTAGCTCCTGCCTTTTTATTAAGGCCTCTTGCGAGTATCCAGATAGCACGCACCCAATTCATAGCCAGGCGAGCGAACACAAAAGATTATTGTTTCGCGAGATAGAGCGCATAGCCAGCGAGGCTGGCGCGAAAGATCCGGCTGTACTTGCGCGCGGTTTGTTGCTTTTAAAAGACGGCGCCACCGTTATGGCGCATTTTGATCATGAACAAGATCCGGCGGGTGATGCGAAGCGGGCGGCCACCTTGCTCCTTTCAGAACAAATTGATGGTACGATTGACAGGGATTGATGCTTCCTGTTTTTGACGCTATCTGGTTTTTTTATTGTGCTGTAGTTTGATGCTATTCGACCGGGATACCAAACGCGATGTTTGAGAATGTGACCTTACTTCTTGTGCTGACAGTGCTGGCGACGACGGCGATGGCTGTTTCTGCGGCTATTCAGGCGGCACGCAATGATTTTGATTTGTTTGGCGCGGCCTTTCTTGCTGTCATCACAGCGGTGGGCGGCGGCACTATGCGGGATCTACTTATCGGCAATCAGCCAGTATTCTGGCTTCAGGATCAGATCTATGTGTTCACGGCTGTGCCGGTGGGGATGGTTGCGTTTTTTCTGGCGGAAAAGCTGGAGGCGGGGCTTGGGCGGCGCAAACTGCTATTAAACCTGACCGACGCGGTTGGGCTGGCGCTCTTTACGCTCATCGGTATGCGCATTGCGCTTACGGCTGGCATCTCGCCGGTGATGGCGGTTTTTCTTGGCTGTATCACGGGGATTGGCGGCGGTATCCTCAGGGATATTATTTGCGGGGAAACGCCGCTGGTGCTCAAGACAGATATTTATGCGACGCTCTCACTGGCAGGCGGGGGGCTTTATCTCCTGCTGCGCGGCACTATGGAAGAGCAGATGAGCTTGCTGATCGCTTTTTTGTTTATTCTATTGGTCAGAGTGTGGCTTGTGTTCCGGCCGATGAATATGGGGAAAAAAAAACCTTAAAATAACCCTGAGAGCAGAAGCAGGCTGCTGGTGATGCAGCCCATCACCGGCACCCATAGGGGCACTTCGAAGGCGCCGGGTGCGGCGGGTTCACCGCGCCATTTAAGGCTTAGTAAGGCGAGATTAACCAGCACAAAAACAAACAACACCAGGGTTGAGGTTGCTTTTGCCAGTTCCGCAATAGGGAAGAAGAGGGCAAGGGCGAGGACGATAACGACGATCATGAGTGTGGCGTTTAACGGCGTTCTGGTGACGGAGTTAACAGGGGCAAAGATAGCCGGCATTGTGCCGCGGGAGGCCATGCCGTAGAGCACCCGTGAGGCCATAATCATCTGGATCAGCAGGCCATTGATTGTTGCGATACTGGCGATGGCGTCAAATAGTTTGCTGGTACCACTGCCGGCTTTTTCAAACACGAGAGCGAGGGGGGCGGCAGATTTTGTTAAAGTTTCCATCGGCACGGCGAGCACAATGACAGAGACCACTGCAACATAGAGCAGGGTTGCGATAAGCAGGGTGAGGATGATGGCTGGGGGCAGAGTTTTGCCTGGGTCTTTTACTTCCTCAGCGACATTGGCGATGTCTTCAAAGCCAACAAAAGCAAAAAAAGCGAGCAGCCCGGCTGAGGTGATGCCGGCCCAGGCGGCGCCGGTGGCCGGTGGGATGAGGCTGCCCAATTCCCCGACTAGATCAGGCTTGAGAGAGACGCCGTAATAGAGAACTAGGGCGAGGCCGGCTAGCTCTATAAGTGTGAAGATGGCAGCTATGGTGACAGATTCGACAATGCCCCAGACGGCAACAAGGCCGAGAAGCATGATGATTAGCGCCGTTAAGACCATGGGGGAGAGGGGGATGAAGCTGTTCAGATACCCTGTTGCGCCGATGGAGATGGCAGCCGATGACACAACGCCCGAGGCGATGACCAGCAAACCAACAACAAGCGCCAGTGAGTTTGAGTTAAAGCCTTTTTCTACAAAGGCGGCTTCCCCGGCGCTAACGGGGTAGCGTGTGCATAGCTCAGCATAGGTAAAGCCTGTGAAAGCAACCGTGCCTGCCGCGATGATAAATGAGATGGGGGCATAGAGCCCGGCTTCAGCGGCGGTGATACCAACCAACACATAGATGCCTGCGCCAATGGTGACGCCGAGGCCATATAGGGTGAGCAGCGGCAGGGTGAGGCCGCGCTTTAAAGAGGTGGCGTGGTTGGCGGGTTTGTCGCTCACGAGAGGGGCTTCCATGTGGGGTTAGTGGTGTTCTGGGTGAGCTTATAGAGTTGATTGGGGTTTGTGTAGTTGTTTAGTCGGGCTTTTGCTTAAGGATGTGCCGGCCCACTTTATCGAAAAACTACCGGTGTTGTGGGCGGCGCGAGAGAGCTTAAGCGGCGCGGTGGTTCTGGCGGTGATACGTGACTTGCTGGTGTTATCTGGCTGGTGTTTTCTGGCTGGTGTTATCTGGCTGGTGATATATCAGCCTGTTGAGTGAGTTTTTTGGGCAAGTGTTGTGGCCTTTACGCGATTTGGTACGTCGATACAATTGTGCGGGCTTGCCCTTACAGTGGAATTTCACTGACCCTTTGTGAGAATTATCACTGAACCTGACCACCCTCTCGTGCGACTAATCTATTACTGGCAATCGTTGATGCCATGAATAGTAAAAGTCCTTGCTTTGCACGACTTAAGAGTAACGCTGATTGAGAGTAATAAGGATATGAAACGCCCCCCTTGCATAAACCCGCCTGAGACGAGCCCGCGAATTGCGCTCGCGCTTGGTGGCGGTGCGGCACGGGGCTGGGCGCATATTGGTGTGCTCCGGGCGCTAGATGAGCTTGGTATCAGGCCGGATATTATTGTTGGCACCTCCATTGGCGCGGTGGTTGGGGGCTGTTATGTGGCGGATCATCTTGACGCGCTTGAAGCGTTTGCCCGGGGGATGAGCCTTAGCCGGATCCTTGGTTGTCTTGATCTTAGCTTTTCCGGTGCCGGGCTGATGTCCGGTCGCAAAATCCGGCTTGAGCTGAATAAATATTTAAAAGATGTAAAAATCGAGGAGATTAAGCGGCGTTTTACAGCGGTGGCGACCGAGCTTGGCACGGGCCAGGAGGTCTGGCTGTCTGAAGGTGGGCTGGTGGAGGCGATGCATGCGTCTTTTGCAATTCCCGGTGTGTTTCAACCTGTTGAGATTGGCGGGCGGTGGTTTATGGACGGGGCCTGTGTGAACCCGGTGCCTGTTTCCGCCTGCCGGGCGCTTGGAGCAGATATTGTGATTGCGGTGACTGTGAATGGCTCTCGTGCAAATTCGGCCGGGGAGATTGCTGAGGTCGGGCTTTCTAGCGCGGATGATGGCGTGCGTGCACCAGCGATGCCGGGCATGTTCAATGTTATGATGGAGGCGTTTAACGCGACGCTTGAGACCATTACGCAAACAAGGTTGGCGCATGAACAGCCGGATGTGATCCTTTCCCCTTCTGTTGGGGAGATAGGGATGTTTGATTTTCACCGGGCGGAGGAGGCCATTCTTGCAGGCTATAACACAGCAAAAGACAAGCTAACTGACGGCCCGCTTCATTCGCCTGTGAATGAAGTTGCCAGCATAGCGGCGTGACTGGTATTATCGCTTTGTCCGGTTTAATTTGTCCTTACCGGTTCTTCAAAATTTACTGATACAGGTTGCTTATGCGCCAGCCTAAAATTCTTACAACACTCAAGACATATTCTCTGCAGCTTTTTGGCGCTGACCTCCTGGCTGGGGTGACGGTGGCGATGGTTGCCTTGCCGCTGAGTATTGCGATTGCCATTGCCTCAGGTGCCAGCCCGGCGCAAGGGCTTGTCACAGCGATAATCGGCGGGTTTTTTATCTCGCTGCTTGGTGGCAGCCGGGTACAGATTGGCGGGCCGACGGGGGCGTTTATCGTCGTTGTTTACGGGGTTATCGCCGAGCATGGCTATGACGGGCTGGTGATCGCGACGCTTATGGCCGGGGTTATATTGTTGATTGCCGGGTATTTTAGAGCCGGGCGGTTGATTGCCTATATCCCTGAGGCGGTTGTGAACGGGTTTACCATCGGCATTGCGATTATTATTGCCATCAGCCAATTGAAGGATTTTCTAGGGCTTTCGCTCTCTAATGTTCCGGCGCATTTTATAGAAAAGCTGCCGGTGCTCTGGCAGGCGCGCGATAGCGTGAGCGGCGGGGCGGTGCTGGTGGCGGTGTTCTCGATAATTCTGATTATCGGGCTGCGCAAATTGGCGCCGAAATTTCCGGGGTTGATATTTGCGGTGGGGCTTGGCTCAGCGCTTGTTGCCATTCTCGGGCTTGAGGTGGATACGATTGCCTCGCGCTATGGCGCGTTGCCGAACCAATTGCCATTCCCGCAGTTGCCAGAGGTGAGCTATGACCGGCTGGTGGCGCTGTTTCCCTCAGCGCTTGTTATAGCGTTTCTGGCAGGCGTTGAATCGCTGCTTTCGGCCATGGTGGCAGATAGGATGATTGGCGGCGCGCATCGGCCGAATGCGGAGGTGACGGCGCAGGGCTTTGGCAATCTGGCCTCAGCTCTTTTTGGCGGTATGCCGGTGACGGGGGCCATTGCCCGCACAGCCACTAACATTAATGCCGGCGGTAAAACGCCTATGGCGGGGATTGTGCATGCGCTGGTTATTCTGGTTGTGATGATGGTTGCTAGCCCGCTTGCCGGTTATCTGGCGATGCCGGCGCTGGCGGCTTTGTTGATGGTGACGGCCTATAATATGAGCGAGCCGCATAAATGGCGCTCATACATGGCGGCCCCGCCCTCTGACAAATTCCTGCTTATTATGACGCTGGTGCTGACCGTGCTGATTGATTTAACCGTGGCCATTGGCGCGGGTGTGGCGCTGGGGCTGATCATTAAGATACGGAATGAAGCGATGACGCCCGATGATTGGGATGTGCCAGAGCGGTAGGGGAGTGGTGAAAAAAAACGGCGCCCTTTTGAGCGCCGTTTTGTGTTTCATTGCTGACTGTAATTCATAATCCCTAGTCATCGCTCTCGATCAGCATGCGCGGGGAGGCGCCGAGGCGGAGGTCTAGGTAGTCGTTGATAGAGCCCATCAGCCCGTCCATCTTGCCTTCAAAGAAATGGTTGGCCCCTTCAATCACATCATGAGTAATGACGATGCCTTTTTGGGTCTTCAGGCGGCTGACCAGGTCTGTCACCGATTGAGCTGGTGCGACGCGGTCTGTTTCGCCATTGACGATAAGCCCGGATGAGGGGCAGGGGGCGAGGAATGAGAAATCATATAGATTTGCAGGCGGCGCGACAGAGATGAAGCCGTCTATTTCCGGGCGGCGCATCAGAAGCTGCATCGCGATCCACGCGCCAAAGCTTGCGCCAGCTATCCAGCAGGTGTGGCTGTCCGGGTTTTGCGTTTGCAGCCAGTCAAGGCAACCGGCAGCATCTGCCAGCTCGCCAGGGCCATTGTCAAACACCCCTTGTGAGCGGCCAACGCTGCGGAAATTAAAGCGCAGTACAGAAAATCCACGCTCTACATAGGTGTAGTAGAGATTATAGATAATCTGGTTGTTCATTGTGCCGCCAAATTGCGGATGTGGGTGCAGCAATATCGCAATTGGCGAATCTGTTGCTGTGTTGTGATGATAGCGGGCTTCCAGCCGACCCGCGGGGCCATTTATGATGACTTCAGGCATAATAGTGGTGATTTCTGTCCTGGTTGAAGACGGGTTGCTGCATTCCTAGCAAGTTCAACTGATAAAGCCAAAGAAATTTTGATATCGCGTAAAGAATAGAATACTTGACTCTCTGGCTCAGGAATTCTATTTCTAGTTTAGAATGATTTCAAATTAGCGGTCCTTCTGGTATTTGGCAAACATGGTTACCGAAGGATTAAGCCCTGAAATAAGCGCTAAGACTGAATAATCGCCAGGAATAAGCGAAACAAGCAAATTCCTCATTTTTGGTGCTTTGCCCCCTGATATCAGTGTGGATAGGGCTTTTTGCCCTCATTTGAAGCGGTTTGACTTGGTTCAGCGCGGTTTGAGCCGGATTGGCAGAATTTAAGGCTGGCGCTGCCTCAGAACTGTAACAGAAGATTTAAGTGAAGCAGAAAAACACATGCAACTAAGCTCTAAGGGACGATATGCTGTGATGGCGATGGCTGATTTAGCCCGTCATTCGCTTAGCACGGACTGTCAGGCGCTGAGTTCTGAGGTGCAGGCGCTGTGTTCTGAAGTGCAGGCTGGGAATTCTAAAGTGCAGGCAGTGGCTGGCGGCGATAATGAGGCTGTTGCTGTTCGTATTTCTCCCGTGCCGATTGCCGCCGTTTCTGAGCGACAGCATATCTCACAGACTTTTCTTGAGCAGATCTTTATGCAATTGCGCCGCGGTGGGCTGGTGACCAGCAGCCGGGGGCCGGGTGGTGGTTATGTTTTGGCCCGCAAGCCGGATGAAATTTCCATATTTGAAGTTATGCAAGCGGTCGATGAGCCGGTGCAGATGACGCGCTGTTCGTTAGATGATGTTGGTGGCTGTGTCGCAGGGGACCGCTGTTTAACCCATGGGTTATGGCAGGACCTTAGCGAGCATATTATTGAATTTCTGCGGCGCACTTCACTGGCTGATGTGATTGCCGGGCCTATTTCTCAGTTTACGTTTGAAGCGTCTTCTGGCGGGGAGGTGCGGCCATGAGTGGGCTTATCTATCTTGATTATAATGCTTCTGCGCCATTGCTGACTGAAGCGAAGGACGCGATGGTTAGTGCTATGTCTTTCTTTGGCAATGCATCCTCTGTTCACCGCCAGGGGCGGGCCGTGCGCCAGGCGATTGAGGAAGCCCGGGAAAGTGTGGCGGCGCTAGTTGGCGCGCGGCCGCAGGATGTTATTTTTACTTCTGGCGGGACTGAGGCGAATAATCTGGCGCTTAGCCCTGGCTTGTTTGCAAAACCGCTGCAGGCGCAAGCGCGGCTTTATGTTTCAGCGATTGAGCACCCGGCTGTTCTCAACGGTATGCGGTTTAATAAAGCGCAGATCACAGTTATCCCGGTTACTTCTGAGGGGGTGATTGATCTCGATTGGCTGACCCATGAATTGCTAACGAATGAGCTTGATGAGAGCGGCGATAATGAGGCCTTACTCCCAGGCAGCCGGCCGATTTTGGTTTCTGTTATGGCGGCGAATAATGAAACCGGCATTAAGCAACCGATAGAAGCCATTGCCGGGATTGTGCATAAGGCTGGCGGGCTATTGCATTCTGATTGCGTGCAGGCTTTGGGCAAAATGCCGCTTGATCTCAAGTCGCTTGGCGCTGACCTGATTAGTCTTTCAGCTCATAAGATTGGTGGTCCGCAAGGGGCTGGTGCGCTTGTGTTGCGTGATGAAGCTGTTGTGTTGCGCGAGCCGATGGTGGCTGGCGGCGGGCAGGAGCTGAAGCGCCGCGGCGGGACCGAGAATTTAATCGGTATTGTTGGATTTGGCGCCGCAGCTGCTGTTCTGGCTCATCGCATGACAGATGATTTAAGCCGGGTTGCTGAGCTGCGTAATTCGCTTGAAGCGGGCATAAAAGAGATTTCACCAGAGGCTGTGGTGTTTGGCGCTGGTGCGGACAGGCTTGCTTCTGTCTGCTGTTTTGCTGTGCCGGGCTTTTCTGCTGAGACGCAGGTGATCCAGTTTGATTTGATGGATATTTGTATCAGCTCTGGCTCTGCCTGCTCATCTGGCAAAGTGGAGCAATCCCATGTGCTGAAGGCCATGGGGGTTGATGATGATTTGAGTTTTGCAGCGCTGAGACTTTCTCTCGGTGCTGAGACCAGCCAGGGGGATGTGGACGCCTTCCTTGAGGGCTGGCGCGCGATTTATGAGCGCGCAAAGAAGAATGGACGGGCTGCATGAGAATGACATGACCCGCGGTAATAGCTTAATGAATGTAACTAAAATAATTTTAAATTGGCCTGTTGGAGGCAGTAATGGCAGCAGTTAAAGAAACGATCGAACATGTTAAAGAAATCGACGTTGATAAATATAAATATGGTTTCTCCACTGATATAGAAATGGTGAAGGCCCCGAAGGGGTTGAATGAGGATATTGTTCGTTTCATTTCTGAAAAGAAGGGTGAACCGGAGTGGATGCTTGAGTGGCGGCTTGATGCGTTTGAGCGCTGGAAAACCATGAGCGAACCTGACTGGGCCAAGGTATCTTATAAAAAGCCTGACTTTCAGGATCTTTATTATTACGCGGCGCCAAAATCGACAGAAGGGCCGAAGAGCCTTGATGAGGTGGACCCTGAACTTCTGGAGACTTATGCCAAGCTTGGTATTCCTCTGAAAGAGCAGGAAGTGCTGGCTGGTGTAGAGGGCGCTAGAGTTGCTGTTGATGCGGTTTTCGATAGTGTTTCTGTTGTCACCACTTTCAAGAAAGAGCTGGCTGAAGCTGGCGTTATTTTCTGCTCAATCTCTGAAGCTTTGAAAGAGCATCCGGAGCTTGTAAAGAAATATCTTGGGACTGTTGTGCCTAAGTCGGATAATTTTTATGCGACGCTTAACTCTGCTGTTTTCTCTGATGGGTCGTTTGTTTACATCCCGCCTGGGGTGCGTTGCCCGATGGAGTTGTCTACCTATTTCCGTATTAATGAGATGAACACTGGCCAGTTTGAGCGCACGCTGGTGATTGCAGATAAAGGCTCTTATGTGAGCTATCTTGAAGGCTGCACAGCGCCGATGCGTGATGAGAACCAGCTGCATGCGGCGGTGGTTGAACTTGTTGCTCTTGAAGATGCTGAAATCAAATATTCGACAGTGCAAAACTGGTACCCGGGTAACAAAGAGGGCAAGGGCGGGGTTTATAACTTCGTGACCAAGCGCGGCGATTGCCGGGGAGATAATTCCAAGATCTCATGGACACAGGTTGAGACCGGTTCTGCTGTCACATGGAAATATCCGAGCTGCATTCTGCGCGGGGATAATAGCCAGGGTGAGTTTTACTCCATTGCTATTTCAAACGGCATGCAACAGGTGGATAGTGGCACCAAGATGGTTCATCTTGGTAAGAATACATCAAGCCGTATTATCTCTAAGGGTATCTCTGCTGGTAAGTCTTCGAACACCTATCGCGGGCTTGTTTCGGCCCATAAAAAGGCCAGCAATGCACGGAATTTTACTCAGTGCGATAGCCTTTTGATTGGTGATCAATGTTCGGCGCATACGGTGCCTTATATTGAAGCTAAAAATTCCTCTGCAACTTTTGAGCATGAGGCGACAACCTCGAAAATTTCTGATGATCAGATGTTTTATGCTCAGGCACGAGGCCTCAATGAAGAGGAAGCTGTGGCGCTGATTGTAAATGGCTTTGCTCGTGAAGTTATCCAGAAACTACCGATGGAATTCATGGCGGAAACACAGAAGCTGATTGGCATCTCACTTGAGGGTTCTGTGGGCTAAGCCTGCCTAAGACAGTGTAGTTGATCGAATAAAAGATGAAAAACGGCCAAGGCGGCAGCACTATGAGCCTGCCAGATGACTGGCCGATAGAATGGACTGAATAAAATGTTAGAGATTAAAAATTTACATGTTGAAGTTGAAGGCCAGAAAATTCTGAAGGGCATTGACCTTCAGGTGCCTAAAGGTGAAGTGCATGCGATAATGGGGCCGAATGGTTCTGGTAAATCGACGCTCTCTTATGTGGTTGCCGGTAAAGATGATTATGAGATCACTGAGGGTGACATTCTCTGGAATGGTGAGAGCATTCTTGAGATGGACCCTGATGAGCGGGTTGCGTCCGGTGTGTTTCTTGCCTTTCAATATCCGATCGAAATTCCGGGTGTTGCGACCATGACCTTTATGCGCACAGCGATTAATGCGGTTCGCAAAGCACGCGGCCAGGATGAACTGGCTATCCCTGACATGATGAAGCTTATACAGGGCAAAGCAAAAGACCTTGCTGTGAAGCCTGATATGCTAAAGCGGGGCCTGAATGTTGGCTTCTCTGGCGGTGAGAAGAAGCGCATGGAAATTCTTCAAATGGCGCTTCTTGAGCCGGGGCTTTGTATTCTTGATGAAACAGATAGCGGGCTGGATATTGATGCGCTGCGTGTTGTCTCTGAAGGCGTGAATGCGCTGCGCGGTGCTGAGCGCTCGATGCTTGTGATCACTCACTATCAGCGGTTATTGGATTATATCGTGCCGGACAAAGTGCATGTGATGAGTGATGGCCGGATTGTGAAAACTGGCGATAAAGAATTGGCGCTTGAGCTTGAGGCTTCTGGCTATGCTGAATATGGCGAAGACGCTGCTTAAGGAGATCTCTTATGGATATCGTTAGAACTGAAGCTGAAAGCGCTCTTATTGCGCGGGCTTCTGATAATCAGATCGAGGGGCCTGAGTGGCTTAAAGATTTGCAGGATGCCGCGCGCGATGAATTTCAATCGCTTGGCTTGCCGCATCGCCGGGTTGAGGAATGGAAATATACTGACCTGAAATCGGGCATGAGAACGGCCTTTGATCTTGCTGATGCCGGGGGCGCTGTTGATGTCTCTGCCGATGCGGTCATGGCCAAGTTGCCTGATGGACTGGCTGAACGTGAGGCGTATCACCTGATTGTGGTCAATGGGGTTTTAAACCAAGGGCTTTCAGAAACGGAAATTTCCGGCGGTGTTGAAGTGCTCTCCCTTAAGGATGCGCTGTTGGCCAATGCTGAGTGGATTAAGCCTTTGGGTGCTGTGCAACAAGCTGACCGTGATGCCATTCAGGCGTTGAACCTTGCGACAATGCAGGGCGGTGTTTGTGTGCGTGTGCCTGAAGGTGCAAAGCTTGATAAACCGCTGCATGTTATTTTCGTGACAACGGGGGCTGGCCCGCGGGCCGTTGCCTCACGGTTGTTTTTTGATATTGGCCGCGAGGCTGATGTTCAATTGATTGAAAGCCATGTGTCGTTAGAAGATGCACCGGTTGAGAGCAATGTTGCGGGTGAATTTATAGTTGGTAGCCGGGCGAAGTTTCGCCATATGAAAATGACTATGGACCATAATGACAGTGTTCATCTGGCAAATTTTGTTGGCCGGCTTGGCGAAGAAACTGACTATGGTTTTTTCCAACTGGTGCTAGATGGTGGCATTAGCCGCAACCAGTTTGAAATGCGCTATGATGGTAATGATGCCATCGCTAATATTTCGGGTGCAGCTTTGCTGCAAGGCAAATCCCATGCTGACTTAACTCTGGTTATGGACCATGCGGCGACCGGATGCGTAAGCCGTGAGCTTTTTAAAACTGTGCTTGATGATCAGGCGCGGGCGGTGTTCCAGGGCAAGGTGATTGTACAACCTGGTGCGCAGAAAACTGATGGCGAGATGATGAGTAAAGCGCTGTTGCTTTCCGATGATGCTGAGTTCGACTCTAAGCCTGAGCTTGAGATTTATGCTGATGATGTGCTTTGCGGCCATGGTGCCACGACCGGACAGATTGATGAGGATCTTCTCTTCTATTTGCGGGCTCGCGGCATCCCGGAAAAGGAGGCTAGAGCGCTTTTGATTCAGGCGTTTTTTGGCGAAGCACTTGAACTGGTTGAAGATGAAGCTGTTCGTGATGTTATGATTGAGCAAGCCGTCAACTGGTATAGTAAAACGCGCTAATTTATCAGGCTTGGGCGGTGGATGTTTGTTCTTATCGCATCACTCGCCCAAGTTGATTATTTACTCTGAAGACCCTCGTTTTTGGGTGGTGGTTGCCTGTTGCTGGTTGCCCTCATCTGAGCGAATTAAATTATTAGGATATATGACCTCGTGCTTGATACTGCACCCAAAGGATATGACGTTGAGGCTGTGCGCCGGGACTTCCCGATTTTATCGCGGGAGGTTTATGGCAAGCCGCTTGTCTATCTTGATAATGGCGCTTCGGCGCAGAAGCCGACGCAGGTTTTAAAAGCTATCGAGTCTGCGTATGCTGAGACCTATGCCAATGTGCATCGGGGTTTACATTTTCTCTCTAACACCTCAACAGATAAGTTTGAGGAAGCGCGGCGCAAGGTGCAGGCTTTTCTTGCAGCCTCGAGTGAAGATGAGATTATCTTTACGAAAAATGCGACTGAGGCGTTTAATCTTGTTGCTTATGGGATGGGGCTTGATGGAATTGAGGCTGGTGATGAGATTGTGCTCTCGATTATGGAGCATCATTCTAACATCGTGCCGTGGCATTTTCTGCGGGAGCGCAAAGGCGCTGTCTTGAAATGGGCGCCGGTTGATGATGACGGTAATTTTCTGCTTGAAGAGTTTGAAGCGCTTTTAACCGAGAAGACCAAGCTTGTTGCCATTACGCATATGTCGAATGTTCTGGGCACTGTAGTGCCGGTGAAAAAGGTGATTGAACTGGCGCATGCTCGCGGCATTAAAGTGCTTGTGGATGGCAGCCAGGCGGCGGTTCATATGCCGGTTGATGTTGTAGATCTCGATGCTGATTACTACATATTTACAGGGCACAAGCTTTATGGCCCTTCAGGCATTGGAGTGCTTTACGGCAAGAAGGAATTGCTTTCACAATTGCCGCCGTTTCTTGGTGGCGGTGAAATGATTGACACTGTGACGACTGAAACTGTCACGTATGGTGTGCCGCCGCATCGTTTTGAAGCTGGCACGCCGCCGATTGTGCAAGCCATTGGGCTTGGTGCGGCGATTGATTATGTTACCTCTATTGGGCGAGAGGCTATTGCGGCTTATGAGGCTGAATTAGCGGCTTATGCGCATGAGGCCTTAAGTGAGGTTAAATCACTTCGGTTGATTGGAAATGCGAAAGAGAAGGGAGGGATATTCTCCTTTGCTCTAGAGGGGGTGCATGCGCATGATGTTAGCACCTTGATTGACCGCTCTGGTGTTGCGGTTAGGGCTGGCACCCACTGCGCGGAACCATTGATGGCGCGGTTTGGTGTGACTTCCACCTGCCGGGCCTCACTGGCTATGTATAATGTGAAGACTGATATTGATGTGCTGGTCGCAGCACTTAGAAAAGCTGAAGAATTTTTTGGCTAAAGGGTTTTGGTTATGAATGACGAAACAAAAACCGGTAAAATCATGGATGATATGATGGCGCCTGAACACGCATCGCCTTCAGCGCACCCTGCGGAAGATATGCCGACACTTATGCCTGCGTTGCCTGAGAGCGTTGAGAAGACCGCAGCTGGAGCTGCTGATGCTAATGAGGCGGGTGAGGCTAGTGATGGTGCTGAAGCTGATGGTTTTCCGCCTATTCCTGAAGATGAGCTAACGCGGCTTCGCGATGATATTGTTGCGGCTCTTAAGACAGTATATGACCCGGAGATCCCGGTTGATATTTATGAACTTGGTCTTATCTATACTGTAGATATCAATAATGATTATTCAGCCCATGTGGCGATGACACTCACTTCGCCTGGCTGCCCTGTGGCTGGTGAAATGCCGGAATGGGTGGTGAATGCGGTTGTTGGTGTTGAGGGTATTCGCAAGGCGAAAGTGACCCTGACATTCGACCCGCCCTGGGATATGAGCATGATGTCTGAAGAGGCGCGATTTGCGCTGAATATGTTTTAAAACTGATAGGTATCGATATGGCTGTTAGAGACTTACCAAAAGTTATGACGCTCTCTGAGCGGGCGGCTGAACGGGTGCGCGAAATTATTGCGAACTCTGAAGAGCCTATATTGGGATTAAAAGTCGGCGTGAAAAATGGCGGCTGCGCTGGCATGGAATATACGCTGGATTACGCAAAAGAAGCGACAGCTGGCGCTGATGTTGTGGAAGATAAAGGTTTGAAAATCTTTATAGAGCCGAGTGCTGTGCTATTTCTTCTCGGGACTGAAATGGATTATGAGGTGACGAAGCTTTCCTCTGGGTTTGTGTTTAACAACCCTAACCAAACCAGTGCTTGTGGCTGCGGCGAGTCTGTGGCGATTACGCCCGTGAGCGCCTCAACTATGGCTGATTATGGCCAAAGTGATAGCGCTGACTAACTTGTTACTCAGGTGAGCCGCTTTGTCTGCTGTTTTGGGCATCAGCGTGTCGCCGGCATGTTTAGAGAGATGAGTTAGCCACACGCTTAGAGATAGTTTGAGTGAGAAAATTTATTTAGGGCGTCTGATTGAGATGATCAGGCGCCCTTTTATTTTGCTGTAGACAATTCTGTTGAAGAAGGTGTGAGAATGTTTAGCGCTATGTTTTATGCAGCGTTGTGGCTTTCACTTTCAATGGCTTGTTCATTCTCTTTAATAACAGGTGGCTGGCCATTGATTTCTGTTTGCACATTATTACGGCCGGCATCCTTTGCGGCGTAGAGGCATTTATCTGCGCGGTCTATAATTGTTTCTATTGTGTCATCATCATGCAGGGTGGCAACACCAATTGACAGTGTGATGCGCCCTAGTTTTTCACCTGTAGATTTTTTCACCAGCTCTTTCATGGCGACAGCGCGCCTGATTTGATCTGCCACTATGCTGGCATCGATCAGAGAGGTGTTGGGCAGGATAACCGCAAATTCTTCGCCGCCGTAACGAGCCGCCAGATCGCGCCCCTTTACATTGCTGTTCAAAATGCCAGCCACAAGGCGGAGTACCTGGTCACCCGTTTGGTGTCCGTGGGTGTCATTGAATTTTTTGAAAAAGTCGATGTCGCATAGAAGCAGACAGAGATTTTCACCTGATGTGCGGGTGTTTTCTGTTTCCCGGTCCATCGTACTATCGAATTTTTTGCGGTTGGCGATGCCAGTAAGCGCGTCTGTCATTGTTTCAGCGCGAATGGTTTCGATGCTGTTATTCAGTTGATCTATCTGATCTTTAGAGCGGGCAAGGTTGGTCTCCAGCTCTTTGGAGTTTTTGGCCATTTCAAATGTGGCTGCTGCCATTGATGAGATCATCATGCGCAGTGAGCCTTCGTCTTTAATGTCAGCTAGTTCGCTGGTGAAAACTTCGAGGCTTTCTGAATAGCTTTCTGTGTTTGCAAGTGAATTGCCAACCATATCGATGATATCGTTTAACTCAACAGAAACCTGATTGCTGATTTCTTCCATGCGCTGGTCAACTTCTCCGCCTAGAAAATACTGGGCGTAGATATCATCTAATTGCTCTTGTGTAATTCGTGGATTATCGGAAAGGAGCGTTTTTATGCGCTCGTTTAATTCTGGTTTCATGCCGCTGGCAAAGTTAAACCAGAGTTCATAACCATCTGGTGTGGCAGAGGTTTGGTTATATTTGATATAACCCAGTGCTTTTTCACCAAGCTCAACGCTACGGTGCATATCACTATTCTTATATTTTTCTTCCACGAAACTTTCCAATTTTAATCTAAGGCAGATAAGTTCATTGAGGTATCTATTGGCTTATACACAAAATCGGTAAAAATTATCTAAAAATGCTTTGTGCAAAACCTACATACAAAATTAACTTTACTCGTTGGAGCATAATAATAAATAGAAAATTGTATTAGATATATGAATAAGCTCATATAAATAATGATCCGACTAAGTACTGAGTAGTATTCGCGGTGTTTGGGTGGGCGGATTTAATCCTTGTTCTTGACCACGTCTCTTTTCATAAATGCAGGAACATGATCTCCCATACCAATAATTGGTTCTTTGGAGTTCCTATTGCGGTTTTTACGGTTCTGTCGATCGTTATTATTATCATCGCGTTTTTTATTATTGTCGTTTTGATTGCGATCACGCGCTTTGGGCCGGCTCTTGCTTGTTGGCGCTGGCTTATCTGTATTTGAGCGGGCTGTTTTTTTAGCTTGTTTCTCTACTGCGGGGGCGTTTTGCGCCGCTGCGGGCTGCTCATCTGGGGCCGCTTTATCAGAGTTTGATGGTTGCTCTGGTTTTTCTTTAGGTGTTTCACGGCGATTACGCGTGCGTTTATCACCGTCATCTTTGTTGCGGTCATCATTGCTGCGCGTTGTCCGGCCCCGGCTCTGACCTTTGCTCTTGTTACGATCTGAGCCACGACCACGGCCGCGTTTTGAAGAAAATTCATCGTCGCCAGGTTCATTGCCGAGCCACTCAGGGTCTATTTCGCAGAGTTTCAGAATGGCATCGAGATATTTTTTATCTTCTGGTGTGACGAAGGTTGCGGCATAACCTTCACGGCCTGCTCGGCCCGTGCGGCCAATACGGTGGACGTAATCTTCAGCTTGAGTTGGAATGTCGTAGTTAAATACATGGCCAACATTGGGGATATCGAGGCCCCGGGCGGCGACATCACTGGCGACGAGAAATGTTATTTCGTTATTTCTGAAGCTGTCTAAGGTTGCCATGCGCTGGCGTTGTTCCAGATCACCATGGAGTGCGGCAACGCTATAGCCGTGTTTCTCCATCGATTTCTGCATGATCGCGACATCGCGTTTTCTATTGCAGAAGATTATGGCGTTATCAATTTCCATGCCTTTGATGGCTTCGCGGAAAGCGGCTCGTTTTTCACGGCCCTCACTGCTGCAAAATTCAAAACGCTGGGTGATCGTGCTGGCTGTCTGACTTTGTCGGGCCACTTCGATCTTTACCGGGTCTTTCAGGAATTTTTTTGTAAATTTGTTGATTTCTTCCGGCATTGTCGCGGAGAAAAACATAGTTTGCTTTTTCGGCGGCAGCAGGCTGCAAATCTTTTTGATGTCGTCAATGAAGCCCATGTCAAGCATGCGATCAGCTTCGTCAATAACCAGAATTTCGACGCCGGTGAGAAGGATCTTGCCGCGGCTGAAATGGTCTAGCAGACGGCCTGGTGTGGCGATTAAAACATCTGCGCCGCGGTCAAGTTTTTTGAATTGCTCATCAAATGATACACCGCCAATAAGCAGGGCTATGGTCAGTTTGTGGTTCGTTCCCAGCTGCTCCAGTGCTTCTTCTACCTGGGCTGCTAGCTCCCTTGTTGGGGCGAGGATGAGTGACCGGGGCATGCGGGCTCTGGCGCGACCGCGCTCCAGGCGGGTTAGCATCGGTATCACGAAGGAGGCTGTTTTGCCTGTGCCTGTTTGGGCGATGCCGAGGACATCCTTGCCTTCTATACCGGCGGGGATGGCGGCTTCCTGGATGGGGGTTGCTTCATCATAGCCAGCTTTTTCAATTGCTGACAAAATTTTCGGACTTAAATTCAGTTCTTTGAATTTCATTTGTTAGTCGATCCTTGCGCGGAGCAAGTGAGTGATCACTTCTTATATTGTTGATGTCATTCAGTTTAATTTGTCTTCAGTACGGGGGCTTTTGTTTTAATAGATATGGTTGCCGGGTTCCGCAGCCTGGGCAGACAAAACAGTTATCAGATTTAATTATCATCCCTGATTTCTGTTGTTGAATTAAACTATACGCTATAGAAGCTGTCTCTAACTATCTTTGCAATCCGCTCGTTTTGTTTTCAGAAAATGACCATGTTGAATATTGTGGCTATTTTCATTTCGTAACGGGGCATTGATTATCTAAGACGCTTACCTCTTTCTGAGTTGCTGATCTCACAACAATGTCTCAGTTTTGCGGCGTTTATGAGAATGGCTCTACAAAGCTTTTGCTTTGGAAACAGTCTCTATGCATCCCTTTTGCGAAGATATTATGAGGCCATGCACCCGTTTTAATTAAATGGCCGTCTTTTCACAAATGTCTAAATTAAATTAGCAATCTCCCTTGATTGCTTCTCTCGTCTTCATGGCTTGTCGGTGAAGACGTAATAATTGCCCTCTTGCCTGTTAGCTTCTATAGCGTGGTTTTACATACTGATATCAGCTGCTAAAGGGTTGGTTTATACCTCGTGGTATGGCGTGTTTTGCTGTTAAATACAATGGAAATCTATGTGAAATAGGGCTGAAAACTGGGGAACAGAGCCGTTTTTAGGAGAATTTAGTGTTTCATTGCAGCTTCTTGACGGTTTTGGCGCTTAAATTTTAGTCTCTGATGGAAAATGATGCAGTTCACCCGCTTGGGCTTAACGTATTTTTGCTATTTTTCGTCTCGTGATTCACCGCCAATCATCACTCCCCCTCTGCCTCCCTTAAACTGATCCACAAATCTTAGATCATCACTAAACTGCCTTTATTATGCATGGTGATTGTGAGAGAGATACAGTGACCGATGTGGCATTTGGGCAAAAATCACTGACTGATGAGAATGAGCTCTCGCTCCCGGCCTATTAAATGGCGTAAAATAAGTTGATTCGAGGGGGGCGGTTTTTGTAATAAGCCCGCTTACCGAATTTTTTTATTGTGACAGGCTGGGCGTGATGGCACGAGATCTGTTTGCGAAATTGGGGGCCGTGGTAAAATCGGTCTCCCCGTCAAATAAACTGAGCGGTGAGGCGACCGCTGACGGTGAAACTGTGCCTTTAAAGAAAACGAAGCCTGGTAAAGGGGTTGATGTGAAAACGAAAGAGTCTGCGCTGGAGCGCGGTGAAGCGAATTATACCGCTGCTGATATCGAAGTGCTTGAAGGGCTGGAGCCGGTGCGCCGGCGGCCGGGGATGTATATTGGCGGCACGGATGAAAAAGCGCTGCATCATCTGTTTGCTGAAGTCATTGATAACTCAATGGATGAGGCCGTTGCTGGCCATGCCAACTGGATTGAAGTGCGGTTGGAGGCTGATGGCGCGCTATGTGTTGTTGATAATGGGCGGGGCATTCCGGTTGATCCTCATCCGAAGTTCAAGGATAAATCAGCGCTTGAAGTGATTATGACGACCCTTCACGCCGGCGGTAAGTTTGACTCTAAAGTTTACGCAACTTCTGGCGGCTTGCATGGTGTGGGTGTGTCTGTTGTCAATGCGCTCTCGTCAACGCTGGAAGTAGAAGTGGCGCGGGGGCAAAAGCTTTATCGCCAGACTTTTTCGCGCGGTGTTGCGCAAGGCAAGCTTGAAAAACTCGGTGCGATCAAGAACCGGCGCGGCACGAAAATTCGCTTTATTCCAGATGAACAGATTTTTGGCAAAGGTGCGAAATTCAAGCCGCTGACTTTGATGAAAATGGCGCGCTCTAAGGCCTATCTTTTCGGCGGTGTTGAGATCCGTTGGTTCTGCGCGCCTGAGCTGGTGACTGAAAAAGACGGTGTACCGACAGAGGCGGTGTTCCACTTTCCTGGCGGACTGAGTGACTTTCTCAAAAATCGTATCGAGGGGGCGGCGCTTGTCACCAATGAGATTTTTTCGGGTAAGGTCGAGACGAAAGAGGGGCATGGCTCCCTTGAATGGGCGTTGACCTGGATCATTAATCGGGATGGTTTTTTTAACTCCTATTGTAACACCGTGCCAACACTTGAGGGCGGCACCCACGAAAATGGCATGCGCGCCGCGCTGACCAAAGGGCTTCGCGCCCATGGTGAACGGGTGAGCAATAAAAAGGCCGCTCAGATTACGGCTGATGATGTGCTGGTGGCGATTGGGGGCATGCTCTCTGTATTTATTCGGGAGCCTGAATTTCAGGGCCAGACGAAAGATAAGCTAGCGACTGTCGAAGCCGCACGGATTGTGGAAACGGCGGTGCGTGACCAGTTTGACCATTGGCTGAGTACAAATACAGCTGAGAGCCAGAAGCTTCTGGATTGGGTGATCGACCGGGCTGAAGAGCGTTTGCGCCGCAAGCGGGAGAAAGAAATAAACCGCAAAACGGCAACGCGGAAGCTGCGCCTGCCGGGAAAGTTGGCGGATTGTTCTGCCAATTCTCGTGAGGGCACTGAAATTTTCATCGTGGAAGGTGACAGTGCGGGCGGCTCGGCTAAACAGGCAAGAGACCGGAAAACCCAGGCTGTGTTGCCGCTTCGCGGAAAAATACTCAACGTTGCCAATGCCAGCGCGACCAAGCTGGCGCAGAACCAATTGTTGCAAGATCTGGTGCAAGCGCTTGGCTGCGGCATGGGGCGGCAATTTAAGCTTGATGATCTTCGCTATGAAAAAGTGATCATCATGACTGATGCTGATGTGGACGGGGCGCATATTGCCTCGTTGCTCATCACCTTCTTTTACCGGCAGATGCCGGAGCTTGTACGCCAGGGCTATCTTTATCTCGCGGTGCCGCCACTTTATAAAATTGCCCAAGGGGCAAAGACAGTTTACGCCCGGGATGATGCCCATAAAGACCAGCTGTTGGCGGATGAATTTAATAGCCGGGGTAAGATTGAAATCTCACGCTTTAAGGGCCTTGGTGAGATGATGGCAGCCCAGCTGAAAGAGACCACCATGAACCGTGATAGCCGCATTCTTTTGCGGGTTGAGATTACGGAAGATGAAGAGATTACGCTGCAAACGGTTGAAAAGCTGATGGGCTCTAAGCCGGAGGCGCGGTTTGAGTTTATCTCTGAAAATGCGGTTTATGCAGAGGATTTAGACATATAGAGGTCGGGGAAAAGTCCCTCGCAGATTTATGGGCTTCTGATGCCCACTACGCATCCGCCCTGGCTCAGTGTACTTTTCCCCGGGGCAATAAGGGAAAATATCTCTTGAAGCGGTTCTGCGAGATATTTTTCTGATTTGTATTTCCCTTGGCGGGAAATTCGATTGGGGGTGTTGAAGCAGTGCGGCTATATCTTAAGGTTCTGAGTGTGGTGTTTGACTCTCACCTATACTTCGCGGCTGTTATGAACTCGCCAAAGGCTTCGCACCAGATGACGAGGGTGGTGTAGGCTTCTAGATCTGTGCCTTCTGGGATGGGGGTTATGAAGCCGTCGAAGGTTTTTATGTCGCCGAGGCGGAGGGCTTGCTGTTTGATTTTTTCGAACTCTGCTTCATCCTCAACGAAGGTTTTGGTGAGGTAGAGTTTGTAATCGGGCCCCGGGGCGAGCTTGCCCATATGGACGATTTTATCCGCTGTGACGCTGACTTTGCCTTCGCCCCAATGCAGAAAGTCACTTCCCTTTAGATCACGTTTAAATTCTGTGTTGTAAAGCGCGGCTTTGGCTGTTTGCTCCAGCATTGCCAGGTCTGGCGCTGGCGGCGCCGTGAGGATGGGGAGAGCATAAATGCCGAGGGAAAAGCCAAAGGCCAGCATGGCCAGGTGGCTTACCAATAAAATGAGTTTGCGCATTTAAGTCTCTCCCCTTATTCACTCCGATTGTATTTGCTTAGCCTTGATTGTTGCCAGTTTTATTGAGCTCAATCTGTTATAGAGCTTATGCTATTTTGCCGGGCCAGCATAGGTGAGGGAGAGCGTGCCAACACCAACGGCTAAATTCAAGCCGGTTTGTGTTTTCACGCTAACAGGTTGCAGGGCGAAGGATTTAGCGCCGCCGCCGACAAGGGCTTCTGCGCCGACACCGACACCGACGGAGGCTTCAGCTGTGACGCCGGTATATTGGCCGGCTAGTGAGCCAGCTCGGTAATTGCCGCCTGATTGTGCTGGCGGCGCGAAGACGGCCCAAACCATTGTTGTTTTGCCGGTTTGGCCGATATCCAGCCCATATTTGATGATCTTAGCGTCATAGGTGCCGATGGCTTTGCCTGTTGCATCAGAGAAAGTGCAGCGCATGGTTTTTTGCGAGCCCAGGATCATGCCCCAACCGCCTTCGCCATTGCATTCAAGGACGCCAGTTTTGATGAAATTTTCTTGGGCTTTGGCGCTGGTTGTAATGGCTAAAAACAGCGCTAAAACCAGTAGCTTGATAGTGGTTCGTTTCATGGTGGTTTCCCCTCTCAATTGGTTTTTTGCATTGGCCACTGACATATGGGCCGGGTCTGGTACTTCACCTGTTGCTGACAGGGTATCATGGCTTTTAGAGGGTCGCGGCGGATTTTCTGATTGTTATGAAGGGTTTTGGTTAATGTGTGATTGATTAACTAGCCAGGACTAACTGACCGGTAAAATATTGCTGCGCGGGGCGGGATTGGGGGGTGTTAATCAACTCTATTGCCGGAGCCTGCTCTGCCAATTTGCCGTCATTGAGAAAGATTATGTCATCTGCCAGTCGTTTGGCCTGGCCGATGTCGTGGCTGATCAGAATGACTTTGGTGCCGTCGTTGCTGGCCTTACTTATCAGCGCTTCAACCGCTGCGGTGGAGGCAGGGTCGAGGCTGGAGGTTGGTTCATCCAGCAGCAAGATAGCGGGGCGGAGCATGAGGGCGCGGGCCATGGCAAGGCGCTGCTGCTCACCGCCAGAGAGGCGGCGGGCCGGGCTTTTTTGCCTGTCCTGCAGGTTGGCCATTTTGAGGGCAGCGTTTAGCAGAGGCTGCTGGGCGGCGCGGTCTTTGATGCCTTTGACTTTAAGGGCGTAGCGCAAATTATCAATGACTGAACGGCGCAGTAGAACGGGTTTTTGGAAGACCATGGCCTGAGATGTGGCCAGCGCTTTGTTTTGCTTCTCATCATAAGTCTCAGGTTTGTTGTGAGCCCTGGGCGGCGTGGTTGGGGAGGTGGTGCCTTCATTTATTTGCCAGGTAATGCGGCCGCCTTTTGGTTTTATCAGGCCGTGAAGCAGGCGCAGGGTCAGGCTTTTGCCGGCGCCGTTTGGCCCCATGATGGCTGTGATGCCGGGGCTTTTGATGGTGAAGCTCAGCTGATCTATCAACATGCTTTCATTGATGTTGTAGCTAAGGTTCTCAACAGTGAGAGACTTGAAGCCGGGTCTGTTGCTAACATCAAGCATAGGCGCGATGCTCCGCTGCTGAATTGATGGCATAAACCAGCGCATTGATGATGAATGCGATGGTGATGAGGATTATGCCGAGAGCCATGGCGAGGGCAAGATCGCCTTTTGAGGTTTCGAGCGCGATGGCGGTCGTCATGATGCGGGTGAGGTGATTGATATTACCGCCGACGATCATCACCGCTCCAACCTCTGCAACGGCGCGGCCAAAGCCGGCCAGAATGACAGTTGTCAGTTGGTAGCGCCCATCCCACAGGAGGGTTTTGGCCATAGCGATGCCGCCAACGCCAAGTGAGGTGAGCTGCTCTTTATATTCTCTGTAAATCAGCTCAAGACTTTGCCTGGTAAGAGCCGCAATGATTGGTGTGATTAAAATTGTCTGGGCGATGATCATGGCGGTCGGCGTGTATAGCAGCCCAAGGACACCTAATGGCCCGGCATTGGAGAGTGTCATATAAACCATAAGGCCTACAACAACAGGGGGCAGGCCCATTAGCGCGTTGATGCACACCAGGATGGTTGTGCGGCCTTTGAATCTATAAACGGCGAGTAGGGCACCTGTGGATAACCCGATGAGGCAGGCAATGAAGACCGCTAAGCCATTAACCTTAAAGGAGAGCAGCACAATTTCTATCAGATCGCGATCAGCGCTGGTCATCAGCCTTATGGCTGTCAGAAATGCCTCGGAGAGGTCTGTCATGCGGGCTTGGCTTTCCTCATGTGAGCGGGATTGGTCAGTATTATTGTCGGCAATTGGTTGTTTTTACGGTAATAGCGCAAAAATTACCAGTTTTGCCTATTTTTACATAAGGGAAGGGCGGCGCCTAGTGGGAAATTTGGTTTTCTTTAATGGTGGGGGGCTTGGAATTTTGGCAAAAAAAATGCCGGGTCATAAATGACCCGGCTAGATAGACGACCTCTTAAAAAAAGAAGCGATTAGAAGGTGTTCTGGGGAGGGAAGAAACCTTCAAGATCAAGAGCAGAAGAACTGTTTCTCAATCTCTATGCTTAGAATATGCCGACTTTTTGCAGTTGCAGCAATCCCTTTTTTCGCAAAGCAGCTATGCGCTGGGTGCATGACCTGATTTGACGTAATATTGCCTCAGTAGGGACCTGCAGACCGCTGGTGCGACATTTTGGCATGAAGTGCAAGTGCAGCATTTTGGTTGTGGCGGGGTGAGCTATGAGTTTGAGGAATGGGGTGGTGTTTATAGTTAATTGCAGCCCAGGGTGATCTGGCGTATTTTGTGGTGCGGGGCGGGGGTGCCTTGAATGATCCTGATGGATATGTTCCGGGTTGTCGTCCTCTGCTTACAATCAACGAATAGTTAAGGAGTGGTTCAATGTCTATTCGCTCAAAAGTTGCTGGCGGCGTTTTTGCTGTGGCTCTTGCCTTTTCAATGAGTGGTGCGGCCTCTGCCGCCTGCGTTAAAAAATCTGCTCAGGCTACATCCGGTTCAGAATCTTCTGCTAAATGGTTTGCTATGGAGACTATGGTGCAAGCGGTTAGCTGGGGTTTATGGCCAGGCTGGGTCGCAACTGGGGAAGTCTCTGGCTATACTGTCAAGAAAGAGCGCTACAAATGCAGTGCTGATGGTGGCTCATATACCTGCATTAGCTGGGCGACCTTCTGTCAGAAATAGGTTTATCCTCATTTGCGTTTACCCCCTTGGCGTTGAGGATTTTTCATCTACTATGGGGTAATGAATTTAAAAGCCTGCCTTTTCTCGACAGTGAGAGGGGCAGGCTTTTTTGTGGCTTCAGGTCATTTTTCGCTGAAGACGATCTGATGTTTGTGAATTTTCTTTATAATTAAGTCTTGTCGGCTGGGGCTGGTTGTTCTTTTTCAGCTGGAGGGGATATCGCTTTGAGGGTATTGAGGCGCAGCACTGTTGGTTTGCCTTGTTCCATATTCCTAAATGACTGAATAAAGCGGGTTGATACAGAGAATTTCAGCTGTGGTGCTGATTTTTGTTTTTGCCAATATTCCGATTGGTCAAGATTGATTTTTAAGGAAATATCGAGGGTTAGTGGCACGCCGCCTGTGGTTTCAAAAAAGGCACCAGAGGTTGTTGCGAAAAACATGACAACATCGCCCTTGCTGCTGCGGCCAGCTAAGGTCATGGGGGTGAAGATACGGCTGGTGTCTTTGGGGTCGTTGCCGAAATAGAGATTTTCAAAGATGCGCTTTTCACCTGTGGCAGGGTTTTTCACTTCCATATTAAAGGAAAGCACGGTGCCGCGCTGGGCGCCATCATTTGAGAGGGTGATGGGGAAGGCGAGAATGTCTTTATAGTCTTTCCTGTATAGGTGAACCAAGGCTGGCGGGTAGAGCTTAATTTGCGGTTGTTTGAGGACCGTTTCATAAAAGCTGAAGCCAGAGAAAAGTAACGCGATTGCTGAGACGAGGGTTGTGACGACGCCGCTTAGACCCAGGCCGGATTTTTCACTGTGGCTTTTTTTTCTACCTTGTGTTGTTTGCGGGTCTTGCATTGGGCGGTTTTCCTCTGCTGGGTGGTTTGAAACATATTCCTCGTTGGCTGTGCTGCTGTGACTGTTAAAATCAATCAGACTATGGAGGAGCTCCGATAGCTTTCTTGTGCCGCTCCCTGGTTGTGGAGACATATGTTGCACCCTTTGGTTAATTGTTACGCCGTACTTGAATAGTAAATTTGATAAATGACAAAATTCACTATGGCAATAAGCCTGCTTATTTGAAATTGCCCTCGCATGCTGTCGTGGTGGGCTTTATCGGTTGTTGCTTTTTACTATTTATGGCTATGAATGCGGCATTGATTTATGCGCCATGATTTAAACTGATGATGGCGTGGTTTTCTTTTTTGGCTGTTAGCTTTTCCCTCAAATTGCCATGCCTGGTGAATGAATTGCCGTTTTTGCTGATGATTTTGGTCTGAATTTTGGCGGTTTGATGAAAAGTTGCTAGTAATCGGGCGGGGGCTGCCTTATATTGTGGTAACTGATTTAACGGAGTTTGATTTGATGAAAGCTGTTGCCAAACAGTCCCAAAAATCAAGCGCATTAGAGCAAGCGCATTTGGAAAGCTGGCCAATTTTGGCCGGCCTTTTCTGGTTTGTGCTCTCACCGTTGCCAGTTGCAGGACAATTTGAAGGTTCAATTTTTATTGGGTCCTTTGCCTTGAGCATTAAAGCTTTGTTTTTGGCTTTGTTGTCTTTTGGCCTGTCTCTCACTCTTCTTATTAGTCATCTCCTTCTTGGGCACTCCAGGCTCGTGCCGGCGCATCTTAGCGGCCCCTGGGCATCCCGCCGCTGACTTATAAATATTTTCAGTGACATTGCCTTAGGGGATTTTTTAACGGAGTTGAGCGCACATTAGTGAATGTGGCTTAAGAGATGAACCTTATTGAGCTTTAGGCTCTTTGATAAATTTCAGGATTTTACCATGGCTGACCAATCGAATGAGAGCGCTGCACGGCGCAATTCTCAAGACCATGTCGTTATATTTGACACCACCTTGCGCGATGGGGAGCAAAGCCCCGGCGCGTCTATGACGCTTTCTGAAAAGCTTCAGGTTGCTGAAGTGCTGGACCAGATGGGCGTTAACATCATTGAGGCGGGCTTTCCTATCGCGTCAAATGGTGACTTTGAAGCGGTGCATGAGATTTCAAAGTTAATGAAAAATGCGGTTGTGTGCGGGCTTTCCCGGGCGCAATTCAAAGATATTGACCGGGCGGGTGAAGCGCTTGCCCCGGCGCATCGAAGCCGTATTCATACCTTCATTTCAACCAGTCCGCTGCATATGAAATATAAATTGCAGATGGAGCCGGGCGCTGTGTTGGAGGCTGTAACTGCCAGCGTTGAGCGGGCGCGGCGCTATACGGATGATGTGGAGTGGTCTGCGGAAGATGCAACGCGGACGGATCATGATTTTCTTTGTCGTTGTGTTGAAGCGGCGATTAAAGCTGGCGCAACGACCATTAATATTCCCGATACGGTGGGATATACCGTACCGGAGGAATATCATGACCTGTTTAAAATGCTGATTGAAAAAGTGCCGGGCGGTGAAGATGTTACCTTCTCGACCCATTGTCATAACGACCTTGGGTTGGCGGTTGCGAACTCATTGGCCGGGGTTCGGGCTGGTGCGCGGCAGATTGAATGCACGATTAATGGCATGGGTGAGCGGGCTGGCAATGCAGCTTTGGAAGAAGTTGTGATGGGCATGGATACCAGGCAGGATGTTTTGCCTTACTGGACTGATGTTGACCCTGTTTTTATCACGAAAGCTTCACGGCTTGTCTCTGCTGTGTCCGGGTTTCCGGTGCAGTATAACAAGGCGATTGTGGGCCAAAATGCCTTTGCGCATGAATCCGGCATTCACCAGGATGGCATGCTGAAGAATAACCAGACCTATGAAATCATGACCCCTGAATCGGTTGGGCTTCGCGAAAGCTCGTTGGTAATGGGCAAGCATTCTGGTCGCCACGCCTTCAAAGAAAAGTTGAAAGACCTTGGCTATGAGCTGGGTGATAATGCCTTTCAGGAAGCGTTTCAGCGGTTCAAAGACTTGGCGGACAAGAAGAAGCAAGTGTTCGATGAAGACCTGATCGCGCTGGTTGATGATGAGGTCTCTAGTGTGAATGATCTGATCAAGCTGACTTCTTTGACCGTTTATGCCGGCACGGGCGGGCCGCAAAAAGCCACTGTGACACTTGAGGTTAATGGCAAAGATGAAACCCGGGAAGCCAGTGGTGATGGGCCGGTTGATGCCACCTTTAATGCCATTCGAGCGATTGTGCCGCATGAGGCGCGCCTGCCGCTTTATCAGGTGATGGCGGTGACTGAAGGCACGGATGCACAAGCTGAGGTGATGGTGCGGTTGGAGCATGATGGGCTGACAGCCACAGGGCGCAGCGCAGACACTGACACTATGGTTGCGTCTGCCCGAGCTTATATTAGCGCCTTGAATGGGCTGATTGCCCGGCGTGAAAAAGCCTCTGATATTTCATTGCAGGCGATATAGCTATTGGCCCTTATGATTTAAGGGCCCTCTGGTTTATCGCTCACACGTAAAATTTGATATAGCAGGCATTCTTTCGGGGATGCCTGCTTTTTTATGTCTTGCCAGCTATTTTATGTCTTGTTTGTCATTTAGTTATGGAGAGATGGGGGCGCTGACTAAAAATCGCTGGTATCAAGGTCTGGCTGCCCATATTATGAGGCCGCGAAGGCGTTCGCCGCGCTTGCGATTAATATAAAGGCTGGAGGGAGTTACTATGAGGGGAATGGTTTTAGCTATCCTGGTTGTTTTGCTAGGAGGCGTGGCGGTTAGTACTGCGGCGATGGCAGCTGAGGATGGCTGCAAAAGCGAAACGGTGAGCGCAACTGGTAAGCCATCTTCTATTGGTGAGTTGGCGCGGGCGAATGCTTTTTTCACCTGGAAAGCTGTGGCGCGGGAAAAGTTTGGCACTGAGTTTCAAAACTGGTCGAAGGCGACGGAGCGTAAGCTTGTTTGTGTTGATCTGATGAGCGGTGAAAATAAAGGAAAATGGGAATGCACGCGCAGTGCGCGCCCATGCCCTGCCAAGGTGATTGTGACGCCGGCTGCCGAGCGCTGCAAGGAGACAGCGACCAGCGCTTATGGCGCCCGGCGGGGGACAATTGTTGCGGCGAAAGCGCAGGCGCGGGCAGGCTGGAAAGTTAAGGTGATTGAGCTATTTGGTGAAGAATGGGCCGAATGGGACAACGCTGATAAAAGCTCATTTGACTGTCGCCGTAAAAATTCCTGGCAATATCAGTGTATCGCGCAGGCCTATGCTTGTCAGAAGTAATTCAGCTCGGGTTCTAAGATGGTCAGTGTTTGTCAACTTTGTCTGAACGCCCTGATGCCTCTATCTATTTTATAACTTGTTATGACAACATGATTTGTTTTGCAGGGATTATATTCCTGCTGAGATCAGCCCATCGCAAAAGCGAAGGGCTGATCTTTTTTTGTGCTTCATGCCTTTTTAGTGTTTCTCTTCAATGGCTTATGCGGGGTTTTTGCTGTCTCTATTTTCTGCTGAGGCGGTGGGTGACAGTGTGCCGCTTTGCATGATTTTGAATGACCTCACATAATCAGGGCTTAGTTTCTGAGTGAATTCTTTAGCAATTGGTCTTATGATACTCTTGGTTTTGAGATCTGATTTTTAGGAATAGGGCTTTATCGTCTCCGAACAATTTCCATAGGTATAACTGGCTGAAGGACTGATGCAGCTTTGGTAATAGCGCAGAAAATTCATTATCCCGTGCGGGTTGGCGTGGTTGATAAAAACCAGCTGGTCGTCAGGGGGCTTCGGTCTTTGTTTGATGAGGATGGCCGGTTTGATCTGGTGGCCTCAGCTCATGATGGGGCGCGGTTGCTGGATGGGCTTTCCATGCTCTCTCTTGATATTGTGATTACAGGGTGGTTGATGCCCTATTGCAATGGGCGTGAGCTTTTGGAAGCGCTGGCCACTCGTACTGATAGCCCTAAGGTTGTTGTCTATACAGGGCATGTTGATGAGATGGTGCCCCGTGAGGCGATGGAGCTTGGGGCTTATGCCTTTTTCTCAAAAACGGAACCGCCTGAGCGATTGTTGAATGTTCTTGATAGTGTGGCGCGGGGCTCAATGGTGTTTCCGTTTATGAGCAAGCGACTTGAAGTGAGCGTCTTAAAGCAGCTTACACAAAAAGAAGCTTTAATGCTGGAAAAGCTTTGTTTGGGGATGACCAATCAGGAGCTTGCGGCCGCGCTGAAAGTGTCACCGAATACGGTGAAATTTCATTTGAGAAATATCTACTCCAAATTGAATGTACGCAACCGGGCTGAGGCCGTGGCGCTCTATTTCAATGAGGGGAATATGGCCTCCTGATCTGGGCTGGTCTGTTTTTACCTTTCTTCCTCCACTCCCCTTAAATCATGGTTTTTGATAGCTGACCTTACCCCGTTATAAGGCCCCCCTTATCGCGAGTGCAGTCATGTCTTTTATTTGGAAAGCTCCGCTGGATTTTTTGCTGAATATGGCGGTTTTTCGGGCGTCAAGTGGATGTGTGAGGGGTTGGTACTAAGGGTAAAGGTTTTTGCCTGAAAATTAACGAATGCTTGTATTTTTTGCAGTGCAGCATTGATTTGACCAAGAAATTATCACATTTTACCCTCAAAACCTACCCTTATGGGTGGGCCCTCCCCACCTCTTGGCATGTTTCTGCCGGCTTTGAAACCTCCTACCTTTGACCCAATTCGGCGGTAATGCCGCAACAATAAGGCGGTTAACCGCTTGGGGAGATATTCGCGATGATGACCAGCGCTGGCGGCGTTAAGCCCGAACTTATCTATGGGCTGAGGAAAGTAACTGAAGACGCGGCGCGGGCTGCCTATGTCTGGATTGGCAGGGGCGATAAAGAGCGCGGTGATGGCGCGGCTGTTGATGCGATGCGCAGTGCTCTGCAAGAGATTGAGCTTGAAGGTCTTGTTGTCATTGGTGAAGGGGAAAAAGATGAAGCCCCGCAGCTTTTCAATGGTGAAATTGTTGGCCAGCCAGGTGCCGCTTTTAAAGCTGATATTGCTGTCGATCCTGTTGAGGGCACCAGCTATCTGGCGAAGGGGCAAACCAACGCATTAGCTGTGATTGCGATTGCGCCGCGCGGCACGATGATGGACCCGGGACCGGCTTTTTATATGGAGAAATTTGCGGCTCCCCCTGAAGCGCGCGGCAAGATTGACCCCAACTGGACGACAAAAAAGAAGATTGAAACACTGGCTGACATCCTGAAAAAGGATGTGTCTGAAGTTGCCGTTTATGTGCTTGAGAAGCCGCGGCACAGAAAATTAGTGCAGGATATTCATGATGCTGGTGCGCGGGTGCTATTGTACCCGGCTGGCGATGTGGCGGGCGCATTGCTCGCGGCCATTCCCGATAGCGGCGTTGATGCGCTGATGGGCACCG
Source organism: Rhodomicrobium sp. (assembly GCA_021604665.1). Lineage (GTDB taxonomy): Bacteria > Pseudomonadota > Alphaproteobacteria > Rhizobiales > HXMU1428-3 > HXMU1428-3. Next base: position 1,228,730 of record BQJK01000001.1, on the reverse strand, counting down.
GCGGTACGCCTGAAGGGATTATGTCTGCTGTTGCGATCCGCGCGCTGGGCGGTGAATTTTTAGCCCGGCTTGACCCGCAACTACAAACTGAAGCGCTGGCTGTTAAAGCCGCAGGCCTGGATACCAGCCGTTGGTACAAGGTTGATGAGCTGGTTAAATCTGACGACCTTTATTTCTGTGCAACCGGTATCACAACCGGGTTGATGCTGGAGGGTGTCGAGCGGACACGGCAAGGTTTTAAGCTGCAAACATTGATGGTAACCGGCTCCACATCTGAGCGGCAGGTTCTGACCACTTACACGCAGGAATAACGAGATTTCCTGGCCGTTACTGGCCGGGCGAGCCTGAAATGATGGCCCATTGCCAGAATTTTCAAGAAAAGCACAACCCTCCGCTAGAGAGGGGCCCTCATTTGAGAGGGGGAAAAGAAACAAACCGGAAGCAGATTAGCAGGCTTCCCTGAACTGGGGATTTGAGAGAAATGCCAAAGATCATTGATCGTCCCATTATCTTGGGCGTCGTTGGGGACTCCGCGACAGGTAAGACGACACTTTCAAAAGGTGTTGCAAAAATTTTGGGTGAAGATCGCTGTACTGTGATTTGTACCGACGATTATCACGCTTATGACCGTGTTGAGCGCTCTGGAAATGGTATTTCCGCACTTGACCCACGTGGTAACTATATTGACATTCTTCAGCAGCACCTTGAGGCGCTGCGCCGGGGTGAGGCTATTCTGAAGCCGATCTATAATCATAATAGTGGCACACTTGACCGGCCAGAGTATGTAAAGCCTCGTGATTTTGTGATCATGGAAGGGCTGTTAGGCTACACAACACGTGAAATGCGTAATTGCTATGATGTGAAGATCTATCTTGATCCTGAAGAAGATCTCCGGGTGAAATGGAAGGTTCACCGCGACACCACAAAGCGCGGTTATACTGAAGAGCAGGTTATGGCTTCACTTGAGAAGCGCAAAGCAGATAGCCCGGCGTTTATTCAGCCGCAGCGGACCTTTGCTGATATTGTTATTCGTTTTCAAAAGCCTGAGACGGGTGGTGATGATGCGCATCTTGATGTGCGCCATATTCTGCGCCCAACCTTGCCGCATCCTGACTTTTCACCACTATTCGAGTCTGCCAGCAATAATGGCTTGCATCTTGAATTGGCCCGCGATGTTGATGGCAAGCCTGTTGATGTGCTTGAAATTGATGGCGGTATCACTGATGAACATGCTGGAAAAATCCAAAATCTGCTATGGGATCTGATCCCTGAGGCCAGCCACCTGCGCTCGCAGCTTGGCCAGGTTGATGGGGCGACTGCTATGAGTCACCCGTTAGCATTGACGCAATTGCTGGTTGCTTACCACATGGTTAAAGCCGGACTTGGGGTTCACGCCATCTAACCTGTTGTCTGAGAGGGGTTACATATGCCATCTCTTTCGTGCCAGAACAGGAACTCAGGCGACTTCATTTGAATTTTTAAGGAGACCTCCTCATGGGAGAAGCACTAGCAAGCGAACTACAGATTGATATGAATATGAAGAAAAAGATGGCAAGTGCAATTCGCGCGTTATCTATGGATGCCGTTCAGAAGGCTAATTCAGGCCACCCAGGTGCCCCAATGGGCCTTGCTGATGTGGCGACGGTTCTTTTTACGGACCATATGAAATTTGATGCTGCAGACCCTGAATGGCATGACAGAGACCGTTTTATCATGTCTGCGGGCCATGGTTCGATGCTGGTTTATTCGCTTTTATACCTAACCGGCTATCCGGGGATGGAGATGGAGACCCTTAAAAATTTCCGCCAGCTTGGCAGCCCAACTGCGGGTCACCCTGAATATGGGCATGCGCCGGGCATTGAAACAACAACTGGCCCGCTTGGCCAGGGGATTACAACAGCTGTTGGTATGGCGCTGGGTGAGCGGTTGCAGGCTGAAAAACTCGGCAGTGATGTGATTGACCATTACACCTATGTTATTTGCGGTGATGGTTGCCTGATGGAAGGCATTTCGCATGAAGCCATTTCTCTGGCTGGTCATCTTCGCCTGAATAAGCTGATTGTTCTGTGGGATGATAACAACATCTCTATTGATGGCACGCTGGATATGGCTTGCTCTGATGATCAGGTTAAGCGTTTTGAAGCTTCTGGCTGGAACACCATCCGTGTTGATGGACATGATATGTCGGCAATTTCTGCGGCGATCTCTGATGCAAAAGCCAGCGATAAACCAACGATGATTGCTTGTAAGACAATTATTGGTTTTGGTGCGCCAAACAAGCAAGGTACATCTGCGACCCATGGAGCTCCGCTTGGTGATGAAGAAATCGCGCTGACACGGGAAGCTATTGGCTGGGATGCTGCCCCGTTTGAAATGCCACAAGATGTGCTTGATGCATGGCGCTCTGTTGGTTCAAAAGGTGCTAACACTCACAAAGCCTGGTTGGGCCGGGTGTCTGGTCTTGATCAAGCTATGCAGGACACGCTAGTGAAACCGCTTGGCGGTGATGTGAAAGTAGCGCTTGCTGCGGCTGTAATTGAAGCGAAACGCAAATTTGTAGAAGGCGGCAAAAGCCTTGCGACGCGGGTTTCTTCCAAGGAAGCGCTGGATGAGATTTTGCCTGCTATCCCTGGGATGATCGGCGGTTCTGCTGACCTGACTGGGTCTAACGGTACGAAGACCAAGCAATATAAACAAATAAACCGCGACATGTTTGATGGCAATTACGTTCACTATGGTGTGCGCGAGCATGCGATGGGCGCGGTAATGAACGGCCTTTATCTGCATGGTGGCTTCTTACCCTATAGCGGCACGTTTCTGGTGTTTTCTGATTATGCACGGGGGGCCATTCGCCTTTCTGCCCTGATGGAAATTCCAGTAATTTATGTGATGACCCATGATTCCATTGGTCTTGGTGAAGATGGGCCGACGCACCAGCCGGTTGAGCATTTGGCGTCTCTTCGGGCGATGCCTAATATTAATGTTTTCCGCCCGGCGGATAGTGTTGAAGTGGCTGAGTGCTGGGAACTTGCCTGCACAGCCCCTAAAACGCCGGCGATCATGACGCTGACCCGCCAGGGTGTGCCATTGATGCGGACAGATGCCACGGCTGAGAATAAATGCGCTAAAGGCGGCTACATTATTAAGGAGCCGGGCGGTGAGCGTGATGTAACGCTGATTGGCACCGGGTCTGAGGTTTCCCTTGCGATAGAAGCGGCCAAATTGCTTGAAGCTGACGGCCTTAAGGTTGCTGTTGTTTCACTGCCATGCTGGGAGCTGTTTGAAGAGCAATCCTCTGATTATCAGTGGGAAGTGCTTGGAGATGCACCGCGCATTGGTGTTGAAGCGGCTGTTGATTTTGGCTGGAATAAATGGCTTGGCAGCAATGGTCAGTTTGTTGGCATGGCTGGCTTTGGTGCTTCTGGCCCGGCTGGTGAACTTTATGAGCATTTCGGTATTACGGCTGAAAATGTGGCAGATGCGGCGCGCCGTGTAACGGGCAATGCGTAACCGCTTTTCGGGAGGATAGCCAATGACTGATATGAATTTAAGCGCGCTAAAAGAGATCAGCGATGCGGATGTGGCCGGCAAATGTGTTCTTGTTCGCGCTGATCTTAATGTGCCGTTCCAGGGCGGGGCTATTACAGATGCAACACGGATTGAGCGGTTTTTACCAACGGTGAAAGAGCTTGTGTCTCGCGGGGCTAAAGTTGTGGTCATGTCTCATTTTGGCCGGCCAAAAGGCCAACGGGTGCCGGAGATGTCTCTGGCGCCAGTGGCGGCCCGGCTTGGTGAGTTGCTTGATGGTGTTTCAGTTGCCTTTGTAGATGATTGCATTGGTGATGGTGCTAAAGCGGCCGTCAATGCCCTGAATAATGGTGATGTGCTGGTATTGGAAAATCTTCGCTTTCACAAGGGCGAGACTGATAACGACCCGGAATTTGTTTCAGCTCTTGCCGAGCTTGGGGATATTTATGTGAGTGATGCTTTTTCAACATCACATAGAGCGCATGCCTCAACAGAAGGGCTGGCTTTGAAGCTGCCTTCTTATGCTGGACCTTTGATGATGATGGAAGTGAATGCGCTGAAAGCGGCGCTTGAAGCTCCTAAGCGGCCGGTTGCAGCTGTTGTTGGCGGGGCGAAAGTTTCCACCAAGATTGAGCTGTTGACCAATCTTGTCTCTAAAGTTGACATGATTATTGTCGGCGGTGGCATGGCCAACACTTTCCTTTATGCTCAAGGCGTAAAGGTAGGCAAATCACTTTGTGAACCTGACTTTACTGAAACTGTTGGCTCTATTCTTGATCGGGCAGCAGAAACGGGCTGCCGGATTGTTTTGCCTGTGGATGTTGTTGTCTCCAGGGAATTTGCCGAAGGGGCTGAAAACCAGGTTGTTGATGTTAATCAGGTGCCTGATGACATGATGATCCTGGATGCTGGCCCACAATCTGTTGCCATGCTTGTTGATAAACTTTCTGAATGTAACACCCTTGTTTGGAATGGTCCGCTTGGTGCTTTTGAGATCTCTCCCTTTGGGGAAGGCACCTTTGCATTGGCCCGGGCAGCGGCGCGTGGAACGAGAGAAGGGCAGCTTGCAACAATAGCTGGTGGCGGTGACACGGTTTCTGCTTTGAATTCTGCTGGTGTTACCGGAGATTTCACTTATGTTTCGACTGCAGGAGGCGCTTTCCTTGAATGGTTGGAAGGTCGTGCTTTGCCTGGTGTTGTGGCACTAACACGCAATTAAATGGCGGTGTTGGCTTTGCTGCCGCTTAAGGCTTTGACCTCTTTGGTCAGTGAAGCGCCCCGAATGAAAAAAGATTATCTACAGGAGTTATAAATGGCGAGAATTACTCTTAGACAGTTGCTGGATTACGCAGCCGAGCATGATTTTGGCGTTCCGGCCTTTAATATCAATAATATGGAGCAGGGTCAGTCGATCATGGATGCCGCGCAAAAATGTGATGCGCCGGTGATTATTCAGGCCAGCCGCGGTGCCCGCGGTTATGCCCATGACACGATGCTGGCTGCGATGATTGAGGCTTTGGAAAAAATCTACCCTGATGTGCCGCTTTGTATGCACCAGGACCATGGTAACAATGAAGCGACTTGCCTTTCTGCCATACAAAATGGCTTCACATCTGTGATGATGGATGGCTCTTTGGAAGCTGATGCGAAAACGCCAGCTGATTATGATTATAACGCTGGCATCACGCGCCGCGTTGCTGAATTTGCTCACATGGTTGGCGCCTCTGTTGAAGGCGAGCTTGGCTGCCTTGGCTCACTTGAGACCGGCAAGGGCGAAGCTGAAGATGGCCATGGCTTTGAAGGTGAGATGAGCAAAGACATGCTGCTTACTGACCCTGATGAAGCTGTGCAGTTTGTGAAGGAAACCAAGGTTGACGCGCTTGCCGTTGCCATTGGTACGTCTCACGGTGCTTATAAATTCACACGCCCACCGACCGGCGACATTCTTTCAATTGATACGATTGCCGAGATCCACAAACGGCTACCGAATACGCATATTGTTATGCATGGCTCTTCTTCTGTGCCGCAGGATCTGCAGGATATCATCAATGAGTTTGGTGGCGAGATGCCGCAAACTTACGGTGTGCCTGTTGAAGAGATTGCTAAAGGCATCAAGCATGGTGTGCGCAAAGTCAACATCGATACCGACCTTAGAATGGCTGCCACAGGCGCTATGAGAAAGGTTGCGATGACAGACAAAGCGCAGTTTGACCCTCGTAAATTCCTGCTTCCTGCACGTGATGCGATGCAGAAAGTTTGTGAAGACCGTTTTGAGGCTTTCGGTACATCCGGACATGCCTCGAAAATCAAAGTCATCCCGATGGCAGATATGGCCAAGCGTTATGAAACGGGTGAACTTGACCCGGTGACGGCATCCTAATGACGCTGAACTCCCGGTGGTGAATGCCACCGGGGGCTTTAGGGATGCCAGGCCGCTTAGGTTGCGACTTGCGACTAGACGACCCCACTAAAAGTTACGGCATGCGCTTGCCGTGACCAGAATTTGAAACTGGAAAGGAAATGACATGGATAAAGGTGCAGAGACTGTAACCGGCAAAGACCGGTACAAGTCAGGCGTGATGGAATATCGGAAAATGGGTTATTGGGAAGCCGATTACGAACCCAAAGAAACCGATGTTATCGCGCTGTTTCGTATTACGCCGCAAGATGGTGTTGACCCGGTTGAAGCCGCTGCTGCGGTTGCTGGTGAAAGCTCCACTGCGACATGGACAGTTGTTTGGACTGACCGCCTGACAGCCAGTGAAAAATACCGTGCCAAAGCTTACCGTGTTGACCCTGTGCCAAACACAGATGATCAGTACTTTGCTTACATCGCCTATGATCTTGACCTGTTTGAAGGTGGTTCAATTGCCAACCTGACAGCTTCTATCATTGGTAACGTATTTGGCTTTAAGCCACTGAAAGCGCTACGCCTCGAAGACATGCGGTTTCCAGTGGCTTACATCAAAACATTCCAAGGTCCGGCGACTGGCATCGTTGTGGAACGGGAACGTCTTGATAAGTTTGGCCGTCCATTGCTCGGTGCGACCGTAAAACCAAAACTTGGCCTTTCAGGTCGTAACTACGGACGCGTTGTTTATGAAGCCCTTAAGGGCGGTCTCGACTTTACCAAAGACGACGAAAATATCAACTCACAACCATTTATGCACTGGCGTGACCGCTTCCTTTATTGCATGGAAGCTGTGAACAAAGCCGAAGCCGCGACAGGTGAAGTTAAGGGTACCTACCTTAATGTGACCGCCGGTACAATGGAAGAAATGTATGAGCGGGCAGAATTTGCCAAATCACTCGGTTCTACCATCATCATGATCGACCTTGTTATTGGTTACACCGCCATTCAATCTATGGCTCACTGGGCCCGCAAGAATGACATGATCCTTCACCTTCACCGGGCTGGCCACGGCACTTACACACGCCAGAAAACGCACGGTATCTCTTTCCGGGTGATTTCAAAATGGATGCGTCTTGCAGGTGTTGACCACATTCACGCTGGTACCGTTGTTGGTAAGCTTGAGGGTGATCCGAACATGATCCAGGGCTTCTATGACATTCTTCGTGAAGATTATGTGCCGATGAAACTTGAGAATGGTGTGTTCTTTGACCAGCATTGGGCTTCATTGAATAAGGTTATGCCTGTTGCTTCTGGTGGTATCCACGCTGGCCAAATGCACCAGCTGATCCATTACCTTGGTGAAGATTGCGTGCTGCAGTTTGGTGGCGGCACAATTGGTCACCCTGATGGCATTCAGGCTGGCGCGGTTGCAAACCGTGTTGCGCTTGAAGTGATGATCCAGGCCCGTAATGAAGGCCGTGACTATATGGCTGAAGGACCAGAGATTCTGAATAATGCGGCCAAGTGGTGTAGCCCACTGAAATCCGCGCTGAATACCTGGAAAGATGTGACATTTGAATATACTTCAACTGACACAGCTGACTTCGCGCCGACAGCAACACCAAGCAGCTAAGAAATAGGAGATCTATTATTATGGCTATGACAAACCCCGGAAATAAGGTGACACAGGGGCAGTTTTCATTTCTCCCTGACCTGACCGACGAGCAGATCACTGCTCAACTTAAATATGCGATCAACAATGACTGGGCGGTGAATGTCGAATATACCGACGATCCGCATCCCCGGAACACATACTGGGAAATGTATGGTCAGCCGATGTTTGATCTGAAAGACCCTGCTGGCATCCTGATGGAAATCAATGAATGCCGGAAGACCTTCCCAGATATGTATATTCGCGTCACAGCGTTTGACAATACGCATGGTTGGGAAGCGCCTCGGATGTCTTATATCGTCAATCGTCCGCCATCTGAGCCTGGCTTTAAGCTTCACCGCCAGGAACGTGATGGTCGCAGCATGGGCTACACGATTGAGCCTTACGCGACAGACAAACCTGAAGGTGAGCGGTCTTAATTGCTGCTGAAGGTTATTTAAAACAGATGATTATTCGGTGGCGGTGTCGGCCGCCACCGAGCTCTCTTAACGTCTCGACCCTTTTTAAACATGAACCCCTTTGTGTGGAAGATATGAGCGAAACAGAAAACACTGATAGTGACCAAGAGTTAGAAATGTTGCCTGATGATGCCCCTGTGGATCTTCAAGCCGAATTTGAGCGATCTCAGGTGCAGGAAGTGCTAGATAAACTTGACCGTGAGTTAGTTGGCCTGGTGCCTGTTAAAACACGGATTAAAGAAATCGCTGCGCTCTTGCTTGTTGATCGTTTGCGCCGTCGGTTTAACCTGACTTCTGAGACACCAACTCTTCATATGAATTTTACCGGTAACCCGGGCACCGGCAAAACCACTGTTGCCTTGCGGATGGCTGAAATTCTCCACCGGCTTGGTTATGTGCGGGAGGGGCATCTGGTCTCTGTGACGCGGGATGACCTTGTTGGCCAATATATTGGTCATACTGCGCCTAAGACAAAGGCTGTTATTAAAAAGGCTATGGGCGGTGTGCTGTTTATTGATGAGGCTTATTATCTCTATAAGCCGGAAAATGAACGCGACTATGGCGGCGAGTCTATAGAGATTTTGTTGCAGGTGATGGAAAACCACCGGGATGATCTGGTTGTTATTCTGGCCGGCTATAAAGACAAGATGGATAAATTTTTTGAAAGTAACCCGGGCATGCGATCGCGGATTGCGCACCATCTTGATTTCCCTGACTACTCTGCTGGTGAGCTTGAACAGATTGCTGATTTGATGCTGAAAGAGCAGAGCTATCAGCTTGATGATAGCGCTCGCAAGGCGCTGAGCGAATATATCCCGCTGCGTATGAAAATGACTCACTTTGCCAATGCGCGCTCTATACGGAATGCGCTTGACCGGGCGAGATTGCGCCAGGCGAACCGTTTGTTTGCCTCACGGGACAGAGCCTTGAAAAAAGAAGATCTGATCACCTTGACGGAAGAAGATTTCCGCGCGAGCCGGGTATTTATTGATGGCAAGTTAGATGGTGATCCAGCTGATGGCATCTTGAATAGCATGCCGATACAGGAAGATTAATCTCATGGCAGGCCGGTATTGCGCCGCGCCGGCATGACCGGCCTGCCTGAGTTGCGTGTAAATTCCCCATTGGCTGTGCTTTGCCTTTGGTGGAATTTACCGCAGTCTCACCACTATGCGGGGGCTTAATTTAAATGCTGACCATTAAGCCTTGAGACTGTTTAATTAGCCCACCGCAGTTGGTTATGTAACAAATTGGGCTGGCAGGTATTGTTGTTGTCAGCTTAAACCTGTCGCCCATTGGCAATAGAGAGAGGATGCCTCTCTTTGAATTGATAGCTTATTAATAGAGAACGGATTTCCACATGTCGAATTATATGACGCCTGAAGACATCATCATTGCTCCTTCTATTCTTTCTGCCGATTTTGCGAAGCTTGGCGAAGAAGTGCGCGCCATTGATGAGGCGGGGTGTGATTGGGTGCATGTGGATGTGATGGATGGGCATTTTGTTCCAAACCTGACTTTTGGCCCTTGCGTGGTTGAAGCCATTCGCCCGCATACGCAAAAGATACTTGATGTGCATCTGATGATTGCGCCGGCTGATCCTTACCTTGAAGCGTTTGCCAAGGCTGGGTCTGATATAATCACCGTGCATGCCGAAGCAGGTGCGCATCTTGACAGGTCGCTGCAATTTATCCGCTCTCTGGGCAAAAAAGCCGGAGTGTCGCTGAACCCATCAACGCCTGAAAGCGTGATTGAGTATGTGATAGATAAGGTTGACCTGATTTTGGTGATGACGGTAAACCCGGGCTTTGGCGGCCAAAGCTTTATTGAGAGCCAGTGCCAGAAGATCCGCAACATTAAGAAAATGATTGGTGACCGGCCTATTCATCTTGAAGTTGATGGTGGTGTGAACCCTGACACGGTGCATATGGTGGCTGAAGCCGGGGCCAATGCGCTTGTGGCTGGTTCCGGTGTTTTCAAGGGCGGCCAATATGCTGAAAATATTAAAACCATTCGCCAGGGTGCTTTAGCTGCCCGGGGTTAGTCTTGCTGATTTCGCAGTAGCTTATCAGCCATTTTAACAGCTCAGATTTAAGACAGACCAAGGGCTTGTCTTTTGGGCATGGCTGATAGGGATCTTGATTGAGTGATGGAGGCATTCTCCTCTGCATCTAAAAGCTGAACAAATCTAAAGGGTGATCGTGGATTTATGACTGAATCTTCAAAAGCTAAAGAGTGGCCCCGCGCGGTTATTATGGATCTCGATGGGACGCTAATTGATAGCGCGCCGGATATCGCTAATGCGCTGAATAAAGCGATTGCTGACGAGGGTATCGATACCTTTTCGCTTGAAGAGGTGCGCTTTATGATTGGCGGCGGTGTGCCGAAGCTGGTTGAGCGGGCCTTTGATGCGCGCAGCCTGCCGCATGACGATAAGATGCAGGCGGTGATTGCTGGGGTAATGAGTTATTATATTGATGTGCCGGCTGCGAACACGACCATTTATGAAGGGGTTGTGGAGACATTGACCACTTTGCGCGCCAAGGGTTTGAAAGTTGGGCTTTGCACTAATAAACCACAAAACATTACCGAAAAGGCGCTTAATGAGCTTGGGTTGACGGCTTATTTTGATGCGATTGTTGGCGGCACGGCTGATACACCGCGTAAGCCTGACCCGCTGACCTTAAAAATGGCGGCAGATCAGCTTGGCACACCGGTTGATGATTGCTTGCTCGTTGGTGATAGCGGCGCGGATAAAGGGGCTGCTGAAGCGCTTGGCATGACTGTATTTCTTGTTGAGTATGGCTATTGCAAAACACCGGTTTCTGAGCTGAACCCCGATGGCACCTTGCCTAAGATGAGCGATCTACTTGAGCGGCTATTCCCAGCTGACGCCCTGCAGGTGCGCGGCTGAGCTTAAGCTTCTCATGCTGATGCCAATTTCCCCGCGATATCCTCTTACCGCCGGGGCTGGTTTTTCACTTTAGCAAAATTTATCCCTTAAACGCTGGAGAGATTGATGACGTTAAAAGCTTTATTGTTTGATGTTGATGGCACGCTTGCTGAGACGGAAGAGGTGCACCGTATTGCTTTTAATAAAGCCTTTGAAAAAGCCGGGCTTGATTGGGTCTGGGACCAGCCTTTGTATCATATTCTATTGGGGGTTACGGGCGGCAAGGAGCGGATCCTTTATCATGTGGAGCGGGAAGGGCTTGATAAATCTGCCTTTCCGCCTGAGAGAGTTAAAGAGCTGCACCTTTCTAAAACCGATTTTTACGTGGAGATGGTTGCAGCGGGTGAGATTGAGCTGCGGCCGGGGGTTGAAGCTTTGCTGCGAGAGGCCATGGCTGATGGCATACGGCTTGCCATTACAACGACCACCAGCCGGGTCAATGTTGAGCGCTTGATAAAGGCAACGCTTGGCGCTGAGGCGATGGGGTGGTTTGAGGTTTTTGTGACAGGTGACAGGGTGACCAATAAAAAGCCGGACCCTGAAATATATGAACTGGCCTTGTCTGATATGAATTTACCTGGTGAGGCTTGTGTTGCGGTGGAGGATGCGCCGCAGGGGCTTGTCTCATCGCTTGGTGCTGGTGTTCCTACAATCGTGACTGAAAGCTCTTACTCTGAGGGTAAGAACTTTGAAGGGGCGCTGAAGGTTATTGGTATGAATGACCCGCGCCCAACTCTGGCGGATATTCGCCGTTGGTACAGCGGTGTTGGGGTTTAGCTCATTTTCGGGTTTACTGGGCCTCTAACGGTTAACTGGGGCTTGCTTATAGGCAGTTAGATATTTGGGCGCTTGTTGATGTAATGCCTAGAATATGTGCTGAATTGATGAGCTGATCTGATTTCTGAATGTTTCACTTTTGATCACGATGCGATGAGGCGAGGGGGATATGTTCTTGCCCCTCCGGCGGCTCTATGCTTTCCTGTGGCATAGAAATTACTGGCAGTGGTGATTAGAGTGATAGCTTCATTTTTAAATTTGCGCGCGGTCTGCCGCTTTTTAGGGCATGTGTGCACGCCTTTTTCTGGACGTGGCAAGGCTTTTGCCTGGCTGCCTGCCGGGCTTTTTAGTGTGGCTGTTTTGGTCACTCCGCTCACTTTCGCGTCACTATTATATGCCGCTGACAGTGGTGATAAGAGCCGTGAAGCGGAGAGCTCTTTGGTCTCATTTGAGATTATTGATAATATCCATTCTAAAGCTATCCCTAAGTCTTTAACCGGCAAAAAGGGCAACCCGAAACGCGGTGAAGTGGTGATGATTAACCGCAAGCTGGGGAATTGCCTTGCCTGTCATCATCTCTCTCGGTTTGATGAAAAGGCCAAAGCCTTGCCGAATAAATATGGTGATATGGGTGAGGTGGGGCCACCGCTTGATGCAGTGGCGGAGCGCTATGACGCTGGCCAGCTGAGATTGTTGTTGGTGGATGCAAAAGAAGTTTTCCCGGATACCATAATGCCAGCCTTCTACAAGGTTAAAGGCTTGCACAGGGTATTGCCTGACTATGAGGGGAAACCCATTCTTGAGCCGCAGGATATTGAGGATGTTCTCAGTTTTCTGCTGACATTGAAATAGGAGCCGGTAGGTTGAAACGCACCCTTTTTCTCACATTGGTTGTTATTGCTTTTCTTGGCGCGCTTATCTCCACACGCACGGGTGTTGCTGGTGATGGGCGGACAAAGTCTGTTGCGCCCTTGGTGAAGGATAACCCGCTCTCTAATCTGTGGTCGGGTTTTTACTATGCCAAGACAGAGACGAAAGACATGCAGCTGGATGATTTTGAGAATCCGGGAATGCTTTATGTCGAAGAGGGTGAGGCGCTCTTTAACAAGACTGCTGGCAAGGCTGATAAATCTTGTGCGTCTTGCCATGGCAATGTTGCTGTTTCTATGAAAGAGGCTGGCGCACGGTATCCGGTTTATTATCCGCCGCTGAAACGGCTGATAAATCTTGAGCAGCGCATCAATCTCTGTCGCTCTGAGTTTCAGAAAGCTGAGCGGCTTGAATATGAATCTCGTGAACTTTTGGCATTAACCGCATATGTGAGGCACCAATCCAAGGGGGTGCCGGTGCGGGTGAAGGTTGATGGGGCTGCAGAACCGTTTTTTGAAAAGGGAAAGGCGTTTTACTATCAGCGCCGCGGCCAGTTAGATATGGCTTGCAGCCATTGCCATGAAGGCAATTATGGCAAAATGATCCGTTCTAATCAATTGAGCCAGGGGCAGGCTAATGGCTTCCCGACATATCGGTTGAAATGGCAGGGGCTTGGCTCACTTCATCGCCGCTTCCGCGGTTGTAATAAACAAGTGCGGGCGAAGCCTTATGCGTTTGGCTCTGAGAATTATGTCAATCTTGAGCTTTATCTAAATTGGCGTGGCGGCGGCCTTGAAGTTGAGACGCCGGCGGTTAGAAACTGATTAAATACCGTTTCACACCTTAAATCTTTAAATTTCAAATTTTTTACTGGAGTTCACATTGGCTGATCTGTTGCTCTATTTCTTTATTATGCTTGCAGGGCTGTTGAGTTTTCTCTCGCCCTGCGTGCTGCCATTGGTGCCGCCTTATCTCTGTTATCTTGGTGGTGTGACTTTTGATGAGCTTTCGGGCACTGAAAAGAAGCTTCCGCCCCATGTGCATGGGCGGATTATTCTGGCAGCTGTATTTTTTGTGCTGGGTTTCACCACGATATTTGTAGCGCTGGGGGCGGGAGCATCAGCCTTTGGGCAGCTGCTGCTTGGTTATAAATTAGTGCTGACCCGTATCGCAGGTGTTGTGATCCTTATCTTTGGACTGCATTTTCTGGGCGTGTTTCGAATTGGTCTTTTATACCGTGACACACGGTTTCAAACATCCTCTACAAATGTGAGCATCGTCGGCGCCTTTGTTATGGGGCTGGCATTTGCTTTTGGTTGGACGCCCTGCATCGGGCCTATTCTTTCCCCTGTTATGTCGATTGCAGCGGATTCCAGCACTGTTAGCCGGGGCATAACAATGCTGATGTTTTATTCGCTTGGCCTTGGCATTCCCTTTGTTCTGGCGGCAGTGCTGATACAGCCATTTTTGAATTTTATACAAAAATTCCAACGTCATCTCGGCACGATGGAGAAAATCTCCGGGATCCTGCTTATCATTGTGGGGCTGCTGTTTATCAATGCCACGCTGGATTGGTCTTATAGCTGGATTTCTCTCAATGGCTTTTCGACCTGGTTGCTGGAAAACTTTGAATGGATGCAATCTGTTGAGAAGTTACTGGTGCCTGATGATGTGGCCGATAAGATTTTGTCGCCGGTGGACTAAAGATGATCTAAATTGTGAGCGCAGCGGTAATATGCTGCTCGCAAGATAATAACCTGGAGCAAGAATGACAGTTTTAGAAGATAACCAAATTGCGACCGCTGATGCCGATACCAATGTTGATGTTGTATTGACCATTGCCGGTTCTGATAGTTCTGGCGGGGCTGGCATACAGGTTGATCTGAAGAGCTTTACCTCGCTGTCTTGCTTTGGGGCATCAGTTATCACGGCGGTTACAGCGCAGAACACCACAGGCGTACAGGCTGTTCATGTTGTTCCGAGTGAGATTGTGGCAGCCCAGCTTGATGCGGTGTTAGAGGATTTGCCGATTAAATCTGTCAAGATTGGAATGGTTGGTTCAGAAGAGAATGCAGCGGTGATTGCCTCTCGTCTCGCGGATGTGGGGATTGAGCATGTGGTGCTTGATACGCCGCTAATTTCTGGCACAGGTTCGCCTTTGGGAAATGCCAAAGTTCGCCATGCTGTGCGGGATACTCTCTTTCCGTTAGCTAGTCTCATTACCCCTAATCTTGCTGAAGCTGGAATGTTCCTAAATGAACCACCTGTCAGCAGTGTTGATGAAATGGTGTGTCAGGCTAAGGCACTTTTGGCTATGGAGGCTTCTGCTGTTTTATTAAAAGGGGGGCATCTTGGTGAGCTGGGCGATGATTTGCCGCAGTCTGCTGTGGACGTGTTCGTGACCGGGGATGTCGTCGATATGTTTGAAGCTCCCTTTGTTGATACGGTCAACACTCATGGTACCGGTTGCGCCTTATCTTCGGCCATAGCCGCGTATTTAGCTAAAGGTGAGGGGTTATCTAGCGCTATCAGGCTAGCTAAGGTGTGGTTAACCGAGGGGCTGAAACGCTCTCATTCTATGAATTTTGGGCATGGGCCGGGGCCGGTAAATCTGCTGCTAAATGCCTAATTTAGTTTTGGCCAATAAATGTTTAAGACGTTTCGTATATTCAGGGGTCTGCGCTGGCGTAAACCATAAGATACGCAAAAACGTGCATTGACTTAAAATACCGATAGAAATAAGCCCTTGAGGGCACAGTCTTCATAAATTTGGCTTGTTTCTCGCATTAATAGCAGTTCTTAACCGGTTTTCTGATGACAATCGGGGTATTTAATTGGATTGGTTTGGCTTTTTATGGGGCTTGAACCTACAAAACTAGAGTGTTTTAGAGAGTATGATGTCGCTTAATTTTTTAAAATCGCTTGGATTTGGCATAGAGCGAGTGGGGCTGCTGCCATTGCGTTCCCCGTGGATTGCTTTGCTGGTCATTGGCATCTTTTCTGCCTTCTGTGCAACCGGTGTGATGAAGCTGGAAACAGATGATGCTTTGAGCGATTTGTTCCGCTCTGACTCTGAAGTCTTTAGTGACTATAAAGCGATGAGTAAACTTTTCCCCTCCAGCGAGCGCGATGTTCTGGTTGTTATTGAAGGCAATGAGCTTTTAAGCCCAACGGGACTTGCTGCTATCCGTGATGTCCATCAGGAGCTGGAATTTGTTGATTCTGTTGATGGGGCACTTTCCCTCTTTTCCATGCGCGGTGCGCCTAATAAAGAAGGCTACGCGCCGCCGATGATCCCGAGTGAGATCCCGAAACTTGGGGAGGGGTTTGACCTTGTTGTTAAGGGGATCAAGGAGCATCCGCTTGTTTATGGCAAGATGATCTCTGAGCCGGGTAAGAATGGCGAGCAGATTGCGCTTGTGGTTTTATCTATTAAAAATGAAATTAAATCCAGCAAGGATATGTCGAGCGCGATGAGCGATGTGAGGCTGGCTGCCGAGCAGGCGCTTGAGCCTTATAAAGGCTATTCCGTTGATGTGGCTGGCATTCCTGTTATGAGACAGGAAATTAAATCCGCTATCAAACGTGACCGGCTGATCTTTAACACCATTGGCTTTATTGTTGGCTTTGCGATTAGTCTGGCGTTTTTCCGCCGTCCGACATTGGTATTTATTGCCTCTGTTTGCCCGGCGCTTTCTGTTCTTTGGTCGCTTGGGCTGCTTGGCCATATGGGCTTTCAACTGAATACATTTGTAAATGTCATACCGCCGCTGGTGATGGTGATTGCGCTTTCGGATGCCATGCATATGGTTTATTCGATCAGGCGAAATATCACCAAGGGGCTAGACCGATTTGAGGCCACTAAAATGGCTGTGCTTAATGTGGGGCCGGCTTGTGTACTGACATCGTTGACGACCTCACTTGCTATGGCCAGCCTTGCCTACACAGATTCCGGGCTTATTCGCCAGTTTGGCCTTGCGGCTGCGCTTTCTACTCTGATGGCGTTTACGGCGGTTATTCTGGTGGTGCCGACCTTAACAGCGCTGATGATGCGCAATGAGGATAAGTTCCGAGCGGAAGAACATAAACATTCGAAGGCCCTCAATTGGCTGGAAGATCTTTCGGGCAAACTAGCTAACTGGATTACACCGCGCCATCTTGCCATGACTATTATTGGCATCTCTATGGCCGTGCTGTTTAGTATTATGCATAGCCAATTGAACGCGCAATATCGGCTTTCTGACCAGGTGCCGACCGGTAAGGACAGTATTGAAACATCTAGCAGGATTGACAAATTCCTTGAAGGGGCGACACCGCTGCACATTCTGGTTGAGTGGCCTGAGGGTAAATCGCTGCGGAAAGATCCTGAAATTTTGGACGGCATTGAAGAAGCCCACCGGATTATGGAAGAACAGGCGGGGGTTGCGAATGTCTGGTCTGTTGCGGCACTTCGCAAATGGCTCAGAGATAATGAAGGCGCGGAAGCTGCCAGCCCTAAATCGCTTGGGGAATATCTGGATAAAATGCCAGTGCATTTGCTGACCAGGTTTGTCAATGAGAAGAATAATGCGGCGATCATTACCGGGCGGGTGCCTGATATTGATGCCAAAGATACACTGCCTATTCTCGAAGGTATTAAAGCTGAGATACATAAGAACCTGCCTGAGGGGCATGAGCTGTCAATACGGGTGACCGGGCTATCTTCTGTCTCGGCTATTCAAAGCTCGACCATGATAAATCAATTGAACCGGGGTCTGCTTGGGGCAATTGTTATGGTGATCATTCTTATTGGCTTTGCCTTTAGATCGCGAGAGGTGGCGTTTCTATCTATCGTGCCGAACTTGCTGCCCATTGCGGCGGCTGGTGCGGGGCTTTATCTGCAAAATCTTGGGCTTGAATATGCCAGCGTGATTGGGCTGACTGTCGCCTTTGGTCTCGCTGTAGATGATAGCATTCACTTTCTTAACCGCCTGCATCTTGAGCGCTCGCGGACTGAGAGCCAACAAGAGGCTGTGAAAAATACGCTTTTACATATTGGGCCCGTGCTAATGCTGACCACTGCTGTGCTGGTTTGCGGGCTTGCGGTTACAATTCTTAGTGAGTTGCCGTCAATGCGCCAATTTGGTAGCCTTGCGATGACAACTCTTATTGCTGCCTTGCTGGCTGATTTGTTTATTTTGCCGGCTATCATTATATCGACCTGCCGTGAAAAACTGGGGCGTGACATAACTGCTCCAGAAAAACCGGCTGCATAAACAGGGACTTAATTTTATGAAACCAGACTTGCAAAATGCGTGGTCTTCTTTTGTGAAAACGACAGCGATGGGCGTTGTTTTTGCGATTTTGACAATGGGCAGCATTAATGCCGCCTCTGCTAATCCATTTAAGAAGGTTGCTGGAAAATGGCGTAGCGCCGGGGCGACTGCGATTATTAAAGGCAAAAAAGAGAGAATTAAATGCCGGGCTAGCTATTCGACACCAGGGCGCTCATTGATCATGAGCCTGAAATGTTCGGGGCCTGGTTATTTCGTGAATGTTAGCGTCGATGCCAGGGTGATTGGCAGCAAGGTGAAAGGTTCATGGAGCGAGTCTCAATTTGGCAAAAGCGGTTGGCTTTCAGGCCGGGCCAGTTCTAAATCCTCTAATCTTTCATTTGGTGGCTCAAGTACAAAAGGCAGCATGAGCTTGCGCCTTTCCAGCCGGTCACGCCACTCCATCTACATTCGGTCTAACGGAAATAGGGTGTCTATTCCGTTGCGGCGGTAATAAATCATGAAATAGCTGTGCTTTCATAGCAACAGATCGTCAGTATAATTTAGGGCTATCCTCTGTGGATGGCCCTTTTTTATGTTGTGGCTGTTTAAATCGGCTGTTTTGGGCATTTCTGGGTGGGTGGAATAAGTTGTTAATAATTCAAGATATTTCCCCTGTGTCAGTTTGATTTGCTCTTGACTTAAACCGATGGTTGTTTTTATCCGGTTCTATTAAATGCTTTGATTCGCACCCTGCCTAAAATTCTACCGATTGCCTAACAGGTGGCGTTTGGTTAGGCTTTTGAAGATAGGTAACATCTTATGCTAATGCATTGGATGAAGGATACCTAGGGGATGGGGATCTTTAGTATGCGTCAAAATTCGAAAAAATTAGCTTTTGGGGCAAGTGCCCTATTACTGGCTGGTGCTGTTACAAGCACCGCTCTTTCAACCACGGCCCTTTCTGGCGGTTTTGCTGTACGTGAGCAGTCTACCTCAGGGCTTGGTGCGGCTTTTGCCGGCAATGCGGCTGGGTATGATCTTTCAACAATATTTTGGAACCCGGCGGGTGTCGCGATTGCTGGTCCCGGCGTGACGACGGAAAGTCATGCCGCGCTGATCATTCCGGATTCTGAACTCACGTCGCTTGCGCCATTTGCTGATGGTGCAAATGATATTGGAAAAATAGCATTGGTTCCTGGTAGCTATGCGGCGTATCGGATTAATGACAAGTGGACAATTGGCTATGGTTTTAATGCGCCTTTTGGACTTGGCACCGAAGCAGACGATAAAAACTGGGGCGGTCAGCTTGAGTTCCTGAAATCGGAACTGACTACCTATAACTTTAATCCTGTTGTTGGGTATCAGGTATCGCCAACTTTGTCGATCGGCCTAGGATTGCAAGTTCAATATACCGATCTGCGCCTGTCCCAGTCACTTGTGCCTCCTCCTACTCCCTCCAACACGGCTACCGGGGTGCTTAAGGGTGACGACTGGTCATTCGGTTATACCGCTGGTTTGCTGTGGCAACCTGCCGAGGGTACGTCTATCGGTATTGGTTATCGGTCTATGTTAGAGGTCGAGCTAGAAGGTGGTTTGTCCTTGCCAGGTAATACACTACCCATTTCCGGCGATTTGGATCAGCCGGAGATTGCAACGGTAAGTTTGCGGCAATCTATCAATGATCGCACTCGTTTCTTGGCCACTTTTGAGTGGACGAATTGGAGCAGGCTTGACCGTGTGCCGATTGTTGGATCGGGCGGTTTGGAAATCATAGCGAATTGGGACGATGGCTATTTTCTCTCCGGCGGTCTTGAATATGACTATAGCGACAAGCTGACCGTTAGAGGCGGTGTTGCCTATGAATGGTCGCCTGTTCAGGAAGCCGAGCAGAGGCTGGCCTATGTGCCGGACTCTGACCGTGTGTGGTTAAGCGTTGGTGCGACCTATAAGTGGAATGAGCAAACATCTATCGATCTAGCTTACACGCATATCTTTGTTGAAGATGGTGATATTAATTTGCAAGACGGGGCCTCCCCTTACGTCGGCGAAGCTGAGAGCTCTGTTGATATTATCGGTGTCAGCATGAAAACCAAATGGGGCGCTGATGGTCCCTTTGGTCTGTTGTCCGGGTTTAATAACTAGGCGCAAATCGCCTCTTCCCTGAATAGCAATACTGACAAGGCCGGCCCGGAGATCCCGGGCCGGTTTTTTGTCGGGTGGTGACTGATTTGAAGGAGGGGTTAAAAACCAAAGCGGGTGAGGCATTGCTCGATGGGAGGAAGATAAGAGCTGCCGAACAGGCGGACATGGACGAGGGTGGGGTAGAGGTTGTAGATCTCGATGCGCTCGGAAAAGAATTCCGGGTCAATCTTGGTGGTGGTTTGGTAGCCTTCGAAAAAGCTTTGCCCCAGTGAGCTGAACATCTGGGTAAATGCCAACTCAATTTCAGGATGGGCATGGTAGAGGGCGGGGTCTATGAGGCCGCTTAGTTTATTATCATTCGTGATGATGTTGCCGCCCCAAATATCGCCATGAATAAGGCTTGGATGGCCTGGTTCAGGGAGGTACTCCTCTAGCTGTTTTTGAAACTTCTGTAGCCGTTTGAAAAGCTCCAAGGGCAGCTTATTTTCCTGATGCGCTTTTGTGGCCATATAGTCTAGCCGTTGCTCACGGAAGAAGGGAACCCAGCTTTCTGCGTGCGGGTTTGGTTGGTCTAGTGAGCCTATTCTGGTGCTGTAATCATAACCGAAGCTTTTGGTATTTTGACTATGTAATTGAGCTAGCTGTTGGCCCAACTCTGCTTCACCGTTTTTGCTGAGGGGGCTGCCATCAGTTTCCAGCCATTCCATTAGGAGGGTGTGGGCATCGCTTGCCAGGGGTTTGGGCATGGGCCAGCCTGCTGATCTGAGATCTTCTAGCATTCTGGCTTCAAGGGTAAATTCAGATGAGGGGGCGTTGAGGCGGGATTTAATCGCGATTGTATAGGGCTTGATTTGGCCTACTTCTGTCACGAGAGCCTTATAGCCGGCGACACCAAAGCCTGTGTTTAGGGGGGATGCATCTAGTAGCTTTAGTTGAAACGCTGCTAGAAGGTGATCATGCAAATTCACTATGTATTGACCCTCCTTAACTTTAAAACATATTGCAGCTTAGTTTTGATAATTATAAGAACATCATTCACTTATATTGCGGTCATAATTAATTGTTTAAACTAAATAAGGCCCTGATGCGTTTCTATAAAGTGTCATGAAGTTATGGTTTTGTGCAGCAAGATTTTGGTGATTATATATATTTGTCATAAATCTATATTTTGAATATGGCAGATGACTGAAGAATGATTGGTAGAGCCTTTCAGGAGAATAGGGCCTTGAAATCGACGACAAAAAAATACCGCACGCTGTTTGTCTCTGACCTGCATCTTGGGCTTGGGGCTTGTCAGGCTGAGCTGTTTCTTGAATTTTTCAAGACGGTTGAAGCCGAAAAAATCTATCTGGTCGGTGATCTGATTGATTTTTGGAGAATTAGAAAAAAACCACAATGGTATCAATCTCACAATGATGTTGTGCAGAAGCTGTTGCGCCGGGTGCGTAAGGGCACCGAGATGATTTATATCCCTGGCAATCATGATGAGATTTTAAGAACTTATTGCGGTATGCAGATTGGCGGCATTGAGCTTAAGCGCCGGGATGTGCATGTGACGGCAGATGGGCGGCGTTTTCTGATTATCCATGGAGATGAGTTCGATATTGTAGTGCGCCATGCTAAATGGCTGGCCCATATGGGGGACTGGGCTTATAACGCGGCCTTGTGGATGAACACACATTTCAACTGGGTGCGACGCAAGGCAGGGCTCGAATATTGGTCGCTTTCTGCTTATCTGAAGCAGCGGGTTAAGAAGGCGGTTAACTTCATTGGAGAGTTTGAAAATGCGCTGTCTCTCGAAGCCAATAAACATGATGTAAATGGCGTTATTTGCGGCCATATCCATCAGGTGGCGATGAAGCAAATTGGTGATGTGCTTTATATTAATACCGGTGATTGGGTTGAAAGCTGCACGGCTGTGGCTGAAACAATGGACGGTCGATTTGAGATTTTGCACTGGGTAAATGGAGAGACCATAGTGCAGAGTGAAGATGAAAAACTTGTAGTTAAAGTAGATGAGCCACTGGTGGATGCCGCTTGATATGCGCATTCTTATTGCGACAGATGCCTGGACCCCACAGGTAAATGGGGTTGTGAGGACTTATCAACGCGTCGAAGAGGCTTTATTAGCTGAAGGGCATGAGGTTTTCTTTGCGACGCCTGATCGCTATAGAACTGTGCCCTGTCCGACTTATCCTGAAATTAGATTATCCCTTGTTACAGCATGGCAGCTAGATAAGTTGCTTGATGAATTTTCGCCTGACGCTGTGCATATTGCGACTGAGGGGCCTATTGGCTGGGCTGCCCGGCGGGCTTGTCTAAAGCAGAAGCGCCCCTTTACCACCGCTTATCATACCCGCTTTCCTGAATATGTGGCGGAGCGAGTGCCGGTGCCAGTGGCATGGATTTATAAAATGATGCGTGTTTTTCACAATGCATCTAATGGCACTATGGTTGCGACCAAATCTCTGGGAGTGGAGCTGGAGGCCCGCGGTTTTACCTCGCTGTTACCCTGGACGAGGGGGGTGGATACAGAGATGTTTCACCCGCGTCAGGGCCGGGTGTTTGGTGCTGGGCCAGTGGCGCTTTATGTGGGGCGTGTGGCCCCTGAGAAAAATATTGAAGCCTTCCTTGACCTTGATATTGACCTGCAAAAAGTTGTGGTTGGTGATGGGCCGAGCCTTGAGGAGTTGGAGCAGAGTTATCCTGATGTGACCTTCACTGGTGCGCTAGAGGGGGAGGCCTTGGCGGCGGCATATAGTGCGGCTGATGTCTTTGTATTTCCATCCAAAACCGATACTTTTGGCATTGTGATGCTGGAGGCAATGGCGAGCGGTTTGCCTGTTGCGGCTTTTCCAGTGACGGGGCCGATTGATGTGATTGAGGATGGGGTCACTGGGGCGCTGGATGATGATTTAAAAACAGCAATATTGCGGGCGCTGGAACTTGATCGTCAGGTTTGCCTTGAAAAGGCGGCAGGCTTTAGCTGGGCGCAGTGCGGTGCTCTCTTTCTTGAGAATTTAAAGCCTGTTGCTGATGTTGCCGTAGTAAAAAGCGTTGCCTTGCCAAAAAGGAGCGCTTTCCCTAAAAGCGGTAAATAAAGAAGGGTTGGTTTGATAGTTAAGTCATTGGCTAATTCTGGTGGATTAGCTTACCCAGAATTATCTGGCTTGCGGTATTAACTCAGCAGCGTGTCTTCCTGAATTTGTGTGAGTTCTTCAGGTTTTAGATCTTTTAGATTATCACGTGCTTCTTCTTTGGTGATGTGATTTTTCTCAGCTTTACCGGTGTCTGCTTTGGTGAGTGGATCTCTATAATCTGTCAAATCTTCCTCTTCTACCAAGGCTGGATTGAGACTGCTAATATCTGCCGGTTTCACCTGATTAATTAGATCGATAAACTCAGGATCGTCTTCTTCTTCATCTTCAATTTCTAAAGTCCCGCTTTGCAGGTCATGCTCCTCTAGCGGGCCATCGCTTAATGCGCCTTCGGCAATGGATGACAGTTCATTTAAATCAATTTGTGGTTCATCAAATTGAATGTCATTTTCAACTGTGGCTGCAATAGCGGCGGTCTGAGTGCTGCAGCGGCGCTTTACATAATCCAAAGCGGCTTGCTCAGAAGGGTCACCGGCCTCTAAGGCCGGGTTTTCAGTATTTGGTCGATCGTCTGATCGCTCTTCACTCTGAAGTGTATCCAGGGCCTCGTCTTGAGGCTCATTTTCTGGCAATGCCTCTTCTTCAGCTGAGCTTTCAGCTAAGGCTATAATTTTAGCTGTCGTATCAGTTGCCACAGTATCTGTGTCAGCCTGATTTAGGACTTCTGGTGCCTCTTCAACCTCATTGAATTCTTCGCTGGCATCTGTCGACACCATGCTTTCATCTTCAGGCTGGCTATGTGTATCTATGGCATCAAAGTTGAACTCTTCATCAATGCTGGATTGGGAACTTTCTTCTGTGCTGGTGCTGATGCTGTCAAAGGAGAGGCTATCTGCGAGAGATTGACCGACTTCGGTTGATTGCTCTTCTTCTGCCTGGCCTTCGGATAGACTGTCAGACATGCTATCATTCTGGATGGCTGAGTTCAGCATATCGTCAACGCAGCCCTGCTCAAGCCCTTCACCTAATTTGGCTGGTCCGTTGAGGAGGTGAGCATCTGCGCGATTGTCCATATTGTCTTTGCGCGGGGCGGAGCTATCTGTTTCATTAAGGCCCCAAATGTCGATCATGGCATTGACGCGATTTTCAATATAACAGAGGGCTTGCACAACTTTGGTGGTGCGCTGACCGGTGATGTCCTGAAATGAACAGGCGGTATAAATATCGGTGGTTTTATTGTCGATGATATCGCAGGTTGCATCTTGTGCGCCGGCTTCACGCAAAATCCAGGCGGCTTCCTGAATTTCTTCTGCGGCTTCGAGAATGGTGTTTGTTGCGGATTCTGTAGATTCGACAATGGCGCCCAGTTCTTCAGAGGCGCTGATAAGCTGGTTGTCTTCTTCTCGCTCAGGCTTGATGGATTTTATTTCTTCGCGGGTTTTGGCAATAGCCTTCGACATCTCGATTATGCTCATGCGTATCGGGTCGATATCATCTGAATGCTGCTTGTCTTTTTGCTCGAGGTTAGACTCAATACGGCGAATAGCCTCCAGAAGCTTTTGAGTATCTTCCGGGCGGTTGCGATTTAAAAACTCTTCGAGAAACCAGCGGCCGCGGGGATTTTGCAGCAATGCATCCTCAATCAGGCGATAGTCATCTTCGCTCTTATCTGGCGTGGTCTCTGTTTTTTTATGACTCAGTTCATTCATGATAAATCAGCTCATGTCTTAACGGATGCGGCGCCTGTTCTAGCTTTCGAATTTTTAAACAACACTCGAAAAAATTTGGTTACATCTTCGTCTAATGAAGTAAAAAATATCTTTAATTATAAAATTTTTTGTTTATTTTTCTGGTTTGCTACCTTGCCGGGCAGGAATGATTTGTTGACGGATAAATTGATCTTTCAATACTCTCAGTGATCTTTACAACGCTCTCAGGCAAAGCCAGACCCTAATGCTAAGTGATTCGTTGCTGACGTTAGATCTAAAAAAGGCGGCTTCCCCGATATTCATTTGGGGGTAAACTCACAAAAAGGTTGAACCAAAAATGAATGCAGTTACCGCCCCGGAGACTGATGGGTTCCAGTTTAAGCTTTCATTTTTTTATGTGATGCTTTTTTTGAGTATTGGCTGCTATTTGCCTTATTTTCCGCTGTGGCTTAAGAGCCGCGGAATGGGGCCAGAGCAAATTGGTTTTATTCTCGCCGCCCCCTCATTCATGCGCATTGTCTTTACGCCTGTGGTTAGTATTTTTGCTGATTATGTCGGCAATTATCGCTTCATTCTGATCTTTCTGGCGGCGGGGTCGTTGTTGTGTTTGATTGGGCTTAATTTTGTTTCTGGATTTATGGCGCTGCTGTTGGTGACTGCTGCTTACGCGATTTTTGGCAGCTCGCTACTGCCGGTTACTGAGACTATGGCCATGGCGGCTCTTGATGATGGCAAGCTGAATTATGGGCGGGCGCGCTCTTGGGGGTCGTTTAGTTTTATTGTTGCCAGCCTTGGTGTTGGGTTGCTGGTTGATAAGCAGAGCGGTGAGGTTATTCTGCCGGTTCTTGTGGCTTGTGGTGGTGGTATTTTGCTTTCTGCTGTGATGTTACCTAAACCACAGGGGTTGGGGCGGTTGCGCCGGGCGGTAACGGCGGTAAAGGGGGAGTTTAAACTGAGTGGTGTGCTCTCGCTTTTGCGGCATCCGGTGTTCTGGCTATTTCTGGTGTCATCTGGACTGGGTCAGGCTTCGCATGCGTTTTACTATGGGTTTTCAACAGTACATTGGAAAAGCCTTGGTTTTTCTGGCTCGCTAATTGGCACATTATGGGCGGTGGGGGTGATTGCTGAGATCTTATTGTTTCTCTATCTCGGTGACTGGTTGCGCCGGTTTAATCCAGCTTTGTTGCTGCTGGTTGGTGCGGGGGCGGCAGCGCTGCGTTGGGGGGTAACAGCGTTTGACCCGGCGCTTTGGTTGTTGTTTCCGGCGCAGGCACTGCATGGTTTATCGTTTGGAATTGTGCATCTTGGGGCTGTTTATTTCATTGCGCGGGCGGTGCCGAAGCAATATGGGGCGACAGCGCAAGGGCTTTACGCAACCATGGCAGCCGGGTTGTTTATGGGGGGTGCGGTGCTGGCCTCTGGTCCATTATATGAAGCAATTGGGGCGATGGGCTATTTGGTGATGGCTGGTGTTGCCGGGTTATCTGTTGCGTTAGGGCTGGTCTTATTTTGGTACTGGGGGGCTGATTGCCGGAAGCTTGCCTCCGAATAAATTATTCCGATTAAATATAATCCTGTTATGCCGAATTAGGGATGCAAGGCTGATTGGTGGGTGAGGGCGGCTATTATTCTCTAACCCCATAACTCGCGCTCTGGCGGGGTGAGGATGCCATTATGGGCGCTAAGGCCGAAGGGGCGGTCTTTCTGGAGGAGGAGCGGGCCATCAAGATCGACCCAGTCTGCATCCGCGCTAAGAAGAAACGCCGGGGCCATGGCCAGTGATGTGCCGACCATGCAGCCAACCATAATTTTAAGCCCTAAATTGCGTGCTGCTATATGAACCGCGAGGGCATGGGTGAGACCACCGGTTTTGTCAGTTTTGATGTTAATGGCCTGATATTTCTCAGCGATTTCTTCCAGATCATCAATTGTATGGAATGATTCATCAGCGCAAATTGGCAGCATTGGGTCCAGGTCTCTTAATATTTCATCTCTAGAGACAGGCAATGGTTGCTCAATAAGTTCTATTCCACATTCATAGGCTGTGTCCATGAGGGGGAAGAGGGTGTCTTCCGTCCAGCCTTCATTGGCATCGATTACCAGGCGGTGCTGGGGAAGAGCACGGCGCACAGCCAGCATAGCGGCTCTGTCTTCTTTGAGCCCGGCACCTAGTTTCAGTTTTAACAGCGGATGATATTGGGCCTGAAGAGCAGCTTCTGCCATTTTCTCTGCGGTGTTTAACGAAATTGTGTAGCAGGTGAGTACTGGGGGCACCTGCTCAATATTTGCCAAGAGGGCGGCTGGTTGGTTAAGGCTTTTGGCTTCAAGATCCCAGAGAGCGGCGTCTATTGCGTTTCTCGCGGCTCCTGGTGGCATTGTTTTAACTAGCTCTAACCGGGTTAAACCCTGCTCGATTGCTGGTGATATATCTTTTATTTGATGGATGACAGATTTTGTTGTTTCGCCATAGCGGGCATAGGGAACGGCCTCGCCGCAGCCTTTGAAATCTCCATATGTGATCTCTACATAGACCACTTCTGCATAGCGTTTTGAGCCCCTTGAGATGCGGAAGCTCCCATTAATTGGCCATTTTTGACGCGTAACCGATAGTCTATAACGGGACATGTATGATCCG
Organism: Rhodomicrobium sp.; assembly: GCA_021604665.1. Lineage (GTDB taxonomy): Bacteria > Pseudomonadota > Alphaproteobacteria > Rhizobiales > HXMU1428-3 > HXMU1428-3. The sequence goes on along the minus strand of BQJK01000001.1, from coordinate 1,201,280 downwards.
GGCTTAGTGAGGTTGGGTGGCAGGTTTTGCCAGCGGCGCTGTTATCTTTACCAGTGATTTATAAATTTTATTTCACGGAAAATAGGCGAGGAGATGGTGGGGGCTTGCCCCTTGAAACTGTATCTACCCTTTGCCTTATTTCGGTGTAGCATCTATCTCTGGTTGAAGCCAGCTTGTGAGTGCTGGGCTTTTTGAATAGGATCATTTTCACTTAGATGGGCTTAGCCGTTTGCCTTTTCTGTGATTATGGCTTTTGGAGACTATTGAGAATGGCAATTGTTGGTGAAAATAGCGATGGCCACTCTCAACAAAGGCGCAGGAGGCGGGCTGACAAGCGCGGGGGGATTGCCGCGGCGAGTAACCGGCCTGATTTGGAGTGGAGCCGGGACGGTGAGAGCATTGCGCTGCGGGTGTTTGGTGATTGGCAGGTGCGGGATGTGCGCCGCTTAGCTGTTACGATCCGCAAGCTTAAATTTGCCAACCGGGCTGGGAATGGCAAATCAGTCTTTGTTGATATGGCCGGGTTAACGGCGCTCGACACTGCTGGTGCTATGCTGTTGTTAGACATGAAGGATCATCTGAGTGCTCAGGGTTATGTTGTCTCTCTTCATAAGGTGAGGGAAGCTGATGAGATTCTGTTTCAGCTGATCTCGCGGCATCCGCGTGAAAAATCAGAAATTGTACAAAAACGCAGTATGGTGCTCTCGCTCATTCGTGATGTTGGCGCCGTTGTTGTTAGTTTGTGGCGCGATGTGATTGAGATGACGGCGATGGTTGGTCAGGTCACCGTCGCGCTACTTATGCTCTGCATTAAGCCATGGCGCATCAGGTACACGTCGCTAATACACCATCTTGAACATGCGGGGCTAAAGGCCGTTTTGATTATTTCGCTGATCTGTTTTTTGATTGGCGCGGTGATTATGCAGCAAAGCGTTGAGCAGTTGCGGGCTTATTCGGCTGAGCATTTCTCTATTGATATGCTGGGGATATTGGCGCTGCGCGAGGTGGGGGTGCTTTTAACTTCTATCATGATAGCCGGGCGCTCTGGAGCTGCTTTCACTGCTGAAATTGGTTCTATGAAAATGCGGGAAGAGGTGGACGCGATGCGGGCGCTGGGTATTGACCCGGTGGAGACGCTGATTGTGCCGCGCGTGCTGGCGATGCTGATAGCTTTGCCGTTGCTGACGTTTATTGGCGACATTATGTGCCTGGCTGGCGGTGCGATGATTGCCTCACAGATGCTGGAAATTGACTTGCAGAGCTTTATGCAGCGGCTGAATGACGGCGTGGAGATTAGGCATTTTTATGTAGGGCTTATTAAAACCCCGTTTGTGGCGGTGATTATTGGCATTGTTGGCACGCTGGAAGGCATGCGGGTTCGGGGCAGCGCTGAATCTCTTGGCACGCATGTTAGGGCCTCTGTTGTGAAATCTATTTTCCTGGTGATTGTTTTGGATGCGATGTTTGCCATCGCGCTGACGGCGATAGGGATATGACATGGTTGCGGTGATGAAAGAGGATTTAAGCGCGCTGATCGAGGTGCGCCATCTTAGCAAACGCTTTGGTAACCAGGTGGTGTTTGAAGAGCTGAACCTTGATGTTTATGAGGGGGAAGTGCTTGGCATTGTTGGGCAGTCTGGCGGCGGTAAATCTGTTTTGCTGCGCTGTCTGAATGGGCTGGAGCGGGTTGATGGCGGTGAGATCAGGTTTTTTGGTGATGATGTTGCGAAAATGAGCGGACGGGCCATGCGCCATGTTGAAGCTTCCTCTGGCATTTTGTTTCAGGATGGGGCGCTGTTTTCAGCACTTACCGTTTTGCAAAATATTCAAGTGCCGATGCGAGAGCATATCTCGCTGCCTAATAATATTATGGATGAGCTTGCCTATCTTAAGCTCTCTTTGGTGGGGTTGCCGGCAAATGCGGCCCATAAATACCCGTCTGAACTTTCAGGTGGCATGCGCAAGAGAGCGGGCCTTGCCAGAGCCCTGGCGCTGGACCCTAAAATACTGTTTCTTGATGAGCCGACAGCTGGGCTGGACCCGATTGGGGCTAGTGAATTTGACAAGCTGATTGGTGATTTACAGGCGACTTTGGGGCTTACTGTATTTATGGTAACACATGACCTTGATAGTATCTTTGCGATATGTGACCGGGTTGCCGTGCTTGCGGATCGGCATATTGTGCGAACTGGCAGCCCGTTTGAAATGGCGCGAGACCCGCAGCACCCCTGGATCAAGGCGTATTTTTGTGGCGCGCGGGCGCGGGCGGTTCTTCATGGTGATGGCACCACTATTGAGGATGATGCCGAAATACGGCCACAACATCCAATTTAAATGACTGTATTTAGATGCTTGTACTTAAATGCCCGTACTTAAATCTATGAACTGCGCTGCTAAGAGCTTTAATAAAGGAATGCAAGAATGGAACCCAGGGCTAATCATCTGCTGATCGGCAGTTTTGTGATTGCACTTGTTATCGCCTGCATCAATTTTGCCTTCTGGATGCAAAAGGGTGGTTCTGACAGCAAAACACAGGATTATGTTATTTATTTTCAAGGGGCGGTGAACGGGCTGAGCCGGGCGAGCCAGGTTTTATTCAATGGCATTCGCATTGGCCGGGTGCATTCGATTGATATTGATCGTGATGATTCTAGGCGTGTGCGGGTTGTTGTGAGGTTGCAGCAAGGTGCTCCGGTGCGGGTGAATTCTGAAGCGCGATTGGCGCAACAAGCGCTCACTGGTTTGGCGGCTGTGCGCATTACACCAGGGACGATGGATGAGCCGCTTTTAAGTGCGCAGCCCAAGGCAGGCAAACTGCCAGTGATAGCGGCGGCGCCTGTTGTTTCTCGCTCACTGACAGAAGCTGCGCCGGAGATTATGGGCAATGCCAGTTTGTTGTTAACCCGGCTGAATAATTTAGTGGCGGATAATGAGGCCTCTATTCGTAAAACGGTTAAAAATGTTGAGCTGTTTTCAGAAACGCTGGCTACTAAACGCGAAGATGTGGCAGTGATCATTGATGATGTGAAGTCACTTTCTAGTCGCTTAAAAGCCACAGCGGAAAAAATTGATAAAACTGTTGAGCAGGTCTCTGGTTTTTTTGGAGCGGATGGGAATTCTGTGCTTGAGGATGCGAAAGCTGCGGCGCAATCGCTGAAGCGTATGTCGGAAAATCTTGAAAAATCGCTCGGAAATGGCTCTGAAGAGGTAATAACCATGGCAAAACGCAGCTTGAGAGAAATTGAGCTGTTTGCTGCTGATGGCCGCAGAGCGGCGCAAAGCCTTGATCGTGTGCTTGAAAAAATGGATCAGAATCCACAAAGTTTCATCTTTGGCGGTAAGACTGTGCCGGAATACAATCCTAGTAATTAACTTCTAATTCAACTATGTTTGTCATGATCTTAAGGGTATAGCGCCCTCAAGACCGAGTAAGTGTATCTTAGTGTTCGTTTTTTGCTTTGGTCGATTTGTATCGCATAGCGGGGCGTAAGATTATTTTTTTGATCTTACGAGATCATCACTCGGTCAAGGGTGGGGGCCGGAGTAAAGATATGCGATCTGAGGGACGAGCACTTTTCCGTGCATCGATAATATTTCGTGCTGCTGTGGTGTTCCGCGTCGCAATAGTGCTGTTTGTGCTATCGGCGCTTGGTGGCTGCTCGCTTACGGGTGCCGTGAAGGGTGCTTTCTCAAATGCTTCTGTTTCCCAAACTTATGATCTTGTGCTGGACCATCAGCGGGTGCGGCGGGCCAAGCGGCTTGGCACTCAGCTGGTTGTAACCGAGCCGCAAGCGCTGCGCGCTCTTGCTGGCGATAATATTCTGGTGAAGCCAAGCCCGAATGTTGTGACCTATTATGGTGGCTCTATTTGGGGTGACAGGCTGCCTAAACTATTGCAAGCCCGGTTTGTTGAAGCGATGCGGGTTAGTGGTCGTTTTCGTGCTGTGAGTGATGGCAGTGACCGGATTAAAGGTGATGTAACGCTGGCGACGACTGTTGAGGCGTTTCAAGTTGAAGTTAACGGCGCGCGGGCGGAAGCTGTTGTGATAATTTTTGCCAAACTTATCCATATGGAAAGCGGCAAGGTTTATGCGAGTAAGAAATTCAGCCACCGGGTCCCTGCTGCGACGAGAGAGGTTGCTGGCGGGGTGGAGGCACTGAATGGCGCGATGAACGAGATGATGGCCAGCCTTACAGGTTGGATCACACGGCGCGCTGGGTATTAAAACCCTTTTAAATTCAGCACTCTCCTTTCATTTTTCCCAGCTACTTAAATCTATTTCACATCATTTGGCACGATATCAACCACGATGATGCGGGCGATCGTGTTGCCTTCATTAATCCACCAATGGGTGACGCCGGTTTTTTCAAAAGCGCTATCGCCTGCTTTTTTGACAACGGGTGCTTTTTCACCGCGGCGATGCTCGGTAAGCTGGCCTTTGACCATATAGGCAACGCCGGGGCGTTGGTCATGACGGTGAACGGCAACAACGCCGCCTGGCTCAATGTCTATTTCTCTGGCGCGGAGTTTACGGTTCTCAATATCTTTAAACTGACCAGCCAGGGAGACTGTGCCCATAAGACGGGCTGATTTAATGCCTTTGGTCTTTTTGGGACCGTCGAATTTTTTCTCTTTCGCATAATCGAGCTCGGCATCTGGTACGACATCAACTTCTGCCAGGTGGATGGTTTGGTTGTTTTTGATGTCAGTGCCGGTTTCAAAATCATGAGCTTTTGGTGAGCTGGTATTTATTAGTAGCATTGCAAGGGCTATTGTTGCAGCTGCGGAGATGCGGGCTTTAGATGTCGTCATGGGGTTGGCCTTCCTTCATTGTTAGAAGATTTTCTTAATTCAGCGCGGTGATTAGTAAGTGTAGCTTTGTGGTTAGGTTCTGGGTAGGCGGCCTTTCGGCGGATTGATAGGGGTGGCGGGGATTGCTCTCATTTCTTCAGGGGCTGGTCTTGGTTAAAATTCCAGCAGTTTGAGGCGCAGTCAATGAGGTCTTGAACAGCGGCGGGTATATGGCTATAAGCTGGCATGGTTTGACGGGGCTTTTAGAATAAGGTGCCGATCGGGCATTCGTTCACAAGGTGCAGTGGTTCATCGGGTCTTATGGGTCATAAGATGCTGGCGCTCTGGCTGTTAGACCTTGTGTTTTTATATGTATGAATTGATTTTAAGGGGTCGTTATGGCTGTTGAAAGAACGCTTTCCATCATCAAACCGGATGCAACAGAGCGCAATATTACCGGTAAGGTTATCGCCAAGCTGGAAGAAGCTGGTTTGCGGGTTGTGGCACAAAAACGTGTGCGCTGGAGCCGGGAACAGGCTGAGAAATTTTACGAAGTTCACAAAGAGCGCCCATTTTACGGTGAGCTTGTTGACTTTATGACATCTGGCCCGGTTGTGGTGCAGGTGCTTGAAGGTGAAGACGCTATCGCGAAAAACCGCGAAGTTATGGGCGCAACAAACCCTGAAGAAGCTGCTGCTGGCACGATCCGTAAGGAACTTGCTGAGAATATTGAACGTAATAGCGTTCATGGTTCTGACAGCGCTGAAAATGCAGCAATTGAGATTGCGCTGAACTTCTCTGATGATGAGATAGTTGGCTAATCGCTTTACTGCGATGGGAACTTTTTGAAGTATCCCTCATATTTAGAAGCCCCTTCTTGCTGTTTTATATAGTGAGAGGGGGCTTTTTTATGAGCTGAATGGGATTTTCTTTGGCTTGGTGACTAGCCTGACTACGTGCCCTGATTTGATGTATTAAACAATGATAAAAGCCGCTGCTTCACTATTTAGATGAAGCAGCGGCTTATTTTGTTTTAACTTTACCGACCTCACAGCCCCGCTTCATTGATGTTGTTTCAGTGAAGCTACTGTCTTTTATGATGGGGCCTCTGTGCCTAAAAGCTACTTGGGGGCGGCGTCGTTGGTGATGAGCCTTTTGGATACAGCGATATTTGGATCCTCATATAAGACGGCGCGGCCCTTCTTTTTATATTCTGCCAATGTTGACTGATGCAGTTTTAAAGCCGGGTAATTGATGGTGTAAAACTCACCCCCCATATGCACCACATATTGGCGGTATTCTTCTGTTGCGGCCAGGTCTGTTGCCAAGAGGCCGACATAGACATTTGGGTCTGAGCGGAATTTATAGCTGTAGAGTTTCAGGCCGTTTGGAAGGTCTTCAAGATGGGTGATATCTGTTTTAATGCGCTGCTCTGATTTAGAAACTTTATCAATGAGGGCAATGCGATCAAGGATGCTGTCATTATCTTCAGCTTTTTGAGCGATGGGAGAGAGTATGTCTCTTGTGGTTTTATTATTGGCGATCGCAATTTTCTGCTGCTTCTCTGGGCCTTGCTGGGCAGTATTTATCCTGGCATCTTCTGTCGCGCCAGCTTGGCTTATATTGTCATAGAAACCCAACATGCCAAGAAATAGAGCGACCAATGCGACCATCACGCATGATTTTATGGCGAATGATTTTTTAACGCCAGCTCTGATGAATACTGACTTAATGATTGCGTTCATTGGAGTGTCCCCGCTGCAATTACGTGGCTGCATCATGCGCTCTTATCTGCGGGGGAAACAAGGCAGCTTTGCGGGGAAAATGTGGAAAATAAAGAATGCTTTCCGGGCTGTTTCATAGAGGCAACAGACGACCGCCCGCAGGTTTTTTAGAGCTGCGGGCGGTTATAATTATATCAATAAGTTAGATAGGTTTTAGCTGGTTTTGCGTTCCGTAATACGGAATGGCAGACCACCTTTTGGTGTCAGGGTGACTGTGGCATTTAGCTGCACTGGATCACCAATATATTCAGGCTCGAAGCGTTTCAGCAGGGTTGGCAAGGCCAGGCAGATCTCAACGAATGAGAACTGACCACCAATACAAGACCGCTTGCCTGCACCAAAGGGAAGATAGCTATATTTAGCGCGGCGTTTCATACGGTCCGGGGAGAAACGAGTTGGGTCAAATTTCTCTGGGTCGGTCCAGTATTTTGAGCTGTGATGAGCGGCATATGTACACATCACCATTTTATCGCCGGCTTTAATCTCATGGCCTTCAATAACATCGTCTTTTTCAGCCACACGGATCAGAGCCCAAATTGGCGGGAACATGCGCAGTGTCTCCTGCACGACATTCTTGGTGTAAGTCAGCTTTTGGATATCTTCATAGGTGGGTTCGCGGTCGCCGTATATTTCTTCAGCTTCCTTGAGAATGTTTTCGCGGATATCCTCATGTTGTGAGGCGATGTAGAAGCTCCACGCCAAGGTGAGGGCGGTGGTTTCAGTGCCGGCCCAGAGATATTGCTTCATCTCATCAATGACCTGGTCACGGTCAAATTCCGGGAAATCCTCATTCTCTTCTGCTTTGAGGATCAGGCTCATCAGTGTTTGTTCTCGGTCTGTGAGATTATCACCGCTGAGTACCATTTCAGGTACGGACAACCATGTCTCAACAGCTTTAGCCGGGTCAACATTCGTGATGTCTTTTAGCTCACCTGACTGGCGACCCAGGCGAATTGATTTGTGGCTGGATACATCAGTGTAGGTTTTAACTGCCTTAAAGACAAAATGCGGGTTAAAAGGCATTTTACGGTCGAACAGGGCGCGGCAGACCATATCTGCTGCCAGGGTCCAGGTTTCCTCGACCATCTCTACAGTTTCACCGGATTTGGCCAGCTCTGAAAAGCGTTCGCATTTGGTTTTTATAGCTTCCTGGAGGAAGGGGAAATATTCTTCAAATGTTTTTGGGTGGAAGGCTGGTTGCTGCGGTGTGCGGATATTTTGCCATAGCGCGCCGTCCACTGTGATCATTGATTTGCCGAATATGGGGCGAATGCCATCGAAATATTTGGTGTAATTGTCGGCATTGGTGACAAGCACATGGCGGAAATGCTCAACATCGCTCATGAACCATAGTTTCTGGCCTTTGAGATTAATGGGGATGACACCGCCATACTTCTCGCACATATGCATGACGACCTGCATCGGGTTGGACCCTTTGAGCAGTGGTGTCAGTTTGAACCAAATACTTTGTTCTTCGCCCAATTCATGTGATTGGGGTTCAGCGGTGGCTACGGCCATTCTATCCTCTTTAACGCTTATGGCGACACTAACTCTCAGTATCGACCTAACTACCGGCCCAGGGGTGTTTATTTATTGAGTTGGCTGGTGGTCCTGTTGGTAACTTAACATCGGATGATCTTGCCATCTGATGATGATGCATCTTGACCGGTTTACTGAGACGGGGGTGACCCATCTGCTCCGGTAAAGTGTTTGCGCGGCGATCAAATTATAATTGTAACCTGAGGGCCTTAATCTTTCGCAAAAATCTGAAGTTTTTTGTAACGGTCCTGATTGTGTTGGCTGGCATTTAGTCACTTACGTAATGTTGTACATTAACAATGTGCTAAAGGCCTTTCAACGATCAATGATTTTCGCGTGTGATACTGGTTAACATACCGAATTTTTTGGCATATCCGGCTGTATTGTTTGTTTGTTTGGCAACTATTGGGCGAAGGGCTGATATTTTTGCAACGTTTCACGGGCATATTGCCGCACAAACTGTGCTTTGGCCCTTTGGCCTCTGTTTCTTTGCCATATATTGGGTGTATTGCGCCTTGATACAGCGCAAATATTTGCCATAAAACCTCTGAAATCTGTCCCTGCATTGCGTGAAATAGTCATTTTCACGAGGCCAGTTGGGGGCAAAGTGGGGTTTATTTTGTTAGCGACTGAGAGGCAGTGAGAAGAGCGGTGCTGCCGCCTCATAGGTTTTACTGATGAGGGCGTTTTCGTTGACCACGCGGATGTTGCCGCTCGCGACCAGTTTCAATGCTTCAGGGTAGAGTTGATGCTCTACTTCAAGAACGCGTTGTTTTAGGGTCAGGGCTGTGTCATTTGGCAAAATGGGGATGGCTGCCTGGGCTATGATGGGGCCGCTATCCATATCGTTGCGGACAAAATGGACTGTGCAGCCGGTGATTTTTACATCAGCTTGCAATGCCCGCTCATGGGTATTTAAGCCCTTGAATGCTGGCAGCAGTGAGGGGTGTATGTTGAGCTGGCGGTTGTGCCAATGGGTGACGAATTCTTTGGTTAATAGCCGCATAAAGCCCGCATTACAGACCAACTCTATATTATGAGCTTCAAGGCAGTTTGTAAGGGTCTGGTCAAATGCCTCTCTTGTCTCAAAGCTTTTATGATCAATGACCTCAACTTTAATACCGAGTTTACGGGCGGTTTCTACGCCTTTGGCTTTTGGCCTGTTGGAGATGACAAGACTGATTTTTGCTGGGTAATCAGGGTTTTGAGCGGCTTTAATGAGGGCTTCCATATTCGAGCCAGTGCCAGAGATGAGAATGGCTGTATTGGTTTTATCTTTTTGGGTCATTTGTTTTTTCTATGGAGCTTAATCGCTCTGGGTCAATATAGTTCAATGAGTGGTTGCGCCCTGTTTTTAAGGGCGTTTTTGGCTTGTCCGCGCGCTATGGGGTTTGCCTGAACAGGTGATTAAAAGCTGAGCGTGCCGGTGGTTGTAAAGGGGGCGTTGCCGTCTTTAATCTCACCGATGAGGCATGCGGCTTCACCGGCATTGTTTAACAATGAGACCAGATCTTCAGCTTTGTCATCCTCTACGATGAGCACCATACCGATGCCACAGTTAAAGGTGCGGAGCATTTCTTCGTTTGAAATATTACCCTCTGTTTTTAACCAGTTAAAGACAGGTGGGGGGCTGAGTCTGATGAGGTTAATTTCAGCTGAAAGCCCGTCTTTCAAGACCCGGGGGATGTTCTCTGTCAGGCCGCCGCCTGTGATGTGGGCCAGGGCGTTTATACCACCGATGGTTCTTAGCGCTTCTAGCAGGGGCTTTACATAAATTCTTGTGGGGGTGAGGAGGGCTTCACCTAATGATTGGTTTGTGCTTTCACCAAAGGGCGCTGGGGCCGAGAGGGGGAGCCCGCTTTTCTCGATCAATTTGCGAACAAGTGAGAAACCGTTTGAGTGAACACCAGAGGAAGCAAGCCCGATGATTTGGTTGCCAGCGGCGATGGTTGGTTTTGGTAAAAGCTGGTCACGCTCCACTGCCCCGACAGAGAAGCCGGCCAGGTCATAATCGCCTTCGCTATACATGCCGGGCATTTCAGCGGTTTCGCCGCCTATCAGCGCGCAACCTGCCTGCTTGCAGCCTTCTGCTATACCTTTGATGACCGCTTCTGCGACACCGGTTTCTAATTTTCCGCAAGCGAAATAATCGAGAAAAAACAGTGGTTCAGCGCCTTGCACGACCAGATCGTTGACACACATGGCAGTGAGGTCAATGCCGACAGTGTGGTGGATGCCGGTATCAATTGCGAGTTTCAGCTTTGTTCCGACGCCATCATTTGCGGCGACCAGCAGCGGGTCTTTCAGGCCGGTTGCTTTAATATCAAACAGGCCGCCAAAGCCGCCGATATTGCCGAGCACACCAGGGCGGCTGGTGGACTTGATGAGAGGCTTGATTGTCTCGACAAGTTGGTTGCCCGCATCAATATCGACACCTGCGTCTCGATAGGTCAGGCCGTTTGAGCTTGGCTCGCTTTTATCTGACATTCAGCTGTAACTTTCCTTTTAAAGCGCTGCTTGAGACCTCTCTTATGGCTCTGTCTCGGCTTTGATTATCGCTTGTTTTTCCGGTTTGGTACCCCATTCAAGAGCTGATGGCAATGACCAGTTGGCAGGGGGTTTGGCTCATAGGCGCTCTGTTTGTGGTTTGGGTTACCTGGCGCTTGTTGCCGGTTTGCTGGGGGCTTGCTGCCGGTTAAGGTGGGGGTGAAGGCTTTGTTTTGGTCTTTTGCCCTGGCTTACACTTAAATTACACGCTGCAGCTCAGGTGAGGATTATGGGGATTTATCGGGCTTGGCGTTAAAGAGAGCTGGGGGTGAGGGCAAAAAAATGCCAAAAATATAGCTCACTGCTATAGGCGCTGTTGTTAACTGCTATAGGCGCTGTTGTTAAGTGGCTGCGCCGCACTGCTGGAAGCCGCCTTGCTGGATAGAGGGAAATTTGTTTTGAAGCGCTTTTTTTTGTACAGCTCTATCTTTCTCGCCCTTCTAGGGGGCAGCATATCTGCCATCTTAGGAGGCAGCACCGCTGCCATGGCACAGGCTGGGCGGCAGGGTAATCCGGTTTACACTGTTTCTAATTTTCAGGTTTGGGCTGAGGCGAAGGATGCTGTATCTGCCAAAAAGGCGGCGCTTGAAGATGGCAGGCTGATTGCGCTTCGCGTGTTGATGAAACGGTTAACGCTCTATACGTCCCATAAAAGCTTGCCGAAATTAGAGCCTTCTGAGATTGGGAAGCTGATCACTTCGCTTTCCGTTCAGGATGAGCGCAATTCTAGCACTGAATATTTAGCAACTATGGATTTTCAATTCTCGGAGACGGGCGTTAAGGCGCTGCTGCGTAAGAATCAGATTTCCAGTTATGACCGGCAAGGCCCTGAAGTGATTTTGGTGCCGGTGGTAGATAAAAGCCTGCTGGGGGCGGGTGATGAACAAAAACCAATTATTAGCCAACGTGACTGGGCGACAAGCTTTAAGACGCTGGATTTAGCGCATGGGCTGGTGCCCTTGCGGGTTGAAGAGCGGCTTGGTGCGATAGATGAAAGTGTGATGGTGGCTTTGATCCGCGGTGAGGCGCAGGCAATGAGGGGCCTTTATCAGGCTTATAAAAAGCCAAATGTTGTGGTGGCGCTATTGTCTTCTTCACAAACTGAGGGAAAGTTACGGTTATCGCTCTCTGGTCGTGATGGTATTGGCGACATTCTTTATAAACGCGATTTTATTGTTTCTGAGGGCAATGTTTTGCAGTCGGCTGATCTTGCGGCTGAAGTTGTGCAGGGGATGTTTGATCAGCGTTTGAAGATTTTAAACATTAAGCCTGCGCCGCAGGTTGCGGCGGTTAAAAAACCTGTAGAAGTCTTGCCCTGGCAAACAGACCTGATAGAAGCGCCGCCAGTAACGGGGTGGCAAGGTGAAGTTGGCGGCGCTCGCATTATGATGCATGTGCAATTTACCGGGCTGAGGCATTGGCAGCAGCTGCGCCGTAAACTTGCCGATGTGCCAGGATTAGAAGACCTGAATATTGAGAAACTTTCTGCCAGAGGGGCTGATGTGACCTGCCAGTTTCCCGGCGGCGGCGAAGCGCTGCGGGCACAGCTGGCAGCTGTTGGGCTGAGGCTGGATCCGGTTGCTGGCAACTGGGTTTTGAGCGATGTGAATTAGCCGTTTGCTGACGGCTTCTCTATATTTTCTGTGCCATATTAGGTGGCTTTAACCGTTGTGGCTCTGCTCCTTTCTTGCCGCTTTATAATCTCATCTCCCTTTTCCAGATCTCATCCCCATGTTACTGAAGGATGGCATGTTTTTTGGCGCAATCACTGCTTGGCTGGGCTATAGTCCTTTAATCAAGCTTGAGTGGGCGCTGCCAATTTTGCGTGCGGTCTCTATTTGTTTGAGTTTATCAGGTTTCTGAAACAGGATTTTAGTAGTGTTAGATATGTCGATTAAAGAAAAAACATTTACCTTCTGGGTTATTTCCATACTGCTGACTTTGTTTCTGATGATCTATCTCAGACCTATCTTACTGCCCTTTGTGGCTGGTGCTGCGATTGCCTATCTGCTCGACCCTATTGTGACAATGCTGAAGCGCGCCGGGATACCGAGAGCGGTTGGGGCGCTGACTATTCTCATAATATTCGCCATTTTGATTTTGCTGCTGCTTGTCACTGTGGCGCCGTTTTTGGTGCGGGAGTTGAAAGATTTTGCCGTAGGTTTGCCGGCTCATATGGAGAATTTGCGCGGGCTTATTGGTGGCTATTATAAAGATTGGTTTGGCACCGAATTGACTGAAATTGAGCTGGGTTTTGAAGAGGCGTTACGGCGGTTTGCTGATAGTTCTTCACTTAAGCTTGGCTCGTTTTTACGCCATCTTTGGGATGGCAGCCTGGCGCTTGTGAACATGATAGCGCTGTTTGTTGTGACGCCTGTTGTGGCGTTTTATCTGCTGATGGACTGGCCGAAGCTTATTGCAAAAATGGATAGCTGGGTGCCGCGCAAACATGTGGAGACAGTGCGCGGGCTGGCTAACCAGATTGATAGAACCCTAAATGGCTTTATGCGCGGGCAGGTCACTGTGTGCCTGTTGCTTGCCGCTTTCTATGCAATTGGCCTTGTGACGATTGGGCTGAAACACGGGTTTTTGATTGGTGTCACAGCTGGACTTTTAAGTTTTATTCCTTATGTCGGGTCGATGGTTGGTTTGTTATTAGCGGGCGGTATGGCGTTGAGCCAATATTGGCCGGAGCTTTTACCGATTGGCATGGTGCTTGGTGTGTTTGTGGCGGGGCAGCTGATTGAGGGTAATGTACTGCAACCGAAAATTGTTGGTGACCAGGTTAATTTGCATCCAGTTTGGCTGATTTTTGCTCTGTTTGTTTTTGGCTATCTGATGGGGTTTGTCGGTATGCTGGTTGCTGTGCCGTTGGCGGCAACGATTGGGGTGCTTGTGCGCTTTGCGCTGGGACAATATCTTCAGAGCGATATTTATAAATAATAATGATGGCTTTGTGCCTGCAGGTTCGCAGCTCAGCTTTTTGCTGGGGGCTGCATGCTGGCTTAGTGTTGGGCTACTATGGTTGTAGTGTGCCAAATTAGGGGTGGGTTTAATGACTGATATGCGGGGCGAGCAGGCCTTACAATTAGCGCTGGACTTCCCTCATCGCCCGGCAATGGGGCTGGAGGATTTTTTTGTCTCTGGGTCTAACCGAGCGGCTCTGCAGCAGATTGACCTATGGCCAAACTGGTCAGCGCCAGCGCTCTACCTTCAGGGGCCCAAGGGTTCTGGTAAAAGCCATTTGGCGCATGTGTGGCAGCTTGCTTCTGAGGCGGTTATTTTTAGCGCTGCTGATTTTGATATGGCGGCGGCTGAAGCCCATGATGGCGACGCGATTGTGATTGAAGATCTTGATGTTCATTCCGTTGCCGGGCGAATCGATGAGCGGGCGCTGTTTCATCTGATAAACCTTGCGAAAGAGCAGGGGTTTCACATTCTATTTTCTGGGGCTATGGCGCCGGGGCAAATAGAAATTTCACTCCCTGATTTTAGATCGCGGCTCCGCGCGCTGCCGGTGGCAGCTATTGAAGCGCCGGATGATATGCTGCTGCGGACGATGCTGATTAAGCAATTTCAGGACAGGCAGATTGATGTCCAGCCGAACCTTATCGAATATATTTTGCCTCGAATGGAGCGCAGCTTTGTTGGGGTTGGGCAGTTGGTCGAGCTTTTGGATAAGTCTGCTTTGCAATCTGGTCGGCGGATCACACGGCAATTTGCCGGTGAAATACTGAAAGATGTGCCTTGAGGCCGCTTTTGGTCGTTTGAATTTCGCAATTCTTTTACATAAAACTGCTATATTTAGCCATTATAACAGTCCATTGGTCCTTTCCGCACAGAGTAAAGTTGCGGGGTATTTTTCCTCATGGCTGTAATCTGAGCTTACTTATTGACCCTCATTAATATTGCTTTGGGACTAATGAGCGCGTGTAAAATCTAACCAGACGCAGTCTGGGGCTTACGGCGTCTCTGGAGTTTGAACCTATATAGAGACTAGCTATATCATTTTTAGCTAATCTGTCCGTTTATGAAATTCAGCGCTGTTATCTGACAGCTGACCGAGAAGATACCGAGATAATTAATATGGATAAGAAAGTTGACGAAGCGCTGACTGGGAAAGAAAGATTTTTCAATAGAGAGCTTTCCTGGCTGGAATTTAATGAGCGTGTGCTTGAAGAAGCTGCCAATCAGACACATCCGCTTCTCGAGCGCTTGCGGTTTCTCTCCATTTCCGCTTCCAACCTTGATGAATTTTACTCGGTGCGGGTTGCCGGTCTGCGCGGTCAGTTTTTGGCTGGTATTGAAACGCAAAGCCAAGATGGCCTGATGCCGCAAGAGCAGCTGCTTGAAATTAACCGCGATGTGGCAGAACTGAGCGATACACAGCAAAAAAGCTGGAGTGAGATAACATCCCTTCTTGAGGAAGAGAATATTTCTGTAGTGCCGCCAGAAATGCTTGGCCGGGAAGATGCCAACTGGCTTGAGACACATTTTCTGGAGCAGATTTTTCCTATTCTAACGCCAATTGCTGTGGACCCGGCACATCCCTTTCCGTTTATTCCGCATATGGGGCTGAGCATTGCCTTGAAACTGGAGCGGAGCAGCGGTGAGCGGATGAGAGCACTGACACCACTGCCGCCGCAGATCTCCCGTTTTCTCAGATTGCCGCAGACTGAAGGAGATGCCTCCATCAGGTTTGTGCGCATGGAGGCCGTGATCTCGCATTTTGCAAATCGGTTGTTCCCTGGCATGAAGGTGTTGGCGCAAGGGGCGTTCCGTGTGTTGCGGGACAGTGATATTGAAATTGAAGAAGAAGCTGAAGATCTGGTGCGGTTGTTTGAAACCGCGCTCAAGCGGCGGCGGCGGGGTTCTGTTATCCGGTTAGAGATTGACGCCACCATGCCTGAAGAGCTGCGAGCCATTGTGATTGATGAGCTTGAGGTGCGCGATAGTGAGGTTTTCATTCAGGAAGGGCTGCTTGGGCTGAGCGATACTTCTGAATTGATCGTTGATGAGCGGCGGGATCTGTTATTCCCCTCCTTTACAAAGCGTTTTCCTGAGCGGATTATGCGCCAGCATAATGGTGATTGTTTCGCGGCGATTAGAGATAAAGACTTCATTGTTCACCACCCTTATGAAAGCTTTGATGTTGTGCTGCAATTTTTGAAGCAGGCGGCGCTGGATAAGGATGTGGTCTCGCTTAAATGGACGCTTTATCGGACCAGCAAGAACTCACCGATTATCCAGGCGCTGAAAGAGGCGGCGGATGCGGGGAAATCTGTGACCGCTGTGGTGGAGCTTAAGGCGCGCTTTGATGAGGCGGCAAATATCCGATGGGCGCGGGACCTTGAGAGCGCTGGTGTGCATGTGGTTTATGGCTTTCTGGAGCTAAAAACTCATGCCAAGCTTTGCCA
The DNA here is from genome assembly GCA_021604665.1 of Rhodomicrobium sp. Taxonomy (GTDB): domain Bacteria; phylum Pseudomonadota; class Alphaproteobacteria; order Rhizobiales; family HXMU1428-3; genus HXMU1428-3. The sequence continues at coordinate 1,185,201 of BQJK01000001.1, read as the reverse complement.
GGTAATTCGCCGGGAAAATGGCGGGTTGAAAACCTATTGCCACCTTGGCACCGGTAATTACCATCCGATGACTGCTAAGGTTTATACGGATCTTTCATATTTCACTGATGACCCTGCAATTGGGCGCGATGTAACACGGATTTTTAACTTCATCACCGGTTATGCGGAACCAGATGGGCTTGAAGTGATGACGACGTCTCCCTTTAGCCTCAGGGACCGGATTTTGAGCGATATCGATGAGGAAATTGCGCATGCTAAGGCAGGCCGCCCCGCTCAGATCTGGTTGAAGATGAATTCTCTGGTTGATGACAGGATTATCGATAAGCTATATCTGGCCTCTCAGGCGGGGGTTGAAATTGACCTTGTTGTCCGTGGTATCTGCTGTTTGCGCCCGGGTGTGCCAGGGCTGTCTGATAATATCAGGGTGAAAAGTATCGTTGGGCGCTTTCTTGAGCATTCCCGTATCTACTGCTTTGGTGCAGGGGAGGGGCTGCCCTCTGAAAACGCAAAAGTCTATATCAGCTCGGCTGATATGATGCAGAGAAACCTGAACAGACGCGTTGAAGTGATGATACCCCTTCCCCCAGGAACTGTGCATGAGCAGGTGTTAAACCAGATTATGGTTGCCAATTTGAAAGACAACCAGCAAAGTTGGCGGGTGAATAGTGATGGATCGTCAGATCGCATCTTACCTGCAAAGGGGGAGAAGCCTTTTAACGCGCATGCATACTTCATGACGAACCCCTCTTTATCGGGACGGGGCAAAGCGCTGAAAGAGAATTTCCCGCCAAGAATAACGAAACAAAAAAATGGCAAAGCTAATAAACAAGCAAGTTAAACGACGTGTCACTGGCGGTAGACTTACCGATCTGAAACCTGTTGCTATTATCGACATTGGCTCAAATTCCGTGCGTCTTGTGGTGTTTGAAGGCGCTAAACTTACCCCTATACCCTTATTCAATGAAAAATGCCTGTGTGGCCTTGGCCGGGAAGTGGCCAGTAGTGGGCGGCTTTCAGATGATGCGGTCGAGCGCGCCTTAATGGCGTTGCGGCGGTTTCGCTCTGTTGTTGATCAGATTGGAGCAACACAGCTGTTTGTTATTGCGACTGCTGCTGCCCGTGAGGCAGAAAATGGCCCTGAGTTTATTCAAGAGGCGACCAAGATTTGCGGCAAACCGATTGAGGTGATCTCTGGTGTGCGCGAAGCTGAACTGGCCGCGGCTGGTGTTTTGGCTGGTGATGCCATGGCGGATGGGCTGGCTGGTGATATGGGCGGTGGTAGCCTGGAGTTGATCGATATTTCTAATCGCTCACTTTCTCATGGCTCTACCTTGCCGCTTGGGGGCTTGCGGTTGCTCGATCAATCCGGGGGTGATCTCAAAAAGGCGAAAGAGCTGATTGATGAAGCCCTTGCAAGTGTTGAGTGGTTAGGGGCTGGCAAAGGGCGGCCATTTTATCTGGTTGGCGGCACGTGGCGGGCGTTTATTAAGCTACATATGGCGTCTGTAAAATACCCGCTAAGGGTGTTGCATGGCTATCAGCTTGACCCTGAAGTGGTTTCAGATTTTGCCAGTGAAATTATGAAGGTAGATGATATGAAGTCATTTACCGGTATTGAACAAATTTCGAAACAACGGCGCGGGGTTGTGCCGATTGGCGCGCTGACACTGCAGCGGTTAATCAAGCATATTGAACCTTCAACGATTATTACCTCTAATTATGGTGTGCGGGAGGGGATCCTCTATAGCATGCTGCCGAAGAGCGAGCTGGAGCGAGACCCCTTGTTAGCGGCTTGTGATGACCTATCGCATTTGCGCTCTCGTTCGCCAGCCCATGCTTATGAGCTTTGCGACTGGACTGACCGTATTTTTGAATTGCCAGAGCTAGAAGAAACCCCGAATGAGCGCCGATTGCGCCATGCGGCTTGTCTTATTGCTGATGTGGGATGGCGCACACATCCCTCTTTCCGCGCCGAGCGGACAATGGCCTCGATTGCTTATTCTGTGTATTCAGGGATTGATCATATGGGGCGCTCTTTTCTGGCCCTGACCAGTTTTTTCCGTCATAACGGGCCTAGCGCTGATGCAAGCGATGAACCGCTTACCAGTTTGATGAGCAAGCGCATGCTGGAGCGGGCGCGGCTTGTGGGCTGTGCCATTCGGGCGGCGCATATGGTTTCTGCTGGGGTGATGGGGATTATCCCGAAAACGAAGGCCAGTTATGAGGATGGGCAGCTTGTTCTTGATTTGCCGCACCCGTTTGATGCGCTGGATGGTGAGCGGCTTGAGCGCCGCTTTAAAAGCCTTGGTAAACTGTTAGGTCTTGATACAGTCATCAGAGTTAACAGAGACAGCCGCTTTTTTGGTTTTCTTGACCTTTAAACAATGGCGGTTAGCGGGCAATTTTACCCGAACTATCACTTTCTTCATTTTAAGCCCTATCTGCTTGCTTATTTCATGGTTTCAGCCGGTTCAGACCATTTCACATCCTTAACAATTAACCTTAATCATAAGGCGTTTTGGGCTTACCTTGAAGCGTCCGCAATTCTGGCATAGCAGTTGCCTCTAAAGAGCTGAATTATAGTCTTTTTGGAGTTAACTACGTCTCGTGAGCAACCTTTATCGGCGTTTACAAGTTGAAAAATCGGCCAGCCAGGCGGAGATCCGCCAGGCTTACCATAAGCTTGCCATGACATATCACCCCGATAGGAACCGGGGCGACAAAGCTGCTGAAGAAGAGTTCAAGGCAGTTGTTTCTGCCTTTGAAATTTTGGGGGACCCGAAGGCGCGGGCGCTTTATGATCTTGGTCGTATCAATGATCAGGGGCGCCCGCAGCCTCGGCGAAAGCATGAGTTTCGCGATGCCTGGATTTGGGATGAGGCGCGCAATGTGTTTGATGATGATGCGCTGCGCTGGTCACGGGCATCTCAAGCCACATCAGATGATGATGAGACTTCCTCTGAGGCTGAAGGTAGCTCTTCTGGCCGTGCCTCTGCTCAAACGGATGCAGAAAATCAAAAGGGCGATGAGGCAGAAGAAGAGCGTGAGAAGCAGTACCGGTTGGCGATTGATTTTATGGAAGCCTGCCATGGCGTTCAAAAACATGTGCGCTTGCCTAATAAAACAGAATTTAAAATCACTATTCCTGCCGGGGTTACGTCCACTCAAAAATTGCGGGTTAAAGGGGCCGGCGAAAATGGTAAGCCCTTTATGGTCAAAATCAGCATAGAGCCTCACCGTTTTTTTGAGCGCGATGGGGATGACATTTTGCTTGAAGTGCCGATCACCCCTTATGAATCTTATTTTGGTATTGAGCTTGATATTCCCACAGTTCACGGGCCGGGCAAGATCACCGTAAACCCGAAAGCTCGTGATGGTGAGATTGTTTTAATGCCGAATATGGGAGTGCGGCGAAGTGGTAGCGCAAGCGGTGGTGACCAGCTGGTGACCTTGCGTATTGTTATGCCTGAGAGCTGGTCTGAGGAAACACGCTTTGCTATGGCAGACTGGCGGCGGCGTGCGCCTTATAACCCGCGGCGTGAACTAATGGCTGGGCTGGATAGCTAAGCTTCTAGACTGCTAGGCTTACCTATGCACCTGCCTCGTGCGCGGTTTTTTCACTCACAACACAATTATAAAAATACTCGTGGTTGCAAGCTCTGCATTAGTGAATAGCCGGCATTTATGATCAGACTTCGATTGTTTGAACGCGCTGGTCTTTAACTGTCAGCAGTAATTCGCCGCGTTTTATTTTCAGGGCTGGTTCTCCAAATAAATCATAACGCCAGCCTTGCAGGGCGGGGATGTCAGCCTCATCAGATTGAGCCAGACGCTCAAGGTCGCTGGCAGTGGCGATCATTTTAGGCGCGACGCCATTTTCAGCAGCGATGGCCTTTAGCAGCACGCGCAATAATTCACAAATAGCAACGGCTTGCGCATCCAGCGGGTTGCCCTTTTTAAGGGGAGGGATGCTGTCTATATCTTTGGCTTTGCCGCGCTCTACGGCGCTGATGACTTCGCGGCCCTTCTCCGAGCGGGCAAAGCCATCTGATACAGCACGAAGCTGGCCTAGATCCTTGGTGTTTTTAGGGGCCTGATTGGCGATGTCAAAGAGGGCGTCATCTTTCATGACCCGGCCGCGCGGGATATTTGCGCGCTGGGCCAGGCTTTCGCGCCATTCAGCTAATTCAATGAGGATGCCGAGCGCTTTCCTGGATTTCACCCGCATCTTCATGCGTTTCCAGGCGTGTTCTGGCTCTGTTACGTAGGTTTCGACGCTGGTGAGGGTTTCCATTTCCTCCGCCAACCAGGCGGCACGGCCTGACTTCTCCAGCATGCTTTGTAAGCTTCTATAGATAACCCGCAGGTGGGTTACATCGCCTATGGCGTAGGTGAGTTGCTTTTCGCTTAGCGGGCGTTTGGCCCAATCTGTGAAGCGTGAAGATTTATCGAGGTCGGTGTCTGTGATTTTTTTGACGAGCTGGGAATATCCGACTTGCTCGCCATAGCCACAGACCATAGCTGCGACCTGAGTATCAAATAACGGCTCAGGTATTTTGCCGGACAGCTTGTGGAAAATCTCAACATCCTGGCGGGCTGCATGAAACACCTTAATTGTGCTTTTATCACTCATCAGATGAAATAGCGGCTCTAAGTTTATGCCATTGGCGAGCGGGTCTATGATGGCTTCTTCATCTTCAGAGGCGATCTGGATTAAACACAGGTCTGGCCAATAGGTCGATTCGCGCATAAATTCGGTGTCTACTGCGACAAAATCATGCTTGCTGAGCCGCTCTGTGAGCTGTTGCAATTGGTCGGTGGTTGTGATGATTTGCATAGGAGTGCTTTTTGCTTGTTGGCGTCACTGGCATTTTACGCCGGGTTTGGCTTTGTTATATCTGGCGCGACCGTTTCTGGTTTTGCTAGAGCTGATTTAGGGCCATAACTGCCTTGGCCGGATGGCAACCCTTTAAAATGGTTCTTTTTAAAATTTTATTGCATTATGCCCTATCATTAACGCAAGCATCTTGACAAACAAAGCCCCTCATGCGCTTTTCCCGCATATTCAGTTTTAAATGCAGGGTGTTGCCCCTTTTTTAGGGGCATTTGGCCTTTGAGCCCTTACCCAAAACAAGAGAGACACAAAAAATGACGCAGGATTTGTCAGGATCAGCTGATCTACACGCCTTTCGGAGCCATACTTGTGGAGCCCTCCGCCTGGAAGATGTGGGGGCAAATGTGCGTCTTTCTGGCTGGGTGCACCGGGTGCGGGACCATGGCGGCGTGCTGTTTGTTGACCTGCGTGACCATTACGGCGTGACGCAGATTGTTTGTGACCCTGACAGCCCCGCTTTTGCAGACATGGAACTTGTTAAATCCGAGTGGGTTATTCGCATTGATGGCGTCGTGAAGGCCCGCTCTGAAGATAGCCGTAATGATACGCTGCCAACGGGTGCGATTGAGATTTTTGTGCGTGAGATGGAAGTGCTTGGCGCTGCAAAAGAGCTGCCTTTGCCTATTTTTGGTGAGCCTGATTACCCTGAAGAAACCCGGTTGAAATACCGTTTTCTTGATCTCCGCCGGGAGACCATTCATAATAATATAATGAAACGGGCGCAGATTATTTCGTCTATGCGCCAGCGGATGATTGATGCAGGCTTCTTTGAATTTCAAACGCCAATTCTTACCGCCTCCAGCCCTGAAGGCGCACGGGACTTTCTTGTGCCATCTCGGATGCATCCGGGTAAATTCTACGCGCTGCCGCAAGCGCCGCAACAGTTCAAGCAGCTGATAATGATGGCTGGCTTTGATCGTTATTTTCAGATCGCCCCTTGCTTCCGTGATGAAGATGCGCGCGCAGATAGAAGTCCTGGTGAGTTTTATCAGCTTGATATTGAGATGAGCTTTGTAACGCAGGAAGATGTGTTCCAGGCGGTGGAACCTGTATTGCGGGATCTATTTGTTGAATTTGCTGATGGCGCTTCTGTAACAGAGAGCTTCCCCCGTATTCCTTATAAGGAAGCGATGGAGAAATATGGCTCTGATAAGCCTGATTTGCGCAACCCGATTGTTATGGAAAATGTTACAGATCATTTTGCTGGCTCTGGCTTTAAAATCTTTGCCGGGATGATTGAGAAAGACCCTGAGGTACGTGTCTGGGCCATTCCGGCACCGACAGGCGGCTCACGGGCTTTTTGTGACCGCATGAATAGCTGGGCGCAAGGTGAGGGCCAGCCTGGGCTTGGTTATATTTTCTTTAAAGATGGCGCTGGTTCTGGCCCGGTTGCAAAAAATATCGGTGAAGAGCGCACCAAAGCCATTGCTGAACAGCTTGGGCTTGGTGATGGCGATGCGGTGTTCTTCGTGGCGGGTGTGCCGAAGAACTTCCTTGAATTTGCTGGCTCTGCTCGTGTGCGGGTTGGTGATGAGCTTGGCCTTTCTGAAACTGACGGGTTCAAATTCTGCTGGATTGTTGATTTCCCAATGTTTGAGTGGAATGAAGATGAGAAGCGTGTTGATTTTTCTCACAACCCCTTCTCTATGCCGCAAGGTGGTTTAGAAGCGCTCGAGACTCAGGACCCGCTAACCATCAACGCTTATCAATATGATATTGTTTGTAATGGTGTTGAGCTGTCCTCTGGCGCGATCAGAAATCATAAACCTGAAATTATGGAAAAAGCCTTTGATATTGCGGGTTATGACCGGCAGGTATTGGAAGATAAATTTGGTGGTATGTTGCGGGCCCTACAATATGGCGCGCCGCCTCACGGTGGTATTGCACCGGGTGTGGACCGGATTGTGATGCTGCTTTGCGGGGAGCCAAACATCCGTGAAGTAACCATGTTCCCGATGAACCAACAGGCTGAAGATCTGTTGATGAGCGCGCCATCAGATGTTTCCCCAAGTCAGCTTAGAGAGCTTCATATCAGGCTGAATTTGCCTAAGGAGTGATTGCCGGCTGGATGGCGAAGGATGGCTCGGGGGAGTGGCTAGCTTAGTTTTTCTCTCGCGGGCTAATCCGCGGCACTCGATGGGCTTCAGATGCCCACTACGCATCCGCCAAGTAGCGCGGGCCCTCCGAGGGGCGTGCAATATTTTTTGCGCTTCAGAATATGCGCAAGCAACCACTTAGCGCTTTTATCCACAAAGTGGCTGCCGCGCTTTTAGGGGTAGGGCTTTGCGGTTATGGGGCTTGGGCTATCTGATATTCAGGCGTAGATAGCCGGGGCCGAATGGGTTTTGTTGAAATTCCCAAAAATCAAGATATTCCTTTTGAACAGTCCAGCGGCAATTGCGGGCGCAATCAATCCAGCGGCCATTGGGGAGGCGCACTTGCCTGTCGCCATAGCGACCGGGGCGAACTGGGGCGATGATGTATTTATTCGGGCTGAAGCGGCTGACAATCTTAATACGGTCATAGCCTGAGCTGTTATAGCGCTTGGCTTCTGCCGTGCTGCTGGAAATCAGGCTGCTGGCGACGAAAAGCGCGCTAACAAACATTATTGTGAGGGCTGCGAAACTGCCATTCGCTGCTTTAGTTGTGCCACATGTTTTGCCATGACGGCGTTTCTTATTCTCAGATGTGAGTGAAGGCATTTGTGCGCTCTTTCCTCTTAATTGCTCTATCGCTTTTGGGGCATTTCCTATGCTCTTTCGCGACCAAATCTCTTTCAAGCTAACATATCAGGCATAAAGGTTTAAGTATGATCAATTTGGCTTGAATAAAGGATTAAATATTCAAGTGATGCGGCTGTGCCCCAGGGGGCACTATTGCGGGTGCCTCGTTTATGGGGCCGTCAGTAATGTTCATGCAGGATTAGTGGTTTAAAAACAGATGAAGCCCCCATCATTGCTAGGATATTATAAAAATGTCTCACCAAAATTAGAAATATTGCCATTCGCATTGGAGAGGGGCAGATAGGGGCTTGCGCCGCGGGCAAAGCCAAGTTAAATCAAGTGTCTTATCCGCCGCCCGGCCCTTTTTCCTCGCCGGGCCTCGAAGCCTTATGCGGGCGTGGTGGAATTGGTAGACACAAGGGACTTAAAATCCCTCGATTGGAAACGATCGTGCCGGTTCAAGTCCGGCCGCCCGCACCAAAGGCGAAGCCTTTGGAATCTTTTTAACTCACGCCAAGCTCGCTGACGCTCACGGCTCCGATGGGCGGCGCTAAGCGCCGGGCGCCGCTGTCGCGGGACGCCATGTCCCTCACACCACGCGCTAGTGCTTGTGGTGTTCGCTCCTTCTTCGTGATGTGGGTTTGGTTGGGTTTTCTTTTTTATCTCACGGGCTATTCCGCGGCGCTTGATGGGCTTCAGATGCCCACTACGCATCCGCCTGAAGCGCGGGCCCTCCGATGGGACGCGCAATATTTTTTGCGCCCCTATCGGGCGCAAAATGCGCGGGCGCCGCTGTCGCGGGACGCCATGTCCCTCGCACCACGCGCTGGCGCTTGTGGTGTTCGCTCCTTCTTCGTGTAGAGGGGGGGAAGTTTATAACTTTTTCTTACGCTGAATATGTTTCATTCAAAATGAACCTTTTTTATTCACCTCACGACATATCCCTGAATGGCTTTGATTAGCCTTTTTGAAACAACCAAATAAAGGGAAATGTTATGAAAGCTATTGTCTCTATCTCAGCTGCCGCGATCATGAGCGCGGTGATGCTTTCAGCTTCGGTTGGCACTGCCTCTGCTGCTTATTGTAGTTATCGGGCGACGGATAATGCCGGGCATGCGATTGATGAGGGCGCTGGCGCGCGGAAGATGAGCACAGCCTGTAAGCGGGCACGGCGGCAGTGCAACAGGATCCTCAAGCGAAAACAAAAACGCGGGAAATTTGGCCGCAGCCGTGGTTGCGGCAAAGTGGTTGAGGTGCCCCGCTAAATAACTTTTATCTCATTTAAAATGATCACCGCTCCCGTAAATAATCGGGAGCGGTATTCTATTGTGTGATGCGGGAGGGGGATTACTCTGGTTTTGCTTCCTCAGCGTCTGCTTCTTCAGTTTCTTCCGGAGATAGGAACTGGTCAGTCAGTAAATCTGTGCGTTCAGCTGTTAGCCGGGTGCGGCACATATTGACCAGCATGCCTTCCATGGAGCCGCCTTCAGCTGAAAGGCCAAAAGAGGCGCAGGCCAGGTCGCGGTATTTAATCCATGCGAGCTGTGCTTGTTTTAGGGCTTCCAGATGGGCATCACTAAGGCCATTGGTGTGTTTGCTATAAGCTTCGTTCAGCTCTTTATCTGCTGTTTTATATTCTTCAGCGGCGCAGATGTTCATTTCGGTTTGGGTTTGTGGTTCATCACAATCAGCTAAGGCTGTCGTGATCTGCAGGGTAAAGATGAAGAGGATGGTGAGGCCAAGTTTCAGAATGGATTTGGTCATACTTATTCACTTTTCTGCTCTGGTTTGAAAGTTAACCTGGTGTTGTTTTGCTCCGGCTTTCGCCAACGCCTTAAGATAAATAGACCGAGGCCAATGATGATGAGGGCCATGGGGGAAAGGATTGCAGCTACCACGGCAAGAGTCTGCCGATCACCATCGGAGGCAAGAGAGATGCTTTCCGGATTATCAGGGTGGGTGTAGATTACTAGTCTCTTGCCAATTGGCCAGGTTTTCGCCTCTGCAACTGTTTTCTGCCGGTCCTGATGATGGTACAGCTTCAGGCCTTGATGGCTGAAGCTCTGGCCATCCCGCTGATAAGTGATATCTGCCATAAGAGACCAGGCAGGGGTGCCTGGGCGGCTGCTTTTGATTGTGGTGCTGTTTATGGTGGCGTCAGTCTTGATCCAGTCTTTCTCTAGAAGTTGCAGCGCAATGATGAAAACTGTCATCATCAGCAAGGGGATAAAGATGAAGGTTATGAGAATATAACGCTTATAACTCATGGCCTGTTTTCTTCCCTCACGCTAATACCTTCCTCAAGTCGATTGGACATGAAAGTGACATCTGCAGGGTTGTTAATTGTTATAACTGCCTATTTGGTGATGGCAGGAATAGCTATCAAAAAAATTTTGTCATCATGGGAAGGTTATTTCATTTTGCTGGACCTGTCAGCTTAGTTTGTCAGCTCAGTTTGCCAACTCACTTTGTAACTCTAATTTAAGGGATGTGGAGGTTCAGATTATGGACATGAAAATTATGCGTTTTATAAAATTACTTATACTGGCTGGATCTCTGATGTTCTGTTCTATCGGCGGCGCTCTGGCGGAGGCTTATAGCAGTGGGCATCAACCGCTTGAGATATGGGATGGCCCGGCGATGGAGACTGCGCCGCTATGGCTGCAATATTGGCTCTATTTCATGACCGCTGTTTTGGCAGCCGGGTTGCTGTTTGTGTGGCGTCATGCGCTGGCCCGGTGGATCGTTGGTGGCACTATTTTGATGATTTTTCTGGTTGGGTTTGTTGCCCCGTGGTTTGGTATTCCTGTGTTGGCCGGGCTTGCCTCTTTGGCTCATGTTATCTGCTGGTCACCGGGGGTTTATCTGGCTTTGAAGCAACGGCCATTTTTCTCAGGGTTTTCACCTTTTGCCATCTGGAGTGGGCTGGTGACACTGGTTATTCTGATCTCATTTATTTTTGATATTCCCGATTCACTGATCTATCTTGATCATGTGAGCGGGCTTGGGGTTTTTGGTGCGTAACCATGTAGGGAGAGGCTGTTCTTTCAATCAGTGATCTTCAAGGTCACCTATGGTGTCGATATCTCTCAGGATCGATATTGAGGATAGCTCCACTAGTTTTAAGGCGCTGTTATTTTGCTCTATGATTTCTTTTGCGCCTCGATCACCTGACAAGGCTTTCAGGGCTGGGAAATGACAGCTTGCAAACAAGACGGGGTGACCGCGCTGGCCTTTGTGAGTGGGTGCGATAATGGTTGGTTGATTTTCGCGCGCTGCTTCGCCAGTGCGGGTTGATGAAGTTGAGTAAAGCGCTTCACGGAGGTGCTTGAAACTACCTGGCGGGATATCTGGCATATCAGCAAGGCAGATATAACAGGCGTCTATTGTATTGCTCAGTGCGCTGATGCCAGCGGCAAGTGAGCTGCCCATGCCTTGGCTATAGGCTTTATTTTCTACTATCTTTAGGTTTGGGAGCTCATGGATATGTGGGGGGAGAGCGGCTTTTATTGCCTGGCTTTCATGGCCGGTGACGATGATGATCTCATCTAGACCCCCGTTTAGCAAAGGGGTGAGGGATCTCTCTATCAGTGGGCGGCCCTCTATCTTGGATAATAATTTATTGGCTTTGCCAAACCGCCGTGATTGCCCGGCTGCCAAAAAGATGGCGGCGATTGTAGGTATGCTTTGTTGCGGTGTGGCGCTTTCCTCTAACATATGAGGTTGCGGGCCTGGGCCTCTGCCAAAATTTCTGAATAGATGGAGAGGGCGAGTAGGGCCGGGTTTTTGGCAAGCGGGATGAGGCCAGCTGGTCCTTTGATTTTGCTTAGGCACTCTTCATCATGGCCACGTGCCTTTAGAGCCTGCAGCCGGGTTTGGTGAGTTTTGCGGCTGCCCATGGCGCCAATATAGAAGGGCGCTTGCTTTAATAATGCGGGTAGAAGCTCCAGCTCTTTATCATGATCATGGAATAGCAGCGCACAGGCGGTGAAGGGGTCTACATAAGCCTCTATGGCTGTGCCTGCACTCTGCCATGGTATCGTGGTTATGCCGGCTGATTGTAGCGCTTCGTAATTTTCATTTGAAGGGGTAAGCAGGGTGACGGTGCTGCCTTGTTGGCGGGCAAGTTTTGCCAGCTCTATTGGCGCCGGGCCAGTGCCTGCGATGAGGAATTGCGGCGCGGGGAGGTAATTGCGATGGAAGTGTGTTTCATCAGCTTCATCCTGGCCGGTTTGGCGTTCAGCTCGATAGGGGCTGATGGCGCAGTGATCATGGGCGGTATGAGGTTCCGCTGCGTTGCGGGTGCAAAGTTTGCGGCTTAGGGTGAAGGGGCTGCGCTTGTTTAAGAGGGTGGCCATGGAATTTAAGTCAGTGGGTTTTAAGCTGCCATCGAAATATAGATCAATACCGCTGCCGCAGGGGAGTTTCAGGTCTATATAGGGCGAGCCTTCACCAAAGCGGATGAGGCGGTTTTTGCCGTCTTTCAAAACATTTAAGGCTTCTGCCCTGATGGCTTCGCCCAGGCAATCAACTGCGATATGACCGATGATGTCACCTGCCGCGTTAACAGCCATTTCAGCGCCGATGGGGCGGGGGGCAGAGCCTTCTACATTCACGAGAGTGACAAGAACGCCGCGCTCACCGCTCGCGCCCCATCGGGCCAGGGCAGGTAAGGCACTATCTAACAAAGGACTATCTATCAGGCCGCTATTCTCAACGCCCTGATAAAGTGGTTGTGGTGTTGCCCCTAAAAGGGATGATGAGGCTTGTTTAAACAAATTCTACCCCATTTTCAGTCATTGGGAGTTTCAACACTGGCTTGCCGCGTAGAGCAAAAATGGCATTTGCCAGCGCTGGTCCTGCCGGCGGCACACCGGGTTCGCCAACGCCGGTTGGTGGCTCCGTTGATGGGATGATATGAACATCTATAGCGCCGATATCACCAATGCGCAGCGGCTCATAATCCGGGAAGTTGGCTTGCTCGACCTTGCCTTCATCGAGGGTAATCTGGTCACGCATTATGTGGCCGATGCCGTAGCCGATGCCACCTTCCATTTGGGCGCGGATAACATCTGGGTTAACGGGGATGCCGCAATCGACGGCGCAGGTGACGCGCTCAATTTTTATCTCGCCGTTATTATCTGATATTTCAACGACCTCTGCCACATAAGAGCCGAATGATTTATGGGCGGCAATGCCGCGGGCCCGGCCTTCTGCTGGTGTTTCGCTCCAGCCGGATTTTTCTGCTGCGAGTTTTAAGACAGCTGCCAGGCGGGCCTGATCTTTGGTGCCGGAATTAAGATGCGCCAGCCGGAAGGCAAGCGGGTCACTGCCGGCGGCTTTAGCGGCCATGTCCATGGCGACTTCCATGGCATAGGCTGAGTGGCTGTGACCGACAGAGCGCCACCAAAGCACCTTCATGGGGCTGTGCCAGTTGGTTAGGCCAACCGCCATATTGGGGAGGGTGTAGTCTGTGTCTGCGACGCCTTCAACTGAGGTATCATCGACGCCATCTTTAATCATGTTGGCGGCAAAGGGGGTGCCTTTGACGATTGACTGGGTGACGATGTGATGGTTCCAGCCTTTGAGGGTGCCATCTTCATTGACGCCGATTTTAATGCCATGGGCGGCCATGGGGCGATAGTAACCGCCAGCCAGGTCATCTTCTCTTGTCCAGATGAGTTTGACGGCTTTTTTATTACCCAGGAGTTTGTATGCTTCTGCTGCTTCAGCTGCATAGTCACTGGTGCCATTGGCGCGGCGGCCAAAAGACCCGCCTGCATAGACTGTTTTTATGGATACCTTTTCAAGAGGGAGGCCAAGGATTTTGGAGATGGTCGGGTGGACAAGGGCTGGGAACTGGCAGCCATCATGTAGCACAATACTGCCATCATCTTTTGGCTCTATGACACAGTTTAAGGGCTCCATCGGGGCGTGAGCCAGAAGAGGCAAGAGAAACTCTGCTTCCAGTTTTTTATCAGCTGCCTCAATAATTTTCGTGGTTTTTTCTGAGGTCATATCCTTGTGGATATGAAACTGGGGCTCTTTTTTCAGGGCTTCTAAATGGTCTTCAGCCATTTGGCTGCTGGACCGGTTTTCAGCTGAGGCAAAGTCCCATTTGGTTTCAATGGCTTTGCGGGCGCTAATGGCGGACCAGGTGGAGGCGGCGTAAACTGCCAGCCCTTTGCCATCGCCTAGCTCTTTAACCTTAAAGAAGCCTTTGACCTCTTTGGCTTTTGTCACATCGAAGCTTTTAAGTTTGCCGCCGAAGCGGGGGCTGCGCAAGATGACGGCGTAAACCATGTTCGGGACTTTAACATCCATGCCGAACATAGCGGTGCCATCTGTTTTGTCGCTATTGTCTTTGCGCGGCAGGCTCTCTTTACCGATGAGGCGGAAGTCTTTTGGGTCTTTTAAAGTGGGCTCGCCAGTTGTTTTCAGCTTTGCGGCGGCTGCCACAAACTCGCCAAAATGAGCGGTTTTATCACCGGCTGTGAGTTGGCTATTTTCCACAATGATTTCAGTAGTATTGACCCCCCAGGCTGTGGCGGCAGCTCTTACAATAAGCTCTTTAGCGGCCGCGCCTGCCATACGGTATTGCATGAATGAATTGGCGATGGCTGAGGAGCCGCCTGTGCCTTGTGCGCCGAAGGCCAGGTTCTTGTATTTTTTATTATCTGAGGGGGCGAATTCAAACTCTATCTTGTCCCAATCTACGTCCATTTCCTCTGCGATCAGGGTGGTGAGGCCGGTGGTTGTGCCTTGGCCCATTTCAAAATGTTTGAGGATGACGGTTACGGTGCCATCACTGGCAACGCGAACGAAGGGATTGAGGATGGCATCTGCCGGGCCGGCAGCTAAGAGGCCTTCTGGTGTAAAACCTATGGTGAGGGCGGCTCCGGTGGCGGCAATGCCTTTTAGAAAGTTGCGCCTTGTTGGGGTGAGTGATGTCTTTGCTGTCATTTGTTTTAAGCCTCAAGTTTTTCTGCGGCGAGGTGGATGGCTTTGCGAATGCGCTGATAGGTTGCGCAGCGGCAAGCATTGCCGGACATGGCGCTATCTATTTCTGCATCGCTGGGGTTTTTGTTGTCCTCTAATAAGGCGATGGCAGACATGATCTGGCCGGATTGGCAATAGCCGCATTGAACTACATTTAGTTCGCGCCATGCTGATTGAACGGCAGTGGCGGCTTTGCCCTCGATGCCTTCGATGGTGGTTATGTTTTTGCCTCTGACCATGGAGAGGCGGGCCTGGCAGGAGCGCATGGGCTGGCCATCTACATGGATGGTGCAAGCACCGCAGGCCGCGACGCCGCAACCAAATTTTGTTCCGGTTAAATTGAGCTCATCACGGATGATCCATAATAAGGGGGTGTCATCTGCGGCATCAACCTGCCGCTCTTTGCCATTGATGGTGATTGTTTGAGGCATTGGGGGGCTCCTCTTTTAAGGCTGAATTTATGTTTTGAAACTAGTCCTGCTGCTCTTTGGGGGAGCCGGTAATTTTACGGTGAGTTGGTATATGCGGCCGTTGCGTGGCTTGGATTTTTGGTGCCGTGTTTTGCTACATAGTCTGCGATGTTAAATAGGAATACACCTGATTATACTAGTGGGTTTCAATTTGAAAGTTATTAATAGCTGATTGTGATCAAATGATGAAACTTCACCAACTAAAATGTAGATCTAAGAAATTTGAACACTATTTTGGTGTCAGCTTGGGGATGAATTACTCGTTAAAGTGGTAAGCGTGCTGGTTGGTCGCATTTTCTCCGTTTTCGGGGTATAGTTGAAAGGAAACTGAGCGGTGATTAGTTTTAGTTTGCTCCAATTGACTTAGGAGATGGGGATGTTTGTTTACAGGTTTTGCATGAGGAGGTGTGTTGGTCTTATGGCGCCCTTTAAGAGCTGTTCTCTGCTTTTAGCTGGCTTGGCATTGCTTGGGCTTAGCGGGTGCAGCAATAATAATGGCGGCAATGGGCTGACCAATGACACTGCCAGCAATAGCCCGATAAAACTGTTTGGTGAAACTTCAACTGATAAACAAGCCATGGCTGCTGAAATGCGCTCTGTTAAAACCTCGATTAATCAGGCTGATCTGAAAAAGGCGATTCACCGCTATCGTATAACTACGAAAATTACTGGTGGTGCGCAGCAGATTGTTGGTGTTGATTTGAATGGTGATGGGCAGGGGGAAGCGCTGGTTTATTTCGAAGGGGCTGAGTGGTGTATTTCTACCGGCTGCCGCATGGTGCTGTTCTCTAAAACACCGAATGGTTTTCGTAATATGGCGACAATTCAGCGGGTGAAAAAGCCGGTGATGGTGTCACCGCATGGCACTAGCGGCTGGCGTGATCTTATTGTTCGCACTGGCAATGCTGGTATTGGTGAGCGCTCTGTGGCGCTGAAGTTTAAGGGCAACTACCCGGCGAATGCGACCATGGTGCAGGAAAAATTGGCTGAACTGCCACCAGCGAGTGAGGTTTTATTCCCGGCTTCTGCAGTGGCTGTCGGGGCTAACTAATTTAAGAGGCTTAGACCTTTTCTGGCTCGTTATTTGCTGCCCTTTCTTCTCTCCGTTTTGGTCTTACCTATCGGTATCAGGATCTAAACTGACAGTTGTGCCTGTTGTGCGTGGTGCCTGATGTATAAGTGGTGCCTATTATAAAATTTCGTTTATTTGTCAGGTCTGTTCACTGCGCCTAGTCAGGAATTTGCAAGATTTGCTGCTTGGCTCTGATTTCGGTTGAGAGGTGAATTGAGTGATTGTTTTACATTATTCAAAAATTAGCCAAATGCTGGCTCTGCCTTTACCGTCATAACTTCATTTATTCATACCGACTATAATCACGTTGATTGTTGTTTGTTGATTTGGAGAGGTGGGGTGATTGCAGAAGATTTTAGCTTTCATGAGGTGCCATAAACGGTTGAGCTGCTTCTCTTTGGTGGGGCTTTTCATCATAGTTTTGGCAGTGGTGCTGTTTCCCTATACACAAAGCGGGCCGGCGAATTTGCAGGCTGGGCGCTATGGGGTAGCTTATTCTCAATATATTAGTGCGGCGATCGCTGGGGAGGCCCCGGCGCAAACGGTGATTGGTAATCTCTATCGGTTGGGGCTCGGGGTTGAGCAAAATTTACCAGAAGCGCCACGCTGGTATCTTAAAGCTGCCTTGCAAGGCTATGTGCCAGCGCAACTTAATCTTGCCGCTGTTTATATGAGCGGCGCTGGGGTGCCGCCCCGCGCTGATTATGCCTTTGGCTGGTATAGTCTGGCGGCAAAATCTGGTGATGCGCAGGCAGCGGCGCAACTAAACTTTATGCAGCGGCGTATCTCCATTACCCCGAACCAAATGAGTGCGGCGAAGCGGGCTTTTGCAAACCTTGAAACTGTGCGCCGCCGTTATAACAGGCTGGGGGCAGCGCGGTTCCTGGTGGAGTAAACTACCTTAGGTTGATAGCTCTCATAATGGAATGGTTCATTGTAGGGGGTTATGAGTTGGTTGGACCTCTATTTCTGCATGGCTTATATTGAATGACTATAAGTGTTGGCACCGAAATCAGGCTGAGTTTTGAAAGGTGATGAGTAGAAGATGATTAGATGGGTAATTAAATGATCAAGCTCCCTTCTGGGGTGGTTAAATTTTTCAATTCCCTACCGGGCGCTCCCCGTTTTTTGCAATGGGGCCAGCGGCCCTATGTTGCAGGCCCGCTTGCCGGGGTTTTTGCTGTTGCTCTGGTTTATGGTTGTTTTCAGATTTATCTCCATAACAGGGATGGACGCGCAAACCTTGCTGAGGGGTATTATGGGGTTGCTTATGACCAGTATATTTCTGAGGCGCAGGCTGGCAGTAAAGAAGCGCAGGTTGTGATTGGCAATCTTTACTATTTGGGCTTTGGTGTTGAGCGTGACCAATATGAAGCGGCGCGCTGGTATCTTAAAGCGGCGCTGGAGGGGTATATTCCGGCACAGATTAATCTGGGGCAGATGTATTGGAGCGGGCATGGTGTACCACGGAATGTTGCCAAATCTGTGGGCTGGTATCATCTGGCGACCAAGGCCGGGAGCCAGCAAGCTGAGACCTATTTGAACTATATTGGTTCGACCAACTCCACATTGCCGCTGATGTTTAACGAAGCACGGCGCCAGTTTGATGGCTTAAAGATTGTTAAAAGTCGCTACGCCGAAATGGGTGAAGCGGCTTTTTTATTGAAATAAAGAAGGGGGCTTGATGACTAAGTTTCGGAAAATTCAAATCTCTGATGAGCGGGCGCAGCCGCCCTATGCGTCGTTTCTGCTGTGGCTGGTTTTGTTCAACATTATCCTGTTTGCCTTTTATGCGCTGGTGCGGGAGGGGTATCTTCAAAAGGTACTGGAGGGGGACAGGAGCATGATCTCTCTTGTGATAGCGTTTGTGTTCCTAGCGGCCAGTTTGCATTGCGCGCTTTATTTGTTTCGCAGCAGTGGATTGTTGTTGCGGTCAGCTGAATTGCTTGATGGCCAGCGTATTGGCGGCGTTAATGATCAAGGGAATGAGACTGGTGTAGAGCCGGATAGGGATGGGCTGGTTGATCAGTATGTGAATGAGATGGCAGCAGCGACCAGCGCAAATGCGGCTGAGCGGCGCGGTATTGATCAGGCGAATTATATTTTTGAAATATATGTCGATAAGCTCAGGTCGCCCTTAGAGCTTGGTAATTTTGTGATTGATGTGCTGATACGGCTTGGGCTGATTGGTACGATCATTGGCTTTATCATGATGCTGCAATCTTTTGTGTCTGGCCCCAGCCCGACTGAAGAGAATATACAGGAATTATTGATCACCATGAGTACGGGCATGGGCACCGCGCTTTACACCACCTTTGCTGGGCTTGTTGCTTCAACGCTGCTTGGGGTTCAGCATCAATTATTAAGCCGTAACATTGAAGGGGTGATTGCGGCGCTCATTCGCCTCTCAGATGATGGCAAGCTTGCTTTGACCAGTGCAACTTTGTGCGGGGGTGAGACGAGAGCTGTCTCCAAGAAGACCGCTGCAGAAGAGGGGCTGGTATAGCCCATGGCGATACGAGCAGGCACAGGTGGGAAGAGACCGGGCGGCGGCGGTGCTGACCCGTTTAGTGATCTGCTTTTTAATTCACTGCTTGGGATATCGCTGTTGTTCTTCATTGCGATCATTTTCATTAATCCCACATCGAAAGATGCTGAGGTTGAGATTAAGGCTTATTTCGTCATCACTGTTACCTGGAAGGATTATAGCCCTGACGATATTGATGTTTGGGTGGAGGACCCGCTGGGTAAGAAGCTGTGGTTTCGCCAGAGAGAGGTTGGGCTTTTGCATCTTGACCGGGATGACAGGGGCATGGATGACGATAAGGTTATGGTTGATGATGAGATGATTGAGAACCCGCTGAACCAGGAGATTGTGACCATTCGCGGGGTGTATCCTGGGCGCTATACGGTGAACCTGCATTATTATAAATCGAAGACACATAAGCCGGTAGAAGCTGATGTGAAGATTTTTAAATTGCGGCCGGATTATAAGGTCATTCTGGATGATAAAGTAATTCTTGAGAGCAAAGGCGTTGAAAAGACTGTGGTTAATTTTACGCTGGGGATCGATGGTCGCTTAAAGAAAATGGATAAAAAGCCGAGGCGGTTGGTGGTGTTTACCAATGGCGCTGATCAGGGCTAGCTGAAGGGAAAACAAAGATGAGGTTGCATCATGGTGCTGGATAGTTTTGGGTTGGTCTCTTCATATGTTGTGCTAGGGGCTCTGCTCTTGGTGATGCTGGTTTACACGCGCTTTCATTGGGTGGTGAAAGGGTTGTTGGTTTTGTTTGTCTCCAGCTTTTTTTATGTGGCATATCACTCGCTGCCAGATTTTATGGGTTGGCCAACCAGCTATGAGCGGCCAGATAAAATGCAGGTCGTGGCGATTTATATTGATGCGCCGAATAAGGTTTATCTCTGGGGGCATGATATGGCGCTGGGGATAAGTGGGCAGCGGCCGCGGGCTTATGAATTGCCTTATACGACGAGGCTGAATAATTCTTTGAACATCGCCTCCCATAAAATAAAAAAGGGATTTCCGATGATTGCGGAGTTTCGCCCGCCTCTAAAAACGCAAGCGCTGAAGGGTGATGGGCTGGAGAAAGAGCCGCTGGATGAATTTGAATTGATTTTTTATGATGTGCCGGCTGGGCTCGCCCCCTCAGGTAAAAAGTAACCTGAACTAGTGGGGGCGGCTGCTAGCTTTAGATCGGTGGGCTATTTGCCGACTTCAAAGGTGATTTTTGTTGTTACGCGATATTCAGCAACATCGCCTTTTTTATCCAGATTGATGCTTTGATCCTGAACCCAAACTGAGCGAATGTTCTTCACTGTTTTGGAGGTCCGCTTAACAGCAGTCATTGCGGCGTCTTCCCAGCTTTTCTTTGAGCTGGCCATTACTTCGATGACTTTTAATACAGCCATGATTATCTCCCTTAAAAAAATGTGCCCCCTGAATTGGGGAAGCGGCCAAACTAGTGGTGACCAGCTGGCTTCATTGCACAATGTTATGGGACAAGGTGCCAAAATTATGTTGAAAGCCCAACTGTTTGTGTCGCTTGGCGGCGTATTTTGATTGGTATGGTTAAGTTTTAGGATCTATCAGAAATTCTGAAGTGAGCCAGGTTTGGAGATATCCGGCGGCTTTTATAGATGCTTCTTCTTGTGGCCAATAGGTACCTAGCATTTCGCACAGGGCGGCAAAATTTGCGCCTTTCATGGCTTCATCCCAAATCATCGCTTCGTCATAGGCCAGGGGGCGGTAGCGGGCAAGGCCTTCACCGCGCCAAATGATTAGCTCTACAGGATCTGGTTGTTTTAAAGATTCCGGGGGTGATTGCTCTTTGCTTAAGGCGGCCCAAATCTCAGCGGCGTTGGTTTTCTGGCTGATGCGACTAATGGAGGGGTGGGGGGCGAAGGTCATTTCCGGCCAGGCTTCTGGCGGCAATGCGGCAAGATCATTAAGCCCAAGGGGGGCTAGATCTGCAGCATCAAAGGCGCTGTTGAGGGCAAGCTCAAGCGCAATTAGTTCGGCAATCTCGGGGTTGTTTTGATTGGCTGATTGGCGCGTTGCATGGGATGGCAGATGGCGGCCATACCATCTGGCGTTTGGGCTGTCTGAGGGGTGGGCGGCGGCATATGAGGTGGCAAGGGCTGAGAAGTTTTCTTCGCCTAGATAGGCGTAGGTGATGGGGAAGTCATTGATCAGGAATTCTTCCAGCCTTGCGCCATAGGCATGGCGATAAACGCCCAGTAATGTGCGGCGGTTTTCTTTGGAGCTGTCTTTAACATCGGCGAGTATGCTGTCATCATCGCTCAATACGGCTTGCATGAATTTGGTTTGAAAGTCTTCAAATGAGCTGGTCATTTTTCGGTCTCTTTATTCTCATTTGTTGCCTGATTTTTAGAGCGCCCTTAAGCGCTTTCTTTCACTTCGTGCGTTGCTTTCAGCTCCGGGTGTATTTCCAGAGCGATGCTGCGGATTTTTTCCAACTCTGGCAGCATCTCACTTAAGGGGGGGATATTATCATCACGCTCAACGATGGTGGATACGTGGCCAAAGCGCTTCAGGCAGGCGCGGTATAACTCCCAGACTTCATCGCGGATAGGGGCATCGTGTGTATCGACGATATAAGTTTCATGATCGCTATGGCCGGCCATGTGGAACTGGATGACCCTGTCTTCTGGTATGCCGTTGATGAAATCCAGCGCGTCAAACTCATGGTTGAAGGCGGAGACGAAGACGTTATTTACATCGAGCAGCAGCCAGCAGCCGGTGCGCTTTGTTAATTCTGCGATAAAGTCCCACTCAGTCATTTCAGATTGTTCAAAGCTGACATAGGTAGAGACGTTTTCAAGAGCCAGCGGGGCGTCCAAATAATCCTGAACTTTATTAACCCGGGTGACGATATGGTCTAGCGCTTCTTTTGTGTAGGGGAAGGGCAGTAGATCATGGAGGTTGACGCCGTGGACGCCGGTCCAGCAGAGATGATCTGAGATCCAATTTGGCTTCACCCGTTTTGCGAGGGTTTTTAATTGGGCAAGATAATCCATATCCAGGGGCTGGGTGGAGGCGATGGACATAGCAACACCATGCATAACCAAGGGGTAGCGCTCAGCAATTTGATCAAGGATTTGCAGGGGGCGTCCGCCGGGGATGAGGTAATTTTCCGAGATGATTTCGAACCAGTCGATGGGCGGTGTGCCGTCCAGTATATCCTGATAATGCTCTGTGCGTAGCCCCATGCCGAAACCGAGAAACGGGGGGCGGGTTGTTTTATGGTCTGTCATTGGGGCACCGATGATTTGAGATGTGGGTTTAGGCACTTGTTTTTGTGCCTGGTCATAGTTTTTTAGCGTTAGAGCTAAGCATAGCAGTGTGAGTTTAGCACAGCCTGGGCAGGTTTTGGTGCGCAAGCATTTGAACTGATAAAATCAAATATACACTGATATGAAATCATCCGCCCCGGTGATATTGATGGCCGGGGCGGATGAGGATTTCTATGTTAAGGACTTGTGGCTTAACGCCCTAAGTCTTTAATTCCGGGTAACTTTATATAAGACTAGGATTTTTTCTCTTCGAGTGAGCCGCCGATATCTGCGCATTGTTCTTTAGACATTTTAACAAAGCCCATGCCTTTACATGCGTTTTGGCCTTTACAGGCGTTGCCAGCAGTTTTACAGGCGCTGTGGCCTTTACAAGCTGTAACACCGTAGCAGGCAACATCGCCTTCATGTGCTGATACTGATGTTGATACTGTGCCGCTCATCATCATTGCTGCTGCGGCTGCTGCGAGTGCTGCACCTGAAGTTTTAGCCAGTTTCATAATATATTCTCCCTTACGTTCCATAAAATAAGTAGTCACATATGACTAGTGATCCACATGGATCATTTGACCCTTGTGGATCTGAGGTGAGCATAGGGGGCGAATGTGATTTAATTAAATGAACTAAAATCACGTTTACTTGAACTTGCTTGAGCTATTGTTTTCAACCTCTTGGCTGAAGCTATGGTGCTAATTTTATACATGATTTATGCGGATAGTTCAGATCTCAACTTGATTGGGAGGGGTACATCAGTATGCTTTTTATTTAAGGGAGCTTTGATGATGACGTTACATCTCATTAAAATGGCAGCTGGTATTGACCGCCTTGAAACTCTTGAAGAGCGGCAGGCTTTTTTACGTCAGCAGAGCAAAAAACTGACAGGTCGGGCTGAGCTGCTGCATGTGACTAGATATTTTCCAAAGCGAGCCGATGAGATTTTAGGTGCATGTGAGGCTGAGGGTGATGCAGCTCAAGATCAATCTGGTGACGCTTTACCTGCAGTGCCGGGCTCTCTTTACTGGGTGTTTCAAAAATCAGTACAGGCCCGGCAGCGGATTAAGGAATTTAGGGCCGTTGAGGATGCTTCCGGGATTAGCCGCTGTGCCATCGTGCTGGAGGGGCCGCTTGTGCGGGTTGAGCGCCAGCACCGCAAGGCATTTCAAGGATGGCGTTATTTAACTGAGCTGGATGCCCCTGCCGATATTGACCGAAATAGCTATGATAATGCGTTAAACGCCGATGAAAAGCTGGCAGATATGCGTGATGCGCTGCAAGAGCTTTGCCTGATATAACTACCCCGCATGTCTCATATTATTATGTCCCCCTATCAGCTGGGTGATACTCTTTTTTTCGTCTCCAACTAATTAGTGAGACGGCTTTTTCCTGGAAGCTGTGTTTACTACTGGTGTTTTGAAAGCGTCTCTTCTATGATCAATCCGAACAGTTGTAATAATATGGTTGGTGCTCTGGTCTATTCTTAAAGAATACAGCTTGGGTGCTGACCAAATTAAGGAGATAAGAATGAAACGTCTGCTAACCGGCGCTGTGTTTGTTTTATGTATGGCGCTGTCTGGGTGCTTTGGAGATAGTGATGAAAGCTCAACTAAAGCTCCTTCAGAGAAACCTGAAGCTGTGAGTGAAGCGCCAGCTGATACGGATGCTGCTGCAAAAGATGACGGCGCCCCTGCGGCGTCTGTTATTAAACTCTCCATTACGCCATTTGCTAACCCTGAATCGGTTTTGTTTGATGAGGGGCGCAACCAATATTACGTTTCTGAGGCGACTTTTTCTGTCCCTCAAGGCGGCGGTAAAATTGCCTTGCTTGATGGTGATGGCAAACTGATTAAGCCTGACTGGATCACCGGCTTGAACCACCCGAAAGGCCTTGGAATGACGGGTGATAAGCTTTTTGTCTCTGATGTAACAGAAGTTGTCGAAATTGACATTCCCTCTGGCCAGATTGTTGAGCGTTATAAAATTGAGGGAGCCCTCTTTCTCAATGATGTAACCGTTTCACCTGATGGGGATGTTTATATTTCTGACACGCTGACAAACCAGATTACTAAAATTGGTCCCGATGGTGCCGTTGAGGCGTGGTTGAAGGATGACAAGCTGGATAATCCAAATGGTGTACTTGTACATGATGGCGCGCTTTATGTGGCCGCCTGGGGCAAGGTTGAGGGTACAACAGCTGATGACCTTGGCAAAGCCAAGCCAATTGGCCGGTTAATGAAGGTTAGCCTTGAGGATAAATCCATTACGGTATTAAGCAAAGGTCCTGTTGGTAATCTTGATGGTCTGGAAGCTGATAAAGACGGTAACTTCTGGGTCAGTGACTGGATCTCTGGTCATCTTTATCTCATGGGTGCTGATGGCGCGATTTTGAAAAATTATGATATGGCCAAAGTGTTTGGCATTGATAGCGCGCAGGGGCTGGCGGATATAGAGTATAAAGCCAGTACCGGAGAAATCTGGGCACCGATGATGATGAAAGGCTCTGTCCTTGTGCTTTCTGAAGAGGCGCTCAAGGCGATCGACTAATTTCTATATAAAGTTATCGAAATAAAACTAAATAACAGCCGGCCCATCATCAGTGGACCGGCTGTTTTCTTGTCGCTTCTGGGCATCGCCATCTATAATTTAGGTGATGGATCAATGGCTGCCCCGGCGCTCGACCTCAGAGGGTGGGGAAGAGTAATTGCCGCCCTTATTGGTGCAGGCTGTCATGGTTGGCACTATGCCAATCATCATGGCGGTTAAAAAGCGTTTGGCGGTGAGGCGTGATAGTGTTCGCAAGAGTGGCATCTGGACCTCTTTAATCATATATGTTGCGGCTAGGGTATTGAGGGGAATTAAGAGCCTTTGCGGTGCCCGGATCAAATCAAACCGGCTCAACTAGTTGTGAGGGGGGCTGGCGCTTCAAATGTTTGTTTTGTGATGATTGAATGTCACTTTGGTGTTTATGGCGGCGGCGGGTTTGGCGGCACGCTTTTTAATCTTCAACCCTCACCAATTTTAAAACCTTGTAGCCCTGATGAGAGAAACAGTTTTGATAAGGCGGCGCTGGGCTTGCGGCTGGATGCCTTTTCCTGTGGGCTGATTGAGATGGGATGAAGGTTTTTGAGGCCATATAGTTTATTAAGGGGGCAGCAAAGGATTAGGATTCGCTGCGATCTTATGGCTGCTTCATTTATTCGCGTGGATAGAGTAGAGAGTTTGCTGCAATAAATAAGACGAAACGATCATCGTTCTGCTGGTTGTTTTATGATAAAAGATTTATCTAAGAAAAAGAAAAAAGGGGCTTTGATATGTGGGTTCTTATACTTGGTTTGGTGCTGTTTCTAGGTATTCATACTTTGCCGGCTTTGCCGCGCAAACGTCATAAGCTCTTTCGCCGGCTTGGTGAAAACCAATATAAAATGGTGTTTACCGCCATATCTCTGATCGGCCTGGTGCTGATTATTTGGGGTTATGCCAGCGTATCTGATGAAGACCCTATTCTGTTTGATATGCCGCATGGGCTCAATCACCTTACCATGCTGTTGGTGCTTATTGCGTTCATCCTGTTTGCCAGCTCGTTCTTCAAAGGCTACATAAAATATGGTGTCCGGCATCCGCAAATTACCGCGGTGAAGGTTTGGGCTTTGGCGCATCTTTTGGTTAAAGGCGGGGATGTTGCGGCTTTGATTTTATTTGGCTCATTCCTGGCCTGGGCGGTATTTGACCGGATCTCATTGAAAAAGCGTGAGCAAATTGGCCTGGTTAAAACCAGAAACTTTAGCCCAAATTGGCTGCATGATGTGGCCGCTGTGGTGATAGGTGTGCTGGTTTATTTGGGCTTTATGTTCTATCTCCATAAATTCTTAATTGGTGTGCCGATTATCTAAATCATTAGAAACAACCCGCTTAATAGACAAAAGTGCTGCCTTTGCAGCAGAAGAGCGGGTTGTTTTTCTTGAGCTTACTCCCCATATTGCAATTGTGAGTGCCTGGCACAGTCTTTAGCCATTTGATTGGCTATTTTGCACAGCAAGTGTGTGGTGGTAGTATGACACCATGCTGTCGCTGTGCGCCTATTAAGGGGAGGACCCTTTCCATGTCCATTCAATCCACCATCAAACGAATAACTGCTCCCGATATTCGTGCCCTTAAAGGGCAGGAGCCTATTGTCTCGTTAACGGCTTACCATGCGCATACAGCCAGGATTATTGATCCTTATGTAGATTTCATGCTGGTTGGGGATAGCCTAGGCATGGTGATGCATGGGTTCGATTCCACTGTGCCTGTGCCGCTGGAGCTGATGATTATGCACGGCGCGGCGGTTGTGCGCGGTTCGGCTAAGGCGCTTGTGGTTGTGGATATGCCGTTTGGTTCTTATGAAGAAAGCTGTGAGGTTGCCTTTAGGAATGCAGCACGGATTATGAAGGAGACGGGCTGCGGGGCAATTAAGCTTGAGGGCGGCGCCTATATGGCTGAAACCATTGCTTACCTCAGCGACCGCGGCATACCTGTTATGGCGCATGTGGGGTTAACACCGCAGGCTGTTAATGTGATGGGTGGTTTTAAAACGCAGGGTCGGCAAAAATCTGAATGGGCGGCGATTGAGGCAGATGCTATTAGCGTCTCTGAGGCTGGCGCTTTTGCTATTGTGCTTGAGGGTATGGCGGAGCCGCTTGCTGAAAAGATCACGAAACTTGTTGATGTGCCAACTATTGGCATTGGAGCTTCTAGCGCTTGCGATGGGCAAATTCTGGTGCTTGAAGACATGTTAGGGCTTAGCCCGCGGGTGCCGCGCTTTGTGAAAGAGTTTGGCCAGATTGGTGCTGCTATTGAAGGGGCCGTTGAGCTTTACGCTGATGAAGTGCGGGCCAGGAATTTTCCTGGTGAGGCGCATGTTTATGGCATGAAAGCCAGTGCTTCTTCTAAAGCTAAGGGAAAACCGAGTTCCAAGGCTAAATCTGAGGTTGTGGGCGGTAAAGGGCGCACTTCAGCCAAATCCAAGTGACCTTTCTTCAGTGAAGCCCTGATAATCTCCGTTTACCTCAGATTATGAAAAACAGCTGCATTTACGCCAAATTGGCTAATCCGTTTGCGAAATGTGGGAACTCAGGCTATTAGAGGTCTGAAAATAATGGATTTGCTGAGTTAACAGGGTATCAGCACTATCACTGAACCTCTGCTTATGAGCGCTAAGGCTTATAAGTGCTGTGGGCCGGGGAAGTGCTAACAAACTGATGTTCCTGTTTAACTACAGCAAAGAATGAAAAGAGTGACATTTTAAATGGTTGATGATCAGATTTTTCGTGAAGTTGATGAAGAACTTCGCCGTGAGCGTTGGGCCACTATCTGGAACCGCTATGGTGTATTGATTTTAGCGGGTGCTCTTGCTGTGTTGCTCGTTATTGGCGGCATTATTGGCTGGCAAAAATGGCAGGTGTCTGCACGCCAATCGGCTGGTGATCAATTTATTGAGGCATTAAAGCAAGAGTCTGCTGGCAAAACAGAAACAGCTTTTAAAACGCTTGAAAAGCTAGCTGATGGCAGCACCAAGGGTTATGAACTACTTGCTAGCCTGCATTTGGCCGCTCGCAAGGCCTCAGCTGGTGAAACGGCTGAAGCTGAGTTGCACTACAAGAAAATTGCTGTTGATGGCGGCGCTGATAAGATCCTGAAAGATTATGCCAAGCTGAACCTTGCGCTCTTGCGGCTTGATGGCGCAAGCTTTGATGAAACCAAAGGCGCTTTGCAGGAGTTTGTAGCCCCTGGCGGCGCATGGCGCGCCACAGCTCTGGAAGTTGTTGCGCTTTCTGCCTTGAAAGAAGGCAAGCTTGATGAAGCGCAATCTGGCTTTACTGAAATTGTTGGTGATCGCTCTAGCCCGAGTGCTCTACGCCGCCGGGCTCAAATTATGCTTGATGTGATTGCAACTCGCCGTGCGCAGCGGGATGCTGGCTAGTGGTCCGCAGGATTGTGGCTGAATAGCTTATAGAGATCTGATTTGAGTTAGCTGTGGGTGTGGGCGTGTAGGTTCTATTCTCCAGGTTCGACTCGCAGTAATATGTCATTTCAGCCGTGATTTAACGACCAGACTATATTTAGCTAAAAGCCAGAATATTTAGCGAAGCGACGGTCTTCTTGTGCAGATATTGTCGCTTTATCGTTGTAAATATGTGACTTTTAAGGGCTTTACCTTAATCACAACCAAGTTTTGCAGCTTTGGTCTGATTTGGGCCATGATTGCTTCGTTAGTTATCACACGGCTTGGGATTCGTGCTGAAGTTGTGATGCTTCATGGCTGGTTGGTTTTAAATCATTATGGCTATGGTTCGGGTTGTATCAGAACTTCTATGCCGCACTTAACGTCTACTACTTTGTGCGCCTGAAATTCGTGCGCCCACAAATACGTGCCATTGGGGTGCAAAATACAGACTGAGCTCATAATTTATAATGGGCTGATTGTAATGGGGATCGGGATTAACATGAGCTTCTGTTTTACCAAATTTATGCGCCGCTCACTGGTTGCCTTTGTGGCCGCCTTTGTGTCTGTGGGTTTGCTTGGTGGCTGCAGCACCATGGAAGACATGACTGATTTCGATACACCGGAATTACCTAGCCTGCCTAAATTCTCAAATCCATTTGCAAAGCCTGAGGCGAAATTGCCGGGTGAGCGTATTTCTGTGATGACCGCAAAACGGGGTGGTGGTCCGGATATGGATGTTAGCGAAGCGACAGCCATTACTGCCCTGCCAGCCATTACTGTGAATACCGGATGGACGCAACCTGGTGGTAAGCCTGATAATGCTATGGGGCATTTGGCGCTTACCGGGTCTTTAAGCACAAGATGGAGTGCGGATGCAGGGCGCGGCTCGAACAAGCGCAGCCGTGTTGTTGCTAGCCCGATTGTTTATAATGGCAAAGTTTTCACATTGGATAGCCGGGGCCGGGTTTCGGCTTTTTCTCAGTCGAGTGGCGGGCGTGTCTGGAGCCGTAAGATAACACCGGCTACCGAAAATGATTATGAAGGCTATGGCGGTGGCTTAGCGATTGGTGATGGCCGGCTTTATGTGGCGACAGGCTATGGCCGGGTTTATGGGCTTGACCCCAATAGTGGTAATGAGCTTTGGGTCAAATCTGTTGGCGAACCTGTGCGTTCTTCACCGACCAGCAGCGATGGCAAGATTTTCACCACGACTGCGCTTGGCAGCTTCATCTGCCTGAATGGTGAGGATGGCACCGAGTTGTGGCGGTATCAGGGTTTGCCTGAAAGTGCTTCATTGATCACGAATGCTTCACCGGCGGTTTCTGGTGGGTTGGTTATCGCCCCTTACCCTTCTGGTGAGCTCATCGCTTTTGATATTGAGAGCGGCCAGCCTGTGTGGACGGAAACACTCTCTAGTTCGCGGTCTAATTCGTCTCTATCTGCCTTGCGCAATGCCTCTCGCCCGGTTGTGTCAAATGGTGTTGTTTACGCTGTTGGTCATGGTGGACGTATGATTGCCTCTTCCCTTAAAACCGGTGAGCGGCTTTGGATGCAAAACATTAAGGGCGTGCAAGCGCCGTGGGTTGCTGGCGGCATGGTTTATGTGGTTGATGTTAGTGGTGAGCTAATGGCACTGACGGCCAAAAGTGGTAAGCTGGTATGGCGCACAAAATTGCCAGGTGGTGGCCGTTGGAGTGGGCCTGTCCTGGCTGGCGGTAAATTATGGGCGGTTTCAACCAAAGGCATGATTGTTGGTGTTGATGGTAAGCTTGGCTCGGTTACTGCGAAACGCTCCGTTGGCAGCAAAATGGGTATTGCGCCGGTTATTGCGAGTGGGCAGATGTATGTGCTTACTGATAAGGCGAAATTGCTGGCCTTTAATTAATATATTTTATGCCTAACAACTGGGGGCAAACCTTGAATAATCATTATTGATTAAAGGGGGTGCTCTATAATCGTTTTTACTTTTACGGCGGGGTGTCCCGCCGTTTTTGCGTTTTAACGGCTTTAAACCGCTCTTCAAAACGCAATTGACTTGATGAATGACGCTCCATGCGTCATATCAATGTCATTGAAACTCTGTTTCACCTTAATTTTTCCCCGAGAGTATATGAGAAATGTCGTTTACTGTTGCTATTATGGGCCGCCCGAATGTTGGCAAGTCCACCTTATTTAACCGTTTAGCCGGGCGGCGTTTGGCGTTGGTTGATCCGCGCCCCGGTATGACCCGTGACCGGCGCGAAGCGGAAATCCAATTTGGTGATGTAAAAGCAACCTTGGTAGATACCGCCGGGCTTGAAGAGGGTGATGACACCAGTATTCAAGGGCGGATGCGCCAACAGACGAAACATGCTGTGGCAGATGCCGATATTATTCTATTCATGATTGATGCGCGGGATGGGGTGACAGTGCAGGATGAGGTTTTTGCGGCTTTAGCGCGCGAGACCAATAAGCCCGTGCAGTTGATCGCAAATAAATGCGAAGGGCGCTCTGGTGATGCCGGGTTTTATGATGGTTTTTCTCTCGGTCTTGGGCAACCTATTGCTCTTTCCGCTGAACATGGCGAAGGGGTAAGCGAGCTTTACACGGTTATTTCTGAGGCGCATGACAAATGGCTTACTTTAAAAGAGGCGGGCGCTTCTGATGAAGAGGAAAGCTTAGAAAAAGCCTTGAAGGTTGCCATTGTGGGCCGGCCCAATGCAGGCAAGTCAACCCTGTTAAACCGTCTGATTGGTGAGGAGCGGGTGATTACCGGGCCAGAGGCCGGGTTGACCAGAGATTCTATTTCCGTTGACTTTGAGTATGGCGGCCGGGCCCTGAAACTTTTTGATACGGCCGGATTGCGCAAGAAGGCGCGGATCAAGCAGCGCTCTGAGAAGATTTCTGTTTCGGATGCGCTGCGGGCTGTGCGTTTTGCTGAAGTGGTTGTTTTGCTGCTTGATGCTGAGCGACCTTTGGAAAAGCAGGATATGACGATTTGTGATCTTGTTGCTGAAGAAGGGCGCGCGCTGGTGATCGCGGTGAATAAATATGACCTTGCGAAAGATCAGCATGGCTTTATTGCTGCGGTGCGCGAGCGGGTGGAGCGTTTATTGCCGCAAATTCGCGGGGTGCCTGTTGTGCCTATTTCTGCATTGCGCGGTAAGGGCGTTGATAAGTTGATGAAGGCGGTTTTTGACGTTGAGGCGACATGGAACCGGCGTGTTAGCACCTCAAAATTGAATAACTTTCTGCGGGATGCAACCGAGCAGCATACACCGCCAGCGGTTTCGGGTCGCCGTATCCGGCTGCGCTATATGACACAGCCAAATGCCCGGCCCCCTACCTTTGTCGTGTTCTGCTCGCGGCCTGAAGTATTGCCGACCTCTTATACCCGTTATCTGATTAATGGCATTCGGGAAACGTTTGACATTTGGGGCGTGCCGGTGCGGTTGTTTATGCGTAAGGGTGATAATCCTTATGATAAAAAAGACTGAATACTATCAGAGGTGAGAGCATTTAAACTCTGGCGTTGGGGGTGTTATGGAGCTGTTGTTTTACCATCTGGAGCGGGCACCGCTTGAGCGGGTTTTGCCGGATCTCCTTTCACGTAGCCTTTCTAAGGGGTGGCGGGCCATTGTGGAGGCCTCACCGTTTGAGCGCGTTGAAGCAATTGATGCAATGCTCTGGACCTATCAGGATGATAGTTTTTTGCCGCATGGCACCGTCAAAGATGAAGATGCCAGCTCGCAACCCATAGTGCTTACCGACAGCCTGGAGAACAGCAACAACGCTGATATCCGTTTTTTTATTGATACGGGTGATGTTGCGGCGCATCAGGGGTATAAGCGGCTGGTTTATATTTTCAATGGCAATGATGAGGAGGCTGTATCCAGAGCACGGCTGCAATGGAAGGCAGCGAAAGCCGCTGATATTGAGGCCACCTACTGGCAGCAGACTGAGGCAGGGCGCTGGGAAAAGAAGGCTTAAGCTCTAAATCTCAATATTGTCTCATCATAGTGAAAGCTCATTATATTGAGTATTACGTTCATTGAGACACTGCACACATTACGAGCTGAGTGCTTCGATAGTTCAAGGCGGCAAATTATGTCTGACGATAAAAAACAAGAAGCGCGGCGCCGGGCAGACCGGCTGAGAGATAAGTATGAGCGCCTCGGCACCCCGCTTTTGTGGTTTGAAGCGCTTTATAAAGAGGCTGAGGGCGATGCGGGCTATATTCCCTGGGGAATTCAGGAGGGGGGGCACCAGGCGGCGCGGCGGCCTTTATTTGCCTGGCTTGAGCGGTTAGAGGCGGGCAGCCCCCGCGGGAAAGCGCTGGATGTTGGCTGCGGGCTTGGTGACAATGCAGCGGCGCTGCAAGTGGCGGGTTTTGAGACAACCGCATTTGATATATCTGAAACGGCTATCTCATGGGCTAGTGAGCGGTTTGCGGGGCATGGTATTGATTTTGTCGCCGCGGATCTTTTTGATTTACCGGATGACTGGGCCGGGCGCTTTGATCTTGTTGCTGAAACTTTCACCATACAAGCACTTAAAGGCGATATGCGATTTAAGGCACTCAAAAAGCTGGCGGCGCTTGTGAAGCCTGGGGGGCGGTTTTTAATCGTTTGCCGCGGTAGGCTTGAAGATGAGGACTGCACCCCACCGCCTTGGCCGCTGACCCCTTCTGAGTTGCAGCAAGTTGAAACATTAGGATTTGAGGCTAAGCCGCTGGAGAGCTTTTTTAACAAGAAAGAGCCGCCGCAGCGAATGTTTCTTGCCGAATTTATTCCCCCGCTCCCCTCAGATGAGGAGGCGGAGGGGCTGTGACGCTTTCAATTGTAAATTTAAAAAATGAGATATTCGGGCCTGTAACTGTTGATGTTGGCGCGGGGCAATCGATGATTGTTGCCGGGGTTTCTGGCTCTGGTAAAACGCGGTTTTTAAGAGCGGTGGCTGACCTTGATGAAGCGGAGGGGGATGTTCTCCTCAATGGGTGCTCCTTTCGCTCGCAGCCTGCTTATGACTGGCGCCGGCAGGTTAGATTCGTACCGGCCACTTCCGGGTGGTGGTTTGAGATTGTACGGCCGCATTTTACGGTCTCTGATGACTTATATGAGGCGATGGATATTTTAGAACTGCGCCGGGAATTACTTGATAGTCAATTACGGGATATTTCAACTGGTGAGCAGCAGCGGCTCTCCTTTTTGCGGTCAATACAAGACAAGCCCGCGGTGTTGTTGCTTGATGAACCAACGAGCGCCCTGGATGTGCGCTCGATATCTGGTGTGGAAGTGCTGATTGACCGTGAGCTTAAACGGGGCGCCATTATTCTATTGGCTAGCCATAGTGCTGAGCAGGTTGAGAAATATGGCCAGCGGCAACTGATTTTTCAGGTTGGTGGTTCTGCTTATTTAACAGATGGTGTTGATGTATCTGAAGTGGGGACGGTGTGATGGATTATATTAGCCTTACTCTCACTGATATGGTGCTTGCCTCTACCCTGATCTTGATTAATGGCGGGCTATCTATAGCACTCGGGTTGGGGCTGGAGCGCACCTTATTTATCAATTCGGTTCGTATGCTCCTGCAGTTAACGGCTATCGGGTTTGTTCTCAAATTCATCTTCGCGCAGACCAGCCCGTTCTGGACGCTTGGGCTTGCGATGATAATGATTGGGTTTGCTGGTCATGAGATTTTGGCGCGGCAAAGCAACCGGCTTGCTGGTTATAAAGCATATGGGTTGGGGACAGCTGTGTTGCTGGTTGTTGGTTTTGTTTGCACGGCTTTTGCCATGGGCGCTCTGGTGCAACC
Organism: Rhodomicrobium sp.; assembly: GCA_021604665.1. Classification (GTDB taxonomy): domain Bacteria; phylum Pseudomonadota; class Alphaproteobacteria; order Rhizobiales; family HXMU1428-3; genus HXMU1428-3. The sequence continues at coordinate 1,151,441 of BQJK01000001.1, read as the reverse complement.
TGACCCTTGGTATACGCCGCGTTATGTATTGCCTATTCTTGGCATGGTGATTGGCAACACCATGACCGGTATTGGTTTGGGTATGGAGACACTAACCAGCAGCGTTAAGCGTGAGCAGGCAGTGATTGAGGGGCGGTTGGCGATTGGAGAGCCGCGTTTTATAGCGTTGAAAGGGCATATTAAACAAGCGATGCGCAGTGGTATGATGCCGATTATTAATGCGATGGCGGCATCTGGTATTATTTCATTGCCTGGAATGATGACGGGGCAGATTCTCTCTGGCGTGGACCCGATTGATGCCTCTAAATATCAGCTGATGATTATGTTTCTTATTGCGGGTGGGACGGCACTTGGCACGACTGGCGGTGTGTTCGGGACGGCGCTGTTGCTGACCGATGATCGGCACCGGCTGCGTTTGGAGCGTTTGCGCTCTGCTGAGTAAGTTGCTGTTGGTTTTGTTTTAAGTAACTTAGTTGCGCGGTGCGTATCCATATAGGAAGATTTTTACCGCCTGGTCTATTGCCTCTTTGATATCATCTTCAGTTGCCTGGTAATCGACATCAAACACTGTGCGAAGGTGGCTATCTGCTCGCAAAAGCGCAACATAATGGCTCGCAGCTTTTTCTGGATCGCAATACGCTATTACTTTTGCTTCCATAGCTGCCTTAAAATAACGAGCAATAAATTCACACAGGCGTATCTGCCCCATATAGAAATACTGTTTAGAGACCTCTTCTACCCGCGTGGCCATTGATAGGGCCATGCGGAATTTGGATATATTGTCTTTCTCTAGGGCGCATGTGAGATAATCATGGCCGATTTTCCTCAGGATTTTTTCCAGATCATCAAGGCTGCTTATGCGGAAGTCTCTTTGGTCTAGTGTGAGCTTAAGCAAGTCTTTGTTTAGATATTCAGCCAGGGCGATGAATAATTCTCTTTTGCCGCCGTAAAATTTGTAGATGGCTGTTTTGGAAACATGGGCCTTCTTTACAATTTCATCCAACTTGGTGTTGTCGTAACCATAGGATAAAAATTCATCTGCCGCAGCGAGTAGAATACGTTCACGGGTGTCCTTGGTAGGATTTTCTTGCGAATTGCTCATTATTTTTGCTTAAATTTACACAGTGTTAAAATAGAATTTTTTATATTTAATTATAACTGCAAGTGGATAGCAAATAAGCTGATATTTATCAATTGGTTATTTTGTATTATTAATTTTGCTCTTTATTAATACTTGCGAGTACTGTGTGATTTGTTGCTGACATTTGATTATCTGGCGCGGCATTACATTTTTGGTCATCGCCTAAAATTTGGTCGCTATACGGTTAGGGCGATTATAGTAACATTTCGATAATAGAAGATATTTCTATTGTTAAATCAATATATTAACTAGACGTCTGTCTGGTTGTTGATGGGCAAAGATTAATCTCTTTTACATTTATGTTCGATGACTGGAATTTTAGTACGTTTTAGTATCCATGGATTGTGAGCAATTTATTCGCGCTTAATTTTTTTGCTCACTACGTTATACTAATTACCATACTGGCCTAAAGTGCTGTTAATACAATCCCAGCTTGTAGCTTTTTGCCCAGCTTGTAGCTTCTTGTCCATAGAGCTGCATGCCTCTCTCCGATTGTAGATTTTAAATGATATTTGCGCCTTGATATATCTTGGGTGATGGGAGTTATTTACTTCAGGTTTAATGAAGTCTTTTTAATTCACTTTAACGAGCCATTAAGCTGAGTTTCAACTTGAGTCATATTGTGGCGCCCTTAGTAGTTTTGAGCCATTCTGAAACAAAACACTGTAATAATTATGCTTTTATTACCCAGTTCTCTTTACCCTATATTTGAATAATTCGGTCTATGTTGTTTTTACCAGGGTGACTGGTGCCCTCTCTACAGATGTGAGGGTTTGTAATGGAGTAGCGCTTGTTTGCCCCTCGAATGTGGCAGGCAGTTGCAATGTAAGGGTAGAAACGATGGCTCGGTTAGAATTACCGTATGAAGCTGACGCAGGAAGCGCCGCTGAAGGTGGGTCTGCAGATGCATTATTTGAACTTGGTATTATGTATGCCTCTGGACGTGAAGGGCACGCCAATCTGGTGATGGCGCATAAATGGTTTAACCTCTCAGCTCTTCGGGGCAATAGAGCGGCATTGAACTATCGCAAGGAGATTGCCGAGGAAATGTCTCGGGCAGAGATCTCTGTGGCGCAAAAACTTGCAAGAGAATATCTGAGAAAATAAAAGACTGACGTACTGTGCCTATCGTCTATCCCTTTTAGCTTTAAAGCTGCATAGGGTGAAAAATGGCAATGCCTGTGGGTTTTATCTCAGCCATGGCGCTCAACGAGTGTGTCCTTGCGCGTGGCCTTTAAAATGATAATCGTTGTAACGTTAGTCTTTACATTTTTGAAAGAAGCTCGTTAGGCAATTATAAGTGGTTTTTGCGGCACTGCCGATGCTGTCGCCGACGGTCTTTACGGTTTTTTTGACGGTGGATGATGTTTTGTCATAACCGGTTTTGACCGTGTCTGTTGTTTTCTCATAGCTTTTTGAGACAGTGTCTTTGGCTTTGTCGTATGTCTTCTCTGTGGTTTCCACCAGTGTCGGCTGCTCTTTGCTTTTATCCGGCGTGGCGGGGGGCGGAGCGTTGGTGATTTTTTCCGCTTCCTTTTCCAAATTTTTGGGTGGTGAATAGAGTATGGCCTGATTTTTCAGGGTGTAGGGTTCGCCGCCGCATTCAGCTGCGGTTTTGCGTGAGGCGGCGCATTTGCTGTGATTGCCATATTTTGCCACTTCCTGGATGCAGGCAAATTGCAGGCCTTTTTCATTTGGCTGGCGGTAGACGCCATCTAAGGACTGGTAGGTGATGCCGCATTGATAAACTTTTCCAGGCTCATTACATATTACGCAGACGCTAAATGTTTCAGCTGTGGCTGGCTGGCTTAAAATTATCAGCGGCAGAAACACGCTGGCCGTGAGAGACAGACTTAGGCTTAGTTTCAGGCGCTTTATGGCACATGTTGGTGCCTTTAAGAGATTTGATTTTTGAGACATTTGGCTGGCTGTTCTCATTGTCTTGCTCATTTGCTTTTAGTTTGGCTCATCTGCGTTTAGTTAAGCTCATTTGCGTTGGCAGGTCTTTAAAGGCAAATAATTGTAATTCGAATGGAGCTGATTTAATCGGTTGGCTTTCGACTATGAAAGGTTCGAATTGATTGCCTATTTGATTTTAACTTAGCCTGGTTAGCTCTGGCAAGCTGTCATGATGGCGGTGTTGTAGGGAAGCCACGATTTCTGTGTGAGGGACTAAATAATAGACACTAATAAAAGCTTAGCAGATTTTTGGCATAATCAATTGTTATCTTGGAAGAAGTGTTTAAACGGGTTCAACTTGTGCTTAGGTGTAATGCCTATAATTAAGGCTCTCAGACATGCGGTAAAAATGTCTGTTATCTAAGGCTTGAGGGAATAGTTTTCTTACCAGATTGTCCCTTTGCGGCCTTTATTCAGGTGTTAATGAGGACGCAGATTTAGTGTGGTTGTCTCACCCCTGGCAGTTCTTCGGTTGTGTGTTTGCTGGCCTGTCTCTTCAGGCATGTTTCATACGGGATGATAGACACGAAGAGCTGCTGCGTTTCGCCTTTGAGGTTTTTGAACTGGAGTTAATGGTTTTCTATGCTGTTTAAAAGAAGAGATAAAGCCCCATTGAGGGAGCGTTTATGGGTCTTTCTTTGGCCGCGCCGCAGCTGGTCTCGTTCTATCAATTATGTGCTCTTGCGGGTGAACCGGCTTAGCGGTTCTTCTCATACCATTGCGCTTGGCTGCGCAGCCGGGATTTTTGTTTCCTTCACGCCGTTTATGGGCTTCCATTTTATTGTGGCGGCGACCATTGCTTATGTAATTGGTGGTAATCTTCTTGCTTCCGCTTTGGGCACTTTCTTTGGCAACCCTATTACCTTTCCGTTCATCTGGGCTTCTGCCTATAAATTTGGCCATTGGATCTTGGGCAATGATGCTGGGGCATTTCGGGTTGGTGATTTGCTGGATACGTTTTCCCGTGGCTTTTTTTATGCGCTCGATAATGCATATGAAATTTACATCAAGCCGATGTTTATTGGCGGTGCGCCGCTTGGGTTCGTGATGGCATTTTTTGGGTATTTCATCATTCGTAATCTGGTAGAAAAATATCAGCGTGCCCGGGCTGAGCGGCTGGCCATTCGGGCCGGAGTTGTGGCGCCTAATACTGGTGAACAGGGCATCTCCTGAAGGGGAGGGCTGACTGCAATAAAATATAAGAAATTTAAGGCGCTGGCCCATGATACTTGGCATTGGCAATGACATCATAGACATTACCCGGATTGAAAAAACGATTGAAACTTATGGTGATCGTTTTATTCAACGTATCTTTACTGATGTTGAACAGCAGCGCTCTGACAGGCGGCACCAGCGGGCGGCGTCCTATGCGAAAAGGTTTGCGGCAAAAGAAGCTTGTGCCAAAGCCCTTGGTACCGGCATTGCCAAGGGTGTATTTTGGCGTGATATGGGGGTTGTGAACCTTGAAAGCGGACGGCCGACTATGGAGCTTTCTGGTGGGGCGCTGGCGCATTTGGAGGCCATGGTGCCTTCTGGTCAGGTGCCGGTTATCCATATTACGATCACTGATGATTACCCGATGGCTCAGGCCTTTGTCATTATTTCGGCCCAAATCGCTGATTAGCTCGCGGTTGTGGGGTCCACAGGTTCTGCTTTCCTCATGATAATTGCTGACAAATGTTTGCTTTGATGGCCTTATCAGGCTATAGGGCGTGTCTGTATTAAATGCTGTCCTTTCCGAGGAGTTGAATGATGAGCGTTGATGTCGAGAAAAGCAGTTCTTCCAGTGATGAAGGCTGGTGGGAGATTGCCAAGATCGTTATTCATGCGATCATACTCGCCTTTCTGGTGCGACTCTTCATTATTCAGCCATTCAACATCCCTTCCGGGTCGATGCAGGGCAATTTGCTGATTGGCGATTATCTCTTTGTCAGTAAATATAGCTATGGCTATAGCAAGCACACTTTTGGTTTTGATCTGTTTGAGGGCCGTATTTTTGGCAGCCAGCCTGAACGGGGTGATGTGGTGGTGTTTAAACTGCCGCGGGATACTTCGCAGGATTACATCAAGCGAGTGATTGGGCTGCCTGGTGACAAGATCCAGATGATTGGTGGTATATTGCATATTAATGGGACGCCAATTTCTAAAAAGCCAGCTGGTACTTTTATTGAAGATGTAAATGATGCGCCTGTGCGCCGCTTTGAAGAAACGCTGCCAAATGGTGTGAAATATCTGGTGCTGGATGCGGTGCCGCATAATGGCCGGGATTACACTGACAACACAGATGTCTATGTGGTGCCTGAGGGGCATTATTTCATGATGGGTGATAACCGGGATAATTCTTCAGATTCACGCGACCCGGATGTAAGCTTTGTGCCATTTGAAAATCTGGTTGGGGAAGCGCAGATGATCTTCTTTTCCAAGGGAGAAGCCAGTGATCCTTCTAGTGGGTTATTCAACATCCGCTGGTCCCGAATTTTCAAAACTGTAAACTGATGTCGCCGCGTTCTGCTGATCCTAAAAAATTAGAAAAACTGCTGGATTATAATTTCGAGGATCGCCATCTGCTCTCTTCAGCGCTGACCCATGCGAGCATTCAAGCGGCGCAACGGAAGGGGCGGGATGATAATGAGCGCCTTGAATTTTTAGGGGACCGGGTTCTCGGTCTTTCTATCTCTGCCTTATTGATGAAGCATTTTCCGGATGCGCGCGAGGGGGACCTGGCGCGGCGTTATAACCGGCTTGTCAGGCGCAAGATGTGTGCTGAGGTGGCTGGTGACCTTGGGTTGGGGCCGTTTCTTATTCTTAGTGCTGGGGAAGAGCGCTCTGGCGGGCGGCGGAAATCGACCATTCTTGCTAATGCTATGGAAGCGCTGCTTGGTGCAATTTTTCTTGATGGTGGTTATGATCAGGCTGATCGGGTGATTTTCAAGCTCTGGTCTTCTAAACTGTTGCTTGATGGCGTTGTGCAGCTTGATGCGAAAACCGCCTTGCAGGAATGGGCGCAGGGGAATGGTTATGAATTGCCTGTATATGAAACGCTGGACCGCAAGGGACCGGACCATGAGCCGTTATTTGTAACTGAGGTTTCTGTCAAAACTGTTGGTACGGGCCAGGGGGAAGGCACCTCGAAACGGGCGGCTGAACAGCGGGCGGCTCAGGCGCTGCTGATTTCTGTAAAGGTCTGGAATAATGAATAATAAAGGGATAGTTTTACCATGGTAGCCGAAGATGATAACGATCTGGAAGGCTCCGGAAAACAGGAGAGTGCTGGCACTATTGCTTTTGGTGATAGCGAGACGCGGGCCGGCTTTACAGCGCTCATAGGTGCGCCGAATGCGGGCAAGTCTACTTTGACGAACCGGCTTGTTGGGACCAAGGTTTCTATTGTTACGCGTAAAGTGCAAACAACGCGCAGCCGCATTCGCGGTATTGCTATTTTTGATAAAACTCAGATCATCTTTGTGGATACACCGGGCATTTTCGCGCCGCGCAAACGGCTTGACCGGGCGATGGTGAACGCTGCTTGGGGCGGTGCTGCTGATGCGGATATGGTTGTGCTGTTGGTGGATGCTCAAAGGGGCGTGAGTGCCGATGTCGCTGAGATTTTAAAGCGCCTGAAAGATAGCCATTACCCGGCTGTGCTTGCGGTGAATAAAATTGATCTGATGAAGAGAGAAGAGCTGCTGGAGCTAACAGCGAAGTTGACGGAAGAGGTCAAGTTTGAGGAGGTGTTCTTCATATCCGCTGAGACCGGTGAGGGGACATCAGAGCTGGTTGAGTATCTCAAGTCTCATTTACCGCTCGGCCCCTGGCTTTACCCTGAAGATCAACTGACCGATGCGCCGATGCGGCACACAGCAGCAGAGATTACCCGAGAGAAGCTTTATCATCGTTTGCATGATGAAATACCTTATGCGACGACGGTTGAGACCATTGACTGGAAAGAGAATAAGAAAAACGGCTCTATTCGGGTTGAGCAGGTTATTTATGTTGAGCGAGATAGTCAGAAGAAGATCGTGCTTGGCAAAAATGGGTCTGCGATTAAAGCCATCTCTATGGCATCTAGAAAAGAACTTGGTGATATTCTGGGGGTGCCGGTGCATCTGTTTTTATTCGTCAAGGTGAGGGAGCGCTGGGGGGACGACCCTGAGCGCTACCGCGAGATGGGGCTTGATTACCCAACGAAATAGCGGCGCATTTCCCCCTTCGAGGGCGGCGCAGCTTTTAAACGGGAGTGGCATTTAAGGGGTTAGTGAGATGGAATGGCGCGATGAAGCGATCCTGTTATCTGCCCGGCCACATGGAGAGACCAGTGTGATTGCTGCCGTTTTTACCCGCGAGCGGGGACGGCATTTAGGGCTTGTACGGGGGGGGCGCTCTCGCCGGTTGCGTCCAATATTGCAGCCAGGTAATCTGGTTCAGGCGGCATGGCGTGCGCGGCTTGATGAACATCTCGGCACGCTTACCCTTGAACTTAATCACTCACTTAGCTCGCTTTATTTTGATGATCCTATGGCGCTTTCTGCGCTCTCTCTCATTTGTGCACATATGGGCCTGTTGGCTGAACGTGACCCACACCCTTTGCTTTATGATGGGGCGCGCTATCTTCTTTCCTCTATGGAAGAGGGGGAGATTTGGCCGGGGTTGTTAGCGCGATTTGAAATGGAGATTTTGAGCGAACTTGGGTTTCAGCTTGACCTGACGGCTTGCGCTGCAACTGGGGGGAATGATGAGTTGATTTATGTTTCGCCGAAAACAGGGCGGGCTGTTTCTGCCAGTGCTGGCGAGCCTTATAAAGACAAGCTATTGGCTTTGCCGGCATTTTTAAGCGGTAGTTCTGCCAGCGCCGTGACCCCAATTGACCTTGCTAACGCTTTCAAGCTTACGGGTTATTTTTTTGAAAAGCACATTTATAGCCAACGGGGAGAGAAAGACAGTGCTGCGCGGCTGAATTTTCTCAGATATTTCAAACAGCAGAATGATGGGCTGGATGATGGCCCGGGATGGTCATCTCTCTAACTTTTAAAGTTCTAAGTTTTGCCAATTTTAGGCAAGGCTTACTTTATTGCGGGCAGGTTGAGGGCCTCTTTTAAATTGCTGTTATCTGCGCCTTTTAAATTTTCCAGCTTGGCGGAATCGAGATTGGCCTGTTTGAAATTTGCGCCGTTGATATTCGTGCCGACTAAAGTTGCGCCATCTAACCGGGCGGTCTCTAAATTAGCGTTTTCCAGATTAGCATTAGTGAGGTCCGCAAATTCCATTATCGCGCGGAACAGATTGGCGTTACTTAGATTTGCATTCTCGAGGTTAGCGCTGCTTAAATTGCCGGTTATCAGCCCCATGGATTGGTTTTTCAGATCAGCGGAGAGGTCTGCTTTGCTGAGGTTGGCGTTTTTGAGATTGGCTCTGGTGAGGTTGGCGGCCAGCCTTGTGTTTGAGAGATTGGCATTTTCAAAATTTACATCAATCAGCTGTGCCTGGAAAATACTGGCCCCTTCAAGATTAGCATTTTTCATATTGGCTTTAACCATCCAGGCTTGATCAAGGGTGGCGTTTTTAAAACTGGCCCCTTCTAGATTGGTGCCGTTGAGGTTGGCTGCCCTGAGGTTGGCATTTGAAAAATCGACGCCGCTCAGATCCAGTTTATTAAGGGCCATGCCGCCGAAATTTGCCGGGGCGTCTGGGGTGGCTTTTTGTAGGCGCTCTTCAACCTCAGCTCTGGTTAGTTCGCTTTCTGTCATCTCTTTGCTGGTCATGTCGAGATGGCGCATCATGTCCTGGGCGGTTGCCATTGAGACGGTGAGAGGGGTTAGGAAGAGGAGGCACGCGCATAGGCTAATGAGGTGGCGCCGGGATGCAGAGCTGATGTTAGATTTGCATGTTTGCTTTGTGGTTATTGTTGGTGGTGATGTCGTTGTTTCCGACAGAAGCTGAGCCACTTTATTGCGGTGTATACCATTTGAAACCTTAGACATGCAAAGATACCTCCCGGTAATGCGATAATACTGGAAACCAACTTGCCGCTTTCGGTGTTTTTAGTTTTGGGTGCGGCAAGAAAAATGATGATAAAAGATGCAAGCTGGAAGCAATATTGTCATTTTTAGCGGGTGTTTTAGCAAATAACTTTTTTGTGTCTGCTTATGGCATGTGAATTGCCTACTATAATATTAAAGTCTGAAAAAGAAGACGATCTTTGCGCTGATGGTGTTTCTTTTGCCGGTTTTTGGCGGCGATGCTTGTTAGTGAAATTGCTATTGTAGTGAAGATGCTAGGGGAGAGCTGAATTATGTGTCTTGGTATTCCAGGTCAGATTGTTGGTGTTAGCGACGCGGAGCGCCAATTGGCGGTTGTTGATGTTTCTGGCATTCAGCGAGATGTAAATGTGGCCTGTATCACAACTGGTGGCCGCAGCATTGAAGATTGCATTGGTGACTGGGTGCTGGTGCATGTGGGGTTCGCGATGAGCCGCATTGATGAAGATGAAGCGGCTGAAACTCTCAAAATTCTTGAAAAGCTGGGTGAAGTTGAAGAAGAGCTTGAAGCCATGCGAATGAGCGGTACGTGATGAACGAGGCGCGCTCATGAGTGAAGATAACAAAAAAGATAGTGGCAACCCTGCGCTTGAGGGGCTTTACCCATTTTTGCATGGGGGCAAGCAAGACCCGGCGCAGCTAAATGCAGCCCTGCTCACCTCAGTTCAACAGAAGGCTGAAGATCATCACTCAGTGCTTGATTTGTTTTTTGAAACCCATGGACAGGATGTTGTTGATGCGGCCAAAACAATTGCTGATGTGTACCGGAATGATGGACGCTTGCTTACCATGGGGAATGGTGGCTCCAGCTGTGATGCGGCGCATGTGGCGGTGGAATTCCAGCATCCGATAACAGCTGGGCGACCCGCGCTGACGGCGATTAATCTTACCTCTGATATGACCATGATGACTGCGGTGGGCAATGATATTGGCTTTCAGCATGTTTATTCACGGCAGGTAATTGCCCAGGGGCGCAAAGGGGATTGCCTGATTGGGCTTTCGACCAGCGGTAATTCTGACAATCTGGTCAATGGTTTTCAGAAGGCGAAAGATCTCGGTATCCATACTATTGGTTTTGCTGGCATGACCGGCGGTGCGATGGCGAAAATTGGCCTTGATCATTGTTTGGTGATTGGCTCGCAATCTATTCATCGGATTCAGGAATGCCATCTGGTGATTTATCACATTCTTTGGGACCTGGTGCACACGCTGCTGGCGGATGATCGCGGCAATCTGAATGTAGTTAAAAACTAAAATAATAAATTAGTGACGACCTAAATAAGCAACAGACTGGTGAGGTAGTGACCCCATGAAATATGTTGATGAATTTCGCGACCCGCAAAAAGCGAAGGCGCTGTTAGCTGAAATACAAACGCTGGTGGATGGAATTCCGAAAGCCAAAGAGCGGCCTTTGCAGATTATGGAAGTGTGCGGTGGGCATACTCATTCTATTTTCAAGTTTGGCATTGAGACGATGTTGCCGAAGGAGATAGAACTGGTGCATGGGCCAGGGTGCCCGGTATGTGTGCTGCCGATGGGGCGGGTTGATGATTGCATTGCCATGGCGGAAATGCCGAATGTGATTTTTACGACCTTTGGTGATGCTATGCGGGTGCCGGGCTCCAAGAAGAGCCTGTTGCAGGCAAAGGCTGAGGGCTGTGATGTGCGGATGGTATATTCGCCGTTGGATTCTCTGCAAATTGCTAAAGATAACCCGGAAAAAGAAGTTGTATTCTTTGGGCTCGGCTTTGAGACCACCATGCCATCAACTGCACTTACAATTTTGCAGGCGGAAGCTGATGGGATTAAGAACTTTTCGCTGTTTTGCAATCACATCACCATTATCCCGACCATTAAAGCGATCCTCGATAGCCCGGACCTGCGGCTTGATGGATTTTTGGGCCCTGGCCATGTGAGCATGGTGATTGGTAATGCGCCTTATGAATTTATCGCCAACCATTATAAACGGCCGCTGGTTGTGGCGGGGTTTGAGCCGCTTGATGTGTTGCAATCCATCTGGATGGTTTTAAAGCAGATCCATGAAGGGCGCTCGGAGATTGAGAACCAATATAACCGCATTGTGCCTGAAGACGGTAATAATGTTGCCCTTGGGGCGATTTCAAAAGTGTTTGAACTGCGTGAATATTTTGAATGGCGCGGCCTTGGTTCTATTGACCATTCCGGTGTCAAAGTGCGTGAGAGCTATGGCATGTATGATGCTGAGCGGAAGTTTGCTTTGCCTGCCTTGAAAATTGCTGACCCGAAATCTTGCCAATGCGGTGAGGTGCTGAAAGGCGCGATCAAACCATGGCAATGTAAGGTGTTTGGAGAGCTGTGCACACCTGAAACACCTTTAGGCTCGCTTATGGTGTCATCTGAAGGGGCTTGTGCGGCTTATTATCAATATGGTGGGGCGCGGCAGGAAGCGTCGCGGGTTGAGACTGAAGAGAAAGCCTCATAAAGCGTTCAGATTGCCTTTTGTATCTGTATAAAATCCCGATTTGGGGAGTGAACTGATGAATGAGCATAATATGAAAACAACAGAAACCGCGGAGCCTTACCGCCGGAAAGGCCGTTTAAAGGCGGATACTGTGTTGTTGGCGCATGGGTCGGGCGGCAAAGCCATGCGGGATCTGATTGATGATGTGTTTGTGGCAGAGTTTGATAACCCTGCCATGGGAGATATGGAAGATCAGGCCCGGCTTGGCCTTTCTGAGATGCAAGCGCTTGGTGACCGGCTGGCGTTTACAACTGATAGCTTTGTGGTTGACCCGTTGTTTTTTCCGGGCGGTGATATTGGCAAACTTGCAATTTACGGCACTGTCAATGATTTGGCGGTTGGCGGGGCGAAGCCATTATATCTGACCTGCTCTATGATCATTGAAGAAGGGCTGGAGATTGATGTTCTACGCCGGGTTGTTAGCTCCATGCGGGCGGCAGCAGATGAGGCGGGGGTATCAATTGTTACTGGTGATACCAAGGTTGTGCAACGGGGGGCTTGTGACAAGCTTTTTATTAATACTGCTGGTGTTGGGGTTATCCCGGCCGGGCGAGAAATCGCTGCGCGGCAGGTGCGGCCAGGCGATAAACTTTTGGTGAATGGTGTACTTGGTGATCACGGCGCGGCGATTTTGAATGCACGCGGTGATATGGCGCTTACAAGCCCGGTGATGAGCGATTGCAAGGCGCTTAATGGTTTGATTGAAACACTGGTTGCAGCGGCGCCGAATACGCGCTCATTGCGCGATGCAACACGCGGCGGCCTGGCCAGCGCGGTAAATGAGGTGGCGGCCTCAGCCTCTGTTGGGGTCATCATGACGGAAGATGATATTCCGCTTAGGCCCGAAGTGCGCGGTTTTTGCGAAATTCTTGGATTGGACCCGCTTTACCTTGCCAATGAAGGTACTTTAATTGCTTTTGTGGCTCCTGAAGAGGCGGATGCCGCACTGGCGGCGATGCGCAACCATGAAGCGGGTCGAGAAGCGGCTATTATTGGTGAAGCCCGCAGCCAACAGCCTGGCCGGGTTGTTATGAAGTCAGGCTTTGGCGGCGAGCGCATTGTCGATATGCTGGTTGGTGATCAGCTGCCGCGTATTTGCTAGGTCTTTTTCCCGAAGTCCACTTCCCTCGTTGTTTTTTTAAGGCCTACAGGCATTTTAAGCAGGCGCTCTCTGTCCGGGGTGTCTGCTTTTACTTTCCCCTTCTTATCCGAGTTTCTCCACAGCTATAAATTCTGGTGGGGCGGATTCACTATTTTCTTGGCCATTTCAAATTGATTATGCCAAAACCGCCATTATTGAACGGTAATGAGCTAATGGTATCGGTGTAAATTTTCTATTGTTGCGGCTTATCAACTTATCGGATGCGGCGTTTCAATCTGTAAATATGCTAAAATTCATCATTAAACATAAGGTTTTGCGGTGGTTTGGCGTTTATTAATGCCTTGGAAAACCTGCAGCTGTTCGATATAGTGAGGCCACGCCATGTGATGGCTATTGTGGGTAGCATTAGGGCGTGGCTAATGGGGGTTGGTGGGGATGTTTGGTTATTTCATCCGCTTTACAAAAAAATCTGATATTGATTCCAGCTCTTATTATGGTCTGTCTGGAGGGTATTCCCCGATGAGGGGATGCCTTTTTCTGCCCTACTGTGTATAGGTACGGCTGAGATTTTATGTTGTCCTGAAGGATTGCTGTAGCGGCGATTTTATGATGAGCCCGCTTCACTCGATTACCTTGGGATATTGATAGTATGGAGCTTGTTTAGATGCTGGTTAGAACCAAACTGCGTTGTTGGTTATGGGGTCTCTTGCCATTATTGGCTATTGGCGTTTTGGTTGTTTGGCTAACTGAAGACAGAATTGAGCAAGATCTTACACAACGCTCTGTTGTAGCGCTGCGAGATGCTGGTATTGATTGGGCCCGGCCAGAATTTTCAGGTCGGGATGGCAGTATTAATGGCGAAGCGCCTTCAGTGGATGAGCGTTTAAAAGCTATTGAAGTTGTGCGCCAGGTTTACGGTGTGCGCCGGGTTGAAGACCGGCTCTCTCTTAAGCGTGTTGTTTCCCCATTTACATGGTCTGGATCTCACAAAAAGTCGAAGTTGCGGTTGAAGGGCTTTGTGCCTAGTTCACAGTTGAAATCTTCTATCGGCGGCTTGGTTAAGGCTAAATTCCCGCAGGTTGATATTGATGATGAGCTGGAAGTGGCGCGCGGTGCTCCTGATCCACAAAAATGGTTCGGCCAGGTGAGCTATAGCATCGGCTTATTGTCTCGCCTTTCAGAGGGGCAGGTTAGCCTTGTTGATAATAAGCTGAGTATTTCCGGGGCGGCACAGGATGAAGCTGCTTATAAGGCGCTGCTAGAGGGGGTTTCTAACGGGTTACCGCTTGATCTTGTTAAGGGCGCTATTAATATTCTACCGCCGGTGGTTGAGACGTTCTTTTTCACTGCCAAGCATGATGCAAAAGCCCTGACACTTAGCGGAGTTGTGCCATCTACTGCGGTGAAAGACAGCCTGCTGAGTTCTGCCAAAGCTAAGTTCCCTGATGCAGTGATAGATGAGAAAATCTCTATTGGCTCTGGGGCGCCCTCTGGCTGGCAAGAGGCGCTGATGCTTTCGCTAAGCGAGTTAGCAAAACTTGAAACCGGTGATTTAAAACTCGATAAATTTGATGTGCAGCTTGAAGGGCTTGCGGCTGACACGGCTGTTGCGGATGGTGTGCGCCGCACGGTTCGGGCGCAATATCCGACGGGCTATAAAGTTGATGACGATATTAAGGTGAAAGCGCCGGAGTTGCCGATTGCTTCGCCGTTTACATTCACTCTTTTTCAAGCGGCTGATACGCTGGTGCTAAAGGGCTATGTTAAAAGTGAAGAGCAGCGGCAGCGCTTTTTGGCTCGTCTTGCCAGTTTGTTTCCGAATATGACGATTGATGATCAGTTGAGCCTTGCTAAGGGCGCACCCGTGGATTTTGGTGCCGCTTTCATGAGTGTGATTGATCTGCTGCCGAAACTTGAGAATGGGCGCCTTGAGATTATTGATACTGATCTGACGGTTTCAGGGATGAGCGCAGACCGGAACTTTGTTGACGGGTTTGTAGCTCGGCCGCAAGCTTTGCCTGATGGGTTTGAGTGGATTGGTAAAGTGAGCTTTGACGATAGCCAACTTAAGGCAGAGGAAGCGAAGGCGGCTCAAGAAGCTGAAGAAAAACGGCTTGCTGCTGAGAAGGCTGAAGCTGAAAAATTAGCTGCTGAAAAAGCCGCTGAAGAAGCTCGGTTAGCAAAAGAGGCTCTATTAGCAAAGGAGGCTGAGGACGCGCGTTTTGCTGCTGAAAAGGCTGAGAAGGAGGCGGCAGAAAAAGCCAAAGCTGAGGCTGAGGCAGAAGCGGCCCGGATTGAGGCTGAAAAAGCTGAAGCTAAAAAGGCAGAGGAAGAGCGCTTGGTTGCTGAAAAGGCCGAAGAAGAGCGAATGGCCGCGCTGAAAGCTGAGGAAGAAAAAGCAAAAACGCCTGAAAAAGAAGTGACAAGCGAAGAAGAGCTGGCCGAGAAACGGAAGTGGTTGACCCCTAATGAGACCGAGAAACGGCTTGATACGCTTTACAAAGAAAGCGCTGCTGTGAATGCCAAAGAGTGCCAGCTGCTGATGAACTCGATCGTTCGCGGTAGTGCCATTCGATTTGGTGTGAATAGCTCGGTTATTAAACCTGATAGCTATGATGTTTTGAAAAAGGTTGAAACAGTTGCAAGCCGTTGCACCAATACGATTATTCGGATTGAGGGGCATACGGATTCTGATGGCTCTGAGGGGTATAACCTTGAGTTGAGCAAACGGCGGGCGCAGGCGGTGATTAATTACCTCACGAAAAATGGCATTCCGCTGGAGCGGTTGGATGCCAAGGGTAATGGGGAGAAAAAACCTGTTGCCTCCAATGCCACTTCTAAGGGCAAGGCTTTAAACCGCCGTATTGAATTTGTTGTATTTGAAAATTAAGGGCTTTCACTTTTGCTGAATTTTAGTGGGTGATGGTCTGTTTCATGGAGAGTACCGCGTTATGAGTTATCTTATCGTCTCGCTATTACCTTATATGTTATTTGCCTTTGTGCTCGGCTTAACCGTGGGCTGGTTTGGCATGGAGCGGCTTTAACTTTTGTAGCTGGCCTTTGAGTTGGACTGTTGCAATGGCTTGTTGCAGTACCAGTCTTTAACACTGGTTTGTAGCGTTGGCTGGGGTTTGTAGCGTCGGCTGGTTGTGGGCCCTTATTTATCGCCTCATTTTTAATGCATCTGTCGTTAGCTGGTTTTTGAATTGTTGGGATGGTTCTATGGACATTTTTTTATTATTTTATGTGCTTGGTTTGATGGTCCTGTTCTTCCTGCTTGGTGCGGCGATTGGTGGTGCGGCAAGAGGGATGAAGGCCCATTTTTTTGGGCTTGGTGAAAACGAAGTGTTTTGCGGCGAATCTGAAGCGGCGCGCGACCGGGCACTGGCTGACAAATCATCTATTGCCAGTGCCGCTCTGGGTGGTGCAGTAGGCGGGGCGGTCCTTGCCGCTGGTGAAGAGAGACAACGCAGCGATGTGATGATTACCAACGATGGGGTGATGGTTGATGCGAATTCAGACTGGCAACCGCCGCAACAAGAGCCGCATGTAGACGTTGCGCCAGAAGCTGAGATTGAACGGGGGGCGGATGATGGTGCTGCTGTTCAGGATGATCTAGCAGCCGCCCAGCCGTTAACTGATGATGAAATGCCAGCTGGTGATGACATTGCAGGCGCTGAAATTTTCCGGGGCGTTGATGCGCCTGAAATGGAAGATGAGCCGGCCGCAGAAGTGGCAGCTGATTTCCCGGAAGCTGAAGCTCATTATTCCCTTGAAGATGAGAGCGCTGAAATTACCCCGAATGACAACCCTATTGATGCTGAAGAGCTTGTTGAGAGCTTGCCTGAAGAGGTGACTGTTGCCTCTTCGGTTGTGAGCAGCTTTGAAGGAGCCCAGCATGAGGCGCTTGCTGCCGGTGATGACGATGTTGATGAAACTGAAGCAGGTGCTGAGGATGAAGCGGCTGCAGAGGTTGGTGATGGCACCTTAGAGGCTGGACTGGCGGCAGCTGGCGTTGCGGGCGCCACCGTAATTACGGCTGCTAATGAGCTTGCACCGGATGATGAGGCGCGCATGGCGCGGCCGGAAGATGCGAAACCTGTTATCTGGGGCTATACCAATGAAGACAATAATTTCAATGATATAGAATTTATCGCTGATGGTGATGATGATCTTAAAATGATCCGCGGTATTGATGGTGAAATGGAAGCGGCTTTGCAGGCGCTGGGTGTTCGCCAATATGAACAGATTGCCAATCTGAAAGCGCGTGAAGTGGATTTTCTACGCTCGCGGCTTGGGTTAACCAGTGAAATTAATCAGATGGGCTGGGTTGAACAGGCTAAAATTTTAAGCGCTGGTGGTGTGACCGCTTTTGCTGCCTCTCTTATGCCGGCTGTCGCCGTTGTGGAAGAGGCTAAAGAAGAAGCTGTTATGGAAGCTGATGAGGCTCCAATTGTTAGTGATGAAACAGACGCCGGAGATGGAGCTGTTTTGGCTGAAGAACAGCCGGTTAGCGAAGAGCCTGTTAACGAAGAGGTTACAACACCGGCTGAAGCGCCAGTTATGGAAGCTGATGAGGCTTTTGACGAAGGTGAGATTGCTGAAGCTGAAATGGTCACAGACCATATGGATGAAATTAGCGCAGAAGCGCATGCGCCTGAAGAGCCCACAGACGATGGCCGGTTGATTGGCCGTGAGATGCGGGAGCGCCGCGAAGAAGAGATGCGCAACCGTTATGGATCTGAACGCCGTGTTGTGCCGCCAGTTAAGAGCCATGGCGATACAAAGACCAGCGATGAGGATGAAACCTCACCTGAAAGCGGTGAAGCCAGTTTGGGTGAGGCTGCTGTCTCTCATATTGAGGGCGTGATCACTGAAGAGGAAACTGCCGCAGACGCTGAAACACCAGTAGAAGCTGATACTGATACGGTTATTGAGCCTGAAACAATGGTTGAAGAGGTGGCTGTTTCTGAAGCTGCCGCGCCTGTTGATAGTGATGATCTGAAGCAGATCAAGCATATATCAACAGGATTGGAGAAAAAGCTGAACCTGCTTGGTGTTTACAAGCTTTCGCAGATTGCAGCCTGGAGCGATAGCGATATTGGCGATATTAGCGAACAGCTGGAATTGAAAGACCGTATCCGTGAAGAAGGATGGATTGAGCAAGCGTCTGAGGCTATGGAAAGCGGTGAAGCGGCACAGGGGGGTGGATTTTTTGGCTCTGCCCTTGTTGCCCGCCTTGCTGAGCTTGACCAGCTTGATGACCTAACCGAGCATGAGAAAACTTTGTTTTCGAAGCATGGTGTTACCTCTCTTTCACAAATTGCGAATTGGTCTGGTGCTGACCAGAAATGGGCGACTGAGTTGTTACAACTTGAAGATGGCAACCGGATTTCCAAGATTGTTGAAAAGGCCAAAGGCTTGCTTTCCTCTGGAGAGGCGGCGGTGCCTGGGGGCATGGCGCTGACGAATGATGATGATTTGAAGCGGATACGCGGTATTGATGAGGAAACCGAGGCGAAGCTGAAAGAAATTGGTGTTTCAAGCTATGCGCAAATAGCCGCCTTTGAACAATCTGATATTGACCGGATTAATAGCGTGCTTGGTATTTCTGGCCGGGTTGAGCGGCAATATTGGGTGGTGCAGGCCAAGGTGCTGCGCGATGGCGGCACGACTGATTATTCCAAACTTTATGATGGGGCTAAAACCCAGGATTAATTTTCTCTTCCAGCTTACAAAAACACTGAAAACGCACCTTTAAACAGAGGTGCGTTTTTTTTAAAGCCCGGGGCTATTCTGGCTTCGCTCTTCGTTGGGCTGCCGGTTATGGAGGAGGTTTAGACAGTGCGGGCGCGGCTTTATACGGCTTCTTCGTGGTTTTCTGTCAGCTGTTCATGGTCGAGATCAAGATGATCGCAACGCTCTAAAAACAAGCGGATGCGCTCTATTGAGAGGTCATCATCCAGAAGGGGTGTGTGGCCTTCATTGGCAACAGTGAATAGTTGCAGATTTGGGTGGCGGTAGAACATTTCTTCAAAGGTCTCTTTGCTCAGCACATCTGAGTTTTCACCACGAATTACCAGAATCGGAACATGGTTCATGGCGGCGAATTGTTCCCACATAATTGGCGCCCCAACTGTGACATCGGCCATCATCAGGGTTTTTTCCAGCTCAGGGTCATAGGAGGGGGCGGGGCGACCATCCTTTTCATTATATTGCTGCTGGGCAAGGCGGCGCCAGTCTTCACTGTTTAAATCGGTGAAATGATTGGTGTTGAGGTCTTTGATCAGGTCTGCTGCTTTTAACCAGCTTGAGGGGGTGGGCACGCGGCCGATAAAGGCATGAACACGCAAGAGACCGTTTGTTTCCAGTTTTGGGCCAGTATCATTTAAAATAACAGGGCCGAGCATAGAGCTGTGCAGGGTTGCCAGGGTCATGGCGATAATGCCGCCCCAGCCGGAGGCAAGAATTGTTGGTTTATGTATGCGCCTTAATGCCATTAGATTAATGACATCGAGCATCTCGATCATTGGTGTATAATTTTTCCAGTTGGGATCATTCTCTGAAAAGCCGCGCCCGCGATAATCAAGAGTATAAACCGGGCGCTGGCCGAGTGTTTCGCTGGATAGGGCTGTGGCCAGGGGCTCAAATGAGCGACCATTTTGGGTGACATCCGATAGGCATAAAAGAGGCCGCAGCGAGCGATCTCCAGGGTAATGGCGCGCATAAAGGCGAATTCCATCATAGCCGCGGAAATAGATATCTTCCCAGTTTTTATTTTGGAGGGGGGTGGCGTCTGCCATTTTGCTCATGCCCTGTTGAACTGCCCGCGATGGCCTTAAGTAAATTGTGTGCCTCTCTGTTGCAATTACCAGAGAGGCTAACTGCTAGTAGAGATAGGCACCCTTTTCTCAAGGCCTTATGCAGGGGAGTTTACGGCATCGTCTTATAAATTCAACCAGCTCAGAGGTTTGTCCGCTTATAATTTTTGCGGCTATAACTTCCCTCTGTGGAGATCATCCAGGGATTTTATGAAGATTTTTCCCTTGCCGAGCCGAGCGCGATAGACCTGAACATTGGCCAGCACTTTTTGTACATAGTTTCTGGTTTCAGAAAAGGGGATGCGCTCGACCCAATCAATTGGGTCGATATCTTCTGAACGAGGGTCACCGAATTCACGTACCCATTGGCGGACACGGCCTGGGCCGGCGTTAAAACCGGCAAAGGTCATGATGTAGGAGCCGCCAAATTCATCATGACGGTCACCAACATAGGCACTGCCGACAGCTGCATTATAAGCGGGCTTTTGGGTCAACCATGAAACACGCCATTTGATTTTATATTTACGGGCAATGCCTTTTAGAGTGCGCGGCATTACCTGCATTAGGCCCCTGGCACCGGCATGGCTTTTAATCGCATCATTAAATTCACTTTCCTGGCGGGCGATTGCATAGATCAACGCATTTTCAGGAATAGAGCGTAGCGGTTTGAACTTTGGCATGAAGCGGACAGGGTAGGCATATTCGGCGAGCGGATGGTCTTTAGACATGGCGGTTTTGCCAATGCGCACGGTGCTTTGATTATAGCCGAGATTGGCGGCTAGCTCTGCCAGTAGTGTGAGCTGTTCTGTATCTGTGTAGCGATAGCGTAAATGAGAGAAAAAGATACGGACGATGGAGGTTTGCTCAGCAAGATGGGCTGTAACAAGAGTTTTTATCTCATCGCTATTTATGAAGAGCTTAACTGCCTCTGCGCTTACTGTCGGTGTTTCTGGCAGGGTAATTGGGCCGTTTTTTTCCTCAAGTTCCTGGGCTGAAAGCTGGCCGTAATAGGTGTTGTAATATTTTGAGCCTTCGCGGAAGTTTTCTTCTGCGGCGGCTTTGTTTTTTAGAACGCGCTGTGTGCGGCCCATCCAGTAGGCTGATTTAGAGCCGGTTCTGGGGCCGTCTGCTGCTTTTTTGAAATTCTCAAAATGCTTTTCAGCCTGCTTTGGTTTTTTAAGGTAGCGCAGGGCGATCCAGCCAGACATGAACTCAGCTTCATTATAGTGATTGACGCTTGGGGTTTCATGGTTGCTGGCTATTTTGTAAGCCACATCAAACTCATTATCATTCACAGCTGTGCGGGTGTGGATGCGGCGCTCGATCCACCATTCATCCTTGTCATGTATTTCTGATGGTTTGAACTTGGCGTTCATGAGTAGCTTGCGGGCATCGCGGGGGTTTTTGGTCCGCCTCTTTAGCTGTACTCTGGCGAGGTACACGCCAGGCAGTTTTTTTGTTTTTGCATCCAGTTTTGAGAGCATTTTTTTGGCGGTGCCGTAATGCCTTCTGATGACTGCCGCGCGGAATAGGGCGCTTTGTCTTAAGGGTTTTTCCAGTTTCTTTGCGGTGCGCAGGGCGCTTGCGACTTTTGAGCGCCTATCCTGATAGAACAGGCGGTCCATGCGGATGTAGTGATCTTCCGGGCGGAGATGGACTTCATGGCGCTTTAATATGCGCTGTTCCAGCCCTCTATAGAGCCTGTCATTCTGGTAAAGGGTTCTAATGCTTTGAATGGCTTGTTGTTTAACTTTCTCATCTTTTGTTGTGATGAGTAAAGCTTCTGCATGGGCCAGCCGGCCGGCCATTGTTGCCGGGTTGTTGGTTTTGAAATGGGTGATAACCTCTTCAGCTGGCACATCACCTTTTAGATATTGGCGCTCTATCTTTGCTTCCATCAGGCTGCGGCTTGGAAAAGATTTATTATTATCCAGAAAATCCTGAAGTTCGACGCGGCTATGATCCAGATTGCCATTGCGCAGCTCATACCATTTGACGAGCTTTCTGGCGTTTGGATTTTTTAGTTTGGCGTAAGTGTCTCTGGCGTCGCTTAATTTACGGCGATAAATCTCTTTAATGGCAATGGAGACGAGTTTGGCCTGTTGTTTTGATAGTTTAAGTTTATTGAGGTCGGCCAGCTCACCATTTAGGTTCAGGCTGTGAGGCTTATCAAGATCAGCTTTTATGGCGGCGAGGGACGGTTGGTCAGCCTTGCGCTCTGGCAAGGGCACTTTAGCGCCGCTAGCTAAGGGGGCTACGAGGATGAGTGCCATCATTATTGTAAGAGCGATGACAGGTAACTGGATAGTTCTGTGCAAGGTGAGGCTCCTCAGTCTCGTTTGTTTTGATCTTATGCCAAGTTTCAATTTATATCAGTTAGTCGTTACACTCTTCAATGACGCAGTGGACTGGTACAGATATAGATAGATAAACATATTTTCCTCGTGATTGTCTGAGAGACTTAAGGAGGTGTCAGTCTATCTACACTTTACCGGCCTGGCATATGGCTTAAACAATCAGTGTTGATGCCTCTTGAATGAGGCGTTTTCATGCAAATTTGTTATTTATACAAAGTTTTACCCATTTATTAGGCGTCTGTTGTGGCGCTTTCCTTGTTTGTTCACCATTAAATATCTGATTCTCGCCTGCGGATCGTGTGGCTTTCCAGGGGGCTTTCTCTTTTTGCGCTCTTGCTCTTGGAAGTTTGAGTGACTATTGTCCCTCTCCATAATACGTGTTGTTGATATTCTTTTTTTAGAAGCGAAATTCGGCGGTTAGATTTTTATGACAAAATTTCACGGGTCAATTACAGCATTGGTGACCCCCTTTAAAGAGGGGCGGATTGATGAGGCGTGCTTTAAAACCCTTGTGCAACGGCAAGTGGATGAGGGCACCCATGGGTTGGTGCCTGTTGGCACAACAGGTGAAAGCCCGACCCTGAGCCATGAAGAGCATAAGCTTGTTGTTGAGCTCTGTATTGAAGTTGCAGGCGGTAAGGTGCCGATTATAGCTGGTGCCGGGTCTAACAGCACGGATGAAGCTATTGAACTGGCGCAACATGCTGAAACTGTTGGTGCTGATGCGGTGCTTGTGGTGACGCCATATTATAATAAGCCGACGCAAGAAGGTTTGTTTCAGCATTTTAAAGCGGTGAATGATGCGATTAAATTACCGATTTTTATCTATAATATTCCAGGGCGCTCAGTGATTGATATGACCCCGGAGACAATGGCGCGGTTGTTTGAGCTTGAGAATATCACTGGTGTTAAAGATGCGACGGGTGACCTTTCTCGGGTGCCAAAACAGCGGGCTAAGGTTGGGCATGATTTTGTGCAGCTTTCTGGAGAAGATGCGACGGCGCTTGGCTTTAATGCTCATGGTGGTGTGGGTTGTATTTCTGTAACCTCGAATGTTGCACCGAAGCTTTGTTCTGAGTTTCAGAATGCCTGCTTGAAGGGTGATTACGCAGCGGCGCTTGGAATTCTGGATCGTTTGATGCCGCTCCATGAAGCGCTATTTTGCGAATCTAACCCGGTGCCGACAAAATATGCGCTAACACGGCTTGGCTTTGGCACGGGTGATGTGCGCTTGCCTATGGTGCCGCTAAGTGAAGCTGGCCGGGCTAAGGTCGATGCGGCACTGGAAGCGGCAGGGCTGGTTTGAGCTTAATTGAATTTATGAAAAAGGCTTCGCTTTACAACGGTTTGCGGAACCCTGAGGCTTTAAGCATTGTGAGCATGATTAATTAGATGGCAGAAAAGAAAAAAGTGGCGCAGCGTTCTATTGCTGAAAATCGCCGTGCCAAATTTGATTATGAAATTATCGAAACGCTTGAAGCGGGGCTGGTGCTTCAGGGCAGTGAGGTGAAATCACTGCGCACAGGTAAGGCTAATATTGCTGATAGCTATGCCAGCGATGAGGGCGGCGCGCTTTATCTCATCAATGGTTATATTCCTGAATATACACAGGCTGGGCGTGAGAATCATGAAACACGGCGGCCGCGCAAATTGCTTTTGCATGCGCGGGAAATTAAACGACTGAGTTTATCTATCCAGCGGGATGGGCTGACGCTGGTGCCGCTTCGGTTATATTTTAATGACCGGGGCATTGCGAAGTTGCAACTTGCACTTGGCAAGGGCAAGAAGCGCCATGATAAGCGCGAAACTCAAAAAGAGCGGGATTGGGGCCGGCAGAAACAGCGTTTGCTGCGTGAGCGTGGCTAGCTGTTTGAGCCGAGCTGTTAGGTTGTAGTGCTGTTTAAAATCTCAGTTGCTTTTTCAAAAACATCTTCAAACATTTCAGTTGTCAGGCGGCCGGTGTTGGTGTTGTAACGCGAGCAGTGATAGCTGTTGAGCATGACCTGACCTTCGGGGAGGGTGTGGGCTGTGTTGTGGGCGAATTTAAACTGAGCCAGCTTGCCGCCAATGGTGCGGATGACTTGATCATGTGCGATGCGGCCTAAGCTAATGATGACCTTGAGGTTAGGCAGGCTTTTCATGCGCTCTGCGAAGAAGGGGCGGCAGTTGTTTATTTCTGCACCTATGGGTTTATTTTGCGGGGGCACACAGCGCACCGCATTGGTGATCATGCAATTTTTCAGGGTGAAGCCATCATCTGCACTTGCCTGATAATCCCCCTGGCCGAAGCCGAATTTTACGAGGGTTGGGTAGAGCAGATCGCCGGCATAATCGCCGGTGAAGGGGCGGCCTGTGCGGTTGGCGCCTTTTAGCCCCGGCGCTAGCCCAACGATGAGCAGGGCGGCGCTTTCCTCACCGAAAGAGGGAACAGCGCCATTAAACCAGCTTGGGTTTACATCTTGATTGGCGCGGCGAAAGGCTGTGAGGCGCGGGCAGAGGCTACAATCTGCTGGCGGTTCTGCTATTGGGGTTTGCTGCCTGGTCATGTTGTCAACACGCTCGTTTTTAACAGGCTTGTTGTCAGCCGTACAGGGCACGGGGGATTAATAATCACTCTCATCCAGGCAGCTTACTTCGCTGTCGCTTTGTTGCCAATTGCTCTTGTTGACTGAGCTACCCAGACGGCAAATATCATCTTCAAGATCTTGTAGCTCGATGAATTCATCAGCTTGCCGGCGGAGCTCATCTGCAATCATCGGCGGGTGAGAGGCCAGGCTGGAGACAATGCTGACCCGTTTGCCGCGTTGTTGCAATGCTTCAACCAGGCAGCGGAAATCACCATCACCGGTGAATAGAATGATATGGTCAAGATGATCTGAGAGTTGCAGCGCATCTACAGACAATTCAATGTCTATGTTACCTTTGCACTTACGGCGTCCATTCTGGTCTTTATATTCTTTCATCGGCTTGGTGATGACGGTGTAGCCATTATAGTCTAGCCAATCAACAAGAGGGCGGATGGAGGAATATTCCTGAGTTTCAGATAGGACGGTATAATAATGAGCGCGCGTTAGGCGACAGCGTTTTTTAAAATGCTCTCTCAAGCGGTGATAATCAATTTCAAAGGATAAGGCCTTGGCTGTAGAGAACAGGTTTGCCCCATCAATGAATAATGCTGTTCGCTCAGTGGGGTATATGCTCATTTAGCCGGCTCAATTATTGTTGATGTGCTGGTTGTGTGTATAGAACTGGTGTCGATTATATAAGTCAAATTAAAACATTGGTTTTAATCATGAAATCTATTTTGATGAATTGTAGAAGAATCTAATAATGCCTAATGTATTACTGTCTTTAGGGTCTAACACCTCATCCATCACTTTAAATTCCGTTGGCTTGCTAACTTTTGGTGTAGATGAGCTTATGCAAGCGGGGCAAATGCCGCTTATCGTTTCTTCTCTCTACCGCTCGCCAGCGGTTGGGCCGGGATATCAACCCGATTTTTATAATGCTGCGGCCTTGATTAAAACAAGCCTGTCGCCCCTAAAACTGCTGAAATTAATTAAGCAGATAGAACATGCTGCCGGGCGGCGAGGAGCTTTGTTTTGGGGGCCGCGCCCACTTGATATTGATATAATTGATTATAATGGCCAAGTGCTGAATTGGCGGCGCTCACATGGGCCAGGGGGTGTTGTGGCGCCTGGTGCTATAGCTGGTTGGCGGCCTTTGGGCCGGGGGAAAGTGCGTCCTCTGACCTTGCCCCATGGGGAGATGCAGCGCCGGGTGTTTGTGTTGAAACCAGTTGCTGAAATTGCACATAAGTGGAGACATCCTTTATTTAAGCTGGATGCTAACCATCTCATGGCGCTTTGCTGTTCGCCGTTAGCTATACGGGCAACAGAAAAACTTGAAAAATTCTGGCAAGTATGACAATAATCAGCACTTGCACCAAATATTGGGCCTCTTTCCATTATTTAATGGGGGGATGCTGTTTTGCTATTGTCTAGAGAATAGCGGTATTTATTGGCTTTGCTTGCCTGGATTAAAATTTGATTTTCAGGTTATAGCTTAAGCGTTCTGGTGCTAAAGAATTGAATTTTATACGATAAAAGGTGGTTTTTCATGGCACGTGTTACAGTTGAAGATTGCGTGGACAAGGTTTCCAACCGGTTTGAACTGGTTCTCCTTGCTGGGCATCGCGCGCGGACAATTTCTTCTGGCGCGCCGATCACTGTTGAGCGGGATAATGATAAAAACCCGGTTGTCTCGCTTCGTGAAATTGCAGCTGAGACCATTTCCCCTGAAGATATCAAGGAAGATCTGATCCATTCCATGCAGAAATATGTGGAAGTGGATGAGCCAGAGCCGGAAGCAGCGCCTGTTATTTCCAGCGATACGCGCTCTCCTGTGATTATTGGTCAAGATGATCAGGGTATGGACAGCACGATTGATACAATGACCGAAGAAGAGCTGCTGCGCGGGCTTGAAAGCCTGCCGCCAGCAGAAACTGGTGGCTCTCGCAGCCGTTAATATCGGTCAGTTTACTTAAATTATAGAAAAAGCGCCCCTTACCTTATTTCAGGTGAGGGGCGCTTTTTTTATGGCTGATTTTAATGGCGCGTTATACTCACCCGGCTTATATTGATTGGATAGTAATGGTGTTGGCTGATTTAGGAATTCATTCGGTAATTTTATGGAACAGGTTGACCTTCTCGATCGTGTAGTCACTTACAACCCCCTTGTTGATAAAAGCCGGCTTGAACTTGCCTATGATTTTGCCCGCAAATCGCATGGCACACAAACCCGTGCGTCTGGGGAGCCTTACATAACTCACCCGCTACAAGTTGCCGATATTCTTGCTGAGCTGAAGCTTGATGAAGATACTATTATCGCGGCCCTGTTGCATGACACCATCGAAGACACACCTGCGACCCGGGAAGAGATTGATAAACTGTTTGGCGAGAGTGTTGGTGCGCTTGTCGAGGGGGTTACAAAACTTGGCAAGCTGAATCTGGTTTCCAAGAAGGCTGAGCAGGCTGAAAATTTCAGAAAGCTTTTAATTGCGATTTCATCTGATGTGCGGGTGCTGCTGATTAAGATGGCGGATCGGCTGCATAATATGCGCACGCTTGAATTTGTGCAGCCCTCGACCCGCAAGCGGATTTCAGAAGAGACGATGGATATTTATGCGCCGCTTGCCGGGCGCATGGGTATGCAATGGCTTAGAGATGAGCTTGAAGAACATAGTTTCAGATGGCTCAATGAGGAGGCGTATTTTACGCTGACGGCTAAGCTGGCTGAGTTAAGGGAAAAAAATAAAGGGCTGATTGAAAAGATTGAGGGCGATCTGCGGCGGAAGCTGGCGGATAATGACTTTGATGCTGAAGTTTTTCACCGGGAAAAGCGGCCTTATTCGATCTGGCGTAAGATGGATCATAAGCAGATCTCGCTTGAGCAGCTCTCTGACATTTATGGCTTCAGGGTGATTGTAAACAGTGTTGATAATTGCTACCGGGTGTTGGGCCTGGTACACACCATTTGGCGGGCAGTGCCAGGGCGGTTTAAGGATTATATCTCTAATCCCAAGCAAAATGATTATCGCTCCATCCATACCTCAATTGTTGGCGCACGCATTCAGCGGGTTGAGCTGCAAATTCGCACACAGGAAATGCACCGTGTGGCGGAATATGGCATCGCGGCACATGCGCTTTATAAGGATGAGACGTTAAACCTAGGGCTAGAGAGCAATATGGCGTCTAGCTCAGCCTATCAATGGTTGCGCCGCTTGGTGGACCAGCTTTTAGAGGGCGATAACCCGGAAGAGTTTCTCGAACATACGCGGCTTGAGCTGTTTCATGATCAAGTGTTTTGCTTTACGCCGCAGGGCTTGTTAATTGCTTTGCCTAGTGGGGCATGTGCGGTTGATTTTGCTTATGCGGTTCATACTGATATTGGTAACCTCTGCGTTGGCGCTAAAATTAACCGGCGGAATATGCCGCTCCGTACCGAGCTGCGCAATGGCGATGAAGTATTTATTCTCACATCTGAAGCGCAAACGCCGCAACCTAGTTGGGAGCGGTTTGTCATTACTGGTAAGGCCAGGAGCTCTATCAGGCGGGCGACAAAAGAAGCGCGGCGTAAGCAGTATCTAGATATTGGTGTGATGGTTCTTGAGCGGGCGTTTCAGCGGGCGGGGAAAGTTTATTCCCGCGCAAAAATGGATGGGGCGCTGCCACGATTTACACAAGAGACGGTTGATGAAGTGATTGTGGCTGTTGGCCGGGGGGAGTTGCCCTCTAATGATGTGGTCTGCGCGGTTTTCCCTGATATCTCTAGCGAAGCGATGACCCGGCGCAAAAATGGGCGCGGTGGGCGCTTAACCGGCCCCGAAGAAGGGTGGATTAACTTTGCCAAGGTTGTTGGGCTTAAATTCCGCCTGCTGCCACAATCACAACAAGAGCCGGACCCGCTGATAAGCCTGCCGGTGCGCGGGCAAAAGGATGGTGTTGCGGTTGATTATTCTGTTGGTGGAGCGCTGCCAGGTGACCGTATCGTTGGCATCATCATGCCGGGTGAGGGGATTAATATTTATCCGATCCAGTCACCGTTGCTTGAAGATTTTGACGATGAGCTCGATCGCTGGATTGATGTGACATGGGATATTGATGAGAATGATCAAACCAGATTTATGGCGCGGATTAGTATTTCTGCGGTGAATGAACCGGGGTGTCTGGCCCAGATCGCGCAGCTCATTGGTGAGAGCAATGGTAACATTGACACCATTCGGATGACTGAAAAAGGCTTTGATTATTCTGAAATGCTGATTGGTCTTGAGGTTTGGGATTTGAAACATCTGAATGCGATTATTGCGGGGCTTAAGACACTTGCGGTTGTCAGCAAAGTTGAGCGGGTGCTTGCGTAAGGTTGGGCTCTCATAGATCGCTGTCTGCTTTTCTCTTCCCGGTCTCTATCTCTTACCCTTTAATTTTTAGCTCAGTTCTCTCTACCATCTGACGGTCATTTCACACTGATTTGATTTTCGTTTCATAGCGGGGCTGGTCTAGTCTCATGCATTATAAGGTGTAGTTAAACCTCTTGCTTCTGTTAAGGGATGGTTACGGCAATGGAAAATGAAGCGCTTTATCGGCTCTCTGTATTTGCAGCGATATTTATCGCTATGGCCAGTATTGAGTTGGTTCTGCCTAAACGAAATTTGCGCACGAGTAAGCTGAAGCGCTGGGCCACGAATATCTCTTTTGGCGGGGTGAATGCTGTGGTTGTCAGGTTGATGCTGGTGAGTGCTGTGCCGTTGGTTGCTATCAGTGTGGCGCTTGTTGGGGAGGAGCTTGGCTTTGGCCTGTTCAGGCTTGTTGATCTGCCATTTTATGGGGAGATATTGCTCTCTCTTATAGTTTTGGATTTTGCAATTTATCTTCAGCACTGGGCCTCACATAAGGTGCCGCTGTTGTGGCGGGTGCACCAGGTGCATCATGCGGACCGCGACATTGATGTAACAACAGCGGTGCGGTTTCACCCGATAGAGATCGGCCTTTCCATGCTTTATAAATCGCTGCTTGTATTGCTGTTTGGGATGGATGCGTTTGCTGTGTTGCTGTTTGAAATGATTTTAAATGGTTGCGCTATGTTTAATCACTCTAACATTGCCTTGCCGCTATGGCTGGACCGACTGGTACGCCGCGTGATTGTAACGCCGGATATGCACCGGGTGCATCATTCTGTGATAAGGGGGGAGACAGATAGCAATTATGGTTTCAACCTCTCTATTTGGGACAAGCTGTTTGGCACCTATATCGAACAGCCTTCAAAGGGGCATGAGGGCATGGAGATTGGGCTGCCGCCCTATCAAAGTGAAAAGCCGAATAAATTAAGCTGGAGCCTGCTGCTGCCGTTTCGCGGCAATTGATCTTGCCTTGATGACCGGTTGACTGGTTAAGTGAAGAGCTAGGCGTGAATGGCTTAGGGCCTAGTAAATTTTTAGCGGGAAGTAGCGCAGCATTAGCTCTTCAAACTGGCCGGTGCGGCGCAGCTCTCTTATGGCGTCATTCAGCTCTATGCGCAGGCGCATATCTCCTTTAGAGATGGCTATGGCCAACCCTTCGCCGAAGTAATTTGCATCCCAGTAGCTATCGCCCCTAAACTGACAGCATTGCTGAGAGAGCGAGCCATTGAGCCAGAACATAATTTGGATGGCATCGCCGAACAGATAGTCAATTTTGCCCCGTTGCAAGGCGGATGTTGCGTCTCTTTGGGTATTGAAAGTAACTAGCTTTGCGCCTTTAAAATATCTCTGTAAATAGGCTTTGTGGGACGTTGCTTTGATGACGCCAACTGTTTTTCCCTCCAGCCGTTTTGGTGTTGGCTCTGGTTGTGGGCGGCGCTTTAAAATGGCAAAGCGCGCTGGCATGCGCATATAGGGGTTGGTAAAATCCAGTTTTCTAAGGTTCTTGGCGTTAATGGCGTGACCGGCGATAATCGCATCATAATCACTGCTGTTGAAGGCGGTTAAAAGGTTATCCCATTGGTTGACCCTGATATCACAACGCACCGCCATTTCGCGGCAGATGGCGTTGGCTAGATCAATATGAAAACCGGCGAGGTTGCCTTCTTCATCATAATAATTAAAGGGCGGGTAATCTGCTGATGTAAGGAGGCGCAGGACGGTGCGCTCCCGCAGGGCCTCATCTTCAGGGGTGGTGACGGATTGTTGAGCGACTGCCATTGTTAAGCTGACTGTAGCTATCGTGCCAAGGGTTATTGCTGTGTAACTAACAAGCCGGATCAGTTGTTTTATGGCTGGTTTCCATATGTGGCAGTACCGCTTGGATGAGAGCCGGGGGAGTGTTCGCTTATGGTTTGGGTTATTTATCTTTAGCATCAGCTTTCAGCCTCACTCATATGATGGGAGAGGTCCTTTAATGTTGGGGCCTCACCATTTAGAGGGTTGGTCTTATCCCAATTTATTTTGACTGTTTGAAACTCTGTTTCAAGGGCGTTGTATAGGAGGAGACGGCCAACCATGCCGGTGCCAATACCAGTTATTTCCTTGATGACTTCAGTAGCCTGCAAGGTGCCCATAACCCCGGCGATAGCGCCGAGAACACCGACCTCTGAGCAAGGGGCGACGCTGCCGGGCGGCGGCGCTTTAGGGAAGATGCATCTGTAGTTTGGATTTGGTGTGCCATCTGGCTTTGTCTCTGCGGAGCGGAAGGTGGTGAGATGGCCATCAAAAGGACCTATGGCCGCAAAAACCAGCGGTTTCCTGGCGAAATAGCAAGCATCATTCACCAGGTAGCGGGTGCTGAAATTGTCTGAGCCGTCGGCGACGATGTCGTAATTACTGATGACTTCAATGGCATTGCCGGCGTTGATGCGGGTTTTATGTTCAATGACCTCAACATGCGGGTTTATTTGGGCGATCCGCTCTTTGGCGCTGGTGGTTTTGTCGAAGGCGACTTTATCTGTATCGTGAATGATTTGGCGCTGCAGATTAGAGAGGCTGACAATGTCATCATCAATAATGCCGATCGTGCCAACACCGGCTGCAGCCAGGTATAGAAGAACAGGCGAGCCAAGGCCGCCAGCACCGATGACCAGTACCTTGGCAGCTTTTAGCTTCTGTTGGCCCTGAATGCCGAGTTGCTTCAGGATGATGTGGCGTTTATAGCGCTCAATTTCTTCACCTGAGAGGGAGGACATAAAGCTGGCTTCTCTTTTATTTTTTAGATGCTGATTTCGCTATTGTCTTCACCTGGTTCATCGAATAGCAGGGTTGACATGTAACGCTCTGCGAATGAAGGAGCGAAGGTGACAACGCGCTTGCCTGACAGGCCAGCGGCTTTGATATATTTGACCGTTGCCATCAGGTTAGCCCCGGTTGAGATGCCGCCGGGGATGCCTTCCATACGGGCGAGTTTTCTGGCTGTTGCAAAGCTTTCTTCATTAGAGACAGTGACAACATCATCAATCAGGCTGCGGTCTACAATTGCGGGTATGAAGCCTGCGCCTATTCCCTGAATTTTATGAGGTCCTGGTTCCCCGCCTGAGAGGACGGGGCTGTCTTCCGGCTCGACCGCAACGATTTTTATGTCAGGTTTGCGGGCTTTCCAATATTTGGCGCAACCGGTGATGGTACCGCCTGTGCCAACGCCGGCGATAATGGCATCTACCTTACCGTCTGTGTCTGTCCAGATTTCTTTGGCGGTGGTTGCAATATGCACATCTGGATTGGCCGGGCTTGAGAATTGTGATGGCATGGCGCTATCCGGGTGTTGGTTCAGCAGCTCAGCGGCTTTTTCCAGCGCGCCTTTCATACCTTTATCACCGGGGCTCAAGACCAGTTCAGCGCCGAGATGAGAGAGCATTTTGCGCCGTTCTATCGACATGGTTTCCGGCATAACGAGAATGAGGCGAAGGCCCCGTGCCGCGGCGACGAAAGCTAGACCAATGCCGGTGTTGCCGCTTGTTGGCTCAATCAGCACTGTGTTTTCGCCGATGATGCCTTCATCCATCATCGCATCGATCATTGAGAGGCCAATGCGGTCTTTGACGCTGGCGAGCGGGTTGAAAAACTCCATCTTCATAAGAATTTCAGTATCCAGGCCGAAATGCTCGCGGATTTTATTCAATCTTACCAATGGGGTATGGCCGATGGTTTCGATGATATTGTCATAAATGCAGCCGCGCCCAACCTGGCTGACCGTCAAAGGCGGGATATAGGTTTTCTTGTCTGACATTGAGGTCCTCCACGGGCGATTTATAGGTTGTTTCTGGTATCATATTTTGAAACGGGGCGGGAATAAAGCAGTGATTTGACTGATTATAGATGGCGGCAGGGCGGTTGTTATCTTTTGCCTGTTGAGCCGAAGCCTGCTGTGCCGCGTTTGCTGAGTGAGAGCGCGTCTACCAGAGTGATATTTGCCTGTGCGCTCGCGGCGACGACCATTTGGGCAATGCGGTCGTCGCGGTGAATTTCAACCGGGCAGTCAGAGAGGTTTACAAGGATTACTTTGATCTCACCGCGATAGTCGCAATCTATGGTGCCGGGGCTGTTGAGCACGGTGACGCCGTATTTTAAGGCGAGGCCTGAGCGCGGGCGAATCTGGGCCTCAAACCCTGTTGGTAATTCTATGCCTATGCCGGTTGGGATGAGACTGCGCCCCATGGGGCCGATGATAACCGGTGTGCCCTCTGGTAGTGCGGCGCGAAGGTCCATACCTGCGGCACCAGCTGTTTCATATGCTGGTAGGGCCAAGCCTTTTCCATGAGGGAGCTGTTCGATTTTTATTGTGACGGCAGGTTGGGTCATTCGGCGGCGGCTTTGTGGCTGTTTATATGAGCGGCGATGCGCTGCATTATAGCCGAGGCAGCCTCAGACTTGCCAAGATTCTCAAGGCTTTCCACATTGTCGGGCGTCATGATGTGGATGGTGGTGATGTCATTACCGAACACATTGCCTTTTGCTGAGACATCATTGGCAATTATCCAGTCACATCCTTTTTTATCGCGCTTGGCTTTGGCGTGCTCAATGACTTTTTCTGTTTCTGCTGCAAAACCGATGACGAGATCTGGCCGCTCCTCTCCCTTTTTTGAAAGGGCGGCGAGTATGTCCGGGTTTTCTGTCAATGATAGCTCAGGTAGACCGTCATTGGATTTTTTCATCTTCTGATCGGGGGCTTTTTTTACTCGCCAGTCTGCTACCGCTGCGGCGCAGATGGCAATATTGACGGGCAGATAGGCGAGGACGGCATCGCGCATATCTCTGGCGGTTTCAACCTCAACAAAGGTGACCCCTTCAGGTTGAGCGAGTTTGGTTGGGCCGGAGATGAGGGTCACAGTTGCGCCAAAATCCCGGGCGGCTTTGGCGAGGGCATAGCCTTGTTTGCCGCTGGAGCGGTTGGCGATGTATCTGACAGGGTCTATCGGCTCATGGGTTGGGCCGGCGGTGACCAAAACTGATTGTCCGGTTAAGGGGCCAGCTGCTGGTGCTAGGGCATTTTCGATCGCGCTGATAATTTCTGGCACTTCAGCCATGCGGCCCATGCCGGTTTCGCCGCAGGCCATGTTGCCCTTATTGGGGCCAACGAACAGGTGGCCGTCTGTCTGCAAGGTCTCGAGATTACGCATGTTTGCCGGGTGCTCCCACATGCGGACATTCATCGCCGGGGCAAGCAGCACTTTTTTATCGGTCGCGAGCAGCAGTGTGCTGGCAAGGTCATTGGCAAGGCCATTCGCAAGCTTTGCCATTAGGTCTGCTGTTGCAGGCGCCACGACGACGAGATCAGCCTGGCGGGAGAGCTGGATATGGCCGATTTCCGTTTCATCTTTCAGGTCAAACAATTCAGTGTGGGTTTGATTGCCGGAAAGGGTGGCGAGCGAGAGAGGGGTGACAAACTCTTCCCCCGCTTTGGTAAGGACGGGGTGAACCTCAATGCCGCGCTCTTTCAGCCGCCGAATGAGATCGAGGGTTTTATAAGACGCGATGCCGCCGCCGATGATCAGGAGGATCGATTTTTTTGAGCTATGGTACATTTCAGGTGCTCGCCCACTTCTAAATCATTGAAAACACTGCAAAAGCCATTCGTGAACCATTGCTGATAATCTATATATAAGGGCTCAGACAGGTGACGCCAAGGCCTATTGAAGCGCGTGGTTATTTTAACGATTGTTTATATTCAGAACCATTGCTTGATGGCGATGGCGGCTAGGCTTAGCGCCGCGATCCAAAGAGCGGCGCGCGTCGGCCAGGGGCTACTTCTATGATTATCGAAAATGGAGTTCAGGTCGCGGTCATCCATCTCATTGATATGTGATGAAAGGCGGTGCCAGCCTTCGCTGGTGGCTTTTAAGCGCGCGAGATGGGTTGGTAGGTCATCAAGCGCCTGGTCTATGGCTTTCAGGCTTCGCGCCATGCGGCGCATTTTGCCAGCTGGGCCAAGCTCCGCTGTTAGCCATTCTTTGACCACAGGCTCAGCGGCGCGCCATAAGTTCAGCTCGGGGTTGAGCATGCGGGCGACGCCTTCTGCAATGACGAGATTTTTCTGCAAGAGGATTAGCTCGGGCCGGGTTTTCATGTCGTAAACGGCGGTATATTCAAACAGCTGGCCTAAAAAGCGGGCCATGGAAACTTCACTTGCCGGGCGGTCGGCTATGGGCTCGCCGATGGCCCGCAGCCCTTGGGCGAACTCATCAGCTGAATGGATGGGCGGTACATAGCCTGCCTCAAAATGGGCGAGGGCTGCTTCTCTATAATCTCTGGTGATAAAGCCATGAAGAATACGGGCGAGGAAGGCCTGCTCTTTATCACTGAGCCGGCCCATGATGCCGCAATCGATGGCGACGAGATTGCCCGCCGGATCAATAAAAAGATTGCCGGGATGCATATCAGCATGGAAGAAGCCATCACGCATGGCTTGCCGCAAAAAGCTTTGCAGCACATGGGTGCCAAGCTGTTTCAGGTCATGGCCGGCGGCTTCAAGCTCTGCCACTTTGGCGATGGGGGTGGCATCTATCCATTCTGTTGTCAGGATGCGCTGGGTGGTTAGCGGCCAGACGACATTGGGGGTTTTGAAGTTGGGGTCATCTTTGGTGTTTTCTTCAAGCTCTGAAAGGGCGGCCGCTTCAAGGCGGAGGTCCAGCTCTATGGTCATGGAGCGGTCCAGCGTTTTGACGACTTTCACCGGGCGAAGGCGGCGGGCCTCTTTTGAAACGCGCTCAATGATGCCGGCTGCAAAGCGGAAGCTTGCCTGATCATTTTCAAAGCGCCGCTCGATACCAGGGCGGAGGATTTTGACGGCCACTTGCTTTTCTACGCCATCCTCCAGGATGGTGGCTTTGTGAACCTGGGCAATAGATGCGGCGGCAATGGGGGGGCCAAAGCTCTCGAACAGCTGGTTTAAGGGTTTGCCGAGCTGGCGCTCAATTTCTCTTTCTGCTTCTGCTTGCGAGAAGGGGGGGAGATTATCTTGCAGGGCTGAGAGGTCATTTGCGAGCTCTTTGCCTATAATGTCACTTCTTGTGGCGAGAAACTGGCCAAGCTTAATGTAGGTGGGGCCGAGATTGGTTAGGGCATTTATCAGCCGCTCTGGTGTTGATTGTTTTTTAAAGGGGTCGCGGATGAGTGCCCCTAGAGCGCGTAACGGGAATAACAACACCCGCAAAATCCGCAGGCCAAGCGGGGCTGGGATGTGGCGAGGGTATAGGGCCACACCGTACCAGGTGAGGGTGAGGCCAGCTACGGCGAGGCGGGCGCTATTTGTAAGTGGATTTGCCATATTTATCTTTATCGGAATATTGGGCTGTTATCGCCGCGGTTGTACCCTGGGTGTGAGATGTGAGTGATCGGCACTCTTCGAGCTAAATGCGCCAGCCTGAATGGATGGCTGCAATGCCGCCTGTTAAGTTGCGGTAGCTGACCTGTGCGAACCCGGCATTAGAAATCATGGATTTGAAGGTTTCCTGATCGGGGAAGCGGCGGATGCTCTCGACCAGATATTTATAAGGTTCGCCATCTCCCATGACCATCTCTCCCATTTTAGGGATCATGTTGAAGGAGAATTTATCGTAGATGCTATCTAGTATCGGCATTTGAACTTCAGAGAATTCCAGGCAGAGGAAGCGGCCGCCGGGTTTCAGAACGCGGTAGGCTTCTTTTAGCGCGGCATCAATGCGGGGCACATTGCGGATACCGAAGGCGATTGTGTAGCTGTCAAAACTAATATTTTCCAAGGGCAGGCTTTCGGCGTTGCCTTCGACGAAGTCAATGCGGTCCTTGTGGCGGGTTTCGCTGGCGCGGTCCTTGCCGACTTCGAGCATCTCTCTTGAAATATCGAGAATGGTTGCGGTGGCGTCTGGGCTGGCGCGATCGAGAAGACGGAAGGTGATATCGCCTGTGCCGCCAGCAACATCCAGATGGGTTAGGGGGCCGGTCTTGCGCGGGTTAAGGGTGGTGATCAGTTCATTTTTCCAGAGCCGGTGCATGCCGCCGGACATCAGATCGTTCATCAGGTCGTAATCTCTGGCGACACGGGCAAAGACATGGTTGACTTTGCTTTGTTTTTCGCTTGGGTCAACCTGTTGGAAGCCATATGAACTTGTATTGTCTGTCATCGCGTCTTAATTTCCCTAAAGCTCATCAGAAGCTAGTGGTTTGTCATCTCTTGATACTTTGATCTTAATAATGGGATCTTGATTATTTGGTAGCTTGTTTCTCTGGTGGCTGAGAGCTGAGCATTTCAGTCTCGCGCAGTTTATCTTAAGGCGGGGGGGAATGCCATAACGCAGATAGCATTTATGACAGGGTAGCGCCCTGCTTTCTGCGGTTTTTTGACCCGATGGTAAATATTTTTCGCATTGAATAAGATTTAGGGGGCTTGATGCCTGAATTACCCGAAGTTGAAACGGTTATGCGCGGGTTACAGCCGCATATGGAAGGCATGCGTTTAACGCGGGTTGAGCAGCGGCGGGAAAATTTGCGTTTTCCGTTTCCGCCGCAGTTTCAGGCGCGGCTTGAGGGACGGTTGATTGAGCGCATGCAGCGGCGTGCGAAATATATTCTCATTACATTGGATAGCGGTGAGGTGCTCGTTCTTCACCTTGGGATGAGTGGCCGGTTCACCGTGAATGCGGGTAGTGAGGCCGTGCTCAACCCGAAACATGACCATGTGGTGTTTCATCTCTCCAATCATGATGTGGTTTCCTATAACGACCCGCGGCGCTTTGGCTTTATGGATTTGATTGAGCGTGGCGGGGTGGCGCAGCATAAATATTTTTCTGAAATGGGGCCGGAGCCGCTTGGCAATGAGTTTGATGAGGTGATGCTGGCGACAAAAGCCAGGGCACGTAAAACGCCGCTTAAGAGCTTTCTCCTCGATCAGAAAGTTGTGGCGGGGCTTGGCAATATTTATGTGTTGGAGGCGCTTTATGATGCCGGGCTGCACCCAACATTACCGGCTGCTGTTCTGGCTAGCAAAACCGGGCGGCCAACCAAGGCTGCCAGCCGATTGGTTGTGGCAGTGAGAGATGTTTTGAACCGGGCGATTGAGGCGGGCGGCTCGACCTTGAAAGATTATGCCAAGGCGGATGGGTCGCTTGGTTATTTTCAGCATTCATTTCGTGTTTATGGCCGGGAGGGGGAGGCGTGCAGCCGGCCTGGTTGTAGCGGGATGATAGAGCGGATTGTGCAGGCTGGCCGCTCCAGCTTTTTTTGTCCCAAATGCCAGAAGTGATTTGAAGCTGAGTAATAAACATAAAAAAGGCGGATCTTGCGATCCGCCTTTTTGTTTGCTTTAGAACATGTGCCTAAAAGAACTGTTTGTTAGGCGCTGTTTTCTTAGGGACGATTTTGATCGTCGGTTTTTTTAACTGCAGA
This sequence comes from Rhodomicrobium sp., assembly GCA_021604665.1. Lineage (GTDB taxonomy): Bacteria > Pseudomonadota > Alphaproteobacteria > Rhizobiales > HXMU1428-3 > HXMU1428-3. The sequence continues at coordinate 1,113,142 of BQJK01000001.1, read as the reverse complement.
GGCTTTTTGATCTGCGGTTTGAAGGTCTTTTTCGGTTTAAAGACTTTCTTTGGTTTGTAAATTTTGATCGGTTTTTTGATCACTGGCTTGACGCAAATTGCACCGCCGTTTTTCAGGCCTTTGCGTTTCCAACCTTTACCGCAAGCGCAGTACCAGTTTTTTCCGCGTTTCAGTAACCGACCATTTTTACAAACTGGCTTTGGTCTTACTTTTGGCTTGATGCAACGTGCACCACCTTTGCCGATCGGCTTTCTATTCCAGCCTTTGGGGCAGGCGCAGTACCATGATTTGCCGCGCTTGGTAAGCTTGCCAGCTTGACAAACAGGCTTCGGCGTTGGTTTTGGCTTGATGCAACGTGCACCGCCTTTACCGATGGACTTTTTGCTCCAGCCTTTCGGGCAGATGCAGGCCCAGCCTTTGCCATGTTTGACCAAACGTCCGTTTGAACAAACTGGTTTTGGATCAGGCTTGACGCAGCGGGCACCACCATTTTTACCGATAGGTTTTCTGTTCCAGCCTTTCGGGCAAGCGCAATACCAACCTTTGCCGCGTTTGATCAGTTTACCTGACTTACATACGGGTGTTGGTTGTGTCACTTTTGAGCAGAAACCTTTGGCATTGCGTTTAAAGCCAGGTTTACAGACACAGCGTCCGTTCTTGTCTTTAACCTCGTTCCGGCCAGGCTTACAACCTGTTGGAACTTTCATGCAGATGCCATAGTTGTTACGGCTGTAGCCATTTTTACAAACACATTGACCTTGTGAGTTACGGAACTCATTGGTGCCGAGTTTGCAAAGTTTTGGCGGTTTGACGCAGAAGCCACGCTTGTTGCGCTGATAGCCTTTTTGGCAGACGCAACGTCCTTTGGCATCTTTCACCTCATTGCGGCCTGGTTTGCAACCCTTTGGTGGGCGCACGCAGGTGCCAAGGTTTGTACGATCAAAGCCTGGTTTACAGACGCACTGGCCTTTGCGGTTTTTATACTCGCCATAGCCTGGTGTGCAGCCACGTGATGGTGGCACGCAAACATCTGGTCCTTTGCGAATATAGCCTTTGCGGCAGACGCAGCGGTTACCGATACGGACTTCACCTTTGCCTGGTGTGCAAATTGGTGTTGGGTCCGGTAGCGGAACTGGTGGGATAATAGTTCCACCAGCACAGCGGCGGCCGTTCCATTTTGTGCCTTTCGGGCAGACGCAGACGCCGTTGTTATTCATCACCATTGGTGCGCGGCACTGGTCTTGCGTTTCAGGCTCAAGGATGAAGTTATGGCAGCCGACATTTTCGCCGTTAATGCCATTTTCCTGACCACCGGCTTTCTGCGCGGTGGCACCTTTACCCATAACAGCTGCGCAGTTGCGTAGCTCACCTTTGACGAGGGTTGTTTCATCAAAAACAAGAGTGATTTTATGGGTTGAGCTTTCACCAGCAGCCAGATTGAGTTGTCCTTCACAGATGAAAGGAACAGCTGCCGGCTGGCTCGCACATGGCAATGGTGGGTCAATTGAGGTCACTGGGACCGTTAAACCTTCACCGGCGAGGCCTAGTGCATCGGCGATGCGAACCATACCAGAGAAGTCTGTTGTGCCGTCATTGAAAATGGTCACATCAAATGTGCATTCTTCATTGCTGACACAAACACCGGGGCCGGTTTTCTCGACACGGATATCGACACCACCTTCAACACAAGCCTGACCGAAGCGGTTCATATCATCGCCGAGATGAGCTTCATGATGACCGGTTGCACAGTTGCGGAAACGCTCGCGTCCTTTGCCAGTGAGGCGGACTTTTGCGTCAAAGTAGCGAACTGTACCTGGTGTCAGGTTTTGGCCTGGGATGGCACAGGCGAGATCCGTTGCCGGGGCGCCTTCACATTGCCATTCTGGGCCGTCTGTTTGGATATCCTCCAGAACGATAGGCTGTTCAGTGCCGATGATGCGGGCAACATCAAACACCCGGATAAGACCGGCTGGCGTGACATCACCATTGTTACGAACCATGACACGGCATTGGATAAGACCACCAAGAACACCAGGTGAGCATTGCTTGTTAATGGTCAGATCAGGTTTACCATCTGTTTCAGGGTTATCCTGAGGTTGTGGTAAGCCGCCTGTTGCACAATCTTCATTCTTACCAGGGGCGCCTTCTTCAAGTTTTGCGCAATTTTCAACTTCACCGCCATCTACTTTATAGGGATCTATGAATTTTGCTGTTACTTTCAGAATGGTTTGTGCGCCTGACGGGAGGTTAATACCCGGATGGGTGCAGCCAAAGTTTTGGCCATTTACCGTCTGGCACTGCCATGGTGGAATTGGTGTGAAGGTAACCTGATCTGGTTTAATATCAAAGTTATCTTCCACATGGAGGGGGCCATTAAAATCGCCGCCATTGTTGGAAATAACGATATTATATACTAACCAGCAGGGGCCTGCTCCATGTGCTCCGCCCAGACATTCTGTGTGGGAGAATTTTTTCTCAAGGATCAGTTCAGGCTCTTTCTCAGTTACATCATCAGGGCATTGGTTTGAGCCTTTGATGCAGATGCTGTCACAATCCTTATCATTGGTGAGATCACCAAAGGGGGCGACACCCATTAAGCCATAGTCCAGCTTGGCGCAGTTTTTAATGCGCTCACCAGGCCAGGCATTGCCGGGGGTGAAAGAGAGTTTGAGGTCTTTATGTTCACCGGGGTTCAAAGTCAGTGCCGGGTGAGTACACTCATAAAGTGCAAGACCAAGATTGTAATTACAATTCCATGCTGCGTTTGGTCCGCCAGTGATGGCGGCACGTTGGGGCAATTGCCACTCTTGCAGTGCGAGTTTACCGGTGTATTTTTTGTCACCGACATTTTTCACACGGATGCGGAAGGGGCAGGGGCCTGTGGCTTTGTCGCATTCTTCAAGCAGAGCTTTCTTTTTAACCTGAAGGTCTGGCTCTTTCTCATCACAGGGGAGATCTTCAGGTATTTCAATGATGATCTCTTCTGTACAACAAGTGGCAAGGCCATCCCAATCGGCTGGGCCGGACTGTTTCACATTGTTGGTCAGCAGGTGAATCTCCATGCCGGGGGCTGCGCCGTTCAGCGTCCATATGAGGATGCCGCCGCCTGGTGGCACAATTTGTGCGCCAGGATTGACGATGACGCCCGGAGTAAGGGAGGTCAGCTCAATGACTGTGCCAGCAAGCTCTGGGCCGACAGGCATTTTATAGATGAAGGGGCCTACAGGGCCGTGGCAATCAATCTCACCTTTTTCAATTTTGATGCATGGCTCGCCGTCTGGGTCACCGCCTGGATCGCCATTCGGGTCATCACAGTTATCAAGATCAACCATGAATTTGGTGGGGGTGCCGCTTTTCCAGTCTGCCGGATCAGCTAAAACGCCATTATGGCTCAAAGCATCAAAGGTTTGAAACAATGTTTTGATGCGGAGTTTGGCCTGGTTCAGCTTGATTTTCGGATTTGGAAATTCAGCCGGGTCGATTTTTGCGATACCGACGAAGTTCCATTCGCGAACATTTTCAGGGCCGATGCCATCGCTATTGTCAGCGGTGAACTGGATGTTACTGATTTTCACCGTGTCTTTCGGGTGGCCATTATTTTCAAAGGCCAAGACAGGGAAATTTACGATATCGCCCTTGAGGCTGACATTCTGCCAGGAGAGGCCTTTTGGCAGCGTATCTGTCAGGGTTTGGATGGCTGTTGTCATTTCTTTCACATGATCCGCATTCGGGTCATTCCAGAAGCCATCTGTGCCCCAAAGCGCAAAGCGGATGCGGAAGCGGACATGCTTGCAATCCAGCTGTTCGGCCACTTTGGTAAAGCGGATTTTGGTGATTTCAGGCTCGCCCGCCACCGGGTTGGCGAGTTTATCGCCGGGTTTTGGTGGTGGGGGGAGCTGATTTTTGGGTTTGGCCTGCCATTGATCAATTTTGGCATGGGCCGAGGGGGCGCCTGCAGCCAGGCCAATGCCGAGACTGAGCGCGCCGATCCACAGCATGGTGGATTTTAAGAAGCGTGTTGGTTTCATGATGGTCTCCATGACCCTTGAGGGTTTATCTCTACATGTGTCGTATGAGGGGGTGATATGGTTCATTTCATCCTCCCTTACGGTCCGCAGATCAGATTTGGCGCTTTCAAGGGGAGTACTGCTTTACAGCAGGGGAACTCACCACCAGCTTCTGAATCCGCTTTGTTGTAGAGGCAAACGCCAACATCGTAATTTTCACCGGGGAGAATGCCCTGAACTTCAAGATTGAAGGGGGCTGCCGGTGCGATGGTTTGCATTTTCGGGGTAACATGGACACCCGGTGTGAAGGATTTGGCTTTCATGCTATCTGCGTTCAGGCCTGCATTTTCCTTCAGATAAAGGTCCATTTGTAAGTCACCGGCCCAGCCACAGTAATAGTCGATCGCTTCGACTTCGACACAGCGGTTGCCGGTTGGGGGAATATCATCACCGGGGTAATCTTCCGGCTCTGGTAGATCCCAGGGATAAGGGGTTGGATCACCGCCTAGGCGGCCTTCACAAGGGCGGAAGCTTTCAACATCGCCGACCTGGCCTCTGGCTTCAGGGTCATCATATATCCCATCAAAATCAGCAAAATAGCTGCCCCAAGGCGGCGTGTTGGCCGGTTGCACGAGGGTTTTATTGGTGAACTGGACGCCATGGACATTCAAGGGGCCGCCAGGGCTGAGTTGGTCGATAAGGTCCGGGTTGTAGCGAAGATTGTCACCGGTTTTTAAAAGGGTTTCATCACAAGCGCCATAGTTAATGGTGCCATCAGCTTTATAGCCGTAATGAAGATCAAGGCCGCCAAGGGCGAGCTTATGATCGGCTTCCATGCCAACGGCATAGGTATCCGGCACTTCATTCCAGCGGCTCTCTGTTGCCGGGTCATCTGGCACTTCAAGCTGGTAGCGGCGCACTTCTGATTCAGCCGGTTTGGCAAAAACTGAATAATCATACGGGTTTTGAATTTCACCGCGCATGGAAAGATACATCACGCCCCTGCTGTCAAAGGCGATGTCTGTGACGGGTTTTGCTTCAGTTTGATTGAGGTTCAGCTCCCAGCGGGCTTCCCCGAATGAGCCATCCTCATTGATACCGACGGACATAATCATATCACCATCAGCTGCGTAATAATAAAGGCGTTTGCTGTGTACTTGCAGGCCGTAGACCTGACGCTCTTTTTGGGCAAAGCCCCAGGTGGTCGTGTCATCTGCTTTAAAGCCGGCGTCTGTTATATCCATACGCAGGCTGGCATCATGGGCGACCTCGCCAAGGCCTTTGGCGGCGCGGCCAGATATGCCATGATCAAACTGGCTCTGATCGGTGCCATCAAGGCTGAAACGGTGGATCATGCCGGTATCAAGGTCAGAGACGAAAAGCTGGCGGGTGCGTTTGTCAAAGGCGATATTGCCAAGGCCGGGGCCGGAATTCTCTTCGCCGTCAAGGGTGACATTTGCAAAGAGGCTGACTTCTCCTGTGAGGCCATCAACTTTCCAGATGGCGCCTGGGGTGCCGCCATTTTTTATACCAAACTGGCCTTCCATAAATTCTGCATCAGCTGCGCCAGTTTTAAGGCGCTCTGGCCGGCCATCGCCATCGCTATCAGGGCCAACGATCTGAAGGCCATGCATGACAGTGGCGGTGATGTATAAATCTGGGGTGCGGGTGGTGCTTGTCTCGCTTTCTTCACCCTCTCTGAGACCATCATCAAAGGCGAGGCCAAAAACCTGGCCAATCTCAGACGCGTTGACCTTTAAAATCTCTGGCAGGTTCACTAGCTGGCCTTGGGGCGCGCCGCCCATTGATGTGGCGCGGTAAAGCCTGAGGCTTGGCATTTCAGGGTTAATAAAGCTTTCATCCAGCGGGTCAATACCGGGGGGGAGGCCAGCTTCAGGGTATTTGAGGCCAGAAAAGCCGGTGATTGCAATGTCGCCGGCTTGTATGATGGGGTCGCCGAGATCCTGCGCACTTACAGCTGCGGGGGCAAGCCCGAGCGAAAGCAAAAGCCCAAGGGCCATAGCTGTGCGGTTGAGCCTTGATTTAAGGGCTGGATAGCTGAAAACACTGCTTTTCAGGCTTTGCAACTGGTGATTGGGGCGCATAGAGGGATCCTTTCGCGGTGAAAACACAGCGTCAGGCGCGCCGGACGGCACGCCTTCAGGAAATTTGCTGTTTTCTTTAAGGGAGAAGAGATGTTCCGGCGGATTGGGAACATCCGGGTTGTGGGGGCCAGAAGGTGCCTCAGCCGGCTTTTTTGCAAAACCGGGGTACCTGGCAGTTCTGGCGATCATTTTTTCGTACATGGTATTGCTCCATTACATAGATTGATCTGTGGTTGATCTCGTTGCAGGTACCAATCGGTCGCGCTCAGCGGCCATCTGGTTCATTTGATTTTCATTTTTTCTATAGTAAACCTATTAAAATCAGCTGAAATTCTTATAGAATTAGCTTTTATTCTGGCAATTATGCCTTTGAAAGCGCGTTTATTTAAGTGACTTTCGATTATTATTAATGGCCAGTGAACCATTACGCGTCCCGCTGCGACAGATGAACAGGTAGAGTGACTGATATGGCGGATAACCGCTCGACAGATCCAGATTTTGAATTGATGGACCGGCTTAAGGCCGGGGATCAGTCAGCCATGCAAGCTTTGTATGCCCGCCACCATCAGAGGCTTTACCGGTTTATTATGCGACAGATCCGGGATGAGATGATGGCTGAGGATATTGTAAATGATGTGTTTCTCGATTGCTGGCGGCAAGCCGGCAAGTTTGAGGGGCGCTCTAAAGTGAGCACCTGGCTCACATCTATCGGCTATAATAAATCAATTTCCTATTTGCGCAAAAAACGTGAGCATCAAATGGGTGACGGTCAGGCCGAGGCTATGGTGGATGACGCTGATAGCCAGGAAGATCATGTCATGAAAGATGATAAGGGCGATAAGATTAAAGTGGCGATCAGCCAGTTAAGCGCAGATCACGCGGCGGTTATTGACCTTGCCTATTATCATGAGATGAGTGTGAATGAGATTGCCGAAACCCTTGATGTGCCTGCTAACACGGTGAAAACCAGATTGTTCCATGCGCGGAAAAACCTGCATGAGATTCTGGTGGAAACCGGCGTGGATAGAGGATGGCCCTAGAGATGACTGAAGTTAAGCTAATGAATAGAAAAGAGGAACTGGTCGCGCTGCTGCCATTCTATCTTTCTGATACCCTTGAACCTAGTGAGCGCCGTGCGGTTGATGACTGGCTGGCGCGGGACCCGGATGCCCCGGCACTTTTGGAGAAAATAGCTGAAGAGCGTTTTGCTTCAAGCGCTGCCAATGAAGATATCAAAGCGCCGAAGGGCGGGCTCGAAAGGCTGATGGCAGACATTGCTGTGACCCGCCAAGAGGCGAGTGTGCAGGGTGTTGGTGCCCGCTTTGGCCGCTGGCTTGAGACAACTGTTCTTGCCCCGGCGCGGGCGGCTCCGCAGGGGCTTGCCTGGGCGGCCTGTGCGCTCCTTATGGTGGTGACTGTGAGCCAGTCGCTCATGCTTTATAAAGCTGAGACGGGCGGTGCGCCTTCTAGCGCGGTTGTGCTGGCGGGCGGTGAGAAAGCGGCGCTTCTTTCCTCTGCGCTGGTGCAATTTTCAGAGACGGCCAAAATGGCAGATGTTGCAACGCTTCTTGATGAAGCAGGCGCTGTTATCCTCAGCGGGCCAACGGCGAGCGGGCAGTTCACCATAGGCTTTGTTGAGCGGGAAGGGGCTAGCCCCCTTGCGGCGCGGCAGAAGCTTTTGTCCGAGACTGATGATCTTGTTTCTCTCTTTATCGTGACGGATGCAGTAGAGACATCCAAATAGGAAGGGCACGTGATGAAAGCTTTAGCTGAATTAAAAGTGCTGCGTGTTTTTCACGCCTTAGGTTTGACTTTGATGATCGCAGTTTTGTTGCTGTTTACGGCCACTTTCCTCAATGGCAAATCGGCAAAGGCTGAAGGTTGTTCGCCAATGGCTGGGCTACCGCCTGAGATTGCCCGCCTGGTTGGCGGTGACGCCGGGCGGTGTACCGCGCCTTTGCCGAAAGGCTCTCAATCTGAAGAAAAGTCCGAGAAACCAAAACGGCAGGACATTGCCGCTATTGCAACTGGACCGATCACCGCAATTAAAGGGGCGCATATACCGGGTGAAGTGCTGGTGGTTCTTCGTGGTGGCGGCGGTGAGGCAGAGCGCCTGGCCGGGCTTTACGGGCTGACCATTTTGAGCCGCGAGCTTTCCCAGTTGCTGGGGGGCGAGCTGGTTCGCTTTGGCATTCCTGATGGGCGCAGTGTTGCGGAAATCAGGGCAGTGCTGGCCCGTGAGGCGACGGTGATGGATGCAGAGCCCAATCACATCTATGAGCTGAATGGCAGTACAGGCAAGGTCAAGCGCTTCGAGCGCAAAGCGGCGGAGCTTGATGCGGCGCATGAGCTGGCGCGCGGGCGGGGCGTTAAAATAGGAATTATTGACAGTGGTGTTGATGGCAGCCACCCGGCGCTTGAAGGGGCGATTGCGGGTCAGTTTGACGGGCTGTCGCAAGCCCCTCTTAATGATGTTTCGCATGGGACAGCAATTGCGTTGCTGGCTGGCGGGGCAGTAGAGCCGTTTTTGGGTGCTGCACCTGAAGCTGAGATTTATGCTGCGCGGGCTTTTGATAAAACAGAAAAAGGTGAAACGCTGAATAGTGTCAGGGCGATCCTCCGCTCGCTTGATTGGCTTGTGGCGCAGGATGTTGATGTGATCAATATGAGTTTTGCGGGGCCGGAGAATACGCTGCTTTCAAAGGCCTTAAAGGCGGTTATGAAATCAGATGTGATTTTGGTCGCGGCGGCTGGCAATAACGGGGCGAAGGCGCCCTTTGCTTACCCGGCAGCTGTGCCTGGGGTGATCGCGGTGACGGCGCTTGACGCAAAAAACCGGATATATAGCCGCGCAAATCAGGGGCCGTATATTTATATTGCGGCGCCCGGGGTGGATGTCATTCTTCCTTCAGATAAAAGCAGGGTCAGCCTTAAAAGCGGGACTTCATACGGGGCGGCGCTGGTCTCTGGTATTGCGGCGCTGGTGATAGAGACGAGGGGGCGGCTTTCGCAGGACGTTTTCAGGAAGATCCTTGAGAAATCAGTGAAGGATCTTGGGCCGCCGGGGCGGGACAAGATTTTTGGCTTTGGGTTGGTGCGGGCCGCCGAGCTTTTAAAGCAGGCGGCTGAATAGCGTTTTCTTTTCTCAGTCTGTACTTTTCAAGACTTGCCATTCCGGTTTACCCTATTTCCAGCATAATTTATCCAAAGCTGCCCTGCCTTTTTTACAGGCTGTGCTACTTCACGGGGTGGGGGCTTTGATATGTAAGGCGGGGGCCATTTTTGGCACATGAGTGATAAGCAATCTTCAAATTCTAAAACCAATATAAACCGCGCTAATAAGCCCATTAAAGATGAGAGCCGCAATGATGTGGCTAGTTATGATGTGGTGATTATTGGCGGCGGGGTGAACGGGGCGGGTATTGCCCGTGATGCAGCCTTGCGCGGGCTTTCTGTTTGTTTGTTTGAAAAAGGTGATCTTGCCTCAGGCACGTCCTCTGCCAGTACCAAGCTTATTCATGGCGGGCTGCGCTATCTGGAATTTTTTGATTTTGCTCTGGTGCGTGCGTCGCTAATCGAGCGGGCTTTGTTGATGCGGCTGATGCCTGGTTTTATCAGGCCGCTGCAGTTTGTGTTGCCGCATAAAGCCAGCATGCGCCCCAAGTGGCTGCTGCGGCTAGGGCTGTTTCTCTATGATAATTTGGGACCCCGTGGTGGTTTGCCCCGCTTGCGCAAGCTTGCTCTGACCGGCCATGAATTTGGCGCGCCCCTAAAATTAGACGAGGCGGGGAGTGTTAATACCGGATTTGAATATGCGGATGGCTGGGTGGATGATGCCCGGTTGGTGATTTTTAACGCGCTGGAGGCTATGGCTGATGGTGCCGAGATTTGTCTGCGTCAGGCCGTTGTTGATGTTAACGCCACTGAGGGCGGTTTTGAAATTGCACTTGAGACGGGGCGCAAAATATTTGGCCGCGCCCTGGTGAATGCCACTGGGCCTGGTGTTAACAGCGTGATTGAAGAGGTGATTGGTGGGCATGGTGTCTTGCCGCTCAGGTTGGTGCGCGGCAGTCATATTGTGGTGCCGCGGCTTTATAGCCATAATCGGGCTTATATTTTACAACAGGCCGATGGGCGTATTGTATTCACCATTCCTTATGAGGGGAGCTACACGTTAATTGGCACAACAGAGGCTGCTCACGATACTGGGCTTGAAGATGTTGTGCCATCACCTGATGAGATTACATATCTACTCACTGCTGCGAATAAGGATTTTAAACGACAGGTTAAAGAGCGGGATATTGTTTGGTCTTTCGCTGGGGTGAGGCCGCTGTTTGATGATGGCAAAAAAGCTGCCCGTGCCGCCAGCCGAGATTATCACCTCGCTTTAGAAACCGGCACCGGTGCGCCGATGGTGCATGTTTATGGCGGAAAGATCACAACGTTTCGCAAACTTTCTGAAGAGGTGGTTGATTTGTTGGCCCCTTATTTTAAACAGCTGCGCTCTGGTCGCACAGGGGCGCTAACATACACCGCTTTTGAGGCTGATGAAGTCGAGCGCTGGGCTAAGATATTAGAGACAGACCTGAGCTTTGTGCCGCTGACGGTGCGGCAGCGCTGGCTGCAAAGTTATGGCGCGCGGGTTGGCTGGTTTTTAAGAGATGTGCGTGATTTTGAAGGGCTGGGGCAGTATTTCGGTGGCGGGCTTTATGAGCGTGAGGTGCGTTATCTGATAGCTCATGAATGGGCGCGGACGTCAGAGGATATTTTATATCGCCGCACAAAATGCGGTTTGCATTTGAGTGCAGAGGAAAAGGCAGAGTTTGAAACCTGGCTTGAGAAAACCAGTGTTATCTCTGGTGATTTATCACAGCCCTTATAGCTTGTAGGGCACTTAGCTTGTAGGGCACTCTGCTATTCGGCGTCATGGAAAGTCTGCGACTATATATGCTTTGTAGTTCCAGATAAGATTAGACGTTCCAGCTTTAGCTTTTCACTAATTTTGTGCAGCTCTGCGTCCAGCTGCGAGGGAAGATAGGGATTACAATGGGGGATTATATTCTCAGCCTTGATCAGGGGACGACATCGAGCCGGGCTCTGGTGTTTGACAAGGCGCTTGGTGTTTGCGGGGTTGGACAAACGGAGCTTACCCAACATTACCCGCATAGCGGATGGGTTGAGCATGATGCGAATGATATTTTTAATCATAGCTTGCAGGCCGCGAAGGATGCGGTTGATGCGGCTGGTCTCTCAATGGCGGATATAGCGGCGGTTGGTATCACTAACCAGCGGGAAACCACGGTGCTTTGGGACAGGGAGACAGGGGAGCCGCTGAGCCGGGCCATTGTTTGGCAAGACCGGCGGACTAGCCAGCGCTGCCGTGACTTAACAGTAGAACAACGAGAACAAATAACTTTAAAAACAGGCCTGCTGCCTGACCCTTACTTTAGCGCCACTAAGTTAGAATGGTTGCTTAGCAATATGCCGGGGGCGCGGGGCCGGGCCGAAGCTGGTGAGCTTTGTTTTGGTACCGTTGATAGCTGGTTGATGTTTAAGTTAACCGGCGGGGCGCGCCATGTGATTGATGCGACCAATGCGTCGCGTACCATGCTTTATAATATTCATCGCTGCGAGTGGGATGAAAATTTATTAGTGCTGTTTGATATTCCTCCTTCGCTGTTGCCGGAGGTGAAAGATTGCATTGATGATTTTGGTGTAACGGCGGCCTCTGTACTTGGGGCGGAGCTGCCGATTAAAGGTGTGGCTGGTGATCAGCATGCAGCTTTGATTGGGCAGGCTTGTTTTACGCCGGGGATGATGAAATCCACCTATGGGACTGGCTGTTTTGCCATGCTCAATATTGGTGAGGTGCCAGTGCGCTCAGAAAATAATCTGCTGACGACCCTTGCCTACAGGATTAATGGGCGGGCGACCTATGCGCTGGAGGGGTCAATATTTATTGCGGGCGCTGCTGTGCAATGGTTGCGGGATGAGCTTAAGTTGATAAAAAACGCTGGCGAATGTGATGAGCTTGCCGCTCACTCAAATCGTGACGATCCGGTGGTGCTGGTACCGGCGTTTGCCGGGCTGGGTGCGCCTTATTGGCAGGCTGATGCTAGGGGAGCATTAATGAATATGACGCGGGGGACGGGCCGGGCGGAGATTGTGCGGGCGACGCTTGAATCTGTTGGGTTACAAAGCCTTGATCTGATGCGGGCAATGGCGGCCGATTGGGGCAAGCCCCTTAACGGTGCGGCGGTTTTGCGAGTTGATGGGGGGATGGCGCGCTCTGATTGGACGATGCAGTTTTTGAGCGACATACTGGATTGTGAAGTTGCGCGCCCGGCCAATACGGAAACGACGGCGCTTGGGGCTGCATATTTAGCGGGGCGTGGTGCTGGGCTTTATGAAGGGTTTGAGGCTTATGCGGCCCTTTGGGCGGCGGAGAGGCAGTTTATGCCTGAGATGGGGGCAGCGGAGCGGACGCTGAAATATCAGCGCTGGCAGGAGGCTGTGAAAAGTTTGCTGCCACACGCCAGTGGGTAGCATGGTTTTATCAAGTATCAGAAATGAAGTACCAGATATGAAGTATCAGAACTGAAATATTGGTTATCTGGTATCGCGGCCTTGTTTGTGTAGCTACGTTCTGTTAACCGAATCACCCTATTTTAGATCTTGAATATTGAAACGGGCAGTTTTCAAATATTATCAAGTCAAAGTTTTGACCTTCATTTATGGTTCTGCATCTGAACGGTCTCCATTTCTGTATCCCTGAGTTAAAACGGCGAATTTTTCTAGCTTATTGCCGCAAAGATTAGTCACGCGTTCCTTTCTCCTTGAGTTAAGTTCCGCGTATAATAGTTTGCGTGAAAAAGCCTCCCTGCATTTTTTTGCAGGGAGGCTTTTTATTTCAGCGCTTCAATGAGCATGCGCTTTAAACAGCTTTGTCGATATTATCGCCGTTCGCGCCGTCTTTGGGCCCTGCGCCAGTTTCCGGTCCATCAGCTTTGACACTGCTGTCACCTTCTGTTGGTTGGTCACCATCTGCTTTTGCTGTTTTTTCTGGCTTCTTGCCGCCTTTGGCAATGCCGACCATGGCTGGGCGCAGTATGCGGCCTTCAATCATAAAGCCAGTGGCGATCACTTCCATAATGGTGCCTGAGGGGACCTCAGGGTTTGGCATTTCAAACATGGCCTGATGCGCGTTGGGGTCAAATATCTCGCCTTTCGGATCAACCCGTTTGATGCCATTGCGCTCAAAAACATTTGCCAGTTCGCGGCCTGTCATTTCAACACCATCTACAAGAGCTTTCAGGGCCGGGTCTTTTTCGACAGCGCCTTCTGGTACTGCTTCTAGAGCGCGATTGAGATTATCATCAACAGAGATGACATCTCTGGCAAAGTTGGATATGGCGAATTTGGCCATGTCTTGTTTTTCACGCTCTGTGCGGCGGCGGAGATTTTCCATCTCTGCATTAACGCGCAGGACTTTATCTTTAAGGGCCGTGTTTTCAGCCTCAAGGAGAGCGATTGGATCTGGTGTATCTTCTACAGCGCTGATGCCTTCCTGTTCTGCCTCAGTGTTGGTTGCTGCATCAACTTTATTCTCAGTCGGCGCATTAGTTTTAGCCTCTTGGCCTTCTGTTGTGCTTTCAGGGGTTGTATTTTGCCCTGTCTTTTCAGCTTCATTGTGCGTTTTCATATCTGGCTTGCTCACAGGCTTCGCCTCCGCCTTTGATTTTGGCTCTGCTTTGGGGGTCTCTTGTGTTTTGTCGGTATTCGTCACGTTTATTTGCCCTTCCGGCCTCATTTTCAGCATAGATTTTATATGCCGGCTTGCTGTTTAACAGAAATACAGCAGGTGTTCACCATTGATATAGGGATAAATTGGGTAAAAAAAAGATCATTTACCTAATCAGGCGGCTCATTAATTTAGCCGTGTAATCCACCATTGGGATTATGCGGGCGTAATTTAGCCTTGTTGGGCCGATGATACCCATAACACCTACTATATTGCGCTCGCTATCCTTAAAGGGGGCAGCGATGACTGAGGAGCCTGAGAGGGAGAATAATTTATTTTCTGAGCCAATGAATATGCGGACACCGCTGGCAGCTTCTGAGGCGCTAAGTAATTCTACCAGCTCGCTTTTTGTCTCCAGATCATCAAATAGGCGGCGTACGCGCTCTAATTCTTCAGCGGCGTTAATATCTTCAATTAATTTTGAGCGGCCGCGCACAATGAGACTTTTCTTGCCGTCATTTTCACCAGACCAGATGGCAGCACCGGATTGTATCAGTTTTGTCGTTAGCGTGTCTAACTCTGCTGTTTGGTTTTTCAGCTCATCTTCAATAATGGCGCGTGCTTCGCGTAGGGTGCGGCTTTGCAGGCGGCTGCTTAAATAATTCGAAGCTTCTGATAAAGCAGAAGGGGGGAGGTCTTTTGGGATATCAATGATGCGGTTTTCGACATTGTTATCCTCTCCAACGATCACGGCCAGCGCTTTGGTTTCATCTAGCCGGACAAATTCTATTTGTTTCAGGCGGGTGATTTGTTTTTCAGTCAGGACGATGCCTGCGCATTGTGAGAGACCGGATAAAAGCCCGCTGGCTTCGCTCAGCATATCTTCTACTGGCTTGTAGCTATTATCTTTTGAGATTTGTTTTTCAAGGATTTTGCGCTCATCTGAGGAGAGATCACCGACTTGCAAGAGACCATCAACGAACATACGCAAGCCGCGCTCTGTGGGCATGCGCCCAGCTGAGGTGTGGGGCTGGATGATGAGGCCAGCTTCCTCCAGATCTGACATAACATTGCGCACAGAGGCCGGAGACAGGGTCATTGGCAAGTGGCGGCTGATGTTGCGCGACCCGACCGGGTCACCGGTTTCCAGATATGATTCAACGATGGTTTTGAATATTTCGACCGACCGCTCGTTCAGTTCTGGCAGATTTTGATGACTGGGGTGGTCCATTCGTTCTTTGGCGCCTTTATATTTGATCTTACAAATTTAAAGGGCGGCTTCTGCCCCGTCAATCACAATACGTGCTATGGCTTACACAATAGGTGACATGGCTTAATGTCGCTGTGCAAACAGTGCTTGCCCCTCAATGGCGACTGCCATAGGTTATGGTCCAAATTTAACAATAATGAAGAGGCTGAATTTAGATCTTATGCGTCCTAGCAATCGTCAAAATGATGAAATGCGCCGTGTTTCTATTGAACGGGCGGTTTCACTCCATGCGGAAGGCTCCTGCCTTATTAAATTTGGCAATACACATGTGCTTTGCACCGCCTCACTTGAAGAGCGCATTCCACCATGGCTCAAGGGCAAGGGCCAGGGCTGGGTGACGGCTGAATATGGCATGCTGCCGCGCTCAACGTCTGATCGTATGCGCCGCGAGGCGAGTGCTGGTAAACAGTCTGGCCGGACACAAGAAATTCAACGATTAATCGGGCGCTCGCTGCGGGCCGTGGTTGACCTGAAAGCGCTGGGTGAGCGGCAAATTTCTGTTGATTGTGATGTTATTCAAGCTGATGGCGGCACGCGCACAGCGGCGATCACTGGGGCCTGGGTTGCCCTGAGTGATTGTATCCAGTGGATGAAAGCGCGCGACATGCTAACCGGTGAGCCGCTAACCGGCCAGGTGGCTGCGATTTCTTGTGGTATTTACAAGGGTGATGTGGTGCTGGACCTTGATTATGCAGAAGATAGTGATGCTGAGGCTGATGCTAATTTTGTGATGACGGCAAATAAAGGCATTGTTGAAGTGCAGGCCACAGCTGAGGCTGACCCGTTTAATGATGAGCAGTTCGCTGAGCTGATGCGCCTTGCGAATAAAGGTATTGCTGAGCTTTGTAACTTACAGTCGCTCTCTGTTAGTTAGCCGCCTATTCGCTAAATTTGATTTTACAGAGAATAAATACTGCTGTGCGGCATCGCCCTTTTCACTGGTGATGCCGCAGTTAAGCTAGCATATACATCCGGAATTAAAGAGGTTCCTATCTTGACCCAACGATTGACGCGCGGGCAGAAGCTTGTGGTAGCCAGCCATAATGAAGGCAAGGTGCTGGAGATTAATGAGCTGATTGGGCCTTTCGGGCTTGAGGCAATTTCTGCCGGAAGCCTTAACCTTGCTGAGCCTGTTGAAGATGGTGATAGCTTTGCGGCCAATGCGATTATTAAGGCGGTTGCTAGCGCTGAGGCGACGGCGCTACCTGCCCTTTCTGATGATAGTGGGCTCGAGGTTGCGGGGCTTGATGGGGCGCCGGGGATTTATTCTGCTCGTTGGGCTGGGGATACGAAGGATTTTGCGGCCGCGATGAAGCGGGTCATTGATGAATTGGAGGCCAGGGGCTGCGTAAGCCCTGCAGCGCGGCGGGCTAACTTTACCTGCGCGTTGGCGTTAGTGGTGCCGGGTCATGAGCCACAGGTTTATGAGGGCAAAGTTTTTGGCCAGATTGTTGCGCCGCCGCGCGGCACTTTAGGGTTTGGCTATGACCCGATTTTTATTGCTGATGGCGAGACCCTGACCTTTGGGGAGATGGCCCCATCGCGCAAACACGAGCTTTCTCATCGGGCACGGGCGTTTGAATTGTTTAAAGCTGCTGCGTTGCCGTTAGAGGGCTAGCTTTTCCTGTTTTTGTTTTCTTAAATCCGCGCGCTCATACTTGCTGAGTTCCTGCTCCTTCTTGCCGTGAGGGCGAAATTTGACCTCTGATAATTATATAAAGACCAATGCTACTGGCAGCGCTGTTATGGCTGAACCGCCCTGTGATTTTGGGGTCTATGTGCATTGGCCATTTTGTGCCGCCAAGTGCCCTTATTGTGATTTTAATTCTCATGTGGCGACACGGCCGATTGATCAGGGGCGGTATGAAGCGGCCTATCTCTCTGAAATTTCTTATTGGGATGGGGAATTTGATCGCCTAACTGTTCCGCTTACTGGTGAGGCTGATTTTGATAGGGCAGGGGCTTCACATCCCTCGGCGGGGCCTGTTTTTCCTTCGGTGGGGCCTGTCACCTCTATATTTTTTGGCGGCGGAACGCCCTCTCTCATGGCACCGTCGCTGGTTGAAGCTATCCTTGAGAAACTAGAAGCTGTGTGGGGGTTTGCGCCTGATATTGAAATTACGCTGGAGGCAAACCCGCAAAGTGTTGATGCGTCAAATTTTAGGGCCTTAAAAGCCGCCGGGGTGAACCGGCTTTCTATTGGGGTGCAGTCTTTTGATGATAAGGCTCTTAAAGCGCTGGGGCGGTTGCATAATGCGGATGAAGCGCGGGCGGCGATAGAGACGGCGAAGGCGGTATTTGACCGGTTTTCATTTGACCTGATTTACGCCCGGCCGGGGCAGAGCCTTGATGAGTGGGGCGCTGAATTAGATGAAGCCTTACTGCTAGGGGCCCGGCATCTCTCGCTGTATCAGCTAACGATTGAACCGAACACAGCCTATCAGCTGCTTTATAATGCCGGGAAGTTGAAACTGCCGGATCAGGATATGGCCAGTGATTTTTATGGTTTGGCGCAAGAAAAATGTGCCGCTGCCGGGCTGCCATCATATGAGGTCTCTAACCATGCTGTGCCGGGGGAAGAGGCGCGGCATAACCTGACCTATTGGCGCTATGGGGATTATGTAGGCATTGGGCCGGGGGCGCATGGGCGTGTGACGATGCAGGGGCAACGGCTGGCCACGGTGACAGAGGCGTTGCCAACACAATGGCTCACCCGGGTTGAGAAGCATGGTCATGGTCTCAGGGATGTTACTGCAATTGACCGCCATGAGCAGGCTATTGAGATGTTGCTGATGGGGATGAGGGTTCGTGAAGGTTTGTTCCTACCGTCAATATATGAGCGCACCGGCTATGATATTGAAATGAGCGTGATTGATGAACTGACAGAAGCCGGGCTTCTGGTGCCGCGGGATATGGGCGGTAATGCAGCCACTCTTCGGGCAACAGAGCGGGGGGTGCTGTTATTAAACCGGCTGACAGAAGGCTTAGCCGCAGGGCTCGTTGATTTGCGCGGTGATTGAATTTTTGATTTGACGGCAACTGGCGCCGCACCATCACAGCTAGATACAAATTACAAAAGCGCAAACCCGCTCACTAAAATTCATAGAGAGATTAGGCCAGTTTTAAACCGTCCTAAAACAGGTCAGCACCAAAGCGGTTTGGAGCCGGTTGGATGATGCTGTTGCTGAATTTTTGGACCTGAAGAATGGCGAAGCGGCGCTCTGAAAGGCCGTTTTGCGTTAGGCGAAACAGGCCATCTACTCCTGAAAAACCACCAGCCTGGGTAAGGGTTGCAGCGCTGAAGCGCGAGCCCTTACCAAGCCTTGCAAACGAGACGGCAAGGCTAACAGCATCATAAGGCAATGTGGTGATACGGGTTGGAATGGTGCCATAGGTTTGGGTGTAGCGTTGCTTGAACTTGTTCCAGCCCTTAGGGTCTGGCGCGGGGAACCAGCCACCACGCAGCGGGGCCTGGCTGCCAACTGTTGCAAAATCCCAGCGAGATGAGCCAAGTATCTGAACCTGTTTTGGGTCAATTTCATGATAGGGCAACAGGCTTGCTAGTTGCGGCAGGTATTTTTGCCCGGCTGGCATGAATAGAGCGTCGGCTCCATTTTGTTTTATCTGTTGGGCAAGCGGTTTGGCGGCTTTTACAAGGCCGTTAGAATCTTTTGGATATGTGGCAAGGGCCACAACTTCACCGCCTTGTGCGGCAACAGCGCGGCGGAAGGCGCGCTCGGCAATTTGGCCATATTGATCTTGCGGGAGGTAGGCTGCGAAACGGCGTTTGCCTTTAGAGACCGCGTAAGAAACAATGCTGCTTACATCGTGACCGGCAAGGAAGCTGAGAAGGTAAACACCGTTCCCGGCAACAGATTCATCTGATGAGAAGGCGACCATGGGCACACTTGCCTGTTGCACTATAGGGGCCGCGGCGCGAACTGAGGTGGCGAACAGTGGGCCGAGGACAATCTCTGCCCCTTCGGAAACGGCAGTGGAGGCTGCCATGCGGGCGCCTTCTGGTGTGCCTTTTGTATCTTTCGCTATAAGGACGATATTTGGGTTGTCAGCTTCAAACAAGGCCAGCTCGGCGGCTTGTTTCATTTGTTTGGCAATTTCAGCTGAGCGGCCTTCTGCTGAGAGGGGGAGAAGCAAGGCGATGCGGACTTTGCCGCCTTCTATGCCATTGGGGTTGGCATTTGCGTCAGGTGAGGCGTTGAGACTTGTCTCTGTCAGGCTGCCGCCAGTGCAAGCAGCAAGGAGCATTGTGGCTGTTATGACAGCGATAAGGGGCGCAAAAAACTTTGCTATAAGAGAGCTGGCTGCGCCGTTATTGGTTGCAGATGAGCGTTGGCGGCGTTTTAGTGCGGCTAAGGTCATGTGCTGGGCTTTCACTGCTATTCCTAAAATTGTTATCTAGACGGTCATTGTTCAGTATAAACCTGATCATCTAAGTTCTGATCATTTAAGTTCTGGTCGCTTTAGTTTGGGTCAGCTTTTAACCGGACAGCTTTTAAACTGACAGTGCTTTAACTGACACTGCTTTAAAGGCGCCATATTATGTCACTCGGCATAATATAGATGGTGTAACCTTCTACATGGCGCAACTAGCCATAGTTCAGGGTTTCATTATGGCAGCCTTGTGCCAGTTTTTCATCCGTTGATGGTGGCTTTGGTTACCAGATGGCCAAATGATGGGGGCTTTTCCCCAATTCAGTTTGGTTCTTGGTGCTTAACAGCGCACAATTCACGGATAATACTCTTAATCTTTCGTAATGGCAGAGTATGGCGGTATCGTGGAGGGGCGTAAGTCTTGGGTGATTCACTTTAGTGTTTTGTTTTGCTTGAGCGGTGAGTTTTAAGGGCTGAGGCGTTTTGGGTTCTGGATTTTATGAATGGGAATGAAGTTATGTCATCTGATGATACCTCCACTGATGGTGAGGGGGAGGCCGCGCCCTTAAAAAATGATGAGGCGGCTCCTCTTGACGAAGTGGCGGAGCCTGTAGGCGAAGTGGCGGAGCCTCTAAGTGAAGTGGCACAGCCAGTAGAAAATATGATGTCCGGGCGTGTGCAGCGGGTGTTAGATGACCTTTTAACGCGGCCGCTTGGGCCAGGGCTTTATCTTGTCGCCACGCCTATTGGCAATCTCACAGATATATCTTTGCGGGCATTGGCAACGCTTGCTCGGGCGCGATTTGTGGCGGCTGAGGATACGCGCCATTCCGCTAAGCTGCTGCATCATTATGGTATCAAATCCGAGATGATCAGCTATCACGATCATAATGGGCAGGTGATGGGGCCAAAGATTGTTAAGATGATTAAGCAGGGGGCTTCTGTCGTGTTGATTTCAGACGCGGGGACGCCGTTGATCTCTGACCCGGGGTTTAAGCTGGCTAAATTAGTTAGGGCTTCTGGGTTTTCGGTGGAGGTGGTCCCGGGGGCGAGTGCGGTGATGGCTGGGCTCTCTCTTTCTGGCTTGCCGACGGACCGGTTTTTGTTTGAAGGGTTTTTGCCTCCTAAGGAAACAGCCCGGCGCAAGCGGCTAGAGGCTTTGGCTGATATACCGTCTAGTCTGGTGTTTTTTGAAACGGTGAAGCGGATAGATGTTGTGATTAAAGAAATGGCAGCGCTATTGGGGGACAGGCCCGCTGCGTTGCTGCGTGAGTTAACAAAGCTGCATGAAGAAGTTATTGAGGGGCGGTTGAGTGAGCTAAGCAGCTTGTTATCCTCTCGGAGCTTAAAGGGGGAGTTGGTGCTGGTTGTTGGCCCGCCTGAGGCCGTTGAGGTGACGGAAGAGATGATCACCGCTGCGCTTGTAGACGCCATGGCTGGCGGCATGAGTGCCAGAGACAGCGTGAAAGATGTGGCATTGAAGCTTTCTCAGCCGAAGGGCCGGGTGTATGAACTTTCGATTGCTCTGAAAAGACATGGCAAATCAGAATAAACGCTCAGCCGAGCGCTATAAGCGCCAGCGCTCTGGTGCGCGGGCTGAGAGGGTGGCGGCGCTTTACCTCCAGCTTAGGGGCTATCGCATATTAGAGCGGCGCTATAAATGCCCGGTGGGTGAGATTGATTTGATCGTACGGCGCGGCGGTGTGATTGGTTTTGTTGAGGTGAAGTATCGCCAAACATTTGAGGCGGCGGCCTGGTCCCTCTCTCAGGTTCAGAAGCAGCGGATTGGGCGGGCTGCCGGGCATTGGTTGATGGGGCATGAGGGTGCTGCTGATAAAAGTCTCCGTTTTGATGTGATGCTGGTGGTGCCCTGGCAATTGCCGCGCTATATGACAAATGCATTTGATGGGGTTGGATTTTAAGGGCGGTTCCCTATTTATATCTCTTCAGATAGTTTGACCCTAATGGTGATGGTTGGATGCAACCTGCGCCTGTCGTGAGTTAATTTACTGAATTTACACATGCTTTAACGCTCTCAACATATATAATTTTGGTGGATGTGATGACGAAAAATAGCCGGCCTTTAAAAGTGGCCTTCCAGATGGATCATATTAGCGGCCTTCACATTGAGGGGGATACGACCTTTGCCTTGATGCTTGAAGCGCAGGCGCGGGGGCATGAGCTGTTTCATTACACGCCGGGTGAGATTTCTTATTCCAGCGGCCGGGTGGTGGCGCGCGGCCATAGCGTTGAGGTGCGCGATGTGCCGGGGGATTATTATCAATTAGATGATGAGCGGCTTGTTGACCTTGGTGAGTTTGATGTTGTGCATCTGCGCCAGGACCCGCCCTTTGATATGAATTATATTACCACCACGCATTTATTAGAGATGATCCACCCTAAAACGCTGGTGGTGAATAACCCGTTTGAAGTTCGTAATGCCCCTGAAAAACTCTATCTGCTAAAATATCCTGAGCTAACTGCCCCCACTTTAATCACCCGTTCTGAAGATGAGGTGGCTTCGTTTCGTGCGGCGCATAAAGATATTATTGTGAAACCGCTTTATGGCAATGGCGGCGCTGGGGTGTTCCGTATTCGCTCTGATGACACAAACCTTAGCTCGCTGTTGGAGTTGATGAAATCTAATGGGCCGGAGCCGTTTATTGTGCAGGCATATTTGTCAGCTGTGCGGCAGGGGGATAAGCGGATTATTCTGGTGGATGGTGTTGCGGTTGGCGCGATTAACAGGGTGCCGGCTGAGAATGAGACGCGATCTAATATGCATGTTGGCGGGCGGCCCGAACATATTGAACTGACGGAGCGGGATAAGGAGATTTGCGCTGCCATTGGCCCAGAGCTGAAAGAGCGCGGGCTTATTCTTGTTGGTATTGATGTGATCGGCGGCGTTTTGACCGAGATTAACGTGACCTCCCCAACCGGCGTGCGTGAGGTGGCTAAATTTGGCGGCGCTGATATTGCGGCGCTTGTCTGGGAGGCGATTGAAGGCCGTGTCGGTTGAGAATATGTTTGAGTGAATAGACAGATTTAAAAGGCTTGAGAGAATATATCCCTCAAGCCTTTTTGTTATCTTGTTTATTCAACCGTGATCGTGATTACGTCTGAAGTAACCGGTGGGTTGTGGGGGGTGTGGCTATGGTCACCCAGAACCAGTTGCAATGTGTGTTTGCCGGGTTTTAGCTCTAAGGTTTTTTCTGTCTGGCCCTTACCGAAATGGATGTGGTTTTCATCTGCTGGCAGGTTTGAGGTTAACTCATCTTTGCCCTCTTCACCGCTGCCCAGAGGGGGGCGGTCCAGCAGCAAATGGTGGTGGCCAGTGTTGTCTTTTTTGACACCAGCTGGGGCAACGCCCATGCCTTTAAGGCCAAAAATAATGGTGACAGGGCTTTTGACAGTGTCGCCATCTTTCAGGTTCACAAAATAAGCTTTTGCGCCTTCTGGGGCTTTGCTGCCTTCAGCAAAGGCGAAGCTAGTGAAGCTGAGTAGGAGGGTAATGGTTAGTGCAATGATTTTATTCATTAAAATTAAATCCTTATAGAGAATTTATATGCTGAGCCAGAAACTGTGTGTGGCTTATATCTGTTTTTGACAGATTGTTATGGCAATGGTTAGACTGTTTCTTGTCTGTAGCAAATTGCCCTGACTAACACCTAATCTGACTGCCTTTCATAGACAAATGGGAGAGGCGATATGATGAAATCCCTATCTATCTTTCTGTTTTATTATGCGCTGGTTATGATTTTTCTCGTTCCGGGCTTTTTAAGCTCCTCAACGATGGCTGGACCAACCGAGATTGTGGCTGTCAAGACAGTGAAAGAGGCTGAGGGGCTTTACAGCTTTGATGTGACCATCCGGCATAAGGATAAAGGCTGGGAGCATTATGCTAATAAATGGGATGTGATTTTGCCATCTGGTGAAGTGCTGGGCACACGGGTTTTGCATCATCCACATGTCAATGAACAACCCTTCACCCGTCGCTTAAGTGGGATAAAAATTCCGCATGATGTGAAAAAAGTTTATGTCAGAGCCTATGACAATGTGCATGGGCGGGCGAAGAAAAACTTCATGGTTGAACTTAAGGACTGATTTTACTGATTGGTCTTGAAACTGCTGATGATAATGTTGGGGTCTAGTGGAATATCAAGATATAGACCATAGCCGTTTGCGGTGAAAAAGGCGGCAATGATTGTCAATGCGAAACTGAGGCCAAGTAAAATCCCACCCCCTGTGATGAGGGATATTGAGGCCACTACAATGGCGATTTGCAGTAGCGCTACCGCGACGCCGTAATAGTCGCCTTGCTTTAAGGCTGTTGTGCGCTTTGCCTGCTCGGTGCGGGCGTCTTTTAAAATCTCTTTCTTTTCTGTTTCATACCGGTCTGCCTTTTGCTGCCAAGTGGCTGCCAGATCACTCTTGCCATTGACGCGGAAATTTGCGGCTGCAATCTCAGCGCTGGTGGCGCGGATATTTTTTGCCTGGAAATATGAGAATTTATTCGATGCTTCTATCTGCGCTTCGAGGGCGGTTTTATCCTGTTCGTCATCTGCCATAGAAACAAGAGCGAGGAAGGCGGCCATGAATGCAATGAAAATAGGGATGCGGCTGTTTTTCTCACTGTTGGTGAGTTCTTCAATGACCTGTTTTAATTCAGAAACCGGGGCTTCTATTTTCGTTTCTGATTGTTGTTCTTCTGTCATGATCGCTCCGACCTGATCTTGTTTTTAACTGTTTGGGGCAGTATAGGCGGGGCGATCAATAAGTGATGTGCCTGGAAAAGCGCAATTGGTAAAAAATTATGGCACCTAGCGCCGCTTGCTGCATTTTTAGCATTGTTGAAAGAGTTAAACTCACGGTCCTTATGACCGTGAGTTTATTTCTCAGTATTCACGCCTTAAAGGATAGACTGGCCGGTGCCTTCCCAGTCTTTCATGAAGGCGTCGAGGCCTTTATCAGTTAAGGGGTGTTTGGCCAGTTCTTTCAATACTTTGCCGGGAACTGTCGCAACATCTGCCCCGATAAGAGCCGCCTGGCGCACATGGTTTACAGAGCGAATGGAGGCGGCGAGAATCTCAGTTTCCAGATTTTCATAATTATCATAAATGGTGCGGATCTCTTCGATCAGCTCCATGCCGTCAAGGCCCATATCATCTAGCCGGCCGATAAAGGGGGAGATGAATGTAGCGCCTGCTTTGGCCGCTAACAGGGCCTGATTGGCATTAAAGCACAGGGTGACGTTGACCATTATACCTTCGACACTAAGGTTTTTGCAGGCTTTGAGCCCCTCCCAGGTGAGGGGGACTTTAATGGTGACATTATCGGCGATTTTGCTGAGCTTGTTGCCTTCTACGATCATTGTTTCTGCATCTGTTGCTATGACTTCGGCACTGACGGGGCCGTCAACGATGTCGCAGATTTCCTTGACCACCTCGATGAAGTTGCGGCCTGATTTTGCGATGAGGGAGGGGTTGGTGGTAACGCCGTCAATGAGGCCTGTGCTGGCGATTTCACTGATTTCGTTTACATCCGCGCTATCGATGAAGAATTTCATTAGTTTACCTGTTTTCTATCTGTTGTGCTTTTTCATAGCCTTACCATCCAGTTTCAGCTCATCTGCCAGAGATGATATGGCTATTTATAAATGGGGATAGTGGGTATTTATGCTCTGTTGCCGTTGATGGCTCGTTTAAACCTCAAAATATAGCCTTAAATAAATATTGCCTTAATTTGCCTGCGTCTATAGCCCCAATTGATGAAGGAGTAACCCTGTTTTGCCGGTAACTGTGCCTGTGCTTATGCCTGTCATGGTTAATCAGAGTTTTGACTATCTGATTGAGGATGTGAATGGCTTCGATTTTGAGGGCCGCGGTGCGATTGATTTGGCACCGGGGGATTTTGTCGTTGTGCCATTTGGCCGGCAGGAGCGGATTGGCGTTGTCTGGCGCAAACCGATTGAGCTGGTTGATGAGCATGGCGAAATTCGCTCAAAGCCGGTTGATGAGGCGAAGCTGAAGGCGGTGATTGAGAAACTCCCTGTGCCGCCATTACCGGACGTTTCAATGGCCTTTGCTGAGTGGGTGGCAAACTATACCCTCTCGCCGGTTGGCATGGTGCTGCGCATGATGATGAGCGCCCGCCAGGGCTTTAAGGCAGAGACAGTGCGGTTTGGCGTGGCGCTGCCCTCTGGCAAAGAGGGGGATGGGGGGGGCGGCCACCCTACAGGCCTGAGGATGACACCGGCACGAGAGAAGGTGCTTTCTGTTTTAAATGGTGATTTTGTCTGGGCGAAGGGAAATCTGGCGGCGGAGGCTGGTGTCTCTACCGCGGTGATCAACGGGATGGTGAAGGCTGGGGCTTTGATTGAGGCTGAGCTGGCCCCCTCTCGCCAGCCCCAGCCGCGGCCTCATTTTCAGGAAACAAATTTTAACGATGACCAGGCAGAAGCGGCAGAGCGGCTTAGAGGCATGGGGCAGTCGCGGGCGTTTCAGGTGGCGCTACTCGATGGTGTGACCGGCTCTGGCAAGACGGAGGTTTATTTTGAGGCGCTGGCCGGGGCGCTTAAAGCCGGGCGGCAAACGCTGGTATTATTGCCCGAAATTTCACTGACCAATCAGTTTCTTGACCGGTTTAAGGAACGGTTTGGTTGCCGGCCCGCCACCTGGCATTCTGCCATCAGTGAAGGGGAGCGCGCCAGAATTTGGCGTGGTGTGGCCTCAGGTGAGGTCAAGGCGGTGATTGGTGCCCGCTCGGCACTCTTTCTTCCTTACAGTGACCTTGGGGTTATTGTCGTCGATGAGGAGCATGACCCTGGCTATAAGCAGGAGACCAATGTGCTTTATCATGCGCGGGATATGGCGGTGGTGAGAGGCTCTATTGGAAAATGCGCTGTGGTGCTGGCTTCAGCGACCCCGTCACTTGAAAGTCTGATCAATGCCTCACAAGGCCGCTATGCGCATATAAAATTGAAAAGCCGCTTTCATGGCAGCGCTTTGCCGGAGATGAGCGCCATCGACATGCGCCGGGACCCGCCGGAGCGGGGGCGCTGGCTGAGCCCGCTGCTGGTTGACGAGATGCGCAAAACGCTGGCCTCAGGTGAACAGAGCCTTTTATTTCTCAATCGCCGCGGCTATGCGCCATTGACGCTTTGCCGGAAATGCGGACACAGGTTTGAGTGCCCGCAATGTTCTTCATGGCTGGTGGAGCATAAACATAAGGGCGGGTTGAGCTGTCATCATTGTGGCTTTAAGTTGCCACCGCCAAAAGCCTGCCCGAAATGTGAGGCCGAGGATAGTTTGACGCCGTGCGGGCCGGGGGTGGAGCGCATTGCTGAAGAGGTGAGGGAGCTGTTCCCCGAGGCTGAGCAGGCACTGTTATCCTCTGATCTGGTGCCGAATGTAACGGCGCTGAAAGAGGTGTTGGAGACGATCCATTCAGGCGGCGCGAAAATTATCATTGGCACGCAGATTGTGGCCAAGGGGCATAACTTTCCGCTCTTGTCCACGGTTGGCATTGTCGATGGTGATTTGGGGCTCACTGGCTCTGGTGATCCGCGGGCGGCAGAGCGGACGTTTCAACTGTTGCACCAGGTCTCTGGTCGGGCGGGGCGCATGGGCACCAAGGGGCGCGGGTTTGTGCAGACCTACATGCCGGATCACCCGGTGATGGCGGCCATACTATCAGGTGATCGGGAGACGTTTGTGGCGCGGGAGATTGCCGCCCGGCAGATGCTGACTTACCCGCCTTACGGGCGGCTTGTCTCGATGATTGTGACAGCCAAGAGCCGGGAGATGGCGGAGCTTTATGCGCGTGAAGTGGTTAAGCGGGCGCCGCGCGCATCGCAGATTTCAGTGATTGGCCCGGTGGAAGCGCCAATTGCGGTTATTCGCGGGCGGCATCGGTTCCGCCTGTTGGTGAAGGCGCCGCGAGAGCTTGATATGCAAGCCTATTTGCGCCATTGGCAAGCCCGCCTGCCAAAAACGCAAGGTGACCTCAGGCTAACGATTGATATCGACCCTTATAATTTTTTGTGAGCCGCTATCTTGTGTTACCGCTCTAACCTGTTCTGCATCTGCTTCATTGTTTCAAGGCAGATGATGCCTAACATGAGGAGCCCGGTGCAGATGAGGAGCGGGGTGCTGAAAGAGCCGTTAGCCTCTGCAAAATTGCCGGAGAGGATGGGGCCTATAACCTGGGCAACGCCGTAGCTCAGGGTTAAAATTGCCATATAATGGGCCGGGTTTTCAGGAAAGCGCTGACCAGCCAGGTTCATTGCCAGAGAGACAATGCTCACAAATGTGAGGCCAAATAATACCGCGCTGGCGATGGCTGCAAACATGCTGCTTGAGACCACAACCAGAAGCAATGCCACGGCCTTTAGCGCAAAGGCAAGCGCCAGGGCGCGCAAAAAGCCAACACGCCTTGTGATCTGATCGAAGATGAAGGTAGAGGGGGCGGCAACCAAGCCAAGCAATGCCCAGACCCAAACACTTAAATTCTCCAAGGCTGGCTCTGCCTCGATTATGATGACAATGAAGGTGGCGTAGACCACAAAGGCACAGCCTGAAAAGAGATAGGCTAGTTGCAATAGGAAAAACCATGTGCGGCCGGGTTTGACTGGGTCTGACCCTTTGGTCTCACTCGCTTCTGTTTTGTTTTCTGATGTTTCCGGCTTAGAGGCGGGATTTATAATCTCCCCTTTTTGCGCTGGGGTATTCGACGGCTGTTGCTTAGCCCACCGCAGTGTCAGCCGCGAAGGATTTGGCCGCCAAACCCAAGCTGGAATGGCGAAGAGAAGACCGGCTGCCCCTAAAAACAACCATTGCCCCGCCCAGCTGAGATAGAGACCGGAAAGCTCAACCAGCACAGCGCCAAGGGCGATGCCGAGACCGAGACCTGAATACATCAAGCCGAGTTCTGGTTTTTGGTTGGTCTTTCTTAGCCAATTTAGCATGAGGCCTGAGGCCAGAATGAAACCGCACGCTGTTGAGATGCCTGCAAGCAATCTGGCAAATGACCAAATGGCTGGATTTTCTGTTAGCCCCATCATGCCGGTGCTGAAAGCTGCGAGTAGCAAGCTTGCGCCGAAGATGGTTTCTCTCATGCGCGGGCTGTGAATGAAGGGGATGAGGATGACGCCGGTTAAGTAACCTAGATAGTTCCACCCGGCGAGCCAGCCGCCAAGGGCTTCCCCAACGCCGGCCTCTGTTTTCATGTAGGAGAGCATGGGGGTGTATGAAAAACGGGCGAGGCCCATAACAAGAATAAGGGTGAAAACACCGCTTAGGAGGATCCGCCGCTCATTATTTTTGCTCGGTGATTGTCTATCCATGGTGCTTGCTGCGTCACTCTTGTTTTTAAAGTTACTCTCTTTTGATAGACATAACGTTTTTTTATCCGGGGAGATAGTGAATAGTTTGGTTCAGAAATTTCTGGTGGCTTTGTGGGTGCTGATTAGATTGCAGGGCTTATCATATAAGGAGAGCTAGGGGGCGTCTTAGATCTGAGACAGGTGTTGCGGCATGGTAGATGCGATTCTTTGAGTATATTAAATTTGCTCTTTAAGTCGTGCCGGTATCATGAGGTTCCTGCGACAAAAGTGTACTGTATGCGGGGTATGAGACAATTAATCCGTATATTTAGCCCGTTAATTCATACTGACACAGTTGCGCAAAGAAAAACCATATGCTAGAGCAAGCCGGACTTTGGGGAAATTTGCGCGCTTTCTGCAGCGCTATGGGCTAAGGTCACATCAGAATTACAACCGGCACGCGCTAGAGAGTTGTTATTTTCTTTAGCGTAGGCCCTTTTGTTGAGGCAAGAGACTTACTGTGGCAGGTGGATCATCAATTGTTGCTGGAGTGGCCGGGCGCTATGCGAATGCGCTTTTCGAGCTTGCACGCGAACAAAATTTGCTTGATGAGGTCGCTAACGATCTCAATGGCTTTCAGGCTCTTCTTAATGAAAGCGATGATCTTAAAAATCTTGTTATCAGCCCTGTTTACAGTGCGGCTGCACAAGAAAGAGCCATTGCAGCATTGCTGAGCAAAGCCGAATTCAACGCAACCACACAGAACTTTTTCCATGTGGTAGCTAAAAACCGCCGTCTTGCGGCGATTGAAGGCGTTATTAAAGGCTATAAAATGTTGCTCTCTGAGCATCGCGGTGAAGTTACCGCTGAAGCCACTAGCGCCGCTCCTTTGAGCAATGAACAACAAGAAACGCTCAAATCAACACTTAAAGATATTGCGGGCCGCGATATCGAACTCATTACTAAAGTGGATCCTTCTATACTTGGTGGGCTGATTGTTAAAATCGGTTCGCGGCAGATTGATGATTCACTTAGAACCAAATTAAACTCTATGAAAACGCGCATGAAAGAGGTCAGCTGATGGAAATCAGAGCTGCTGAAATATCCTCCATTTTGAAGGATCAGATTGAAAACTTCGGTAAAGAAGCTGAAGTTTCAGAAATTGGACAAGTGCTATCTGTGGGTGACGGTATCGCCCGCGTTTATGGTCTCGATAATGTGCAGGCCGGTGAGCTTGTTGAATTCCCCGGCGGAATTCGCGGCATGGCCTTGAACCTTGAAGTTGATAATGTTGGTGTTGTTATCTTTGGTGATGACCGTGACATTAAAGAAGGTGACACTGTTAAGCGTTCTGGCGCGATTGTGGATACACCGGTTGGCAAAGGCCTTCTTGGCCGCGTTGTTGATGCGCTTGGTAACCCAATTGACGGCAAGGGCCCTATTGACGCCACTGAGCGCCGCCTCGTGGACGTTAAGGCGCCTGGTATTATTCCTCGTAAATCAGTGCATGAGCCAGTGCAAACCGGCCTTAAAGCGATTGATGCGCTTATCCCGATTGGCCGCGGCCAGCGTGAATTGATCATTGGTGACCGCCAAACAGGTAAAACAGCGGTTGCCCTCGATGCGATCCTGAACCAAAAGACGATTAACGCTACTGGTTCTGAATCAGAAAAGCTTTACTGCATCTATGTAGCTATTGGCCAAAAACGTTCAACCGTTGCGCAGTTTGTGAAAACGCTGGAAGAAAATGGCGCGCTTGAATATTCTATCGTTGTTGCGGCCACGGCTTCTGACCCGGCACCGATGCAGTTCCTCGCACCATTTACAGCTTGTGCGATGGGTGAATATTTCCGTGATAATGGTATGCACGGTTTGATCACATATGATGATCTCTCCAAGCAAGCTGTTGCTTATCGCCAGATGTCACTTCTTCTTCGCCGCCCACCTGGACGGGAAGCTTATCCTGGTGACGTTTTCTATCTGCACTCACGGCTTCTTGAACGTGCTGCGAAACTGAATGAAGATAACGGCTCTGGTTCATTGACCGCTCTGCCGATTATTGAAACTCAGGCGAATGACGTTTCTGCTTACATTCCGACCAATGTGATCTCTATCACCGACGGTCAGATCTTCCTTGAAACTGATCTCTTCTATCAAGGTATTCGCCCGGCTGTGAATGTGGGCCTCTCGGTTTCTCGTGTGGGTTCTGCGGCGCAGATTAAAGCGATGAAACAAGTGGCGGGCCCGATTAAGGGTGAGCTGGCGCAGTACCGCGAAATGGCGGCGTTTGCGCAGTTTGGTTCAGACCTTGATGCGGCGACACAGCGGTTGCTTAACCGTGGTGCACGGCTGACGGAGCTTTTGAAACAACCACAATACTCACCACTGCAAGTGGAAGAGCAGGTCGTTGTGATCTATGCCGGTGTGAATGGCTATCTTGATGCAATCCCGGTTGGTGATGTGGGCCGGTTTGAAGAAGAGCTGCTTCGTCACTTCCGTGATGAACAGAAAGATCTTCTTGAGACCATTCGCACAGAAAAAGCGTTGAGTGATAGTTCATCTGAAAAGCTGAAATCAGCTGTAGATGCCTTCGCCAAAAACTTCGCTGTTACTGAAGACGCATAGTTAGAGCCCCTCTCCTGATTTGAAAAAGGGAGAGGGAAATCAAAGGAGTTACGGGCCCCATGGCGAGCCTTAAGGACTTAAGAAACCGGATCGCAAGCGTGAAAGCCACGCAGAAGATCACCAAGGCGATGCAGATGGTTGCGGCGGCTAAGTTGCGCCGTGCGCAGGAAGCTGCTGAATCTGCCCGGCCTTATGCTGAGCGGATGGAAGGTGTTCTTGCCAACCTCGGCCGTGTTTATAAATCATCTGAAAATGCGTCTCCCTATCTTATAGGGACTGGCAAAGATCAGGTGCATCTGCTTGTTGTTGCAACAGCAGAACGCGGGCTATGTGGTGGTTTTAACACCAATATTGTTAAGATCGCGAAGCTTGAGATTAAGCGCCTGATCAAAACAGGGAAAACTGTTCAAATTCTCTGTGTTGGGTCAAAAGGTTATGACCAGCTTAAAGGCGAATATAGCAATTACATCGTTGGGCAGATCTCTTATAAAGAGCTGAAGGCGATGAATTACGCTAAAGCGCAAGAAGTTGCCGACGCTGTTACCGAAAAATTTGATAGTGGCGAGGTTGACGTTGTGAAGCTCTATTATTCTGAGTTTCAGTCCGTCATTAGTCAGGTGCCGACAGAGCTGCAGCTTATTCCTGCCAGCTTTGATGAAGAAGACGCAGCGGATGATGCTGATGTTTCCTATGATTATGAACCAGGTGAAGAGCAAATTCTTGAAGAATTGTTGCCACGCAATCTGACAACGCAGATTTTCCGTGGCCTTCTTGAGAATGCGGCTTCTGAGCAAGGTGCCCGGATGAGCGCGATGGATAATGCGACGCGCAACGCTGGTGACATGATCGACAGGTTGACATTGCAGTATAACCGGTCTCGTCAGGCTCAAATTACCAAAGAACTTATTGAAATCATTTCTGGCGCTGAAGCGCTCTAGGTTAAAAACAAGGAAATCTACCCCATGGCGGAAAAAAGTGTTGGTCGAATTCGGCAGGTGATGGGCGCGGTGGTTGATGTGCAGTTCGATGGCGAATTGCCAGCTATTATGAATGCGCTTGAAACCGATAATAATGGCAAACGTCTTGTGCTTGAAGTTGCGCAGCATCTTGGTGAAAACACCGTGCGCACCATCTCCATGGACGTTTCTGAAGGTCTTGTGCGCGGCCAGGAAGTTTATGACATTGGCACACCTATTCAGGTGCCTGTTGGTGATGAAACTCTTGGACGGATCATGAATGTGATCGGTGAGCCAGTTGATGAAGCTGGTGAAATCAAAACCGAAAGCAAGCGCGCCATTCACGCTTCAGCCCCATCTTTCCAGGATCAGTCTACTGAATCTGAAATTCTGGTAACTGGTATTAAAGTTGTTGACCTGCTGGCTCCTTATGCGAAGGGCGGTAAAATTGGTCTC
The DNA here is from genome assembly GCA_021604665.1 of Rhodomicrobium sp. Taxonomy (GTDB): domain Bacteria; phylum Pseudomonadota; class Alphaproteobacteria; order Rhizobiales; family HXMU1428-3; genus HXMU1428-3. Next base: position 1,080,268 of record BQJK01000001.1, on the reverse strand, counting down.
TTCGGTGGTGCGGGTGTTGGTAAAACAGTTCTGATTATGGAACTGATCAATAACATCGCGAAAACTCATGGTGGTTACTCTGTGTTTGCTGGTGTTGGCGAGCGGACACGTGAAGGTAATGACCTTTACTGGGAAATGATTGAATCTGGCGTGAATAAAGAAGGCGGCGGAGATGGCTCCAAAGCGGCTCTTGTTTATGGCCAAATGAATGAACCTCCTGGAGCGCGTGCTCGTGTGGCACTAACTGGTTTGACTGTTGCGGAACATTTCCGTGATCAGGGCCAGGACGTTCTGTTCTTCGTTGATAACATCTTCCGCTTTACGCAAGCCGGTTCTGAAGTGTCTGCGCTACTTGGGCGTATTCCTTCTGCGGTGGGTTATCAGCCAACGCTTGGTACTGATATGGGTGCGATGCAGGAACGGATTACATCTACAACCACTGGCTCGATTACATCTGTGCAAGCTGTTTATGTGCCTGCGGACGATCTGACCGACCCGGCGCCTGCGTCTACCTTTGCTCACCTTGATGCGACAACCGTGCTTTCTCGGTCAATTGCTGAAAAAGGCATCTATCCTGCTGTGGATCCACTTGATAGTACATCTCGTGTGCTTGACCCACGTATTCTTGGTGAAGAGCATTATGCAGTTGCTCGTGAAACTCAGGAAATTCTTCAGCGTTATAAAGCTCTGCAAGACATCATTGCTATTCTTGGTATGGATGAACTTTCTGAAGAAGATAAGCTGGTTGTGGCCCGCGCCCGTAAGATTGAGCGCTTCCTTTCACAGCCATTTGACGTTGCCGAAGTGTTTACAGGCTCACCTGGTGTTCAGGTGCCACTGAAAGACACAATCGAAGGCTTTAAAGGCCTTTGTAAAGGTGACTATGATCATCTGCCAGAGCAAGCTTTCTATCTGGTTGGTACGATTGAAGAAGCCATGAAAAAAGCTGAAAAACTGGCTGCTGAAGCTGCTTAATAGCAACGGAGAGGTATGGCCATATGGCTGAGACATTTAAATTTGAGCTGGTTTCGCCAGAGCGTCTGCTGATCTCTGCCGATGTTAAAAGCGTTCTGGTGCCGGGTGATGAAGGTGACTTTGTTGTGCTGGCCAACCACGCGCCGATGATGTCTGTGCTGCGGCCTGGGCTTTTGGTTCTTGATGGTGCTGATGGTGAGAAGAGCTATTATGTTAATGGTGGCTTTTCTGATATGGGGCCTTCTGGGCTGACCATTTTGGCCGAGCATGCTGCTGATTGCGCTGACCTTAAAGGTGATGCGCTTCAGGCTGAGAAAACATCTGCTTCTGAGATGGTTGATACTGCTGAAGGTGATGCTGCTAAACGGCACGCTGCAGAGCGGGTTGCTTGCCTAGAGGCAATTAACTAAACAACCTCTATTGCTATACAATTGAATAATAAAAGCCCGCTATATATAGCGGGCTTTTTTTGTGAGTGAGAATGAAGGTGTTGTGTAAATGACTGAAGCATCTCAAAAACCAAGTCGATTTCTTATTTCAAAATTAGCACTCTGGGCTATCAGGTGGGTTATTGGTTTTGGGCTGATATGGCTGGTCGTTTCTTATTATCCTGACTATAGTTGGCTCTGGTGGGCTGGTTGTCTATTGGCTGCACTTTCACTCGCGGTGATTATCGTCAGCACTTACATTCTGAACCGAAAGCTTGGTGAGATAACAGAGAAGATTGCGGCAATTGATGATGAGGTCTCTCAGTAATTCCTATCTGGTGATAACATCAATCTGCCTCAATGAGGCCGCCTGTGGTTTTTAATCTGTGGGGTAACTGATTAAGCTAAATATTGGCTGAACTCTTTTACCACGCCTTCATATACACGGCGTTTGAAAGGGACGATCAGTCCGGGCAGTTTATCTGCCTGTTCCCATTTCCATTGGTCAAACTCGGCTTTATGCTCGGGTTTTTCATCAATGTTGATTTCGACCTCATCGCCTTCAAAGCGCATGGCGAACCATTTTTGGGTTTGGCCGCGATATTTGCCTTTTAGCGCTTTGCCCTTGATCGCAGTTGGAAGTTCATAGCTCAACCAGTCACTGCTTTCTTTCAAAATTGTTGCGGAAGTGATGCCGGTCTCTTCTTCTAACTCTCTCACCGCGGCTTGTTCAGGGGTTTCTCCGTCATCAATACCGCCTTGAGGCATTTGCCAGACGAATTGGTCAGGGTCATCATGTGGTTTACTGATGCGGCGTCCGATCCATACCTTACGCTTTTGATTTATCAGCATGACACCGACACAGCGGCGTAGTGGTAGGGTTGGGGTATTCGTCATTAGAAATAATTCCAGCTTATTCGTTTTACATTGCAGTTTGTGTGTGGGAGCTGTTTGACGTTTGCTGCCTTTTTTGTCATCTCGTTTAAGCGCGGCTGATACTGTATCAGCTTTGTTTTCTAGAGATGGCAGCGGTGAGAGGTATAAGAGTGTAGCCACGCTTTTTCAGATCCGTTGACCATTTTTCAAGGCGCTGAATGGTTAGCGGGAGCGCGGAGGCAACACCGATTGCGTTGCCATGGGTCGATGCGATGCTCTCTAGCTCTTGCAATGCTTTATCGATTGATTTGGCGGATTTAATCTCATCAATATTCAGATTGCTCTGAAGATAATCCAGTTTCATATCTTGTGATATTTCGAAGATAGCGTCTGTTGATTGGGGGTTGCTATCCATATAGATGAGGCCCCGATCCTTCAACTCGCGCAGGACTGGGTGAATTGCTTGTTCGGTTGCAGTGAAACGCCCGCCGCCTTCATTGACTATGCCAGTGTATCCTGCCATGCGCCCTAATACCCACCTCATGCGCTCCAAGTTGATTTTGTCTGTTTGGTTACTTAACAGGGTGTGGGGGCCTGGGTCATTATCAGGGTAATCAAATGGCTCCATTGGCATTTGCAGCAGTAGTTCATGACCTTTTTGACGGCTGTGGCGCATTAGATTTTTCAGGCCGGAGCTGTAGGGATTATAGGCGAAGGTTATCTCTGGCGGTAGCTTTTCAATGGCGTTATCGGTCATTGGTTTTGAGAGACCCAGCCCGGTAATGAGAATGGCTATGGTTTTCAGGTTCTCACCTGACTTTGGTGTTATGTGAGCCGGTCGGGCATAGACATCTTGCGGCCGCTTGCCATCATGAGAGATGCGGGGCAAATCACCAAAGCTTGTTGTCTCTATGAGTTCCGGCACTGGGGCTGGTCTTAGGCCGGTTATGGTGAGTAGCTCTAATTCATTTTCAGCCGGGGTTTGATTTCTTGCCTTCTCAAGATTTTCGAGCCGGTTTTTTTTATAATCTTCAGTGTCTAGTGATGTTTGGGGTATTTCAGACAGGCTATCTACTTCTGATTTGAAATAGAGTGGATTTAATTGGCCCCTGGTTCTATGAGCCTTTTTGGATTTCCGCGCTGCCAGTTTAATGGCGGTTTTGCGTTTGATGAGTTTTTCTTCGACCGACTTTTTATCTGTGAGGGTGACGACTGAATAAGGCTCACCGCCGAGAGGCGCTGGAATTGAACTCATTAACAAGCCGAACAGCGTTAAAACGATAATTGTGCAGGAAGATGTGATGTAGAGCGCTTTCATCGGACTTTGCAAAAGCTCCTCATAGGGTGAGGGTTTCTATTCATCACGCGGTACGCTGTTGAATATGGGGTTATGGAGGCGACCGTTTTGTAATGCCAAAAGCCAATTATTTGGCTTAATACCCCTTTGTAGATTGTTGAGCTCTCTGGCTAGCCCAAATGATGGTGCAAATTGGCAGAGAAAACAAACAAAAAGGGCTGTTAAGCCTTTCAACCTAACAGCCCATATTTAACCCTAAACGGTTACCTTTGTCCTAATTGGTCTCAGGTTTTTCCTCTATTTGTTCAGCTGGCTGCTCTTCCAGCTGTTCAACAGGCTGTTCAGGTTGCTCTTTTGCTGCTTCTGGTTTCTCAGCTGGTGTTTCAGTTGACATTTCTTCCTTAGCAGCAGCTGGTGTTACTTTTTCGCTTCCAGGCTCAATTTCGCCTTGTATGAACTTAATTGCATATTGCAATTGGGTGTCTTTTTCTGCCTCTGGCGGTACATAAGACAGTGACCCATGCTCTTCCTCTTTATCCTTATTGACCTTGATATGGCCTCTAAGGCTGGCTTCACCTTTTGTTTTTAAAGGCTTGCCTTTGAACTCTTCCGGCAATTCCTGAGCGACAGGAATGTTAGGCACAATGCCTTTAGCCTGAATTGAAGTTGAAGACGGCGTGTAGTAAAGCGCTGTTGTCAGGCGGATGGCACCATATGACCCAAGCGGGATGATGGTTTGCACTGAGCCCTTACCAAAAGATCTGGAGCCAATGAGGGTGGCTCGCTTATGATCGAGGAGGGCGCCGGCGACAATTTCGGACGCTGAGGCCGAGCCGCCATTGATCAGAATGACGACTTTTTTGCCGTTTGTAATGTCTCCGCGGCGGGCTGCAGCGCGCTGTGTTTCTTCGCTGTTGCGGCCTTTGGTGATGACGATGGCGCCTTCATCCAAGAAAGCATCAGACACTTTGATGGCTTGCTCCAGCAGGCCGCCTGGATTATTGCGCAGGTCGATGATGTAGCCTTTTAGCTTATCATCTGCGATTTTTGTGCGAATTTCCTTTACGGCATCTTCAAGGCCAGAGGCTGTGCGTTCGTGGAAAGACGGTAGGCGGACATAGCCAACATTGTCTTTTTCGATGCGATAGCTAACCTTGTTAATTTCAATGATGGCGCGCTTTAATTTTACATCAAATGGGTCCAGAACTTTTTTGGAGTCTGTTGGGTCGCGGCGAAGAATAGTGATGCTTAGTTCAGAGCCGACGGGGCCGCGCATACGGTCCACGGCTTCTCTTAGCTCCAGGCCTTCTACAGATTCGCCGTCTAGTGCTGTGATGAAATCACCGGGCAGAATGCCAGCTTTTTGGGCTGGTGTGCCATCGATCGGTGAGATGACCTTAACCAGGCCTTCTTCCATACGGACTTCAATACCAAGGCCGCCGAATTCGCCTCTGGTTTGTACCTGCATGTCACTTAAGCTTTCTGGGCTTAGGTAAGCTGAGTGAGGGTCCAGAGAAGTGAGCATGCCGTTGATGGCGCTCTCGATGAGTTTTTTATCATCTGGTTTTTCAACATAGGCATTGCGGACCCGCTCGAGCACATCGCCGAAAAGATCCAGATGCTGATAGATATTGCTAGCGCCGGTCTGTGCGAAGAGCTTGTCGCGCGAGCCGACAAAGGTTGCTCCCATCACTGCGCCGATCAGGATCAGAGCCATACATGATGTGACTGTTTTAAATTTCATAATACACGGACCCTTTATTTTGCCGTCAGTTGGTATTTTGCCATCAGATAGTTGTTTAACCGTCAATTTGGTTATTCGTCACCGCTTGTTCGATGGCTCTAAGATGGTCTTGTGCCACCTTAGATTAAGTTAGTTGAGGTTGGATTATGTTGGTTGTGGTTGTTATTGCCAACAGGTCCGCCACCTGGATTTATAAACAATTGGTTAAATGTTTTAACCCGATTTGGGTTCATTTGTCAGCAATTTCCGTTGTTGCCAACATTTTCACCTTATCTCGTGCACTCTTTAATTAGGCCTCGTTACGGGCTGAATTTACTTCAGAGGTAAATAAGGCGTTTTTTATGGCGTTTTAGGGGCGCATCGCTTCAAGTTTGAGTGATAAAGCCTGTTAATTGTTGCTGGCAATTTGATCATCTGCCCACCAGGGGCTTGGGTCAATTGGTTGCCCATCTTTACGGAACTCTACATATAAGAGCGGGGCTGGACTTTTTTTGTCTTTCGGGCCTTTTGCTTTTGGCTCTGACATGAGGCCAATAGGTTCACCTGCAAGGACAAATTGACCGGCTCTGACATCTATACGGTTCATGCCAGCCAATAGGATATGGTAGCCGCCGCCAGCATTTATAATAAGCAGCTGGCCATAGGTGCGGAATTTGCCAGCATAAACGATCCACCCATCTGAGGGCGAGGTTACCTGGGCATTGTCGCGGGTCTCAATAGAGATGCCCTTGGATGTATCGCCATATTCCAGGCGATCACCGAAGGAGCGTAGCCGTTTACCACGAGCGGGTAGCGAGAGGGTTTGCTTGGCCTTAACAAATGGCAAAGCCGGGGTGATGCGGCCTGGATTTTTAAAAATGATATTTTTCTTTTCCGTCGGGCTTAGTTCTACAGCTGCCTTGCGGCCAATTTTCTTGGCGGCAATTTTTTCATCTTCTATGCGCTGGCTTTCATAGGCACCCAGTTCTGTGCGGCGGGTTATTTCTTTATCAATTCGGCTGATCAGCTGGCCGAGATTGGTTACAGATTTTGCATGGTCTTTGGCGCGTTTTTCTATCTGGCGCAATTCAAGGTTATGGCTAAGTATGCGGTCGTTCTTATCTTCGCGCAGTTCCTTAACGCGCAGGCGATCGGCTTCCATCTCTGCATTCTGGACGCGGAGGCGCTCTGATTGGAGGGCGATGTTTTTCTTTAATTCAACCAGGTTCGTAAGCTCAGCTTTTAAACTCTCTGCCTGGGTTTTCAATTTTGGCAGAATATTCGACATCAGCATGGCGCTGCGGACCATTTTTAACGCATCATCCCGGTGGGTTGCCATGATTGGTGGCGGGTTGCGGCCCATGCGTTGCAACAGGCCCAGCATTTCAGAGATTGCCGCGCGTCGCTCACTCATGGAGTTGCGAACGATCTCTTCTTTGCGGCGAAGGTCATTTAATTTTAATTCCAGCCTTGAGAGGGTTGTCTCACTTTCCTGGATGCGTTTGGCGTAGCTGCGCATGAGGTTGGTGAGGCGTGCGCGCTCTTCACCTAGCTTTTGAACCTTTTGGCTGACGCCTTTCTTCTGGTTCTCAACCGCCTCAAGCATCTTTTTTTCTTCTGCGAGGCGGCGGTTTTCTTCAGCAAGGCGGCGACGCATTTCTTCTGGTGTTTCACCATCAGGGCTTTTTGTTTTGCTGGTGCTTTCCTGAGCGATTGCCTGGTTTGCGGAGGGGGGGAAAAGGCCTGTGAGCGTGAGCGCCATGATGAGAATGCCCGCCAGGGGGAGCTTTAATCTTTGTAGGTTGGCAGGTCTGATCATTGGCTGATTTAAGAACTCGTTTCAGGGTTCGGGTGAATGGGATGCACTTTTACAAAGAGACGCTTCAAAACGATAGGCTTCTAAACTTTAGCGGATTTAACCATCTATCATAGAATTAAGCTGAAATCACGGCATTCCTTGGCCTGGTCTGGGGCTTTCCAGAGTTGTTTGTGGCCTTTATCGGGGCTTGATTATTCGCGGTGATAGGGGTGGCCTGACCAGATTGTAACGGCACGGTATAGCTGCTCCATCAGGAGAATGCGAGCAAGGCCGTGGGGCAAGGTAAGCGGGGAGAGAGAGAATTTATAATCTGCCTTCTGCAAGAGGCTTTTGCCGTGGCCATCTGGCCCGCCAATGGCGAAGACGATGCGTGTTTCGCCCTGATCAATCCAGCTTCTTAATTTGTCTGCGAAGGCAAGGCTGGTTAGGCTTTTGCCTTTTTCATCCAAAGCGATCAGAAAATTTTGGGGTTTTAGCCGCTCAGTCAGGCGAGTTGCTTCTTCCTCTTTGCGCTCACTGGTGCCTCTTTGGCGCGATTCTGTCAGGTCGGTGATGGTGACAGAGCGGAGCCCCCCCATAGGGCCGGCCTTTTTTAACCGCTCAAGATAGCGCGCTTCAAGCTTTTCTTCGGCGTCCTGTTTCAAGCGGCCAATGGCGAAGATGTCTAAATCAGCCATTTTGTAAACATGATCCGTTTTTTTAGAGCTTACTTCGCCTCATTTGCTCATCTCATTTAAGCAACCGGCATTGTGCAGGGCTATTGCATGAATGAGGAGGTATGGGGCCGTTACATAAGACCTACTGCTCGGTGGTGTCTTCAGGGCGTTCAGCAAGCCACATTTTTTCAATGTTGTAGAATTCACGAACTTCAGGGCGGAAGACATGAATGATAATGCCACCGGCATCCAGCAGCACCCAATCACAATTTTCCTGGCCTTCAATGCGTGAGCGGCCATAGCCATGTTCGCGTAGATGTTTACCAAGCCGGTCTGCAATGGCACCAACATGGCGATGAGAGCGGCCGCTGGCCACGATCATATAATCGCCGATTGAGGATTTCCCCTCAAGGTCGATGGTGATGATATCTTCAGCTTTGGCGTCTTCAAGGCACTCAATGACGAGATTATATTGTTCGTCAATCTCTGCTTTGGCCGAAATGGCGGGTGAGGCAGATTTGGTCATGCCTGCTTCCTCTGAGCGTGTCTGCATAATGTGCAAAAGGTCCTATAATGTTGGGAAGTGAGTTTTATGGAGGTGCTTGGGATTGCCCAAATAGTGGCACTGGCGGCCAGATTGCTTGCCGCGTTTCTCATTCGCCTAAGCTGCCCGGACAGGTTGTGACCGGTTGTTGAATGAGTGATTATCATATTTTTGTGGGGTTGCCCCGCAAAATCACGAAAAACCGTGTGCAACTGTGTTGTTTCTCCCTAATGCGGGTGTCGCCACCCGTTTGCCATATTGGCTGATACATCTTTGCCCTCCATATAAGCGAGGACTACTCTTTAAGGAACTGACTTTTATAAGCTGGGTTAATCCTTGTCCAGAGGGTTGCGATATGCATTTACCTCATTTGACAGTTAAGTATATGAACCGCAGCTGCGATCTATTTTACTGGAGAGTGGTGATTGTTACAAGCTTTTAGGCGCTATGTGATTTTTACAGCTTAAAGCCGCCTTTTTAAGGGCTAATAGGGCCATTGTGCGCCTTATTTTAAGCCACCTCATTTTGAGCCGTGAGCTTTGTTGGCTTCACGCAGTGCTGTTGAGGATTGGCTGATGAGCGGATGGGTTATGAAGGTCCAGGCGGGGAGAGGTTTTTGTAGTAGCTGTCTCGCGGCCTGCTCGGGGATTTGATATCGGCGATAGCGGTGAGCGGCTGGGCTAACCAGCGCTTCCATCCTATAGCCGGGGCGGTCCATAACGGCAATGGGGACCTGTTTAAAGATCTGTTGCCATTGTTGCCAGCGGTGAAACGATAAAAGATTATCAGCCCCCATTAGCCAGACAAATTTGACTGTAGGGTAGCGGCGGCGCAAAAACTGCAAGGTTTGTGCGGTGTAGTTAGTGGGCATTGCGGCTTCAAACCCGGTGACGGAAATGCGCGGGTGGCGGGCTATATCTTCTGCGGCTTTGAGCCTGTGGCTAAGGTCTTCCAATTCATCATGAGATTTTATTGGGTTGCCGGGGCTGACCAGCCACCAGACACGGTCAAGGCCGAGCACGCTTAACGCGACCTCAGAAATATGGCGATGGCCTTCATGGGGTGGGTTAAAGGAGCCGCCGAGCAATCCAATGCGCTGCCCGCTTGATGCATAGGGGAGGCGTACTTTTATGCTGCCAAAGCTGTGGGCGGGGCGGGTCTCTGGCACGTCTGGCGGTTCCTGTTGATTACAACTGCTGGCTTTTCAGGTCAGTGATTGGGCTTAGGTTGGGCGAATTTGACCAGAGCCCCGAACGATATATTTGAAACTTGTGAGCTGATCGACGCCGACGGGGCCGCGCGCATGCATTTTACCGGTGGCGATGCCAATTTCTGCACCCATACCAAATTCGCCGCCATCCGCAAATTGGGTGGAGGCATTATGCAGCAGGATGGCGCTATCAACACTTTGGAAGAATTGATCAACGGCTGACTGGTCTTCGGCGATGATGGCCTCTGTATGGTTGGAGCTATGCTCGGCGATATGGTCTATCGCGCCTTTTATGCCTGGCACCAGCTTTGCGGAGATGATCTTGTCGAGATATTCTGTGTCCCAATCTTCTTCGTTTGCGGGTTCTATGCGGGCATCAAGTGCGGCGATTGTTTCATCGCCTCTTATAGTTGCCCCTCTCTCTAAAAGCCCGGTTATGACCGCTTGTCTTGTGGTTTCATCCAGCGCTTCATCTATCAATAGCGTTTCAGCTGCGCCGCATATACCAGTGCGGCGGAGTTTTGAATTGACCACAATTTCCACGGCTTTTGTTTCATCGGCTGATTTGTCGACATAGACGTGGCAGATGCCTTCAAGATGGCTAAAAACCGGGACGCGGGCTTCTTCTTCAACTCGAGCAACCAGACTTTTGCCGCCTCTTGGTACGATCACATCTACTGTGTGGTTGAGGCCTTTTAGCATTTCGCCTACGGCCGCGCGGTCGGTTGTTGGCACGAGCTGAATGGCTTCTATTGGTAGGTCAGCGGCTTTCAGGCCGCGGCAGAGCGCTTCGTGAATGGCTCTTGAAGAATGGAAGCTATCTGACCCGCCGCGTAGAATGGCGGCGTTCCCAGCTTTCAGGCAGAGGCCACCGGCATCGGCTGTCACATTGGGGCGGCTTTCATAGATGATGCCGATTACGCCGAGTGGCACTTGGATGCGGGAAATATCCAATCCGTTCGGGCGCTGCCAATGGGCGATGACATGGCCAACAGGGTCATCCAGTTCGGCGATGGCTTTTAGACCGGAAGCGATGCTCATGATGCGGTCTTCGGATAGCTCTAACCGGTCGATAAATGCGGCATCGCGCCCGGCCTCTCTGGCATTGGAGACATCAATAGCATTGGCACTAAGAATAGCTGGAATATTACTCTCTAGCTCTGTGGCCATGGCAAGGAGTGCCTGGTTTTTCTGTGCGGTGGTGGCGATGGCGAGAAGGCGGGCAGCGGCTTTGGCGTTTTGGCCGATATGAGCCATGATCTCAGTGACAGTAGCATCGTCTTTTAATGGTGCGGCGGTGTTACCTTGCAGGTTCATTGATCCTTACCTTTTGTCAGTGCCATATTATCTCTATGGATTAATTCTGTGCGGCCGGAATAGCCGAGGATTGTTAGTGTGCAGGAGCTGTGCTTGCCTATGATCTTCTCTGCATCAACAGATGAATAAGAGGTAAGGCCATGGGCGAGTTTTCTGCCATCAACATTCAATACAGAGACGACATCACCACGGTTGAAACTGCCTTTTACAGCGGTCGCACCAGCGGGAAGCAGGCTATTGCCATCATATAAGGCTTTTTCAGCACCTTTATCAATAGTGATACTTCCCTTTACATCAAGGGCTCCGGCTATCCAGGATTTTCTGGCTTGCATTGAGCTTGCAGTCGAGAGAAACCAGGTGGCTTTGCCGCCATCTAAAAACTTTGAAATCGGGTTGAGTACTTTACCTGTGGTGATGACCATGTGGCAGCCAGCGCTATTAGCCATTTGGGCTGCTGAAATTTTTGTCACCATGCCGCCGGTTGAGTAGTTGCTACCTGAGCCGCCGGCCATGGCTTCAATCTCCGGTGTTACATTTGGTACCTCAGGGATATGTTTTGCCTGATCATCGCTTTGCGGCGGTGCGGTATATAGCCCGTCAATATCCGAGAGAAGAACAAGCACATCGGCGTCGATCATCGCAGCGACGCGGGCTGAAAGCCGATCATTATCACCATAACGGAGAAGGGTGGTGGCGACGGTGTCGTTTTCATTCACAACGGGAACGGCGCCAAATTCCAATAGGGTTGTCAGGGTATCTCGCGCATTCAGATAACGGCGGCGGTCTTCTGTATCGCCCAGGGTCAGCAGAATCTGTGCGCAGGGCACGCCGTGAGTGTTGAAATAGGATTTAAACGCATGTGTCAGTGAGATTTGCCCGATGGCGGCCGCCGCTTGGGCTTGATCCAGCGGCAGATTGCCTGGCTCCAGGTGCAGCTCTTGTCGCCCAAGGGCTTTGGCGCCGCTGGCCACGATAACGATTTCTTTGCCATCCTGTTTGAGTTTTGCAATGTCCGCAACCATAGAGGCCATCCACTCGCTACGGATATGGCCTTCATTTTCGTCAACAAGGAGTGCGGAGCCAATCTTGATGACAATGCGTTTTGCTTTGTTCCAATCGTCGCGCATTTTAAAGTTTTATCTCGCCTTAGCTGGTCGTTTCTTCTTCTTAGGCCCGTTTTTGGGCTTGGTGCTGGCTCATGCTGCCAGGTTTGGTTGCCTGCCAGTTAAATCGGCCAATAGGTTCTGGTTAAATAATTCAGGAATTTTATTGCAAGGGCATGTTGCCCGGCAATTGGCCCTTATTATGATAGCGGCAGTTTTTGATTAGATTAGTGATTATCATTTTTGAATTTACGCCGAAATATTACGGCTGTCGTTATGCAAATTAGTTTGTTTGCGCTTAAAAATGCGCATAAAGCGCCGTGCTGCCCGTGGAATAAGGATTAGCATTTATGGGCGCCAATTATCATCCAGCTTTGGTTTTTCCCGGCGCTTCTGCCGTTTGTCCTGAATGGTTTGGGCAATACGGAGCAGGGTTGTCTCAAGATTAAGTCCAGAGACAGCGGAGAGCGGGGTGACTGGTTTGCCAATTTCCTCAGCAAGCTCTTTTGCCAGGTCCTCGCCTAGATCCTCACCGATGGCATCGCATTTGGTGAGGGCGACGATTTCGTCTTTATCTATCAGCTCTTCACTATATGATTCGAGCTCTTTGCGGACAATGGCATAATCTTTGGCCGGGTTTTCTGAGGTGGCGTCAATTAGATGGAGCAGGATTTCACAGCGTTCAATATGGCCGAGGAATCTATCCCCGATGCCGGCACCTTCATGGGCACCTTCAATGAGGCCGGGTATGTCTGCGATGACGAAGTCTTTATCGCCGGCTTTTACAACGCCCAAATTTGGGTGCAATGTGGTGAAGGGGTAATCTGCTATTTTAGGTTTTGCCGCTGACACACTGGCCAAAAAGGTGGATTTGCCAGCATTGGGGAGGCCAACTAGCCCGGCATCTGCGATCAGTTTCAGGCGTAGCCACACTGTCATTTCCAAACCGGGTTCGCCTGGGTTTGCCCGGCGGGGGGCCTGATTGGTGGAGCTTTTAAAATGGCTGTTGCCGAAGCCGCCATTGCCGCCTTTAGCCAGGATAACGCGTTGGCCTGGCTCTGTCAGATCTGCAAGAAGGGTTTCATTATCTTCTGCGAGGATTTGTGTGCCGGGTGGGACTTTTAAGAAAATGTCATCACCGCCGGAACCTGTGCAGTTGCTGCCCATGCCATGCTGGCCGTTGCCCGCTTTGTAATGCTGTTGGAAGCGGAAGTCGATCAAGGTGTTGAGATTGTCAACGCACACGGCCCATACATCACCGCCCCGGCCGCCATTGCCGCCATTGGGTCCGCCAAATTCAATATATTTTTCGCGCCGGAAGGATATGCAGCCATTGCCGCCACTACCGGATTTTATGTAAACGCGTGCCTGATCAAGAAATTTCATAAGCGATTGATATAGCGGTTGGCGCGAAAAAGAAAGCGCTTGTTAGGGGGCTGATATAAATTTTGAGTATGGAATAGCTCTTGAGAGATAGCGTAGAGCTTAACCTGCCATTTGCTCAAAGGCCTGGCGGGGGAGGCGATAGCGCTGAGCTGGGGCGGGGCCTCCTCTGGCTATCGAGGGCACTTCGATGATGTCTTCTGGCTGGAAACCAAGACGGAGCAGCACACGGCGTGAGCGCTCATTCTCAATATAGTGGCAGGCCCGGAAGAATTTAAAGGGTTCAGATGTGAAACCATGGGCGAGAATTTGCCACGAAGCGCGTGTGGCAAGGCCCCGGCCCCAGAAGGGTCGGCCAAGCCAGTAGCCTAACTCACCATGGTTGAGTGATGCGCGGTTATAGCCGATGCAGCCGGCGAAGAACCCATCTGACTCTATGGCCCAGACATCTTCCCGGCGATTAACCTCAATTTCTGAGATCCAATCATGAGCGTGGTGGGGTTCATAAGGGTAGGGCAGGCGTGAGACCATAGACGCAACTTCCCAATCATTGGCAAGTTCAACGATCCGAGGAACATCGAACAGGCTGATGGGGCGCAATCTTAAACTGTCTTCTCGTGCCTGATGCATCATTACAGTCGCATTTCAATCCGTGGTTTCTCATCGAACTGCTACAACGGACCCTTTCACCTGAGAATCTGAATGAAGGGGTACGTGAAACGCATACTAATTTTGATACTGTTACCTGGAATAGAGAGCCATTGTAAAAAGGGCGCTTAATCAATGAAGCTTCTACAGCTCATAATCGTAATTGAAGCCCAATCTTTAAAAAAGGGAGACCAAAACAGCCTCCCTCTTCATAAACGCTAATTGTAATTGCTCACCGAGCAAAGTGGCTTATTTGCCTTCATCAACAGAAACAAACACTTTTCCGTTCGCTCTGGTGCGGAAAGAGACATTTCCTTCGCGCATTGCGAAGATTGTGTGGTCTTTTCCGAGGCCAACGCCTTCACCTGGGTGCCATTTTGTGCCGCGCTGGCGAATAATGATGTTGCCAGGGATGACTGATTCGCCGCCAAATTTCTTGACGCCAAGGCGGCGTCCGGCGGAATCGCGACCGTTTCTGGATGAGCCGCCTGCTTTTTTATGTGCCATGAGAAGTATCCTTATGTGATGAAGGGAGCCTTTATGCTGTCAATTGCCAGTCTCACACTTCAGCTATCGGTTTATTTAGAGATGTCAGTGATCCGCACAACAGTTTGGTGCTGGCGATGGCCTTTTTTGCGGCGGTAGTTGTGACGCCGTTTTTTCTTGAAAACAATGATTTTAGAGGCGCGGCCCTGCTCGAGCACTTCACCTGTGACTTTAGCACCTTCTACTAATGGCGCGCCGATGGTGGTTTCATCATCGCTGCCTAGAATGAGAATTTCGCCAAATTCAATTTTATCGCCTGCTTCACCTTCGACCTTTTCGATCTTGATGACATCATCTTTGGCAACCCGATATTGTTTGCCGCCGGTTTTAATTACCGCATACATATTTCATAGTTCCTATTTGTTAGCCGCGTCCTGCGGTGTCGCCCTCTGATTATGACTTGGCACTTCTTCGATCATTTATGATACAGACCACTTATGATCTCAAAGGGTAGCTAAGCCTGATATCAAAGAAAACCTAAGTTAGGCGGCGAGCTTTCTTATGTTGTTTTATTCCCTAAGGTTTGAAACAACAGATAACCTCGGACAGCGCATTACCTCGCTGCGCCCATAATAGGCGCGCGAATTGAGGTGAATACAGTAGAAAAGGTGATTTTGTCAACCTTTAGATGGGGTTCTGATAGGGTTTTTCAGCATGGCGCTGTTTTCATCTCTAACTGCGCCAAGTTTGGCTGGGATTGATATCAGTGCGCCGGCCTTAATATCAGTTTACAGGATAAGCGTTTACTATGGAAGAAATGATGACAATGGCGCTCTCACTGGTGTTTTGCGGCGCTGTGGCGGGGTTTATGGCGGGTTTGCTCGGTATCGGCGGTGGGGCCGTTATGGTGCCGGTTCTCTATGAGGTGTTTGGTTATATTGGTATTGATGAAGCCATTCGCACGCATATGGCAGTTGCCACATCGCTTGCGGTGATTTTGCCAACAGGGCTGCTTTCTGCCTATGGGCATAATAAAAAGCAAAGTGTTGACTGGCCGGTGGTGCGCGTTATGGGGCCGCTGGTGGTTGTGGGGGTGGCGATTGGCGCCTTGATTGCCCGCAGCGCCGATGGGGCGACCTTGCGGATGATTTATGGGGTGGCTGTATTGCTGGTGGCTTGCTTTCTTTTATGGTCGCAGCGTTACCCGCAGTTCAGGCTGGCTTGGCCGTCTAATTTGGTTGTTCGGCTCTATGGGGTTTTAACCGGCGTACTCTCGACTTTAATGGGCATTGGCGGCGGCACGTTTACGGGGAGCTTTATGACGCTCTTTGGGCGCTCAATTCATAAGGCCGTTGGAACGGCGGCGGCGATAGGGCCGATAATTGCACTGCCCGCTATTCTCGGCATGGTTTGGGCCGGGTGGGGGGCGAATGCCTTGCCACCATTTTCGCTTGGTTTTGTCTCTCTGATTGGCGCGGTGCTGATTTTGCCGACAAGCTTGCTGTTTGCGCCGCTGGGGGTGCGGGCCGCCCATGGGCTGCGGCGGGAGACGCTTGAGCTGTTGTTTGCGCTGTTCCTGATGACGGTTGGGGTGCGGTTTTTATACTCAGTATTTGTTTAACCCCTTGATATTTGACGGCGGGCGGCTTCGGTGTGACACTCAAAACTTTTATGCTGTTCAGTCTGGCGTTTTGTTAGGTCTGGTCCTTTTTCCAGGCGCGCTTAGGTGACAGGATTTTTCCGCTAATTGTTCTGGCGGGCTTTTGTGGTGTGGGGACGCCGCGCGGAAAGGGGAGACATGAAAGAATTACAATTCTGGTATGAGTTTGCCAGCCCTTATTCCTATATCAGCATGATGCGGATTGGGGATATTGCCGAACAGGTCGGGGTTGAAGTGCACTATCAACCGTTTTTGCTTGGGCCGATTTTCAAAGATTTTGGCTGGGAGCTCTCCCCCTTTATTACTTACCCTGAAAAGGGACGTTATTTCTTCCGGGATATTCAGCGGGAGGCGGCGGCGTATGGGTTGCCGCTGACCATGCCGGCTGAATTTCCGCAGCGCGGGCTGTTAGCTGCCCGCACAGCGCTTGTTGGCATGGAAGAGGGATGGGGGGTTGCCTTCTCTCAAGCGGTTTATGTGCGGCAGTTTTCTGAGGGGCTCTCTATCTCTGGTGAAGAAGATATTGGCTTTATTCTTGAATCGATGGAGATGGGGGAAGTTGGCGGCATACTTGCCCGCGCTCAGTCAGATGAGATCAAGGGGAAGCTCTTTAAAATCACTGATCAGGCCAAGGCGCTGGGGATCATTGGCGCGCCGTCTTTTATTGCGCGTGAGGAGTTGTTCTGGGGGAATGACCGGCTGGAGCGGGCGTTTCAATATGCGCTGGGGTATTAATGGATTTGAAGAAAAGCTCAAGAGTACCCAGCAACAAATCAGTAGCTGCCTTTTTTTCTGATTAAGAGAGTTAAGTTAGGTAAACTGAATTGAAGGCGGCACGCATCATTCAGATGCTGCTGCTGAACGCGTAGCTTGCAGCAATCATCAGAACGATGCGTGTGAATTATAATCCTCTACCTTAGCTTCTATATCTTCTGGGCTTCTATATCTTCTGGTTATACTCACCGATCTCATCATAGGTGGCGAGGTGGTCATCCAGCTCTTTGAAGATAGCGCGCATATTGGCCTCTGATGTGGGGCTTTCAACGACGACGACAAGCTCTGGTTTGTTGGATGAGGCGCGGACAAGACCCCAGGTGCCATCTTCCAGAACAATGCGGATGCCGTTGACGGTAATCAGCTCTTTAATCGCCTGGTTGGCAAGCTGTTCGCCGCGCTCTGTTAGTTTTGTGAAATGCTCAATGATGCGGTCAACCACGCCGTATTTAATTTCATCGTCACAGTGGGGCGACATGGTGGGTGACTGGTAAGTCATTGGCAGCTCGTCTTTTAGCGCGCTGACTGTTTTATCCGGGTTACGGTCAAGCATATCGAGGACGGCTAAGGCTGCAATGAGGCCATCATCATAACCGCGGCCCAATGGCGGGTTGAAGAAGAAGTGGCCTGATTTTTCAAAGCCGACAAGGGCGCCATTTTCATGGGAGTAGCGCTTAATATAGGAATGGCCAGTTTTCCAGTAATGGGTGGTGGCGCCATTTTCTTTTAGCACCGGGTCCGTCAGGAAGAGGCCAGTTGATTTCACATCAACCACGAACAGCGCATTCTCGTGCCGGGCGGAAATATCGCGGGCGAGCATGACGCCGACCTTATCGGAGAAAATGGCATTGCCTTCATTATCGATGACACCGCAGCGGTCGCCATCGCCATCAAAGGCTAGGCCTAGATCTGCGTTATTTTCCTTCACCGCCTGCTCTATATCCCTGAGCATGCCGAGGTCTTCGGGGTTGGGGTTATGATTGGGGAATGAGTGATCCAGCTTGGTGTGGAGGGGGATGACCTCTAGACCGAGTTTTTCAAGTGCTTGCGGTGCGAAGGCGCCGGCTGTGCCATTGCCGCAGGCGACGACGGCTTTGATTTTGCGAGATAGCGGCGCGCGGTTTGTAATGTCATTCAGGTAGCGCTCTGAGAAGCCCTGATGGTAAGTATAGTGCCCACCGCCCGGGGTTTTGTAATTGCCTTCATAGACTATTTCTTTCAGGCGGCTCATCTCATCGGGGCCGAATGTCAGAGGTTTGTCCAGCCCCATTTTAATGCCGGTCCAGCCATTATCATTATGGCTGGCGGTGACCATGGCGACGCCTTCAACATCTAAATCGAATTGTGCGAAATAGGCCATGGGGGAGAGGGCGAGGCCGATGTCATGCACTTCCATACCGCCGGCCAATAGGCCGTTTATCAGGGCTTGTTTGATGCTTGCAGAATACCAGCGATAATCATGACCAACGACGATGCGTTTTTTAATGCCGCGCTCTTCAAACAGCATGGCGATGGCTATGCCGATGGTTTGCAGGCCGAGAAGGTTGATTTCTTTGCCAAAGAGCCAGCGGGCGTCATATTCGCGAAATCCGGTGGGCTTGATGAAGGGGGTGGTTTCAAATTCTGCGGTGTTTTCCTGGGCGGAGGTAATAGGGGCCGGGAACATAGAGATAAAGCTCCTTGGGTTTACGGGGGCTGGGTGTGGTATCGGGCTGATAGTAAGTGCCACCAAAGTTGTCAACTATTGCACAAGTAACAGCTTGCGACCAGAGACTTCAAAGCGTTTTAATTTGGAGAGAAAATTCATGCCGAGGAGGTTTATATCGAGCTTGCCGGGTTCAACGACGATGGCTTCTACATTGCTGACTGTGATATCGCCGATGGTGATTTCATCCAGGCTAACCGCTGCGACCTTGGAGATGCCATTGGCGGTGCGGGCGGCTTTCGAAAAGTCACTGGGTTGAATGTTGAGCCCGATTTCTTCCGCTGTTTCATAGGAGAGGGCGACATAGGTGGCGCCGGTGTCTACCATTAACATTGTATCTTCATTGTTGATTTTGGCGCGGGTGGCGAAGTGGCCTTCACGGTTTGCGTGAATGACGATGATATTTTCCCAGCTTTTGCTTTTAACTTCAGCATCGCGGACGTGATGTTTCAGGTCTGTGCTGCGGGCAACTTCCTGGAAGGCTCTGATTTTACCAAGCAGCTCATCGTAATAAAAAACGAGCAAAAAGCCGAGAGCGGCACAGATGCACCACAGCACTAATTCTCGTATGACACCTGATTTTCGCATTTATATCGGCCTCGGCTGGTAGATGAGCCTTAAGGTTACATTGTTATGATGAGCGGCTTTTAGGGCTTAACTTCTTAAAACCAGAAAATCCCCAGTAACCTCATAAGAGCGCAAACGGTTTAAAAAACTCATACCAAGGAGACTTTCTCTTAAATCTCCCTCTCCGGCGACGAGGGCTTCAATGCGGCGTAACTTAATGGGGCCAACTGCTAAACTCTTGATTGTGATGCGGGCTGCAAGGGTTTTACCGTTCGCTGTATCGACCGGAATGACGTATCGCAGCTTTGTGGTGTCTATGCCGATGGCGCGGGCATCGTTAGCGCTGAGGACGACTGTGGATGCGCCTGTATCAAGCAACATGGTCAGGGGCTTGTTGTTTGTGAGGGTATTAATAATGAAATGGCCGTCATTTTTTTTGCGGATGCGGACTGTGGCGCGTTCATTATTATAGGGGCTGAGTGAGATGTTTGTGCCTGCTGGCATCAGCTGCTGGAGCACGCGCTCGGAGCCTTCCATAAGTTCGATGCGGAAGGTGTAGAGGGTGACGAGAATGAGGGTAATCCCTGTCCAGGTGGTTAAGTCTTTGAGGGCGCGGCCATATTTTCCGGAATAATCACGCAGAACCGAGCTGCCTATCCAGATAAGGAGGGCGACACTGGCCATGAGACCGGCAAAGTTTGAGCTTTGGAGCCCGGCGATTGTGCCTTGATCATGATAGAGAACAAGGACCAACGCTGAAATGATCAACAGGCCTAGGGCGATCCAACTACTCACTTATATGTCCTCCGGAATGAATTGCGCTTGGGTCTCTTGGCAGTGACAGCAGGTCTTATGGAAATTTGGATATTGATTATATTACGTTCTTGCGGGTGAGGGAGCTTCACGTTTTGCCATCTCCCTCATAATGATCGGCAGAATTGCGCTCACTAAGCATGTTTCTAAATTTATGTTGCTGAATAACATTTGTTGTTTTGGCAAAAAATCATATCCGCAATGTGGCCTAGACTATGTCTTTGAGGGGATTGTGGATATTTTTTTGCCTGTCCACAAGCACTAAGAAGGGTGGGGCTGCGTGGTTAAAGTTTATTTTCCCTTGCTGCGGTTCTTAGAATTTCTAACGGGTCTTCGTCAACTTCCTCATTCTGTGAGGTCATGATATCGCGCTTTATTTGCCGGCTTTTGATGATCCGCTGAATTTGTTGGGTTAGCTCTTCAAACTCTTTGCTTTCGCGGTCAAGGGGTTGCGCCTGAGATTTTAAACTAAGCGGCGCATTTGGATCCAGGGCCGCCATGCCTTGCATTACTCTTTTTGAGGGGATTTCAATGCGCACGGTGGTGCCATGGCGCAGTTCGCTTGTTAGCTTAAATTCACCATCATGCAGGGTGATGAGCTTTTGGCAAATGGCCAGGCCAAGGCCTGTGCCGCCCTCAGCCGTTTGGTGGGCAAGGGAGCCCTGGCCAAACGGTTTCAAAACTTTTTCAATTTCATCTTCCGGGATGCCGGGGCCGGTGTCTGCGACAGTGAGATATTGGCCACCGGTGTGGGTGCCGCCTATGGTGAGGGTGATGGTGCCATTAGGCGGGGTGAATTTAACCGCATTAGAGAGAAGGTTCAGCACCACCTGGCGGATGGCGCGTTCATCCACCCAAATGGCGGTGAGGTCTTTATCTTCTACAAAGTTTAAGGTGATGTCTTTGTTGCGGGCGCGCATGGAGATGAGATGCTGGCAATCTTCCGCAATATCGGCCAGCTTCACTGTTTGCTCATGCAGCTCATAGCGTTCTGCTTCGATGCGGGAAAGGTCGAGTATCTCGTTAATCAGGTTCAGAAGGTGGTTGCCGCTATTGTGAATGTCGGTGGCATATTCTTTGTAAGTCGGGTTGGAATGGGGGCCAAAAACCTCGGTCTTCATAACTTCTGAAAAACCCAGAATAGCATTTAATGGCGTTCTCAGCTCATGGCTCATGGTGGCGAGAAAGCGAGATTTTGCGAGGTTGGCTTCCTCGGCGCGATGTCTTGCATCATCCGAGAAGGCTTTGGCTTCTTCCAGGCGGCCGATGAGGATGTCTTTTTCGGCCCGGTATTCAAGCATGGCGTAAACGGTCGAGTTCAAGCCGGACATGAGGTAAATCAGGTAAACGTGAATGCCGACAACCATGGCCGCCAAGGCCCAGTAGAACGGCTCTTGCAAGGCGAGGAAGTGGATAACAAGGCCGAAGGTCATTGGGGCGGTGCCTGCAAGCACCAGGGGCATGATGGTTGAGGCAAACATCATGCGGATTGAAATCACGGCAATGAAAGAGGCAAAGATGAAAACATGGGCCACGGGGTCTTTTGTGCCGGCGGCGATCAGCACTATGCCTGCCCAGGAGAGGCCATAGAATGTTTCAGCCACAATGAGGCGTTGGCGCCAGAGTTTCAAGTTTACTTTTGGGCGCGGCAAGTCTGTGAAACGGCGGCAGATAATGAGAATGACGCCTTTGGAGACAAAGACGGTGCCGACCCAGATAGAAACCAGTGTGAGCGGTGCCCAGATGGAGATGCTGACAGCAAGAATAACTGCGAATAGGGGGATGGAGAGTGAGGCTGTTAGCTCATTACGGGCGAACATGCGCAACAGTTCATACTGAAAGCGATCAGTACCTTGTTTATGGCCGAGCTTGTCCCGTGCTTCTTTAACAGAAGATGATAGCCGCATATTCTGAACCGTATTCAGATGGCGGTTTTTTTGCGCAATATTGTTCACTGCACCCATACTCAACTCACTCACGCTATGGCTGTTTTAATGGCCACAGGCGCTTGATCCCCAGATTTATGGTTTAGTCTATATTTCTAATTCCTAATTTCTCGTTTATATTTACTAAAATTTGGTCGAAAATCAGATACTTAATAGTTTATTAGATGGTGGGTCAGAATGAGCGGCGATAGCGGGAAATGGCTGGCGGTGGTGGTAATTCTGGTGTTTTCAGGGTTGCTGTGGCTGCAACAGGATGTTTTTCAAGATGAGGTTGCTGGCCGGGCGCGGGTGGTTGATGGCGATAGCCTGGAATTGAAGGGTGAGCGCATTCGCCTGAAAGGCATTGATGCCCCAGAACTGGCACAAAAATGCCGGAAAAACGGCGCCGAATGGGCCTGCGGCCGGGCTTCTCTTACTGCTTTGCGCAAAAAGATTGCTTCGCAGGCGGTTGACTGTACGGGGGGTGAATTTGACCGGCATGAGCGGTTGTTGGCTTATTGTAGCGCTGGGGGGACTGAATTAAACCGCTGGATGGTGGCTGAGGGCTGGGCTGTTTCTTATGGTGGAAATTTCAAAACGGAAGAGCGCGCCGCTAAATCTGCCAAACGCGGGGTGTGGCAGGGTGAATTTACGATGCCGCAAGCCTGGCGGCGTCAAAACCCGCGATATTAGACAGTTAATTTTGCCATTGTTTGACCTTTCTCATGCCTTTCTAAACCTTGTTGTGATTAAATTTAAAAAGAATAAATGGTACGATAAGTCTCTTTGTGTAGAATATTATTCCATGATCATGTAGTCTTGATAGAATACATGAGAAAGAGATTTTATAAATTGTGTATTGAGAGGCTTTTGTGAGTTGGCGTGGCAACATGTACTGAGGAGAGCGTTTGTGGGCTCTATATTTTAAGACCGCCATTTATAGCCAAAAGGAAATGGTTTCGCTCATTTATGGTGGTTTTACATATTTAAAGTCGTTGCGTCCCGTATGAGCTTCTAAATTAGAGGTCCTATGACATGTTGCAACTTAATTGAGGGCACACTCGTATTTTTTAGGTGGGGATTTATCGCTAAGAATATTAGCGGTGATCAGAGCTGAGAGGCGCTATGTAACCTATGCTTGATAAACTTGATATCAGGATTTTGGAAATTCTACAGAAAGATTGCACAATTCCCGTGGCGGAAATTGGCAAGAAGGTTGGGCTTTCAACCACGCCGTGCTGGCGGCGAATTCAAAAAATGGAAGAAATGGGTGTGATACGTAATCGGGTGGCTTTACTGGACCCGAGGAAAGTCAATGCGCCTGTTACGGTGTTTGTGTTTGTGACCACAAACCAACATAGCCAGGATTGGTTAGATGGCTTCCATAAAGCGATAGAAGAATTTCCTGAAGTTGTAGAATTTTATCGTATGAGCGGTCAGGTTGATTATCTGCTGCGGGTTGTGGTGCCGGATATTGCCTCTTATGACCGGTTCTATAAACGGCTTATCCAGGATGTTGAGATTGCGGATGTTTCATCCTCTTTCGCCATGGAGCAGATTAAGTTCACAACGCAATTGCCGCTTGGCTATGCGAATGGAGCTTTTGAAGCGCTTGATTCTGCCTCTTAAAATCGCAATTCACAAAGAGTAAGGCTCAGGATTGACGGCTTGTTACGTGAGGCGGGTGATCAGGCTGGTGATGTCTTTGCGGCCGCTGCCCTTTTGACTAACCTCATCTAAAAAGCTTTTCACTTGAGTGGTCACTGGTAGATCTGCGCCATTTCTGCCTGCTTCATCAAGGCAGATGCCGAGATCTTTGCGCATCCAATCAACGGCGAAACCAAAATCAAAATGACCTTCAGCCATTGATTTGCCGCTGTTTTCCATCTGCCAGCTGCGGGCTGCGCCTTTGGTGGTGACGCTTAAAACTTTTTCAACATCAAGATTGGCAGCTTTGGCAAAATTTATCGCCTCTGCCAGGCCCTGAACCAACCCGGAAATGGCGATTTGATTGACCATTTTGGTCAGTTGTCCGCTGCCAGGTGGGCCCATATGCTGTATGGCGCTTGAGTAAGTCTCTATAAGGGGCTGGGCGGTTTGCAGCGCTGTTGCCTCGCCGCCGACCATTATGCTCAATGTGCCTGCCTCGGCCCCTTTTTGGCCGCCAGTGACTGGGGCATCGAGAAAATAGAGATTTTGTGTTCTGGCGATATCCGCTACTTCTCTTGCGGCGCTGGCGCTGATGGTTGAGTGATCAATAAACACGGCCTCCTGGGGCATGGTTTTGAAGGCGCCTTCCGGGCCTGTGGTCACCTCTTTCAGGTCTTCATCATTGCCGACGCAGGAGAAGACAAAAGCTGCGCCTTTAGCGGCGTCTTCTATGGTGCGGGCGATGATGCCATCATGCTCACGGCACCAATTGGCGGCTTTTTCTGTTGTGCGATTATAGATGGTTAGCTCAATATCAGGGTGGCGGCTTAAATACATTGCCATTGGGTGGCCCATTACACCCAGACCTATCCATGCTGCCTTTACCATGATGTTTTCTCCTGATTGTGTGGCTAAGTTTTATTCTTCATTTCTTTTTTAATGAGCGCCCTGGTATAGAGGCGCCTTTTTTCAGTTGTGGCTATCCTTATGCGGCCCATTGACAGTTAGCTGATTCATCTTCTACCACCTTTATAGTATGGCGTAATCCGACTTTAATGGGTTGTGTTGCTGCCAATCATAGCATGGTTGGTAATGCAACTGACGGTACAACCCGCCGTTATCAGCGTTTGCTTTGCCTTTATTGTCTTAAATGATCGTAATTAGCTGGTGCAATTATCAGCAGGGCGGCGACGTAGAGTGCGTAAAACTTAAGGGTTTAAAGGCGCCGCATATGGCTCACATCGTTATCATTGGTCAGGGTCTCCAATGCTTGACGGCTGCGTTGCAGTTGAAAAAGCTGATGGCAGATGAAGATTGGGTGACGATCATCTCCCGGAGTGGGGAGGGGATTGTGCGCTCTGCGCTGCCTTATGTGAGCGTTGGCCTGCAGAAGGTTGATGCAGCGCGCCTTGATATTGCTGAAATTTGTGAGCGCTTTTCCATTAACCTGACACTAGGCTCTGTACGGGAATTGCACCCGGAGCGGCAGGTGGTGGTGATGGATAATGGCCGCCGGGTACCGTTTGATTATCTTGTTATCAGTGATGGTATGGAGCCTGCTAAGGATCATATTCCCGGGCTGGTTAGCTCTCAGCATATGGTCCATTCGCTGACGAGCGATGATGAAACCATGCGGGCGGAAATTGCCTTTCAGGATTTTTTAAATTCACCAGGGCCGATGACAGTCGCCTGCGCGCCAGGTGCTATCGATTATCAGAGTGCTTATCAATATGTTTTCAATGTGGACCGTTTGTTGCGCCGCCACAGGCTGCGGGATAAAGTGCCGCTGCGCTTTGTAACACCGGAGCCGTTTCCCGGGCATTTTGGAATTGGCGGTGTTGGTAATTCTGCTCGTTTGCTGGAGGGAGAGTTCCGCGCCAGACAAATTCAGTGGACCAGTAACGCCGCGATTGACCGGGTGGATGAAGAGGCGTTTCACGTTGTCCATTTTGATGATGACGGGCTGCCGCGCGGGCGCAAAATGATTGAAACGAGGTTTGGTCTGTTGTGGCCAGCCATGCGGGCTGAGCGGTACATCACCGAAGTTGAGGGGTTAACAGATCGGGCTGGGCTTATCCGTACCAATCGCTATTTGCAGTCTGTTGCTTACCCGAATATTTTTGCGCTTGGTGAGATTGTTGCGCCCACTGATGTGATGGAGCCGACGCCGATGGAGACGGGGCACCCTTGCTCTGACTTTTTGCGAGAGAGCATGACAAGCACTGTTGCTGGAAATCTTGGTGAAGTTTTGCGCAAGCGTTACCCGGTTTATGAACCGACGGGCAATGGCTTTTTTATGATTGATTTTGGAGACAGGGGGGCTGCGTTTCTTGCGGTGCCGCAATGCCCGCCGCGTAATATTGACAGGATTATTGAGGGGCGGTTTGTGCATGTGGTCAAGCGCTCTATGGAGCGGTATCACCTGCGTAAATTGCGGAGCGGGGTCACAGAGCCGTTGTTGGAGCGGTTACTGTTCAGGCTGATGAAAATGCCGCGAATGAAGCAGAAAGCTGCCTGAGTTGCCGGTGCTTTAACTGTTAAATAGGTCTAAAAATAACAAAACGCGCGGAAGGTCTCTTCCGCGCGTTTTTTAGTGATCATATCTCAAGCGAGACTTAAAGACCGCGAACGAGATTACCGATGGCTAGTACAATATATGCACCGATCGCCAGCCAGAAATCCTGAGCAGCAATTACAGATGGAATGTCAACCAGACCCTGATGGCCGGCAATGGCAGCAACTGCCAGAATAAGTGAAATCAGAAAGATAAAGATTGTTGGTGGATTTAGTCGCATTATGCGCCCCTCTCTCAAACTAACTCCCCGCCTGAATAATTCATATGGAGGATATTTATTTATTATACAACTTTGTATTTCTAATGGTTCAGATCAATGACCTGAGCTTTGACCCAGCCGCTTTGAAAATGAGATTAATCATCCCTCCTTGGCCTGATCAAGGCGTTTGATGATTTACCATATGGGTGTGACGCTTAATAGAAAAATTAAGGGAAATTGACCAAAAAGAGGGCATGTACCAGTTTATTTTGGTGCAAAAAATGAACACGCAGCCTGAAAACTGAGCATATTACCTCTCCAATACTGTTGCTTGCGCCGATTATGAGGCCGCGCTAAAAGAAGTGGAGTTAACTGATGAGCTTAGTTGAGACAGTTTATGTCTCATTGGGCGCGGCGGTTGATGAGCTTTGTAGCGGTTGTTTGCTGGCTATCTGAAATTGGCCATTGATATGAACCCATTATCCGGTCCTTTGTGATTGGGCATTGATGTTGGGCAGCGTTGTCGGTTTTTCGGTCCGTTATTAATCACAGCTTTGGAATTTGGTTTTTCAGCTGCGGCTACAGTTTATAATGAGCACTGTAGTTCAGGGTTTTTGCTGTAGTTCAGGTTTTTTCCAGACGTATAGAGATGAGGGGGCGCTTATTTTGGCGCTGAATATGAATTTTTCTGAGTGGTATGTGCCGGGTGCTCACTTAATTGGCGGTTCGGTTATTGGGGTGGTGTTGGTTACACTGGCCCTGTTTGCGCTTGGAGGCTTTTGCGTCTGGTTGTGGCAGTGGCTGCGCGGTAGTTTGGCTGTAGCTGCCTCTCCTCGGTCTAATCATGACCGTCCTTATGAAACGCGGTTTGATGGTGTGGTGAGGCGGATTGTTATTCGGGGCTTTGAAGGGGATTTGCACGGGCATGTGGGGGAGACTGTGTTGTCCACATTGCGGCGCAGTCTTTCGGGTGGTCTTTTTGGCGGGGTGTTTTCTGGTCGTGGAGAGTGGGCCCCGTTTCGTCTGATAACTGGCGTTGTTGAGGGGGCTGAAGACCGGGCCTCGCATGAGGGGCTGCCCCGTTCTAAAGCGACTGGCAAAAAGTCTTGTGATGGCGGGTTGTCGTTATCTATCAATGGGCAGGTTGAAGGGCGTTGTTTGCGCTTATCCTTCTTTCCTCAAGGGCCGGTGGTGATGGAGACCATTGCCGGTGCAGATGAGCATGGGGCGGTTATCTCCGGCTATCACTATTCTGAATATGACAATGGCAATGGTGGTGGGTTGGTCAGGGGGGCCGATCGCTCGGTTCCTGATGCTGGTGGCAATTATGGGCAAAAGCCTGAGGGATCGATTCTTCTTAGCTACGAATGTTTTGATTTTCCGATATTTCAACTCAATGGGCTGACGCGCCAGTTGCCAGCGCTGCAATCTGTGATCCTTTCAGTAACCGTTGCTGGTTTGGTAAGCCGGGGAGCTGGCATAGAGGGGATGAGTGTGCCAGCTAAACAGCTGCTTGCCTGGGGTAACCGGTTAAGCCGTGAGGTTGAGGGGCTGCGGCTTACGCAGCCTGTTCTGTACCAAGAGGCTGTTGTGGTGACTGGCTGGTGTTTTCTGGTGGCGGGGCTTTTAGAAAATGATGCTGTCTCTCTTCGCCGCGCGCTTGGCTATTATGATATTGCTTCTGCACATAATTGGCGTGACCGGGATGTGACGGAATGGGCGGGGATAAAAGCTAATGAAGCGATGGCCGCGCTGTCCCTTGCCCAATTGCAGGGGGGCAGCGGGCTTTTCCAACGGGTGGTGGGCTGCGCTTTAGAAAGTACGCGCCATTTTCGCAGTGATAATTTCCCGGCCAGCTGGGGCAAGATGATGTGTAAATTGGCGCTTTCTAATGGGGCGCTAACAGGTAGCTATTTTCAGACGGCGCGCCCTTTGGAAGGTGATTGGTTTGAGCCGGGCCCTGAGGGAGGCGCCTTACCTCAGGGGGATGATGCACAGCTGGTGCATGAAAGCTGTGACCTTAGGGATGCTGAGGCTGATGATGGCCGCGGCGATGAAACTGAGGGGTCGCTGGCGCTTGAGGCTGAGGATAGCCAGAACGCTTTGAATAAGGCGAATAGCAATGGTGCTGCGAGTGGGGGTGAGAGCGCTCTGATTAAATCTGCGCCGGGTGAGGGGCGGTTGGCTAATGTGCCGGACCTACAGCTTGGACAGGACTATATCACTCATGATTATCGGAAAATAGAAACGAGCCTTGATAGAGCGATTGAATTTTGGCAGCGCGTTGGTGATAGCGGTGCGATTGCCGAGGCGCATTTTGCCAAGGGGACTTTGGCACAAAACAGCGCGCGCCGGCATATGGGTCTGCAAAACTGGCAACGGGCAGAGAATGCCTTTTTAGCAGCGCTTGCCTCTAGCCGACCGCGTGATTTTTGGGCGACAAGGCGGCAGGCTGATATTCGCTTTGAGCTGGCACGGCTTTATCTTGGTTGGGGCACCAGATTTGGTGACAGGGATCTTTTGGAAAAGGCCATTCATCATTTTAGCGCGTTGAATGAACCGCAGATGTACTTAACAGCGGCGCGGCGGCAGCGGCTTTCTTACTATCTGGCGCAAGCCACTCTGAATTGCGGTGGTATTACCAATGATGAAGAGATGCATCGTGCTGCTATTAAGCAATTACATCAGTTGAAAAAGGCGCCCCATGATGGAGGTCGTTTTACTGAAGAGGTTGACCGGGCGCTGGCGGTGGGGCGGGCGCGCGTTGCGCTATTAAAGCGGGACAGAGGCCAGGCGAAAAAAGCTGTTTCCCATATTAGTGCGGTGATTGGCCAGAATAATGGGCATTGGCCGCAGCGCGATGTGTTGCTGCGTCTTCGGGCTCGCCTCCGGGAAATGCTGTTTCAACTTGAAGGGGACAATATGGCGCTTGACCGGGCGATTAACGACCGGCGGGAGCTTGTGGTTATTGCCTCTGAAGGGTTGCGTGACCTTAGATGGTCTGTTGAAGTTGGGAACCTGGTGGGCTTGTTGTCTAAACGGCAATATAAACTTGATGGTGAAGCGGAAGACTTCCATGAGGCGCATTACCTCTTGGAGAAGGCGATTGCGATTTGTTCATCTGATCAAGATGATGGAGATGGTGCGCCCGTCCGCTATCCTATACCCCATATTGAAGCGGGGCTGCACTTAAAGCTTGGCCAGCTGCTTGCGACCTTTGCTCGCGTGCAATTTGATCTTTCCGCCTTGAATGAAGCTGTAGGTGCTTTTGAGAGATATCTAAGTTTAACGCCGCGTAGTTCAACACCGTTGAGCCGCGCTGAAGTTTTGAATGATATCGGGCAAATTATGATGGATCGTAGTGAGCATTATGGCCAGCATGATGGGCTTTGGCGGGCTCTGCGCTGTTTTGCTGAGGCGCATGATATTTACCTTGAAGCTGAGCAGATGGATCAGGCAAACAGGATGCGCCGGTTTTTGGAAAATGCTGAAGCGGCTATTCTTGCCTATCAGGTACCGATGGAAGGTGGCGACGGCGATGTTTTGTTGCCGGGCTCTTGATATCGCGCCAGTTTCAAACCTGCTTTTCTCATGGGCTGCTCTGTGTGATGACGCTTATAACTGGGTTTTTGTTCGGGTTAGAATTTTGACCTGTGTCAGTGTGGCGCCATGATTATAGTGGAATTGGCTTGCCTTGCTTTAAGCTGCCGATTAGTGTTTGGCCGCATCATAAGATATTAGCTAGCGCTCTTTATGAGCTGCTTTCACCCTTAATTTGAAAGGCCAATTTTATGGGACTTCTAGCCGACAGTCTTTCGCGGATTAAACCTTCACCGACCATTGCTGTGACCTCTAAGGCGCGGGAGCTTAAAGCTTCAGGGCGTGATGTGATTGGTCTTGGTGCTGGGGAACCTGACTTTGATACCCCTGATAATATCAAAAAAGCCGCAATAGACGCGATTGAGCGCGGTGAAACCAAATATACAGCGGTTGATGGCATCCCTGAATTGAAGCAGGCTATTGTTGATAAATTTGCCCGTGAAAATGGCATTGACTATACGGTTGATGAAATCTCAGTGGCAGCTGGCGGCAAGCATATTATTTATAACGCGCTGATGGCGACGATTAACCCAGGTGATGAAGTGCTTATCCCCGCGCCTTACTGGGTGAGTTACCCGGATATTGCGCTTCTTGCTGGCGGTGTGCCGGTGACTATTTCTGCCGGGGCTGAGGCCAACTTTAAGATCTCGCCTGAACAGCTGGATGCGGCGATTACCCCGAAAACGAAATGGTTGATTTTTAATTCGCCGTCGAACCCTAGCGGGGCTGCATATACATCTGATGAAATTAAAGCGCTGACCGATGTTTTGTTGAAGCATCCCCATGTATGGGTGCTGGCGGATGATATTTATGAGCATCTCACTTATGGTGATTTTAAATTCATGTCTGTTGTGGGTGTGGAGCCAAAGCTGAAATCCCGCACTTTAACAATGAACGGCGTTGCCAAAGCTTATGCCATGACCGGCTGGCGGATTGGCTATGCGGGCGGGCCGAAGGAATTGATCGGCGGTATGCGCAAATTGCAGTCTCAATCAACATCCAACCCGTGCTCTATTAGCCAGTGGGCCTCTGTTGAGGCGCTCAACGGCACGCAGGATTTTATTGCTGAGCGGGCAAATGTTTTTGCTGAGCGCCGTGACCTTGTGGTCTCTATGTTGAATGACGCAAAGGGTATTTCCTGCCCGGTGCCTGAGGGGGCGTTTTATGTGTACCCTTCTGTGGAGGGCTGTATTGGCCTGACAACGGCTGGCGGTGTGACAATTAAAACGGATGAAGATTTTGTCTCTGCACTGTTGGAAGAAGAGGGCGTGGCAGCTGTTCATGGTGAGGCGTTTGGTCTCTCTCCATATTTCAGGGTGTCCTATGCGACCTCAACCGAGGCGTTGACGGAAGCCTGCAAGAGAATTCAGAATTTTTGCAGCAAGCTAACTTAAAACCAGGCTGGTTAGCTGAGTAATTTCATTTTCAAAGTTCAAAGAGGGCTGCACATTTTTGTGCGGCCTTTTTTATCGGGGGCAAAAAATAAACCGGCCTCTCTTTGGGGGGTAGAGAGGCCGGCTCTTGAATGATCCAACATTCGTGGTCGGGGGATGAGGGGAGTTGAGATTGTTGGATCAAATTCCTTTTATATTCATGTTGCTATTGGCTTCTGTTTTACCGGTTCGATTTAACGGCCAGCAGCTGTGCGGGCGGATTCTCTTTCTCTTGGATAGAGCGATACCCAGATTTTAGGATGGGCGGCAGACTGGCGTTTAACAAAGCGGTAGGGGGCTCTGTTCCAGACCTGAACTTCATCATGTTTATTGTCTAGGAGATAATCACCCTGGCGTGTTCTGACTGTAAGGATTGCATGGCCAGCGCCTTCTTCATCTCGCACAACTGTGATGAGGAGGTCATTTTCAGGCCAGCCATTTTCAGCCAGCAGGCGACGCTTGAGCAAAACGAAATCTTCGCAATCACCATTTTTGGTGGGGTAATCCCAGAATTCAATGACACCGTGATGGTCCTGGTCGGTCACTGGTTTAATGGAATTATTGACGGCGCGGTTAATTTTAACCAGCTGTTGCCAGCGGCTTTTGGTGAGATTTACCCGCTTACCGCGATGGCGATATTTATCGCAATCCATGGGGTAACGCTGGCAAAACCGCACATGCCCAATGGGTGGGTTTGAGCGGCCATAGACTCGCATTTGAGTGGAGGCCAAATTTTGCCCATCTACCCATACTGCAAACTCGGCCATAGCGCCGGATGGCAGTGATAATACAAAAACTACAAAAAACGCAATACTACTGAATACTCGATACATTGTATTCCCCTACACTTGTTACTAATGGGGATCATGACATAAAAACTTTTCAATGCCGCAAACTCACGGACATCAAATTTAGTCATGTTTGAACTAGACTTAATTAAAACTTGTCTAAAATTTTACTCACTACCTTAGCACTTATTAAGGCAGCTTAACTGCAATTGGCCTTACCTGGCCGGGGGTGATCGTCTCCTTGTGGATATTTTATTTATGCACTCAAAATTCCGAACTCACCTAGCAAGTGAGCAGCGGAAGGTGTTTCGTTAAACTCTACACCGATGCCTTCATCTGTGTGGCGGATAACTGTGGCGTGGAGAGTCCCTAAAACTATTTGGGACCCAAGCGGCGGGCGGGCATTTGTATATATACCGGCACCGCTGAGTGAGAAGTTTTTCACCTTGCAGCTGATTTCTATATTACCAGGCAGGGTGAGTGATGTGTCTTTGCTATTGGCGACAAAACGGTGATGACGGCGCATATCTGGCGCCTCACCATCTATCTGATTAACAAGCCATGAGATTTTGAGCGCAATTCTTTCGCGCTGTATGTCTGAGATATCAAAGCAGACACCGAAATGATCTGTTTCAGAGCGGCCAACATGGCCTTTGGCGCGGCCGATATGATCCATATAAAGAATGACCTGCTCACCAATACGCGGTTGTACCGGGCTGGAAATGGCGGCGCCACCAGCTGAAATATTGATAACTCTACAGGTATATTCTGATTTATCCTCAAGCATGAAGCGGCCCATAAGGCGCATATCAAACCGGCGGAAGCGCCGTCTCTCAACGCCGTCTCTCTGGGTCTCATGCTGTTTGATAATGAGATAGTCGTGGTTGCCACGACTGGTTTCATTGATGAAATCAGTCAGAACCGTGTCTGAACTATTGTCGATTTCTGTTGAAGACTTCATCGCTTACTTCAAGCCCACTTTCCCGCTACTCATTGGGACCAGAATATCAATTTGACAGTTAATGAATGAATAATCTCCGTACAAAAATAGCTGCTGATTTGAGATTTTTGTAAAAAACTTGCACAGGCTGCTGAAGTTTGCAGACCATTTGCAGCATAAAAGATGATTGTAGCGCTTCTTACTCGTAGATCTATTGCCGGGTTTTGTTGCTTACAACCTGTTCCCAAACCTTTGACCGCTGTGCGCGTGTTTTAAGGGGAAGCTGCCTTTATTTGGCAAAAGGGTTGGATGTTGAGTTAAAGTTTTCCACCTTCGAAAACTCGAAATTGGGTGTTTTTTCCCTTAACCAGCCGTTTATGAGGAATAAAGGGCATGATTTCATCTTTAAGCTCATGGCTATCTGATAAATTGAGTGAGGTTCCGCGCTCAAGGGTGATGTTGACTTCTAAAACTTCGTCGAAGTTTAGCGGTGCCGCGCCAAGCCAGGCCCAATCAGTTTCTGGGGAGACAGCGCCAAGGATGCGATCTATTTCTGTACCGGAATGGGTGAGTGGCATGAAAATTATATTAAATTTGCCGCAATGCTCTCTTTCGGAGCTGGCTTTACACTGAACTGACAGGACAGCACCCTGATTTATGACCTTGGAAATATATTTTTGCAGGATTTGCTGTTCTGTAATGGGCCAGCCATCATAAAAATTTACTCCGCGGAATTCTCTACCGAAGTAATCACAAATGCGGCTGCCAGCTAACCGGTATTTCAGATGCTGCTGATTCCCGACTTCTAGAATGAACGTATCTGGGAGTATTTTACTAATATCAGCCGGGCTGATTTCTACTCTTGTCGGGGCTTGTCGGCCCGCGCGCACTTTATTCCAATAGTTCAGTAAAGCTTTATTGCTGTTGTTACTCATAACTTGTCACATCGTCTGGTGTTAGTGTTCCCCATTGGTTGCTTTGGCGCGCCTTTTGGTATGCGGTGTGCCGAAACGACCCTATTTGCAGCCTTTTCTTGGGTTGCAGGGGGAAACTTGCAGAGGCTGTGCCAAGCATTTTGGTTAGCCAGGAGAAAGCTTGGGCTGTGCGATGTTTCCAGCGGTTAAGGTTATTAAGCAGCGCTTTGCTTCGTTTTATAGTCACTGGCGGTCTCGGGTTCACCGCTGCTGGGATTACATGGTTCTGTGGGGAATTAATCATTTGATTAATATTGGCTATAGAACGCAGTGAGAGCGCTTGCGTCACCATGTCGCATAGTGCATCATAGGAGTAATAAACTTTTGCAGGCTTGCTTGAAATCCCCATTCATAAGGGGAAGCCAGCGTGCTCTATTCAAAGTCGAAAGACTGATAGTTGAAAAACTGAATGGCTGTTTTTCCTAAAATATCTGGTTCAGAACATTCAGTATTGTTGTTAAGGAGCTGTGCGGGATTAATGAACGTAAACACAATACTCCATGTCAAAGGTCGAGAGGTGATCTCTGTCTCACCAGAAACACCTATCTTGAAGTTGACGAAGATTTTCACAAAAAACAAAATTGGTTCAATCGTCGTTCTCGATAATGAGCGTCTTGTGGGCATTGTTTCTGAAAGGGATGTTGTCCGGGCGATTGCCTCTCATGGGCCTGAAGTGCTTGGGGAGACTGTCTCAAGCATTATGACGTCTGAAGTGATCACTTGTGGCGGCGGGGATACCATTGACCAGATCATGTCTATTATGACAACGGGTCGTTTCCGCCATATACCGGTGATTGAAAATGGGCAACTCTCCGGCATCATATCTATTGGTGACGTTGTGCAGCAGCGAATTGCTGCTGTCGAGATGGAAGCCAAAGCGATGAGAAGCTATATCGCGACAGGATGATTGCTCAGGCCTTTTTTAGATTGTGAAATGGATAGCTGATTTTGCAGCTTTGGCTATTAACGGCTCTATATTAGCGCCGCTTAGCTAACGTCTGGGAAATTGACTGGATTTTCAGTTCCTGAGATAATCTGACACTACGCGCTATTTTGTAATAGTTTTTAAAACTTAACCCGCTGGATCTCTCCAGCGGGTTATTTTATTTCTATCAGTTATGAAGCCCGTTTCTGTGCTGCTTTGGGCTATGGCAGAAAAGAGGGGTTAGGCGGCAATGAGACCGAGGTGATGTTGCAGGTCATCTTTGGCGCGATAGGTTGCCTCTCTCCCGAGTTCAATCATTTCTTCGGCACGGTGGAAATCAAACAGGCCGATACCTTGAAGGCGCGGTTTAATGTTTATGTCGGGTGGGTCACCAGCAAGGCGGGCGCGGGCGATGCGATCCTGGGTGATATTGAATGCATCCAGCATAACTCTGGAGACACCTGGCGCCCCTGATTTATCGCTGAAAAATAGATTGCGTAACTTGCTGAATGTAGTTTCAGGCTGGGGTGGCTCTAACTGGGCTTCGTCTGCCTGGTCATCATCGGCGATTTCAAGTTCCAGCGCTTCGTGGCTTGGTATGACAGTGCCTTTGCCAAAAATATCTGCATTGAGATTAACGGCGATGACGACACTTGCCCCCATAGCGCGGCAAACGGAAACGGGCACGGGGTTGACCATGGCGCCATCGAACAACCAGCGGCCATTGATTTTGACAGGTTTGAAAATACCGGGGAGGGCATAAGACGCGCGCATCGCGTTGACCAGATAACCTCTATCCATCCAGACCTCA
This sequence comes from Rhodomicrobium sp., assembly GCA_021604665.1. Taxonomy (GTDB): domain Bacteria; phylum Pseudomonadota; class Alphaproteobacteria; order Rhizobiales; family HXMU1428-3; genus HXMU1428-3. The sequence goes on along the minus strand of BQJK01000001.1, from coordinate 1,044,464 downwards.
TGACCTGTGCCAATTTCTGTGGCGACAGCGACGAAGGTGCGGGGGAGGTCTTCTATCTTATGGTTTTCGAGATGAGCATCCAGCGCGTTGCAGATGCGCCGGCCAGAGATGAGGCTGGTACCTGTCATGTTTATATCAAGGAAGCCCAGAACGCGGCGGCGGGTCAGGTTTGTTGCGAATTCTTCGAGTTGATCCAGCTCATTAGCGGCATAGCAGCCCCCTGCGATGGAGCCTATTGAGGTGCCAGCGATTATATCTGGCTGGATGCCGATTTCTTTGAGGGCTTTTAATACACCTATATGGGCCCAACCTCTGGCTCCGCCTCCACCGAGCGCAATTCCAAGCTTTTGTTGTGTCATGACCCATTCTCTTTCTAAATCTGTGCTTATCCGGCTTTGCGCTCTTTAGGTGGTTTCATTGGCTCTTTCCTAATGCTGCCTCTGCTGGATAACTATTATTTTTCGTTACTCATATCCTTTGTGAAAGTGATTTGTTCACTTCAAACTGGTCGTCATAACCGTCTTAATATCGCTTATGTCACCAGAGTAGCGGAAGATTTAGCCCGGTGCTATTTCGACCGAATCATATGGTTATTATTGCGGATGATTAATGAATTTTTGTTGAACAAGAGTTTGTAAGAGCGTTCATCTTAAAGGATGATGGCTCGTGGGCTCGGCTTAGTACATGGCCTGCTATGGGGCTTAAATGTGAGCGTTGCAACCGATGTGGGGACGCTATTTTTTATAAACTGAATTAGGGTCAAACAGGCGCTTATTATCATTGAAGGTCAGGGTCAGTGGGGCTTCGCCTGCCATTGTGGCCTCTCCGGCTGCAAGGCTGCGATAGTAGCAACTGCGCCGGCCGGTGTGGCAGGCAGCTTCATCCCCTTCCATGGTGACCAGCATAACAAGGCTGTCCTGATCGCAGTCAATGAGGAGGTCCGTTAGTTTTAGCCGGTTGCCGCTGGTCTCTCCCTTTTGCCAGTATTTTTGACGGGATCTGGACCAGAAGGTGGCATAGCCTGTTGCCAATGTTTGGTCTATGGCGTCTTGATTAACGAAGGCCATCATCAGAGGTGTGCCGCTGCCTGCCTCTATAACCATGGCCGGCATGAGGCCATCAGCATCGAATTTTGGCTGATAGGTTTGGGTTTCATCAGTTGAGCTATTTTCTGATGTTTCACTCATTGCCAGCAAGCCTCATGAAGCGGTCGCGATAGTCTCTATCATCTTTGAAAATGCCGGTAAATCTGGTGGTGATGGTTGCGACATCTGACTTTTGCACCCCGCGCATGGACATGCATTGATGCACCGCTTCGATCATGACGGCGCTGCCTTTGGTATTTAACCCGGCATCAATTGCGCTCGCGATTTGGGCTGTCATGGTTTCTTGTGTTTGCAGGCGGCGGGCGAAGGTATCGACAATGCGCGCGAGTTTGGAGAGGCCCACAACCTTCTCATTTGGCATATAGGCGATATGAACCTTGCCAATGAAAGGGACCATGTGATGCTCGCAATGGGAGTGCATTTCAATGCCGCGCAGCATGACCATGTCATCATAACCGCCGACATCATTAAAGGTGCGGGAGAGGATCTCTTCTGCGTTTTCAGTGTAGCCTTTGAAAAATTCTTTATAGGCTTTCACCACCCGTTTTGGTGTTTCCAGCAGGCCTTCACGCGCGGGGTCATCACCCGCCCAGCGGATAAGTGTGCGCACGGCTTCTTCAGCTTCTTGCTGGTTAGGTCGTGGGAGATTTGAAGTGTTTTTAAGGTCTATGGCTTTTAGCTCCGCTGTCTTTTTCTGCGTCTCAATATCCAGTGCGTCAATGTCGGTTTTGTCCTTTAAAATCGTCATTCATCACCTTCGGTTTGGCGACAGCTAAAGCTGTTGCGAGGTTCCTTTGCCCATGCAGCCATTGTTGGCTGAAGGCGGTTTTGGTCATCGGCCATAGCTGCGATTACAGGTTCGCTTATGTCCGGGAGATATTAAATCGGCTCTTTTTAAATCAAGAGAAAGAGCCAGATTGCTACTGCTGCTTTAAAGGTAGCGGCAGAGTGGGTTATGCGGTTTATACTGCGCTATTAGTCCGCTTTTAAGGCATCGGGGTTTTAAGGCATATGGAGCGTTTGATGATCTATGCCTAAATCGTTTTCCTTTAGCTTTCGGGCGGCTTTAAGCGCGGTTGGCGCAATTTAGCAAATAATAGTCAGCATATAAATTAAAAGCGCTGTGTTTTAACCATCCAACTGTATTTGCTGGTAATTATTGTGCCCGATTGTACTTAATGTTTCAAGTTATGGGGCGAGATAAGTTTTCTGGAGATTTCGACTATTTGAGGTAAATAATTGTCTAATCCCTCACTCCTTAGAACAGCGCTTGCTTAAGTATCACAGCTTTCTTGGCTGGGTATGGCTTATTGGCTTGCGGCCTTACATTCTCTCACTAATAAGCATATATAAAGGGTAGAGCGAGTTTTCAAGGTGGGCACACTCCCATCCCTGTTGCTGACAGTGTGTCTGGCCTGTTGCTGAGAGTGTGTCTGGTGGCAAAGGATGCTTTTCGCTTTTTGTCTAATGCAGAGCTAAGGAGCCCTGGCCGTTATGGATTTTCCTGAAGATATTTACAGCAATCGGATTTTAGAGGTGGTGGCCACCATGCCGCCAGCTGAGCTGCTTGAAAAACCTGATGGCAGCGGCGTGCGAAATTCGAAACTATGTGGCTCCAAGGTGCGTGTTGATCTTGAGATAAAGAATGGCCATATCTCGAGTTATGGGCATGAGCTGGAGGCTTGTCTGCTTGGTCAGACAGCGGCGGCGGTGATGGCGAGGAATGCGCTTGATCTTGCTGGGGCAAATGGGCTTACGCGGGCGGATGTGGTTGCGGTGCGTGATGATATGCTAGCAATGCTGAAAGAGGATGGGCCCCCGCCCACGGGCATTTGGTCTGATCTTGAGGTGCTTTACCCTGTGAAAGATTATAAGCCCCGCCATACATCTATGATGCTGGTGTTTGAAGCCGTGTTGGATGCGTTTGATGATGCAGCTGGCAAGAGCGCAGCACATGAGAGGGATGGTGAAATCAGGGGCGCTGATGCTGCGCCTTTTCTGGATGAGTAGCCGTTATAAATGTGCCTTGGTTGAATGCTATCATTGCTGCATCCCCTTATTTGAAGACTGACACGGACTTGTTCTCGTTGGTATAGCCTGGAATTTGACATGCGTTACCTTGCACCCTTTGAAATGATAATGCGGTGGCTGCTGTTGCTGCCCATTTATATTTACCGGTATAGCTTTTCAGCTTTTGCAGGCCGGCATTGCCGCCATGAGCCGAGCTGTTCGGCTTATGCAATTGAAGCTTTGCGGCTTAATGGGGCGTGGCGGGGGTTTTGGCTGACAGTTTCCAGATTATGGCGCTGCGGGCCGGGGGGGAGCCATGGCTATGACCCGGTGCCTGATATTTGCGCTGAGAGGCGGCCGTTTTGGCGGGGCTATGAGTTTGGTGTGTGGTCACCTCGCCAGGTTAGCGAGGCGCAAAAACAGGCGTTTGATAAGGAGAGGCGTTAAATTCTCTCCAATGGGTAAGCTGGGCTTTGCGAAATTTTTGAATGGCACAGAAAGCTGGGTTCAGGTTTTGCCTTATTGATGTTTGCTGGGGGCTGCCCTCATCCAGGTGCTCTTTTGGTAATCGCCGCCATTTGATTTGGTTGTTCAGGGCGTTCTGCACTGATTTTGAAAGCCACCAGCTCATTGATAATTTCTTATTTGCGCCGAGCTCATCTTTGATCGCAGCAACCTGAAAATGGACGAAACGATCGCCTAGTTGCAACGCGGCGCGGGCGATGGCGTGACTGCCTCTTGCCACGCGGGCATTGAGCAGGGCGCTGGTAACGGCGCGCAGCTCTGGCAGCAGCTGGCGCTGGGTAATGACATTGTTGTGATTGTCAAAGCTTTGCTCAGGGCAACGGAAGCGGTGGCGGCTTCGAGGTTTGCTGTTCACTGAGGCTGTTAGCAGCTCATCATCACTTAATTTTGTTGGGTCTTTTAAGGGGGCTACTGGCGGCTTTGGTATTTGCTCTTTATGCAGCGATACCGGGTGATTGCTGATTTGAACAAGAATTGGCTTCAAGGCATTGTTGGTTATGTCCTCAATCGCATTGCTGATCTCAAGCGCTGTTAACATTCCAGAATTATCGAAATAGCCGCCATCAACCACGCGGTCGATGATATTGCCTTCCCTGTCTCTTAGGTTGCCATGGGGGGAGATAAGGGGGAAGCGGGCTGAAAGAGAAACCGCTTTTGCGAGGGTGATGTCTAGCGCTGGGGCTTGGGTGCCGCTTTTTGAGGACCAGCCATTCGCGCTTTCTGTTTCAGTTTGTAGCAGGTTGTGGAGATCTAAACTATCAGCAAAAATTGGAGTTTCCTGAATTGGAGTTTCCGGGCGCTGTTTTCGGTTTGCCAGGTTTTCAGCTTTATAAGGAGCGAAGGCGATTTTATCTGTGCGATCGTAGCGGCTGGCCAGCGGCGTGGCGATGAGCCTTTTCCCAGTTGTTACAGAGGTGCCGTTTAACAAGAGCAGCGGCATCCATTGGGTTGTTGTTGGCTTGAAGGTTAGCAGAGGGTCTTCTAGATGGTTGCTGCCGGTTAGTCTGGCAACCCGCTCTGACCAGGCATGTTCCAGACTTTTGGCCCGGTCTGTGCCGGTTAGCAGGCCAATAAAGCTTGAGATTGCGAGATTGTCACGGAAGGCAAATGAGACCATGGCAGGGGAGAGAAAATCCCCGGCTGCCATGGCTTGCAGGCAGTTTTTCCAATTGACCGGATAGGTTGATTTTAACCGGCTGTCTTCTGGGACTGAGAAAAGCAGCTTATCAGATCTTAAAGCGGCAGGGCGGCAAGGGGGGGTGCCGCCAGGCCCATTCGTAAACAAGCTGGACCTGTGCCCTTTCAGGGTGGCGGCAAAAATAGCGCTACCGAGTGAGCCACCGGAAACTGATGAGATTGCAAATATTCTCTTGGTGACTTCCTTGGCGATTACCGGCGTATTTTTAGCGTCGATTTTATTGGGCCAGAACAGGGCGGGTTTATCTAGCAGTTCGCCTAACACTGTGGTTGTGAAAAAGGCTGAGCGGCTGGCACCGCCGCTTGCCGCGATGATGATGGGCGGCGGGCAGGCGCGTGGGGTTGTCTCACAATTATGCTGTTTCATCCACAGTTCAACGGCTGTTTTTAAGGCAATCTTGCTTTTTGTGGCGGGGGTGGGGTTGTCTCTCTCAGTGCTGATTAATGGGGCGGCTAATTCAATATCGTGATTGTCACCGAGGAACCAGCTCATTGAGAGGCCGAGGATGATGAAGCTTGTGAGCAGAGGGAAGCGTATTTGATTGGAAAGGAAGGTGACCGTAGTCAGGAGTGGCACCCAGATGCCTAAGAGTACCGGCAGCAACAAAGCCCGGCGGAGGCCAAAGGGCGGGGTTGAGGGATCGCTAATTGCGAATGTGAGCCAAAGCAGCATGATGAGGGTGAGGCTTGAAAGGCCAAGCATGAGGCCGCGGACATTCTCTGATGGGGCTTCAAAATGAAACAGGCCATGTTTTTTAAAGGGTAGAAATTTAGGGGCGAGTTCTCTTGTCTCGGCGTTATGCATCGGGCGGATTTGCACCGGGAAGCGGCCGGCCAGAATGGCGGTGAATTTGAGCATAAGGCGATGCGGCCAGGGCAAGGCACAAGACAACCAATTTAGCAGGCGGCGGCGCTCCGCCACAAAAAGGTAGAACAGGCAGCCAAAGAGAATGGTGATAACCGGTAAGGCAAGGTTATGCAGCAATTGCAGGCGGAGATTTTCAGTAAGCGGGGCGTTAAAATAAACTTCCCAAGCGGTGACGAGCCAATACAGGATGGCGATGACCGAGACAAGCAGGGCGGTTCGGCCAAGCCGCCGGGTAACGGTTTGGATGAATATTATGAGTGCAAATATGACAATTAGCGGCACTGTATAGTTGCTGGCAGATGCCGATGCGATGGTTTGATCTTCGATTTGAAGGTTTTTCAGGGCGTTGATTTGGCCTAAAAAAATAGAGAGGATTGAGATCCAGCCGAGATAGCGTGGTACGGCCTCTATCCAGTAGCTATATTCAGCTTCGTCTGATTGTTTTAAGGGCCAGGTTTCAAATGCCAGTACGGTGCGCGCGCAATAATGGATGGTAAATGCCCATAAAAAGGCCAGCGAATAAAAACCTAGCCAGAAGATGAAGGTGTTCAGATGTTCATCAAAGCTGGGGCGGCTGTAATAGGTAAGTTCTGTATATAAATCCTGAACCTGCGGCAGGAACGCCAGTATGAGCGCCAGAGTGGCACTTGCTGTGCTGACACGGCAAAGCCATAACACCAGCAGCAACCGCCGGGTGTCTCGCCATATATCGGCGATAAAATCTGCGATGCGGCGGGGCAACTGCATGTATGGCCTCGGCCCCGAATAGCGACATCAGAGATAAGTCTCCTTTGAAGTGCCGTATGGGGGTGGTTATGCGCTTCAGTAAGCGCTGCGAGTGTGACTCGCTGTTGATTGAGCCTGAGTTTACCCGCCAGCAGCATGCAGAGCGAGATGTAGCAGCGGGTTTTGCACAGAATGGGAGGGGCCAGCTGCAGTGTTAAGTTTCCAGCGGCACAGAGATTATAAAAATTCATTTGAATTTTGCCCGTAGGGTGGACTTTGGCACCTAAAGGGTGTATCTCGCCGGTCTGGATATAACTCCGCTTACCTGCATGGTTGGCAGCGATTGAGAGGAATGAGACTATGGTTTCACTTACTTTTCCTGATGGTTCTGAGCGCTCCTATGATGATGGCATCACTGGGTTTGAGCTTGCAGCCTCAATTTCTAAATCACTTTCCAAAAAGGCTGTGGCGTTTTCACTTGATGGTGAAGTGCTGGACCTTTCTGACCCCATTACCCAAGATGGTACTGTGGCGATCATCACCCGCGAGGATGAGGCGGCGCTTGAGCTTATTCGTCATGATGCCGCGCATGTTATGGCGGAAGCCGTGCAGAGCCTTTGGCCTGAAACGCAAGTGACCATTGGTCCGGTGATCGAAGATGGCTTCTTTTATGATTTTGCCCGCGATGAGGCTTTCACCCCTGATGACCTTGAGGCCATTGAGGCCAAGATGCATGAGATTATCAAAGCCAATGCGCCTTTCACCAAGGAAGTGTGGGAGCGGGAAGAGGCAATCGACTATTTTACTGAAAAGGGTGAAGAATTTAAAGTTGAGCTGATTGATGCCATCCCGGAAGATCAAAGCATTCGTATTTATAAACAAGGCGAGTGGCTGGACCTTTGCCGCGGGCCGCATATGGCCTCAACAGGTCAGGTTGGCACTGGCTTTAAACTTTTAAAACTTGCCGGCGCTTACTGGCGCGGTGACAGCAATAACCCCATGCTTCAGCGTATTTACGGCACAGCATGGGCTTCTGATAAAGATCTGAAAGGCTATCTCCACCGGTTGGAAGAAGCCGAGCGGCGGGATCACCGGCGGCTTGGCCGCGAGATGGATCTTTTCCATTTTCAGGAAGAAGCGCCGGGGTCTGTATTCTGGCATGATAAAGGCTGGCGGTTGTTCCAAACACTAATCGCCTATATGCGCCGCCGTCAGGAAGAAAATAACTATAAAGAAGTCAACAGCCCGGACATGATGGATAAGGGGTTGTGGGAAAAATCAGGCCACTGGGAGAAATTTGGTGAGCATATGTTCACCACTGAAACTCCGGATGAGCGGGTTTATTGCTGCAAGCCAATGAACTGCCCTGGCCATGTGCAAATCTTTAAAAACGGGCTGAAATCTTACCGCGAGTTGCCTTATAAAATTGCCGAGTTTGGAAAGGTGCATCGCTATGAACCTTCAGGCGCTTTGCATGGCATGATGAGGGTGCGCCACTTTACCCAGGATGATGCGCATGTGTTCTGTACTGAGGATCAAATCACGGCAGAATGTGTGGCTTTGAATGAGCTTATCCTTTCTATCTACAAGGATTTTGGTTTTGAGGATGTGATCATCAAATTCTCTGACCGGCCTGAAAAACGGGTTGGTAGTGATGAGGTTTGGGATAAATCTGAGGCTGCGCTAAAGACTGCGGTTGAGACGGCTGGGCTTTCTTATGAGTTGAACCCGGGTGAGGGCGCGTTTTATGGGCCGAAGCTTGAATATGTGCTGCGGGATGCGATCGGCCGGGATTGGCAATGCGGCACTGTGCAGGTGGACCTTAACTTGCCGGGCCGGCTTGGGGCTTTCTTCATTGGATCTGATGGTGAGAAGGCACATCCGGTGATGATCCACCGGGCGATGTTTGGCTCGCTTGAGCGGTTCTGCGGTATTCTCATTGAGCATTATGCCGGGCGCTTCCCGTTATGGTTGGCGCCAACGCAAGTGGCTGTTTGCACCATTGTTTCAGATGCTGACCCTTATGCTGAAGAGGTAATGGAAAAGCTCCGTAAAGCCGGGCTGCATGCGGTGCTTGATGTGAGAAATGAGAAGATCAATTACAAAGTGCGGGAGCATAGCCACGCTAAAGTGCCGGTGCTGTTTGTGATTGGCGCGCGGGAAGCTGAGGAAGGTACTGTCTCTATTCGCCGGCTTGGCTCGAAAGAGCAGCAGGTGATCTCTGTTGATGAGGCGATTGCGGCTTTGTGTGATGAGGCGACACCGCCGGATCAAAGGACTTGAAGTAACGTTTTGAGCTGACGCTCAAATACGTTTCTTCAGATTTCATTACAGGGAAACCAAAACATCGGTTTGATCGGTGCTTTGGTTTCTCTTTTTGTTTGAACTCACTTTAGTTTGAGCGCACTGGCGTTCGCTGGTTGTTTGTGGATTGAAGTGAGATAAAACTGAAAGCCCTTGGGGGGAGAAATCTTCCCTAGGGCTTTATTGAATGATGACTTCGATTTGTTTTTGGTCGCCAGGGTTGACGGAGAAGGTTTGGCTGTATTTCTTTTTGCCGCGCTCGGCCAGGATGGTGTAATCACCAGCGGCGAGAAAATGGGTGGGCAGTGCCCCGGCGCTTTTTTTGATGATGTTGCCTCGCGGCGAGAGCAGGCTCCATTTGGTATCTGCCAAGGCTTCACCGCCTTTTTTATAAACCAGCTTGAAAGTTACTTTGGCCGAGTGATGGTCTATTGTGGCTTCGGTTAGTTTGCCGGCCTCTACTGAGACATCTGCCCGCGATTGGGCGTTGGCGTCGCCATAGGTGCTTACCACGTGGTAGATGCCTGAATTTAGCCTGACAACCAGACCTGGCCGAACTTTACCAAGTACTTTCAATCGCTTACCGTATTGATCCCTCTCGTCTGAAAAAATATCAAATGTTACGGTGTTGTCTGGGATGGGGGTGCCATTAGCGAGCACGGTTGCGATGCGCAGGCCACCAGCATTGAGGACAAAATTCTCCGTTTTGTTTTCGCCTTTCACAATCTCCACCTTGCGGGTGAGGAAGGCGCGGCCCATGGCGGCGTTTATCAGATATTTCCCGGCGGGCAGAGACATAACCGGTTCGGCGGTTCTATGAGCACTGATAAGTTTATGTTTGCCGGTAATCTTGTTTGGTTTTTCGGTATAGATGCGCCAGGTGATGCCTGATTTTATGATGGGGCCGTTGTCTATCAGGCTGGCAACAAGGGCGAGGCCGCCATGGGTTTTATTTTCCTTGGCGCCTGCATCGCTGAATTTATCCTTGGGTTTTTGGTCTTCTTCTGCAACTGCGCCGGTGACGCTTTTTTCTTCTGGTGTTGTGATGATTTCAGTCGCGCCGGCCCATTCTGCTATTTGTTCCTGGTCTGGCTGCTCTCTTTTTTCTCCGGCTGCGACCTTGATGCTATGGGTTATCGAGGTGTTGAGAACTGTTGAGAGGGCGGCGGCACTATCAACTTTGGTGAAAAGCCCGTTTGAGGGTTCCGCGATACAGCTGAGGTCATCGAGGGATTTATCAGTTGGGGTGCCAAGGGCCAATACATCTATTGTGAGTGTGGGCATGGCGCCTTTGAGGCTCGCCGCTGTGGCGCAGGGATCAATGGGGCAATTGCTCGGGCCATCTGCTATCAGGATAATTTTAAAGGGGGCCGCTCTATCTGCAATCATATTGGCGGTATCTAGCAACGCTTTGCCAATAGGGGCATTCCCTTTGGGCCGCTGTGGTTTTAAGGCAGAGATGGCGGTTTCTGCGTTGAGGGGGCTGAATTTATAGGTTTCTTCAACACTGGTGCAGCCGGTTTTCTCTGCATGGCCAAATGAGGTGATGCCAAGGTTGATGCGTTTATCGAAACTTGTGAGGCTTTTTATGAGCGCGTTTTGTGCAAGGTTTAATTTTGCTTCGCCGTTTAGTTTGGCCCACATGCTGTTTGATAAATCATAGATGATGGCAATGTTTGCGGGCGCGGCTGGGGCTGCGGCGGGTGCCTGGTTTTTTGCGTCTTCAGCCCTTAGCGGGTTTGGGGTAAGCGGTATGAGTGCCAAGACTGTCACGGCAAGCAGCATAAGATGGAGCAGCCAGTTTTTAGGAGCGGTATTGTTTGTTTGGCTTTTGGTGAGTGAGCTTGCTGAAAATATCATTTTTGTCACGCTATGGTCTCTATTGGTTGCAGGCGCATCATGCTGTTTTGAACTTATTAGTTTGGTCGATAATCTTGTTAAAGAGCATAAGTGAAATTGGCTTTTCAGCAGATGCTCGTTACTGAATTTATGATTATGCTAGATTCTTAACCCGCACTCCAGCTGTTCACCGCTATTACCTGATGGATTTAGGGTGCTCATTTGGGCAATCCTGAGGCGTGTTGTTGTTAGACATTTATTTGATCAACGCTCCTGCCAGGTCGATTGTTTGGCTCTCTTGACTTTTTACTCTGAAGGTTTGTTGGTAGCGCTCGCTGCCTATTTCAGCGAGAATGGTATATTCCCCGGCGGAGAGACTTAGAATGGGGGCCGGGTCTGGGCTTTGCCAGATGACCGCGCCTGAACTGTCATTCAAACGCCAGAATATCTGATGGCGGGACAGCGGGTCTTCTCTATCAGAAATCAGGAAGCTGATGGCGGCATCCTGGGCTGCAAAACTTACAGTTTGCTCATCGCCAGCCTTCAGGGTGATGTCTTTTATTATGGCGCGGGCGGTTGGTGAGCTGCGCAGGATCAGGCGGTAGCGGCCGGGGGTGAGGGTGATTTTTTCATCCAGGTTAGAGAGCTCGCCGCGGTGAAAGAGTTTATTCTTTCCTCTAATCTCCAATATATCCAATACCGGGTTGCTGGCGGTGCTGGTGTTTTTCAGATCAATTGCCAGGAGGGCGCGCTCGACAGCGATTTCTGCTGTGGTGATTTCACCTGTTTTAATAGTGAAGGGGTGGCGAAGGGCTGCGAGGCCATCTTCAATTTCTGCGATATAGTCACCGGCTTCAAGGTCGAATTGGGGGTTAAGGGCGGCACTACGGGCGCTCTCTTTTTCCAATGCTTCACCATTTTTTACCGGGTAAATGCGCAGGGTTGGTTTGTTCAGTGGTTTTTTTGTGCTGGCGTCACTAAGCTCAAAACGGATGCGGCCTGTCTTTTGCCAGACGGGGAGGTCAATTGCCTGGCCGGGTTGCGCGTGGATGAACCAGCTTTGAATTTTACCATTCTCTATGGCGACGATGCGATAAGCTCCAGCTGGTATGAGCTGTTGCTGGGTGGTGGCGGTCAGGGTGATAACAGTGGTTTTTTGATCCAGGGCATCAGCTGTTGATGATTTTTTATCCTGGGGTTCGAATAACAATTTGCCGAAACCTGAGCGGCTATCTGGACGTGCCCAGCTGGCAGGTAAGTTGAGTTGGGATAAGTTGAAAATGAGCCGCTGACTAATGGCATCATTCTTTTTTAGAGTGACGTCTCGGTTAACTTCATAATCATTATAGCCTGCGGTTATACGATAATCACCGGGTTCAAGCTCAAATTTAGGATTTGCCTTGTTGCTTTCCCAGGGGGGGAGGGTGGCTTCTGCCTCGTTATTTTCTCCAAGCTTCACGATGCGCCACGCTAAGCCGCCGCGGAGCGGTCCGTTATTGGGGCCAAGGTGAGCCGAGAGGCGCAGCTCTGGCTTGGTGCGTTTTTTCTGTGCCACCGGGGCTTTCACGGCGGGTTTATCTGATTTTACGCTGGCCTTTAACGAGGAGGTGAGGGCGGCGAGAAGGCTTAGCTGGTCATTTGGGGTGTGGAATTCTCCGCCGGTGTTTTGGGAGAGGCATTGCAAAGATCTTGCGTCTCTCTCTTCCATTGCAAAAGCAATGACGTGGATTTTTAGTTTTTTGCTTTTGGCCATTTCTGGGCTGATCAGGGCGCAGGGGTCGCGCCGGCAATTTTCAGGACCATCAGCGAGAAGGATAATGCTGCCGCCGCTTTTATTGCGGGTTAAAACTTTTCTCGCTTCTTCCAGGGCGCCAGTGATGGGGGTTTTACCTAGTGGTTTGATTTGGTTGACCAACCTTGAAAGCTGGACTGAGTTTAGGGGGGTTGGTTGGTCTAGTATTTGGACATCGTGGCACGCGCCGCGGCGGCGGTGACCATAGGCAATGAGGCCAAGGTCTATCTTATCATCGAAGGGGCGGAGGGAGGCAGCGATGGCTTTTCGCGCCAAAAGGATTTTGTGGCCATCCTTGATTTTTCCCCACATGGAGCCTGAACCATCCAGCACTAACATTGCGGCGGGGTTGATTTCTTGTGCTTTTAGCTGTAATGGCAGACAGAAGAATACAGCACTTAGCCCCAAAAAGGCCCAAATTTTGCTTTTGATAGGCGTGATTGGCAATAAAGATGCGGCGGCTTCTTTTAGCGTCCAGAATTGGGACGCAGTATTCTCACCATTTTTAAAAAATTGAAGGATTTGGAACATGGGTTTTTGGCTCAAGGCCCTGCTTGGTTTGCTTCGTTTTATACCGACAGCGATGATTGTTGTCATAGTTACGATGTTTACCATGAAATACAGCAGAATTTGGGAAAAAACAGTGGTGTTTTTCAAGAGGATTTTTAGCGGATCTCGCGGCTTTCTCAATGAGTTATTCGTTAACAAGGTGTTAAGGGGTGGCGAGCTATGCTTTTGGTCTCTTATCTTTTGTTGTTGTATTGCGTCTGTTTCTCATTGGGGTGGGTATATGGCTGTTCAATCAACCGCACAAGTTCCACAAAATATCCTTTCTGCGCTGAAGAAAGCTTCGGCGGTGACTGGGGCTGACTTTAATTATCTTGTGAATACAGCCGCGCGAGAAAGTGGATTTCGCCCTGGGGTGAAAGCGCCGACTTCAAGTGCGACCGGGTTGTTCCAATTTATTGATAGCACCTGGCTGCAAATGATGAAGGATGAAGGCCCCTCACTCGGGCTCGGTGATTATGCCAAGCATATTACACGCAATAAATCTGGCCGTTATACAGTGCAAAATAGTGAAAAACGGCAGGAGATTCTGAATCTTCGTAAAAATCCTGATATTGCCTCGCTAATGGCGGGGGCGTTTACAAGGTTTAATTCTAAAACCCTTGAGAGTGAAATTGGCCGCAAGCCCACATCTGGTGAGCTTTATATAGCTCATTTCCTTGGTGCTGGAAGCGGCGCTAAGTTGATTAACGCTGCCAACCTGAGCCCGAATAGCAAAGCGGTTGATCTTTTCCCTGCTGCGGCGCGCTCGAATAAAACTTTATTTTATCGCGGGGGGCAGCCGGTTAGTGTGAAGGGGCTTTATCAGAACCTTGTCAAGCGGCATCATGTGCAGCAGGTTGAAGTTGCTGGTATTCCTCCGCTTCCTCACTTAAAGCCTGCTGGTATGGATGGGCTGAGCCCGGGGCATGATACTGACCTTGGGCCTTTGCCTTATCCGCTACGGGGTGATGAGATTAAAGCTGCTGCGCTACGGGCGACGATTGATTTGGCCAAGGCTGACGCGCAATCGCATGGGCAGCATGGTGAAGACCAGATTGCAGATGCTCCGGGTGCAATTGTGGGTGGGATCTATAATCATTTAGATCATTTGGCGACGCAAAATGAGAAAAGTGCTGCCGGGCTGTTTAATCGCAAAAGCAATGGGCCTATAGCGGCGGGGAAACCTGCTGAGGTGGCTTCGCTTGATGGGGCGATTGGGGTTTGGGATGTTAATCAGCGGGTTGCTGGTGGCCTGCAACAAAGTGGGCGTGATCGCTTGGCGAATAATCTTGAAAAAGGTGTGCGGCCTATTTTGGAAACCGGCAACGGTGCCAGGGGTCTGTTTATGAAGGGCGGACTTGGGTCGTCTAAAAGTTAGTAAGTTCGTCTAAAAGTTTGTTGGCTTTTCAATAAGTTTTGCTCTGCTTTGATAATCGCTTTTAGCTGTGCCTGATAGAGCTGTGAATTTTATAGAGTGCCAGAGTGATTGAATTTGACGGCTATAATATTAGACCGCTTCCGATTTTTCTTCGGCGACTTCATCGCTGCTAAGATCTTCATTTTCATCAAATGAAATATCGTCACTTGCTGTTGGCTCAATAGCGCTTATTTCCATTTCAGTCGCATCTTGCTCAGAAATATCTATATCTGAGGGAGCGTTTTCCATTGTTTCAGTTTCTTCTGAAGCTGCGATAGATTGGTTATGGGTCTCATTCTCTTGTTGGAGAATTTTAATCGCCATTTGGCGCAGCCCTAGAGATATGGCGGTTGCCTTATGATTTTCCTGATTTCTTTCACATTGATCAATGATGGTCTTGATTGAGGTGACGAAAATTTCAACCACATTGAGAGAGAGCCGCTCGATACGATGCATGTTCTCAATCAGGTTGCATAGGGTGTCGCAAATTTCTGTGATTGTTGGGTAGCCGAGCGTTGTTGCCTGGCCTTTTAAATCATGGGTGATGGTGAATAGCTGATCTTTCAGCTCTTCGTTCCACCCTTCTTTGCGGATAAGGGCTACTGTTTCCAGAAGGCGCTCCAGCTCCATATTTATCCAAGAGCCAAACTCAGAGCTTAACTGTTCGATCGCTTCTTCTGCAGCTTTAATGGCGCGGTTATAGGCATTGGCTGAGCTGCCATCAATGATGGCTTTGTTTTTTAGCTCATCATTTGGAGGAATGATTATAACTTCGCTTTCTTCGCCAAGTTCATTCTCTGTTTTGCTAATTTTATTACTCGCGCTCATTTTTTACCTATGACAACAATTTTTTACAGGGTTACAAGTTCACCAACTGTGAAGGCGCTGGGGTCTGTTGTGCGCCGCTCATCGCCACTGTAATTTGGATCTGTGTTGCGGCGTCTGTCTGGTCCGAAATATGTGCTTACCTTGATGAAGGGGCGTGGATTTTCAATGACATTCTGCACGCGCTTATAAAGAGCATTGGCGGAGACGGGCTTGCACAAAAATTCTGTGGCACCTGCATCTCTTGCGAGCAATACGCGTTTGCGTTCGGAATAAGCCGTTAAAACGATTATTGGGAGATAAGGGTGTTTTGATCCATCCGGATTGCGGATCATTTGGGTCAGCTCGATGCCATCAAAGATTGGCATTTTAATATCTGTTATCAGAATATCTGGAAGAAAATTTTCAACGGCTTCCAGTGCTGATGCGCCATCTTCTGCTTCATGGATTTCTCTTGAGCCGAAAGCCCGTAACAGGGTGCGAACTATGCGGCGCATATGCGCATTATCATCGGCGACGACGAATCTAAGTTTTTCAAAATCAATTTTGGCCATGAAGTCTGCCCTACGCTTTACTAAAAAATCTGACCGGTAGACGAACTCTTGTCCCGGCTTAGCCATTAGAATATAGCGGCAGACCCTTTAAGAAAGGTTTGACATACTTTTAAAATTAAGGGTTTAGCGGATTAATAAACTATGACTAAAGGCATGGTTTAGCCAAAGTTAATGAGGCGTTTGTATCAGATCAGGAATAGTTAAACTGCTCATTAATGATACGCTCATCGAGGGCATGGCCTTCATCAAATAAGAGCCTTAAGGAGATGTCCGACTGTTCTGAAATAATAACTTTGCGAACATCTTCAAATTCACGGTGGTCAGCGACTGTATTCACCGGGCGCTTCTCATGCTCTAGAATCTCCACCTCAACTGTGGCGCGGTTAGAGAGTAGCGCACCGCGCCAACGGCGTGGGCGGAAGGGGCTGATTGGGGTGAGAGCTAGAAGTTGTGCGCCGACAGGTAATATAGGTCCGTGGGCGGACAGGTTATAGGCGGTTGAACCAGCTGGGGTTGCAACCATAACTCCATCGCAGATTAATTCGCTGATACGGGTGCGGCCATCTACTGAAATTTTTAATTTTGCGGCCTGGTGGGAGCGACGGAATAGTGAAACTTCATTAATGGCAAGCGCGCACCAGTGTTCATCCTGGCCGTTATAGGCCTCTAATTTTAAGGGGTGGATGATGTTTTCTTCGGCTTGCTCCAGCCGCTCTATGAGGTCGCCATCATGATATTCATTCATGAGAAAGCCAATGGAGCCGAAATTCATACCGTAAATTGGGATGGGCCGTGAGATCGTGGAATGCAGCGTTTGCAACATTATGCCGTCACCGCCAAGGGCCACTAGCACATCAGCCTCATTGAGGGGTACATCTTCATAACGGTCGCGCAGGGTTTTTACTGTGGCTCGCGCCTCGGGTGTATCGCCGGAGACAAAAGCGATTTTCTTAAATCTTTTGTTGCTCATTATCTTTTGGCCACCCGGTTGATTGTTGTACTTGGCTGATTAAACTACATGGAACTTAGAACAATGATGTTTAATGTGGTGGAAATGCTGGCGCTATTATTAACGATTATAGCGTTTTGTTTTGCCCTTTGCTGTTCTCTATTGGGGCTGCTCAGGTTATTAGGCCGCGCTACTTAGGGAACTGGAGATTTTTATCATGGAAGATGCGGCGGAGCCAATTCTTATTTACTCAACGTTTAGTGACCTTGCGAATGCTGAGACTGTGGCCGAGCGTTTGATTGCGGAGCGGCTTGGGGCCTGCGTTAACTTGATTGAAAATGTGAAAAGCTTTTTTGAATGGGAAGGCAAATTACAAAAGGAACATGAAATCGTGATGCTGATTAAGACGGTGCGCCGGCTTGAAGCGGATGTGATGGATTTTATAACGCGTCATCACAGTTATAATGAGCCGGCTATTTTAGTTTTGCCAATTACAGGCGGTGCTGATGGTTATCTGGAATGGGCGGTTGGTCAGGTGAAGCAGGGCTGATGTATTGAGTTAGAGTTTAACTTTAAGGTGGCTTTATCTCCGCACCCATAAAAAAGAATATGGCTTAAAGCTTTTTGCAAAAAGAAACCCTCTCTCATTTCTGGGAGAGGGTATTTTAGATTGTATATGTTTTGAGCCTTAGTTGAAGGCGGCAAGATAGTTGGTTTTTTTGTATCTTGATTTTCTTTTTACCCGTTTGGCCATTTTATTTTTATAGCGCTTTTTCACTTTCACGCTTTTCTTCTTTTTATAGCTTTTGATAACGGCGCGTTGCTTTTTGGCTTTTGGGGCCTGGTAACGTTTCACCGCTTTGAGTGATTTTGATTTTCTATTGTCATAGGTAAGGCTTGAGGTTTCAAGTTTGGCGGTTTCGATATTGCTGGTGATTGTGTTGCTATCACTATCAACGGCGTCTGAAGCTATCTCTGTATTCCTAAGCTCAGGATTGAGGAGCAGGCGGCGCTCTTGGTTAAGGTCATGGCTTTTGGGGAGGTAGGCGTGGCGAATAAATTGTTTTTTGATTTTTGTGGTTGTGATTTTACGTTTAAGAAGTTTGCCAAACTCTGCTGATGGATCATCAATATTTGAGCGGAGCCGTACGGGTAGGGGCGGCGCGTTGTTGCTTGCAAGTCTCTTGTTCGTCAAGCTATGTGCTCTTTTAACAAGCTCGCGTTGCCGCTGTTCGATTGTGCGTATACCGCGCCCCATATAGTCGCTTGTGAGGGCTGTGCGATATGCTGTTGCATTTGTGTACACGACCTCACTTTCATAAGCCGCGCGATCGGGCGTATGGGCTATGCTGCTCTCCATGGAGCTCATGGCTTGCACAGTGAGAAATGTGACGCTGATTGTTGCTATGCCGAGAAACCGTAAAAGCATTGATGTCTCCTCCCAAGGATTCATGAATTTACCGAATGATGGTTACTGTTTTATTACTGATTTAAACAAAACAATTACTTCATTTGGTTGGAAGAAATGTTTGGCCTTTGCAACTCGCCAACATACTATCTGGCTTAAGCTAAAAGGCCTGGCATTCAGCAGTCTTATTCACCTTTGTACCGGTCCAATCTGGTACCGCACAGTCTGGTAACTTGATCCGGCCCGTTTACTGGATTAATCCGGATCGTGGTTTAGCGCTCGGTTTCTCTTGTCACACTATTTAGTATGGGTAGCGCTTTCGCGTCGCTGAATGGGGATCGTGTTTTTTTGATCTTGTCTGGTTCAGTTTGCCGAAATTCTATCCTTGTTGTTTATTGCTTTTCTGGTCCGTTTGACCAGGGCGTGACATCTGCTTTGTTATGCTTCTTTTCTGAGCATTTTAGTAGCTGTTGAGCGCGTTGCCATTGTCTCATTTCAATTCATACCAGCTTAATAAAAAATCGGTCTGGCAGTTGCTTCCGGATGGTACCGGAATGTAGATCTCTGGAACTTAAAATCTGGGGCCCTTTGTATCTTAGGACCTGTAATTAGAGTTCTGGGTTTTCAGCGATTGTCCTCGGTGCTGAAATCCGCAACCTGGATGACTAGAAGTGAGAGCAACTGACGTTGCAGTGTTGTTTAAGACTTCTCCACTGCCTTAAAGGTTAACACAAGAATGTGATTTGTGAAGGGGAGAACTGCAGTAAAAGTTAAAAAGTTTGAAGAAAGTTAGCGAATTACTTCCTTACGGCCCTTGCACCCATGTTTGAATGCTCTCATAACTTGACCAGGTTATGTATTGAGGGACTGCTGATGGCTGGAGCCATATTAACAATTAATCTGTCGCGGCTGGTTGAGAACTGGCGTTTCTTCAATGAGGCTTGCCGGGCTTCGCCTGATGATGCTGTTGGTTCACCTTTGACTGAAGTTGCGGCTGTTGTGAAAGCAGATGCCTATGGGCTTGGCGCCATTGAGGTTGGCAAAGCTTTATGGGCGGCTGGATGCCGCCGGTTTTTTGTGGCGCATGGTTCTGAAGGCGCGGCGCTGCGGGAGACGCTCGCAGAGGCAGAGATTTTTGTTTTTCATGGCGCATTATTAGGGGAAGAAGAGAGCTTTAAATCGGCACGGTTGATCCCTGTTCTAAACTCAGAAGAGGCGGCGCTGCGTTGGGCAGAGTTTGCAGATAAAAGTGGCTATCGACCGGCAGCGATACAGGTTGATACGGGGATGAACCGGCTGGGGTTTTCTGCGAATGAATTTAACCGCTTTATTCAAGCAGACGCTTTTCTAGACCAGGTTGACCTGAAATTGATCATGTCTCATTTGGCGGTGGCTGATGATCACGGCTCTCCGCAGAATGAGCAGCAGCGGCTATTGTTTGAGCGGCTTGTTAGCCAGCTTCCAGAGGGGCTGAAATCTGTCCCTTGTTCTCTTGCAAATTCCGCTGGGGTCTTGCTCGGCGCTGGGTATCATTATGATATTGCTCGTGTTGGGATTGGGCTTTATGGCGGCAATCCTTTTACCGGGGTGCCTAACCCGATGAAGGCTGTGGTGAAGCTTGAGGCTGAAATTTTACAACGGCGGGAGATTGAGGCCGGGGAGGCGGTGAGTTATGGCGGGGTCTGGCAGGCTGAGCGGCGCTCTCAAATCGCGACCATTGGTGTTGGCTATGCTGATGGCTATTTGCGGCTTGGCGGTGAACAGGGTTTTGTGATGATTGGCGGCAAAGCGGCGCCTATTGTTGGCCGGGTGACTATGGATTTGATTATGATTGATGTGACAGATATTGAAGAGAGGCTAAGTCGGCCCGGGTGCTTCGTTGAGCTTTTGAATGATGAGCTGACGGTTGATGATGTTGCGGCCTGGTCGGGGACGATTGGTTATGAAGTTTTAACGGCACTTGGCGGGCGGTATGAGCGGCGCTATATTGATAGCTAAATTTATTGTCCGTCTCTTTGGGCGGTGCCTCAGTTGGCATAAGCATAAACTTATAAAAAAGCCCCCTGCAGTGGTTATGCTGCAGGGGGCTTTTTTTATGATAGCTGGCATTGTTAAAGTTATGACTGATTAATTAGGGGTCACCTAAATAGTCGTCACTTAAATTGTAGTGACGGGTGTTTTGGTGAATTTGCGGTAGATGAACTCTTTATCTTCTCGCTGTGATTCTTGTTCTGCGATGGCCAGCAGATCCTTATGGTGCGGGGATTTTGCGCAGGCTGGGTCAGTGTTCGCAGCATCACCTGTGAACATGAAGGCCTGGCAACGGCAGCCGCCAAAGTCAACTTCGCGGAACTCGCAAGATTTGCACGGGTCTGGCAGGTAATCTGTGCCGCGGTATTTTTCAAAGGCAGAAGAGTGTAGCCAAATATCGCGGAGATGTTTGTCTTTTACATTATCAAATTCCATACCTTTAATGGAGGCCGCCGCATGGCAGGGTAGCACCTTGCCTGTTGGGGAGATGGTGATGAACTGGCTTCCCCAGCCGCCCATGCAGGGCTTTGGCCTGACGGCATAATAATCTGGCACCACAAAATCGATGCTCATGATGCCTTTCAGGCGCTCTCTGGCTTCGTCAACAATATCTGCGTTGCGGTAGACCTGCTCTTTGGTGGGGATGAGGGCTGTTCGATTATCAAAGGCCCAACCGTAATATTGGATATGGGCAACCTCTAGCCGTTCAGCGCCGAGCCTGACGGCGAATTCGATGATCTCTTCAAGATATTCCACATTATGGCGGTGCATGGGGGAATTAACGGTGAGGGGGAGGTCTAGCTCCTTCACCCATTTAGCCAGCTCAAGTTTTTTAGAATAGCCCCCTTTAAAACCGCTGATCTTATCGGCTAGTTTTGCGTCCACATGTTGTATGGAGAGCTGGACATGGTCGAGGCCAACATCTCTTAAGCCCTCTAACCGTTCTTTACTTAACAAAACACCGGCCGTAATCAGGTTGGTATATATGCCAGCCTCGACGGCGGCCTTGGTGATTTGCTCCAGGTCTTTCCGCACTGTTGGCTCGCCGCCAGATAGATGAGTTTGCAGAATGCCCAGGTCGCCAGCTTCTTTAAAGACGCGCACCCAGTCTTCGGTTGAAAGCTCGCCGCTGGCGCGCTCCAGATCAACCGGGTTTGAGCAGTAGGGACATTGCAGTGGGCAGCGATGGGTGAGTTCTGCGAGCAGACCCATGGGGGCTGTTGCGCAGATAACATCGGCATTTTGCTCTTGAGCTTCTATCATGATGTCAGAAATCCTTTGTCACTTAAGCCTTGCAACATGGTGATGATATCTTTCTCTATCACCTCGACCGGGGCTTTATATGTTTGTGCCATCTCGCTTGCTATGGCTGTAACCGTTCGCTCGCCATCGCAGAGTTTTAAAACTTCAACGGCAATTTCATCCGGTGTCAGGATGCGCTCTGGTGCCAGCATGATCCAGCGGTCGCGCCCTTTATCATGCCGCATTTTAACAAAGCGTGGCAGTTTGGGCGTGGTCTCTGCCACAACTATCAGGCGTTCTCTGCTCATAACGTCTCCCCAATTTTTCCCATTTGTCATAGAAAGGGCGTTTCATCTTTGATGATGACTTATTATTATACCACTTATAATTCTACTGGCGTTTGTTGTTGTTTATTAGCCATCCACGGGACGAAATGCACCGGGAGGGATAAGCCCTGGGTCATAATAGGCGAAATAGAGAGCGTCCAGCTGTGTCCACAAGACGTTGCATTTAAAAGTCAGCGCGTTTAATGCGCCTTGTTGTAGGGCCGGTGTGTTTGCATTTTCCAGCACATACTCAAGTGCGAAATTAGCATCACGCGGGGCCTGGGTAAGACGGCGGCGGAAATATTTCATTACGCTTTCGTCGATAAAATCATAATTCTCAAGCATGCCGGAAATACGTTCTTCGTGGATTTGCGGCGCGAAAAGCTCTGTTAGAGACGAGGCAACCGCCTCAACTATAGTGCCTTTCTGTACAAACTCTACATAGGCTTCCACTGCGAACCTTGTTGCTGGCAGGGCTTTTTCTGTTGAGATGACCATATCGCGGTCGAGGCCAAGGCCAGTGGTCAGGCCGAGCCAGCGCTCAATGCCGCCTTCTTCATCAACGCCATTGCCATCATGGTCGTCAATGCGGTGGATCCATTCTCTGCGTAATTCGCGGTCTGTTGTGCGGCCCATGAGGGCGGCGTCTTTCCGCGGTACAGCGGCCTGATAGCAGAAGCGGTTGAGCGCCCAGGCTTGGACCTGCGCTTTGTTTAGCTCGCCGCCATGTAGCAGTTTGTGGAAGGGGTGCAGGTTGTGGTAGCGCTCGGCCCCTATTTTTCTTAAGGCTGCTTCCAGTTCATCTCTTGTCATTAATTGGCTCATAGCTCGATTTCCATTCCGTCATATGATACATCCCAGCCGGCGTCTGTTACGACTTTGCGCTCAGGTGAATTGTCTCTGAGGACCGGGTTTGAATTATTGATATGAATATAAACCTTGCGCTTGATGCCAAGATCTTTGAAGGCCTCTAACGAGCCGTTTTCGCCGGACATATTCATGTGGCCCATTCGCTCACCTGTTTTAGGGAGAAGGCCCTGATCTAGCATCTCATTATTAGTAAATAAGGTGCCATCGAAGAAAATTAAAGAGGCTCCTTTAATACGGGCCGCCAGTTTTTCATCAATCGTCGCGCAGCCTGGTATGTAGTAAAAGATTTTTCCGGTTTCATCTTCTTTAACTTCAAGACCGATGGTGTCGCCTTCTTCTGTGCCGAAATTACCGCTGCCATCATCTTCTTCAAGGTAGAGCGCGACTTTGCCGGGCACGGCGAAAGGGGTGATAGTGAGGCCGAGTGGGCCTTCTGGGCTGTTGACCTCAAAGGATTGCTCAAGGGGGGTGGTGATGCGATTGACTTTCTCTGCATTCAAGACATTAAAAATCGAATTGGCATCAACAGTTTTCATCACCCGCGCTGAGGCATAAATATTAAAGGGGTGGCCTTCTCTTAAGCAGAGGAGACCGGCGACATGATCGACATCGCCATTTGTCAGAACAACCGCTTGTATCGGGCTGTTGCGCACCGGGCCATCATTATGGGGGTGGAGCTGGCGGGTGTCGAAAATTTGTTGGCGAATGTCTGGAGATGCATTTAGCAATACCCAGTTGCGGCCATCAGCGGAAACAGTAATTGATGACTGGCTGCGCGGTTTGACATTTTCGTGGCCGTCTCTCGCGTCTTTTGAGTTGGGGGCGTTGCAATTCCATTGCGGCAGCCCACCACCAGCGCCAGAGCCCAATACTTTGATATGCATATAATCCTCACCCAGATTTTGTTTTTGTTTCTGCCACAAGGTGACCTAAGAGGGCGGGCAATTCAATGAGAAATATCAACTACCCTGAGGGGGTAAAAAAAAACGGTGATGAAATTATCTCTCACCACCGTTGATCCCGATAATTAAACCGGGATTTTACGTAAGGTCAGTGACCTTTACTTTATGCACGGTCAAGTTCAGCAGGCATATAGCTTGTGACTTCCATGCCAGTTTCTGTTTCTGAAACCTGTGGTGTTGTCCAATTTTTCATATCAATCTCCTTTGATTGAAGTCGTTCAGTTATTATGCAGGGAGGCGGATTTAGCTTCCCGGCCCAGTCCTGCTATTTACGATAATAACAATGTGTAGATCTCACAGATAATCATAAAAATAGATCGTCTGTTTAGAATGATCCTCACATTGGGGATGATAGCTCTCTAAGATGAGAGGATCCTAAGAATCTTGTGAGGAAAATTTAAGTATTGTGTGTAACTTGGTGTCGGGGCGGTTAATGGGGCCGCTAGAGCTTAATGAGGCTGCAAAAGACTTGCTGAAAGGCGTTTGTCGCTATTCGCGCTCCGGCTTCAAGTGCCTCGATGCAAACGCTGATAAAGGGCATAAAAAAACCGGCGGGAGATTTCTCTCAACCGCCGGTTTTCATATATAGAAACTTAATCGCTTATGCGCGGTCAAGTTCAGCAGGCATATAAGAAGTTACTTCCATGCCTGTTTCAGTTTCAGAAACTTGTGGTGTTGTCCAATTTTTCATAATGCTATCTCCCGTTGGTGAGCCTTAGCATAATGGCTTTGGCTCTGTGTTTTAACTTGTCTGTAATATAGCGCATCAGCTCTTAGGCATAAAACAGAATCTGAGCCTAAAAAATGCAATAAAACGGCTTATTCTTAGAAAATGAGGGGTTTTCTGAGAGCTCTCTAATAAAACCAGGGGTGCCCAGTTGTTTTAAAGCCGTTAGATTCTTAACCCTCTCGTTTTTTAAACCGCCGCTTTATATCGGTAATAGCCAATATATATAGAATGGGGATATGGGCTACCCACCGGCAACGGGGGGCCATATAGCCAGGGTGTCACCTTCTACAAGGATTTTCTGGTCAGCAGAAGCTAAAGGCGTGTAATTGCCATTTACCAGAATGAGGTGGCAGCTTTCTTTTGGCAGCTGGTATTTATCTACAATGTCCATGACTGAGCTGCCTTCTGAGACATCTATAGAAATCTGGTTTTTCTCCGCACCTGAGGGCAGGAAGGGCGTTAGGGTTGCATATAGTTTCAGGGTTACATCCATTATCAAGTCTCTCCATTTCATCCGATTTTAATGGCTGGGCGCGTAGAACTCAATAAACAATAAGCCAACAAAAAAGCAGCAAGCCGGAGATGACTTGCTGCTTTTGGCTGTGCCAGGAAAATTTACTGTGCCAGGAGAAAAACCTAGAATTCGATCTCAAGGCCCCATTTATAAGTCACATCAGCGGTGTCGTCCGTTGTGCCAAACAGCACGCCGGCCTGAAGCTCGAATTCGATGCCTTCATCTTCGTCATCACCGTCTTCGCCGCCAATTTCAGCTACATCTTTAATGGACGCGTGGCGGCTGGTATCATTTCCACGTTCAAAGCTATAGTAGAGAACCGGGCCAACCATGTGCTGGTCAACATCATCTTCGCCTGGGTCATCAAATTCCTGGTGAGTGCCGTAGCCTTCAACGCCGACGCCGAGCTTTTCGCTAACGTCGTATTTGATTTGATAGGCATATTCTACGCCATCAAATTCTTCTTCGCCGTCGCCGTCAATATCGGAGATGTAAAACAGATTGCCTCTGAACAGCCACTTATTGTAGTGGTGCTCGGCAATGGCACCAATCTTGTAGGTGTTTTCGTCCTCTTCTCCCGATTCTGCGGCGAACTCTTTGCTAAAGCCAGCGAGAAGGGCAAATCCAAATCCACCTTTTTCAGGATCAACCAGTTCAATTTGAACTGAGCCCTCAAGTTCGGAAAATTCAAAATCCCGTTCACCTTCCTCTTCCTCAAAACCGAAGCCAACGGTGAGCAGCAACCAGTCTGTCAGGCCCATTTGAACTTCGATTTCTTCTTCATGCTCATAGGCACCTTCGGCGTTTTTATCAGTGTAGGTTGCTTCATACTGAAGTTCGACTTCGCCTTTTTCGACGCCAGCTTCTTCAAGGCTGATGGCGTAGGCTGGATTTGCTGCGAGCAGCAAAGAGGCGCATGTGAGTGATGCGATTGCGTATTTATTCATTAATTATCCCCCAAAAAGTAATGGTAACAGGCTGCTTGTTTTAAAGTAGCAACGCCATGATACGTTGACTTTAATGGATACTTAACATTTGCAAGGGGGGGAAGCTTATTGAGGCAGGATTGTGTTTTTTAAACGAAAATGGGTAGATGTCGTGACTTAAACTCAACAGAAAATGATAAAGCTCTGAAAAAACTATGAGATTTACAAGTCGGTTCCTTAGAGAGTTTAACTTAAAAAAAACCGCCAACAGGGCAATGCCCTGAGGCGGTGAGAGAAAGTGCAGTGTGTAATCACTGCTTATTATGCTTTTAAAGCCTTATTATTAAGCTGAAATGTTAAAGTTGTGCTGGGCTACAGCGACATATGCTTCTGGTAGGCGCTCTGGTGATTTCATGAGCTTATTCTTCCATTCGCCAAGGTCCAGCTCGGTTTGGATGAGGCCGCGCAACATGCCGACATGTTCGGTTAACCCTACAGATTGGCCGCCCACCAGTTTGTTGCCATCAAACTCCAGCCGTAAGTAGCGGTTGTTCTCCGGGTCATGCATGCGGCAGCTATCGCCGCCTTCAACGCCCATCCAGAGACCGAAGGAGGCTGTGATGAGGCCCATGGCTTCAAGCACGTTCATATTCAGGCTGCCTTCATGGGGGGTTGGTTTGCCGGCCATGTTTTGTGCGGCAATGCGGCCATGCTCTACGGCTACAGGCTGAATGGCCAGCATTTCAGCTTTTTGAGTTGAGAAGTCGATTGCCTGGCAAACATCACCTGCGGCGTAAACATCTGGTACGCTGGTGCGCATATATTGATCAACGATGATGCCGTGGTCGATTTCTACACCGCTTGAGGCAAGGAAGCTGATATTGGGTTGCACGCCCGCGGCGACAACCAATAATCTTGCATCTAGCGCTTCGCCGCCTTTGGTGTGAACTGTTAAGCCTTCAGAGCCATCTGTGACTTCTGAAATCTGGGTGCTGGTCAGGACGCGGACGCCTTTATCTATGCACCAATCTTTCAGCATGTTGCCGGCTGTTTCATCCAGCATGCGTGGGACCATGCGGTCTCCCATCTCAACCACTGTTAGGTTTACGCCTTTAAGGGCGAGCGCTTCGAGGATGATGGAGCCGATGAAGCCTGCGCCCATTAGTACGACAGGGTCGCCTTTTTGTGAGAGCTCTGCGATGTGGCGGGCATCTTCCAGGGTCCAGCAATTATGTATGCCGGGGCGATCAAGGCCCGGGACCGGCGGGGAGATTGGGCTGGCGCCAGTACAGATCAGTAGTTTGTCATACTGGAGTTCGGAGCCATCTTCTAGCTTCAGGCGTTTTGCCTTGCCCTGGAGCGCAACAGCAGTGCCATGGACATAATCAATGCCATGCTGTTCATAATGGCCTTCTGTCTGGCGGAGATATGTGCCGTCTTCACCGACTTTTTCAATCAGATAATAGGGGATGGCCATGCGAGAATAGGGTGGTTCCGGCTCGCCGCCGAGGAGAGTGATTTTGGCGGATTTGTCATGTTTGCGTAGGGTTTCCGCGGCTGTTACGCCAGCAGGGCCGGCCCCCAAAACAAGATAATGCATGGCAGCATTCCTTTAATATATGTTGTCGGTTGAACCGTCTTTTGAATGAGGGGGCCGGGTCGTCTGGCAAGATGGTTTTGCCCAGGCGTCCTATTCCCGGCCAGTTAAAAGAACACTTCCCCTATATTCAAAGACCTCTTTAGGCATTTTTGCCTTCTGTTAAGAGGTGAACAACCTATCGCTATTTCTTATGTATTTATTAGGTTGAAAAACGGCCCCGCGCTTATGGCTGGGGCCGCTTTTTTAATTGTTACAGGCCTAAACGAGAGATCGTTTCACCTGTTGGTGTGCCATCTGTAGACCAGCCACGAAGCTCGTAATATTCTGGCAGCATTTTATCGAGGCCATTCACCAGTCCTTGAGCCGGGCCAACTTTAGCGGCTTCTTTAAGAAGACGCTGCGGTAGGGTGTCCTGGTCGCCGAGGATACCAGCGGCCATATTATACTGACGCTCAAGATTCCAGATGCGTTCACCGACTTCCATCAGTGCATCAACGGACCAATTGCCTTCACAAGCTGCATTCACCTGAGGGGCAATGTCTTCCATTGTCCAGGCGAAGGTCGTGAAGACGCAGATACCTGCGCTATCGACAGCGGCTGTGGCGTCCTGGAAGGCTTTCACAAGGGCGGCCTTACCTTCAGTTACCAGTGGGTCAGTTTTTTCAGGAATGCCAAGCACTTCTGATGACACTGTGTAGGAGCGAAGGTGACAAGCACCACGGTTGGAAGTGGCATAGGTGAGGCCCATGCCTTGAATGCCGCGTGGGTCATAAGCAGGGAATTCCTGCTTTTTAACCGTCATGGATAGATCCGGGCGGCCATATTTGGCACATAGGCGGGCAGAGCCGAGGCCAAGCTCGACACCAAAACCTTCAGCTGTGCCGGTTAGCTCTACTGCTTCTGTCAATGCTTTTGCATTGCCGAAGCGCAGGTCTAGCCCACCAGTGATATCCTGGTTGATGACACCCTCTTCATAGAGGTCCATAGCTGCTGCAATGGTCGCGCCGAGTGAAATCGGGTCGAGGCCATGTTCGTTGCAAAGGAACTGAGCATATGTCAGCGCGTCTAGATCGTTAACACCTGTGGCGGAACCAAGGGCCCAGGCTGCTTCATATTCAAGGCCACCTGAGGCGTGCTTATATTGATCCTTGCCTTCGCCTTGCAGGGTGTAGTGCTGCGGGTCGATAGTGGAAACACGACCACAGGCGATGGTGCAGGCAAAACAGCCCTGGTTTGTTGAAAGGTTAGCTTTGCCATCTGAGCGGCGCGGCTCTGCCATGGCTTCAGCTGAAATGTCATGCGCGCCTTCAAACTGAACATCCCGGCAGTTGCGGGTTGGCATGGCGCCTGTTTCGTTGATGACGTTCATTAGAACCTGCGTGCCGAAAGCTGGGAGGCCTTCACCTGTCACGGCATTCTCTTTCAGAACTTTTTTGCCGGCATCAGTGGCTGCAAAGAATTCCTGTGGCTGCTCAACGGTGACACCGTTTGACCCTCTGGCGACAATTGCCTTCAGGTTTTTGGAGCCCATTACAGCACCAACACCTGAGCGACCGGCTGCCCGGTGCTTGTTGTTGACGATGCAAGAGTAGAGCACACCTTTTTCGCCGGAGACGCCAATGGCGGCAACGTGGGCGAGCGGATCCTGGACTTCAGCTTTAATAGCATCATCAGTATCCCACACAGATTTGCCCCAAAGATGAGACGCATCGCGAAGTTTTACTTTGTCATCAAAGATTGAGAGGTAAACCGGTTTTGGTGATTTGCCTTCAAGGATGACCATGTCATAGCCAGAGAATTTAAGCTCTGGTCCGAAGTAACCGCCTGAATTGGAGCAGGCGATTGCGCCTGTAAGCGGGCCTTTGGTGATGACAGAATAACGGCCGCCTGTTGAGGCGCATGTGCCGGTAAGCGGGCCGGTTGCGAAGATCATTTTGTTATCTGGTGAAAGCGGATCAACCTTCGGGTCTGTTTCTTCCACTAGGTATTTTGTCGCCAGACCGCGCTGACCGAGATATTTTTGAGCCCATTCCATATTTAGGGGCTCAGTTGTGATCTCACCTGAAGTGAGATTAATTCTTAGTACTTTTCGTGTCCAAGCCATGAGGACATCTCCCTTGACGAAATTTTATTTGCCGTAAGCTGTGCCAGGTATGGGCGCATATAGTTTACGTTGCTTGTGCGCCGGAATCCGTTTTGGCGGCCCAGGCTCTCATTTTGTCAAACCCTGCTTGCTCAACATCTGAATAGGTGATGGCGCCAGTCGGGCAGGCTTTCGCGCAGGCTGGATCGCCCATGCATAGGTCGCATTTGATTACTTTGCCGGTTGCTGCATTGTAATTCACGGTGCCGAATGGGCAGGCGATTGTGCAGACTTTACAGCCAACGCAGAGATTATCATGTACCAGCTTAACGCCGGTGGCAGGGTCTGTGGTGATGGCGTTAACCGGGCAGGCTTGCTGACACCAGGCTTCATCGCACTGGGTGCAGGTGTAGGGTACAAAGCGGCCATCTTCATGGAAATCGAAAATACGAATTCGGGATTTAGCCGGGTTGAATGTTTGTTCGTTCTCGTAGGCACAAGCCATTTCGCATTGTTTGCACGATGTGCACTTTGCGGGATCTAATACCAGCGCGAGCTGCATGAGCGCCCTCCTTAATTTTTTCTATGCTTTAAAAGCAACTTCTCTCTTATGTACAGTTTGGCCCCAGCAGCTGTTATGCTAGCGACGGCCAAATTCTGTTTTTTCATCTTCTTTTTATTGAGAGGTCTCAAGGCTTTATGGTGCCGGTGCTTAGCTGATTGCTCAGTAATAGCGGCGACTGCCTTTGTTATATGTCTTTAAATAACCACATGCGTTTTGACGTTTTTGTCAGGTCTATCACTAAAATCACGGCTCTTAATTTAGCAGACGCTAAATAAATCCAGCTCAGTTCAATCCAGTGTTCTTTGTGGCTTGTTAGCAGGGCCGGTATTTGTGGCCCCAAGCGATTGGGAACAATAATAGATGATGAGCTATAGGGAAATTCTGAGATTTAGTGAGTAAGCCCTTTAGGGTTATTTATGACAACCTCCCTTTCGTGGATGAATTACAGACTAGTAACTGGAACTCTTTTAAATACACTTTCATGGTCTCATTGTTTTGTAGTCTCATACAAACAAGGTCTGAAAATGGTTTGGTCTCAATCCGGGCTCTGTTCATCGGTAAGGAGGTTTAAATTTTACCTTGCCGGTGAGGTTTTAAGCGATTGATTCTGCACCAAATGTTTTAGAAGCTACAGGCATGAAAACACATGAATATCATGGTTCCTTGTTGTCGATGTTAGCATAACTCAACAGGCTCGACGAGGCTCTAAAGGGGGCTTTAATGCGAAGGTATAGTGTTTGCCCCTAGCGCTTGGTCACATATGTTATAATTGCATATAATGACATGAAAGTGCGGTTGCTTTGTGCCAACTTGCCGTCAGTTATCCCAGTTGCTGCTGCTATATTCATTACCTTTGACGATCAAGCTATTTGATTTCTACAAGTGGATAGCGGTGCTTTCCTTCAGCGCCTTCTGAAAGGTCATCACCACCGATTGGGCGCGAGTATTCTACTTCCGGCGGGGCGGCAAGCTCGTCCATATCTGTTTCCCATACGACACCTGTGAAGCTGCCATCATGTTCGCGTTTTAGGCGATAATAAACGCCATTCCAAAAGTTAATGCCATATTCGCCGGCACCCTTATGGATGAAGAGCAGCTTATATTCGAGGTCCATCAAATTATCTTTGGTGATAATGTCTTTGGTTTTATAGGGGTAGGGCAAGTGACAGAGGGTTTGGTCGCCATCTATGCACTTGAAAGGCCGCATGGAGAGGAAATGTTCTGAAAAGCGATCTTCGATGAAGTTTATGCTGATTTTTTCGCCTTCCTCAGTCTTTGTAAGGGTGACGCTGGCAATTTCCAGGCGGCTGCCATCCTTGCCAATGAGGGTGACTTTTTTTGTTTCGCTTGCAGTGTCATCTGCTGCAAAGGAGGCTGTTGTTATTGGCAGGGTACTCAGCGCCGCCAGGAGGGCGAGCGCTGGGAGAAACAGGCGTTTTGATCTTCTCTTTATTATAGTGGAGGGCGTCGTCATTTATTATGCTCCCAATGGGCCTGTTTTGGCCCTGTTATTTATTGTTGCGATAGCTTGGTGGTTTTATCTCTATTTACTTGCTGTCTTACGGCCCTTGAGGGGCTGTGAATTATCTCTGTAGTGGCTTGGTTCTGTGTTGCCTCATTCATTTGTTTGTTAAGTCGGTTGCGCAATGCTTTAGAGGGCAGTTCCTAATGCGGTGCTGGGACCAGGTATGGTTTCACTGCTGGTATCTTTATTACGCAGTGTTGTGTTACGCATTGTTGTGTTCTGCACAGTTGTGGTGTGCAGATTTGAGAATATTGTAATGAAGTTTATGGGGGGGGAGCGAGCTGGTCTAGCGCGGAGCTTGCTAAATGCTCTCTGATATTGGCGTAAAGTCGAATGCTTCACGTGAATGTGATGGCTGTAACTCTAAAACAGCATGTGATTCATCTTCCAGCTGTTTTGTTTGAAGGCTGCTGCCAAATGATTTGGGGGCCAGGCTGAAGAATGTGAATTCATTCTTCCTCTATGTTTTCATCTAAGTCCAGCGGTATCGGGATAGAGTTTTTTAATGGATAACCGGCGGCGCTCCATTCGTCGCTGCCTTCTGGGAACCAGAGCAGATTTGTGTAACCAAGGCGAGACGCTCGCCGCACGGCATTCCACGCCATCCAGCAATCTGCGGTGCAATAGAGAATGAGCGCTTTTGTTTTATCGCCGCCTGTTATCTTCCTTAGGTTCTCTTTATAATAGTGCTGCATTTCAGGTGTGAGGGTGCCTGTGCCAACATCTGCCAGCCAATAGCTATCCGGTATATTGCTTCGCGGTTCTGAAAGCCGCCAATAGCCATCTATTGGGTCCGGGCCGGTGCCTGTGTGGGCCATTACATCAATAAAAAGCGCGTCTTTGTTTTTGTAATGATCATAGGCCTGTTTTACATCTATTCGTGTGCCGCCGGGCACTTTGGGGGGGAGCGCCGCACGGTAATAGGCGGTTCTTAGCCCTGTTACTTTATCTATGTGGCGGTATCGTTTGTGCCAAATTATTGGTGGCTCAGCACCTTTTGTGATTTTTAATTCGCGCTTTGGGGTTTTGAGGCTTGGGGTGTTGGTTTGGCGTTGCTTTTCTGAGGTGTCGTCAGCCCGCGCTGTGAGGAGCGGTGTGGTAAGTGCTGCGAATAGCCCCATCATAAAGATGAATAGGCTTAAGATCTTGTTTCTCATTATTTTCTCAAGACCCCTACGTTAGGTTATTGATTATTGAGGCTAGTGGGGTTGGCATATGTGCCAACCATCTGGATAGTTTCGCCACTCTGTCTATATTAGCCATTCTGGCTTGAACCTTAAGTTAGTTAACGCCAGTTTTTACGTAACCAGTTTAATAAGTGCATAAACGTTAGGTGCATATGTAATATGTGGTTGTGCAATTTCCAGTGCTACCCCTATCCATTTTAGGGTGATGATGGTTTTGAACTAGACAATCATGATAAGTGACTGGGTTTTAAGTGACTGGGTTTAAAGATAGGTGGTTACAGGAAGCATGGTCTCTCTAGAGAAAAGTTTGGTCTGAAAATTATGGCCAAAAATAAAGCTAAATAAATTAGTAAAAGACCGCCAGCAAAGGGCGTTCAGCCCTTCAGACATAACAAATTCTATCGAATAGGTGTCTATATATATGACGACAATTTTGCGATTAACCTCTCTCATCCTAGTTGTTTTATGTCTTAGCTTCGGCAGTGCCTGCAATAATCCAGCTCAAGCAGCTGATGCCCTCAGAGTTGCGACTTTAAAATTTGGAACGGTTAACTGGGTTCTGGACACGGTGAAGCTGCGCAAACTTGATGAGAAGCATAACTTTAAGTTGAGTGTTATTCCGCTTGCGAACACGAATGGGGCCAAGATTGCTCTGCAGGGCGGTTCGGCTGATATTGTTGCAACTGACTGGACCTGGATATCGAGGCAACGTGCTGAAGGCGCAGATTTTGCCATGGTGCCTTATAGTTCAGCTGTTGGTCATTTGATGGTGGCGGCAGAGTCTCCGATTAAGTCGCTTGAGGATTTAAAGGGTAAAACACTCGGCGTTGCCGGTGGTCCGCTTGATAAAAGCTGGTTGTTCCTTCGCGCTTACGCCAAGCAAACTATTGGCGTTGATCTTGCTGAGATCGTGACACCTGTTTACGGGGCGCCGCCCTTGTTGACACAGAAAATGATCCGCGGTGAGT
Source organism: Rhodomicrobium sp. (assembly GCA_021604665.1). Taxonomy (GTDB): domain Bacteria; phylum Pseudomonadota; class Alphaproteobacteria; order Rhizobiales; family HXMU1428-3; genus HXMU1428-3. Next base: position 1,010,866 of record BQJK01000001.1, on the reverse strand, counting down.
TTGATGCTATTCTGAACTTTTGGCATTTTAGTGCGCGTTTGGAAGCTAAAGGTTTTCGCTCACTTTTATCTGTTGGTGATGTGATGACCGGACTTGGCACTTCTGGCCCGACTGTCGCTATTGGCTTTGCTTTTCACGATAAATGGGCCGCTGCCAATGAAGATCAAATAAGAGGGTTTCTCTCAGCTATTCAGGATGCTATTGCAATTCTTGATAAGGATGAAGCCATCTGGGAGGAAATTCGCCCCCGTATGAAGGCTGAAGATGAGGCAACATTTGAAGCGCTGAAAAAATCATTTCGCATAGGTATTCTCAGGCGGCCGCTTGTTGTTGAGCGGGCGGATGTTGCAAGGCTTTTTAATGTACTGGTGGAACTTGGAGGCCGCAAACTTGTGGGCAATTCCAAAACGCTAAGTCCTGGTACCTTCTGGCTGACGGGTGATATCTCTCAACCGGTTGAAACCGAGCAAAAGGCTGAGTAGTTATGCGGCGGTTCTATCCTCTGTTATCGATTGTTGGTTTTTTGGTGCTGTGGCTTGTTGTGGCCTGGCTGGTGAATGACAGGTTATTTCCCGGCCCTGAAAAAGTATTCATGACGCTGATCGATGAGGTGCAAAACGGGGATTTATTCTATCATCTGTTTATTACTCTATGGCGGGTTATGGCCAGCTTTGTGATTGCTATGTTGCTTGGCACGGTGATTGGCCTTGCTATGGGGCGGAGCCATTTATTCAATGGCATTTTTGACCCCTGGCTTGTGTTCTTTCTCAATGTGCCTGCTCTTGTTATCATATTCCTATGCTATATCTGGGGCGGCCTGACGGAGACAGCGGCCATTCTTGCTGTTGTTATCAATAAGGTGCCGAATGTGGCGGTGATGCTGCGCGAGGGCGCGCGGTCTCTCAGTGCTGAGCTGGATGAGATGGCGGCTAGTTTCCGTTATACGAATTTGCAGCGCTATCAGCATATTATCTTTCCGCAGTTGCAGCCATTTTTAGCGGCGGCGGGGCGGTCTGGTTTGTCATTGATATGGAAGATTGTTTTGGTGGTTGAGTTTATCGGCCGCTCTGATGGGGTTGGCTTCCAACTCCATACTTATTTTCAGCTCTTCAATGTGGCGGCGATCTTTGCTTATTCCGTTGCTTTTATTGCGGTGATGCTGGTGATTGAAATTGTGTTTATTCAACCGTGGGAGCGTTATGCAACACGTTGGCGTGCAGAGCCTGCTTAAGGTTCATATAGACGAAAAAATATATACGAGTGCCAATGGCGGTAAGATTTTAGCGCTTGAGGATACGCATTTCACCCTGACTAAAAACAGTTTCACTGTTTTGTTTGGCCCATCTGGCTGCGGTAAATCTACCTTGCTCAGAATACTTGCCGGGCTGGACCCGCATTATAAAGGCAAGGTGGAGTGGGAGACCCCGCCGAAAATTGGATTTGTGTTTCAAGAGCCGCGCCTTTTGCCATGGCGCTCCGTTCGGGACAATGTGATGCTCCGGGCTGACCCAACGTTTGGTGAGGCTGAATTTAGCCAGCTGATGGAGGCGATGGGGCTAACTGAGCTGGTTGATAATTTTCCCTCTGAATTGTCGCTTGGTCTGGCGCGCCGGGTTGGCATTGCGCGGGCGTTTGCAACGAAACCAAATCTATTATTGCTTGATGAACCTTTTGTTTCGCTAGATGCACCAACCGCTTCGAGGCTGCGCCAGCTTGTGCGCCGATTGTGGGAAGACAACCCGATAACCGCTGTGATGGTGACCCATGACATGCGTGAAGCTGTGGAACTTGGTGAAGAGGTTTTATTAATTACCACCCGGCCTGGCCGTGTGCGTGAGCGTTTGAAAATTTTGCCGACGGACCGGGCGAATGAAGCGGCTATTGAGGCGAAACGGGCTGAAGTTAAGGCGCGTTATCCTGATCTTTTTGAAGCGGTCGCTGAGTAGGCCCGAAGCCTTTCATTTCGTTTTAGCGGTTGTCACTTATTTGCCAAACTTGTTTAAGCCGTTCTTCACGGCCAGGGGGCTCCTGAAAACTGTTCATGGTGATAAAGGCGTTGTTTTTCCCACCAGTGATCAATGGCTTAGTTGGCGGAATATTTGAGCGCTCTCTTTGCCAATGCATTGAATAGCCAGCAGCTATGTTATTGTGGGTTATGATTTTTGTGGAGGGTATCGCCGTGACCGGGGGCACTGCTCTGTAGCCCCGGTCACAGGCAAATTGAAAAGGTGAGACGATCTTTTGCAGATCTTCCCCCTCTCTTCAAACAATGTAGTTATACACCCTGATAGTTATAATTGCCCATATGGTTTCTGGTTTATCCCTAATATTCACTATGTCAAAAATTAGGGATTTAATTTTGTGGCTCTTTCTGATTTTGGGCTCTCGTCAGAAACGGCTTTTGTTTTTTCAGCCATAGCGGATGGTTGCTGAGAGCCTGGTGCTGAAGCCGGGCATATTATCTTTACGGCGGTGGATGAGCTAATTCTAATCAAAGAGATTATTATGGGTTAGCGCTCTTTAGTCATGGTCATTGATCTTTATGAGCCGCGAACATATCAACATAGCTGTAATACGCTGTTGTTGTTTCATCGGTTGTTGGGTCTGATGGATTAACAGTATTTATTGTGCAAGATATCACCTATGGGGACCGCTCTTTTTTTCGTCTATGCTAGAAGATTAGCGGTGAAGGTGGGCATTTGCCTTGGCGCAGACGACCACCTCCATCAGCATAGCTAATCAATAAATCATTAAATACAAGTTTTACTGATGATGTAAATCTGGTATCTGAAGGGCTTAAGACGCATGATTTTTATTATGCCATCTGCCCCTCATATTTCAGTGATTTATAAGCTCAGTCGACAACTAGCCTTATGTTGTCAGGCTGACACAATAATAAGAGTTATTTGACTGAACAGAGCGCCTTTATGGCGCGGCAGATCAATTTATAAATTTAAGGGATGACCGGAGATAACATGGATAAGATAGTCAATAAGTGCCCTGTAGGCCAGAGTGCAGGCACCTCAAACAGAGATTGGTGGCCAAACCAGTTGAAGTTACAGATTTTGCATCAGGGGTCACCGCTCTCAAACCCGATGGGTGATAAATTTAATTATGCGGAAGAATTCAAGACGCTTGATCTGGATGCCGTAAAGCAAGATCTGATTGCTTTGATGACAGATTCGCAAGATTGGTGGCCTGCTGATTATGGCCATTATGGCCCCTTGTTTATCCGTATGGCCTGGCACAGTGCTGGTACCTACCGGACGGCTGATGGCCGGGGCGGTGCGTCTAGCGGTACACAGCGTTTTGCACCGCTGAATTCCTGGCCTGATAATGCCAACCTTGATAAGGCGCGCATGCTGCTTTGGCCGGTTAAGAAGAAATATGGCAAAAAACTTTCCTGGGCTGACCTTATGGTGCTTGCTGGTAATTGCGCGCTTGAGTCTATGGGTTTAAAAACCATTGGTTTTGCTGGTGGCCGCGCTGATATTTGGGAGCCTGAAGAAGATGTTTATTGGGGCACTGAAGCTGAGTGGCTTGGTGATAAACGTTATTCTGGTGAACGTGAACTTGAAGCGCCATTGGCTGCTGTGCAGATGGGGCTTATTTATGTGAACCCTGAGGGACCAAATGGTAACCCTGATCCTGTTGCGTCTGGCCGCGATATTCGCGAGACGTTTGCGCGCATGGCGATGAATGATGAAGAAACCGTGGCGCTCACTGCTGGCGGCCACACCTTTGGTAAAACGCACGGTGCTGCCCCTGACAGCCATATTGGCCGCGAGCCTGAGGCCGCGCCGATTGAGATGCAGGGCCTTGGCTGGAAGAATGATTATAAAAGCGGTAAGGGCGTTGATACGATTACCAGCGGTCTTGAAGGCCCCTGGACACCAACGCCAACAAGTTGGGATATGAGCTATTTTGATGTGTTGTTTGGCTATGAGTGGGAGCTTGTTAAAAGCCCCGCTGGTGCCCAGCAATGGGCGGCCGTCAACCTGGCTGATAAAGACCACGCGCCGCAAGTTGATGGCTCTGGTGAAACAGTGCCATTGATGATGACCACGGCTGACATGGCGATGCGGATGGACCCGGCGTATGAAAAAATTTCACGGCGTTTCCATGAGAACCCAGCTGAATTCGCTGATGCGTTTGCCCGGGCCTGGTTTAAACTGACCCACCGTGATATGGGGCCGCGCTCTCGCTATCTTGGTAATGCTGTGCCTTCTGAAGAGTTTATCTGGGAAGATCCAATTCCTGCGGTGAGCCATGAGCTGATTAATGATCAGGATGTTGCAGCGCTTAAAGATAAGATTCTCGCCTCTGAGCTTACTATTTCTGAGCTTGTTTCTACGGCATGGGCGTCTGCCGCTACTTTCCGTGGTTCTGATATGCGCGGCGGTGCTAATGGTGCGCGCATTCGTCTTGCCCCCCAGAAAGACTGGGAGGTGAACCAGCCTGCACAGCTGGCCAAAGTGCTTGGCGTGCTTGAGGGGATCCAGCAAGATTTTAATGGTAGCCAATCTGGCGGTAAGCAGGTCTCTATGGCCGATCTAATTGTGCTTGCTGGGTCTGCGGCTGTTGAGAAAGCGGCGCAAGCGGCGGGGCATGATATAGCTGTGCCATTCACGCCGGGCCGGGCTGATGCTTTGGCTGAGCAAACCGATGTTGATAGTGTGAATATGCTGGAGCCGGTTGCTGATGGTTTCCGTAACTATCTGAAAGCGAAATACACTGTTTCTGCTGAAGAGCTACTGGTTGACCGGGCGCATCTTTTGACCCTGACAGCGCCTGAAATGACAGTGCTTGTTGGTGGCTTACGGGTGCTTGGTGCTAACCATGATAACTCAAAGCATGGTGTTTTCACTGACCGGACTGAACAGCTGACAAACGACTTTTTTGTGAACCTGTTAAACATGGATACGACATGGAAGGCCAGCGATGCAGATGAAGATGAGTTTGAAGGCCGGGACCGGGCAACTGGTGATCTGAAATGGACCGGCACAAGAGTTGATCTGATCTTTGGCTCTAACTCTAACCTTAGAGCTCTTGCTGAAGTTTGGGCAAGTGAAGATGCTAGTGAAAGCTTTGTTCAGGACTTTGTTAAGTGCTGGGTGAAAGTTATGGAACTTGACCGGTTTGATGTTGCCTAGGTTGTCTAGCTTTTAAAATAAACAAAACCGCCCCCTTCACCTTGACCTGAAGGGGGCGGCTTTATTTTTATCTGATGGTTTAATCAGCCCCGCCTTGTTTGCTAACTAACAGTTACACATGCGCTAACGGTGCTTATCTGCAGGGGGCGAGCCGTTTTTACCTCGCCTTTATTGGCGGGTTAGCTCAGCGCAGCCAGCGGTGGCATCGATGCCAGATTCAACATAGCAGGCGCTGATTTTTGACTTTCCTAATATGCGGCCCTGATTATAACCGCGGCTGCCTTCAGAGACCCATGTGAAGGAGAGATTATCGGGATAGATGACCCCGAAAAATTTCACTGTGCCTTCAGCATATTTAAAAATGCCCTTAAAGCGGCGGTCTTTCTGTTCTGTTATCTCTATGGTTTTGTCTCTGGTGAGGTAACCTTTTTTATCTGAGATGGTGTTGTTTTTGCCAGACCAGGTGCCAATGAGATTGGGGATCGTGCCATCCTTCATATGTTGATCTGCCGAGGCTTCTAGCGAGGACAGACCAAGCGAGACAAATGCCAGCATGGCAACTCTAAGTAGTTTTGAGCTAATTTTAGTGGTCATCATGGCAAACTCCTTCAGATTATGTGCGGTGGGCCTTTTTTGTTTTGCAGGTCATGTCTTGTTTTTCAGGCCGTGTTTTGTTTTTCAGGCATGGTAGGTTTTGGTTATCGTGGACCGCGCCCTCTAGAGATTATCTTACACTCGTTTAAGCGGGGCTTTCTTCGCCAATTGTTTTTGGCTTTTGACTAAGCGCTGCTTCAAACTCTTTATCAACTTCGCCATTTAGCCAGAGCCACAGCATTTTAAAATTATAGAGGAAAGAGAGAATGGGGCGGGTGAAAGCGGCTGGCTTATTCTTCTCAATGGTGAAGTGACCAAACCAGGCCATACCGTAAGCTGCGATGACACCAGCGAGAATGAGCAGAGGCTGCATCACCAAAATGGCAGAGACGAACATACCGATGCCGAGAAGAGTGCCGGCGTAATGTAGGTTTCTGGTTCTTTCATCCTCATGGGCTCTTAGGTACGCATACCAAAGATCATTATTGCTTGGTTTGTTCATGATTTTACTCTTAATCTCGTTTACTCATTTAAATGGAATTATATTGTTAGCGGTATCTGGTTAGTGTTTCAAGTTATTGGCTTTTTCATCTCTGGGTTAGTTAATTAAATACTTAGCATTATTTAATCCGGCGCCTCTAACTGGACTGTGAAGGGGCGGGCCGGTCGAGGTAAATCTGAATTTAATAGTGGACCCGGTGAGTGCATGTATCTTAAAAGATGTTAACCAGTTTGGGCGCTGAGCTATTGTGGCTTCGCCGTGTTGTTATGTTCGTGGCCAGGATTGATTTGGAAAAAGTGTTGCTTTGTAAAAACAACTCGGCTGGGCTGTTCAGAATTTTATATTGGTTTACTATCAGATTTGTTTGGGGCTTTTGGGGAGTGTAGTTGTTATGGATGCGAAGTTAAAATCTGAAATTGTTGATTGTTTTGAGCGTTCCCTCGATGCACGCCATGAGAACGAGACACCCTATAAGCATTGGTTGGTTGATAATGTCTTGCCAGAAAATGTGATTACAGATTTTCAAAAGCTGGATTTTGAATGTTTTTCTTATGAAGAAGGTTATGGCCGCCGGGAGATTTATAATAAACATCGTAATTATTTTGATGTTGAGAATAATCAAAAATATGCCTCCTGCGGCGCTATGGCTGAGGCTTTTCAATCTGAAGACGTTGTTAAAAAAATAGAAGACACCCTGGACGTTAAGCTTGGTGGTTCTAATCTACGGATTGAATTTGCTCAGGATATGGATGGCTTTTGGCTTGAGCCTCATACTGATGTTGGCGCCAAGCTTTTCACAATGCTGCTCTATCTATCTGATGAAGAGGGGCATGAAACTTTAGGCACTGATATTTATGCCTCTAAGGATGAGCATGTTGGGCGCTCACCTTTTGCTCCTAATCACGCTTTAATCTTTATTCCCTCAGATAAAACCTACCACGGTTTTGAGAAGCGCCCCATCAAAGGGATCCGTAAATCTATTATCGTGAATTATGTGAAGCCGGAATGGAGATCTCGGGAAGAGCTGGCTTATCCTAATGAGCCAGTTGTTGGTCGGTAAGCCAGTTTTGGGTCGATATTTAGGGCAGGGCTGGAGTTGTCTTGGAAGTTACACTCAAGCGCTGTTTGGCCTTATAGGGCTTTGGCGTGCTCTGCCATTTTTAACCGGATAGCGGCTGCAATTTCTTTTGTTGCATCAAGTGGCGGGCGGTTTTGGCCAGGCTGGCTCACAATAGACTGAGGTTTCCCTGTTATATCAACTGGGCTTTTTACGTAGCCGTCAACTTTCAGCTTTTGGATGAAGCGGCCAAGTTTAGGGTTTATGGCTAGGGGGGTGATCGGGATTACTTCACTACCGGTGGCGAGCGCTTCTCCGACCATATTGTGGCTATCAGCGGTGACGGCGAGTGCATCAGCTCTGGCCAATATCAGTTTATAGGGGTTCTCTCCCTGACCCTGACCCTGCCACAGCCAATGGGGCTTGTTTTTCAGATGCTGTTTTAAAGCTTCCATCACCTCTGGCGGTGTTCGCCTTGAGCCAATGATCCAGAAACTGCCAGCCGCCTCGGTTAATTTATCTACTTCAGTCAGAAAATGCTGCAGGGCCTCCGCGTGCTTTGTGGTGCGTGAGAGCGGGTCCCCGATGATCAGGCCTATATGGGGGGCGGGTAAATTATGCAAATGCTCGGGGAGGGGGCGGCTTCGTAACTCAGACAAAATTTCAGCAGAAATGGTGTGTGGTGCGGTTAGGGTGGTGAGCACATTCTCACCGCGTAGCTTATCGTGCCAGGGCAGCCAGATAAGGTCGATATCTGGCGAGTGTCGCTGAGGTGCTTTGAGGAAGACTGTGAAGGTTTGTTTGTTTGACGCTTGTTTGATGGCCTTGAGATATTGCAGCGTGCGGCGACCAGAGGCGATGACAAGATCCGGATATGGCCCGGCGATGGGGCTGTTTATCGCTGTGGGGCGATGTTGAGGCGGCAGGGGGCCCCAGGGTAATAACCAGTCCCAGGGCTTTCCTGGGGTAATGACGATTTCTCTGACGGTTGCATTCAGTTGATCAGCAATACCGCGGCATTGGACAAGATCACCGATTTTGCCATCGGTGAGGATCCAGGCTGAAGGGCCATGCGGGTTTTGATCTGATGTGCTGATGATCTGTAGCCCTTTTGATTTTCTGCTGTGCTGAGTTTATGCGATGGCGCGCTTTTTTCAGGACGTTAAATCAATGGGCTAATCTGGTCTAGGGGTTTGTGATGGGTTTGGGGGATTAGTGAAAGTCTGAGAGGAGGGTGTAAAAATAAGTGGCTCCCCGGGCCGGACTCGAACCAGCGACCGAACGGTTAACAGCCGTTTGCTCTACCAACTGAGCTACCGGGGAATAACGCCGTTGCGCCGCTGCAGTGAAGCGACAGGCGAAGCGCTCTTTTACAAAGCTTTTGCCGCTTTGCCAAGATGCAATTTTATTTTTTTCAGATGAATTTTATGTTTATGGGGAAATATGAGTTTGATCTTGAGGCAGGGGGTAAGAATTGGAGGCCACGCCCGGAATCGAACCGGGGTACACGGATTTGCAATCCGCTGCGTCACCACTCCGCCACGTGGCCTCTCTCTTGATGGGCTTCAGATGCCTGCATCTTTGTGCATCTGATGCCCACAATTATCCGCTTAGGCAGCCTGGCAAGTTGTAGACGGCCAGAGATTTGTGCCTTCGCTTTTGCCGGGTGGGCGCTTAATGTGGTGATGAGCACCCCCTCTAACGGAAGGCACACCTAAGCTTTAGGTGGGGTGGTTTGTCAATGATTTTTTGGGGGGCAGGGCATAGTATTCACCTAGGTTTCGTTGTTTTGTGTTTGCCTGAATATAAAGGTGACAATTTGCGCCCTTTTGACGCCTTCAATTGAAATGTGAGTTAACTTACTTTATGACCTAATTTAAGGGCCCCTGCTGATACATATTATAGCGGGTAACTTCGAGGCATTTTTCTGGTGAGGGTATGATGGATAATTATAAAGAACTACGCCGCAACATGGTTGATTGCCAATTGCGGCCTGATGATATCACCGACCTTCGGATTCTTGCTGCTATGGATGAAGTGCCGCGGGAGGCTTTTGTTCCTGGTGACTTAAAATCTATCGCCTATGCAGATAAAGATTTGCGGATTGTTGGTCGTGATGAAAGTGGTGGGCCGCGTTACATGTTAATGCCCGTTGCGCTTGCCACGCTTATTCAGGCGGCGGAGATTCAACCAAGTGATTTTGCGCTCGATGTTGGGTGCCTGACAGGCTATTCATCTGCTGTATTGGCGCATTTGGCGGATTCTGTTGTGGCGGTAGAATCAATCGCTAACATGGTCCCCAATGCTACTGAGACCTTAACTGACCAGCAAATTATGAATGTGGCTGTCGTTGAAGGCGCTTTGGCTGAGGGCCAGGCCTCACAAGGCCCTTATGATGTGATCTTGATTAATGGTGCTGTTGAAGTGGTGCCGCAGGTTTTACTTGATCAACTGAAAGATGGCGGACGCCTTGTGACTGTGGTGCTCGAAAATGGCTATGGCCGTGCTGAGCGCTTTGTGCGTAGCGGCGGTGTTGTTGGTTCTGTGACCATTGGTGATCTCTCTGCGCCATTACTGGGTGATTTTGTGAAACCTGAAGCGTTTGTATTTTAAAAATCGCTGTTTCCGGTATTTTTTGCACAAGCTGTGGATGCAGTTTCACTCGCAAGGCTAGCTGGCTTAGTCCAAGACTATCTGGCTCTCAAATATCTGCTTTTCTAATGGTCTTCATTGTTCTTTTGCGGCGCAAGGCTTTGCGCTGGGTTATGGGGGCGGTTAAAATGCCTCAAAATCATTCTATGTTTTCATAAATCTATCAAGAAATGCGCTCTTATGTGGCCACCTGCGGGCCCATGGGTGCATGTGGTCTCATCCTAAGGTTGAGAGATCTGTGGCATATATGAAACGATGATATGATTAATGCTCCTTATGGTTTATCCACACTCTTTCCACATTATATTCCTGATATACAGTCTTATATTGACCTCTCTGGTTTGCGGTAACTTTTTGTAAGTGATTCGGACTGGATATTCAGTATGGCCTCTTTTGAAACTTAAATGTTCATTTGAGGGTGAGGGCAGGGATGACCTCATAATCTCTAATCATATACCAGCATTGCTTACGCCATTCAGTGCTATTCAAAGGTGATTTTCCTTATGAAGGTTTATCAAAATATTTTCGTCGGGCGCAATTTGCGCAGGGCCCGCTTTATTGTTGGCGCAGGTTTTGTCTCTGTTGCTGCATTGCTGGCGGTTCCTGTTGCTGGGGCTAGGGCTGAATCTATTAATGACGCGCTGTCTTCAGCTTATCAGCATAATCCGGCTCTCCATGCAGAGCAGGCCCGGTTGCGCGGGACTGATGAAGAAGTGGCGCGGGCACAGTCTGGCTATCGGCCAAATGTGACACTGAATGGTGAGCTAGGCTCAGTTGATACGGATACGCGGCCCGGCTCTCTTGCTGATGGGCGAACATCTCCTTATGGATATTCCGTGACGGTTACTCAGCCTCTGTTCCGTGGTTTTCGCACCATAAATGGCGTGCGGACTGCCCGGGCGCAGGTGCATGCTGGGCGCGCCAGCTTGCGTCAGGTTGAACAAAATGTGCTGCTTGATGCGGTGACAGCTTATATGAATGTGGTGCGCGAGGGGGCTGTGCTTCGCTTGCAGACCAATAATGTTAGCGTGCTGAGCCAGCAGTTTAACGCAACGAATGACCGTTTTTCAGTGGGTGAAGTGACCACAACAGACGTTGCGCAAGCGCGGGCGCGGCGCAGTATCTCCGTTTCATCTCTTAATTTAGCGCGCGCCAATCTTAAGACGGCAAGAGCTGAGTTTCGCCGCATTGTCGGGCACCAGCCAAAAAGATTGCAGCATCCTGGTACGATCGCCAAGCATCTGCCTAAAAATCAGAGGGAAGCGCTAAGCTGGGGTCTGGCGGAGCATCCTTCTATCGAGGTTGCGCTGTTTAATGAGAAAGCTGCCCGGCATAATGTGAATGTTATTCAAGGTGAGCGCTTACCTGAAGTGAACCTTGAAGCGCAATATTCGCAGAATTTTGATAGTTCACCTTTAACTGATGAACGGGAGACCGGCTCTGTTTATGCGCGGGCCCGTGTGCCGCTTTATCAAGGCGGTGAGGTTTACGCCCGTATTCGCCAGGCGAAGCAGCTTGTGTTGCAACGGCGGGCAGAATTGAGCCAGGCACGGTTGCTTGTGCAATCTTCTGTTATTTCAGCCTGGGGGCAGCTTGAGGCAGCCCGGGCACAGATTGAAGCGAATAGAGTGGCTGTTCGAGCCAACAGAACGGCCCTTTCCGGTGTTAGGGAAGAGGAAAAAGTTGGCCAGCGCACCATTCTTGATGTGCTTGATGCCGAACAGGCGTTTTTGAACAGTCAGGTAGACCTTGTGACTGCGCAGCGTGATGTGATTGTGGCAGAATATAACCTGCTTGCTTCTATTGGGCGGTTATCTGTTGTGATGCTGCCTGTTCCGACCATGATCTATGACCCTGTGGAAAACTATTCACGCGTAGATCGCCGCTGGAGAGGCAGCACGATCAATCATGCTGAATTGGATGAGCGCCGTGTAATGCTCTCTGAAGATATGTTTAGCCGCCGTGATGAGGCTAGTTTCAAATAATCCCTAAATAAGAGATTGCCGCTCTGATGTGGCCCATTTTCCTCAATTGTGAATCGAGCTGTGTGTAATTTTACAAAACTGTTCGATTCACTTGAGGGGGGCTTTCATATGGTTTAAGCAATTAGAGTAAGCATAGTCTTGTCTACTCATGAGATTTGTTCATGAGGGGGCTTTTGTGCATGTGGGTTTGGTTATTGACCTTTCTCATATGAACTTAGACAGGGTTGGCTTAGATTGGTTTTACCAGTCTCTTGGTGATGCCCTGGAGCGTTTACCGGCTTTTAGGAGCTGTGCTCCGCAAAGCTAATATCGGTTAGAGGGCTAGCCGGTTTTTTGCGAGCAGTAGTAAAGGCCTGCGAGATGCGGGTCCGGATCGTTTCAGAAGCCAGGATATTACGGTGATCATGCGGGGTTTGTTTTTTAAAGTGCGGGTGTTTGGGGCTGCTGGCCTATGGGTTCAGCTTTGATCCTTTTGGGGTCGGCCTTTATCTTTTAGGTAATTTATCACTCTGGGTGGGTTATCTTTTTAGATGAGTGCTTAGGTTTAGATAAGTTCTTAAATTCACTTCTCTTTGAAATCTCTCTTTCACATGATGATAGCCTTGGGGCTTTGCCAGGTGTGTTTGTGTTGATAGCTGTTCTTCAGCTGTCTGCCTGCTAACCGGTGGCATCGTCTCTTAAGCTTCAACACCGCCTTGATATCATTGCTTTGGTGTCATTGAATGTCCGTATCACCTCACTGAGGCGAAGGTTGAGGCTAAGTCTGAGTTTATGACTGACAATTAAGCCTGGTTCTCTTCGGAGAGATTTATAATTAGGTGGGGTTAGCAATGACCTTAATTGTGAGTTGGATCTGTTACGAGATTGTGCAGTTAAATATTATCGAGGACGCATTAGATGAGCAGTAGCGGCCAAGCTCCCAATGTTTCGATGGATGAATTACTTGCATCCATTAAGAGTATGATTGAGGGCGAAAGTAATGGTGAGGCATCGTCTCAACAACAACCGTCTCAAGAGTTAGATGACGGTGTCATGGATTTGACCAATGTGGTCAAGCCGCCGCAAGCGCCTGCCGCGAAGCCGCAGGCTGCTGATATGGGCTTGCCCCCTGGCGGCCATGAGGCTGGCCACGATCCGCGGCAAATGTCTGACCCCCGTGATAATGGCGACCAAAAGCGGGCGGATACGCCGCAAAGTCAATCCGTTCAAGAGTTAGTGCCTGGATCTCAAAGAGATGATCTAGCCGGTGGGCAACCACAGCCGGGTCATCCACAGGCTGCGCATGCTCAAGAGGCTGCACATACCCAGGAGGCTGCGCGTGCTCAAGGTGAATTTGGTGCGATGGGTGCTGCCGCCAATAGGGATATTGGCCAACAAGCTAAGGAAGAGGCCGGCAGTGCTCATGAGACGGCTTCCGAAATTACTGATCTCCTTGGCGCGATGAATGATGATTTAGGGCTTGGCGGAGCTATGGGCGTTGGCGGCGATGCACACGGCGCTTCGCACGGGCGAGAGACTGATGCTGCTGAGGCGCGCGCTCAGAGGGCCGCGCAAGACGATGTGCAACCTTTGATGCAACAAGGAAATATAGCGCCACAGTCCAGAGATGGTCTTAATCGCGACTTACAAAATAATGGACAAAATGCCCCTCAGCCGGGGATGGGTGAGCAGGTGCGGCAACAACCGCCACTGTCTCGAGAATTAGCCGCTCAGGGGCAGCCACCGCACGGACAGCCTTTTCCTCAAGGTCAGCCAATTCCACAGGGCCAACCTGGGCTTCAGGGCCAGGGTGGTATGCCGCCACAAGGTCATCAGGTGGGGCAGCCTCAGGGGCAGCCAATGCCACCTCATAGTCGGAATGACCATCAGCCGGGTGATGCTGGTCCTGCTTCGCGCGGCATGCAGCCACTAGCTGCTGAAGGTGCGCCAGGGCATAGCTTAGGTCAACCGCATTTACCTAATCAAGGTATTCAACCTTCTTCTGCCGCGCCGCAGGGGCAGGATCCAAGACATGTACAAGACCCGAGACTGGCACAAGACCCAAGATTAGCTCAAGATCCAAGATTGGCTCAGGACCCGAGACACGCCCAAGATCCAAGAGCGACTAATGATCAAAGGCTTGAAAACGAACTGGCAATGGGCGCGGCGCTTAGCCAGGCAGATGCCAGCCTTAATCTGGGGCAACGTGACCCGAGGGAAGGTGGATTTTCTCCTCAAGCCGGTCAGCCGGAGCATGGGGGGCCGATATCTCGCGGCGCTGAGGGAAACTCACCCTTTGCTGGTGCTGAAGCACAGATGCGGGGCTTAAGTGAAGGGCATAACTCTTCTATGCAGCCGCATCATGGGCAAACCCCTCAAATGCCAGCTGATGCTGGTTTAATCCCTCATCAAGGGTATTTACCTGCTGTATCAGGTAGTGATGGTTTGCCAGTGCCGACTAGCCGGGGCGGTTTACCAGCGGCGCAGCCGATGATGGCTATGTCTGATCCGATGGTGGACCAACTGCCATTAGAGATGCGAAATAATCTGGAAGAGATTGTTAAGCAGCTCTTGAAACCGCTATTGCGTGAGTGGTTGGAGCGCAATCTGCCAGATCTATTACGGGGCGCTGTTGATGATAACGGCAAGATTGACCCGAATAGGCTTTAGGCCGGGTCTGATTGACTGAGAGTTTATTTTAGGGGTGCCGCCTTGGGGTGGTGCCCCTTTTATTTTGCCTTAAATAGCTTTGATCTCTTGCTGGCCTGTTGACAGGACAAGCCGGGGGGCGTACCACCGATTTTTTAGTTTTGAGGCAAGAGCCGGGGTTAAGAGAATTATGCTCGATAAGACGTATCAACCTAAAGATATAGAAGAGCGGATTTATGATGCTTGGGAAGAGGCTGGCGCATTTAAGGCCGGTGACCCTTCGAGCACTGGTTCTGATGAGAATTTCTGTATTGTCATTCCGCCGCCTAATGTAACCGGCTCACTACATATGGGGCATGCGCTGAATAATAGTCTGCAGGATTTGTTGATCCGTTTTGAGCGTATGCGCGGCAAGAATGTTTTGTGGCAGCCTGGTGTTGACCATGCGGGTATTGCAACGCAAATGGTTGTAGAACGCCAGCTTGCGGAACAGGGATTGCCGGGCCGCCGGGAAATGGGCCGCGAGGCATTTTTAGAGAAGGTATGGGCGTGGAAGGAAGAATCTGGCGGCACGATTGTTAATCAGCTGCGCCGGCTTGGTGCTTCTTGTGACTGGTCTCGCGAGCGTTTCACAATGGATGAAGGGCTCTCTAAAGCGGTGCTTAAGGTGTTTGTCTCGCTTTATAAGGAAGGGCTGATCTACAAGGATAAGCGCCTTGTGAACTGGGACCCTAAATTACTCACTGCGATTTCAGATCTTGAGGTTGAGCCGGTAGAGACCAACGGGCATATGTGGCATTTCAAGTACCCGATTGAGGGGGAAGAGGGCCAATTTATTACCGTTGTGACAACGCGGCCTGAAACGATGCTGGGTGATACCGGTGTTGCTGTTCACCCGGATGATGAGCGCTACATGGCGCTTGTTGGCCGTATGGTGCGTTTGCCGATTTCTGATCGGTTGATCCCGATTGTGGCGGATGAATATCCTGACCCTGAGCAAGGCTCGGGCGCCGTGAAGATGACACCAGCTCATGACTTTAATGACTTTGAGGTTGGTCGTCGCCAAAATCTTGAAATGATCAATATCTTTGATGAGACGGCGCATTTGAATGAAAATGTGCCGGAGGCTTACCAAGGGATGGAGCGGTTTGAGGCGCGCAAAAAAATTGTTGCTGAGATGGATGCGCTGGGCTTGCTTGAAAAGGTTGAGGACCATCAGTTAACTGTGCCTTATGGCGACCGCTCTGGCGTGGTGATTGAGCCATGGCTGACGGACCAATGGTATGTTAATGCGGAAACGCTGGCTGGGCCAGCGATTGAGGCTGTTAAGTCTGGTCAAACCAAATTTGTGCCTGGCAATTGGGATAAAACCTATTTTGAGTGGATGAATAACATTCAGCCATGGTGCATTTCACGCCAGCTTTGGTGGGGGCATCAGATCCCGGCCTGGTATGGCGAAGATGGGGCAGTTTTTGTGGCTGAGAGTGAAGCTGAAGCGCTTGCCGATGCTGAGGCTCATTATGGGCGGGCTGTGACATTGACCCGTGATGAGGATGTGCTTGATACCTGGTTTTCCTCAGCGCTTTGGCCATTTTCTACACTTGGCTGGCCTGAGAACACGGCTGAATTGCAGCGTTATTATCCAACGGCCACACTTTCAACGGCCTTTGACATCATCTTTTTCTGGGTTGCTCGTATGATGATGATGGGGCTGCACTTTATGAAAGAAGTGCCGTTTGACACTGTTTATATCCATGCTCTTGTTAGAGATGAGCATGGTAAGAAGATGTCTAAATCCAAGGGCAATGTTGTTGATCCCCTGGAGCTGATTGATGAATATGGTGCTGATGCGCTGCGGTTTACTATGGCGGCGATGGCGGCGCAGGGGCGCGATGTGAATATGAATGTCTCGCGGGTGGCAGGCTATCGTAATTTTGCGACCAAGCTTTGGAACGCCGCGCGGTTTGCTGAGATGAATGGTTGTGTTGGGCCGGGTGAGATATCACCTGGTGATTTAAAATCCAGCCTCAACCGTTGGATTTTGAGTGAACTAGAAGGCACCATCACTTCTGTTACTGCGTCAATTGAGGCCTATCGCTTTAATGAGGCGGCGTCTGGTGTTTATCACTTTATCTGGCATACATATTGTGACTGGTATGTGGAGCTTTCAAAGCCGGTATTTTCTGGCGCTGATAAAGCTCTGATCACAGAGACCCGGGCTGTGACGGCTCATGTGCTTGATGAGATGATTAAGCTGCTGCACCCGTTTATGCCTTTCATGACGGAAGAGTTGTGGCAACGGCTTGGTGAGCAGGGGCGGAAAAGAGAGACAATGCTGATCACTGCTCCCTGGCCTAAAGTGAGTGGGGTTGAAGATGCTTCAGCTGCGGCCGAGATTAATTGGCTGATCGCCCTGATTTCTGATATCCGCTCAGCACGCTCTGAAATGAATGTGCCGGCAGGGGCGAAGCTTGCTCTTGTTATGGCTCATGCAAATGATGAAACTATTGCCCGGGCTGAGAAATTTGATGGAACGCTAAAGCAAATGGCGCGGCTTTCTGATATTTCCTTTGATGCGAGTGTGCCGAAGGGGTCGCTGCAGATTGTGTGCGGGGAGGCTGTTGCCTGCCTGAAACTTGAAGGCGTGATTGATGTTGGCGCCGAAACTGAGCGGCTTAACAAAGAGCTAGGCAAAGTTTCTGGTGAAATTAAAAAGCTTAGCGGCAAACTCTCAAATGAGCAGTTTCTCTCGAAAGCGCCGGCGAATGTTGTTGAAGAACAGAAGCGGCGCCTTGCTGAAGAAGGTGAGCAAAAAGAGCAGTTAGAAGCGGCTTTGAAACGGCTGGCAGAGTTGAGCTAGCAGGTTAACTGGGCCTTCTAACCCGTTAAAATTTTGCGATATATTGGGCTGCCCATTGTAAAGGGGCGGCCCTTTTTTATGAGGATTTGACTTTTCTCGGCTGCGGTTTATCCAGGCTCTCTCTCCCCAGATAGGTGATTAATAAGTTTGCAAAGTGATATATTTATGTGCAGTCTCTTGCCGGTGGTGATTAAAATATCATCACTATTTTGATTTTGTTTGTGGGTGAGTAACTTTTGGGCAGCGGCAATTTGGGGCTGGTGTCTGGTTAGATTTAATCAATGAGGGGAGAGTTTATAATGCCGAAATTATTGGGACTAACTATTAGCATTGGCGTGTTGGCTGCGGTTGCAACCTGGTTGGCCGTTTCAAATATCACGGGACTTGGATTGCAAATCTGGGCGGTATTTATTGCCTGGGCCTGCTTTTTCCAATGTGGCGGCGGTGAGCGCGGCTTTGTGACGACTGTCATTGCCACAGCGTTTGGCGTGCTTATTGGGGCCGCAGCGCTTTATCTGAATGGAAACTTTAACCCTGGCGTCGCTGATGCTGTTTGGGCTGGTATTGCTGTGGGTATTGGTGCGGCTGTCATTGTGCTGGCCTCTAGCATTCCACTCTTTGCGGCGATACCCGCTTCTGTTTTAGGGTTTGCTTCAATCGCTGCCTACGCGCTGCTTTCCAGTGGGGCGAATGATATTACCTCGGTTGCGCTGGATGGGCCAATTCTCACTGTCATTCTGTCATTGATTGTGGGCGCTGTGTTTGGCTATGTGTCTGAGAAGCTGGCTGGCATTCTTTCTGCCGGTTGATAAGAGATCGCCGCAGTTTTTATTAAATTTCTGATCTTTTAATTATCGCCAGAGCGGCCTCGCTCTGGCGATTTTTTTTTGCTGGTGGCTATTTACCTGAACCGCCCTTACGAGCTGCCGGTTTGCTGTCTCCAGCTTGCTTGGCAGATTTATCATTTTCCTTTGGTTTGCCGCATATGGCTTGGAGCGCCGCCCATTCTGTTGGGGTTAATATAGCTGGGGCCGTGTTGATTTTGCTTTTGTTGAAATAGTTGATGCGGTTTTTGGTTGGTGGGTGAGTGCTGATCCATCCGGTGTAATCTGAAGTTTCTGAGGCATCATCGTCTGCGTCGGTTTCTCTGGTCATTGCGTTGTCTGATGATGTGTCTGATGTTTTGTCGGCGTTATCTTCTGAAGGGTTCTCATCCTTTGATTTGTCTTTGGCTTTGTTGATTAATCTTTCAAAAAATAGCGCTAATGGGCGGCTATCAATATCCACCATATTGAGAATTTTTGCGGCATGCTTATCAGCCTGAGCTTCGGCAGAGCGGCTATAGCCAGATTGAACAAGCATGAAGGCTATGTCACCAAAGGCACCGGCTTCACCGGCGGTGAGTAGCTGAACCATTGTTAGCAGTCCAAGTGCGCGGATGAGGTTGGCTTCAGGGTGGCGCTCAATGCTGTGGCCGAGTTCATGGGCGATGACGCCAGCGACTTCATCTGCTGATTTGGCTTGCTGTATCAATTTGCCTGAGACAATGATTTGGTCTCCCGGGGCTGCGAAGGCGTTGACATAGTTTATGTCTGCCACCTGAACTTTATAGTCGAGGGCTTTGGGGAGGGCCGGGGTGAGGCGGTAAAGCAATTTGTTGAGCGCTGCATTGCCGGCCGGTGTTTGGCAAACTTTACTATCTTGGCGGATGGTTTTTATGAGGCCGGTGCCGATGGTGGTGCGGGCATCATCTGGCATTAGTTTGGCGAGGCTATTGGCCGGGCTGATAACATCAAAATAGGTGAGCGCCCAGAAAAACACCAATGCCACTGCCATGCCAAGGGGCCATTTTAACAGCGCCCATTGGTGGCTGCGGCGGCTCACATTGGGTGCGCGGCTGAGAATTTTGGCGGCGAAATCCGGGGTGTCTATGAACAGGCGCTCCCCAGGGTAATCAGTTGAGGTTATGAGGACATGTTCATCATTTGGTGAGATTGGTGAGGGGGAGTGGATGGAGGCATAGGGCCATTCATGAATGTGATTGGTATGGCTAAGGCTATTCTCATCATCTCTGCGGAATAGCAGAGCTGTGTTCTGTAATTCTATCTCAACGCTATGAGCGGCTGCGGTTTTGCCATCGCTCCAACGGCCATTGCAACTATCACCAGCGTCCAGGCTGAGAGGTTTCTTATCTCGGCCCTGTTGATATTCATATTCAGATAGATGTTGCCCATTGGTCATTCTGGCGGTCCTATTTCAGGGTCAAAGAGGGGCGGGCAGCTGAATTACTGCTCGCCCCTTTCGTCTAAGTGAAGGTCGTAGGTTTATATGGGGTTAGAAGGAGCCGATATCAAATCCTTCGGCCAGGCCTTCGCCTGTTTTGCTCAAGCTTTGTTGGCTTTGCTGTATGCCCGCGACATCTACGGTGCCATTGAATGAGAGATTATCGACAATATAACCAAACACTCTTGCGACAGCGACTGGGGTCAAAATGGTGAGGCTGAGGATGACAATAAGCACATTGCTTAAGGTCAGCCATATCAGCCCGCCTGCGGTTGTCGTGAGGTTGAAGTTGCCATTGGAGAAATGGGTTTGCTCGGCAATATAGTTATAATATTTAGACTGATACCAAGCATAGGCAACTGAGGCAAAGACGAGGAAGCCCATATAATGTAATATCAGCATGAGCTGAACATAAAGAATTTTGTTTGGATCTGCGATACCGCCAGCTTCCTGCCAGGCCTGAATTTGCACGATATAAGGTGAAATCAAAAAGCCAAGCGCGATGAGGCCGCCGACCATCACCAGCCAGGGGATGATGAAATATTTAAAGACGGCTGAGGCTTTGCCAGTGAACTGCATGCCTGTTTCGCCGAAATATGTGTTGTTTGTTATAATGCGTTGCAGCTTGATACTTTGCCATGGCACGGCAAGGCCCAGGCTGAGTATTGTGACAATTGTTGTCCAGAAGGTTGTCCAGCCATAAGCCCAAGCAGAGCCTTTGAGCGCCCCCCGAATGCCCCGCCATTGGGTGCGAGAGAGGCGGTAGCGGTTGGCAGAGTAAATCGCCACGCCGATAAGGTAGAGAAAAGACACATAAACACAGACCATAAAAACCGCGAGAGCGATACTTTGTTGGCCAAATAGCGAGACAATGATGATGACGCCGATAAAAATAGGCGCGAAAACAACCAGCATTGCAATAAGGAACCCGAGGAAGAGCTGCATGCCAGTGCCGGTATATTCCAGGGGCTCTGAGTTTATTCTGGTGTGATTCCAGAGTTTGCGGCGGGTTTCTGTTTTGCCCCAGAAATGATAAATGCCGAGGGTAATGATTTTCAACAGGAAGATTTTAAACCCGAGGCCAATGTAATCTGTGCCTTTGCCAGCCCATGATATATCTATCGGCTGGCCGGTATGAGGTGAGTTTGAAGGTTCCATTCTAAGTCTCTTTTCAAGGTGGTGATGCGATTTAAGCGTCTGTGGTTTATTTTTAATTCTTAGCGCCGGATTGTAACAGCGGTTGTGAATAAATCAGGTGAAAAATTTGTCATGTTGCCAGCTGGCCTTTTGCAATAGGTTTTCAAATTATTGGTACCAGCATTGTCGCTTTGAGCGGGGTAATAGTTCACCGTTTGGATGAAATTTGTTGGGTTTCCCTATCAGGCGCTGTGTTGGTAATTGCAGATCTGGCAGATTAGCAGGTTGTTTTGCATCTGGCCTATGGCCTCTCGTATATGGTTTAGGCTTGTGGATTGCGCCCTGCTGATTATTCTATTTTATTGCTCAAACACCGATTTAACTCTTTGCCAAAGGTTCATTTTTTACCCGTGCCATGTCTGTGGCGCATTGGCCACGCGGGTGAGGCAAGATTGCCCCGTTTGTGCCATAAATGCAGCGCATAGTCATTTCATCGAACTGGGTATTTAGGGATCTGGAGATGATGTTCATATGAGCCACATTCAGGATCATGCTGTTCTATGTAGAGACTTCTCTCTAGGTAATAACAGCTGATAATCAAGTGGCGTCTTTGCAAGATAGCGTATGACATCATGCCGGTGAGGTAAGAAGCGGGTAAAATAATAATTGATAAAGTTGTGAGCTGAATAGGGCTTACGAGCAGGCAAGAGTTAAGATCTGCTGAGAACTATCTAACAGATGGTATATCTTTAAAGCGATATATCCGATGGGTGAGATAAGGGATCTTATAAGGTTTATCTTCTCTATATTTAGATTGTTTCTATGGGGTTGATCGTAACTTATTCATTGATTTGGAAGCTTTGTTATTACTGTAGTGATTGTGAAGCTGATGCTTTGAAGTGTTAGATGCTTTGAAGTTTTCGAAGCTTCGAAATTTTAGATGCTTTGAACTGTTCAAGGCTCTCATAATTACATCTGCTTTGTCTTTGCGACTTTATCATGTGATGCTGCTTCTATAAGCGTTTACCTCATCATTTCTCTACATATTCCAGAAATATTAATGGCAACAGCTTTTACTCAGGTGGGAGCTTATTTTGCGGTTAGGCAGTCTGTTATGCGGGCTGGATTACTGGCGAGTTGATCTGCCGCTTTACTCGCATCTGATTTGTAGGTTATTAAGTGCTCTCTTAATCACAACCAAAAACTAATAGAGATATTTGAGAAGCTTTATGGACGCTAAAACATTCGATAAGTCAAAGTTGCCGAGCCGCCATGTTACCGAAGGGGCTGACCGGGCGCCGCATCGTTCCTATTATTATGCGATGGGGCTGACTGAGGAACAGATTCACCAGCCGTTTGTCGGTGTTGTTTCCTGCTGGAATGAAGCTGCACCTTGTAACATTGCTCTTATGCGCCAGGCGCAGGCTGCAAAAGCTGGCGTTTATAGTGCTGCTGGTACGCCGCGTGAATTTTGCACCATCACTGTTACAGACGGCATTGCTATGGGCCATCAGGGGATGAAATCTTCTCTTGTCTCTCGGGAAGTGATTGCCGACAGCATTGAACTGACAATGCGCGGCCATTGTTATGATGCGCTTGTTGGGCTTGCTGGCTGCGATAAATCGCTGCCGGGCATGATGATGGCCATGGTGCGGCTGAATGTGCCGAGTGTGTTTATGTATGGTGGCTCTATATTGCCGGGCAAATTTAAAGGCAAGGATGTCACGGTTGTTGATGTGTTTGAAGGTGTTGGCCAGCATTCTGCCGGTAAAATGAGCGATGAAGATCTGCATGAGCTGGAATGTGCAGCTTGCCCTAGCGCTGGGTCTTGTGGCGGCCAGTTTACGGCGAACACAATGGCTTGCGTTTCTGAGGCGATGGGGCTTGCTTTGCCGAGTTCTTCAGGCGCGCCAGCACCTTATGAGAGCCGCGATGAATATGCTGAGGCTTCTGGTCGCCAGGTAATGGAACTTGTGGCTCAGGGCATTCGCCCACGGGATATAGTGACCCGCAAGGCGCTTGAGAATGCGGCGACTGTTGTTGCGGCTTCTGGTGGCTCGACCAATGCGGCGCTGCATTTGCCAGCGATTGCGCATGAGGTAGGCATTGATTTTGATTTGTTTGAAGTGGCCGAGATCTTCAAAAAAACGCCATATATCGCTGATTTAAAACCAGGCGGAAAATATGTGGCTAAAGATATGTATGAGGCGGGCGGCGTGCCGATGCTTCTCAAGACGCTTTATGATGGCGGCTTCATTCATGGTGATTGCCTGACTGTCACCGGCAAGACGATTGCTGAAAATCTTGAAGGGGTGACCTTCGATGATACGCAAAAAGTGATTTATTCAGTTAACAATCCGATCACCCCGACGGGCGGCGTTGTTGGCTTGAAAGGCAGCCTTGCCCCTGACGGCGGCATTGTGAAAGTTGCGGGTATGAAAAAACTGCAATTTGAAGGGCCTGCCCGGGTGTTTGACAGCGAAGAAGAAGCTTTCGCCGCTGTTAGTGCCAAGAAATATGAAGAAGGCGATGTGATTATCATTCGCTATGAGGGGCCAAAAGGTGGCCCTGGTATGAGAGAAATGCTCTCTACGACGGCGGCGCTTTATGGTCAGGGTATGGGTGACAAGGTTGCGCTTATCACTGATGGCCGTTTTTCTGGTGCGACACGAGGTTTTTGTATTGGCCATGTTGGCCCGGAAGCTGCTGAAGGTGGGCCGATTGGCTTGTTGGAAGATGGTGACATTATCCGCATTGATGCAGAGCTTGGCACATTAGATGTGGACCTTACAGCTGAACAACTGGCGGCTCGCCGTGAGAAATGGCAGCCGCGCTCGACCGATTATCAATCGGGCACATTGTGGAAATATGCACAGCAGGTTGGTCCTGCACGTAAAGGGGCGGTTACGCACCCTGGAGGAAAAGCAGAAGTTGTTTGTTTTGCAGACATATAAACCGCTGAACTTAATAGCTCAGCTAGAAATGGTGGCTTCAGGCTATAGTGGCCTGAGGCACCGGCTCTCTTGCATTTTTGCCCCGGTTTCAGCTTGTTTGTTAGCCGGGTTGATGCTGAGCATGCTTTCTATTTCATCCCCATTGATGGCCGAACAATATGACGGCTTCAGTGGGGAGCGACGTGTTGGTATTTTTGGCCGGTTGGCCGTTGGTGGTTATTCTGCTCATAAAGCGGGTGATGATTATTATACTAATGATGGGCATAGGTCTCAGGCTCAGTTGATTGCTGATGAGGGGAATGATGCTTCTCAGATGCGCCGCCGCCAAAATGGCGCGCCGCCAGCGCAGGATTTAGAGCGTAATCCGCTTGACGATAACGGCAATTCTACTGAAGGCTTTTCGTCGCCGCCGATTGATGGAACTTTTGATAAATCCGGGGAGCCGCTTAGCAGTTCGAAACGTGATGCTGGCGAAACGGATGCCGATGAGCTGGCTGAACAGCTTTCGCAGGAGCCAGCTGTGCCAGCGGTTCAAAATCCGATACGGGCTGCTATTTTAGCTTACCGCGAGAAGCGGGTTGAAGACGCTGTGCTGGTGTTGGAAAGCGCTGCGGATAATGGGTCTTTCATTGCGCGGTTTTTGCTGGCGCATCTTTATCGGACAGGGAAAGCCGGTGCGGTCGATCACGCCAAGGCCTATCGCTATTATCATCAGATCACTTCTGACTTTGCGGATAATTCCAGGGAATATACCCGTGTGACCCCGTTTGTCGCCCATGCTTTTGTTCAGTTGGCGCGCTATAGAGAGATAGGTGTTCCAGATTTGAATGTTTTGCCCGACCCGCTGGTTGCGCGCATCCTGTTTGAGAAAGCTGCGCATTTTGGTGATGTGGAAGGGCAATATCAGCTGGGTCGTTTTTTGATAGAAACCGGCCAAATGCGAAATATTAAGCTTGGCCAGCGCTGGTTGACACGTGCCGCGATTAAAAACAACCCAAAAGCGCAGGCTTATCTTGGGGCGCTCTATTGGCAGGGAGATTTGGTGAAGAGGAAGCAGGGCCTTGCTCTTGCGTGGATAGAATTTGCCCGCCGCAATGCGACCGGCTCTGTGAAAAATCATGTTGAGCGGCTTTATGAGGCCGTTAGGTATGACATGACAGAAGAAGAGCATAACCGGGCGGCTCTTTATATTGGTAAGCTGCGTAGTAAATATAATGTTCTATGGCGCGATGTGCCTGCAAAACAAAGCCCGGTGCGTGAGCTTTTGGACGGTATCGTTTTGGCGGAACCACCACAAGGGTTGGATACAGAACAGCTTGAGGCGAAAACGCCGCGCAATCAATTGCCTGAACTTGGGCAACATCCTGAAGGGTTCCGGCAGAATGAGGCCTCCAGCTTTGGTTATCAGATGTTTGGACTTGGCGCCCGGCCCGATTGATTGCGATGATGGCGTGTCATTGTAATTTTGAGCGTTTTGGAGATATCTCTGTGTTAGCCTTTTAAGGCTGCCCTTTAAGGATTTCCCCTTTTATAAATGACTAAATATAAATGACTAAAAACTGATTTTACCCGGCTGTTGAGCCGGGTTTTTTTGTGGGGATGCTGCGAACAGGCTTATAGCTTAGTGGCCTTCTTGGTTAAACAGCCAGATCAATCCATATAGGCACATGGTCTGATGGTTTTTCCCATCCTCTTGTTGGGCGGTCTATCTGGCAGGTCTCAAGCTTGTCTGCGGCCTGGGGGGAGAGGAGGATATGATCAATGCGAATGCCATGATCTTTGTTCCAGCTGCCTCTTTGGTAATCCCAGAAGGTATAACAATAGGGGTGGTTGATGCTGGCCTCGAAGGCGCTTGTGAGGCCAAGATTGAGTATGGCCTGGTAAGCGGCCCGTGACTGCGGCAGAAAAAGAGCGTCATCTACCCATTTTGAGGCATCATAGACATCCTGCTCTGTTGGGATGACGTTATAATCACCGGCGAGAATTAGCGGTTCTTCCAGGCTGAGACGTGATTTGGCATGGGCCCTCAGTCTCTCCATCCATGCTAGTTTATAAGGGTATTTCTCGCTTTCAACCGGGTTGCCATTTGGGAGATAGATTGAGGCCACACGGATGACACCGCCATCAACTGAAATTACGGCTTCTAAATAGCGGGCCTGCTCATCTGTGTCGTCGCCTGGGAGGCCTTTAATAACCTCATCAAAAGGTTTTTTAGAGAGGATGGCGACACCATTGAAACTTTTTTGGCCAAACACCGCAACATTATAGCCCATTGCTTCAAACAGCTCGGCGGGGAAGTTTTCTTCAACTGATTTGATTTCTTGTAAGCAGGCGATATCTGGCTCGGCTACTTTTAGCCAGCGCTCAAGGTTATTAATTCGCGCTTTGATGCCGTTGATGTTCCATGTTGCAATTTTCATGGACCTGCCCCCTCATTTTTTGCCCTGTTGATGGATAGGGTGCAATGACTGCTACTGTCAAGGATGCAGCTTATAGGGCTGCTGTTTTAAAAGCCTGCTGCTTAAAGGGCTGTTGCCATAGAGGGGAGCTTTGCAGATTGGCAAGTTGCAAGGCGGCCGGGCTGGTCGCTAGGCGCTGCAAAACTGTTCATCAATGAGCTTTAAATAGGCAAGTTTTAGATAGAGAAGCTGGTGCCACAGCCGCAGCTGGCGGTTGCGTTTGGATTGTTGATCTGGAAGGACGCGCCAATGAGGGCATCGACATAATCGATCTCTGAGCCATCCAGAAAACCTAGTGACAGTTCATCAACCAGGACTGTTGCGCCGCTTCTCTCGATTACGAGGTCGTCGGCTTTTTTCTCTGTTGTTAGATCAAATTTATAGGAAAAACCTGAGCACCCGCCGCCTTCTACTGAGACACGCAGCATGGTGCCTTCTGGTTCATCAGATATAATGGTGACTATGCGTTTGGCAGCGCTTTCTGTCAGGCCGACAGGGAGAGCGTCTGTATTAGTTTCTGGTGTGGTGGTTGTTTGTTGGTCCGTCATATCTAATAACACTCTAGTTGGCGTGAAAAGCTGATGCTGTTCAATTGTTTGCTGTCATATATTTCGCGATAGCCCATACTATCATAGTTTCACACAGTTAAAACTGAGTGGTTTGCATGTATTTATGGCCCTTAAATCGGCTAAGCGTTACATATATGCCTCAATAGGATAGGGCCTCTCTTTTAGATAAGCGGGCGTGGTGGGATGTCAAGCTTGTGGTGTGCTGCTTGTTACACTTCAAACTAGCCTGAAAGTAGCGCTGATTAAGGGTAAATGGGGGATGACAGAGTTGGGGAGTTCTTTTGGTAACCTTCGCGCTGGTGCTGCTGTCGCTTCAGAGAGCCAGGGGCGGCTGTTTCATGAAGATGGGTGCCGTATGCGCTCGCCTTATCAACGTGACCGGGACAGAATAATCCACTCAACTGCCTTTCGCCGGTTAACCCATAAAACCCAGGTGTTTATCTATTATGAAGGGGACCATTACCGCACAAGGCTGACCCACACACTTGAGGTGGCGCAGATTGCACGCTCACTAGCTCGCATGCTGCAGCTTGATGAGGACCTGACTGAGGCTGTGGCGCTGGCCCATGATCTTGGCCATTCCCCATTTGGCCATGCGGGAGAACGGGCGCTGAACAGGGTTATGAAAGTCTTTGGCGGTTTTGATCATAATGCTCAAAGCCTGAAACATGTAACTTTGTTGGAGCATAAATACCCGCTCTTTGATGGGCTGAACCTTAGCTATGAATGCCTTGAGGGGATTGTGAAGCATAATGGCCCTTTGATAAGCGCGTTCACGCCGTGCTATATCAGCCAGTTTAATGAGACCTATGATCTCGGCCTTTCAACTTATGCTTTATTAGAGGCACAGGTGGCGGCGCTGGCGGATGATATCGCCTATTCGAACCATGACATTGATGACGGTTTGCGAGCAGGGTTGATTGTACCTAATGACTTGGAAACTGTGCCGCTAACTAAAGAGCTGCTCCATGATATCCGGCGGATATATGGTAATTTGCCAGTTGGCAGGCTTGTGTATGAATTAAATCGGCGATTGATCACGGCTATGGTCGAGGATATGAACAAGACAACCAGCCAGCGTCTTTTAAACCAACAGATTGAGAGTGTTGACGATGTGCGCTGCGCCGGGGAGGCTTTGGTGCAGTTTTCTCCGGCCATGAGCCAGGGGATTAAAGAGCTGCGGGCTTTCCTCTTTAATTCGGTTTACCGGGATGACTGGGTGATGAAGGTGATGGGCCGCGCTGAGGAGATTGTTACGGATCTCTTTGAAAAATACCGCAATAATACTGAGGCGTTGCCCCATGAATGGCAGGAAGCTGTTTTGGCCCAGCCGGATGAGACCGGGCGCGCCGTTTTAATTTGTGATTTTGTAGCGGGGATGACCGATCGCTATGCCTTGCTTGAACATCGGCGTTTGTTTGACGCGACCCCGGAATTGAGATAGCAAGCGGGCTTATTACTGCTTCAGATAGCCGGTTTTATGCGTAGTATTCAGTCTCTGGATATATATTGAGCTGGTTTTTTATTCTAGTAATCATTTCTTGAATTGAGTTTTAGTGACGCGGCGCAGCTTGTTGCTCGCGCGCTTTGGAGGATTTTATGGATCTCTTTGATATTTTTGAAGAGCATGTGGACCAGATTATTGATGGTTTGGTGGCTGAGGGTGTTGTGCCTGAGGATGCAAACCGGCGCGGGGTGATTGTTGAATTGCCGCGGGATACTGGCCACGGGGATCTTTCAACCAATGCGGCGATGGTGCTTGCTAAGCCTTCTAAAATGAACCCCAGGGCGCTGGCTGAGCAGATTGCTGGCAAGCTGGGCGAGATTGATATTGTTGCCAGCGCTGAAGTGGCGGGGCCGGGTTTTATTAATTTACGGCTAGAAACCAGCTTTTGGCCGCGCATAGTTAAAGCTGTGCTTGAAGCCGGTGATGATTATGGCAAGTCGAATATTGGCGGCGGGGCAAAGCTGAATATTGAATATGTTTCTGCCAACCCGACCGGGCCGATGCATGTGGGGCATACAAGAGGTGCCGTATTTGGTGATGCCCTGGCACGGTTGCTCGAATTTACCGGTTATGATGTTTGCCGGGAATATTACATTAATGATGCGGGGGCGCAGGTTGATGTGTTGGCGCGCTCGGCATTTTTGAGATACCGGGAAGCGCTGGGCGAGGATATTGGTGAGATCCCTGAAGGGCTTTATCCGGGTGATTATCTGGTGCCGCTTGGGGTCTCGCTCAGTGAAACCCATGGTGAAGCGCTGCTTTCCATGGATGAGGCGGAATGGTTGCCGATTGTTAAAGATGCGGCGATTGATGCGATGATGGCATTGATCCGTGAAGATCTTGCTAAATTGAACATTCATCATGATGTGTTCTTTTCTGAAAAGACACTGCATGAGAATAATGGCGCGGCGATTGGCGCGGTGATTGAGAGCCTGCGTAGTGCTGGGCATATTTACCGTGGTCGGCTTGATCCCCCCAAAGGCACGCTGCCAGAAGATTGGGAAGACAGGGAGCAAACCTTGTTTAGAGCGACCGATTTTGGTGATGATGTTGACCGGGCGCTAGAAAAGTCTGATGGCAGCTATACATATTTTGCAGCTGATATTGCCTACCATAAGGATAAGTTTGATCGAGGCTTTGCGCATCAGATTGATGTGCTTGGCGCTGATCATGGTGGTTATATCAAGCGGCTAAAGGCAGCATTGAAGGCAATTTCTGATGGTAAGGGCGAACTTGATGTTCGGATTTGCCAGCTTGTGAAGCTGCTTAGAGATGGCGCTGAAGTTAAAATGTCAAAACGGGCCGGCACATTTGTTACATTGCGGGACGTGGTAGAAGAGGTTGGTGTCGATCCGGTACGGTTTATGATGTTGATGCGGAAAAATGATGCCACGCTGGATTTTGATTTTGCCCGTGTAACCGAGCAAAGCAAAGATAATCCGGTATTTTATGTGCAATATGGCCATGCTCGGACCTGTTCGCTGTTCCGCCAGCTTGAAGAATCTATACCTGGCATGGATTCTGCTAACCTTGATCATGCAACTGCACCTCTTACCCGGCTGACCGATGAGGGGGAAATTGCGATTATGCGGAAGTTGGCTCAGTATCCCCGGGTTATTGCGGGGGCAGCAGCCGCGCAGGAACCGCACAGGATCGCTTTTTACCTCTATGAACTCGCCAGCGATTTGCATAGCCATTGGGCGCGAGGCAAAGTTGCGCCACATTTAAGGATTATCCAAGAAGACGATTGGGAGCTTACACAAGATAGATTCGCACTTATCGCAGCGGTTGGTAACACACTAAAGTCTGGACTAACGATTCTAGGCGTTTCGGCACCGCGTGAGATGAGGTAAACTTTTTTGTAAGTTTTGATTCGGGGCCTAGAGATAAGACTTCTATTTGAGACATCTATAGTTAAGACTTTTTAAAGTTAAGACTTACGCGGGTTGAACTGATCGGGTTGAGGAAATAAAATATGTCGGATAAACATACCGCATACAGGGGAGAAGCTTACAACTCCCATAGAGAGGGTGACGCTACCCAAACTAATTACGGTGTGGACCCGACAACCGGGCAGCCCTTGCATCAATGGCAACATAATCATGCTTATGGTCAAAATGGTCATGGGCATAATGGGCAAGGCCATGCTAACCCATATGGTGAAGCGCATAAAGGCCACGCGGCGCTGCCTCAGCAGCAGCCCCATCATGCTGGCCAGCATGAACAGCTTCCGGAAGCTTACAATCAATATTACGCGCAACAGCATGCCGAACGTAACCAGGCTTATCAGCCCGGCTATGGCCAGCTGACAGAAGCGCAAGCTGCTGGCTATGGTTATGACCAGCAGGCTGATGCTGCTCAAGGGTATTCTCAGGCAGATTATCACCGCCAGTATGCTCAGCAACATGGTGAAGCCTATGGCGCCGAGCAGTATGAAGAGGAAGAGGAAGTGAATCCTTATCTCGCGGCGCATCAGAATGCGACGAAGCCTTTTGATGCCACGGCGCACAGCTTTGGGCACCCGTCTGAACAAGCTGGCGAATATCCTGAAGGTTATGCTGAGCAATATTATCACCAAGCTCAGGTTGATACTGGGAAATCACCAGCACTTTATAATCAAGGCTATGAAGGCCATGCTTACGAAGGCCAGGGTTATGACGCGCAAGCTTATGAAGCTGCTGCTCATCATCAGCATAATGCCGGCGCACTTGCTGCCGATGCTTATGGCTATGATCAGTCTTACACAGATTATAACGGCCAGTTTAACGGGCAACCAATGCAGCCGCAGCCGCAAGGTATGCAACAGTTAAATGACCCTTATGCGCCAGCTCCACTACAGGTTGCGCAGGCAGATGCCAGCCTCCGCAGTGACTATCAATCATCTGGTCGCAAATCATTTTTAGTTGGTACAATGATCCTGGGATCAGTGATTATTGGTGGCGGCGTTGCTTTTGCCTATAAATATTCAGGTGATAGCAGTAATGATCGGGCGCCGGTTATTCTCTCTGATGCGGGTGATGGAAAAGTTGCCCCTGAAGATCCGGGCGGACGTGAATTTGCCAATAAAAACAAGAAAATCTTCGCACGCTTGGGTGACCCTGGTGCTGCCAAAGCTGTGATTGCATCTCGCGGTGAACCTGAAGTGGTTGAGAGCCTGCGTAGCAATAGCGATGGTAATAAACTTGCCGGCGCTGAAGCTAAAGACACTAATGATGATGGTTCTGGCCCGCGTCTAGTGCGCACCTATCGGATTGATCGTAATGGTGATCGGGTTCAGGATAATCGGGTTTCTATTCAGAATGAAGCTCAGGTCAAAGATATGGTCGGTGTGACCGTTGATACTGGCCAGGCGGCTCGTGCTGTAAAAACTTTGCGCGAAGGCAATGCTGTCCGGGCGCAAGAGCGTAAGGTTGCCTCTAACGATCGCGCCGCACCACCAGCAACTGATGGCTCTTATGTGGTGCAAATTTCTGCCCGCCGTAGCCAACAGGATGCGCTAGCGGCCTTCTCTGGTCTTCAATCTAAATATGGGGATGTTCTTAGCGGTTATCGTCCGCTGATCCAAAAGGCGGACCTTGGTAATAAGGGAGTTTATTACCGCTTACGAGTTGGTCCGATGGCAAGTAAAGACACAGCGTCTTCGGTTTGTAGCAAACTGAAAGCCAAAGGCCTCTCTAACTGCTTTGTGACCACACGCTAGAGTACATCACGCATTAAGATCTAGGTCTTGCGGCGCTGGGTATTTTAATGCACTGATATAAAAGCATTTTATCGTTTTCAATATTAAGAAGCGCCCCATATTAATGGGGCGTTTTTTTTGTAATTTTGCTTGCTCTCCTATTCGCGGTCATTACAGTTTGAGAATTGTTTCTATTATGCCTTAAAAGGGTGGCTCGTGGTTTTTATGCGGGCCGGTTGTTTTTGTGAAGAGGGATGTGGTTTGACCAGATTGAATTTTATTGCGGGGGTCGCGGGAGTTGAGCTGACTGATGCTGAACGAAGTATTTTTCGCACTGCTGCGCCACTTGGGCTAATTCTGTTTGACCGTAACTTACAAGATAAAGAACAGATTAAACGGTTGATTGGGGACGTACGCCATGAGGTTGGGTCTGATCAGTTCTGGGTATTAATCGACCAGGAAGGGGGCCGTGTGCAACGGCTGCGCCCGCCGCTCTTTCCGGCATTGCCTGCTATGCGGCGGTTGGGGGTGTTGTATGAGGACCAACCGTTAGAGGCGCTTAGTGCGGCGAATGATATTGCAAAATTAATGGGCCGGCATCTTCTCGATTTTGGTATCAACGTCAATTGTACGCCGGTGCTTGATGTGCCGCAGCCTGGAGCTGATGAGATCATCGGTAACCGTAGTTTTGGCCAGGATATTGATATGATCGTCGCATTGGGGATGGCGATATCGCTTGGGCATATTTCATCGGGGGTTTTGCCGGTGATAAAACATATCCCGGGGCATGGCCGCGCCGAGGCTGATAGCCATAAGGCATTGCCGAAAATTGCTTCGGATCATGAGACTCTATCTCGGGTCGATTTTGCGCCTTTCAAAGGATTGAATAAAATGCCTCTGGCGATGACGGCGCATGTGTTGCTTGAGGCGATTGATCCATCTGCCCCTGTGAGTGTTTCTGCCAAGGTTATCGAAACTGTTATCCGCGATGAGATTGGATTTGATGGGTTTTTGATGTCTGATGATGTCTCTATGGAAGCGCTAGAGGGCACGATTGGTGAGCGGGTGGCGGCGTGTTTGGCAGCCGGATGTGATGGGGCGCTGCATTGCAATGGTGATTTGGATGAGCTCAGACAGGTTGCTGAAAATTCTACTGTTTTAGCTGACCAGGCGCAGCTTCGATTTGAGCGTAGCTTTGATTTGATTGCCCAGCCGCAAGAGTTTGATGAAGAGCGGGCGCTGACCCGGCTTCATGAAGAGTGGGCAGGGCTTGCTTGATTTGGGGCGCAAGGCGGCAACGCACATGGTGAAGGCAGCAAAGAGATGAACAGCACTGAGTTTGATGAAGGGGTTGCCTTCTCGGAGCGACGGGAGGCTGAGATACTCAATCTGGAGCTGGATGGTTATGAAGGCCCGCTTGATTTGTTGCTTGGCCTTTCGCGCAGTAAAAAAATTGACCTGGCTCAGCTTTCCATGGCGGAGTTGGCGCAACAATATATTCTTTATATTGAGCGGATGCGCTCAGAGAGATTAGAGATTGCCGCCGACTATCTGGTTATGGCGGCCTGGTTGGCGTTTTTAAAATCCAAATTAATGCTGCCGCAGATTGATGATGGGCTTGATGAGCCGAGCGGTGATGAGCTGGCGGCGCAGCTGGCTTTTCGTTTGAAACGGTTGGCTGCGATGCGGGAAAAGGCCCAGCAGCTAATGGCGCGTGATCAGTTGGGGCAGGATTTTTTTGCCCGGCCCGCTCCTGAAGGGTTTGAACTTGTGCAGCGCATTGCCTATCAGCCTGATTTTTATGGCCTTTTGAAAGCTTATGCCAGTCAACGGCAGAGGGTGAGTGAAACCAGGTTGAAGATGGTAAAGCGAGAGGTCTGGTCGATTAAGAAAGCGCGGAATAGATTGCAAAAGATGCTTGGCATGCCGATTGGCTGGGCGCCGATTAACGATCTGATTGTTTCTTTCCTTGGCGGTGAGGATATGAAAAAAACCACCGTTGCCAGCACGTTTGGAGCCAGTCTTGAACTGGCGAGAGACGGGGTGGTTGAATTGCGCCAGGGCGCGGCTTTCAGCCCGCTCTATATTAAGGCGATAGAAAATGAAGGGGAGAGCCGTGATGAGTGATGGCCCTTTTTCAAATGAAACAGCTGCCAGCCCTCGTAAACTGGGTGACGGTAAATTTTCCAAGGGAGCCGATAGCAAAAGGGATGATCCTGATGCTGAGGGATTTGAGGCCGGGGATGGTTTGCGCTTGCTTGAGGCCGCGTTATTTGCCTCTCCTGAGCCGATGAGTGTGGCTGAGATTGAGCGTCAGTTCTCAATGCTGGAAGATGTGCCGGGGCTTTTGATGGAGCTCCACGATATTTATGCCGGGCGTGGTGTGGTATTGCGGCAGGTTGGAGAGGGCTGGGCTTTTCGCACAGCGTCTGACCTTGGGCCGGTGCTGACACGCTACCGGGATGTGAAGCGTAAGCTCTCTAAGGCGGCGCTGGAGACATTGGCAATTATCGCCTATCACCAGCCTGTGACACGGGCGGAGATTGAGGATGTGCGGGGGGTGCAGGTTGCCAAGGGCACGATTGATGTTTTGCTTGAAACTGGCTGGGTTCGCATGCGCGGGAGGCGGCGCGCGCCGGGGCGGCCGATTACCTATGGTACGAGTGGTTTGTTTCTTGATCAATTTGGCTTAGGGCGGATTGATGATCTACCGGGGCTCAAAGAGCTGAAGGGGGCGGGGTTGCTTGATGGCGCGTTGCCGCCAGATTTTGAGGTTCCCACGCCTGATGACAGTGACGCGCTACAGGACTTAGAAGACCCTTTTGATCCGGATGAGGAACTTTTGGGCGCAGAAGAAGACCCGCTGCGGTTTAAAACTGAAGAGTTGTTAGACGGGGATGAGATTGAATAATCAGTGTTTTGGCTCTCCTATGTTTTGAATTTCCTTATGAAACTTCATATGTAATAGCGACTTGCCTTGTTTGTTTTTTGGGCCGCATTGGGGGGATGCGTGATTTTGTAGCTCTATACAGGTGGTTCAACTTTTGACATAACGGTGATTGATATTAGGTCAGTTAGCAGTATAACCGCCAAAAGTTTAAGGCTGCTGGCTCTTACGGGCATTGTGCCGGGATGATGACAGGATTGTTGTTGCGGCGAAATAATCTATCAGAGGATGGTATCTTTGAGCCGAGTGACGAATGGTTGGGGCCAGCGAGGGTCTGCTGCGGCGACGATTGCTGCGCGCCTTACCTTTGAAAATCTGACGCGGAAATTTGATGATAAATATGCGCTCAGAGGGGTTAGCCTGGATATTGAACCGGCGGAGACGATGTGTCTGCTGGGGCCGTCTGGTTGCGGCAAAACAACTTTATTGCGCATAGCAGCCGGGATTGAATGGCCGGATGCGGGCCGGGTGCTGTTTAACCATCAGGAAGTTGTTGGGCCAAATGTTTTCGTACCGCCTGAGAAGCGCGGCATTGGTTTGATGTTTCAGGATTTTGCGCTTTTCCCTCATTTATCAATTGTAAAAAATGTGATGTTTGGGTTGCGAATGCTTGAGCCTGCTCAGGCGCACAGAGTTGCTATGGCGGCACTGGTGCGGGTTGGGCTTGAAGCTTATGCGGAGGATTATCCGCATGTGCTTTCAGGTGGGCAGCAGCAGCGAGTGGCGTTAGCCAGGGCTATCGCGCCGCGGCCAAGTGTTATGTTTATGGATGAGCCTTTCTCTGGTCTTGATCCACGGTTGCGGGATCATATGCGCGAAGAAACGATGGCGATCTTAAAAGAAATGCGGGCGACATCTGTGATCGTGACACACCAGGCTGAGGAAGCCATGCGGATGGGTGACCGCATTGCGGTGATGCGCGGCGGGCGGGTTCTGCAAGTTGGCACCAGTGAGGATATCTATAATCACCCAAACTCGCTTTTTGTGGCGCGGGTGTTTTCTGAGATGAATGAAATGGATTGCCGGGCTGTAGGTGGTTATGTTGACACTGTGTTTGGTAAGTTTGAAGTGCCAAAGACGATAACCTCTGATGATGTGACGGTTGGGGTGCGCTTTCGCGCTCTTAGCCTGAATGAGCAGGGGATGGGTGTGCCTGGCCGGGTGATTGATAGAAAATTCCTTGGTGATGCGGCTTTGATCGAGATTGTGGTAAATGGGCTGGATACACCGCTAAAAGTGCGTTTACGTGAGAATTTAGCGCCTTTGACCGGTGAGGAAATTTTTGTTGAGCTTGATAAAGATAAAGCGCTAATACTTGAGAGTGACGATTAAAACATTATGTGTTATTGGCGGTTTACCGCTTTGATGGAATGTACGTGTTGCGTGGTTGCGCAGATGCGGCGATTTTGTCATATTGATCTAAAGTAGATTAACAACGCCATTTCTGGCGTTAGGAGATGAATATGTTCGGTTATCCTGGTTTTTGGCAAATCCTTATAGTTGTTTTGCTGGTTGTTTTATTGTTTGGCCGCGGGAAAATTTCCGATTTAATGGGTGATGTTGCCAAGGGTATCACCAGCTTTAAAAAGGGCCTTAAGGACGATGAGACTGAGGGCAGTGATGAAACTGTTCAAACTCTCGAGCCTGGTGTCACCGGAGAAGAAGCTTCGCCTTTACATAAAGAAAAAGCTGATATTTCCTGATCCGTTGTAGGGAGTATGCCTGTTGCTGTTTTGTCTGGATATAAGGTGAATTGGGTGTTTCTGGTCTTACGATTTGTATGGCCGGCTTAAATCTTTGTGCCTCATAAACTCTGGTACTGCTAATCTAATAGGTATTCTGTTTTACTGATTTTTTTAACTGCGCAACATTCCAGCTCGTTTTATTAGTGAAGGTTTTGTTGTGCCGGGCATAGTGCCCTGAATGCTCATCCCTTTGAATGGACGTCTGCCTTTTAAAATTTTTCATGGCGGTGGTGATTTTACGGGGCGGCATTTTCGTAGAGTGTCATTTTTATAAATGTCAGTTTTCATAAAGTGTAAGCTTTAAATGTATGGCAAATAATGAGTGACAGAATCCATGAGTAACATTTTTCATGTTTGATATTGGCTGGAGCGAACTTTTGGTGGTTGGGCTTGTGGCTCTTGTGGTCGTAGGCCCGAAAGAGTTGCCTGGCCTTATGCGTACCATTGGTGGCTATATCAAAAAAATCAAACAAACTGCTAGTCAGTTTCAGCGCCAGTTTGAAGAGGCGGTGGAGGAGAGTGAGATCGGTAAGCTGAAATCCAGCGTCGATGAGCTTTCCCGCGATCTTAGCCCGGATAAAATTATGGGCGGCATGGGGCTTGATGATGAAATCATGGATGAGTTTGACCCTGATAATTATGAGACCTTTGATGTTGATGACTGGAACAAAAAGGTGATGGCGGAAAAGGATGGCGATGCTTATAAGCCGCCGAAAAACTCTCAAGTTGCGACCGGTGTAAATAAAGATACTGAAGCTGTTAAAGAGGCAACGCCCGCCCAACAAGATCCTTTGCCTGATGAAACTGCCGCGCTCAAAACAAGCGAGACAGTTAAGGGGAGCCAGAGTTAATGAGTGTGGATGAGATTGAGGGCAGTAAAGCTCCATTGCTGGCGCATCTTGTTGAATTACGGCAAAGGCTGATTTGGTGCATGGTGGCGCTGGCGGTTGCATTTGTGTTTTGCTTTTATTTTGCTACGCCGATTTATAATTTTCTGCTCTGGCCTTATGAGCGGGCGGTTGGAACTGATCAGATTATCGACATGCAGTTTACTGCACCCCATGAATTTTTCTTCACCAAGCTAAAACTCGCGCTGTTTGGTGCCTTCGTTATTGCGTTTCCTCTCCTCTCAGCGCAGATCTATATGTTCATTGCGCCGGGCCTGTATAAGAATGAGAAATCAGCGTTTTTGCCTTATCTGCTGGCAACGCCGTTCCTCTTTATTATTGGCGCGTCTGTTGTTTATTTTATAGTTATGCCTTTGGCGATGGATTATTTTCTCTCTCATCAGCAGAGCGGTGACACTGGCGTGCGCATTCAGCTTGTTGCCAAGGTAAGTGAATATTTCTCGCTTATCACATCGCTGATGCTGGCCTTTGGCATTTGTTTCCAATTGCCGGTGGCGCTGACCTTAATGGCACGGGCTGGCTTGGTGAGTAGCCAGACATTAAAGAACAAGCGGCGTTATGCCATTGTTGGTGTGTTTGCTGTTGCTGCTTTGATGACGCCGCCTGACCCATTTAGCCAGCTTGGGCTCGCTTTGCCGACCTATCTCCTTTATGAAACCTCAATATGGATGGTGACATTGGTGGAGAAGAAGCGTGCTGAGCGGGAAGCGAAGCGGGGCTAAGTTTGGTGCCTTTGCCTGGATGCCAGCGGCAAAGTCTTTCGTGAGTTTTCCATTCATGCTTTTTTGACGTTCAGTCGGCCTCTCACTTTACAATTGATCTCCTGATTTTACTGGAACTCCCCTGCTGTGATTGTTAAGTAGGTTGCGATGCAACTTGTTATGTAGTCATGACTTAAAGTCATCGCTTAAAGTTATGGCTTTGGTCATTGTCATTATGGCCGGGTTTCTGAATGCCCCAAACTGCCTAGAGGTGAATTATGCTTGATGTGAAATGGATCCGCGAAAATAGCGCTGAATTTGACGCTAAACTGAAAATGCGCGGGTTGGAGCCGTTATCACCGAAAGTTTTGGAGATTGATGATGAGCGGCGTGCGCATTTGGCTGCTTTGCAGGAAGCGCAAGCGAAACGCAATGCTGCCTCTAAGGAAATTGGCAAGGCCAAGGCCAGCGGTGATGAAGCCGCCGCACAGGCAGCGATAGATGAGGTTGCTAAAATTAAGAGCTTTATTCAAAGCGGGGAAGACACCGAACGTGAGATAAACCAGCGGCTTGAAGCGCTGTTATCTACTATTCCTAATTTGCCACATGATGATGTGCCGGTTGGCGCTGATGAAGATGCCAATGAGCTGGTGCGCACAGTTGGCGAGGTGCCCTCATTTGAATTTGAGCCGAAAGAACATTTTGAAATTGGTGAATCTCTCGGATTAATGGATTTTGAAGTGGCGGCTAAAATGTCTGGCAGCCGGTTTGTTTTGCTCTCTGGTGCATTGGCAAGGCTTGAGCGGGCATTGACGCAGTTTATGCTTGATTTGCAAACAGGCGAACATGGTTATACCGAAGTTTCACCGCCGATGCTGGTGAAAGATAATGCGCTTTATGGCACTGGGCAGTTGCCGAAATTTGAAGAAGATCTTTTTAAGACCACAACAGAACATTACCTTATTCCAACGGCTGAAGTGCCGCTGACCAATATCGTTGCCGACTGCACCATAGAAGAAAGCTATTTACCGCGCCGCTACACAGCCTTTACACCATGCTTTCGCTCTGAAGCTGGGTCTGCAGGGCGGGATACGAGAGGGATGATCCGCCAGCATCAGTTTTTAAAAGTTGAGATGGTCTCAATCACCTCGCCGGAGCAATCCGAAGCTGAGTTAGAGCGGATGACGGGCTGCGCTGAAGAGGTTTTAAAACGGCTTGGGCTTTCATATCGAGTGATGAAACTCTGCACTGGTGATATGGGCTTTGGCGCGCGGCGGACTTATGACATTGAGGTTTGGTTGCCGGGGCAGAATTGCTACCGGGAAATTTCCAGCTGTTCTGTCTGTGGTGATTTTCAGGCACGGCGGATGAATGCGCGCTACCGGCCTGAGGGGGCTAAGCATCTTAAATTTGTTCACACCCTAAATGGCTCTGGCCTTGCGGTTGGGCGCACATTGGTGGCGGTGCTGGAGAATTATCAACAAGCCGATGGCAGTGTCATAATTCCTGAGGTGTTGCGCCCTTATGTTGGCGGCAAAGAAAGAATTGCCCCTCTTAACGCTTGAAAGGCGGCATCTAACCTATGCGTATTTTAGTGACGAATGATGATGGTATTGATGCGCAAGGCATTGAGGTGCTTGGCCGTATTGCCCAGCAACTTTCAGATGATGTGTGGGTCGTTGCCCCGGCGCTGGATAATAGTGGTGCCTCTCATTCCTTGAGTTTAAAAGACCCGCTGCGCAGCCGG
This sequence comes from Rhodomicrobium sp., assembly GCA_021604665.1. Taxonomy (GTDB): domain Bacteria; phylum Pseudomonadota; class Alphaproteobacteria; order Rhizobiales; family HXMU1428-3; genus HXMU1428-3. The sequence continues at coordinate 970,799 of BQJK01000001.1, read as the reverse complement.
CAGCTGGGGGAACAGACTTTTGCCGTTGAAGGTACGCCGACTGATTGCGTGATTATGGCTGTGCGCCAGTTTATGGGAGACACGCCGCCGGATCTTATTCTCTCTGGTATTAATCATGGGCAAAATATTGCTGATGATGTGACCTATTCTGGAACCATTGCCGGGGCGATTGAGGGGGCTTTACTTGGCATCCCCTCTATTGCGCTTAGTCTCACAACCGGGTTTGAAGCGCCGGGATCAGAACATTGGGAGACACCGGAGGCTTTAGCGGTGCCTTTGATCCAAGATTTGCTAAAGGCCGGGTGGGGCACTGATGTGTTGATGAATGTTAATTTCCCGGATTGTTCACCACAAGATGTGAAGGGGCGGATTGCGACACGGCAGGGGCGCCGGGACCAGAGCCTTTTAGCTATTGATGCGCGGCAAGACCCGCGGGGGCGCGATTATTACTGGTTTGATTTTCAGCGTAAGCGCTCTAACCCTGCGCAAGGTACTGATCTTTGGGCGGTTTATAATAACTATATCTCCGTCACTCCTTTGCATCTTGATCTTACCCATCATGAAACGACAGCTCAGCTTGAGCGGTTATTCACCGGCGTTTAGAGCGGTAATTGATCTCTCCGATACCTTCAGCTTTTGTCTTAATTCTAAACTCTGTTTATTAATTTAGCCGCTTGCCGCTTTTCGGGCGTAATTGTGGTTAACTATTTTAAGCGGGATCTTTCTTTTAATGGGCGGCTTGTTTCGCGCATCGTTATTCGTTTGAGCTATCAGAGGATGGGCTATCTTTTGTGGTGCTTTGGGCGGTTGCGGGCGTTGGCTTAAGCTTGGGTAATGCAGCTGCTTTGTTAGGGATTTGTTAACCATGATGATGAACTCAGTAAAACTGAACCCGTTTCGTTAAGCTTCTGTTAATCAGGTTTGGGCTTAAATTTACCATGTTACGGTGGGGTCTCTTTGACGCTACCTTTTTGAAGTTTTAGTCGGGCTGTTTGTTTGTACAGGTCAATTTGAGTAGGGCTGAATTTAGTAACCCAGATGTTTGAGTAGGGGCAGTGTTGTGAATAGAGTGATGCGTTTTGCGGTTGTTGGTGCTTTTACTATGGCACTCCCCGCTTGCAGTTCAAATTTTACACGGTTTGATTACCCGGTAATGGGCATGAATGGTGGGCCAGTTGAAAAAACCGGTAACCGGAATGGCTATAAGGCTGACGACCAAGCCCGGGATTACAGTAATAATCGCTATAAAGCGCCGGATTATAATTCGACCCGCAAATACCAGCCTGAATCGCGCTATAATAGTGAGCGCTATTCAAGCAATTCCCAAAACAGATATTTGGATGACCGGGATGTTGGCAACACTGCCAGCTTCGGGAAAAAATCCACTGACTATAAGCGCTATGCTGATGGTGGTGAGTATGCGGATGGCAAAGATGATTATGGTCGCCGTGAACTGCCAGATCTTAAACAGCAAAGCCGTGTTGAAAAGCCGCGCTTAGTTGCTCGCCGGGATTCTTCTGGACATCATGTGGTGAGTGAGGGGGATACGCTCTATAATATCTCTCGTCGCTATGGCGTAGATGTTTCACGCATTAAGCGCGCCAATGATATGGATGGCAATGATATAAAACTAGGGCAACGCCTGGCTATTCCGGGGCTCACTAAAAACGCCTCAATCGTTAAGAAATCACAGAGCCGCAAAGCTAGAAGCCGCTATATAGTGGCACAGGGCGACACGGCCTATAGCATAGCGCGCCGTCATGGCATTTCTATTGCGGAGCTTTCTGATGCCAATAATAATGAAGACCTAACTAGGCTCTCAATGGGCCAGGAACTTGTTATCCCTGGTGATCGTGTTGCCGCTAAGCGGACAGAAAAGCCTGTGAGGGTTGCCTCAATTGATAAGAAAATTGGTCTTTCCGGTCGGCGCACAAATGTGCAGACGCCAAAGAAGAAACCTGCAAATTCAAAGAAGATCAAATCTGTTAGTAGCGGCAAATTTTTATGGCCAGCACGCGGTCGGATCGTTTCTAATTTTGGCCGCCAGAAAAGCGGTACTATCAATGATGGTGTGAACATTGCTATTCCAGCGGGTACGAAAATTAAATCAGCTGGTGATGGTGTGGTTGCCTATGCGGGGCATGAGTTGAAGGGCTATGGTAAGCTTATTCTTGTTCGTCATTCGAATAATTGGGTCACGGCTTATGCTCATAATAAGAGCCTGCTTGTCAAACGCGGTGATAAAGTGAGACGTGGGCAGGTGATTGCCAAATCTGGTAAAAGCGGCTCTGTTACACAGCCGCAGCTGCATTTTGAATTGCGCAAAGGCTCGAAGCCTGTGAACCCGATGCGGCATTTGGCAATTCGTTAGTCTCTCACGGGCTATTCCGCAGCTCTCTATGGGGCTTTGCCATGTCTCTGCCGCCGCAGAGGCGTTGCTCCTTCATCGTGATGTGAGCGGCGCGTTAGGCTCGTATTGCGGTTTTTGATTTCATGATTTTTGAGATCGCAGCGCGGTTTTATTAACCCGGCCTTGTGGCCGGGTTTTTGTTTTTACAATTGAATTTCATATTTGCCCAAGAGGTGCTGGATATATTGCCAGGCGACGCGGCCTGATCTGGCGCCGCGGGCCATTTGCCATTTATGGGCTTCATCCAGCAGCTCTTTTCGCACCAGCGGTATTTTGTAGTGCACCGCGTAATTGATGACCATTTGCTTATAGTCTTCATTGCTACAATTATGAAACCCGAGCCACAGGCCGAAACGATCTGACAGGCTAACCGTCTCATTGGTGATGTCAGTGTCGTTCAAATAGTCGCGGTTTTCATATTCGCTGTGGCGGCGCGGTAAGAGATGACGCTGATTGGATGTGGCGTAAAAAAGCACATTATCAGGCCGCCCAATGATGCCGCCTTCAAGTACAGCTTTGAGCGCTTTGTAGGCTTTATCCTGTGGCTCAAATGAGAGATCATCACAAAATAAAATAAAACGCTCTGGCCGCTCTTTCAGGTGGGCCAGGCATTGATCTATCGTGTCTATCTCTTCGCGCAGGATCTCTATCAGAATTAATGGGTTGTCTTCATTCTGTTTGTTCTGATGCTGGTGCACAGCTTTAATCAGCGAGCTTTTGCCCATGCCGCGGGCGCCCCATAATAATGTATTGTTGGCGGTAAAGCCTTTTTGAAAGGCTTCGGTGTTCTCTAACAACTGCTGTTTCTGGCTGTCTATACCAACCAGATAATCAAGCGGAACCGCATTTACATGCTTTATGGTCTCAAAGCCTTTACTGCTGCCATACCAAAGCGCGGCGCGGGCTTTTTTAAAATCCGGTTTTTTGGGCGGCGGTGGGCTGAGCCGCTCCAGCGCTTCGGCAATTCGGGTCAATTCGGCTGATAAATCGGTGTTTTTGGGCATAGGTTTGGGCTTTTCGTTTATTATGTTCAGTGATTTGAGGCTTATTTTGTGTCATTTCGCAAGAGTTGACGACAGGATGGCTTGCAAAGAAGGCACAAGAGGCTATATTCCCTTTGTCAGACGCGGCGCCTGGGGTGCTCGGCTGTTTGTTGTTAATGGATAAGGGATTGAAATCTATGCTAATTACGCCTGCATTTGCACAATCATCAAGTGGTGGCGGTGGCGCTGATATTATGGGAACCGCGTTTCTTTTTATCGCTCTCATTGCTATTTGGTATTTCCTCATTATCCGTCCTCAACAGGCTCAAGTCAAAAAGCATAAAGAAATGCTCGGTAATTTGCGCCGGGGTGACACGATTGTCACCAATGGTGGCCTGATCGGGAAAGTCACCAAAGTGGTTGATGAACAAGAGTTCCAGGTCGAAATTGCTGATGGAGTTCGGGTTCGTATCGCACGGGGCGCTGTGGCGACATTGCGGACCAAAACCGAACCGGTTGAAGAAAAATAACTAGAAATTTATCTGCGTCCGGGGTCGTTTTGCGGCCCCTTGGCGTTTGTTGGTGGGAAAGGCCCTTTCCATGTTGCATTTTTCAAAATGGAAAAGTTTCACAATTTGGGGGATCGCGCTGCTTGGCGTTTTTTGCGCATTGCCGAACCTGATCCCGGAGAAGAGTTTATCCTCTTATCCGCAATTTGTGCAGAATCTACGTCTTAATCTTGGCCTTGACCTTAGGGGTGGCTCTCATCTGCTATTGCAGATGGATAAGAATGTTCTTCTCGAAAAACAGCTGAAAATATTACGCGGTTCTGTGCGGAGTGTTTTGCGTGGCAAAAGAGATGGAACAGGTAATGATAGCGCTATTCGTTATAAAAACCTTTCTGTTCGCCAGGATAGAGTTGAATTCCGCCCTAGTGAACCAGCTGAGCTTGATAAAGCTTTTCAGCGTGTGAAAACTCTTGTTGAACCGTTGCCGGCCACTAGTTTTGGCACTTCATCAGGTAATAACCTCACGGTTGAAAAAGAAGATGATGGACGCATTGTTGTGCGGATGACGGATGCTGCCATTACGCAGCGTGTTGGCACAACGATTGATAGTGCCATTGAAGTTGTGCGCCGCCGGGTTGACGCGCTTGGTACAACTGAGCCAAGCATTCAACGCCAGGGCGAGGATCGCATTCTATTGCAAGTGCCGGGTTATGATAACCCTGAGAAGCTTAAAACTGTTGTTAAACAAGCTGCCGTGCTGTCTTTTCATCTGGTTGTAAGGCCCGCAACAGCTAAAGAGGCTGAAGATGGTTTGGTGGAGCCGGGGACAACTATACTCCCGTCACTTGACCAATATTCCTCACATTATGTGATTGATGATGAACCATTATTAACGGGTGCCGACCTTGCCAATGCGCAGCGCGGGCAAAGCCCTTCAACGAACCGGCCTGTTGTCACGTTCCGTCTCAACACACGCGGTGCTGTGCGGTTTGGTGATGTAACAACCAATAATGTTGGCCGGCCTTTTGCCATTGTGCTTGATGGCAAGGTGATTTCAGCGCCAACCATAAATGAGCCGATCACTGGTGGCTCTGGTGAAATCTCTGGTAACTTTACAGTCTCCAGTGCTGATGATTTAGCGCTTCTATTGCGCTCAGGTTCACTGGAAGCGCCGCTGACTATTCTAGAGGAGCGCACCGTTGATGCGAGCCTTGGTGCTGATAGTATCGCTGCTGGTAAACTTGCGGCCATGATCGGTTTGGTTGGGGTGATTATCTTTATTCTGGTGGCTTATGGCCGGTTTGGAATTTATGCCAATATCGCCCTGGTGATTAACATTGCGATGATCATTGGTGCACTTTCACTATTGCAAGCAACACTTACCCTGCCGGGCATTGCCGGTATTGTTTTGACGATGGGTATGGCGGTTGATGCGAATGTGCTGATTTTTGAGCGTATCAGAGAAGAGCTTAGAGCAGGGAAGACCGCAATCAGTGCGATTGAATCTGGTTATTCACGGGCGCTCTCTACCATTCTTGATGCCAACATCACGACATTTCTTGCGGCGATCATTCTGTTCTGGCTTGGCTCTGGCCCGGTTAGCGGTTTTGCCGTGACACTTTCAATTGGTGTGTTCACTTCGGTGTTTACTGCCTTTGTCTTAACCCGTTGGTTGATTGCCTGGTGGTTGCGCTCCAAGCGGTCCAGTAAAGTTGAAATGCCAATATAAGGGAGAAAATTATGTTAAAAGGTATTGATTTTATCCCTCGCGGTACGAAAATTCCGTTCCTTTCAATGCGGATGATAGCCTTTGCCCTATCTGGGCTTGCTATTATCGCGTCGATCACGCTGTTTTCGATGAAGGGGCTTAATTACGGTATCGACTTTATTGGTGGTACTTCTATTGAAGTGCGCCATAAAGGCGGGCCGGCTGACATTGGTGATATTCGCGCTAAAGTTGGCGCGCTTGGGTTTGGTGATGTTCAGGTGCAGCAGTTTAATGACCCGCGTGATGTGCTTGTACGCATTGAGCTGCAAGAAGGCGGTGAAGAATCTAACCAGGTTGCTCTTGACCAGATCCGTAAATCCTTGGGGGATGACTATGAGTTCCGTAACACTGAAGTTATCGGGCCGACTGTTTCTGAGGAGCTGACACAAGCCGGTATGATTGCGGTTTTGAGCGCGATTATTGTTGTGTTGATTTATATCTGGCTGCGGTTTGAATGGCAGTTCTCACTTGGTGCTGTGATCGCGCTGGTGCATGACGTGGTGCTGACAATTGGCATATTCTCGTTGCTACAACTTGAATTTACGCTCTCTATCATTGCGGCTTTGTTGACCATTGTTGGTTACTCCCTCAATGATACTGTGGTTGTTTATGACCGGGTGCGGGAGAATTTGCGGAAATTTAAGAAGATGGAACTTTCCAGTCTTTTGGATGTTTCTATTAATGAGACTTTGTCCCGCACGATCCTGACATCTGTTACCACATTGATTGCATTATTTGCGCTGTTCTTCTTTGGTGGTGAGGTTATTCGCGGCTTTGTGTTTGCGATGATCTGGGGTGTTGTGGTGGGTACTTACTCATCTATCTTTATTGCTTCGCCTGTTCTGTTAATGCTTGGTGTCAAGCGGGACTGGAGCGGCCTTGGCGGTGCTAAATTTAAAGAACCAGGCCAGGCCTGATGCGCCGCTTTGCCTCTCTATTCAGGTGAGGGCATAGCCATTTATATTCATTATGATAAAGGGCGCTCAGTTGAAGCGCCCTTTTTTCTTATTGGCACATATAGAGAGACGAAGAATAATCATGAAAGCAGAGGCCTTTTTTCCGGAAGCGATTGAATTGGAATCCTATGGTAATGGCGGCTTCCGCTTTGGGGAGATGAGCCATAAGGGATCGTTGTTGATTTTGCAAAGCGGCATTTATGGCTGGGACTATAAGAGTTTTGAAGATGTTGACCTGGCGGCGTTTCAACTTTTATTCGATGAAATCGGTGAGACGGAATTTTTACTTTTTGGCACAGGTGATGAGCAGCGCTTTCCCCATTCGGATATGAAGGCGGCATTTTATGAAGCGGGCATTGGGCTTGAGGTGATGGACACTGGGGCTGCTGCTCGCACCTATAATGTTTTGATTGCTGAGGGGCGAAAAGTGGCGGCGGCTTTGCTTGCTGTTGAGTGAGCGCACCCTGCCTGACATCGATTTGCGAGGTCGTTCTCTCATTCAGGATTTCCCGTTTTGGTATATAAGCTGCGCATGCTGTAATAAGCATGTTTGCGGTGGTTCTTTTTAATTTCTGGCTATAGCTGAGGGTATTGAAGATGGCAAAGCGGGAAGAGCTTTCAGAACTTGAGGCTGTAGTGAAGCGGCTTCGTCGGCTTGATTATGCCTCTTATTTATCTGTGCGGTTTTCACCTAAAGAGACACGCGACGAGCTTTACTGGCTCTATGGTTTTTTTCATGAAGTTGCTCAAATCCCCTTTAAAAGTGATGAACCGCTGCTGGGTGAGATCAGGATGCAATGGTGGCGGGATGGCCTTGTGAAACTTGAGCGCGGTGAACGGGTTGGTCACCCGGTTGCTGATGGGCTTGGGGATTGTTTGGCGGAGCGGGGCCCGTTGCTGCGCGGTGCCATGACTGGGATTATTGATAGTTTCAGGTTTGATATTCAAAAAACGCCAGTGCCAGATATGGCGACATTTTTTGAAATACAGGACCAGCGCTATGGAGGATTGTTGCGGGCGGCTTTGCTCATCACGGGATGTTCCACGCCGCAAACAGTTTTATTGGCGAGTGAGGCGGGTATGTCGATTGGGGTAACAGCTGCGATTGCTCAATTGCCTTTGACTTTACAAGCCGGGATGCAGCCACTGCCGGTTGATATGCTGTCTGCTCATGGGTTGACACATCAGGATTTTATGACCAGCGATGCGCCTTCTCCTGAGATTGCTGTGCGGATTGGCAAAGCGCTCTATGCAATTGCTGATGGCGGGGTGGTGATTAGCTGGGATATTAAGGCCAGGCTTGGTATGGTGAAGAAAAAACAGCGCGTGTATTTCTCTTGTTGGATGATCGTGCCAGCCTTACTTAAAACTGCAATTGAAGATCGGCGTCTTGCACGGCCAATTATTTCGTCGCTTAATCCGCTGCGAATTTATATGACCCTGCTTCGTGGTACTGTTTAATCGGGGCGTGAACCCTCTTGTTTTGCTTTTAGCTTTTGTTCGTAAGGGCGTATATCTTGGGGGTGCCATAATCTTGAATTAAAGCTCAGATTTATTAGCACTATACCTAGAGGGTTTTGGTATGCAGCTTTCCCGCCTTTTGTTGACTTTGACTTTGCTGTTCTTTTTTCTTTCTCCATCAACAGTTTTTGCGCAATCAGCATTAGAAATTAAATGGGCTTTGAGCAACCCTTTCAGGCTGTTCAAGGATGATGAGATATTTAGATTTCACCATCTTGTTCATAAACAGCTAACTGCAGTGGAGCGGCTTGCTCCTGTGCTTAACAGTGAGCGGCGGCTGTCATCTCATTTGCCATTTGGCTGGGCTCAAGACTTGCTCGATCGTACCTGCTGGTCGAGACAGAAGGGGGCTTATAGCAATTGCGGAAAATCTCAAGGCGATTATATCAACCCGAAATCTCATCTTGTTCGGGTGCATCTTGATGGCGCAGCGCTGACGGAGCGGCTTAGCAAAAGCTGCCGTTGGACGATGACAGAGATTGATGGCATCAAAGCGCTTGCGACACCAGTTAACCTGCCCTGTGATCAGGTGGCGGCGTTTCATGTGCCATATCCTCAAGGGGCGCGGTTGAACCTTGATATTTCCGATGGCACGCAAATTCAGAAAATTATTAAGGTTGAGGACATTCTGGTCGTGGGGATGGGGGATAGCTTTGCCTCTGGTGAGGGGAACCCTGATGTACCAGTGAGATTTGATCGCAAGCGATTTGTGGTTTACGGACCGACTATACATGACAAAAAAGCCGGGCGGGCCTATCCAACCCGGGCCGGTGACTGGAGGGTTGTTGGTGATAATCGCTTTATGGCTGGCAAAGCCTTATGGATGGGGCAGTCTTGCCATCGCTCGCTTTATTCGCACCAGATGCGGGCCAGCTTGCAATTGGCGCTGAACAACCCGCAACGGGCGGTGACCTTTGTTGGCTTTGCCTGCGCCGGGGCTGAGATTACCCATGGTTTGTTTCTCAGGTTTAAGGGCAATGAATGGTCGCTAAGCCCGCCCCGCCTCTCGCAGATTAGTGCTGTTGCTAAAGCGCAGTGCGGGGCGAAAGCTGCGCGTAAGAGACACTATGCCAGAGCTTTTGGGGTTGATAACCGGTTGGAGATTTTGAACGACCTTCCCATTTTGAACTGCCCGAGAAAGATCGCTCGTAAGATTGACCTGCTGATGCTGTCTATTGGCGGTAATGATGTGGGGTTTTCATCACTGGTTGCGAATGTGATTGTGAAGGACACTGTAAACCTGAAAATGGTTGGTGGTTGGATGGGGCGCATTCTTAATGCCGTTCAGGCGCGGGATAATTTGAAAGAATTGAAGCCGCGTTTCAAGGCTTTGCGGCGGGCGCTGCATAATGTGTTGCACATTCCGTGGAATGAGGCGGACAGGATATTGCTGACCTCTTACCCGAATATGTCGTTTCGTGATGAGGGGCGGCGGATTTGTGACAATGGGGACCTTGGGATGACGGTTTCCCCTGTGTTCTCACTTTCTTCTGTGAGGGCTCGGCGGGCGGAGAAGTTTGCTGACAGGTTGAATGTGATTATGAAGCGGACGGCTGATCTTTACCATTGGAGTTATGTTGACAGCCACCGGCGGGCATTTTCCAGCCATGGGCTTTGCGCTATTGATGCGGCGCGCAAATCTGATCTTGCTGAGAATTTACACTTACCATTTTGGGATGGGGAGAAATGGGATCCGTTTAACCCTGCAGATTACGCACCATATGCCAGCCGTTCTCGATGGTTCAGGACACCGAATGATGCGTATCTAACTGGTCATTTACATTTGTCAGGGCCGGTAATTCGTAATATTTTCAAGATCAAAGGCTTTAGCCAATTGCAGGTTTTAATCGCGGGCACTTATTCTGGTGCGTTTCACCCGACTGCTGAGGGGCAGGCGGTGATTGCGGATGCGGTGGTTGAGAAAGCTGAAAAAGTGCTTGCTAAATACCGCCGCTAGCTTTGATAACGCCGGACATTAGATAGGGTTGTGCGTGCGCTGCGGCAGCATGACGGGGAGAGAGTATAAATGGATGGTTTATCACAAAGCTTTGCGGCGGTGATGCCGAATGTGCGTGAGGTTCTACTTAGGTTCCCGGTGGCGGCGCTGCTTTCTGTTGTTCTGACCGGGTATCTGCTTTATGGCGCGGCGGAAAATGTTGATGTGGTGATGTGGGCGATGGGACTATTGGCGATGTTTTTCGCCAGTGTTGGCGCTAGCCTGTTTGCTGAGCGGCGGAGCTGGGGGCTGATGAGCGGTGTTGTGCTTAGTTTTCTTGTTAGCCTTATTATTTTGGCGTTATTTTATTTTGGCGGGGAGATTGCCCTGACGCCGGTGATGATGCCAGTGGCGGCTGTGTTGGCCGCGAGTTCTTTTGCCTATCTTAATCTCCCGCCGGATAACCGCAGCTATTGGCAGTTTAATCATACATATTGGTTCAGCCTGGTGATTGCCGGGCTTGGTGGTCTGCTGATTGCGGCATTGGTCGCGTTGTTAATAGCGGCTTATGGCATGCTGTTCGATGATCAGATTAAAAAGGCTTATCAATATTCTTTCATCGTTTCATTGTTCCTGGTTGGGCCTTTGTTCTGGCTTTCTATCCTCCCACGCTCCTTAACCGAGCCTGTTGTTGAGGGGGAGCCGGTTGAGTTTACCTCTCGGGTCACGGCACTGTTTGTGAAATATGTATTTGTGCCGTTTTTCTTTCTCTTTGCGGCCTTGCTGCATGGGCTCGCGGTTAAAGTGCTGCTGGAAGGGGCACTGCCATCTGGCCAGATTGGCTGGTATGGGTTGCTGTTGATGATCGGCGGTGTGGGCACTTATTTGATGGCCTATCCGACAAGGCGGGTTAGTGGGCCGCTGGTTAAATTTTTCGTTTCATACTGGATGTGGTTTCTGCTGGTGCCTCTGCTTATGGTTGGGGCGGCGCATTATTTGCGGGTTGCTCATTATGGCATGACGCCGATGAGATTTTATCTGGCGGGGCTGTTTATCTGGGCCGCGGTTTTAATCGCTTATGGGTTTTATGTGAAATATTTTGGCCGCCGGGGTGATGAAGCGCTGGCGCTGAGGGGGGAGTTTGACCTTCGGCTTATCTCAGTGTTGGCAGCGTTTATTATATTCATCTCCTCATTTGGCCCGTGGGGGGCGGAGGCGGTTTCAACGAAGTGGCAGAAAGAGCGGCTGATGGTGCAGCTTGGTGAATTGGGCTTACTGAATAAGGGCGTGATTAGTAAATCCCTGCCGCCGCGCAATGACCCGGCGAATGGCCAGCTTGTTAGTGATACACGCAGTACGCTGGCTTACTTTCGTGACCGAGAGCGGGCTGAGGGGTTGATTGATCTTTTGCCTGGTGATGCCCGCAAAGAGCTTAAGGCAGAGATGAAAGAAGAGGGGCGGTTTGATGGGCGGCGTAGCCGGGTGTATCTGGCGCTGAGTGAAGCCATAACGGGGCGAAAAACAAGAGCTATTGAAGCACCGCGCGTTAAATCCCACACGTTGAGGGTAAAGGCACCTTATAATCTTGAGTTTATAGCTGGCGGTAAGCTTCATGGGCCAATATATCAACCTATACATAAGCCGCAGGTGGCTCAGGACCTGGCGCAATCATCCTTACCGCAAAACTCTCAACCAACTGTTGTTAAAGGAAAAACACTAGCAGATGCTGACAAAGCTGCGCTGGTGTTTGCTTTGGAAGATAGAGAATTTGTTGCACGGCAGGGGGCGGCTGTTATTGGGCGCTTTCCTATGGCGGCGCTTGAAACATATGCCCGCCGTTTTGATAGTATTGCCAAAAGCTCGATAGAGGCTGAGGAGGTAATGGTGTTAAAGTCTGCGACTGGTGAGGCGAAGCTTTATATCACGTCTCTCTCTTATTCAGACAAGAGCGACCAAGACAAGAGCAAACAAAATAAGGGTGATGTTGAATTTAGCATCACAGGGTTACGCTTCTGGTTATTTTTACCGGAATAGTTTTGGGCTGATTTTTTCGTAAGGCTGGTGTCTGCACAAGCGCTGAGCCTGGCTTTAAGCAGAGGCGAGCGCTGATTGCCAGGTTTGTTGCCATTGCTTTATGGCTTCCAGGGCGCGGCGGGACATGACGCGCTTTTTGGCGCGGGATTTTTCTTTGCCGCGCAGGCGTTTGCCATCTTCTGTTTTTGGCACTTCTGACACTGGTGGTATCAGGCCGAAATTGATGTTCATTGGCTGGAAGCTTTTGATGCCGCCGCTATAGTCTGAGGCGATATGCCCGCCTGTTATATGATTGATCAGAGCGCCGTGGGCTGTTTCTGCTGGGGGCGGCGTTACCGGGAGGCCGAGCTTGTCAGCTGCTGCGAGCCTGCCGGCGATAAGCCCAATGGCTGCGCTTTCAACATAGCCTTCAACACCGGTGACCTGACCGGCAAAACGCAGCCTTGGTGCGGCCTTAAGGCGAAGATCTGCCGTTAGCACTTCAGGGCTGTTCAGGAAGCTGTTGCGATGCAGGCCGCCAAGCCGGGCGAAGACGGCTTTTTCCAGACCTGGGATCATGCGGAAAATATCGCTCTGAGCGCCATATTTCAGTTTGGTTTGGAAGCCAACCATGTTCCAGAGGGTGCCGAGGGCGTTATCCTGGCGCAATTGTATGACGGCGTGGGGTTTTTCTGGCTTGTGTGGGTTGGTGAGGCCAACAGGTTTCATGGGGCCAAAGCGCAGCGTTTCGCGCCCGCGTTCTGCCATCACCTCAATGGGGAGGCAGCCATCAAAATAGGGCGTGTTTTTCTCCCAGTCTTTAAAATCTGTTTTTTCGCCAGCCAACAGCGCATCAATGAAAGCGTTATATTCAGCTTCATCCATAGCGCAGTTGATGTAATCAGCGCCAGTACCACCGGGGCCGACTTTATCATAACGGGATTGCATCCAGACTTTCTCAAAGTCGATGCTCTCTTTGTGGATGATGGGGGCGATGGCATCAAAGAAGGCGAGGTTTTCAGCGCCGGTCAGCTCTCTTATGGCGTCACTTAAGGCGGGGGAGGTTAAAGGGCCGGTTGCGATGATGACATTGTCCCAATCCTCTGGCGGGAGGCCGGCTATTTCACCGCGTTCAATGGTGACGTTGGGGTGAGCTTCAAGAGTTTTTGTGACTTCGTCTGAGAAATGGTCTCTATCGACGGCGAGAGCGCCGCCCGCGGGGAGTTTATGCTTATCTCCGGCGGCCATAATGAGCGAGTTCATAGTGCGCATTTCTTGATGCAGCAAGCCAACGGCGTTATTTTCCCAATCATCAGAACGGAAGGAATTTGAGCAGACAAGCTCTGCCAACCCTTCCGTGTGGTGGGCGTCTGTTTTTACAGTGGGGCGCATTTCATGCAGGATTACCGGGACGCCAGCTTCTGCAACCTGGAACGCGGCCTCGGAGCCTGCAAGGCCGCCGCCGATGATATGTATGGGGGTGTTTTTGCTCATCCGGGCGAGGTAGCAGCTTGTTTGTTAATATACAAGTCAGAAATTTGCGGCATGGCTGGAATAAAGAGAGGTATAGTGCGCTAACCTGCTGATTTGGGCATTTGCCCCGCTGCGGGGTCGTTAGATTTTAGTTTTATACAAAGTGATGGAGTGGGTATGTCTGTTATCTGGGATGTTCTGATGTTTGTTGGGTTGTTTTTAGGGCTCAAAATTATTCAGATGATTATGAGTTTTAGCTATACAACTTATAAATCACTCTCTTTCCATAAAAGCCTTGAGCATGCGTTTCATCCGCCGCTTTCCTATCGTTTTAAATATGGGCTGATGGGGGATGTGATTTATTTCATCGCCGGGATCCTTATCGCGCTTTTTGCCAGTGATATTCGGGCGCTATTTGTTTAGTAGCTTGGCGTTTTGCTGATCTGGCCGCGCCGTGTGACACGCTGGTTTTAAGCCAGTGGTGAGTTTTATAGATTCTCCCCCTCTGTTTCGAGAGGCTGTCAATAAGCTGTTCTGTGGCTATTCTGGCTTATCAACAGGCGAGAATCACAAAAATCATTTTGCCTGATTTCCACCTTTTATTTTAATCAAAATTAACGTGGACAGACCTGACGCGCCCTTGCGACTCAGGGCAAGGATTGACACTCTCGAACTTGTCACGAGCAAGCGTAATAGGCGGTCCTATTGAAAGGGCCAGACAAAAATCTATAAAAAGACGGCCACTCTCTGCTTGTTAAGTCGAGAATTACGGACCGGGAAATTAAGGAATATTATGGCTTCGATAGACCCGCGTTTTGATCGCATGACTGATCCTATTGATGTGATTGAGAAACTAGCGGCAATCCATAACTGGCCCTGCGAGCGCCACACTGATGAGCTGACACTGAATGTTGAAGGTTCGTGGACGGATTATCATATCTCGCTCAACTGGCGGGATGATATTGAGGCTTTGCACCTTGCCTGTGCCTTTGAGATGAAGGTGCCTGAAGCGCGGATTAATGAAATTTACAGATTGATTGCGCTGGTGAATGAGCAGCTCTGGCTTGGTCATTTTGATATTTGGCCACAAGATGGGTTAATGCTTTTCCGTCATGGGTTGATGCTGAATAAAGCTGAGATCTCTGTCGAGCAGTGTGAAGCGTTGATCGCTTCTGGCCTCGAAGCCAGCGAAAATTACTATCAGGCTTTTCAATATGTGGTGTGGGCGGGCAAACAAGCGCCGGATGCGCTGGCGTCTGCTATGTTCCACACTGAAGGGCGTGCATAAATTATGACAGGGTCAGATATGACTGCCAGGAGGGCGCTTGTTGAGCCTTTGCTGGTCATTGGGGCTGGTAAAATGGGCGGTGCAATTTTGACCGCCTGGCTTGAGGCTGATGATGACGCTGTTTCAGTGGCCCCTGAGAAGGTTTATGTCGAAGACCCTGGCCCACCGCCTGAAATGGTGGATCTTTTATCTAAATTTGATATTACAGCCAGCGCTAAAGCTGACCTGCCTGAGACGCCAAAACTGGTGATGGTTGGGGTGAAGCCACAGGTCATGCCCGCGGTGCTTGAAGGGTTGGCCCCGCGCCTTGGGCCGGACAGCCTGGTGCTCTCTATCGCTGCTGGCAAACAGATTAAAGACATTGAGAAAGACCTGCCGCCTGGCACAGCGATTGTGCGGGCGATGCCGAACACGCCTGTGCTTGTTCAAGCGGGGATGACGGTTCTTATTGCCAATAAGGCGGTGACAGCTCAGCAAAAAGAGATGTTAACAGCGCTGTTTTCTGCGACAGGCCATGCGGCCTGGGTCGAGGATGAGAGCTTGATGGATGCGGTTACCGCGGTTTCTGGTTCTGGCCCGGCTTATGTGTTTTATCTTGCGGAATGTTTGGCGAAGGCTGGTGAGGCTGAAGGCTTGCCAGCGGAGCTTGCTCTGACATTGGCTAAAAACACGATTTATGGGGCTGGTGCCCTGATGACCGGCAGTGAAGCGCTGCCTGGTGACCTTCGGGTTAATGTGACCTCTAAAGGTGGAACAACGGCGGCCGCGCTCGATGTTTTGATGGCGGATGATGGCATTGCCCCTATTGTGCAAAAAGCGATTACTGCGGCGGCGACACGGTCAAAAGACCTTTCGGGCTAATTTTTTGGTAAGGGCCTGCCGTTTGTATTTTGATGGTTCAAAGCCGCTAGATTGGCACCTGCACTTTTGCTCTTAAGCCGCCTAAGGGGCTTTCTTCTAACCGAATTTCGCCGCCATGGCTGCGGACGATATCTCGGGCGATGGAGAGGCCAAGGCCGGTATTTCCCTCATTCTGGTTTCTTGCATCATCTAGCCGTTTGAAGGCATTGAACACTTCTTCTCGCTGTTGTTTGGGAATGCCGGGTCCATCATCATCTATGGTGATGGTTAGCCATTTGCGCCCTGTTGAGGCGTTTATATCAATGCGATCGGCATAGCGCAGGGCATTGGTGACGAGATTATTAATGGCGCGCTTAAAGCTGTTACGGCGCACAGGCAGCGGGATATGGCGCGGTAACAGGCGCAGATTGACATTCTCTTTGGTGAGTTTTGCGTGCTCGTGGATTTCTGTCAGAATTTCTCCGATATCAGCCAGGCTAGTTTCTTCGCCGCTATCGCCTTTAGCGAAGGCCATATAATCTTCCAGCATATGCTGCATTTCATCAACGTCACTGCGCAGAGCGTTTATCTCATTATCATCATCTAGGAAGGCCAGTTGCAGCTTCATGCGGGTGAGGATGGTTCGAAGGTCATGGCTGACGCCTGCGAGTATGGTTGTTCGCTGATCGACATGACGTTCAATCCGGTCGCGCATTTCTATGAAGGCAAAAGAGGCCTGGCGCACTTCTCTAGCGCCGCGGGGGCGAAAATCAGCTGGTGGTGGGCGGCCCTTGCCAAAGCTTTCAGCTGCCTCAGATAAGCGCAATATCGGGCGGATTTGATTGCGCAAGAATATGAGAGCTACTGCTAACAGCACCGTTGATGAGCCGATCATCCAGAGAACGAAGATATGGGAGTTTGACGCGTAGGTGTGGTTTCTATAAGCGAGGAATTTAAGAACTTTATCATCTAGCGCGATACGGATTTCAACGAATTTTGACTGGCCAACTGTATCAACCCAGATGGGGCGATCAATGCGGCGTCTCAGTTCTTTGGTTAAGCGGTGATCGAGAATGGAATAGAACGGGCTTTGGGTTGCTTTGGGTAAATCACTTTTGGGAAGCACCTGAAACGACAAGCTCATTTTATTGCGGGCGATATCTATGAGTTTTTGATAGTCCTGATCTTGCGGGTATTGGCGGTAAACCTCAATGATAGCCGCAACATCTCTTGCGGTGGCGGCAGATAAGCGACGTGTGATGTTGTTCCAGTGGCGCTCCATAAACACGAAGAGCAACACGGTTTGTAGCAGCACGAGCGGCATGGCAATAATGAGGATGGTGCGTGCATATAGACCTTTCGGTAGCCAGGGGGCTAGGCTCCAGCCGAAGGGTAATTTTGGTTTCGGGATATATCTGGCGGCGGCATCGCCGGCTTGCAGAAGCTGGATAACCAGGCCGCGAAGTAGAGCTTTCAGACGATTTGTCGGCTGTTGTTCGTTAATGGCCAAGGGGGCAGCCCTCACATGCTGTCAATATTAGGGTGGCTGAATGTTTTTTGGGCCAGCCGTTTATGCCGCTGCAATTGTGCGGAGTTTACATCTCACGGGGAGTTATGGCTAGTCGGTATGAAGGATATAACCTTTACCTCGGACGGTTTGTAAATATACCGGATTGGCAGGGTCTATCTCAATTTTGCGGCGAAGACGGTTAATCTGGACATCAACGGCGCGTTCATTGCCGCCGCTTTCGCTACTTGCCAGCTCATGGCGGGGAATGGGTGTGCCGGCGCGGCTGGCAAATTGGCGCAGGAGGTCACGCTCGCGCTCTGTTAATTTGATGCTAAGATTTTCTCTCTGAAGTTCGCCGCGCTCCACATGGAAGGTGTAGGCCCCCATGTGTATTTCTTTTTGAGCCGCTTTTTGAATCCGGCGCTTCAAGACATTTTGGATGCGGAGTATCAGCTCTCTAGGTTCGAAGGGTTTTGGGACATAATCATCGACGCCAATTTCCAGTCCTTCAATCCGGTTGTCGGCTTCGGCTCTGGCGGTGAGCATAATGATGGGGACATCCATGCGCGCTTTTAGATCGCGGGCAAGATCCAGCCCTGATTCGCCAGGCATGTTCACATCAAGGATGAGGAGATCAAAATGCAAGCCTTCGAGATTATGACGGGCGGCGGCGGCATCTACTGCTGTTGTGACGCGCATATTTTGCCCGCGCAGGTAACGGCATAATAAATCGCGGATGCGCTGGTCATCATCAACAAGTAGAATGTGGGCTGTGTCATCAGCTAGGGCCTGCATGGCCGAACTCCCATTATTTAGTCAGTATTTATTCGTTCGTATTTCAACGTTGGTGCGACCTGGGTTCTATTTTTTTTTCAAGGCGCTTTTGCTGCTGTGTTTTTTGGATATATCACTGTAGGGTTCGTGTCCATTCTGAGCCATCAGGTTGATGACATCATGGCGGTTCCCTTGTTGTATCAGCGAAAAGAGGAATTTTTCTACTGTTTCTTGCTCTTTTTTGGAAAGTTGGTTTATCGAATGCTCGAAGCGGTTTATCTGTGGTTTCGCCAGTTGTGTGGCGAGCTCTTGACCTTTTTGTGTGGTGTAGAGCAGCCTCTCCCGGCGGTCTTGCTGGCCGGGCTTTTGGGTGATGTAATCTTCATCTACAAGTTGTTTTAAAACACGGGCCAGGCTCTGTTTGGTGATTTTGAGTATGCTTAGCAATTCAGCCACGCGCAGGCCCGGGTAGTGATGGACAAAATGTATGACCCGGTGATGGGCCCGGCCATAGCCGATTTTTGCCAACACCTCATCGCCATCGCCAGTAAAATCCCGGTAGGCAAAATAGAATAGCTCCATCAAGGTCAGGATGTGCTCATGCTTGCCGCTGAGGCTGACAGGAGAGGTGGTTTCCTCATCATTCTCGGTGGGGCTATCTGTTGATTTTGTATTTATGTCAGTCATGTTGACATATTTTGCGCATATTGATAGATGATGCAAGGGTTTCGTTTATTTGCTAAGCAAACTTCTCTTCACATTACGCCTCCTGCGTTAAAGCGCTTTAAGGAATATTATCATGGCAGATATCGCTTTTGATCAATTGGACGGTCACATCTGGATGAACGGGGAGATGGTACCCTGGGCTGATAGTAAAATTCATGTGCTGAGCCATGGGCTTCATTATGCGAGCTGTGTGTTTGAAGGTCAGCGGATTTATGGCGGTAAGATTTTCAAACTTAATGAGCATAGTGAACGGCTACATAAATCTGCTGAGATTATGGATTTTAAAATTCCTTACTCTGTTGAAGAATTAAATGCGGCCTGCATCGCGGTAATGGAAAAACAGAATTTAACTGAAGGCTATATGCGCCCGGTTGCGTGGCGCGGTAGTGAGCAGATGGGCGTTGCGGCGCAAAAGACCACCATTAATGTGGCCATTGCTGCTTGGGAGTGGGGCTCTTACTTTGATCCTGAAGAGCGGATGAAGGGTATTCGTTTGCGGCTGGCCGATTATCGCCGCCCTGACCCTAGAACGGCGCCATGCAAGGCAAAGGCTGCTGGGCTTTATATGATTTGTACTATTGAAAAGCATAAATCGGAGCAGCTTGGTTATGCTGATGCGATGATGCTTGATTATCGGGGCTATGTTGCTGAGGCAACAGGCGCGAATGTGTTTTTTGTTAAAGATGGCGTTATTCACACGCCGATAGCTGATTGTTTTCTTGATGGTATCACCCGCCGCACGGTTATTGGCCTGGCTAAAGACCAGGGCATTGAGGTCGTTGAGCGGGTCATTATGCCGGAAGAGATGAGTGAATTTACGGAATGCTTCATCACCGGATCTGCGGCTGAAGTGACGCCGGTTTCTGAGATTAGTGATTATAAGTTCACGCCTGGTGAAATTTCCCAGAATTTGCTGGATGCTTATATGAAAATGGTTCGTGAGTAATAACTTTGAAGAAAAGTCCCACGGCTGTCGCCTTGGTGTACATTTACTCAGATTAAATATGGAATTGCCTTTGCTTGGGGCGGGGCTCTTGATCGACGTATTTGGCGCAAAGGTAATGCTTATTGTAGAGCGTCCCTCTCAGGGGCCTCTGTTGGCAGCGCTCTAAAAGCTTAGCTACTTTTGCCAGCGGGTGAGGGCTTCGGTGTCGGTGTCGCGGGCGTCTACCCAGTCGGCGTTGCCGCTCTCACCGGTTTCCTTCTTCCAGAAGGGGGCTTTGCTTTTTAAAAAATCCATTAAAAACTCGGCTGCTTCAAAGGCGGCGGCTCGATGAGCTGAAAGAGTGATGACGAGGACAATGTCGTCACCTGGGCTTAGGTCACCTATGCGGTGAATGATGGTGCTGCCTTGCAATGGCCAGCGGCTGTGAGCTTCATTGGTGATATGTTCCAGCTCCTGCTCTGTCATGCCGGGGTAATGCTCTAGCGCCATGGTCGTGATTTTTTCACCGGCAGCTGTATCTCTCACGGTGCCGGTGAAGGTGACTATGGCGCCGATGTCTTTCCGCTCACCGCGCAGGGCTGTGATCTCCTCGGTGATGTTGAAGGGGTTTGATTGTACGCGGTTGATGCGGGGTGCTGTCATTTGTTTATCTGGTCGCGTTTTAAATTATGAAATGAATATATCTGAGCTAAGATTTGCACTGTGAGCCAGCTTTAAGCTCAATGGCCTTAGCCACCGGTGACCGGGGGGAAAAAGGCAACCTCTGCGGCGGCTTCCAGTGTTGAATGGTGATCAACATGAGTTTGGTTGATGGCGGCGCGGATGCTTTCCCGGTTTTCAAATGCGGCTCTATATTCTGGGCCGCGGCTTTCAAGCCAGGTGATTAACTCAGAGATGGTTTTAACGGTCTCTGGCGGGGATACAGTTTCCTGATTGATGCCGATTTTTTCTCTTACCCAGGCGAAATACATCAGTTTCATAGAACTACTCATCTTTTAGATCTTCTTCTATTAGATGTTTAATGCCGACCCTGAGATAATCAAATCCGGTGTAAATTGTCAGGATGGCGGCTATCCATAACAGGCTATCGCCAATGACCCAGGTGTAGGTGGCGTTTTTATCAATCAGCGGGGCTAGCAGCAGCGCGACAATAGCGCCAAGCTGGGCTGCGGTTTTGAACTTTGCGATGCGGGTGACGGGCACGCTAACTGAGAGCTGGGCCAGAAACTCACGCAGGCCGGAGACGAGAATTTCGCGGCTCAGGATGATAACGGCTGCGATAACCGAGAGGCCGAAGATGGTATCATCAAACACCAGCATGATGAGAGCGGCACCAACCAGCAATTTATCTGCGATTGGGTCTAGCATTTGGCCAAGTTTTGATTGTTGTGACCATGCCCTTGCTAAATAGCCATCCAGAAAATCGGTGACGCTGGCTGTGATAAACAGGCCGAGAGCGATAAAACGCGGTAATTCGCCTGAGAAATAGAAGCAGGTGACAAACAGAGGGATTGCTAATATCCGACCGTAAGTCAGGATGTTGGGCAGATTCCAGATCATTCTATGTTTTTTCTGGTAGATGGCTTGGTCCATGTTAGCGCTCAATATGATGCGTTTTGTCACTCTGTGATGGGTTGTTTTCTGCACACAAACATGTGGGCGGTTTAGCGTCAATCTTTCGTTTGAAAGAGGGTTTATTGACCACATATTTCAGTTTATGCCATTTAATCAGCCTGGTCATTGAAATAGTCGAAGATACTCTCTGCCATTTGTGCGCTGATGCCTTCAACTGATTGCAGATCTTTTAAGCTGGCGCGCTTTATGGCTTTGGCGGCACCGAAATGGTGCAATAGGGCGCGCTTGCGTTTGGGACCAATGCCGGGAATTTCATCCAGCGGGTTGGCTTGCATTTTTTTCTTACGGCGCAGGCGATGGCCGCCAATGGCGAAGCGGTGGGATTCATCGCGTAGCCGCTGCAGGAAATAGAGCGCTGGGTCTTTCATATCCAGAGTGAAGGAGGGGCGCCCCGAAATGTGGAACTGTTCGCGCCCGGCGTTTCTATCACGTCCCTTTGAAATTGCCACGATCAGCACATCTTTTATCTCCAGCTCTTTCATCACATCTTCAACAGCGGTGAGCTGACCCCGGCCACCATCAATGAGCAAAATATCCGGCCAGGCTGGGAAGCCATCTGTGGTTTCTGGCGCCAAAATTTGGCCGCCCACTCTTGAAGGGCCATGATCCCGGAGTAGAGATTTTAGCCGGCGGGTCAGCATTTCTTTCATCATGGCGAAATCATCGCCGCCCGCATAGTCTGTGGTGTCAAAATTATATTTTCGGTACTGGTTTTTAACGAAGCCTTCCTGCCCGGCGACAACCATGACACCTAATGCGCTTGTGCCTTGTATGTGGGAGTTGTCGTAGATTTCTATGCGGGCTGGTGGTTTTTCTAATCCAAATAATTCCCCAATCGATTTCATGTGACGAGCCTGGGCTGTGCTCTCTGCCATTTTGCGGGCAAGTGCTTCTTTGGCATTGCGTACAGCATGGAGGAGAATATCTGCCTTGGGACCGCGCTGGGGGTGTCTGACCTCAACCTTGCGCTCGGCTTTGGTTGATAGCGCTTCACTTAGGATGTTGGCATTCTCCAGCTCTAATGAGGTTAGCACCAGTTTGGGGATCGGTTTATTGTCATAGAATTGGGCGATGAAACTTTCCATAATTTCATCACTGCTATGGCTTTTATCTATGCGAGGGAAATAGGCGCGGTTCCCCCAGTTTTGACCAGTTCGTATGAAGAATACTTCGACACAGGCAACGCCGCCATCTACATGAATGGCGAAGATATCACCTTCATCGAAGCCGGTTGGCAGGATGGACTGGAATGATTGCACCATACTGAGAGCCGCGATACGATCACGATAGAAGGCTGCTTCTTCGTATTTTTGTAAGTCACTGGCGCGGTGCATTTTCTCTTGTAATTTGCCTTGTATGTCGCGGCTCTTACCTTCAAGAAAATCTCTGGCCTCGCTGACAAGGCCTTTATAAGCTTCAAGACTGATTTTGCCAGTGCACGGGGCGGAGCAGCGCTTGATTTGATATTGCAGGCAGGGGCGGGTGCGGCTCTCATACATGCTGTCGGAGCAATCGCGCAACAAGAAGAGCTGTTGCAGGGTGTTCACTGTGCGGTTGACGGCACCAGCAGAGGCGAAGGGGCCAAAATATTTGCCCTTTTGTTTGCGGGCCCCGCGATGTTTGACGATTTGTGGGGCTTCATGGTCTGTGCGGATGAGGATAGAGGGGAAAGACTTATCATCACGCAGCAGAACGTTATAGCGCGGGCGCATTTTTTTAATATATGTGGCTTCCAGCAATAGCGCTTCGGATTCTGTGCCGGTGATGACAAATTCCATCTCAGTGGTTGCGCGGATCATGCGGGCGATGCGGTTGGACTGGCCTTTAAGGCGGGTGTAGCTGGAGACACGATTTTTCAGGTTACGCGCTTTGCCAACATAGAGCACCGTGCCGTCTTTATCCATCATGCGGTAAACACCGGGGGCGGTGGTGAGGGTTTTTAAATAGGCTTTAATAACCTCTGTGCCAGCGGGGGGGCTTTGCTGTTCAGCCGAAATGGTCCGCGGTTTGGACGCGTCATCTGCGGTGGTTGTGGCTGAATTGTTTTGTTCTTTCGGCACGGGCTTTTCTAATATAGTTGCTTTGGGTTTGTCTTCTCTACCGCTGATGTTTCATCTTGTGATTGTATAGCTTGTGTAGGCTGTGAAAATGAGTTTCTTGCGGCGGTGCCCAATAAACATTGTTGGGGGCTCAACTCACTCTTTATGCCATAAAATCTGAGTGGCCATTTTAGGCGCGATGTTCGTTGGCGGTGCGATAATCGTTTAAGATTGGCTGTTTGTTTGCAGCCGTTCTATCTCCACGCCGACACTGGCCGCTTCGCGCAAGGCTTCTGGTTTTTCCAGGCGTACGCGCAGGGCAAGAATGCGCTTATCTGCCAGGCAGGCTTCAGCTATGTTTTCTGCGAGTGTTTCAAGCAGGTTGACATGGCCATCTTTACAGAGCGCCTGGATTTTCTTCACCACCTGATGATAGCAGACGACATGCTCTATTTGGTCGGCCACTTTTGGCATTTCTCTCACGGTGATGTCGATATTCGCAACGACACGTTGTGGGTTGGTTTTTTCATGATCGTAAACGCCGATCACAGCCATTAATTCAAGATCTTTGATAAAAACATGCTGGATCTGGTTGATGGCGTCTGCCTTGAAACCCTTATGGGGGGTTGGGTGGCTGGTCATGAGGGTATTCCTTGCATGCGGCTTATCGTTGGCAAACTAACTCTGATTGGCTGATGGCCATTCTTCTTGGGTTAAAGGCTGTAATATCCTTTTCCTCACATAAGCGCATCTTGAGCGGAAATCAATGTTTGATGGTGAATGTAGCATACCCTGAGCTGATGGGAGGCAAACTTAGAACCCATTCTCTGGTCATGTATATCTGGCGGCGAGCGTAGGGCTTATAATATAAATCAGCCGGTTTTAATCACCGGGAGGGTGATTGGCTCATTATTGGTGTCCAGCATAAAATCCGCCTGATGGATCATTTCTGCTGGTTGCAGGTTATCTGGCTGACGGAAGAGGGTAAGATTATCTACCTTGAGGCCACCATTGAGAGAATTGCCAAAGTGATTGCTTAGACGAACCTGCATGGCCTTTACTACCTGGTCTGGTAACCGGGCTGTGAGGGGGATTTGTTGTTTGAATTCATCAAACACATAGGGCTGCCCCCATTTCAAATAATGCTCTAGCTGCGGGGCTGTCAGGGCTTTTCTGATAGGGCTGTTCGCGGGCAATTCTTTTGAGGGCATGCGGAATTTATGGAAATAGCGCACGCACTCATCAGCCAGATTGCGAATTTTAGGGGAATTGCGGAGTGGCTCCATGTAAAGCCGGTTTTCGATAGCTCTAATATTTAATTTGCCGCTGTTCATTGGTTCTTGCTGTTCTGCGAACGCATCAACATAATTTATCAGGTCTTCGACACTCAGTGCGCGGTGCAGTTGAAATGGACCTGATAAGAGAATGCCAAAACCTGAGCGGCGGATGGGAGATACGGTTGGGTTATGAATGTTTTGCGGCAGGCCGAGAGTTTCGGGCTCTTTAACGGAGCGTTTGCTGGCAGCATCATAGGCAAGCCATTTCGCTGCCAGGGTCCAGAGCAGTGATAATTTGCTTGGAGCCAGAGCGATGATGTATCTATCTCTATAATCCGCCATACTAATTTTTAACCGTTTTAGAGGGGGAGAACTTTTCTTTTTGACGTTCTTTCATAGACTTATTTTATAAAGCTTTCCCTTTCTATCAGGTTAATCAAAAGACGGGTTCTGATTGACGCCCTCTCTATGCTTTTGCTGAGTGATTGGTTTGGGTGCTGTATCTTTAGGCTAGCTACCTGAGGAAGGGGAGTGGGCGGGGTATAAACCTGAATGGAATGTTCACCTTGTATTCAGTATGGGAGTGGCAATGTGGGGTATGAAACAAATTTGTCACCCCAGCCGGTATCTGCATATGACCGCTGAATAAGATGGTTTAATGGGGCTTGGCAAGGGCAGTTAACAATGCCAAATTAGCATCAATTGTCTGAATTGATGGCATTATGGCCAAATATCAGGCGACCAGCCTCTTTAATTGAGGGTTCTGACTACCTAAATTAAGATTAACCCAAATAAAGTATCAACCATATTGGGTTTTGCGTTTGATCTTGGTTCTGATCATTGCGTCGTTTTGGGTAGCTCTGGGTATATAAGGAGAGCGAAATGAATAGATTTAACACCATGCTGGCTTTGGGGATTGCATTTGTAATGCTCGGAAGCGGGCTAGCGCCAGCTCAAGCGGCAGGCGGCAAGACATTTATTGATAGTGTTGATAAATCTATCAAAATTTCTGGCCAAATGGCTAGTGGCAAAGTTCCTTATAATCCAGCTCGTGCGGTGAAGGAGATGATGAGCATTCAGAATGCTGTGAAGGCTTTTGAAGCGTCAGATGCTTCTGGTGCCCCTAAAAACATTGTTGACTGTGCGGCGCAGCTTAAAGCTGCCAGCATTAAGGGTGCGGCGGCTGCGAAAGCAGGTGTTGGCGCGTTTAAGGCGGTATATGGTGATTTGTTGAATGGCTATAAGAGTTGTCAGCAGTAAAGTGCTTTCGCTTCTTTTTAGCCTTTGGCTATTTATCATATTTTTGAATAAAAAGCGGCTTTTGGGTCGCTTTTTTGCTGCCTGGGCTCTCTATTCATTCGTTATGCATGAGTTGCGATAGGTTGATCATTTATTTAGGCTTGATTTTTGCTGTTAGCTCTGATCAATATCCCGCCGTCTAGGGACTTACTCCTTAATGAGATAATCTTTATCCTGGTTGTTGCATTAGTGTGAGATAGCGAATGGATACCAGATGGAAAAAGTAACGCTGGATACGCAGGGGTTGTTATGCCCGCTGCCTGTACTGAAAGCCAAGAAAACCCTGCGTTCAATGACTAGCGGCGACTTGCTTGAAGTGATCACAACTGATCCAGGTGCTGTTGCTGATTTTCAATGCCTTTGTGAAGAGGATGCGCTTGAGTTGTTGTCTCAAGAGGAGAGCGCTCAGTTTTGTATTCATCTTTTAAAGAAAGTTTGAACCAATGATGCAGCGCTATAAAACTGCAGAAGAATTTCTTTCGCTTCGGCGCCCGGTTGACCCGGTGCGGTGCCGGCGACCATTTGCAGTTTTGCGAGCGGCGGACTGGTTTCATAACAGGTTTTCTGGTGAGTTGATCTATGCGGTTAAAGCCAATACCTCTCCGTTTGTTATTGAGGCGCTGAATGCTAGCGGCGTGCAAAGATTTGATGTTGCCTCGTTAACTGAAGTTGAGACGATTTATCATAGCGTGCCAGGGGCTGAGCTTTTCTATATGAACCCGGTAAAATCCCGTGCGCATATTCGCTCTGCTTATTTTGATTATGGGGTGCGGACCTTTTCGGTTGATCATGTTGATGAGGTCCATAAAATTCTTGAAGTCACGGAAAATGCCAATGACCTGTCATTATTTGTGCGCTTGCATTGCAATGACCGTGGCTCGGTTTTGCCGTTGGGTAAAAAATATGGCGCTGAGGGGCGGGCAGCTGTTGAGCTGTTGCAGCTGGTTCGCTCTGTTGCAGCCCGGCTTGGTGTGACGTTTCATGTTGGTAGCCAGGCGCTTGAGCCGGCTCGTTTTGGAGAGGCGATCCATCATGCGGCGGACCTTGTGCGCCGGGCCGGCGTTGTCGCTGAGCTGATGAATGTTGGCGGCGGTTTTCCTGCCTGTTATCGCGCTTCTGACCCGGTTGATCTTGGCATTTATATAGATGTGATTGAAACCGCTATTTCTGCGATGCCGATGGTGCATGATGCCCAACTTTTTGCTGAGCCGGGGCGGGCGCTTTCTGCTGAGGCTGAAAGCCTGATTGTGCGGGTGGATGCCCGGCGGGGGCATGAGCTTTTCATTAATGATGGCGGTTATGGCGTGTTGTATGACGCGGCTAATTGTGACTGGATTTTTCCAGCCAGGTTAATTGGTGATGGCGGCGCTTGTTATGCAGAAGGGCTTGAGGCCTTTTCTTTCTGGGGGCCGACATGTGATGCGGCAGACCGGATGAAGGGGCCGTTTCTATTGCCGGGGCATGTGGCTGAGGGGGATTACCTTGAGATTCATAAGACTGGGGCTTATGGCAGTGTGATGGCTTCTGGTTTTAATGGCTTTGGCTGTTATGAAGAAATTGAACTTGAAGATGAGGTGATGCTCTCTAACTTTCTACCTAACTATGAGGCGGCTTCGGTTGGTTAGGTCTGGTTTTACTTTTTGATGATTATTGCGGATGCCCGTAGTTTCGTTACTTGAGAGTAGACGCAAAATATAAAGCAGGCGGTTTTCTTATGCGGCGTTTTAATTATCTCCCTCCTGAGCGGGCCTTTCTTGACCCTGCTCGCCCTGGTTCTGGCCAACCGGGGCAAGCGAAAGCTGTTGTAATTCCCTTTGGGCTTGAGCAATCTGTTTCATTCCAGGGTGGGACCGGCCGGGGGCCAGCTGCTGTTATGGCGGCCAGCAAGGAAGTTGAGCTTTTTGACGAGGAATATTGGTCCGAGATCGTCAATGAGTATGAAGTTGCAACCCTGGAATTTACCCCAATTGCTGGACGGTTGGATGCGGCACTCAAACAGATTGCGCTGATTGTGCGCGAAGTGCTGGCTGACGGAAAGTTTCCTTTGGTTATTGGCGGCGAGCATAGCCTGACGGCTGGGGCTATCCGCCCGTTTGTTGAGCGCCACCCGGGGTTGGTTGTGTTGCAGTTTGATGCCCATGCTGATTTGCGTGATGGCTATGAGGGTGAGCATTTCTCTCATGCGGCGGCGATGCGTCGGGTTTTAGACCATGAAACAGTTTCGCTTGTTGGCGTTGGTATTCGCAATATTTCAGCGGAGGAAATTCCGTTTTTAGAAGCCAATAGAGAGCGCATCCGTTTGCACTGGGCTAGTGATGCGCCCCATTGGCAAATTGAAGAGATTATAGCGCCGCTCAAGGGCCGGCCAATATATGTAACCTTTGATGTGGATTGTTTTGATAGCAGTTTAATGCCTGCTACCGGCACACCGGAACCTGGCGGGCTTGATTGGTATCAGGCGCTGCATATTCTCAGGGCGGCCTCTGATGTGGGCACAATTGTTGGCGGTGATATTGTTGAGCTTTCGCCGCGCCCTGGCTTGCATGCTTGTGATTTTCTTGTGGCCAAACTTGCCTATAAATTGCTGAGCTATGCTTTGGTGAAAGAGGGGACTTCAGAGCCGCGAGGCTAGGTTTGTTCTCTTAAGTAGGTTTTTTCTCTGAGTTGTTTTGCCGACTGTTCTTACATATGACAGCTGGTAAATATTATAAAATTTCACATATCAATTTATCTGTTAACTCATCAAAATGAGATATCAGCGCGTCCGGTGCGAGCGATTGCATGGGGGTTTCTGTGTAGCCAAATGGCACGCCGATAACAGGGATGGTCGCGGCGCGCCCTGTCGCTACATCTGTGGCGCTATCACCTATTAAGACGGCTTTGTTCTCATGGCCGCCTGCGCTGCGCACTGTTTCTATCAGGTGGCGGGGGTCTGGTTTTTTAAAGGGGTAGCTATCTGCACCGCGGATGGCATGGAAAAATCCATTTAGACCGAGTGCCTCTAATAAGGGGCTTGTTAGGAACATGGGTTTGTTGGTGCAAACGGCAAGCCGGTAATTTGCTGATGATAAGCGGGAAAGCGCTGCTTCAACGCCCGGGTATGGCCGGCTTTGATCTGCAATGTGAATGGTGTAATGCTCGATCAGACTTTGCCATAACCTGTCTATTTCAGTATCAGGGGCGGGGACGCTGCCGTGCTGATTTGAGCGGGTATCTATTTTTAGAGCGCGGCGCAACATGGCTTTTGCCCCCTGGCCGATGATGGGTAATATTTCTGCATGTATTGAGGGCTGGTGGCCATTTGCCTTTAAGGTATGATCCAGGGCGGCTAGAAGATCTGGGGCGGTGTTTACCAATGTGCCATCTAGATCAAAGCAGATCGTTACCGGAGTTTCTGGCATATCTATGAAATTCCCCTAATGTTTAAGAACCATTCTACATGCCCTTATACCAGTGAAACGGGCTATTCTCACATAGTGATACGGGTGTGTTTATGTGAGAACTGGGCGCGGCATAGTGAGGCATGAGTGTGGGTGATGGTTGTAAAGCTGTTTCCAAATAGAGTAATCCGAGTAGAGGCGCAATGCTAAAGAGAGGATATGGGCCATGGTTTCGAAAGCAGAGGTTTTGAGTGCAAAAGGTGATGCATTGGCGGCGCAAAAAGGCGCGCTGATGACTAGTCAGGGGCATCAAAGCTTGCTGGATGATTTTGCGGACCGGCTCAACAGCTATTGGCTGCGCATTAAAAATGAACCGCAATTTAACCCTGTGAAACAGCTGGCTTTTGAGATCTCTCGTAGCCTGGAAGCGGGCGCGCTTACCCTGGGTGATATTTCTGATCTGATGAAAATTCTCTCTGACCGGGCATTGACTAGCCGGGCGGCAGGTATGCGGGATTATATTGGGGAGGATAGCCTGGAGGGCGAGGCTGCGGTTGTTGAAGGTTATCGCGTCTTTGTGCGCAAGATTGCTGAGCCTGATGGCGAGCCGATTAGTTTTCAGGACTTTAAAGCCCGGTTTGAAACGCCACAATTTGGCATAGTGTTTACGGCGCATCCAACCTTTGCCATGCCGGCTGCTATGCGGGAGCTTTTGGTTAAGCTGATTGAACAACCCGATCTTGCCCAGTCTGATGATTATAAAAACGCGCTTAAACCGCTGCGCCATTGCCCGGATGCGGACATCTCGCTTTCTGATGAGCAGGAGCAGGTGCAAGATGCCCTATTGCATGCCGCGGCAGCACGGAGGCGTTTGCATCAGGTTTTGCTGGAAGAAGCTGAGCGGCTTTACCCGAAGGAATGGACAAGCTTTACGCCCTATGCGGCCACGTTGAATAGCTGGGTTGGGTATGACCTTGATGGGCGAACAGATATTCGCTGGCATGATAGTTTGCTATTTCGCCTAATTGAGAAGAACGAACAATTAGAGCGCCACAATGCGGCAATTGCTCGTGTGAGCGAAGGGCTTGATGGCTCAGAGCAAAAGGCAGTTCAGCATTTGCAAAATGGTACTGCGTTAATTGTGCGGGAATGTGCGAGCCTTAAAAAATCAATTGAGCTGTTTTCCCAGCCACTAGAGACGCCGCAGGAAATTAGTGCGGCTGCGAATTACCTTACGGATGAAAGCTCAGGGGCATTAGGGGCTGAAATTGCGCCACTGCTGGCGGAGATTACAGCGGCACGGCGCATTGTTAACAATGATGAAGACCGGCGCGCGCTTGCCTTACTGGAGACAGAGGTGAAAGCGGCGGGGCTAACCACCAGCAATATCCACCTCAGGATTAATGCGATGCAGGTGCATAACGGCATTCGCAAGCCTTTGGGTGAGGGCGCTGTTGATCTTAATAGTCATGTCAACCTTACCAAGATTGACGAGATGATCCGCGATACTACGCCTGAGACGATTAACTTTGCCTGCCTTGCGCTGGAGCGCTCAACGGCTGTGCGGCAGTTTATGGTGATCGCGCAAATCCTCAAGCATATTGATGGCGATGCGCCGATACGGCTATTGATTGCGGAATGTGAGCATGCGCTGACGGTGATATCTGCTCTCTATTTTGCCAAGTTGTTTGGCATTGAAGAGAAGGTTGATATTTCGCCCTTGTTTGAAACAGAGCGGGCGTTGGAGCGCGGCGCTGAGATTATCAAGCAGCTGTTGAAGTTTGAGAGTTACCGAAGCTATATCCAAACACGCGGGCGGCTCTCTATCCAAACTGGGTTTTCTGATGCAGGGCGGTTTTTTGGACAAATCCCGGCGGCACTGGCTGTTGAGCGGTTGCAGCGGCGGCTTGCCTCAATTCTGCGGGATGCGGGTTTAAGAGATATTGAGGTAGTGCTGTTTAATACCCACGGTGAATCTATGGGGCGGGGGGCGCATCCTGGTTCATTAACCGAGCGGTTTGATTATCTGCTCTCTCCTTATGTTCGCAATGCCTATCTTGAAAAGGGATTGCGGATATATCATGAGGTGAGTTTTCAGGGTGGTGATGGCTATGTGTTTTTTGGCTCGCCCCAACTGGCGCAGGCAACGCTGACACAATTTGTCATGTCTGGCAGAGATGATGGCGCGCCGCTGAATGATGCGTTCTATAGCCGCAAGGATTTCCGCGAAGATTTGTTTGAGCATGTGCGGCTTTATCAGTCTAAATTATTTGAAAATATGAACTATCAAACCAGCCTCGGGGCGTTTGAAACCAATCTCCTTTTTAAGACCGGTTCACGCAAGACAAAGCGCCAGTTTGATGGGCGACAGGATAACCGGGTTGCGGCGGCGAAAATGCGGGCAATTCCGCATAATGCGCTTTTGCAGCAAATGGGCTTTCTGGCCAATGTTGTGAGCGGGTTTGGCACCGCTATCCATGATGATAAAGAGCAGTTTGCGAGATTTTATGAGCAATCACCAAGGTTGCGCACGCTTATTCGCATGATCATGAGGGCGCGCCAGCTCTCTAGTGTTAAATCTTTGGTGGCTTATGCGACCGTCTTTAATGATGCCTTCTGGGTGACGCGGCCGATTGAGGATATGGAGGCGCCGTTAAAGGGGCCATGCTTGTTGTTGGCGGATTTGCTCCGTGATGATGTGCGGCATGACCGGTTGATGCATCTTGCTACTTATTTGAGGGAAGATGATATTTATCTGCATGACCTCTTCACAGCTTTGGGCCATGAAGAATGGCAAGGCCAGGCTGATGGCCATGAGCGGGATGAGATTGTTGAGAGTGATATGATGCATGCTATTCGCATTGCGTTGATCATGCATATTTATCTGCTTGGGGGGCGGTTGCCTGTGTTCTCAGCTCGCAATGATGTAACCCATAAAGACATTATGAATATGATATTGTCACTGCGAATTGATGAGGCGGTGCAGATGCTGCGAGAGGCCTATCCAAGAGCCTTGCCGGAGCGCACTAATTATACTGTGGCAGAGCAGGCGAGCTATACCGCTGATGAAGGCTCTGACTTTGAAGAACTCAACGATCGGCTGATTGACCCGATGGTACAGGCTTATGACTTGCTGCGGGAAGTTGGTGTGGGGCTTGGGCATCATTATAGGGCACATGGGTGATTTCATTTTCACGCCGCCACCCCTCAGACTTATTTTCCAATGGGTTGGGGCTAGGGCATAGAGTACAGCTAGGCCTAAACCCTTTCTTTGAGACAGCTTAAGGCTGGTCACTCAATCTATCAGTATTATCTAAAGGGGGTGAAGACCTTGCTCCCTTTTTGCGCTATAGACTTGTAGCGAATTGAATAGCCCACATATAGAAGGTGCGGATGAAGGGGTGCCCCCTTGCGCTGTTGGTCATACTGCCTTTTACAGTTTAGATAGATAAAATAATTTCAGTTTAGGAGACGCGGAATGAGTGCAGAAGAATATAAGCTGGCAGCGGCGAGAGCGGCTGTAGAGCTCATTGAGAACGGGATGAAGGTTGGTCTTGGTACCGGCTCCACGGCTGCTTTATTTATTAATCTGCTTGGTGAGCGGGTGAATGATGGGCTGGATGTTGTTTGTGTGCCGACCTCAAAGGTCAGCGAAATTCAAGCTGCTAACCTTGGAATTACGCTTACAACACTGGATGAAGAACCGTTCCTTGATATTACGGTTGATGGTGCCGATGAGCTGGACCGGCATTTGCGCCTGATCAAAGGCGGCGGCGGGGCTTTGCTGCGCGAAAAAATAGTGGCCATGTCATCTGACCGGATGGTGGTTATCGCTGATCACACCAAACTGGTGCAACAGCTGGGGGCGTTTCCGTTGCCAGTGGAAGTTGATAAATTTGGTGTGCGCTCAACCCTTGAGATGATTGCTGCGTTAACCGAAGAGCTTGGGTTAAAACAAGAGTTGCAAATTCGGGAGACTAGTGAGGGCACGTTTTATCAAACTGATGGCGGTAACTATATTGTTGATTGCCAGTTTGACGAAATTACTGACCCGGAAGAATTATCTGACTGCCTGGCGATGTTGCCGGGGGTGGTTGATAATGGCTTGTTCATTGGTATTGCTGAGCGGGCGTTTATTGGTGGGCCTGATGGTGTTGAAGTGCTTGAGGCGGATTATGGCGAGTATGAAGTTTAGTCTCCAGTCTTAAGTTTTTTGTAGGGTTATCTGTTCGATGTCATTTGATTTTGATCTCTTTGTTATTGGGGCTGGCTCTGGCGGTGTGAGAGCGGCGCGCATGGCGGCCTCTCATGGCGCTAAGGTTGCTATTGCTGAGGAATATCGGTTTGGTGGCACCTGTGTTATCAGGGGCTGTGTGCCGAAGAAGCTATTTGTCTATGCGGCCCGATTTGACGGGGCGTTTCAGGATGCGGCTGGCTTTGGCTGGGATGTGGGTGATGTTTCCTTCAATTGGCAAAAGCTGGTTGCTGCTAAAGATAAAGAGATTAGCCGGCTTAGCGATATTTACCTGAAAAATCTAACCAACTCTGGTGTTACCAGTTTTTCGGAGCGGGCGGAGATTACAGGGCCGAATGAAATTAAGCTTGTCTCTTCTGGGCAGACCATAACTGCCAAAACTATTCTTATTGCCGTTGGCGGTGCCCCTTACAAGCCTGAGATTGAAGGGGCCGAGTTAGGCATCACTTCTAATGAAGCTTTTGACCTTGAAACGCTGCCAGCATCTATCACAGTGATTGGCGGCGGCTATATTGCGGTTGAGTTTGCCTCTATCTTTAACGGGCTTGGGGTGGACACTGCGCTTGCTTACCGGGGGCCTGAAGTGCTGCGCGGTTTTGATATGGATGTGCGCACCGGGTTAACTGAAGCATTGGGGACGCGGGGTATTGATGTGCGCCTTTCTGTATCACCCACAAAAATTGAGCGGCAAGGCGATGGCTATCTCTTGCATCTGGATGATGGCTCTGTGCTGGAGACCGGTTTAGTTATGTTTGCGACGGGGCGGGTGCCGCACACTTCAGGGTTGGGGTTAGATACTGTTGGTGTGACCATGGGCCAAAACGGCAAGGTGATTGTCGATGAGTATTCAAAGACCTCAGCTGATGGGATTTATGCGGTTGGTGATGTGACTGACCGGGTGAACCTGACGCCGATTGCTATCCGTGAAGGGGCGGCTTTTGTCGAGACGGTGTTTAACAATAACCCAACGGCTGTTGATCATAGCCTTATTCCAACGGCTGTGTTCTCGGAACCAGAGATTGGCACGCTAGGCTTATCGGAAGATGAAGCGCTTTCTAAATATGGTGAGATTGACGTTTATAAATCCCAGTTTAACCCGATGAAAAACGCGGTTTCAGACCGGGTTGAAAAGACCTTGATGAAACTGATTGTCGAGACGAAGGGGCAGCGGGTTGTGGGCTGTCATATTCTCGGGCCTGATGCTGGTGAAATTATACAAGCGCTGGGTATTGCGGTTGTTATGGGGGCGACCAAGGCTGATTTTGACAAGACAGTGGCCTTGCATCCTTCTGCTGCGGAAGAGCTGGTGACGATGCGGGATAAGAGTTATTCGCGCACAGCCTAAGCTGGTTGTGGGGTGGGCGGCTGCCAAAAATAAACATTTGCCCCTTAGATCACTGTCTTTGTCTTGCTCATCTCACTTGGACTCCATTGGGCTCATGCACACAAAAATAGCCTTTTGAGCGGGTTTTTTCTCAGTTATGAGGCGGCAAGGGCGTATGGTTAAGGTGGCTTGGTAAAAGCGCCTTAAGCTTATGGTGTGAAAAAACTGGAAGCGGTCTTAACTTGGCGCTACAAAGCGATAAATCAGCATTTTAGCCATAATCAGAGTGGGGCCTTCATTGTCCAGCTTCACTTGATTTTTATAACCTTACTAAGACGAAACGCAGAAAGTTACTCCCATGACACGACTGAATGACCGCTATGCACTGGTAACCGGCGCAGGCTCAGGCATTGGGGCGGCCATCGCCCATGTTTATGCTGATGAGGGGGCGTTTGTTTATGTGGTAGATATTGACCCTGAAAAGGCTGCGGATATTGCCGGGCAAATTCGCAACAAAGGCGGCAAGGCGCATGATATTGTCGCTGATGTAACCGATGGCCCTTCGGTTAAAGCTGCTATACAGGCAATTACGGATCATTCCGGGCGGTTAGATATTATTGTCAATAATGCGGGTATGAATGTTCGCACTGACCTTCGCCATATGACAGATGAAGAATGGGACCTTGTTTTGCAGGTGAACCTTGTTGGCGGGGCGCGCTTTGCCAGAGATGGTTTGCCGTTACTCCGGCAGTCCAAGACAGCGGCGATTGTGAATTTGGCGTCTGTTATGGGGTCTCGCTCGACAAGGCAAATGAGTGCCTATTCCGCGACGAAAGCTGCCATGGCTTCGTTATCTCGTGGTTTGGCTGTTGAGTATGCACCTTATAATATCCGGGTGAATTATCTTTGCCCCGGATTTGTTGCCACCAATCTAACCAGCCGGTTTGTGCGTAACCCGTTTGTTAAAGATCAAATTCTGGCGCGCACACCCATGGGGCGGTTTGGTGAACCTGAAGAAATTGCCAAAGCGGCGTTGTTTCTTGCCTCTGATGATGCCTCATATATGACAGGGTCGGGCATTACAGTTGATGGCGGGATGATGGCAGCTCTTTAACGACCATTGATGGCCGTAAATTGCCATAATAGCCATCAATCTTGGCGGTTATGTTATTTGGTTGGCAAAATAGTGTTTGTTGGCCTATAACGCCTATCAAAATGTGGTCAAACACAGGGTGATAACAGATTGTAGCTTTAGGTATATCTTTCACCCCTTAGCTGTTGGCCTTTCATGACTTAATTTGCAGGAGTTTTTGTCGTTATGGCGGAAAAATGGAGCCCTGATAGCTGGCGTTCAAAACCTATACAACAGGTGCCTGATTATCCTGATGCTAAAGAGTTGGAAAAAGTTGAAGCGACGCTTTCAAAGTTTCCGCCGCTGGTATTTGCAGGTGAAGCCCGTGACCTTACAAAACGCCTTGGCCGTGTGGCTGCGGGTGATGGGTTTTTGTTACAGGGTGGTGACTGCGCTGAAAGCTTTAGCGAGCATCATGCTGATCATATCCGTGATTTTTTCCGTGCGATGTTGCAAATGGCGGTTGTGCTGACTTATGCCGGGTCTGTACCTGTTGTAAAAGTCGGCCGGATTGCTGGACAGTTTGCTAAGCCGCGTTCTGCGCCTACTGAGACTGTTGATGGGGTGGAACTGCCATCTTATCGCGGTGATATTGTCAATGATATTGAGTTTAAAGCTGAGGGGCGGGTGCCAGACCCTGAGCGCCAGCTTATGGGGTATCGCCAATCAGCTGCGACGTTGAACCTTCTTAGAGCCTTTGCTCAGGGTGGGTTTGCGAACCTTGATCATGTTCATCAATGGATGCTGTCTTTCGTTGAGAATAACCCGGCGGCTGAGCGTTTTAACGAAATTGCTTCAAGAATTACTGAAGCGCTGGATTTCATGCGCGCTTGCGGTATCTCGGGTGAGAATACACGCCAGCTAAATGCCACCAGCTTCTTTACAAGCCATGAAGCTTTGCTGCTAGGTTATGAACAGGCATTAACGCGAATTGATTCTACATCGGGTGATTATTATGCGACTTCAGGTCATATGATCTGGATTGGTGATCGCACGCGCCAGCTTGACCATGCGCATGTGGAATATGTGCGCGGTATTAAAAATCCGATTGGGTTGAAATGCGGGCCGTCTATTTCTGAAGATGATCTGATCCGGTTGATTGATATTATCAACCCTGAAGATGAGGCTGGCCGCCTAACGCTGATTTGCCGCTTTGGTTCTGAAGCTGTGAAAGAGCATTTGCCGCGGTTGCAACGCAAAGTCAAAGCTGAGGGCCGCTCTGTTGTTTGGTCTTGTGACCCGATGCATGGCAATACGGTGAAAGCTGCAAGCGGTTATAAAACACGGCCGTTTGATAAGGTTTTGGCGGAAGTTGAAAACTTCTTTGATATTTGCCAGGCCGAGAGGGTTTATCCGGGCGGCGTGCATGTTGAAATGACAGGCGAGAATGTAACCGAATGTATTGGTGGCTCGCGCACTGTCAATGAAGCCGACCTTTCTGATCGCTATCACACTCATTGTGATCCGCGTTTAAATGCTGACCAGGCGCTTGAACTGGCCTTTTTGATTGCGGAGCGCATGAAGCGTGACAGGCAGGGCCTGCGGGTTAAAGAAGCCAAAAGCGCCTGAGTTTAAACGGCCTTATATATCCTCGAGACGGAGCACCAGGTTTTAAGGTGGTTCTGTTGAGAGCTTGGCCTTTGTAACTTGTGTTTCATTAGTTTGCTTGTATTTACAGGCGCTGGAAGTTGATTAAAATGAGCCTCTTAACTTTGTTAGAGGCTCATTTATCTTATCAGAGGTCGCTTTCTTACTGAGCCGCTCTTTTTTGAGCCTGTTCGCTACTCTTAAGGCAATCCCAGACATGACAGACCGATTAAAACTGGCGCTGGCACAGCTTAACCCGATCATTGGTGATTTTAAGGGGAATGTTGCGCTTGCCCGTGATGCGTTTGAAACAGCCAAGCAGCACGGTGCTGACCTGATTGTTTATCCTGAGCTGTTTATCACTGGTTATCCGCCAGAAGATCTGGTGTTGCGGCGCTCGTTTCAAGAGGCATCAGATGCTGCCATTGAAGAGATGGCCCGCTGGACAGGTGATGGCCCGGCAATAGTTGTTGGCGCGCCAGTCAAAGCTGATGAGCCTGGGGAAACTTCAGAAGATTTAAGCCGGGTTGAAGGGGCGGAGAATAGCCAGCTTTATAATGCGGCGCTGTTGTTGGCTGATGGGGCATGCCAGGCGGTGCGGTATAAAGTTGATTTGCCAAATTATGGGGTGTTTGATGAAAAACGGGTCTTTACGCCGGGGCCATTGCCGGGCCCAGTGAATTTTAAGGGTGTGCGGATTGGGTTGCCGATCTGTGAAGATATCTGGACCTCTGAAGTGCCGGAATGCCTGGAGGAAACCGGGGCGGAGCTCTTGCTTTCAATTCATGGCTCGCCCTTTCGTTTTGGCAAGCATGATATCCGCATGAATGTGGCGGTTGGCCGGGTGACGGAGACTGGCTTGCCGTTATTATATGTCAACCAGGTTGGCGGGCAGGATGAGCTGGTATTTGATGGGGCGAGTTTTGCGCTTAATGGCGATTGCTCGCTGGCTTTGCAGATGCCAGCGTTTCTTGAGCAGGTTGCGTTTACTACAGTGGTGCGGGGTGCTGAAGGCTGGGCTTTTGATAGCGGCGACGTTGCTGCTTTGCCAGACGCGGATGAGGCGGCTTACCTTGCCTGTGTGATGGGGCTGAAAGATTACGTCAATAAAAATGGCTTTAAAGGTGTTGTGCTTGGGCTTTCTGGTGGCATTGATTCTGCGCTCTGTGCTGCCATGGCGGTTGATGCGCTTGGCGCTGACAGGGTGCATTGTGTGATGTTACCTTACCGTTATACCTCGGCTGATAGCCTTGATGATGCCGCAGCCTGCGCCGAGGCTTTGGGCGT
Organism: Rhodomicrobium sp.; assembly: GCA_021604665.1. Taxonomy (GTDB): domain Bacteria; phylum Pseudomonadota; class Alphaproteobacteria; order Rhizobiales; family HXMU1428-3; genus HXMU1428-3. The sequence goes on along the minus strand of BQJK01000001.1, from coordinate 931,931 downwards.
TGCTTATCAGAGCGTCCCTATTGAAGCGGCGGTCACCGGGGTTTTAGAAAGCCTTGCGCCCTTAATGCCTTCAGGTGAAGGCGGCATTTGGGAAGAGAATATCCAATCTCGTTTGCGGGGAGTTTTATTAATGGCGCTATCGAACAGGGATGGTGACATGCTGGTGACGACGGGGAATAAGTCTGAGGTTTCTGTTGGGTATGCGACGCTTTACGGGGATATGAATGGCGGCTACAACCCGATTAAAGACCTCTATAAAACCAAAGTATATGCGCTTTCGCGTTTTCGTAACAAAATGGTTCCGCCGGGGTGCCTTGGGCCATCGGGTGAGGTGATCCCTGAAAACATTATCACCAAAGCGCCAACAGCTGAGCTTAGAGAGAACCAAACAGATCAGGATAGTTTGCCGCCATATGAGATCCTGGATGATATTTTAGAATGTCTGGTTGAAAAAGAATTATCTGTGAAAGAAATTGAGGCACGAGGCCATGACATAGAGGTCATTGTCAGGATTGAGCATCTGCTGTATCTGGCGGAATATAAACGACGACAGGCCGCCCCGGGTGTGAAGATCTCCTCCCGGAACTTTGGGCGCGACAGGCGCTACCCGATTACCAATAAGTTTCGGGACATGCAGTGAGCCATTAACGGCTTTTGTAATTTTAAGACCATTAGAACAAATTTTAAGAAGAGTGTCATGACAGTGATTACGCGCTTTGCGCCAAGCCCAACGGGCAAAATTCATATCGGTAACCTTCGCCCTGCGATCATCAATTGGATGTATGCGCGCTCTATGGGCGGTCAGTTTATGTTGCGGATTGATGATACGGACCAGGAGCGCTCAACAGAAGAATTTGCGCAAGGTATTAAGGATGATCTGACCTGGCTTGGTTTGGGCTGGGATTTTGAGGCGCGCCAATCTGACCGGTTTGATAAATATGATGCTGTGGTCTCTAAGCTAAAAGCTTCTGGCCGGCTTTACCCCTGCTATGAAACGGCTGGAGAACTTGAGCGCAAACGCAAGCGGCAGATGGGGCGCGGCTTGCCGCCGGTATATGACCGGGCGGCCCTTGAGCTGACAGAAAAAGAAATTGTTGCCCTTGAAGCTGAAGGTCGCAAAGCGCACTGGCGCTTTAAGCTTGAAGATAGAGCTGTGGCCTGGGTTGACCTTGTCCGGGGGGAGCAATCTATTGAGGCGTCATCGCTTTCTGACCCTATTTTGGTGCGCGAAGATGGCACTTATCTTTATACCTTGCCGAGTGTGATCGATGATATTGAGTTTAAAATCTCTCATGTCATTCGGGGGGAGGATCATGTGGCAAATACGGGGGCGCAAATTCAAATATTTGAAGCGCTTGGTGCCACACCGCCCTCATTCGCTCATCATAACTTGCTGGTTGGCAAGGATGGTGAGGGGCTGTCTAAACGGCTTGGTAGCCTTTCGATCTCATCCTTTAGAGATGAGGGCATAGAGCCGATGGCAGTTGTGAGCCACGCGGCGACGATTGGCTCGTCTAACCCGATTGTGCCCCATAAGACTATCGATAGTATTGCGGATGAATTTGCGTTTGAAAAACTGAGCCGAGCGCCTGCCAGGTTTGATGTTGATGAGCTTAAATTGCTGAATGCGAAACTGTTGCACGATATGGACTATGCGCTTGTTTCAGAGCGGCTTAAAGCGCTGGGTATTGAAGGGGGCGAGAGTTTCTGGGATACGGTGAAGGCGAATATTGAGACCTTCTCTGATGTGAGTGATTGGTGGCGCATTGTTCAAGGACCGATTGCACCGGTGATTGAGGATGCTGACTTTTGTAAAGCGGCGCTTGCTGCTCTGCCGCCTGCTCCCTTAAATGAGAATAGCTGGGGGGAATGGACGGGCGCTGTTAAAGCTGCGACAGGGGCTAAGGGCAAGGCTTTGTTCCAACCGTTGAGATTGGCTCTCACGGGGGAGCAGCATGGGCCGGAGCTGAAAACTCTTTTGCCTTTAATAGGGCATGAGCGGGTTGTGCAGCGTTTATCTGGTGAAGCCGCCTAATCTGGATGATAGGGCTGTGCTTGATTTAGCGGGCGGGGAAATCTCGATTGTGACAATGAATTTAAACTTATAGCGAGTTTAAAGTTGATGCCGGCTTGGCTTATCGAAATTTGCCCAGGTTTTAGAGAAACCCTTGAGTGAATATTTTAGCACCAGTTTTTTGCGAGTCTTGGTGTCAGTTAGCAGAATTTTGACTTCATCACCTTTATGCATGGCAGCTAAATGCTCTGCTTCAAGGGGGAAGATGGCTCTGCACCCTTTGCTATTACATTCTATCAATTTAGCCCGAATGATTTTGCTATTTTTGAAAATCACTTTGATGCCTGAGGGGATATGATAGCCAAGCGGCACCTGGAGTGAGGCGAGGTTTATTGTTCTCAATTTCACTTTTTGCTTTTTAATGGTGAAAATTGAAACGACAGAGCCTGAGCCGGTTTTTATGTTCGCGGCGACATAGCATGGTTTTTTTTCAGAGAGGCAAACAATGCGCCACACAGGGTTGTCTGCGGCACTGTTTGTGGTTGGTTGCATTAAGAAAATCGTCAATACAAGAATGCAAATGAATGCAATTAGCTTTGAACGTATCATTTTGTCACCCTAGTATAATAAATTAATTTGATTAAACGCGGGTACTAATCTGTTTTAAGGGGCCGTTTTGTTCGTTTGGTTCCGGCTCTGTTTTATAATGAGGCGCTCTCTGCAGTGCGGTTAGAAGCCAATACCAATGCCGATGCCGCCGCCGATATTATCTTCTGCCAAGGCCATGCTGCCTTGTAGTACTGAATGGTCACCTAGTCTCACGGCACCTTTAAAAGCACCTGCTGCCTGATCATCGTAAAAACCGATACCGACACTGAGAGAGAATTGCTTGTTCCCTTCTAATATTACAGGGGCATTTGCGGTGGCCATTGCCATAGCGACACCGCCTTTGAGGCTGTTGACGTTATCTTCAAGTGAGGTGATGCGGTTTTGAACATCTGTTCCCAGTTTATTGAAGGTGACTGCCCCATCCACTAAATGCTGGGTGTTGATACTGTTATCTGAAATAGAAGTGCCGCCGATAATACCGGGGGCGAGTTTGGCAGCGGTTACAGCGCCGTCCTGGATGGCGTCTGTATCAACGGCATTATCTGCGAGCTTGTCTGAGGTGACGGCATCATCTGCAATTTTGTCTGTTGTCACGGCGTCATCGGCAATCTTTGCTGTTGTCACAGCGTCATCGGCGATTTTGGCTGTTGTTACGGCATTATCTGCGATTTTGGCTGTGGTGACGGCTCCATCGGCCAGTTTTGCTGTGGTGACGGCGCCATCTATGATGGCGTTGGTATCGACTGAATTGTCAGCCAGCTCACTTGCCGTGATGGCATTTGCAGCAATGTGGCTTGAGGTGACACCATCTGCTTTGATTTGCAGGCCATTAACACCAACTTCAAGGCTGGTATCATCGACATCAACTGTTAGGTCGCCGCCTATGAACTCAAGGCCAGAATTGGTATTTCCCGCTGTGGAAGCGTCGCCAAGATCAACTGCTACAGCGTCTCCGGTCACTTCGATGCCATTACCGCTATTCACCTGAAGGGCTCCTGCGCCATCTTGTGAGAGGCCATCACCAGCTGTGTCAGCGTTGAGTTTGGCGGCTGTGACAGCGTCATCCTGTATGGCGGCTGTATCGACCGCGTTATCTGCGAGCTCATCTGTTGTAATTACATCCGCTGCCAGATCATCAGAGGTGATGGTGCCATCTTGTATATCAGCGCTGTCGATTGAATCATCAACAATATCATCCTGGCCATCTGTTTCGCAGCCCAGGATCACAAGGGAGCAGTTAACGTCGCCAGCATAGGCGATGGTTGGTTTGGTTAAACTGAATGTTGTTGATGCGATTAGGCAAAATACAAAATGGTATACATAATTGGTGGCTTTGGCCGGTTTAGTCGTGCTGGACGGAGAACCTAACCCGACTATATAAGCGCCTATGGAAGTGCTCATTTTACGCATTCCTCAATAGATTACTAAATATCATCTGTAGTGACCATTACTGTGGTTTTTTATGCCTTGTAAGCTGTGTTAACTATGTTCTAACCATTCAGGTAACTATTTTATTAAAAATCATCTTTGTTAATCCATGTATTATTTCTATATCTTAAAATTTACTGTCAAGCAGCTGATATTGCTGAATAATAAATTTTATAAAAATATTCAAAAAAGGTAAAAAAGTACCGCGATGCAGGTTTGGTAGGCGATGGTCTATACAATTTATAGGGGTATCATCTGGTTTTCTGCGATTAAGACGATCATCTACATTATGCAAAAATGCGCAATAACATGCATTATGCGCGTTATTTTCGGTTAACAAGTTAATTGGTTGCGTGCAATTCGTTTGTGCAAGTACTTATTAAGTAAGTATGAGGATATTCTAAGTAAATTATGCGTGGGGGGTGTTTTTCTATAACGGGCTGAGGGGCGCGAGCTGGAGAGGTGAGCTAGGCAATATCAGTGGTATTTGCAGTTAATACAAAGACTTATATGTCCTGGGTTAGAACGTAAATTCCCCTAATTAGATATCTAATTGATTTTTCATACACCAACATGGATAAACCGCGCCGCTAAATGCTCAGCAACGCAGTTGATCCATATTGGTGATGCCATGTGACAGACGCTGATTAATGCGTCTGTGTTGTTATGCCGTAATCATCTCTATGTTGATCACCCCAGGGGCGGCCTGCACGTGCCAGGTTAAATGTATGGCCGAGAGTTTTACCCGTGCTCATTGCTGTTTTGCGCATATAGGTGACAGGTAAATCAGGCCCCTTCGGTGTGTTTAAGGCACCGTATGAGGTGACTTGATAGCCGAGGTGACGGAAGAATGGTGCCGCATGAGTGCCAGCGCGTATGCTAAAGGCTTCAAACCCACCATTAGCGGCACGCTCTTCTGTATCCTTTACCAGTTGGCGGCCGAGGCCCAAGCCAACATAGAAATTATGGATATAGATTTTACGTAGCCGTGCGGTATTGCGATTGTCATTAGACGGGCACCAACCTGCGGTGCCGATTAACATGTCGCCATGCCACAAGCCATAGAGGCTGCAATTCAGGCATTCGTGGATATAGTCGTTGGAATTGATGCGGGAGAGATAGGCATCTATCTCATCCTCTGTGTGGTGTGCTGCGCCGCACATACGGAATGCGCTGCTATGCAAATATCGAACATCAGCCAGATCATCCAAGCCGATGGGGCGTTTACTAACTTCAAACATTTAAGGCCCTCCTTTACTCAAGAACAGCCTTCAGGGTAGGTAGGGGTTGCGACAAATGATTGACCAGATATGGCTTTCCACAGATTAATGATAGGCTGTGGTTAACTTGTAAAGCCCAATATTATCAGTGTCTTGCCGCTATTTTGGTGGGAATTCCCTTGCCTTTTTTTGGACTTAAACTGTCTTAATTGGCTGGGGTTTTGGTTTTAGTGGTCTTTTCACTTGCTAGTTGCTTGGTTGCATCGGGGCTATCTAACCCGGATTTTTTAATTTCCTCGCCCTCTGCTGTGTCCGGTTTTTTCTCGCCTTCACTGCTGTCTTTTTCCGGCGTTGCGGGCTGGTCTGTTTTTGCGGCATTTGCAGCTATTAGCTCTGGGTCATATTCAGCTGACTTGCAAGAGCAGCCTTTGACAAATTCTTTTTTAAAGCGCCAGGCGTTTTTCAGCTTCTCATAGGGTTCGCCCTTAATAGAGATCATCTGCTCGGCTTCTCCGCCAGGGTTGGGGTGTGTAAAAAGTTCTGCTGGGGCTGCGCAGCGAGATTGGCAGAGGGAGGCATCTTGCATGAAGCGGTTGGTGGTGGTTGCGAAACTAAGAGGGAAATAATAGCCATCACACAGGCGGACGCATAATGTGCGGTGGGTTGCGAATTTAAATTGATCTTCAATACCGTAATCGCGGGTTCTCGGAGTACCGCCAAAAAAGCCATCGCCAAACCAGTTTTCAAAACTGTTGCGGCGGCGAGCTTCACGTTCATATTGTACGCCGCAGCGGTTGCGGGCAAGGGCTCTGATAAGCTCGTTTTTGCGCTCATTATCATATTCGCGGCTATTTGCTGACCGGTGGAGCTGATCATTTAAGCGGGCAAGCTGGTTTTTGGCTTCTCTAATTTTGCGATCAATGCGCACGCAGCGGGGGGTGCGGCGCAGCTCTTTAGAAAATAGAAAATAAGAATAGCAATTACGCCGCTCCGCATCACTATTTAAGCGGTGATAGATCTGTTCGATCTTGCGAATTTCACTTTTCAGTTTGCTGCGGTCTATTCTGGCGGTGCCATTGCCATGCATGAGCTTGGCGAGCTTAGCTTCCATGTTTAAACAAAAGGCTTGTTGGCGGGAGTTTTCCTGTTGTGCTGAGGCGTGAGGTGCCATCAAGCTGGAAAAGATGAGACATAGAGCTGCGGCTAGACATAGCTGGATATTGGTCCTGCTATGCCGAGATGTGTTGAGACTTGTAAAGCGGCGCGGCGATGAAGGCTTTTGGCTTGGTTGCCCATAGCTCTTATATATATTGCTGAAATTTATCATCTCTTGCACCTGTTGAAGCGCTGGTCCTCTTTTATTTTTTAAGAGGTGGGGGGTGTTGTTTTCAAACTGATAGCTGTTTGCAGACTATAGGCTATAATTTGGGACCAATTAAGGTCGCAAACTTACCTATGATTAAAAAGTTAGCACTGATTCTATAGCCCGGGTCAGTCAAAAACGTGGCTGGTGGGTTAATCAGGCCGTTTTGAGGCATTTAAACATGGCTGAGGCGGCTAATTGCCGGGTGCTGATACAATAAATTACTAATTAGAATAGGGGCCCCATATGTCTGAGACGCCTGAACGGGTGAATGATAATTTTGATGAGATCGCTAGGGTGAATATTGATACGGCTCCATGGCATCCTTCACCTCTGGCTGGTGTTGAGCGGAAGATGCTTGACCGGGTGGGGGGTGAGGTGGCGCGCGCGACCAGCATTGTCAGGTTTAACCCCGGCTATTCATTTAGCGCTCATAGCCATGGCGGCGGAGAGGAGTATTTTGTGCTCTCTGGTGTGTTTTCTGATGAAAGTGGTGATTATGGTGAGGGCTATTATGTGCGCAACCCACCGGGCTCGCGCCATAAGCCCCATAGTGACCAGGGCTGTGAGATTTTTGTGAAGCTTTGCCAGATGAAAGCGGCTGGAGAACCTGCGATCTCGGTGGATAGCAGCAAGTTGGAGTTTGAGCCTGTTGAGGGTTGTGCAGGACTTTTGCGTAAAGTTCTTTTTAAGGCTGAGGGGTGGGCTGAGCTGGTGGGCATTGAGCGGCTTGAAGCCAAAGCTGGATACACTGAGACTTTTCTTCAGGGCGCTGAGATATTGCTGATATCTGGTGAGTTATCTGTTGATGGTGCCGCTCTTTCTGCGCCGGGGTGGGTGCGATTTCCGAAGGGGGCTGCTCCGAGGGTTGAGGCGGTTGCGCCGTCTCTCTATTGGATCAAGCGCGGGGTTGAGTACCCGTCTCTTTAATCATGTAGCTAATTAATAGAGTTGCCAGATTTATATAGTTGCCAGAATGCTGCCTTGACGGCAACTGAGTGGCTCAGGCATAACCGGGCGAGCTTCTATATAATCATACCGATCTGATCGCTGCCATAATTGAGGGCTTCTCCAATGACAATCACACTTTACAATACATTAAGCCGCAAAAAGGATGTGTTTGAGCCATTGGACCCGGCTTCAGTGCGGATGTATGTGTGCGGGCCGACGGTTTATGATTATGCCCATATTGGCAATGCCCGGCCGGTGATTGTGTTTGATGTGTTATTCCGTTTGTTGCGCCAGGTTTATGGGGCGGCGCATGTGACCTATGTTCGTAATATTACGGATGTGGATGATAAGATCATTGCGCGGGCCGCTGAAGCCGGTGTTGATATCCGCACGCTAACAGAGACGACCAATGCACAGTTTCAGGCGGATGTAACGGCGCTTGGCTGCCTGCCGCCGACAGTGCAACCTAGAGCGACCGAGCATATAGAAGAGATGGTGGCGCTTATTCAGGTTTTGATTGAGCGTGGCCACGCTTATAAAGCTGAGGGGCATGTGCTTTTTGATGTGCCCTCAATGGCGGAGTATGGACATCTCTCAAACCGTTCTGTTGAGGAGATGCAGGCTGGTGCCCGGGTTGAAGTGGCACCTTATAAAAAAGATCCAATGGATTTTGTGCTTTGGAAGCCTGCCCCTGAAGGGGAGCAGGGCTTTGAGAGCGCGCTGGGGCGGGGGCGCCCTGGATGGCATATTGAATGCTCGGCCATGGCGAAAGCGCATCTTGGTGAGGTGTTTGATATCCATGGCGGCGGCATTGACCTTGTGTTTCCGCATCATGAAAATGAGATTGCTCAAAGCCGCTGTGCCCATGGCAGCCATGAGATGGCGCGCTATTGGATGCATAATGGCTATTTGCAGGTTGAGGGTGAGAAGATGTCCAAAAGTCTTGGCAACTTTATCACCGTCAATGAGGTGCTTAAAGATTGGCCCGGAGAGACAGCCAGACTGGCGATGCTAATGACCCATTATCGCCAACCTATAAACTGGACGGTGAAGTCCTTAAGTGAAGCGCAAAAAACATTGACCTCATGGTATGAGGCTATTGGTGAGGAGGCTTTGCCATCAGAAGATGCCCAACCGCATGATGCTGTGTTTGCGGCATTGCGGGATGATTTGAATACGCCGAAAGCGATTGCAGAGCTGCACCAATTGAAAAGCCAGCCCGCTCATTTAAAAGCGGCGGCTGGCCTTTTGGGGTTATTGACGAAAAGCGGTGCTGACTGGGCTGAGCTGACCCGGGTTGAGGCTGGGGTTTCGGACGCAGAGATTGAAGCGGCTATTGCCGCGCGGCTTCAGGCGCGGGAGGATAAAGACTGGGCCGAGGCGGACCGGATCCGCGATGAGCTATTGGAAAAAGGCATAGTTTTGAAAGATGGTCCTGAGGGGACTAGCTGGGATGTTCAGGGGTGAGCGGCAGCTGACCTACCAGAAGATTTCTGCCGCGTTAGAAGTTTATGGGTGAGCCATAGGCTCATGAGTGAGGTTAAACCTGGCTTTAGATCTTTAATTCATGGCGGCGCTTCATCTGGCACTGCTGAACCAGTCTTCTATTAAAGTGTAGAGCGGGGTATTTAAGCGCAGAGCGGGGCGCTATTTAGAGGAAAGTTTGTAGCTGCTTGCTTGTGTGCACATGGCTTCATTGCCGGGCCGCTTGAAAATGGTTTCAAACTGCTGTGTGAAGCGCAAGCCAATATCTTCAATCGCGCGTTTTGCCCGTGGATTGCATTTCATTTCTTCAAGTTTGCTATCTAATTGCTTTGTGCTGAGAGGGAAGCCCATGCAATGGCGGCTTGCGGCCCGCGCGAGCAGGATGGCGGCTATCTCTTTACCGGATATTTTGTCAGTACAGGCGGCATGAGCCTGGCTTATGGTTATGCTGCTTGCATAGATGAAGCTGAGTATGGCGAGAGCTGTGGTGACGATTTTTAACGGGCTGTGCATTGGCTGATACTCTAAACTTTAGTGAACTATGCGGGGGGTGATATTATCTTTGTAGAGATAACCTGTTTTTAGGCGGTTAAAATATATCAGCACATTTTAATTATTCTGCAAAAATGTCAGTAAGAGTGAGGTAGCCAGCGGGCTATTAGCACCGGTCTAGTAAGCGCCGCTTACTCTACATGCCCTTAATTCGTGCTGTTCTGACTATTTCTGTAGCTGCTGAGGGTTGCAAAACTTTAGGGTGAGACTTATGGATAGCGCAGACATGTAGGTGGATAGCGCAGATAAGTTTGAGTAGAGCTCATGCTATAGAGGTGAGCGATTGAGGGATTTAAGTGTGGGTGATGACCGTATGACCGGTGAAAAAGAACGGCTCTATTTATATGATACCACCTTGCGTGATGGGGCGCAGACACAAGGGGTTGATTTCTCTATCGATGACAAGCTGTTGCTGGCTGGCGCGCTCGATGAGCTTGGTATTGATTATATTGAAGGTGGTTATCCGGGCGCGAACCCGACTGATAGTGAATTCTTTCAGGAAAAGCACAGCTTTAAGGATGCCCGGCTTACTGCCTTCGGTATGACGCGGCGGGTTGGGCGCTCGCTGTCTAATGATGGCGGCTTTCAGGCTTTGCTGGCGGCCGAGGCTGATGCGATTTGTCTTGTTGCGAAAACATGGGATTACCATGTGCGGGTTGCCCTTGGTGTGACCAATGAAGAAAATCTACAGACCATAGGTGAAAGTGTTGAGGCGGTTGTCTCCTCTGGACGAGAGGCGATGATTGACTGTGAGCATTATTTTGATGGCTTTCGCACCAATAAAGACTATGCGCTTTCCTGTGCTAAGGCGGCATATGAGGCGGGGGCGCGCTGGGTTGTGCTGTGCGACACGAATGGTGGGGCATTGCCACATGAGGTTTTTGAAATTGTCGCGGAGACTGCCAAGGTTGTGCCTGGCGTTTCGCTTGGGATCCATGCTCATAATGATACTGGCAATGCTGTTGCAAATTCTCTCATGGCTATCCGTGCCGGGGTGCGGCAAGTGCAGGGCACTATCAATGGTCTGGGGGAGCGCTGCGGCAATGCTAATCTCACCTCGATCATCCCTACATTGCTTTTGAAATCAGATTTTGCTGATGCGTTTGATACCGGCATTACGCCGCTGCGCTTGCAGGGGATTACGCATCTCTCAAGGTTATTGGATGAGGTTTTAAACCGCGCGCCTTTGCCTTCGCAGCCTTATGTGGGTAGCTCTGCTTTTGCCCATAAAGGCGGCATTCATGTTTCCGCAGTGCAGAAGGACCCGGCGACTTATGAGCATGTGGCTCCAGAGGCGGTTGGGAATGAGCGGAAGCTTCTGGTCTCTAATCAGGCCGGTAAATCGAATATTCTGGCGGAGTTGAAACGGCTCAATATTAACTTGCCGGCGAATGATGACCGGGTTGATGAATTGCTGTTTGAAGTGAAGCGCCGCTCTGCGCTGGGTTATAGCTATGAAGGGGCGGATGCCTCATTTGAATTATTGGCGCGCCGGATCCTTGGGGATGTACCGCGCTATTTTGTGGTTGATCGTTTTCGGGTGATGGTTGAGCGCCGCTATAATGCAGCAGGTGAGTTAACAACTGTTTCTGAAGCCACCACAAAGGTGACGGTTGATGGAGAGACCATAGCGCATGTGGGTGAGGGGAATGGTCCTGTTCATGCGCTTGACCGGGCGCTGCGCAAAGATCTTGGGCGCTATCAGGCTTATATAGAAGATCTTGAGCTGGTTGATTATAAGGTGCGCATATTAACTGGCGGTACTGATGCGGTGACGCGGGTGCTGATTGAAAGCCGGGATGGTAAAGGCGGGCGCTGGTATACGATTGGGGTCTCTACTAATATTGTAGATGCGAGTTTTGAAGCGCTGATAGATTCTATCAATTACAAGTTGATGCGTGATGGTGCTGAAGCGCCTTCTATTTCTTAGCGGCGTTTAGAGGCTGTGATCTGGCAGTAAGGCTTTTAGATCATTCACTTCATCTATGACATGTAAATTGACCTCTAACCCGGGGCGAATGAAGGCTTCATCATTCATGTGATGCAACAGCTTTAAAAAGGGCTGCCAGAATTTTTCTATATTTAGCAGGATGATTGGTTTGGTGTGTTGGCCAAGCTGTTCCCATGTCATGGTTTCCACCAGCTCTTCCAGTGTGCCGATGCCGCCGGGCAGAGCGATGAAGCCATCTGCCTTTGCGTACATCGCGGCTTTGCGGCTGTGCATGTCTGGTGTGATGATGGTTTCGCTTTTGATCAATTCGCTGTTTTGATATTTGAGCAGAAACTCAGGGATGATACCGGTGACCTGACCGCCTGCCCCGCGCGCCGCTTTTGCCGCTGCGCCCATTAACCCCATATCCCCGCCGCCGAAGATAAGATGAATGTTTCTAGTAGCGAGTAACGCCCCAAGTGCGGCCGCCGCGCTGATGAATGCCGGGTTTTTTCCGTTACCAGAGCCGCAAAAGACGCAGATGGACTTAATGTTTTCATTAAGGGGCTGGTGAGTCGTGCCATCTGTCATGATGCTCTGGGTGGTCCTTTATTCTTATGGCTCTTGGGGGGAGGGAGCTGGGGTTTGTGGCATTTCAGGCACGATGGAAGCCGCGTCAAATTGTCATGTCATCTTGATTGGGCTAAGAGGTGATATACTTTGCTATATGGATAGTTGCAATGGAAATAACCGCTCTGAGGGGTAAATGAGCGGTTTTTAGGTTGTTTGTAGCTATTGGTTCCGCTAGGGGCTTTGTGCTTATTTAGCAACAGTCTGTTAACCCTCTTGAAACCGTGAAAGCGTTTTGCCTCAATCTGGATGAGATTTCGTGTATTGGTACGGGAGAATAGCGGCAAATTGCGCTTGTCAAGTTGATTTGATAATATACCACATTTACTTGTGTATGAAAGGTGCCACCAAATGTACGGCGTGCGAACAGTATCGGTTTCTCTGGCTTTAGCGGCCTGTGTTCTATGGGGGGCGACTGTCTACTCCCTTTGGGAGACAAACCAGGACCGACGGAGCTTGGCACTTGCTCAAGCTGATCAGCCACGGGCTGATGAAGCTAAGTACAAACCTGTAGCTAATCATGAGGCGAAATCCACCCTGGAGCGGGCAGATGAATTAGCTGCTGCGGCTTCGAAAGAATTTAGCAAACTTACCGAAGGTGTGACGAATGGGCTAGCAGATATGACTAGTGACATTCCGGCGATTGCTGTTGCCAATGCTGGTGAGGTTAAGGGTGCTGGTGAGGCTAAGGGCGATAATGGAATTTCGGTTGAGGTTGCCTTGGCTGAGATTAATCTTCCGCTGCGCAAAGAGAGTGAGCCACTTGATGCCAAAGTGGATAGCTCTAATGTCGCCGCGGTGGATGGTGCTGAGATTACCGCCGAGAACGGCCGCGCAGTTAAAGATGATGCTGTTTCTGATGAGGCAGTGAGCGGTTCTGATAAGATTGCTGTTGCTGAAACTGATGCTGATAGTGATCAGGATGTTGGCGACAAAATTACAGCTGCGAAGGTAAAAGCTGAGAATGGTATCCAGCTTAAAGAAGCCGTTGATGATTTAAAGGCGATAGCTGGACCTGACAAAGCCACTGCAGAAACCAAGATTGCTGAGATGACAGCTCAAAAGCTTGTCAGAGCAGTTAAAGAAACACCGACTTTAAACGCACCCCCCTGGACTGTGCCTTTTGGCGCTGACCCAGATTATGATGAGAGCACCGCCCTTCGTGTTGGGGACCGCCCATGGCATGTGCCAACAGGTGTTGACCCGATGTACCCGAAAGTGTCGCAGAAGATTGCCGCCATTGCGGATGAAGTTAGCGGTTCGGCTGCTGACGCCACTGAGACTGTTGGCAAAAAGATCAGCTCTATAGCGAGTGATGTGAAGACCACCATTGTTGGTGATAAAATTTGGTCGGTACCTGATGGCAATGACCCGGTATATATAGACCAAATGCGCTTGGCGGATAATGAAGGCAAGTGGGAAATTCCAACTGGTGTTCAACCTGAATATAACCAGGATGGAAACTTAAAAACCAAAGACGGCACGCGGTTGGTTCATCATGGGCGGGCTGACAAATTGGCCTTTGCCTATGAGGACCATGATGGGAATAACCGCCGGATTGCTTATTATGATGTAGCGCCCAGCCCTGAAGAAATTGAGGTGATTGATAAGATTGAAGTGCGCCTCTCTGATGTGAAACAAGAGGCTGTGACTGCGGCGCCGTCTGCGCCTGAGATCATAAAAGACATCAGCCGATTGCCGAAAGACCGTGTAGCTGTGCCTGTTGATAAGTATGAGGGGCAGGACGCGGAAGAAGTGACCGCATCTATCACTGAAAATGTAGAAGAGAAGAATAGTGAGATAACTGGTGTTAAGGCGGCTAAAATTGCTGCCGTCAAGAAAACTAAAAAGGCTAAGAAAACAGGGTCCTCTGATTTGATGGATGCTGTTGATGCCGAATTAGCAACGCTTATTGCGGCGACGCCCAAAATTATTGAAAAACCTGCGAAGACAGCTGAACCTCTCAAGGCTAAAGAGGAGGCCCCGGCAAAAGAGGTGTCCCCAGTAAAAGATGTGGCAAGTGAAGATAAGTCTTCAAGTAAAGTTGCTGTTGCCGCTGCTGCCAAGAAAAAGCCGGTTGCTGAGAATGAACGAGCTAAAGCCTCAGAAATAGCTGTTACAAAAGCGCCTGCGCTATTAGGCAAAGATGAAGAACGGCTGGTCAATGATGGCATTAAGAATGCCGATAAGAAATTAGCGGCAGGTGAAGCCGCCGCTGCGCCGAAGGATCTCATCGGTGAGGAGGCTATTGATAGCAAAGAAGCAGACAGACAAGGCGTTATTGAAACTGCGCTTCTGGATAATGAGAAAGGCGCACCGGATAATAAGGATCAATCGACCCTTCGTTTGGCTGATGGCGGCGCGGATTTATCTTCTAAAGATGAAGCCTCTACTGGTCAGGTTGAAGAAAATAAGAAAGCTCCGATCTGGCAAGTCCCTGATGCGGCCGATCCGCAATATGGTGTTGTAGCTCAAATTGAGCGTAGCTTTGACCATGTGAAGGATGTGGCTGTTGAAGCTGGTGATGGTATTGCCAAAACCGTGAGTAAGTTGAGCAGTAATGTTAAGGAAGCTGTTGCTGCACCGAAACGCTGGTCAGTGCCAACTGGTAATGTTTGGGGTGATAAGCCAGAGACAGTTACGGATAGTGAGATTGCTGTGGCGGCGCTTGATGTGAAGTCTGTTGATGAAGCTGACAACACTGAAGCAGAGAATGCTGAAGCAGAAACGGATGCTGCTGAGGTCGTTAAAGCAGATCAGACATTGGATAAGAAAACTGCATCAGAAGTGACAGCAGGTAAAAAGTCTGGTGATAAAAGCTCTGGCGAGCTCAAGGCTGATAGCAGCGATGTTGCCGTGAGTGAAGCTGGTGATAAAGCGACACAACCTGATTTACCCAAATTAAAAGGTGCTGATGTTGCTTTGGTTGAGCCTGCTGTTGCTGCCAAGGATAAAAAACGGGACGCTATTGAAACAGCCGATAAACGGCCTGAGGGTAAAGAGCAAAAAGTGGCTGCGCTGCCAGAGGGTAGTTTGCCGGTTATTAAGAACAGTATTATTTCAGGTGATGAAAAGAAGGATACTACGAGCGGTGAAGGTGAGCCCAAGCCATTTGTGTCAGCTAAATTGCAGCCCATTGGTGTCGCCCCTGAAATCAATGGTGAGCGAGTTGCCGGCTTAGATCCGGCCAGTGATGTTAAAGTGGAAGAACCTAAGAATGGTGTGGTTACGAAACTTAAGAATATACTGGCGCTTATTACTGATGGGGATGATAAAGACCTGAAACCTTCAGATAAGCCTGATGTTTCCCGGGTTGATGAAGTGCGCTTTGCTGCCATGAAATCTCTGATGCTTGATCAGATTGATTATAAGCTTATCAGCGCCAAAAAAGGCGAGGGAGAGCTGTCTATTCAGGGCCGTTCTCAGCCTTTGTCCCGGCTTTCTATCTATATTGATATGACCTATCTTGGCGATGTTGATACGGATGAAACAGGCAGCTGGACGATTACAAAATCGCTCTATCTGCCGCAGGGCGGGCATCTTGTCCATGCGGAACATATGTCAAAAGGCGGGCTAACTCTGGCGCGTAAGACGATGCCGTTTGCTCAGACCAAAGCTTTGAAAAAACCCAAAGGCTACAAAGCTGATACGGTTGGTATTGGGCTTGGTGATAAAGCGCTAGCCGTTATGCGGGATAAGTTGAAAGCCGATGAGGCTGGTGGAGGTTCTCCGCTTTTATCTGCGAAAGGCATGTCTCCATTAGCCAGTAATGCTGGTGGGAAAATTTCTGATGTCGGCACTGCTGTTACCAAAGATCTGCCACTGCCAGTTCGGAAAGTGTCAGATATCAAAGGTCAGCATCGTTTAAATGATGAGGATAGCGCTGATCATATTGTGGTTGCGTCAATTTCTGATGATGTTGCCAGGGCTGGTAAAGGCAAAAAACAAAAAGTTTCTGGCCTGAAAAATAAGGCTTCGAAATCTGCAGCAGATAAAACTGATGATGATAAAATTGCTTCGCCTGATAAAACTGTAAAAGAAGAAAAGCCAGTGGCTGCTTTGAAAGCAGATGCCGATGAGGGATTAAAAAAAGACGAAGTTGAAAGTCAGGCTAAAGCTGTTGAGGTTGCTGTTTTAGATAAAGACCCCGCCAAAGAGAGCGCGGCTTTAGATGATCAGGCAGACCTTAAAAAATCAGAGAGTGAGACAAATGGTGCCGATAAGGCCGCCGCTGTGGCTGAGCCTGAATTGGCTACCACATATGTGGTGAAGCCTGGGGATACATTGTCTAAAATTGCTCAGAAAGTTTTGGGAGACAGCCAGAAATATAAAGATATTTTGAAACTGAATCCCAAGCTCAAAAGCGCAAACTTTATTTACCCGAAGCAGAAGCTGATTGTGCGTGAGGGTGCTGAGCTAGCTGAAAAAGCTGAGCCTGTTAATCCCCAATCCATTAAGGTTAACGAGAAAAAAGCAGCTATCGACATTGATAAGGCTAATGAAAAGCAGAAAACTGAAAAATCAGTTGCCAAAATTGATGACAGTAAAAAATCCGCTAGTGATAAAGACGAGGCGGAGACAGAGTTCTACATTGTGCAGGCTGGTGACAATCTCTGGAAAATTGCGCAGCGTGTTTATGGCAATGGCGGTCGCTATAAAGATATTATCAAACTTAACCCTGGGCTTACCAAGAACCCATCTATGATTAAGCCTAAGGTTAAATTGCGGGTTAAGGCTGCTTAATCAGGCCGCCCCGAGTAGGGCGCTATAATCCTTAAGCCAGCGCCATTGGTCGCATTTCCACTGGCCTATTGTCTCTTGTCTCATCACTCTATTCTGTTAGGCCGTGGCTGATTATCAGTCGCGGTTTTTTATTGCTGGAACAAGGCAATGGGGCCTGCCTGTGGTTGCTCTTGATTTTGGGCTGCTCTATAACCAGATATAGGGATATGGGAGTTTGGCTTTGTGGGGGCCTGGCTTGTAATAGCCCCTTTATTTATATGGCCGTCTTCTAATTTTTTTGTCTCTTTGGAGCCTCTAATCTCTGGTGACATGTATCTCTAGTTTTATGTATCTCCAAAGTCATATATCTCTAGAGTTTCGCTTGTCTCAAATGAGTTTGGCTTTAGCCTGTTAATCTAGAATTCACGCACCCAAACTGGAGCTTTGAATAACTATGTCTCTTATAAAGATGGTCTGGCAGGGTGCATGCGACGGTTAAAAACCAACGATGATCCTGACCCTCAGATTGATGCAGACCAGGTTGATCCCTTTTATGTCCTAAAATCGCTGCTGCCATTTGCCTGGCCTGAAGGCCGGTTTGATTTGAGGCTGCGTGTTGTGCTGGCTTTTGCTGCACTGATTTTGGCTAAAATCGTCACTGTCTCTGTGCCCTTTGCTTATAAAGGAGCTGTGAACGCGCTCGATGCGCTTTATGGCCAGTCTGAGATTGTTGTGCTTGGTCTGGTGCCTATCATGTTGATCATTGCCTATGGTATGGGGCGGATTATGATGATCGCCTTTAATGCCCTGAGGGATGGGTTATTCATCAGTGTTGGGCAAAATGCTGTTCGTGCCCTTTCGGTTGAAACTTTTCGTCATTTGCACACTTTATCACTGCGCTTTCACCTGGAGCGCCGCACTGGTGAGCTTAACCGGGTTGTCTCGCGGGCAAGCACGGCGATTGAGCTAATTATCAGAATGGGTGTGCTCAATTTTTTACCTACCATGCTAGAGCTGATGCTGGTTTTCAGCATTTTTGGTTATATGTTCGGCTGGGCTTATGTTCTGGTGCTTGCTGTCACTGTGCTGGTCTATCTTTATTTCACGAAGATCGCCAGCGACTGGCGGATTGGTATTCGCCGGGATATGAACCAGTCTGATAATGAGGCTGGTTCAAAGGCGGTTGATAGCCTTCTGAATTATGAGACCATCAAGTATTTTGGTAATGAAGAGCTTGAGGCCAAGCGCTATGACAAGGTGATGAGCGGCTATGAGCGGGCGGCCATTCGCACCTATACATCTTTAGGGGTGTTGAATGCTGGGCAGGCGGCAATTTTCACCATTGGGTTGACCATTGCCATGCTGATGGCTGCATTTGGGGTTGTTGATAAAACACTGACTTTAGGTGATTTTGTCATGGTCAATGCTCTGCTTATTCAATTACAAATCCCGTTAAATTTCCTTGGCATGGTTTACCGTGAAATTCGTCAGGGGTTGGTTGACCTTGAGAATATGTTCACTTTGCTGGACCGATACCCTGAAGTGACAGATGAGCCAGGGTCTAAGCCACTGGTTGTGACTGATGGTGAAATTAAGTTTGAAGGTGTTAAGTTTGCTTATGATCCGGCGCGGCCAATATTAAAGGATGTCAGCTTTCGGGTGCCGGCTGGTAAAATGACAGCTATCGTTGGGCCATCTGGTGCTGGTAAATCGACATTGTCGCGGGCGCTGTTTCGGTTTTATGATCTCTCAAGTGGGCGCATTCTTATTGATGGGCAGGATATCTCCAAGGTGACGCAAAAGAGTTTGCGCGCGGTGATTGGTATGGTGCCGCAAGATACGGTGCTGTTTAATGAAAGCATCTATTATAACATTGCTTATGGGCGGCCTGATGCGAAACGTGAGGATGTTATTGAGGCCGCTAAGATGGCACAGATTGACGGCTTTATCAGGGATCTACCTGAGGGCTATAACACTATGGTTGGTGAGCGGGGCCTTAAGCTTTCAGGCGGGGAAAAGCAGCGGGTTGCTATAGCCAGAACTATTTTGAAAGCGCCGCCGATATTGATGCTAGATGAAGCAACAAGCGCGCTTGATAGTTATACCGAAAAAGAGATACAAGGAGCGCTTGATCAGGTGGCGCGTGAGCGCACAACATTGGTGATTGCTCACCGGCTTTCTACAGTGACACATGCTGATGAAATTCTTGTGCTAGAGTCTGGGGTGATTGTTGAGCGCGGTACACATGATGAGCTGGTTGCCAGCAATGGTGTTTATGCCGGGCTGTGGCAGCAGCAACGCTCTTTGAAAGATAGCGACGATGTGCGGGAGCCTGCTTAAGTTATATGACATGAGTTAACTGGTTCATGGCTTTTTGCTGAGGGGGCTCCCTTAGTTCTTTATAAGATTTGTGCATTATAAGTTATATCCCTATAAATCAGGGCGTTTAATTAGATAAGAGGTCCCATCGTGGCTGAACATAACAGTATTCTTGATACCTTAGAGACCGTATTGGTGCCTGTGCATCGCGATGGCCATAAATTTGTGGCGATAGGGGCCATTGCAACCCTATTACTGTTTCTGCTTTGGGCGCCACTTGGTTGGATTGCAGCGATTATTACATTATGGATCGTTTATTTCTTTCGTGACCCTGAGCGGGTAACTCAAACCCGGGAAGGGCTAGTTATTGCCCCGGCTGATGGGCGCATTACTGCGATTGAAGAAGTGATGCCGCCAAAGGAGCTTGCACTTGGCGATGAACCGCTGGTGCGGGTTTCAACTTTCCTTTCAATTTTTGATGTCCATATACAACGCGCCCCTGTGGCGGGTGATGTCAAAGAGGTTGCTTATACGCCGGGGCTGTTTCTCAATGCTGTGCTTGATAAGGCCAGTGAAGATAATGAGAGAAATGGCATTGTGATAGAAACGCCTAAAGGTGATAAAATCGGTGTGGTACAGATTGCAGGATTGATCGCACGGCGTATTCTTTGTTTTGTGAAGGCGGGCGAACAGCTTGGCGTTGGAGAGCGCTATGGTCTTATCCGTTTTGGCAGCCGGGTGGATGTTTATTTGCCCAAGGGCAAGACAGCGCTGGTTTCTGTTGGCCAAAAAGCGATTGGCGGCGAAACTGTTTTTGCTGATCTGCGTTCTGATGAAGAGGTTAGAGAAGCGCGGGCACAATAACTTGCCTTGTATTTTATAGAATGAGCACCGGCCGATAAGTTGGTTTTCTGATTAGATGTATGAATGGGTTTAATGGATGAGTGCCGAGACGAGCGAGCCAGAAAGTGATCCTACCAAGGTGACGCCTGCTATAAAGCCAAAGGCTAAGGGGCGCAAAAGCAATGGCCGTGGGCGAAAGCGGTTTTTATTGCGCCGTAGTGACCGGCGGGTGCCGCTTCGGGCGCTTATCCCCAATGTAATCACGCTGATGGGGCTGAGTGCTGGGTTGACCTCAATCAGAATGGCGATTGATGGGCGGCTTGAGCTGGCGATTGGGTTGATTGTTTTGGCTGGCGCGCTAGATGGGCTTGATGGTCGTGTGGCGCGGCTATTGAAGGCTTCCTCCAAATTTGGTGCCGAGCTGGATTCTCTGGCTGATTTTGTCAATTTTGGTGTTGCGCCGGCTATTCTACTTTTCACCTGGGGCTTGAATGATTTGAAGAGCTTTGGCTGGATTGCAGCTTTGGCCTTTTCTATTTCAGCTGCGCTGCGCTTGGCGCGGTTTAATGTCAGTATTGATGACCCGAATAAAGCGCAGTGGCGGCAAAAATATTTTGAAGGCATCCCGGCTCCGGCTGGGGCGCTTATGGTGATGCTGCCGCTTTACCTTTATCAGGCGGGGCTTGATGTTGTTCGGGATGTGCCGCCGCTTATCGCGCTTTATATGGTGATTATTGCTGGGTTGATGGTCTCTACCTTGCCGAGTTTTTCTGGCAAGTTGCTTGGGCACCGGATTAAGTTTGTCTATGCCATGCCGCTAACTGTGGCGGGTGTTTTGTTTGCGGCCATTCTCTTCACTTACCCCTACATAACGCTCTCGGTTATTTGCGGCCTCTATCTAGCGGCGCTGCCGTTAGGGGGTATTTTCTATCGCCGGGACCTGGCAAAATTTGGTCTTGAGGGGGAGATTTAACACCTCCCGTATTTTTTAAATCAGCTTTAGTTGTTTCAGGCTGGCATGGCCATCGCGTCCAACGATGATATGGTCATGAACAAGGATGTTGATTTTCTCCAGTGCGCCCATAATCTCTTTGGTCATGCTAATATCTGCCCGTGATGGGGTTGGGTCGCCTGAAGGGTGGTTATGAACCAGGATGATGGCTGTTGCTCCCACTTCAAGTGACCGTTTGACAACTTCTCTCACATAAACTGGCGTGTGATCAACTGTGCCTTCTGCCTGCACTTCATCTGCTATCACCTGATTGCGTTTATCGAGAAAAATGATGCGGAATTGTTCGCGCTGCTCATGCGCCATAGCGGCAACGCAATATTTCAACATGGCTTGCCATGAGGAGATGATTGGTTTTTTGGCCAGCTCTCCCTGCATTAAGCGCAGTGCTGAGGCTTTGACTATTTTTAACTCGGTAATGACAGCCTCGCCGATGCCGTCTATGTCTTTTAGCCGGGCTTCTGGGGCGTTGATGACGTCTGCGAAACTGCCGAATTTTGCAATCAGCTCTTTGGCGATGGGTTTCGTGTCGCGGCGGGGAATGGCGCGAAAGAGTAGCATTTCCAAAAGCTCATAATCGGGGAAGGTGTCTGCGCCATTCTTGCGAAACTTTTGCCTTAGCCGCGCCCGGTGCCCCTGATAATGTGGGGTGATTTGCTTTTGGCTGTCTTTAAATTCACCCATTCTGCCGCCTGTTGTTAGCTTATTTTGCGGAGTTGATGTTCCCAGCCGCTGGGGGAGTTCGTGAAGATCTCATACCCGTCTTTGGTGACGGCGATGCTATGTTCAAATTGAGCTGAGAGCGATTTATCTCTGGTGACGGCGGTCCAGCCATCTGCCAGCACTTTTACCTCTGGGCGGCCTAGATTTAGCATAGGTTCAATGGTGAAGAACATACCTTCCTGAAGGGGGATGCCTGTGCCTTTCTCCCCATAGTGCAGGATATTTGGCGGCGAGTGGAATTGGCGACCAAGCCCATGACCGCAAAAATCTTTCACAACAGAGCAGCGCTCACTTTCTGCAAATGACTGAATGGCGTGGCCGATATCTCCTGTTGTGGCACCGGGGCGCACAACCTCAATTCCCTTCATCAGGGCGAGATAGGTTATGTCCATCAAGCGGGCGGCTTTGGTCGGAATGTCACCAATGGCGATGGTGCGGCTTGTGTCTCCATGCCAGCCATCGACGATGAGGGTGACATCTATATTCAAAATGCTGCCGGTTTTCAGTGGCTTTGGCCCGGGAATGCCGTGACAGACCACATGATTGATTGAGGTGCAGATGGATTTTGGAAAGCCGCGATAATTTAAGGGGGCTGGTACCGCGCCATTATCCATTGCAAATTGCAGGGCGAGGTCATCCAGCTTTTCGGTTGTAACGCCGGGGGCTGCTTCTTCTACCAGCATATCAAGAGCTTCAGCGGCCAAGCGCCCGGCTTTGCGCATGCCTTCATAATCTGCTTCTTTATGGATGGGGATGACCGGGCTATGTCTATTCATAATAACTAAATCTTCTTTATGCGTCGCTTGTAGGCTTTGCCTAATCTGTCTGAGTAAATTTACTGCAAGATTATGTGTGCAGCGTGTTTTTGGCAAGCTTTCTTAAAGGTCTCTTTTGGTTAGATGCTGGCCGTTATATTATATCCAGTCGTGCTCCTTTTTACAGGCGGCCTTATTCAAAAATAATCGGAATGCTTTTATCTATAGTGATCTCTTTCGGGGTGAGTTTACAGCTATAGGCGATGGCTTCAACGCCGGCGGCTTTGGCGGTGCGGAAGGCGGCTGCATAGACGGGATCTATATCTTCTGCCAGGGAGAAGGCGGCTACATCGGGCCTTTGAATGGCATAAACCATCACTGCACGGTGGCCTTGTTTTACGGTTTCTGCCAGCTCACCGAGATGCTTGGTGCCGCGGGCTGTGACACTATCTGGAAATTCTGCGAGGGTGTTTTGTCTTAGCAAGTGGACATTTTTTACCTCGACATAGCAGATATCTTTGGCGCTGCCGTCTTTATTTTCATTTGAGAGCAGCAGGTCGATGCGGCTATTGGTGCCATATTTTACTTCCCGTTTCAGTGTTTTGTAGCCGTCTAGCTCGGTGATTGTGCCGTTCAAAATTGCTTCTTCCACCAGTTTATTGGGGTGGCTGGTATTGATGCCAATGCAACATGTGGTTTTGCCTGCGGGCAGTTCTATCAGTTCCCATGAAAATTGTAATTTGCGCTTTGGGTTATTCGCCGGAGAGAGCCAGACTTTGCTGCCCGGCTCCTTAAGCCCAAGCATAGCGCCGGGGTTCGCGCAATGGGCGGTGGTGATTGTGCCATCTGAGAGCTCAACATCGGCCAGGAAGCGTTTGTAGCGTTTTATCAAGGTGGCTTGTATCAGCTCATCTTTAAATTTCATGGGTGTTTTCACCGGTCCTTATGTGGTTAAATTCTATTGATGTCTTGAGCTTAAGAAAGGTCATAATGACTGAAGGAAATGATAATTCAACCGGCGACGAACTGTCAGCTGGGGATAGCATGGCTGTGGTCACTGCGGCGCTGCTGGTGATTGGTGATGAGATTCTCTCCGGGCGAACGGCAGATAAAAATATTAATTATCTGGCTAAGCATTGCACAGCTATTGGCATTCGGCTTGTGGAAGTACGGGTTGTCTCTGATCAGGAGGACCGTATTGTTGAGGCGGTCAATGTGCTGCGCTCACAATATGATTATCTCTTTACAACAGGTGGTATTGGCCCAACTCATGATGACATTACAGCTGTTAGTGTTGCTAAGGCGGTTGAGGCTGAGCTGGTGGAAAATACAGAGGCGTTGGAGCTGATGAAGCAACGCTACCCTGAAAAAGCATTGACGCCATCAAGGCGATTGATGGCGCGGGTGCCGGTTGGGGGGCAGCTTGTGAAAAATTCAGTTTCAGGTGCGCCGGGTTTTATGATTGAGAATGTGATTGTGATGGCTGGTGTGCCGAAGATTATGGAAGTGATGCTGGATGACGCTACGCAATATCTACGCACCGGCGCTAAAATGTTGTCTGCCAGTGTTGTTGTTGAACATCCTGAAAGTAGTGTTGCGGCGCGGTTAAAGCTGCTTGAGGACCGTTATGAAACGGTCTCCCTTGGTAGCTACCCTTATTTTAAGGAAGGGCGTGTTGGGACCATTGTGGTTTTGCGCAGCACTGATGCTGCGGATCTTGATGCGGCTGTTGTGGGTTTGAAAGACGGGCTTCTGGAAGAGGGGAAAACATTTAGAGATGAGGAGAGTGGGAGTTGAACCAGCTTTTAGCGGGGTGGTTCACGGTGAAAGTCACTTTCAGCACTTAAGTTTTCTGCCAATGCATCATCTGACATGCTGGCCTCTGAAATTGCTTCTTCAGCTGGTAGCCAGAGATTTGGAAAGCGGCTCTCCAGGGTTTCCAGAAATGTTTCAGCCAGGTCGAGAAGTTGACCCAGGCGTAGATGCCCGCCGATGAGATAATTATCTCTGGTGGTCAGCGCCAGTAAGCGGCCATCAGCTGATTGTTTTTGGGTGATGGCTCTTGAGGTAATGAACCAGTCTGGGTGGTCACCCCCTTCAAAATGGCGGTCATGATGGTCTCTGATCTGAGCGGCAACATCTGTTAGGGGGTGGGTTGCGCTATTGAAAAGGTCAATTAGCGGTTTGAAGCTGCTATCATGATCTTTGAGGTAGCGGCTCCACTGGCGGGCCTGGTTGATTTTTGTAACCAGGTCTTCTTCCCATGTAGAGAGATCATTTATAAACAGGCGTTGGTCTTCAAGCTCTTGCATTATCTCTGCGCTTGAGAGATCGCGATCTAGGTTATTCTGTGTATAGGAGGCGGCACTGATCTTCTCGCCAGCTTCCATCGCAGCGAAGAGATGGTCTGTGAGGAAATAGACCAGAGATTGCAATTGCTCATCAATTGCCATGGGCCTGCCGTTCTTTTGGCTGGAGCGGCGTGGCTGTTTGCCAGGCTGCTTCAGGTTCTTAATATCGTAGTTTTTTAAAAAGAGCGGGCGCATACAGTTATTTGTACCGTATGTGCTGCCTGATTGTTGCAATAATCACTGGTCGTTAACAGCGTTCATTTTGCACGCAACCCTGCAAGCATACACAGATTCTCCATTGATGTTCCACACAGGCTGAAAAAACTGAAAAAAATGTGGATAAAGACTGGATAACCACCCCCGGCAGATTTGGGCTGACGGGGGTGGTATCTTTATTTGTTAATTCAATCCAGTGGCTTATGAGCAACCGCTGGTTGAACCGCATGTGTCGCATTTCAAGCATGTGCCATTGCGCACAAGTGTGAAATTACCGCAATCGCCACAAGATTCACCTTCATAACCTTTTACTCTGGCTTCTGCCATCAGCTCTGCCTTGCTACCAAGGGCGCCTGATGTGACAGAGGAAGAGGCTTGCTGCACTGAAACCTGGTGAGTTTCGCCGCTGGTCATGTTTGAATTGACGACCTTTTTCTGTAGTTCTGCTACCGGGCTTGCTTCTTTGCTAACTTTGCTCTCAACAATGCGGGCTTTGTTAAATTTGCCGCGCAAGAGACCCCGGCTTAGGAAGCGATCTGCCTGGAGCCCATTTGGGTCTTTGCCATCATCATCTTCTCCGCGGCCCATTGAAGTGGCAACAGCGCCAATTTCACTTGGGTCAACATGGGCAAGGTCATGACGGGCAAGATAGCTGACACCGAGTTCCCGGAAGATATAATCGAGAATTGAGGTGGCGTTTTTGATGCTGTCATTACCTTGCACGAAGCCAGCTGGTTCGAAGCGGGTGAAGGTGAAGGCCTCCACATATTCTTCCAGCGGCACGCCATATTGCAGGCCAAGAGAGATTGCGATGGCGAAGTTGTTCATGAGAGAGCGGAACGCCGCGCCTTCCTTGTGCATGTCGATGAAGATCTCACCAAGGCGCCCATCTTCATATTCGCCGGTTCTTAGATATACCTTATGGCCGCCAACGACGGCTTTTTGTGTATAGCCTTTGCGGCGATGAGGCAGTTTCTCACGGTCGGCCGTTTCACGAGCTCGCTCGATTACTTTTTCGATGATGCGCTCAGCTGCAACTGCTGCTTTCTCACCTTGCGGCAAGGCTGTGATGGCTTCAATGTCTGCTTCGCTCTCTTCTTCATCGATACCCAATATTTGAGCGTTCAATGGTTGTGAGAGTTTTGAGCCATCGCGATAGAGAGCATTGGCTTTCAACGCCAGCCGCCATGACAGCATATAGGCGTTTTTGCAATCTTCCACAGTGGCATTATTGGCCATGTTGATGGTTTTTGAAATGGCACCAGAGATAAAGGGCTGGCTGGCGGCCATCATGCGGATGTGGCTGTTGACGGAAAGGAAGCGCTTACCTTTGCGACCGCAAGGGTTGGCGCAATCGAAGATAGAGAGATGCTCATCTTTCAGATGGGGGGCCCCCTCAAGTGTCATGGTGCCACAGCAATATTCATTCGCCGCATCAATCTCTCTGGCGGTGAAGCCAAGATGGGCGAGTAAGCTGAACTCTGGGTCGATGAGCTGCTCTTCACTAATCTTCAGTGCGTTGATGCAGAAGTCTTCACCAAGGGTCCATTTATTAAAAGCGAATTTGATATCGAAAGTGGTTGCCAGACCCTGCTCGATTGTCTCAAGGATCTCATCTGTGAAGCCTTTTGTTTTCAGGCTTTCATGGTTGATATGGGGTGCATCTTTCAAGGTGCCATAACCAACGGCATAATTTTCGATGGCTCTCAGTTCATCTTCGCTATAGCCAAGGCCTTTCAGGGCCACGGGGACCATGCGGTTGATGATTTTGAAATAGCCACCACCGGCCAGCTTTTTGAACTTAACGAGCGCAAAGTCTGGCTCAATGCCGGTTGTGTCGCAATCCATAACAAGGCCAATTGTGCCCGTTGGGGCTATGACGGTTGATTGCGCATTGCGATAGCCATGTTCCTGGCCACCTTCAAGTGCTTTGTCCCAGGCTCTACAGGCATGATCAACCAGTTTTCTATCCGGGCAGGCATGATGGTCGAGTGGCACCGGGGCAACTGAGAGTTTTTCATAACCATCGGCATGGCCGTAAGCGGCGCGGCGATGGTTACGCATAACACGCAACATGTGTTTTGCGTTATTGTCATAGCCTTCAAATGTGCCGAGTTCTTTGGCCATTTCTGCTGAGGTTGCGTAAGACATGCCGGTCATCAGAGCGGAGATGGCCCCGCATAAGGCACGGCCTTCTTCTGAATCGTAGCCGTAACCTGAGGCCATGAGCAGACCGCCGATATTGGCGAAGCCGAGACCGAGGGTGCGGTAGCGATAAGATAGTTTGGCAATTTCCTTCGAGGGGAACTGCGCCATGGTGACCGAGATTTCAAGGGTGATGGTCCAGAGGCGGACAGCATGCTCAAAATCATCGATTTGGAATAGTTGTTCGCCCTCTTTGCCCTTAAAGAACTGCATAAGGTTCAGTGAAGCCAGGTTACAGGCGGTGTCGTCCAGGAACATATATTCTGAACAGGGGTTCGAGGCGCGGATTGGCCCTGATTTAGGGCAGGTGTGCCAATCATTGATGGTGGTGTGGAACTGGATGCCCGGGTCAGCACAACTCCAGGCGGCATGGCCGACCTGATCCCAGAGATTTGCCGCATCGAGTGATTTGATCGGCTTTTTCGTGGTGCGGCTGATGAGGTCCCAATCGCGGCCAGCTTCAACAGCTTTCAGGAATTGGTCAGTGACGCGGACGGAGTTGTTTGAGTTTTGGCCAGAGACTGTTGAATACGCTTCTGAATCCCAATCCGTGTCATAGGTGTCAAACTCAAGCTCTTTAAAGCCTTGTTTGGCAAATTGGATAACCCGCTGGATGTAGTTGTCCGGCACGGATAATTGCCGGGCTGCTTTGATCTCGCGTTTTAAAGCTGGGTTCTTTTTAGGATCGAAGCAGCTGTCATCATCGCTTGAGCAATTAATGCAGGCTTTAAAGATGGATTTGAGATGTTTTGAGCAGATTTTTGAGCCGGTGACGAGGGCTGCAACTTTCTGCTCTTCTTTCACTTTCCAGTTGATGAATTTTTCAATATCTGGATGGTCAATATCGATGACAACCATTTTGGCCGCCCGGCGGGTTGTGCCGCCAGATTTAATGGCGCCAGCGGCGCGGTCGCCAATGCGCAAGAAGCTCATAAGGCCAGAAGATTTACCACCACCTGAGAGGGATTCATTTTCCCCGCGCAGGTCAGAGAAGTTGGAGCCAGTGCCGGAGCCATATTTAAAGAGGCGGGCTTCTCTGATCCAGAGATCCATGATGCCATTTTCATTGACGAGGTCATCATTAACCGACTGGATGAAACAGGCATGGGGTTGCGGGTGCTCATAGGCCGATTGTGAGGAGGTCAGTTTGCCGGTTTTATAATCGACATAAAAATGGCCCTGGCCGGGGCCGTCGATGCCGTATGCCCAGTGAAGGCCGGTGTTGAACCATTGCGGGCTGTTTGGGGCCGCCATTTGCATGGCCAGCATGTAACGCATTTCATCGAAATAGGCGCGAGCATCTTCTTCATTTGTGAAGTAGCCACCTTTCCAGCCCCAATATGTCCAGGTGCCTGCAAGACGGTCAAAGACTTGAGCCGCGCCTGTTTCGCCTGTGTAGCGCTCTGATTTTGGTAAAGCTTTCAGTGCTTTCTCATCAGGCACACTGCGCCATAACCATGAGGGGACATCATTTTCCTCGACACGTTTTAATTTTGCGGGAACGCCGGCTTTACGAAAATATTTTTGTGCGATGATGTCGCTGGCAACAGCTGACCAATGAGCTGGAACCTGAAAGTCTTTCAGTTCAAAGACTGTTGAGCCATCAGGATTTCGAATTTCGCTCGATGTTGTGCGAAATTCTATTTTCTTATATGGCGAGCAATTCTCTTCTGTAAAACGCCGTTCGATCCGCATTTAGTAGTTCCCCTCAAATATATTGAAATGCGCTGTTGTTTTCTAAAAGGCCACACCGGGTATTTTACCAAGTGGAAAAGCGCATTTCGTGATCATTTTATCGTCGCGACCGTAATTTTGGTTTGTCATTGATTTTGATTTGTCAGCGCGAAATAAGACGCAAAATGAGAAAAGCAAAATCTGAAATCAAATCCTTTAATTAAAGTCCCTTTTACGTTTGCCACCATGTTTGGGGGCTGCCCCTTTGATGGTGATTTTTACTGACACATCCCTGTTTTGGCCGTTTTGTTTTTTGAGTGTCTGATTTAATGAGTTTGTTCAGACAGTCTCGACCTGTTTGTTTTAGTTGTTCCGTTCAATCTCTTGTTCTGATCGGCCGTTTCTGATTGCCAAATTTGGCGTAAAGCTCTCCCGTAAGGGCAAACCGCTTTTTGAGTTTCACCAAAAAGCAGCCGTTATGGTTATTCACCACCCCCGCTTGAAACACCTGATTTTTTCGTTCTTGTTAAATACTAATCAGAACTGATTACGCATGGACCTATTGCTCTGCTGTCAGATGATACTGATCTGACAAATAGCTGTTATTTGATCCTGACGCCGCGATGTCTTTCATATGCTGGCCTTTATCTCCTGGTGTTTTGGCCTCAGATCTTTGATCTAGACCAACATCCCCCCTCAGAGAGTAAATGCTGGCGATATCGCGTGATTTATTGTTCCGAAATCAGCGCTTTATCATGAGTGACCATCTTTCGATGTCAGAAACTCAACTTAAGTGACTCGGGTCACGTACGTCAAGAACTTGTGTCTCCATGCATCCTGGCATCAATATATTGATAATTTGTGAGCAAAATGGGGATATCCGTTGGATAACAGGGGAAAAGTGTGGGGAAAGATGTGGGAAAAAATAGAAATTTGCCCCTGGCTCTCTCCTTCAACAGAAAAATATGCCCTGAAGGCTGTTTTCAGGCGGTTTATTGGAAAAAATAAACCACAGCTAATTTAATCGAGATAGGCGACAAAATTATAACTGGTATTTTTTAGCAACAGCAGCAGTGGCGGGATGAATGCCGGTTGCCTTTTGGCGGCGATGTGGTTTAACTGAAGCTTGTTTTCTAGGTCTGATTCGTCGCAGCTTCTGGTGATTTACAAGCAGCTGGTGAATTGCGATACTATGAATATGGTGCCTATTATATAAATAGGTCTTGGGGGTGGCTGTTACTTAAGTCAGCTTTATGTATATTAAATCAGCTTTGGCTGAAACTGATTTGCCATTCAGTTACGACTAGATGAATGCGCAGCTGTTTATGAACACTCTATATATGGGGCGTTAATGGGACTTTTCTCACAAATATTCACATGGTGGGGCGGCACAACTATTGGGCATCGCTTTACGTTATGGAAAAATGGTCGTTTCGTTGGCGAAGATGATCTGGGCAATAGCTATTATGAGCAAGCCAAGGGTGTTGGCCCGCTTGGCAAGCCGCGGCGCTGGGTGGTTTATGACCGGCTGGCTGAGGCGACACTAATACCACCGGGATGGTATGGCTGGATGCATTATAAAACCGATACCCCGCCAAGTGATGAAGTTTATGCGCCTCGTGGTTTTGAAGCGCCGCATAAACCAAATTATACCGGTACCGCCCTGCGCTACCGGCCAAATGCTGAAGAGCGGGATGCTGGCAAAGCTGTTGCCTCTGATTATGATGCATGGCGGCCAGAATAAGCCCGGTAGCATGTTTATTCAGTGATGAAGAATTTTCCAGCCTCGCAGTGTTTGCGGGGCTGTTTTATTTTGGTGGTTTGAAACAATAATATGGGTGAGCCCTTATGGGGAATAATCAAAACTGGAATGCTGATGAATATGACCGCCATGGTCGGTTTGTTTCTGATTATGGTGATGTAATTTTAGGATGGCTTGCCCCACAGCGCGGTGAGCATATTCTTGATGCGGGCTGCGGAGATGGGGCGCTGACTGAGAAGATTTCTGAGAGCGGTGCTGTTGTGGAGGGGGTGGAAGTTGCGCCCAGTATGGTGGCAGCGGCCAGGCTGCGCGGTCTCACAGTGCGGGAGATGGATTTGCTGTCTCTTGATGATAACGGTCAATATGATGCAATATTTTCAAATGCGGTACTGCACTGGATTGGTGATTGGCCCAGCTTGTTACTGAAATTTAAGCGCGCGCTGAAACCTGGCGGGCGATTGGTTGTTGAATGTGGGGGCTTTGGCAATATTGCGGCGATCCGCACAGCTATTTGTGCTGTGGCGCGTGAAAGCTCAAAAGAAACCAAAGCCGCCGCAGAGATGTATCTTACATGTGAAGAAGCTGACCATCTGCTGAATGCTGCTGGGTTCAAGGTGCAGGTCTCGGAGCTGCAAATGCGGCAGACTTACCTCAAAACAGGAATTAAGGGGTGGCTTTCAGTGTTTAGAGCTTCGTTTTTGGAACAATTTGAGGAGGGGCCGATAAGAGATGAGGTGCTCGACAAGCTGGAGAGTTTGTTATTACCTCAGCTTAGCCATACAGATCCTTTAAGCGGTGCGCGGCGCTGGTATGCTGATTATGTGCGATTGCGCTTCATCTGCACTTGCGAGTAGGGGGGGTGGTTTGCTACAGAATGGCTAGGTTGCCGTAAATTAGCCGCCCTTTTCATAAATTGTGGCATCATAGAATTCGCTGCGGCGCTTCCTATGTTTTGGGGTGATTTTGTTTGTTACAATCATTTGCCAAAGCAGTGATACGATTTTTACAGGATGGGTATGACTTTTAAAATGACCAAATTACTAAAACAGCTCAGCATTTATAGTTGTGGGCTGGTGGTTGCTGCTGGTTTTGCCGGGGATAGCTCTGCTGAGGTCATTGATAATAAAGTAGCTGTATTTGCAGCCCTCAATAAGGTCACTGCGCGGATCTCCCATCTTGAAATACCAATCGATTCTGAGCAGAAATTTGGCGCCTTGACCATTAAACCAAAAGCGTGCCACACACGCCCAGCCACAGAAGCCCCAAGCACGAATTCGTTCATTGAAGTGAAAGAGCGTAAGCTAAATGGCAGTATGCATGAGCTTTTCACCGGCTGGATTTTTGCTGAGAATCCGGGCATCCACGCGGTGGAGCATCCGGTTTATGATGTTTGGTTGACGAGCTGTAAAAGCCCGGTTGCTGGTAAATCCAAATCCATTGATGAGAATTTCCGGCGCAGACGCACGCGGGTACGTTCCAGGCGGCGCTGAAACTCCTCGCGATTCACCTCTATGGCGCCAAACTTCTCAAGATGATCTGTGACAAACTGGGTATCCAGCAGTTTAAAGCCTGCATATTTTAGGCGAGCTATAAGATAGATCAGTGCGACTTTGCTGGCGTCCTTTTCAAATGAAAACATGCTCTCACCGAAAAAGGCTGCGTTTAGCTCGACACCATAGAGCCCGCCTACCAGCTCATCCTGTTTATTATAAACTTCAACTGTATGGCAATGGCCCATTTCAAACAGCTCGCTATATAGCTGGCGAATGCGGTTGTTGATCCAGGTGCTGGGTCTATCGGGGCGGGGGGCCGAGCAGCCATTAATAACCCCTTCAAAATCCTCATCAATTCTGATGGTAAACCGGCCTGACCTGATTGTGCGGGCTAGGCGTTTTGGTACATGCACATCATTCAACGGGATGATGCCGCGATGTTTTGGTTCTATCCAGAATAACTCATCATCTTCAGCATTTTCCGCCATAGGGAAAATCCCGCAAGAATAGGCCTTTAAAAGCACTTCAGCGGTGATATCGATGTTGATGTTTGTTGATCTCATAAGTCACGATCTTATCGTGATTTGAAGGAAATAAAAAGGCGTTTGCGCGGCAGATTAGCCTGATGCCTCTTATGTTGATGGTTGGAGATTTAACAAAAAGAGGGGAGGGAACGCTCGAATATGGTGTGCGTTCCCTCCCCCTTTAAATTTGCTCAATTGTACTTTGTTGAATAGTACTTTGCTGGCTTTAGTCTTGCCGCACCAAGCGAAGTGGCTTGCAAGTCGCGGTCAGCGGTTCTTAGCCCTAATATTTCTCCAGATATTTTTCAAGCCAATGGATATCATAAGCGCCATTGATAATATCCGGCTCGTTTAATAGGTCCGAGAATAGGGGGATGGTGGTATCTATGCCATCAATCACAAATTCACCTAATGCCCGTTTCAAGCGCATCATACATTCATTGCGGCTTTTGCCATGGACGATGAGCTTGCCGATGAGGCTGTCGTAATGGGGTGGGATTGTATAGCCTTGATACACGCCGCTATCTACACGGACGCCTAGCCCCCCTGGAGGGTGGAAATAATTGATTTTGCCGGGTGAGGGCATGAAGGTGCGGGCGTTTTCAGCGTTGATGCGGCATTCAATGGCATGGCCTCTCAGGCAGATATCTTCCTGGGTGAAGCTTAATGGGGCCCCTGCTGCGACACGGATTTGTTCGATCACCAGGTCAAGGCCAGTGATCATTTCTGTGACTGGATGCTCTACCTGGAGGCGGGTGTTCATTTCTATGAAGTAGAATTCGCCATTTTCATAGAGAAACTCAACGGTGCCGGCGCCGCGATAGTTCAGGTCACCAACAGCTTTGGCAACGATCTGGCCGATTTTCTCACGCTCTGCTTCATTTAGCGCAGGGGAGGGGGCTTCTTCCCAGACTTTTTGGTGGCGGCGCTGCAAGGAGCAGTCACGTTCACCAAGATGGACCGCATGGCCTTGGCCATCGCCGATAACCTGCACCTCAATATGGCGCGGTTTGCCGAGATATTTTTCCATGTAGAGGGCATCATCACCGAAGGCAGCTTTCGATTCTGCTTTGGCGGTAGAGATGGCCATTTCGAGGTCAGCTTCTGTTGGGGCGACCTTCATACCGCGCCCGCCGCCGCCTGCAGCCGCTTTAATCAACACGGGGTAGCCGATCTCTTTAGCGATCTTTGTTGCCTGTTTCAGAGAGGTAATGGCCCCATCTGAGCCGGGGACAACGGGAATGCCCAGTTTTTTCACCGTGTCTTTTGCGGTGATTTTGTCACCCATAAGGCGGATATGCTCGGCTGTAGGGCCGATGAAGGTGATGTTGTGATCTTCCAGGATTTCAGCGAAGCGGGCATTCTCGGAGAGGAAGCCATAACCGGGGTGGACGGCATTTGCGCCGGTGATTTCACAGGCGGCCATAATTTCAGGGATGTTGAGATAGCTTTTTGCAGCTTGCGGCGGGCCAATACAGACGCTTTCGTCTGCCAGGCGAACATGCATAGCGTCTTCATCTGCTGTCGAGTGGATGGCAACAGTTGATATGCCAAGTTCCTTGCAGGCTCGCTGGATACGCAGCGCAATCTCGCCCCGATTTGCTATGAGGATTTTGTCGAACATTAAGTGCCTTGTCGCTTTTTCTGGTCGCTTTATTCAATAACCATCAACGGTTCGCCAAATTCAACAGGCTGGCCATCTTCCACCATAATTGCAGTTACGGTGCCGGATTTTGGGGCGGGAATGTGGTTCATGGTTTTCATGGCTTCCACAATCAGCAGGGTTTGGCCTTTGGTGACTTTGGCACCAACATCTACGAATGGCGCTGAGCCTGGCTCTGGTGCGCGGTATGCGGTGCCGACCATTGGCGAAGTTAAGGCGCCATCTGCCGGTTGGGCTGATTTTGCTGCTGGGGCTACTGCTGGGGTATGGGCATCAACGGCAGGGGCGCTAATATGAGTTGGGGCTGGAGCCGCAATGATATTAGCTGGGGACTTGGCAACGCGAATGCGCAAATCCTTCTGCTCTATTTCAATTTCGTTGAGGCCTGTTTCTTCAAGGAGTTCAGCCAATTCTCGGATTAATTGTTTTTGACTCAATTTTTTCTTCTCTGCCATGACACCTAACACTGTACCCTGTTTTAATATTGAAGCAGGGTTATATACCGTTTGACGGGTTATTGATTAACTTTGAGCACCTGAGATAAGAGTTTCAAGCGCTAAATGGTATGAATTAGCGCCAAACCCACATATTACTCCCATTGCAAGCGGAGATATATAGGAGTGATGGCGAAATTCTTCTCTTTGGTAAATATTTGAGAGATGAACCTCTATCACAGGAATGTCAATTGCGCGAATTGCATCAGCTATGGCGATTGAGGTGTGGGTATAGGCACCGGCGTTTAAAATAATCGCCTGCCCTTTACTGCCAGCCTGCTGTATCTGCGTGACCAGATCACCCTCATTGTTGGTCTGGGTGCATTCAAGCTCTATATTGCTCTTTGCGGCCCGTTCGCGGAGGGTATTGTGGATATCTTCCAGCGTTGTGTTGCCATAAATTTCCGGCTCACGGGTGCCCAGCATGTTTAAATTGGGTCCGCTGAGGACGTAGATTGGTTTAGACATTTGCTTGTCTCGCCGTTTGAGCTGATTATCGCATAAAAGAGATGCGGGGCCTATTTAGGTTCGTCTCGAAATATAGTTAAAGGGGCTAAATATAAAGGGCCCTCAAGGGGCCCTTTATAACGTATATTTCTTTGTGCTCAAGCCGTTAAGTTGCCTGATCGTCTAGGGCAATTAAAGTGCAATTAACAGGCTTTATAGACATAAACCGCTTATTTAGCACCGGTGCCGGTTGTTTAGCTGGCTTTGCGTAGTTTTGCTATCACCTGCTGCATTGCTTCATAGGGGAGAACCTGTGGAACAACCCGGTCATTGAAGATGAATGTTGGGGTGCCGTTAATACCAAGCTTAATGCCGACATCAATGTTTTTCTGAAGTTCATTCTCAACTTCTTTCGACACCATGTCTTTCTCTAGCTGATCAATATCCAAGCCGACTTTTTTTGCGATTGAGATAATTGAGCTTTTGTTGATGCGCCCTTTGGCTGAAAGCAGCGCTGTGTGATATTCCATATATTTGCCCTGTTTACGAGATGCGAGAGCTGCGAGAGAGGCAACTTTTGAGGCTTCGCCGAGGATTGGATATTCTTTCAGGACGATTTTGACGTTTTTGTCATTTTCCATCAGTTTTACGATGTCTTTTAAAGACTGGCGGCAATATGGGCAGTTGTAATCGAAGAATTCGATAACGGTAACATCGCCATCTTTATTGCCTGCGACATGGCTATATTCAGGGTTAACAAGCAGATCTTTATTTTCCGAGATTAGCTTTTGCTGGCGGTTTCTTTCTTCTTCAGCTGTGCGGCGCTCCAGCTCTTCCAGGGCTTCACGGATAATGCCGGGGTTTTCAAGCAGATATTCTTTGACCACGTCTTTGATGGCAGCTTTTTCTTCTGCATCATAGGTTTTTGCCTGAAGCGGCGCGCTCACCATTAAAAGGGCCGAGGCTAAGCCAATGGCTATAAGCTTGCTCATATTTTTGAGCGACGAGGTTAGGTACAGATGCGGCATTTAACTTTCTCCGAATGTTAAGATCATTGTTCTTTCTTGGTCGCAGTGAGTGGGGGTTTGGTTCATTCCCTGTTTTTCATCTTGCAACCAGTAATTTTTAGCGCCGGAAGCTTAGGATATCATTTGCTTGTATCCATTTGGGGCTGTTTTTCTTCAGGCGGTTCTGGGCGCGTTTGGCCTGCATTTTTGCATCCTGTAATTTACCCTCAAAGAAATAAGCATGGGCAGAGGCTAAGCTTGCTTCACCTATCATACGTTTACGGCCATAGGCATTGGCCAATAGGCGGTACCCTATAGCAGAGCGTTTTTCACGAACCAGTGCCTTTTTCAGGTGGTTGATGATGACATCAGGGTTGCCGCCGCCGGGCTGCTGTGAAATGGCCTGTGCCAGCATTATGCGGATGATGGCTGCCCTCGGGTCCAGGTTAACTGATTTTTTCAGTGAGGGGATGGCAGCTTTTGCATTGCCTGATTCCAGGAGAAACTGGCCTTTCAGCTCATGGAGATATGGGTTGTTCGGGTCCTCAGCCAGCAGTTTGTTCACTTTTGGTAAAAACGCTTTAATGCCCGTGCTGCGGAAGGTCGCTATAGCGCGGGCATAGCGGGCCGGGCGAGATTGGTCGCTGTTGGGGAAGCGGTTGTAAACATAGCCAGCCTGGCTTGTAAATGCCACTAGTTTTGCCCGGACCATATCATGGCGAAGCTGCAGAGCGGGTGGGTCTTTTTTATTGAAATAAGGGCTGCGCTCGGCTTTTTCACGTAGCTGGTTGATGCGTGCTCGTGGCAGCGGGTGGCTAAGAACATAGGGGTCTGAATATTTCAGGGAGCCAATTGCCTGGCTGGCGAAATATTCGAATGTCTCGATCATGCCTCTGGCTGATTGTTTGGTGCGGGTCAGGTAAACGAAGGCGGCTTGGTCAGCGGCATATTCTTCGGTTTGGCGGTATTGGTTCATGGAGCGATAGGTTTGATATGAGCTCCCTGCAAAAATGCCCTGACCAGCTTTGCCAAGGTCTTTGCCGCCGCCGGCACCGCCAGCGATCAACATAGCCCCGCCGAGGATTTTTAGCATCAGGTCAAGTGTTTGAGCTTTGGCGGCGTGGGCTCTCAACCTGGAGAGGTGACCGCCAGCAATATGGCCGGCTTCATGCGCCATGACACCAATGAGCTGGTTGGGGGTTTTAGATTGCATGATGGCGCCCATATTGATGAACATATTGCGGCCATCAACAACGAAGGCATTAAAGTTTTTATCGTTGATAATGTGGATTGAAATATTTTGAGAGGAGAGCCCGGCAGCCTGCAAAATGGGGATGCTATAATCTCTGATAAGATTTTCAGCTTCAGCGTCGCGTATGAGGCCAGCTGCGTTCGCGGCTTTAGCAAAGGGCAGGGCGGCCAGCAGACAGGCCATGATTAATATGGCGAGGTTATTTAACCGTCGCTTGATAAATTGTGACTTGAGAAAGTCTGAGCTGGTATTTCGTGATCTAATGTTTTTAAGCATTGCTGTCTCGTCATCAGGATTTGCTTTTGTTGCAAGGGGGGGCTGAACCGGGAGTGTTTTTTTATTTTTTCTGTCAGCTGGCATGTTTTTTAGATCTGCGCTGATGGGGCTGAATTGGTGCCCATTTTTCTCTAATGTCATTCTTGCCTTTTGCGTCATTGTCTGGCTCATATGAATAAACCGCTTACCTGGCGTTTGTCGCTTAAAATTAACGTGATAACGGCTTTTGGTTGCAGGCTAAATCTTTAATTGCGCTCTATTACCCCCAAAAAACATTATTCTCGCCAAATGACATTGGTCTTTTGCTTTTTGGTCCGGTGAGTGTTAGCCCCTGTTGCATCAGATGTTTCTTATGGCCTTAAAGCTGATGCGGCTTATATATACTCATGCCAGGATGAAACTGGATGATAAGCGATTTGCGCTCAGTTTATTTGTCTTCTGATTTCATGACCATATGAAGGCAGGGGGTGTATATCCCCAGGGCATTTTGTTGTTTCATTGTTATCACTTAATAGTTTCTCATTGTTGAGATTTGCCGGATCCTGAGGGCCGGTTAAATTTTGAGATTCTTTGATTTTTCGCGGACTGATTTTTTAAAGAGGTAGTTTTTTGGTAGACCTTTCCAGCCGAAGTGAAATTGCGGCGTTTCTGGCGATGGACGTGCTGCGGGAAGCAAAGCTGCGTAGCCAGCGCGGTGAAGATATTTGCCATATGGAAGTTGGGCAACCGGGCGGCGCGGCGCCGCAATTGGTCCGAGAGCGGGCGAAAGCGGTTATTGATAGTGATTTGATTGGCTATACAGAAGCGTTGGGTATTGCGCCGCTGCGTGAGCGGATTAGCCGCCATTATATGGCGGCTTATGGTGCTGCTGTTACCCCGGATCAAATTATCATTACGACAGGCTCATCTGCCGGGTTTTTGCTTTCATTTTTAGCCACGCTTGATGTTGGGGACCGGGTTGCCATTATGCAGCCGGGCTACCCTTGTTACCGAGAGATAATATCTGTTGTGGGGCTGGAGGCTAAGCCTTTAACTATTGGCCCTGAGACCGGCTGGGTGCCTGACTATAGCGCTGTTCAAAAAGCCATTGTTGAAGACAATGTAAAGGCGCTGCTTTTTGCCAGCCCGGCCAACCCAACGGGTGCAATGATTGGCAATGATGAAATGCAGGCGATTATTGAGCTGACGCGGCGTCATAATGTTTGGTTGTTTTCTGATGAGATATATCATGGGCTGACCTATGGTGCCCCGCCGGTTACGGCCGCATGTACCAGCCGGGCTAACCCTGGCAAGCCGGATACGAATTGGGCGGCGAATGACCATGTGATTGTGCTGAACAGCTTTTCTAAATATTACTCCATGACGGGGTGGCGTATTGGGTGGATGGTGGTGCCGCCCGCTTTAACCCGGGTGATGGAGAAGCTTAATCAGCATCTCTATATTTCAGCGCCGACCTTATCTCAACATGCGGCTATTGCGGCGTTTGATGCGGTCGACGAGCTGGAGGAGATTAAAGCCCACTATAAGCGCAACCGGGATTGTTTGATGACGGGTTTAAGTGAAGCGGGGCTTGGTCAGTTTGCACCGGCTGATGGGGCCTTTTATATTTATACCGATGTGAGCCAGTTTACGGATGACAGCCTGGCCTTTTCTGGGCGGTTGTTGGATGAGTATGGCATTGCGGCTTGTCCGGGGTTGGATTTTGACCCTGTGCATGGGCATTATATGATGCGTTTTTCATATGCTGGTTCTTGTGATGAGGTAGAAGAGGCGGTGCGGCGGTTGAAGGCACGGCCATTGACTTGATGAAAACAGGACTTGATGAGTACAGGACGCGATGAGTGAAGGTTTAATCGGTTCACAAAAAAGCCCGCAGCAAACTGCGGGCTTTTTCTTTATCTGTTTTGGTGATCTCTCACCTTTCACTCGTTTGAAACAGCTACAGAGAGCTTTAAAAAATATCCCTGCTGCGTCTCTTTTTGCGCTTAGCCTCTTTTTTGCCACCAACCACGGCGTGGGTTGGCGTCTTCTTTTTCAGGGGCTTTCGCGACTTCAGATGACACTATGCTGCTTGGGTCATTTTTAGTATCAGATGGTTTATCTGCGACTTTTACATCCGAAGATGGTTCTGTTTTTATGTTCGCAGGCTTTTCATCTTTCACATTTTGCTCTGAAGCTGTTTCAGCGTGTTGTTCTGATTTAGGCTCTTTGCTTTCAGATCGTCTGCTTCTTTGCCGGCCACGTGGTCGTCTGGCGCGGGGTTCAGAGTTGCTTTCATCTTGCTGATTGTCATTGGTGGCTATGTTCTCGCCGCTATTTTCAGCTTCTGCGTCAGCTTTTGGAGCTTCTGTTTGGTTATCGTTCTGGTTGTTGCTGTCATTGTGAGACGAGTTGTTTTCGTCTTGCGCTGAGTTGCCTTCACCATTTGCTGTTTCAGCATCCTGATTGCGTTTGCTGCGCCGACGACCACCTCTTCTGCCGCGCCGCCTTGGGCGGCGAGATTTGCTCTCATCATCCGAGTTGTCATCTGAATGGGTGCTTTCAACCTTATTTTCAGCGCTGTCATTAGATGAGCTGTTGTCGGTCTCTTGATCTGAGTTTTGATTATCGTTGCGATCTTCGCCCCGGTCCTCATTGTGATTGCGGCGGGCATTTTGGCCTCCACGGCGGCGGCGGCGGCGGCGCGGTTTGCTGCTGTCGTCACTATCCTCTTGCGGGGCTGGTTCGCTATCTACTGATTTATGTGCCCAATCCATCTGGATGACGGCACCGCTAGAGTGCTGATCGTCTTCATGACGTTTTCTGTTCTCGATGGTGTAGCTAACGCCTTCAAGATCTGCTGTTGCTTCAACAGAGATGTTGACGCTGTAGCGGCGCTCAATGTCATGAACATATTTGCGTTTGTTATTTAGAATGTAGAGCGCAACATCAACGTTAGTATTGCAGACGAGGTCTAGCGATTGGCGCTGGGTTTGCAGCCGGTCTTCAAGAGCGCGAAGGATGGTCAGCGCCATTGATTCTGTTGAGCGGATCATGCCGGTGCCCTGACAGTGCGGGCATTGGCTTGTGGAGCCTTCTAAAACGCCAGTGCGCAACCGTTGGCGCGACATTTCCATTAGTCCGAAATGGCTGATGCGTCCAACTTGAATGCGGGCGCGGTCATGGCGCAAGCATTCTTTCATGCGGCGCTCAACCGAGCGGTTATTGCGCCGTTCTTCCATATCAATGAAGTCGATGACGACAAGACCAGCCAGATCACGCAGGCGAAGCTGGCGGGCAATTTCTGTCGCGGCTTCAAGATTGGTGTTATGGGCGGTTTCCTCAATTGAATGCTCTTTAGTCGAGCGTCCTGAGTTCACATCTACAGAGACTAGCGCTTCTGTTTGATTGATGACGATGTAGCCGCCTGATGGCAAGGTGACATAGGGGCTATACATCGCGTTCAGCTGTGCTTCAATTTTGTAGCGCGTGAATAGCGGTTCGCTCTCTTTGAAGGGCTGCACATTTTTGGCATGGCTCGGCATGAGCATGCGCATAAAATCTTTTGCTTCACGGTATTCTTCTTCGCCAGAGACCAGCACTTCTTCGATCTCTTTGCTGTAAAGGTCGCGAATGGAGCGTTTGATCAGGTTGCCTTCTTCGTAAACAAGAGAAGGTGCTGAAGATTGTAGGGTGAGGTCGCGGACATTTTCCCAGAGACGCAAAAGATATTCAAAGTCGCGTTTGATTTCGGCTTTGGTTCTTGAAGCGCCTGCTGTGCGCACGATGAGCCCCATGCCTTCCGGCACTTCAAGCTCGTCAACAATTTTGCGCAGACGTTTACGATCTGACGGGTTGGCGATTTTACGGGAAATGCCGCCGCCGCGAGCTGTATTTGGCATTAACACTGTGTAACGGCCGGCAAGCGATAAATAGGTTGTGAGAGCTGCGCCTTTATTGCCGCGCTCCTCTTTGACAACCTGAACCAGAATGATCTGGCGGCGTTTTATTACTTCCTGGATTTTGTAGTTTCTGCGGCGCAAATGTTGGCGTTCAGGTAGCTCTTCTAAAGCATCCTCAGTGCCAACAGATTCAACCTCATCATCATCTTCGTCCTGATCGTCGCTATCATCGGCGGCGTTCAGCTCATCTGGTGATGTTGTTTCGTCTTTTTCGTCTTCGTCACTCTCATCATGATCTGTGTCATCTGAGGTGTCATCATCACTGCCACGCTCAGCGGCGGCTTCTTTTAATGCAGCGTCGCGGGCTTCTTCGCGTTCGAAATCAAGCAGCGCCTGGCGGTCTGCCTGGGGGAGCTGATAATAATCAGGATGTATTTCGTTAAAGGCTAGAAAACCATGACGATTGCCGCCGTAATCGACGAAAGCTGCCTGGAGCGATGGCTCAACTCTTGTAACTTTGGCAAGATAGATATTGCCGCGAAGTTGTTTTCTTAGTGCTGACTCGAAGTCAAATTCTTCAACACGGTCTCCCCGCATCACCACGACCCGGGTTTCTTCCGGGTGCGAGGCATCGATAAGCATTTTGTTTGACATATAGAATATTCCTGGCCGGAGGGGGGCTCAATGGCTGGAGGCTCATAAGCTGAGGCTGCCTTTGACCGCGCGCTCCGATGGTTGGTAAAGCCGGGGCAGGGCTACTTGCAACGAGACGGCCAGATAAGGAGGAGAGGCCATAATGGCGGTTGCTCTGCATCATTGTGATGAGAGGCTCCCTCAAATTATCTGAATTGGCGATCTGGTTTGTCATGTCTATTCTGCCGGGTTTGGCTTTCTGTTTGTTGGTATAATTTGTGCGAAGTATGCGCCGTAAAACTCAAATATGATGGTTTGCCGGGGTGGGAGATAAGTTTTCTCACTACCCGGAGCTTTCAAGGGCGGCTCTATAGCCGGGTTTCCTTTAAAGCGTCAGTTCTGGCTGCAAACTATATTTAAATGACCATTTCTGGCCTTATGGTTCGTGGTTCCTATGGTCTTAAACGGCGGGGCTTTTACTATAATAAGCCCGGCGGATAGGTTGAATTTAATTGCCGCTAACTCTTTTGGGTATTTGGGTGGCCTTTAACTATCCATGATTTTCCATGGGGGATAATAATTTGGACCAGTGTAACTTTAGCAGGCCAACAGCTCAGGGCGTTGGTTGCTTTAGGGGTTTCACTTTTTAATACCTGCCAATTAACGGCATTCGGTTATTTATCTGCGGTGAGGCTGGGGGTGACCCGCTGCGGTAACAAGGCAATTGCGGTTTCAAGGCAATAATGGCGCTATATCATGATTTCCGGCTGTGAAGTTATACAGGACAGAGGTGATATATCTTGAAGATGCATTAGGGAATTTACCTAACCTTCGCTGTTGAAACTTTGTGTATCTTTCTATTTTGGACCGCCCATTCTGGGCCTAGTGGCTTGATTAGCCTGGTTAAAATGTTTGGCGCGTCCGGTTATTCTTAGGGCTGATCTTGTTAAATATCAGATGCTGGCTTCACAGCTCACCATAGTGAGTTGTAGTGGCTGCATGTTCAGCAAGATAGGCGCATCACTGGATAACTGCAAGTCTGCTGTTTAAGAGACGCATAAGTTCAGGTTTCTTAGGCCTGTGCTTCTATGTCTGCTTGGTTAAAATGCAGAGTTTTATGCTGTATCTTTCGTGAAATGTTCCGGTATGCGGCTAGGCAAGTTACTGATTCTCTTAACGTTTAGATAATCAGTCGAATCGCATAACCACTATAGTCGTTATAAGTAATTTTTTAGTGACTATCAAAGGGAAAGTCTGCTTTTTACACTTCATGGTGGCAATTTGGTGGCGTGCTACCTGACGTTTTGGGCGAAATTAGCTATATCCTTGCTGTTTAAAATGGTCCCGCCCTTTGGCATGGCTGCTTTGAATGGCATGGCTAATTAGGAGTTTGGGGCAATAAGGGGAGCGTTATCTTCTGTTTTCTAGATCAGAGTTTTTCTGAATTATGGGATTTGCTAGCCGGATTTTAACCACCTCTCTGCCATGTTTGCTGTGCATAAGTGAGTGAGAGGGGCTTCTTGATGTGCTGATGGTTGCTGGTGGGTGTGCGAATGCGTTTAGCAGGGGCATGCGCCTCATTCATTAGTATGTTGGGCGATCTGGTCATTTGTCATGGTTGATTTTGAGCATTTGGCCCTAATAGAGGGCAACAGGCCATATTGAGGGCATTGTTTTTTGCTTTTCAGGAAACACCCCGCTGAGTTGCCTGGCGTTGGTCAAGATTGTGGGTAGTCAGGGGCGCATCGCCTGGTTGGCTTTAATTATTCTCCAAAGTGCTTTCTGCGCTGTGTGAGGGACGAACAGACGAATATGGTGAGGGCAAAATTGGTACATTTTAAACTTTCCCGTTCAATAGTTTCAGATTTGCC
Organism: Rhodomicrobium sp.; assembly: GCA_021604665.1. Lineage (GTDB taxonomy): Bacteria > Pseudomonadota > Alphaproteobacteria > Rhizobiales > HXMU1428-3 > HXMU1428-3. The sequence goes on along the minus strand of BQJK01000001.1, from coordinate 887,629 downwards.
GATGATAGTTGGTCATGTTCTGAAGGGGGCTATTTTCAGGGGCGGTGTTGTTGCAACTTTAGCAGTTATCCTGGGGCTATCGTCATTTTTTAATGCGCCGGTTGCCGCAAAAGATAAGGGCTCTACCGTTGCCAAAGATGCGCGTCTTGGCGGTAATAAAGCACGGACCAGATTTGTCGCGGACCTTTCAAAAGCAACCGATTACCGGATTTTTACACTTGCTGATCCTTACCGGGTGATCATTGATCTGCCGAATGTCAATTTTAGCTTGCCAGAAGGGCTTGGCAACTCTGGCAAAGGGCTGGTGAGTGCGTTTCGCTATGGGTTATTTGCGCCCGGCAAATCACGAATTGTGATCGATGTGATTGGTCCTGTGCATGTGGAGCAGTCGTTTATATTGAAGCCGAAGGGCAATGTGCCGGCAAAGCTGGTTGTTGATATTGTGCCAACGGATCGCAAGAATTTTGAGCGCCGCCGCCGTGAACTTTACAATAAGCGCCGCGAGAAAAATAACGTGCAGCCGGCCTCGGTTGATAAATCCATTGAAATCCTCACCCGTGAAAAGAAGCATAAAGGCCGCTTGAGGGTGGTTATAGATCCTGGGCATGGCGGGCTTGATCCTGGGGCTTCGAGCGCCAAGGGTTCTAAAGAGAAGGATGTTGTGCTGGCCTTTGCCAAGGTGCTGCGCAAAAAGATGAAACAGCTTGGGAAATATGACGTTAAGCTCACGCGGACTGTTGATGTTTTTGTACCGCTGGCTGAGCGGGTGAAGATTGCTGAGGATTATAACGCTTCGCTGTTTGTTTCTATCCATGCGGATTCGATTAGCAAGCGGCTGGCGTCCCGTACCAGGGGGGCAACGATCTATACCCTTTCCAAGAAGGGGTCTGACCTTGAAGCGCAGGCATTTGCGAAAAAGGAAAACCAATCTGACGTGTTGGCGGGGCTTGATTTACCTGAGACCTCCAGTGAGGTTGGCGGCATTCTTTGGGATTTAACCCAACGTGAAACCAAGAACCAATCGCTTAAATTTGCTGGTTTTGCAGTAAACCGGATGAGCTCCAAGACCAAATTCACTCAAAACAAAATGCGGTCTGCGAATTTCAGGGTGTTACGCTCGGCTATTGTGCCATCTGTGTTGATCGAACTGGGCTATATTAGTAACCCTGAAGATGAGAAGCTTCTGAAGTCCAAAAAATGGCAAAATGGCATGGCTATTGAGATGACCAAGGCGATTGATCGCTTTTTGAAAGATCTGAATTAGGTCTTCTGGAGGTGTTATCACCAGATTTTAGTGAGGTGCCGCTTTCGTGGTGATTAGCTCATATCCTCCTAAGTTTGAGGTTTTTGCGGTTCTATCCTCTGAATCAGCTGCGAAGCGGTTGGTTTAGCACTAATTTGCCGCTTAAAAGCTGAAAATAAACCATTGAATGGCCCCAAACGAGCTATAATCAATTTAAGGCTTCTAAGTTTGGGGTGTTTACTGCGTCGGTTTGTCTTCTGATTGGTGGGTATTCGCCCGTGCTTAAAGCTTGTAAAACCATGATTTTATATGCGCCGGGTGTGAGATTGATATATCGATCTTTAATGCATTACATATCGGCTGCCCTATCTGATTAGTCTGCTGTGTTTGGATCGCTTTATTGGTCTGCAATTTTAGCCAGCACTTTTATACGGGGGCTGATATTATGAGGCCGCTGGTTGTGCACAACTGGTTATGTCTTTAAAAGGCAGTGTTTAAGGGCCAGACTTTATTTGAACCGGGCTATAATCGCTGCATGCAATGTTGATGATTTGCTGATTGTGCGCATGACCGATTTAGAGATGAACTCTGGTTTCTCTCTAGCACTTATATGAATTTTGAATTTTAGCTTTGAGGCGTTTGATAAATGGTGCAACCCCCACCTCCTAAACCTTATCGTGGACGGATAACAACACCACCTATGTCTGCGGCTGGTGCCAGGCCTGGCCCGATACCGCCGGTTGGTGCTGGAGGGATGCCGCCTGCTGGGTCACCGAAAAAGCCGCGCCGTGAAAAGAAGAAAAAGAAAGGCAGCCTTTGGTTGAAGCTGTTTGGCTTTTTGTTTGCCGCGGGTTGCATTGGCTTTTTCGCCGTATCTGGTGCTGTGGCTTATTACGTCTGGGATGTGACAAAAGACCTGCCGGATTATGAAGTGCTGGCCAAATATGAGCCACCTGTGATGACGCGTATCCACGCGAATGATGGCAATCTAATTGCAGAATTTGCAGAAGAGCGGCGGATCTATGTGCCGATTAATGCGGTGCCGGATGTGATCATCAACGCGTTTCTCTCCGCTGAAGATAAAAATTTCTTTGAACATGACGGGCTTGATTATGGTGGTATTGCAAGAGCGATGCTTACCAATGTGAAGATTGTGATTTCCAAAAGCGGCAAGCGGATGATTGGTGCCTCGACCATAACGCAGCAGGTGGCGAAAAACTTTCTTTTGACCAATGACCGGAATATTGACCGGAAAATTAAAGAAGCTGTGTTGGCCACACGGATAGAAAAAGCATTCACCAAAGAGCAGATCCTCGAACTTTATCTGAATGAGATCTATTTTGGTTTGCGCTCTCACGGTATCGCCGCGGCAGCGCTGAATTATTTTGGTAAATCGCTAGAGGAAATTACGTTAGCTGAGGCGGCTTATTTAGGCTCTTTGCCGAAAGCGCCTAATAATTATCACCCCTTTAAACATCGCAAGCGGGCTATCATTCGGCGCAACTGGGTTTTGCGGCGCATGGCTGAAAATGGCTTTGTTTCCAAGGAAGATGTGGACGCTGCTATTAAGGCACCATTCAAAGTGAACCCACGACCCTTTGGTGCACGCATATTGGCGGGTGAGTTTTTTGCCGAAGGTGTTCGGCGGACGCTGCTTGATAAATTTGGCCAGAAGAAACTTTATGGCGGCGGGCTGTCTGTTCGCACAACATTAGACCCTGAATTGCAACGCAAAGCCAAGCGCGCTCTTGTTAATGGGCTTGTTGGTTATGATGAAGCCCATGGTTGGCGCGAGCCGGTGGCGCAAATAGACTTAAGCGCTGAAGAAGATTGGGGTGTTGCCCTTTCAAAAGTTGAGGGGCTTAATGATGTGCACCCCTGGCGGTTGGCGGTTGTTTTAAAACTTGAGGCAAAAAAGGCTGTTATTGGCCTGCAACCAGATAATCATGTTTCTGGACGGATAGAAGCCAAACGAGAAGTTGGTGAAATTACCCTCGCTAACATGAGCTGGGCTCGTAAAAATAAAGGCGAGACCAAGCATGGTGACCCGAAACTTGGGGCAAAGCTGAAGAAGCCCTCTGATGCTTTGGCGGTTGGTGATGTTGTTTATGTCTCACCTATAAAAACTGAAGTTGCCAGCACAGCAGATGTTGCTGATGCCGTTGGTGACCCGGCGCGCCGCCAGTGGCGCTTGCGGCAGATCCCAGAAGTTGAAGGGGCGATCGTGGCGATGGACCCGCATACCGGGCGGGTAAAAGCTCTGGTTGGTGGCTTTAGTTTTGATGATAGCCAGTTTGACCGGGCGACCCAAGCCAAGAGGCAGCCTGGTTCTGCGTTTAAGCCATTTGTATATGCTGCCGCGCTTGATAACGGTTATACCCCTTCCAGCGTTGTTTTAGATACGCCGGTGGCGATTAAGCAGGGGAATGGCCAGGGCATCTGGCGGCCGAAGAACTATTCAGGCAAATTTAATGGCCCTTCAACCCTTCGTATTGGCATTGAAAAATCCCGGAACCTGATGACGGTGCGGCTGGCGCAGGATATGGGCATGCCGCTGATTTCTGAATATTCACGGCGGTTTGGTATTTACGATAATCTCATGCCGGTTTTGTCAATGTCGCTTGGTGCTGGTGAGACAACCTTGATCAGATTAACAACGGCGTATGGCATGCTTGCTAATGGCGGTAAGAAAATTGAAGCCACGTTGATTGATCGCATACAGGACCGGTACGGCAAAACCGTTTGGTCCCATGATGCGGCGAAATGCACCGGCTGCGAACAGCGCAATTTTGATAAAGCCACTGAACCGGAATTAACCGACCTTAGAGAGCAGGTGATTGACCCACACACGGCTTATCAAGTGACGTCAATGCTTGAGGGTGTTGTGAAACGAGGCACCGCGCGGCGGGCGCTCTCAGGTTTGCCTATTCCGGTTGCTGGCAAAACCGGCACCACCAATGAAGCCAGAGATGCATGGTTTGTTGGCTTCTCGCCTGATATGGTTGTGGGGGTATTTGTTGGGCATGATGTGCCGCGGCCGCTTGGGCGTAAAGCCACTGGCGGCGGGTTGGCTGCGCCGATTGTGAAAGAGTTTATGATGTCAGCTCTCTCTGACCAACCGGCCATTCCATTCCGTATACCGGCAGGGATCCAATTGATCCCGATTAATTCTAAAACCGGTCTGCGCTCAGATGGCGGGAAAAATACAATTATGGAAGCTTTCAAGCCAGGCAATGGGCCGCCGGATGCGTCATCTATTATTTATGATGACCCAAGTATCTTTACCCCTGAAACTGACAGGCAGCTTGATTCTGGTTTCTATTAGGCCCTAGACTCAAATATGACAATTAATTAGAACGGCGCTCTTTGCAGCGCCGTCTTTGCTTGCCAATTTTGGCGGGCTTATGATCACTTTCAAAGCGCTTTCAAAAACTTAAAGGCAATAAACAATGCGTGCAGAAGCTCAAATTCTTGTTGATCAGATCAAGCTCTCCCTCTCTCTCTTGCGGAGGCATCTTTGACCCTGAGGCTGCCCAAACGCGGCTGGAGGAGTTAAACGCCAAAGCCGAGGACCCTGACCTGTGGAATGACCCGTCTAAAGCGCAGGCTTTGATGAAAGAGCGCACCCGGCTTGATGATGCGATCTCGGCTTTTGCTAAAATGGAGCAGGAGCTTGATGACCAGATTGAGCTAATTGCCATGGGCGAGATGGAAGAGGATGACGAGGTTGTTAAAGAGGCTGAGTTGGCCTTGGCGGCTTTAGCTAAAACCGCATCACGCCGGGAAGTGGAGACGTTGCTGTCTGGTGAAGTGGATGCCAATGATTGCTATGTGGAGATCCATGCGGGCGCCGGCGGCACTGAAAGCCAGGATTGGGCTGAGATGCTGTTGCGTATGTATATGCGCTGGGCGGAAAAGCGGGGCATGAAGGTTGAGGTGCAGGGCACCAGTGCTGGCGATGAGGCGGGGATTAAATCTGCTACCATTCTGGTTAAGGGTGAGAATGCCTATGGCTGGCTGAAAACTGAATCTGGTGTGCACCGGCTAGTGCGCATCTCTCCTTATGATTCCAATGCGCGGCGACACACCAGCTTTTCTTCTGCCTGGGTGTTTCCGGTGATTGATGATGATATTGATATTGAAATCGCTGAGAGTGATTGCCGGGTTGATACGTTCCGCGCCAGCGGGGCTGGCGGCCAGCATGTGAACACCACAGACAGCGCGGTGCGCATCACTCACCAGCCGACCGGCATTGTGGTGCAGTGCCAATCGCAGCGCTCACAACATAAAAACCGCGCTGAATGCTGGAAGATGCTGCGGGCCAGGCTCTATGAAAAAGAGCTACAGGAGCGGGAAGAAAAGGCGCAGGCTGAAGCCTCTCAAAAAGGGGCGATTGGCTGGGGCAACCAGATCCGCTCTTATGTGCTGCAGCCTTACCAGATGGTGAAGGATCTTCGTACTGGGGTTGAGAGCTCTAACCCGTCTGCGGTGCTTGATGGCGATCTCGATAGCTTTATGGAAGCGGCACTTGCGCAGCGCGTCCATGGGGGCGGGGCTGTAGAGGTCTCTGACCTGGATTGACAAAAAGTTATACAGGGCTAGCGCTCTGAAAATACTTATTGTCAGGTTTAAATTGGAATTTAATTTCCTTGGAGCTCTCTTAGGGGCGGCCCTGCGAATAAGAGATGTTTTTTATTTGACCCCATGGCCTTAGGGCTCTGGGGTTTTTCATTTTGAACCGCTGGCCGGGGCATGGCGACGAATGGTTAAGAGGGATTTTTGTCCTTAACATTCGGGAGCAGTGCAATGACTTTTAAGACGTTAACAGCTATCACACTCACAGCCGCCTCACTTTGGGGTGTTTCCTTTATGGCAGTTGCGCCAGCGCAAGCCGGTCAGGCTTGTTGGTATAGGGCGACAAACGGCTCTGGCTGGGTGATTGAGACCCTTGGCACCGCCAATAAGAGAAACCGGGCTTGCAGACGCGCCAAGCGCAGATGTAACCGTAAGCTGCGACGGGCCAAGCGCCGGCATGAGATTCCACGCGGCCAAGTTTCTCCTTCCTGCTTTAAAGCGGATGGGAGATATATACGATCGTAATCTATTTAAACATAGACAGACAAAAGGGGCGCTTGTAATGAGCGCCCCTGTTTTATCTCTTAACTGTTGTAAAGCTAGCGCTCACTGGATTTGCTAGCGCCCGATGGTCAGGAAGCGATCTCGTTCTCTGAGGATGAAGAGCAGGATCATGGCGCCTAATACCGGGATGGCGGCCCAGAAGAGGATATTAGGGCGGGCTAATGGATCCATATATCTTGGGATACTGGCCAGCACGGAGCCTGTGTGCATCAGCATTATAATGCCGTAGGTGAAGGTTTTAAAAAGGCCGCCAGCGAAGGTCAGGATAAGGATGAGCTGGGCGATGCCGATTAGAATGATGACAAAACTCTCATCCACATTCATATAATATTTTGAGAAGGTTTTTTGTGCGGCTCCTGTACCGATGATTTTATCCAGAGCCCAGATCATCAGGAAAAAAGCCGTGCTGAGGCGCACAATGGCGAGTGATAGCTCTAGCGGCCAATCCTCTGTGTTGTCAGTCTTATTGCTATTTTTGGTGTGAGTGTCATTCATGGTTGCGCCCTTTAGAATGAAGAAATTTAAGATATTGGGCTTGATAATATTTAACTCAAGCGGCCTTTGAAAATCACATTCTTGTCACTGAATGTTACGGTTTGTGCTGAAGGGGTGCTGGCGGCACTTTGAGGGCACTTCTGTTGGTGCCTGTTCTTTGTTACCTGTGTATGGGCTTAGCGTTTTGAGCCGGCGCTTTGTTTCAGGTGCTTTTACTGCCCTAAACGCCGAAACTTTTAACGAGGCTGCCGGCGATCATGTGCCAGCCATCTACCAGTACAAAGAAAATGAGTTTAAACGGCAGCGAGATCATGACCGGGGGCAGCATCATCATACCCATGGACATCAGCACGCTGGCCACCACCATGTCTATCACTACAAAAGGCACGAAAATCAGGAAGCCAATTTCAAAGGCGCGGCGTAATTCAGAGATCATGAAGGCCGGGATGAGAATGGGGAGTGAGATTTCTTCTGCTGTTTCGGGGCGTGGTTTGCCGGAGAGGTCCATGAATAATGCCAGGTCTTTCTCGCGGACATGCTGGCGCATAAAGACATGAAAGGGTTGGATGGAGCGGCCAAAGGCTTCGTTTAGCTCAATCTCTTCGGCGATTAACGGGGCGACGCCTTCACTATAGGCTTTTTCAAAAACCGGGGCCATGACGAAGGCGGTGAGGAACAGCGCCAGGCTGATAATAACGGTATTTGGTGGTGACTGAGCGACCCCGATGGCTGTGCGCAGGAGTGAGAGCACAACAACGATACGGGTGAAGCTTGTGATCATTATCAGGATAGAGGGGGCGACGCTGAGAATCGTGATAAGCGCGATGATTTGCAAGGCCCGCTCAGTTACGCCCGTGCCTTCACCGAGGGCAATGCTGATATCCTGGGCGGCGGCTGAGCTTAATAACATAGTGCTGAGAAAGAGGGCGGCAAGGCCCGCCACCAGCAAGGCTGCGGTTAAGGTTTTGAGGAGCCAGGCCATGTCACCTGTTTCGCGGGTGATGATTTTGGGCCGGTTGAGCCTTTGCTGTTTCATCATTCAATCGCCCCCATCACCGCCGCTATCTGACGTGTCAGCGGCGATATCATCTTTATAGAATTTAGTGCTGTCCCTGCTTTCATGGGCTGGATCGTAATTCTGATCACTGGCGCTGAGCCGTTTTGAAGCGGGCGGCGGGGTTATATTTGTCTCAATGATCTGGTCTCCCGTGCTGCCCACAAGGATGAGATGATTAACCTCATCACGGCGGATCAGCATTAATCTGGTTTTGGGATCCAGAGGCAGGCTTTCTATTACCTCGAGGCGGCGCTGGGCAGCCTTGCGGAATATAGGGCCGCGGGATGTGCCAGGCATGAAGAATTTTTTCAGCAATAGGGCTAATCCGAGAATCAGTGCGAGCACGAATAGCAGGGAAATTGCCCACCAAACCAGATCTTCCATCATGAATGCGCCTCCCCCTTACCTTGCTGATGAAAAATATCTTTCATTGACGATATTTGCCTAATCGCTCGTCATGACTTCATCAGCTTGTCCCTACCCGGCAATAATTACCTGATTTCTGTTGCATTACGGCGTGCTAAATCGCCTTCATCCCCAGGAATGGTAGAATCTTAATGAGTTGTTAACCTTATGGGCGGCAAAATTTGCCTCATGAGGGGTGCAGCTGTTTGCTCACTTCTGGGATTTGGTTGCAACTGGTTTTGATTTAGGAGGGCACGCTATGCTGAATGATATGCCGCTGATGAGTTTTATCCGGGAAAAGATGAAATGGCATCAGGCGCGGCAATCTGTTTTGGCTAGCAATGTGGCGAATGCGGATACGGTTGGCTACAAGCCGAAAGATCTGACGCAGCTCACCTTTGACCAGCATTTGCCGAAAGTGACCCGGCCACAGAAAACTATGTTGACCACCCATAACAAGCACATCGCTGTGAATTTTGCCAGTGATGGGTTTGACCGCTCTACTGGCAAGGATTTTGAAGTTACCCCTAGCGGTAATGCTGTGGTGCTTGAAGATCAGATGGTGAAAGTGGCGAACAACCAATTTGATTATCAGATGGCGTCTACCGTTTATTCCCGCTCTCTCGGGTTGATTAAAATTGCGCTTGGCCGGAGCTAAGTTGACGCAATAATCGCCGTCCATATTGCAAGAGCGGGCAGCTGCATAAATGAATGTCTAATTTGAAAGTGACCTGAAGAATGGATCTCTTAAACAGCCTTAAAATCGCCGCCTCTGGGCTTGGCGTGCAATCTCAGCGGATGCGGGTGATTTCTGAGAATATTGCTAATGCGGACAGCACGGCAACTGAAAAGAATGCCGATCCCTACCGGCGCAAGTTGACGACATTTACCAATGAGCTAGACCGGGAAACAGGTCTGGACCTGGTTAAAACCGGGCGCATTAAGGTTGATAAATCTGATTTTGGTATGCGATTTGAGCCCGGCCATCCGGCGGCGGATGAGAAGGGTTATGTGAAAACGCCGAATGTTAATGGCCTTGTTGAAGCGATGGATATGCGTGAAGCGCAGCGCTCTTATGAGGCGAATTTGAATGTGATTACATCTGCTCGGCGCATGTTGGCGAAAACGCTGGAAATTTTGCGCGTCTGATGTTGTTGCAGATTATAGATTTTGGGGGACTAGATAAATGACGGTTAGTGCAAATTTTGCAGCGAATGCTTATGCCAACGCTTTAAAAGTTAGCGATAGCTTTGTGAAGCCTGATAAAGCCACCGGAGCGCTGCAGGACACGGGGGAATTTACCAAGCTGGTGCAGGGGGCTGTTGAGTCTGTTGCTGAGAAGGGGAAAGTGGCTGAAACGGCTGCTGTGAATGTGGCTAGTGGTAAGGGCAGCCTGGTTGATCTTGTCACCACGATTGCTGAGACTGAGATTGCCGTTGAGACGTTGGTGACCACCAGAGACCGGGTGATTTCTGCCTACCGCGATATTATGAATATGCCAATATAGAGGGATGCTCCCTCTTAAATTGGCCCTTTGACGGGGCTCCAGATGCCCACACGGCATCCGGCTCATTTGGGGGGCTCCAGATGCCCAGTACGCATCCGCCTCTAGTACGATGGTCGGAATTGAGAAAGTATCGGGTGAAAGTCCCTCGGCGCTGGCGCGCCTTGGTGTACTTTCATCGATTCAATATGGTAAAGCGCACCAAGTTTAAGCGAAGAAGGGGCGGCCCTACGGGCGAGCTTTTCTTTTTTTTAAGCGCTTCGCGCAGAATTATTTGAGGCGCTTTGGCGCCTTTTTTTGGGGGAAGTGGAAAGAATTATCCGGGCTGGTGGTTTGGGGGCGTATAATTTGGGTGATTCTAATTTTTAAAGGTTTAGGCCATGACGGGCGCGGAAGTGATGGATGTTGGGCGGGATGCGATTATCGTATTGCTCAAAGTTTCTGGTCCGCCAATGATTGTGGGCTTGTTGGTTGGCCTGATCATTGCCCTGTTTCAGGCGCTGACGCAAATTCAGGAAATGACATTGGTGTTTGTGCCAAAGATCATCGCTATTTTTGTTAGCGTGATGGTGGCTATGCCGTTTATGGCAGGGGTACTTGGTAACTTTATGGAGCGGGTGATGAGCCATATCGCCGGGGGGTGATGTGGTGGCTTGCAGCGCTTTGTTTGCTCCCTGGGTGAATTTTGGCCTTGTCTTGATTTTAGCAGGTAGTGATTAGCGAACATGGTTGTTAATTTTAACTATCTCCCTGCGACAGCCTTTGTGCTGTTTCTTATTTTTTCACGTATGGGGCCGCTGGTGATGATGTTGCCAGCCATTGGTGAGCATAGTGTACCTATGCGCTCGCGTTTGGCCTTTGCTGTCATGTTGACCATTTGCCTTTACCCGGCGGTGCTAAAATATATGCCGCCTTTACCCACAACGCTTATGGGGCTAGTCGCGCTAAGTATGAAAGAAGCGCTGATTGGGTTTGCTTTTGGCGGCATTGTTAAGCTGATTTCCAGCGGGTTGCAGGTGGCTGGTAATGTTGTTTCTTTCCAATCGGGTCTCTCATTTGCGCAAACAGCAGACCCGATGAGTGGGCGGTCAGATTCTGTTTTCTCCAGCTTTTTGATGATGCTGGGGACGGTGATGATTTTGGTGCTCGACCTCCATCATGTCATTCTGGTGGCTATGGCAGAAAGTTACATGATGTTTCCGCCAATGGAGGCTGTATCTGTTAGCCCCTTTAGCGAGGCGGCTGTGAAGACGGTTGCGAATGCTTTCAAGATCGGTGTGCAGCTCTCAACGCCGTTTATTGTGTTTGGTCTGGTGTTCTTTCTCGGTCTTGGCATCCTGTCGCGGTTAATCCCGCAGATCCAGGTGTTTTTCATTGCTATGCCGGCCAATATTTACATTGGTGTTTTGTTATTTGCATTGCTTTTGGGTGCGATGATGAGCTGGTATCTTGCTTATTATGAGGCCGCCATTACCAATATGATGCGTTAGGCGCAATTAGGAGATTGTTGCTATGGCTGATGAAGCCGAACAATCAGAGAAAACCGAGGACCCCTCCGAGAAACGGCTGCGCGATGCGCGCGAGAAGGGGAATGTGGTTAAGAGCCAGGAGGTGAATAGCTGGTTCATGCTCACAGCGGCAACGCTTGTTGTGATGATTTTTTCTGGGGGGATGGCGGCTGACTTGTCTCATGTTTTGCAGGGGTTTTTGTTTAATGCTCATGACCTCTCTCTTGAAGGGCGGGGCAGTTTAAATATCCTCTCTGAGGTGCTGTTGGCGGTTTTGGCGGCGGTGTCGCTGCCGTTTCTGGTGTTTATTGTTGCGGCGTTGGGGGGCAATCTGGTTCAGCATGGGTTTTTGCTGCAAACGGAAACCATGACGCCGAAGCTTTCTAAAATCTCTCCGCTTGCCGGTTTGAAGCGTCTCTTTTCAATGACATCTCTGGTGAATTTTACCAAAAGCCTGGCCAAGCTGCTGGTGGTGACGATTTTGATAATTGTCATCATGTGGCCTGATCGGGATGGGCTTGAGGTTATGGTCTCCCTTGACCCGGCGGCTTTACTTCCACTTGTGAAGGATTATTCAGTTAAAATTCTGGCTGCCGTGGCGGCGCTTTATACGGTGATTGCTATGGTTGATTATGCCTATCAGCGCCAGCAATGGTGGAATAAGCTGAAGATGACCATGCAAGAGGTGAAGGACGAATATAAGCAGCAAGAAGGTGACCCGATGGTGAAGGCGAAAATTCGCCAGATCAGGATGGAGCGGGGCCGCAAGCGCATGATGCAGGCTGTGCCTGAAGCCTCTGTGGTTATCACCAACCCGACCCACTATGCGGTGGCGCTAAAATATGAGGCTGGTATGCCTGCCCCTATTTGCGTGGCGAAGGGGATGGATGCGCTGGCGCTTAAAATTCGTGAAATTGCCAAGGACAATGAAATACCGTTGGTAGAGAACCCACCACTGGCGCGGGCGCTGCATGCGGGTGTTGAGGTGGATGATGAAATACCGCCGGAGCATTATAAAGCTGTGGCTGAGGTTATTGGCTTTATCATGCGTAAGGATGTGCGGCGATAGCGGCGTTGATAGGGGGGCTTTGCCTTCCTGGCTCAATTCTGGTGTTGTTTTGCTTGATTGATTTTGCGGCAAGTTATGTTTTGTTGAATATTGAAGGGTTACGGGCTGTTGTTAGAGCCGAATTGAAGCTTTTTTCAAGGCTGAGATTTGGCTGTGTATTAAGAGTTTTGCGAATCACTTGACGCCTGCGAATCATATAGCGTCTTAGGCTATGAGTGATGTAAATGTGCCTGTAGACCCTCAGCAGCCTGATCTGGTTCAGGAGGGTCGGTTATCCGCCATGCTTATGCGGCCGGGAAAATATAGAACAATTTTGTGCCTTGGGCTTTTGGCTCTGGTGCTCATGGCTGCTTTTTTCTTGCAGGAATTTAATTTTCTGCTGATGGGCATACTTGGGTTGCTGGCGACGGTTGGCGTTTTTGCGGTGCTTGCCTATTCGGCTGGGGTTCTTGACCTTCAGACGGAGAACCGGAGCGCTAATATTTTCGCAGCCTATGCGGAAAATCTCAATGACGGCATGATGATCACCAATAAAAAGGGTGAGGTGATTTACGCGAATGATGCCTATTTTCATATTCTTCGCCGTAAGCGGGAAAAAGTTATCCCGACTGTAGAGACCTTCTTCTCCGGTGATCCCTCAATTGCGGAACCTCTTTACAGGCTTTGCCAGGCCGCCACACAGCTGCGTGCCTGGGAAGATGAATTCCCGGTTGAGGATGTAGTTGACGGTGTTGATGGCGCTGAACCTGAGCGGCAAGTGCGTTGGCTACGGATTTCTGTGCGCCCGATTACCCTGAAAGATGGCTCTGATAAGGTAAATGGGGTTGTTTGGCGGATTGCTGACATCACATTAGAGCGCTCAACTCGCGATCAGGAATATAAAAGCCTCATCACGGCTGTTCGTCATTTTGATCAAGCCCCGGTTGGCTTTTTCACGCTGAATGTTGACGGTGATGTAACTTACATGAATGGGACTTTCGCTGATTGGATGCAATTGCCGCATCAATCCGCTGATCCATTGCATCTCACCTCTATTTTACCGGCTGAGGGTGTGCAGCTGTTAACACAGTCTCTCACGCCGCATTCGCAGCTTCGCTCTGTGCAATATTATGATCTTGTGCGCTCCGATGGCTCGACTATTAGCGCCATTCTCTATGGCCAGCCAGTTGATGATTTCTCAAATGAAATGGCTGGGACTGTCGGGCCTGAGCCGTTTCATTATGGTGTAGTTGCCCTTCTGGCTGATGATGCGCCGCAATTGTTTGAGCCGCAACGGATGACTGAAATGCGGCTTGAGCAGTTCTATCATTCTGCGCCAATTGGTATTGCTACGATTTCTGAAGAGGGTGGTATTTCGAATGCGAATGGCTCTTTCAGGGTTTTGCTTGGCAGTGGCAGCGATACTGGGAAAGATAACCTGTTTGAACTGATAGAAGAAGATGACCGTGAGGCACTGAAAACAGCGCTTGAGAATGCGGCGAATGGCAATGCGGTGATTGCGCCGGTTGATGTGAAGTTTTGCCATGGTGAAGGTGTTGCGGATGAGCGCTCTGGTCAGCTTTATCTCAGCCCAGCACGGGATATGACGGAAGATGGTGCCGTTGGCATTATCTATGCCATTGATACATCTAAACAACGGGCGCTTGAGGTGCAGTTTGCGCAAAGTCAGAAAATGCAGGCTGTTGGTCAACTTGCTGGCGGTATTGCCCATGATTTCAATAATGTGCTGACAGCTATCATTGGCTATTGTGATTTGCTTATTGGTAGCCACCGACCAACCGACCCTTCCTTTAAAGATATGATGCATATCAAGCAGAATGCGAACCGGGCGGCCAGCCTGGTGCGGCATCTGTTGGCCTTTTCCCGTCAGCAGACTTTGCGGCCTGAGGTGCTCTCTCTGAATAACGTTATCCAAGATGTAACCGCCATGCTGTCTCGCTTGCTCGGTGAGAAGGTTGAGCTGAAGGTTGTTCATGGCCGTGATCTCTGGTCTGTTAAGGCGGATAACCATCAATTTGACCAGGTGATTATTAATCTTGCGGTGAATGCGCGGGATGCGATGGCAGATGGCGGCATATTAACCCTCAGAACTGAGAATATCGCAGAGCATCGCTCATTGGATGAAGAAAAGCGCGGGCTGAAGCCCGGTGAATATGTGTTGCTTGAGATTTCTGATAGTGGCTGCGGCATGCCGCAATCTGTGATTGATAAAATTTTTGAGCCGTTCTTCACAACCAAAGACATTGGTAAGGGGACTGGGCTTGGGCTTTCCATGGTCTATGGCATCGTCAAGCAAACTGATGGTTATATCTTCGTTGATAGTGTTGAAGGCGAAGGCACCAGCTTTAAAATCTACCTGCCGCGGCATGTGGAAGAAGATAAACCGCAGATTGAGGCCGATGTGCAAGAGGCTGTGGTGCAAGAGCGCCCCCGGGATATGACCGGCTCTGAAACTTTACTGCTGGTTGAGGATGAAGAGGCTGTGCGTAGCTTTGCTGTTCGGGCGTTGACGACGCGGGGGTATAATGTGCTTGAGGCCAGCTCTGGTGTTGATGCGCTTGAGGTTGTTGCCAATCATGAAGGGCGGATTGATCTTGTTGTCTCTGATGTGATGATGCCTGAAATGGACGGGCCGACGATGCTTTCTCACCTTCGGGAAAGTCTGCCTGATGTGAAGGTGATCTTTATCTCTGGTTATGCTGAAGATGCTTTCGATAAAAACCTGAAAAAAGGTGAGAGCTTTACCTTTTTGCCAAAGCCGTTTTCCTTGAAGCAGCTGGCGGCAACGGTGAAGGAAACGCTTGAGGGGTGATGAAAAGTCTCTCGGTTCTTCTGCGCATCAGATGTCCACGCAGCATCCGCATTGGCTCAGTATACTTTTCATCAGTATCAATAATGAATTACCCTCCCTTGGGGATGGCCCCTGCGGGAGGGTAATTCTTTTTAGTTGAAACGAGCTGGTGCTCGTTGTTTTAGATAAGTGATTTGATTCGAAACGTGAGAACGGAAATTGAACGTGATCTGAAATTCGTAGTAATATCAGTCTTCTACTACGCCTTGCCAAAAGAGAACAAATGGGGTACATTATTCAGCAATTGAATATTGTCTTCACTCATGGAATAAGGGGTATTACAGATGTCTAACGCGGGTTTGCAGGTTATCACAGGGGGTGAAATGGATAAGGATAAGGCGTTATTATCAGCGCTTTCGCAGATTGAGAAGAATTTTGGCAAAGGCTCAATCATGCGGCTCGGTACAGAGTCGTTCAAGGTAGATGTGGATGCTGTTTCTACCGGGTCGCTTGGTCTCGATATTGCGCTGGGTATAGGCGGGTTGCCGCGTGGCCGTATCATTGAGATCTATGGGCCTGAAAGCTCTGGTAAAACAACTCTTGCTCTCCATACTGTGGCGGAAGCTCAAAAAACAGGTGGCGTGTGTGCCTTCATTGATGCGGAGCATGCGGTTGACCCTGTTTATGCCCGCAAGTTGGGTGTGAATATTGACGATCTGTTGATCTCACAGCCTGATACAGGTGAGCAGGCCCTTGAAATTGCTGATACGCTGGTGCGCTCTGGCGCTGTTGATGTGCTGGTGATTGATAGTGTTGCGGCGCTGACGCCGCGGGCTGAGCTTGAGGGAGAGATGGGTGATAGCTTGCCTGGTTTGCAAGCCCGGCTAATGAGCCAGGCGCTGCGCAAATTGACGGGCTCTATCTCTAAATCTCGCACTATGGTTGTTTTCATCAACCAGATCCGCATGAAGATTGGTGTAATGTTTGGCTCACCTGAGACAACAACTGGTGGTAATGCGCTGAAGTTCTATTCTTCTGTGCGGCTTGATATTCGCCGTATTGGCCAGATCAAGAACAGTGATGAGGTTGTTGGTAACCAAACACGGGTTAAGGTTGTTAAAAACAAAGTGGCCCCGCCTTTCCGTCAGGTTGAATTTGATATCATGTATGGTGAAGGTATTTCCAAAACCGGTGAATTGCTTGATCTTGGTGTGAAAGCTGAGACGATTGATAAATCCGGTGCCTGGTATGCTTATGAAGGCAATAAAATTGGCCAGGGCCGGGAGAATGCTAAAAAATTCCTCGCAGAAAACCCTGATATTGCTGAGCGGATTGAACTTTCTATCCGCCAGAATGCTGGCTTAATTGCTGAGCAGATACTGGATGGCGATTTACCGCCGCCGCCAACTGTTGAAGAACCTGATGAAGATGAATAAATCTTGATGTGTCAGTACTGATCGCGCCCCTTAGCAGACTTTAGGGGCGAATAGTCAGTGATATGAATTTAAATGCCCGGCTTTTGGCCGGGTATTTTTTTGCCTGAGTTTTGAGCCTGAATATCTGATCAGGGTGTAAATCGAGTGGGTCTCTATAAGAATTTGAACCTATTTGGCTGCCAGCGCGACAGATGGAGTAGATGAGTTGCTTTTGTCACAGTTTAAAGGGAGCCTTAAGATCATGTACACTTTGAAAGACTTCAGAACATTTATGATGTGTTTTTCTCTCATGGCATTTCTCACAGCTTTGTTTCTCTCCTTCTTTCTTTCCATTTCAGTACCGGCCACTTCCATGGGGGTGGTGATCAGCTCGATAGCTGGCTGATTACAGAGGTTTTCCCGTATCTGAAATCAAATTTCCTCCTGTTGTTTGACAACTTCACCCGATTGTTTCGGCAATCGGGTTTTTTTCTTCGGATAGGCTTGTAGTCTTTATATAGGGTCAACATTTTCTTACTAAGATTGAAAAATGATGGAATGAGACGAGAAAGGCTAGAGTTATTGAAGAAGCCCTGATAAAAGGCCATATAAACAGATATCAATCGGGTAAAGGTGCATATGACGGGTGTAAATGACATACGGAAAGCATTTCTGACATTCTTTGAAAAAGAAGGGCATTCTATTGTTCCTTCCAGTTCACTGGTGCCGTCAAATGACCCGACCTTGATGTTCACCAATGCGGGTATGGTGCCGTTCAAAAATGTTTTCACCGGCGTTGAGACGCGGGATTATAACCGGGCCACTTCCAGCCAAAAATGCGTCAGGGCGGGCGGCAAGCATAATGATCTGGATAATGTTGGCTACACGGCCAGGCATCACACATTTTTCGAGATGCTTGGTAACTTTTCTTTCGGTGATTATTTCAAAGATGATGCGATTAAATTCGCTTGGGACCTGATCACTAAAGAATTTGCTCTCGACCCGAAACGCCTGTTGGTCACCGTTTATTCTGAGGATGAGGACGCGGTTGATATTTGGAAAAAGGTTGCTGGTTTTTCTGATGATAAAATCATCCGTATTTCTACCAGCGATAACTTCTGGTCTATGGGTGATACGGGGCCTTGTGGTCCTTGTTCTGAAATTTTCTTTGATCATGGTGATCATATACCCGGGGGGCCGCCTGGTAGCCCGGATGAAGATGGGGATCGCTTTATTGAGATCTGGAATCTTGTTTTCATGCAGTATGAGCAGCTAGAAGATGGCAGGAGGGATTTACCGAAACCATCAATCGATACTGGTATGGGGCTGGAGCGTATTGCGGCTGTTTTGCAGGGCACCCATGATAATTATGAAACTGACCTTTTTAAAAATCTGATTTCTGCATCCGTTGATATTCTCGGCGTTGATGCGATGGGACCGCGCAAAGCCTCACACAGGGTCATAGCTGATCATTTGCGCTCGACGAGTTTTCTCATTGCAGATGGGGTTTTACCATCAAATGAAGGGCGGGGTTATGTGCTGCGCCGGATCATGCGGCGGGCGATGCGTCATGCTGAATTGCTTGGGGCAACTGAGCCATTGATGCATCAGCTGGTGCCGGCACTGATACGTGAAATGGGCCAGGCTTATCCTGATCTTGTTAGAGGTGAGAGCCTGATTAGTGAGACATTGCGACTTGAGGAAACTCGTTTCCGTAAGACGCTTGATCGCGGTTTGAAATTGCTGGATGAAGAATCCTCAGACCTTAAAGACGGTGATGTGCTTGATGGTCATGTCGCGTTCAAGCTTTATGACACTTATGGTTTTCCGCTTGATTTGACCGAAGATGCGCTGAAAGCTCGCGGTATTACGGTCAATACTGATGGCTTTGATGACGCAATGAAACTGCAACGTGAAGAAGCTCGCCGTAATTGGAAGGGCTCTGGCGATACAGCTGATGACAGCATTTGGTTTGGACTTGCCGATAAAATTGGTGCCAGTGAGTTTCTTGGCTATAACCGCGAGATTGGTGAAGGAGAGATTTCCGCGCTGCTGAAAGATGGTGTTGAGGTGAATAGTCTTAGCGCTGGTGAGAGCGGTATGATCATCTTAAACCAAACGCCTTTCTATGCGGAATCTGGTGGGCAGGTTGGCGACACCGGCGTGATCAAATGGGATGATGGTAGTTTCAGTGTATCCGATACGCTGAAAAAGCTTGGCTCTATTTTTGTTCATCTCGGTGAGGTTAAGTCTGGGTCTTTGACCGTTGGTGATACGGTTAGCCTTGAAGTTGACCATCAGCGCCGCAGTGCCATTCGCTCGAACCACTCCGCGACCCACCTTTTGCATGAAGCGCTGCGGGTGACACTTGGCGATCATGTCGCGCAGAAGGGCTCATTAGTCGATGATGGCCGGTTGCGGTTTGATTTCTCTCATAACAAGCCAATGGGTGATGAGGAAATTGCGCAGGTTGAGCAGATGGCGAATGAGATAATCTTACAAAATGCGCCAGTTGAAACACGGTTAATGGCTGTTGATGATGCTATTGAAGCCGGGGCTATGGCGTTGTTCGGCGAAAAATATGGCGATGAGGTACGGGTTGTTTCTATGGGGACGAACCTTCATGGCGACACGGCTGGCCGTACATATTCTATGGAGCTGTGCGGTGGTACCCATGTCTCTAACACGGGTGAGATTGGCTTGGTGCATATTGTAAATGAGGGGGCAGTGGCCTCTGGTGTGCGCCGGCTTGAAGCATTAACGGGCACTGAAGCGCGGCGTTATTTAAAAGATCAGGAGCGTTTATTGCAAGAAGCTGCGGCGACATTAAAGGTGCCGCCAGCGCAATTATCTGAGCGGCTTGAAACTCTGGTGGCTGAGCGCCGTCAATTAAGCCAGCAGGTTTCTGACTTGAAGAAGCAGATGGCTATGGGCGGTGCAGCTGGTGAGGCGAATGAGATTGAAGAGATTTCTGGTGTTTCGTTTATGGGCAAGGTAATCGAAGACCTGCCTGCAAAAGAGCTTCGCTCTCTTGTTGATGCCGGGAAAAAATCAATTAAATCTGGTGTGGTTGTGATTGTTGGTAAGGCGGACGGCAAGGCTGGCATTTCAGTCGGTGTTACGGAAGACCTGACTGATAAAATCAGCGCTGTTGATCTTGTTCGTATTGGCAGCGAAGCGCTTGGCGGCAAAGGTGGTGGCGGCCGGCCTGATATGGCACAGGCTGGTGGGCCTGATGCTGAAAAGGCTGATCACGCTTTGGCTGAGATTAAAAAGGCATTAGCGGGCTGATTTTTTTATCTCATCACTTCATAATCGACACGGTTGCACAGGATAGCTTTCTGCCCAGAGACAATTTACCCTGACCATCTTGTTCCGGTTCATATAGCATCTGATAAGAGAAAACAGCGGATATTTTGGAGTCGGGGTGATGATTACAACTGTGAAGCAGGAAACCCGCTACCGGGTGCATCAAATATTAGAGACTGCTGCTGATGATGACAGGGTGAGCCGCCTTTGTGATCTGTTTTTAATTAGCTTAATCCTGTTAAATGTTATTGCTATTGTGCTTGGCTCAGTTGACTGGATCGCCGAAGGTTATGGCGCGTTCCTTGACGGGTTTGAGGTTTTTTCAATTGCTGTTTTTACGATTGAGTATCTCCTTCGTATTTGGGCGTCTGTTGAACATTTGCCATTACGCGGCTTACCTCATTGGCGGGCGCGGATGCGTTTTGCACTGCAACCCTTTCAGTTAATTGACCTTATCGCCATTCTCCCTTTCTATCTTGCTTCACTTGTTGGGGCTGACCTTAGATTGTTGCGGTTGTTACGGCTGTTTCGTTTCCTGAAAATTATGAGATATTCAGCGGCTCTCCAAGTGATCGTGAGGGTGTTTTATAATGAGGGGCGGGCCTTGCTTGCTTCATTGATGATTATGGTGGGGTTGTTGTTAATTGCGTCGACTGGCATGCATTATCTTGAGCATGAAGTGCAACCTGAAACCTTCGGTGATATTCCTTCTTCCATGTGGTGGGCGCTTTCAACCCTGACAACAGTTGGGTACGGCGATGCTGTGCCTGTGACTGGTTTAGGCCAAATATGGAGTGGGCTTTTCATGGTGTTTGGGCTTGGTATGTTTGCCTTGCCTATCGGTATTATTTCAACTGGTTTTGCCCAAGAGCTGCGGCGGCGTGAATTTGTTGTTAACTGGACAATGGTTGCCAGGGTGCCATTGTTCAACAGGCTTGATGCCGCTGAAGTTGCTGAGATAATGAGGCTGCTTCAGTCTCAAAGATTGCCAGCAGCTAGCTTAATCTCTCGTGAGGGGGATGAGGTGACGGGGCTTTATTTTATTGTCTCTGGTGAGGTTGAAATTTCCAGGGGGGAGACTGTGGAGGTTTTATCTGATGGAGATTTCTTTGGTGAATCCTGTCTGCTTTCAGGATCGAACAGTTTAACGGCGCGGGCCGTGACAGAAGTGAACTTGCTATTGTTAGAGCGGTCTGACTTTGACTGGCTATTGCGCCAGGACCCTGGGTTAAGCGAGCATATTAAAGAGCTTTCAATTAAAAGCGGACGGCCTGCTTAAGTGGTTGTTATCTTCGCAGTTGAAAATAATTAAAAAAGGCGGCCTTTGGGGCCGCCTTTTTTGTAAATCAGGTGATATGGGAGGGCACTAGAATTTGCTGCCTTCTGGGCAAGTGCCTTCCACGCCCATTTTGTTAAGCGCCTTCCGCGCGCATTTCTCTTATGCGCCTTCCGCGCCCATGGCCTTCTGCAAGTTTTCGTCAATCTTGTCCAGGAAGCCAGTGGTAGAGAGCCATTTTTGATCAGGGCCGACGAGGAGGGCGAGGTCTTTGGTCATAAACCCAGACTCGACCGTATCAACGCAAACCTTCTCCAATGTTTTGGCGAATTTCTCAAGTTGCTCATTTCCATCCAATTTGGCCCGGTGGCTTAAGCCGCTTGTCCAAGCGAAGATGGAGGCTATGGAGTTGGTTGATGTTTCTTTGCCCTGTTGATGCAGGCGATAGTGGCGTGTCACTGTGCCGTGGGCGGCTTCAGCTTCAACGGTGTTGCCATCTGGTGTCATCAATGATGATGTCATCAGGCCGAGAGAGCCAAAGCCCTGGGCAACCGTATCTGACTGTACGTCACCATCATAGTTTTTGCATGCCCAGACAAATTTGCCAGACCATTTCAGTGCGCAAGCGACCATGTCGTCAATTAAGCGGTGCTCATAGGTGATGCCGGCTTCTGCGAATTTGTCTTTAAATTCACTGTCGAACACTTCCTGGAACAGGTCTTTAAAACGACCATCGTACGCTTTGAGGATGGTGTTTTTGGTTGAGAGATAAACCGGCCATTTGCGCGCCAAGCCATAGTTCATGGACGCACGGGCGAAATCGCGGATTGAAGCATCCAGATTATACATGCCCATGGCGATGCCTGCTTCAGGGAATTGGAACACTTCATGTTCAATGACCTGGCCATCTTCGCCTTCAAATTTCATTGTTAGTTTGCCTTTGCCAGGCACAAGAAAATCTGTTGCGCGGTATTGGTCACCAAAGGCATGGCGGCCAACGACGATTGGGGCTGTCCAACCTGGGACCAGGCGCGGTACGTTTTTACAAATAATTGGCTCGCGGAAAACAACGCCGCCAAGAATATTACGGATGGTGCCGTTTGGTGAGCGCCACATTTTTTTGAGGCCAAATTCTTCAACGCGGTCTTCATCAGGTGTGATGGTCGCGCATTTTACGCCAACGCCATGTTTTTTGATGGCTTCAGCGGCGTCAATGGTGATCTGGTCATCTGTCTCATCGCGTTTTTCGATGCCAAGATCGTAATAGAGAAGGTCAATATCAAGATAGGGGTGGACCAGCTTGTCTTTTATGAATTGCCAGATAATTCTGGTCATTTCATCACCGTCCAGTTCAACTACGGGATTTGCTACTTTGATCTTATCCATGTGCGCCCCTTATTTTCCAATCGTATAATAACTTCGGGTTTAAATTTGATTTGGGTATACTTTACTCATGTGAGAGGGGCAAGGGGCTTTCCCTGGCATTGGCTAAAAAGTCTGCACCTTTGCTGTATTTAGCGGTCCAAACCGGTTTTCCTAGCGTTTATGGGGAACATCCCGGTTGCGATATACCTTCACTTATGTTTTTGGGCTGGTTGGTGCAAGATCATTAAAATTAAACAGCTTGCTATCCATCAGCTGCGAAGGGCGGATATTGCCCAATGATTTTATCATCATCTCTTTCGTGCCGGGGCGGTTCTCTTCCCAACTTGTGAGCATGGCTTTCATCTGTTGGCGCTGAAGGCCATCCTGGCTACCGCATAGGTCACAGGGGATGATGGGGAACTGCATATCACGGGCGAATTTATCAAGGTCTTTTTCCGCAACATAAGCCAGCGGGCGAATAAGATTTAGGGTGCCTTCTTCATTCCGTAGTTTTGGCGGCATTGCCGCTAATTTTGCGCCAAAGAAAAGATTGAGCAGGAATGTTTCTAATATATCTTCCCGGTGGTGACCCAGAACGACAACATCACAGCCCAAACGCTTGGCAACTGTGTAGATGATGCCCCTGCGCAGGCGCGAGCAGAGCGAGCAATAGGTTTTATTGGCGGGCACTTTATCAGTGACGATGGAGTATGTGTCCTGGGTTTCGATATGATAGGGGATGTCATATTGCTTGAAAAAATCCGGAAGAATATGACTTGGAAACCCTGGTTCTTTTTGGTCGAGATTCATGGCGATAAGCTCAACAGGCAGCAGGCCGCGCCATTTCAAATCATGCAGTAGGCTAATCAGGCCATAGCTATCCTTTCCGCCTGAAATACAGACAAGCCATTTTGCGCCAGGTTTGACCATGGCATAATCTTCCATAGCCTGGCGCATTTGCCGGATGAGCCGCTTGCGCAATTTTGTAAAGCCGACTGATGAGGGAGCCTCTTTGAACAGAGGGTGAGTGGTGTTGTCGAGGGGGGGATTATTTGCCGGCTCATGAGCTTGGGTTTTGGCTGAAGGTCCAACCTTATTGCTTAAGGTCTGTTGATTGCTGCTCTCAATTGAGGTGGCCATTGTGCTTAAGCGCTCGCTTTATTCTGTTGGGCTTTGCCTATGTTTACTGGCATGTCACTGGAATGAATAGACATAAAAAAGGCCGCAAAAGCGGCCTTTAATAAATTCAATTTATCACGGATATTAGCGTGAGTAAAATTCGACAACCAGATTAGGTTCCATGATCACAGGGTAGGGTACGTCTGCCAGGACTGGGACCTGTGTGAACTCAGCTGACATTTTACCATGATCCACATTGATGTAATCAGGTGTGTCGCGTTCACTGCTTTGGCTGGCTTCCATAACCATTGGAAGCTGGCGAGATGATTCTTTAATTTCAATCACGTCACCGACTTTACAGCGATAGCTAGGGATGTTCACGCGTTGGCCGTTCACTTTAACGTGGCCGTGGTTTACGAACTGGCGGGCAGAGAACACCGTAGGTACGAATTTTGAGCGATAGACAATAGCGTCCAGACGGCACTCAAGAAGGCCGATGAGGTTTTCACCTGTGTCGCCTTTAATACGGGCGGCTTCTTTGTAGATGGCTTTGAATTGTTTTTCAGCGATGTTGCCGTAATGGCCTTTCAGCTTTTGTTTGGCGCGTAGTTGCAGGCCGAAATCTGAAAGTTTGCTGCGGCGGCGCTGGCCGTGTTCACCTGGGCCATATTCGCGGCGGTTAACCGGGCTTTTAGGGCGGCCCCAGATGTTTTCGCCCATGCGGCGGTCAATTTTATATTTGGCATTAATACGTTTAGACATTCATAGCTCCAAATGCTGTGATTTATGGTTGATTGATTTCGTATCCTCCTCGGCAGTTGTGAGCTGCTGACAGATCATCAGACCTTTGGAGAAGTTGATGTCGCGGATACGAGAAAAGGCGGGTTGTGTACCCGCCTCTCCAGATGTGGTTTTCTATACCACAAGATTAGTGCTGTCAATGGGAAAGCTTATTTCTCAGCTTTCTTTACTCCGTCATTTTTTTTTTGATTAGAGCCTAGTTTGCCGCGGCGCTTAAGCTCTTCGCCGATGGCTTGTTTAACCTCATTAAGATAGGCATCAACACTAGCGGCGACACGTTTGCGCTCATCTTCTGGGCAGCTGTATGTTGGCTTAACCTCAGCCGCTTTTTTGCGCTCTTCTTCTTTAGCTTTGGCTGTCTCTGTGTCTTCAATCTGGATGTTGCCGGTCATGTATAGAACGGTGAAAATATGAAGCTGGTTGATGTAGAGTTTTTGCTTCATGGTCCAGTTTTTGAAGACCTGCTCATATTTAACCATGGCATTATGGTTAAGTGTTTGCATGACCTTCAAATCGCATTTCTGAGCTTGAGATGAGCGGTATGCAACAATGATGATGCGGCGGGCATCATCAAGGGGAATTAAAACTTCATCTGGCTTTTTCTTGTCGATGGCGATTTTCTTGCCGTCTGGTCCGGTGTAGACTTCCGGCATCAAGCTCAAGGCGAATCTCATCAGAACCTGGACTGTTTTGTCCTTGATCTGCTTATTGTCTTTCTTTTCTTGAGCTACCGAGACGGTAGTCAAGAAAATCAAGCCAATAGCACAGGCTAAAAGTTGCCTCATACAACGCATCATCATTTTTTTAATGCCTCTCCAAAACGCGTTCCCAACGCTAACATGTATGACGGCAATCGCAATAGCAAAATCACGGCATTACTAAGGCAGTTGCAATCTCATGCCAATTTATCACAAGTTATTATTTACTGTTTTCGGACCTATGGGATCCATTGACCAGTGAGGTAATTATACCCCGTAAAGTTCGCACATCCTGATCAGTTGGCTGCATCCTTATTATCATATTTCTTATGTTACGCATCATTTGTGGCGTCTTTTCTACAGTTCGTAGAAAGCCACTTTTTTCAAGTTCACTCTCCAGGTGGGTAAAGAGGCCGCTCATTTCGCCTTTAGTCGCGTTTCGGCTGTCTTTTAAGCGGATGCCTTCTTTTGCCGGGCCGTCAAAGTCTGTTTTTCGGCCTAGTGTAGCCTGTTCTTCATTCTCAATACTAAATTGTCGCCGCCATTCATAGCCCATAAGTAACACGGCCTGGGCCAGGTTTAGTGAGGCACAGTCAGGGTCAACCGGCGCGATGACAATGGAATCACAATGTGAAATATCTGTGTTGTTCAGTCCGGATTTTTCGCGGCCAAAGATAATGCCTGTTTTCTCGCCCTTTTGCGTGAGCTGATGCATTTTTTGGGCGGCGCTTTCTGGTGATAGAACCGGTTTAACCATTTCTCTTGGCCGGGCTGTGGTGGCGCAAATAAAGTTAAGATCGCTTATAGCGTCTTCAAATGTAGAATAGATAACAGCATTTTTTACCACCTCGATTGCATTGGCGCTGGCTTTTTCAGCCATTTCGCTTGGCCAGCCGTCTCTCGGGTTGACTATGCGCAGCTCTCTTAAACCAAAATTTGCCATGGCGCGGGCGGCCGTGCCGATGTTTTCACCTAATTGTGGCTCCACCAGAATTATAACAGGGCGCAGATTGTTGGCCTCTCTCCTGGCCTCTCTCAATGGCTGGCTATCTACCTCAAGCTTCACGTGTTTCGCCTTTGTCTTCTATGAGCGTGGAGATGGTTTTCTTTTGATTGCTGAGGACCTCTACACTGGTCAGGTGGAGGAAATCATCTGGTAGTTTCCAGCCCTCTCCGACATCATGAGTTAGTGACCACTGGGCGATGGCTTTAATCACATCTATGAGGTCCGCACCTTTTGCTGTGAGAAGGTAGGCATATCTCTGTGGGCGTTCCTGATAGCAGCGCTTTTCAAATAACCCGCAACTCACCAGTTTTTTCAAGCGGCTGGCGAGGATGTTTGTTGGAATTTGTTCGGGTGATTTTTCAAATTCGCCATAACGATGCTTGCCCATCATGACGTCTCTTATTAGCAGGAGGGACCATTTGTCTCCAAAGAGTTCCAGTGCGCATGTTAGCGGACAATCAGATCTGTGACGCATGTCGTGTAGATTGTCGTTAGAACTGTTCATTGGATTATGTTGTCCTTTTGATCGGTCATCTGTGAGTTGGCAATTTCAGGGCTGCTTGGTAGCAGTGGCAGCTGCTGTGCTCTTGCTAAGTTTTATTGGTTTTTATTATGCATAGCGGTTTTGGCATTTTTTTTGATGCTATGCATACTCACTTTTATAGAATTTGCCAAATGCCTTTGTCTATTCACTGTGCATGAATGGATGGAAAATTGGAGATTTTATACGAATGGCCAGTGGGTTAGGTGGGGCAGCGCCCATCTAACGTTGCAATATCACTTACGTATTTGATTGTTATGAATAACAGCAATAAATGGCATGATTGGGTTGCTTGCGTAAAAATGGGTGCTGATGCCTGGTGTGATTTTCTGAGTTTAAGCGCTGATACGGAAATCATCTGGCCCTTGAGCCAGTGAGATGACTGTTTCTTTTTTAGCAAAACAGCGCCTGGCCGGGAAGGTTAGGTAGATGGTTGTGCCTTCACCAAGGCTGCTTGCGACCTTCAAAGTGCCCTTGAGGCTGCGCATATAGGCGTTAGCTTTCGTGAGCCCAAGCCCAGTGCCTTCAAACTGGCGGTTTTTATCGCTCTCAATCTGGTAGAATGGTTTGAAGATATTATTCAGCTCAGAGCGGCTGATGCCTGTGCCATGGTCTTGAACGCTGATGCAAAGCTCGCCCTCGCGGTTTTTAATCGCGCGGATCATGATCTCTTCATTGTCATCTGAGAATTTAATGGCATTTGAGATGATCGCCGTCATTATTTCATGACAGATTTTGCTATCCGCTCTCAGCGATGGGAGATTATCATCACTCTCGACAGCGATGTTCAATGTGTGCCCACGGAATATCACTGATACATCCTCGACGGCGTATTCAATGATGTCTATCACATCGCAATCTTCTTCATTCATTGTAAATTCGCCAGATTCCACCCTTGTCAGGTGGATGATATCATTAACCACGCGGAGCAATTGCTGGCCGCTGGTTTTGATATCACCGGCGAATTCTGAATATTGATCGAGCTTATCTGGGCCAAGGGCTTGCTGTTCAATTATTTCTGAAAAGCCGAGAATAGAATTTAGTGGTGTGCGCAATTCATGGCTAATGTTGGCAAGAAAATCTGTTTTTGCTTTGTCTGACTGTATGGCCGCATCTGCCGCGGCTTTTTGTGCCTGTTCGGCCTGGTGCCTGTTGGTGATATCTTGAATGGCAAAGGTAATGATGCGGCGCTGTTGATCTGGCTTACTTTTGTCTTGGGGTAGTGGTGATAATGTGATGGTGTATTCCAGCATGATGGTACTATCATCATTTTCAGGATCGACCTTAAATTCTGTTTTGCCACTTTGATTTATTAGGCCCTGACTGTGATCGGTTTCTTTAAGAAGGTGGTCAGCTGCTATTGCAATGGTCTCTGGTAAATAATGGCGGTAGTGATTGCCTTCCAATGTGACGCCTTCGGGAGTTTTAAGAATGTTTGTGACAGCGTTGCTGGCGGCTCTTATTGTGCCATCGTCATTTGCGACGATTGCACCTGTGTAGCTGTCATTGAAGACTTGCTCAAAAATCTGCTGGGTTTCCGATAATTTTCCCTCTGTAATGATTTTCATTAATTTAAAAAGGTCAATTTCATTTATCAGAGTGGCGGTAAGGAAACCAACCAACGCTATATGCCAAAGAGCGGTGTTTATCATTAAGCCGTTATAATGGTAGGCGGTGAGGGCTATCAATTCCATGGTAATTGATAGGACGGCGAATAAGCTCAGTTTTGAGATGATTGAGTAGGTTTTGGGTTGCAGCGCGATGAAGACGGCCAGTAATAAGATACCAATCCAGACAGAGATCTGGCTGAGCTCTTTCAACTCGCGGTTTTGGATGATGGTCTCAGCACCGAGGATTTGTAGTAGAGGGCCGGCGACTATGCCCTGGCCGGGGATAAATATTTTATCTCCGAGTTCTGTTGAGCTGGCACCGATAACCACTTTACGGCCTTGCAGCAAGTTTGGGTTCACGGTTTTTTTCAAAACATCAATATAAGAATAGGTGGGGATGCTGTTGCTTCTTATGCCATAGTCAATGATGAAGTCATTTGAGCTGGGTTTGTAAACACCGGTGAGCAATGCTGACAAAGAAGGGATAAATTCATCATTGATTTTATGACCATATGGCATGCTATCAATTTTGCCATTGCGTGACGGGTAGATGTTGACGCTGGCCAACCAGGAATGCTCCTGAAACTTTTTCAACGGGGTGTTATGGACAATGGTTTCTTTGCCGTTCAGATGTTTTTGAGTTTGGCGGAAGGTTGGCAGAATAACAGACCCATCAGCGTTTTCCAGCGCATCACGCAAGGCGTTATCTTCACTCACGCTGGTTTCAGAGCTGAAATCAATATCAAAGGCAATTTCTGAAACCTTATACTCACGAAGAGATTTGATCAATTTTGCATGGGTGCTGCGGGGCCAGGGCCATTTTTTCAGTGTTGAGATTGATTTATGGTCGATAGCAATGAAGACGATTTCGCCGGAAGCCATTTGAGGTAATAGCTCGAAGCGATATTCACTGATTTTATTATCGATGATCCGATCAAAGCCCGCGAAGGCGATGAGACCGGTCAATAAAAAAACCGCGATATGGAAGGTTAACCGCTGCATATCTAAATTGCTATTTCCGTAATCTTCAGGTTGGAATTAGAAGCATGTTGGTAAATGGTGGTTATATAAATTTGCGGGGTTAGGCTTTGTAGGTGTTTTTACCTAACCCCGCATTGTTATTTAAAGGCCCAGTTTTTTAGCTAGCCCTGGTGGTATGCCGCCAAGCCCAGGAGGGAGGCCGCCAGTGACACCAATGCCAATTCCGTTCCCGTTTCCGTTTCCGTTAGTCAGGCCGAGTGAGAGACCATTGCCGGCATTATTTCCAGCGTTATTATTTCCTGAATTACTATTCCCGACGTTGTTTTTGCCAAAGGCATTTCCGTTATTCGTTTTGAGCTTCGCGCTACCATTATCTAATTTGGTGGCAACTTTAGTTTTGGTTTTGGCCCAACTGCTCTTTTCATTGCTGCCGACAACTCTGTTACCTTTATTGCGGCTAAGGCCTTTGGTGGCTTTGGCAATGTTTAACCGGGTGTGACCAAGGGCGCGGCCAATTTTCAAGCGAGTTTTAGCTCTTGTTCTCACGGTCCTACGGACTTTTGTTTTTCTGAGTTTAGGGCCTTTGACCTTTGCAGCTTTGACGGCTTTTTTAGGTTTGCCCGTAGATTTTACTGCTTGGTTGAGGCCGCGATTGACTTTCAGATTAAGTGGTTTGACCTTAACCTGGCGGGGTGTGCCTTGTTTGATTTTGTCTTTTACACCGGTGCCGCCAATATTGAGGCCTTTGCCATTAGACGGGGTGATGGCTGCGAACTGACCGGGCTTTACCAGAACAAATTTCCCTGTTTTCAGGTCCATTACTTCAACTTTACCGCGTAGCACATCTACTTTTGCGCCACTGCCATCAACCTTTACGCTGAAGCGCGTACCTTTTACGACGGCTGCGAGATAGGGAGTTGAGACTTCGAAATGTTTGACGTTGCGCTTTTCAACTTCCAGCAAAATTTCACCGGCTTGCTGCAAAATTTGTGTTTTGCCAGCGCCTGGTTGCTGCTTTGGCAGAGACATTGCTGAATTCGGGGTAACGAGGATTGTTTCCTCGCCGCGCTTCAAAAGGATGCGGCCATTATTGCCAGTGCGTAATTCATCTCCATTTGAGAGCTGATTGCCTTTGTTTAATGAAACTCTCTTCAGGCCATCGGAAGATACCCAGGCCTCTCCACTCATTTTAATGACTTCCCAGCTTGCTGACTTATCTTCCGCATATGCAGTCCGGAGTGTCAGAGTTGTAGTGCACATTAAGATGATAAAGCTGAGCCAAATTGTTCTGATGATATTACGCATGACTTATATCCAATTAAAAAATTGTTGAGGCTCAACTATATCGAGAGGAACTGAAGATAAGCTTAGAAAATCTGATGGTTTTTTAAAGCTTGATTTAAGGCCATGTTAACCATGAAGGTCTCATTCTACTCTCGAGAATTATGGACTTTAGGGGGAGTAGAGTGGGCCGGTTGCAAATTGTTTTAGAATGGTTTTATCGCTCCCAAACGCAAGTTAGGGAGTGGTTTTGCTATGAGCCTTCTACAGACGTGCAGCCAGCAGCGAATGTTGCTGCTTTTAAATGGTTAAGTGCTTCATTATTCACAGTAATATCATTTCTCACAATTTCCGTTCCCTTTGCTTCGGCTCAGGATTTAAGCGCGCCTCAAGCTATCATCCAGGATAGCGAGAAGAAGCTGAATCAGGCCAAGAAAAGCCAGCAGGAGCCTTCTGGATATTTACCGCCACAAGGGTTTGATGTGCCTGTTAGTACTGGCCCAGCAGAGGGGCCGGAGATTAAGGTTCGGCGTGTTGTTGTTACTGGGGCGACTGTTTATTCAGCGGATGAATTTCTTTTTTGCACACAGCCGATTACTGGGCGCTCTGTAACGGAGGCTGAATTGGTGGGTGCCTCCAGCTGTATCACCAAAATATATCAGGATGCTGGCTATGCCTTATCCCGGGCAATTATCCCGCCGCAAGATGTGCCAAATGGTAAGCTGATTATTCAGGTGATTGAGGGCTATATTGGCACTTATGAGTTTGAGGGTGGTGATGGCGCGCGATTTGGCGCTGATAAATTTGCGGATGTGATTACGCAAGAGCGGCCGCTGACTTTAAAAACTCTTGAACGCCAATTGATGCTGATTAGTGATATTCCTGGCATTGCTGTCGAAGATACTGAAATCGCTGAGCGCGGCTCAATGAGTGGTCATTTTAAGCTGATAATAAAGATTAAAAGCTGGCAGCTATTTTCTTCTAGTGAATATGACAATCGCGGCACTGAAGATGTTGGGCCTTACCAATCTTATAGCTCTGTGTTTCTAAACTCATTATTTGGGCGGGGTGAATCTATAGGGTTTGGGTTTTCATCTGCTGTTGGAGCCTTGGATGAGCTTTCACTGGGGCAGGTTAGTGTGGATGTGCCGCTGGATGCTTATGGCTTGCGGCTCTCTGCCTTTATTTTAGCCAGCCGTACCGCGCCGGATGATATCCGCAAGATCATTGATACACGTTATAAATCGCAAGAATTTGGCGGTTCGCTTGAGTGGGCTCATGCGCGCAGCCGCGAGCGTAGCTTATGGTTTGGCGCTGGCTTTTGGTTTAGGTCCACCCAGTGGGAAACATCTTTTGGTGATTTGGTAGATGAGGATATGGCCGGGCTTTCTGCCTCACTCAAGCTAAATCAGGTAGATCGATTTGGCGCTGTGAATTATCTAGAGGTGCAGCTACGGCAGGGGCTTGATGTTTTTGATGCTGCCCGTAAAGGGGATGCGCTACGCTCTCGTTTTGATGGTGATGGTGTTTTTAGCAAGCTGACCGCTGATTATATCCGTGAGCATTCGTTTAACAAAGAATGGACCTTGCGGCTTGATGCGACATTACAGGTTGCAACATCGGGACTTTTATCCAGCGAAGAGTTTTACCTTGGTGGTAGCCGGTTTGGCCGGGCGTTTGATAGCGGCGTTTTAAGTGGAGATAGCGGTGGTGCGATCTCACTTGAATTGCAATATACGCGGGAAATAGACATGCGCCTTTTAAATGCTGTGCAGCTTTATGGCTTTGCTGATGCTGGGCAAATTTTTGATGATGTGAACCCGGTTTTAGAGGGGGCTGTATTATCCTCTGCGGGTGTTGGTGCCAGGTTCTATTTTGATTATGGCATAACAGGCGGGGTTGAAGTTGCGTTTCCGCTTGAGGATGAAGGGCTAACGGATGCGGATGATCAGGAATTTTATTTCCGCATTGGGCGCCAGATGAAATTAGAGAATTTACGCTTTGATCGTGGTTTTTCGGGGCTGATGGGCGCGCGGTGATATTGGCTTTTTGCAAGAGGTATTGATTTTATTGATGTAATGTTTGCTTGTTGAAGCGTTGATTAAATGCAAAAAAACCCGCTGAGATTACTCTCAGCGGGTTTTTTGTTTTGGGTGTGAGGTTGTTTATTGGGTCTTAAAGGGCGACTTTAAAGCCTGACCTCCGCTATGATTTATTCTGCGGCTGTCACCTCAGCTGGGTCTTGTTGCTGCTCAGTGCTTTTATTAATGCGGGCGGCGCAGAATTTAAATTCTGGAATTTTACCAACCGGGTCAAGCTGTGGGTTGGTCAGCACATTGGCCGCCGCCTCAACATAGGCAAAGGGGATGAAAATCATATCTTCCTGCAGCCCTCTATCTGAGCGGGCCATTAATTGAATGGCGCCGCGCCGGGTTTCAATTTCTAGTGTTTCGCCAGGTTCTATGCCTAAATTTTCCAGTGTTATTGGATGTATGCTAGCCGTTGGGCTTGGCTCTAAAGCATCAAGCACGGTCGCGCGCCTTGTCATGGCACCGGTGTGCCAATGCTCAAGTTGGCGACCTGTTGTAAGAATGAAGGGGTAGTCCTGATCAGGCATTTCATTGGGGTCTGATGATTGAGTTGGCACCAATAGCGCGCGGCCGGTTTCTGTAGGGAAGCGGTCTCCGAACACCACCGCATGGCCTGGATGGTCGAGGCTATCTGAGGGGTAGGTGACGGCGTTCTCTTTCATTAACCGATCCCAGGTGATGTTATCTAACGAGGGCATGACAGACGTCATTTCTTCATAGACTTCGCTTGGGTGCTGGTAATTCCAATCGAGGCCAAGCTGTTGGGCAAGGGCCTGTATCAGCCACCAATCTTCTTTGGCATCTCCGGGTGCATTAATGGCTTTGCGGCCCATTTGCACCTGACGGTTGGTGTTGGTAACGGTGCCGTTTTTCTCAGGCCAGGCTGTGGCGGGGAGAACAACATCGGCAAACATGGCGGTTTCTGTAAGGAAAATATCCTGCACCACAAGGTGATCCAGTTTTGCAAAAGCATCGCGGGCATGCTCGACATCAGGGTCTGACATGGCGGGGTTTTCGCCAAGGATATACATGGAGCGAATATCGCCTTTATGGATGGCTTCTATGATCTCGACGACGGTTAAGCCTGGCTCTGGATTGATATCAAATCCCCAGGCTTTTTTGTATTTCTCGCGGATAGCCTCGTCTGTCACTTTTTCATAATCTGGTAGCACCATGGGGATTAAGCCGGCGTCTGATGCACCTTGCACATTGTTCTGTCCGCGCAAGGGATGCAGGCCTGTGCCGGGGCGACCAATTTGGCCGGTGACCATGGCGAGAGAGATAAGCGCGCGGACATTATCTGTGCCATGCACATGCTGTGAAACGCCCATACCCCAAAAGATTATGGCGCGCTCAGCTGTTGCATATTCTCTGGCGGCAGTGCGGATTAACTCTGGCGCTACGCCGCACAGTTTTGACATTGCCTCAGGTGTGAAGGGGGCGACATGCTCTTTCACCGCCTCAAAATTATCGGTTCTGCCTTGCACGAATTGCTTGTCGTAGAGCTCTTCCTCCATGATGACATTAAGCATGCCATTGAGGAGATAAACATCGCTGCCGGGGCGGAACTGGAGCATGTAATCTGCATGGTCGGCCATTTGGTTTTGGCGTGGATCCATGATCATGATCTTGGCGCCATTTTTACCGGCTTGCTTAAAGTATGTGGCGGCGACGGGGTGGTTGGCCGTCGGGTTTGAACCAATGAGAACGATGAGGTCTGAATTCAGGCACTCATTAAAAGTGGCCGTAACAGCTCCAGAGCCGATGCCTTCCATTAGCGCGGCCACAGAGGAGGCGTGGCAGAGCCTTGTGCAATGGTCAACATGGTTATGTTTAAAGCGCTCGCGGATTAATTTCTGGAAGAGATATGCTTCTTCATTCGAGCATTTTGCAGAACCGAAGCCGGCAACTGCTTCATTGCCGCTCTCACTTGTGATGTGCTCAAACCCTTTGGCAGCGTGAGCCAATGCTTCTTCTATTGTTGCTTCGCGAAAATGGGTGAGCGGATTTGCCGGGTCTATATTCATCCCCTTTGGTGCATCTTCGCGGCGAATGAGTGCTGAGGTTAAGCGCTCTGGTGAATGGATGTAATCAAAGCCGAAACGGCCTTTAACGCAGAGGCGGTTTTCATTTGCCGGCCCGTCTTTGCCTTCAACATGGATGATGCGGTTATCTTCAACTTTGAAACTAAGCTGGCAACCAACACCGCAGAAGGGGCAGACGGAGGAGACTTCTGAGGCGGTGGCTTTGGTGCCGATACCGGTTTCTAAATCAATGGCAGATTTAGGCATCAGCGCGCCGGTTGGGCAGGCCTCTACACATTCACCGCAGGCCACGCATGTGCTCTCGCCCATGGGGTCATTTAAATCAAACATGACAAGGGTGTCTTTGCCGCGGTTGCCAAGACCGATAACGTCATTCACCTGCACTTCGCGGCAGGCGCGCTGGCAGAGATTGCAATGGATGCAGGCATCTAGCTGCACGGCCATGGCTGGGTGAGTAAAATCATTTGGGGTGCCGCCTGTTTGCGGGAAGCGGCTTTCCGTTATGTGGTTGGCGGCGGCCATATCCCAGAAATGGGAGGCTTTATCAGGGGCTTGCTCGTGTTTTGGTTGGTCTGAGAGCAGTAGCTCCATAACCATCTTACGGGATTTTTGGGCGCGCTCTGAGCTTGTGGTGACGACCATGCCTTCTTTGACGGGGCGGATGCAGGAGGCTGTTAGCACGCGCTCGCCTTCAATCTCGACCATGCAGGCGCGGCAGTTGCCGTCTGGCCGATAGCCGGGTTTGGGCCGGTGGCAGAGATGGGGGATATCCACGCCCTGACGCTTTGAAACTTCCCAGATTGTTTCAGTTTCTGAGGCGGTGACTGACTTGCCATCCAGGGTAAAGGTGACTGTATTTGTTTTGGTCAAGACACGTCCTCCGGGAAAAATCTTAATAGTGAGCGGATTGGGTTGGGGGCTGCCTGACCGAGGCCGCAAATGGAGGCATCCATCATGGCGGTGCTGAGTTCTTCCAGTAATTCAGCATTCCATTTTGGTTGCTTCATCAGCTCAACGGCTTTTTCGCAACCAACACGGCAAGGGGTGCATTGGCCGCAGCTTTCTTCTTCAAAAAATTCAAGAAGGTTGCGGGCTATGGCAGGCATATCATCCTGATCTGAAAGGATGACGATGGCGTGGCTGCCAACGAAGCAGCCATATTCAGTTAGGCTGCCAAAATCGAGTGGCTGATCCCCTAATGAGGCGGGCAATATGCCGCCTGATGCGCCGCCCGGAAGGTAGCCTTTAAACTCATGGCCTTCCTCCATACCGCCGGCGCGCTCTATCAATTCATTTACTGTGATGCCAGCAGGGGCGAGAATGACGCCAGGTTTTTTAACCCAGCCAGAGACTGACCAGGACCTTAAGCCCTTAGCGCCATTGATGCCTTGTTCGGCAAACCAGGGGGCGCCTTGTTTGAGAATTTGCGGGATCCAGAAGACGGTTTCAACATTATGGTTGAGGGTTGGGCGGTTAAAGAGGCCGACCTCGGCGATGTATGGCGGGCGGTGGCGGGGCAGGCCGCGTTTGCCCTCAATTGATTCTATCATGGCGGATTCTTCGCCGCAGATATAAGCACCAGCGCCGCGGCGTAATTCAATATAACCGGGCTCTACAAGATTTTCGTCTTCTATTTTAGCGATGGCTTCTTTGAGAATGTCGAGGCAGGTTGGGAATTCATCGCGGATGTAAATATATAGGCCAGCGGCCTCAACGGCATGGGCTGCAATGAGTGCGCCTTCGAGAAACTGGTGGGGGTTACTTTCCAGGCAGTGGCGATCTTTAAATGTGCCGGGTTCGCCTTCATCTCCGTTAATGGTCATCATGCGGGGGCCTTCATAGCCGCGCACAAATTTCCATTTTGTACCAGAGGGGAAGCCAGCGCCGCCAAGCCCTTGCAGGCCTGCTTCGAGTAGAGTTTCTATGATGCCATCGACGGTGTGGCCGCCGGTGCGGAGCTTAGCAAGTTCCCCATAGCCGCCTTCTTCTTTATAGGTACTGAAGCGTTTATAAGCGGGGAGTGTTGCGGTTAGATTTTTCTCTTTAACGGCGGTTTGGACTTTTTCAACCGTTGCTTTGTCAATTGCGTTTTTGCCAATATGAAGCGCCGGTGCATGAGCGCAGCGCCCAAGGCAGGGGGCGTGCAGAACTCTCACATTTGAAGGGTCCTGGCTTTCCTTTAGTTTTTCATATAGCTCTTCAGCGCCTTTCATGGCGCAGGTGACGGAATTACAGACACGAATGGTAATGGGAGCGGGGTAGGCTTCACCCTCTTTGACAATGTCAAAATGTGCGTAAAACGTTGCGACCTCATAAACCTCGACCTGGGAGATTTTCATTAATTTGGCGAGGGCGTGGATATGCTCTGCTGCAAGGCCGCCATAGGTATCCTGGATTTTGTGGAGATATTCAATCAACAGATCCCGCCGCAAATCACCGCCGACGAGAGCCTTGATTTCTTCTAGCGCTTTGGTGTTGAGCTGGCGCCCCTTGAGGAATGCTCTTGCTTTTCGTCTCGGTCGTTTGTCGATAATGTTTGTTGTTTCCATACTGGTCCGGCTGACTGTTGTACTGTTAATTTTATGGTGCGCCCGCGGATGATTTTTGCTGGTCGCTTTTAGGGCTCATATTCAATTTCTGCTCGTCAATTTTTTGTTTGACCTTTTTGTCATTCGGTCTGTTGCAGGCGGTCGGTGACAGGTGCTCAGTGTTAATTGTCGATCGCTTTTCTGGAGAACAGCACCCGCCCTTAAGCGCCTTTTTCAAGGTGCGGCTTTGGGCAAAACCTGACCGATGATCACGAGCAAGTTTTTGAAGAATGCAATAGGCAGTTAAAGCGGTGATTATTTACCAGATAATAGATGGCAAATGTAGTGAGTACCAATTCAACGACCTGATCATGTGATGCATTGATCCAATTGATTCGATTTGGAGGGTGTGGATTGTTTTTTAAGAAATTCCTGGGTGGTTTTGAGGAATTCTTTGGTGATAGGGAGAACCGGGTCTCTATCTGCTATCACCAGGCCAATGCTTTGATATACCTCAGGTTCCTGGATTTTGATGTAGGAAAGCTCATCGAGCATACCGTAGGAAGAGAGATATAATAGCGGAAGGACAGAGGCGTATTTGCCAGTGGTGACGTGACCTATAATAACGGCAAAGGAATTTGTTTCCACTTTGACCATTGGCTCGACATCAATAGATTCAAAAATACTGCTGATGATTCTACGGTTCTGCATGTTTTTGGTAAGCAGGCAAAGCGGGAATTTTGCGACATCCTCCCAGGTGATTTCTTTGATGTCTTCTTCTATCATTGGTTTGGAAGCGACGAAGACATAGCTTTCATTATAGAGGTGAAGGCTTTGCACCCCTGTGAGGGGTTCGCTTTCAAGATAGGTGATGGCTGCATGGAGGCTGAAATCATCCAACCCTCTCTGAATGGCCTGACTGGAGAGGGATATTATGGTTGGTTGCACCAGAGGGTGTCTTTCACAGAAGCGGCTGATTAGAACAGAGACATAAGGCAAGGCGGTTGGCAGAACACCAATGGTGAATTCACCTGAGAGAACATGTCTTGCAGTGTCTATATCCTGTACAAGACCATCGCAATTTGAGATAACGCGCCGCGCCCATTTGAGAACAATTTTGCCCTCATGAGTGAAGCCGCCAAACCGATGACCGCGCTCGACAATGGGGACGCCCAGCTCTTCTTCTAATTTTCTGATGCGGGTTGAGAAGGCCGGTTGTGAGATGTTGCAAGCATCTGCCGCTCGGGCAAAATGCTCAAATTTTGAGAGGGCAATTATTAAGCGAAGGTCTTTTACATCCATTGGTCATTGCCCTTTCTCAAACTATACATTTTCAATCATATTTTTGGCTCTATCTGCCTGAATTATCAGGTTAGTTTTGCCATTGTTCAGATAAATTTTGCTCTGCCTGTTAATTTGAAAAATGTATAGTTACCAGTTGGTTTAATAGTCTAAGCTTATCATGAAATGGATTTGATGTATTCGTCAAAGTTTATCTGAAGATAAGCTGGGTTAATAATTGTTTTCATTATGAAATGAGGCTGGCTGTTAGCTTTTCAGAGCCTTTACATGATGGGCGATATGATCCCCCATAAAACTGGCCATAAAGAAATAGCTGTGGTCGTAACCTGGTTGCATGCGCAGGGTTATTGGGTAGTTGGCTGATTTTGCAGCGGCTTCCAGAAGTTCCGGTTTTAGTTGTTCCTCAAGGAAGTTATCACCGGTGCCTTGATCTATCAGCATTGGTAGCTGTTCTGTTGCGACGGTGATCATATGGGCGGCGTCATGTTTTTTCCATGTTTCGCGGTCAGAGCCGAGATAGCCAGAAAGCGCTTTTTCGCCCCAGGGGCAATTCATTGGTGATGAAATGGGAGCGAAGGCTGAAACTGATTTATAAACGCCGGGGTTATTCAAAGCGATTGTTAGCGCGCCGTGGCCGCCCATTGAATGGCCAAAGATGCCTGTGCGAGACGGGTCTACATTGAAATTTGCGTTTATCAGCGCTGGTAATTCTTTGGTGATGTAGTCATACATTTTATAGTGGCTGGCGAAGGGGGCTTCTGTCGCATTTACATAAAAACCAGCGCCGAGGCCAAAGTCATACGCGCCTTCAGGATCATCGGCGACGCCTTCTCCTCTTGGGCTGGTGTCTGGGGCGACAATTGCGATGCCATGTTCGCTGGCATATTGCTGAGCGCCCGCTTTGGTGACAAAATTTTCATCGGTGCAGGTGAGGCCTGAAAGCCAATAGAGCAGGGGCACAGCCGTTTGCTCGGCTTCTTTTGGCAGGTAGATTGAAAAGGTCATTTTGCAATTGCAGCTCTCTGACTGATGCTCAAAGCGCTTTTGCTGACCGCCGAATGATTTATTGTTACCGATTTCGTTCAAGCTCATAGTTCTGATCCGATCACTTCCCTAAAATAGTATTCTTCTGCGCTTTGCTTTTGATTGTAGTTCCGTTGTGCAGTTCGCGCATTTTGTATGTTTGGGAGAGGCGCTAAGATTAGGCGCCTCTCCTTAATTTGATTTGCTACTGATTGTTTTCAGTTTGGTGTTTTGAAGACCGCTTAATTAAAAAACAACCACACCGCGGATGCTTTCACCATGGTGCATCAGGTCAAAGCCTTTGTTGATGTCTTCCAGCGGCATTTTATGAGTGATCATTGGGTCAATCTCGATCTTACCATCCATATACCAATCAACGATTTTGGGTACATCTGTGCGGCCGCGAGCGCCGCCAAATGCTGTACCGCGCCATGAGCGACCGGTGACAAGCTGGAAGGGACGGGTGGAGATTTCAGCACCTGCTGGTGCCACACCAATGATGATGCTTTCGCCCCAACCTTTATGAGCACATTCAAGCGCATTCCGCATTACGCCGACA
Source organism: Rhodomicrobium sp. (assembly GCA_021604665.1). Classification (GTDB taxonomy): domain Bacteria; phylum Pseudomonadota; class Alphaproteobacteria; order Rhizobiales; family HXMU1428-3; genus HXMU1428-3. The sequence goes on along the minus strand of BQJK01000001.1, from coordinate 847,469 downwards.
TTGCCTGTGGCGTCGAAAGAGTAATCTGCGCCGCCGCCGGTTAGCTCAACGAGGTGAGCCACGATATCGCCATCGAGATTTTTAGGATTGACGAAATCTGTCATGCCGAAATGGCGACCCATTTCTTCTTTGCTGTCATTGAGGTCAACACCGACAATCTGGTCAGCTCCGGCTAATCTGCAGCCTTGAATAACGTTCAAACCAATGCCGCCGAGGCCGAAGACAACGCAGCGTGAGCCAATTTCAACTCCGGCTGTAAAGATCGCTGCACCGATGCCTGTTGTGACACCGCAACCGATGTAACAGATTGATTCAAAAGGAGCATCTTTGCGAACTTTGGCCAGGGAAATTTCTGGCAATACGGTATATTCTGCGAAGGTGGAGCAGCCCATATAATGGAACAGATCCTGCCCGCCAGCTTTAAAGCGGGTAGTGCCATCTGGCATTAGGCCCTGGCCTTGAGTGGCCCGAACTTTTTGGCAGAGGTTGGTTTTTGGGTTCAGGCAATACTCACATTCACGGCACTCTGGTGTATAGAGCGGGATGACATGATCGCCTTTTTGCAGACTGGTAACACCTGGGCCCACATCAACAACAATGCCCGCGCCTTCATGGCCGAGGATCGAGGGGAAGATGCCTTCGGGGTCATCACCTGAGAGGGTGAATGCATCTGTATGGCAGAGGCCGGTTGCCTTCACCTGTATTAGAACTTCCCCCGCTTTTGGGCCCTCTAGATTTACAGTAGTTACTTCAAGTGGCGCACCAGCTTTGGTTGCCACAGCGGCTCTCACCTCCATAATGGACCTCTCCTATTTTTGTTGAGTTTTGATTCTCGCGAGTTTACGCGCAATAGGATGAGCATCAAGGGCAAAAGCGTAGAAATTTAGTTCTCTAGTCCAATGCATTGATAGCTATTGGTTATCGAATATCATGATCAATATAATGTTAGTGAATTGATATTCCGTCTATCATCTGACAGCCATAATGAACGCTATTATAAGTTCAAAAAACAATATCGACCCTTAAATACAAATGAGTTGGAGACGCTATCGTGACATTTACCGTGATGAGACCCTATTTACTGGCAACTGGTATTTTACTCATCAGCTCGCTTGGAATTGGCGGCAATCTGCTGGCGGCTGAGGAGAAAACGCCTGCTGCGAAAGAAGCTAAATCTGAGACTGTTGAATTTAATGAAGCTGAAATGTTGGTTTTTGAAACCAACCATATGAAAACAGCCAAACCGGGACAGACCCTGGCTTATAATTTTGAGAGAGTAAGTAAGCTTGGTGATGGCTTTACGGATAGTGTTGAGTTGTTAGTGAATAAAGGCGAGGGGGCTGGTGAGAAACAGGTGGAGCTGCAATTCTTCACAGGTGAGCGCCGCCGGCCTTACCCCTCTTTTGGCCATGTGGAGGCGAACCCATTATTGACTGTGTTCTTTAATAAGGACGCGTGGGGCCTGGCGCGGCGTATAAAGGCGAAGGGAACGGCCAACTATTTACGCAACCGGATTATTGACGGGTTTCATGATGTCAAAAAGATTGAAGAGGCTACCTGCGAGGTTAACGGCGCTAAAGTGCCTGGTAAACTGATCCGCTTCCAGCCATTTGCGAGTGATAAGAATGCGCATCATCTCGTTCATTATCATGCCATCGAATATCGCATCACTTTATCTCCTGATGTGCCAGGGGGTGTTTGCTCTATTCAATCTGTGATTGCTGACCAGAAAGATGGTGTGCCGGATTACTATATTGCGCGGCTGAAAAAGCAGGGCATGCGTGATCTTGCTTCTGAAGCGGCGAAGGTCAACAAAAGTAAAGGTGATGGTGAGCCGATTATTGTTGAAACGCTGAGCTATGTTGGAGTTAGTGATAGTAGTAAGGCAGGGTTGATCAAAAAGGAGGGTGAGTGATGCGCTGGTTTAGTCTCTATATATGTAGGGCTTCTTTAACTCGGGCTGTTGTTCTGGCAGCTGTCTGGTTATTGGGCTCTTCTGCTCTTATGGCGAAGCCGGTTGATAATCCTTACCCGACAGTTGTAATTGCGGATTATGTGTTTGGGTGCATGGGCTCGAATGGGCAAACAAGAGAAGCCTTATCGAATTGCTCATGCAGTATTGATGTGATCTCTTCCATTATATCTTACCAAGCTTATCAGAGGGCGGAGACTGTTTTGAGTATGCGTTTGCTTGGGGGCGAGAAGTCTGCCGTGTTTAAAACCAGTGCGAGATGGAAAGAAGCCGTTGGGAAATTGCGCCGGGCGCAAGCAGAAGCTGAAGTGCGCTGCTTTTAGCTTGGCAGCAACAATGTCACTCAGTAACTTTTTAAGCTGATTAGCTGCACTTCTCGCCTGTCTGTTTTTTCAATTATAGGTTTTGAGATTCACTTGTCGTCTACGCTCAAAGTGAAAATAAAGCCTTATTCATCATCCCTAGAGAGGGTGATGAGTGGGGCTTTTTTTATGTTTCGGCGTTTATCACATGCTTTTAGGACTGTGAGATTGGCGTGAATCGGGGCGTTTCGGTGAAATTAAAACTGATTTATTTTGAGATATGCTCATAGAGTTTTTAAAAACTGCGTTTTTTGAGACCTAAACATGGGAATTGTGGGTGTTTAATTTATTGGCAGTGGGCAGCATTTTGAGCTTCAAATGAGTGCATTTGTTGGGTTTTTCGGCAGTTAGACCATGGTTGTTAGAATTGCGTTTCTAATACGTTAGTCCAATGGGAATAGAATTTTATTTTGAGACGATATGTCTCAGCTGCGATTATTTGTCACCGTTATTTGGTCATTCAAAGATAAGAATTTTATGAGGCTTGGCGTTGTTCATCCCTTACCATAAGATGATTAGGTCAAGTGGGAGGAACGTCAGCATAAGGCGCAATTGGCACCAACTTATCTCTAGGATTCAATAATAATAATTAGGGTCCCTGAATCACATGGCTGTCGTCGTGTATATGGATTTGTCTCTCCTTCCACGGATAAAAAAAGAAATTGTGTTCATAGAAATGAACCGGGCACCTTGCTCGTGTTCAATTGAAACAATAGGGAAGGGACGCATATGAGGAAACTACTGCTTTCAGCAATAGCAGTTGCTATGACTGTCGCGGTTGCACCAGCGGTGCAAGCGAACGATAAGCTTATGGCACTCTCAAATGACTCAAACAACTGGGCTATGCCCACAGGCGATTATGCCAACACTCGTTACAGTAAACTTGACCAGATCAACGCTAGCAATGTTGGTACTTTGAAAGTGGCCTGGACATTCTCAACTGGTGTGCTTCGTGGACACGAAGGCAATCCACTTGTGATTGGTAACACCATGTATGTCCATACGCCATTTCCAAACAATGTTTATGCATTGAACCTGGATGACGGCACAATTTTGTGGCGCTATGAGCCAAAACAGGATCCTAAAGTTATTCCTGTGATGTGCTGTGATACTGTGAACCGCGGTGTTGCTTATGGTGATGGAAAAATTATCCTTCACCAAGCCGATACAAATCTGGTTGCGCTTGACGCCAAAACCGGCAAGCAAATCTGGAAAACAGCTAATGGTGATCCGAAAATCGGTGAAACAGGTACTTCTGCACCAATGGTTGTTAAAGACAAAGTTCTCGTCGGTATTTCCGGTGGTGAATTTGGTGTTCGTTGCCACATAACTGCTTATGACCTTGCTTCTGGTAAGCAAGCATGGCGCGGTTATTCAATGGGACCGGATAGCGATATTCTCGTAGATCCTGAGAAAACTACTCATCTTGGTAAGCCTGTTGGTAAAGACAGCGGCACAAACACCTGGAAAGGTGACCAATGGAAAATTGGTGGTGGTTGTACTTGGGGTTGGTTGTCTTATGACCCTGACCTGAACCTGGTTTATTATGGTTCTGGTAACCCATCTACATGGAACCCTAAACAACGCCCTGGTGATAACCGTTGGTCCATGACTATCTTTGCTCGTGATGCTGACACTGGTATGGCCAAATGGGTATACCAAATGACTCCACATGATGAGTGGGACTATGACGGCATTAACGAAATGATCCTTGCTAACCAAAAAATTGATGGCAAAATGCGCAAAATTCTCGTGCACTTTGACCGGAACGGTTTTGGCTACACCATGGATCGTGTAACAGGTGAACTTCTTGTTGCTGAGAAATATGACCCCGTTGTTAACTGGGCCACTCATGTTGACATGAAAACTGGTCGTCCTCAGGTTGTGTCTAAATACTCAACAGAGCAAAATGGTGAAGATGTAAACTCTAAAAACATCTGTCCTGCTGCGCTGGGTACAAAAGACCAACAGCCTGCTGCCTTCTCACCGAAGACAGGCCTGTTCTATGTACCAACAAACCATGTGTGCATGGACTATGAACCATTCCGTGTGACCTATACTCCTGGCCAACCATATGTGGGTGCTACACTCTCTATGTATCCGCCAAAAGGTGACACGCATATGGGTAACTTCATCGCTTGGGATGCCACTAAAGGTAAAATCGTTTGGTCAAACAAAGAGCAGTTCTCTGTTTGGTCAGGTGCACTTGCCACAGCTGGTGACGTCGTATTCTACGGCACACTGGAAGGTAACCTAAAAGCTGTTGATGCCAAAACAGGTAAAGAGCTTTACAGCTTCCGTACCCCATCAGGTATCATCGGTAACGTTATGACTTATACACATGGCGGCAAACAGCATATCGCTATTCTGTCAGGTGTTGGTGGCTGGGCCGGTATCGGTCTTGCGGCTGGTCTAACAAATCCAACAGACGGTCTTGGTGCCGTGGGTGGTTATGCAGCTTTGTCTAACTACACACGCCTTGGCGGTACTCTTACGGTCTTCACACTACCGTAGGTCGCTGAGTTACGCTCCATTCGACTAGGGTGTGGGCCCAGCAACATAATTATGCTGCTGGGCCCTTTTATACGTTTCTAATGATAATAAAAATATATGAAGATTAAGAATTTCATCGGGAGGATGAATGAGGATATGATGAGAAGAGTGTTCACTTCGATTGGACTTGCTTCAGTTTTGTTTGTTTCAGTTCATGCCGTCAGCATTGCCGCTGATGATGGTGCCTCGAATGAGGTGGTATATAAGTCCCCTGGCGAGTCATATAAAGAAGATGGGAAGTACTTCCTAAAAGAGAGTGACAACCCTATTTATAATAAAAATGATAAAGATGAATGGGACTGGCTAACTTTTAATGGCAATCGTCGTTACCACGCTGAATGCCATGTCTGTCACGGGCCGCTCGGCCTTGGTAGTAGTTTTGCGCCGGCACTTGCAACAAGCCTCAAGACATTATCGTATGAAAAATTTAGGGATGTGGTTGTGAATGGCCGTTCGGTCAAACAGCCAGATGGCTCCGTTAATTCAATGCCATCTTTTGGTAACAATAAAAATGTGATGTGTTTCCTGGATGACTTTTATCTCTATCTTAAAGCCCGTGCTGATGGTGTGCTTGGACCAATTCCGCATAGGGTTATGAAGAAAGAAGCTAAATCTAAAGATATACGGGAAGAAGAAGCAGAATGCTTTGGCGACAGTTAAAATTATTTGCCTCTGCTACAACCGCCTCGCTCATTTTGAGCTGGGCGGCTGGTGGCTCTTTAGCAATGGCGCAAACTTCTGAACTGGTTGACCGTAGCCAGCTTCGGGTTTGTGCGGACCCGTCTAACCTGCCTTTTTCAAATAAAAAGGGCGAGGGGTTCGAGAATAAGATTGCTGAGATAATTTCTGAAGAGCTTGATGTGCCGATCAAGTATACCTGGTTTCCGCAATCAATCGGCTTTATCCGTCAAACACTTGATAAAAAGCGTTGCGATATCATTATTGGATATGTGGCGACCCATGAGCTTGTGCTTAATAGCAACCCTTATTACAGAACTTCCTATGTTCTTATTCACCGGGACGGAGAGCTTGAAGGGTTTAAAAGCCTGAATGATCCGCGTATTAAACCCATGAAAATTGGGGTGATTGCCGGGACGCCGCCAGTTTCTATTTTGGCTGAGAATAAGCTACTAGATAACATTAAATCTTTTCACCGGATGGTTGACCGTCGTTATTATTCTCCGGCTGAGGAGATGATTGCGGATATTTCTGAAGGGCGGCTTGATATCGGCCTGCTTTGGGGGCCGATTGGTGGCTATTTTGCTGAGAAAGCTGATAAGAAGCTAACGGTCGTGCCGCTTATACATGAGACGGTTGGGCCGCGGATGTCGTATCGCATAACATTTGGCGTGCGCCGCCGGGAGAAGGTTTGGAAGCGCCAGCTTAACCGGATTATTCGCCGCCGCCAGGATGATATAAACAAGATCCTAGTGGAGTATGGGGTGCCGCTCATTGATGAAGCTGGAGAGTTGATTAAGCCAGCTGGTTAAAAGCGCCTGGTTTGTAACACTTCAATTTGAACTTCTTAAATGTTGGTGTGTTTTGAGCTTATTCCTTTCTGGGCAGCCTCTTCAAATACTTCTATAAACATACAAAAGAGCCAACGGGTTTTATTCCCCGTTGGCTCTTTTCTTTTTGCTTGTCTGTTCTGAGCTAAGCTTAGCCTTTTTAGCCTTATGCCTTTTGCCATCAGGAATTGGTGTATTTTTGCAGCTGTCGGGCCAGGGTGAAGAGGCGTTGTTCCAGTAGCACAGGGGCCTCGCAAACAAATTCCAGTGATTGTTCGCGTTCTTCATGGATGCGCTGGTCCCATTCAAGTGCTTGTTCCAGCTTTACTAATTGACTGTCTTCTTCTTTGGTTAGTGTGCCGGCTATGTCTTTCTTTTCATAGTCGGTGATTTTGTGCCGGGATTCTGTGATGCGTTTTACCAAAACTTTCTGACGATTGCTAAAGCGTCCGATGCCGCTGATGATTTCTGCGCGGATGGTATTAATCTCAGTGAGGAGGCCGAGATATGTTTTTTCGAGGGCGATGTTGAGATTTGGGCCCTTATGTTTTTCGGCGAACTCTTTGATAATTTTTTCTGTTTCCTCAAGCGTGGTACGACGCGGCAATAGTTGCTCTACAAGAGCCGTAATTGTTTTATCGTCTCGCCAGCTTTGATCATCAGCTTTTGTGGTTAGGTTTGGCCACATTTGGCCGGCTGATAACTTCTCAACCTTAGCTTGAATGCAGGGCCAGTTTTTATCTTCCTTATAAGCATGGGCTGGGGAGGAGATGAGAAGGGCAAGCAGAGCTGAGGTAATTAACCGGGGCATGTTTCCTGGTTTCTTATGATATCTCTGCTTCTCTGGGCTTGCGGCGTTAATTGGTGAGCGAGCCTCTCTCATTGGGGCTTTAACGTTAGCTACCATATGTTTTTACCTTCTCCCATAAGCTGCAATTTTACTGATTTACCCTGCGATTTTTAAGCGGGGAGTTTTTATTTTTTGTCTCTATCTAGTGTAGTGTGCCAGAGATATTGTGGCAAATCTCTGGCGGTTATCAGTTGTAATTTTAGCCATTCGTTCCGTGAGCTGAGGGCGAGACGCAAGATTATTTTGTATCTGCCCTCAGACTAAAATGTTGGCCTGGCTCTCAGGTGAAATGACTTACTCTTTGGCGATTGCAACGCCCCAGGGGTAGCGGCCAACACTGATTGTTTTGACAACTTTCAAATTCTCTACATCGATGACGGAGACATCGTTGCTGGTGCCATTGGTGGTGTAGAGCATTTTGTAATCCGGGGTGAAACCTAGGTTCCAGACGCGCTGGCCTACAAGCAGATATTTTTCGACCTCAAAAGTTTTGGTATTAATCACCGCAACGCGGTTTGATGGGCCAAGTGCCACAAAGGCTTTGCTGTCATCTTTGTTGAGGCGAATGCCAACAGGTTGGATTGTATCTTGGGTAACGCCCGGGATTTTAAAGGTGATCTTTTTGATGATCTCTTTGGTATTTGCATCAATGATATTGACGGTGCCACCAATTTCAGAAGACGACCAAACGCGTGAGCCAGAGTGGTTGTAAATCGCGACGCGGGGGCGCTGGTCAACCAGAACATTATGGGTAATTTCGTGGCTATCGGAATCAATGAAATGAACCATATTTGTGGTCTCAGATGTGTTGACGATAGTTTTACCATCAGGGCTAATTCCCATGCCTTCTGGTTCAACGCCGACGGGTACTTCGTTGAGTACCTTGTTATTCTCGATATCTACAATAGTGACCATGTTGTCATCTTCATTGGCGATATAGAGCGGGTTGCCTGAGGGGTGGAGAATGAAAAGTTCAGGGTCTGGCCCGGAGGGGAGGGTTTTGACAATCTTTTTGGTGGCGCGGTCTATCACTTCTACTGTGTCATCATCGCTAGCGCAGACCAGTAGATATTTTTCGTCTTTGGAGAGGATGATGCCTCTTGGGCGTTGGCCAACTTTGATGGTGTCTGTGACCTTCATTGTTTTACTATCAATGATCGTGATGGTGTCGTCTTTTTCATTACTGATATAGACGGTGTAGGCGTGAGCAGGGGTGATGGCGGCTGGTGTGGCGGTTAGAAGCGTGAGCAGTAAAGCGCCTGTACAGGCGGCTGTTGTTGAGATTGACTTTATGCTGAGGTTCATTCTGTTTCTCCCATCTACACGATTAAAAAGGATCGTGTTTATAATGCTATCGGTGATGTGCGGCACTATTGATCTGGTCATTAAGTGTTTCATCCTTTCATTTAAGTCTCATTGTGGGGTTTTTTGTTGTTGTGCGAGACTTAATGATCCCTTCTGTTATTCTCTTGCTGTAAGGTTGATTAGACTTATGGCTAGACTGCATAGTGCAAGTTAATCTTGGTGTTTGTGCTTATGTATTGCTTGTTGTTTGTTGTATAGAACTAGCCTTAATGGCTACAATACTTTTTCTCATAAAACTATCATTAAATAATAAGGGCGTGTATCTCTGCTGGATAGTTATAAATACTACTTAAGCACGTGTATATTTTGTGTCAACGTTTTGAGGGCTTTGGAGGTGGCTGCTGATATGGTGCTGTGATGACCTCATAACTCAGTGAAATCATGAGATAATTCTGAGGGTCGTTGACGCCGTGTGGTGTTACTTGTCGCTTATGTGCAGTTTGGAGGCAGCAGCATAGAGGGGCAGCTTATTGCTTCAGATTAGCGTTTGTTATTTATGCTATCAGCTACCCGGCCAATAAACTGATTTGCCCATCTTAGATGTGCGTATTGCAGTCCGGGGCGAAAATATGCCGATTCATAATTGCGCTGATCGGTGAGAATAACGCTGGTTTGGGCATAGTCAGGCGGGCTGAGTTTTGCGAGCTCTTCATCTTCAGCAACCGGTTTATCTGTCATCAGGGGGCTTAGAGAAAAAGGCCGGTAGTTTAATTCGTCTGGATGCTCATCATCCACCTCTGGTGAATAGGCGATGTTTGCTTCTTCAATAATCTTTGGTTTTTTTGGCGGCGTGAAGCTTTGCCAGTGTTTTGGCATGCTTGTATCTATCGAGGCGAGTTGCACAAGCTCTCTTTCTTCCTCAATTTTTGTGAGGGAGGGCTCTAAACCAGCAATGGTTTTATTCCGCCACCAGGGTGTTTCTGGTGGTTTGGGAGATTTGATATTTGCGGGTGGTGCTGGTGGATTAGCTGGCAGCTTGTTCATTTGTAGCGGTGAACGGGTTTCGAGGGCCGCTATTTTATTATCCAGATCTTTACGCGCATAGGGGGGCGTTGCTGGCGGTGTTCTTTTAAGTGTTGGCGGCGGCGGTGTTAAACTGGCGATTGCTGTTTCTCTGCCAGTCCGGCGCAGGTTACGGCGGGCAAGCTGAGTTCGTCTCAGCTTGGCGACATATTTGGCAGCACCGTATTTAATGGCATCAGCTTTGGTCAGCGGGCGGCCACCTCTTGGCACATGCTTGCTGCGACCTGATGGGAAGAGTGCTGCAAGTTGTGGGCGAGAGATGCGGGGCCAGTGACGGACGCGGCCAACATCCATGTGAACAAACGGCAGACCGGAAGTGGGGTAATAGCCAACGCCGCCGCGCTGGCGGATGAGGGCGCTATCTCGTAGTTCACGTATTGGAACATCGGGGAAGTGAACATCAGCCGCCATGCCGAGAATGTGGCGGCTTTTCTTTGCCTGACCGCCGCGGGTTTTGCGCAGCTTGTTATTGGTTTTGGCGGAGCGATAGCCGGAAATGAGGAAAATAGGTTTTCTTGAGCCGAGCTGCGTGTGCATTTCCCACATGAGGTCGATAAGGTCCGGGCGCATGATGCGTGGTTCATTGCGCCGCCAGTCCCGCATGATGTGGTTGACCTTTTTCATGGCGCTGGGGATGTATTTACCGCTGCGTTTATAAACGGTTTTGAGGGTTTCTTTGGTATGGATGTTATAAATCCAAATTGTGCGCGCGCCTTCGGGGCCGCCATATAGCTTGTCGGCTGTGATGCAGCTGAGCATAATGGCAGTAATGCAGATTGTTGCTATGCCGCGATGAAAGCGGCTTGTACGCAAAAATAGCGAATGCATTAAATTTTATAAAACCCGTTTCTCAAATAGATTTCCCCGATATGCCCTACAGCGCTGCTTAATGAACTGAGCTGCCGCATTGAAATGACTATGGAGTGACTTTATATCCCAAATAAGGAGAGCCGCTTTCACCGTCCGTTTGTCCTTTAAATATGAATTTATTTCAAGGGCTTGTGATTTTTGAGCTCAAAATAAAGGGGATTTGATTTTGTGTCTGTCTCTCATGTCGGGCGCAAATCACTTCACCTGATGAGTGATTCCATCAAATTTTGGCATAAATAGCGCTGAATTTGATTAACATGCAGATTAGTTTTTTGATCTTGGCAAATGGGCTATCGAGCGCGGGGGGCTCACACAATCGGCGCTCATCTATATGCTATTCCCCCTCGTATCGTCTCCTCTACGCTTTATGTTCCATCAGTCGGGGCATGATTTCTACGAAGTTGCAGGGTTTATGGCGGCTATCCAGTTGAAATTTCAGGATGCCATGCCAGGCATCTTTGCAAGCACCGGGGGAGCCGGGCACACAAAATATGAAGGTGTCTTCAATGAGGCCGCCGCAAGCTCTGGACTGGCAGGTGGAGGTGCCAACTTTTTCAAAGGAGATCTGATGAAAAAGCGCAGAAAAGCCATCTATTTCTTTATGGAATAAGGGGCGCACAGCTTCTGGTGTTACATCTCTGCCGGTGAAGCCGGTGCCGCCGGTTGTGATGATGACATCTATTGATTTATCAGAGACCCAATCTTTTACCTTGCTTTGAATTTTAGCAATGTCATCTCTGATGATCGCCTGATCTGCGAGGATGTGGCCATGCTCTTGCAGCATATTAGCAAGCAAAGTGCCGGACTTATCATCTTTTTCTGTTCTGGTATCTGAAACGGTCATAACCGCGATGGAGACCGGTGTGAAGGGGAGGGTTTCGTCTATGCCTGCCATTTGATTAAGGTTCCTGGTTGTTAATCACTTGTCGCTTATGACGCAGTTTGTTGTTTATGACTATGTTTCAACCGCAATTGCTATTGATAATTTAGGTTATTATTTATTGTAGGCTTGATTGTATTTTTTGCAGATCTTGCCACACAAGCCGTTTGGCAATTGGGGTGCGGAGTAGATAGGCCGGGTGCAAAGTGGCCATTGTCTGATAGCTCTTGCCGTCAATTTCAAGCTGTTTCCATTTCCCGCGCAATTTGGTGATGCCGGTTTGGGTTTCATAAATTTGTTTTGCCGCTGCCCCGCCAAGGAACAAGATTAGTTCAGGGGCGACCAGCTCTATCTGCCGATTAAGGAAGGGGCGACAGATCAGCCCTTCTTCAGCTGAGGGGGTGCGGTTGCCGGGCGGGCGCCAATAAACGATGTTAGTGATATGAACCTGGCTTTCCTCCAGCTTAATGGCAGCAAGCATTTTATCCAGCAACTCTCCGGCGCGGCCAACGAATGGTTTGCCGACGATATCTTCATCACGGCCGGGGGCTTCACCGATTATCATCAGTTTGGCGGTTTCAGCGCCGCGTGAAAAAACGAGGTTTTTCGCGGTGCGTTTTAAGCCGCAACCATCAAAAGATTCAAGTGCATTTTTTAGGTCTGTGAGGCTTGTACCTTGAGACGCCAGTTGTTTTGCCAGCTCTAAAGAAGGGATGGTGAGGGGGGCGGTTTTTGGCGGCGGTGCTACAGATCTTTGTTGGTCAGAATTTGGTAGTAGAGATTTGCGCTGCTCTTTTCTATCGCCTGTCTGGTCGTTTGCCGTATTGTTTTGCTGTTTTTGAGAATTCAGAAAGGCTTTCGCGGGGCTTTGGTCTGCGCGTGGTTTGGCCTTTTTTCGGGCTCTGGCGATGAGGCTTTGGTCTATGGTTTTTGCGCTCTCTAACCAGTTTATGGGCTGCTCTCCGATGGCTGTATCTATACCCATCTCGCCATACCAGCTTAAAACTGCCCGAAAGTTGTAAGTTTTCAGGAGGTTTTCAGGTAGTTTTTCCATTTGTGACCTTGCCCCATGGGTGATTTCGCGATTTAACTTCTAACATGGGCCACTGGCCCTTGTAAAAGAATTGGGGCTGTATACCGAAAAGCTTCACCATAAAGATTTTTCTGAAGATTGGGGGCTAACTGCCCTGAAGGTTTAAGAAAATGGTGATGTTTGCTGGTGATAGTCCACACGATTAATATAATGATGTGCTTTTCCCGGTGATTTAGGAGACTTTCATGGTTGACCAGCAGGCGGAACTTCCGGAACGGGAGTCTATGGATTTTGATGTGGTGATTGTAGGGGCGGGGCCGGCTGGTCTTTCTGCTGCAATTTCTCTCAAACAACAGGCTGCTGAACGGGGGGAGGAGCTCTCTGTTGTTGTGCTTGAAAAAGGCTCTGAAGTTGGGGCGCATATTCTTTCTGGTGCAGTCATTGACCCGATTGGTCTTGATGCGCTGATCCCGGATTGGAGAGAGAAGGGTGCCCCGGTTGAAACTGAGGTAACAGTTGATAAATTCCAGTTTCTCGGCCCTGCTGGCGGGGTAACACTGCCTAATTTCTTTATGCCGCCTTTGATGAATAATCATGGCAATTATATTGTTAGCCTTGCCAATCTTTGCCGCTGGCTTGGAGAGCAGGCTGAGGAGCTGGAGGTTGAGATTTTCCCCGGCTTTGCTGCGGCTGAAATGCTTTATGATGATGAAGGTGCGGTTGTTGGTGTTGCCACCGGTGATATGGGCGTTGGTCATGATGGAAAGCCGAAAGATGGCTTTATGCGCGGCATGGAACTGCGCGGGAAATATGTTTTGCTGGCTGAAGGGGTGCGCGGCTCTCTTACGAAGCAGGTGATCAAAAAGTTTGAACTTGATAAAGATAGCGATTTTCAAAAATACGGTATTGGAATTAAAGAGCTTTGGGAGATTGACCCCTCGAAGCATAAAGCCGGCACTGTGCAGCACACAATGGGCTGGCCACTGGATAATAAAACAGGCGGTGGCTCTTTCCTCTATCACTTTGGAGACAATCTGGTTTCTGTCGGGTTTGTTGTGCATCTCAACTATCAAAACCCGCATCTCTCACCATTTGATGAATTTCAGAGATTTAAACTGCACCCGGATATGAAGGAGCTGTTTGAAGGCGGTAAACGGATTGCTTATGGCGCGCGGGCGATTTCTGAAGGTGGGTTTCAATCTGTACCGAAGCTGACGTTTAAAGGTGGGGCTTTGCTTGGCTGTGCGGCGGGTATGTTGAATGTGCCGCGCATCAAAGGCTCACATAATGCGATGCTTTCTGGCATTCTGGCGGCGGAAGCAATTGCTGAAGCGCTTTCTGATGGGCGCGCGAATGATGAGCTGACCCGATATGAAGAGCTTTACAAGAAGAGCGCAATTTATAAAGACTTGAAGCGTGTGCGGAATGTGAAGCCATTATGGTCGAAGCTGGGCACTGTGTTTGGGGTTATGCTTGGCGGTGTTGATATGTGGGTGAACAGCTTGTTGCCGTTCCTCTCCTATACATTTGGCCATGGTAAGCCTGATCATGAGACACTGAAACTTGCTAGTGAAGCGCCGAAGATTAATTATCCCAAGCCGGATGGGAAAATCACATTTGATAAGCTTTCATCTGTGTTTATTTCAGCGACCAATCATGAAGAAGACCAGCCGGTTCACCTGAAGCTGGAAGACCCGTCTATCCCGATCAAGAAGAATTTACCGCTCTATGATGAGCCGGCGCAGCGCTATTGCCCGGCTGGGGTTTATGAGGTGATTGAGGATGAGGCAAGCGGGCCTTATTTCCAGATAAATGCGCAGAACTGTGTGCATTGTAAAACCTGTGATATTAAAGACCCGGCGCAGAATATTAACTGGGAAACCCCTGAAGGGGGCGGTGGGCCGAATTATCCGAATATGTAGCAAACGGGTTTTTTAACCCTTGCTGTGCTTATGCAAGCGGTATTATTATTGAAAATAAAGGGAGTTAGGGCCGGGTGGCGCTGGCTCTCTTTATTGTTTACAGGATCTGCTCTGCTGCTTTTGGCTTACAATTTTGGCGCGGGAAATAGCGGGTTCTGGGCGGCGAGTTTTAATGTTTTTTAGTGGATAACATAGCTTCGCCACATAAGCTGCTATACCTAACATTCAGAATGGATGATTGTCCCTTGTCACAGGGGGCAAAAAAGGCCATCCTGATTGTATTCGCACTAAAATTTATGGATTGCCTGTCTCAGATGAAAAAATTCTTATCTCCAGTTGCAACACTCATTTCCGCAGTTGTCGTTGGCAGCTTTTTGCTGGTTGGGGGTGTTGTTTTTGCCGAACGGTCTGAGACGATTACGGAGCCGAGTTCTTTTCTCGGCAGTTATCTTGCCGGGCGATATGCAAGCAGCAAACATGATACAATTGAAGCCGCGATGTATATGCGCAGAGCTTTGGATTATGAGCCTGCCAATCGTCATATTCTAGAGCAAACATTTCTCCTTGAATTAATGGCAGGGCATTGGGCGCAAGCGACTAATCTTGCGAATAAGCTTATTGCAATTGACCCCTCGCATCCGTTTGCGCGGTTGTTTCGTGGTGTTGGTGAATTTAAGGATAAACGATATGACCATTCACAGGCACATTTTACAGCTGGTAATGAAGGCCCGCTTGGGGCGTTGATCGGGCGGATTGCTCAAGCCTGGATTTATTCTGATAATGGCAAATATGATCAGGCGATGACGCTACTACGCGAAAAGTCTGATACTGACTGGGTGCGGGATTATCAGCAATATCATCGGGCGCTGATTGCTGATGTGAATGGTAAGGTTCCTGATGCTGAACGTGAGTTTGCGCGCCTCTATAGAAAATATCACCAGATGGTGCGGCTGGTTGGGTCTTACGCGCAGTTTTTAGCTCGTAATGATAAAAAGAAAGCAGCGCTTAAGATTCTTGGGCAGCATTTTTCTAAATCCAGATTTAAGCATCCTGATCTTGAGAAGTTGGAAGCCGAGATTAAAGCCAATGCGTCTATTCGCTCTCATGTGACCAACTCGAATGAGGGGTTAGCTGAGATTTTCTTTAGCCTTGGAGATCGCCGGGCGGAAAATGGCGGTGTTGATGATGGGCTGATTTTCTTGCAGATTTCGCGCTTTTTGCGGAAGGATTTTTCTGCGGCTGATTATGCGCTGGGTAGCCTTTTATATCGCGCCAAGAAATATGATCGGGCGATGGTGTTTCTTGGTAACGTTAAAGAGACCGTGCCGCTATGGTTAGATTCGCAAATTTTAAGAGCACAAAGTCTTAGCTCTAATGGTGATACCAAAGCTGCTATCTCGATGCTTGAAGCCATTTATGACAAAGTGGGTGCCGCTTCAAAAGCCGAGGAAGATGGCGCTGAAGAAGCTGATAAAAAATCAGAAGAGCCACAATATTACACGGTCAAAGAAGGTGACACTTTGTGGACTGTGGCCCAATCTGCTTATGGTGATGGCACGCGGTATAAAGATTTATTTATGCTGAACCCGGAACTTGGTGATGACGCTGCTAAAATTTTCCCTGGTCAGAAATTATTGATTACAAAGTCAGTGGCCCAGCTTAAAGGCTCTCTAAGCCCTGAAGCATTGGTTGAGGAAAGTTTGCGCCCAGGTCGTGATATTGATCTCTTTAACGCGCTTGGCAAACTCTATCTAGATGAGAAAAACTACCGCGCTGCTGCTGATAATTACACCAAGGCTATTAATGCAATTGGCCGGCCGCGCCCGGTTGACTGGTTCTATTTTTATGGTCGCGGCATTAGCTATGAGCGGCTCAAAGAATGGCCCAAAGCTGAGAAAGATTTTAAACAAGCTTTGAAACTCAGCCCAAACCGGCCTGATGTTTTGAACTATCTTGGGTATAGCTGGGTTGACCAAAAGCTAAATCTGAATGCCGCGATGAAGCTTATTCGCCGGGCTGTAAAGCTGAAACCCAATAGCGGCTATTATGTCGATAGCCTTGGTTGGGCGCATTATCAGCTTGGTCATTATAAAGAGGCTGTGACCTACCTTGAAAAGGCTGTTTCGCTACAACCTGATGACCCGGTGATAAATGACCATCTGGGTGATGCTTACTGGCGGATTGGACGCAAGCTTGAGGCTAAATTCCAATGGAAGCATGTGCTGGGTTTGGAGCCTGAAAAAGATTTGCTTGAGAAGCTTAAGAATAAGATGGAATTTGGTCTTTCTGATCGCCAGCAGGCAAAAGCGGTGATTGAGAAAAAAACAATCGATTGATTCTTTAAGTTCTGATGCAATTCTTTCTGAAAGTCTTTGAAGGCTTTTGATATTATGAGTTAAAACTAAACCGGCCCGTATTTACGAGCCGGTTTTTTCATGTCATGGGGCACTTAGTTTTGTGAGCAGATTAATTCCCCGCTATTGTTACATGCTGATTGTTATTGAGAGCTTTGATAGTGACTGAGAAGACAGATAGAGACTTGAGAGCGAGCGGATTGGTTGAGACCGCTAAAGCGAAGATCAATCTAACTCTCGAAGTGGCTGGGCGCCGGGATGATGGCTACCATGAATTAAAGAGCCTCGTTGTGTTCTCTGACTTTGGTGACAAATTGGAGTTTCAGAGCGGGGCTGACTATTCCCTTCAGGTTGGGGGGCCGTTTGGCGCGGCAATTGAGGGGCATAATCTTTTAGAGACAATTGCCAGCCGGGTGATGATGGAGGCCCGCTCTTGTCATGATGAGTTGCCGGCCGGGCCTGGGGCTATTCAGCTTGAAAAAAATATTCCTGTGGCGGCGGGGCTTGGCGGTGGCTCAAGTGATGGCGCGGCTTTGTTGCGGCTGATGAACAGGGCTGGTTTGGTTGAGTTGAGTGATGACTTCATCACCACTTGCGGTAAGCTTTATGGGGCTGATGTGCCGGTTTCTATTCCGTCTGTGCCGGCGTTTATGGCGGGTATTGGAGAGCTGCTTAGTCCTGTTCAGAATATGCCAGAGTTATTTATGCTGCTTGTTAACCCGGGGGTTATGGTGCCAACGGGGCAGATTTTCAGCCGATTGGCTGCGCCGCTGATTTCATCTGATATGGCGGCTAGGGGGCGTTTGGAACTGCAAACTTTGGCTAGTCGTGGCTTTAAGACGCTGGATGATGTTGTTGACTATATGAATACAGCACCTAATGACCTTAGCGCTGCGGCAATTGATGTTGCGCCTGAGATTAAAGAGGTCGTGGAGGCACTCACATTGCAAGAGGGCTGCGCCATTGCCCGGATGACAGGGTCTGGGGCGACATGTTTTGGTCTCTTCACTAGTTATGAGGAAATGGCGGCAGCTGAGAGGGTGATTAGTGCTGGAGCCCCTAATTGGTGGGTGCAGGCAAGCAGGGTTGCTGGGGCCTGAGGTGGGCTTTTGCTGTTTGTGCCGTTTTGTTTGATTGATTTGGAATTCTTTATACCAAAAAGCCAATAAAAAACCGGGCTAGAACAGGGTGCCGCTAGATGTGTAAATGGCGCCCCCCGATGATCTAACCCGGGTTCTTTGAATTTGCTTTTAGCTCTGAGCTGAGGTGCCCCTACCAGCAGGCTGTGGTGTCAGCGCGGCAGGTATATTCATCAAATAAACCAACATCAATAAACAACTCGCATTTCACTGTTTTAGGCCGTGTGCTCCAATTTTTGACGCCATTTTTGCCCATCCACTCTTTAATAAAAACATCAAGCAGGCGCTTGGCTTCATTAGTCGGACCGGTTTTGCCATAGTCATTTACGGTGAAGCCAAATTTTTTGCATCTTGCTTCTGCCGGTGTGGCGGTGATGAGAGTGACTGCCATGATGGTGGCGGCCAGTGCTATGAATGCAGGTTTACGACCCATGATGAACCCCTTTGGAACTCAGTTGAACTTAGAGAGCCATGTTGTTAACTGGGGGGTGTTTAGTCAAACAAAATTTACCATGTTGCACATAAAGCGGTGAATATGGTGCCAAGGGGCAAGGGCTTAATTTGGGGGGGCTTTGAATATAGGGGAGATTTAAAAAACGCCCCCAATACTCTCATTTGGGATGTGGAGGGTTCCTCTGGGGGAAAGAGGTCCCCTCCTTTAGAGCCGCTATGGGGGGAGCGGTTCTCATGAGAGATATGAGGGCGTTTTTCAATAGCTGAGTTTATCTCATGGCCTTTGCTAACCAGTGCTCTTCTATTACCGCGATGGGCCGGGGAACCCATGTAGCGGATTGGGGGGATGATAGAGAGCTGCCTCTCAGCGCTTACCTAGATAGCAAAACCCTTGCGATTAACTCAGATTAATCACCAACATAGACACCATCTACGCCGAGTCGGGTGTCAAATGGGTTGCGGTCATTAATGGGGTTATAACGGTAAGGGCGATAGAGATTATAGTCGATCACATCTTCATATTTATAAGAATATGAGCCGACTTTTCTATTGTAGCCGTAAACCTTGGTGTTAGAGCGTCTATATTTGCTCTGTGGTGCCTGGCCGAACAGGTCAAAAAGAATGAAGCCAGTGCCATTATAGTGGCGGCTGTTGCCAGCTTCAGCGCTTGACGCCATTACGCTCAAGCCGAGAAGGCTGGAAAATAGCACAGCGGATAGTTTTTTCATGTCAAAGTCCCTCGTAAAACGCGATACATATGTACGCAGGTCATTTTCTACTGTCAGTCAATTCTTTCAGGCAGTTGGTTCTATGGTGCGTCTAAATTTTTAAATAGAGACTAAATTGCTTACCATTAGAGCTGCCATTTACATAAACCCCGCTTATGGGGCCGCATACCGCGTGTACGCTTAGCCATTAATTACGGCGTTTGCTGCGGTGTCTTTGTAAGAGTATCTCCTAAAAACCTGAAAAAAGAATGTAAAACCTTCGTGAGTGTTGGAAGAATTATCTGTTTCTCTGATAATATAGTCTCAAATGGCTTATTAATTTTCCATATGGATAAGGGGCTTTTCTGAGAAGCCTTCATAAATGAGATTTGAACTTCTTTCAGCTTTGTTTTTTTCTGTCTTGTTAGTGCTGTTTGTTTTGGTGCTGCAAATTCAGGTGCTTTCTGCTGAGGAAGCAGAAATTGCTGTCGCCCCGAGCTGGGTCAGTGAGCGCCCTTCTGCGAGGGAAGCGGCTCAGGCCAGCCGGCTGAAAGGCATTGGTTATCCTGATGATCCCCGTCTATATCTTCGCCTTTTTAAAGAAGAAAAAATTCTTGAGGTATGGATTAAGGGCAAGGACAAGTACAAGCTATATCGTAGCTATGATATCTGCCGTTATTCAGGTGAACTTGGGCCTAAAATTGCTGAGGGAGACCGGCAAGCCCCTGAGGGATTTTATCATATTCCGGCTGCTGACATAGGGTGGCGCTCGGCTAAATGGCCGCGGGCGCTAAATATCTCATTTCCTAATATATTTGATGCTTTGAAAGAGCGGACAGGGTCTTACCTGCTCATTCATGGTGGTTGTTCCTCTAAGGGGTGCTATGCACTCGAAGATGGGCCGATGGATGAGTTGTTTGCGCTTGTCTCATTAGCAGCGCGGGCCGGGCAGGCGGTGTTTCCGGTGCATATATTTCCATTTCGGCTAACTGAGCAAAAATGGCGCACCCATGACGGGAATATCTGGAAGCCTTTCTGGCAGCGGATGCAACCTGTGTTTGACCATTTTAACAGCAACAGGCAGCTACCGGTGATTTTGGTATGCGAGAACGGTTATAAGGTGATGAGTTTTTTACCGGGGGGGGAGGAAAGCCGTATTGTTAAAGGCAATTGTTTACAACCGCTGCCTTTGATGAGCGAGCTTGAGGGGCCGCATGAGAGTTTAAAATGGGTGGCGGCGTTAGTGAGCCGCTATGAAAAGACGCATGGCGACCTTGTAAAAGCTTCACAGAAAAAAAGTGGCGGTGGGGCACAAATTAAAGTGGCGTGTAATTTAAAGCTTGCCTCATGTCGGCGGTGGCTTGCGTTACGTAAACGCATGTTGCGCCGGGGCACTTTGCCTAAGAGCCTCTTGAAACGCTGATGCGCGCTTTGGTTTCTCCGGCCTTATATTGATGCGCACGGGTTGATTTATACCTTACTGAGCCATCTTTAACGACTTTTACATGCAGCAGGCAGTTTTTGCTTTTACCGCACTCTGCCAATAAGTGCCGATCTATAGGGAAATTGACCTTAACATCCGGGTCAGCCATAGAGAGTTTGACGACATCCCCAATTAACACGGCATTTTTTGTGTTGATCGCTGATGCATCTTCAATGCTGATCACAACGTCTGCACCTTGGGGCATGCGGCCTCTGTCATCTGTGCTGATGATGAGGCTGAGGAAAGCGTCACCAAGTTTAGCGCCTGGAGGCGGGGTATAGCCTAGGCCGCCGCAAGCACTTATTAGAGGCAGCAGACAGAGCGTGGCGGCCATAACTGCGCGCCTGGCCGTGCGCTGGGTTTTATTTCTGATTTGAATGCTCATGTGAGGCATTATCCCGCTTCTTTTGCAAGAGGCAAGGGATTATAGCCTTCGGGGCGCAAAGGGGCTGGCTATGGCGTAGTTTTGCACCAAATGTTGCTATAGCGGGTGCAACCCTGGAAAAGGTCGGAATAGAGCGTCCCTTAAAGGCTAGACCATTTTAAAAAGTGGGTCTGGGACCAATATTGCCATAACCAGAACATATGCCAGAGAGGCGGATATCATGGCCAATGGTTTGACAGAGCATGATTTTCTTATGGGGGTTGTTGCGGATTTGATTTAGAGAGACTTTAAATCCATAGGTTCTGGCAACATGGGCTAGATATTTTTCTTCACACGGGGGTGTTGAGATCAGCTGTCCGGAGACGACTTGATACTGGCCTTTACATTTGAGTTTATACTTACCAGCCTCTGCATCGGGTAGCTTTAGTACAGCTAAAGAGGTGAAGGCGATGAGTAGGGCAAGGCTAAGCTTTAGGGGCAGCATTGAGAGTGATTTTGCTGTGAAATGCTTGGTTGGGATGTTCATCATATGCCTCATTTCATCTTAGTCTTTAAGAGCTGACATTAAGAGCAGTCTTTAAAAAGGTTGGACACTGACAGGGCCATGAGCCGGGTGGGGTATGTGCGCATTGTAGCTTGGCAACCTGAGGGGGGACTCAGAGGCTTGGAGTTTACCGGTTTGTATCGGGAACAATCTGGTAACTCCGGTCTTTAAGAGCGCTGTTTTAAGATTGTCTTATGCAGACAATAACAGCGAGCTATTTAGCCGCTTACACTACATTTGGGCATTTTATCTGGTCGCCGATATTCATGAAAGACGACCCTAAAAAATGCCTGCTTTACTCATGGCCCTGTCAGGCCATCGGGTATTGGATCCATGAAAAAATCATGGGTCACTTTACAATCTGCAGTTTGTCAAATTTCAGTTAAACTGGCAATTCAGATTATTGTGAGGTTGTGGTGAGCATTGAAAACATTGATAAAAATTCCCTTTTTAGACTGTTGGAGGAGATAAAATCCTGTCGTAAATGTGCTGATTGCCCTGAAGGTCGCCCTTTACCTCATGAGCCTCGGCCTGTGTTGCAGGTTTCGGCAACGGCCAAAATAGCTATTTGCGGGCAAGCGCCAGGGACAAAAGTTCATCTTTCTGGTCGCCCGTTTACAGACCGCTCAGGTGAGAGGCTGCGTGACTGGACCGGGCTAAGCGATGAAACGTTTTACGACAGCTCTTTGGTTGCTATTGTTCCAATGGGGTTTTGTTTCCCAGGGCAGACCAAAGCCGGTGCTGACTTGCCGCCGCGCCCTGAATGCCCTCGTCTCTGGCATGATAAATTGATGGCGGAGCTGCCGCAATTAGAGCTGATGCTGGTTGTGGGGCGATATGCGATTAATTATCACCTGCCAAACCATAGACGGCGTGCATTATCTTCTGTGGTGGCTGATTATCAGCAGTTTTTGGAAGCGAATACCAAGCCTTTAAAACTGCCATTGCCGCACCCTTCATGGCGTAATAATAGCTGGATCAAGCAGAATGGATGGTTTGAGGCAGATTACCTCCCCCATATCAGGCAGGCAGTGCGCCGGCTTGTTTAAAATTTCCGTCTGCCTGATGTGGAGACAGCTGTGAGATATTGCTGGTATCCGGGACGATGTAATGGCCGGGGCGGCTTG
Source organism: Rhodomicrobium sp. (assembly GCA_021604665.1). GTDB lineage: Bacteria > Pseudomonadota > Alphaproteobacteria > Rhizobiales > HXMU1428-3 > HXMU1428-3. Next base: position 824,939 of record BQJK01000001.1, on the reverse strand, counting down.
CTTATCTGTGATGGCTGCTTTATATCAGGAGCTTGATTTAACAGAGGCATTAGCCGCCTCCTCATCTGCATAACTGGCCATATTTGTGGTCTGTATTGCTATCTCCGCTGCCAATTATGTGCTGTTTCTCGCCTTTTCTGGTTTGATGGAACCTTAAATTCTGGGTGCCACTTTGTAATTATGGCTGGTGCTGCTTGGTTGAATATTGGGGGGTGCTTTGAGATGATGACTGATCCGGTAGAGATTTATCGATATGGCTCAAAAAGACGCTCAACAGAACGCTGAACGAGTAAACACTGTGGCTGAGATTGCGGTTAATGATACGGGCGTTGATGAGATGACAGCGCAAGGGGCGCGCTCTCGTGGTGCGAAGTCACTTTACCCTCTAATGCGCCTTGCTCCTTTTCTCAAGCGTTACCCTTCAATGCTGGCTCTTTCGCTGTTTGCGTTATTGATTGCCGCTCTGGCCACGCTTGCCTTGCCGTTTGCCATTCGCCAAGTCGTGGACCTTGGTTTTGTCTCTGCTGGTGGTGATGGTCATATTGACCGCTATTTTCAATATCTCCTTGCCATTGTGTTTGTGCTGGCTGTTGGCTCTGCCTTGCGGTTCTATTGTGTTTATTGGTTGGCAGAGCGTTTGATCGCGGACCTTAAATCTGATGTGTTTTCAAAACTTATGAGCTTGAGCGCCGGGTTTTATGATCGGGCACATTCTGGCGAGATGATGAGCCGGTTGGCGGCTGATACCACCTTAATTAACACAGCTATTCGTGCCAGTGTGAGCCAGGCGCTGCGTAATTTTCTGGTGATGACTGGCGGGCTCATCATGATGATTGTCTCTAGCCCGGCTTTGTCGCTTATGGTGATTTTGGCGATACCGGTGATTGTGTTGCCACTGATGTTTTATGGGCGGATCGTGCGGCGGCTTTCCAAAGATGCGCAGGATGTATTGGCTGGGCTGAACCAATATGGGTCGGAAGCGCTGTCTAATGTGCGGCTGGTGCAAGCCTTTGGCGCTGAAAAACATATGAAACAGCGGTTTGAGGCCGGTAATGAAGAGGCCGTGGATGCAAGCCTGTTGCGTACCAGAGCGCGGGCTATGTTGACGGCGGTTGCCATCTTTTTGGTGATGGCCAGCATTGTTCTTATCTTATGGTATGGCGCTCATGATGTGGCCAATGGATCTATGAGCCCGGGTGCGTTGGTGCAGTTTATGCTCTATGCGGTATTTGCTGGTGGCTCGATGGGCTCATTGACGGAAGTTTGGGGTGAGGTGGCGCAGGCTGCAGGGGCCGCCGAACGTTTATCTGATTATCTTGATGCTGAGCCTGAGGTGAAGGAGCTTCAGGATCCTGCGCTTTTAAGCCGGCCAGTAAACGGTGAAATTACCTTTAAAAATGTGAGCTTTTCTTATCCGACCCGGCCAGATGAAACTGTGCTTGAAGGGGTGAGCTTTCACATTAAACCCGGTGAGCGAGTGGCGATTGTTGGCGCATCTGGTGCGGGGAAAAGTACATTATATCAATTATTGCTCCGTTTTTATGACCCGGCACAAGGGCGCATTCTGATTGATGGGGTGGGCATTGAGACATTAACCTTGGCGGATCTGCGCGCCTGTTTTGCGTTGGTGCCGCAAGAGCCGAATTTATTTGATGCCAGCATTGAAGAGAATATTGCCTTTGCAGATGGGGGCGCTGATAAGGCTGATGTGATCTCAGCTGCCAAAGCCGCGCAGGCTGATGAGTTCATCTCACAATTTTCCAAAGGCTATGAAACCATTGTCGGCGAAGGTGGGCAGGGGCTTTCTGGTGGGCAGCGGCAACGGATTGCACTGGCGAGGGCCATTTTGCGCGATGCACCGATATTGCTATTGGATGAGGCAACAAGCGCGCTAGATACCGGCAGTGAAGATAAGGTGCAGCAGGCTTTGCTTAAGATAATGGAAGGGCGCACCAGTCTTATTATTGCGCACCGGCTTTCGACTGTGCGTGATGCGGATCGGATTTTGGTGTTTGATAAAGGGCGCTTTGTGGAAGAGGGGCGCCATAATGAGCTGGTTGAAAAAGGCGGGCTATATGCCGCTTTGCAACGCACTCAGCTTCTGAATGATGACGCTTCTGTAGAGCCGGTTGCTTAATTGGCTTTATGGGGTTGTGGTTATGGGGCGCTCTAAAACTAAAGTAGCTTGCTCTGCCGTACCAAGATTAGCAATCGATAGCTGTTTCTTATTTTTCAGTGAGTTTTAATTCAATGCGGCGGTTTTTAGCGAAGGCTGCGGCGGATGAACCATTTTCTAATGGTTGGTGTTCACCGAAGCCTGCCGCGACGAGCCTTCTTGCCGGCACGCCTTCACTCATTAAATAACGTACCACGGAGATAGCACGGGCTGAGGATAATTCCCAGTTAGAGGGGAATTTCTGTGTGAAGATGGGCTGCTTATCTGTGTGGCCATCAACCCGCAGCACCCAATTGATTTGGGCTGGAATTTCACGGCGAATTTCATTAATGGCCTGAGCGAGCTTACTCATTTCTATACGGCCAGCGGCGTTTAACTCATCTGAACCGGAGGGGAAGAGCACCTCTGACTGGAAGACGAAGCGGTCACCAACCACTCGTATGCCGGGGCGGTTGCCAAGTAGCTTGCGTAATTTTCCGAAAAAGTCAGATCTATATTGACTTAACTCCTGCACCCGTTTGGCGAGGGCGACATTCAGCCTTGCGCCCAGATCTTTAATCTTGGCTTTCTGTTCCTGATCTTTTTCCTCTGAGGCTTCAAGGGCGGCGTTCAACGCGGCGATTTGACGGCGAAGGGCGGCTAGCTGCTGGTTGAGGATAACGATTTGAGCGGTGGCTTTATCTGAAAGTTCTTTTTCACCCTTCAGTTTTTTGTTCAGCTCAGTGATCATCTCATTGGCGCTGAGTTTTTTATCTGTTTCCAGGCCGATGAGACCTTGCAGGTCTTTGTTTTTTTCCTGACTATCGGCAAGGGTGGCCTTTAGCAGGGAGATGGAGGATTCCAGCTCTTTCTTATTGTTCTTCTCCAGCTGTAGTAGATCGGTTAGCTCAAGAACTTGTTGGTTCAATTGCTGGAGGGCATTGTCTTTGCCGGTGGCTTCCTGAGTGACAAAATATTGTGCCACGGAGAGTATGGAGAGTAGAAAGGTCATAACAAGCAGCAATGTGGCCATAGCGTCGACAAAGCCGGGCCAATAAGCCCCGCTGTCGCGATGTTGCCGTCTTGAACGCCCAAAAGCCATTTTAGCGCCCTCTGGTTTTTAACAGCTCGGCCATTAGGTGGCGCATTTCAGCGTTTTGATTGGCTTGTTCATCTATCCATTGGCGTACGATTTTTTGTTCAGCCCGCATTTGGGTCACAAGGCTTTCCAGGCTATCAGCAACATTTACGCCGGATTGGCTGACCATGCCGCCGCCGCTATGCTCTAGCCTCTGGGCAATGGCGGCGAGAGTTTGGGTCAGCTCTAAATTTGCACCGTTGCTCTCTTCTCGAAGGCTGTCTGGATTTTCAGCATTCACCACTGTCATGCTGGCCAGCCATTCTTCTGTTTCATGGTAGAAGCGGTTTTGAGCCTGACCGGCTTGCAGGTCCATAAAGCCAAGAATAAGGGAACCTGCGAGACCAAATAAAGAAGATGAGAAGGCTGTGCCCATGCCTTGTAATGGGGCTTGCAGCCCTTCTTTCAGCGCTGTGAAGACAGCAACATTGCTGGAGCCTGATGTATCTAGTGAGCTGATGGTTTTGCCAACGGAGCCAATGGTTTCCAGTAAGCCCCAGAAGGTGCCCAACAGGCCAAGGAAGATCAGCAGGCCAACGAGATATCTGGATGTTTCGCGGGCTTCATCAAGCCGTGAGCCGACGCTATCCAGGATGGCACTTGTGGCATTTGTTGAGAGGTTTAAGGGGCCTGAGAGATTGCGCAGCATGTTTGCCATGCTGGCCAGCATTTTAGGTGGCTTTGCGCCCCTTGTGCTGCTGGGGTCAGCAAAGCGGAATTTATTGATCCAGCGTATTTCAGGATACAGGCGGAAGATTTGGCCAAAGGAAAATAGAATGCCGATGAATAGTACGGCCAGTATCATGCCGTTAAGGGCCGGGTTGGCCATGAAGGCGGTTTTGGCCTGGCTATAAAGAATGGCAACCAAAAAGCCAATAAGCGTTAAGAATACCAGCATGCGCCATAGGTAAACGCCAGGGCGAGACACAGTTACTATAGTTTTTGACACTCATCCACCCGCGCCTGATGCCCCCAAAAAATGGTACGGCGCGCTCCCTATTATATAAACTCAGTCAACATTATCCCAATTGGTTGTAAAATCAAATTTTGTAATCATCATAACACTTGCATAAATACAACGCTTTTGACTTAAGCTTCGTCTTTTAAGATTGCAAGCATTGCTTTATGGATGGGCAGATTTGAGGCAAGAAGGTGCCCCTGATCTAACATATTGTTTTTACCGTCGAGATCAGTGACTATGCCGCCAGCCTCTCTGACCAGAATAATACCTGCTGCCATATCCCATGGTTTGATGCCGCGCTCCCAATAACTATCAAAACGGCCAGCTGCGACCCAGGCCAGATCAAGGGCTGCTGAGCCGGTGCGGCGGATGCCGGCGGCTTCGCGCATTATACTGCGCTGTTCTTTCAATAATTGTTCATGGCCAGATCTGCCACGATGGGGAATACCGGTGACGGCGATTGTATCATCCAGCTTGCGGCGCCCGGCCACCCGGATGCGGCGATCATTTAGAAAAGCGCCTTTGCCGCGCTCTGCTGTGTAGATTTCATCCATCGCGGGGTTATATATGAGCCCGGCGACCAACTCGCCTTCACGCTCAAGGGCGATGGAGATTGCGAAAAGTGGAATGCCATGCAGGAAGTTTGTGGTGCCATCGAGGGGATCTATGATCCAGCGGTGGGTTTTATCAGCGCCGACAATTGAGCCTTCTTCTTCCATCAGGAAGCTATAGCCTTCTCTGGCTCTTGAAAGTTCTTCAAAAATGGTTTTTTCGCATTGAAGATCCGCCTGGCTGACGAAGTCTGAAGGCCCCTTGACCGAGACCTGGAGCTGTTCGACTTCATTAAAGTCGCGGATTAACTTGCGGCTGGCTTTGCGGGCAGCAGAGACCATAATGTTCATCAGAGCGGAGGCAGGCACTGGCATGTCCTTAATTTGATTAGGGGGCGTTAAGTCTGTTTAGTCGGCGCGGCGGAGATAGGTCATCTCATTTGTATCGACGACGATTTTTTCTCCGGCGCTAACGAATGGAGGCACCATAACGCGCAAGCCATTTTCAAGAATAGCGGGTTTGTTTGAGGAGGCGGCTGTTTGGCCTTTAACAACTGGCTCGGCCTCTGTGATTTCAAGCACCACCTGATCAGGGAGGGAGACGCCGATATGTTTGCCTTCATAGCTTTCAACCATGACATTCATGCCATCTTGCAGGAACACGGCGCGCTCACCGATAAACTCTTTATGCAGCTCGATTTGTTCATAGGTCTCAAGATCCATGAAGACCATCATTTCACCTTCGGCATAAAGGAACTGATAGTCTTTTTGTTCTAACCGTATGCGTTCAACTGTTTCCGAAGCACGAAAACGTTCATTTAGCTTTGTGCCTTCGATTAGATTTTTTAGCTCTACCTGGTTAAAGGCTCCGCCTTTGCCAGGTTTTACGGCTTGAGTTTTAACCGCGACCCAAAGGCCCCCTTTATGCTGGATAACATTGCCGGGGCGGATTTCATTGCCGTTAACTTTCATGGGTATGCTCTTTTTGCTTTGGCCGCCCGCTCCTTGGTGCATTGAGGCTGGCTCTTTGTAAATTGATCCTTTGATTACGGTGAAAGGGGGGTGGCGTCAAGGTGAGTGGTGGGGTTGCATCTATAAAAGGTGGGTCTTTGAGGGGGGCGGACCTCAATATAAGCCGTTGGTGCCTTTTAACTCATTTATGGCAGCTTCAGCTTTTTGCCTCATATCTTTGGGGAGATTGGCGACAAAAAGGTCCAATTTCATGTCTGTGATGCCTTGATCCCTGGAGATGAGATGCCATTTTGCGGCTTCTACCGGGTTTGGCTCAACTGCGATACCATAGGCATAGAGGCGGGCAAGTCTGTTCTGGGCAACGGGGTTGCCTTTTACGGCGCTGGAGCGGAAGTAATGGAAGGCGAGTTTAATGTCTTTTTCAATCCCGCGCCCCTTGAAGAGCATAATAGCATATTCGAGCTCGGCTTCAGAATTGCCAGCTCTTGCGGCTTTGCTGGTCCAGATGGCGGCTTTCTCTTCATCTTTTTGGACGCCGCGGCCAAGGGCATAGAGTGTGCCGAGTGCGTATTGTGCAACGGCCAGGTCATTATCTGCGGCCTTTTGCATCCATTTCGCTGTTTCATATAAATCTATTCTGCGGCCATCTCCATTTGCGTAGATGAGAGCGAGATTGTATTGCGCCATTGGCTCTCCTTTTTTGGCGGCTTTTTCAAACAGGTTGGCAGCTTTGGTGTAATTTTTTACAACGCCGTTTCCGGCGGCATATTGCCCGCCTAAGGCTACCAGGGAGTGGACATCACCGAGCTTGGCGCCCTGCTCATAATAGCTGGCCGCTTTTTTCATATCCTTTGGTATGCCGAGACCGCCGGCATAGATGCGGCCAAGGAGGGTGTAGGCATTGGGCTCGTTATTAGCGATGGCTTTTTCTGCAAGCTTAAGCGCCGTGATATATTTACCTTCTTCAAACGCCTCATAGGCTTGTTCGCCAAGTGAGATGTTTTGCTGTTGCGCTGTCTCTTGAGATTTTTTCAGATTGGTTTTTTTAGCTGCGAGGTTTGTCGGCAGCAGGGTTGTTGCCAGCAACAGAGCGACAAATAAACAGCCGGCTGACGAAATTAGCCGGCTAAGAGGCGGCTGAGTGTTTGGCATCTGGCTGTAAATATTCACGGGCTTAGATGTCTCTACCATTTTGAAATTTGAGGTGCTCACTAAAATGTTGCTCACTCAGTTGGTTGTTAGATCTGCCTGTTTGCATAAATTGTAGATTGGTCATTCTGACGTCTGATCTGTGGGCTGTATTAATTTCATCAATTTTGTTAGGGTTTCAGCTGTTGCATCGCCTTTATGCCATAAGGCTGGTGAAAGAGCGACGAAGTCTGCCCTTGCTTCGATAGCGTCTTTCAATTCTGCCTCCGTTTCCAGGTTCCAGGCAACGCAGGGGGTTTCAATTAAACCGGTCCACCAGGCGATTGTCGGTGGCTGGTTGAAACTTATCTCATCTTCTTCATCCGGCTGTTCGTCAGCATCTGCTTCTTCATCAAGACTTGTTTGTTCATCTAGTCCGGGTGCCTTTAAGGCAATGTAGCTTACGCCTTGCTCTGCCAGCAGCATGGAGAGATGCCGCGATGCGCTAACCTCGGCGCCTATGATCATGTCTTTGCCGTCCAGTTTTTGCTGGGCGGCGGCAAAAGTCTCGCTATCTGGTTCTGATAAATGAACCCCATCAGCTGAAAGCTCGATTGCGAGGTCAGCATCTTCTTTTATAAGAACGGCAATATTATGAGCCTGAATACTGGTGATGAGATCTTTCGTCACCAGCTCTGGATTTTGGAGGAGCACGACCTCTACCGGCGCGGCAGTACGGGCTTGTTCTAGAGAGGTTAGCGCGATTTCAGGGGTGGCCGCTTCCAGGCATAAATATAGGCCGGGCGGTGTTGTTATCATATCTTCTGTTGTCATGCTGCCGAGTTTTGTTGAATTTGCTGTCTGTTGCAAGTGGCTTTCTGGTCATAAAATAAGATATATGGTTTTTATAAACAGTGATGGCTTAGCTCACTGTTTTTATTATTTGTTTTGAATGTGGTTTGAGTCTCTAGACCTAATGGGTGCCAAAAAAAGCCCCCTGCGAAACCCAATCACAGGGGGCTTTTTAAATTTTCTAAGTTGTTAGGCTTTCACCTTAGCGGCGTTTCTCTGCTTTAGAGAAAAACTCTTTCTTACAGGAAAGATCCCATCGCACAGGCTGTATCCAGCATGCGGTTTGAGAAGCCCCATTCATTATCGTACCAAGAGACAATGCGAACCAGTTTGCCATCGACAATCTGTGTTCCGGCGACATCAAATGTTGAGGATGCCGGATTGTGATTAAAGTCGATAGAGACAAGCGGCTCAGTTGCGACACCGAGAACGCCTTTTAGCTCATTGTTGGAAGCGTTGATCATTGCCTGGTTGATTTCATCAACTGATGTTTCACGGCCTGGTAGGAATTTAAGGTCGATCATTGAAACATTTGGCGTTGGTACGCGGATGGCTGTGCCATCCAGGCGGCCGGCCAGCTCTGGCAATACAAGGCCAACAGCTTTGGCGGCACCAGTTGATGTTGGGATCATTGATAATGCCGCTGCCCGGGCACGGTGAAGGTCACTGTGGGGCATGTCATGAATGCGCTGATCAGCTGTATAGGCATGAATAGTTGTCATGAAACCGCTGTCAATGCCGCAAAGATTGTTCAGTACCTGAGCAACCGGGGCAAGGCAGTTGGTTGTGCAAGATGCGTTAGAGACAACCTGATGCTCTGCAGTTAGTTTCTCATGGTTTACACCATAAACAACTGTCAGGTCAGCACCTGAAGACGGGGCTGAAACCAAGACTTTTTTAGCGCCGCCATCAGTGATATGAGCCATGGCTTTGTCTTTGGCACTAAATATGCCTGTGCATTCCATGACAATATCTACACCAAGGTCAGCCCATGGCAGTTTTGACGGGTCGCGTTCTGCAAGTACTTTAACTGGACCTTGGCCGATGTCGATGCTGTCTTCTGTGATTTTCACTTCACCAGGGAAGCGACCGTGAACGCTATCGTAGCGTAGCAAGTGAGCGGTTGTTTCGATTGGGCCGAGATCATTGATCGCGACAAATTCTACATCTTGCCGGTTTGCCTCAGCTGCGGCGCGTAGGACGTTCCGCCCGATACGACCAAAACCGTTAATTGCAACCTTAACTGCCATTATCCTCTCCTCATAAATCTTTGATAGCGGGGCCTTTGTTTTATTGGACCATTAAAGTGGCCTCTGACCCGCCTGTTATTTAAGTCTTTAGTTTAATCGCTCAAAAAGGCAGGTCTTGCCAATTGCCCATTTCGTCGCGCTTCAATTTGGTTTCAGCGCTTTAGATAGGGTGAATTGCCATTAGAAGCTAATTCAATATGCGAATATTTTCTTTTGTCGCCCGTGTTTTGGCGCATCAGAGACTGAATTGCAAACGACTTTTACCACAAGTTTTGATCTGGTTGAGGTAAGGTCTGTCTGCTTACTGACAATTTTATGTGTAAAGCTCTGAGTGTTTGAGAGCGCGATGTTGCTCATGGATGTTGCTCATGACGGTGACCGCGATGTCGCATATGACCGTGACAAAGGGTGATATTGATTGTTGCATTTTAAATTGAGTAACTAGGATGTGTGTTGACTATCTAGGGTTGTGCAGAGCCGGTTTGAGTGGTTTATCCGCCATTTGAGCAGGTTGGTTACTAAACAGGCGATAAGCACTTGTAACCGTCTGGTGGTGGCTCGGTGAGGTATTCATCTGACTTATTCTGGCTGCTTGCTCAGCTGGGCTGTTTTTACAAATTTTGGGGCCTGTTTTGTTGAATTGGTTTTGGCCGTTGCGAGCAGAATAACCGGGAATTAAAGGGTCTGCATAGCTGAACCTTGACTGGATGATTGGCATAATTAATTTGCATTGCGCATAAAAACGGGTATTTTGTGCGACTTTAGTACAACAATAATAAGCATGCTGCTTAAAAGCATGCAGTCCTTCGGTAGCGGGGCCCTGTCATGAAACAGGTATTAAAGCCTCAGGCTGAGACAAGTTGGTGAGATCTCAATTTGGAACGCCTCAAACTAGCAAGGCAACTAAATCTGGAGGGATTTGGAATTTACAATGACGAAACAAGATATTTTTCCTGAGCGGGATAGCTTCAGGACAGGTTCGCTTGTGCACCGCGACAGTGCTGCACAACGCGACGAGACAGTTAGCGAGCGGGGAGACCCATTCGCTGAGCTGACGATTATACAAAGCTTAACTGAAGAACGTGATGCCCTTAAGAATGATCTTAAAGTTATGAAGGCTAAATTGAGCCGTCATGAGAAATCCAACAAGGTCCTGAGTGAGCGGCTTGATGTTATGGAAAAGATGATCCGTTCAGCGATTGGCAAAGTGTAACGATTTTAAAGCTCTTCGTTGACCTTGTTATTAAAACACATCTAACCATAGGGTGATTGCCTGCGGGTTTTAAGGCCGACCTTTTTGGCGGCGGTGTTTTAGGGGGATGCCCGAAGTGTTTTAGTCTGAACTCAGCCTTAAGGCCTGATTTCTCATAACAGGGCCTAATTAAAACTGTTGCTGCTCTATGAAATATTTTTTGTGACGGTGCTTGCAAAGAGGCGTTGTTTCACCCACATTTGTTAGGCAGAGCTGCTGTGTTTGTTAGGTGATATTTTTCCGGGGCCTATAAGTTTTTCCAGGGAACTGACCCTGATCGGGACCGTGGTCTCGATTACTCGGTGCCCACCTACAAATGTAGGGATCCAGGGAATTACTTGAACCGACGGCATTGGCGGCTCTGTTTATCATCTACAACTGTACCATTCCGGCTTTCTCACTCTCCTATATTTTACAGACTATTCATCAGATGAGTTTCTCTTTTCTGGGATGGCACTCTGCTGTGGAAGTTGGACTGGGCTGTGGAAGTTGGACTGGGCTGTGGTAGTTGGACTGCGCTGTGGTAGTTGGGCTGCGGGATTTGGTCTATCGCAGTTGGTTTAAGGAAGCTCGGACATTTAGTCTGGTTCAGCTTAATTTCTATTATGGCTATAGCGCCCTTGAAACCTTTCATGAAAAGCGAGAGATTAGGCGCTATACTCATAGCATTACTGATTTCTATCTCAGTTGCCTTCTGCCAAATATGTTGACTTATACGTGATTTGAGCGACCAGATGGCGGGGTGGCAGTGAGGAGAGGGTGAGCTTAAGTGACAGATAAGAAAAAGCAGCTTCGCGCTAAAATGCGCCGTTTGCGGGCGCAGGCTTATCATGATGATGCGGTGAATGGGACTTTGGCCGCCGGGCATCTTCGTGATTTGGCTGCACCTTTGATAGAGGCTATCAAACCTGAGATTGTTGCCGGGTATATTCCAATTGCAAATGAAATTGATGCCCGGCCGTTAATGGCGGCTTTCTCGGCGCTTGGGGCACGGCTTTGTTTGCCTGAGGTGGTTGAGCTAGGTGAGGCGCTGCGATTTCGGGAATGGACGCCGGGGGCTTTACTAAGTAGCGGTAAGCTTGGCACATTGCAGCCGACCGAAGATGCTGAGATTTTAGAGCCTGACCTTGTTTTGTTGCCATTGCTGGCAGTTGATAGGCGCGGCGTTCGCCTTGGTCAGGGGGGCGGGTTTTATGATCGCACACTAGAACAGCTTCGTGAACGCTCTATATTGGCATATGGGGTTGCATTTGATGAGCAACTCGTTGATTGTCTGCCGGTCGAAACCCATGATCAGATGCTTGATGGATTAATTACGCCTACAAGCTCTATGAAATGGGATGATAACAGGCAGCGTATTTTTCTTGCGCAGAGATAATGGTTCTGGATATCAGGCCGCTTTAAGCCGCTTCTATTTTATGGGCTAACCAGTCTCGTTTGTTTTTCATATTAAACTCAGACCTTTTATTCTTTCTTAGGTGGATAGCTCGTTTATGCGCGTACTTTTTCTTGGTGATGTTGTTGGCCGTGCCGGGCGGCAAGCTGTTATTGACCAACTTCCAGGGTTGCGAGAGCGATATGAGCTCGATTTTGTCATTGTGAATGGTGACAATGCGGCTGGTGGCTTTGGAATTACTGAAGAAATTTTAAACAGTTTTCTTGATGCCGGGGCAGATGTTGTCACTGGTGGTGATCATATTTGGGACCAGAGAGACGCGCTTGTTTTTATTGAGCGGCAACCAAATTTGTTGCGTCCTGTTAATTTTCCGGCTGGTGTGCCTGGCCGAGGTGTTGGGCTTTACCAAACACAAAAAGGGCAAAGCGTCCTGGTTGTGCATGCTGTTGGGCGGGTGTTTATGCCTGAGATGGATTGCCCGTTTGCGGCTGTCGATCGGGAAATATCGCAAAGCCCGCTTGGGGAAGTGGCTGATGCTATTCTGATAGATTTTCATGCCGAGGCGACATCTGAAAAACAGGCCATGGGGCATTTTGTTGATGGCCGCGCCTCTCTTGTTGTGGGTACCCATACCCATGCGCCAACATCTGATGCACGTGTTTTGCCAAATGGAACGGCTTTTCAGACCGATGCAGGGATGTGCGGTTGTTATGACAGCGTGATTGGTATGGAGGCTGGTGAGCCGATTGAGCGCTTTGTTAGCCGGGTGCCGCGGGGGCGCTTTCAGCCGTCAATGGGAGATGTGACCCTGGCAGGTTTTTGCGTGGAAATTGATGATAAAACGGGGCTAGCTGTTGAGGCAAAAGAATTGCGGCTCGGAGGACATTTAAGTCGATCCGAGCCGCTATTTTGGGTCAGTTCATAAAGAGGTCCAGATATTGATGAAAAATTCTGGGGTCATTCATCTATATCGACACGACATGGATACGCGGTACACATGTGAAAGGTCGGCTATTGCAAACGGGCTATGTTGCAAGCTCCTTTCAGCGATGTGTTGCTGAACTAAAATTCAGCTTGTGACCGGCCTAAATTTATCACTCTTCTATTGTTTGTCTTAATGAAGCTCTTCTCAGTTCAATGAGACAAGCTCTAGAAGTGTGAGTTTATTTAAACTCCGGTTTGTGAGCTTGATTGAGTTTTAAAGACCGTTGCAGTCTTTTAAGTTGAGAAGAATCAATCAATTCACAACGCAATGATGCGTCTTGCCGGGTTAACAAAAGGTTAACGCTGTAATCTGGTTTAACAGCTTGCCTATTTCAGGTGAGATGGATGACTGAGCGTAGCTGTGATGGCGCTTGGTTGATTTTAGCCGGATGCTCGCCTATAAAGCGGTTTCGCTTAATTGTGACGCTGGGTATCCCGCTTACGGGAAAACCACTGCTGTTGCCATCAGGGCCTAATTGCTGTTTCAGCTTGGCCCTTTCCTGAATTATCTAGAACTTCAAACCGAGCACTAAGAGGTTAAGAATGGCAGGCCATTCCAAATTTAAGAATATTATGCACCGGAAAGGCGCGCAGGATAAAAAGCGCTCCAAGATTTTTTCCAAATTGGCGAAAGAGATTACTGTCGCGGCCAAGATGGGCACGCCCGACCCTGACATGAACCCCCGCTTGCGCACCGCCATTCAGGCGGCCAAGGGGCAGAATATGCCGAAAGATAATATCGACCGGGCGATCAAGAAATCTCTTGATGCTGGCGGCGAGAATTATGAGCAGGTCCGTTATGAAGGCTTTGGTGTCAATGGTGTTGGGGTCATCATTGAAGCGCTGACAGATAATCGTAATCGAACAGCCGGTGAAGTTCGCTCTATCTTTTCCAAAAGCGGCGGTAACCTTGGGGAAACCGGTGCCGTTTCCTGTAGCTTTGATCAGGTCGGATCAATTGAATATCCTCGTGATGTCGCTAGTGAAGACGAGATGTTTGAAGCGGCGCTTGAAGCGGGTGCCGATGAAGTTGAAACTGATGAGGATGTCCACACGCTTTATGTGAGCGGTGAAAGCCTGCATGAAGTTGGCAAGACGCTTGAGGATAAATATGGCGAGCCAACATCTGCTGCCCTGGTGTGGAAGCCGCATGTGAATATTGAACTTGATGATGAGGCCGGCGAAAAGATTCTTAAATTAATGGATGCGCTTGAAGATCAGGATGATGTTCAGAATGTCTATGCGAATTTTGAGGTCTCTGATGAGCTGCTGGAGAAACTTGGCAGCTAATCTATAGCTCTGCTTTTGTCATGCCCCCATATGGTGAGCTTGTGATGAGGGGCGTTGTGGTTTCAGCTCATCATATTCTTTGGCTGAATTGATATTGCATTAACAAAGAATCGTGTAGTTATAAGCGTGGTCACGTTTTGTTCCTGTTTGTGGGGCATTAACGGGCCACGCTTTTTCTTTGTTGGGGAAGGTTTGCTTCTCTTCCCCTGAACTGTCAGGAGTGGGGCAAATGACAGCTGTAACACGAATACTTGGTATTGATCCTGGATTGCGGCGAATGGGCTGGGGCGTCATTGATTTTGATGGGGTTCGGCTTTCCTATGTTGCGGGCGGTACCATCAAACCTGATACAGAGCTGGCGCTCTCTATGCGGCTTGCTGAGCTATACAGGGAGTTGCAGCACGTACTGCAGCAGATGACCCCTGATGAAGTGGCGGTTGAAGAGACATTTGTGAATAAAGATGCGCGCGCCACTTTGAAGCTTGGCCAGGCGCGGGGCATTGCGCTTGTGGTGCCGGCGCTTTTTGGCTGCGCTGTGGCTGAATATGCGCCCAATATGGTAAAAAAGACAGTGACCGGTTCTGGGCATGCGGATAAAAAGCAGATTCATGCAATGCTTGGTCATTTATTACCAAAGGCCCAGCCTGACAGTGATGATGCGGCGGATGCGTTGGCGATTGCCATTACCCATGCTCATAATAGGCGGGCTGCGCGGCTTTTGAAAATTGCCACTGCTTGATAGAGGCTCATTGTTCTATAGAGGTACAAGTTTTGGTATGTAACCCTTGTTTCTGATCGTAGAGCTGAGCTTATCGTGTTTCGCTTTATGAGGCGGCTGTTAACGTCTTAAATATTGTAAAACCAGGGTTGTATTTGTGGGTGTTGCTGAAGGTTAAACCGGTGACACTGACCGGGTGAAAGGGGCCCCGCTATGATTGGCAAGCTGAAAGGCATTATCGATAGTAAGGGTGAGGATTGGGTGCTGGTTGATGTTGGCGGCGTTTGTTATGACGTGCATTGCTCAGCCAGGACGCTGTCTCATTTGCCTGGTGATGGTGAGCCGGTGACCTTAGCTATTGAGACCCATGTGCGAGAAACTGAGATCCGTCTGTTTGGGTTTGAAACTGAACATCAGAGAGAGTGGTTCCGTAAATTGCAAAGTGTGCAAGGGGTGGGCGCGAAAGTGGCGCTTGCGATACTTGGCACGCTAACAACAACGGACCTGGCCAATGCTATTGCGCTTCAGGATAAATCTATAGTATCGCGGGCGCCAGGTGTTGGGCCAAAAGTTGCCGCGCGGATTGTGGCTGAACTTAAAGACAAAGTGCCGATGCCTGCGGTGATTGATGGGCGCAGCCTTGGCGGCGCTGCTGATATCTCTGTACCTGCTGGGGGACGCTCGAAAGCGGCGGATGCGGTTTCCGCATTGACCAATCTTGGCTATCAGGGCAGTGATGCGAGCGTTGCTGTTGCGGCGGCATTTCGTGAAGTTGGCGAGGAGGGGTCTGTTCAGGATCTTATTCGCCTTGGCCTTAAGGAGTTGGCGCGATGAATGACCGGCTGATTGACGGTGCGCCGAAATTAACCGACGAAGAAGAGCGCTCCATTCGGCCGTTGGTGCTGGATGATTTTGTTGGCCAGGAGCAGGCGCGGCAAAATCTCAAGGTATTTATCGAAGCGGCTAAGGGTAGGGGTGATGCGCTAGACCATGTGTTATTTGCCGGGCCGCCGGGGCTTGGCAAAACAACATTGGCTCAGATTGTTTCTCGTGAATTGGGGGTGAATTTTCGCGCCACCTCCGGTCCCGTTATTGCGAAGGCCGGTGACCTTGCCGCATTGCTGACGAACCTTGAAGAGCGTGATGTTTTATTTATTGATGAGATCCACCGGTTGAACCCGGCTGTTGAAGAGATACTCTATCCGGCGATGGAGGATTTTCAACTGGATCTTATTATTGGCGAGGGGCCGGCGGCGCGTTCTGTGCGGATTGAGCTGGCGAAATTTACATTGGTTGGTGCCACCACCCGAGCCGGGTTGCTGACAACGCCGCTCAGAGACAGGTTTGGCATTCCGGTACGGTTGAACTTTTATGAAACGCCAGAATTATGCCGGATTGTGACCCGAGGCGCTAAGGTGATGGGCATTGCTATTACCGCTGATGGCGCTGAAGAAATTGCCATGCGCTCTCGGGGGACGCCGCGGATTGCCGGGCGGCTTTTGCGCCGGGTGCGGGATTTTGCCAGTGTTTATGGTGATGGTGATATTTCCCGCGAGCTTGCTGATAAAGCGCTGAGCCAATTGGAAGTTGATGCGCTGGGTCTTGATCAGCTTGATCACCGCTATCTCAATTGCATCATCCAGAATTATGATGGTGGCCCTGTGGGGATTGAGACGATTGCGGCGGCGCTATCTGAACCCCGTGATGCGCTTGAGGAGATTGTTGAGCCTTATTTGCTGCAGATGGGGTTGATAGCAAGGACGCCGCGTGGGCGGGTTGCTATGTTGAAAGCGTTTCGCCATCTTGGGGCGCCCCGTCCTGAACCTGTTGAGGGGCAAAGGAATTTATTTGAAACTGGTTCTGCTGATGATGGCACGGACATTTATGATCCAGAGCCGCCTGAGCCTTCTGATCATGATTAATCTTTCGGCTGATTATTTATTCCCGTCTCTCAAAAATTGACCCTCGGACCAATATTGACGCTTGGGGCGTTGATATATTGTTGTAAAAATCACCAACGATGCAAAGATTGCAGCTATTTAGCTAAAGTTTCATTTCCTTCACAAGAAGGCTTGCTTATTCTGTTTAGTTAACAACTAGCGATTCGATCTGAAGTGAGGGTGGTTTTACCGCTTTGCTTTTGTGAAGCTTGCTATGGTGTTTGTGTATCTGAATTTGCGCATGATGCGCTGTTTAACTGGGATTTTTAGGGGAGACTGCCAAGATGGCTTCATTGTTTGGGATGATAAAATCACTGTTTGGGGGCGGCTCTTCTGAGGCGGCGCATGAGACAAAAACAGAGACACAGACAGAAACAGAGACTAATTCCTCAGCTGATCCTGTGATGACATTGCAGCATGATGTTGAAGAGGTGGTTGAGAGTGTTGTGGCTGTTGCCTCGACCAGAGCAGACTATGTTGCTGAGCAGGCTGCTGAATTTGTCGAGGATACAGCTGCTTCTGTGTCTGATATGGCGTCTGAAGTGCTCTCAGGTGCGAGAGAAGATGTGGCGGGTCTCTCTGAAGATGCCAGTGAAGTTGGCAGCGGGATTGTTGACGCGATTAGCGGCGATGAGCAGAGCGCAGCAGCTGAACCCCAAGCCGTTGGCCAACCGCTCAGTGAGGCTAAACTTGATGGGCCACCGGCTTTTATTAACCGGGATGAGTTTACTTTGCCGCGCTCTGAGATCGTTGTGAAAGCTGTTGCGCATGTGGAGCAGAAATTTGGTGCTCCGGCACTTGCTAAGGGGCTGCGTGTTTATGAATATTCTCTCGCCGCGGCGCACGCCTATGATTGGCGGGTTGACCGTGAGTTGTTGTTGCTTGCCTCTCTCTTCACTGATACAGGCGCGGATGCTGGGACAAGAGCTTCTGATTTTGCAAAGGAAGCTGGTATGTGGGATGCGCTGGCCGAGCGGATTGCAGAAATCATTAATGGTGCCGTTGCTGCTAATAGTATGGATGAGCCGGAAACGCGGGCCTTGTCACTCGGTCTAAACGCTGAGGGTGCTGGTGGTAATGTTGCTTATATTAACCCAGCTAACGCCGCTGAAACTTGTGAGCGCAATGCAGGCTAAATTGTGGGTTATTGAATTACCATAGAGTGAGCAATATGGCCGCGCTTAAGCTCGAATAGATGATAATATTAAGATAGCCGCTGGGGTTTGTTCTTGGCGGCTTTTTTATTGATGCGATGGTTGTTCAAGTAACATCAGAATGAAAGCTTTAACTCAGGGGCATGGATATCTGAATGGCAGATGATAAACGCAATGCGGCTGGGGTGGCGCCGCCAGAATGGCCTGACCTTTCTGGGCGGCTTGAGGATTTTGGTCATGTTCTCCCCATCCGCGTTTATTATGAAGATACCGATTTTTCTGGTCTGGTTTATCATGCCTCTTACATCAGATGGTGCGAGAGAGGGCGGTCTGACTATGTGCGTCTGTTAGGATTGCAGCAAAAGGCTTTATTTGAGGATAAGTCCGGCAAAGGTTCGGTGTTTTTTGTTGTTCGGCGCATGGAGCTGGATTATTTGCGCCCGGCGATGATGGATGATGTGCTTGAAGTTATCACGGAAGTGAGTGAAATGGGGACCGCCTCTATCACGCTTTCTCAAAAGGTTTGCCGGGGTGAGCTCGTTTTATTCAAAGCTTCTGTCATCATTGTATTGCTGAATGAACAGGGGCGGCCGCAGCGCCTGAATGAGGCAATCAAACGTGCATTTGACCCAGCGGTTTAAGCTGGGATTTGTTTTTTGCGCCGTGTTTTCTATTCGTGCTGCCTAATTTGGCCATGCTTTACATTTAATGGCTTACATTTATTGAGCTGTGTTCAGTTACTGCTGCGTTTTGACTGCTTGTAAGCTTCTGGCGAATAACCTATCAAATTATAAGTGGCCAGTCTTTAAGCGACTGAAAAAGCTCACTTGTTCAGGAGCGCCACAGTTTATATTGTGGGTGTTTGTTTCGGATTGAGGGACTTTGTTAGCCCTTGTTTGGTCACAAACAGATGGAATTTATGCCCCAATATCAATATATAAGGGCAAATTGTGAACGCTATGGCGGCC
The DNA here is from genome assembly GCA_021604665.1 of Rhodomicrobium sp. Taxonomy (GTDB): domain Bacteria; phylum Pseudomonadota; class Alphaproteobacteria; order Rhizobiales; family HXMU1428-3; genus HXMU1428-3. The sequence continues at coordinate 806,230 of BQJK01000001.1, read as the reverse complement.
GATTTGGGTGCTGAGCGGGAAATCAGAGGAAATTAATGGTGCCGAGTTTTGTAACAGCCCCTGCTGCCGTTGCCCTGAATACGGGAGATCTTTCGTTTCTCTCGCTGTTTATGCAAGCTGATATTGTCGTTAAGATTGTGATGATCGGCCTGGCGCTGGCCTCGGTTTGGGCGTGGGGTATTGTTTTTGAAAAGCTGTTTTCTGTGAGTGCGGCCCGGAAACGTTCTGATGAATTTGAACAGGTGTTTTGGTCTGGTGAGCCGTTTGAAGAGCTTTATGATGAAGTGACCCGGCGGGAGACGAAGGGGCTGGAGAGTGTTTTTATTTCTGCCATGCGGGAATGGAAAGAGAGCCTGAAGGCCGGACCTAAAGTTATGCCGACCGTTCAGATGCGGATTGAAAAGGTGATGGATGTTGCGGTGAACCGTGAGGTTGAAAGGCTTGAGAGCAAGCTTTTATTTCTCGCAACGGTTGGCTCTACGGCGCCATTTGTTGGGCTGTTTGGCACGGTTTGGGGCATTATGAATAGTTTCTCATCTATTGCGGCCTCCAAGAATACCAGCCTTGCTGTTGTGGCGCCTGGTATTGCTGAAGCGCTTTTTGCTACTGCGCTGGGGCTTTTGGCGGCCATTCCTGCGGTTATTTTTTACAATAAGTTCTCATCTGATATTGCCCGGCTTTCTCAACGTTATGAGGGATTTGCCGATGAGTTTGGGGCGATCCTTTCGCGCCAGATTGAAATGAGAACCTGAATTAAAGCGGATAGAGGATAGCTGTTATGGGTGCATCTCTTGGTGGCGGGAAAGCAATCCCCAGGCGTCGTCGGTCTCGGCGTGGTGGTTCTGGTCCTATGTCCGAGATTAACGTAACGCCGCTTGTTGATGTGATGCTGGTGTTGTTGATTGTGTTTATGGTCACCGCGCCAATGCTTACTGTTGGCATTCCGATGGAGCTGCCTAAAACAGAAGCCAAAGCGCTTGGCGGGGAAAAAGAGCCGCTCACTATTTCTGTGACCAGTGAAGGCAAGATTTATATTCAGGATAAAGAGATTGCGATGGATGAGCTGGTGCCGAAGCTGAAGGCAATATCAAACAATGGCTATAATGAACGTATTTATATTAGGGGCGATCAGGAATCGCGGCATGGCAAGGTTTCTGAGGTGCTTGGTAAAATCTCCAGTGCCGGATTTACACGGCTTGCGATTGTGACTGATTCTAGTAGTCAGTAAGTGGTTTGTTTATCAGGCCGCGCAAATTGTTAGATCAGTTTTGATTTGAAACAACGAGACATTTCTTGAAACAGCGAGACAAATGGAGGGTAATGAAATGCGGTTAGGTCTTATACTCTCTGTTTTGTTTCATGCAGGCATTCTTGCTTGGGCACTGATTTCGTTGGTGAATGCGAAGGAATTTAAGCCAACAGAGATTAAATCCATTCCGATGGAGATTATTGATGTTTCTGAATTGACCAAGGTTAAGGCTGGCCTTAAAAAAGCGCCGCCTAAAAAAGAAACCAAAAAGCCTGAACCTAAAAAGCCAATTGCCAAGCAAATAGCAGAAAAAAAGAAAAAGAAGCCTGCGGCGAAGCGTAAAGTCGAGGCCGCTGCTGAGGTGAAGCCTACGCCCCCCACACCCCCTAAAAAAGAAGTGAAACCAAAGCCTGTAGAAAAAGTGAAAAAGGTGAAGGTGGCTGAAAAACCAAAGCCGAAACCAAAACCTAAAGCGAAGCCAAAGCCAAAACCTAAGCCTAAGGTTGTGAAGAAAACGCCGCCAAAGAAGAAAAAGAAAAAGAAGAAGTTTAGCGAAGATAAGATTGCTGCGCTTTTGAACAAAGTGCCTGATGCAGGGGCCGCTAGCACTGAGCTGCCTGATTTGCCGGGTGCTAAAAAAGTAAAGGGCGATCCAGCTGGCAAAGCGCTTGTTATGTCGATTAATGAGATAGATTTGTTTCGCCGGCAGGTTTCACAGTGTTGGAATCCGCCTGTTGGCGGGCTTGGTGCCGGGGATCTTTTGGTGAAGGTACGGCTTGAGCTGAATAAAGACGGGTCTTTAAAAAATCAACCCAGAATTATGAATAGCAGCTCTAACCCGTTTTTCCGGGCGGCGGCTGATAGTGCAACACGGGCTATTTGGCAATGCCAGCCCTATAATCTGCCGAGAGAGAAATATAAGCTGTGGCAGGATATGATTATCAATTTTGATCCGCGGCATATGCTGGCTGGATAGAGTGTGCTATTCGCTATTTTGCTGCTTGGAGCTTCTGCTCTTATAAATCATCAGATGTCAGGTTGGAAACTCATGCCCACAAAAATTACGACCAATCCTTTTTCTATGATCAAGTCCTATGGCATTCAGCCTCCAAGCTTTAAATCTCATCCCATTAAATATGCTAAAGGCTGCCTCGCAGGTCTTTTGATGGCGTTTCTGTTTCTGCTGCTGCCTGCTGGGCCGCTGAAAGCGCAGGTGGAGATTGATATTACGCAAGGTAATATCCGTGATATTCCGATTGCTGTGGCGGCTTTTGAAGCGAAGACACTGGATGATCAGCGGTTTGCGCAAGAGGTTGTGCAAGTTATTCAAGCTGACCTGGCGGGCAGTGGGTTGTTTATTCCGCTTGACCCGGAAAGCTTCATTGATAAGGCCGCTAGTGTTGCGCGGGTGCCTAAATTCTCTGATTGGCGCATTATTAAAGCGCAGGCACTTTTGGTTGGCCAGGTGGAGCGGATGCCAGACCGGCGGATTAAAGCTCAATTCAGGCTATGGGATGTTTTCTCTGGTAAGCAGCTTTCAGGTGAGCAATTTTTTATTGATGAAGCTAATTGGCGGCGTGTTGGCCATGTTATTGCCGATACTGTTTATCAGCGGCTTACGGGCGAGGCCGGGTATTTCGACACACGGGTGGCTTTTATCGATGAGACGGGGCCGAAGAAGCGCCGGGTTAAGCGGTTGGCGATCATGGATCAGGACGGGCATAATCTCCGCTATTTGACCCAAGGGCAGCATCTGGTGCTGACGCCGCGCTTTAGCCCGAAAGCGCAAGAAATAACTTATATGTCTTATGAAAGCGGCGCGCCCAGGGTTTATCTCCTTAATCTCGATACGATGCAGAAGCAGGTTGTTGGTGATTTCCCGAATATGACTTTTGCGCCGCGTTTCTCACCTGATGGCAAGGTGATAATTATGAGCCTGCAAGAGGGCGGGAACGCTAATATTTACACCATGGACCTGCAAAGCCGGCAAATTTCCAGGCTGACGAACAGCCCTTCTATTGATACCGCGCCGAGCTTTTCCCCAGATGGTTCGCAGGTGGTTTTTGAAAGTGACAGGGGCGGCTCCAAGCAGCTTTATGTCATGAACCGTGATGGTAGCAATGTGCGCCGTATCAGCCAGCAGGAGGGGCGCTATTCGACGCCTGTATGGTCCCCGCGCGGCGACCTGATTGCCTTTACCAAGCAGGTGCCCGGCCGGTTTCTCATTGGTGTTATGCGGCCTGATGGCAGCGGAGAGCGGATTATTACGGAAGGCTACCATAATGAAGGGCCGACATGGGCGCCGAATGGTCGGGTGCTTATGTTCTTTCGGGAATCCCCGGGTGGGAGCTCTGGCCCCAAGATCTATTCTGTTGATCTGACCGGGTATAATGAAAAGAGAATTCGTACACCTTCTTGGGGATCTGACCCCGCTTGGTCACCCCGTGTTAATAAATAGCCTTTAAAATCGTTGCTTTCTGGCACAGAATCAACTCAAATTCCTTGTGATTGAGGCTGTGTATGATGGTTGGGAACAAACAGGCGACATCGGGGTTTTCGTGTCTTTTTCGCATCATTTAGGGCGAAAACATGTGGCTCAAGCGTTTCAGTTCTTGATCTTGTCATGTATCGCCGGTAATCCGGAATATATGCACTGCTCGTAAACTGCTTAAGGAGTACGCATAATTGATACGGATTTTTAAGCATGTGATTTGACGCCATACACTGGCGCTATTATTTGCTGAGAGGTTTTTATTCTAAGCGGTCAATCTGCTGTGTGTGCTTTTTTTGTTTTATCAACCGGGTCATTATGGCCCACACTTAACCTGAAGGGGGAAAGAGGATGAAAGGTATTAAAGGTCTTATCATCGCTGCTACTATCGTTGGAACTGTTGCTGCTCTCGGCGCTTGCCGTCGTGAAGTTCGCCACGAGCCAATGAAACTCGGTGGTGACATTGCACCTGTAGAACAAGCTGTACGCTAGTTTTAGCTAAAGTTTGTTCGCTGAGCTTAGCTCGGCATACAGATAAAGATCGTACTGGGCTGATTTGCGCAGTACGATTTTTTTTGTTTTGAGTTTGTTGCTTTACGAGTTTGTTTTGCTAGATGACTTCCTTGCTCACTTAGATAAAAGCACATTCACTTTCAGCCCAAATAGTGATGGCTGCCATTCTCTTTCTCTTTTGCGTGCCGATTTTGCTGGTAACAATCGGGGGGGGGGGGGAGTGAGGATAAGACTGGATCGCAAGGAGGCTATTTTACTTGCGGCTAGCAACTCGGATTTAGTTGTTAGATTTAAATTAGCGCCAAACTCAAGGGTTAGTCACTCTGTCGCCTTACTTTCCCGGCAATTATCTAAGCTAATAACTGCTCCTATAGCTATAAACCTTTGAGCTAAAACTCTGGCAGTCTTATAAACACTGGCCTTTAAGGCTGTGATGATGTCATGGTTTTGGAGGCACCGGTTTTATTCTATGATAAAGATGCAGGGCATTTTGCTTGTTTACGAGCTGTACCTGTTGATTTTTGGGTAAAACCGGATAATACAGCCCTATCAGTTGAAGGTATGGCATGTAATTATTGCGCCGCTGCTATATATTAGCCGCTAAGAGAATTGGGTCTTAAGACAATGAAATCGATACCAGCAATGAAGTCGCAAATGAAACATCTATTTACAATGCTGGCCGTAGTGCTGGTTATGGCTGGGTGCAGTAATGCGCAGAAAAGCTTGACGGGTACCCCAACAACACCGGGTTCTCCGCAGGATTTTGCTGTAAATGTTGGTACCACTGTGCATTTCACCACTGATAGCGTGCAGCTCACTGAGCAGGCTTTGGGAATCTTGCGCGGTCAAGTTGCCTGGCTTAACAAATATCCAAATTATTCTGTAACCCTTGAGGGCCATGCGGATGAACGCGGCACAAGGGAATATAACCTTGCGTTGGGCGGCAGGCGCGCTGAGACGGTTAAAAACTATTTGCTTTCAAATGGCATTAGCCCAACACGGTTGCGCACTATTTCCTATGGTAAAGAACGGCCGGTTGCGGTTTGTAATGATATTAGCTGCTGGTCTCAAAACCGGCGGGTTGAAACACGGCTAAATGGGGCGGCCAATTATTAAAGTCTTTTAGGGGGGTTGGTGAGTGATAAGGGGGAGCTTCCCTTTGTCTTTAGTCCCCTCACGAAGGCGCTTAATGGGCGCGTGTATTTTTGAGGCGCGGATGATTACACGAATTTCAAATTATATTCCTGAACTGCTGACCGGTGCTATCAAGCCTTTGGGGGCCTTTATTGCCGTGATTTTTTGTTGCGGATTTGTGGCCAGTATGGCGAGTGGTGGTTTTGTCACCCAGGCCTATGCGCAAGATGCTGGCAAAAGTGACAAAGCTAAAGCAGGGGCTAAAGGTAAATCATCAGAATTGAATGAAGCGCTGCGCCGCATTGACCGGCTGGAAGCGCAGATCTCTGAGATGCAATCAATGATCGCGGCGCTGCAAACCTTGGTCAAAAAAGGTGTGGCACAGCCACCAGCCCATTTTGACCAGCCTATTACACCGCCAGTTGACCGGTTGGATACCCGCTCTGAGCGGGGCGGCTTTAATAATCAGCGCCCGCAAAATGATAATGACTGGGGGGCTGACATTCGCTCTGAACTGGATAGCAACCGGAATGCGCCGCCGCCTGCTGATCTTGTTGAAGGGTTTGACCCGCCCATAAGCCGCACTGCTATTAACGGGCAGAGCCCGCGCAAGGTTTATGATGCTGGATATAACTATCTGATGGCCAGTGATTATGCCTCTGCTGAATCAACCTTTAGAAATTTTCTCTCTACATACCCGGAAGATGCCCTGGCGGGGAATGCGCAATATTGGCTGGGGGAGAGCTTTTTTGCGCGCGGCAATTACCGGAAAGCTGCAGGAGAATTTTTGAAGGGGTATAAGTCCTATAAAGATAGCAGCAAGGCGCCTGATAATCTTTTGAAACTGGGCATGTCTTTACAGCGGCTTGGGCAATCTGATGCGGCGTGTCAAACTTTTGCTGAATTGAAAACCCGCTATAAATCATTGCCTGGCCATATTGCCCGCAATGTAAATGATGAGATGCGCAAGGCAAAATGTAGTTAATGCTGCTGCCCCTCTTTCGGCTGGGCTTCATTGCTTCTCTACAGCTCTCAGGGTTTTTGTGTCCCCCTATTTATCACCTCCATTAATTATCTTTAATATGGGCTCGCTATCTTTTTATTGCGGGGGCTGCTAACTTTATTCCTAAATATTGATGTAATCCGCCAATTTTAGTTGGTCTGTTATCTCTGCCGTTGCGTTCTGTTTTGGCCATTGCTTGGGAGGTTCTGGATGAGAGTTTTGTCGCTTCTCTTACTATCTCTTATTTTACTGCCGCTGCCTGTCTCGGCTAAGCGGGTGGCGCTGGTTATTGGCAATGATAGCTATGTGAATGTCTCCCCTCTGCAAAAAGCTGTGAATGATGCGCGGGCTGTGGCGCTTGTGCTGCGAGATATTGGCTTTGATGTTTTGGCGAGTGAGAATCTCAACAGGCAAAGCATGGCGCGGCAATTGACTGAGCTTAGCGGGCGCATCTCAGCCGGGGGTGAGGTGGTGTTTTATTATGCCGGACATGGCATTTCCTTCAAGGGGCAGAATTTTCTTTTGCCGGTTGATATCCCTAAAATTAAACCTGGGCAGCAGCGCTTTGTTCTGAAGGACAGTTTTTCAGAAGATGAAATTCTCGATATTCTACGAGAGAAGGGCGCACGGGTTAGTATCTTGATAATTGATGCGTGCCGGAATAATCCGTTTCCTAAGACGGGGACGAGGTCTGTTGGTCGCTCTGTTGGTCTTGGGCAACGGAAAAGCCCGCCGCGAAATACCTTTGTGATTTATTCTGCTGGCATTGGGGAAGAGGCGCTAGACCGGTTAAGCGATGATGATGCCGACCCTAATTCTGTTTTCACACGAAAGTTGTTGCCTCTTTTGAAAACGCCGGGTCTATCGCATGTGAAAATGGCCAAACGCTTGCAGGTGGAGGTTGAATCTCTGGCACTTACCACCGCTGACAGACATCAACAATTCCCGGCCTTTTATGACCAGGTGAGGGGGGATTATTTTTTTATTCCCGGGGCTGCGTCTCCCACAAAAAAGCCTCAAAAACAGGTTGCTGCTATTAAACAAAAGCCGGTTGGTCAATCTCCCTCAGCTGCGGTAGTGCTTTGGAAGACAATTTCACAGTCTAATAAAATATCTGACTTTGAATTTTACCTTAAGGAGTTTCCCTCAGGGGCGCACCGGGCAGTGGCCAAGCTAAAGATACGCCAATTGAATTTGCGCAAAGTTGCGGCGCTAAAACCCGCCAAACCTATTCGGCCTGAGCCTCCAAAAGCTGGGGGTGTTTCTGTGGCGGCACATCTTGAATATCTTGATGCAATCTACCAGCGATTAGGTATCTTCAAAATGGGCGCTGTTCGCTCAGAATTACCCTCCTGTAGAGGCTGTGTACCGTTCGTCTTTTATTGCACTAAGAGAATTACAAGAGGGGCTGATTTAAAAGGGCTGAAGGTAAGGGCGCATACCAAAGTAAAAGACTTCGTGAATAGGAATGGCGGCCAAGGTTTGTTACTGCCTTCTAGTGAAGTCGCAGTTGCGTATCAAAGGGGCCTTATCCATTGTGCAGCGACCGGAGGTGGTGTGCCGAAATATTCGCTCAATGGGCCGTTGCCGAAGGGGGTGGAGACGTTAGGCTTACCAAAGTCCAAACTCTCTCGTTAAATGATGGTTTGTTTTGTTGTTTGATTTTGTGGCCTGCTATGTGTTTTTCTCATTCACATGTCTCACTTCATGGGCCCGGCGAGGCTTCTTACATTAGGGTTGCTGGTTATGTAAATTGCCTTTAGCGTCCCTCTGATGGAAAAAACGCTGTTAAACCCTCTCTCCCTATTTGGACATTTGCCGGATGCGGCGCCAGTTGGGCTGGCCGTTTCTGGTGGCAGTGACAGTATGGCGCTACTGCATCTGTTTGCCTTATACCGGGAGAGCTGCCCTTTACCGGATGGCATGAGGGATGTTGTTCTCACTGTTGATCATGGGTTGCGGCCTGAAGCGGCGGATGAAGTCGCTTTTGTGACTGGGCGGGCTAGCGAGCTTGGTTTTGAGACCGTAGCGCTGAAACTCCAAAACCTACAAGATGGCCACGGCCTGCAGGCGCGGGCGCGTGAGGCCCGCTATGAGGCGATGAGCAAGGCTTTGACTGCGCGTGGTCTGTCGCGGTTGATAACGGCGCATACGCTGGATGACCAGGCGGAAACTCTTTTAATGCGTTTGAAACGCGGGAGCGGGGTTGATGGGCTAGCGGGGATGGCGGTTGAGAGGTTGTTGTTTTCTATTCTGCTCTGTCGCCCGCTGCTTGCGTTTAGCCGGGACGAGTTGCGGCAGTTTCTCTGCAGTATAGATGTGCGCTGGGTGGAAGACCCGAGCAATAAGAATGAGATTTATGAGCGGGTCTCGTTGCGGGCGGCTCTGCAGCAGATTGACCCAGAGAGAGAGTTGCGCCGGGGGCTTTCATTATCGGCGCAGCGGTTGGCGCGTAGCAAAGCGGCGCTTGATGTTTGGGTTGAGAGCGTCTTGAGCCAGAATGCCCAGATATGTGCGGGGGTGGTACATTTTCCTCTTGCTGCTTTTTCACCTTTGCCGCCGGAAATACAGCTGCGTGTTTTGGGGCGGGTTATTGCCGGTTTTGGGCGGGCGGTGTCGCTCTCTAAACTCGAGGCTCTGCTTGATGAGTTACTCCTTCGGCTTGAAAAGCCTTTAGCTTTCGGTGCTGGCAGCGAGGATGATCATGAGACGGGTGCAAATAAGCGGGGCCGTGGTTTTACTCATGCGCTTGCCGGCGTGCTGGTGGACTGGCAGCCGAAGCTGGATACGCTTTGTTTTTATAGGGAATGGCAACGGGCGCCATTTGAAGAGATAACTATTCAGCCAGATGAATTGCCCTGTTGCCCGCTTTGGGATGGCCGGTTGGCACTCAACCTTTCAGGTGAAGCGCTTCAGCCATTGACGCTGCGTGCTTTTAACGATGATGAGCGCCGGGATGTGATGGCAGTGATTAAAAATGCAGAAACAGGTGAGGATTTGCCTGAGGGGGGTATGCCTGAAGCCTCATTAGTTAATGAGGCCGCCGTTGCGGGGCTGGTTGGTGTTTGGTGCGGTCAGAGAGTGGTGGCTGTGCCGCAAGTAAGTCGAGGGTTTGAAAATCTGGTGATGAACGCCTTGAACAATACTGAGGAAAGCGCTGGGTTAGAGTGCCATTTATCTATTGATTGCACTGCGCCATTAATGGGATGGATGAGATCCCAGCCAAGGTGAGAGTGGCTTTGAGCCTGAATTTTTGATTTCATTAACGTAAAGCACCAGAATTAGCCTGCCAGTCCCATAATTTCTGCGGCAATTTGCCGTTTTTAGGGGTATCTTATGGGGAGAGTGGCAAGATGGCGGAAAATGGCCGTGTTTTGTCTGTTATTTCGTTGAAATACCGTCTTTGTCTATCTTGGCAAACAGGGTTAGGGCTCCTATGTTAGGTTTAATCAATTAGGATGCCCCGCTATTTGTTGAGGTTTGTTCATGGCTCTTATGAACTTTTAAGGCTTAACTTTAGGTGAGGCTTAGATTTTAGATGGAGGATCAGCGCTACGCTTTTCCTTCAGAGGCTATATTTCTAATTTGCAGGGATGATTAAAGCCCCGCTCTCTTTTATTAACGTGCCTGTTATTTAATTGCAGGTTGTACCAACCAGGCCGGGTGGCTGTTGCTTCTGAAGGCCCGGGAACAGGAAATCTTGATGAATTCGCATTTTCGTAATTTTGCGGTTTGGGTTGTTATCCTCCTTTTGCTGATGGCTTTGTTCAATATGATTCAAAGCGCGCAAAATAACCCTAAATCGTCTCAGATCAGTTATTCCGATATGATCTCGCAGGTTGATGCTGGAAATATTAAAGCTGTGACAATTGCCGGTCAGAAAGTAACTGGTAAATTCGATGATGGTACCAGCTTTAACTCTTATGCGCCGAATGATCCGAACTTTGTCGGGAAACTTCAGGCCAAGGGTGTTCAGATTTCTGCGAAGCCGCCGGAGGATGAGTCGAATTCATTCTTCAATGTTTTGCTGACAACCTTATTGCCAGTGTTTCTACTGATTGCTGTGTGGATTTTCTTTATGCGGCAAATGCAGGGCGGCGGTGGCCGGGCGATGGGCTTTGGTAAATCGAAAGCGCGGCTTTTAACTGAGCATCATGGCCGGGTGACATTTGAAGATGTTGCTGGTGTTGATGAAGCGAAAGAAGACCTGGAAGAGATTGTTGAATATTTGCGTGACCCGCAGAAATTCCAACGGCTAGGTGGTCGTATTCCTCATGGTGCGCTGCTTGTTGGCCCCCCTGGTACGGGTAAGACATTGCTGGCGCGGGCTATTGCAGGCGAGGCGAATGTGCCGTTCTTCACCATCTCTGGTTCTGACTTTGTGGAGATGTTTGTGGGTGTTGGTGCGAGCCGCGTGCGCGATATGTTCGAGCAGGCAAAACGCAATGCCCCTTGTATTATCTTTATCGATGAGATTGACGCTGTTGGTCGCCACCGTGGTGCTGGCCTTGGCGGCGGTAATGATGAACGCGAGCAAACGTTGAACCAACTTTTGGTTGAGATGGATGGTTTTGAAGCAAATGAAAGCATCATTCTGATCGCTGCAACTAACCGGCCTGATGTTCTTGACCCGGCACTATTGCGCCCTGGTCGGTTTGACCGGCAAGTGGTTGTGCCGCGCCCAGACGTTGTTGGTCGTGAGAAAATTTTGCGTGTGCATGCGGCCCGTGTGCCCATGGCGCCAAATGTTGACCTGAAAGTGGTTGCCAGAGGCACGCCCGGATTTTCTGGTGCTGACCTTGCCAACCTTGTTAATGAAGCCGCTTTGCTTGCAGCGCGCCGGTCTATGCGGATGGTGACGCAGCAGGAATTTGAAGATGCGAAAGATAAGGTGATGATGGGAGCGGAGCGCCGCTCTATGGTCATGACTGAAGATGAGAAGAAACTAACGGCATATCATGAAGCTGGCCATGCCATTGTTGGCATTCATATGCCAGACCATGACCCGCTGCATAAGGTGACAATTATCCCACGTGGCCGCGCGCTGGGTGTGACCATGAACCTGCCAGAAGCTGACCGGTTGAGCTATACCAAACAATATTGTATTTCCCGCCTTGCTTCTGTTTTTGGCGGCAGGGAAGCTGAGATATTGATTTTTGGCCCTGATAAAGTGACCAATGGTGCAACTGGTGACATTCAACAGGCAACAGGCCTTGCCCGCAAAATGGTGATGGAGTGGGGCATGTCTGAAAAGCTTGGCCGTGTGCTTTACACCAATAATGAGGAAGAGGTTTTCCTTGGTCATTCGGTGACACAGTCTGTGAATATTTCAGAGGAAACCGCCAAGATTGTTGATGAGGAAGTTAGATCCCTTATCGATGATGGTGAAGTGACCGCGCGGCGTATTCTTGAGGAGCGGATTGATGATCTGCATACTCTGGCGCAAGGGTTGCTGGAATATGAAACCCTTTCTGGTGTTGAGGTTGCTGACCTTTTAGATGGTAAGCCGCCGCGCCGGGATGAGCCTGACCAGAAATCGGGTGGAACCAGCTCTGCTGTGCCGGTGGCTGGTAAGCATAAGCCGAAGAAAGATGGCGGCGAAGAGCCTTCAGGCGGCATGGAGCCGCAACCGCAAGGCTAAGAATTGCTATTACAAAGATATACAAAAAGCCTGCGCTCAATTGAAATAGCGCAGGCTTTTTTGTGCTTAGATGCGGGCTGATCACTGTAAAATCATTTGCTTGAGGGCATGTGAAACGACACTGGCAAGATGTGATTTGCTTGGGAGTTTGGAATGAAGGAATGGGGTGTTTGATGAAAGACTATTGGCGACCTCTTACACAGTTTAGTCACTCATCTCACACGGATGAATTTCTGGCGCTAACTGGGCGAGATGAAGTTTTATTTGGTGCTGTTGAGCGAATACGCCGCGATGAGGGGGGTTCTATTGTTGAGGGGCCTTTAGGTTTAGATGCAGCGCGGCGAGCAGGTTTTTCCACAGATGTTGAAGAGCGTTTATGTGCACGCCGCCCGGTGATGGCGGGTTTTGATTTTTTGCGTCCGCTTATTATGGGCATCCTCAATGTTACGCCGGATAGTTTTTATGATGGTGGCCGCTATGACGAGGTTGATGTGGCCATAGAGCAAGGGCTGCAAATGCTTGATGAAGGCGCGGATATTATTGACCTTGGCGGGGAAAGCACACGGCCTGGGGCCAGGCTTATTTCAGAAGCGGAAGAGCTCTCCAGGGTGTTGCCGGTTATCAAGGGTTTGCGGGAAGAAAGTGATGTTGTGATCTCTATTGATACGCGCAAGGCTTCTGTTATGGCGGCGGCTGTGGGGGCTGGGGCTTCGCTAATCAATGATGTGTCAGCGCTTGAGTTTGACCCCAAGGCCCGAGCGGTGGCAGCAGATGTGAATGTGCCGGTTGTTTTGATGCATGCGCAGGGCACGCCTGATGTGATGCAGGCCGCGCCAACATATAATAATGTGCTTTTGGATGTTTATGACGGGCTTGAGGAAAAGATTGAGCTGGCGCTCGATGCTGGGATTGAAGCGCATAACCTGATTATTGATCCGGGTATTGGTTTTGGCAAAACGCTTGCGCATAATATGGCGCTCATGCAGGGCTTAAGTTTATTTCATGGGCTTGGTGTGCCGCTGCTCCTTGGTTGTTCGCGCAAACGGTTTATTGCTGAGATATCGCGGGATGCGCCGGTTGAGGCGCGGTTGCCGGGTTCTCTAGCGGGGGTTATGCTGGGGGCAATGCAGGGGGTGCAGATAATGCGGGTTCATGATGTGGCAGAGACGCGGCAGGCGCTTGATGTCTTTTACGGGACGCTTTAAAACGCAGTTTTCGTTTGCCTGTGTTTATGGCTGATCTTAGGGGGCATGACTTTCCGTTTTTTCTCATTCTTCCTTTGTATTATTCAGCCTAATACCAGCGTGGAGAAGGGCATAAAAGGGCTGCTGGGCGCTTTGTATGGCATGTTAAATTTGGTTTTATATCGTGATAGCTTCATTGATGGTCATCTTTGTCTAGTCATCGTAAAATTCAAGCCGATTAATTCTTTGTATTTGAGCGATTTTAAAGACAGCTGGTGATAGGTTTTTAATTTGATATAGTGCGCTCAATTTTAATGCGCTTTTAAGCGGTTTGGTTGCCGGTTCACTTTAATTAACCCCCAATTTGGTTGGGGGCTGCGGAGATTTTGGGTAATGGTGAGACAGTTTTTTGGCACGGATGGTGTGCGCGGACAGGCGAATAAATACCCTATGACCTCTGAGGTGGCCTTAAAAATTGGTATGGCTGCAGGGCATATCTTTCGCAATGGTGAGCACCGGCACCGGGTGGTGATTGGCAAGGATACGCGGCTCTCTGGTTATATGATTGAGACAGCGCTGGTCTCGGGTTTTACGGCTGTGGGGATGGATGTTTTTCAGCTTGGTCCCGTGCCTACGCCGGGGGTTGCCATGTTGACCCGCTCAATGAGGGCGGATTTAGGGGTGATGATCTCTGCCTCTCATAATCGTTTTTGCGATAATGGCATTAAGATTTTTGGACCTGATGGGTACAAGCTTTCTGATGAGCAGGAGGAGGAAATTGAGCGGCTTATCAATGGCGATATGACTAAGCTGTTGGCAGCTCCCCTGGAGATTGGCCGGGCAAAGCGGATTGAAAGTGCCAATGAGCGCTATATTGAGGCCGCTAAGCGCAGTTTACCGCGCAATATGAGGTTTGAAGATTTACGCATTGTGATCGATTGTGCGAATGGTGCTGCCTATAAGGTTGCCCCGCTTGCGCTTTGGGAGCTTGGTGCCGAAGTTATCTCCATTGGCGTGAACCCGAATGGTACCAACATCAATGATGATTGCGGTTCTACCTCTCCTGAAACGTTATGTGAGAAAGTCAGGGAGCTGAGAGCAGATATTGGTATCGCGCTTGATGGCGATGCTGACCGGGTTTTGATTGCTGATGAAAAGGGAAACCTTGTTGATGGTGATCAGCTGATGGCGGTGATTGCAAAATCCTGGAAGGAACGGGATATGCTGCTCGGCGGCGGTATTGTTGCAACGATCATGTCTAACCTTGGGCTGGAGCGGTTTTTGACTAAACAGAAACTTGATTTGATCCGCACGCCTGTTGGTGATCGCCATGTTGTGGAGCATATGCGCCGCCATGGCTATAATGTTGGCGGCGAGCAATCTGGTCATATTGTGCTCTCTGATTTCACGACTACAGGGGATGGTCTTGTCTCGGCCTTGCAGATCTTAGCTGAGGTTATCGTCTCTGAGCGGCCAGTGAGTGAGGTTTGTAATAACTTTGAACCCATCCCTCAGATATTGGAGAATGTGCGCTACAGCTCAGGGCAGCCGCTGGAGAGGGATGATGTGATTGAAGCAATTAAAGATGGTGAAAGCCGCCTTGCGAAATCGGGGCGTCTTGTTATTCGCCCCTCTGGTACGGAACCGCTTATTCGTGTAATGGCTGAAGGGGATGACCAAAACCTAGTTCAGTCTGTTGTCTCAGATATTGTCGGTGTTCTGAAGGAAACAGCTGCGTAATTTGCTTTGTAAGGCCCTGTTTTGATTCGTTATATCTGAATATGGGCAGTGATTCATAGTGAATTTAAGCTTAGCGGTTTCCGGCTCTGGCACAGCCTTGTTAATATTTTGTCAATAAATTCAATGCGTTTTTGCTCGTTATGATTAATTCTCTTTTAATTTTTCTCGTGGATAGTCAGCTCTAAGGTCTGTTGCTCAATTGTCGTGGCAATGGAAAACTTTGCCACTGCGTATGTATCAGCATGGCGTTCCATAGAGGGGATTTAGAGATGAATATTAGTAGAGTTGGCTTGGTCGGCACTCTCATGTTGATGTGGTCAGTATCATCGGCTGGCGCTGCGGATTTGTATGATGATTATCGCGGTAGCCTTAAAGATGATGGCTATGCAGTAGAGGCGCCGCAGGAGAGATGGTATCTCCGGGGGGATATTGGTATTGGTGTTAGTGCTGATGGTACAGTTTCCGACACAATCATTGAACAAGGTTTAGCGTCTCCATTTATCAATCAAGACTTTGATGATGGTTGGAGCCTGGGTGGTGGTATTGGTTATTATCTGATGCGTGGTATTCGGATGGATGCGACTCTTGATTATCGCATGGGTATGGATGCATATGGTTTGCTTCCTCCACCTGCTACTCCACCACTGGCGGAATTTACTGGTGAAGTTGATACGCTAGTTGGTCTAGCTAATTTCTATTATGATTTTGATATGGGCCATCGGATTACACCATATGTGGGTGTCGGTCTAGGCTTTGCTCATCATAGAATTTCGGGTGATGACGCTGATGATAGTGATACATCATTTGCATGGGCACTGATGGCCGGTGTTGATATTGATCTGCGTGATCGTTGGAAACTTGATATCGGTTACCGTTATCTAGATATGGGTGATGCTCAATTTGATGACAAGAAAAATGGCACACCTGCTAAAGATTTCGTCCTTGATGATCTTGAATCTCATGAGATCCGCGTTGGTCTGCGCTACAGCTTTGGTTGCTGGAGAGATTGTGCCGTCGCTTCTTATGAGCCAATGAAATAGATATTTACTTTTCAGTTTTGTATGAGCTGAAATGAATGATGAAAAGGCGGGGATTTTCTCCGCCTTTTTGCCTATACGGATTTTGAACTGTTTTTCTAACTTCCTGTTGACACCGCCTGCCATCTGCCATAGACGGAGAGCGGGCCACCTCTCCCCACCGAGAGGCAACTATCTGGAAGGATAGATCATGACAGATCTACAGAAACCGGCAGCGCGGCCGGCTAACGCGCATTTTTCATCTGGTCCTTGTTCCAAGCGGCCAGGTTATTCTCTCGATAATTTAAAAGATGCCGTTCTTGGACGCTCTCACCGCTCAGGTGAAGGTAAGGCACGGCTTAAGCTTGCCATCGACAAGACCCGTGACATTCTGGGCATCCCTGAAGATTATCATATTGGCATTATGCCAGCCTCTGACACCGGTGCTTTTGAAGCGGCGATGTGGTCCCTTTTAGGGGAGCGCGGCGTTGACATTCTGGCATGGGAGAGCTTTGGCAAAGGCTGGGTTACTGATGTGACCAAACAGCTGAAGCTTGATGATGTCCGGGTGATGGATGCTGAGTATGGCGAATTGCCGGACCTTACTGCTGTTGATTTTGCTCGCGATGTTGTCTTGACGTGGAATGGTACGACATCTGGCGTTAAAGTGCCAAATGGGGACTGGATTGCTGATGACAGAGCCGGTTTAACCCTTGTTGATGCGACCTCTGCTGTTTTTGCGCAGGATATTCCCTGGGCTAAAATTGATGTGCTCACCTACTCCTGGCAGAAGGTTATGGGCGGGGAAGGCCAGCATGGCATGCTTATTCTCTCACCCCGTGCAGTCGCGCGGCTGGAAAGTTACACACCAGCTTGGCCGATGCCTAAAATCTTCCGTCTGACGAAGGGCGGTAAGCTGATTGATGGCATTTTCAAAGGTGAGACAATTAACACCCCATCTATGTTAGCGCTGGAAGATTATGTTGATGCGCTCAACTGGGCTGAAGATATTGGTGGTCTCACGGCACTTAAAACCAGAGCTGATGCTAATGCTAAGGCGCTGAATGACTGGATGGACAAAACAGATTGGGTTGCGAACCTTGCTGTTTCTCCTGAGATTGCGTCTAACACCTCAGTTTGTCTGAAAATTGTTGATCCTGATGTGGCGGCACTTGATGATGCGGCCCAGGCGGCATTTGCCAAACGGTTGGTGAAATTGCTTGACGGTGAAGGGGCCGCGAAAGACATAGGGTCTTACCGTGATGCGCCTGCTGGCCTTCGGATTTGGGCTGGTGCCACTGTTGAGACCAGCGATTTAGAAGCTTTGACACCCTGGCTTGAATGGGCATTCGCCACAGCCAAGGCTGAGTTAGCTAGCTAATTCATCTCATGGCGCCTGGCCGGTGGTTTCAACCGGCCAGGCCCAAAAATTTAAAGCCTAATCGGCATCTAACTCCACAGCTATAAAAGCCTGAACGGCAAATGTGATTTTAACGGCTCTATCTCAAAACGAGCCGCAAGGAGAAGTATAATGGCACCACGTGTTCTTATTTCAGATAAATTGAGCCCTCTTGCAAAGAAGATTTTTGAAGAGCGCGGTATTGAAGTTGATGAGAAGGTTGGTCTTGAAAAGGAAGAGCTTTTAAAAATCATTGGTGATTATGACGGGCTTGCTATTCGCTCTGCCACGAAGCCAAATGATAAAATACTTGAAGCTGCGACTAAGCTGAAAGTGATTGGCCGGGCTGGTATTGGCGTTGACAATGTTGATATTAAAGCTGCAACCGGCAAAGGCGTTATTGTAATGAATACGCCTTTTGGTAACTCCATCACCACTGCTGAGCATGCAATTGCCATGATGATGGCTTTGGCCCGGAATATACCTGAGGCAAATGTTTCTACTCATCAAGGCAAGTGGGAAAAATCCAAATTTATGGGTGTCGAAGTAACCGGCAAAACGCTGGCGGTTATTGGTTGCGGTAATATTGGTTCTATCGCGGCATCTCGTGGTATTGGCCTTAAAATGCGGGTTATTGCGTTTGACCCCTTCCTGACCGAAGAGCGGGCGATTGAGCTCGGCGTTGAAAAGGTTGAACTTGATCAGCTATTCAAGCGCGCTGATTTTATTACCCTGCACACACCGCTGACAGACAAAACACGTAACATCATTGACGCTGATGCGATTGCTAAAATGAAAGATGGTGTGCGTATTATTAACTGTGCGCGGGGCGGTCTTGTGGATGAGCCGGCGCTGCGTGAGGCGCTGGATAGTGGCAAGGTTGCTGGTGCGGCCTTTGATGTGTTCTCTGAAGAGCCAGCGAAAGAGAATGTGCTCTTTAACGCACCTAATATGATTTGCACACCGCATCTTGGTGCCTCTACTGATGAGGCTCAGGTCAATGTTGCTGTGCAGGTTGCGGAGCAGATGTCTGACTATCTCCTCACTGGGGCTATTACCAATGCGATTAACTTCCCCTCTGTTTCTGCTGAAGAAGCGCCGCGTTTGCGCCCTTATGCGAAACTAGCTGAACAGCTTGGTCTCTTTGCGGGGCAGCTGGTTGAAACCGGCTTGAAAGAAGTTCGGATTGAGTTTGTTGGTGAGATTGGTGAAATGAACACCAAGACTTTAATGGCTGCTGCTGTTTGTGGTGTTATGCGCCCACAGCTTGCTGACGTAAACATGGTTTCTGCTTCTGTTCTGGCGAAAGACCGGGGCATTATGATTGAAGAAACCAAGCGCGGTGAAGAAGGCGCTTATGGCAGCTATATGCGTTTGACCGTTAAGACAGAGCGGCAAGAGCGCTCTATTGCTGGTACCGTATTTTCTGATGGCAAACCTCGTATCATTCAGGTGCGCGGTGTTAACCTCGAGGCGGCGCTTGATGAAGATATGCTCTATATTGAAAACACTGATAAGCCTGGCTTTATCGGGGCGCTTGGTACCAAGCTTGGTGAAGCCGGCGTAAACATTGCTAACTTTAACCTTGGCCGGAATGAAGAAGGCGGCAACGCAATTGCTCTTATTGGCGTTGATGGTGAAGTAAGCGATGATGTTCTCACTGATATTCGTGGCTTTGAGCAAGTGCTTGATGCGAAAAAACTAAGCTTTTAAAATATTAAATAGATGACACAGAATTAATTTAAAGGCCCCGGTGGGGCCTTTTTTTTAGGCTAATTGTGAGCACTGTTCAAAAAGATTTATGGTTTGACATCCGACTGCGTATCCCAGGTTCGCAATGGCCTAAGCTTTTTAGGCCTGATAGCGTGATCTGCGCTGGAATTGAAAGTGGGCTGCTAGATTACAATGTTGTAATGACTGGTAATTTTCATTTTCAGTTCATGTTAAATGCGCACAATCAGCCGAGCTATTGAGAGCATACGGTGAGGTTGATACATACTTTACGTAAGTCATGACTTTTATCTTGAATAACTTCTCTTCAGTTGTGGAGAGGGGGCCAGCGATTAGAGGCGGTGAGTGTTCAGGGTTATTAGATTTGATAAATTTTAAGAGAAGGACCATCTGGAAATGAGAGATACTGATATGAAACTTAAGGCGATTGGGCTTGCTTTGCCGATGATGCTTTCTCTGGCAGCGCTACCACTTACGGCTGAGGCGGCTGAACTTGCGGGTGTATCTAAAGTGACAGAAGTGATGGTTTTTCCGTCCGGGGCGCAGGTTAGCCGTGATTTTGTGATGGATCTTCCGTCTGGCACGCATGAGTTGGTATTGGAGGATTTACCTGAAGACCTTGACCGGCAATCACTCAGAATTGAAGGGGCCGGGCCTGAGGGTCTGACGATAGGCTCGATTGATCATAAGGTGATTACGCTTTCACTTGATGATAACGGGGTGTCTGAAACAAGAAAAACTCTTAAGACACGGTTGCAAAGATTAAGAGATCAGCGGGATGTTCTTGAA
The DNA here is from genome assembly GCA_021604665.1 of Rhodomicrobium sp. GTDB lineage: Bacteria > Pseudomonadota > Alphaproteobacteria > Rhizobiales > HXMU1428-3 > HXMU1428-3. The sequence goes on along the minus strand of BQJK01000001.1, from coordinate 786,340 downwards.
GCAGAGATCCAGTCGTTTCAATTGCAGTTGAAATTATTAAATGAAATGGCGCTGTTGCCGTCTCGCCAACCTTCCAGTCAATCGGGCCGCGAGGAAGCGGGGAGTTCTGGTCTGACGCAGCAATATACAGCGCTCTATACTATGATGGGCGATAAATATTTAGAGGCGCAGAAAAATACGCTGGAAGCGCGGTTTAAAATTCGCGACCTTGACGAGGAAATTAGAAATGTGAATGACCGGCTTGGTGAGCAACCTTCTGGCACCAAGAGGGTTTCTAAATTGGTGGTACATGTCGAGGCTGAAACTGCTGGCCAGGCTAAGTTCACTGTGCGCTATCAGGTGAAGCGGGCCGGGTGGCGGCCGCGCTATGAGGCACGGCTTGATACGGATAAATCATCGCTTAAGCTGGTGCGCCGCGCTGTTATTTTTCAGAGGAGCGGTGAGAGTTGGGATAATGTAAAGGTTAGCCTTTCTACTGCCAACCCAACAGGGCGCACTTCAGCCCCGAGCTTGCGTCCCTGGCTTGTTGACTATCTCCCTGACCGCGAAGATGACCGGATCTCTGGTGGGGTCATGTCTATGGACGCAGCAGAAGAAGAGCCGAAGGTTGAGCGCTATCGTGGACGTGCTCAACTTAAAGCCGCGAAAGCACCAGCGCCTGTTGCGATGCGTAGTGCGCGCATTAATTTTGGCCAATATCAGATGACATTTGAAGTGCCAGGTTTCACAACCATTGAGCGCGCAGGCGCTGAGAAAAAAGTATTGCTGGATAAGCTTGATGTGACACCAGCAATTTCTCTACTCACTGTGCCAAAGAAAGACCAGAAGGCTTATTTGCAAGCCTCATTTGAAAATAAAACGGGTAATGCGCTCATTCCCGGGCATCTCTCATTGTTTCGTGATGGGGTTTATGTTGGTGATGGCCGGTTGAAAGCTGTAGAGCCCGGGCAGATCAGCGATCTTGGCTTTGGGATTGATCCGCAAGTGAATGTCAAATGGACAAAGCTTGACCGGGTGAAAGGCAAAACCGGGTTGATTACTTCTTCTAACAGTGATGTGCATCGCTATAAAATCACCATTTCTAACGGGCATAAAAAGGCCATGAAGGTAACTGTGCTGGACCAGCTGCCTTATGCGCAGGATGAAACGCTAACTATCAGCTTGCTTGATACCAGCCCGAAACCAACACGGCGTGATGTAGATGATAAGCGCGGTGTTCTTGCCTGGGATTTTGAACTGGGAGCGGATAAGAGCAAAGAAATTAGCTTTGGTTATCAGCTGGTCTGGCCGAAGGATAAGCGCATTACGCTTCGCTAACGGCACTAAAGATTTATAAAACTGAACCAGACTTAAGCTACCTACATATAGTTTGAGATTTATTAGAAACCGCCGGATTAGCCCTCCGGCGGTTTTTTTGGTTTTCGGTGAGAGAGAATGACGCCGGTTATGATAAGCGTGAAACCTATGATGTGGAAAATTTCTGGTTCTTCATTCAACAATAGTATGGCGAGCAGCGCGCCGAAAAATGGCACAAGATAAATCATGATGCCTGCCCGATTGCCGCCGATAATCTCCACGCCTCGATTATAAAATACATAGGCTAACAAGCCGGGGAAAATGGCGGCGTATAAAATGGCGCTCATTGTTGTCTGGTCTATCTGAGCCGCCTGGAAGAAGAGGCTTTCGCCAATGACTAAGGGAATTAATAGCACTGTGGAGGCGATGAAAATTGCGGCAGTGAAACTGAGCCAGTGAATGTTGGGGCGGTCAGGCAGCTTGGCTGTATAGATGGACCACCCAACCATTGATGCTATTACCAGTAGATCACCATAATTGAAACTCAGTGATGTAAGCCGGGTGAGATTGCCTTCTGTGATGATATAGAGCATGCCGAACATGGCTATAAGAATGGCTATGATTTGGTTTAGTGGCGGGTGAATGCTGCGGATGAAGAAATTGGCCAATACGATAAAAACGGCGTTGGCTGCGTTTAATACCAGGGCATTTGTGGCGCTTGTTGTATGCAGTGCCAGGTAGGTGAGGGCGTTAAAGCTGGTGCCGCCTAAAAAGCCCATCAGGAAAATATAGCCCAGGCGGGGGCGAATTATTGGCCAGTCTTTTTTGAGGTGAGACCAGGCAAATGGCAAAATGAGGAGAGAGGCCAATAACCAGCGCCAGAAGCTCAGTGCCATTGGCGGCACTGTGTCGCTAACGCCGCGGCCCATAACGAAATTACCCGCCCAAAACAGGCAGGCCATGGTTAATAATAGATAGGCCGTTTGGCTGGAAGATAGGCTGTTTGGCCGCGACATCAGGTTTTATCTCTCATTTAAATTCAGTTTTTTTGAAAATGACGATGCTTCAAATTAGGGCGCTTCAACATACTGGCTCAGTTAACCCATTCAGCTATGGCTGTCACCGCCTGATTTTAGGAAAAATTATGCGGGATTATGAAGTTTGGTCGATTTTTGTCAGATTAATGGCGTAAAAATAGACAAAACGCTCTCGCTTAAATGATAATCCTTGTTTATATTCTGGCAATCATCCCGTTCGGGATTCTGATTATCAAATTCAGCGCATAGGATTTCCCTCATGGCAAATGTGGTTGTTGTTGGCTCTCAATGGGGTGATGAGGGCAAGGGCAAGATTGTTGACTGGCTCTCTGAGCGCGCGGATATCGTCGCGCGGTTTCAAGGCGGGCATAATGCCGGCCATACGCTGGTGATTGACGGCAAGGTTTACAAGCTCTCACTTCTCCCCTCTGGTGTTGTTCGTGAAGGTAAGCTTGCTGTTATTGGCAATGGCGTTGTGGTTGACCCATGGGCGCTTATCTCTGAAATTGAGACCATTGCAGAGCAGGGTGTTTTGATTACCAGCGAGCGGCTCTCAATTGCTGAAAATGCCACTTTGATTTTACCGCTGCATCAAGAGCTTGATGCTTTGCGTGAGAAGGCTGCTGGTAAGGGCAAAATCGGGACTACAAAACGCGGTATTGGACCTGCTTATGAAGATAAAGTTGGCCGCCGGGCTATCCGCGCGCTTGACCTTATAAACACAGACAATTTGCCCGCTAAAATTGACCGTCTGCTAGCGCATCATAATACATTGCGCCGCGGCATGGGGGAGCCTGAGCTTGATGCAGCCAAGGTGCTCTCTGAGCTGGTTGAAGTGGCGCCTAAGATTACGCCGTTTGTTAAACCTGTTTGGAAACTGCTGGATAATCAGCGCCGGAAGGGTAAGCGCATTCTGTTTGAAGGGGCGCAGGGTGTGCTTCTTGATGTTGATCATGGCACTTATCCATTTGTGACTTCCTCTAACACTGTTGCAGCTCAAGCCGCATCTGGTTGCGGTGTGGGGCCAACGCTTATTGATTATGTGCTTGGTATCACCAAGGCGTACACAACACGGGTTGGTATGGGGCCGTTCCCGACTGAGCTGGATTGTGAGAATGGTAAGCGGCTTGGTGAGCGGGGGCATGAGTTTGGTACAGTTACCGGACGCCAGCGCCGCTGTGGTTGGTTTGATGCTTGCCTGGTTCGTCAGACAATTAAAGTTGCTGGTATTACCGGCATTGCCCTGACAAAACTTGATGTGTTGGATGGGTTTAGTGAATTGAAAATTTGTGTTGGCTATAAAATGGGTGATCAGGAGTTTGACCACCTGCCTGCTAGTGAAGATATTCAATGCGCTATTGAGCCTATATATGAAACGCTCGATGGTTGGTCAGAATCAACCGCCGGGGCACGTAGTTGGGCCGAGCTGCCTGCGAATGCCATTAAATATGTGCGCCGGGTTGAAGAGCTGATTGAGGCGCCTGTTGCGCTGCTTTCAACCAGCCCTGAACGTGATGACACTATTTTGGTGCAAGATCCTTTTGAAGACTAATTTGATCTCGCGGGCTATTCTGCGGCGGCCTGGCCGCGCAGGCCCTCCGATGGGGCGCGCAATATTTTTTGTGCCCCTATCGGGCGCAAAATGCGCGGGCGCCGTCTGGCGCGTTGAGTGTGATGGATGGGCGGCGGTGGGCCTTTGGTTCTTGGCTGACTATAGCCATTAATATGGCTGCGCCTCAGTATAGTTTCATCAAGATTTTATATTGAATAGCATTCGATTGGGGCGGCTCTTTTTTGGGGCTTCAGATGCCCACTACGCATCCGCCAGATTTTGAGGCTTCAGATGCCGATTAAGATTCCGCCCCAAATGTATGCTGTGCATTGTTATTAGCCCGGCTTTCGCCGGGCTTTTTTGTGGTTGGGTTGTGATTAGATTTATTTGTTTGCGATGCGTGTTTTGCTGATTTTGGTCCAGGTTGCAGACTGGCAGAAGGCCCCATCGCAGCCTGTTAGTTTGGCACTGCGCGCGCCGGTTAGTTTCAGTGAGCCTCGATATTTGCGGCCATCCTTGATGCTGTAAACCGTGCCGATCCATTTTGATGGGCCAGTTTTCTTATGGCTGCGGATGATTGTCAGCCCTTTTACCGGGCGGTTGCGCAATTTTGGGTTTGGGTTGTTTTTATCTTTGCTAATGCCTGATCTTGTAGACAGTAATTTTCCGCAGATTTGTGGGCCGCAGGCAGTGAAGCGTATCAATTCACCGTTATGTGTGCGCCATATCCCTTGCACATGCTTCACAGTGTGTCCTGCATCTGCTGCTTGGGCTTGGGTTGAGATATGTGGTGATGCTAACGCTGATAACGCAAGTAACCCGGTTATGGCTGAGAGGCTGACAGTTGCAATATGGCGTGTCGGCTGCCCGGCTTTGTGGCTGGGCGCCGTTGTGAAATGAAACATGTGATTATGGTCCCGCATTTAAAAGTTTGTGACGGATATATATGTCCGTGAGTGATGACCAGACCTTTAAAAGGTGGCGGGTAAAAGGCAGGAATTTGATGGAATTTTGAATTTGTTACGTTCTTAGCCGGTTCGGATTGAATCTCGCAGATTTCTTATTCTATGTGGTAAATATATCTTGAATGCTGCTAGGTTCAAATTTTGATCTATATGCCCTGAATGAATTGGGGCATTTGTTCTCTTTTGCTTATAGAGAATGGGTTACCAGCCATGCTTCTACTATAAGGTGCCTATTGACGGGGTCTTCTTTTTATCTTCAGACACGATATGTGAGATAGCTGGGCCAATTCCAGGTATTGTTTTGTTATGGGTGGTAAGAGCAAAGATTGCTGCCCCCATAGGTTGCGGATTATTCTGAAGAGGTTGCGGTACATTCTGGAGAAACGGTCATGTCCGTTTCTGAGCGGCCTGGCCGGTTAATTGCTGGCTGTTCTCAGGTGAGATAAAGAGTTGCTGTCATTAGCTGCTCTGCATATTTGAAAATACATTCAATAATATAATACCGACAATAATGAAACCGATGCCGAGAAGGCCGATTAGATCTATTTTTTCGTTGAAGAATAAAACCCCAGCAATTGCTGTAAGAGCTATCCCAACACCTGACCAGGTGGCATAAACCGGACCTAAAGCCAGGTTTCTTAAAGCCAGCCATAATAATAGAAATGCAAACACATAGCTTATGGCTGTTAAAGCGCCATACCATATGCTGTTGGTTGTGGCGCTGTGCTTTAAAGCGATAGTGCCGATGACCTCAAACAGAATGGCGGCTGTTAAATATAGGGCTGGCATTTGAGGTTTGCTTTCTCATCATGATTGCAGGGAGTTTTGCTGGTGGTTAGCCTATAGCGAATAATCAATGCGCTGTCAGTAAACTATGGCTGCCGGGCTTTAAGCTGTTTATGGACTTAAGAGGCCGCTTGTTTGCTGGCGGCGTTTCGCCTACCCTCCAGGCTAGATTATGACCAAAATCATTATGTGCGGCGGGGCTGGTGATGTCTTTATTATTCAAGATCATATATGCGACACATGCGAATGGCACGCACCATAAACTGGCGCTTGATGCGTTGCGTTTTCTCTCCGTTGAAAATGGCAGGGACTGGCAGCGCTTGTTTCTAAAACATGCGCCGCGCTATATTGAGGCGTCTAAAGAGCCCGATAAGCGCTTTAAAGACTTCAAAAACCATGTGCTCCATGTGCGTGATAATAACTGGGGCGGCGCGCCGGATAAATGCCGGGAGTGGTATGATGATTTTGTTTCTTCTCTGATCGCTGAAAAATGGGAAGATGCTATTTATAGTGCAGGGGTGCTCTCTCATTATTACACTGACCCTATTATGCCGTTTCATACAGGGCAGACGGAAGCTGAGAGCCAAATTCACCGGGCAGTCGAATGGTCAGTGAATAAGAGCTATAACGCGCTGTGGCGGCAGGGTGAGCAGGAATATAAAATGCTCATGGTTGTTAAACCGGAAGATGAAATTGACTTTGCCGCCAATATGGTACTGCAAGGCGCTGAAGTTTCTAACCGCTACTACTCTCATCTTATTGCTCACTATGATTTTGATAAGGGGGTTGTGCGACCCGAGGAGGGTTTTAATTCCCATGGTCGCCGGGTGCTTGCTGAATTGCTGCGCTATTCAGCGCGGGGGTTTGCGGTGATGCTGGATGAGGGGATTAAAGCTGCCGGGGTAACACCGCCTAAAGTAAACCTCACTGCTGAGACTGTGATGAGTGGCATTCAAATCCCGCTGAAATGGGTTTTACGAAAAATGGATGATGCTGCTGACAAGCGCCAGGTTCAGGCGATGTATGATGAGTTACAAGCGACGGGCCGGGTGATTAAGACATTGCCCGCTGATGATTTAATGATCCGTGAATTGCACCGGGAGGAAGTGCTGGGTTTACCGCCTGAGGATTATGATATTTGGGCTGAGGCTGATGAAGATGAGGTTGTTTTACCTGAAGAGGTTACACCTGATCCGGAAGAGTTGCTGAATGTCGGAAAAGATAAGTCCGAGCGCCGGTCATATGATCGTCATGATGAGGATCGAGGCGAAGGGGGTGCGGGCACTCTTCCTGAAAAAAGACCGAAAAACCGACCGAATTTCTATTTAAAAAAGCAGGATGATGTTGTTGATGCGCCGAGCATAGGGGCAAAAACGGCTGCCAGGTTGCAGGTTATTGATATACGTTCTGTGGCTGAGTTGTTGCAAGCTGACCCTGAAGAGGTGTCGCGCAAGCTTGCTGTTTCTTATGTGAAGGGTAAGACAGTTCGGGATTGGCAGGACCAGGCCGAGCTGCAATGCCAGATACCGAGGTTGCGTGGGCATGATGCGCAGTTTCTTGTTGCCTGCGGTTACCGCACTGTAGAGCAGGTTGTGGCTGCCAGCCCTGAAACTGTGCTTGTCGACATTCAGGCCTTTTTGATGACCTCGGATGGGGAGCGGTTGTTGCGGGTTGGTAATGAGCCCGATTTGGCTGAGGTGAAGGGTTGGATTGAAAATGCGAAACAGCGGGATAGTTTTGCCACAAGCTAAGCTGTTATCGCTCTAATCTTAGATGCCCCTTGCCTGTCTCACTAAATCCCTAAATCAGAATTTCCAGGCGTGAGCTTCACTGAGGAGAAAATCTCGGAACACGATGACCCGTTTGGAATTGCGAAGCTCTTCAGGATAGACGAAATATGTGTCGAGGTTTGGCACGTCTGCATCTCGCAGCACATTGACAAGGTCATCATCATCTTTTGCCAGATAATCAGGTAATACGGCTATGCCTATGCCGCGCTTAACTGCTTGGCGCAGGCTATAGAGGTTGTTGATAGTCACAGTTGGTGTTCGCTTTTCATTATTCTCTAACCCGGCGGTTTCCAACCAATTTAATTTTTGGATCGGGTCTGGGGCCTTGCCGCCGAATGTCATGATGCGATGTTCGTCTAATTCTTTCAGACTATGAGGAACACCGAATTTTCGGATGTAGCTATTTGAGGCATAAACATGAAAATGCACCGTGAACATGGGCCGGCGGATCAAATCTTGTTGGGTTGGTTCTTTCAACCAGATGGCGACATCTGCTTCACGCATTGAAATATCCAGCTCCGTATCGCTGAGTAAGATTTGCAGCTGGATATCAGGGTAGAGGGTGATGAAGTTATTCAGACGCGGTGTTAACCAGGCGGAGCCGAAGCCAACAGTGGTTGTGACTTTCAGTTCACCAAAAGGTTTATCGGCTGAATCTGCGAGCAGGGTTTCAGTTGTGCGCAGACGGTTAAAGACATCACAAGCGGTTTGATAGAGAGTTTCGCCTTGTTCTGTGAGCATAAGGCCCCGTGCATGACGATGAAATAGCGAGACTTTCAATTCTTCTTCAAGGCCCGAGACCTGACGTGATACGGCTGATTGGCTCATATTCAGTTCATCACCAGCTTTGGTGAAGCTGCCTGCCTCTGCTGCCACCTGAAAAATGCGGACTTTATTCCAATCCATTTGAATGTCCTTTTTGGCCGCGACCAAATATGTTGTGCTCTTAAACAGACTTTCTAAGACTTGCTTAATTATGGCGGCTGATGGGTAAGCTTACTAAGCGCTTATCTTTTCGTATTTGCAGGGGGTTGTCGAGGAAAGCTGGAGGGAGAGGTGGGGACAATTAGTTGCAGAAGTTGCCGTTTTTGCTCACATCACAACTTCAAGCAGTGATAAAGAACAAAAACGGCGGTATAGAATGTGAAAACTGATAGGCTTTTTAAGCGGGTTGTTTCTCAACAGGTGCTGGTAGTTCTGCAATGAATTTTTCAGCCTCTAATGCGGCCATGCAGCCCATGCCAGCAGCTGTTACAGCTTGGCGATATGTTTCATCTGTTACATCACCGGCGGCAAACACCCCCTCAACCGAAGTGGCTGTGCTATCTGGTTTGGTGATGATGTAGTTATTTGGTTTCATCTCCAGTTTGTTTTTAAACAGAGCGGTTGCCGGGGCGTGACCAATGGCGATGAAAATGCCATCAACTGCGATTTCACTAATCTCATCTGTTTTAACATTGCGCAGTTTTGCTGAAGTGACTGAAAGCGGGTTTTCCTCACCGATGACTTCTTCTAAAGCGCTATCCCAGATCACTTCGATTTTCTCATGTTTGAAGAGGCGATCCTGAAGGATTTTTTCTGAGCGTAATTCATCGCGGCGATGGACGAGAGTGACTTTTGACGCAAAGTTGGTGAGGAAGAGTGCTTCTTCAACTGCTGTGTTACCGCCGCCAACAACAATGACATGTTTGTCTTTATAGAAAAAGCCATCACAGGTTGCGCATGCTGAAACACCGAAGCCTTTAAACTTCTCTTCAGTTGGCAGGCCAAGCCAGCGCGCTTGCGCGCCGGTTGCGATGATGACGCTATCGGCTGTGTATTCTGTGCCGCTATCACCTTTTAGTGTGAAAGGCCGGTTCTCCAGATCTACTTCAACAATATAGTCATTGATAATTTCTGTGCCGACATGCTTGGCTTGGGCTTCCATTTGTTGCATTAGCCAGGGGCCCTGGATGACATCTGCAAAGCCGGGATAATTTTCGACATCTGTGGTGATAGTGAGCTGACCGCCGGGCTCTAACCCTTGAATGATTACAGGCTCTAACATGGCTCTGGCGGCATAAATAGCGGCTGTGTAACCAGCCGGGCCTGAGCCGATGATGACGAGTTTGGAGTGTTTTACTGGGTTGCTCATTCAGTTGTTCCTTCTGGCGGGCTAGCTAATGCGGTTTTGCCATGATTTCAGTACTGATTTGGGGGATGTGGGTGGTTTCGTCAACCTGTGATGGGGTGGCATCAACTAAAAAATTGTTCTTTTGATGCTCTATATATAGGCCGCGCCCTTCATACTCCAACCCTTTGTCTACCTGAGAGGGCGCTGTCGTCAGTTCTGCGCAATATTGATACAAAAATACTGCTTTATATTTTCTGATCTTTCGTTTTTGGGAAAGATAAGGCATAGTTAGCTGGGCGCATTGAGGCAAATGACCTGGTCCGAGCTGTGAGATGTTTCATGAGTAGTCTCTTGCCTTGCCCTGTTTGCGCTTAGGCCCACTTTGGCCGTCTTGGGCTTGGCCCCTCTGGCCTTGTTGCTCTTATTTTTCTGGGAGATGAAGTGTCTTGAAATCACAATTAGATGAAATTGACTGGAAAATACTCTCTGCTCTGCAACAGAATGGGCGCATAACCAATGTTGATTTAGCAAAGGCGGTTGGTATCTCTGCACCGCCTTGTTTGCGCCGTGTCCGGGCGTTGGAGCAGGAAGGGATCATTGAGGGGTATTTTGCGCAGCTGAATGAAAAGCGAATTGGCTTTGAGCTTACGGCGTTTGCTATGGTGAGTTTGCATGCGCAGGCTGAGGCTGACTTGCTGGCGTTTGAAGAGAAGACCCGCAGCTGGCAAGTTGTGAGGGAGTGTTACATGCTCTCTGGTGAGGTAGATTTTATATTGCGCTGTGTGGCAACTGATTTAAGCGCGTTTCAGGATTTTATTATTACTGAACTGACAGCTGCGCCGAATGTCGCGGGTGTGAAAACTCACTTGGTTATTCGCCGCTCTAAATGGTTGGCGGGGGGCCCGATTGAGGGTGAGCTGGCGCGGGCTTAAACTCTAGAGCTTCGCGAACTTTTTATACAGCAGATGGCGGCGTGGTTTCTGCCGCTTGTGGCTCTTGGTTATTCTCAGCGTTTTGCTCTGCAAGCTTTCTTACTTTCAGGAACCGCATGACGCTGTGTGCAGTGCTGAGATCAAGTGTTTCATAGCGGCGGATTGCATCAACAATTTGACTGCCAGTTATGTCTGAAAGATTTTCACGCAATTGTAATAGGCTTGCAAAAGTGGAGCGCTGGAAACCACTGGATTTACATAGCACCGCGAGTGCTGGAAGTTCAGCCTGTAACAGGCAATGGCGCACAATTGGCTCATCTATATCTGTCATCAAGCTTAGGCAATAGATTGTCTCAACTGGTTTATTGAGTTTTACGTAATGGACGACTACCCGTTCATCCAGTTGTTTACGCTTATGGAGATAATCAATCTCTTGCAGAGCGGCCTGTTTTTCTGCTTCAGATATTTCAATCGAGGCTGATTTTTGATCAACAGTGTGGCGGATCTCATCGCTGGAAATATCAATGCCTGCTTCGGCGGCTTCTTCACGAATTTTATTAGTAACCTGATCTTTGATGATTTCCAGTAGATCTTCTGGAGTATCTGCGCGGCCTTCAAGCAGGTTGTTTAAAGTTTCATTCTCATTGGCGTGCTTTGTTAGTTTTTCGAATGATTTGCGAGAGAAGTTCGCACCTTTATTGGATGTAACATTTTCCAGGACGCGTTCATTGCCGCGGTCAACCAGTACATCTGTCACTCTTGTGGTGATATCCGGGCGCTGCGAAATAGCCATGAGATGTTCCTGGCTTTTGGTTTGTGCCACTCTGATCAGGAAATCATCTGACAGAACTTTAGATTTTTGCAGGAGCGGGCGCGCAACATCAATTTCATCCAGAGCAAATTTTTGGCTGACATTGGTTGGTGCATTGGGAAGGTCGGCTAATCTGTTGGCAAATTCGGCGCGTACTGAGGTTTCTAACTCGTATGCGAGCTTATCCATGATTTGATCAAAGGCAAGGTTATGACTTTCATCCTGTTCATCAGATGTATGTTCAAATAAATCCGTAATCCGGTGTAGCAGCTGGCGGCGGCTATCACTGGATTTTGTATTTGATAAAGATTGCAATTCATCAAGAATTTCTGCGCCATCTAACATAAACATACCCTGACTTGACGACTGAACTGACAGTCAACTTAGCCAAATACTGTTTAATATTGCTTAAGGGAACAACGAATTTAGAGGGTCAGAAGCCTTAAAACGGCCCTTTAGGCCGATATTTTGCCATTTAATCGGATTTGATGACAATGGGGAGCATGTTTTGAATTTAACAGCAGGGCTGCTGGAGAATTGCCATACCCAGGGATTTTTCTGGTCACGTTTAATCTGTATTTCTTTATTATGAGCAGGGCCAATTAAGCCCTGTCATGATTGGGCTCGTATTTTTTTGGCCCTGTTTTGGTGCCCTGTTTTGGCGTCAAAGTCCTGTTTGGATATATCTTGATTAGCCCTTGAAGCCGATTTTTATCACTTCATAGGTTCTGGAGCCGCGCGGTGTGGTCACCTCGGCAACATCTCCAGCACGTTTGCCGATGAGGGCGCGGGCGATGGGGGATGTGACGGAGACTTTACCGGCTTTAACATCAGCTTCATATTCACCGACGATTCTGTAGGTGACTTCTTCTTCTGTGTCATCGTCGATAAGGTCTACAGTTGCGCCAAATACAACGCGGTCGCCAGAGAGTTTAGTAACGTCAATCACGTCTGCGCGTGAAAGCTTATCCTCAAGGTCGCTAACGCGGGCTTCATTCAAGCCTTGAGATTCTTTAGCGGCGTGATATTCGGCATTTTCAGACAAGTCGCCATGGGCTCTTGCTTCTGCAATTGCCTGGATGATACGGGGGCGCTCTACGGATTTACGGTGCTGGAGCTCTTTTTCAAGCTCGGCATGGCCTTCCACTGTCATTGGAACTTTATCAACAGACATGTGTGTCTTTCCTCCCGCCCATCATTGGGGCGTCTTTTATATTAATCAGGTATCTTATAGTCAGCTTGTTTATTAACTCAAGCCTAGGATTTCATATAGTCCTGAATCGGGGTTACCGTAATGTTACCGTCTGAAATGGCTTTAATGGCTTGGGTGACAGATCTGATACCAGCCATGGTTGTATAGACCGGGATCTGGTGCATCAATGCTGCCTGACGGATTGATTTACTATCCTTGATCGCCTTTGTCCCCTCGGTAGTATTAAAGACAATATCCACTTTGCGGTTTTTAATCTGGTCAACGATATGTGGGCGGCCTTCCAGCACCTTATTGATCTGGGTTGCCTCGATGCCATTATCGGTGAGAAAGCGGGCGGTGCCGCTGGTTGCGATGATGGAGAAGCCCATTTCTTCTAATGTTTTGACCGGCTCAATCAGGCGCTCTTTATCGCGCTCTTTCACTGAGACGAAGACTGTGCCGTTTTTAGGCAACTTAATGCCAACGCCCATTTGTGCTTTGGCGAAGGCCATTGCAAAGTCACGGTCGATGCCCATTACCTCACCGGTTGAGCGCATTTCAGGGCCGAGGACGCTATCGACGCCAGGGAAGCGATTAAACGGGAAAATAGCTTCTTTAACGGCGATATGGTTTATCTTGCGCTCTTTGAGGTTAAAGTCTTTTAAGCTTGCACCTGCCATGAGTTCAGAGGCGATGGCGGCGATTGGGTGGCCAATGACTTTGGCCACAAATGGCACTGTGCGGCTGGCACGAGGGTTTACCTCGATAATATAGATGTCACCATCTTTAACCGCGAATTGCACATTCATCAGGCCAACAACCTTAAGCGCCTTGGCCAGTTTTCTACTTTGTGTTTTCAGCTCTTCAAGGATCTCATCGCTTAAAGAATAGGGCGGCAGGGAGCAGGCGCTATCACCTGAATGGACGCCGGCCTCCTCAATATGTTCCATGATACCAGCGATATAAACATCCTCTCCATCCGAGAGGGCGTCAACATCGATCTCAATTGCATCACGCAGGTAGCTATCTATCAGCACGGGGCTATCGCCAGAGACGATAACCGCTTCGTTGATGTAGCGGTCTAGCTGGGTGTGGTTATCGACGATTTCCATAGCGCGGCCGCCGAGCACGTAAGAAGGGCGGATGACAACCGGGAAGCCGATTTCATCTGCGATGGCTTTGGCTTCTTCTGCGCTGCGGGCGATGCCGTTTTTGGGTTGGGCAATGCCGAGTTCTTCTATCAGCGCTTTGAAGCGGTCGCGGTCTTCAGCCAGGTCAATGGCATCTGGTGACGTGCCGAGAATTGGGACACCATTCGCTTCAAGGAAGTTGGCAAGTTTTAATGGAGTTTGGCCGCCAAACTGAACGATGACACCTTTGACGGTGCCTTTTGTTTGCTCGACCCTAATGATCTCCAGCACATCTTCTTCTGTCAGTGGCTCAAAATAAAGTCTGTCTGAGGTGTCGTAGTCTGTAGAGACAGTTTCGGGGTTACAATTGACCATTATGGTCTGGTAGCCAGCCTTTGAGAGTGAGAAGGCGGCATGGCAGCAGCAATAATCAAACTCAATACCCTGACCGATGCGGTTTGGACCACCGCCGAGAATGATTATTTTCTCAGCGTCTTCAGGTCTTGATTCTGAGCTGCTGATATCATCTGTCAAAGGTGTTTCATAAGTTGAGTACATATAGGCTGTTGGTGAGGCGAATTCAGCGGCACAGGTATCTATGCGTTTATAGACCGGGTGAATGTCCAGCGTGTTTCTGTGGCTTGTGACTTCAGCTGTTGTTAAGCCCGCAAGCTTTGCAAGCCGTTCATCTGAAAAGCCAGCGGCTTTTAAACGACGCAGTTGGCTTGCCTCTTGCGGCAAGCCATATTTTTTAACCTGGTTTTCATAATCAACCAGCTGTTGTATCTGCTCCAGGAACCAGGGGTCTATTTTACAGGAGGCGTGGATTTGATCATGAGAGACGCCGTGGCGCATGGCCTCTGCCACTTTTAGCAAGCGGTCTGGTGTTGGCTCGCCCAAAGCTTCACGGATGATGTTTTTGTCTTCACCCTGGCCGAGACCTTCGAAGGGGCTGTCATCCAGGCCTGTGAGGTCTGTTTCCAGTGAGCGAAGGGCTTTTTGCAGGCTTTCCTGGAAGTTGCGGCCGATGGCCATGGCTTCACCAACAGATTTCATTGCTGTTGTCAGGGTTGGGACGGCACCAGGGAATTTTTCAAACGCAAAGCGCGGAATTTTGGTGACGACATAGTCAATGGTTGGCTCGAATGATGCTGGTGTTGCGCCGCCGGTGATGTCATTTTCAAGTTCATCAAGGGTATAACCAACTGCCAGTTTGGCCGCCACTTTAGCAATGGGGAAGCCGGTGGCTTTTGAGGCCAGGGCAGATGAGCGGGAAACGCGGGGGTTCATCTCGATGACGATAAGGCGGCCATCTTTGGGGTTCACGGCAAACTGAACGTTTGAGCCCCCTGTTTCAACGCCGATTTCGCGCAATACGGCGAGGCTCGCATCCCGCATGATTTGATATTCTTTATCTGTCAATGTCAGGGCAGGGGCGACCGTCATGCTATCGCCGGTGTGAATGCCCATAGGGTCGATATTTTCAATGGAACAGATGATGATGCAGTTATCTGCTTTGTCGCGGACAACCTCCATCTCATATTCTTTCCAGCCCAGGACGCTTTCTTCAATCAACACTTCTGTTGTTGGGGAGGCATCTAACCCGCGCTCGATAATGTCGATATATTCTTCGCGGTTATAGGCGATACCGCCGCCGGTGCCGCCCATTGTGAAAGAGGGGCGGATGATGGCAGGCAGACCGACAACATCCATCACTTCCATTGCTTCGCCCATTGTGTTGGCGATGCGGGAAGTTGGGGTGTCCAGGCCGATTTTTGTCATAGCCTGGCGGAAGCGGTCTCTATCTTCGGCTTTGTCGATAGAGTCGGCTCTGGCGCCGATCATCTCAACATTTAAGGCGTCCAGAATGCCACGCTTCTGTAATTCCAAAGCTGTGTTCAATGCGGTTTGGCCGCCCATGGTTGGGAGGATAGCATCTGGCCGTTCTTCGGCTATGATTTTTGCAACGACTTCCGGAGTGATTGGCTCAATGTATGTGGCGTCTGCCAGTTCCGGGTCTGTCATGATGGTGGCGGGGTTGGAGTTTACCAGTATGACCCTGTAACCCTCTTCTTTTAAAGCTTTGACGGCTTGTGTGCCGGAATAATCAAACTCACAGGCCTGACCAATGATGATGGGGCCCGCCCCGATGATGAGGATGGATTTAATATCTGTGCGTTTTGGCATAAGTTTCTCAGTTGCTTTGAAGGGGGGTTTCAGGAGCTGTGTCGGCGTTGTTACCGGCTTGGCTGGTTGGGTTTATCAGAGTGTTTTACACGTTCTGCACCGCCGCTTTACATGCTGATGATGAAAATGACACTGTGTTGGTTTCCGTGTTGCTTGCCGGATTATAAAATAGATTAATAAGTGCTTCTGAGTTGGCTACATTAAAGAAGCTTTCCTTGAAGGGCAATCCCCTTATAGGGGTGTCTAAGGGGTCATACTCGGCGGTAGGCCACATGATGTTTATGCTCATGATACCGAATGCTCCTGCTAGTCTTTCTTGCCAAAATCAGGGATATTTTCACAAGGGTCGCCACGTTTTATGGATGGGGTCACCCAGATATAATCCGCCGGTATTGTTTTGAGGTCCTGGTTTTTCAGCTCTGCTTTTAACAGATCGCTTATTGTTGCAGCTGTTGCATTTGTTTCGATGAAGTGGACGGTTTTGGTCTTTGCCGCTGCCACTCTATTGCGAAGATACCAAGGGGCACCGCGATCGTCTCTGGTGTGGCCCCTGCCAGCAATTAAGATCGATTGACGCGGTTTTTCATCATCTGTTTCGCCAGCCTGTATCAACACATCAGCCATCCAGGCATCTCTAAAACGCTGAACTATGGTCATGGGTTTGATGACATTTTCTGGTAAGCGATCGCAATGTGCGACGCGGATTTCTTCAGAGAGGCTGTCTTCAAGCGTCTTGCCAAGGGGGGTGTTCAGACCGAATGTTTCGCGGGCTTTGGCCGGCAGTATGGCCAGATCGCTTTTAATGAGATGGTTGATCTGCATGCGGCTGGCATGGCCGGGATAAATTTCCATATCATTTGCAAAGATGGCCTCACCGAGGGGGCGGTAAATTTCCCAAGATGGCCATCCATTTTGCTCCCATTCCAGTGCGTTACCAAGAAACTCAGCTTTTGGGTTGTCTGTTTCAAGGTAAGCATTTAGGCGGCGCATCTGGTCAACGCGGATCATCTCGATGACAATTGCTGGGACTGGTTTATTTGCCGCCTTCGCTGTCTTTGCAAGCGCTGTGATAATATTGGCTTGCAGGGTGTGATGGTCTGGGTTGTCATGTAGTTCACCGAGGTGAATGAATTTGGCTGTCTTTAAATCAGCCAGCATTTCACCTGGAGTGACAAACTTGCCCTCGGCTCGTGACCATAATTTTCCAACCAGCGCATTTGTCTTGAACTGATCGGCCTTCCAGCTTGAGGGCGTGGTCAGGTCTTCAGGTGAGAGCTCAGCGGCGGTTGGTTTTTCGGTCGTTATTATGCTTAGGCACAAACATGCCAGCATTGGAATTAGCCAGAGGCGAATTCTTGTCATAGAGGGTTATTCCTTTATGGGGGTGAGGCCTTTTTCAGCGCGCATGAAATTGATGAAGCGACGGAACAGGTAGTGGCTGTCTTGTGGGCCGGGGCTGGCTTCAGGATGGTATTGAACAGAAAAAACCGGTTTGCCTTTTAACCGGATGCCGCAATTGGTGCCATCAAACAGGGAGACATGGGTTTCTTCCAAAGTATCTGGCAAGGTTTCCCGGTCTACGGTGAAGCCATGGTTCATTGATGTGATCTCAACTTTACCTGTTGTATGGTCTTTCACCGGGTGATTGGCACCATGATGGCCTTGCGGCATTTTCATGGTAGTAGCGCCGAGAGCACGGGCAAGAATTTGGTGGCCAAGGCAAATGCCAAACAGGGGTTTGCCGCTCTCTACAAGTTTTTTAATTTCAGGTACGACATATTCGCCTGTTGCTGCCGGGTCGCCCGGGCCATTGGAGAGGAAGATGCCATCTGGGTTCTCGGCTAAAATATCTTCAGCGCTGCTGTTAGCGGGGAGCACGGTGACTTTGCAACCTTCAGATGCCAGGCATCTGAAAATATTACGTTTTGTGCCGCAATCGAGCGCGACCACATGTAAGTCAGTGTCTTTTGCTTTTTCAAAGCCTTTATCCCAGACCCATTTTGTCTCGTCCCAGTCATAGGATTTGTCTATGGAGACGTCCTTTGCCAGGTCCTGGCCTTCAATACCAGCGAAGGCGGCTGCTTGTTTTTTCAGGTCTTCAATATCGAATTTGCCATTTTCATCATGGGCGATGACACCGTTTTGCATGCCTTTTTCGCGAATAAGTGCGGTTAGGGCTCTGGTATCAATGCCTGTGATGGCAATAATATTATTGGCTTTGAGCCAGTCATTGAAATGAGTATTCGAGCGGTAGTTAGAGGGGGTAGAGATTTCGGCCCTCAGGATGCAACCTTTAACAGCTGATGTCGCATTAAGGTTGCTGGTTTCAAGGTCTTCATCATTGCTGCCGACATTGCCGATATGAGGAAAGGTAAAGGTGATGATTTGCCCGGAATATGAAGGGTCTGTCAGAATTTCCTGATAACCGGTCATGGCTGTGTTGAAGCATATTTCACCAGCCGCGACACCAGTTTTGCCCGCGCCTTTACCTTTTATGATGGTGCCGTCTGCCAGCACGATAAGCGCTGTTGGCGTTTCTACCTGCCAGGGTGAAATCTCTTTGGTCATATTAGATGTAGCGCTGGGCTCAGACATAATGGCGGCCTTATCTCTTTATCTTTAATCTTAAATGTTCTGGGAGGTTTTAATATGGAGTTTTGGTCGTAAAAAGACGCTATTTAATTCACCACTCAGGCTGAATAGCCTGAAGACGCGTGCAGCTGCAAAGCTGGCAATTGCCGTGATTATAGGGCTGTTCTGGATGATGTTTAAAATTGCAGGAGGTTCTTTTGGCATCTCTCGACCGACTATTAGCCAGTTGACGCGCATTACTATTCGCGTTGAACTAGCGTTTGTTATGCCTAGCACAGGCAACAACCATTTGGCAAACAGCCAGACACTTAAGTGAATGATTTGCCTTAGTCAAATAAAAAAATAATTAAATAGACAGTAATAACAACAGCTTAGTAGTTCAAAACCATTTGCAAATGCAGGGTGTAATACATTACGCTCTCCTAACATTCTTGATTCCGAGGTTCTAAAATGCGCGAGAGAATAAATGATAGCCTGAAACAGGCGATAAAAGCGCAGGATAAGCGCCGTGTAGGAACACTGCGATTGATCACTGCTGCGATTAAAGACCGTGATATTGCGGCGCGTTCTGCGGGGCGGGATGCGGTAAGTGATACCGATATTCTCGAAATTCTGGCTAAAATGGTTAAACAGCGCCAGGAATCAGCCGTGACATATGAAGATGCTGGCCGGCCTGAACTGGCCAACCAGGAACGGGAAGAGATTGTCATCATACAGGATTATCTGCCCGCGCAGATGGATGATGAGGCGGTAAATGCCGCCGTTAAGGCTGTTGTGGCTGAGATTGGTGCAGAGAGTCTGAAAGATATGGGGCGCACTATGGCCGCTCTTAAAGAGCGCTACACTGGTGAAATGGATTTTCGTAAAGCCAATCTGGTCGTGAAAGATCTGCTTTCCTGATTAATTATAATCTAAAACTGGAACCCCTAAAATTTCTGAGTAATGCTCCAATTGTTTATGGGGTGGGGTTTTGCTGCGGGCGGCGTAAAGTGGCAGGGTCTTGCTCTTGTCTGGGTGGACCAGCTCTATGATCTGATAGGGGTCTGTATGAACGGCCCGTTTTGATTTGACCTTTTGCGGGCGCATTCTAACCCCTGAGAACTCCTCATATGGGGCGCGCCAGCTTATTTCCCTAAATAGCAGCTCTTCACTAACATCAACATAATCTTCATGAAACAGCATGGTTGCGGGGCTTTTGAAGCCTCCCACCCAGCGAGCGATATTGAGGCCGCCAATGGCCGCGACACCCAGGCCAATCAAACTCATAGGGTTGGTAAGACCGCTTTCTCTCATCCCGGCTTTATAGAACAAATAGGCGAATACCGTTAAAAACAGCCCCAGAAACAATCTGGAGATGCCGTTAGCTTTGTTTTTGGGCAAAGAGACGGCGGCAGGGAAGGTTGTAATCTCTGCCTCAAACTGGCGGTTGCTTATGTCCTTAAATCTGATCTGAACGGCCATAATACAGCGTAAATCCCATAAAGCTCACTTGCATTCAGTGAATGACATTCAATGGCAGTATAAACGCAGATTTATATAAAAGCATTAACGTAAGTATCGTGCTCTTACGGGCAATCAGGTCATTCTTTTTGAACCAAAAGAGTTATTAGCACGTCTAACAGAGGTGGCTCCGCAACGGATAGAGCCTGAACAATAAGATAAGTGCTGCAATAAGTGATTTTTGAGTTCTGATAGAATTGATGAGATGAAGGAGATTTACGATGAGCTGGATTGGCAAACTTATGTTAGGCGGTCTTTTTATGACTATGGCAACAATGACTGTGAGCGCTTATGCGTTGATGGATGGCGAAAAGCGCCATGAAACAGTTTTAATCAAAAATCAGACTGCTGTGGCTCGTGATGCCGGGATTGATCTGACAATGGCGGATGAAGCTGAGCTTTGCTTGATGTCAGATCAGTTGAATTGCCTATGGCAGGGTGACAGGAAGTCAGCGAATGCGCGCTCAGTCACCAATTAGGGTGCTATTGCAGCTATTTGGGAGGCTCTTTCGCAAGGGGAGGTTGCCCCAAAATATAGGAAAGCTCCCCTCGCGATAGGATGTGATGTATTAATATAGACGGTCTAATACCGAGTTTATTTTATGCGTGTAATGCAAACGTTCGTTACACCTGAATTGATGAAGCCAAGACGTTTTGCCCCGCCTTTTGTCAAATCGATTATGCGGCCTTTAATGAAGGGCCCGCGATCGTTGATACGGACAATGATAGAGCGCCCATTGCGCCTGTTTGTTACCCGCACTTTTGAACCGAATGGGAGTGATTTGTGTGCTGCTGTGTTGGCACCATGATTTAGGCGCTCTCCATTTGCAGTTTTGGCACCCGGGCCTGCATACCATGAGGCATGGCCGCATTGCTTATAAGCATAAGCTGGTGATGTAGACATGACGGCGAGTGATAGGGCCGCCGCGCACAGGAACCCTGTCTGTTGCAGTGACATATAAAAACTCCAATTATTTTATGAATGAATATGACTTAAAGACTTAACCTTGGATTTGATCCGGTCTGAATGGTTTCGATTTAAATATCTGACTTTAAATCAAGAGGCAGCTGTTTATAGATAGGCAGGTGCCTCTTTGGGTTTCATTAGATATTTGGGGAGGCTGTTATTTATGTTTGCCGCCCCATTTGTTGCCCGCTTTTCTCTGTTGCAGACAGGCTCTAGATTAACTTTAAATGTGGCGCGTTAAAGACAATTATTCGTGCAGTTTTGTCGCAGACTTTGGTCGTTATTTTTTCTCTCATTTTGCTTTCTGCCAGTGTGCAAATTCACACTAATTTATTAGATGATTTGCCCCTTCCCCCCTTTAAATGCTCCGAAATGGCTGGTTTAGACGCCTGTTTTCTGTGAAACTTATGAGAACAAACGAAGGGAGACAGCTTATGCGATTAGATCAACGCCGCCTGAAATTAGTGTTGGGGGGCGGCCTTTGTGCTCTCATTGTGTTTTTAACTGGTGCTGGGATTGATCGCGGCGGGCTTTATTCTGCTATGGTGATCGCTGCTGAGACGGATGATGCCGCTGAAAAGGATGGTGCGAAAGAGGCGGGCGCTCCCCCTGTGCTTACTGCCTTAAGACGCGGGCGCGGCAAGGCACAGCTTTGCACCCGTTGCCATGGGCGCCTTGGTATGGCGCGGGCGGCCGAGGCGAGAAATTGGCCAGGCACAGTTGAAGATTTTGTAAAATTCAACCTATCTCAGTTTCGCTCTGGCCGGCGGGTGCAAGCTGTTATGAATGCAGTTGCGGGCCCGCTTTCTGATGTAGATATAGAGGATGTCGCGATTTGGTATCAATCTATGACGCCGGAGACCAAGAAACCTATTCTTGAATAAGGCATTTTGGTTTTTGACTATAGCTTGTCAGATGGTCTATCTACTCTTTAATAGGTTATCAAAGTAACAGAGCTTTTGGCCCTGTTCTTTTTTGTATGACCGGCTGATAGAGAGGGCGTTTGAGATGAGAGCTTATGTGCGAACCAGGGTAAATTTAGCTTGCCTGATTAAGCTGACATTTTCAGCGCTGATTTTGATTAGTCTGTTGTCTGGCTTTTCTACTGCTGGGTTGGCGGTTGATAAAAGCCGGGTGCCGCCATTCTCGCTATATAAAACAATGCTTAAAGTGAATAAAGAGCAGGGTTGGGTACAGTTTCGGAATTATGACAAACGTCAGCTGATCTATTTCACAGCTTTGCAAACTCTGCATTGCCGGTTGAAGGAAATACGATATTCTGTCAATTCGCAGGCGCTTGATCAGAAATTTGAACTGGTGCCTTGTAACCCTCTTAGCCCATTTGCGCTGCCCTCTGATGCTGGGCTTGGCTCCACTTTGATTGAGTATCCTTTGGGTACAGTGAAGACAATCGCTGTGCAGGTAACGTGGGAAAATGGAGTGGAGAGTGAGATGGTGGTTTATGAACCATGCCCGAATGCGGGTGATTTAACCTGCGCTTTTCAAGTAAAGGCTGTTGAGGCTGATTCCAGTGCCGGGCGGGCTTTAGCGCCAATTGCACCGGCGGATAAGACAGTATCTGAAACTGGTAATGAGCGGGGGGTGGAGCCTTCTTCTGTGCCATCTGCCAATTAAAGTCTGCTTGTGATCCAGCCATTTTATACTGTGGGTCATTAGTTTAATTGGCAGTGGAAGTGATTGGACTTTAAAACCACCTATCGCTGTGCCTTTGACGGCGCCTTTGAGGAAACTCAATTTGTCACTTTGACTTAGTCAAAGAGGAAAGTTGTATGGTCTCTCTGACTGCGCCAAAGAGTAGAGTTAAATGGTCACTTTGACTGCGCCAAAGAGCAGAGTTGAATGGTCACTTTGACTGCGTCAAAGAGACGGGGCCCCTTTTTCTTAAGTATCTGATAGGGTTGTGTGCTTGTAATCATGTGATCAACGAGCCGCATAACCTCTTTTCAAAAATAATGAGTTTTACATGGCTTTTGCCTCGAATTGCCTGTGATGATTTTGGTCTTCATTTAAAGAGCAATTTCAGGATAGAGGCTTTATGAGGCGTTTGAGAGTTAATTGCTCTCACATGAAACACTGGCATCCAGGACATGTGATGCCATCACTATTTTCGTGTTGCCTAATCACAAATCGACGCGGCGCGGCGCTTAAACAAGCTGAATGAACAAGGATAAAATTATGTCTGTTGGTGAGACAACAAACCTGAAAGACCGTTTTGCGGCTTACATGGGTGAAGAGCCTTTAACCCCCACCCGGGTCAAGACCGAGGTGCTTTGTGGGTTAACCGTGGCGCTGGCGCTTGTGCCTGAAGCTGTTGCGTTTGCCTTCGTGGCGCATGTTCACCCGCTGGTCGGGCTTTATGCGGCTTTCATTGTTGGGTTGATCACGGCGCTTTCTGGTGGCCGGCCGGGGATGATCTCAGGGGCAACCGGGGCTCTGGCTGTTGTTATGGTCTCACTTGTTGTCCAGCATGGTGTTGAATATCTGTTTGCTACCGTCGTGTTGATGGGGATCTTGCAGCTGCTTGCCGGGGTCTTTCATCTGGGTAAATTTATTCGCATGGTGCCAAGGCCGGTTATGCTTGGCTTTGTGAATGGCTTGGCGATTGTAATTTTCTTGGCGCAGCTCTCTCAGTTTAAAGTTGAGGGGCCTGATGGCGTGCAGCAATGGCTCACTGGTGTGCCGCTTATGGTTATGCTTGGTCTAGTTTTACTAACTATGCTGCTAATCTACCTGGTGCCTAAATTCACTTCTGCTGTGCCTGCGCCCTTGGTTGCGATTTTGGCGGTTAGCCTGCTTGTTATCTTCTTCCAGCTTGATACGCGCACCGTTGGTGATTTGGCTGAAATTGGCGCTGGGTTACCAAGTTTTCATCTCCCTTCTGTGCCATTAAACTTCGAAACGTTGAAAATTATCATTCCTTATTCGCTCATCCTTGCTGCTATCGGGCTGATTGAAAGCCTGCTTACTCTTAACCTGGTGAATGACAAGCTGGAGACCCGGGGCGGGGCCTCTAAAGAATGTGTGGCGCAGGGCGCTGCCAATGTGGTTAGTGGCTTTTTCTCTAGCATGGGTGGCTGTGCGATGATTGGTCAAACCATGATCAATGTTAGCTCCGGTGGCCGTACGCGGCTTTCTGGTTTGGCGGCGGCTTTGTTTCTGCTTTCCTTCATTCTGTTTGCCTCTGGCCTTATTGAACAGATCCCGCTCGCTGCGCTGGTTGGAGTTATGTTCATGGTGGTGATTGGTACCTTTGCCTGGGATACCTTCCAGATGTTGCCGAAAATTCCATGGACCGATGCGTTTGTGCTTATTCTTGTGTCTCTGGTCACTGTGGTGACTGACCTTGCCATCGCAGTTGTGGTTGGTGTGATTGTTTCTGCATTGGTGTTCGCCTGGGAAAGCGCCAAGCATATTCAGGTGAGAGATTGTATTCAGGAAGGCACCGGGGCCAAGGTTTATCACGTTACTGGTCAGCTGTTCTTCTCTTCATCCGCTGAATTCCAGGATGCTTTTGATACGCAAAATGATCCTGATCAGGTGATCATCGACTTTAAAAATGCCCGTGTTTGGGATCACTCTGCACTGGAGGCGATCGAAGCGCTGGCAGCGCGTTATGATGGTTATGGCAAACGGCTGGTATTACGCCATCTCAGCCGCGACTGTCAGATGCTACTTGAGCGTAGCGGTATGCTGATTGTTGATAAAGATTCCGATGACCCGGTTTATGGTCTTGGTGTTGACTATGCTTCTAAATATGGGAATGGCGGGCACTGAGTAAAAGTCCCTCGGCGCTGGCGCGCCTCAGTGTACTTTTACTCAATTTTGATATTGGCAAACCATTCCTTGGGACGGCCCTGCGGAATGGTTTGTATTTTTTATTAGGCTTTGAGGCGGTAGCCTGATTTGAATATCCACCAGATTATGCCGAGGGCGATGCTGAGGAACAGGGTGATCATCACCAGGCTAAGCCAGACATTCACATCTGATATTTCATAGAAGCTCCAGCGGAAACCACTGATGAGGTAGACCACCGGGTTAAACAGTGTAACCGTTTGCCAGAAGGGGGGGAGCATGCTGATGGAATAGAAAGTGCCCCCAAGGAAGGCCAGCGGGGTGATCAGCAGGAGGGGGATGATCTGGAGTTTTTCAAAGCCATCCGCCCATATGCCGATGATGAAGCCAAATAGTGAGAAGGTCACAGCGGTGAGGACCAGAAACAGAAGCATTATAACTGGATGCGCGATCTGTAGCGGTACAAAGGCGGCGGCGGTTGCCAGAATGATCAAGCCGAGAATAATGGATTTAGATGCGGCTGCCCCCACATAGCCGAGGGTGATCTCCAATGGTGAAATTGGCGCGGATAACACCTCATAAATTGTGCCTGTAAAGCGAGGGAAATAGATGCCGAAGGCAGCATTTGAAATGCTCTGGGTCAAGATCGAGAACATAATGAGGCCGGGCACGATAAAGGCGCCATAGCTAACGCCGTCGATTTCTGCGATGCGGGAGCCAATGGCTGAGCCAAATACAATGAAATAAAGGGCCGTCGAGATGACGGGTGAGGCGATGGACTGCGCCAGCGTGCGCCAGGTGCGCATCATCTCGAATTTATAGATTGCTGAAACTGCGGGTAGGTTGATCATTTTTCTTGCACCAGTTCTACGAAAATTTCCTCTAGCGAGCTTTCCTTCGTGTTGAGGTCGCGGAATTTAATATTATTATCGCTCAAGGCTTTCAGGACTGTGGTGATGCCTGTGCGGTTGGCGTTTGTGTCATAGGTATAGATCAGCTCTTGCCCCTCTTTAATCAGAGAGAGGTCATAAGCGGCTAAGGCTGAGGGAAGTTCATTTAACGGCTCGATCAAATCGAGTATCACCTGCTTTTTGCCAAGCTTTTTCATCAAGACTGATTTTTCTTCAACCAGGATCACTTCGCCTTTACTGATCACCCCAACACGATCAGCCATTTCCTCGGCTTCTTCAATATAATGAGTGGTCAGGATGATGGTGGTGCCATTCTCTCGTAATTTGCGCACCAGGGACCACATCTCTTTGCGCAGTTCCACATCCACACCGGCAGATGGTTCATCCAGAAATAGAATATCAGGTTGGTGAGAGAGGGCTTTGGCTATCAGCACGCGGCGCTTCATGCCGCCTGAAAGGGTCATTAATTGATTGTCTTTTTTATCCCACAGGGTCAGGCTTTTCAGCAACTCTTCTATATAGGCGGGGTCTGGTTTTTTGCCGAAAAGCCCGCGTGAGAAATTCACTGTGTTTGTAACGGTTTCAAAGGCGTCCGTTGTTAACTCTTGCGGCACCAGGCCGATCAGTTTTCTGGTTTGGCGGTATTCTTTAATGATATCGTAACCGGCCACCTTAACCGTGCCGCTTGACGGCGTAACGATGCCGCATATGGCACTGATCAATGTGGTTTTACCGGCGCCATTGGGGCCGAGTAGCGCAAAAATTTCTCCCTTGTTTATATCGAGGGAGATGTCTTTCAGGGCTTTGAAGCCGTCATCATAGGTTTTGTCTAAATGAGATATGGAGATGATGGGCGCATTTTCCGATAGGGTCATTTTAGAGCCATTTGGTTTTTGTTATAACAGGGGCGGTGGCGTACTCATGACAGAGATGTGTTTAATAGCCATATCGCTTTTGTTTTGCAAGTAAGTTATGGTGTTTTTGAATGTATAGCTATTTTGTTGCTCTCATTCACATGAGACTATGGCAACAGCGCGGTTATCAGGGCTATTTAACGAGTTATGTTGATATCAGTTTGTTTTGCAAGAAGATGTGTTTAGTCTTAATCCAAAATAACATGGACTACTTTATAGACGGCTTTGTGTGGAAGGTTATTAAATTATGAAATTATGGATGGTTCAATTTTCGGTGAGTATGTTGGCCGCGTTTTTCTTGTTCTCTGCGCCTGTTAAGGCCTTTTCTCATCATGGGGCGGAGATTAAAAGATCCTATGTGCATATGACAAGCGAACATAGTGCTGCAGATCACAAACATGATCAAGCTGCTGGACAAAAGCCTGCCCCAAAGCGTTTTGCTGAGACACCAAAAGATACAATTGACGAGAAGGGCGCTTTAACAGCTTCCGCTACTGCCATTAACACTTTAGTTCAGCAGGCGCTGCCGGTTGAAGGTGGGTTGCTTGATGAGAGCTGGGCTAAGGTTGGAGATGACGCGCGCACGATACATAAAACCGGTAAGGGTTATTTTATCGTGCTGGTTAAAAATGAAACCGGGGAAGAGAGCTCTCTCTACCTTTTGCTCTCTGATAAGGGAGAGCTTTATGATGCTAACTACACGGGCAGTTTTGAAGGGTTGAAGGAGTAGACGTATTGAAGCGCCCTTTGGAGCCTTGTGAGTAACCAGGGTTTCATTCAGATAAGGTGGTAAATCGTTAAACTTACCATAGTGGTATATTTGACATATTGTCCTTGAAGGGATGTGATTGGTTTTATCAAGGGAGAGGGAGACCCATGAGGAAGATGATTATGGAGTTACGTTTAGGTAAATCGGCTTTGTTAGCAGCTATGATGGTTCTGCTCGTCGGCGGTGGCTCTCAGCAGTTGTTGGCTAATTCCAACCCTTTTGCAACATTGTTAGGCAGCTGGGGTGGCAGTGGTTTGATTGTTTTGCAAGATGGCAAAAAAGAGCGGATTAAATGCACCGGCTATTATACTGGCGGCGGCACGCAATTAGGGCTGGCGATTTATTGCAAGAGCAATACGCAAGACGTCAAAATGCGCGGTAAAATATCTTATAACGCCGGTAGCCTTTCTGGCACCTGGGAAGAGCGTAATTTTAATGCTTCTGGCAATATTAACGGCACGGCCAGCAAAAACCGGATCACCATGCGCATTGGCGGCAATGTAAGTGGGACTATGATTGTGTCTTTTACCAAACGCCGGCAAAAAGTTACCATTAAAACCAGTGGCATTGGCTTGAAGAGCGTTAATGTGACAATGAGCAGACGTTAACCAGTGCTAAGCCGGCGGCGTTAGCCAAAAACTATCACTCTGGTTGCAGGGCTTTCTGCTGCAGCATAGGATGGCTGCACCTTAAGTAAAACCGCTCCATAATAATAAGAGATGCTTTGGAGCTTGGTATGGGATGAGGGCAGATGGGCACAGAACCTTTGCTGCATTGGACTGATAGTAATACTGGCGAAAAGCGCCGGCTTGTTGCAAGCGGTGCATGGACGGCCAACAATGCTACTGGGTTGGAAAAACTTATAGATGCAGCTACGGCTGGAAATGACGCTGAAGATGCGGTTGTTATTGAGATGGCTGCGGTAACTGAGTTTGATACCTATGGTGCCTGGCTGCTGGAGCGGTTAAAGCGCGAGCTGACTGCTCATCAAAACTCAAACGCTATGGTTGATGGCTTTGAGATATCAGGGCTTTCTTCTGAAGATCATTTGCTTTTCCGTGAAGTTGAGCGGGTTAATAAAACCAAGTCAGCCCCCCTCCGCCGCCCCTTTGGTGTGATGGGATTTTTTGAGACCACCGGCAAAGCTATCGTTGAACTTGTTCATGACATGCGGGCCTTTGCCAATATGTTTGGGGCGCTTGTTGTTGCCTTTCTCAGTTTACTTACTCGCCCTTCAAATTTCCGGTTTACCACTGCTGTGCATCAGCTTGACCGTGTCACCTTTCAAGCGGTGCCCATCATTCTGCTTATTACGTTTTTGATTGGGGCTATCATCGCTCAGCAGGGGTTCTTTCACTTTCGGAAATTTGGCGCGGATCTTTATGTAGTGGATATGGTTGGCATTCTTGTGCTCCGCGAAATTGGTGTTTTGTTGGTGGCTATTATGGTTGCTGGGCGATCTGGTAGTTCATTCACCGCTGAGCTTGGGTCAATGAAAATGCGGGAGGAGATCGACGCCTTACGCACGATGGGGTTTAACCCTGTTCAGATCCTGATTTTGCCGCGCATTCTTATTCTCATTTTAGCTGTGCCGATGCTGACTTTCCTTGGCTCTATGGCGTCGCTCTATGGCGGCGGGTTGATAGCTGTGTTCTATGCGGGCATGTCGCCTGAATTGTTTATGGAGCGGCTGAAGGAAGCTATATCGCTCACGCATTTTCAGGTTGGGATGATTAAGGCCCCCTTTATGGGCGCGGTGATTGGTATTATTGCTTGCACTGAGGGGCTGCGTACAAAAGGTAGCGCTGCGTCGCTTGGGGAACAAACAACTAAATCAGTCGTGAAAGCGATTTTTATGGTGATTGTGCTTGATGGTCTTTTCGCAATTTTCTTTGCCTCGGTAGGGATGTAACTCATGAGCGGTGATGGGACTATGAGCAGAGATATCGTGATGGCAACAGATAATAACGGCGCCCTCTCAATTGAGGTGCGTGATCTTGTTGTTGGATTTGGCGATACGATTATTCTGGATGGGCTGTCGCTTGACGTAACGCGCGGTGAGATTTTAGGGGTTGTTGGTGGCTCTGGCTCTGGCAAATCTGTTTTGATGCGTACCATCATTGGGCTTATTCCGAAACGGGCAGGGGTGATTAAACTCTTTGGCCAAAATATTGATGAACTGGATGAAGCGGCGCGGCAAACCCTAGAGCGGCGCTGGGGTGTGATGTTTCAACGCGGGGCGTTATTTTCATCGCTAACGGTTAAACAGAATATCCAGTTTCAGATGCGTGAAGTGCTGGGGTTATCTCGCCGACTTACAGATGAAATCGCCATTGCTAAATTAGAAATGGTTGGGTTGAAAGCTGATGATGGCGCTAAAATGCCGTCTGAACTTTCTGGGGGGATGACGAAACGTGTGGCGCTGGCTCGCGCGCTGGCGCTTGACCCTGAGTTTGTGTTTCTTGATGAACCAACCTCTGGGCTTGATCCTATTTCTGCCAGTGAATTTGATGACCTGATTAAAACATTGCAGACCACATTGGGGCTAACCGTCTTTATGGTGACCCATGATTTAGAGAGTATCTATTCAATCTGTAACCAGATTGCGGTTTTGGATGGCGGGCGGGTCGTGGAGCATGGCCCGCTTTCTACCATGCTGGAGAGTTCGCATCCTTGGGTGCAGTCATATTTTAAAGGCAAACGAGCTGGGTTAATGACTGCACGGAAACAGCAATAAAACTGAATGATTGAGTGTTTAGAACAAGTTTCAATGACCCGATGGGAGAGAGCTGATGGAATTTAAAGCACGGTATGAGCTTATCGGTATGTTTGCGCTGGCGGTTATTGCTGGTGTGTTTGGGTTCATATATTGGCTGAATAATGCTGGTGCTTATGGTGAGCGGGCGGCTTACGATGTGCGGTTCTCTGTGCCGGTTTCGGGGCTGTCTGTTGGCAGTAAAGTTTTTTTTAACGGCATTCAGGTTGGGGATGTGAATAGCATCATTATTGATGAGGCTTCACCTAAAAGATTAATCGCACGCATATTAATCAATAAAAATACACCGATGCGAGAGGATACAAAAGCTGGTGTTGAATATCAGGGCTTAACGGGGACGGCTGCGATTTTGCTCACTGGCGGGGAGGCCAGCGCAGCGCTGCTAACTGCGCAAGGTGGAGCGGTGCCGCTGTTAGAAGCGGACCCGGCGGCCTCACGCAGCCTGGCGCAAAATGCCGGACGGGCGCTCTCCCGGTTTGATGACCTTTTGGCCCGTAACTCCGGCCGGGTGGATAGTATTCTTGAAGGGCTGCAACGGATGACAGGCGGCTCTAAATCCGAGGAGACGGGGCTTTATGATCTGAGCCCTGCAAAAGGGTTCCCCGCTTTGGCTGTTGTTCCTTCCGGGCAATTGGTGATAGCTGAACCAACAGTGCCGCTTGCGTTGAATACAGATAAGATTTTAGAGCGCACGGCGGCTGGGGAATATATCGCCATCGGTGATGCGAAATGGACAGATAACCTACCTAATCTACTTCAGACCAAGTTGATCCAGAGTTTTGAAAATGCTGGATACCGGGATGTGATCATGCGTCCGGCTGATGCGCTTGACCCTGATAACCGTGTGCTGATTGATATTCGTGGGTTTTACCTTGCTAAAGAGGCTGCACCGGAAGCGGTGATTGAGTTTATCGCCAAGCTGGTTGACCGGGATGGAAAAGTTATAGCCTCGCACCAGTTTTTAAGGAAAGCTGCGGCGGGTTCAACTGAGATTATTGATGTGGTTAAGGCGATGGAGACGGCGTTTTTTGGTGCGGCTTCTGATCTTGTTGCCTGGGTTGGTGAGAAGCTGCCGACCTAAGCGGGTTTGATTCACTCTCTCTCATCTATGGTGATGAGATGAAAAAGGCGCGTGTTCCTTTATTGGCTTGATATATGTTAGCGCGCCTTTTTCATTTAGTTTTACTCAGATATGACCACAGATTTGATATTGACGAATTCGCGGACGCCGTAACCGCCATGTTCGCGGCCATAGCCACTTTCTTTGACACCGCCAAAGGGCATGTTTGGCAGGGCCAGGTTATAACCGTTTACATTCATCATACCGGTGTCGATTTTGGTGCGGGCAATGTCTATGCCATGGTCAACATCTTTGGTGAAAATGCCGCCACCAAGACCATATTTATGATCATTCGCGATCCGGATGGCATCTGCTTCATCTTTTGCGCGGATGAGGGTGGCCACTGGGCCAAAGAGTTCGCCATCATAGGCGGGCATGCCGGGGGTGACATTCTCTAATATGGTTGGTGGATAGAAGAAGCCTTTGCCGTCTGGCATTTCACCGCCAAGAATGCATTGGGCGCCTTTTGCAATAGATTGTTTTACCTGTTCATGGAGATCATCGCGCAGGTCTTTACGGGCCAGGGGGCCTAGCTTTGTATTGGTATCTTCGGGGTCGCCATATTTTGAGGCACTCATGATCGCCTTGAAGCGATCGCGGAATTTGTCATAAACTTCATCAACTATGATGAAGCGTTTGGCGGCGACGCAGGTTTGGCCGGCATTGTTTAACCGCGCTTGAACGCAGGTTTTAACGGCACTGTTTATGTCTGCATCACCTAAGATGATGTAGGGATCGCTGCCACCAAGTTCTAGTACAGATTTTTTTAAATTTTCAGCGGCGATTTTGGCAACGGCGCGGCCAGCGCCGGCACTGCCTGTTAAGGTGACACCTCTGATGCGGTCATCTTTGATGATGTCTTCAACCATTTCATTTTCAATGAAGAGCAGGTCAAAGCAACCATCAGGCAGGCCGGCTTGTTTGAAGACTTTATCTATGAGTTTGCCTGTACCCCACACATTTTTGGCATGCTTTAGGAGGCTGGTATTACCGGCGAGTAGATTTGGGATGCTGTAGCGGATGACCTGATAGAGCGGGAAGTTCCAGGGCTCAATGGCCAGGATGACGCCGAGCGGTTGGTATGTGATGAGACCGCGGCCACCTTCAACGGGGCGCTCTTCGTCTTGCAAACGCTCTGGGCAATGATCTGCGGTGTAATTGCAAATTGCAATGCAAACATCAACCTCACTTTTAGATTGAGAGATGGGTTTTCCCATTTCCTCTGTCATCATTTTGGCAAGGCAGTCTTTGTTATTTGCCAGGGATTTTGCAATTTTGCGAATGATATCAGCCCGTTTGCTGACCTCAACCTCACGCCAAGATAAAAAGGCCTCCTGGGCTTTTTCAATCAGGACTTGGGCTTCATTGCTGGTTTGTAGATGATGGCAATCTATCTGTTCTTCTGTTGCGGGGTTGATTGTGATGTTGTCTGTTTTTTTGTGGGTTTCGATAATGGTTTCGAGGGCTGTCACATTTCTCTCCATTTAGAAATATTTTTGCGGAGGGCTTGTTTAATTCGTGATGGTTTTTAATGCCCGCATATTAACTGTCTGCTTAACTCTCGCTCCGCCCTCTAATCTTATCTAGAAGGCGGCCCGAGAGTTGAATGATTATGCCGCTTTTTGGTCTTTTAATGTTGGGTAATCAATATAGCCTTCGGCGCTGCCGCCATAGAAAGTTTCCTGGTCTGGTTCGTTCAGGTCTGCATTTTTTTCTAGCCGTTCTGGCAGGTCTGGGTTGGCGATGAAGGGGCGGCCAAATGCAACGGCATCGGCATGGCCGCTTGCAATTGCGGTTTCGCCGCGTGATTTATCATATTCGCCATTTGCGATGTAAAAGCCTTGCCATATGGCGCGCAGTTTATTGATTGTTTCAAGATCCTGTTTGCTACTCTCCATGCCGGGAAAGCGCTCAACCATGTGAAGATAGGCGAGGTTATAGCTGTTTAATTTTTCAATGACATAGCCAAATGTTTCAAGGGGGTTGCTATCCTGCATGTCATTAAACGCGCCGGTTGGTGAGAGGCGAATGCCGACCTTATCTGCAGACCATATTTCTAGAATGGCCTCTACCACTTCAAATAAAAAGCGTGCCCGGTTTTTAATTTCGCCGCCATATGCGTCACTGCGTTTATTTGTGTTGTCTCTCAGGAACTGATCAATCAGGTAACCGTTCGCCGCGTGGATCTCCACAC
The DNA here is from genome assembly GCA_021604665.1 of Rhodomicrobium sp. Taxonomy (GTDB): domain Bacteria; phylum Pseudomonadota; class Alphaproteobacteria; order Rhizobiales; family HXMU1428-3; genus HXMU1428-3. The sequence goes on along the minus strand of BQJK01000001.1, from coordinate 752,993 downwards.
CATCGAAACCGGCACGTTTGGCATAGCTTGCCGCTGTTTGATAATCTTCTACAGTTTGTTTTATCTGTTGTTCAGTCATTGAGACAGGCTCTGAGACGGGGGTTGGGCCGTCTAATGTGAAGGTTTCTGCATCGGCTTGAATTGCTGATGGGGCAAGGGGTTGCTGCCCGTTAGGTTGCAAAGATACATGGCTAATGCGGCCAACGTGCCAAAGCTGGATAAAGATTTTACCCCCCTTTTCATGGACGCTATCGGTTATTTTTTTCCAGGCCTCAATATGTTCTTCCTTATAAATACCCGGGGTTGCGACATAGCCTTTACCCTCAGGGTTTATTTGGGTTGCTTCTGTTATGATGAGGCCTGCTGTGGCGCGTTGCTGGTAATATTCAGCGGCCAGATCACCAGGATTGTCAGTTTCATGAACAGCTCGGTTGCGGGTGAGGGGGGCCATAAATACACGGTTTTTAGTGTCTGTAGCGCCAAATTTAGAAGGTTCATAGAGCGTTGTCATTTGTCTTCATCCTAACGTTTTAGTCTTGTTCTTTGTGGAGGCTGTTGTCTCTCATCGAGCCAGCGTTTCTGGAGGGTCTCCAGATTAATCTCTTTGATTTTTTGAAATCAGATTGAGATCGCCTTGGCTGAATATATGGAGCTGGTGGTCATTTGGTCTCTGATGATCCTTTTTAAATAGATCGTAATATTAGTGCCTTTCAAAATAAAAGCTATTATTAGGCGTATCAATTTTCAATAAGGAGGCGGCGCGTTTTTGTGATTTTATAATGACATTCTTGTGATCTATGTGAGAGACGGTTCAGATATTGTGCTGCTTGGATATCTTGGTGGCGGGGTGTGCAAACCATTTCAGGGATGCTGCAAATGAGCGATGATGTTTATAAATTTGATCTGACAGGTCAGACATTTAAAAGAGATCCCTTCCCGACATTCAGGGATATGCGGGCTATTGGACCTTTGGTAACGAACCGCCTGCCGATTGTTGGGCAGATCACTTTTGCCACAACATATGAGGCGGCGACTAAGTTATTGAAGCAGGCGGATGGTTTTTCTGTTGAACTGTCGCGGGCGGGAAATTCGCGATTTGGTCTATTGTTAAAGCTGCTGCCTGGGGGGATTAAGCTGCTCTCTAAAAATATGCTGCAACAAGATGATCCGGAGCACCGGCGATTGAGACAGCTTGTGGATGGTGCCTTTCGCCGGCAAGAGATTTCAGGACTTGAAACTGCGATTGAGCGCATTGCATTAGAACTGATGCAGAAATTGAAAGCCAGCGATGATGGTGATTTGGTGCAGCATGTTGCCAGAGACCTACCGCTTGCGGTGATTTCAGAAATGCTTGGGTTACCGCCAGAAGACAGGGACAAGTTTCATAACTGGATGGCGGTGATGACGGATGTGTCATCGGTGATTTCCATATTCAAAATTATGCCGGCTCTCAATAAAATTATCGCCTATATGCGCGGTGTCATTGAACAGCGGCGGCTTGAGCCCAGGGATGATTTAATCTCGGCTTTGGTATTGGCGGAGGAAGAGGGCGACCAGCTTAGTGATGATGAAATCGTTTCTATGGTGTTTTTGCTTTTTGCGGCGGGGCATGAAACGACAACGCATCTTATTAGTGGCGGCACCCTGGCATTGCTACAAAATAAAGAGCAGATGGAGCGGTTGTTCGCGGCGCCTTCTCTTTTGCCTTCAGCTGTTGATGAGTTGTTGCGGTTTGTCTCTCCTGTGCAAATGACGAAGCCCAGATTTGTTGTTGAAGATTGTGAGTTTATGGGGCGATCATTTAAGCGCGGGCAAATGCTTATGGCGCTTTTGGCATCTGCGAATTCTGATGAAGCTGCATTTGATGCGCCTGACCAGCTGGAGCTGAGCCGCCAGCCTAACAGGCATTTAGCTTTTGGCGCGGGGCCGCATTTTTGTCTTGGGGCCTGGCTGGCGCGCAAAGAAATGGAAATTTACCTTGGCGTGTTAATGCGTGAAATGCCAGATGTGAAGCTGGCTATTGGTGAGGATGAGGTTAGATGGACCAAGCGGGGCGGGATGAGAGCGCTGCGCTCTTTACCGCTCATGGGTTGATCTCAAATATAGTGATACCTTTATTGAAGCGCTGCTAAAATAGCCAAATACCGGCCAGCTTTACCTATGGTGACGAGGGGCAGGAAGATTGTTAATGGTGTTCGCATGATGCCGGCGATTATCGTCAGTGGATCACCAATGAAGGGCACCCAGGCTAGCAGTAGTGTCCAAATTCCATAGCGGCGATAGATAAGCCGCGCGCGGGCCAGGTGGGCCTTTTTAACCGGGAACCAGCGTTGCTCTTTGAACTTTTCCATATGCCGTCCCAGCCACAAGTTTACACAGGCGCCAAGCACATTGCCGGCTGTTGCAACCAACAGGAGTAAGACGCTGTTATAGGAGCCGGCTAGCGCAAGGCCAGCTAATACAGCTTCTGACTGTAGGGGGAGAATTGTTGCTGCCAGAAATGAAACCAGAAACAGGGTGGAGAGAGCTATCATTTGCTAAACGCCTGTGATCTGTGGATTGGTTTGATGGCATTGGTTCATATCCGCGACCTTAAATATTTAAGGGGTTCAGCTCTCTAACCATTGGTGTTTCTGTACAGTTCAATGGCTTTTCTGGTGATTGATTTTCTACACTCCAGAAACCCTTCAAAGCCATCTTTTTCATCTCGTATAATTCTGGTGGCAAAAAACAAAGGTTGGTTCTCTCTTATTGTGTAGCCGATCCACCAGCCTATATGTTTGCCGTCTTTTCTTGTCCAACCGGTTTTGGCGTGAAGATTGGGGAGGGTATCATCTTCCACTTCAAGGATCTTCTTTACATAGGTTTGGTTGGCCAGAGAAAAAGGGAGTTGGTTTTTATAGAGTTTGACAAGAAGGTCTATTTGTTGACGCGGGGTGACTTTAAAATCGCCGTAAACCCAGAAATTCCCGTTTTTGCCGGTTTCTAATTTGCCATTTCCATAATTTGATTTGGCAAGATAGGTTTTATAGGTGCTGGTTTTCAGGCGGCTGCGCAGCCTTTCATGCACCCAGACGGCAGAATGCTTCATAGCAAGCGCTAAGTTCATGTCCTGGTTCCAAACCTCATAATCTCTCTTAACCCCATCCCATAGGTAAAGTTCAACAGGTTTTGTTGCACCTGTCTCGAGGGCGATGAGGCTGTTCATGATTTTAAATGTAGAGGCGGGCAGGGTGCCTTCTGCTGCCTGGCTTTGTTCTGTGATCATCCAGCTGTTTGTTTTGATATTATAGAGGATGGTGACGGTTTGGGCATTGCAGGATTTGAGCGTTTCCTGATAAGTGGCGGCGTTTACTGGGTGAGCCATGGTGCTCAGTATAAGCGCTGCTAAGAGGGCCAGGATGCGACTAAACATAGGTGATGCCTTTTATAAAATCTCTAATATCAGGAGGATTGTTATATTTGAAATGTGTAATTAGTGAAGTGAGTATTTTTTGAGGTATGAGGGTGGCGCATTGCCGTGAGATCAGTGTGAGGGCGGAGAGGGAGGGATTAGGGCCTCAATCGCAGATCTTCATAATTCAGAGGGTAACTGGCGGAGAGGGAGGGATTCGAACCCCCGGAACGCGCAAACGCTCAACGGTTTTCAAGACCGCCGCCTTAAACCACTCGGCCACCTCTCCTGCTTGAAAAACTGTGACCCTGTGTCTAGCGTTGTTGCTTTGGCCTTGCAAGTGGTAATTTGCTGAATTGCCAGGAAATATATAACAAAATGGCCAAGTGGCTAATTGTCGGTATTTTCGGGTAAAATTCTGATGGGTTTTGCGAGAAATATAGCGGCTTATCCGCCTGTTACGCTCATATGACGAGAGACAGCCGGAGCACCGTTTTCACGGTCTATTATGAAGTCATGGCCCTTGGGTTTGCGCGCGATGGCTTCATCTATGGCGGTTTTCAATGCCTCATTGCTTTCGCTTTGCCGCATGGGTGTTCTGAGATCGGCTTTATCGTCCTGGCCGAGGCACATATACATTTCTCCGGTGCAGGTAACACGCACACGGTTGCAGCTTTCGCAGAAATTATGGGTCATTGGGGTGATGAGACCCAGGCGGCCACCTGTTTCTTTAACCTCGAGATAGCGGGCGGGGCCACCGGTTTTATAAGGGATTGCGGTGAGAGTGTATTTCTCTTCCAAACGGCTGCGTACTGTGTTTAGCGGCAGGTATTGATCTGTGCGGTCGCCGTCTATATCGCCAAGGGGCATGGTTTCAATGAGGGTGTAATCCATGCCTTTATCATGGGCCCACTCCATCATATCTGTGATTTCATGCTCATTGACCCCTTTAAGGGCAACGGTGTTGATTTTTACTTTTATCCCTGCATCTTCAGCATATTTAATGCCTTCCAGCACTTGCTCTAAGCGGCCCCAGCGGGTGATTTCGTGGAATTTATCAGCATTCAGCGTGTCTAGTGAGACATTGATGCGGCGCACGCCTGCCTTATAGAGGCCTGCCGCATGAGTTTTCAGTTGGCTGCCATTGGTTGTGACCAACAGTTCTTCGAGTTGGCCGCTCTCCAGGTGGCGGGAGAGGTTTTCGAATAGGCTCATGATGTTTTTGCGAACCAAAGGCTCGCCGCCGGTGATGCGCAGTTTTTTTACGCCGCATTCAATAAAGGTGGAGCAGAGCCTATCCAGCTCCTCAAGGCTTAATAGCTCGCGGCGGGGCAGAAAGGTCATATTTTCTGCCATGCAATAGACACAGCGGAAATCACAGCGGTCTGTCACAGAGATGCGTACATAATTTACGTGGCGCCCGAATGGGTCTATGAGGCCAGAAGTGTCCCCAGACAAGTCTGAGGCGTGTTCCGGGTCTTTTGGGGCGCCTGCGTCGTTTTCAATGACAGTCATATAATTCCTCACCATGGCAATTTGCCATTTTTTGTGTAGCCATCGCCCGGAAGTAGCTAATGCCCGTTTATTCAGAGGCTGTTTGCTAAAAGCGGTTTAATCGATGCACCCTTTATATGTAGGGAGCTTCCGAGGTATCTGCAATGCATTTTCATCTAGATTGCATAATAATGACAGAGAATGCATTTAGACAATCGAGTTAGATTTGCTCCATTTTTGTTTAAATCTTATGGCATTAATTTAGATGCTGTTTACTGAATGCTAACGCCTGCCTGCTAAAAAATAATCATTAGATGCAAGTTAGTGCTGCGTATGCATCAGTTATTTAGTGCGCCAAAATCATCGTGTATTAGTTGATTTTGGCGCACCATACTGTGGTCATAATCAGTGTTCAATTTGCATGAGTGAATTGGATTGAGGCCAGAGTAATTTGAGTAGTCTTCGTCAACGATATTTATTACCCTTCACTATGTTCTTTGCGCTTATCGCTGTGGCTCAAATGCTAACGGCATGTTCCTCTGTGGGCGTTATTGCGAAGAAAAAACCCAAATATAGCCCCCGTGTTGTTCAGCTTGGTCAACCTGTGCCGAAGGGTGGTGGGGTATATAAGATTGGCAACCCTTATAAAATTGCTGGTGAGTGGTGGACCCCTAAAGAAGATCCGTCATATGACCGGCGGGGCATTGCGTCCTGGTATGGTGAGGAATTCCATGGCCGGAAAACGGCAAATGGTGAAGTTTATGATATGTACGCGCTAAGCGCGGCGCATCCGACTATGCCGTTACCCAGCTATGCGGAAGTGACGAATATGCGGAATGGTCGCCGGGTGGTTGTCAGGGTGAATGACCGCGGGCCTTATAAGCATAACCGGATTATTGATTTATCGAAAAAAGTTGCACAATTGCTGGATGTATACCGCCAGGGTACAGCGCCAGTGCGGGTTCGTTATATTGGCAAGGCGCCTTTGAATGGTAACGACAGCTATGAGCACCGCATATTGGCCCAGCAACCCTGGTTCCGTCGTCCCTACGCTTTAGGAGGCCCGATTGTCCGGTTTAATAGAGAGCCTATACAGCGGCAGGCATATCGCTAATTTTATCCAGCTCTCTGGGTAGTTTGGTCACAAGCGCGTCAGTCTTTATGGGTGACGCGCTTTTATATTTTTTACCGTATCTTGCTAGGTGAGTGGTTTTTTGATGATGGTATAGACGCTATACCCTCTCAACAATCGTCTTGAGCGGCAGCTGTTGCCGGCTTGTTCGGCAGCGTATTTGAGTTTTGTGCTCATGCCCTGAATGGGGTGAACATGGAAGCGAGCCAGCCACCAGTAGAGGCTGTTGCGGAACATGGCAGAGAGACCGTCACAGTCACCAAAATCAACTATATGAAGTTCACCGCCGGGGCGGAGGAGGGTTTGCGCATGGGCTATAACTTGCGGCCAGGCGGGGATCATAGATAGTGAGAATGAAATAAACAGCCGGTCAAACTGCCTGATGTTAAAGGTGGCTTCTGGATCAATTATGGTCGCATCCCCTTCACTGATGTGAATGCGTCTGCTTAGTTTGCGGCGCCTTATTGTGCTTTGTGCGGTTTTTAACATTTCTGTCGAAATATCAATGCCGTAAAATTCGGCGTCCTTGTATTTATTTGCTGCCTGGATCAGGTTTCGGCCTGTGCCGCACCCGAGCTCCAATATGGTGCCGTTATGGGGTGGTTTTAAACCTTTAATGAGGTTATCCCGCCCTAAAAGGTAATATTTGCGGCTGGCATCATAGATGAACCTTTGATGCTTATAGATCTGGTTCATCAGATTGAATTCTGGTGGTTGTGTCCTTGTATTCAATAGGGAGTGCTGGGTCATTTCGGTCTCAAATTCCAATCACATTTGTCTCATGAATTTACAAGTTGAGCTGTTACTGTTTTGCGTTAGCTGTCAGTTCATAAATATGGAAGCCGCCATATATGGCTGAACGGTCTTGTTTGTTTAGTTGTACGGAGCGCTCTTCTTGATAGTTCCACTGGTCTAATATTTCAGGCGCCACCCGGCCGGGGAGGATGCTCTCAGCGCCGGCTGTTCTGAAAATTACTCTGGCTTTTGGGGCGGCTGCTATGGTGATAGCGTCCCATAGGTCATTTAATGTTTTATCATCCATCCAATCTTGCGCATCGAGAAGGACGAGCCGGTCGAGGGAGGCTGGAGGTTCGCTGCGCAATTGGTCTGTGACTGAATTTTGGAACACAGAGACCTTGGCAGCTCCGGATTTGATGGTCTCAAAATTATGTTGTTGCAAATATGGGGGGAGTGCATTGGCGCCATTTCCGCCATAGCGCCGGCCAAAGGCTTGCCAGGCGAAGTAATTATCTTCAATGTCAAAATCACAGCAAAGTTTGCGGAGGCGCTCTGTGAGTACGTCTGTCATGTTGCCGCCGCCAGAGGCTGCCAGTGCTTCATATTGGGCGGGCGGAATGCCAAGGCCATAAAGTGATGCCGGATGTGATGTGAGCCAGCGGATGAGCCTTTTTGTCATAAGAGGTTTCAGTTTGGTTTCAAAATAAGCTGTTTGCTCTTCGTGGGTTGCGGCTGTTAACAGCTCCTCAAATCGGATGCCATAGCGGCGGGCCATAAAATGGCAAAGACCGATAAAGCGACCCAGCATGCCATGGTGATAAAGGTTTTCACTAAAATATCTAAGCCGGCGGCGGCCTGTTGCATCGCGGCCGCGCCAATGTTTTTTGGTGGTTTCATCGAGGCTTGTTTCAACATAGCGCTCATAAAGGGTTTCATTTTCAGTGGCGTTGGGTATGGCCCAAAACTTATGGAAATGTGCCCAATCTGGCAGTGTGTTCGCTGTGGCTATCTTTGTTTTGGTGAGGGCGACATGAGCGCGGTTCAGGTCAACAGCGGTGATTTTACCCGGATTTGCTGTCAGATAGCTCATGACGTTGCACCCGCCTGAGGCGATTGTCATAATATGGTGATGAGGCTCTATTGCCATGGCCTGAAGATCGACGAGCGGGTCTTCCCAAATTTGCGGATAAACAAGGCCTGAGAAAAGCTGGGCGAAGAGTTGCTCTAGCAGGCCTTTGCTGTTTAATGGCGGGGTGGTACGCACGGCGTTTCTGATAAGTTTTGCGCGTGCGGGTTTGGGGGTCTCTATAGTGGCCGGCATGGTCATAATCAGCGGCGTCCTTACATCATATTTTGCTTATCAATTATCAAGCAGCTACCACTGATGGATGACAGATGCGTGACAGATGAAAGTTAGACTATGGAATGGGGCGGCATCTGGTGTTTAGGCGCTTGATAAATGTTGAGAGCTTGAGATACTTAAGGTGAAGGGCTTCCTCTTGGGGTAACTTTTATCAGAAAGTTTGAGTCTAAGAGGTGTTTGGGGGCAATGGGGTCATTAATATGTTAGATTTAGCTATGTTCAAGTCCCTGATGGTAAAGGCGGGCATTGTGGGTGATCGGCTTATGGTAAACCCGCGCAGATTTTATGCCCGGCGGCTAAGCGTGTTTATGGCCACAGCCATTTTAGGTGGGATAATTTTATTAAGCGGGCTCTTTAGCGGCGTTGTTCCGGATCTTCAAAAAAATAGCTCAATAAAACATGGCTCTCTAAAAGTTGGCTCCCTGAATCCACAAGCTGCTTTTACAATTGATAGAGCGCATGCGCAGGATAGTTCAACCAGTACAAAGGCACGTTTTGGTTTTGTGTTGGATGTAAAAACCGGGTCTGTCTTTCTCAATAAAAATGCTGATGTGCCGATGGCGCCGGCCAGCATGAGTAAGTTGATGACTGTTGCGGTCATTTTTAATGAGCTGAAGACGGGGCGGCTGAAGCTTGATGATGCTGTTCGTATATCTGTGAATGCATGGCGCAATGGCGGCGCGCCGTCTGGCACATCTGCGATGTTTGCACCGGTGAAATCTGAAATCTCAGTTGAACAGGCGATCCGCGGCATTATCATACAATCTGGTAATGATGCGGCGATGGCGATTGCTGAGCATATTGGTGGCACTGAACAGAAATTTGCTGAGATGATGGAGGCTTATGGCAAGAAGATTGGCCTGAAGCATTCAACCTTTCGGAATGCAACTGGCTTACCTCATCCTGAACATCTTATGTCTGCACGTGACCTTGGCATGCTGGCTCTGCACCTGATGACGGAGTTTCCTGAATATTATCATTATTTTTCCGAGAAACGATTTAAGTACCGAAGGTTTAATTTCTATAATCGCAACCCGTTGATCCGGCTGGATAAGGGGTATGATGGTTTGAAAACCGGTTACACCAAAGCCAGCAAGTATGGCATTGTGGTTTCTGCCAGACGCAACTGGCGGCGGATGATTGTTGTGCTGAATGGGTTGGAGAGCAAAAAGGACCGGACTGAAGAAGCGCAACGGGTGACCAGCTGGGCTTATGAGCAGTTTGTTCAAAAGGAGATTCTCCCTAGCACGCAAAAATTTGCAGTCCGGGTTTGGGGCGGTGAGAAAAGCTGGGTGCCGCTTTCAACGGCTGGTCCGTTGAAAATTTATGTACCGAAAGATGAAGCTGCCCCTGAAATTATTTCTGAGATAATCTATGAAGGGCCTTTAAAAGCGCCGGTTATTCAAGGGCAACGTGCGGCTATTTTGCGGGTGAAAATTGGGGAAAGCGTGCAAGAGCATGATCTTTACGCTGATGAAACCATTGATCGCACGAATTTTGTTTATCGTGCGCTGGATTCGTTGTTTTATCTCACATTTGGCTGGATTCTTTGATAAAACCTTAGCAGGTTAAGCGCCGATTTTGGCCAGGTTCATCACTGCCTCTTTATTCAGTATTTCAGGGTGGGTAATGAATATGGTCATCTCGTTGCTTGATGACACGTTAAGCCATGGGACCATCCATTATGAAGTCAGATGTTAAGCCAACACGGGCAAGGGGGCGTTTTATCTCCTTTGAGGGTGGTGAGGGCGCGGGCAAATCAACCCAGGCGCGGTTGCTTGCCGAACATCTTGGCACACTTGGTTACCCGACATTGCTCACAAGAGAACCTGGTGGTTCTGCTTTTGCAGAAAAAATCCGCCGGTTTTTGCTTGAAGGGCGGGTTAAGAAATATGGCCCGGTTGCGGAAGCGCTGTTGTTTTATACGGCGCGGCTTGATCATCTGAATAATCTTATTTTACCGAATATGGAAAAAGGGGTCTGGGTGATCTCTGACCGGTTTCTTGATTCGAGCCGTGCCTATCAGGGGGCGGCAAGCGGCGTTGAAGAAGGGATTTTTGATGCGCTTGACCGGCTTGTGGTGGGTGACAACCAGCCGGAGCTGACGATTATTGTTGATCTACCGGTTGAGGTTGCGTCCGCCAGGGTGGCAGAGCGGCAGAAGAATGAGAATGGTGAGGTTGATAGATTTGAATCTGAAGATCGACAATTCCACGAGAGGCTACGGGCCGGTTTTCTTGAAATTGCCGCCAATAATGCCAATCGCTGTGTGATTGTTGATGGCAATCAATCTCGTGAGAAAGTGGCCGCACTTATCTGGCAGCTTGTTGTTGAGCGATTTGGCCTGCAAGCGCTAACGTAGTGATTATTGTATTAGGTGAAGGCCCGGTGAATGAGTGAGCTTGATACAGATAAGCTAAGTGATTGCCTTCAGGGCTTTGATCATCCTGTTTCCACTAATTTATTTTTTGGGCATCATTCCACCATATCTAAGGTTGAGGGCGCGCTAAAGGGCGGCAGATTTCATCATGCCTGGTTATTTGCTGGGCCGCACGGCATTGGTAAGGCGAGCTTTGCGTATCATTTAGCCAGGGTGCTAATTGGTAGCGATAAGCAGCGGCTTGAAAGCTCTGAAGGATTATTAGCGCTTTCTGAAATGATCCGTAATGAGAAGGCCGGGCGGTTAATTAGCCAGTTTGCGCACCCAGATATGCGGGTGCTGCGCCGGGCTTATGATGAGAAGGGCAAGAAGTTTTTCCGTTTCATTCGGGTGGATGAGGTGCGGGCGCTTAAAAACTTCCTCCACACGACGCCGTCTATGGGGCCACAAAGAGTGGTGATCGTTGATGCGGCGGAAGATATGAACGGGCCGAGCGCTAATGCGCTTTTGAAGGTGCTTGAAGAACCACCTGCTCATACAAATTTTATACTCATCTCCCATTCGCCAGGGCAAATACCGATCACCATACGCTCGAGGTGCCGGCTTTTGAAATTTAATGCTTTAAATAGCGATGATTTTGAAGCGGCGGTCCGCCAGCAATTTGAGGGGGAAGGCCGGGCCATGCCAGAGGATGTGAACTGGCAGAATTTAGGGCATTTAGCGAATGGTAGTGTGCGGCTTGGGGTGGAATTGATTACAGGCGGCGGGCTGAAATTTTATCAGGCGCTGTATAAGATCTTTGATCATTTGCCCTCACTTGATGAACGGAATGTAGATTTTTTTGTAACTGGCGTTTTGAGGGATAAAAGCGGCCAGGATTATGAAAGCGGTATGCAGCTGATATTTGATCTAATCAACCGGTTAATTAAAGGCCGGGTGGCGGCATATTCTTTAAGTGTGAATGAGCAGAAACTAGGCGATAAACTCATTAAAACGGAAGCTATTGAACAATGGCTGGGCTTGTGGGATACCCTGCAGCAACAAACAAGAGATGTTGAAGAGCTGAACCTTGATAAACGCACACATTTAATGAGTTGCTTTTTTAGCTTGAGGGATATTGTGCGGGCTGGCTAGCTTTATTGCAAATTTCAATGATGCTCTGCTGTTAAGACCAGACTTTTAGAACTCTATAATTTTAATTTATTACCGCTGACGGGAGTGGGCGAGATTATGGGTGATAAGACCCCTTTTTATATTACGACAGCGATTTCCTATCCGAATGGTGCACCGCATATTGGTCATGCCTATGAGGCTGTGGCAACAGACGCTTTGGCACGGTTTCACCGGCTTGATGGGCGTGATGTGTTTTTTCTCACCGGCACCGATGAGCATGGTTTAAAAATGCAGCAAACCGCCCTGAAAGAAGGGGTGCCAGTGACAGAGCTTGCCAAGCGTAACTCTGATCGTTTTGAAGACATGGTCAAACTGCTAAATTGCTCGAATGATGATTTCATCCGCACGTCCGAGCCGAGGCACAAAGCGGCCAGCCAGGAGATTTGGCGGCGGATGGCTGAGGCTGGCGATATATATAGCGATAAATATGCTGGTTGGTATTCTGTCCGTGATGAAGCGTTTTATGATGAAAGCGAAACGGTAAAAACCGAGAGCGGTGAGCGTATTGGCCCGCAAGGTACGCCGGTGGAATGGACGGAAGAAGAGACGTATTTCTTTAAGCTATCTGCTTATCAGGATCGTTTGCTGAAGCTTTATAATGAGCAAGAGGATTTTATTTCACCTGCCACAAAGCGCAATGAAGTGCTGCGCTTTGTTGAGGGCGGCTTGAGAGATTTGTCTATTTCTCGCACCACCTTTGATTGGGGCATCGAGGTGCCGGGTGATGAAGGGCATATTATGTATGTCTGGGTGGATGCGCTGACGAACTACCTCACCGGGGTTGGTTTTCCTGATGAGGAAAGCGAGAGCTTTAAAAAATACTGGCCTTGTGATGCGCATATTATTGGCAAAGATATTCTGCGCTTTCATAGTGTCTATTGGCCGGCGTTTCTTTTGTCTGCCGGGATAGAGTTGCCGAAGCGGATTTTTGCTCATGGTTTTCTATTGAGCCAGGGCGAGAAGATGGCCAAGAGCCTTGGTAATGTTGTCTCTCCTGATGATATGGTGGCGCTCTATGGGGTTGATCAGGTGCGCTACTTTTTCCTGAGGGAAGTGCCCTTTGGCAATGATGGTAATTATAGCCATGAGGTGATTGTTAATCGTATTAACGCTGACCTTGCTAATGACCTGGGTAATTTGGCGTCTCGCTCACTATCAATGATTGTTAAAAATCTTGATGGTGTGCTGCAGGAGCCGGGCGAATATACAGCAGAAGATAAGGCGATATTAGCTCTTGCTGATGGGGCGTTAGCGGAAGCCAGAACCGCGATGGAAGATATACAACCGAATAAGGCGGCTGATGCTGTCTGGCAGGTGGTTGGAGAGGCCAATAAATATTTTGCAGCCGCTGAGCCATGGGCTTTAAAGAAAACTGACCCGGCCCGCATGGCCACTGTGCTTTATGTTACGGCAGAAGTGATCCGCCAAGTGGCGATTTTGGCGCAGCCCTTTGTACCTGAAGGGGCGGGGGTGTTGTTGGATATGCTGCAACAGGATGACAATAAGCGGGATTTTGCCAGCCTTGGTGAAACTGGTCGTCTTCAGGCTGGATTGGTGTTTGAAAAGCCGAGCCCTGTATTTCCCCGGTTTGTTGAAGAAGAAGGAGAGGCATGATGCTTGTTGATAGCCATTGCCATCTGGATTTTCCGGGCTTGGTTGAGGATGTGGCGGCGGTGCGGGCGCGGGCGCAAGACGCTGGCGTAGGTTTGATGGTTACCATCTCTACCCGTATTCGGCGGATGGATGAGATTTTAGCGATCGCTAAGGCCAATGAAAATGTGTTTTGTTCTGTTGGGACGCACCCGCATAACGCCAGTGAAGAAAAAGACCTGACAGTTGACGATATACTCAAATATACCGATGAGCCGAAGGTGGTGGCAATAGGCGAAGCCGGGCTTGATTATCATTATGATAATGGCGACCCGGTGGACCAGGCCGCTGGCTTTCACCGGCATATTGAGGCGGCGCGGCAAACAGGATTGCCGCTGGTTATTCACACCCGCGATGCGGATGATGACACCGCAAAAATTTTGCGTGATGAAACGAGACGCGGGGCGTTTCCATTTCTGCTCCATTGTTTTACCGCCTCGCGCGCGCTGGCCGAAACGGCGGTTGAGCTTGGGGGGTATGTCTCTTTCTCTGGGGTATTAACGTTTAAAAATTCACCAGAAATACGTGAGACGGCAGCAGCTTTGCCGCTGGAGCGGTTGCTGGTTGAAACTGATGCGCCTTATCTTGCACCTGTGCCGAAACGAGGCAAGCCGAATGAGCCTGCTTTTGTTGCTCACACAGCTGAGGTTCTGGCGGATGTGCGCGGCATGTCTCTTGATGAGATTAGCGGTGCGACCAGTGATAATTTTTTCCGGCTGTTTAGCAAAGTGCCGGACCCACGCGAGGTTTAATTAGGGCATATGCGATTTACCATTCTTGGGTCAGGAGCTTCTGGTGGCACACCGCGTATTGGCGGTGATTGGGGTGGTTGCGACCCTGATGAACCTCGCAACAGGCGGCGGCGTAGCTCTTCACTCGTTGAGAAGGTCTCACAGCATGGTGTGACGAGGGTTTTGATTGATACCTCCCCTGATTTGCGTGACCAGTTATTGGATGCAGGTGTGGGGGTTGTTGATGCGGTTGTTTACACCCATAGCCATGCTGATCACACCCATGGTATTGATGATTTGCGGGTTGTTTACTTCAATAAGCGCGAGCGGATACCGACTTATTATGATGAGGCAACGGGTGCTGACTTGCATTTGAAATTCAGCTATTGTTTTGAACAACCGGAAGACTCCAATTATGTTCCGATATTAGAGGGGCGGTTAATGGAGCCGCTTTCACCGATCTCAATTGAAGGGGCTGGCGGGGTTATTGAATTGCTGCCCTTTCGGCAGTTTCATGGCAACACGCAATCGCTTGGCTTTAAAATTGGTAATCTGGTTTACGCAACGGATGTGCATGCTTTTCCGGAGGAGAGCTTGCCGTTGCTTTATGATCTTGATGTGCTGATATTGGATGCGCTCAGAGCCCGGCCGCACCCTTGTCATTTCTCTGTTGATCAAGCTGTAGAGGTGATTGAGATGGTTGAACCCAAGCGGGCATTCCTCACGCACTTACATGTTGATCTTGATCATAACGAGCTGAATGAAAAGCTGCCTGATCCAATTGAAACGGCCTATGATGGCTTGGTGATTGAGTTTGATTAACTTGATGCTATGGCTGCTGTGTGACGGCAGGCTTTTTCACATATTAGCCAATTGATTTTAAGACCAAATCTTTGATTTCGTTAGCGGCGGCCTCAACTGGTGTCAGGGCGTTTACATCACCACCGGGGAAGGCTTTGCGGCGCAAGGCTGTGTCCATAGCGGGGGGGGTGTGGAAGGCGACTTCTATATTGGTTTCAGCTGTTTCCTGCTGATAACATTCCACCATCGCTTTCAAGGCAGCTTTAGAGGCGTTATATGGCCCCCAATAGGCTGAGGTTTCCCCCGGGCTTTCTGTGCAACCTATAAACAGAGCCAAGGCTTTATCAGCCCGCAATAACAGCGGGTGAAGGCTGCGTAAAAGCAGAAAGTTTGCAGTGAGATTGGTTGAGAGGGTTTTGGTCCACTCTGTTGTTTTGACATGGGTGAGCGGAGACAGGCCGCCGAGATAGCCGGCGTTACCGATTAGAATATCTAGATGATCATAACGGGGATAAAGAGAGGGGCCGAGTACATCTACCCGTTCTTCATCCATCAGGTCGATAGGGACCAATGTTGCCTCACCGCCTATAGCGCGGATGTTATCATCCAACTCTTCAAGCGCGCCGACAGTGCGGCCAACGGCGATGATATGCGCACCTTGTTCTGCGAGCGCCATTGCCGTCTCTAGACCAAGGCCTCTTGTTGCCCCTGTTACCATGGCTAGTTTCCCTTTTAAGGGGCGGGCAGGCTGGGTGGTCTCTGGCACGTGATCTATATCCTGTAATTTTTTGTCTATGTGCTGCTAATGGCTGTCTCTTTATAAAAGAAGAGCAAGATTTAGCAAATGAGATGCGTTGGGCAAAGCAAAACCGGGAGACATATTGCCTCCCGGTTATTCGTTTTTATGTATCAGACCTTTTAGGGTTCTGTTTTATTTTTAAACTGAACACTTTAGTATGCTGGGTCTTCTTTAGCTTCTGGGATTTTGTCAGCGTCAGTATTTTTTTCGATGCTGGTTTCATCCTCATCACCAGAGAACCAACCTGAGACATAGTCTTTGGCGCTTTGGTAAAAGCTCTTGGTGGCTTCACCTGTTTTTTCTACCATAGGCTTTGCCGCTTCGACCATTTCTTTGGTCTTTTCCTTAGTGGCATCATAGGCCTCTTTGGTTTTTTCTTTCGCCTTTTCATATGTTGGCTTGGCGGCTTCTACAGCTTCCTTGGTTTTTTCCTTGGTTGCTTCATAAGCCTCTTTGGTTTTCTCTTTTGCCTTTTCATATGTTGGCTTAGCGGCCTCTACAGCTTCTTTGGTTTTTTCCTTGGTCGCTTCATAAGCGTCTTTGGTAACCTCTTTAGCTTTTTCATATGTTGGTTTTGCAGCTTCTACAGCTTGTTCAGTTTTTTCTTTTGCTGCATCTACATATGGTTTTGTGACCTCTTTGGTTTTCTCAACATAAGGCTCTGTAACTTCTTTAGCTTTTTCAACATAAGGTTCTACAGTTTCTTTCGCCTTGGTCACATAGGGGCTGGCCGCTTTGCTGGCTTTGTCGCTTGCAACGAGAAGACTTTCAACACCAGAGGCTGAGAGGGATTTGGTGCTTGTCCAGATTTTAGAGAACAAACCTTCTTGCGGGCGCAGTTTATTAGCTGGTGCGTTCTCGAAGGTATCAATAGCTGATTGATGAATGGTTTTCAGTGTTTCATCTGTCACGCGGTTTGGATTGCCGGTGAACAGCACCAGCGGTGTACAGGCCGTGACCAGTTTGGTTTCTTTTTCTGTCCATCCAGCATTTTCAACTTCGGTTTCTTCTGCTGTGTAAACTTTGCGGCCATCAACTTCATCGGCCAACATTTCACGAGAGATGACAGGAACAAAGTGGCCGCCATTTTCAGTGACAAGTTTGAAATGTTTGTTAGCTGGGTTGGGGAACTGTACAAACAGCGCGATGCCATCTTCTGTGCTCAAGGCTTCTGTGATTGCATCTTCTGTGGAGGCGGCATAAGTGATTTTCTGTGCCTTGCCGAGACCGTTCGGGTCCAGTGATTTGATGTAATTAAATGTACCTGCATGACCTGAGCTTTTGGGCGGCAGGATGAAATTTAAATATTCAGCGCTGGCGATTACGTCACCGTAACTGGTCATTAGTTTGTTTTTTGAGACGAGGAAGACACATTCTTTTGCAATGTCGTCGCGAATGCTTTTGAACGCGAGATTTGAAGCTTCGCGATTATAGGCATGGGCATATATATCAAATTGCGCTAGGCCAAAATCTGTAGGCCGTTTTGTGACTTTCTCTAGATTAGAAAGTGAGCCTTCTGAAGGTTTACACTCCAGCTCTATGTTGTTTTCTTCTGCGGCTTTTTTAAGGGCAGGGCAAAATTCGCTGTAATAAGCGCCCTGTTCCTCACCGGTGTGGATGTCCACGGCCTGAGCCGGCGTAGTTTTGGCCATTGCGCTCAGAGCCAAGGGGATTGCGGCTATTGCGAGCGCGGCTTTACTGGAAAACATCATTCTCTCCTTCGTGAATATGTTCCGTTTCAAATATTATATAATAGTGGGGGCTTTGGTATAAAGGCACCATATGAATAATACACGGAATCCGGGTAAAATTCAGGCAAAACAGGATCTGATTTGATTTTAAGCAGACTAAATTGTTGTTAGATGAGTACACAGACGGGCTGGTTACAGAACTTCTGCCAGCAGGGAGAGATGGGGTTCTTCTTCGCTGTGTTTATCTGTTAGTAGGGTGGGGTAATCACCTGTGAAGCAATGGTCTGTGTATTGGGGGCTGTTATTGTTGCGGCCTTCATGGCCCATGGCGCGGTAGATGCCATTTACCGAGATAAAGGCAAGGCTATCTGCGTTCATGTATTTACGCATGCCTTCAATATCATAATTAGCGGCAAGCAGGTTTTCTTTATCTGGTGTATCGATGCCGTAATAGTCTGGATTGGTGATAGGCGGGCTGGATATACGCATATGTACCTGCCGTGCGCCAGCTTCAAACATCATGGAGACGAGCTTAACAGATGTTGTGCCGCGCACGATGCTGTCATCTATCAGCACAACGCTTTTGCCTTCAACCATAGAGCGATTGGCGGAATGTTTTAGTTTAACACCTAACTGGCGGATGCGTTGTTCTGGTTCAATGAAGGTGCGGCCGACATAGTGATTTCTAATGATGCCGAGCTCAAAGGGGATGCCGGATTTCTGAGCATAACCGATGGCTGCTGGTACGCCTGAATCTGGAATGGGGATGATAACATCTGCATCTGCTGGTGATTCAATGGCGAGTTGTTCGCCCATTCTTTTGCGCACTTCATAAACGCTTTTGCCGCCAACGATTGAATCCGGGCGGGCAAAATAAATATATTCAAAGATACAAGGGCGTGGTTCTGATTTTTTGAAGGGATGGTAGCTTTCCACGCCTTCATCAGTGATGACAATAATTTCGCCATTCTCAATTTCACGAATATAAGTGGCGCCAACAATGTCAAAAGCGCAAGTTTCTGAGGCTAAAACATAAGCATCGCCCAGTTTGCCGAGTAGCAGCGGGCGGATGCCCAGTGGATCTCTTACACCGATAAGTTTTTTGTTGGTGAGGCATGTGAGGGCAAAGGCGCCTTCTATCTGGAGGACGGCTTCTGTGAAGCGCTCGATAAACTCGCGTTTTTTAGAGCGGGCAAAAAGATGCAGTAAAACTTCTGTATCGCTGGTGGATTGGAAAATTGCGCCATCTGCCACTAATTCACTGCGCAGGGTGTGGGCGTTTGTGAGGTTGCCATTATGGCAGACAGCGAAGCCACCACGGGAATGTTCTGCAAACAGCGGTTGTACGTTGCGTAATACAGTGTCACCAGTTGTGGAATAGCGAACATGGCCAACAGCGCTGTTACCGGAGAGGCGATTGATAATATTCTGATTGTTGAAGTTGTCTCCAACGAGGCCCATGCGCCGTTCACCCTGGAAGTGTACGCCATCAAAAGAAACAATGCCTGCTGCTTCCTGCCCACGATGCTGGAGGGCGTGCAGGCCGAGCGCTGTGATGGCTGATGCATCTTGATGGCCAAATATGCCAAACACGCCGCATTCTTCTTGCAGCCTGTCATCTTGTGATTTCAGACCATAGGTATGAGACTGCGCATAGCTGTTTGGACGATTTAACAGCGCACTAAAATTTTTGTGTGAGCACATTGGGCTTTATCTTCTCAGTTGTTACAGTCTCGTTTGAGGATGTAACTTTTAGCAGCAAGGGGTGATCCCGGATACACATAAATGAGGCCAATGACGAATGCTTATACTAATCGACACCATTCCGGTGGAATTATATTACAGCGAGTTTCAGACTTGTTCGGCCTCTGCTGATCATTAGTTTTGAGCTTCCGGATCAATTGGTTCTTCTTTTTCCGGGGCTGGGTCTTTATCCGGAAGGCTGATTTTATCCGGCATAACCTTCTTCATTACAGAAACAATATAGTTGCCTGTATCTTTAATGTAAGGGAGTGATTGTGACTCAGTGACCCAGTAGGGGTGTTTTTTCTCATCCTGCTCGAGGAAACTGCCGAAAAAATAGAGAATAACTACCAGGATAAAGCCGCGAAACAGGCCAAATACAAAGCCTAATGTGCGATCGAGAGCGCCAACGCGGCTGTCTAATACGGTGTCTGAAAATCGCATGGTGATGAAATGAACCACCAACAGCACCACCAGGAAGATTGTAATGGCGCAGATGCCGAGAGCGATTGTGGGGTCGAGGGAGAGGCTTGCGGCAAGGTCATTTGCGAGATGCCGATAATAGAGGGCGAAGAGACCGGCAGCGATTGCAGCAAGGGCCCAGGAGAGGATGGAGAGAACTTCTCTTGTCAGTCCGCGATACATCGCCAACATGCCGGAAATGAGCGCAATACCTATTAAAATGGCATCGAGATATGTCACAGGCCCTATCATATGGCTTGACCCTTTAATTCACTGCTCTTTATTTTCAGCAGCAGTGAAATGTAATAAGAAATTATAAAGTCTGACCTGAGTTTTGCCCGTGTTTAGCTGGCAAGCCTCGGAAAATCCCTGACTTTTCACCGATAGAAATAACCGATTTTTATCAAGACTTCCAGTTATTGCGGCTTATTGGTTCATATTATTGTGATTAATTCGGTTCATGACGCTGAATTCACCGACGAAAAGCAAGTTTACAGGGGTTTTGGGAACTTACAGCCATCCGTGTCACTTTACTGTCCGGCGATGTCTATTGACAGCTAGCGATACGCCTAACTTGAAATCATTTTAGCGATTTCAGAAATATGGCTTACAGGTTGGCAGGCTATAGAAACTTTTGGCTTCTCATTCATATTTGCGGGCAGGTAGGCTTTTTTAAACCCCAGTTTTTCACCTTCTCTCAGGCGCTGTGCCATGTAACTCACTCGTCTTATGCCGCCTGAGAGGCTTGCTTCGCCAAAAAACATGCTTTCTTTTGGCAAGGTAGCGCCGGTAAAAGCTGAGATGAGTGCGGCCACTGCTGCCAGATCCATTGCTGGCTCATTGATTTTAATGCCGCCAGCAATATTCAAATAAACATCATGCTTACCAAGAACTATGCCGCAACGCGCCTCCATAACGGCTAGCAGCATGTTCAACCGGCTATTATCCCAACCTATCACAGCGCGGCGCGGTGTGCCGAAGGGGGACGGGGCGACAAGAGCCTGTATCTCAACCAATAGCGGGCGGGTGCCTTCTATACCGGCAAAAACTGCCATGCCTGGGCCCTGTTCATCTCGGTCACTTAAGAATAATTCCGACGGGTTGCTAACTTCGCTTAAGCCCGTATCTCTCATTTCAAATACGCCGATTTCATCCGTTGGGCCAAAGCGGTTTTTCTGAGCGCGCAAAATACGGAACTGGGCGCCCCGTTCGCCCTCAAAATACAGCACCGTATCAACCATATGTTCAATCACTTTGGGGCCAGCAATTGCCCCATCTTTCGTGACATGGCCAACAATAATAATGCAGCAATTGGTCTTTTTAGCCTGGCGAATAAGGGCGTGAGTTGTTGCCCGTAATTGTGTCACCGTACCGGGGGCGGCCTCTACAGTTTCTGTCCATAATGTTTGGATTGAATCTATGATGCAGAGGGCTGGTGTTTTGCCCTCTTTCATGGTGGCTAAAATGGCCTCCAGGTTGGTTTCTGCTGCCAACTCTACGGGGGCTTTTTTTATACCTAAGCGCGCTGCCCTTAGGCGGACTTGCGCCGTTGCTTCTTCACCTGAAAAATATAGTACGCGCTCGCCAGATTTTGTCAGGTTAGCCGCGAGCTGGGTGAGGAGGGTTGATTTGCCGATCCCGGGATCACCGCCAACAAGCACCGCTGACCCTGGCACAAGGCCGCCCCCTGTTACGAGGTTTAGTTCATCAAAACCCGTCTCATAGCGCTTGATGATTTGTTCTTTGCCATCAAAAGATTCTAATTGAATAGCCCCGCGCCGACTTGCTTTACTTTTTTGACCGGTAACGGCAATTGGTTCTGCATGTTCTTCAACGATGCTGTTCCAGGTGCCGCAGGCGGTGCATTTGCCCGCCCACTGGCTTGTGACATTGCCGCAATCATCACAGATATAAGTACGTTTGGGGGGCATTATTTCTCTCACGAGCTATTCCGCCGCAGGGCGGCGGGCTCTCCGAGGGGCGGTGCCAGGCACCGGGCTCACTGGCGTTCGCCATGTCCTTTTCTATGACCACCTAAGAGGTCATAGAAAACTCCTTCTTCGTGCTGTTTATTTCTAGTTATCTCATTTGTGCTTTAGGTGGCCTGATTGAAACTGGGAAGGTGGAGGTGCTAGGCACCGGGCTTACTGGCGTTCGCCATGTCCTTTTCTATTACCGCCTATGCGGTCATAGAAAACTCCTTATCTCTCTCACGAGCTATTCCGCCGCAGGGCGGCGGGCTCTCCGAGGGGCGGTGCCAGGCACCGGGCTCACTGGCGTTAGCCATGTCCTTTTCTATGACTACCTAAGCGGTCATAGAAAACTCCTTCTTCGGGCGGTTGGTTTATAGTATTTGTACTGTTTCGTTAAAACTTTCCTGTTCGCAACTGCGGTTATGGCGGGCGTATATTTTACGCTACTTATTAAGTCCGCTAACTTTTACTCGTGGCGGTAGGGCATGTGGTCGTCTTCGGCGAGGTCGGAGAAACGGGTGAAGTTGCCATTAAAGGCGAGGCCGACAGTGCCGGTTGGGCCGTGGCGCTGTTTGCCGATGATAACTTCAGCTTTGCCTTCAACCTGGGCCATTTCATCTTGCCATTTTACTGTTGCTTCGACATCCGCATCAGATGGCTGGCGGCGAGAGACATAATATTCTTCGCGGAACACAAACATCACCACGTCCGCATCCTGCTCAATCGACCCGGATTCACGAAGGTCAGCTAGTTGGGGGCGTTTGTCTTCTCTCTGTTCAACCTGACGAGAGAGCTGAGAAAGGGCGATTACCGGGACGCTTAGTTCTTTCGCTAGAGCCTTAAGGCCGGTGGTGATTTCAGTCACCTCTTGCACCCGGCCTTCACCGGTGCGCTTTGAGCCTGAAAGCAGCTGCAAATAGTCAACTATAATAACGCCGAGATTTTTCTGGCGTTTCAACTTCCGTGCCCTTGCAGCAAGCTGGGCAATGGAGATGCCGCCTGTTTGGTCAATATATAAAGGTAGCTCAGCAAGGCGCTGCGAACATTCAACCAGATTGCGGAAGTCGCTTTCGTCAATAAGGCCGCGGCGGATTTTCTCCGACGGGATTTCGGCCTGCTCAGAAATAATCCTTGTGGCCAGCTGCTCGGCTGACATTTCCAGTGAGAAGAAGGCCACAACAGCGCCTTCTGTTGTTTTAATTGAACCATCTGGCTGTGGCTCTGTCTGGTGCATATTGGCGATATTAAAAGCGATGTTAGTTGCAAGCGCTGTTTTACCCATTGATGGGCGACCGGCGAGGACGATAAGGTCAGAGCCTTGCAACCCGCCCATTTTATTATCAAGGTCTTTCAAGCCAGTGGAAATCCCAGACAGGCCGCCATCTCTCAAATAAGCGTTATTGGCCATTTCAATGGCATCAGTGATAGCATCTTTGAAAGAGCAGAAGCCTGACCCGTATTTGCCTTGTTCTGCCAGGCCGTAAAGTCGTTGCTCTGCTTCGCTAATCTGGTCTTCTGGCGGGTTGTCAACTTCACTATCATAGGCGGTGTTGACCATTTCTTCGCCAATGGAAATCAGGCTGCGGCGGACATGCAGGTCATAAATTGTCTGGCCGTAATCTGTGACATTAATGATTGAGGTGGCGTTCGCTGCCAAACGACCCAGATATTGCGGCACGGTGATGTCGCCAACAGGGTCTTCGCTATCGAAATAGGTTTTCAGTGTTACAGGTGTGGCCTGCTTACCGGATTGTATGAGGCGCAGTGCTGTTTCAAAGATGCGGGCGTGGAGTGGATCGAAGAAATGTTCTTCGGTCAAAAAGCTCGAAACACGATCAGCCGCTTCATTGTTTATGAGAATGGCGCCAATAAGCTCCTGTTCGGCCTGAATATTATGTGGGGCCAGACGAAACGGGAGTTCGTTAAGTTCGCTTTTCAGATCAACGGCTTTTTCGCGATTGTCTGAAGTTTCTTTTTGTGGGCTTGTGTTCTGCATTTGGTCAAACTACTTGATTCTGGATTTGACCATAGATGTTGATTCGCACTATCCCCCTTATTCACAGTGTAGAGATTTATTTTTCAGATCTCTGGTTTTTTCCTTGCCCTATATTTTGTGATGGTCCAGCCCTTGGCTACAGGATTTTACCCTGCAAGATAAAAGCTTTTATGTTTTAGGAAATCCACGATTTATTTTGTGAGTTTTGGGCTGATCTAACGGCCAAATGCCCATTTTTACTTTGCACGTTCTTGGCCGATAAACCGGCCAAACGCACATTTTTACTTTGCGCGTCTTTGACCGATGAATCGTCCAAACGCTCATTTTTACTTTGCGCGTTTTTGGCCGATAAATCGGCCAAACGCGCGGGGCCCATCCCCCGTTTCAGATGTGCCGATAACAGCCAGTGTGTCACCATCTATTTTATATAAAAGGTTTGAAAACCAGCAGGCGACATAGACAAATTTGCCCTCAGACCCAACATCGATGCCTTCTGGATATTCGCCGACTTTGATGGTTTTGAGTTTCTCTAAGGTTGTCTCATCAATTACCGTAACCGTTTCACTATATTGATCTGTGACGAAGATTTTGCTTTTTGCGATGGCGATGGCATAGGGGCGCTCGCCAACGGAGATGTTTTTAATGAGTTTTTGAGTGGCTAAATCAATGACCGAGATATTATTACTTTTCACATTTGCCGCGTAAGCGCGCTGGCCTTTCGGGCCGATGGTTAGGCCAAATGGGCGTTTGCCAGTTTTTATTGTGCTGACAATTTTGTTTGTTGTCGTATCTATCACCGAGATCTGGTTGCTGTCTCTATCTGCTGAAAGGAGCCAGCGGCCGTTTGGAGATAGGTCTAACCCTGAAGGGGAGAGGCCGGTTTTTATCTCACCTATTATTTTGCCGCTCTCTGGATTGACGATGAAAATTTTATGCTCATACCAATCCGCGACATAGAGCGGGCTGCCTTTGGGGTGAACGGCGATGCCGAGGGGGCCGCTGCCAAGTGATATGGTATTAATCAACTTGTTGGTTGATCTATCTATAACCGAAACAGTTTTCCCCTCAGGGCTTGTAACGAATGCGCGCTCAGTTGTTTTGCTAACCGCAATGCCAGCTGGTTTGCCACTTATTTTGAGTGTGGTCAGGGGCTTGAGGGTTTGTAGATCAATCACCGTGACACTGTCATCTGACTGGTTTGTCACATATGCAACATCACCTGCTGCCGAGTTTTTATGAGTTTTGTGTTCACTCGCGGCCGCATCTTTTGTTTCAGCTGCAAACGCTGATGGTTGCGGCAGTGATAAAAGGGACAGGGCCAGGGCAAGGCCAAGGGTTAGGGCTAGGATCCGGCGCATATAAAAATAAACCGGGGCGCTAAATGGCCCCGGTTTTAGAAATGGTTTGATCATTATTTTGCTTCAAGTTTTTTCTTTAGCGCATCAAGACCACCTTGATAAACACCGCTAACTGCTTTTTTGGCGGCTTCATCATTTAGATCTTCAGGTGGATCATTATTCATGTAGCCGCGATAAAACGCGCCCTTCCATGTCACAACTGATTTGTCTCCATCAGCCGCTTTAACAGAGATCGTAGAGGAGTAATTATTCACTGGCAGGGTTTTAACATCCACCTTGGTGATACGATATTTATAGGACATATCCTCATCTGAATGGCTGAGGAGTTCTTCTTCAATCGTGGCGCCGCCGCCTAGGGTGAGTATGCGGGTGGCTTCTTCTTTATTGCCATTCTCGCCTTCGGTTTTTTCAATGGCTGGGTGCCAGCCCATATCCTGGAAATTACCTATGACAGCCCATACTTTTGCTGGGGATGCATTAATTTCAACTGATTTTGTTACCTTTTGGCGTGTTGGGCCGTGAGCATTTGATGGTGTGAGGTTAGTCGTGCCAACAATCAGTAGGCTGGCGATCAACAAACTAAATACCTTAGTCAACAGGTTCATAAATTTCTCCCTTCCTGTTCTTCCTGGCAGAATATGAGCCAATAATGGTCACTGCAAGGGCTTAAAATGTAATAAGCAGATAGAGGTTGTTTATTTAAGAGACTTGAGTTGTCATATTTCATGCTGATAACTCAAGCTGTTGTTTTATGCCCGCTTTTCCGTGCTGCCGGTTTTTTAGTGGCTCTCTTTTTTACCGTCGATTTTGGTATTGCTTTTGCCGTTGCAGGTTTTGGTGATTTTTGGTCTGCCTCTGGCCGGCGGGCTAATAATTCTTTTAAAAACTGGCCGGTATAGCTTGCTTTGACCTTTGTTACATCTTCTGGTGTGCCAATGGCTACAATTTCGCCGCCGCCGTCACCGCCTTCGGGCCCAAGGTCTATTATCCAGTCTGCGGTTTTTATAACTTCAAGGTTATGTTCGATCACCGCGACCGTATTGCCCTGTTCGACCAGTTCATGCAGCACTTCAAGGAGTTTGGCGACATCATCAAAATGCAGGCCGGTGGTTGGTTCATCTAATATATAGAGTGTGCGGCCGGTTGCGCGTTTTGAGAGTTCTTTGGCAAGCTTTACCCTTTGTGCCTCACCGCCTGAAAGGGTCGTGGCCTGCTGGCCGATTTTTATGTAGCTGAGGCCAACCCGGCGCAGGGTTTCTAACTTGTCGCGTACAGCCGGGACGGCTTTGAAGAACTCCACCCCTTCTTCAACTGTCATGTCCAAAACATCAGCGATGGATTTGCCTTTGAATTTAACCTCCAGAGTTTCGCGGTTATAGCGCTGGCCATGGCACTGGTCGCAGGTGACATAAACATCAGGCAAAAAATGCATTTCAATTTTAATAACACCATCGCCTTGGCAGGCTTCGCAGCGCCCCCCTTTAACGTTGAATGAAAAGCGGCCTGGCTTATAGCCTCTGGCTTTCGATTCAGGGAGGCCGGTGAACCAATCCCGAATGTGAGTGAACGCCCCGGTATATGTCGCCGGGTTCGAGCGAGGTGTGCGGCCGATGGGACTTTGGTCGATATCGATGATTTTATCGAGCTGTTCGAGACCCTCAATTTTCTCATGTTCGCCGGGAATATGGCGAGAGTTATTAAGTTTTCTGGAAACGGCTTTGTAGAGTGTTTCTATAAGAAATGTAGATTTGCCGCCGCCGGATACGCCTGTAACACAGGTGAAGAGGCCAAGCGGTAAGCTGGCTGTGATGTTCTGCAGGTTATTCTCTTTGGCGCCAACCACGGTGACCTGGCGCTTATTGTCGGGCTGGCGGCGGTTTTTGGGTGCGGCTATGAATTTTTTGCCGGTGAGATATTGGCCAGTTATGCTGTTTTTGTTGGACATGATCTTTTTAGGCGTGCCGCTGGCGACAATCTCGCCGCCATGGACGCCGGCTTTAGGCCCAATATCCACTACATGATCTGCAGTTAAAATTGCATCTTCATCATGCTCAACAACAATGACTGTGTTGCCAAGGTCGCGCAGGTTTTTCAATGTTTCCAATAACATGGCGTTATCGCGTTGATGAAGGCCAATTGAGGGTTCATCGAGCACATAAAGCACGCCGGTAAGGCCAGAGCCGATTTGTGAGGCGAGGCGAATGCGCTGGCTTTCACCGCCAGAGAGGGTGCCTGAGTTGCGTGACATGCAAAGATAATCAAGCCCGACATCATTCAGGAACATCAGGCGCTCGCGGATTTCTTTTAAAATGCGTTCGGCGATTTCTAATTGTTTGGCACTGAGATGGGCCGGGAGCTGTTCTGCCCAGACAAGCGCCTCTTTGATCGACATATGGGCGATGTCACCAATATGTAGCTCATTGATCTTAACGGCGAGAGCCTGCTCTTTTAGTCTTGCGCCGCCACAATGGGTGCAGGGTTGGGCTGATTGATATTTTGATAGTTCTTCACGGACCCAATTAGATTCTGTTTCGCGCCAGCGACGGTCAATATTATTGATGACGCCTTCAAAGGGCTTTTTGGTTTTAAAGCTACGGCTGCCCTCTTCATAAACGAAGGTGATTTCTGTTGTGCCTGAGCCATAGAGAATGGTGCTGCGCACAGCTTCCGGCAGTTTTTCCCAAGCGGTGCTCATTTTGACTTTGTAATGTTTGGCAATAGCCTGCAGAGTTTGAGCATAATAAGGAGAGGTGTTGCCGGTTTTGGCCCAGGGTTGTATGGCGCCATCTTCAAGGCTGAATTTTGGGTTTGGAATGACGAGCTCAGCTTCAAATTTTAGCTCTGTGCCAAGGCCATCACATTTGGGGCACGCACCGAAAGGGTTGTTGAAGGAGAAGAGCCGGGGCTCAATTTCTTCGATGGTAAAGCCGGAGACGGGGCAGGCAAAATTTGCTGAGAAGATCAGCCGTTTTGGCTCTGTTTCGCCGTCTTCCAGGTCTGCCATTTCAAGAATGGTTAGGCCATCTGCCAGCTCTAATGCGGTTTCCAAACTATCGGCAAGACGGCTTTGGATGTCATCTCTTATGATGATGCGATCAACGACGACATCAATATCGTGCTTATATTTTTTATCTAACGTTGGGACATCATCGAGGTCATGGAAGGTGCCATCGACTTTAACGCGCTGGAAGCCTTTTTTCAAAAGCTCTGCGAATTCTTTGCGGTATTCCCCTTTTCGCCCGCGCACGATGGGGGCGAGGAGGTAGGCTCTGGTGCCTTCTTTAAGTTCCATGACCTGATCAACCATTTGGCTGACCGTTTGGCTGGCAATGGGCAGGCCGGTGGTGGGGGAATAAGGGATGCCAACGCGGGCAAACAACAAGCGCAGATAATCATATATTTCAGTGACAGTGCCGACAGTGGAGCGCGGGTTTTTTGATGTGGTTTTTTGTTCAATGGAGATGGCAGGGGAGAGGCCATCTATGGCGTCTACATCCGGTTTTTGCATCATCTCCAGAAATTGACGGGCATAGGCGCTGAGGCTTTCAACATAGCGGCGTTGGCCTTCGGCATAGATTGTGTCAAAGGCCAGGGAGGATTTGCCGGAGCCTGATGGGCCTGTAAAGACAATCAGCTTATCTCTCGGTAATTCGACGGAGACGTTTTTAAGGTTGTGCTCGCGCGCGCCGCGCACTGATATCGTCTTGGCCACTAAAATACAGGTCCTTTATTGCTATCAAAGGGTTTCTCTTTACATAAAGAATGCAGGGGGAGGTTTAAAGGGGATTTACGGCATATTCTAGCAAGATAGGCACTGAAATATATTCCGTTCCCTAAAATACACAGTCCTGAATAGAAATGAATGGGGTTATTCTCTTTTGCCGGTTGTTCAGATAGAGTGTCGGCTAAGTTTAAGCGTTGTGTGGAGTTTTACGCTGTGGATACCGGAACAAGTAGGGCTGTTGGGGATGAGACGCTAAGGGGAACCGCGCGTTCTCTGCTATCATCTGTAAATGAGGCGAGTGTGGCAGCCAGAAATGGTTGGCTGTTCTTTTTGGCATTGCTTGCCTATCTGTTTATTGCGGCGGCGAGTGTTTCGCATAAAGACCTTTTACTCAATGCGCCGGTTGTGCTGCCCTTTTTAGGGATTGCACTACGGCTGGATAGTTTCTTCCTTTTTGGGCCGTTGGTGTTGTTGTTTGTGCATTTTGGCCTGCTGGTGCAGCATGTGCTGCTTTCCCTTAAAATAATTGAGCTTGATACCATTCTTTCTGAGGATGAGGCATGGCGCGGGCGGCGTACGCACCCTTTAAGACTGGAGCTCCATAGTTATTTCTATACGCAGGCGCTGGCTGGAGCGAACCGCAGCGCGGTGTTCGCGACATTTCTGCATGGTATGGTCTGGTTGTCTCTTGTGATCTTGCCGGTTTTGCTAATCTTATATTTCCAGATCACCTTTCTTCCTTACCATGCTGAAGGTATTACCTGGGCGCATCGGGTCTATTTAATAGCTGAAATTATTATTCTGGTGGGTGTTGGTATTTTTCTTCGTAAGCCGAACGCTAATTTCTGGCAGGCTATATGGCGGACGATCCAAGAGCATTCCCCGAGCTTTTTGATGGCGTTGGGCTTGGTTTTCTTCACGCTGTTTTTCTCTATCTGTGTTGTGACTTTCCCGGATGAATGGATTGACCGGCAGCTGCGCAAAATTCCAACACTTTCGAAGATCATCCACAAACCTTTAGGAACGGAAAAGAAAGAAATATACCAATCGCGTGTTTTCTCGCCAACGGCATATTTCTTTGCTGAAACAGGGTTCACTGCTTCTGGCTTTCAAGGGTTGTTTCACCGCAACCTGATTGTGGTGGATGAAGACCTGGTAACGGATGAGCAGACCAGCACTGATGATGTCACTGTTTCTCTGCGGGGGAGGAACTTACGCCATGCCAATCTCTCTCGTTCGGACCTTCGTAAGGCAGACTTTACTAATGCCTTGATGGAAAATGCCAAGCTTGAAGGCGCTATTTTGCAAAAGGCTAAATTTGGCTGCCGAGAATTGCAGGAAGAAACGATTGTTGACGCGAAACTGGAAGAATATCAGGAGCGCGGCTGCGCCATGCTGGAGCGGGCTGATTTTTCTGGTGCGGACCTGACCAATGCTGATTTTCGCTCTACCTATTCTCGGGGGGCCAAATTTAACAATGCGGTGGTCAATGGGGCGCGGTTTGACTGGGCCATTCTTTCTCGCTCGGCGTTTGAATCTGCCAAGGGCGCGCAAACAAGCTTTGTGAACTCTGTTCTGGCAGAAAGCACATTTTTTGGGGCGCAGATGCAAGGGGCGGATTTTTCTGGGGCGGTGGCGTATGGCAGTAATTTTGGTAATGCCAACTTGCAGGGGACTATTTTTGCCTTTGCCCATTTACAAGCCGTGAGTTTTGAAACCGCGCAGTTGAATGTTGCTGACCTTACACTCGCTGATCTATGGGGTGCTGTTTTCACCGATGCTGATATTGGCGGGGCGGATTTTTCTTCTTCTGAGATCTGGGCACCGCCGGCCCCGACTACGGGTGATGACAAGCCAGTTTATTTTGCCAATCTTGTCGTAGTGCCACCCAATGAAGCGGCGCAAAAAGAGCTGAAAAAAGCGCTGGCGACCCCCTTGCGGGATGAAACAAGGCTGCGGCTTGAGGCTTTGTTAGACCCGGCCGCCTTAGAGCAATGGCGGCAGTCTGAGGATTATCAGCGCTGGGTTTCGTTTAAAACGCAGTTTGACCAGGCTGCACCGGATAGTTTCCGTAATGCCTACACTGATTTTGTGGTCAATGTTGCTTGCAGCAATGTGAGGGTGAATATGGAGACGACGGAGGGGGTCATTGTTCGGGTGGCTAAGCCGAATTTCCCTGGAAATATTGAGCGGTTCCTTGTTGAGATGCAGAAACCTGAATGTGCTGTGTTTAGCCTCATTTCTCAATCTTTGCGAGATCAACTGCTCTCTGAAGTGCATCGCCGCCGTAGGGATGGTTTTTAGAGTGATCCCGCTTTTAAGGTGACGTGTTGTTTCTAGAATGCAATGTCATATATAGCTGTTTGCATTAATAAAACTGATTGACCCTGAATTTATAAAAAAACCAGCCGATCATTTCTGAGGGCTGGTTTTTTTCGGGTGGGGGCCCGGTTTATAATGTTTGGTGTCGTTCGCCTATTTTGGTCTGACTTACGTTTCAAAGGTCGGGCCTTAGATCGGGATGTGATAGTCAAACAGGATGCGAACGATGATCCAGAGATAGGCACCAACAATCGGGTAGAAGGTAATGCCGAAGCCCAGTGCTCTTGTGAATTTATCTTTATGATAGCCAACCCAGAATATCATCCGGCCAACCATGAAGAGAGAGGCCAGCAATACTGTACTGATCGCATCATCTGCCGGGGCGTAATAGATCATGGCAGAGTGGACAATGAAGAACAGAATGATTTGTTCAATTGTGTTGGCCACAAAGCGTTTATTAATATCTGCCGGGGTGTCAGTGCGCAGCTTTTGGCCGATGACATTGCGTGGGTCAAGGCGCTGGAAGGCGATGCTGATGATGCCTAGTAGCAGCGGCAAGGAGACAAATACCATGACGCGCATGAGAAAGGCGAAGCGCTCTGGGTATGTTTCCCAGTGGAGGGGTTCAAAATGGAGCGTATGCTTGCCTATGATGAACCAGGCGGCGCAAAAGCTGCCTGTAAGCGCGGCGATCTGTAAAAAACGTTTTTGATCTTTGTGTAAAGGCCGCCCTTGGCGAGAAAAGCGAGATAAACGTTCTTCCATTGAGCGGTTTATTGATAGATCAGATTTCATTACTTTAACACTTCTTGTTATGTTTTCGTTCTGTATATTTATTTGTCACTCAACTGTTATATTTACTAAACATTGTGACAAAATGACTGCTAAATCAAATTAACAATAATTAAGTTTACTAAGGCTCACTAAAATACTGATGGGCCCGCTTAGTCTCGCGCCATATATAGGCGCTTATGCAATGCTGGTATGTGCGAATTGTCGCAGACCGCACATTTCGCCTCTAAATACGGCGTATTTCTGCTTGTTTTATCAAAACTGTGTCACATCATATTGATGAGTTCACCTGATCATTGTTAGCAATGAAGGGTGAAGCATTTATTGGTTAACCACCAAAAATGAAATGAATTTAATAGCTTAGCTAATAAATTCTTAAATTGTATCCCCTGATGGGAATGGATTCAGTCAAATCTGCATTAATTGTACCATGGTTTTCAATTAATTCCAGAAATTTCTGCAGTGCAGCATTTGTTGCATTGAGAACGTCTGACGAACGTTGCTCTGTTGATGTGAAACTGCTTTCCGATTCAGGGTTTTTTTCGGTGGCTATATGTTTTTTTCGTGACAGCTGTGGATTTGTCGATTTTGTCGCAGGCTGAGGCCATTTAGGTGGTTTGAGTATAGGTTGTGGACAGATGGGCCAGTGCATGAGCGCCATTTGTTAAATTAGGGTAGGGTTGTGCCACAAAGTTTATATTTATGTTTATCACCGCTGCTTGATTTCACTGTGCTGCCTCCATTTTTTAGGCGCATCAATTTGATCTAGTATGAATGGCTAATAGCTCATTAGCTCGTTGGGGATAGGCGGCGCATCTATTGCGGTAGGGCGTATAATTTAAGGAGAAGACCTATGGCAGGTTCAATTAATAAAGTCATTTTGGTTGGCAATCTTGGCGCCGACCCTGAAGTGCGGCGGATGCAGGATAACCGGCCGGTTGTTAATCTTAGCATCGCCACATCTGAAAGTTGGAAAGATAAGAATAGCGGTGAACGCCGGGAAAAAACAGAGTGGCACCGTGTTGTCATTTTTAATGAAGGGCTTTGCCGGGTGGCTGAGCAATATCTTAAAAAAGGCTCCAAGGTTTATATTGAAGGCAGCCTCCAGACCCGCAAATGGCAGGATAATAACGGCCAGGATAAATACACAACCGAGGTTGTGCTGCAGGGTTTTAATGGCAATTTGACTATGCTCGATGGCAGAAGCGGCGGCCAGGCTGGTGCACCGAATAATGATAGCGGTGGGTTCTCTGAGCCTGAATGGGGCCAGGTGCCTGACCGGGGCTCGGATAATAAAAGCTCTGGTGGGCGAGGTTCTTTTGAAAAAGAGCTTGATGATGAGATCCCCTTCTAAGCTAGTTTAAATTACAAAACGCCTGAATGGTTTCATTCAGGCGTTTTTTTTTAGGCTAAATTTTTTAGTGCCTTCGTATTTTTAGCGGCAAAATTTTTTGGGGTTTGTAGCATGAAATGCCTTGTGGCTGGTGCTTATGGGTTTATTGGGCAAGCAATTGTGCGGGCGCTGCTTAAGGCTGGGCATGAGGTTGTTGGTGCTGGGCGTGATGTTGCGCTTGGGCAGCGCTTATTGCCTGAGATTGCGTGGCTCAGGGTTGATTATAATGAGCGACTTTCCGCCTCTGACTGGGTTGAGGATCTTGCTGGGGTTGATGCGGTTATTAATGCTGTTGGTATCTTGCAATCTGATCTTAGAGATAAGGCGTCTTATGTTCACGGGCAGGGGGCTGCCGCTTTGTTTCAGGGTGCTGAGGCGGCTGGAGTGCACCGGCTTATTCATATATCAGCGACTACCATTGGTGAGTTGCCTGAAGATGATACTGATGCCGATTTGGCGGTGAAAAACCCGCTTTCTGAATATGCCGCTAGCAAGCTAGCTGGGGAGCGGGCGCTGCGCCGCGTGAAACTTTCCTCTCTTATTATTCGTCCTGATTTCGTGATTGGGCATCACTCTTCTGGTGGGGCGTTATTGTTACGCGGGCTTTCCGGGTTGCCGTTTGTTGTGCCATTGCCGGGGGCGGGTGGGCAGCGCTTTCAACCGGTTATGATTGATGATCTTGCTGAGCTGGTTGTTAAGATGGTGGCCGCAGATAGATTACCACATGCAGATAGGCAAGCCCCTCTGCTGGCGGGGGAGCCTGAGATGATTTATGCGGTTGGGCCTGAAGTTAGAACATTAAGAGAGATGATCCTGTCTTATCGGCGCTGGCTTGGTTTTGCTGGCGGCTATGAGTTGCGGGTGCCACTATTTTTACTGAAACTTATGGCGATGGCTGGAGATGTCAGCTCTCTTCTTGGGAATAGGGGCGCGCTGCGTTCTGCTTCGCTAGAGCAGATGGAGAGTTTTGAACTTCATGATGCTGCGCCTTTTGAAGCGGCTTTGGGCCGCCCGCTCACATCTATGAGTGACTATCTTAACGAGCAGCCTGCAAGCCTATCGGACCGGGTGCATGCCCGGACATATTTCTGGGTGCCTCTATTAATATTGGGGGTCGCGCTAACCTGGATGTTTGAGGGGTATGAGCAGCTGGTGCAAATTTCTCATGAGCGGGGGTTTGGCACGCTTGCTCTTGCCGGGTCCTTAACATGGGAGGGTGTGGCGGCGCTGTTATCAATTCTCTCTGGGGTGTTTTTTCTCTCTCGTCGATGGCGGCGGATTGGCGGGATGATAAAAATAGCGCTTATTGTTGGGGTTGGGCTGTTGCATGTTGCTTTAATTACCAGCGTTACGCAGGGGGTGGGGCTGGCTTTAAGTATCGTTGTGCCGGTGTTGCTGATTGCTGTTCTCATGAGTTTTAGCGAGAGCCGTTAAGCGCTCGTTGATATGGACAACATTCTATGAGTTATCTTTTCATAAAATATATTCACATTATCGGGGCTGCGGTTTTATTCGGCACGGGGATGGGCATTGCTTTCTTTTTATTTGCTGGCATGCGGCTTTGTCATCAGGGGGAGACGGCTGATGAGCGCGCTGCACTCTCTGTACTTTGCCGCCTTGTGGTGATTGCTGATATTGTTTTCACGGCAGTCGCGGCTATTGTGCAACCCATTACCGGGGCGGCCCTTGTTATGATGATGGGGTATGAGTTTAGTGATTTATGGGTTGCCCTTAGCCTTGGGCTTTATGTGTTCATTGGGCTTTGTTGGCTGCCGGTTGTTAAAATGCAAAATGAGATGAGCCGGATATCGCAAGCGGCTGTCGCGGCCGGGCAGGCGTTTCCGCCGCGGTTTCATCTGCTCTATCGGCGCTGGTTTCTTTTAGGATGGCCAGCCTTTGGAGCGATGCTGGTGATTTTCGGGTTGATGGTTTACCGGCCTGATGCGTCGCCATGGTGAGGCCTTGCCTTCGATTTGATAACTTGTCACTGCATTTAAGTCGCGATGATATGAGATTGCGACTTTGATTTTAGCTGTTGGAAAATTCGCCATAACATCGCTTTGGTTCATTTGTTTCTTTCTCCTCTTTGATTTGATAAGAGTTGAGGCGCAAATGTACTTAAGAGGAATTATATGGCGCCGCCCTGGTTAACCCTACAGAATATTGAACTTAGTTTTGGTGGTGATCCGCTTTTAAACGGGGTGGAGGCCTCTGTTTTTGAAGGTGATCGAATTTGCCTTGTCGGGCGGAATGGGTGCGGTAAATCCAGTTTCCTTAAAATTGCTGCTGGATTGCTGGAGGCTGATGCGGGTGAGCGGTTTTTGCAGCCTGGTGTAACGCTTTGCTATTTGGAGCAAGAGCCTGACTTGTCTGGTTATGACACTGTGGGGGATTATGCCCGCGCTGGTCTTGCAGGTGTAGAAGATGCGCATAAAGCTGATTACTTTCTAACTGAGCTTGGGTTGGACCCGATGATGGGTACCTCTAATCTTTCTGGTGGTGAGGGGCGGCGTGCTGCCCTGGTGCGGGCGTTGGCCCCTGAGCCTGATATTTTGTTATTAGATGAGCCGACCAACCATCTTGATCTACCAGCGATTGAATGGCTTGAAGATACGCTTAAATCTCTTCGCTCTGCGATTGTGGTGATTAGCCATGACAGGCGCTTTCTTTCTAATATTTCACGATCGGTTATTTGGATAGACCGGGGCATCGCACGCCAGATGCGGCAGGGGTTTGCACAATTTGAGGAATGGCGTGATGAGGTTTATGAACAAGAAGCGCTTGATGCCCATAAGCTGGTTCGTAAAATTGCTATGGAAGAGGATTGGCTGCGTTATGGGGTGACAGCCCGGCGCAAGCGTAACCAGAAGCGGCTCTCTGATCTTCATTCTCTCAGGGATCAACGCAAGACATATAAAGGGCCGCGCGGCTCCGTAAAACTTGAACAGAATGATGGCAGACTTTCTGGGCGGCGGGTGATTGAAGCTGAGGGGATTGCCAAAAGTTTTGGTGACACCAAAATTGTTTCGGGGCTGGACCTTCGGATTATGCGCGGTGACCGGCTAGGTATTATTGGGCCGAATGGGGCAGGGAAATCCACTTTAATTAAAATGCTGACCGGGGCGTTACAGCCGGATGCTGGTGAGATTACCCTTGGTTCAAATATTGAGATGGTGACCCTGGATCAGGCTAGAGATAGTTTGAAACCTCATTGGACACTTTCTGATGCGTTGACCAATGGGGGCGGTGATTATGTTGAGCTAGGGGACCGGCGCAAGCATGTGATCGGTTATATGAAAGACTTTCTTTTTGACCCGGGGCAGGCCAGAACGCCTTTGGATGTGCTCTCGGGTGGTGAGCGGGCGCGGGTAATGCTCGCGCGGGCGCTTTCACTCCCTTCTAATTTGATGGTGCTTGATGAGCCGACAAATGATCTTGACCTTGAAACTCTGGATCTGTTGGAAGAGATGATCTCTTCTTATGAGGGCACTGTTTTACTTGTCAGCCATGATCGTGATTTTATTGACCGGGTGGTTGGTTCTGTTTTGGTTTATGAAGGGCCTGGCTGTTGGGTTGAGTATGCGGGTGGTTACAGTGGGATGGTGGCGCAGAAAGCTAAACTTCTGAAAGACGCCGCTAAATCACAAGCTAAAGAGACAGCCAACAATCGTGACATTAATGGTGTTGGGGTAGATAACCGTGATGGTGAAGCGAATAGCGAAAAACGCAGCTTAGCAGCGCAAGGGCGTCTGACTTATAAAGATAAATATGCGCTCGATAATTTGCCAAAACAGATAGAAGAGATTGAGGGCCGCATCAGCGATTTTGAAGCTGAACTTGCAGACCCAGAACTGTTCCAGAAAAATCCTGATAAATTCAATGAGATTTCACAGGGGCTTGGTGAGTTACTTGGTCAAAAAGATACCCTTGAGGAGCAGTGGCTGGAGCTTGAAATGAAACGAGAAGAGCTGGAGGGCTGATGAGAAGCGGTAATGTTTACTATTACTCCGCTCCTCCCGTAACATTTTGTTTTTGATAGTTCTGCTTACATGAATAGTTGGTAGGCGATGGTGAATATAGCGCCAAGACCGACAAAGAAGACTAAAGTTCTCACAACAGGTACTGCAAAAATATAAACGATATAATGCACAAGGCGGGCGTAGAAATAGACCATCGCACTTGTTGCTATGATGCTATCTGTTTTGCCGATTAGATGGGCTGTGATGATGAGAATTGCAAAGATAATGAGATTATCAACGCTGTTTTTATGACCGCGATAAGCGCGTTTGGCCCAATGGGGAATTTTCTCCAAGGGTTGGTCGCTATTGGCGTGGCCGCTGTCTGGATTGTGTTTAAGTGCGATAAAAAATCCGACCCGAAATATCCGCTCTATCACATAGGGTAGGGTTTGCAGGGTTGTGAGCAGGGCTGTTAGTACCAACCAAAAGAGGGCGTCAGTCATTTCTATAATCTCCAATATTTATTGAATTGAACAGAAGGCGGCTGGGCAAACTATTGCTTGGACTAGAGGTTGTGGCATTTGTTGCTCACGCTTCATTTTAATGGTGCTGCGAATAAAAAGATGCGCCTCTGGCAGGCAAATATATTTTGCCTCACCGCCTTTTATGCCAGTCAAATTCTGTTATTGAATTTGCTAGCGTTCAGAGACTTTAAAAATGAAAGTTAATTAAGGCAACTGATTTACGACCAGTTTTAAATCACATTATGTTTATGTTGCAGTATGTTACCGCTGTGATTGTTGACTGGTGTGTATTTGGTTGGAGGCACTTGAAGGAGTGTTTTTTCGGGAAGGGTTTTATTGGTTGTGAGCTTTTCAATAGACCTTCCCTTAGCGAGTTATTTAAAGTCTACCCAAACGCTAGCCAGATGATGACGTTTTAAAACGGCATTGGATATTGTTTATGGACAGCTTCAATGGCGTTGTTAACATCATCACTCAACTCAACATCAATGGCTTTTATATTGGTCTCCAATTGTTCAAGAGTGGAGGCGCCGATGATCGGGCTAGTGATGAAGGGGTGTGTCAGGCAATAGGCAATGGCCATCTGGCAGGGGTCAATATTGTTTGATTTGGCGATCTCGACATAGGCCCTGGTGGCGGCCTCAACATTTTCAGTCAGGCGGTAACCATAGCGGTTTTGTGATGGCTCATCGAGTGTGATGCGGGCATTGGGTGTTTGGCCACCCAGATATTTGCCAGAGAGAACGCCCATTGCAAGGGGAGACCATGGCAGATAGCTGATGCCTTCTATAAGGCAGGCTTCCGCTATGTTCAGCTCATCGCGGCGGCGCAGAAGGCTATATTCATTTTGGACTGAAACGGGACCGAGAAGATTGTTGCTGCGGGCGATGTTGGCATATTGTGTGATGCCCCAGGCACTATCGTTAGAGAGGCCCCACTGGCGAATTTTGCCGGCTTTGATTAGCTCATTCAGGGTAATGACAACTTCTAATTGATTGTCCATCACCTCTTGCCAGTTGGTGGTGCGGGCTTTGTAACTCCAGACATTATTGAAATGAAAGA
This sequence comes from Rhodomicrobium sp., assembly GCA_021604665.1. Lineage (GTDB taxonomy): Bacteria > Pseudomonadota > Alphaproteobacteria > Rhizobiales > HXMU1428-3 > HXMU1428-3. The sequence goes on along the minus strand of BQJK01000001.1, from coordinate 714,339 downwards.
GGCTGCGGTTGGTTGGCCAATGCAGCTGGTAGAGGTCGATATACTCTGTTTGAAGGCGTTTCAGGCTGCTCTCGACGGCGTCAATGATACTAGGGCGGTCAATTCTGTTTTGAGTGCGAATATAGGGCATCTCAGGTGAGAGTTTTGAGGCGAGGATCACCTCATCCCGGCGCCCGGTCTTTTTGAACCAGCTGCCGATGATGCTCTCGGTTGAGCCATAGGTTTCCTTTGTCGGCGGCACAGCATACATTTCAGCTGTGTCCCAGAAATTAACCCCCATATCCAGCGCCATGTCCATTTGTGAATGGCCTTCGCTCTCGGTGTTTTGGTTGCCCCATGTCATGGTGCCAAGGCAAATGCGGCTAATATTTATGTCTGTCTGGCCGAGGGTGGTGTATTTCATAGGGGGTCTCGTTAAATCTTTTCAAGCAGGTTGATTTATTGATTGTTCGGACTGGTATGGTTTTATGAAGCGGCGAGATTAGCCATCGTTGTTGTTTTGTTTGTCAGCGATGTGGGCGGAGCGGCTCTGCATTTCAATGAAAAGATGTTTGATCTCCGGGTGGCGTGATTTGATCTCAACTTCCATTTCAGAGATCTTGCGCTCAACATCGCCGGCGCTCAGCTCATCTTTAAAATCAAGCGAGAGGGCGAGGAGGATATCATATGGGCCCATATGCATGGTTCTTAGTTCATTAACATGTAAAATGGATTTGCGGTTTTTGACGATGTCTTCAACTGACTTCACAAGAATGGGACTTGCGGCTTCCCCAAGCAGTAGCCCCTTGGTTTCAAAGGCGAGTAGAATGGCCGTTGCCGCCAGAATAATGCCGATGATTATGGAGGCAATGCCATCTGCGTTGGTGAGGCCATAAAGGTCACTGGCGAGAATGCCTATAAAGGCGGCTATCAGGCCGAGCATGGCAGCTGAATCTTCAAATAAGACTGTAAAAACGGTTGGATCCTTTGAGTGGCGTACAGCTGTGAAAAGGCTGGCTTCGCCTCTGATCCTGTTAAACTCCTTATAGGCAATATACCAGGCGACGCCTTCAAATATCATCGCGGCGGTGAGGACGATATAGTTGATGTACGGGCTTTTGATGGGAGCTGGATTCTGGAGCTTGTGGATGCCTTCATAGATTGAAATACCGGCACCGACGGCGAAAATAAGAATAGCGACAACAAAGGCCCAGAAATAGATTTCCATGCCATAGCCGAAGGGGTGGCGCTCATCTTTGGGTTTGTTGGATTTTTTGATGCCATAGAGCAATAGGCCCTGATTGCCTGTATCGACAACGGAGTGAATGGCTTCTGAGAGCATGGCGGAGGAGCCGGTGATGGAAGCGGCCACGAATTTTGTTATTGCTATCAACCCGTTACCGGCCAAAGCGGCATAGATCACTTTTTTTGAGCCATGGCCTGCCATAGTCACTCTCTCCTTAATGATTTCTGCGCCATATTAGTGGATGGGCGGGGGATGTAAACCGTTTAACCACTGGCAAAAATACGCTTTGGCAATATCCCCAATTAAGCGGGTTTTAAGCTTTAAAACACTGGTATGAGGCCGGGTGATGGGCTATATCTATGTGGCATTCAGAGGGGGCATTCGCCCCTTTAAAGCGTTGAGTTGTACTGTCCGCCATAAGTTGTACTGTCCGCCATAAAAGGATAATACACAGCTTTACCGAACAGCTGAATGATGTAGATATTTTTTGTATCGGCGGGGTGGGGATGATTTTGCCCTAAGCTGTCGGTGCTAAAACAGACCACAGGATCCTCAATTGAGCGATAAAGAGCATAACGACGGGGATGATGGTTCCTCGCAAGATATTCGCCCGATCTTAATCACAGATGAAATGCGCCGGTCATATCTCGAATACGCGATGAGCGTAATCGTTTCTCGTGCGCTACCAGATGTTAGAGATGGTTTGAAACCTGTGCATCGGCGCATTCTCTATTCGATGCATGAGAATGGCTATGACTGGAATAAAGCCTATCGCAAATCGGCCCGCGTGGTTGGTGATGTTATGGGTAAATATCACCCGCATGGTGATAGTGCGATTTATGACGCGCTGGTTCGGATGGCGCAGGATTTCTCTCTGCGTTTGCCGCTCATTGACGGGCAGGGCAACTTTGGTTCTGTCGATGGTGACCGCCCGGCTGCCATGCGTTATACAGAATGCCGCCTTAAGAAAGTGGCTCATAGCCTGTTGGATGATCTTGATAAAGAGACCGTCGATTTTCAGGAAAATTATGACGCCTCTGAATCTGAACCATCGGTGTTGCCTGCCAAATTTCCTAACCTTCTGGTGAATGGTGCGGGCGGTATTGCTGTTGGTATGGCAACCAATATTCCGCCGCATAATCTGGTTGAAGTTATTGATGGCTGTATGGCCTATCTGGATGACCCTGAGATCAGTGTTGAGCAGGTTATGGAAATTATTCCTGGGCCTGACTTTCCAACGGGCGGGATGATACTTGGCCGCATGGGCATTCGCTCGGCTTATCATAAGGGCAAGGGCTCTGTGGTGATGCGCGGTAAGGTGGCGACAGAAGAGATCCGCAAGGACCGCTTTGCGCTGGTGATTACTGAGATCCCTTATCAGGTTAACAAAGCTTCGATGATTGAGAAGATTGCGGAGCTTGTGCGTGAAAAGCGGGTTGAGGGTATCTCTGATATTCGGGACGAATCTGACCGGCAGGGCATGCGGGTTGTGGTTGAATTGAAGCGGGATGCAGTGCCGGATGTGGTGCTAAACCAGCTTTATCGTTTCTCTCCTTTGCAAACAAGTTTTGGCTGTAATCTGGTTGCGCTTAATGGCGGCAAGCCGGAGCTGCTGCAATTGATGGACTTCATCAAGGCGTTTACAGAATTCCGCCAGGATGTTGTCTCTCGCCGGACAAAATACCTGCTCAACAAAGCTCGTGACCGGGCGCATGTGTTGGTGGGTCTTGCGATCGCTGTTGCGAATATTGATGAGGTTATTCATCTCATTCGGCATGCGCCGAACCCGCAAACTGCCAGAGAGCAGCTTATGGAGCGTGACTGGCCGGCGAAAGATATTGCGCCGCTGGTTGAGCTTATTGCGGATCCGCGCCATACGGTCACTGATAAAGGGATTTATAAACTCTCAGAGCAGCAGGCGCGGGCGATCCTTGACCTACGCTTGCAGCGCTTAACAGCACTTGGGCGTGATGAGATTTCTGATGAGTTGCATAAGCTTGGCGAGGTCATCAGAGACTATCTGGATATTTTGGGTTCGAGAGAGCGGATCATTGATATTGTTAAAGGCGAGTTGACCGATATTCGTGATGAATTTGGTACGCCGCGCCGAACCGAGATCCTTGATATTGAGGGTGAGGTTGATGATGAGGATCTGATTGCGCGTGAGGATATGGTGGTGACCGTTTCTCACAAAGGGTATATAAAACGGGTGCCGCTCTCTACTTATCGGGCGCAGCGCCGGGGGGGCAAAGGCCGCTCTGGTATGGCGACGCGGGATGAGGATTTTGTCTCCAAGATCTTTGTGGCCAACACTCATACGCCGATCTTGTTCTTCTCCTCACGGGGCATGGTTTACAAGATGAAAGTGTGGCGCCTGCCAGTTGGGGCACCGCAAGCTCGCGGTAAAGCACTGATCAATCTTCTTCCACTTGAGCAGGATGAGCGCATAACAACGATTATGCCATTGCCGGAGGATGAAAGCTCCTGGGAGCAGTTGCATGTTATGTTTGCGACGCAAACCGGCAATGTACGGCGGAATGACCTTTCTGACTTTGTGGATATTCGCCAAAATGGCAAGATTGCCATGAAGCTTGATGAAGGCGATCAAATTATCGGTGTTGATATTTGCACAGAGCAACATGATGTGCTGCTCACCAGTGCCAGAGGGCAGGCCATTCGCTTCCCTGTGACGGATGTGCGTGTGTTCGCTGGTCGTAGCTCAACGGGCGTTCGCGGTATTCGCCTTGCTGAAGGGGATCAGTTGATCTCTATGGCTATTCTCCATCATATCGAAGCCAGCCCTGAAGAAAAACGGGCTTACCTGAAACGGGCTGCTGCCATCAGGCGGGCAACCACGGGTGAGAGCGGTGAGGCTGAGATGGTCGAGGTTGATCTTGAAGAGGATGGTGAAACTGTAGATGTTGACCTTTCTCTTGAGCGCTTTGCCGAGCTGAGTGCTGGGGAACAATTTGTTTTAACGCTCAGTATTAATGGTTATGGCAAGCGGTCATCTGCCTATGAATATCGGGTCTCTGGCCGGGGCGGTAAAGGCATTATTGGCATGGTTGTGAATGATCGCAATGGTGAACTTGCAGGCTCATTCCCTGTTGAGGAAGGTGACCAGATCATGCTGGTTACTGATGGCGGCCAATTGATCCGCTGTCCTGTCCACGGTGTTCGTATTGCCGGGCGTAGTACACAGGGTGTTACTGTCTTTAAAACGGCAGAGGGTGAAAGTGTTGTTTCTGTTGAACATATCCGTGAAGTGGATGATGGTGCAGATGAGGCGGAAGATATGGTCGGTGATGAACCGGCTGCCGATCCAAAATCGAGTGATGATAGCCCGGATACTAATGAACTGCCGGATGATGGCGGGGAAAGCTGAGTAATGAGTGTAACAGGTTTTTACCCTGGTAGTTTTGACCCCCTAACCAATGGGCATGTTGATATAATCGGCCGGGCACTGAACATTGTTGATGAACTTATTATTGGTGTTGGTGTTCATCATGTTAAATCACCTTACCTTTCTGGTGAGGAGCGTGTGCAGCTTTTAGAAACGTATGCTGATGAGCTACGGCAAAAGCAGGCCAAGGATGTAAAGGTTATTCAATTTTCGGGTTTGGCGGTTGATGCGGCTGTGGCTTACGGCGCCAAAGTTTTGGTGCGGGGGCTGCGCGATTCTGCTGACTTTGCTTATGAGATGCAAATGGCTGGCATGAACCGGGCAATGGCTAATGGGATTGAAACTTTGTTATTGCCAAGTAACGGTGAGGTGAGGCACATAGCGGCCAAGCTGGTGCGCCAGATTGAACAGCTGGGTGGCGATTTTCATAAATTTGTTCCCCCGCATGTTGCGAATTATTTGGCAGAAAAGAAGTCTTAAGCGGTTTAAGATTTTCTATTGGAAATTACGTGATGGAGTTTTGTAAATGAAGCGACGTTTCTTTAATTCGATGATTGTTGCTGTTGTAGTTTTTGTTGCTTCAATTCAAGGAGTTCAAGCGCAATCTTTTGATAAGGACATCAATCTCGAGAATTTCCTATATCTCGATACAACTTATGGCCGTGCGGTTATTGTTCTTTATCCTAAAAAAGCGCCAAAACATGTGGCGCAGATACGCAAGCTTGTGCGCCAGGGTTTTTATGATGGTTTGAAATTTCACCGCGTAATTCATGGGTTTATGGCTCAGACGGGTGATCCGACCGGTACGGGTACGGGTGGTTCTGAATTGCCTGATATTAATGCAGAATTTAATGATATGCCTTTTAACCGGGGGGTTATTGGGGCGGCTAGAACGCAAAATCCTAATTCTGCGAACAGCCAGTTTTTTATCTGCTTTCAGGCCGCGCATCATTTAAACAGGCAATATACGGCTTTCGGTAAGGTTGTGCATGGAATGGAATATATTGACCAGCTTAAGCGCGGGCGCGGGCCTTCTGGAATGGTGGACGAGCCTGATGTTATTGTTGCAATGAAGGTTGCAGCTGATGTGAAAGACCCTCCGCCTGTTGCGCTGAAGCAATTTGTACCTGGGTTTGAAAACGCGCCACGTACAAAAGTGTTGCCGCGCATCGAATAAATCACGGCGCAGTTGAATAGACGACGAAGAAAAGACTTAAGGAATAAAATGACTGAAATTAAAGATCCGGAAAATACACTAATTTTGAACATCACTCATGGTGAAGTTATCATTGAGCTGTTACCAGATGTTGCGCCGAACCATGTGGCTCGGATTAAAGAGCTGGCTCGTGAAAAATTTTATGATGGCATTGTTTTTCACCGGGTGATTGATGGTTTTATGGCTCAAACCGGTGACCCAACCGGCACGGGCACGGGTGGCTCTGGCCAGAATTTAGCAGCTGAATTTAATAATACACCTCATCTTCGCGGTGTATGTTCTATGGCACGGGCGCAGGCGCCTAATTCTGCTGATAGTCAATTCTTCATCTGCTTTGATGATGCCTCTTTCCTTGATGGGCAATATACGGCTTGGGGTCGTGTTATCTCCGGTATGGATTATGTTGATCAAATTAAGCGCGGGGAACCTGTGCGTGACCCTGATCAGATTGTTAGCATGCGGGTTGCTGCTGACGCTGCTTAATAACAGTGATGCTGTTTTAAGCAGGGATTATTGAGACGATTTCAAGGGGCCTCTTCTTCAAGAGGCCCTATTTGTTTGAGGGTGTAATTCACAATTCTCGTCTTAGAGAGTGGTCGTTTTGTGGGGCTTTCTAGCGTGATAGTTCTTTTATGCTAAATGATACTCTCTCTAACGCTTGATCATTGGAGCAACTTGTTTTGCAACTTGATGATTTTGATTTCACACTACCTGAAGAGTTAATTGCACTTTATCCGCCGGATGAGCGTGATGGGGGGCGGTTGCTGCATGTGTCTGAGGGGGGTGACTTTTCAGACAACATGGTGAAAGACCTGCCTTCCTATTTTGAAGCTGGTGATGTTTTAGTTGTTAATGACAGCCGGGTTCTGCCAGCTGCTCTTGATGGTGTGCGGATACGGGGTGAGTATTCTGCCTCAATTCACCTTAACCTCCATAAACGAGTTTCTGAGAATGAATGGTTGGCTTTTGCCAAACCTGCTAAACGGCTTAAGGCCGGTGATCTTCTTCAGTTTGGCGATGATAATAACTCTTGTGATATGGGCCGGCTTGATGGCCGGGTTGAAACCGTAGAAGGGGGCGGTGAGGTTCTTATATCATTCAGCCTTACAGGGGCGGTGCTTGATGAGCGGTTAAAGATGGTTGGGGCTATGCCACTGCCGCCATATATAGCGGCTAAGCGTGCGCCGGATCAGTCAGATTTTCAAAGCTATCAAACGGTATATAGCCAATATGATGGCTCAGTCGCTGCCCCTACGGCCGGGCTACATTTTACCCCTTCCTTACTAAATGAAATAGAAGCGCGCGGCGTTAAGGTCTTGCGGGTTACGCTGCATGTGGGGGCAGGGACATTTTTGCCGGTGAAAACTCAAAACATAGCTGACCATCAGATGCATGCTGAATGGGGCGAGGTAACAGACGATACTGTGCAGGTTATTAAGCAGGCTAAGGCCGCAGGCAAACGTGTGTGTGCTGTTGGGACGACCTCTTTGAGATTGTTAGAAGCGGCGGCGAAGGCGAACTCTGGCACGTTAAAATCATGGCGCGGCGAGACGGATATATTTATAACACCGGGGTTTCAGTTTCAGGTTGTAGACAGGTTGATGACTAATTTTCATTTGCCCAAATCTACATTGTTTATGCTGGTGTCTGCTTTTTCAGGCTCATCTGTGATGAAGCAGGCATATGCTCACGCTATTGATCAGAAATATCGGTTTTACTCATATGGTGATGCATCGCTTTTGGAGCGGGGAGAGGGTTGATGGTTGAGATGTTTTCATATGAGCTGATGAATTGCGATGGCGCCGCGCGGCGGGGGCGGGTGACCACCCCCCATGGCACGATTGAAACCCCGGCTTTTATGCCTGTTGGCACTGCAGCCACCGTTAAAGGCATGTTGCCTGAATGGGTGCGCGGGACGGGCGCTGATATTGTGCTGGGTAATACATATCACCTGATGTTGCGCCCGGGCGCTGAGCTAATTGCTGAGTTAGGTGGATTACATAAGTTTATGAAATGGCCGCATCCGATACTCACAGATTCTGGTGGGTTTCAGGTTATGTCGCTTTCTAAATTGCGCAAGATTACGGAAGAGGGGGTGACCTTTCAATCTCACATTGATGGTAGCCGCCATACGTTGAGCCCTGAGCGCTCATTAGAGATCCAGGCGTTGCTTGGGTCTGATATTCAAATGGCATTTGATGAATGCACACCATTTCCTGCGACCCATAGTGAGGCTAAAAAATCTATGGATCTTTCGATGCGGTGGGCGACGCGCTCAAAAACAGCATTTGAAAAATATAGTGCGCCGGGGCAGGCGATATTTGGAATTGTGCAAGGCGGTGTTTATGAAGATTTGCGCCGCCGCTCAGCTGAAGCATTGCAGGAAATTGAGTTTCCAGGTTATGCGGTTGGCGGGCTTGCTGTTGGTGAGGGGCAGTGTGAAATGTTTCGTGTGCTTGATTTTACCCTGCCCCATTTACCCGCTGAGAAACCGCGCTATCTCATGGGGGTCGGTACGCCGCTTGATTTATTAGGCGCTGTTGAGCGGGGGGTTGATATGTTTGATTGTGTGATGCCGACGCGCTCTGGTCGCCATGGTCAGCTGTTTACATTTGATGGCAAAATAAATATCAAAAATGCCCGCTTTAAAGATGATCCATCACCGCTTGATGCAACGAGTGAGTGCCCAGCTGCTCGGGATTATAGCCGGGCGTATCTTCATCATCTTATTCGCTCTGGGGAGTTGTTGGGGGCAATGTTGTTAAGCTGGGCAAATATTGATTTCTATCAGCGCTTGATGGCTGAGATGCGGGCGGCCATTGAAGAAGAGCGGTTTGAGGCGTTCGCCGTTGAGTTCAGGGCCCGGTATCAGGGTTGAATTGGTGGCTCTGCTGCTGAATTTTCTGGCCCATAGCCCCGTTTGTTTTTGCGGCTCTCTTTTTCTCGTGACCAGAGATATAGACCGGAGGCAATAACGCAAACGGCGCCGGCGAGTGTCCATGTTGAGGGCACATCATCAAAGATATAATAACCGATGATTGGCATTGAAATGATGCCAAGATAAATGAACGGTGCCAGCAATGGGGCTGGGGCATGGCGATGTGCTGTGATCAATAACCAGTGGCCCATTCCGCCTGAGATGCCGAGTGAAAATAGCAGCGCCCAGATAAATAAACTATCTGGTGTTTGCCATGAGGTGATAGCAAAGGGGGCGAAAAGAAAAGCTCCACCTAAGGGCGCATATATCTGATTGGTATTGTTGTTGTCATATCTTGAGGTATAGCGGGTGAAGACATTATAAAAAGCGAGGGATAATGTGGCCATTAGTGAAAGGCCGACAGCCCAATGGATGCCACCAAAGCCTGGCCTGGTGACGATTAAAACACCTAAAAACCCGAAGATTACCGCAAGAAACTGTGTTTTTTCCAATCGCTCCCCTAAAAGCGGCCCGGCAAGTGCCGCTATTAGTAAGGGGCTTAGGAAGAATATGGTTATGGTTTGATCTAGCTGTAGATATTTTAACGCCCAGAAGTTAAAGGCCGTTGCCCCCAGCATTGTTAATGTGCGGACGAGCTGAGCCCTGGGCGCTTTTGTTTTCAGGGCCTGAAAGAATTTTGGCGGTGAATAGAGCAGCATGAGCAGGGCGCTATGAGTTAAGAAACGCAGCCATAGAACTTGTTCGAAGGGGATTGAGGTAAATTCACCCAGATATTTGGCGGTGCTGTCGAGAACTGAAAAACAGAGTACGGCAAGGCACATCAGGCCGATGGCAGAGCGGTTTGTCATGATGTTTCTGGTTTCATTTCTGCGGTATAGATTCTTCAGAGTGCTGAATGCGCCGGCGCGGTGATGCCCTTAGGTCAAAAGAGCTAACTGTTAATGATTGTTAAGATTTGCGCCTTATTTAGCTGATAGTTATAGCTTATTCGACCTGAGTGTCAGGAGATTTTTTGATCGTTTGGGTTAATTAGGTCGGGCTGGGAAAACATTTATCATTTTGTTTGACTTTTTCGGGCAAAAATAGCAAACCATCACTTGACGGTTTGAATTTAACTACCTATTTTCACCGCTTCGCACACAAGATGCGTACCCACCCATCCAGATCATTTGGTCTGGATGTTTTTTGGGGGCCCTTAGCTCAGTTGGTAGAGCAACTGACTTTTAATCAGTAGGTCGAAGGTTCGAATCCTTCAGGGCTCACCACTTTACTTCCCCTCATTATACATATTTCGATGAGAGATGATTGTTTCACCTCTCTTGATTTGCCATGCATAACCATAGTTTATATCTGGTTGGTTGGTGAATTCTAATGTGTTTGGCCAGATGCTTGTTCTGTTGGGGGGGTGGTTTCCTAACTTCATTAAAATGGCCAGATGTTGTAATCTCTTAATTCTGTGAACAGAGCACTCTATTCCTATAGGAGTGGCATGGGCGGCATATAATATATGCTTATCTGTGTGGGGGCTTAAACATTGTGATGTTGGTTAGACAGGAATTTTTCATTTGTTGATTTCATATAATGAACCGCTTTACCGCCCGCCAAGTGAGGGGCGGAATTTGATTGTGCAGGCAACGCTTGGATGTTCATTTAATCGTTGTACCTTCTGTTCAATGTATAAGACCAAGTCTTATATAGCGCGGCCGATAGAGATTGTGTCTGCCGAAATTGAGGCGATGGCTCGGGTTTACCCGGAGGCTGATCGTGTTTTTTTAGCTGATGGGGATGCGCTTGTTTTACCAACGGATCATCTTGTTCAGCTACTCGATGTGCTGCATGAGAATTTTAGCAATCTCACTCGGGTTTCCTGTTATGCAATGCCGAAAAATCTCAATGATAAAACGCCTGAGGAGCTGGCATTGCTGCGCTCCAAGGGTTTGAAACTGGTTTACCTTGGTATTGAATCTGGCTCAAATCTAATTCTAAAACGGATCATTAAAGGTGCTAGCCAGAAAACTCATATTTCTGCGATTAAGCGGGCGCGTGATGCTAATATTAAGATTTCGGCGACGGTCATTCTTGGCCTTGGGGGGCAAGCTGACTGGCAGGCGCATATTCAGGGAACTGCTGAGTTGATTAACAAAGCTGCACCTAACTATCTCTCGACATTGCAATTGATGCTTGATGAAGGGTCTTATCAGGAATTTATGGCACAACAGCCCGATGATTTTTGCTTGCAAGATGATGATGGTATTTTAGCAGAGCAGGAGATGTTACTCACACTTCTGGCGCCGCAATCGCCGGTTATTTTTCGCTCTAACCATGCTTCGAATTGTTTGGCGTTGGCGGGGAATTTGCCGCGGGATAAAAACCGGTTGATAGCTGAGATTGCTGCGACCCGTTTGGGAGAAAATTCTGTTCGCCCGTCTTATTTGAGAAGTCTCTGATATTAGACGTTGCTGATACTAGACCCTATTGGCAACATAAGTCATTAGCGCCAGATGCACCTGGTTTCACCCAATTCAAAATATCTGACCTAGAGAGGTTGTCCGAGATTTTCGGGATTTAGCAACTTACGCTCTTTCAGCCAGGGGTGTATTTCAAGGGCCATTTTTAAAACAGCTTGCATATCACTATAGCGGCCTTGCTTCATTAGAATACGGGCCTTGCCGGCAAGTGCGCCAAAATGTTTGGGCTCTAGTGCCAGTGCTTTTTCAATATCCTTTAATGACGCAGCATAATCATTGTTCAGGAAATGCATGAAGGCCCGTTGGTTCCAGGCTTCGGCATAATCTGGAGTGCGTTTTATGGCAGTGTTTAGGAGCTCCATGGCGTGGTCGAAATGCGGCGTTGAGCGTATCTCCATAGCGTCCATAACCAGGGTGCGGCTTGTGATGTCTGTATCTCTTAGCCAATGCTGCCAGATGTCATATTCAATTTGCCGTGCTTCGGCTTCTGATGCGGCATGTTTGAGTTTCATAAATAGCTGCTTGCGCTTTTTGGCCTGCTGCAGATGATGAGAAGTTTTCTTACTCTTTTGGCTCTGCTGTTGCTCTGATGCTTGCTCAGCTTTCACTATAGAGACTGGCGGCCCTATCAGGGGGAGGGCGAGACAGATCGAGAGACTGCATAGCTTTAGGTGTCTCAATTTTTTCAATAGAGTTGGTTTTGTTTTATGGGCTTGATGAGTTTGGCTCTTTGATATGAAAGTCATCTTTTTGGGCCTCCTTTTACTGCTCTTGCAGCAATCATTCTCTGCCTGCATAGGTAAAGCTTATGATGGAAAGAGGCTTACATCAAATAGATCAGCTCATTTCAAGAAATTGTGATGCCCTGGCTATGCCCACTTATACTCCGGCACTTGTTTTGTTATGCGTGTTTATAGCTGCGCCCCAACCATAGATAATAAATCACCGGGATTACGATGAGAGTAAGTATGGTTGTTGTGACCATACCGCCGACCATGGGGAGGGCTATGCGGCGCATTACATCTGCGCCGGGGCCATCTGTTATGAATATTGGTAGCAGCCCTATGATGATTGTGAGGACGGTCATTAATTTTGGTCTAACCCGCTGTATAGCCCCGCTCAGGATTGCTGAGCTTAATTGGGCTCTATTTTTTGGGTTGTGTGTTTTTATCTGTTGGTCGATGTAGAGCAACATGACAATGGCTGTTTCAATGGCTATACCGCCGAGGGCGATGAAACCAACTGCAACGGCGATTGAGAGATTGTATCCGGCCAGATATACCGCCCAAAAACCGCCTATGAGCCCGAATGGTAGAGACAGCATGATGATCATGGTTTTGTCTATGGCTTGGAAGTGCAGCATCAATAATGCGAAAATGATTACGATGACAGCTGGAATAGCGAGGCTTAGCTGTTGCCGCGCTTTTTGCAGCTGCTCATATTGCCCTGACCATGTGAGGCTATAACCGGCGGGAAGTTGGATTTTCTCATTTATGAGTTTTTGCGCTTCTTCAACATATGTGCCGATGTCTCTGTCTTTTATATCGACAAAAACCCAGCCGTTTAGGCGGGCATTCTCTGAACGCAGCATCGAGGGGCCATCGGTTAGTTTTGTGGTGGCAAGTTGTGACAAGGGTATGTGCTGTCCTTGTGGTGTTGGGATCAATATTGTTTTGATTTCTTCGGGTGTGTCCCTGAAGGGGCGGTCATAACGCAGGAGAATATTATAGCGCTCACGCCCTTGTATGCTCTCTGCCAGCTTAATACCGCCAAGGGCCGTTTGAATGACATTTTGAAATGTTGCCAGGTCTATATTTTGCCTGGCAAGTTCACGGCGCTGTGGTTCAATTTCGAGATATTTGCCGCCGATGACACGGTCTGCGAAGGCGGAACGGGTGCCAGGGATGGTTTTGACAAGAGCTTCTATTTTTAGTGCAACTCGCTCTATCTCTTTCAGGTCAGTCCCGGAGATTTTAAGACCGACGGGGGTGCGAATGCCGGTTGAGATCATATCCATTCGGATTTTGATCGGGTACCCCCAGCTATTGATTAGCCCTGGCAGTTTCGTGCGCTTGTCCAGATCTTCGGTAATTTTTTTTAGATCCATACCGTCTCGCCATTCAGATTTTGGTTTTAGTTTTACCCATGTTTCTATCATTGAGATGGGGGCTGGGTCTGTGGCTGTATCAGCGCGGCCGACTTTGCCAAAGGCTCTTTCTACCTCTGGAACGGTTTTGATCAGGCGGTTGGTTTGGGCGAGGATTTCTTTGGCTTTGGTGATGGAGATGCCGGGCAATGTTGTCGGCATATAGAGGAGCTCACCTTCATAGAGTGGGGGCATGAATTCTGAGCCGGTGTTTTTAATTGGGATGATTATCGAGACCAGCAGCAGCGCGAGGGTTAGTAGAGTTAGTCTCTTATATTTCATCGCTCCATTTAAAAGCGGCGTGTATAGAGAGATGAAATATCTATTGAGGGGGTTTGCATGTTCTGGTTTTATGCGGCCGCGTATGAGCCATAGCATTAACACAGGCACCAGGGTGATTGAGAGCAGTGAAGCGAAAGCCATAGCATATGTTTTGGTGAAGGCTAGCGGCGCAAAGAGACGATAGCTTTGGCCGGTGAGGGCGAATACCGGAATGAATGAAACAGTTATAATTAAAAGAGAGAAAAACAGCCCAGGGCCAACCTCTTTGGCAGCGTTCAGAATTGCTGTTTGTTTTGCGGTGTGGCTTGCATCATCTTCAAGGTTGCTTAATTTGCGGTGAGCATTTTCTACCATGACGATGGAGGCATCTACCATGGCGCCAATGGCAATGGCGATGCCGCCTAATGACATGATATTTGCGGTGATGCCTTGCCAGGACATTAGAATAAAAGCTGCCAGTATGCCGAGTGGCAAGGTGATTATGGCGACAAGGGCTGAGCGTATATGTAGGAGGAAGATCCAACATATAATGGCGACCACTATGGCTTCTTCTATGAGTTTTATTGTGAGGTAGTTGACGGCCCCTTCGATCAGGGGGGCTCTGTCATAAACTGGTATTATTTCTACCCCATCTGGTAGGCTGGGTTTTAGGCTCTCTATTTTATCTTTGATGCGGTTAATGACGTTAAGAGCGTTTTCACCGGTGCGCATAACTATAATGCCGCTAACTGTTTCTCCTTCTCCATTTAGCTCCACAACGCCGCGGCGAAGTTCCGGGCCTTCGATGACGCGGGCAATATTCGAAAGGAGAACCGGGGCACCATTTGTTGAAAAAACAACAGTCTCTTTCAGTTGCTCAATGTTTTTGATGTAGCCGGTTGAGCGGACTATAAATTCGGTTTCGCCCTGCTCAATTACACGGCCGCCGACTTCTTTTGAAGAGGCTTTTACAGCTTCTGCAATTCGGTTGATCGGGACATCATAGGCTCTTAAACGATTGGGATCGATCAGCACTTGATATTGTTTGACGAAACCGCCAACTGAGGCAACTTCTGAGACGCCGTCAACGGCGCCGAGCTCAAATTTCAGGAACCAATCTTGTAGGGTGCGCAGCTCAGCCAGATCATGTTTGCCGGTTTTGTCTATCAGGCTGTATTGATAGACCCAGCCAACGCCGGTGGCATCTGGTCCGATTTTTGGTTTTACGTTTTCTGGTAGGTCAGAACCCAGTGTTGCCAGGGCTTCGATGACGCGGGCTCTCGCCCAATATTGATCAACATCATCTTCAAAGATGACATAAACAAAACTGGTTCCGAACATGGAAAATCCGCGCACTGCTTTGGTTCTTGGCAGGCCAAGCAGGGTGGTTGAGAGCGGGTAGGTGATGAGGTCTTCTATGAGTTTTGGTGACTGGCCATTAAAATCTGTGCGGATAATGACTTGCGTATCCGTTAAATCAGGGATGGCATCCAGGGGGGTGGATTTGATGGCTATGACACCTGCTACCAGCAAGGCCAGACACCCGATGATGACAAGCAGTTGATTTTTAACAGACCAATTAATGATGGTTTCTATGGGTGAAGATGTTTTGTCTGTATCGTCGATCATGATGGTTAGCTTTTCTTTTCAAGCGCTGGTTATTTAGTGATGCTGGTGGCTGGGTATTTGTTCTAGATGTTTGGTTTGGTCTTTTTTGATCAGCCTTTTTTCATCAGCATGTGGGGCTGGGCTTTCAATCATGGATTTGATTGAAAAGCTAAAAGGGAGTGCGGCGGCGGAACCATATGGGTTTTTGGGGCGCTGCATTGGTGATGAGATAAGCTGCAACCAGTTTGCAGCTGAAGGTTTATCCGTAAAAATTTTGATATTGTTTTTGGTGTAATGCTCTGGCGCACCATTTGTTATCCAGGGGAGCAGGGAGCTGGTGAGCGCTTTTAAGGCGGCTTGTAGTTTAAGTTTGGTGTTAGCTGCCTGAGCGGATTTCAGAGCTTTTTCTGCTGAAATGAGGATGGGGGCAAGCTTCGTGTTTTCATAATTGCTTTGCAGCTGCGGAATAGCTGAAAGAGCGGGGGTGAGATATTCACCGGTTATGGTCTTGTCTGTGGTTAGGGTTTCATGGATATAGAGAGCTGCGTCAACGAGATGATCGAGCATGGCAAGCTGGGTTTTGCTGGGCTTTAAAAGGCTGAGAGGCTTTTGGATAGGCTCTAATTTTCTGAATGCTTCTTTGAAAGAGCTTTCGCTATCAATAAGAAACTGCGCGGAGACCACCACATCTTCACCGGCGGACATGCCAGAGATAACCTCTGTTTTTGATGCTGAGACCAGACCTGTTGTTATTTTTCTTGATCTGAAACCGCCCTTGCCAAGGGAGATGATGACGCGGTCTCCGTCTTTATCCCTCAAGATGGCTTCTGAGGGGATGCTGAGCCGGTGTTTTTTATTTGTCTCGAAGAGGATGTCAACATACATGCCGGGGCGGAGGGAGCCTGATTTATTTTCGACCAAAACCCGAACCTGACCAGTGCGTGTTTTTGGATCTATATCTGGATAGATATAATCAACTGTTGCGCTGAGTTTTTGAGCTGAATGATTAGGGAAGCTGACCTCTGCCTTTGATTGCAGGGTGATGAAGGGTAGATCTATTTCAGGCACCTTGGCGATGATCCATAAGCTCGAATAATCCTGGATTTTAGCTATAGTCATGCCGCGCTTCACATAGCTGCCCTTTGTAACATTTAGCTCTGAAATTGTGCCGGTGCGTTCAGAAAAAAAAGGTAAGTTTTGCTGAACTTCATTTGTTTTGTCTAATAAGCTCAGAGCCTTTTGTTGCACCCCAAAACTGGTGAGGCGGCGGGTTATGTTGTCTCTTGCTTTCATGCCCTGGCGGCGCGCTGTTAAATAATCTCTTTGAGAGACCAGCAGTTCAGGGCTGAACAGTTCATACAGAATATCATCAGGTTTCACCTCATCTCCGACAGCTGTGATATTGAGTTTTTCTATCCAGCCTTCTACCCGCGCGGATAGTTCTGAAGACAGGCGCTCATTTTCTTTGATGATGCCGAAGCTTTTTATTTGGCGGCCAAAATGACTGTGCTTTGCTTTCTCGGTACGCACGCCCATATTTTGAATTATCTGTGGCTCAATGGTGATCAGGGGGGCTTGGTCTGCAGGGGTATCAGGGGTCTTATCTGTTTTGGTTACAGAGGCGCGTTTGACAAGATCCATACCGCAGATTGGGCAGGTACCCATCTCATCTGCAATATAATGCGGGTGCATTGGGCAGGTCCATATATCAGACTTTGATTGCTCAGCTTGAACTGGTTGGGCGGTGATATATAGCGCTAATATCGTGAGGATTATGGCGAGCTTGATGGCTCTAAATTGATTGCCTTCTAAAATATTTTGAATTGAAACTAGCATGGCAACGACTTTCATTAAGCAACCAGCGAAGATATTTAAGCTGGTGTTTAAGACGACATTGCTATCTGTTTTTAGAATAGATCAACAACTACGCCTGAGTGATAAATGAGGGCTCGCATCTGGCTGATTGGTCATGCATCAGCAAACAAATGAACGCAGCCTTGCTCAGAGTCTCAGGCGGTGTGTTTTTGTGAGGGGAGTTGTTTTTTCAAAATGAGAAAATTGATCTGGCGGTGGGCCAGTTGTCAATATTGTGGGGTCATTTGGCGAAAGAGATATAAGCAAATGAATTGGGAGGGTGATTTGCAGTTCATCACTCTGAGGCGGGGTGAGAGCCTTGAACACTGAGTTGCTATCAGCCAGGTAAGATGGTTGCTCATACTTATCTAAACAATCGAAAAGACATTCCAGCATCTGGGGTGTTGATAGCTTGTTGGATACTGATGCTGATTTGGCCATCTTTTTCATCATTGCCTGATGATTATGATGATTGCTCATCATTTGATGGTTCGCTATTTGATTTTTAGTTGTGGTCTCTATTCCGGAGGTGGCACTTATTGCCATTGCATGAGCTGAACCGCCCGGAATGAAGACGCAAAACATCGATGGTATCATTAGCACCAGGCTCAATAGGGTAACCAGAGATGTTTTCAGGCGGCATTTCAGCATGTGTTTTTCAGTATCTGTCTTTATCAGTTCATAGCTGTGTAATTTGAATAATGCGGCCGTCAAATTAATTGGTCCACATTACGTGACTTTTCTAGGCTTTGATATCTAACAAACAATTTCTGATTTTAAGTTTGTTTTGGGCGTATATCTAACAATATATTCTTATTCTAGTTAATTTTGTGGGTTTTGTGATTCAATTTTAAGTGAGCGTTTTTTCGTCATGTTTTTCATAGAGGTTATGGCAAAATAAGATTTGATTAGTCGGTTTTCTATTTCGATGAGTTGCTTGTTGTTTTAGCGCTGTTAAGCGTTGTGATCTGTTGCAGCAAACTGGTTAATACAATAGGATCGACCGCTAAGAACAGGCCCAAATAAGATAAAATTTGGTTGCGCCCTCAAACCCATTGGAGACTGAATAAGGATGCCGGCTTTGATGAAATATATTACAGCTTTTGTGACTGTGTTTTTCATGCTCACGGGTGTGGCCCAGGCTGCTAGTTGCGGCGATACAGCGGGCGGTTTTGGGGCCTGGAAAAAGGCTTTTAAAAGTGAGATGCGGGATCAGGGGATCTCTAAGCGTACGCTGGATGCCTCTTTAAATGGTGTTCGCTATGACACGAGAGTTATTCGCCTTGATCGGGGGCAAAAGTCTTTCAAGCAGAGTTTTGAGAGATTCTATGCCCGTCGCACTAAAGGTATGGTGGCCATTGGGCGCCGTAAAATGAAAAAACATCGTAGTCTATTCAATCGTATTGAGAAGAAATATGGTGTTCCGCGGGCAATGTTGACAACCATTTGGGGGCTAGAGACGAGCTTTGGTCATTTTATGGGTAAACGCTCAATCTTTCGTTCGCTCGCAACTTTGGCATATGATTGCCGCCGCACTGAATTTTTCACAGCGGAGCTGGTGGCTGCCCTTAAAATAGTTGAAAATGGTGACCTTACTCCGCAACAAATGCGCGGCGCCTGGGCTGGTGAAATTGGCCAGACACAGTTTTTAGCAACACGGTTTGTTGACTATGCGGTTTCATTTGATGGCGATAATAAACGTGACCTTTATCGCTCTGTGCCTGATGCGCTGGCTTCAACGGCGGCTTGGTTTAAAGGCAATGGCTGGGTAGCCGGGCAAGGCTGGCAAGAGGGAAGCCAGAATTATGAAGTTATTAAAAAATGGAACAGAGCTACGGTTTATCAAAAAACCATCTCAAAATTAGCGCTCCAGCTATCCAAATATAAATAAAGGGATTTCCTGTAACATGATTAGCTCTAAATTGCGGCCGATGATGACTGCTGCGCTTGTTTTGGCTTTTGCCACTGTTTCTTCTCAGCCAGGTTTTGCTGAAGAAAAATTGGAAACTAAAATTGGCCAAATGCTGATGATGGGTTTTCAAGGGACATCCTCTCGGTCTGCTGGCGCAAAACGGCTGGCTTCACAAATAAAGCGGGGGCAAGTTGGTGGGGTGGTTATGCTTGGTTATAACTTTAAGAGCCAAGCCTCTGTTAAAGGGATGACCTCACTATTCAAACGCTCTGCTGGTGGGCGAGGTATTCTTCTTGCTGTTGATATGGAAGGTGGTTCTGTTCAGCGGCTTGGGCGAAAGCTTGGTTACAAGTCTGTTTCATCTGCCGGGTCTGTGGCTAAACGAATGAGCCCTGATGCTGCAAAAGCTGGGTTCTTACAGCTTGCTAAAATTAGCCGAAGCGCCGGCTTTAATATGAATTTGGCCCCAGTTGTTGACTTGCTTATTAATCCGAAAAACCCGGTAATTGGCAAGTGGCGCCGGAGTTATGGCCGTGATCCTGAAAAAGTAACAAAATATGCCCGCGCCTTCGTGCAGGCTCACATGGAAACCAAGGTTTTGCCGGTTCTTAAGCATTTTCCTGGCCATGGCTCGAGCCGCAGTGATAGCCATGATGGTTTTGTGGATATTTCTGGTAGTTGGCAGAAACAAGAATTACTGCCCTTTAAGATGTTGATTGAAAGCGGTGATGCACCGGCTGTTATGCCTGGGCATCTTATTCATAAAGGTCTTGCTAGTGATGGGGTGCCGGTCTCTATCTCAAAGGCCGCGATAACAGGTGTTCTACGTGGGCGGCTGAATTATCAAGGCCTTGTTGTTTCCGATGATCTGCAAATGGGTGCTATTGCCAAGAATTTTGGATATAAGAAGACACTTATTCTGGCGATTAATGCGGGTGTGGATATGCTGATGATCTCTAATTCTCGGCGGCCTGACCCTAACCTGCCTGGCAAGACGATTGCTATTATTATGGACGCTGTGAAAACGGGGCAAATTTCCCCGGCGACTATTAATGCTGCCTATAACCGGATTGTCGCAGCTAAAGCTAAAGTTGCCTGGTAGACATCTGAAGTTAAGACCTCATGCTCTGGTCCATATACTAAAGTAAATTCAGTTGCTTAGAAACTGACTGGTTTCACATACTCTTCTTTAAGTGATTTACTCTACTCTCTGATATCTAACAAGATTTATGTGAGTTGGGTACTAAGATGTATGATGAACCGCTGAAGGTTACAGGCGAGTTGCGTTTGGCTGAGCTGTTGAGTGCGATGAGCTGTGCGCTGGACCTGACTGAAGGGCAACCGATTGGTCATTGTATCCGTTGTTGCTGGATTGGGCATCATATTGGGCGGGAGCTGGGCTTAACTGATCAGGCGCTTTCAGACCTTTATTATATGTTGCTGCTGAAAGATCTCGGTTGTAGCAGTAACGCGGCGCGGATTTGTGAGCTTTACCTCACCGATGATCTAACTTTTAAGCATGATTTCAAAACCTGGGATGGCAGCCTGCCGGCGGCCTTACGTTTTGTGTTGTCACATACTGGGTTGCAGTCTGGACTTGCGGAGCGTTTTCGCGCGCTTGTGACCGTTATGGTTGAGGGCGGGGAGATTGCAAAAGAGCTGATTGAAACACGCTGTTACCGCGGTGCAGACATTGCGAGGAAACTGCGTTTCTCTGAAGATGTTGCGCTTGGTATTCGCAGCCTTGACGAACAGTGGGATGGTAAGGGTTTGCCGGACCGGCTTGCAGGTGAAGATATCCCAAATTATTCGCGGATTGCATTACTATCGCAGGTGATTGATGTTTTCCATACGGCAAGCGGGCCTGAAGCGGCGCTTAGTGAAGCTAAAAAGCGGGCTGGCAGTTGGTTTGACCCCACAATGGTTGAAGCTTTTGAGGCGGTTTCTGCCTCATCTGATTTTTGGCAAATGCTGGCTTCCCCTGACCTTCATGATAAAATCTATCTGATTGAGCCGGCGCAAATTGCGCGGCGGGTGGATGAAGATTATTTAGATGAAATTGCAGAAGCTTTTGCAAAAGTGGTTGATAGCAAAAGCCCGTTCACCAGCGGCCATAGTGAACGAGTGACGGTTTTTACTGATCTTATAGCTGAGCAACTTGGTTATAGCGTAACGAAGCGCCGCTGGTTGAAACGAGCGGCTTTGTTGCATGATATTGGCAAGCTTGGTGTTAGTAATTCTGTGCTTGATAAGCCTGGTAAGCTTGATGATGAGGAGTTTGCTCAGATTAAGATGCACCCTGTCTATTCGCTCAACATCCTTAAAAATATCACGGCATTTTCAGATATAGCGGGCATTGCTGGCGGCCATCATGAGCGGCTTGACGGCAAGGGGTATCCCTATGGGTTAAAGGGGGCTGAGATTGATATGGATACCAGGATTGTCACCGTTGCTGACATCTTTGATGCGTTGACAGCAGATCGCCCTTACCGAAAGGCTATGCCTATTTCCAAGGCGCTCTCTATCATGTGGGACATGGTTGATGAAGCGATTGACCCGGTTTGTTTTGAAGCGCTTAAAGTGGCTCTTGATCGCATTGGCGAGAAGATTGCTGCTTAGAACTTTACCCACTGCATTTCAGTGACAAGCTTAGTTTTTTGGTGTTTGGGATGTTTTTAAGGCTTCAATATAAGCTAAAAACTGACTGAGCTGCTCTGGTTCAAACTGAAATTCTGGCATGTCTGTATGGCCGGTGACTATACCCTCGGCCAGTGCCTCTTCCAGATAATTCAGAGGCCATTTTTCATTAAAACTTCTAAATACAGGGGCGGCGGGCAATGGGCTTTCACCGCTCAATGATATGTTATGGCACCTTGCGCAATGGGTTTGGGCTAGCTGTTTGCCGTTGGCCTGTTGCTCTGTTAGCTCAGCTGTTTCCGCATTAGCCATTGTCGGCGCGATGATTAATAGAGCTGATATAAAGGTCTGAAGATACTTCATAAAATATGCCTTAGTTTGAGTGTGAACCTTAAGGAGTTTGCAGCTGTTCTATATAGGTGACCAGTTGGTCTATTTGCTGTTTGATACTATTTTCAAGGCCGTCTTTATCATTTTGTAATATGCCATTCTCGATTGCCTGTAGTTTGAATATATTTCCCCAAACGGGCATTTCTCGGCTGCCATGGGCTGAGATTACTGAACGGCCATCTATATATTTGCTCACTCTTTGGCGCGGGAATTCGCCGGAATTTTTGTTTGTTAAGGTTGTGAGATCTGTGGGTTTGATAATTAGATTATTGGCAACTGGCCCATCACCCTTGCCCTTCACCCCATGGCAGGTTGCGCATGATGAAACAAAGAGGGTTTGCCCCTGTTGGCTTTTCTCTACTTCATTTGCGATAGATGGTGATGAACAAATAGCACCGGTGAGCAGCAGTGTGAGAGCTGCTGAAATCTGTTTTATCATGTAGAATGAACCCCTTATCTATTTCCCCTAAATAGCGGCACCCTTGAGGTCTTGATGTGATGAAGTCGTCATAATCGGACATCTCAAACAGACAAGAGTAAACCTCAACTCAAAGGTGCCTCCCCTTTAAGAGTAGAAAGAGTATGTGTTGATTTGTTGATAGGTGGTTTGATCGAGATCAATAATAGGGCGTGATGCCCAGTATGTGGGAAGGGCAAATTTGAGGGAGCGGGCGGCGACGGCATTTCATCCATCCGGTCGTATCACTTATAAATAGAAGGAGATGATCTGATGTTAAAACTGATAAAACGCCGTTTGTTACTTGTTAGCTTGTGCTCACTCGCGTTCTCTGGCGGTGATGTAAAGGCCTGTTGCCGGTCCTAATAAATTTTGTATTAGGCTTTGTTAGTTTGCCGGTTTTTGTTCAGGCCTTTTCTCAGGGTCCGGTAGGGTAATGTTGTTATCTTTAGTGAAGACGTTGGTTAGTATCGTGTGGGGTTTGCTATCTGTTAGTGTTGAAATCCACCGGTAGCGCCAGCCTGATTTTGGTTCAATATAGATTTTGTTTTCTGTATGGATTGGGGCAGGGTCTGTTGCGATATGGGTGTAGGTATAAACTTTATAGCTTTTGCCATCCAGCTCTTCTGTCATACCGCATTTGCCGTTGCTAATCTCGGTAATTATCTTTGCGCCGTAAGCGCTGGCTTTCTCTGACCAGCCCTCAGTTCTTGTCTTAAATTTTTGCCAGACTTTGCCATCCCGAGAGCGGTATTCATCATTACCTCGAACCATGGTCCAGTAGTTATGGCGCAAGCTTTCATTGATGAAGTTTTTAGCGTCTAAATAAGCGCCGCTTTGCTCCTGAAGAATTTTTCCATCTCTTTCCAATGTGGTTCTGACACGGGAATTCGGGATTTGGCTATCAAATGTTTTCATGAGGGTTTTTAGTTCTGCAAGGCAGGCATCATCGGCGGCTTGTGCTGGTGCTGTCATGCCGGCTGAACTCATCAGGCCGATTAGAGCAAGGGTTTTGAGAACCTTTTTCAGTTTCATAATGTCACTTCCCTCATATTTTATCAGGCGTCAGTTATTATAAGCCTTTTATTCGCTGTTAGTTGATAGCGCGTGGCAGAGGTTTTTAAAAGCCTTTGATTGATCTCACTTTTATATCAACCATGATCTGCTGGTAATAACCATCGTTGGGGTGCTTATCACATCCCATGAGCAAAGGGCTGTTTAGTGAATGACCCAGCCGAGGCTTTGTGCCTGCTTGGCGGCGACCGATGGCAGATCTGACTTGATGAATTTTTCATGGATGATCTGGACGCCGAGCATATGATTAATGATGGCGTCTAGCTGCACATTGCGGGCGCGGCTTGTATCATCTGATTGTACTTCAGCTAATAGATTTTGCACATTTTGATAATCGAGCAGGCCAGCATCTTTTATGCTGTCTTCGCTTAATTTATCATCGGCAAGCAGCATCATACTGTCCCACTTGTCTTTGTTGATGGTGGCTGGTGGGGCCATGAAGGCAAATTTTTCGCGCTCATAGAGGGTCTTTGGCAATAAGCCTTTCATCGCTTCTTTCAAAACATATTTTTCGCTCTGATTTTTGATGCGGTGATGAGGCGGTATATTTGTTGCCGCTTCTGCCAGGTGATGGTCGAGGAAGGCTGGGCGAGCTTCCATGCTATTGGCCATGTCCACGCGGTCTCCGCCCCAGGTTAGGATTTGGCCTTCCAGCATGGTTTTGGACCAGACATATTGGGCTTTATCCAGGGGGTGGCGACCTTTGAGCATTTCTGCGTCGAGCGTGTCTGCTATGGCGGCGCCGGGGCTGTAGCCTTCGAGGTGGTTGGTTCTATCTTTTTCCATTACAAGGCGGGCTGTTGCTTCACAGGCCAACCAAGGCTGTAGGCAGCTGGGCGTGAAGCCAACACGGGCTGT
This sequence comes from Rhodomicrobium sp., assembly GCA_021604665.1. Lineage (GTDB taxonomy): Bacteria > Pseudomonadota > Alphaproteobacteria > Rhizobiales > HXMU1428-3 > HXMU1428-3. Next base: position 689,892 of record BQJK01000001.1, on the reverse strand, counting down.
GATGGCGTCGCTTTCAACATCTGTTTCGGCGAGCATGGCGCCTGTGAACAGTTGGTTGTTTTCTCCAAGGCTTGATTTCCAATGGTTCCGTTCTTCTTCATCCATCTCATCAAGCCCATGGGTGAAGAGATCTTTACGGAAGGAAGGGTAGCCGGCGAATAGTTCATCAGACCCTTCACCGGTGACCACAACTTTATAGCCAACCTCATGCACATGCTTGCTCATGAGATATTTTGCAACGCCCAGGGTGTTATAAATTGTGCGTTCTGTGTGCCAGAGGGTTTTTTCAAAATGGCCATATAGATGACTGCCATCCAGACGCAAGATGTCTTGATCAGCGCCGGTGGTTGCAGCCATTTCCTGGGCGATGGGGGTTTCGTCATAGGCTTTATCTGTGAAGCCGATGGTGAAGGCTTTTACAGGGTCTTGCCGCATGGCGGAAGAAAGACCAAGAATAGAACAGCTATCCACACCGCCAGAGAGATAGCAGCCCACCGGCACATCGGCCTGTAAGCGGAAGTGAACGGCTTCTGTTAGTTTTTGGCGAACTGTTTCAATGCTTTGTTCTTCTGTCACAGGGGCTTTATGAGCATCTGCATCCGGGAAGGTAAAATCCCAATAGGTGCGGTCGGTTGTTTCGAAGGTGCCGCCGTTGCGCTTAAAGGTAACAACATGACCGGGTTTAACCTGCACAATGCCTTTAAAGGCTGTTGAGCCCGGTACCATGACCTGCATCAATTGATGGAGAAGGCCTTGATCATCAAATTCACGCGGCACTTCCGGGTGGGCCATCAGCACTTTTATCTCCGAGCCGAAAACGACTTTGTCGCCATCTTGATAATAATATAACGGCTTCACACCAAAACGATCGCGGACCAGGTGGAGGCTGTCGGTGGCTTTATCGTAAAGGGCGAAGGCAAACTCGCCTCTCAGATGAGTGAGTGTTGCATCCAGCCCGAGACGCGGCATCATATGGAGAATGGTTTCGCTATCGCTTTTGGTAACAAAGCGGTCACCTTGCAGGGTCATTTCTGTACGCAGGCGCTGATAATCATAGAACTCGCCGTTATGGGCGAGGAGGAGGCGGTTATCCTGGCTGATGAAGGGTTGCCGCGCTCTGTCGCCAACAAGATCAATGATTGAAAGACGGGCATGAGAAAAGCCAACGCCTTTATCGTCCATTGTTTCAACACCGAAGCCATCTGGCCCGCGGTGATATTGAATTGCTGCCATATTGGCCAGCAATTGTTTGTTGGTGGGGCGAGTTTGATCTGCGTGGAAAATTCCGGCGATACCGCACATATGTGAAATAAAATCCTTAAACGGGTTTAAACAGGTAGTTTTAATCAGCGCTTTTTACAGCACATCCTTTTAGAGCACATCTATGACGCGCTCGGTTCTTTGAGTCAGGCAGGTGAGAAGCGCCATACGAAGAAATACGGCGCCGCGCGCCTGCGAGAAATACCAGTTATGGGGCGTGTTATCGAGGCTTGAGCAAAGTTCATCCCCCCGGGCCAACGGGTGTAGAATGATAGAGGAGGGTTTCAATGGGCTGTTGATTGAGAGTTTTAAATTCTCACCCATTACCTCATAGTCATCTTTTACCCAGGCAATGGCGTTTATATAGACCACATCCAACTCTGGCAGTACCTTGTCGAGGTTGGTCTCTGTTCTGATTTTCAGGCCGAGATTTTTTATTTCTTGTTCCTGATTTTCATAGAATAGCTGTTCATCTTTATCATCATGGATAATTATGATTTCAGAGATTGCATCGCTGTAATTGGAAAGCAGTGTCAACAGGCTACGAACTGTGCGCATTCGAGCCGGGTTACCTATGATACCGATTTTAATCGGCTCTGAATTTTCCTCCATCATAGCTGGGCGCCATTTTAGAATGGTGTATAGATCGGCCAGTGCCTGTGTCGGGTGTTCATCTGTGCCATTACCAGCATTGATGATGGGGATGCGTAGGGTTTGCATCATCTCAATTACTGCGTCTTCGCTATTGTCTCTCAGGACGACGCAATCGCCATAGTTATTGAACATCTCACCAATGTCACGCAGGCTTTCACCTTTGGCAATGCCTGTAGAGGCGCGGTCGGTGATTGACATGATATCACCGCCGAGCCGGTGCCAGGCGCTTTCAAAGCTCAGCCTTGTTCTGGTGCTTGGCTCGTAAAAGGCGCTGATCAGAATTTTACCCTTCAAGGGATTTGAATATCTGTTCGGGTTGGATTCATATTTAGCGGCCAGCCGAAACAGCTGCTCTAACATTTCTTTGTCAAACTGGAATGCAGAGACAATATGTTTGTTCGCAAGGCTTTTTAGAACATCATGATGCTCAGGAATTAGACGTAGCAATTCTTTAGGATGAGCATCTCCATAGATATCTGGTTTTTCAGGTTCAAATTCAACTGAACCCTCTTCATGTGCTCTTTGGGCTTTTTGGATTGTTTCTGGGTCTACCATAAATTGCCGTTCTGCTGATCTTTTATTATCAGATATATCAATGCTGCAAATGCGATGGCTGTAAGCACCATCGCAGGAATAACTAGGGCCGTGAGCCCGGCGGCGGAGATCATCTTAGCTCTCCTTTTTCAGGGGTGTTTTCATTAAGTTCAGATGGGTCAAAACTATCTTTCATAAAGAAGGCTGGCAGCATGACGATCAGTGAAACGCCTGCTGATACCAGTGCTGCCACATAAAAGCCGATGGCAAAGTATGAGTATAATCCAATGGCGGTCCCTGTTGCCATCGCAAGTGCTGCCTGTGGCCCAGTGCCTTTTTTGAGTTTTATGCCGATTGCAATCGGCCAGATTGTGCTGGCGACAAATGCCCCTGTTAGATAGAGAAGCTCGCCCAAGGTTGAGAGGCGCGGCAAGCTGAGGCACCATGTGATGACACCAAGACCCAAGATGACCCAAACTGCTGCGCTGCGCATTTGGCTGGAGGTTGCGGCCTTATGGATATGACCCTTGTAGATATCTTTGACGATAAGATCGCTCATGGCGGCCAACAGGCTATCGAGGCTGCTGGCGAGGGCGGCAAAGACGATGATGAAAACAAGAATAGCGCCAAAAAGTCCAAACATCTGGCTAGCAACCAACGGGGCGACCATATCTGCGGAGGGTACGTTGATGTTGAGGGCCGGGGCGGCAAGGGCTATGAAACCTGCCACAATGGGAATTGGTAACCAAAATATACCGGCCAGGATATAAGCCCGTTTGCCGACACCTGGTGCAAAGGCAAAGGCCCGCGACCACCATACATTCGAGTGAAAAATTTCACCCACACCGAAAAAGAGATTGTTAAACAAAAACATAATTGAGGCCGGGAGCAACAGGTTAAGAAGCTCTGGACGCTCTTGGCTTAGGGTTTGATGTATCTCATCAAAGCCGATGTTATTGACAACGAGAATAGCCAGAAGCAATACACCAAGTAGGATTAGTACGGTTTGGATAAAGTCTGTACCAATAACAGCGCGCAGCCCACCAAAGACTGTATAGGCCGTACATATAACGACAATGACTGTCATGCCGTAGGCGTAAGGTATGCCTGAGAGCGCTTCAATTAGAATGCCACCAGCCATGCCGAGGCTGATGAGCCAGCCAAGACCATAAAAAAATGAAATAAGCAAAAATATACGCCAGGAGAGTTTACCCCACCGCAAGCGGATGAAGTCACCGCTGGTGTGGCCCGTTGGCATGAGAGTTCTGATTTCAGCAGCGAGCGGTGCGAAGAGTAAGAGACCGATTGCGCCAAGGGAATAACCAACCATTCCCCAAATGCCGAGTTGATAGGTGAGCTGGGGCGCGGTCATCGTGGTGTTGCTGGTTACCCAGGTGGCCATGGCTGTTGCTACCGCCAGGCCAAGGCCAACATTACGGCCGGCGAGCATGTAATCATCCATGCTGTTATTTTTGCGGCCCAGCCACCAGCCTAACGCAACCCACAGGGCTGAAAAGGCAAGGATAATGCCCCATGCTAATGTTGGTGGGAGTATTGCAGCTTCAATCATTAGTGACCGCTCCCTTTTAGAGGTGGCCTCTTATTGAGGGAGAGGCCTGCAAAGAATAGCAGCCAGAGTAAGATGATAAATATAATCAATCCGCCCGCAAAAAAGCTAAGAGCTTTTACCAGGCTATGGTGATTGATGGTTACGCTAATTGGATCTGACCAATGGTCATCTTCTATTGTTGCCGGGTCACTGCTGTTAATGCGGAACTGATAGTCGCCATTTTGCAGGCCGGTTAGAGTGGTGGCCGTATCTTTGCCTTGATAGATTGTTCGCCAGCCGTTGCCTTTATTCATCTGGAGGGTATAGGGGGCTGGGGCGCTGTTTTCAGACCAATCAAGTGTGAGATAACCGGCGGTGCTGCCATTGCTGGATATGCGCAGGTCTTCAGCTGCGTATGCCGTGTTTGCTGACGCAAGGAGGACCAGAGACAGAGCGAATGCTATTAAAAGGCTGGCCAGAGTATTTCGGGGATTTGTGGTCATCAATCCTTGCGTTTAATCATCGCTGAAACACGGCGAACTTAGATAAGGGCAAGTGCGAATTGATAACATAATGCACTGCTGTTTACAAATATTACAGTTAAATGCCTGTGTTATATGTCATCAGTGTCATGACTTATTTATGATAATGGCGCCTATATTTTTGATTGGGTAGAAAATATAAGCTCTTGATGGCTCAGAACTGGCCTGGTCAGGATTGGGTGCTTTAAATTTAGGCAACAGGGCATTGTAAACTTGAATTATATGTCTTCCTGCCGTGTGATTTTATAAGAAACAACGACTTGTAAAAGTCACCTTTAGGGCGTTATTTCTGTGCCGTCATGGGCGAAGCATTTGCCTGTGTCTTCCCTTGATTTTTCATTGATGACCTTTAGCAACTTTTGGGCTGATTGCTCGGCGGTGAAGAGCTGTGATTTTGGGACCATATTTTGAAAGGGTGATGAGAGGTTGGTATCAACCGTTCCGGGGTGGAGACCCATGAGAGTGGCTGCTTTATTTTTTCGCTTAAGCTCTATACCTGCGGTTTTTACGATCATGTTCAGGGCAGCTTTTGAGGCGCGGTAGCTGTACCAACCGCCAGCTCTGTTATCTGATATTGAGCCTATTCTGGCTGAGAGCACAGCGCAGATATTTTTACCATTTGTGCCGAGTTTTGGGAGAAGGTATCTCAGTAACAGGGCAGGGCCTATCGTGTTTAGGGCGAAAGATTTGCGCATGGCTTCTGCATCAAGGGCATCCCAGTTTTTCTCTGGCATTTGTGAGGCATCATGCAGATGGCCTGTTGCTATGATGATCAGATTTAGAGGGTGAGTTATGCCATTTGCCGCTTGCTGGATGCTTTCTTGATCTAACAAATCGAATTCTAACTTATGGAGTATGGCTTCTTCCATTTTGGTGTCATGTTCATAAGTTTTGCGGCTGAGGGTATAGAGGTGGTTTATGTTTGAGAGGGCTGTCAGCTCATTGATTAAGGCACGGCCGATGCCGCCGGTTGCTCCAATTATTGCGGCGTTTATGGGGCCTTTATAAGATGACAGCATGGTTAGTTTACCATTCGTTTGGTGATTGCAAAAAACAATGGGGCTGGCAGTCGTTTTAAAATTTTCATGAGCCAGGTGAGACGGCGGGGAAATTGGATTTCATATCTGCTTGATAATAGGCCTGTTGCTATGCGCTCTGCTGCTTCTTCTGGTTCAATTATAAATGGCATGGGGAAGGGGTTTTTATCTGTTAGCGGTGTGCGGACAAAGCCGGGGCTAATGAGCCTTATGTCCAAATCTGATTCTTCGGCCCGCAGTGATTCAACCAGATTTATTATAGCAGCTTTGGAAGCGCTATAGGGCTGTCCATTTGGTAGGCCGCAATAGCCTGCAACGCTGCCGCATATTACCAATTGGCTTTTTTCTTCCCTTAACATGGCGCCATCTTTTAAAAGAGGGAGGGCGATGTGAATGACGTTTAAAGTGCCGCCGAAATTAATGTTGATAAGTTTGTGGGCTGCCTCAATATCCATCTCTTCAAAACTTGATGGGTTATAAATGGCGGCAAGATGGATGAGGCTATCCACCCTTGGCCAAGTGGATTTTATTGTTTTTGCGGCCTGGTTCAGGCTGGCTAGGTCACTAACATCCAGCGGATGGATGAGATGCTCTCTTGTTGGGGTGTCTTCATCCAGTTCTTTTTTTAAGTTCTCAAGATCTGATTTACTTCTGGCGGAGAGGGCTAGATTTGCGCCTTGTTTGGCCAGGTTTTTAGCCAGGGCTTTGCCGATGCCTGAGCTGGCACCGATGATCCAGATATATTTATTGTCGTAATTATCCATTAATTCTTGCCGTCTGGCCTTCTCTTACCGTTGTTAATGTCTTTCCGAGGGGGTGTGTTCCGATATTCTGGCCGGTCTATATTGCCATCATCTTATGGTTTAATTCTGCCTGGTCAGCTTTGCTTGCTGAAATTTGCCTGAATTACATCTGTGCGGCCTGTTGCAAAGCCCGCGCTGCAGGCTGCCAGATAGAAGCGCCATAACTTCATGAATGGCTCGTCGAACCCCATTTTTTTTAAGGGGGCTTCAGCCGCGTCAAAACTTTTCAGCCACAAGTTTAGAGTTTTAGCGTAATGGGCCCCATGATGGGTGGGGGTTGAGACGATGAGCCCTGCCTTTTCTGCTTCATCTATGAAGCGGCGGGTGCTTGCCAGCATGCCGCCGGGGAAAATGTAGGTGCGAATGAAATCGCTCCCTTTGCGGTAGCGTTCAAAATCCATTTCATTGATTGTGATCGTTTGTAAGACGGCGCGGCCGCCCTGGTTCAATAAGTTTGAGATTTGTTTGAAATAAATTGGCCAATATTCTTCACCGACGGCTTCAAACATTTCTATTGAGACGATGCTGTCATATCGTGTTTTTTCTTGGCGGTAGTCTTTTAGCTCTATCCTGGCCTGGCCCTTGGTTTGCTTAGCGGCATAGCTTAATTGACTTGGGGAAAGGGTCAGCCCTTTAACATCAAAATTACCAACTGCCTGGGCGTGTTTTATAAAGCCGCCCCAGCCGCAGCCTATTTCAAGGAGGCTGCCATCTTTACGGTCCAGTTGATTTAGGATGAGGTCATATTTATTTGCTTGTGCGGCTTCCAGAGTTTGTCCCTCATTTGCAAAGACAGCTGAGGAATAAGTCATTGAGGGGTCGAGCCACTGGGCATAGAATTCATTGCCGAGATCGTAATGGGCCTCAATATTTTTGCGGCTCCCTTTAAGACTGTTGCGGGTAAGTAAATATTTCAGATTTTCAAAGGCGCGGAATAAGGTTTTACCAAGAACAAATTTATCAAAAGGCGCGCGGTTTTTTAGGGCAAGAGTTAAGAGCGCAGTGAGATTGTCTGTTTCCCATTTGTTATCGCGGTAATCTTCTGCGAAACCGATATCACCTTTTAGCAAGAGATTGGGGATGACGCTCCAGTCTTTTACGGTCATTGAAACGGCTGCGCCGCTTGGGTCTATACCTTTAAATTGACGTGTGATGCCATCAGGTGTGGTGAGGGTGAGTGTTCCCCAATGCAGTTTCTCCAACTGGCTGAATAGGCGGTTTTTGAAATAATTTTTGATCATATGGTACTTCGGTTAAGGATCCTTAGATCTATGGCTGACTGGTCTTCAATTGGGTTGCTAAACTATCGGAGTGCGTATCAAGGGTCTGTTATAAATTGCTCTAAATCACAGACTTTGCTCCCGGCTAACGGCGTAAATATATACTAGAGGCGCCAGGTCCATTTTGTTTATTCACGCTCGCTCCTTGAGATACGAGGTGAAAGCTGTTTTGGTTTCATCTGGTACGGGATACTTTTAAATAACAGTTTTATGGCTTGCCAATGGATCAGTAAGATCGTTTTCAAGGTAATGAAGGGGGTGCGCCATTGGGCACGGCGCAGGTTCTTTTGGGTTAGCTCTTGAAACTCTCCCTTCAGTGATGTGCCGAGGATTAATTCATTATTTTCAGAGTAGAGATTAATCGCCGCGCTAAAAGAATTTTCAGTGTTGTTGAACCTGAATTTATAGCGTCCTTCTCGTTTGAGAAAAGGGGAGACATGGAACAGTTTTTTAGCTGTGATGGTTTCCTTTGCGGTTATCACCCGCTGGTCGTCATGGGCGCAAATATAGCAATGCTGCTCACCGAAGGTGTTGTTCACTTCAGCTATGACAGCCCGTAGATTGCCGGCCATGTCATGACAGAACCAAAAGCTCACCGGGTTAAAAACATAACCCGCGATGCGGGGCATAGCGAGGAGGGTGATTTCTCCGTCGATTTTGTTGAGATTATTGCTTGCCAGCTGCTCCCGTGCCCAGCGCTCTAATGAAGTGCCATCTTTTGGTCCGTGGTCTTTTTGATGGAAAGAGATGAGCCCTGGTTGGTCAATATTCAGGGGGAGTGAGGTTGTACCTAATTGTTTTAGTGGCAGGGCCAGATAGAAAGTTTGATATGTAAAACTATTGAGCTTTTTGTTTACTGGTGATTTGCCAACATTAGCTGTTGTTTCTCTCTCGCCGGTTTTCGCGGCAGTTTTCTCTGCATCATGACGGCACTCTGAGAACCGGCTGTGATGGACCTGGCCATTTAGAATTTTTGCGGTTTGGGCTTTACTCAAATTTTGCTCATATGGTTTGGCCGTTACTGATCTCTATTGGTTAAGTTTCCAGGGGATTTTAACGCCAAGCTTTTCAGCAATATTTACAGCGCTTGTTATCCCGTCTTCATGGAAGCCATAGTTTAACCAGGCACCTGATAGCCAAAGATTATGCTGGCCTTGCCTGTCTCTCAAAGCTTGTTGTGCTTTAATGGCCGCCTGATCAAATTGAGGGTGGCTAAACTCATGTTGATCAAGAATTAGCGTTTCCTTTATCTGATGCTTCGGGTTGAGAGTTATGATGATATCATCTTTTAAGCCGGGGTAATTTTTATTCAGATTCTGTAGATTGTTCATCCAATAGCTGAGGGTTAGCGTTTCATTTTGTTCTCTTGATGAAGGGTCTCTTTGCTGGAGATAGTTCCAACTGGCCCAAGCGGCTCGGTTTTTGGGCATTAGGCTTTTATCCAGATGAGTGATTACCTGATTGGTTTGGAATTTAATGTTACTCAGCTCAGAGATTAGTTTTTGCAATGCTGATTGCTGTTGTTCTGATTTTAAACAACCCTGCTTCAATAGGCTTGCGGCCTGGGTTGAATGACAGGCAAGGATGACATGGTCAAATTGCTCACTGGCACCTGATGTATCTGTTAGTTTCCAGAGTTTTTTCTCTCTGGTGATGGTGCTGATTTTTGTATTTAACCTCAGCTCACAATCTGTAGCGTCCAGCAGCCTTCTTATATAGCTGTGGCTACCGCCTGTGACCGTGTGCCATTGCGGGCGGTTGGTGAGGCTTAACAGGCCATGATTTTGAAAAAAGCGTAAAAAGCTAGCCGCTGGAAAATTCATAATTCTATCTACAGGGGTGCTCCAGATGGCTGCCCCCATTGGGTAGATATAATAGTTTTTAAACCAATTGCCGAGATTGAGCCCTTCAACACAGTCTTCAAGCGTACCGTATTGGTTGGTTGCTAGCCATTTGGGGGCAGCTTTATTGAATTTTACAATATCGCGCAGCATGGCAAGGAAGGCTGGATTTAGTAGATTGCGTTTTTGAGCAAATGGGGTGGAGGAGGAATATTCCAGCCGGCCGTGATTGCAACTGACCCCAAAGGACATATCGCTGTCTTCAAAAGGCACATTGAGCTGGTTAAAGAGGCCATTAAGATTGGGGTAGTTTCTATCGTTGAAGACGATGAAGCCAGTATCCAGAAAAAGCGGCGTATCTGGTTTACTGTGGGATGTTTCATAACTGAGGTTTGACTGCGGTATTTCGATGGTTCTCGCATGGCCACCGGGGCGGTTATCTTGCTCAAATAGGGTTACCTTGTTATGGGGTGAGAGAAGGTGCGCTGAGGCAAGACCTGAGATACCGCTTCCGATTATTGCTATTTTCATAAGAGCTGCGAAATCAACTTTGCTAATGAGGCCTGATTAGGAGGGGTGAAATGAAATACATCACCCCCTTTGCTCTTTGCAGCTTATGTGAGGGGAGGGGTGTTGCCAAGCCGGTGTGTGTTGACCTGTTTGATCATTCAGATTTTGGGAGGGCGACTGTAGGTATAGCGCGTTCATTATAAGATTAAACAAAAGCGGCGCTTTGACTGGCTGGGTTGAGGTGGCTGCAGGATGCCAAATCTCCAGTTTAAGCGCCGCTCTTAAAGGTGAGCTTCAGATGTTAAATCTTATACTATTAGCGATCTGTACAGACCCAGCGCACTGCTTTGCAGCCATAATCATGCTTGCGGCAACGCTTCACGGCTTTCCATTTGGCTTGTTTGATGCTTCTCCCCCAGTCAGCACCCCAACCGCCTTTTTTACCGAATGCGATTGCACCGCATGAATTGCGGAACCAGTTTGCTATGCGGCAATCAGAGGCGTGTTTGCGGCAATGGGCGAGTGCGACGCTTTTGGCATAGGCTTTGGATTTATAATTATAAGACCATCCAAGAGCTTTTGTTGAGGGGGAGACTGCAATGGCGCCATAATTATTGCCGGCGTAAGCGGGCGCTGCACTAAGGCCAAAGATGAGACTGGCAACCAGTAATGCTGCAACACGAAGCGCATTTATGTGGGGTGATATAGTTTTGGGCGAATGAGTTTTCATTTTTGTCTCCTGCTTCAGGTTGAGAAGCTTTACTAAAGCTGATTGGGCGCATAACAGTTGGCCGGATTGTGTCTGTTTTGATTTTTCTAATTTACGATAAAGGCCCTCAGCAAACAAATTAATTATCTGTCATCTTTAGGTTTTTCAGGATTACGCTGAGACTTAGGTTCGTTATTTGCTGATGATCTTTTGCGGCTATTTAAATAATTTGGAGCTGTCCTCACTTCTAAATGTTGGGCTCTCAGATCTTGGACTGGTTTTTCATATTAAATCCGCTTAAACTGAGCATGGTATGGCGCGCTATTTAATAGTCGGCGCGCTTTTTGGTGTGTGCTTTAAAAATGAGTGCTTGTTAGATTAAGCCAGGAGAGGCAGGGCTATGCGTTGGAGAGACCGTGAAGGCAGTCGTAATGTTGAGGATCACCGGGGACGAGGTGGCCGGCAAGGTGGTCGATTTGGGTTTCCATTACCTGGTGGACGGGGGCGAAACATTCGCCTGCCTGGGCGGCGCGGCGGTGGCATTAGCCTATGGACCATTCTAATTCTACTGGCCTTTATGTATTTCACTGGCAAATGTGATCCGGGGTTAATCTTACAAGAAATTACGCGGCAGCAAGGCCAGGTGCCTTCAACGCAAAATAAAGCCCCGCGTATTGATGTTGAACCGTTACCTGATACCGGGCGTGATTTCCGCACGCCAGAAAGCAATAACCTTAATGCTCCAAAACCTGAGGCGGCGGGCATTAAAGATGAGCTTGGCCGGTTTACCTCTGTTGTATTGAGAGAGACAGAGCTTGTTTGGCAAAAGATTTTTAAACAGATGGGGAAGACCTACCGCGAGCCGACATTGCGGTTGTTTGAAAACTATACTCAGACGAAATGCGGCCCTGGTATGAGAGCAATGGGGCCGTTCTATTGCCCGATAGACCAGAAAGTTTATATCGACTTAGCATTTTACAGCCAGCTGAAACGGCAATTTGGCGCACCGGGTGATTTTGCCCAGGCTTATGTGATTGCGCATGAGGTGGGGCACCATGTTCAGACATTGCTTGGCATTTCTGAGAAGGTGCAGCGCTTGAAAACCCGTGTTTCCAAAACACAGGCCAATGCATTGCAAGTGCAGATGGAACTACAGGCTGATTGCTTCTCTGGTCTTTGGGCGCGGCATGCGGATGCGGCGAACAAAATACTTGAAGAGGGTGACCTTAATGAAGCGCTGGTGGCGGCTTCTAAAATTGGTGATGATAATATCCAGAAGAAAACACAAGGCCGTGTTGTGCCTGAGGCCTTTACCCATGGTTCATCAGAACAGCGGATGCGCTGGTTTAAGCGGGGGTATGACACTGGGAATATGCGCTCTTGTGATACCTTTAATGCTGATAAGCTTTAAGGGCTGCTTTTAAGCGGCCAGGCTGAGCTTGTTCGCTTTTGTTTTGTGGCCGCCTGAAGATAGGTGCTGCAATCTAGCAGAGATTACAATGACTATAAAAATAGATGAGGGGTGAGGACTTTTGTGAATTAGTCCTTACCCTTTTTTTCATGCTGGCGATGTTTTTCAATCAAACACTTAAAAACCAAAAGGTGGTTTTTAAATTTGCCTAGATATTTTGACTAAAGGTCGGAGCCGTGAAACACAGTTTGGCGGCAATAGGTTTTCATTTGTTGCAGATAATTGCAGATTTTGGCGGCGTCTATTGCTTGATCTAGTGGGCCGGAGACGAGTTGATAGACTGGCTTGTTATCTATCACCAGGGTTATATAGCGCGGCTTTAAGGTGCCGAGTGCTGTGCTGTGTTTTTTGTTCAGTTGTTTCCAGGCGTTTTTAAGATTTTTCAGATCAGGGTAATGACCAAGGGACACTGCAAACATAGTTCGCATTATAGTTGGGTTGGCATTCTTTTTTGGCTGATCTTTATTGTTGAGGATGTCTTTCACGACAGGTTTTTTGGTAAGTTCCAGACGGTTTGCGGCTAGTTTTTGCTCAGCCAAACTGGTCTTATCGGATGCTTTTTTAGCGGTTTGTTCTTTTTTATGCTGTTCGAGGCTCTTGCTGATTGCATCTTTTCTTAAAGGTATCTCCAGCTTTTTAGCATCCGGTATTTTGTTGCTGCTATCGATTGTGTTTATGGCGCCTGTGTTGAGCTCCGGGTCATCCAGCCCGCTTGTGAGGGGTGTATTTTGTGGTTTGATGTTACTTTGCATCAGGCTCAACCGGTTGCTGATGTTGTTTATGCGGTTTTCTAGCGCATAATATTTCACATTCATCTGACGGATATTATCTTTTGTCACGCTAAGGGTGGTTTGCAATTCTGTGAATTTCTTACGGCTTGAGGTTTTATCGGCCTCAAGTGCCGCTAAACCTGGCAAGTTTGCCACTTTCAATTGGGAGGCTTTCAGATAGTCTGGCAGGGTATGATTGGCTAAAAGGGCGATATAGGTAATGGCGCCAATGGCTGCGAGCATCCATAGAAATATGTAAAAAAACGAGGCATTCGTGGCGATTTTTACTTCATGCCGCGATTTTTCTTTTTTGGCAGACATATTTGGGGTCTTATTTGCACTGACCATATTCCCTGCCTCTTTAATGTTAATTGATAGCCTTATCGCCGACGCCGCACTTAATCAGACGAATTTTTCTGAGTCGTGGGGCGGCGTCAAATATTATGAGCCCAGCTTTATGGAGGCGAGGTGCGTTGGATGGTGCTGAATATCGGGAAAACGTCATAATTTCATTGTACCCGGGGCTGATCTTTCATAATTTCCGATAGAAGACAGGAATGAGGCCGATGTTGCGATTAAGGCAATATCTGCTCAACTTAAATCATCCATTAATTATATGGGATGGAAACAGGCTTACGGGGTTTGGGCAAAGTTTATGACGGCATCATCTCTTATGGTTGTTGTTCTTGCAGCTGGCATGGGCACACGTATGAAATCATCACATGCTAAAGTTATGCATCAGGTTGGCGGCAAGGCCATGCTTGGTCATGTGCTGGGGTTGGCAGCGTCACTTGGCGCGGATGAATGCGCCGTTGTTGTTGGCCCTGTTATGGATGAGGCGCGGGAGCTTGTAATGAGCTATAGCGGCGACCAGCCATCTAAAGACCAAATACCTTCTGTTCAGATTTTTGAGCAAACAGAGCGGCTCGGCACTGCCCATGCGGTGCTTGCAGCGACTGAGGCGCTTAAACAGCGGCATGATGGCCATGTGCTTGTGCTTTACGGTGACACACCATTACTGACGCAAGCTGCCATTGACGGGCTGGTGCAGGAACTTGAGGCTGGTGCCTCTGTCGGCGTGCTTGGGTTTGAGGCAAATGATCCAACGGGTTATGGCCGGCTGATTAGGGGAGGTGATGGCGGCCTTGAGGCGATTGTTGAAGAAAAAGATGCCACTGAGACTGAAAAGCTTGTCACTCTTTGTAATTCAGGGGTGATGGGGTTTAAAGCCTCCTCAATGCTTGAATTGCTTGAGAGCGTTGGAAATGACAATGCGAATGGTGAGTATTATCTAACTGATGCTGTGCAACTTGCCAGGGGGAAGGGTCTCTCTGCTGTTGTGACTGTTTGTGATGAAGAGGATGTGCTTGGAGTTAATGACAGGGTACAGCTTTCTGAAGCTGAGGCTATTTTCCAGCGCCGGGCGAGAGAGAGTGCCCAGCGCGGCGGGGCGACATTGATTGACCCTGAGAGTGTGTTTTTTGCAGCCGACACGATCATTGGCCGCGATGTGGTGATCGAACCTCATGTTTATTTTGGACCCAATGTTTCAATTGGTGATGATGTGACCATTCATGGGTTCTCTCACATTGAAGGTGCTGAGATTGAGGCTGGGGCGGTGATTGGGCCGTTTGCAAGATTGCGGCCGGGTGCTCGGCTAGGCGAGGGGGCTAAAGTTGGCAATTTCTGTGAGATCAAAAATGCTGATATTGGCCCGGGCGCTAAAGTTAATCACCTGACCTATATTGGTGACGCTGAAATTGGCGCGAAGGCGAATATTGGCGCGGGGACGATTACCTGTAATTATGATGGCTTTTTCAAACATAAAACAATAATAGGGGCTGAGAGTTTTGTTGGCTCTAACAGCTCACTTATTGCGCCTGTCACCCTTGGTAATGGCTGTTATATTGGCTCCGGTAGTGTGATAACGGATAATGTGCCTGATGATGCCTTAGCAGTTACCCGGGCTGATAAACGAGTTATGGAGACATGGGCGGCACGGTATCGTCGCAGTCAACAGCGGAAGAAAGATGCCTTAACAGCGAAGAAAAGCTAACAGAGGGCTTGCCGCCTTTGGCTGGGGCTTAAATTAGTTGATGCGTCTCTGGTCTTAATATTTACCAAAGCAGTTATTTCTGTTGCTTATTTTCAGTAATGTCATGTGATTTGCACCCTGATGCGACTATAGCTAGAGAGTCTTCAGTTTGTGAAGTCTGTAGCTGGTGTTTAATGAAGTAATGACCTTTAAAGATAGGTCCATTTTTCAGGCCTCTGGTTTGATTGCAGCTTATTTAGAGAATTTTGGAGCCATTTATGTGCGGGATTGTTGGCATTATAGGGACGGAACCTGTTGCGGAGCGTCTTGTTGATGCGTTGAAACGGTTGGAATATCGGGGTTATGATTCAGCTGGTGTTGCGACCATTCATAATCATGTTCTTGATCGCCGCCGCGCGAAGGGCAAATTAAAAGAACTTGAAAAACGCCTGCATACTGAACCGCTTGAGGGGATGATTGGCATTGGTCATACGCGTTGGGCGACCCATGGCAAACCAACAGAAGTAAATGCACACCCGCATATCTCTGGCGGTGTTTCGGTTGTTCATAATGGCATTATCGAGAATTTTAAAACGCTTCGCGCTGAGCTTGAAGCTGATGGCTATGTTTTTGAGACTGAAACTGACACTGAAGTGATCGCCCATCTTATCGCCCGTGAAATGACACGGGGAGCGGAGCCACAGCAAGCTGTACAAACAAGTCTAACTCATCTTGAGGGGGCGTTTGCACTCGCGGTTATATTTGCGGGCCATGAAGATCTGATGATCGGCGCGCGGCGCGGCAGCCCCTTTGCTATTGGATATGGCAATGATGAAGAGCCGGGCATGTATATTGGCTCTGACGCTATAGCGCTGGCGCCATTTACTAATAAAATTTCTTATCTTGAAGATGGTGACTGGGTTGTACTGACTAAAAACAGCGCGGCGATTTACGATGAAGATGGGGCCGAAGTTAGCCGCAAAATCTCTCTCTCACAGGCTGGGGCGTTGATTGTTGATAAGGGCAATCATCGGCACTTTATGGCCAAGGAAATCCATGAACAGCCTGATGTTATCTCTCGCACTCTATCGCATTATATTGATCTTGGTGCTGAACGTGTTGATTTCTCTGAACTTGATATTGATTTTAAAACGCTGCCGCGCCTGACTGTTAGCGCTTGCGGCACGGCTTATTATGCCGGGCTGGTTGGGAAATATCTTATAGAGCGCTGGGGCGGCCTGCCGGTTGATGTGGATATAGCTTCTGAATTTCGCTACCGGGAGCCGTTAATGGCTGATGGTGGTGCGGCGCTGTTTATATCTCAATCGGGGGAAACGGCTGATTCTTTGGCGAGCCTTAGCTATTGTAAATCCAAAGCCCAAAAAATCATCTCTATCGTTAATGTGCAGGAAAGCTCTATCGCGCGGGAAAGTGATGAAGTTTTGCCAACATTGGCCGGGCCTGAAATTGGTGTTGCTTCAACCAAGGCGTTTACCTGTCAGCTTACTGTATTGGCGGCACTTGCCATTCATATCGGGGTGCAGCGCGGTGTGATTAATGAGGCGCTGGAGAAAGAGCTGGTGCGCTCATTGGTTGAGGTGCCGCGGCTTATCTCTGAAGTTCTGAGCCATGAGAGTGATATTGATGACCTCTCATCACAGCTCTCTCATGCCAAAGATGTGCTTTATCTTGGCCGCGGTGTTAGTTTTCCCATTGCGCTTGAAGGCGCGCTGAAATTGAAGGAAATTTCTTATATCCATGCGGAAGCTTACGCGGCTGGAGAGTTGAAACATGGGCCGATCGCGCTGATTGATGAGACTATGCCCGTGATTGTTGTTGCGCCGGAAGATGACCTTTTTGATAAAACGATTTCGAATATGCAGGAAGTGGCGGCCCGTGGTGGCCGTATCATCTTTATCAGCGATGCGGATGGTGAGGCCGCGGGCTGTGAACTCAGCAGTATGATAAAATTACCCAAGGCACATACCTTTGTTTCGCCGCTGATTTCAGCCATCCCTGTGCAGTTGCTTGCTTATTATACAGCTGTACATATGGGAACTGATGTGGACCAGCCTCGTAACCTGGCTAAGTCTGTTACAGTTGAATAGGTTAGTTTGTTTTGATGTTGATTTGGTTGAACAATTTAGCTGCAACCAGCGGGTGATGCAAGATTGTCACTGTTGCTGATATGTTCCCGGGGCATCATAGTTTTGCCCAATCGAATGGTATAAACTAGTGCATGTGGATGAGAGAATCTGGTCTCATTAGATAAGTGAACTATGCTTCGTTGTTTGACGTTGCGTATATATTATCTCATTTTATGAGACGAGAAGAGACCAGACATGTGCGGGTTAGATGATTTCGGGATGGATGATGCTTAAAGCTGAGTTCAAAAATACTGGTATTTGCTGCAAAACTGATAGTGCCAAAGGCCTTCAGGGCCATTTTTGCGGTCACTTTTCAATGGCTGTACGCTTGCTTCAGATTCTTCTGTTCGCGGTTCTTATCTTTTCCCACCCTGTGGTGGCTCACGCCAATGCGACGCTTGATGATGCCAATACGGCGCTTATTCAAGGCAAGCATAAAGTTGTTGTGAAACTTGTTGGGCAAGTTGTGGCCGAGGGTAAGCAGAAGCCAGCTGTTATGGCGCGGGCGCTTCTCTTACGCGGCATTGCCTATCGCAATATGGGCAAAATTTCACAGGCGATTGCTGATTTCTCCAATTCTGAATGGCTACAAAAGCTTAAAGGTGTTGAATTGCGCCGCTTATATGCTGAACGCGCTTTGGCGTATGAGGCTGTTGGTCAGAAAGAACTGGCTGCTAAAGATCGTAGGTTGGCTGGCTCCAGCAGTATTGAAGCTGCGAAAAGTATTCAAAGTGGTGTCAGGGTGACATCTCTGAATGAAAAATCATCCAACACTTCAGAGTTTTTTGGAGGGCTTGGTAATTTGTTTGGTTTTGGCAACCAGAAACCTAAGCCGGTTATTAAAACCAAGGTTGTTGCTAAAAAGTCTGACCCGGGGCTACGAGAGATTCCAACGCTGGATTCTGCTGAAGCGCAAGCGAATAGAGCCAAGCTTGAAGGCAAGCCTGTGCCAGATGCGGCAATTGAAGCGGCCAAAATTAAAGCAGATGCAAAACCTTCTAACAGCGCTTGGGTTGCACGGAAAGATGCTAAAGTTGCTGCGACTAAGAAAGCCGCGACAAAGTTGAAAGCTGGTGAAAAAGAAGTGCTGCCTTGGCAGGTGGGTCAGGTTGATCAAGGCGATCAGATCAAGCAATTGGCCTTAAATAATAACAAACAACCAGCTAATGCGATTAATAGCACTCCTAAAGCTCAGACAGGGCTCGATGGGCCGGTTTCATTGACGCCAGCAAAGGTGAAAGAAGAGAGTAGCGGTAATGCAGTTACCAGTTTCTTCCAGAATATATTCACTGGCAGCCCGGCGAAAAAAGAGCAACCACCAGTTACCCCAGGTGATGATGTTATCTCTGCTGATCAGGTTGCCTCGCTCCAACCCGGGCAGAAGGTATCGCCAGTTACACGAAAACCCGTCAAGAAAGCGCCCGTTAAAAAGGCCGCGGCGCGTAAACCAGTTAAAAGACCTGCTGCTAAAAAGAAAGTGGCAGCGAACACCAATAGCCGCTCGCTATATCATGTGCAGCTTGGGGTATTTGGTGAGGCGCAAGCGGCTGATAAATTTGTTTCACGCTTGAATAAGAAATTTGGCCCGGTTGTTGGCAGCAAAACCGCAATGGTTGTTGAGACTGACCTTGGGCAATCTCGCCGGCAATACCGTGTTTATCTTGGGCCATTCCGCTCACGGGAAAAGGGCATTAAAAGCTGCAAAACTTTAACCCGGCTAGGTATGGGCTGTAGCCTGGTTGAATAGTTTTTATGCTGTGGGGCTAGCCCTATCTGAGTTCTCAGCATAATTAATTTATACTTTGCTCTTTTTTCTATTTTTAAGTTGCGTCTTAATGACCTTGTGACAGGCTTTTCACTATTTAATATTGAATTTTAGTATCTCAATCCCCATATTTTGCTTAGAGTTATGGCTAATAGTGATTTTATGTCATCTTTGTCATATTGTTTGGATCATTATCAATTTAAGCAATTCCTCTAGAGGTTATGACACAAAAGAAATCTAAATCTCTGAGGCGAAAAGGCTCTGCTAAACGGGGAGACCGCTCGGAAAATCGCTCGAAGTCTAAGCGGGGGCAATCCAATAGCTTAGATAATGCTGAGCTGGTTACTGGGCGTTTGGCTCAGTTCACTCAGAAAGATGAGGAGACCAAGACTATTCGTGTTGGAGCTCAATTGCGCAATAGCTTTCTAACTGGTCTGATCATTGTCGGGCCAATTGGTATAACGCTTTACATGGTTTACACCTTTGTCAATTTTATTGACAGTTGGGTGAAACCTTATGTCCCTGAAAAATATAATCCTGAAACTTATCTGCCGTTTTCCATTCCTGGATTAGGGCTTATCTTTGCCATTCTAGCGATCATGTTCATTGGAGCGCTAACAGCCAATTTGTTTGGGCGTTCACTGCTTAGCTATGGTGAAGGTGTGCTTGATAGAATGCCGGTGGTGCGTAACCTTTACCGCGCCCTGAAGCAGATTTTTGAAACTGTATTATCGCAAAGCGGCAATAGTTTTCAAAAGGTCGCCTTGATTGAATATCCGCGCAAAGGGTTGTATGCCCTGGTTTTTGTATCCACTGAGGCTAAGGGTGAGTTGATGACCCGGTTTGGCGGCGGGGAAAAATGGTTGAGCGTCTTTTTACCGACAACCCCGAACCCAACATCTGGCTATTTGCTGTTTTTACCTGAAAGAGATGTGATTATTCTGGATATGTCAGTTGAAGAGGGCGCTAAGCTGGTTATTTCTGCTGGATTGGTTGTGCCGAAACATCAGCATGTGGCGGTTGATCCTGAGGCTGATGTTTTGATACCGCGAGATGATACGGCACCGAAAACTGAAATGATGGGCACTGAAGCTGAGCTTAACAATGCAGAGACAGAGTTGGGCGATAAACCAAACAGCTAAAATTTCTCTTCCTGCATCATTTTGGTTTGTACCTTGTGACTATGTGTCATCAAAGTATGTATTTTCACTTATCCGGGCTGATTAACCGGCCCTGAAAAGTTTTATCGCTTCATCACATTCAAAGAGATATACAAGCGTCCGCAGGGCCTGGCCACGCGGGGACTTTAGCTCTGAGTCTTCATTTAAAATCAGTTTCACATCATCATTTGCGGCGGCTATGAGTTCCTCCAGGTTTGGAACATTTGCAACGCGGAAGGCTCTATCTCCGCTTTGGCGGCGGCCCAGCATTTCACCGCCCCCTCTTAGTTTTAAATCCTCTTCAGCAATGATGAAGCCATCTTCAGTTTCTCGCATAATTTCTAGCCGGGCTTTGGCGGTCGCGCCCAGTGGGGGGGTGTAAAGGAAGATGCAAGATGATTGTTTCTCCCCTCGCCCGACACGGCCGCGCAGCTGATGCAGTTGAGAAAGGCCAAAGCGCTCTGAATGTTCAATAACCATGATGCTGGCATTTGGCACATTGACGCCAACTTCTATGACTGTGGTCGCCACCAGAATGGGTAATTCGCCAGATGAAAACCGTGCCATCACACTGTCTTTTTCTGGCCCTTTCATCTGGCCGTGCACTAGCCCTATTTTATTCCCGAATAGCTGTGTTAGATGAGCGTGTCTTTCTTCGGCAGCGGCAAGCTCGACTTTGTCTGAGCTTTCAACCAAGGGGCAGACCCAATATACCTGCGTGCCTTGTTGAATGGCGCGGCGCACACCCTCAATGACTTCTTCAAGGCGGGTGATGGGGATGACGCGGCTATTCACTGGTTTGCGACCAGCTGGTTTTTCCGTCAATTTAGAGACATCCATGTCGCCGTAATGGGTCATCTGCAAGGTTCGGGGGATTGGTGTTGCTGTCATAACGAGCAATTCAGCCCCCATCGGTCCGGCTTTTGCCTGTAACGCCAGCCGCTGCTCAACGCCGAAGCGGTGTTGTTCATCTATGATAGCGAAGGCGAGGTCTTTGAAAATTACATCTGATTGAAAAAGGGCATGAGTGCCAACAAGGCAATCTATCAACCCTTCTTCGAGGGCGAGAAGCAGCTGTTTGCGGGCGCGTCCTTTTTCCCGGCCGGTAAGCAGGCCGAGGCGAATGCCGGCTGCCGCGCATAATGGTTCCAGCGTTTCTATATGTTGGCGGGCCAGGACTTCGGTTGGTGCCATAAGGGCGACCTGGTGCCCGGCTTCTATGGCGACAGCTGCTGTGAGTAAGGCGACAACAGTTTTACCTGAGCCGACATCTCCCTGTAGCAGGCGCAGCATTCGATTATCACTGGCCATATCGCTATAGATTTCTGCCAAAGCTGATTGTTGGGAACCGGTAAGAGTGAATGGCAGGTTCTTGATTATTTTGTCTCTCAAACGACCATTGCCCTTGAGGCTGCGGCCTTTTTTTGAGCGGAGTTGGCGGCGAACAAGGGCGAGGGAGAGTTGTTTGGCTAATAGTTCATCATAGGCAAGGCGCTGGCGTGCCGGTGAGCTGGCGCTCATATCTTCTAATTTGTCTGGCCTGTGGATTTGGGTGAGGGCGGTTTTAAAATCGGGCCAGTTTTGTTTGGCCAACCAATGTTTTTCCTGCCACTCGGTTAGGTCTGGAATTGAAGGTGTTATCTGGCTCATGGCTTTTTGCAATACGCGCCCTGTAAGCCCCTGGGTCATTGGGTAAACTGGCTCTAACTTGGGGAAATTCTCAAACTCTTCACTGGTCATGACATGATCAGGGTGTGGAATTTGTAGGTTGTTTGCGTAGAGTTCTGGCCGTCCAGAGATATAGCGCAACTCACCAATCGGTAATTGGCGCTCGATATAGCTTGCATCTGCTCTAAAAAATACAAGATCCAGCTCTCCGGTGCTGTCTTCAACCCGGACGCGGACTGGGGCTTTTGAGAAGCGTGACTTTTGACCTCTTCCCCCACGTGATTTTGGGCCTTTATGGGCAATGGTGACCGCATCGAAGGTGGCCAGCTCACCGGGTTTTAGGTCTTTGATTTTGGGGCGATTTGAGCGATCAATAACGCCTGAGGGGAAATGCCAGAGAAGGTCTATTTTGCGGGGGTCTTTTATTTCACCGGGCCTATCAAGGAGGCGGGTGAATAGAGTGTTCATGCGCGGGCCGATGCCTTTTAGGCTTGAAAGTTCAGCAAAGAGCGGTTGCAGGAATGTGGGGCGCATGGACCAACCTGGTTGAATTGAGTTTAACAGAGTGCAAAATCTAGGGACATCTCTTGTGATGAAGGCTATAGACTATAAACGACTAATCCAATATCCCCGCCCGGTTGTAGCCTGGCTTTCCACAATGCGGTAAATCATATCTCACTTAGGTTGAGTATCACTTTGGGGTTGAGTGTCATTTTGGTAGAGACCGGTTTATTGAAAGTCTTTTCGTTTATGAGCCTCTATATTGTCCGACAACAATCCTGAGCATAGTGCGGGTTAATATGGCATAAGAAACCCGAAATGAGAGTTTTTTTAAGAGGCTGCAGCTTTATATTTGTAGCGATAGGTAAGCTTACATATGCTTGCCAAACAGGTGGGGTTTTAATTTTTGATGTTACATCGGGGTTTTTATAATGGGTGAGCAAAGATCACTTGAAGATATCAGAAAGCGGACTATCTATCGTGCCTGTCATAGGGGTACGAAGGAGCTTGATTGGTTGCTTGGTCATTTTGTGACTGAGACGGCTGCCGAGCTATCAATTGATCAATTGTTATTGATAGACCGTTTGATGGCAAATCCTGATCCGCTGATTGAAAACTGGATAATGGGCCGCGTGAAGGTGAGTGACACTGAATTTACCAACTTGATCAGTGATATCAGATCTTTTCATAAACTTTAGCAGACAGGCTGTGTTTGAAAATGCTAAGGCTGCATGCCTTGCGGCCAGGCTCTGCTAGATGACTGAGATACATAGCTGGCTAATTTATATTTAACGGGCTGATAGAAGAATAATGGCTGATTAATGAGTAATATACTTTCCATGCTCACGACCCAGATGGGGTCGCTTAGTTCAGGTGAAGCTAAACACGATGGGCAAGCTGGTGATAAGATAGCTGATAAATCAGCGCTTAAACTCGGGTTGGGCCGCGTGCTTGAGGGGCAGGAACCTTTGGTGCTTTCTGAACTTGTTTCAGAGCTTGATCAGCCAAAAGCACCTGAATTTGATATCATCCATATTTGCCGTGATGACCAAAGGTTGGCAGCACTTAAAGATGGGCTCTCATTTTTTGCGCCGCAGGTTAAAGTGCTCAGCTTCCCGGCGTGGGATTGTGTGCCTTATGACCGGGCAGACCCTAAGCCGGACATTATCGCTGAACGGATTGCAACTTTGGCTCAACTGGAGCGCGGCAAACGGCGGGGGCCGAGGCTTATTCTTACAACGCCGCGGGCGTTAGTTCAAAAGCTACCGCCACGTAAATTTATCCGCCAGATGATCAAGATACTCAGCCCTGGCAAACGGGTGGACCGGGCGCGTTTTCTCTCCCGATTGGCGGCCATGGGGTATATCCGCTCAGAAATGGTGATGGATAAAGGTGAGTTTGCTGTTAGGGGCGGCATTATTGACCTTTTCCTTGCTGGATATAAAGAACCAGTGCGCCTTGATTTTTTTGGTGATGAACTTGAAAGCATTCGCCAATTTGATCCTTCCAGCCAGCGTACAACCAAAAAACTTAACCGGGTCACGGTTTTGCCGGTCAGTGAGATTGATTTTAGTGATGAGCATCGCGCTGGGTTTCGCCAACAATATCTGGCCAGCTTTGGTGCGCCTGGCGGGAATGATGCTTTGTATCAATCTGTCAGTGAAGGGCATAGTTTTCAGGGCATGGCCCATTGGCTACCGTTTTTTCATTCAGAGCTTGAGACATTGTTTGATTATGTGCCGCAGCCGCTGATTATTCAGGAAGCTGAAATAGACAATGCAATCACGTCCCAGCTTGAACAGATCGATGAGCATTATGATGCCCGGAAAAACGCGCTGGAAACTGAAAACTTTGGAGCCCCGACTTATAATCCGGTGCCAAAGCAAAAAATGTTTATGGACCAGGCTGAGCTTGATAGTGCGCTGAGTGCGGCACCCTTTATACAGCTAAGCCCATTTGACCTTGAAAAATCTGTGCGGCTAGACCGGGTGATAACGCTTGATGGCGGCGCTGGTGTACAGTTTGTTGTTGAGCGGCGTGATGAGCGAGAGAGCCTATTTAAAGCGGTTGTAAAACGAATTAAAGACCGGCAGGCCAAGGGCAAGCGGGTTTTGGTTGCTGCCTGGAGTAATGGCGCCAGAGAGCGGCTTATTAGCCTGTTAAAAGATGCCGGGCTTGAGGCAATTGAAAATTGTACCAACTGGTCAGAAGCGCAAGCGCTTCGCCAAGGTGTCACCGGGTTCATCACCCTTGGTCTCGAACAGGGCTTTGAGGCGAGAGATACATTATTTATCGCTGAGCAGGATATATTAGGGGATCGATTGATCCGCAGGCGGCGTGCGCGCAAAAGCGACGCTGATGTGCTTCGGGAAGCCTCCAGCCTTTCAATTGGTGACTTGATCGTGCATCAGGAGCACGGCATTGGCCGGTTTGAAGGGCTTAAGACTATCACAGCTATGGGCGCCCCCCATGACTGCCTTGAATTGAAATATCATGGCGGCGACAAGCTTTATCTGCCGGTTGAGAATATTGAGCTATTATCTCGCTTTGGCGGTGAGGATAGTGTGGCCGAGCTTGACAGGTTGGGTGGTACGGCCTGGCAGGCGCGCAAAGCTAAAATCAAGAAAAAACTGCTGGATATTGCTGAGAAGCTGATTTCTATCGCGGCGAAACGGGTTCTTCGGAAAGCGCCTGTGTTTGAAGTTGCGAATGAACAGTGGGATGAATTTTGCGCGCGCTTCCCGTTTGATGAAACGGAAGACCAGCTGAATACCATTGAAACTGTGCGTGATGATCTGGCGTCTGGTAGCCCGATGGACCGGCTGGTGTGCGGTGATGTTGGTTTTGGCAAAACTGAAGTTGCGCTGCGGGGCAGCTTTATTGCAGCGATGAGCGGCGTACAGGTGGCTGTAATTGCGCCGACAACATTGTTGGCGCGCCAGCATTTTCAAAACTTTACCCAGCGCTTTGAAGGCTTGCCGATTAAAGTTGCCCATGCCTCCAGGCTAGTGCCGCCAAAAGAGCTAAGCTTAGTGAAACAGGGGCTTGCTAGCGGTGATGTTGATATTGTCATTGGCACACATGCGCTGTTGGGGAAATCAATTGAGTTTAGAGACCTTGGGCTTTTGATAATTGATGAAGAGCAGCATTTTGGGGTGCAACATAAAGAGCGGCTTAAAGAGCTGAAAGATGATGTGCATGTGATGACATTATCTGCCACGCCAATTCCTAGAACATTGCAAATGTCACTCACCGGGGTGCGTGATCTTTCTCTTATCACGACGCCGCCGGTGGACCGGCTTGCGGTGCGCAGTTATGTCAGCCCGTTTGATCCGGTGGTTATTCGTGATGCGTTGCTGCGTGAGCGGTTCAGAGGCGGGCAGAGCTTTTTTGTTTGCCCGCGCATTAGCGACCTTGATGAAGCCGAGGCTTTGCTGCGTGAATATGTGCCAGAGCTCAGGGTGGTTCGTGCCCATGGGCAAATGCCAACTGGTGAACTTGAAGATGTCATGAACGCCTTTTATGACCGGAAATATGATTGCCTGCTATCTACGACTATCATCGAATCCGGGTTGGATATTCCAACGGCGAATACCCTGGTGATTTACCGAGCGGATAAATTTGGGTTGTCGCAATTGTACCAGCTGCGCGGACGGGTTGGCCGCTCTAAAACACGGGCCTATGCTTATTTCACGACGCCTGTGAACAAAAAGCTGACGCCGGCTGCTGAAAAGCGCCTTAAGGTACTTGCGTCACTTGATACGCTGGGGGCTGGCTTTACATTGGCGGCACATGACCTTGACATGCGCGGGGCGGGCAACCTGGTTGGTGAGGAACAATCTGGCCATATCCGCGAAATTGGGTTTGAGCTTTATCAATCGATGTTGGAAGAGGCAATTGCTGAATTGAAAGACGGGCCGGGGGCGAGCGTTGATGACTGGACGCCGAATATTCAAATTGGCACGGCTGTTCTTATTCCTGAGCTTTACGTGAATGACCTACAATTGCGGCTTAGTCTTTATCGGCGTGCGTCTACGCTGAAATCTCGTGATGAGATTGATGAGTTTAAAGCTGAGCTACATGACCGCTTTGGGCCGGTGCCTGATGAGGTGACGCATTTGCTTGAAATTATGCATATTAAAACGCTCTCGAAACAAGCTGGTATTCAAAGTATTGAAGCCGGGCCGAAGGGGGCGCAGATTGGGTTCTATCAGAATAAGTTTGCGAACCCTGGTGGGTTGATTGATTTTGCGGCCATGAACAAAGCAACCGTTAAATTACAATCTGACCATAAGCTGATTTTCAGAGCCAAGTGGGATACGCCGGATGACCGGCTGAAGGGTGTGGTTGAACTGGCTGAGCAGCTGCATAAAATTGCTTTATCTGGCTCTGCTGCCGGACTTGAAAAAACTGAAGCCTAAAGCTGATATATTCAAGTGAATGTAAAGTTGTGTGCCTCATGAGGGGAGAGGGGCGTGCTTGCTATTTTCTCTAATCTTAAGCGGCTTTGTCTGTTGTTTGGGTTGGGCCATCTGCAAGTAGGCTTGCTATATATTCCTCAGCTGATAGCGGCAGATC
Organism: Rhodomicrobium sp.; assembly: GCA_021604665.1. Taxonomy (GTDB): domain Bacteria; phylum Pseudomonadota; class Alphaproteobacteria; order Rhizobiales; family HXMU1428-3; genus HXMU1428-3. The sequence goes on along the minus strand of BQJK01000001.1, from coordinate 663,078 downwards.
ACTTGCCTCACCTACAGGTAACTCCATTAGTTTGGTTGTCATGCTAACCGTTATTGGCGGATGCTCAGGGCTTATGATTAGTTTTGACTGCGCCATAATACTCATTAGGCGGTTTAGCACATGGGATGCTTCTGCTTTGGTAGTCTCGGGGAATGAGACACCGAACGCTGCACCGCTGAGGCGCGTTGCCAGGTCTTCTCCCCTGATGGTTGATATGATGATTTCAGCGCATTGACGGAGGATCAGATCACCGCCCTGATAGCCATAGTCTTTGTTCAACTCATCAAGATTATCTATTTTGATAGATAAGAGGCAGGTGGGGCGCTTGGTTTTGCTAATAGCTTTGCTATTCTGGGTGCTGGCATTCTGACTACTTCCTGCAATCAGGTGGGATATATAGCTTAAAAAGAAGCTTTTGCTGAACAGTCTTGTTAAGCCATCATGGCAGGGGGTTGAGAGAGGCTGTTGGTAGGCGGCGGCCAGTGAGGCGCGCTGTCTTTGTTCCTCTATCAGGTTTTGGCTGCGCAAGACCAATTCAAGCGGGTTCGCGGGCGCGTTGATAATATCTGTCACGCCGGTTTGATAGGCGATGTGGCTTGTTGTGAGTTTAGAGGGATGGGCAACCAACAGAATAGGGAGCGCGAAGCAGGCCGGGTTGCGGCGTATGTTCTCTACCATTTCCATATAGCGGGTTGGTTGGCGGCCGCCATTAATTATCATCAGATCAAATTTTTGCCGGGCCAGATAATCCTTCACTGTGGTCTCTGAATGGGCGGTGATGAGGACAGCATGAGCGCTTAGTGTTTTCTCTATCAGGCTAAAGCCATTTGGGCGGCCGGTGATGAGGATTGTCGGATGGGTTGTTTTTGCTAAATGCTCCTGCACGACCTCTGGTCTATGCTCTTCTAACAGGTTTGCATCTATGTAGGTTTTTGTAACCTGTTCGCGGCGCGCCTTTTCCGCGGCTATGGTTATGAGCCGGGCTTGAGCGCGGATGCGGGCAAGGCAAGAGGGTAGCTGAATGGGGCCAAAGAGAATGTCATTAAAACTATGCTCTTTTATTAATGGCAAAAGCTCCGGGTTAACGCCAATGAGTAACAGGCGCAGCTGACTTGTTTTGTTAGCGGTGCGCAAATCATTACTGAGCTGGAGGGCAGCTTCAAGTGAGGTGTGGTTATCGTTGTTTTCAAGGTTGATGATGAGAGTGTCAAAAGACTGATTTAGGCTGAGTGTTTGCAATATGTCATTAAACTCACATGTCTCATATGTCAGCTCGCTCACCCTTAGATTATGGCAGAGCCGATCCTGCTCTTTAGAGGGGGGGCTGGCAAAGAGGATATCGCTATGCTGCTGGGTCATCTGCTTTCACTCATTTAATCGATAAGCTTTTACGGCGCTTCATAAAGTTTTGTAGCTGTTATGAGGCCAATTTCAGCATGAGCGGCGTTAAAAAAGCGGTAAAATGACCGTCTTAATCGGGTTTTAGGGAGTGTAACTCTTTGCGAACCACTTTGCCTGTGCGGTTACGGGGGAGGTTGCTGACAAAATAATAGGCCTTGGGGCGCTTATAACGGGCAAGTTTGGTCGCTAGCTCTTTGCTGATGATTTCTTCTATAGCTTCAGTCTCATCACTACTCGCCGGTGGATCATTGAGAATGACATAAGCGCTGATGATAGAGAGACTTTCTGATATCCGCTCTTCTGTTACTGCGGCCTCGCTTACCAAGGGCAGGCTGGTTAAAGCTGTTTCCACTTCATCGGGGGAGACGCGATAGCCTGAGGCGTTCATGATGTCATCAGCGCGGCCAAGATGGGTGAGGAAACCGTCTTCATCTATAGAGCCTTGGTCACCGGTTAGGAACCACTCCCCTTCTAAGGGCAGATTGATGGTGGTGCCATCTTCTAGATAACCGAGCATCAGGCCGGGGTCACTTTTATGGACGGCGATTAAACCTTGGGTATTGGGTGGCAGGGGGGATGATGCGGCATTTTTTGAAAGTGTATTTTCATTTTGAGTATTTGTTTGATCGCTGAGGATAGCAACTTTGCGGCCTGTTTGAATGCGCCCCTTTGCACCCTTTGGCAGGGTCATGCCGCTGGTGGTTGAGATATAGGTTGAGATTTCGCTTTGGCCCAAAGCTTCGTATAGCGGAGTGCCGGTTTTAGCCTGCCATTCAGCGGCTAGAGTTTTTGGCATAGCTTCCCCGGCTGTCAAACAGTGACGGAGTGCGGCGAAATATTTTTTTTCAAAATCAGCATATTTCAGGATTTGACGATAAATACCGGGGACAGCTGCGAAGATTGATATGCTATTTTCTCGAATGAGACGCGGCCATAACTCTGGTGTTTTTTCGCCGGCATAAAGGCATGCGGTTGCCCCCTTTACCCAGGGGTCCATAAGGCCGATGCCAAGGGTGTAGGTCCAGTTGAAATCACCCGCGTGGAGGATTTGATCTCCTCTTTTAATCTGATGCCAATCTTGCTGCATAGGGCGGCGGCCTATGATTGTGCGCTGGGCATGTAGGACGGCCTTGGGCTTGTTTGTGGTGCCAGAAGTATAGATGATGAAAGCCGGGTCATCGGCTTTTGTTGGGGCATAACTCTCCAGCGCTGGGCCGCCGATGAAGTTTAAAATCTCAGCTTCATTTATAAGTGCCTGTTGGCCTTTAAACCTGGTATCGGCAAGATTGGGGAAGGCAAGATTTGAGGAATGAGCGACCCAGCGCGCCTTTGTATCTTTGAGGAAAAAGCTGCACTCTGCTTCGGTTAGCTGGGGAGAGAGCGGCACGGGAATGAGCCCGGCTGCAATGCTTGCAAAGAAGGTAAGGGCAAAGGGGGTATCGCTATTTAAACGCAGTAAAATAACATCACCCTTTTGTGCACCGTGGTTTATTAATCCCTGGGCTATTTGCCTGATGATTTTATCAAGTTCACTATAGCTGATGATGGGATTTAGAGGTGACGATTTCGCGGGGCTGAGTATTCTTATTGCAATATCTTCAGGCCAGCGGGCCGCGCTTTTGCCTATGGCCTCTTCACTGAGGTTAAAGGCTGGGCTCTGTTGTTTTAGGGTGCTCACAAACTGCGCTCACTGGTTTGGGCTGGTAGGGGCTTGAATTATTGTAAGCATCGTTTTAGCGCCTTAACTAAAGCTGAGCCGTCAGGGGTAATGTTTAAGGGTGGGACAAGATCGCCGAGCGGGTGACGTAACCATCTTCATTTCTCGGGATTTCCTCAACAGTTACCAACTTCTCGGGGATTTTGGCGGGTGAGATGTTTTGGGTGAGGAGATGTTTTTTAAAATCCTCATAGGACAAAGCTTCACCGGGGGTTGGGATGATGGCCGCTAGCAAACGCTCGCCAAGGGTTGCATCCTTAATGGTAAAGGCGGCGGCATCAATAAATCCGGGATAGGTTTGATAGAGCCGATCTAACTCATCGCTGCTAAAGGGAGTGCTACCATAATAAACCGTGCTCTCTGGTGCTTCAAGGCGGAGGCGGTTTAGGGATTGATTGATGATGGTGGCCTCTAGCCCGGTTTTTTCCCAATGGTTATTAAAGTTGAAATGGCGCGCTGTTGTCATATCTGGCTGCCAATTTGTGAAGCCTATGGCTGTTCCATTGACTTCAAGGCGGCCGCGCATGACATCATCCTGACTGCCAGCTTTCTGAGTTGCCCCTTGAATGCGTGTTTCAATGAAGGGTGGGTCGACTATGTCGCCGTCCGGGCCTGGTTGTGGGCCTAAAAATAATAAGCCCTCATCATTATAATCATTTGTTTGCCGGGGGATGAGACAAAGGGCATTGAGGTTTACCACAGAGGTAACAGCGCCAGCCCCACTGCCTAGCTGATAGGGCGGCGGCGGTGAATGGGGTGTTGAGGCCACAAGGAAAAGATGAGGAGCATCGCCGAGTAAACCATCACCTAATTCCAGTTCGCTTAATCTTGGGGCGAGCTGTTCTGGTAGCAAGGCCAGGTTTACGGCATGATCGTTATAAGGCTTGCTCTCTAATGCTTGCTTAAGAGATGAGATTAAATGAATGCTGCCGCCTTCCATCATCCAGGGGATGAAAGCGCCGATTAGACCAACGGGGTTTGTGGGGCCATAGGCGGTGAGAACAGAGAGGCGGTCTGTTATGCCAGCAGCGCTGATTAGCAGATGTGCATTTGCCATGAGTTGTAAATGTGTATAGGCGACGGGCGCCGTGCGGCAATTTTCATCTCTTGTCCATGCAATGAAGGCAAGCTGTTCACCAGAGCGGCGTAGCATGGCTTTGTCTTCTTTGGCAGGGGGCTGCATATCTTCACTGATCAGAGTGGATAAATCACTGAGCGGCGTGACGCCATCTGGCAAATCAGGGCCGAGGCCATAAATATAGCGAAGCCCCATATGTTCGGCCGCGATCTCGAATATAGCGGGGAAGGGGTCGTATGATGTATCACTACTATGTGCGATGATGGCGCGCGGGTTTATATGGACCAAAGCTTCGCCCAGCTCAGCGCCGCGCCAATGGCTTGGCATTAACGACGGGACCAAGCCGGCATTGATAATTGAGATCAGTAATAAGGGCGCTTCTGCGATATTTGGCAGTTGGACAACAATGACATCGCCTTCGTTAAAACCGCATTGGCGAAATTTAGTGGCCATGTGGCGGATGTAGGCTGCGGCAGCGCTATAGCTTAAATCTGGTACAGGAGAAAGCCCAAGACGCGCTGGGCCGGGGGCCTCAGTTAGGGCGATTTGCTCTCCGTTTTTTGCCGCATGGGAGAGGAATATCTGATCAATTGTTTGACTCATGATGGCCTGCTAAATTCCCGCTCATACCCTGATTTAACAGCTTACAGTTGAAAGCCAACTTATGTTCAGCAACTGAGTTTGGCTGACTGATCTTTGTGGCTGCTGTTATAGCTATTTCATGTTGTTATTTTTTGCTTTCATCATACCACCAGGTGTCCAGCATGGCGCCATAGAATGAAACTGTTTTAGGGTGGCGTAAATAGGCCCAATGCGCAAGCCATTGTGCCTTCAAATGATAGAGTGGGATGACGTAATCCCCGGAAAGAAGCACTCTATCAAGGGCGCGAACGCTTGAGACGAATTTTTCATGGGTTTTTGCCGCCAAAAGGGCCTCAATTGCCTTATCTACCTGCTTATCGTCTATGCCAGCATAATTGAATGAACCGTCCTTATTGGCCTGCTCGGACCCCCAGCGAAAGAGCTGTTCATTACCCGGTGATAGCGAGCCTGACCAGTTATTTTGAACCATGTCAAAATCGAAGCTGATTTGGCGTTTTTGGTAGGCGGTCGAATCTACCTGGCGAATGTTTGCAGTGACACCTATGAGTTTGAGATTTTCGATAAAACTCAATAATAGCGGTTCTTGCGCCTTGCTCACTGTGAGGATTTCAAAGTTAAACGGGGTGCCTGTGGCTTTATCTGTCATGCGTCCAGATTTAAGCTCATAGCCCGCTGCTTTGAAGAGTTTTAGGGCTGCCCTGATGTTTCTTCGATCGAGCCCTGTTGCTCTGTTTTTAGGAAATTTGAAGCTGCCATTGTATATTTTAGGAAATGCTTTGGCAAAGTCAGTGCTGAGAATATCCGCTTCTGTTTGATCTGGTTTCCGGCCTGTTGAAGATAGGTTTGAGCGGTCAAAATAGCTTTGTGTGCGGGTATAGAGCCCATGGAATAGTTTGCGGTTAATATCTTCGAAATTGAACATGTGAATGAGAGCACGGCGCACACGCTGGTCTTTGAATTTTGGGCGTCTCGTATTGAATACCAGGGCCAACATGCCTGATGGGATTTTTAAATCGAACTCTTTTTTCAGCACGCGTCCGTCGTTTATGGCGTTAAAATTATAGGCCGTGGACCATTTGCCGGGGTTATTTTCATAGCTCACATCATGAAGGCCTTTTTTAAAGCCTTCAAATAATGTGTTGGCATCGCGGAAATATATGAAGCTAATCTCTTTGAAGTTAAACCGCCCTTTATTGATTGGCAGGTTGCGCCCCCAATAGTCTTCATTCAATTGGTAGGTAATATCCTTACCCGGATCGAGTGATTTGATCTTATAAGGGCCAGAGCCGATGGGCGGGGTGAGGCTGGTTTCCTTGAAGAGTTTAGCGTCCATTGCATGTTTTGGTAGCACCGGCATCAGCCCAAGTATGAGCGGGATCTCTCTGTCTGTGGCGTCTGCAAATGTAAATTTGACGCCATTCGCGCCGACTTTTTCAACGGATTTTACTTTGCTGTAATAGGTGCGGTGATTTGGGCGGCCATTATCTCTCAGAAGCTTATGAGAAAAGATGACATCATCTCTTGTTACCGGTTTGCCATCAGAGAAGCGGGCATTTTCATTGAGATAAAAGGTAATGCTGGAGCGGTCATCGGGGAGAGAGATGTTTTTGGCTAACAGCCCATAAAGGGAGAAGGGTTCATCTAAGGCTCGGCCTAATAGGCTTTCATAAAGATAGCCTCTGATCCCTGCCGCTGCGCCGCCTCTGGTATTAAGAGGGTTTAGGCTGGTGAAAGTGCCTTGAACACCAAGTTTTAAACTGCCAACTTTTGGGGCCTCTGGATTTGCATAGTTTAAATTAGTAAAATCAGCCGGGTATTTCAGCTTCCCATGCATGGCGATGCCATGAGTTAGGGTCTTTTCCTCTGATGATTTAATCTCCGTGGAGTTATCAACTCTATTTAGGGGCTGCTTTTCATCGCCAGATTGCTGGCTGTTAGCTGGAGTGGCCAGGACCAGCGCGGTTAGAACAAGGGCTAAAATATGTGGCGGCGCTATATTTCTGATGAATTTCATAGGCTTAGTGTATTCCTTGTTCTCATCAAGTTGCTTTGTTTTATGGCGGCTTTTATGGTGCTGAATAAAGAGGGGCGTTAGGCCGCAAATCACTCTCTAATTTAGCCTTTAAATTAGCGGCTTTTGAAGGTAATAAAGAAGCCATAATCGGACTTTTTAATGAAGTCCATACTTCTACATGCGTGTCTTTCTTATCACGAGCATGTATATTGCGGTGGGGAAATTCTTTATTCGGGTAGAATTCAAAGGGTGGCCACTTAGATGCCTTAATTCGGTGTATTGAGGCATGTAGATAAATTCAAACGGCGGTCTAAACAGGATCGCTGACATATTTACCAACCCCTATTCGGATCAGGAACCTTTCAGGGGATAATTGTTACAGGAGAGGCATTATCATGTTTTCGCGCATACTAAATAAAAGCCATAGTCAATTGGCTTTGGCGGCTGCCATTGCAGTCGTTGGCGTGGTTAGCGGCACCACAATGGGCTTTGCTCAGGAAAAGAAAAAGGATGCAGCTGCTAAAGCCCAAAGTGCCTGGATTAAAATTTGTGACGATGTGAAGTTGCAGGAAGTTAAGGCCAAGGAAGCTACATCCAAAAAGATTTGCATGACGCACCATGAAAGCCTCAGCGCACGTACCGGTACGCCGCTTGTTTCAGCTGCAGTACGGAATGTTGCTGGACATGATAAAGAGCGTTTCCTGGTGACTGTGCCGCTTGGCATGGCGATCCCGGCTGGTGTTCATATCAAGATAGATGAAAAAGAACCTATTAAGTTCAAATACTCATTTTGCCATGTTGCTGGCTGTGTTGCTGAAACACCAATGACTGCTGAGCTTTTAAAAGAAATGCGGGCTGGTAAGAAAATGGTTGTCGCGACCATCAGCATTAGCGGTAAACCTGTTGGTTTCCCTATTCCTCTCTCTGGCTTTGATAAAGCTTATAAAGGCAAGCCGATTGATGGCGAGAAATATGCCAATGCCCGTAAAGCTATGATGCAGGAAATTCGTAAGAGACAAATTGAACTTGCGAAAAAAGCCAAAGCTGATCAGCTGAAAAATGCGGATAATCCACCTAAGAAATAACAACCCGATGGGTTGCCTGACCTAACATATTACAAAAGCCACCTGATTAATCTCAGGTGGCTTTTTTTATGTCTACAATTTAGTTTTCGCCCCTAAGGCTCACATCTGCTGAGTGTTAACTCATTTCATAAGCTTCTGCTAATTCAGGGTCGCGTTTGGCAACCATTTTAGCCAGGTCAACAATAACCTTGGCTTGCTTCCAGGTTGCGTCATCCTGCATTTTGCCATCAATCATCACAGCGCCGGTGCCATCTGGCATAGCTTCAAGAATGCGTTTGGCAAACAGCACTTCTTCCTTATCGGGGCTGAAAACAGATTTTGCTATGGCAATTTGGTTCGGATGTAGTGTCCAGGTGCCAACACAACCCTGCAGGAACGCATTGCGGAATTGTGCACGGCAGGCATCGCTGTCTGAGAAGTCACCAAAGGGGCCGTAGAAGGCTTTGATACCGTGGCCCATGCAAGCGTCAACCATTCTAGCAACTGTGTAGTGCCAGAGATCTTGCTGGAAGAGTGTGCGTTGTTGCTCACTATCTGCATGTGGGTCTTCCAAAACGCCGTAGAAGGGGTGACCGCCGCCCACTCTTGTTGTTTTCATGCCTCTTGACGCGGCAAGATCTGCTGGGCCCAGGCTCATACCGTGCATACGGGGGCTGGCAGCTGCGATTTCTTCGATATTATTGACGCCTTGAGCTGTTTCCAGAATTGCATGAATAAGAATAGGGCGCTTAACGTCATGTTTGGCTTCGAGTTGAGCCAGGAGTTGATCCAGATAGTGAATATCCCATGGGCCTTCAACTTTTGGCAGCATGATGACATCGACTTTATTGCCAACCTTTGAAACAATCTCAGTGATATCATCAAGGAACCAGGGGCTGTTCAGACAGTTCACTCTGGTCCAAAGGCCCGTATTACCGAAGTCATTAGAGGCGGCAATGTCTATAAAGCCTGATCTGGCGGCTTCTTTGGCGTCGAGAGGTATCGCATCTTCAAGGTTACCCAAGATAACATCGACCTGTTTAATCATATCAGGGATTTTGCTGCGGATCTTTTCATTATGAGGGGGGATGAAGTGGATCATCCGCTCTAGCGACGTTGGCAGCTGGCGAAATGGCTCTGGTGCGCCGATGGCCATTGGGCTGAAAAAGGCATGGGGAGTTTTTGTATGTGACATAGCTCTCTCTCTACAAGATAGATTTACGTTCTGAAGTTTAATAATGATGTTTGGGTTTTTCTCATTATGTGTATGAGATAAAACACTAAATGTTTTTAGGACCAGCGGCGATTAGACCACATGAATTGCTCTGGGTATTCCTTGATCCAGTTTTCAAATGTTTTCTGTATATCAGTGATGATGCATTTGATGTCAGCGTCGGAATCTTCGGTTCTAGGGACACGGATTTCATGCATCTCAACGCGGAAGTTTGAGGTTTTGCCAACTCGGACACAGCGGCCAATCCATAACCGTGTGCCAATCCGCCTGGCTAGCATGGCGGGGAAGGGCGGTGACTTTGCTGCTTTGCCGAAGAAGGGCACTTCAATGCCTTTATGGTCATACTGATCAGCCAGGAACCCAAGACGGCCACCGCTTCTGACGTAAGACCCAATTTGGCGGGCCGTATCTCGCCCGGCATGAAAGCCGGCACCACTACCTTTTGCAAATAAGCCGCCAGGGTAGAGGGATTTACGCTGCTTGCGGAGATACGCATCTACCATAGGGTTTTTCACTAGCCGGTATACAGCTGCTGGTTTCATTCCTGCAACAGCGAGTGGCCACATAGCCAGTTCCCAATTGCCAGAATGCATGGATACTCCGATAGCAGAGCCCATTTTGCCATGGTAACGCTGCAGCATTTTAGGATTTACGATTTTGATGCGCTCTGGCTGGGCAAGCAGGCGATCCATTTGCATGGTTTCTGCCATCACCCGGCCGAGATTTTCCCACATGGCAAAGGCAATTTCTTCCCGTTCTTCATCTGACTTTTCAGGAAAAGCAATTTTGAGATTTGCCAATGCGCGCTTATGGCGGCGGCCCTTGGCGGCTAATTTTCGCCACCAATAAGCTGAAAACTTAACAGCTGTATCTAATGGCATGAGGCGGATCATCCCTATGATGACGCGAAGAAGGGCATATTCAAGCCAGTAACGTATTTGCAAACCGAATGACATGTAAGAGGCCTCTCTTCTGGGCGGGTTGCCCATCCTTGTTGTCAAATTCAGTAAAAGCCACAAAAGGGGCGCTTAGGTCAAGCGGGCAAATATAAGGGCTTTCATGATATTTGGGGGAGAAAGAGTGCTTAGCATCTTAAGATTGTGAGGCGTATGCCGTTTCAGCGGCTGGGTCTTGCATTAATGTGGGCAGACTTTCACCGTGATAGCTAGACGTTTCCAATGGTGTGCCCATGCCTTGCTGCATTACCAGGCGGCGTAGAGGGGTGAGTTGTTTTAAGAGGGTGAGCCCAACTGTGCGGGCCGCCTTAAAGGGCAGATAATCGACTAATAAAGACTTGTTCAAAAGATCTATAGTTTTTGACCGCCTTGCAACATCGCGGTGTCTGATCGTGTTATAGCTCTCAACCAGGTTTGAAGGGAATTGAGCATAGTCTGGGGATTGTTGAATGGCATCACATAAACAGGCGGCATCCATTAGCCCCATATTCATACCCTGCGCCCCGATAGGCGGCACAATATGAGCGGCCTCACCGACAAGGGCAATGCGTTTTGCTGCCAGTTTCTTAAGGCTCATGCCCTTAATGGGAAAGGCGACGCGCTTGGCGACGGTATTAATTTGGCCATAAAACCCAAGGGAGGCTTTGTTGAGCGCTTCTATAAAGCCGTTGTCATCCAGCTTTACCATCTGTTCGGCTTCTGCAGGCTTCAGGCTCCAGACAAGGCTGGCGTGATGCTCTTTTAGGGGTATCAGTGTTAATGGCCCTGTTGGGCGGTGGATTTCTATTGAAACGGCATTATGGGGCAGCTGATGCGTGAAGCCGCAGGCGATGGCCGTTTGATCATATGACCAGGTATCAGTTTCTATCTCCGCCGCTTGGCGGCATATTGAATTGCGGCCATCTGCACCGATGCAGAATGGGGCCGTGATCATTTTGCCTTCCCTTGTATTAATGGAGACCTGCTCATCTTCTGACGTTACCTTAGAAACCTCTTCAGTTTCTATCCAACGAATAGCTGATGCCTGAGATACCATTTCTATTAGGGCACGGTTTAAATCTGCATTGGGGATATTCAACGCAAAATAGGGCAGGTCCAGCTCTAATGAGGTGAAGTGACAATCCGGGGCGCGCAGAAGCCCGGCTGTGTCATCTATCATCCTTAATTCTTTTAGGGGTGCGGCCTCTGTCTCGATTTTTTCGAGAATGGCTAAATTACTGAGCATCTTGAGTGAGGGATGCATAAAGGCCGTGGTGCGGGTATCTCGGTTTAAGGCAATAGCGCTGGGTTTGGGACCAATCAATGCGATTTGAAGTTGCTTTTGATGGCTATCCTTACAACCTGTATAAGCCGCTGCTAGCGCGGTTATGAGGCCAACGGGGCCAGCACCAACAATCGCCAAGTCAAATTTCTCATATTCGCTGCTCATGCGGTTATCACCAGAGCTTGTTGAGATATCTTGATTGGTAGGTGGATTAATTAAGGGGGCGCTAGGCTTTATCATTATCGGTAATCAGCTCAGGTTCAGAGGGCTCAACATTAATGACACATACGACCTATCTGCCACAGATATTTTGATACATGGCAAAAGTGGAAAATTTCCAGCCTCAACACTCACCATATAGATGATCATCATTGTAGCTTTGTTTTGTAATAGCTCAAGGCCGGTAAGACAGGGTTTTGTGGCAATATAGCTAAAAATGAAAGGCTAGTGACAGATTAACGCAGTTAAAACTGGGATATTAGAATTTTTGTATTAGCAGCTTGGTTTGGATTGGCCGCAGGGGGCATGTTTTTAAGATGCGCATATCCGCCCCCTTGCATTATACTGTTATTTGGTGCAATTATTACATAACCATGCAGTCCTTACGATGTGTTGCGTATATGTTACTAAATATATCAGAACGATTGAGTGCAATTGCGTTTGTAACATTGCTGTCATATAGCTTGGTTAAATCTGTTCGTGGGTAACAGGCGCTTTATGTGGCCATTTCTTCTTTGGTTACAGGCATTGAGCAGTGCGAAGCGTTTTGTTCTGACCCGTAAATTAATGAATTCTTTGTCGTTTTGCGGCAGAGTAATAGTCAATAAGATCATAATTGATCCTATTCCACAGTGGAGATTTATATCGTGATTGGGGGAACTATGAGCTCTAAGCTTACTCTCGCAGCTATCATTGCCGGTGGGGTAATGGTTGGTGCTACATCTTCAGCGCAAGCTGCCGATTTTGGTGGTGATTGCTGTGCTGACCTCGAAGAGCGTGTTGCCGTGCTTGAAGCTACGACAGCTCGCAAAGGAAACCGCAAGGTTTCACTTACTATTTATGGTCAAGTCAACCAGGCCCTTATGATTTGGGATGACGGCACAAATAGCGATGCTTATGTTATCGATAACGATAACAGCTCATCACGCTTCGGTTTTAAGGGTAAAGCCAAAATTGATAGCGACTGGTCAGCTGGTTATAAAATTGAGATTGAAGTTGAATCTTCATCATCAGTTGGTGTGAGCCAAACGCAAGATGACAACACTGGTTTCAATATCCGCAAATCTTTTCTTTACCTGAAAAGCAAATCTTTGGGTAAAGTGTCTATCGGTCAAAACTCTGTTGCAACTGATGACATTACCCACGACACCTTCCTTTCCAGCACAACAGGTTTCACACAGCCTGACATTAAGTATGCTCGCGATTTTGGAATTGTAAATTCCGCGGGTGTTAAACAACTAGGACTTGAATGGGGCGAGCTTTGTGGCGCTTCTGTTGCTGATGATGACCAGTGTTTTGACATTTCTGGTCGCCAGAATTCAATTCGCTATGATACACCAACTTTCGCAGGTTTTACGCTTTCAGCAGCCTGGGGCGAAGATGACTTCTGGGATGTAGCCCTTCGTTATGCTGGTGATTATGGCGCTATCAAAGTAGCAGCTTCTGTTGGTTACTATGAGTGGGATGGCCGTGATGCATTTGCTAATGGTTCGGGCAAAGATGTAGTAAATGAAGAAACTTCTCTTGCTGCGTCAGCCTCTATTATTCATACACCTACAGGTCTATTCCTGAATGCATCTTACCGTAATATCGATGTTGATTTTGCGGCTTCACCAGATGCAGATTCTGATAATTTCTATATCCAAGCTGGTATCGCACAGCGCTGGAACTCACTTGGTAAAACTATTATCTACGGTGAATATGCCAATTCAAAAGATGGTGCATTAACATCTGGTGCTGATACTTCTCTTACTAGCTCTGATTATGACCGCTGGGGAATTGGTATCGCTCAGAAAATTGATGCTGCATCAATGGAAGTCTATGCCCTATATCGTCACCACGAAGTGGAACTTGAAGATGCGGGTGTTGCCGTTAATGATCTTGAAGACTTTGATCTCTTCGTAGTTGGCAGCCGCATTAAGTTCTAATCGAACATATGTGATTATAGAATAGAAATTACGCATTGTAATAATTGAAAGGGCCTCCAGTTTGGGGGCCCTTTTTTGTTATTTCTGAAGCGGCCAGGTGCAAAAAGTTTGGTGTTAGATCATCAATATATGTTTCAGGCCTGCCCAAGTGATAGGCGGGGGCGAAACTAAGGCACATCATTTGAAATGCGGCAAATATAAGATGATTAGGCTAGATTTTGTGTGGTAATTTTGCAATAGGGTTGGGTGTGATTGGCTTTTATTATAATAAATACAATGATTTATATAGTGATTCGTAAGACTTGCATTTAAGGCGTTAGGAGCGCATCCTGCTAAAGGGTGAGCTCTGGGGTAATTGCTTGTCTTTTTTGAGTTTAAAGAGGTCGAATCGTGAAACTTTTATTAGCAACTTTGGCGCTGATCTTTAGCGCTGCGCAAGTGTATGCTTTTCAGGAAACTGAATTGCCTGGCACGGCTGCGCCTGTGGCTAAATCTGGTGACCCAGCCGTTGGGCTGGCTTTGCCGGATGCTGATACTTCAGCTGATAAAGGCACCTCAATTACCATCCCAGGTCTTGGCACTATAGGTACCATTCCGAAAGTTGATTTTGGCTTAGAGCTACTTTATCAGGATGATGAAACGCAGGCCGTTGATCAGCTTGATGATGATGGGTTGGCAATAAAAGGCCGATTAAAGCATAGTTTCTAAGCTTGACCTTCCATCCTTTCTCTTAACCTATCCTCCTTTATAGTCTGCTGTTGAGGCTTTACCTTAGCCAGTTTTAACTTGTTCTCACCGTCACATAATGCTGCTGGCAATTTTTGTGCTGTCCTCTCTGCGGGATGATTTCAAAATTGATAAATTTTCCCTGGATACTAGGTAACATTTGATTGTCATTCTTATGGTCGGTTTATGTCACTTCAGTTAGATTTAAGGCTAGGGCAGAATAGTTTTTGCATCTCACCTGATGGCACGACTATGGGAGATAGGTCTCTCTGATATTGTGTGAGATATCATTTCCATGCTCTATTAATATCTGAACATTCATACATTGGATTTGGTGTGAGTTACTAACTTGGGGGTGACTATGGAGCCGGCGGCATTTTCTTTTACAGATCCGACCATATGGGGCGGGCTTGTTGCGCTCATTGTCATGGAGATCGTTCTTGGCATTGATAATGTTGTTTTTATCTCTCTCATCATAGCTAAAATGGATGAAAAACGCCGGGAGTTAGCCCGCAAGATTGGTCTAGCGCTTGCTCTGATCATGCGTATCATTTTGCTGTTTGCTATTAGTTGGGTTATTGGCCTTAAAGAGCCGGTGATTGAGCTCTTCGGTAACAGCTTTTCCTGGCGGGATATCATTCTTATTGCGGGTGGGTTGTTCCTGCTGGCGAAAGCAACACAGGAAATTCACAGTGATGTTGAAGAGAAAGGCGAAGCCAAGATTGGTGTGCCAAGCTATTTTGCGCTCGTCATTTTACAAATCATTCTGGTTGATATGATTTTCTCTATAGATTCCATCATTACCGCGGTCGGGATGACACCTCATATACAGATTATGGTGATTGCCGTGATTGTCTCAATTGCGGTTATGTATTTTGCCTCAGTGCAGATCTCAACATTCATAGAAAAACATCCGAGCACTAAAATTTTGGCCCTCAGTTTTCTATTACTCGTTGGCGCGGCCCTAATTGCTGATGGTTTTGATGTTCATATTCCACGCGGCTATATCTATTTTGCTATGGGGTATGCTGGCTTTATTGAACTTCTCAATATTCGAAGAACGAATGCGAAGAGACGCAAAAAGGCAAGTTCAGCGCCATAACTGTGATCAACTCACAGGCTTAACCGTTGGCGTGGTTTAGCTACTGGAGAGTAATAATTTTTGGCACAAGGCCAGGTCAGCTGGTTCATTGACATTGAAAAACGGATCTATCTCGACGCCGTTAAGTGTGAGCTGCTCGAAGGCGAGGGTGCTATTAGGCTGGTTATCAGTAAAAGCACGGACTTTGCGGGTGCCATCTTTAAGCGCGCGCTCTAACTCGTCTTTGACGGTTAGCGGCCAGAGAGCAAAGCCTGGTTGATGGCGGCCATTTGAAGTGGCTATGATGATATGATCGCTGCCAATTTTGACCGCATGTTCGGTCATTCTGGCGGCATAGTTTTCAGGAAAAAAGGGCGTATCTGCAGCGACTGAGAGGCAATGTGTGGCGCTAGGTTGGTTTTGTGCTGTCCAGCTTAACGCTGCGTGCATGCCAGCCAATGGCCCGGCATAGCCATCTATCTCATCTGTTATAGCGGGCAGGTTGTAAGCGCTTAATCTCGCCGGGTCTCCATTGGTGCTGATGATGTTCGTTTTTAATTGGGACTTCAGGCGATTAAGGACCAGATCGAGCATAGTCGTGCCGGCCAGTGGCCTTAAGAATTTATCTCCGCCGCCCATTCTGGTTGACCTACCACCAGCCAGAATAACCCCGACACAATTTACATTTAACGGGGCTTCATTCTCATCTACATCATCTGATGTTTGATCTGGTGATGGCGTCATTAATGAACGGGCTCAGTTTTGTGCGCGGTGGGTTTGCGCTTTGTTTTATTTTTGGTCTCGATTGTTTGATCATAAATAATACGCTCAAACCCTGAGAGTGCAACAAAGCGTTTGCCGCGCGCGCGGCCGATAAGAGTGAGATTGGCTTTTTGTGCCAGCTCTACCGCCCAGGCGGTGAAGCCTGACCTTGAGATTAGAATTGGGATGCCCATCTTTACGGTTTTGATGACCATTTCACTTGTAAGACGGCCAGTTGTGTAAAAGCATTTATCATTTGGTGATAGATTATACAGCTGCATAAAACCGGCAATTTTATCAACCGCATTATGCCGTCCCACATCTTCCATATAGACCAACGGTTCTTCCCCTTTGCAGAGCACACAGCCATGTATCGCGCCTGTTTTTAAATAGAGGCGCGGGGTTTGGTTGATGATTTTTAAAAGAGGGTAAAGCGATGAGGTTTTAATGGTATGGGTTGCGGCGAGTTTGCGGTCCTCAATCGTCTCCATCAGATCCCCAAAGATTGTACCTTGGCCACAGCCAGAAGTCTGGATCTTGCGTTTTAATTTATGCTCAAAATCTGTTTCCACTTTCGTGCGAACGACGATGGTTTCAAGATCTTCATCATAATCTATGGCGGTTATATCAGTGGCCGAATTCAGCATATTTTGGTTGAAGAGATATCCAACGGCGAGGAGATCCGGGTGATCGCCAATTGTCATCAGCGTGACAATTTCACGGGAGTTTAGAAAAATGGTTAGGGGGCGCTCATGAATAATTGCAGCGGTGATTTTATCACCGTTATGGTCGCGGGCTTCAAGCTCACGGTAGAGATTTGTATTCTCTGGAGTGGGGGCAATATTTTTAAACGTCATTAAACATCCGGCAAGCTCACCGGCCTTCCTTTTTCCTCACAATATGGCTCCTTCTTTTACTGGGAGTGTCTTTTTGTGAGTGTCGTCATGAATAAGGATAAAGTGGCTGGTTCTTTCTTGTATCTGCTTTGTAGCGCCGACATGCATTCGGCTACTCTATGAACTCCACCGGCCATGAATTCATCGCCTTTATTATAAGGGTGGAAGTGACGCTCTACCAGAAATTTGCAAATGCTATTGCATATGAAGCGATAGGGTAACGCGATTAGCTGCACAGTTAAGGTGATTGCAGGTTGGTTTCTGTTATCGCTGCGCGGCACGGGGAGATAGGGAGGGTAACTGATGGGTGATTTTAGAGGGTGGTGTTGGTCGCATAATATATATTATGGAAAATATGTGTTATTAAAGGGCGGTGTGAAAACTGCAGGTGCAATCTCTATCCTGTTGTAATCATTAATCTATTCAGTTACTGGCGCTAAAGGCGCTAAACGACTACGCACTTCATTACGATATGGCTATGACTAATCTATGGATCTCTCTGACTATACTAAGTTAGCCTAACTAAGCCGGTCTTACTAATAAGGCCGGCGGCGCATATGTTGCCACCGGCCTTATGGATTAAACCTTCGCTTACCCTTCGAAGTTTTCTTTGATCCAGTCATTCAGGAGATCAACGCCGAAACCAGACCCCCAGCTTTGGCTGGTTGCAGTTTTATTTGATGCCATGGCAACCCCAGCAATATCTAGATGTGCCCATGGGGTTTCATTCACATAGCGTTGCAGGAACTGCGCTGCTGTGATGGCGCCGCCCCACCGGCCGCCGGTATTTTTCATATCTGCAAACTGGCTGTTGATGAGCTTGTCATATGAAGCGCCAAGTGGCATGCGCCATAGTTTCTCACCAGTACGGTTGCCTGAGCTTGTGAGCATATCTGCCAATTCATCATCATTCGAGAACATACCGGCATGATCTTTACCCAGAGCCACCATGATGGCCCCTGTGAGAGTTGCCAGGTTGATCATATATTTTGGATTGAATTTATCTTGTGTGTACCACAGCGCATCAGCCAGAACCAAACGCCCTTCAGCGTCTGTGTTAATAATCTCGATGGTTTGGCCAGACATTGAGGTGACGATATCGCCAGGACGCTGCGCCATGCCATCTGGCATGTTTTCGACAAGCCCGACAACCCCGATAACATCTACCTTGGCTTTGCGTTTGGCTAATGTGTGCATGAGGCCAACCACGGTTGCGGAACCGCCCATATCGCCTTTCATATCTTCCATGCCGCCAGCGCCTTTGATCGAGATGCCGCCTGTGTCGAAGGTGACGCCTTTGCCGACTATAGCAATTGGTGCTTCTTTCGATTTAGCGGGAGCGCCATTCCATTTCATCACAGCAAGATAGGCCCCCTGGCGGCTGCCCTCACCGACGCCAAGGAGAGCGTTCATGCCAAGTTTTTTTAAGGCTTTCTCGTCGAGGATATCAACCTCAAGACCCAGACTTTTCATAGCGGCGATGCGCTTTGCATATTCATCTGGGCCGAGAATATTTGCAGGTTCATTGACCAGATCTCTAGCTGTTGTGATGCCGTGGCAAAGAGGATCATAGTCAGAGTTAAAAAGCTTCTTACTGGCGCTTGGGTTGGCTGACTGGATAGCAATTGATTTGATTTCAAATGTGTTGGTCTTATCGCTATCTGCTGGTTTCTTTTTATATTTATCGAAATTATATTGGCGAAGGGCGGCACCAAGGGCAATATTTGCCGCTAAGTCGAGATCACCGGATATGTTGATGTTTTCAGCAATTATAGTTGCTGTCGTGATTTTCTTTGATAGCAGCGCGCCTGTCATAGAGCCGCCTATCAGGCGGGCATCTACAGCTGAGAGGTTTTCGGCGATACCTATGCCAGCGATGATGATGCGGTCATAGTTTGTTGTGCCGGGGCTGAGTATTTCTAACAGTGAATTTTTCTTGGATTTGAAATCGGCAACTTTGATGGCTTTTGATATTAGCTGATCAGTTTCTTTATCGAGTGATTGACCGAGCGGGCTGAGGCCGCCCTCCTCTTCTGAAAGAAGTATGAGGGTGCCGCCTTTGGGTAGAGATAATTTTTCAAAGGTGAGTTTTGCTGATTTTGTCATAAACGGCCTCTTTAAGCGCACAGCAACCTATACATCTAGGTGCGGTGTTGGTTGTTGGTTTTTCAGCACGTTAGACTGTTCGCCGGGCCTTCTCAAGTGTGGTTTTAAAATGCGGTGCGCAGATCTATGCCGGTGCAATAGATTTATACTGCAGAATGTTTCGTCGCTTTGTGAATGAAAAACTTTTGGAATTTGAGTTGCAGTGATTGGCTTTGCCTTGTGTTTATGGCTCTATCATCTAAGGTCTCATTTTAGCCTCACTGGCTTTCTAACTCTTGAAAATTGGCGCGGGTGACAAGGTCTGTCAGGGAGAGCGTTTCAATGGCTTGATGACCTAAGTTGAATGCTCTTTATTTTGTCTGTGTTTATCTCTGGCTATTGCCCCTATGAAGCGGTTTTTAAGCGCTGACGCTACAGTTGAAAAAAGGGGCCAAGAGAAAAAGGAGCTAGGGGATAAAGGGGCCGCTACACTACAATACTGCTCATATAAAGTTCTACTAGGAAGTGCAGATGCGCTTGGAAATGAAGCTGTAAATTTAGTTTGTTTTTGAGGAACGTCTTTGATGATGGTCTTTCAAGATTGTATGGGCAGCAACTATAGCTTCGTGGTGTGGGCTCCTTATGTGGGACACAGCTGAAGGTTAAAAATGGTGGCTTATCATGTTGCCTTAATGGCGCTGAATTCCCGCCGCTATACTGAATGATGATTGTGGGCACAGTTCTCTGCCCGTCTATTGAAGCCTGGAAGATATACCCCATGGATCTTTTTAGCCGTTATGTCTTCAAGCAGGTGCTAAATGCCCTTGTTATGATTCTCGGCTCCTTAACGGCTATTGTTTGGATTGCCACCTCACTTAAACAAATTGAAAATCTCTCCGGTGGTGGCTTCTGGCTGTTTTTTCAGATGACCTCTTTGGCTATGCCGCAAGCCATGGCAATTGTTGCCCCGTTTGCATTATTGATTGCCTGCCTGTACTCCCTCCAAAAGCTGAATCTTGATAGTGAATTGATAGTTATGACGGCGTCTGGTTCTACTGTGTGGCGCTTTATTCGCCCCTACGCTTTGCTTGGTGTTCTTATTTCGCTTCTCATTCTCTTTAGCAATGTATTTGTGCAACCCGCCAGTTTACAAAAACTCAGGGAATTTATCACGCAGGTGAGAACTGATCTCATTCAACATGTCTTGCAAGCGGGAAAATTCTCCAGTGCCTCTGGGGGGCTGACTTTTCATATTCGCGATAGAGCTGATAATGGCAACCTGCTTGGGTTATTGGTATCAGATGAACGGGCGAAAACTGAAAAACTTACCTATCTGGCTGAAGTGGGAGAGCTGATTAAACTCGATGGCCGCGCTTATTTAAAAATGTCGAATGGGCATATTCATCGTAAGTTAAATGCCAAAGACGGGGTGCAGATTGTTAAGTTTGATCAATATGTGTTTGATCTGTCTGAATTCGGCGGCAGCAAAGGTGGCGCCAAATATCATAAACCCAAAGAGCGTTATGTTCATGAGTTGATGAACCCTTCAAAGGCAGACCTTAAAAATACTCGTCTAATGGGACAGATCAGAGCTGAAATTCATGATCGATTTGCGAGTGCGCTTTACCCTTTATTATTTGCCTTAATCGCCGTTGCAACTTTGGGAGTGGCCCGCTCGACCCGGCAAAATAGCAGCAGATTGCTTATTTATGGCTTTTGCACCGGCTTGGCCTTCCGTATGGCGGGGCTTAGTGTTGTGAGCCTACATAAGGTTCACCCGGCAGCGATATGGCTTGTTTACGGTGTGCCGATACTGGGCATGGTTGCTTGCCTTCTATATATATGGCTGAGTATGTCGCCAGATAAGATGCTTTGGGTCAAAGGGCTTGTTTCAAAAGGGGTTTCCGGTTCGAGAAAGCGAGGGCAAAATGCTTAAGCTTTTAAATCGCTATATCTCGCTTAAATTTTTTATCGCAATTCTGCTCGTGTTCCTGTTGTTCTGCTTGTTGATCCTTCTGATTGATTTTGTTGAGCTTTTACGCCGTTCTTCTAAAGGCGGCGATATCATGATTATGGATGTGCTGAAATTAGCGCTATTGCGGGTGCCGTCTTTTGCTGAACTTACCCTGCCCTTTGCTGTGCTTGTTGGCACAATTGGCGCTTTTTTGATGCTTGGGCGGAATTCGGAGCTGATTATCATTCGGGCGGCCGGGGTGTCTGTCTGGAGATTTATCCTACCTCCTGTATTTGTTGCCCTGATCATTGGCGTGTTTGCGGTTTGTGTTTACAACCCGCTCGCGGCTTATTCCAAGGCGGAGTCTGAGCGGGTTTACGGTGAATTATTCGGCGGGAGCAAATCTGTGTTGCGGGCTGCGAATAACCAGGTTTGGTTTCGCCAGGATGGGACTGATGGCCCTTCAGTGATGAATGCGAAAGCAATTGCCAATCAGGGGTTGCAGCTTATCGGGGTTACAACTCTGCAATACTCTAAGAATTACAAGTTCTTAGAGCGGATTGACGCAAAACGTGCTGATCTTCAGGAGGGGCGCTGGCGGTTTTCTGATGCGTGGATTTCTCGGGTTGGTCAACAGCCTCAATTTTTTGAGAATTATTTATTAAGTACATATTTAACCCCGACTCAGATATCAGATAGTATGGGTAGCGTGGAAACCGTCTCATTTTGGGCGCTTCCTAATTATATTGAGATTGCAAACAAGGCTGGCTTGCCTGCAACACGTTATAAGATTCAGTATCAATTGTTGCTCTCCAAGCCTTTTTTACTTGCAATTATGGTGCTAATTGCAGCAACTTGTTCTTTAAGGACGTTTCGGTTGGGGCGAATCCAAACCATGATAATCATGGGGATGTGTATTGGGATTGGATTCTTTATTTTTGCTGAAACATCTAGACAGTTTGGACTTGCTGAGAAGGTAGCGCCCGAAATTGCAGCTTGGGTGCCACTTTTTGCTTGGGGTTTGATTGTTTTAACAGTACTTTTGCATCAGGAAGATGGTTGATTTAATTGACGATTCTTTCTAAACTTAAGACAGAATGGGGGAAATTCTGATCGCATGGCTTGTACTTACAGCAGAGATACGCGCCAGCATAATACGCGATCGGAGGGGGTTCCCTTCAGGGGTTTAATGTCGTTTAAAAATCTACATATTGTGCGTGGTTGTGTAGGGGTGTCTTATGGCGCTGTTGCTATGGCTACTGCTCTTGCCGTTCTGGTTGTTGTCGCAACCGGAGTTAGTGCGCCGATTGCTCAGGCTCAAGAAGCTGAGAATAAGCTTGTTGAGAAGATTGTTCCTGAGGGCAATCAAGCTGCGCCGATGCTTATCCAGGCTGATGATCTTATCTATGACAATAAGAACAACCGTGTGGTCGCCCGCGGCAATGTTGAGATTTATTACAACGACCATACTCTCCTGGCTGATAATGTTATTTATGATCGCGGTGCAAATAAATTGCTCGCAGATGGTAATGTACGCATTAAGCAACCTGATGGATCACTCGTTAAAGCACAGCGAATTGTTCTTACTGAAGACTTCAAACAAGGTTTCATTCGTTCATTACAGGTCGTGACGACTGATGAAACGCGTATTGGTGCTTCTGAAGCCATCCGCCGTGATGGTAATGTTACAGAATTTAAGAATGGTGTTTTCACACCTTGTAAGGTTTGTGAAGATAACCCTGAAAAGGCGCCGCTCTGGCGGATTAAGGCCAAGCGCGTCATTCATAATAAGAATGAGAAAACCATCTCTTATGAAGATGCGACTTTTGACCTGTTTGGTCAGTCCATAGCTTATGTGCCCTATTTCAAGCATCCGGATCCGACCGTAAAGCGTCAGTCCGGTTTTCTTATGCCACGGCCAATTTATTCTAAAGAATTGGGTGTCGGTGTTGAAACGCCTTATTTCTTTAATTTAGCGCCTAATTATGATTTCACCTTTTCTCCTTCTTACATGTCCGAAAAAGGCGCATTGCTGAAAGGCACTTGGCGTCATCGGCTTAAAAACGGTAAGTACCGTATTAAATTAGCTGGTATCTCTGAATCTGACCGTGAAGCTGATTCAGCTTCAGATGATCGCTTCAGAGGCTCTATAGTTAGTGATGGTGAGTTTGCACTAGGCTCACATTGGGATTTTGGCTGGGATGTGACCTTTGAGAGTGATGATACATTCCGCCGTTATTACAAGTTGGATAATATTAAGCGCGAAGATCGTGTTTCTCAAATTTATCTAGTTGGTCAAAAGGGACGCAATTACTATTCTGCGAAAGCCTATAAATTTGGTGGCTTACTTTCTGATGACACAACAGATGCTGATTCTACGGTGCATCCTGTTACTGATTATAATTATATATTTGCTAATCCCATTATTGGTGGTGAGCTTAGCTTTAACACCAACTCAATCAGCCTTACCCGTGATAATAACGGCGTTGATAGCAGCCGGTTCAGTGCCAATCTGCAATGGAGACGCCAGTTTATTGATGGAATTGGCCAGGTTATTACGCCTTTTGCCAAACTCCGCGGCGATGTTTATGACTCGAGTAATTATGTTAATCCAGACACGGGTCTAGCGCCGGATGATTATCAAACGCGCGGGTTAGCTACTGGTGGTGTTGAATATCGTCTGCCATTTGTTGCCCATACTAAAGGTGCTTCGCATGTGATTGAGCCAATTGCTCAGTTTATTGCGAGAACTGAGATGGATCAAAATGATCAGTTGAATGTTGCCAATGAAGATTCACGCAGTTTGGTTTTTGATGACACTTTACTCTTTGATATTGACAAATTCTCAGGCTATGACCGCATTGAAACAGGCATTCGCACCAATGTTGGTTTGCAATATACACTACAAGCCTATTCTGGCGGCTATTTAAGAGCTATTTTTGGTCAGAGTTTCCATCTAGATGGTGACAATGCTTATGCGTTGGATAATAACTCAGCCATTAATAAATCGGGTCTTGAACGTGATGAATCTGATTATGTTGCGGGTCTTTATCTTGAGCCGAACAGCAATTTGACATTTGTTGCCCAAAGCCGCTTTGATGATGATAATTTTGAGCTGAACCGGCAGGATGTTTACAGTAAATTTGTTCTTGGTCCGCTAACGGGTCGTCTGAACTATGCTTATCTTAGAGCCGATGCAAATGGCCTTGCTGTTGATGAACAGGAGATTCTTGCAGCTGGTAATCTTAAGCTAACTCAATATTGGTCGCTTTTTGGTGGCATTCGTTATGATATTGAAGAAGAACAGCGCCTGTCTGATTTTGTAGGGCTTAAATATTCTGATGAGTGCTTCTCACTGTCAGTCTCTTATAACGAAACATTCATCGATGACCGTGATGTTGAACCGGATCAATCTGTGAGAGTTTATTTCACCCTTAAACATCTTGGTGGATATGGAACTCAAACTGATGTCGGAAATATCAATGCAAGCTCAGGTAATTCAAGTTACTAGCTTGGTTGTCGCACCGAAATGAATCGTGTTTTCATATTAATCTTGGTTTTAATTTAGATTGTTAAGCGGCTTAATATTTTAGCTCTTACCCTATTTTAGGCGCATAGCTGATTTAGCTGTTATACCGTTAGCTTATAATCAATAATTCTAATACGGATTGACGCTGTTTCACGATGACTGAAAAATTCGAACTCAAAACCTCTTTCTATCATAATGGGCACCTAGCGGGTGTGCCTGTTTTCTGTGCTGTGCTTATCTGCAGCATCTTGTTTGCAATGTTTATGAATGCACAATCTGTGCAAGCCAAAAACAATCATTCTATCAGGGTGTTAGTTGAAGATAGCCCGATCACAAATTTCCAAATTAGCCAGCGCGCTAACCTTATGATGATGAGCTCGCCTGAAGTTTCGAAGCGACTAAAAGCAAAGCTAAAATCCAAATCGACCCAAAAGCGCTGGCGTGCTTTTGTGACAAAAAAACGCCCTCAGAGTAAAGCTGAAGCTCAGAAGCTTCAAAAGATCTTTGTCCGCCGGCTACAAAATGAAGCTCGAGCTGGTGTGGCGGCTTCAGTCAAAAAGAAGGTTCTTGATGAGTTGATCAATGAACGACTTATGATTGCTGAGGCTAAGAAGAATAATATTGTTGTCAGCAAGCAGATGGTTAACCAGCAAATTGAGCGAATTGCTGTGAGGAATAGTAAAGGCAAAGACACCAAAACTGCGACCAAATTGTTTTTTAAATCATTGGCTAGCCGCGGTGTTGGTGCGGCTACGTTTCGTGATAAATTAAGAGCAACGATAGCTTGGCAACAGGTTGTACGCGCTAAATTTGGCCGTGAAGTTAACTTCGGTGATCGAGATGTTGAACGGCAATTAGGACTGGATTCAAATGCTGCCAGAGATAGAAAAGTGCAATTAAGCCTGCAGCAAATTATTATCACTTTCCCTGGCAAATATGATGAAGCGGCAGTTGTGAAGCAATATGTTGAGGCTGATAGTATCCGTAAGCGGTTTACTGGTTGTGCCAACATGCGCTCACTTATTGCGCCTTACAAAAGTGCTAAAGTTATAAACCTTGGCAAGAAAACCATTGATCAGATGCCGTCACCGATCAATCTGATTTTGAGTGATATGAAGGCTGGGCAAATTACACCGCCGCAACCCTCTTCTAAAGGGCTTGAGATGTATGCGGTTTGTGACCGTAAGCAAGTAAGCATTGATGATACCAAACGTACGAAGGTATTGGGTGAATTGCGTCAAAAGGCTTTTCAGATGAGGGCCGCTCGTTATTTAAAAGATGTTCGCGCTGATGCGCATATTGAATATCGTGACTAGCTTGCTTATAACTCCGATGTGTTCTGAACAGACTATTCATATTATTTCAAAGAGGGTCGCTGATAGCGCCCCCTTTTTTTAAGGGCTTTTTATGGAGATGCGCTTACCGCTTGCGGTATCAATAGGTGAGCCAGCTGGTATTGGTCCAGACATTATTTTGAAATCCTGGGTTTCGAGGAATGGTCACGGGAGTGCTACTTGTCTCCCGTTTTTTTACGTCCATGGCAGCGCGGCTTGTTTATCTCTGCGCGCGGAACAGCTTCAGCTTGATGTTGATATCATCAAAATTAACTCCCCCTCTGAAGCGTTATCCTGTTTTCAAGATGGGTTGCCCGTTATTGATATCGCACTTACAGATCCAGTTGTTGCTGGTGAACTTAATGGTTCTTCAAGCCAGATGGTTATGACCGCAATCCGGCAATCGGTAATTGATACTCATAAGGGGCTAGCGGCTGGTGTTGTGACTGCGCCTATCCATAAAGCTGTGCTTTATGAGGCTGGTTTTAAACATCCTGGTCATACGGAATATTTGGCTGCACTTGCTGATGAATTATATTGCACTGATGAGATTGAAGGTGGCCGGCATATTCCTGTGATGATGCTAGCCTCTTCTGAGATTAAGGTTGTCCCTGTCACTATTCATATTGCTTTATCTGAGGTGCCAGCTGCCCTAAGTGGTGCCAAGATTATCAACACTGTGCGTTGCTTGCATTGTGACCTCCTGACCCGTTTTGGCATTAAGAGGCCGCGCATACATCTCACTGGGTTAAACCCTCATGCTGGTGAAGATGGTACGATGGGGCGGGAAGAAATTGAGATAATTTCGCCAGCAATCGATCAGCTTCTCTCTGAAGGATATGATGTAAGCGGCCCTCACCCGGCAGATGTTAGTTTTCATGCATCAGCGCGGCAACGCTATGATGCGGCTGTTGCTATGTATCATGACCAGGCTTTGATACCGATAAAGACCTTGGCGTTCGATGAAGGGGTGAATGTAACGCTTGGGCTACCATTTATCCGCACGTCTCCTGATCATGGGACAGCACTTAATATTGCAGGTAGTGGGCTAGCGAAACCTGATAGTTTTATAGCGGCTTTAAAAATGGCTGGTGATATGGCCAGCTATTCTAGGGAGACTTCTGTATGAAGGATAGTTTACCGCCGCTGCGCGATGTAATTGACCATTATGATCTCCGGGCTAAAAAGTCTCTTGGTCAGAATTTTCTTCTCGATCTGAATGTTACCCGTAAAATTGCGCGCTATGCCAATGCGCGGCCTATGGTTCCTTTTGTGGAAGTTGGACCGGGGCCTGGGGGCTTAACGCGGGGCCTCTTGATGGAGGGTGTTGACCAGCTACTGGTATTAGAGAGAGATGAGCGCACAAAACCTATTCTCGCTCAAATTTCACAAAGCTATCCAGGGCGGGTGACATCTGTTTTTAATGATGCGCTTAAATTTGATTGGGCGAGCCTGACGCCGCAACCCTATGAGATTGTCTCCAACCTTCCTTATAATATTGGCACAGTGTTATTAACCCATTGGCTTTCAATGCCGTGGCCGCCTGTTTTTAGTGCGTTAACGTTGATGTTTCAGGAAGAAGTTGCTGAGCGCATTGTGGCCGCCCCAGGTAGCAAGGCATATGGACGGTTGAGCGTATTAGCGAATTGGCGCTGTGAAACTGAGATTTTATATCGTTTACCGCGAGACGCCTTTACCCCGCCGCCAAAGATCACGTCTGCTGTTGTTTCTCTTATACCTAAGCAACGGCTGAGCTTTGAACCGTCTGTTGAAACGCTCTCTCGGGTGACGGCGGCCGCATTTGGGCAGAGACGGAAAATGTTGCGGGCGAGTTTGAAAACACTTGGATGTGATGTGCCCGCTTTGCTGGACAAGGTCGGGATTGACCCGACTGTTCGTGCTGAAACCTTGCCCTGGCAAGATTTTTGCCGCATCGCGCTGGCTCTAGAAGGTGCCCCCTCTAATTTTCACTAATTTTTCTGCGATTATTGATGAACATGTAGTTCCAGCACTTATGCTCTATTCAAACTACACTACATCTCACTTGTTAGATCTCTAACCATTGTAGAAAGACCAATGCGGCGCTCGCGTTTCAAGCGCTCAGCCATCAAGATATGGGTTAGCTCTTTCAGGCTTTCATCTATGGTCTCATTAACGACGACATAGTCATATTCAGCCCAATGGCTAATTTGATTGATCGCCTGCTTCATGCGGGCGCGGACGACCTCTTCATCATCCGTGCCCCGTGTTTTCAGGCGATCCTCCAGCGCTTTAACTGAAGGGGGCAAGATAAAGACGCGCACGACATCTGCGCCGGCTTTTTCTCTTAGCTGCTGTGTCCCTTGCCAATCAATATCAAACAACACATCCCGGCCCTGTTTCAGTTCTTCATCTACCGGGGCTTTTGGGGTGCCGTAATGATTACCGAAAACCTCTGCCCACTCTAATAACGTGCCTGCTTTTAAGGCTTCATCAAAACTTGCCATATCGACAAAATGATAATCTTTACCATTGATTTCGCCGGGGCGGGGTTTTCTGGTGGTCATTGAAATGCTCATAGAGATTTCATTGTCATTTGCCATTATCGCCTTGGCCAACGAGGTTTTGCCAGCACCAGAGGGGGAAGACAGCACGAACATGAGACCGCGGCGCTCAACTTTATCTGAGTTTTTTTTATGGTTATTCAATGTTTTGCACCTGCTCTCGTAATTGATCGATGACAGTTTTTAACTCCAGACCTATATAGGTCAATTCTTTTGAAGCTGATTTTGAACAGAGGGTATTGGCTTCGCGGTTAAATTCCTGACACAGGAAATCAAGGCGGCGGCCGACGGGCCCCTCTCTCGAAATTAAATCTTCAGCCTGATCAATATGGGCGCGGAGCCGGTCTAGCTCTTCGTTTATATCAGCCTTAACGACGAGAAGCATGGCTTCTTGTTCTAACCGGTTTTCATCAAGAGTGCTGGTATCTTCCATTAATTTAGCGACAGCTTGTTTCAGCTTCTCATGTAAACTCACCTCTTGCAGCTTGGCTTGACTGGTGGCCTCATTGGTCAGGCTGCGAATTTTATCAATTTTTTCCTGAATGATATATGTGAGAGCTCTGCCCTCTTCTTCTCTTGCGGTGATGAGAGCGTTGATGGCCTTCATGGCTGTGTCAAATATTGCTGCATGCAATTTTTGCTGCTGCTCTTCATTTTCCATCTGCTCTTTTTCAACCAGGACTGATTTATTTTGAAGCAAAATTGAAAGGTCTGGCAAATTGAGACCGGAGAGACTGGCAGCGCGTTTTGCAGCCGCAACCAAATCATTAAATGCTGTTTCATTTAACTCTATACGGCCTGATGATTGCTCTCTTACCAGATTGAGATTAAACGAGACATTGCCTCGGCCAAGTTGTGAGTTGAGGTGTTTTTTTAGCTTTTGTTCCAGAGCTTCCATACCAACGGGCATTCGCAAGCGAAGGTCGAGCCCTTTGCCATTGACGGAACGAAGTTCGATGGTCCAACTGAATGAGGGGGGTGTTTGGTTGTTTTGGCTAACTTCTGGCAGATTATTAGTTTGCTCTGCTGCCAGAATGCCAGTTAAACGGGCAAAACCCGTCATGCTTTTTAAGGCCATGCCGCTGTCCTTCTGATTTCGAGGCAGAGTAGCTGCATGTTACTGAATTAACAAGCGTAAGGCGGGGGCTGTTCTATGTTTTTAGCCATATTCAGTTGGTTAAAAGCCTTCGGGAAACGCCCTGTGGGTAAATTTATTTCTTCAACGGTAAGGGAGGGACGCTTGCGAGTTTTGGAGTATCCTGGGGGCTTTGCTCAGAACTCTCCTGGCTGAGAGCGAGGCTGTTGCCCTCTTTTATCTCAAGATTGTCAAAAATATCTCCGCTATCTGAGCGTTTATCATCGGCTTTTTTATCGTCCTCAGATGATTTCACAGCATCCGGGTTTTCTGCCGCGGCTTTGGCGGCGGCATCTGCTGCGGCTTTGGCTTCAAGCTGGCGTTGTTTTTCAATTTTCCGCCAGTTACGAACATTATTATTATGCTCTTTTAAGGTTTTCGCGAAGATGTGGCCGCCTGTACCATCCGCTACAAAATACAGATCATCTGTCTCTTTCGGATTTAATACCGCTTCAATGGCGGCGCGGCCAGGATTGGCAATGGGGGTCGGTGGCAGACCATCTATCTGATAGGTGTTATAGGGTGTTTTCCTATCTATTTCTGAGCGCCGAAGCCCGCGGCCTAGTTTGCCAATGCCGCCTACCAGCCCATAAATAATGGTCGGGTCAGATTGTAGACGCATGCCTTTTCTAAGACGGTTAATGAAAAGCCCTGCAATATGGGCTCGCTCACTTGCTATGCCGGTTTCTTTTTCTACGATGGAGGCGAGGATTATGGCCTCCTCTTTTGTTTTGAAGGGTAACCCCTCTTGGCGCTGAGCCCAGAGATTATCTACAAATTTTTCCTGTGCTGACTGCATGCGCTCAATTATTTCAGAGCGAGCGACGCCTCGGGTAAACTTATAAGTGTCTGGTAGCAGGCTGCCTTCAGCCGGGATTTCAACGATTTCACCAGTGAGCACCTTATGGGCGTTTAAGCGGTCAACCAGTTGTTGACTGGTGAAGCCTTCAGGGAAGGGAACATCGTGGAGGATTGATTTACCCTCTAATAGATGGTCCAGCACACTGCGCATCGAAGCGTGTTTAGGAATTTCATATTCGCCAGCTTTTAACTTGTTCTGGACGCCAAAATAAATGACAGCCGCTTTAAAAAGCCGCTTATCAATGATCATATTCTTGCGCTCTAACCTATCTGAAATTGCAGAGAGACCTTCCCCCTTGGGAATAACGATCAATTCAGAATGGTCTAGCGGGCCTTCTTTATCATAGAGATATTTTGCAAAGGCGAATGAAGCGCTGAGAGCAACCAGGATAAGAACTATTGTTGTCAGGGTACCGCTCATGAATACGAGGGTCTGGTGGTATTCTCTTTTTTTACGCTGGATGATTGGTGGCTCGGCGGCGCGCATAGGTTCAAGTGTTTCTGAGGGGCTGCGCGGCATGCTGCCATAGCCCCGCCGGCCTTTATTTTTTGAAGACTGGCGACGTGACATGTCGGATGATTTGTTCCATTCGAAACCGTTATTTACTGACATGATGGCTGATGAACTCTCTGATGGTCTGTATGGTCTTACCCAACAATGAGTGACTGTGCTGAGGGCTTTAATCTACGCGGCAGTTCACTATTGGGGTAAGCCAATGATACTCGTTAATATGGAGAGTGAATAGTGTAAGGCTGGTCTATAAAACCCCGTTAGACCGATTACCTTAACTTACAACCACCCCCTCGTGATCCCGCTATCTATTTCGCCCCAGAATTACGACCTTTTTTCGGCACCCATGGTGAACGGTTGCTTATATTTTCTGATCGCAAATGAGATATCCACGGGGGGCTGTCTTTTTCCTAATTTTTACAAAGCGCCGATTAAGATGAAGACATCCACTTGCCTTAGTGGCTTTTTGATAAAGCCTTATGATACCGCGCGGAAAACCAGCGAGGCATTAGTGCCACCAAAACCAAATGAGTTTGAAAGCACCACATTGATCTCTTTTTCAACGGCTACATGCGGGCAGAGATTAATTTTGGTCTCAACTGATGGGTTATCAAGATTGAGGGTTGGTGGCGCGATGTTATTCTCAATGGAAAGCACTGAGAAGATCGTCTCCACAGCGCCGGCAGCCCCTAGAAGGTGCCCAATTGCTGATTTGGTCGAAGACATATGCAAATCGCTTGCAGCATCACCAAACAGCCGCTCTACAGCGCCTAGTTCAATCTCATCACCCATTGGGGTCGAGGTGCCGTGTGCGTTGATATAATCAATATCTTCTGGTTTCAGCTCAGCCCGTTTTAGAGCGGCTTGCATGCAGCGGAAGGCGCCTGAGCCATCTTCAGCCGGTGCGGTGATGTGATAGGCATCACCAGAGAGGCCATAGCCAATGATTTCAGCGTAGATATGTGCGCCTCTGGCAACGGCTCTGTCATATTCTTCCAGCACAACAATGCCAGCGCCTTCACCCATCAGGAAACCATCCCGATCGACATCATAGGGGCGTGAGGCTTTTGTTGGCTCATCATTAAAATGTGTTGTGAGGGCTTTACAGGCAGAGAAGCCCGCAATTGAGAGCCGGCATAGGGGCGATTCTGTGCCGCCGGCGACCATCATGTCTGCATCATCCAACGCGATGAGGCGGGCGGCATCACCTATAGCGTGAGAGCCGGTTGAACAGGCGGTTACGACAGAACTGTTTGGACCTTTCAATCCATGGCGAATAGACACATGACCAGAGGCCAGGTTGATCAAACGGCCAGGGATGAAGAAGGGGCTGATACGGCGGGGGCCTTTTTCACTAAATAACAGTGAAGTGGTCTCTATGCCTTGCAGGCCACCAATGCCAGAGCCGATGAGCACACCAGCTCTAAAGCTGTGTTCATCTGTCTGGGCGCTCCAACCTGAATCTTCAATGGCTTCATCAGCGGCCGCGATGGCGTAGCTAATGAAATCATCAATCTTGCGTTGCTCTTTTGGCTCAAGCCATTGGCCTGGATTGTAGGTACCGTTAGAGCCATCCCCTAAAGGTATTGGCGCATAGATTTGGCAAGCTAGATCTGACGCATCAAAACGGTCGATAACGCTGGCAGCATTATCGCCCTTGATGAGGCGGTCCCAACAATGTGAGACACCTACACCGAGGGGTGAAACCATACCTAGCCCTGTAATTACGACACGACGCATAATTGCCCCCCGTTTTCGGCCCAAAAATGTTTGCTTGAAAGGGCCGCAGGTTGGAAAATGTGGCGTGCCCTAATATGGAAATGGAAAAAGGCAGCTGGCACGAATGCCACTGCCCTTATCCTCACTTCATATGCTAAGCAGATGCTTGTTCCAAAAACTTTACGGCATCGCCTACAGTTTGGATGGATTCAGCTGCATCGTCTGGAATTTCACAACCAAACTCTTCTTCGAAAGCCATAACAAGCTCAACTGTATCCAAGCTGTCAGCGCCAAGATCATCGATAAAGCTCGCATTTTCGACAACTTTCTCGTCTTCAACACCTAGGTGTTCCACAACGATTTTTTTGACGCGTCCTGCAATGTCACTCATTTTTTTCTGCCTCGCGATATTTTATAAAGGTCTTTAATAATTAAAAGCCAGGCTAGCCTTCGCTGGCCAGTAGCTTTGCTCATTTATCAAGGGTTTCTTTGCCACTCTCAAAGTTGAGAAGATAAAAAAACCCGTTGAGTTTTTAAGGTGGCTTATACCGCTTGACTACGTTAAAGGCACTCTAAAATCAATTTAAAAATACAATTTAGCACTAGCAATCAAATAATTTTTTGATGTTGCTGAACTGGTTAACCAAACGGCTGACGCTATATTTTCCGGTTTCGGGTAGCACCATTTTTACTATTCTGCAAGTTCAACTGTGCCTGGTTACACCATTACCATGCCGCCATTGATGTGCAGAGTTTGGCCTGTCATGTATTTTGCTTCATCTGAACTGAGGTAAAGTACCGCACTTGCGATGTCATCTGGTTCGCCAAACGTTCCGCTTGGAATGGCTTGTGCGATGGCTTCTACCTGTTTTTCATTCAATTCGTTAGTCATTGGGGTGCTGATAAAGCCTGGGGCGATACAATTCACTGTAATGCCGCGCGGGGCTATTTCTCTTGCTAATGATTTAGACATGCCAATCATACCGGCTTTACTGGCTGAATAGTTTGGTTGGCCAGGGTTGCCAATGATGGCGCTAATGGACGAAATATTGACGATGCGGCCATAACGATTGCGCATCATTCCTCTTATAGCTGAGCGCATGAGTGTAAATGTCGCTGTTAGATTAACGTTGATAACATCATCCCATTCTTCATCCTTCATGCGCATGAAAAGATTATCTTTAGTGATGCCAGCGTTGTTAACCAGAATATCAACTTTACCCATTGCTTCTTCAGCTTTGCCAACGAGAGAGGCAACATCTTCACGGTCAGAGAGATTGCAAGGGGCAACATGGACCCTATCTCCCAGAGAGGCGGCGACCTCTTCAAGTTTTTCACGGCGGGTGCCAGAGATAGTGACGGTTGCGCCCTGTGCGTGCAGGGTTTTCGCAATGGCCTCACCAATGCCACCAGATGCGCCGGTGACGAGGGCTGATTTGTTGGTTAGATCGAACATGTTTTAACTCTCTATTTTTCAGATAACGAACCCGCTGTGCCGGGGTTTTTATGCTGACTTCTATTATGTGCCGGCAGGTGCAGCGTTTTTGGCGAACGGCCAGATGTACTGTAATCTATGGGCCCTAAAATCTATGCGCTCTGCTTACGACGTTTAGCACACCACTCGCCTTGGCATTTCTATTGAGGCTTAAGGGTTAGCTTTTAAATGTTTCAGCTGATTTTGCGACATCTTCAGGGTTATTAATTGAAAGGGCTTCAAGGTTGCGCTCAATGCGGCGGGCCAGCCCTGTGAGAACGCGGCCGCAGCCAATTTCATATAGGGTTGTGACGCCGTTTGCAGCCATATAGCTGACAGATTCGCGCCAGCGCACCCGCCCTGTTACCTGCTCAATCAATCCGCTGCGAATATCATCAGCGCTGGTTACGGCTGAAGCGCGCACATTAGAGACGAGTGGCACGACCGGGTCTTTTAACTCTGTGTTTACAAGAGCGTCGCGCATGGCATCTGCTGCTGGCTGCATCAGAGAGCAATGGAATGGCGCGCTGACATCCAGCAGAACTGCGCGGCGCGCGCCAAAGTCACTGGCCATTTCAACAGCGCGCTCAACGGCGGCACGGGCCCCGCTTATAACGACTTGGCCGGGCGCATTATCATTTGCAGCGTTGCAGACATCACCCTGGCTGGCTTTCTCAGCGAGCTTTACAGCGTCTTCAAGATCCAGCCCCAGAAGCGCAGCCATGGCGCCTTCATTAACCGGCACGGCGGCTTGCATTGATTTGCCTCTAATGGCGAGCAGCTGGCTTGTATCAAAGATTGAAAAAGTACCAGCTGCTGCTAGAGCTGAATATTCGCCCAATGAATGGCCGGCGACATATTTAACATGTTTTGCGAGATCAAAACCGAACTCTGCTTCCATGCTGCGCATTACGGCCATTGAAACGGCCATGAGGGCTGGCTGAGCATTTTCGGTCAATGTTAGCTCATCAGAGGGGCCTTCCCACATGATCGTTGAGAGTTTTTTGCCGAGAGCTTCATCAACTTCTTCAAAGACGGCTTTGGCGGCCGGGTAGGCATCATTTAGATCTTTGCCCATGCCAACTTGTTGGCTGCCCTGCCCTGGAAAGGTAAATGCGATTGACATTTTGCCCCTTAACTCTGCTTGATTTAAAATTTTGCTCTTTTAATCGTCTCTTCTGGTAAAAAGCAACCTTTTTCCTTATGTTTTAAATCTCCAGCCTAGATTTTTAAGCTTTTTGGGCATTAATTCCATTGCAATATAGGCAAATCTCACATATACACAGCTCACTTAATAGATTTAAGTGTTTGATCCTTCATGGTTGAAGGCTGAACGGCAGATCAGCAATGGCTGATGTGATTTCCCCTTAAAACATAATGTTTTGCTAGATTTAGCAAGCGATTTTAAGCGGCGGAACCCGGTTGTCGGTGTCTTCACTCTTTCGAGTTTGTTGGGCCTTTCATGGCTCGTCGGCGGCTCTGCGCCATTGAGGATCATTCAGATTTTAACATTTATGAAAGGCTAGATTCATGCCCCTTTATGAGCATGTTCTCCTCGGTCGTCAGGAACTTTCTTCCGCTCAGGTTGAGACTATGGTTTCTGAACTGAAAGACATCATTGAAAAAGAAAATGGCAAAGTTACCAAGAATGAATATTGGGGCTTGAAGCCAATTGCTTACAAAATCAAAAAGAACCGCAAAGCTCATTACACACTCTTGAACATTGACGCGTCACCGGATGCTGTTGCTGAGATGGAACGTGTTATGCGGATTTCCAGCGATATTCTTCGTTTTATGACTGTTCGGGTTGAGAGCCATGAAGATGGACCGTCTGCAATGATGCGCAAAAGTGACCGCGATGATCGTCGCCCACGTCACCGTGACAACAACCGCTAAACGAGGAGCAACAACATGCAAAATATAGCTCAATTACCCGTTCGGCGCCCGTTTCATCGTCGCCGTAAGACTTGCCCATTCTCTGGTGATAATGCACCGAAGATTGATTACAAAGATGTAAAATTACTCCAGCGCTTTATTTCAGAGCGCGGTAAAATTGTACCAAGCCGGATTACAGCTGTTTCTGCCAAGAAACAACGCGAACTGGCACGGGCCATTAAACGGGCTCGTTTCCTTGGTCTGGTACCTTACGTAATCAGCTAAAGTTTTTGATGGTGGGGGATTTATTTCCCCCACTTGTTTATTTGCCGGGTCAGTCGACAAGTGTGACCCTGGTGGCTGCGGGCAATGCCCTTAGTCGATAAACTGATGAATTAACTGGTTGGGCTTTAATGGCGCTTTGGTCGTTGATGCTCTAACCGCGAAAGCGGGACAGCGCAGTTGGTGAACGTCTCACCGGCTATCTCTTGTTCTCCCCTTTCAATTTATAGATAACCCTTGGATGACTTTGCCCTAATAGATGGGCTGGTTAATTGAATTTAGGAGGCTTATAGCCATGGACGTTATTCTACTCGAGCGCATTCGCAAATTGGGCCAAATGGGTGATGTGGTAACCGTTAAAGACGGTTATGCACGGAACTTCCTGTTGCCACAAAATAAAGCTCTTCGCGCTAATGAAATAAACAAGAAGCGCTTTGAAACTGAGCGCGCTGATCTTGAAGCCCGTAACCTTGAATTGAAAGGTGAGGCTGAACAGGTTGGTAGCAAAGTTGACGGTCAATCTTTTGTTGCTATCCGCCAAGCGGGCGACACTGGCCAGCTCTATGGTTCAGTTTCCTCTCGTGATATTGCTGAATTGATTTCTGAAAATGGTGTGCATCTTGACCGGAACCAGGTTCTTCTTGACCGCCCGATCAAAGTCCTTGGTTTGCACCCTGTTGTTGTAAGCCTTCACCCTGAAGTTGAAGTGACTGTTGAAGTCAATGTTGCGCGCACAGAAGAAGAAGCTGAACGCCAGGCTCGCGGTGAAGATGTGACAATTGATAAATTTGCTGAAGAAGATGAAGCCCCAGCTGTTGAAGAAGTGTTTGAAGAAGGTGCTTCTGAACTTGAAGAGGGTGTTGATTTAGACGGTGAAGCCGCCTCTGAAGATAGTGCTGAAGCTGCAACTGAAGAAGCTGATGATGAAGACGGTGAAAACAAAGACGCTTAAGGGCTAATCAAACCGGGTTAAGAGGTTAAGCTCTCTACCCGAATGATTGTAGGTAAATTTATGCCTAGCGCTTTAGGTCTGACGGCTTATTTATATTGCTATAGATATCTAACGGTCGATGGAAATAAACAGATAGATTATAAAGGAGTTTCACCCTGCGGGTGGGGCTCCTTTTTTTATCATCTTAAGACAACCAATTGATAAGGCATTTTAGTTATGGACCAAGATAACAAGCCACAAGGGGATAAA
Organism: Rhodomicrobium sp.; assembly: GCA_021604665.1. Taxonomy (GTDB): domain Bacteria; phylum Pseudomonadota; class Alphaproteobacteria; order Rhizobiales; family HXMU1428-3; genus HXMU1428-3. Next base: position 625,632 of record BQJK01000001.1, on the reverse strand, counting down.
GCATTGCTTCGTCCTGATGGGAGCAAAAAGACTGGTGGTAAATATCATATTGGTGACCTTAAGGAGATTATGACCAGGCTGCGCGCGCCTGATGGGGGCTGTCCCTGGGATATCAAGCAGGATTTTAAGTCCATTTCACCCTACACGATTGAAGAGGCTTATGAGGTTGTTGATGCGATTGATAGCGGTGACAGGACTGCGCTGTGTGATGAGCTTGGAGATTTGTTGTTTCAGGTGATTTATCATGCCGAAATGGCGCGGGAAGAAGGTTGTTTTGCGTTTGATGATGTTGTCCATGCCATTTCATCAAAACTGATCCGCCGCCACCCGCATGTATTTGGCAGTGAGACGTTCTCTAGTGATGAAGAGATCCGCGAGATGTGGCAGCGTGTAAAGAGGGAAAAAAAAACAACGGCTGACAGCTCAAAACCAAATGGGTTGCTGGCGGATGTGCCGGTGGCACTACCAGGATTAACGCGGGCTGTTAAGCTACAGAAAAAAGCGGCTGAAGTTGGGTTTGACTGGCCAGCTGCGGCGCCTGTATTAGAAAAGCTATATGAAGAAATTGACGAGCTGAAAGAGGTGCTTGAGGCGCGAGCGGCGAAAGAGGTGCCCCCCTCTCTAACTGCAAAGGGTTCTGCTGCTTTGGAAAAGGACATGGCTGATTTGCGGCAGAAATCACTTGAAGAATTTGGCGATATTCTTTTTGTGATGGCCAATCTTGCCCGGCATTTACGCATTGACCCTGAAGCGGCTATCCGCAACACAAATGAGAAATTCTGCCGGCGATTTGGGTATATAGAACAACAGCTTGCCGCTGATGGCCGCAGCGCAGATGCTGCCAGCCTTGAGGAGATGGAAGCGTTGTGGGATGCGGCTAAAAAGCTGGAGCATTAAGCGCTTTCTTATGCCTCTTGATTTATTTCGTAATGGCGACGGTCCATTTTTCCCCCGCTGAGCCATCATTATTTTCATCTGACTTTAGCTTTGGCTTTGGCTTTGGTTTTCTGGGGCTCAAGACAGCTGGTACCGGGTGGATTTTATGTTGTTGTAAAAGTTTTTTAAGGCGCCCTGCTCGGGCTTTGGGCATGGTTATTTGATAGTCATTTTTACCATCGTCATGGCTTTCACCGCGTATCACGGTGCCATTTTCATAAAGCCAGCTCACAATCTGCCCGGCTGTCGGCGGCAAGGTGAGATCCAGTTTAATTTCTTTTTCGCTAACGATCTCCTCAAGGATATCCGTTAAGTTATCTATGCCTCGCCCCGTGATCGCAGAAATGAAGATTGGTCCTTTGTATACCTCACCTTCAGGCAAAACGCGTTTGGTGTTTATAGCGGTTTGCTCAAGGCTGGCGCGTTCATCTTTATCGAGCTGGTCGATCTTATTCCAGATCTCAAGTATGGGGCTGCTTTCTGCACCCATGTTGATGCCGAGATCTTTAAGGATCTCCAGCACATCTTTCCGCTGCTGTTCTCTGGCTGGGTTGGACGCATCTTCAACATGCAAGATAACATCTGCTTCCAGCACCTCTTCTAATGTGGCGCGGAACGCTGCAACCAGCTGGGTTGGCAGGTTTGAGACGAAGCCAACTGTATCTGAAAGAATGGCCTTTGTGCCTTCTGGCAAAGTGATGGCCCGCATTGTTGGGTCTAGCGTTGCAAAGAGTTGGTCTTCGGCTTTTACATCTGCACCTGTTAGCCGGTTAAACAAGGTTGATTTACCGGCATTGGTGTAGCCGACAAGAGCTATGATCGGGTAAGGAACCTGACGGCGCTTGTTCCGGTGTAGCTCGCGGGTTTTTTTGACCTTCTCTAAATCTTTGGTGAGACGCAATATCCGATTTTGTAACTGGCGTTTATCTGCCTCTAGCTGAGTTTCACCCGGGCCGCCAAGAAAGCCTTTGCCGCCGCGCTGGCGCTCCAGGTGGGTCCATGAACGCACAAGTCTGCTTTTTTGGTAGGTGAGGTGAGCCAGCTCTACCTGTAGGCGGCCTTCTTTTGTGGCGGCTCTACGCCCGAAGATCTCCAGTATCAAGCCGGTTCTGTCGAGAATTTTTACATTCCATGCGCGCTCTAAATTACGCTGTTGTCCGGGCGTTAGGCTATGGTCAACAATGACGAGCTCAGCCTCTTCATCCTCAACCAGATTATGTAATTCTTTTACTTTGCCAGTGCCAAACAGGGTTGCTGGCCGGGTTGTTTCAACTGGGATGGTGATGGCGTGCAATATGTTCAGATCGATAGCTTCAGCTAGGCCGGTCGCCTCTTCCAAGCGTTCGGGGAGTGGGCGGTTATCAAACCCATCTTTTTGCCGGGTGCTGGTGTTTTGTTGTTGGGCTTTATATTTTTGCCGGTGGGGCACCAAAACTATTGCCCGTACAGGCGGTTTTTCTTCCAGTTGGAAGGCCACGGGGCCGCGCCGATTATTTTCTGAATGATCGGGCCGGGTGCTGGCCTGTTCTTCGTTATTATTATCGTTTTCATTTTTCTCGTTCAAATTCTGGCGGCCTTTCAGCTGGCTGATCCACTAGCGGTATTTTATGAGTGGATTTGAAGTGAAGTTTCACTTTGTGGTGGTTTGGGCGATCTGCTTTGTCACACTATAACAGAAGTGAGGCCGAAACCAGAAGCGGTGGTGATTTTGAAATTGCCATTAGGGGAGCGCGGTTGACCAAACAGTATGGGCAAGCATGATAGTCGGCTTGATTACTAGCCATAAGAATTGGGCATGAAAACTGATCAGCGGACATACTAATAATATCGCTGATTAGTAGTGTCTTATGGCTCGTAATATTGGTTTTTGATTTTTGGAAGCTGTGATTAGCTGTCTTCAGATGGTTCGCCTTCAAACAGTTGAACAGGTTGGCCGGGCATGATGGTTGAGATGGCATGTTTATAGACCAGTTGCGAGTGCCCATCGCGTCTCAACAATACGCAGAAATTATCAAACCAGGTTACTACACCTTGTAGTTTTATGCCGTTCACGAGAAATATTGTCAGCGGCGTTTTGCTTTTTCTCACATTATTTAAAAATGCGTCCTGTAAGTTTTGGTTTTTTTCGGTAGCCATGTTTTATCCGTTTATTTGTTGTGGCATTTCATTAACCCACACCTACTTCGCCATTGTGGTGTGGTTGAGTACAGAACTATTCGTCGACCTTACGCTTCAAAATTATTGCATCAGACCTTGTTAATTACACGAAGTTTTCCTGCAAAATCTTCATATTTCTCCTAATTATGCTGTTAATTGGGCAAATTCATGAAATTTGCTGCGTAATTTTTGTGCAACAGGGCCGGGCTGCCCATTATTTATTGGGCAGTCATCAATATGGGTCACAGGCATCACTAAATTTGTCGCCGCGGTGATAAATGCCTCACTCGCCTGTTTTGCCTCCTCTAGCGTGAAGGGGCGCTGCTGATAGGTGAGGTTAAACTCTTTAGCAAGCCGCATTACGCCGTCTCTCGTTATGCCTTTTAGAATTTCTGAAGTGGCCGGGTGAGTGATGAGATGCTGGTTTTTATCTATTATCCAGGCATTGCTGGCGGCCCCTTCTGTGACGAAGCCTTTATCGTTATATAGCCAGGCTTCATCTGCACCACTATCTTTGGCGGCCTGCCGTGCGAGCACTGAGGCGATGAGCGCTGTGGATTTAATATCGGGTCGTTTCCAGCGGATATCCGGGTGGGTGATGACTTTTATTCCACGGCGGGCTTTGTCATTCAAAATATCCGGGTTTTTTGATCTTGCAAATATAATCAGGCTGGTCGGGGTTGTTGCTGGATCTGGAAAGATGAAATCTCTTGCTGCTCTGCCCCTTGATATCTGCAGATATACATAACCATTTTTTACCCTGTTACGGCGGATGACCTCTTTAATTATGAAGGGCAGCGTTCTGATGCTGAAATCTGGCTCAATGCTTAACTCTGACATTGAATAGCAGAGCCGTTTCAAATGGGCTTCACTATCTACCTGTTTGCCTTCTTTAATCTCTATAACCTCATAGACACTATCAGCAAACAGTGTTGCGCGGTCTTCTACATGCAGCGAAGCTTTTTCATATGGTTGGTAAGCGCCATTTATGTAGATGATGCGGCTCATAAAAGGTCTCCGTTTGGTTGTAACTTTATTATTGTTTAGTGACGCCAGAATGAGATGTTTAATAAACTGATGGCAACCAGAAACTCCAGCCGGCCTATGATCATTGCGGCGATCATGGCTATTTTGCCGGGAGCTGCCAGGTCTACCACTGAGCCAGCATCGAGGGTGTGTACTAGCCGGGCTTGTTCATAACAATGGCCGCAGTTTGAAAAGGTGCTGATGGAGGCGAACAGGGCTGATTCCAGCCCGAAGCCATAAGCACCGAGAATGGCCGCAAGGGTCATTATAAGGAGGATAGATAAGCCGAAAATTACCCAGACAGTCGAGAGATATTTGAACTCTTTATCTTCATTACTAAGATAAAGCGGGCGGACTTCATGAGGGTAGATAAGGGAGCGCAACTCGCCATGGGCCTGGCGGAACATTAACAAAATGCGGGTGACTTTTAACCCACCGGCGGTTGAGAGAACGCCGCCGCCCACATATATCATGATCATCATATAGGGGGGAATGATGAATGCGAAGCTATCATCATTGGCCGCGAAGCCTGTGGTTGAAATGAGTGAGACGGCATCCATGACCGAGGAGGCCAGCTCAAAATTGATACCGAGGAAATCTGAACCATAATTATAACGATAACGCAACCAAAGCACCACAAGCGCGAGCATTGCCATGCTACCCATAACCCAGACAGGTTCCATAAAGCGGCGCATGCGTGACCATTCCTGTTTGATCAGGAAGTTTAACCACAGCACACTAATGGAGCCAATGACCATTAGAAAGCTTAAGACATACATTCCGCTTAGTGAGCCATAGGTTATGAAACTGCCATCTCGCGGCATGAAGCCACCTGTTGAGATGGCTGACATAGTGAGGCAAAGAGCATCAAATGAAGGGATGCCAGTGAAATTCAGGAAAAAGAAGCCCAGGAATGTGAAGCCGAGATAAATTGGCAGAATGAGCCGCAAGGATGAGTAGAGATGCATCGAGCTTTCTGAAATTTGCGGTGTTGAACGGTTCAGCTCTTGCTCGGCGCGCTCGGCGCCTAAAATGCGGATGATGGCAAATGTGACTGTAAAAAGGGTTAGGAAGCCGCCAAACCAATTTAGCATTGCGCGCCATAAAATGATGGATTTTGGTTGGCCTGTTATTTCATTTAAAACTGTGACGCCGGTTGTTGTTAGGCCTGACGTGGCCTCAAAGATGGCGTTTAAGCGCTCAGTTATGACACCGGAGGCTTCAAAAGGGATGGCACCCAATAAGCTATAGGTGACCCAGAAACCAACGATAAGCAAAATTTTCTCACGGCGCTTTAACTCGAGTTCATTGCTTTTCAGGGCAATGATCAAGGCTCCACCGATGAAACCAGAAATGAGGGCTGTAACGAGAAAGCCAATGGCCGCCTGTTGTTCACCGGCCCCAGTGGCGACCAGCAATGGCGGGAGCAGGAGCAGCGCAAAGAGTGCCAGACCCCAGCCATATATATATCCCAGCGAATGGCCGTTCATTATTCAACCCTGCCCTGATAAGCTGTTATCGCTGCCCCAGAAATTAATGCACTGATCCGGCAGCACTAATGGTCTCTTTGAAAGCGTTTAAAAATATTCCAGACTCACGCGGAAATACTGTTCAACATTACGGACACTATCTGCCAAGGAAAAGATAATGATGCGGTCATTAGCTTTGATTTCTGTATCGCCATTTGGGATGATGACTTTATCTTTACGCTGTATGGCACCAATGCGGATGCCAGGGGGAAGCTGAAGATCTCTTAGCGGAGCGCCGAGGAGCGGTGAGGTTTCCAAGGCTTCGGCTTCAATAATTTCACCGGCACCATTTTGTACGGAATGCACCGCTCGAATACGGCCGCGCCGCACATGTTGAAGGATACGTGAGACGGTGATCGCCCGTGGGTTGATACTGTCGCCGATATTCAATGAGCGCACGAGCGACATATAGGCCATGTTATTTACCAGGCAGAGATTACGCTCGCAGCCTAGCCGCCGTGCTAACACTGAAGATAGGATGTTGACCTGGTCATCATTGGTGACCGCGATGAGGGTATCGGCTGAGGTGACATCTGCTTCTTTTAATATCTCTTCATTCAAGGCGCTGCCATTCAACACGACAGTGCGGTCTAGTGTTTCTGCAATTTTGATGGCCTGATTACGGTCAAGCTCGACAATTTTAGCGCGCCGGTTGCTGCTGCTTTCTTCTAATTTTCTTGCCACATATAGACCGATATTACCGCCGCCAGCGATGATGACACGCTGGGCTGTCTTTTCTGTATGTCCAAATATTTTAATGGTCCGCTCTACTTCATCAGAGGCAGCCACTACATAGGCTTCGTCACCGGGGAGGAGCGCATCATCGCCGGTTGGTACAAACATTTTGCCATCCCGCGAGGCCGCGACAACAATGGCATTGAGGTCGGGGAATAATTCTGTGAGTTGGCGCAAGGGGGTATTGGTGATGGGGCAATCTTCATCACAAGAGACGCCGATGAATGTGACCTTATCATCTGAAAAATTCACGGCTTCAAACGCCCCTGGTAGACCGAGGCGGCGCAAGACCATGTCTCCCACCTCAATTTCAGGGGAGATGATGACATCAATTGGCATGTGGTCACGCGAGAACAGATCTTGCCAATGGGGCTCAAGATAAGTTTGGGCGCGTATGCGGGCGATCTTCGTTGGGATGCCGAACAAGGAATGAGCCACCTGGCAGGCAACCATGTTCACCTCATCAAATAATGTGACGGCGATGATCATATCTGTATCTCTGGCGCCAACCTCATCCAATGTTTCTGGATGAGCGCCGTGACCGAGATAGCCTTTTACATCCAGCGTGTCATTAACGCGCTGCACAAGGGCTGGTGAATTATCAATGACGACAACGTCGTTATTTTCGGCGGCCAAGCGCTCGGCGATGCCGTAACCGACCTGCCCTGCGCCGCAAATGATTACTTTCATTCTAGCCCTATCAGTTGGTTTCGGCTTTTAGATTTTGTCGTTCTGATGAGTTGACACCAAGCGCTCTTAATTTCCGGTGAAGCGCTGAGCGCTCCATTCCGACAAATTCAGCTGTGCGAGAGATGTTACCGCCAAAACGATTTATTTGGGCAACCAAATATTCACGCTCAAAAATTTCTCTTGCTTCCCTGAGGGGAAGAGACATGAAATGTTCGCCGCCGCTGCCGCCTGTGGTAAAGGGCACCTGGCTGCCAACATCATCGGGTAATTTATCTGCTGTTACGGGGATGTTTGCATCGCCTTCTGCGAGGATCATGATGCGCTCAACCATATTGTGAAGCTGACGGATATTGCCGCGCCATTCATTGGTTTGCAAAATCGCCATGGCGTCATCACCAATACGGCGTTTTGGCAAGCCAGTTGAATTAGATATCTGGCTCATGAAATATTCGATGAGCTCAGGGATATCCTCTCGCCGCTCAGCAAGGCCTGGTACCCTTACTGGCACGACTGATAGTCGATGATAGAGATCTTCCCTGAAATTGCCTTCTTGCATTTCTTTGGAGAGGTCTTTGCTGGTCGAGGACATGATACGTACATCGACCTCTACCTTTCTATCGCCGCGCACCCGCTGAAAGCGTTGCTCTACAAGAACTCGCAAAATTTTGCCCTGGGTTTCCATTGGCATATCAGCGACTTCATCTATGAACAATGTGCCGCCGTGAGCTTCTTCTAATGCACCAACCTTCCGGGCAAAACCGCCCTCTCCTTCAACGCCGAACAGCTCTTCTTCCATGCGGTCTGGTGCCATGACAGCGGCATTCAGCACAACGAATGGGCCGGAGGGGCGGAGTGATTTTTCATGCATCACTCTGGCGGCAAGCTCTTTGCCGCAACCTGAGGGACCATTAAACATGACCCGGCTATTTGTTGGGGCTACTTTTTCTAATTTTTGACGCAGAGCTGAAATGGCAGGAGAAAGACCAACCAGCTCACTTGACTGGGGGCTTTTTTCTTTTAGCTCCTTATTCTCGCGGCGGAGTTTGGAGGTCTCTAACGCTCTTGAGGTGATCAGCAGGAGCCGATCTGCCTTAAAGGGTTTTTCGACATAGTCATAAGCGCCTAGTTTAATGGCGGTGACGGCGGTTTCAACATTGCCGTGGCCAGAAATTATTACCACTGGTAGGTCTGGATGGCGCTTTTTGATCTGGTTGAGAACTTCAAGACCATCCATACGGCTGCCTTGTAACCAGATATCGAGAATAACCAGATGAGGCTTACGCTCTTCTACCTGGCTTAATGCCTCATCACTGTTTTTTGCAAGCCGCGTTGCATAGCCTTCATCTTCTAAAATGCCGGCAACCAGCTCGCGTATATCTGCTTCATCATCGACGACCAGAATATCTGAAATCATTTTTTAGCCCTATTAACGTAACTATTTATTATTGCTGACCTTTGCCATTGATTTTCTCAATGTTATAGCGGTCGTTTCCTCAATTTAAGCTGAGAGCTTTTCGCCCCCATTTAGTGCTGCCTGGTTAGATTGCAGTTCTTCATTTTTGTTATTCGGTGTTGTTAATGGCAAGCTGAGGCTGACCCGTGCCCCGCTTTTGCGTGTTTTGGTTTTCGGTGCATCAGCCAGGCGCAATGAACCGCCATGCTGCTCTGTAATACGCTGAACAATTGCAAGACCCAGGCCAGTGCCTTTGGCTCTTGTAGTCATGTAAGGTTCTGTCAAGCGGTTGCGGTTGTTTTTAGGCAAGCCGCAGCCATTATCGATAACATCAATAATTATATTACTATCTCTTGTGCTGAGCTCTGCGATTATCTCGCCTTTATACTCTTTTGTTGTGGCTTCAGCTTCTTCTCTAGCGGTTTCAATGGCTTCAGTAGCGTTTTTTACCATATTTGTGACAGCTTGATTAATCAGGCGTCTGTCAAAATACCCAATTAATGGGTCTTCCGGCAGCTTTACTGAAAAATCAATATCAAGCTCACTAACCTGGAAGAGGAACACCGCTTCACTCACCACATCCCGCATATCCTGGAATTCCATGGTCGGTTTTGGCAAGCGTGCAAATGATGAAAATTCATCCACCATGCGGCCAATATCTGCAACCTGGCGGATGATGGTGTCTGTGCATTTATCAAAGACCTCACGATCATCTGCGAGCTTCTCACCATATTTGCGGCGGATGCGTTCAGCTGAAAGCTGGATGGGTGTGAGCGGGTTTTTAATTTCATGGGCAATACGGCGGGCAATATCTGACCAGGCACTATTGCGCTCTGCGCTTACAAGTTCTGTAATGTCATCAAAGGTGATGACATAGCCATAATCACCCTCGTCAGAACTTTCTTCAGTCACGCGGACGGCAAAGCTGCGCTCAGCATCGCCGATCATCATTGTGATCTGTCCTTCAGCTGCGGATTTATCATCGAGCTGCAATTCACGGAGAATGCTGTAAATTTCAGGGATGGTTTCTGAGAGTGGCTGCCCGACCATCTGATCAGTGCTTTTACCAAGCAGCCATCCAGCACTTCTATTGACGAGGTTTACATCACCTTCTCTATCAGTGCCGATAACACCTGCTGTCACGCTGGAGAGAACGGCCTCAATGAAGCGGCGGCGTTCATCTATTGTTTGGTTGGCGGTGATAAGATTATCGCGCTGCACTCTTAATTGATCAGTCATGTCATTAAAGGTGGTGCCGAGATGGCCAACATCACCATCGCGCTTGGTTACGTTGACCCTGACATCGAGATTTCCATCCGAGACTTTTTGTGCGGCGCTGATGAGGTCTCTGATGGGGGCGACGATGCGGTTGGCCAGCCAGATACCGAGCCAAACCGCGGCAAGCAGCAGTATGAGGGCAATCAACACATACATCATACCGAAGGCAACCTGAATTCCAGCGCGGTTTTGCTGCAGGGCTTTATAAGCGGCGACATGGTCTTTGGTGCGGTTTAGATGTTTGATCACATTCTGGTTGACCTGCCGGTAAACATAGAGATATGCGCCGGGTACTTTTTCCAGTTTTTTAATGGCCACCAGCTCATCTGTCTGACCGGGGGGGATTATTGCCACCTTGCCATTATTTACACTCGCCATAATTAAAGGATTAGGCTGGGTGAATATATGGTCTGGCTCGGTGGCGGCGCGAGCCATGATGCTGCCATCCTCTTTGAACACATAAGCCATGCGCAGGGTTCTTAAGGCCGCTTGAGAAGTCAGAAGCTGGTTAAATTTCTCATGATTGCCGCGGACATTTTTCCAGCTTTCATCAATATCTGTGGACATGGCGACGATGTCAGAGCGGATGACCTGGCCGTGCTCATCCAGGAATGATTGGGCGACATCCCAGGAACTATTGATGATGGAGGTGATGCGCTTTGAGAACCAATAGTCCAACCGTTGATCAAGTGAGAAGCTGGCAAAGATCGCTAATATGATAGCTGGTAGCAAGGCGATCATACTGAAGAGACCAACAATGCGTATGTGCAATTCGGCGCCGGCAGTTTGGCCGCGCCTGTCTTGCCATAACAGATAGATCTGCCAAAGCACAATGCCAACAAGGGCAATGATCAGCGCGCAATTGGTGAGCAAAACCGTGATAACGACATTGTTTGATGGGGCGATAGGTGTGAGCCCCGTTAAGATGAGGAAGGTGACGACGGCCGATAGCAGCGCCATCAACACGGTGACCAAACCTAAACGGAAAAGAAGGGGGCGCTCTATTTTAGTGAGCGGCGCGGCGAATTTGGTTTTACTTATTGCTTCAAAAGCCTGGGCGCCAACTTCTCCAGCGTTTTTCATAACACGCCGCGTTGTGCTTGGCTTATCGGCTGATGTTGAGTTTTCATCTGCCTTAGCTTCGCTGTTTGGTGAAGCATCAACGCCACCCGGATAGCCGCTGCTATCAGTTGTTATGCTGTGTTTTGCTGATGACATTCCTAAACCAAGATTATTTCAGAGCTACTCAATACCAGACGATGTACAAAAAATCCTGAGGAGGTGACACAGATACTAGATTGCGCATGCGATTCTAGATCTTAGTGTCATTGCTCCTGCTACGTATCATTCTCAAATTTCACAGCCACAGAACCAGCTATTCCAATGAAACAGCGCAGGACTGATTAATGCATTTTGATGGGATATGTTGTTCAAATACCTCACCAAATTATGTTGCTTATGAGTGACAGTTTTTATCTTAAAACACAAGAATTATTTGCACGGCCGGATTCCCCGCCTCATCCTGATGTGGGGATGACACGGGATGCGCTATTATGGCAACAAATCGGGCGATTTTTAAGCAAAATCGACCCGATTTGAATTTAATAGGCAAGCTGTGGATATGTTGGTTTTTAATTGACCTGTGATGGTTCAGTGACGAATGGGACTAAACTGTACATCAAGGTCTCTAATCTTTTTGCGCAGCGTATTACGATTGATTCCCAATAACTCAGATGCCTTGATCTGATTGCCATTGGTTGAGGCAAGCGCTGCAAGTATTAGCGGTTTTTCTACCTCTTTTATCACCCGCTCATAAAGGCCGGGTGGCGGCAGATCTGCCCCGAAAGTAGAGAAATAATTTTGCAGGTGATTGGCGACAAAATCCGGTAGGGACTTTTCTTCCTTTATTAGCGGCTCACTCGGATTGTGGGAATTCATCAATTCCTCTTCAACCACGGTTTTGGTGATGACATCTTCCGGGTGGAGCGCGGCTATCCGCTGCACAAAGTTTTCTAATTCACGGACGTTACCAGGCCATTGATAGGTTTGCATGCGCTTGATGGCCTCACCTTCAAAACGCTTCGCGGGGAGGCCTTGAGTTTCTGCCTTCCGTAGGAAGTGATGCGCAAGGTCAGAGATATCATCCAACCGTGAGCGTAGAGGCGGTACATTAATTGGCACGACATTCAGGCGATAGAACAGGTCTTCTCTGAAGGTGCCGGCATGAATTAGCTTTTGCAGATCTCTATGGGTTGCGGCAACAATGCGGACGTTGGTTTTAATCGGGACACGGCCGCCAACACGTGTGTATTCGCCTTCTTGCAATACGCGCAACAAACGTGTTTGTGCTTCAAGCGGCATATCGCCAATTTCATCGAGGAATAAAGTGCCGCCTTCAGCCTGCTCAAATCGACCTATGTGACGACCTTGCGCCCCGGTGAAAGCGCCTTTCTCATGGCCGAACAATTCTGATTCAATCAACTCGCGCGGGATGGCTGCCATGTTAATGGCGATGAAGGGACCAACGGAGCGGGAGGAGAAATCATGCAGCGCTCTTGCGACCAGCTCTTTACCGGTGCCTGATTCGCCGCGGATCATAACTGATAAATCAGTTTTCATAACACGGGCGATGACGCGGTAAATTTCCTGCATTGCGATGGAGCGACCGATGAGTGGAAGCTGGTCATTCGCATCTGAGTTGATGATTTTTTCGCTAACGCTGCTGGTGTCTTCCAGTGCGCGCTCGATGACACTGATCAACTCTTTGAGGTCAAACGGTTTGGGCAGATAATCAAAGGCGCCTTTTTCTGAAGCTTTAATGGCTGTCATGATGGTGTTTTCTGCACTCATGACAATGATCGGCAGCTCTGGCCGTTGCTTTTTGATCTGCGGTATGATGTTGAAGGCGTTTTCATCCGGCATCACCACATCTGTTATGATCAGGTCACCTTCACCAGCCTGCGCCCAGCGCCACAATGTGGCAGCATTGCTGGTGGCGCGGGGGGAATAGCCAGCGCGGCTCAATGCCTGGGTCAGGACTGTTCTTATTGCTGCATCATCATCAGCTATCAGTATTTCATTGCTAGGCATTTTTAAGCTCCTCTTCTCTATCTGCCATTGGCAGCAGAGCGCGGAAGGTTGTTCCGCTTGGCTGGCTGTCACATTCGATGGTTCCCCCATGGTCGGCTATCATTTTAGCGACAAGCGCTAAACCAAGGCCGGACCCTTTAGACTTGCTTGATACGAAGGGATCAAAGAGATGGGGGAGTATATCCTCTCTGACACCGGGGCCATTATCTTCAACAACAATTTCCAATGGCAGTATGACCCGGTCTTTCGTGCCGGGCAGTGTGAGGCGAAACCCTGGGCGGAAGGAGGTCGATAGCTTGATAACGCCATCTTCCCTGCCCTCCAGAGCCTCTGCTGAGTTCTTCACCAGATTTAGAAATATTTGTATAAGGTAATCTCGCTCACCAGAAACGCGCGGTAAACTTGGGTCGTATTGCTCGCGGATGGTGACGTTGGATGCAAAACCGTTGCGGGCTATTTCTGTTACGTGATGCAAAACATTATGAATATTAATGGGGCTTGCAGCCAAGGGGCGCTCATCACCAAAAATTTCCATCCTATCAACCAGCTTTTTGATGCGATCTGTTTCCTGGCAAATCAGTTGCGCTAGCATCTGATCATCTTCATTCACAACAGATTCCAGCAGTTGTGCTGCGCCGCGTATTCCTGAAAGCGGGTTTTTAATTTCATGGGCCAATACAGCTGCGACACCATTCACAGTGCGGGCTGCGCCGCGATAACTTAACTGGCGCTCAATCATTTGTGCCATAGAGCGCAGCTGGAACTGAATTAGAATGCCCGATTTGCCATCACCGATTGGACCGCAAAACACATCGACCATGTAATTGCCCTTAAGGCGCGGTGTCGCGATATTGATGCCATACTCATTGTAGCTGCAGGCTTTCTGGCGCACTTGATCAATGGCAGTGAGCACCGGGCACCCAAAGGGCAGGAGATCATCTATCTTAAGTTTTTGCAATTGGCCCAAGCTGTTCTGATAGAACAGCTCTGTTGCTGCATTGGCATAAGTTATGTGATTTTCATCATCTATGACCAAGATCGGATGGGGCACTGCTCCCAGAATTTGGGTATAGTCCAGCTCGTTAGATTCACGGTATTTGCTGGATTTTTTAGTTTTGCTCATCTGGGCCTTCCAGCTTGTTCACTGAAGAAATCTTTTAAGTGGGCTTTTACGTGCAGGTCACAATCTGGTGTGCAGAGTTTTTTGCGCCACTCCTTAGAACGAGCTTCATCACCTTCAATTGTTTCGACATACCAGCCTAAATGTTTGCGGGCGCTGCGGATGCCAAACTGGCGGCCATAATGGATGAGCATATCTTCATAGTGGCTCAACACAGTATCTTCTGTTTCGCTCAGGCTTGGCATTTGAAACTCTCTACCGGATAGTTCGGCTGCAATCTGAGCTGGGCGCCAGGGGGCGCCATAAGCGCCGCGCCCGATCATCACACCATCCGCACCGGATTGAGCCAGCGCCTCTCTTGCCTCTTTGGTCGTTGTGATATCTCCATTAACCAGAACCGGTGAACTAACGGCTTCCTTCACGGCGCGTACTTTTGCCCAGTTGGCGCGGCCTTTGTAGAATTGTTGCCGGGTGCGGCCATGAACGGTAAAACCCTGCACACCGGCCTCTTCAGCGCGCTTTGCCAGTTGCGGCGCATTGATACTCTCATCATCCCAGCCGAGCCGCATTTTCAGAGTAACCGGAACTGAAACAGCCTGCACAACAGCCTCAATTAAAGTGAGGGCATGGTCTAGATCTCGCATTAATGCTGAACCGGATAGGCCTTTTGTAACCTGGCGCGCCGGGCAGCCCATATTGATATCTATAATATCTGCGCCGAGCTGTTCCACATGCTTTGCGGCTTCACCCATCCATTTGGCTTGCCGTCCCGCCAGCTGAATAACAAAGGGCGCGAGATGCTCACCAACCGCGCGGCGACTGGTGTTCATATCCTGGTTTAGCAATTGTTCACTGGCGACCATTTCAGACACCACAAGCGGGGCACCGAATTTGTGTGCCAGCTTGCGGAAAGGATAATCCGTCACGCCAGACATCGGTGCCAGCACTGCCGTTCCTTTAATGGTAACAGGGCCGATTTTTAATGAATTATGTGTTGTGTCAGATTTCATCTGAAAATTGTTCAATCTGTGAGTTATTTAAACCAATTTTGATTTGCGCTGCACTGCTACCAGCTTTGCTAAAAGTCATTTTTTTCTAATTTCAGTTCGGCTTTTCTATAGTTCAGTTTTGGGCATTTCAATACATATGAAGCTAGCTTCACCAGGTGCATTGCTGCATATTTCTCATGCAACCCACAAAGTGAGTGATTAAATTTTATGCAAATGTAATTCGTGAGTAATTATTAGTCAACCTTAGACCGGTTATGTGCAATTTTGAAGCCAAATCTTTCCTGATTTGCCGCTTTTACCGGCTCTCCCCACAGAGAAATACTGATGGGAACTGTTGGCTGGGCAGTTTTAGGGTGTTATTTAAACTGGCCTTGGTTAGTTTGGAGCGTTCGTTGGTATTACTATTGGGATTCGACCACTTATGACATGTGTCATTGATGCACTTATCGTGGCTGCCGGGCGGGGATTAAGAGCGCTTAGAGACGATATTACGCAACCTAAACAATATGTTCCGCTTAATGGCCGCGCAGTGCTGGCCCATACAATTGATCGCTTTTATGAAAACCCGCTCATTCGTCATGTTCAGGTTGTTATTCATGCTGATGATCACGCCTTGTTTGAGGCAATTTCCAAGAATTATAGCGACAAATTGCTGCCCCCTGTTATCGGTGGGTCTGACCGGCAAAACTCGGTGATGAATGGACTTAAGTCTATTGGGTTAAACAAGCCTGATTTTGTGATGATTCACGATGGTGTGCGCCCTTTTGTCAGTGATGATCTATTAGAGCGCATTGCTGCGGGACATAAAACACAGGCTTGCTTGCTGCCAGTTCTGGCGGTGACTGATACCTTAAAGAGAGTTTCTGGTGACCTGGTTGAAGAAACTCTGGTTGAAGAAACTGTTGACCGCGCCGGGCTTTATGGGGCGCAGACCCCCCAGAGTTTTAATTTTGAGATGATATTAGCGGCCCATAACGCCGCGGCTGATGCTGTGAGTGCTGGTACGGCCCCGGCCTTTACAGATGACGCTTCGATAGCTGAATGGCATGGGCTTGAGGTGACAGCCATTGCTGGGGAAAGCCAAAATATTAAAATCACTACCCCAGATGATTTTGACCAGGGGGAGTGGATCCTCTCTCAAATGCTGGCGACAGGAACAGCGCCATTTAAAGCCTGCTCTCAAACAGAGAAAAGTACAGAAGGTAAGGTCGGGGCTATGATAGATATTCGTGTTGGTCAGGGGTTTGATGTTCATGCCTTTGAACCTGGTGATCAGGTTATTCTTTGTGGTTTGCCTATTCCGCATAACTTTAAACTCAAGGGACATTCTGATGCGGATGTGGGCATGCATGCGCTGACTGATGCGCTCTATGGGGCTATTGGTGCTGGTGATATTGGCACTCATTTTCCGCCTTCTGATGAGCAATGGCGTGGCGCGGCTTCTGATATTTTCTTAAAAGCTGCGGCAGAGGCTGTGCGCGGCTCTGGCGGGGTTATTACCCATGTTGATGTCACCCTGATTTGTGAAGCACCAAAAATTGGGCCACACGCGGCTGATATGAAAGCCATTTTGGCCGGGCTCCTAAACATTGCTGAACACAGAGTGAGTGTTAAAGCGACCACTTCTGAGCGATTGGGCTTTACGGGCCGGGGGGAAGGTATTGCGGCGCTTGCCAGCGCGACTGTTGTTTTCCCTGAATAGATTGAGCCCGGACCGCCGATAAGTGAGGCATAATGTTTGACCCTGAAATTATGACAGCTGCCGATGAGCTTGTCACCGCCCTGAAACAAAGAGGGCGGTGGGTAACATGTGCTGAGAGCTGCACAGGCGGCCTGCTTTCCGGGGCCATCACATCTGTCGCCGGGGCTTCATCCTGTTTTGCCAGTGGCTTTGTGACTTATTCTAATGAGGCAAAGCACACTCTACTTGGTGTCTCGGTTGATACGCTGGAGCGCTATGGGGCGGTGAGTGCTGAGACAGCCCGGGAGATGGCATCTGGTGCTTTGGAGGCCGCTGAGGCGATGAATAGTCCTCACGGTTTAGCACTTTCAATCACTGGTATTGCGGGGCCTGGAGGGGGCAGCACTGATAAACCTGTTGGCCTTGTGTTTATAGGAGCGGCGATGCCGGGGGCTGTTCAGGCGAAACGGTATGAATTTGGTGATGCAGGGCGCGATATTGTGAGACGTGAAACCTTATTAGCGGCTCTGCGGTTTGGGCTGGAGTGCCTTGGTAAGTAGTGCCGGGAGAAAGTGCATTTGGCGTTAGTGTCTGAGCCTGAGTAAGGTGACTCTTTTTTTGGTTGATTAGACAACCGAGGCGCGGGTTTCAAAACTGTCGGCATAGGTGCGGAAGGCTTTGTCGAACATGCCACCCATGAGTTTCTCCAGCGTCCAGCTTTTAAATTTATAATCAATTGCAAACTGCACATCTGCGGCGGCTGGTTTGCCTGAAACTTCTATTGGTGTAAATTTCCAGCGGTTTTCCATTTTAGAAAAAGGCCCGCTTTTGCTGGCGCTTGTGATGGTTTTATTTGCCTCATCAATCCGCACTTCAGAGCGGAAGGTTTCCTGAAAGGCTTTGTAGCCCACTGTCATATCTGCCTGAAGACAGATGATACCGCCCTCCTCTTCGCGGCTGATGATGGTGAGCCGCTCTATCAGCGGGAGGAATTCAGGGTAGCGCTCCACGTCGGCAACGATGGCAAACATTTTCTCGGCGCTATAGGGGACGCGGCGGATGGTTTCAAATTTTGGCATATAGTTGCAGGCGCTCTATTCGTTGAGTTATGCAGCTTCTCTCTGCTTAGAGAGTTTGGTTCACCGTTAGTTTTTCTATGCGTTTGGTGTGGGCTCGGATGAGCCTGTGAGTTTCTTAGCCCTGGCAGCGACAAGATCACTAAAATCTTCACCAGCATGATGCGATGAGCGGGTCAGCGGTGAGCATGAGGCTTTCAGGAACCCTTTTGCATAGGCAACCTGTTCTAGTGAATTAAATTCTTCAGGCGTTACGAAACGATCAATCACCGCATGTTTTAGGGTTGGCTGTAAATATTGGCCAATGGTGATGAAATCAACTTCAGCGCTTCTGAGGTCATCCATCAGTTGCAGCACTTCTTTACGCTCTTCACCAAGGCCAACCATAATGCCTGATTTGGTGAACATCATCGGGTCCAGCTCTTTGACTTTTTGCAGCAGGCGGAGAGAGTGGAAATAGCGGGCCCCGGGGCGGATATCGAGATAAAGGCTGGGCACTGTTTCAAGATTATGATTAAAAACATCCGGCTTTGCTGCGACGACAATTTCCAGCGCGCCCTCTTTGCGGAGGAAATCCGGAGTTAAGACTTCGATTGTGGTGTCAGGGGCGGCTTTTCTGATGGCGGTAATGACGCTGGCAAAATGAACAGCGCCGCCATCACCAAGATCATCACGATCAACAGAGGTGATGACCACATGGTTTAAGCCAAGCTTGGCAACAGCATCTGCCACGCGGGTTGGCTCGCTGTCATCCAGCGGCAGGGGCAGCCCGGTGCGCACATTACAAAAGGCACAAGCCCTTGTGCAGATCTCTCCCATAATCATCATGGTGGCGTGACGTTTTTCCCAGCATTCACCAATATTGGGACAGGCGGCCTCTTCACAGACTGTGTGCAGGTTATGCTCTTTAACAATGGCTTTGGTTTTTGCCCACTCTCTGGAACCTGGTGCTTTAACGCGGATCCAGTCTGGCTTGCGCAGGGGTATAGCATCTGGACGGTTGCGCTTTTCCGGGTGGCGAACGGGCTGCGCGGCCTCATCAGCCCTGCCCTTACTGGCTGGGGTGCTATGGTTATTGATTGTGTTAATGACTGTAACCATTCAATTGTGCCTCAAAACCCGAGAAAGTTTGTTTGTTTTGGTGGTTTGCCCGATGGAATGCATTGATTAGTAAGTAACTATGCAAAGTTACCGTAGATTTAGCATTTAGGGCCGCTCTATCAAATATATGCTAACACATATGATGTAAACAGGTAGCATGAGATGTGCTCGCGGTAATGGAGCACAATATTTATAGTGGGGTAAGTTGCATTCTGACGCCCCTGAAATGAAGCAAGCGCTTTTTCAAGGGCTCGCAACCCAGATGAGCGGGTCACAGAGCATGAGGCTTATGAAATCTATTTCATATTTTATGAATGGCCGTGACAATAACTTTAACCTGTTACGGGTCCTGGCTGCCATTTTCATTTCCTATTACCATTGCTACTTTATGGTGCTTGGGCCGCTTATGTCGAATGAGAGATATGCTGGCCTTTATATGACCAGCCAGATTGTGCTGAATTTCTTCTTTATAGCCAGCGGATTTCTCATTGCGCTCAGCTTTGAACGCCGCCACGATTTAGTGACTTATTTTACAGCCCGTGGATTGCGGTTATTGCCGGGCATATTGGTACTGGCGCTCATTCTGGCTTTTGTGATGGGGCCACTTGTAACAGAGGTTAGCCTGGCTGATTATTTCAGCGCGCTTTCAACATGGGTTTATGTGCCTCTCACAGTTTCGCTAGATCCTGATGCCCGCTTGCTCGGTGTTTTTGTATCTAACGTCAACCCCAATGAAATTGATGAGGCGCTATGGACGCTCCGTTATGAGTTTGTTTGCTATATTGGGCTTGCGGTCTTTGGTTTGGCTGGGCTGCTGAAAGCTGGGCGGCATTTTATAGCTCTCAGCTTTTTTGTTGTGGCTGGATATTTAGTCATCACCTATCTCACGCCCCTTAGAGAAATCACTGTGATTGAGCATCTCATGCATTTTGGGATGAGCTTTTTCATCGGTACCTTTTTTTATATTTACCGAGATCATGTACCGCTTTCTCTACCTCTTATGCTTGGTTTGGCTTTTTCAGCTTTCGCGGCTTATTGGTTTATAGGCCCATATATGAGTGAGCCGCTTATTCTAGTTGCCTCGGCTTATGCTGTGTTTTGGCTGGCCTTTGTACCTCGTGGTGCTGTGCGCGGTTATAATCAACTTGGTGACTATTCATATGGTATCTATATTTACCACTTCCCCATTGAGCAGGTGCTAATGAAGTTTAACAGTGAATATACAGTTGCTGGTTTATTCATTACCGCATTGCCTATTGCTCTGGTCGCCGCGGTGCTCTCCTGGCACTTGATTGAGCGCCCGGCTCTTTCTCTCTTACCGGTTTTATCTCGGCGTATTAGCGGTTGGTTGCGCTTATCGCCTGCAGACACAGTCATTAGGTAGAGGGGAAGTATTATGCACACGCTTTCAGACTATATGGGCGGGCGAAATAATAATTTTAATCTGCTGCGGGTCATCGGTGCGCTGTTGATTATGTTTGGGCATGCGTACTTTATTTCAGGTGTTGCCGATATCTCATTTGAGACGCACCCTGTTCTCTACACAATTGGGCATACAGCGCTGAACATGTTTTTCACTATGTCCGGAATGTTTGTAACGGCGAGCTGGCAGAAACGACTTTCCGTCGTTTCTTACACGACCTCACGGGTGATGCGTGTGATGCCGGGTTTGTTGCTGGTTACTCTTGTTACGGCTTTGGTGATTGGGCCTTTTGTAAGTGAGCTTTCACTGGCAGAATATTTTTCATCTTCTGCAAGCTGGGCTTATATCCTGGCTACCATGCTTTTGCAGCCTGATATGACCTTGCCGGGGGTTTTTGAAAATCAGCCTATGGCCGGTGAGGTGAACATACCGCTTTGGACGCTGCGTTATGATTTTATTCTTTATACGGCTGTGCTTTTTGCCGGGGTCACGGGGTTATTGGTCCGGGGTATTTTATTGCCGGTGCTCTCTTGTCTATTTGTGCTGTTCTATCTTTTTGCCACCTATTTCACTGACCTTCGTGAAATTGCGTTTATCAATCATCTGGCCCATTTCAGCTATGCGTTTTTAATTGGTGTGTTGTTCTTTGTGTATCAGGACAAGATCCATCTGAAACTCTGGCCGGGGCTAATTGGGTTGGGAGTTGCTATTTTAGCGATGTACCACTGGGGCTATGTAGCGGGAGAAGCTTTGATTATTCCGGCTACAGCTTACCTTGGAATATGGGTTGGGTTTGTGCCTGGCGGGCCGCTGCGCTTTTATAATCTGGCGGGCGATTATTCCTACGGTATTTACATTTGGCATTACCCGGTTGAGCAGATGATGCATCAAAAACTTGAGGAGAGTGATCCTCACGCCCTGTTTCTTTATAGTCTACCGCTTGTGGTGGGGGCGGCGATGCTGTCCTGGCATTTTGTTGAGCGCCCGGCCTTGGCCAGTGTGAAATTTATTGACCGGAGATTTCAAGAATTACTGGGGCTGGGTGCCGCTCAAGGGTTAAGATCTTTGCCAGAGAAAAGCCGCCCTCAGGATTAGGAGCGGCTTAGTTTATTGGCAGGTGAATGGCCCTAAGAGATTACCTTACGCGCAGAGATTCTAGCGGTTAGAAGTGCAGGGCTTTACCATAGGCATCGAGCACGGCTTCATGCATCATTTCTGATAGGGTTGGGTGCGGGAAGACAGTTTCCATCAGTTCATGCTCTGTGGTCTCCAGCTTTTGAGCAACCGTATAACCCTGGATAAGCTCTGTCACTTCAGCGCCGATCATATGAGCGCCTAACAGCTCTCCTGTTTTTTCATCGAATATAGTTTTGATCATGCCGTCTGGTTCACCCAGGGCCAGGGCTTTACCATTGGCCTGGAAGGGGAAGCGGCCGACCTTTATTTTGTGCCCGGCTTCTGTGGCTTGTTTTTCTGTCATGCCAACGGAGGCAATTTGAGGGCTGGTGTATGTGCAGCCAGGGATGCTCATAGGGTCTAAGGGCGCGACCTTATGGCCGGCGATTGTCTCTATAGCGATTATGCCTTCATGGCTGGCTTTATGGGCAAGCCATGGTGGGTTCGTTACATCGCCAATGGCGAACACACCCTCTATATTGGTGTTGCCGTAACCATCAGTTTTGATAAAGCCCCGGTCCATTTCAATGCTGAGCGCCTCAAGGCCGATATCTTCAACATTCGGTACTATGCCGATGGCAACGATGACGCGATCAAAGTTTTGTGGTTCCTCTTTATTCCCTGTTTTGATTGTCAACTCGATTTGCTTTTTGCTCTTATTGATAGCTGACACAGTGCTGCCGGTTTTTATGGTGATCCCGGCTTTTTGAAACGCTTTTTGAGCCATTGCTGAAATTTCTTCATCTTCAGCTGGTGTGATGCGGTCTGCCATTTCAACAATGGTGACTTCACTGCCAAGGGCATTAAAGAAATTGGCGAACTCGACCCCGATGGCCCCTGAGCCGATGACACAAAGGCGCTTTGGCATTTCATCAGGCAGCAGCGCTTCTTTATAGGTCCAGATGAATTTACCATCTGGTTCAAGGTCTTTTAGGTTCCGGGCTCTTGCGCCAGTTGCGATGATGATATTTTTGGCGCTGATCTTTTGCTCACCATCTTTGGTTTTCACAGAGAGGCTGTTTTTGCCGGTTAGTTTCGCTGTTCCTTCAATGACTGTGACTTTGTTTTTCTTCATCAGGTAGCCAACGCCCTGGGTCAGTTTTTTAGAGACATCGCGTGATCGCTTAATGATTTTATCAAAATCAAAGCTGGCCTTTTCAACGGTGATGCCGAACTCTTCTGCATGTTTGATGCTGTTGTAAATTTCAGCGGAGCGAAGCAGCGCTTTGGTTGGGATGCAGCCCCAATTCAGGCAAATGCCGCCCAGATGCTCCCGCTCAATGAGCACAGGGTTGAGCCCAAGCTGGCTGGCACGTATGGCCGCCACATAACCGCCGGGGCCACCGCCAATTATCGCGACATCATAGGTAGTGCTCATAAACTTAGCTCCCATTTCGTTCGTAAGATCTGACTGGTCATTCGCAAAATCAGACTAGCATTACACAATGGTGATTAAACCAGCATGGTCACAGGGTCTTCGATGAAGCCTTTGAATGCTGCCAGCAGCTCTGCTCCCAGCGCGCCATCCACCACCCGGTGATCACAAGAGAGGGTGGCTGTCATCATGGTGCGGATTTTAACATCATCACCGATAACCACGGCCCGCTTTTCACCGCTGCCGATTGCCAGAATGGTTGACTGCGGCGGGTTGATGACCGCATCGAATTTTTTAATGCCCATCATGCCGAGATTAGAGATGGAGGTGGTACCGCCAATATAATCATTTGGGCTGAGTTTTTTGGAGCGGGCCCGCTGCGCCAGATCTTTCATTTCATTTGAAATTTCTGAAAGGGTTTTTAGATCTGCATGGCGAATAACGGGGGTATATAAGCCGCCCTCAACTGAAACCGCGACTGAAACGTCTGAGCGCTTATGGCGGAGAATGCCGCTTTCAGACCAGGTGGAATTGGCGGCGGGGACATATTGCAGTGCCAACGCCATGGCCTTGATTATGAAATCATTGACCGAGAGTTTAAAGGCGGCTGGCCCTTCTTTTGGGGCGTTCTCATTTAACCGTTTGCGGGCGGCTAAAAGCTGTTCCAGCTCACAATCTATGGTCAGGTAAAAATGTGGGATGGTGGTTTTGGCAACTGTTAGCCGGTCTGCCACTGTGCGGCGCATATTATCTATGGGGACAAGATCGTAGGTGCCTTCCTCATAAGTTGCGAAAATCTCTTTGTCGCTGACCGGGCGAATAACCGCTGTGCCGGGAGCGGCGTTGCCAGCCTCACCGTGGTGAATGGGTGCTGTTAGTTCGCGCCCCTCAGCTTGAGGAAATGATTTTTTAGCGCTACCTGAATTTATAGCGGCTTCAATATCACTTTTGACAATGCGGCCATTGGGGCCACTACCGTTTATGGCTTTTAGGTCAAGATTGTTTTGGTTTGCGAGGCGTTTGGCGAGCGGGGAGGCGATAATACGCTCTGAGTTACTTTCGCTTCTTTTGGCAGCTGCTTTGTTGATATTATCAGAGGCACCTGCTGCCGGGCTATCATTACCATCATCCGCCTTGTCTTTTGAGCTGGGCTGGGCTGCGTCTTTATTTTTGTCACCCGGGTTTGTGGCTTCTTTGGAAATATCTTCTAAAGCGCTTTCATCTTCACCCTCTTCCAGAAGCATGGCTATGGTTGAATTGACCTTAACTTCCTTGGTCCCTTCATCAATATAAATAGCGCCGATGCGGCCTTCTTCTACGGCTTCGACTTCCATGGTTGCTTTGTCTGTTTCTATCTCTGCGATGATATCGCCTGAGGACACTTCATCACCGATTTTTACATGCCATTTGGCAAGGGTACCGGTTTCCATAGTGGGTGACAGGGCCGGCATGAGAATGGGAGTGGGCATTGCGGCTCTCTTTACTTATTGAGTGTAGGTCACTTTTTTCACGGCTTCGACAATATCGCCTGCGGTTGGCAGGGCGAGC
Source organism: Rhodomicrobium sp. (assembly GCA_021604665.1). Classification (GTDB taxonomy): domain Bacteria; phylum Pseudomonadota; class Alphaproteobacteria; order Rhizobiales; family HXMU1428-3; genus HXMU1428-3. The sequence continues at coordinate 601,228 of BQJK01000001.1, read as the reverse complement.
TTTTCGAGATTAGCAGCATAGGGCATTGGCACATCCTTGCCTGAGACTTTGAGGCAGGGGGCATCCAGATCATCAAAGGCGAGGCTCGAGACAGCGCTGCATATTTCAGACCCAACGGAGCATACTGGCCAGCCCTCTTCCACCACGATGAGACGGTTGGTTTTTTTAACCGAGGTTAATATGGTTTCCATATCAAGCGGGCGCAGTGTTCTAAGGTCAATGACTTCTGCATTTATATTGAGCTCTTTCAATGCCGCATCTGCCTCCTCGACATAGGCGAGGCCTCTGGAATAAGAAACGATGGTGACATCATCGCCCTGTTGGCGGATGTTTGCTTTGCCAATTGGGACGATATGGTCATCTGTATCAGGAACGTCGAATGATTGGCCGTAGAGCATTTCATTTTCAAGGAAGACCACAGGGTTTGGGTCTCTGATGGCGGCCTTTAACAGACCTTTGGCATCTGCCGCCGTATAGGGCGCAATGACCTTGAGGCCGGGGACGCTTGCATACCAGGCAGAGTAATCCTGGCTATGCTGGGCCCCGACGCGGGAGGCCGCGCCATTTGGCCCGCGAAATACAATTGGGCAACGCATTTGCCCGCCGGACATATAAAGGGTTTTGGCGGCTGAATTGATGATATGATCAATGGCCTGCATGGCAAAATTGAAGGTCATAAACTCCACGATTGGGCGGAGGCCAGCCATTGCGGCGCCGCAACCAATGCCGGCAAAGCCATATTCCGTAATCGGTGTATCAATGACCCGTCTGGCGCCAAACTCGTCCAGCAAGCCTTGGGTAACTTTATACGCCCCTTGATATTCCGCGACCTCTTCGCCCATGACAAAGACTGTTTCGTCTTTGCGCATTTCTTCTGCCATCGCATCGCGAAGGGCTTCTCGGACGGTGATTTTCACCTGATTGGTTGGCGCTTTTTCTGGCTCTTCCTGTTTTTCTGGTGCCGCGCTCTCTTTGGCATCTGGCTCAGCTTGTTGTTTACTGCCCTCTGGTAGCGGCGTGTTTTCATCATCTCCCTCATAGAGAATAATGGCGATGGGGGCGTTAACCGGGACATCCAGCGTGCCTTCCGAAACCAGAATTTTGCCGATACGGCCCTCCTCGACGGATTCAACTTCCATCGTGGCTTTATCGGTTTCAATTTCAGCAATGACATCACCGGAGCCAACCGTATCGCCTTCACTGACATGCCATTTAGCAAGCGTGCCCTTCTCCATGGTGGGGGAGAGAGCCGGCATTAAGACCTCAACTGGCATTTATAGTCCTCACATGAGTTGGTGTGATATTAATCGTTCGCAACCAGAATATCCGTATACAGCTCGTCTGTTTTCGGCTCTGGGGAGTTTTGTGCAAATTCCGCTGCTTCGCTAACGACTTTTCTAATCTCAGCGTCAATTTCTTTCAGACCGGCTTCATCAATATCGCCATCTTCAAGCAGCATATCTTTTAATGTGGTGATTGGGTCATGGTCCTTGCGCATTTCATCAACCTCATCGCGGCTGCGATATTTGGCCGGGTCTGACATGGAATGACCACGATAACGGTAAGTAACCATCTCTATGATGAAGGGGCCTTTGCCACTGCGCGCATGGGCCAGCGCCTCTTTACCAGCTTGCATCACCTTGAAAACGTCCATGCCATCGCATTTGATACCAGGGATGTCGAAGCTGGCACCGCGATGGGAGAGATCTGTTGTGGATGAGGCGCGCTCAATGCTGGTGCCCATGCCATAACGGTTATTTTCTATGACAAAAACAACAGGCAGGCTCCAGAGTTTCGCCATGTTAAAACTTTCATAGACCTGGCCTTGGTTGGCAGCGCCGTCACCGAAATAAGCCATGGATACGTTGCCATTGTCGCGGTATTTATTTGCAAAGGCCAGCCCGGTGCCCAGGGGGACTTGTGCCCCGACAATGCCATGGCCGCCATAAAATTTCTTTTCAACGGAAAACATATGCATGGAGCCGCCCTTGCCCCGTGAATACCCACCTTCACGGCCAGTTAGCTCTGCCATGACGCCGTTTGGCTCCATACCGCAAACAAGCATATGGCCATGGTCCCTATAGCCGGTGATAACCTGGTCGCCCTCTTCCTTCACGGCATTCATGCCTGTAACGACAGCTTCCTGGCCGATATAGAGATGGCAGAAGCCGCCAATATGGCCCATGCCATAAAGCTGGCCGGCTTTTTCCTCAAACCGGCGGATCAGAAGCATCTGGCGATAAAGCTCGATTTTTTGTTTGGGTTTCACCTTTTCAGGTTTCACTGCTGACTGTTTGGTGGATTTCTTATGATCGGAGCTCACGCGGATTAGACCTCACTATTCAGGAGTGGAATGAAGGGGCGGTATGCGCCGCTTATAGTCTAGATATATTATCAACTTTAGTATTGTTTCAACGCATTTCTCGCCGCAGGTCTATTTTTTTGACCTTTCGACTATAAAAATCTGTGAAATGATGATCAACAATATTGTCTGAAGATGCTACTCAAAAATGACGATTTCTTGCGGATGGGCATATTGCAGGGATTTGCGGGCCAATTCATCTGCTAAGTCGCGGCTAACACGGCCAGAGCTGACCAGGTTTATTCTGCGCTCATAAATGGCGCGTTCACGGGAGATTTCTTCGAGGGAGGCTTCAAGCTGAGCAACACGCAGATGCAAGCGGTCGCGGGCTTCCAGCCCATGGTCTCCACCAGCAAAATGGATGGAGAAATAGCAAAAGAGCCCTGCGCACACAGCTACAGGTAGTGTAGCGCGGGCTCTTTTGCCAATCAAATTGTAATACCGGGTAAACAAACGCAATACCAACTCTTCACCGATCAATTACAGATTTGACTTTAGGCCCGGCGGGTTAATGCCGCCTTAAGCAACGCGCTATTTTCTCACCTTTTTTCAATGGCTTCGCAGGTTTTTTGAACAATTTTTTGTTGAGACTTTCTTAAGTTAGGTTAACAAATGTCAACAAATCATCTTTTGCAAAATGGCCTCTTTGTTGCGGGTTAATTAAGTTCACTATTCTGGCTGATCGCTTATAATAAAAAAGGGCCACCCGCTTTCATAGCGGGTGTCCCTTGTTAGGATCGTCATTATGCCGTTTGCAGAAATATTGGCTTATTCAGGAAGGACTGAACGCCCGGCGTAATGGCCCATATTTTCAAGATGCTCTTCAATACGGATCAGCTGGTTATATTTGGCCAACCTGTCTGAGCGAGCGAGAGACCCGGTTTTGATCTGCCCGGCATTGGTTGCCACGGCGAGATCTGCAATTGTTGAATCTTCTGTTTCGCCAGAACGGTGAGAGATAACGGCCGTCATCCCAGCGCGCTGCGCCATTTCTACCGCTTCAAGGGTTTCCGTTAACGTGCCGATCTGATTGACTTTGACGAGGATCGAATTGGCTGTGCCTTTTTCAATGCCGGTTTTAAGGCGCACAGGGTTGGTCACAAAAAGATCATCACCGACCAGTTGGCAGCTATTGCCGATGGCATCTGTCATGGCTTTCCAGCCATCCCAATCATCTTCTGCAAGGCCATCTTCAATAGAGACAATGGGGAATTTTGAAATGAGGTTTTGGTAATACTCAATCATTCCGCCAGCATCGAGGGTTTTGCCCTCACCTTCCAGATGGTATTTGCCATCTTTGTAAAATTCTGTTGAGGCGGCATCTAGCGCGATGAAAATATCTTCGCCCGCTTTATAACCAGCTGCTTCAATCGCTTTAATGATAAAGGCGAGGCCATCTTCTGTTGAGGCGAGATTAGGGGCAAAGCCGCCTTCATCGCCAACATTGGTATTGTGGCCAGCATCCTGTAGCGCGCTTCTGAGTTTGTGAAAAATCTCAGCACCCATGCGCACAGCATCAGCTATTGAATTTGCTGAGACAGGCATGATCATGAATTCCTGAATATCAATCGGGTTATCCGCATGTGCGCCGCCATTGATGATGTTCATCATCGGCACTGGCAAGACATGGGCACCGGCACCGCCTAGATAGCGATAAAGGGGCAGGCAAGCGGCTTCAGCTGAAGCTTTGGCGATGGCCAGTGAGGCGCCGAGCAAGGCATTGGCGCCGAGGCGGGCTTTGTTTTCTGTGCCATCAAGCTCAATCATGGCCGCATCAATGCGGCGCTGCTCTTCAGCGTCCATGCCTTGGAGCAGGTCAAATAATTCGCCGTTCACAGCATCAACGGCTTTCAGCACGCCTTTGCCCATATAGCGGTCGCCGCCATCGCGTAATTCGTGAGCTTCATGTGCGCCTGTTGAGGCCCCGGATGGGACGGCTGCGCGGCCCATGGACCCATCTTCCAGCATGACATCGACTTCAATTGTAGGGTTGCCCCGACTATCGAGAATTTCACGGCCGACGATATCGACGATTGCAGTCATGGTAGGATGTGCCTTTCTGAAACTATTTTCAACGCCGGGATAGCCCCGGAAACTGATTGAAAATTGGCTCTTATAATAATGAATGTATCTTTGCGCGGGTTTTAGCCCATCCGCCTTGTTAGGGAAAGAGCTGAATGTGAAAAAAAGTGTCTGACTGCCCGATTTTAAGACTATTGCGCTTTGAAACCTTATGCCATTGTAGCCTGCTAGCGCTGTTACTTTAACATTGGCGCATTTAGTTAGTTATTCTGCCCATATTTAAAATACAGCCTGTTCTGGTGGAAGGAATGTTATGGCCAGCCTTAAACATCTTGATCAGCGCCGGGCGCTTGTTCTCTTTTCAGGTGGGCAGGATTCTACAACAGCTTTGGCTTATGCGCTTAAGACCTTTGATTATGTTGAGACAGTTGGTTTTAACTATGGGCAGCGTAATGTTGTGGAGCTGGACTGCCGGGACCGCGTCATTAAAAGCCTTCGAGACAAGCTTCCTCAGCTTGGGGATAAGCTTGGCCCTGACAGGGTGCTGGAGCTCTCTACCTTTCATGGCTTATCAAATTCAGCGTTAACCGATCAAACATCTGAAATCACCACTGGTGAGACCGGACTGCCGACAAGTTTTGTACCGGGTAGAAACCTGTTTTTCTTCCATTACGCCGCGGTAATTGGCTACAACAATTATTTTGGCGTGCTGGTTGGTGGTATGTGCCAAACAGATTTTTCAGGCTACCCCGATTGCAGGCAAGAGACATTGAGCCAGCTGGAGACAGTGCTTAACCTTGGTATGGAGACCAATTTTAAGATTATAACGCCGTTGATGGACAAAACTAAAGCTGAGAGCTGGGAACTGGCGCATGAGATTGGCGGTGATCAGCTTGTTGAGATTGTCAGAAAGCATAGCCATAGCTGTTATAATGGCGAACGCACAGCATTGAATGCCTGGGGGTATGGCTGCGGGGAGTGCCCGGCATGCATGCTGCGCCAAAAAGGCTATGAGGAATGGCGCGGCTTTGGGTAAACGTTTTTAGCACGGCAACTCCGTTTGACTTTACCAGAACCTATCATAGATAAAGCCTTCGCTCTTTCATGATTTATGGGCTATTTCAGTCATATCGACGCTAGGTCTGGCAGCTGCTTAAATCGCAGTGTTCTGTTCAGCGGGCCAATTGACGCAGGTGATGTTCGCCCTGGTGTTTTTGCTCAGAGTTCTCCTGATTGGCCGCCTGTTATATCAACTCTTTAGGTTTGCTCTCTCGGCGTTTGCTCTCTATAAGCTCATTGCCATGTATTCAGTGAAAGAAATTTTCTACACCCTACAAGGGGAAGGCGCGCAAACGGGCCGGCCTGCGCTCTTTTTGCGTTTTGCAGGCTGCAACCTGTGGTCTGGCCGGGAGGCAGATAGACAAGCAGCGATTTGCTCTTTTTGTGACACTGATTTTGTCGGCACAGATGGGGAGAATGGCGGCCAGTTTAAATCCGCCACCGCCTTAGCAGCCCGGGCAGTTGAAGTGGCGCTTGGGCTATGCGCTGAAGACGCCTTAGATAAATCAGTGAACGGCCTGCAAATTGTGCTTACCGGCGGGGAGCCTTTGCTGCAGGTAGATTCGGCGCTGATTGATGCCCTGCATGAGCGCGGTTTTTTCATTGCGGTTGAGACAAACGGCACCATAAAAGCGCCTTCAGGGTTAGACTGGGTGTGTGTTAGCCCAAAACTTGGGTCTGAGGTTGTCCAGCGCTCCGGGGATGAGCTGAAGGTGGTTTATGGCCAGGATGGCCTTAACCCTGAAGAGTTTCTCAGTTGGGATTTTACTCATTTTTATTTGCAACCGATGGATTGCAGCGATATTGATCAACTCACCATGGCTGTAATTGAGTATTGCAAGGCCCATCCACGCTGGAAATTAAGCCTGCAAAGCCACAAAATTTTACAAATCCCCTAAGTGCAGGTACCGAATTTAAGCATATGCGCATTTATAAAGAATTTTTGTTTGAAGCGGCTCACTTCCTTCCCTTCGCTGAACCGGGGACGGAGAATGCCCGCATTCACGGCCATTCATTTCGCTGCCGGGTAACGCTCGAAGGGATGCCTGATGCTGAGACCGGTGTTATCCTCCATTTGAATAAGGTGCAAGAGGCGCTTAGCGATGTGCGCGGCAAGCTGGACCACCGGTTTTTAAACGAAGATGTTGAAGGGCTGGAGCTACCAACGCTTGAACATCTCACCCTATGGATATGGGGACAGCTTGAAGCTGTTTTGCCGGGGCTGTATGAGGTCAGCGTGATGAGAGATAGCTGTGGTGAAGGCTGCATTTATCGTGGCTCACGGCATGACAATAAAAACTGAGATGTCACACCCCTGAAACGCATGATGGCATTGCCCCCCCCAGAATTGAGCTCCACAATTTGGGAACAGATTAGCACTTCACAATAGGACCAGGTACCATGAGCGATATTGAAAAGCATGTTAGCCAGCTTGGCGGCGCAAGTGAGATTGCTGCCAGCCCTGAGCTTGCGGCGCTTGAGCGGGTGCCGAACCCACATGTTGATTGTGATTATGTAGCCCGCTTCACCTGCCCTGAATTTACCTCGCTTTGCCCTGTCACGGGACAGCCTGATTTTGCGCATCTAATGATGGATTATGTGCCTGGGGAATGGCTGGTTGAATCTAAATCTCTCAAGCTCTATCTCGGCTCATTCCGCAATCATGGTGCCTTCCATGAAGATTGCACGGTTGCCATAGGCAAGAGGCTTGTGGCGCTTTTAGAGCCGAAGTTTTTTCGGATTGGTGGTTACTGGTATCCGCGCGGCGGCATTCCTATTGATGTGTTCTGGCAATCTGGTGACCTGCCCGGCGGCGTCTGGCTGCCCGCTCAGGATGTGGCACCATATCGGGGGCGGGGTTAGGCTACTACGCCTTGACTTCATTGAATTATGACCAGCCTAATTATAACAAACGGTGATAACGCGGCGGACCTGCTAACAGCCGCTGGCAAGGATGGCCGGATTGTGCCCTGGCGGGATAGTCTGCATGAAGGGCCGCTCTCTAAGCTTTCAGGGAAACAGAATTTTCACAGCTTTCGCCAACTCCGCTCTACCTATTGGGCTGAACGAGGGGCGGATGAGTTTGCCGTACTTGAGGCAAGCTATAAGTTGAGGGATGAGCTGTTAACCGCCAATGATGAATTTGACCGTATCGAGCTTTGGTTCGAGCATGACCTTTATGACCAACTGCAACTGATTGAGATTTTAACCCGGCTTTATCATCTAAAGCGGTTTGAAAATGTTTATCTGGTGCAGGCTGGTAGCTACCTTTCTATGATGTCTCCTGATGCTGTGCTTGACCTTGAAGAGATAAGCCGCCCGGTAACAGAACAGATGATGGCCATTGCTGACCTTGCCTGGCAGGTTGTGAGTGACGACCGGCCTTTGAAGCTGGCAGAATTTGTTAGCCTTAAACCGGCTGGCTTTCCATTTTTAGCGCAGGCCTTGTTGCGCCTGCTGGAAGAATTACCCGGTCTTGATGGGCTTTCTCGAACTGAGCGGCAGATGGTTTATTCTATAGATCGCGGCATGGGGCGGCCCGGTATGTTGTTTGCTCGTTGCCAGGCAATGGAGAGCGCGCAGTTTTGGGGCGACTGGGGCTTTTTTCTTAATTTGAGCGGCCTCCAATTTTGTGAGCATCCGGTGCTAACCGGCTTAACTGAGCGGGCGAGTATTGAAATTTTCAAGGATGAGGATCGGCGCAAAGCATTTTTACAATCCAGCCTTGAGTTAACAGAGCTTGGCGCGGAGATTCTGGCTGGCACTGAAGATTTTGCGAGCCATAATGAAATTAACCGCTATGTTGGCGGCGTTCACCTTTCTCCCCGTAATCTTTGGCGTTTTGATGCCGCTAATCATCAAATTATAAACCCGCAAAATCACTAAAATACCCCACCTTAGTCATGCGCCAGACTGTCGCATGCTTTGCACCGAGTGTCGCGCCTCGCTACAGGTGTGCGATGGCTAATGCATTGATATATATCATTTTTTATTTTTGGTACCTAAATTGCGATTGCTCACTTGCATAATAAAACCTGGGAGGGAAAAGTGCATAAAAAACATATGAAACTGGCAGCATTAGCTGCCTTAACAGTTGGTGCTGGGCTATTGGCCGTTTCAAGCACTGGGCTTAAAGCGCTTGGTGTTGAAGAGCTAGCCGGTAAACATATCTCGCATTACGTATCTGACGATATGCTTTTGAATGCAGATAAAGACCCTCATAACTGGCTGCATTATGGCCGTGATTATGAAGGCACCCGTTATTCACCGCTATCTCAAATCAATCAGGATAATATTGGTGACATGGTTCCAAAATGGAATTTGTCATTCGGCGTTATCGGCGCGCAAGATTCACAGGTAATGGCTGTAAATGGCCGTCTCTATGTGACCTCATCTCATAACCGTGTTTGGGCTCTTGAAGGCCGCACTGGTGAAGTGATCTGGAAATATGTGCGCTCTTTACCTGGTGATCTTGGACCTAAACTTTGCTGTGGTTCTGTGAACCGCGGTGTTGCGGTTTATAAAGACATGCTCTTTATGGCAACGCTCGATACGCATATGGTGGCGTTTAATAATGAAACTGGTAAAATCGTCTGGGAGAAAAAACTCGGAGATTATAAAACTGGTGAGATCTTCACATCCATGCCGATTGTGGTTGATGGCAAGGTGATGATTGGTAACTCGGGTGGTGATCTTGGTGCCAATGCTGGTGCTATTTATGCCCTCGACCCAGAAACAGGCGAACTGCTCTGGAAAACTCATACAGTGCCTGTAACTGGCAAAGAAGATATTGCCAAAACATGGGGTAAAGGCTCCTGGAAAACAGCTGGTGGTACACCTTGGTTGCCGCCAACCTATGACAAAGATACAGGATTAATACTCTGGGGTGTTGGTAACCCTGTTCCTGACTTTGATGGTTCTGTTCGCCCAGGTGATAACCTTTACACCGGCTCAACAGTTGGTATTGACCCGAAAGATGGTAAGATCAAAGGTCATTTCCAATACACACCGAACGATACATGGGATTATGATGGCACCAACGAAGCTATCGTGATTACAGATAAGCTTGATCGCTCTGTCTATATCCATGCTGATCGGAATGGTCACCTCTACTCGATTGATCGCAAGACCTTTAAATGTAACTGGGTGAAGCCGATGCAACGGGTTAACTGGGTCTCCAGCTTTGGTGAGAATTGCCGGCCGAATGTAAACCCTGACAAGAAGCCTCAAGTTGGTAAAGAAACCAACGATATCGCCCCAACACTTGGCGGCGGTAAAGAATGGCACCCGGCTGCTTACAGCAAGCGGACTGGCATGGTTTATGTTCCTGGTATTGATATGTCTATGGATATTAAAGCCAAGAAACAGGAATTTAAGCCTGGTCAGTGGTTCCTAGCAACCGAGACTATTCGCCTAAATCCTGGTAATGGTTATATCAAAGCCTTCGATGCCACATCTGGTGATCTTAAATGGGCCCGTTATCAAAATACGCCTGCAACCAGCGGCATGCTGGCAACTGGTGGTGGCCTTGTGTTTACCGGTGATGCTGAAGGCATATTCCGGGCGCTTAAGGACACAACTGGTGAAACATTGTGGGAATATAATGTTGGCACTGGTGTTCACAGTAACCCGACCTCGTACATGATTGGTGACACGCAATATGTTGCTGTTCTTGTTGGACCTGGTGGCGGCAGCCTTTGGCCACTGGTTTACGGCAAATTCTTGAGCAAACATTCTAAAGGTGGCGGGCTCTTCGTTTTTGCCCTTCACAAGAAATAGGCTCCAGTAGCTCTTAAGCTATACAAGAAATTAATTTGTCAGGGGGGGCTCAAGCCTCCCCTGCACTTCCCTTAAACAAAATAATAATGTTCATGACTGCCAGTTAATCGGCGGAGGTAATTTTATGAAAGTATTAGTCGAAAAAAAGAAAAGCCTGCTTCCGGGGCTATTGATTGTTGCCGTACTCTCCGGTGCGTTATGGTTTTTGCTTGTTGAAACCAGCCTTGCTTTTGATGCCAGTGTTGGCCTTGAAGAAAAAACCAAGGTGGCAGCTAGTGAAGAAAAAGCATCAGAGGCCGCGGTTCAAGTCTCTGAGGCGGATATTGAAAAAGGTAAGCAGCTTTACGGTAATACCTGCCTGTTTTGCCACGGTCCCAAGGGCGTTGGCGCGCGGGCTCCAAGTTTGATTACAGGCCATTGGGGGCCAGGCGGCGCTAACTCTGATGAGTATATGATGGATGTAATCATGAATGGCCGCTCTGGCACCATTATGGGTGCATTTAAGGAAAGCCATAGCGAAGCAGAAATTAAAGCAATCATCACATATTTGCGGCATGAAGCTAAAATTGTAGCGGACGCGAAAAAGAAATAAGTTACTGTTATTAAACTATAAAATGAGATAATCACGGGGCCAGAATAGCAGCGCAAACAGAGTTTGATCACTCCCCCAAGATTGGTCAAAACACTGTACTCTTCAGACACTGGTCTGAACGTGACCTCCGGGCGATTGCTTTTATAGCAGCCCTACTTTGACCCATCCTCATTAGTGTTCTGAGGATGGGTATTTTTTTACCTTCTCTTGCCTTTCTCACTGCGCCTTTGGGCTCCAGGCTTCTGATATTGCAGTTTTTATGGCAGTATGATCAGTAGTTTAGAGATGATATAGGGAATTAATGTTGAATGAAATTTCTGTCGAGGTTTCTTAGACAGGGTATTCATGTTGGCTCGCTAAAACTGCGGGACCCTGATGGGCGTATTGAACTTATTGAAGGGGGTGCTGCTGGCCCTCACCTTTCGCTTTTTATAAAAGACCCCTCCCTAGACTGGAAAATTGCCCTTAATCCTGAGTTAGCCATAGGTGAAGCTTATATGGATGGGCGATTGCTGCTGGAAGATGGCAGCGATATTTACACTCTCTTTGAGCTTTATTTTCAGAATAAATATTTCTTTGATCATATCCCTTCGCAACTGATCTCACGTAAGTTTTATGGCAAATTCAAACGCTTTCTCCAACATAATCCGGTAACGCGGTCACGGGCGAATGCGCAACATCATTATGATATTGGCAACAGGCTTTATCGGCTGTTTCTTGATGGAGATATGCAATATTCCTGCGGCTATTACCCAAAAGGCACGGAAACTCTTGAAGAGGCGCAAACCGCCAAGAAGAGACATATCGCCGCCAAGCTTTGCCTGGCTGATGGGCAGCGCGTGCTTGATATTGGTTGCGGTTGGGGCGGGCTGGCACTTTATCTTGCTTCAATCGCGGATATCACTGTTGTTGGCATCACGCTCTCGAAAGAGCAGCTAAAAATTGCTGAAGCCCGAGCGGTAGCTGCTGGCCTTTCTGACAGAGTTAAATTCCGTTTGGTGGATTACAGAGAAATCGTGGGTAGCTTTGACCGGATTGTTTCTGTTGGCATGCTAGAGCATGTGGGGGCACCTTTTCTAAGTCCCTATTTTCAAGGGGTCCGGGCACGGCTCACGGTGGATGGGGTTGCGCTTATTCATTCTATTAGCTCCTGCGAACCGCCTGGTGTGACGGGACCATTCCTTTCTAAATATATTTTTCCTGGCGGGTATAGCCCCTCGCTTTCTGAAGTCTTTACCGCCGTTGAACATTCGGGGTTATGGGCTCTGGATGTGGAGATTTGGCGCAAGCATTATGCCTATACTTTGCATGAATGGCGGCGACGTTGCGGCGAGGCAAAATCTGAGATTATCGCTTTATATGATGAGCGGTTCTACCGTATGTGGGAGTTTTACTTAGCGGCCAGTGAAGCGGCATTTCTTGTGAGTACCTCTCATGTGTTTCAGATGCAGCTTGGTCGCCGGCGGCAGGTTGTCCCATTGTCACGGGGCTATATAGAAAAAAGTAGTACCGAGATTGAAGCCAAGGAACCGCAGTTCCTACCAAAATTGGCAGCGGCGACAGCTGCCGTTTTTGATATGCAGTAATAAAACATAATGTGTTCAGCTATTACGTTTGCAGCGCTAGCTTGTGACTAGTTTTTTCTGGCATTTTTATAAGACTTCATCGCGACCGCGAGCTCTTCTTGAAAAGCTTTGATTTTTTTTAGTTCACGCAGTAGACCTGCGGCCAGGTTCTGCCCGGCTCTGCTGTCACTTGGGTAATGGACGCCGGCAATTTCGCGCCGTCTTGCAATATCCTTTGCATAACCCTCATAGCTTTGCCTGTTGGCTGGGTCGAGCATGGTGAGCAGGTGGGCTAGCAGCATAGATTGTGTGGCATGGCCGGATGGATAGGCGGCGTGACCGGGATTTGGAACAACGAGGGTTAGGTCTTTGTTCAGTTGCGAGGGGCGCGGGCGGTGGAAGCGTTTTTTATATTTAACGATAAAATACCGGGCTTCATCATCAGCCAGTTTCAAAAGATGATAAGACGCTTTTGCAAGAGGTTTTGGGATGATTTTATCATCAAGGAAATTCTCAACAAAATCGCCATCTTTCGCTTCTTTTATAATGTTAGAAATTGTGGCTTTGCTGCGGGCCGTCCTTTGATATTCACTTAAAAGGCTGAGTTCTTTTTTTGTCTCTTCACTGTCATTTGCAGGGGGTGGAGTGAGATTAAATTCCAGAGCCGGGTCTAGGTAGCCGGGCCCTTCAATGAGAGTGCGCAGAATTTGCGGATCCCATTGTTTATCTTCAAAAATAATCTCCCCGGGTTTCTGGCCAGCAACGCTGCCTGTGGCGATTGCGGTGAGAACAAGCAGTGATAAGGCGAGCGGTATGGGGAGTGAGCACGCAAATTTTTTGAAGAGTGTTTGCGGTTTCATTTTAAATCCTGGCGCCATTCTATTCTCCACCGGTCTTGTTCTCGAACTAACTGATAAAGCTGCGCTTATTTAATTGCGCAGTCTCTTATTAAACTGTGCAGTTAGGGAGAACAGCAAGGAAATAGCGCGTTTAGAGACCAAAGGTCCAGACCGAGACGTGCTGTGAGAGACTTTCCAGTTGCTAAAGGATTTGGCCTTTTACGGTATCATCAATCAATTTGAGATTTTTCAACAGCGCGGCCATCTCATCTAGTGGGATCATATTTGGTCCATCAGAGGGGGCGTTGTCTGGGTCATCATGAGATTCGATGAATAAACCGGCCACACCAACCGCCAGTGCGGCTCTTGCTAGCGGGGCGACGAATTCTCTCTGCCCGCCGCTGGAGCTGCCCTGCCCGCCTGGTTGCTGCACGGAATGGGTTGCATCAAACACCACAGGGCAGCCCGTTTGGCTCATAATTGGCAGGCCCCTGAAATCAGTGACCAGAGTGTTATAGCCAAAGCTTGCGCCGCGCTCGGTCAGGATGAGGTTTTGATTGCCTGTGCTCAGAACTTTATCTACCACATTGGCCATATCCCAGGGAGCGAGGAACTGTCCTTTTTTGATCTTTATAACGGCCCCTGTTTCCCCAGCTGCAATCAACAGGTCTGTTTGGCGGCAGAGAAATGCCGGAATTTGCAGCACGTCCACCACAGAGGCGACCTCTTTGCATTGACCAGCTTCATGAATGTCGGTGAGGATTGGCAGGTTGAGTTCGGTTTTAATATCCTGAAAGATAGCAAGGCTTTTCTCTATACCGAGGCCGCGTTTGCCGCTGGCACTGGTGCGGTTGGCTTTGTCAAATGAGGCTTTGAACACAAAGGGAATAGCCAGCTTTTCGCAAATCTCTTTCAAGGCGCCGGCCATCATAAACCCATGGTCACGGCTCTCTAGCTGGCAGGGCCCGGCGAACAGCATGAAGGGTCGTGAGGCGCTGATTTTATGGGCGCCGATTTCAATCTCGCTATTGGGTTTCATACCTATATTCCGCTCATGATAATGTGTGGGCTGTGTTTGATTTTGTTTGGCTGACATTAGCTGTTGAACTGCCTAATGGCCAGATGGAAATAGATCCGCGAAGAAGAGCCATGCCTATATATCATGTTCATATATAATGTAGTGATAGTTAAGCCAGAGATAGTCTGGTGGTTCTACTTGTTATGATTACACCAGGCGGCTTTGCTCTAAGGCGGCGGCGATAAATGAGGCAAAGAGTGGGTGTGGTTCAAATGGGCGGGATTTTAGCTCAGGGTGGAACTGCACGCCAACAAACCAGGGGTGATCTTTGATTTCAACAATTTCTGGCAAGAGCCCATCTGGTGAGACGCCTGAGAAGACCATGCCGCTCTGCTGTAGCTGGTCACGGAAACTCATATTGACTTCATAACGGTGCCGGTGGCGCTCAGAGATAATCTCCTGGCCATAGATATCGCGGGCTTTGGTGCCATCGATTAGGTGGGCATCGTAAGCACCAAGACGCATTGTGCCGCCAAGATCTGTATCACTGGTACGGGTATGGACCTGGCCATCTTTTTCCCACTCGGTCATCAAGCCAACGATAGCAGGTTCTTGAGAGCCAAATTCACTTGACCCAGCCCCAGTGAGACCTGCTGCATTGCGCGCAAACTCCACAACAGCCATTTGCATCCCAAGGCAGATACCAAGATAAGGTACCTTGCCATTACGGGCGAAAGTGGCCGCTGCAATTTTGCCTTCTATGCCGCGATTGCCAAACCCGCCTGGTACAAGGATGCCATGAACATGCTCGAGATAGGGGTTTGGATCTTCCCGTTCAAATATTTCAGAATCAATCCACTCAATATTGACGCGGGCATTATTAGCGATGCCGCCATGGATTAAAGCTTCATTCAAAGATTTGTAAGCGTCTTTCAGGCCGGTATATTTACCGACAATGGCGATGGTAACTTCGCCTTCAGGATTGTGTACCCTGGAAGAGATGCCTTCCCAGCGGGAAAGGTTCAGGGAAGGGTCTGGCTCGATATCGAAAGCGCGCAGCACTTCTACGTCTAACCCTTCACCATGGTAGGCCTTTGGCACATCATAGATGCTGGCAACATCCAATGCTTGAATGACAGCTTCTTCGCGGACATTACAGAACAACGCGATTTTACGGCGCTCATCTTTCGGCACTTCGCGGTCACAGCGGCAGAGGAGAATATCTGGCTGGATACCGATAGAGCGCAGCTCTTTTACTGAGTGTTGTGTTGGTTTTGTTTTCAGCTCGCCAGCGCTTGGGATATAAGGGATGAGCGTCAAGTGAATATAAATTGAGGTGCCTTTTGGCAGATCATTGCCAAGCTGACGGATGGCTTCGAAAAATGGCAAGCCTTCAATATCGCCAACTGTGCCACCAATTTCACAGAGCACGAAATCTACATCTTCGTTTTCTTCCACCACGAAATTTTTGATGGCATCTGTGACATGGGGGATGACTTGAACTGTGGCGCCGAGATAATCACCGCGTCGCTCTTTGGCTAGAATATCCTGATAGATGCGGCCTGTAGTGACATTATCTGCTTGTCGGCAGGGGACGCCGGTAAAGCGCTCATAATGGCCGAGGTCAAGGTCTGTCTCTGCCCCGTCATCAGTGACGAAAACCTCACCATGCTGATAAGGGCTCATCGTGCCGGGGTCGACATTCAAGTAAGGATCTAATTTTTGCAGACGGACTGTATAGCCCCGTGCCTGAAGCAGCGCCCCAAGGGCTGCAGATGCAAGCCCTTTTCCAAGTGAGGAGACCACGCCGCCAGTGATGAATATATATCGCGCCATGGGCCCTTAGATTGCATGTTTAGTGGTTGATTCGAATTAAATTCTTCTGTGAAACACAGAAAACTGGTGAAAGGGCAATTATATGCCCTTTCTGTCACAGTGTTTGCGCCAAATACGGTAATCTTGCTGCCCAAATGAGCAATAGCTGGCTATTGATTATTCAGGTTTTGGTACAACCGGACCTTCGGGTGCTTTTTCAGGGGTTGAAGCCGGTGTTTTTGCTGGTGGCAAACCATCTAGTACAGAGCCGGCATCTTTGGGGGCATCAACCTGGATGGCATCAATCTTAGATTCGTTGGTGCCAGATGTGCGGGCGATGATCGTGAGGGTGATGCTGGTGACAAAAAAGGCTGCTGCCAGAATGGCTGTTGTGCGGCTCATAAGGTTGGCGCTGCCACGGCCTGACATCATACCGCCGCCGCCGCCGATACCAAGGCCACCGCCTTCTGAGCGCTGCAATAATACTGTGATGATGAGTGCCAGAGCAATCATCACATGGATGACCAATAGAATGGTTGCCATTTTTTGTCCTTTTCAGCATCTCGTAGCACAAGCAGCTACTTCAGCTATTATAAATTGGCCATAGCCCTTTTAGCGGATGTCAGGTTTGCCTGATCCAAGCTTCCAGGGGCGTCGATTGCCAAATTTTCTCTATATGCAAAGCTCTGCTCTCATACGTATCAAAGTAGCTTCATGTGGGTGAACCACTTAACAAAGACACTTAGCATTATGAGAAATCGGGTTTTGCTTTGAATTTCTATAATTTGTTGGGCAATGAATACTCAAACATCAGGGCCCAATCAAGGAAAAACCGGCTCTGACTGCCTTAGCTCACCTGGCTTTATGGCCAGAAATGTATTTTATCACTAAAATTTCAGGTTTTGTTGACTGCCATAGCGTTTTTTAGACTTAACTGGCTTTATCTGCCTTTTTCTCATCACCTGGCATTTTGCGGCGAGGTAGTGGGGGGATATATTGTTGTTTCTTGCCTTTATTGCCTGATGCCATCACCGGAAATGTATTGATCCACCGAACAGAGGGGCAACGGAATTTAAGTTGTTCTTCTGTCTCTAAGAAATTTTTGATGGTGATCAGTTTATCACCCTTGATGTTTTCCTTTACCCATTCGAAGCCTTTGGTCATTGCTTTGACTTCATCGGTGAGGCGAAGGTTTTTATAGAGCGATTGCAGGGCGGCGCAGTCTTCTTTTTTTAGGGAAGCGGCTTTTAAGGGCTGATGAGGGCTTGCTAGCAACATGAGGCAAGCCAGGCCCAGCGCTAGGATTAGCTGAGATAAATGACTACTGGATTTTACAACTAAGCTGGTGGGCAGGCAGAAGGCGAACATAAATCAGAGACCCCGTTATCATCAAAACGATAGGCATAAATAGCATGCTGGTTAATTTGTGCCAGTGATAGCTTTCAAAAAATAACGTTTAGCACTGGAAAACCTGCCCCTTTAGCTTCTGCTGCAATAATCACGCTTATCATCACATACCTCTGAGAGGCGCACAGATACTCTGAGGGGCTCTCTGAGGAATCTGGTTTTTTAGCTGGCCGCAGTGCTGGCTGATGTTTTCTGCCATATCAGGCACTGCGGCGAGAGATGTTTGCTGGTTTTATAGCCAGTCAATGAAAGTTAGTGAGTGCTATTCATAAGCCGCGATAATTCCGGCGAAATCATCAGCTTTCAGGCTGGCGCCACCGACAAGTGCGCCATTTACATTGCTTGCGGCCATCAATTCTTTGGCATTGCCGGGCTTAACGGAGCCGCCATAGAGCAGCTTCATGTTGCCGCCTATTTGGTCACCTAATAAATCAATCAGCGTTTTGCGCATAAAATCATGAACCTCTGCAACATCACTTACAGTGGGAGTTAACCCAGTGCCGATGGCCCATACAGGCTCATAAGCGATTATGAGATTATCTGCTGTTGCCCCTTCTGGGAGTGAGTTTTTCAACTGGCGTTCGATGACTTTTAAGGTCAGGTCTGCGCTGCGCTCACCGATGAGTTCACCAACACATAAAATGACCTTTAGGCCTGCGCGCCAGCCGGCTTCCGCCTTGGCTTTTACATCGCAATCGCGCTCTTTATGGTCCATCCGGCGCTCAGAATGGCCGACAATGACATAGTCTGCGCCGCTATCGGCCAACATCTCAGCTGAAATATCACCGGTGTGAGCGCCTGTTGCATTGGCGTGGCAATCCTGGCCGCCAAGTTTTATGGGGCTGTCTTTCAGAATGTGGGAAAATGCGACCAATAGGGTGGAGGGAGGGCAGATAAGAATATCGCATTTTTCGGCGGCATTTGCCGCACGGGCTTTTTCATCCAGGGCTTTAATTTCTTGTACAGACTGGGAGGTGCCGTTCATCTTCCAGTTTCCAGCGACTAAAGGTTTAATCATTCTCTTCCCTCTTTTACTCTTACCTATTTTGATTTTTTTATATAAAAATGGCTTGCCAAGCATAAAATGCACTCATACAAGCCTAAAGCTAGGCCAATATACAAGAAGCTGCCAGCTTCAGGGGTGTCTGCCCGACAAAGATAAGGGCGGCTTTTTGTATATTGTCCGATGTTGTTGGCAACCATAGTGACATTTCACCGTTGGCATGGTGACATGTCGACACTATATTGACTAAATTCTCTATAGAAATCGCTTATAATTGACTACTTATCAATGCGGCGAATAGAACCACGGGTCCGAATGATAAAAGAGGGGCACTTTTAACCGCCCCCTTAAAGACAGGGAAATAATGCTTAGTTCTTTACGCAAAGGCGCAGCCAGCTGGGTTGCCAAAATTTTCATCGGTATTTTGATTTTAAGCTTCGCGGTGTGGGGTGTTGAGGGCCTTATTGTTGGCTCCTCCAATCCACCACTTGCTGAGGTGGGTGATGTTGAAATTACCCGTGATGATTATCAGAAGCTGTTTCCCGTTGTGGTGCAGGAATGGAACGAGCGCTTGAAAGCCAAGCTCACTCGCCAACAGATCAGGGCGTTTGATATTCCTTCACAGGTCAAATACCGCTTGATCAACCAGGCGGCTGTTGACCACCATGTGGATACGCTGAACCTTGGTGTCTCCGATAAGCAAATTGGCGAAGCTATTAAAAATGATCCTCAGTTGAAGGATAATACCGGTCAATTCAACAAGGAATTGTTGCGCCAGATTTTGAGATCGCAACGGATTTCTGAGCAGGCTTATTTTAATGAGCAGCGCACCGCTTCCCTTAGAACGCAGATTACCAGCGTCTTCACTCAGGAAAAATCTATTCCTGACGTGTTGGTTGAAGGGCTTTATCATTACCGTGAAGACAAGGTGGATGTTGAATATTTCATCGTACCAGCTGAGGCCATTGAAAAAGCAGATGCGCCGCTGGAATCGCAATTAGAGACGTATTACGAGAAGAACAAAACCGCTTATGTTGCGCCTGAATATCGCAAGGTTGGTCTTTACACACTTTCCCTTGATGAGCTGATTAAAGGTGTTTCAGTTACTGAAGATGATTTGAATACCATTTATAAAGCCCGGCTATCACAATATAAAACACCAGCGCTGCGGCAATATTCGCAAATTGTTTTTGAAACAATGGAAAAAGCCATTCAGGCCCATGATGCCCTTAAAAAAGGTGACAAGTTTGAAGATGTCGCCAAAAAATTTGGTAAAGACGGCAAAGCTGAAAAAATTGGCCCGGTTACTGAAGCTCAAATGGCTGACCCTAAACTAGCTAAAGCCATTTTCTCTATTAAGGAGAAAGAGTATACGGCGCCAATTGAAGGCCGGTTTGCGATTACGATTGCGCAGCTGATAAAAGCCCAGGCTGCCGAAGAAAAAACACTTGAGCAGGTGCGCCCGGAGCTTGAGAAAATTTTGAAAGAACGGGAAGCCCGTAAAGTTCTCAAAAATTTCTATGACAAGATTGAAGACCTCAGGGCCAGCGGTATGAAGGTTGATGCCGTTGCTAAAGAGATGTCTGGCACTGCGATGACCATTGATGCGATTGATGCAAAAGGGAATGGCAAAGACGGCAAGAAAATTGAAACACTGCCAAACACACAACGTTTGCTAACATCTATTTTTGATGCTTCGGTCGGTGATGACACACTGCCTGTGCGCCATAAGGATGGGGGCTATGTCTGGTTTGATGTGTTTGAAGTCGTGCCAAGCCACCAGAAGGCCTTTAAAGACGTTATCGATGATGTACGCAAAGCCTGGCTTGCAGATAAAGATAAAGAACTGGCTATTGCATTGGCTAATAAATTTGCCAAAGAAATCAATGATGGCAAAGCGTTTGCTGATGTCGCAAAAACTGTAAAAGCTGAAATTAAAAAACCCGACGCCTTTGGCCGGGGGGCAACTGTTGATGACATTCCGGTGGTGTTTGCCAACCGTTTGTTTGGCGTTAAAGCTGGCGAAGCTGTTACCGGCCTTGCGGTTGATAATAAACGCTGGATTATTGCTAAAGTCACAAGCCACGAGCCTGCGAAAAAAGAAGGCCCGGCTTATGATGCTTACAAAACCAAGCTTGTGAATGAGCTGCAATCAGAAATGACAAATGACCTTGTTACGCAGTATCTTGAAGGGGCTAAAAAACAATTTGGCGTTCAAGAAAATAACCAGGTGTTTGAACAGCTGAAAACCACGCTTTAATACATTAAGGAATGCCCCCTCCTATTCTTTTGCCAATTTAGGCAAAGGGAGGTGGGCATTCTGGTTCTCTTTTACACTTTCCCTAACTCAGCGAGACGATGAGTTAAGCCACTTCATTTTGGGATTTATTTATGTCTGAGGCGGTGAAAAGTAGTGCAATCTCTTCGGGAATAAGCGGAGAGATGGATGACAACTTCGCCCCGCCCTTGCCTGATTTTGCCAAGGGTTATGATGCGGGCCAGTCTCAGCTTGTGTGGACGCGGCTGGTTGCTGATTTAGAAACGCCTGTTTCTGCTTATCTCAAATTATCTGAAGGCGGCGGTATCAATAGCTTTCTCTTCGAGAGCGTTGAGGGTGGCTCTGTGCGGGGGCGCTATTCTGTTATTGGGCTGAAGCCAGACCTGATCTTTCGTAACTTTGACGCTCAAGCTGAGATTAACGAACATGTGCTTGAGGGCAAAGACACATTCCGCAAGCTTGATGCCCCAACGCTTACCGCTTTGCGCGAGCTGTTAGAGCGCTCTAAAATAGATTTACCTGAAGAGCTACCACCGATGGCGGCTGGTGTGTTTGGCTATCTTGGCTATGACACTGTCAGGTTGATGGAAGACCTGCCAGATGTGAACCCTGATGCTCTAAATGTGCCTGATGGAATATTCATCCGGCCGACGATTATGGTGATCTTTGATGCGGTGAAAGATGAAATGGTTATGGTGCACCGGGTGGACCATGATGAGACTGTTTCTGCCAGTGAGGCTTATAACCTGGCTGTTAGGAATCTTAAGGCTGCCATTGTTGACCTGAATGCCCCTGTGCCGCATCAATCTTATCAAGAGACTGATGATGACGCTTTTGAGGACCCTCAGTCTAACACCACACCTGAACAATATCAGGATATGGTGCTGAAGGCGCAGGAGTATATTAAAGCTGGTGATATTTTTCAGGTGGTGTTGAGCCAGAGATTTTCAGCGCCCTTTAGTCTACCGCCCTTTGCGCTTTACCGGGCATTGCGACGGACGAACCCGTCTCCGTTTTTATTCTATTTAAATTTTGGTGATTTTTCTGTGACCGGTTCCAGCCCTGAAATTCTGGTGAGGGCGCGTGAGGGCAAGGTGACTATTCGGCCAATCGCTGGCACCAGGCCGCGCGGCGCGACTGCAGAGGAAGACGCCGCGCTTTCTAAAGAGCTGCTCTCTGATCAAAAGGAATGTGCTGAGCATTTAATGCTGTTGGACCTTGGCCGTAATGATGTGGGCCGGGTTGCTAAGCTTGGCACAGTTACCGTGACTGATCAGTTTTTCCTCGAATATTATAGTCATGTAATGCATATCGTCTCCAATGTTGAGGGTGAGCTGGCCCCGCCAGCAGATGAGATTGATGCGCTTATGGCTGGGTTTCCGGCTGGTACTGTTTCTGGTGCACCGAAGGTTCGGGCGATGGAAATTATAGATGAGCTTGAGATAGACAAACGCGGTATTTATGCGGGCTGTGTCGGGTATTTCTCAGCGGATGGTGACATGGATAGCTGTATAGTGTTGCGCACTGCTATTGTTAAAGATGGGGTCATGCATGTGCAGGCGGGCGCTGGCATTGTGGCAGACAGCAACCCTTTAAGCGAATTTCAGGAATGTGTGAACAAAGCGCGGGCGCTGTTTAGAGCGCGGGAAGTTGCTGTCCGGTTTGGGGCGCAGAAGAGCAATCTGTAGGCCATCACTTTAGCGCTCCTTACTTATTATATTTACAGGGCATGTGATCTGTAGCTCATTTTGCAATAACAGTAATGGCCCCATAAAAGTGCTATACTCTAAAATTCAGCAATCTTCATCAGGTTAAGGTCTCAAATGCTCAACCTATTGCTTATGCGGCATGCCAAATCCAGCTGGAGCGATACCAGCCTGGATGATTTTCATCGCCCCTTGAATAAGCGCGGACGTAAGGCTGTTCCACAAATGGCCAGATGGATGAAGCATAATGGTTATGGCGCTGATTTAGCGCTTATTTCCAGCGCGCAGCGAACACGATCGACTTTTAAACTACTGAAACATGCGGGTGTTGAGGTTGGGGCCAGCCGGAAATTACAACGGCTTTATCTTGCGAGCTCTGCGGAGTTGTTACAGATTATTCGGACCTCTGAGGCTGATGTTAAGACCTTGCTGCTTATTGGACATAATCCGGGCTTGCACATCCTTTTAAAATCACTGATAAGCGCGGATGAAGCCGTTACCGATGGCTCTTTTTATAGCAAATTTCCAACCTCTGCCTTTGCTCACGTGACTTTTAACGCTGCGGCATGGTCTGATGTTGCCCCTTCGGGCGGAAAACTATATCGTTATATGACACCGAAGCGTCTCTCTTCTCAGGAATACTCGCTTGATGATTACCTTGATCGATAATTATGACAGTTTCACCTATAACCTTGTTCACTATTTTGGGGAACTTGGGGTTACCTGTGATGTCATCCGTAATGATAAAATTACCGCCGAAGCTGTGATTGAGGCTAAGCCCCAGGCTATTGTGCTTTCACCGGGGCCGTGCTCACCAACTGAAGCTGGTATTTGCCTTGACCTGGTTGAAAAAGCGGCTGGTAAAATTCCGCTATTTGGGGTTTGCCTTGGTCATCAGACAATTGGCCAGGTATTTGGCGGCGTTGTGACCAATGCGCCGAAGCTTATGCATGGCAAAACCTCTCAAATTTCTCATCAGGGTACCGGGATTTTTAAAGACCTGCCCTCCCCTTTCACCGCGACGCGCTATCACTCCCTAATCGTTGAAGAGGATGGGCTACCTGACTGCCTCGAGGTGACAGCACGAAGTGAAGATGGGCTGATTATGGGGCTTACACATAAAGAGTATGAGATCCACGGGGTTCAGTTTCATCCGGAGAGCATTGCCTCTGATTGCGGCCATAAAATATTGGGGAATTTTCTCAAACTTGCGGGGGTGCCGTTAAAACCTGCCTCTAAATCTGAGGCCGCAACAGCATAATTCTTTCACACTAAAAACCAGCTTAAGCAAAATGAAGCCTGCTTAGGTGTGTGATTATCACTCTTCTGGATATATGTTCATATACGAATAGTGAATAATAAATTTTATAAAACGACGATGCGGGGATAGATGGCAAGCATTCAGGACTATATCAAGATTGTAGCTGAAGGCGAAACGCTAAGCCGGTCTGAAGCGGCTGAGGCGTTTGAATTGCTGATGTCTGGTGAGGCTGATGGCGCGCAAATTGGCGGCTTTCTCATGGCGCTGCGCATGCGGGGCGAAACGGTTGATGAGATCACCGGCGCGGCAGAAGTGATGCGGGGCAAGGCCACAGGTGTTAAAGCGCCTGAAGGCTCTGTTGATACATGCGGCACTGGCGGCGATTCTTCTGGCACATATAACATTTCAACCTGCGCCGCTTTTGTGGTGGCGGGTGCTGGCGTGCCGGTTGCCAAGCACGGTAATAAGTCAATCTCTTCCAAATCCGGCTCAGCTGATGTGTTGCAAGCGCTTGGGGTAAACCTCGATGTGCCACCAGAGCTGGTGACCCGCTGCATTGATGAGGCGGGCATAGGGTTTATGTTTGCACCAGCGCATCACTCTGCCATGAAACATGTTGGCCCAGCGCGTGTGGCCCTTGGTGTGCGCACAATTTTTAATCTCTTAGGCCCGCTTGCAAACCCGGCCGGAACCAAACGGCAGGTGATTGGGGTTTTTGATAAAGCCTGGCTTGTTCCCCTGGCTGAAGTTTTGCGCAACCTTGGCTCTGAACGTTTATGGGTTGTGCATGGTGAAGATGGGCTGGATGAGTTAACAACCACTGGCGTTACCCATGTCGCGGCACTTGAGAATGGCGAGATAACGACTTTTACAGTTGAGCCTGGCGATGTTGGGCTACAAGTTGCCACTACTGAGATGCTAAAGGGCGGGGAAGCGGCACAGAATGCTGCTGCGATCCGCACCGTGCTTGATGGGGAGCGCGGTGCCTTTCGTGATATAGTGCTGCTAAATGCTGGGGCCTCCATATTGGTTAGTGGTAAGGTTAGTGACCTGAAGGCTGGAGTTGAGCTTGCGGCCAAGGCCATTGATGAAGGCCATGCCAAAGATGCACTGCTTAAACTGATTGAGATTACGAATTAAAATTAACGCTGCCATCCCTTGTTTTGAGGGTCTTGCCGATTATTTTGCTTTTTAGATAAGGGCTTATTTTTCGGTGAGGGATGGAATTTAAGGAAACAGTCATGCAAAATATGCTCGACCGGATCATTGCTCATAAAACGCGGGAAGTTGAAAACGCCAAAATTAATTTGCCGGTTTCGGAAATTGAAGTGCAGGCGAGAATGGCCTCAACCCCGCGCGGCTTTGTTAAAAATATTTATAACACCCACCAAAGCGGGCGCGCGGCACTGATCGCTGAAATAAAAAAAGCCAGCCCTTCAAAAGGTTTGATCCGGGAGAATTTTGACCCGGCGGCGCTTGCTGTTGCTTATGAAAATGGCGGGGCTGCTTGTATTTCTGTTTTGACTGATGTGCCGTTTTTTCAAGGCCACCCTATTTACCTGAAAGAGGTTCGCAGCGCCTCTAGCCTGCCTGTGCTGCGCAAGGACTTTATGATTGACCCTTATCAGGTGGTGGAAGCCCGCGCCTGGGGGGCGGATTGCATCTTGGTTATCATGGCCGCTGTGGATGATAGCATGGCCAAAACCTTGACCAATGTTGCCCGCGAATGGGGCATGGATGTTCTCATTGAGGTGCATAACCGGCAGGAACTTGAGCGGGCCCTGCAGCTCGATTCTGTTTTAATTGGTATTAACAATCGCAATCTGCAAACATTTGAGATCAAGCTTGAAGTGACGGAAGGGTTAGCACCGCTTATTCCCCATGATCGTATTGTAGTGAGTGAAAGCGGCATTTTTAAACATGAGGATTTAACAAGGCTTTCCCATGTTGGTGTGCAGACATATCTCGTTGGTGAGTGTTTGATGCGGCAGGATGATGTTGAAAGTGCAACACGGCGCTTGCTTGGCATTGCCCCTTTGGAGGCTCCGCGCCAACCGGCAGATCAACCGGCGCGGGCTGAAGCTGATGGCGGTGATGATGCCGAGGACCCCCACCCTGCTTCGCAAGCTAATGCAGAACCACATGCCGAGGAATTGGGCGCCGCCAAGAGCGAAGGAAATAGTGGGCGTGAGGATGATTTTCAGGCTGCTGTACAAGAGCTTGGCGCGATGATTGGGGCAACTGTTGGCGAGCCGACTGAGGCAGAGGCCGGCGCCCGCCGTGATAGCACGGTTGAGAAAGGTACT
Organism: Rhodomicrobium sp.; assembly: GCA_021604665.1. Taxonomy (GTDB): domain Bacteria; phylum Pseudomonadota; class Alphaproteobacteria; order Rhizobiales; family HXMU1428-3; genus HXMU1428-3. Next base: position 575,216 of record BQJK01000001.1, on the reverse strand, counting down.
GATAGCCTTGCTGGTGAACCGCCGCTTGCCGGGGCCGGTAATAAAATAAAGACCTCAATTGCTGATGCGATCTCCTCAAAAGATAATAAGGTAGCAGGTGACGCAAAAACTGCTGAAGATGAAAAATCTACTGGGAAATTGAGCCATGTTAATGAAGCTGGTGCAGCGCATATGGTTGATATTTCAGCGAAGGATAGCAGCCAGCGGATTGCTGTTGCTGAGGGCTATGTGACCATGCAACCTGAAACGCTGGCGCAGATTCAGCAAAATGCCATGAAAAAGGGTGATGTGCTCTCTGCTGCTCGGCTTGCCGGCATAATGGCAGCTAAGAAAACAGCTGATCTCATTCCGTTATGTCATCCGCTGCAACTCACTGGCGTTGATGTTGATTTCACTCCGTTTAGCCATCCAACGACCGGCATCCGTGTTGCGGCGAGGGTTAAGGTTGATGGGAAAACCGGTGTTGAAATGGAAGCCTTAACGGCTGTTTCTGTGGCCTGTCTGACCATTTATGATATGGCCAAAGCTATTGATAAGGGCATGAGCTTTTCTGGTATACGACTGCTTGAAAAAACTGGAGGCAAATCCGGGGTTTACCGCGCGCCTGACGCAGCGGAGTGATCGTGGTAGGATGATGTTGGATGTTGAAACAGCGCGGCAGCGGCTGCTGGCTGAATGCCCTGTTACAAAGACTAGCGCTGCGCCGCTTCAGAGCGCTGCTGGTTGCTATGTTTCTGCAGATATAACAGCCAAGGTCACGCAACCACCATTCCACTCATCGGCAATGGATGGCTATGCGGTTAAGGGCGCTGACCTTCACCCTATAGGGACCCCCCTTAAAATTATTGGCAGTTCATCTGCGGGTCATCCATTTCAAGGCCGGCTTGGCAGGGGTGAGGCTGTGCGTATATTTACTGGCGCTGCCCTGCCTGATGGGGCTGACCGGATTGTACTGCAAGAGGATTGCGAAACGGATCAGAATGCGGATCATATAACTGGTGGTGCTACCACAGTGAAAGTTCTGCAGTATGATAGTGAGGCAAATTATATCCGCCCTTCAGGTTATGACTTTCAAGAGAACGACCTTTTGATTTCTGCCGGGTCTCGGCTTAACTACCGCCATCTAACGCTGCTTGCTGCCATGAATATAGAAATGGTGCCAGTGCGTGCCCGGCCCCGCGTTGCTATTCTTGCAACTGGTGATGAGTTAGTTCTGCCGGGTGCTGAGCTTTTTGAAGGGGCTATTGTTTCTTCCATTCCCTCGGGGATGAAAGCACTGATTGAGTTGGCAGGCGGCGAGGCAGATATTATAGGCATCGCCAGGGATGATATGGATGATCTCTCAAAACAGATAAAGCGGGCTGCTGATTATGATATTCTGGTAACCATTGGCGGCGCCTCTGTTGGTGACCATGACCTTGTGCAAGAGGCGCTGAGCCGGGCGGGGATGGTGCTTAATTTTTGGCGAATAGCTATGCGCCCAGGAAAACCGCTAATGGTTGGGCGCTTAAAACAACAGCAAGTGATTGGCGTACCTGGTAATCCGGTTTCTGCGCTTGTATGTACATTACTGTTTGTTGTACCGCTGTTGCGGCAAATGATGGGCGCCAACCAAGTTGATTTGCCGATTAGATCAGCGCGTTTGTTAAATAATGTGCCAACCAATGGAGCACGGCAACATTATATGCGCGCTAAAACCAATATATCTCGTTTTGGACAAGTTGAGATCAGGGCGTTTGATGATCAGGATAGCAGCTTACAATCTATATTTGCTTCAGCCAATGCGTTACTCATTCGCCCTGTCAGGGCTGCTTATGCTGAAGCGGGATCAGTGGTTGATTACATCTCACTGGATGATGTGTAACGAGTGCTGGCACACACCATCGCCTTAATCACTGATTTAATCATCGGGCTTATCGCTGCTGACTGCTTAACCCTGCCCTTCCCCTATATCCCTCCCCTCTTGCAGAACAACATAAGAACATGTAATATGTTCTTGATTCGTACACATTGAGTCTCTATGGGCTGAGAGGTGAGCATTTTGCCGTTTGCCACAATGCCCTGGGGCTGGAGACGACTATTTTAACGAGATGCATATTCGTTAGAGACGACTGCCGATTAGTGACATCTATAGGTAAGTAACAACAAACGTTAGTCACTTTACGTTGGTGACGGCTTTAAAGTCTGACGATACTAAAACGCCGGAAGGAAGGGCAAATTTCATGCTGACCAAGAAGCAAAAAGATCTTCTTATGTTCATCCATGAGCGGGTGCAGGAGACAGGGGTTTCTCCCTCTTTTGATGAGATGAAGGATGCGCTTGATCTTAAATCGAAATCTGGTATTCACCGCCTGATCACGGCTCTTGAGGAGCGCGGCTTTATCCGCCGGCTGGCCCACAGAGCGCGGGCCGTTGAAATTCTGAAATTGCCTGATGTTGCCTTAGGTGAGGTGCTCCGCGGTGGTGAGGTGCCACGCGGCGACGCGGCGCCAGCGTCTAATGTTGTTACTTTTCCTGATAAGAGCGTTTCTGCTGAAAAAGATGATGGGCATGGCTCTGTGCAGATCCCTGTTATGGGGCGGATTGCGGCTGGCGTGCCGATTTCTGCAATCCAGGACCATACGAATGATATTCTTGTGTCACCGGATATGATTGGCAGGGGGGATCATTATGCCCTCGAAGTTCATGGCGATTCGATGATTGAAGAAGGCATTCTGGATGGTGACACTGTGCTGATCCGTGAAACCTCAACCGCTCATAATGGTGATATTGTTGTTTGCTTTATTGTGGATGAGGAAGAGGCAACCTTGAAGAAGCTTTATATAAAGGGCGGTGAGGTTGAGCTGGTGGCAGCGAACCCCGCCTATGAGCCCCGCACCTTCCCTGCTGATAAAGTGCAGGTGCAAGGCCAGCTTGTTGGGCTTGTGCGCCGTTATCACTAAGGTCTCATGTCTAAATCACTTGGCTCTCAGGTGATTTACTTACGCGCGTAGCCCTTATTTCATTCTCTTTGCCCTGCCCCGCCCCATAAGCGGTGCCGCCTTTGGCTGTTGGCTGTTTTAACGATTATACGTCCTGACTTTTCTCGGTTGTGTGCGGGGGACTTCTTCTGACTTTTCTGCAGCTCTGATAGTTGCGGCGTATTTTCTATATAGAGGGCTGTTGCGCCGCCGCGCTTTAACTCTGGTGTAGAGAGGGTGAGCTCAGGGTGAGAACAGCGACGGCGAATGGTGCGGTGATAAATTACTATATCTGACGTTTGGCAGGCTTCTTCCAAAGCGGCGATTGATTTGATGAGGGTCAGAGATCGGCCTTTCACCACGGCACTACAGGCAGCATCATCACATAATAAATATTGACTTTGCCTGATTTCACCAGGGCTACGGCTATCGCCTTCTGCGCGCAACCATTTGGAAATTTCAAAATTACCTTTTCGACTATCAGGGGCGTGTAGTTTTCCATCTGCCCCTCTAATGGTGATCACGGTGCCCTCTTTGTTTATATAAACATCTGGTCGGGAATTTGGTTTTGCTGTGTAGAGCGCAGCGAGTGCTAAAGGCAAAGCGGCCCAGCGCGCCGTATGTTTTTTGGCAAACAAAAAAACCAGCCCTGCAAGTGTTGCAAAGATAAGCGCATGGACCGTTATGGACCCTGTATATAGTAAGGCTGGGTCAAAACTTGCGGTCCATTGCGCTATTGCGAGCAGAATGTCTATTGATACGCCGAACAATGGTAGCACCACCCCTTCAAGGCCAAACGGCATGAGGGCTAGCGTTGCGACCGCGGCAGGCATGATTAGGACAGTGAACACCGGGATTGCCAGCAGATTCCCAACTGGCCCCATATAAGACAGTTGATGGAAATGATAGATCGCATAGGGGGCTGTTGCGATGGTTGCAATTAAACTGGTGAGCAGAATACCGCCAAGATAGATAAAGGGCCTGGCTAGCGGTGATGATAGCTTTGCTACATTTTCATCTTCAGGTTTTGGCTGGTTCATATATAGCTGATAGATTGCGACCAGTGCTGTAACAGCCGCGAAAGACATTTGGAACCCCGGGGTTAACAGGCTTTCTGGCCTGAAGAGCAAGATCACCAATGCGGCTAATGTGACATTTCTCAGTGTCAGGGCTGGCCGTTCTATCATGATGGCGACGAACATTATTGTTATCATCAAGAAAGCGCGCTGTGTTGGTATCGACTGGCCGGAGATGAGAAAATATAGGCCGCCGCTAAAAAGCGCCCCTGCAGCGGCCCATTTTTTTATTGCAACGGTTTGGGTAAGATTTGGGCTCAGGGCCATGAAGGCCCGCAACAGGAAAAAGACAGTGCCGGCAAAAACCGCCATATGTAATCCTGAAATTGCCAGTAGATGACCAAGCCCGGCTTTTCTCACCGCCTCTAACTGGGCTTTTGGGATGCCCCCTCTCTCCCCGATGATCAGCGCCTGGGCGAAGGCTCTCTGGGTTTCTGTTAGCCCGGTTTCTAAGCGCGCTGAAATGGCATTGCGCAGGGCAGCTATGAGGCTTTTTACTTGTGGAGCACCGAAGGTATGTGGGGCGCCTGCCGCCACCTGGCTTACGCCTGGGCACTGCTTTAACGGGGAGAGGCTATAACCGCTGCCCCCGATACTTTGGAACCAGAGGGCCCGCGCAAAGTCATAGCCTTTTGGATATAAGGGGCCATCTGGCCGTTTAAGCATTACCCGGGCACAGATTTTATCACCATATGTGAATCTTGGTCCCTGATCTGGTGCGCTGAGCCGTACCCTTTTTGGCCAGGCTAATTGGGGGAGATAAGAGAGATTTTCGACCCGCCCAATATATCGAATGCGATTTCTAGTGAGGGGGTGCACCTCCTCCACGATTAATTTTAGCGTATGGCTTTTCCATTGATCTTTTAAAAGCGGGGTGGCTGTGCCATTTGCACGGTAGGTGGCAGCGCTAAAACCAATAAGCACCAGCAACACTATTGTAAGCGGCAGGTGAGCACTGATCGTTCCTGTTGCATTTAAATGACGGGGGAATAGCGCCCAGAGCAAAGCTGTTGCTGACAGCAGCAAGGCAACCAGTGCGGGGTTTGGCTCGATCGGCATGGAGAAATAGAGACCGATGCCTGTTGCGATTAACAAGACGCCCCAGGGTAAATGGGCAACCGGGAGAAGCAGCTGTTCAGGATAGAAATGAGGGGGTTCTCCGCCTCCTCTTCTGGCGGGCAGGTCTTCTGGGGCTAAAGTCTCCGGATCTGGATCCTCTGGGTTTACTTTGTCTGGTCGAAAGGTCTCTGACTTTAGCTCCATCGGCCCCCGCAATATATGTGGTGGGCTATTTTAGTTGAGCGGAGAGGGAGTAACAGCGTGTAAGCAGGGCTTGACAGAGAGTTGATAGAGATTATGCCATAAGTTTTATTAATTCTTCGCAATCTATACATGATGGCCGTTGATTTTCCCCTCTGATTCTGTGCTATACACAAGCTCTCTAGCTAAGGTCATCAAGAGTTTAACCGCAGTTAAACACAAATTGCATTTATTTGCTTTCAAGAGCCGCTATTTATTGCAGCTTGTTCTCTGCTACAAACTGATACCTGTAGCGCTGAGGCCTCCATATATGGCGCTTCCAGAGGGGCGTATAATGCGGGCTTTTAGCACCCAATAGTGGCTTACGAAGCTTGTTGTTCGCGGCTCTTTTCATCGCCATTCAGAACACTACTCAGGACCAATCATCAATGTCTGATAAAATTGTCACCAGGTTTGCTCCAAGCCCGACGGGCTTTCTTCATATCGGCGGGGCACGCACTGCCCTGTTTAACTGGGCCTACGCTCGGGCTAAGGGGGGTAAATTCCTCCTGCGGATAGAAGATACGGACCGGGCGCGCTCCACCACTGAAGCGATTGATGCAATTATGGCCGGTATGAAATGGCTGGGCCTTGAAGCTGATGAGGCGCCTGTTTATCAATCAAAACGTCAGGCACGGCATGTTGAGGTTGCAACAAAACTTTTGCAATCAGGTCATGCTTACCGCTCTTACGCACCTGACCAAGAGCTTGAAAAGGTGCGGGCTGAGGCACGGGCGGCTGGTGTTGCCCCCCGCTATCCTGGCCGCCATGAACCTTTAACCATGGCGAAACGCGGTGAATATGTGGTGCGCTTTAAATCCCCTATCGAGGGGGAGACGGTTATTCATGATGAGGTTCAGGGTGATGTGGTCATCAAGAATGACCAGCTGGATGATCTTGTGCTGCTGCGCTCTGATGGCACACCGACCTATATGCTAGCGGTGGTGGTTGATGATCATGATATGGGCATTACCCATGTGATCCGGGGGGATGACCATCTAACGAATTGTGCGCGGCAAATTCAGATCTATAAGGCGCTTGGCTGGGACTTGCCTGTGTTTGCGCATATCCCGCTTATCCACGGCGCTGATGGAGCGAAACTTTCCAAACGCCATGGCGCTTTAGGGGCTGAGCAGTATAAGGCACTTGGGTATTTGCCCGAAGGTTTGCAGAACTACCTGGCACGGCTTGGCTGGAGCCACGGCGACGAAGAGATTATTACCACTGAGCAGTTGATTGAGTGGTTTGATCTAGATGCGATTAATAAGGCGCCTGCCCGGTTTGATATTCAAAAGCTTGACCATGTGAATGGTCATTACATTCGCGAAGCTGATGATGACCGGTTAATTGCTGACCTGAAAGAGCTTATCTCCAGCGGTGAGATGACACATGAATTTAGTTATGATGTTCGCAAGATAGAGTTTGATCGCTTTAAAGACGCGCTACCGTTCCTGAAAGAGCGGGCCAAGACACTGATAGAACTCCTTGAAGTGGCGAGCTATCTTTTTGTCTCTTTACCTATTCCGATGGAAGATAAAGCTGCGAAAAGTATTAAAGACGCGCCGGCGCTTGATATTCTAAAGGGGCTTGCTGATGAACTTGCTAGCTTGCCTTCCTTTGAAAAAGAGACGCTTGAGACCTCATTGAAAGGGTTTGCTGAAAAACGCGAGCTTAAATTTGGTAAAGTGGCACAACCGCTGCGCGCGGTCTTAACCGGGACACCAAACTCCCCTGGCATTTATGATGTTTTGGTCAGCCTTGGCCAGGAAGAAACGCTTAGGCGCATACGGGACGTGCTATAATTTACAGCAATCCCTTAATATGCCCGTTTAATAGGCTTATTTTTAGCTGATACACTAAGTATTTGGTTCAATTAATTGGCTTCTATCGCGACAATTTTTGCAGCATTACCTGATAAATGCTGCGAATGCGCAATTTTAACATGCTGAAAGCTTGTGAGTTTTTCGATTATTACGCTAGTGCAGCATTTTTGAATAGGTCTGCAAATCAGAGCTGGATATTTAGGTGAAGGGTGGGTATCATTTCACTTGTAAATTAGGTCATATGCGATCGTAATATCGATGATTTATTTAATTCATCACATTTGAGCGCGATTATGATGGCAGTTTAAGTGCCTCAACGCATATAGCAAAGGAACGGGTGTTGATCTGCCATTCGTCCTCTGTTTGGCCATAAACCATTATCAGATCCAATAACCAATGTCGGTTATTGTCCTGAACGCGAACGAAGCTGTCTTACTACCTCCTTAGGTAGTCTATGATTATAAAACTGCAGGGTGCGGCAACGATTTACTAAGGGATGCTCTTAAACTTTAGTCTGGATATAAGGTAATATAGGCATTTTATAAATTTTTATGCTTTATATACCGCCGAGAGTGTAGCTGATGAAATTTTATTCAGTTCTTAATTACTAATTACAAATTCAAACGATGAATTTTACTTATTTGACATGACTATTTGGACGTTTCTTTGAAGGGTATATTTCTTTAACTCTTCATTTTAGATAAATAACTTTCATTTTCACCGGTGCTTATTTGATGTTGTTGCCGGGTAAGATAAATAATTTTAGGTTTGGCTTTTCAACACTTTCAAGAGTTGAGAGCGCGATATAAGACAATGCTGGACCGCTAGACAAAATAGGGGACATTGATGACGTCAATAAATTCACCTTCCGGTAAAACCGAAGCTGCCGATGACACTGATAAAGCGACCCTGAGTATCAATGGATCCACTCTTGATATGCCAGTTTATGAGGGCTCTATAGGTCCTTCCGTTGTGGATATTACCAGGCTCTATGGCCAATCTGGTATGTTTACCTATGATCCGGGGTTCACCTCCACAGCCTCATGCGAATCTAAAATTACTTATATTGATGGTGATAAAGGCATGCTGCTTCATCGGGGGTATCCGATTGATGAGCTTGCTGAGAATGGCAGCTTCCTCGAAACTTGCTACCTTCTCCTTTACGGTGATTTGCCAGATGCAGAGCAGTTTAGTGCATTTAATAAACGTGTGACTTACCACACCATGCTGCATGAACAGATGCACACATTCTTCAGAGGGTTCCGACGCGATGCGCACCCGATGGCGATTATGGTGGGTATTGTTGGTGCTCTTTCTGCTTTTTATCACGATTCAACAGATATCAATGACCCTGTACAAAGAGATATTGCCAGCTTGCGCATGATCGCAAAAATGCCGACCATTGCGGCTATGGCTTATAAATATTCGATCGGGCAACCTTTTGTAACGCCTTTGAATTCGCTGGATTACTCAGCTAATTTCCTCAATATGTGTTTTAGCGTTCCGGCTGAGCCTTACAAAGGTGACCCGGTACTTGCCCGCGCTATGGATCGTATTTTCATTCTTCATGCTGACCATGAGCAAAATGCCTCTACATCCACAGTGAGACTTGCTGGCTCTTCCGGTGCTAACCCGTTTGCCTGTATCGCAGCTGGTATTGCTTGCCTCTGGGGCCCGGCGCATGGCGGTGCTAATGAAGCTGCTTTGACGATGCTTGAAGAAATTGGCTCTGTTGACCGTATTCCAGAATATATTAAGCGGGCAAAAGATAAGAGCGATCCTTTCCGTCTGATGGGCTTTGGCCACCGGGTTTATAAGAACTATGATCCGCGCGCCAAAGTTATGCAGACCACTTGCCATGAGGTGCTTGATACGCTTGGTGTGCGTGATGAGCCATTGTTGCAGGTTGCTATGGAGCTTGAGCGGATTGCCCGTGAAGATGAGTATTTTGTTGAGAAGAAGCTATATCCAAATATTGATTTCTACTCCGGCATTACTCTTAAAGCTCTTGGTTTCCCGGCTGAAATGTTCACTGTGTTGTTTGCTGTGGCGAGAACAGTTGGTTGGATTGCTCAATGGAAAGAAATGATTGAGGATCCCTCACAGCGTATTGGTCGCCCCCGCCAGCTATATACGGGCCCGACGTTGCGCTCTGTGAAGCCGGTTAATGAGCGCTAGTCGCTCTTTTATCGACAATTTTTTATAAAAAAGCCCGGCGATTTTGCCGGGCTTTTTTATGTTTATTGCTAGATCGTCACTCTCTTCAATTCTGATCTATCATTCGTTTTTCTATGGCTTTCATTGTGGCACTGGCCGCGGCAACACTTGGCTTTTCACCGGCTGCGAAGAGTTTTTGATCAATACGACCTAGATCCTGGCATTGATTGGTGCGCTCTTTTGAGCTGGTATTAAACAGCGGTGCCAGGGCAGTTGCTATATTTTCTGCTGTGCAGTCGGCCTGTATCAGTTCGGGGAAGGCCTTTTTGCCGAGGATGTGATTGGCGAGAGCGAAATACTCTGCCTTAATCAGGGGGCGCAGCAGATGAAGGTAGAAATCATATTTATAAGCCACAATCATCGGGGTGCCGGTCATCGCCAGTTCTAATGTCACGGTGCCAGAGGCGGCAAGGGCTGCTGTTGCAATTTTAAAGGCGCGAAACTTATCCTCTTCCCCTTCAATGATTACGGGCTCTATGGGCCAGTCTTTGGCCGCTTCTATGACATCGTCTTTTACTGAATTAACCGTTGGCAGCAAGATATTTAAAGGGCCGGTCTTTTGAGTTAATTCCTTGATGGCTTTCCCAAAGGGGGTCATGAGATGTTTGACTTCATTTGGCCGACTACCGGGAAGCACCACAAGTGAGGGTCTGTCTCTTTGGATATTGTAAGATTTTGTCAGCTCCATAATATCGAGATTATCTATCCATTGGCGCTGCTCAATTAAAGGATGGCCGACATAATGGCAAGATGGACCGCCGAGTTTTTTATGAACGGCGGGCTCAAAGGGGAGAAGGGCTAACACCTCGTCCACATAGGGCTTCATTTTACGGGCCCGGCCTGGGCGCCATGCCCACACGGTTGGGCTGACATAATTTACAATTGGGATCTGGGGGGCACGCTTGCGGACGCGCTTTGCTATCGGATGAGTGAATTCCGGGCTATCGATAATTACAAGCGCCTCTGGCTTGGCCTCGATTGCCGCATCCACAGTTTGATAGACCCGCTTGATGAGGCTTGGTAAGCGGGCCAGAATGGCAGCTGGCCCCATAACCGCGACCTCTTCCATGTTGAAGAGGCTCTCTAGCCCTTCTTTTTCCATGGCATGGCCACCAACCCCTTTAAAGATGGGTTTTTGATTGCCGCTTAACTGCTTTAGGCCCTGCATGAGTTTTGCGCCGAGGGCATCACCTGAATGTTCGCCAGCCACTAGAAAATATGTTTTAGGCTTTGATAAATCAGGCTCTTCGGTTTTCATGCGTACTACCTTGTTGGCTTTGTTTCGTTCTCGTTTTAAAGCCGGCCGGTTTTGGCTGGTCTGATTTTAACTTATGAAAGAAGAGCGGCTGGCTCTATGCCTATTATGAAAATGCCGGCATCATTGGCGGCGGCAATGGTTTTTTCCTGATCACTGATCAGGACTTTACCTGCCTCTATAGCGATGCCATTCAGCCCGGCTTTTGCGACTAACTCTACTGTGCGCGGGCCAATAGCTGGCATATCTATTCGCAGCTCCTGATTGGGTTTGGGGAGTTTAACAAGCACACCAAAACGACGGCCCAGCCATTTACTGCCCCATTGGCGCAACCCTTCTGCCCGGTTTAGCATTTGGTCTGTGCCTTCTGCTGCTTCAACGCAGAGCACATAGCCTCTTGCCACAACGGCGCCCTGCCCTATATCCATGGTGCCGAGGTCTATAACGGTTCTAATGCCTTTTTTAATATCTTCGAGATCGGTTTTATTTGGAGATTTTGTTGTCATTACGCCGGTGGCGGCGGTCAGCTCTGGGGCGACTTGATGGGCGCCGACGATCGAAATGCCTCTGTCTTCCACAAATTTTACAATGGAGCTGAGCATTTCATCATCTCCGCCCATTGTTAGGCTGAGAACAAATGGCAGGTTGCGGATGAGGCCGAAATCAAAGGCGAGGTTTTCGAGTTTTGGGCGTTTGGCACCGCCAATAAGTACGAGATCTTTCACCTCAGCCTGGTGAAGCTCCTTAAAGAGCTTATTGATCTGGCCCCATTTTACCCAACAATGGGGAAATTCTGCAATTTCCTCTTCTGCAGTACCTGCAATACCGCAAATGAATACAGGGCGGCCGGTTGTGACTGTACGCTTTGCTATGTGCAGCGGTAGTGAGCCACTTCCGGCCAGAATGCCGAGAGGCGACAAGATATCATCTGGCGTGGTCATCATTCATTCTTCCCGCCTCGGTATCCCACTCTAGATAAGCTTAGAGCCACTAGTGGCAGCCCTTGATTTACGAACAGCTTTTAGCTGTGATCTTTCTGTTCACGGGGGACACAGAGGGCGCGGCTGGATTCATTGTCGATAAATTCAACCATTTCCTGAACGCAATCATTGTCTTTGAACTGTTCCTGCACCTTGGCCACTCTTTCTTTCAAAGTGCCATCATCAGCGAAGATCTGCATATAAGCGTTGCGCATTTCATGGATCTGTTCACGAGTGAAGCCTGAGCGTTTGAGGCCAACGATGTTAAGGCCGCCAAGGCCGGCCCTGTGACCAATGGCCATGCCGAAAGGAATGACATCATGCTCAACACCCGACATGCCGCCGATAAAAGCTTTACGGCCAATGCGCACAAATTGGTGAACCGCTGTTAGACCGCCAAGAATTGCGCCATCACCAATGGTGCAATGGCCGCCAAGAGTGGCGTTATTTGCAAAGATTATATCGTCACCTAGAATGCAATCATGTGCGATGTGTGAGCCGGCCATATAGAGACCGTTATCTCCGACGCTGGTGACCCAACCACCATGCTCTGTGCCGGAATGCATTGTGACATGCTCGCGGATACGATTGTTGTTGCCAACGATTAGACGGCTTTTCTTATCCGGGTCAGTAAAATTGGCCACCTGTGGGATTTTACCCAATGAGGCAAAGGGGTAAATTTCACAGTCATTGCCAATTTTAGTCTGCCCACAGAGTACAATGTGGGAATGTAGTTTTACATTATTGCCGATTTCAACATCTGGCCCGACTTGACAGAATGGGCCTATCTCTACATTTGATCCGATTTTTGCTTCTGAGGAAATGTCTGATGAAGAGTGAATTTGTGTGTTTGACATTGTAACCTTATACATCAACGATTGTGGCGCTGATTTCCGCCTCGGCGACCCGTTCGCCATCTACTTTTGCTTCTGCTGCAAACCGCCAAACGCGGCCACGATTTCTAATTTTATTCACGTGGTAACGCACCTGATCACCAGGGGTTACAGGTTTGCGAAAACGGGCGCGATCAATCGCCATGAAATAAACTAGCTGTTCATCAGCCTGATCTTCAAGATTGGCGACGCATAAAGCTCCTGCGGTTTGGGCCATACCTTCAATTAGCAAAACACCGGGGAATACGGGGTGCTCGGGAAAGTGCCCCTGAAAGAAATTTTCGTTATAGGTGACGTTTTTAATGCCGATGGCAGACTCGTCTTTATACATATCGATAATGCGATCAACGAGCAGGAAGGGATAGCGATGAGGCAGATATTTCATGATGTCGAGTATATCCGCGGACTTCAGCTCCCGCGTGGTTCCACTCTCTTCCATAGTGTAGTTCCTTAATTAGGCAAAATGGTAAAGCACCATTTTGTTTTAATCTTTTGTTTTCTTGATAGAGCCTTCGGCCAATCTTTCAAGGGCAATGATTTCTTTAAACCACTGCTTGATAGGTTTGGCTGGCATGCCGCCATATCTAACATTAGCGGGTACTGATTTATGAACCTTACTAGCTGCTGCGATTTGAGCGCCATCTCCAATTTCAATATGACCGACAGTGCCGGCTTGGCCCCCCATTACAACATAATTGCCTATCTTGGTACTTCCAGAGAGGCCTGTGAGGGAGACAATGACACTGTGACTGCCAATTATCACATTATGGCCTATCTGCACAAGATTATCGACTTTTGTGCCTTCACCAATGATTGTATCGGTTAACGCACCTCGGTCTATTGCTGTATTTGCGCCGATTTCGACTTTATCCTGTAAGATAACACGGCCAATTTGCGGTACTTTTTCATGACCGCCGGCCCCCATGATATATCCAAAGCCGTCCTGACCGATAGCAGCACCTGAATGAATGGTTACTTCATTACCTATGAGGGCATGGGTGATGACGGCATTTGGGCCAATATAGCAATTACGACCTATTGTGCAGCGATAACCGATAACGGCGCCAGCTGAAAGCCGCGTGCCTTTACCGATATGGGCTTCTGGACCGATAATGACGCCTGGTTCAATTTCGACACCTTCTTCAAGGGTCGCTGTGGGGTCTATGAGGTCATTGGAAGTGTTTGCGACATGGCTTTTTACCGCGCCTGGATAAAAGAGTTTTACCAGCTTTACGAAGGCTTTATGCGGGTGATCTGTTTCAAGAACGACCATGCCCTCTGCTGCATGGGCGGCATCTTTGGCTGTTACGAGGCAAAAACCTGCCTTGCTGACTTTAAATTCGTCTAGCAATTTACGGTCTTCAAAAAAAGTGATTTCAGACTGATCGGCAGCGGCCAGGCTGGCTGGCCCTGTTATGGTTTTTGTCTGATCAATCGTATCTGGTGCGGACAGCTCTAAATGTTCACAAATATCACCAAGTGTGAACGGACCTGCCTTATGGAAAAATCCGGGATGCTCCATGAACGGCCCTCTATAAATTAAACCCTCATGCCTTTTACAGGCATGAGGGTAGCAGGTTGTAACGGAATAAACCTAGAATTTTGTTGAAGCACCGAAACGGAAGACTTCTTCGTCGTCGAAATCCGCTTTTTCGAGGACATAGGCCATATCAGCACGGATGGGGCCCATAGGAGAATCCCAGAGAATACTACCACCAACTGAGGCGCGGATCTTATCGTCATCCTGCACGGTTACACCGGCAAGGTTGGACGGTACATCGACATCATGTACTGAACCGGCGTCGGCAAAGATGGCTGCTGAGATGCCTGTATTTTCAGTTAGATAAGGAATTGGGAAGCGGGCTTCAATGGTACCGGCATAGAAGACTTTACCACCAATGGCGTCACCTGTGGTGGCATCACGTGGGCCAAGACCTGAGCTATCAAAGCCACGGATTGTTTCGCCGCCTTTAAAGAAATGGTCTGTTAAGCGCAGTTTGCTGTTATCAAGTGTTGTGATGTAGCCACCGATAACACGGCCAACAAGTGTCACTTTGCTCCAGAGCGGGTAGTAGGCCCGGGCTTCAGCTGTTGTGCGAAGGTAGTTCACATCGCCGCCAACACCAGCAAAGTCTTGTGAGAATGAAAGATATAAACCTTTATTCGGTTTTGCTCTGTGGTTACGGGTGTCATATGTAAATGAGTAACCAACAGATGAGATATTCGCCACGCCTTGTTGTTGTTTGATGATTTGAGACGCGTTGGTGTTAATGTCGAACAATTCATCACGAACGAAACTATAGCGGATTGAGCCTCTGATATCTTCAGCAACCGGGAAGCCAAGGCGGATACCACCACCTGATTTACGATTTCTAAAGCCAGATTCATCGGTGCGGTCAATCTCTTTATGGAAGAGATCAAAGCCAGCCGCCAAGTTCATATCCATGAAGCGCGGCTCGGTGAAGCTTAGGTCAACCTGTTGACGCTCAAAGCTACCTGCGAATTTAAGGCGAAGGAATTGGCCATTACCAAGAAGGTTCCGCTCGGTGATCGCGATGTCACCAATGACGCCTTCAGATGTTGAGTAACCAGCGCCAAAGCTTAGTTCACCTGTATTTTTCTCGACAACGCTAACATTCAGCACGACACGGTCTTGAGTTGAACCGGATTCGCGTGAAATATTCACTTTTTCAAAGAACCCAAGGCCTTGCAGACGTTTTCTGGCATTTCTAACCAGGAGACGGTTATAGGCGTCACCCTCTACCAGGCGGAACTCACGGCGAATAACATGGTCTTTCGTGCGTGTGTTGCCATAGATATTGATGCGCTCGATGTAAACCCGTGGGCCTTCTTCGATGACATAGGTAATGTTGATTGTGCGATTGATTGGATCACGATCCACACGGGGGCGAACCTGTGCAAATGCATAGCCCTGGGCAGAGACAGCAAGAGTGATTGCTTCAATGGTGCTATCAATCTTTTGCGCGTTGTAGGTTGTCCCCGGTGTGGTCAACACACTGGCACGGAGGCTATCTACATCGATATTAGCAACGGTTGTTTCTATATCGACATTACCAACTGAGTAGAGTTGACCTTCATCAATTGTAAAGGTGATGAAAAATGCGCTGCCCTCGGCGTCAATATCTGCAACAGCATTTAGCACTCTTGCGTCAGCATAACCGTTGGTGAGGTAATAGCGGCGCACCAATTCACGGTCCACTGAGAGACGATCCGGGTCATAAATATCGTTGGATTTAAAGAAGCTGAGAAGACCGGATTCACCCGTTGTGATGACATCTTTTAGCTGGCCATCAGAGAAGGCTTCGTTACCGATAAAGTTGATGCTTTTAACTTTGGTTGAATTGCCCTCGACAATTTCAAATACCAGGTTCACCCGGTTATGGGGCAGTTTGATGATTTTGGCTTCAACCTTGGCGGTGAAAATGCCGCGCACCTGATAGAGATCTAGAATGCGTTGGATATCTGATTGCACGCGAGCGCGTGTGTAGATAGCGCGTGTTTTAAGCTGCACCTCAGTGGCGAGCGATGCGTTATCAACTTCAATATTGCCTTCAAAGGCAACTTTGTTAATGACGGGATTTTCTTCAACAGCGACGGTGACTGTGCCACCGTTTTTGCCGATTGAAACATCAGCAAAAAGGCCGGTGCTAAAAAGCGACTGGAGAGATTCATCAACCTTGTAGGCAGAGTATGTATCACCAACGCTGAATTTCAAATAGGTTTTGACGGTCTCAGGCTCCACGCGGCGGTTACCGGTGACGACAATGGAGCGGACGACGCCAGATTGGGCGTGTGCATGATTGATGCGGAAGAGTGATGGGATCGCGCTAGCAATGCCATTTTCAATAACAGCTGTTTCAACCGCAGAGGTCGAAACTGTTGCCTGTAACGCAAAGGTTGCACTTGCCATTCCCAAAGCAAGAGCTGTGGCCTTGATGGTTTGTCCGAAGACTTTTCTCACCATTTTGGCTTTACCTACAAATACCATTCTAAATACGTGCCCCTTGAAAGTGCGCATTTGTACTACTCGTACTGCACTAATTGACGCCTTAGCGACGCTTTCTACGCTCTTCGTACTCTTTTACCGACCAGCAACTTAAGCTACGCAACTGAAACAGATTAAAACTAACCAATTGAACCCGATGCTTCGCTGGCAAATGACCTTTTACTAAGGGCACCGCCTGATAAAAGCTTTCAATTCGTTAGTTTACTCCCGCTCAGCAATTAAATCCGGTCAAAAAACGGCATTAGAGATCATATGATCTAATAGGCTCAAGCAATCCGTTAAGACCAAAATGAGCCACTACCACTTTTTAACTTTGCCTTTTCCCTTGAGGCAAAGCCCGTGACCAGTGAAGCATAAAATTACATGCAGTATTAACATCCCAATCAGATTGTCCCCATGAAGTTTGATGAAACAAGCTTAATTTGCTTCATGAAAAATACATTCAACCCAGAGTTGCCGGTTTAGTGTAATTTCACTTCAACTCTTCACTATCGCTTCAAAACACAGCTTAAATTTTGGTCGAAACTAAAATTTGCACAATCCTGAAGGCGATTAGGCACAATCTGCCTTCAGTAACTCTACAGATTCATCACCCATCTGCAAAGAGCCTTTTAAGCAACATTTAACTTTATTTTAAAAAAGGCGCTTAGCGATGAGTGTGGGAGGCTGATCAGTTAAACCAGCCTATGTCATTCTTGGTGGCGAGAAGCATTAAGCCAATCAGCAAAACCAGGCCGGCGCGGAAGCTATATTCCATAAACCTTTCGCTGGCGGGTCTGCCTCTTACCGCTTCAATTGCGTAGAACATAAGGTGGCCACCATCCAGTAAAGGCACGGGGAAGAGATTGAACAGACCGATGCTGACGGAGAGTAAGCCTGCGATGTAAAGCGTTGAAACTATTCCCATTTCTGAGAATTGGTTGACAATTTTACCGATGCCGATTGGGCCGTTTAGTTTGTCTGTGGATTCGCGGCCGGTGAATATTTTACCGATATAACCAAGTGAACTGGTGATGATAAAGCCTGTTTGATCAACACTTGCCACCAATGCTCCTGGTAGCGTGTAATCTCTTTGAGCCCAGGTGCTTCTATCTTCTGATGGGGCGACGCCGATGCGGCCAACAGAAATTTCTTTGCCTATGCCATTATCGACCATAGCGGTGCGGGGTTTAACGTTAAAGGAGAGGTTGTCCTGCCCCCTTTTGACCACAATCTGTAAGTCCTCGTTGGCACTCAAAGATACGATGCGATAAATGTCGCTGAAGAAGGGTGTGGCACTGCCATTTATCTCAATAATCTTGTCCCCGGCTTTGATACCGGCGCTTTCAGCTGCGCTGCCATCCAGCACTCGGGCGATATAGCCTGAAGGACCTGTTTGGGTTTTGGCATAGTTGATACCGGTAAAGATCAGAATGCCGAGAATAAAACTGGCAATTGGGCCTGCTGCAACAACAAGTGCCCGCTTCCAGAGCGGTTTAAGATGGAAGGAACCGGCTTTTTGCTCTTCTGTGAGGTTTTTTAGGGCCTCAGTATCTGGTGTGCTGGCGGGGTTGGCGTCATCTGCAAACTTCACATAACCGCCAAGGGGCAACAGGCAGAATTTCCAGCGGGTATTCTTGCGATCAGTGAAACCAAAAAGCTCTTTACCGAAGCCGATTGAGAAAGCCTCCACGGAGACACCACACCAGCGGGCGACGAGAAAGTGTCCAAGCTCGTGGAAGAAAACAACCAGTGTCAGGACAAATAGGATCGGTATGATCCAGCCTGTCAGGATGTTCGGTATAAATGCCAGGAGCTCTGATAGAAATTCCATATTTACGTTGACCTTTTATTTTCAGTTTTAGTGCCAAAACCCGTTTGTTCCATGCTCAGTTCGTTGCGAATTAGGCTGGCAACATATGTATTGAGCTTTACTTGCAGATGGATTTGTTCGGTTTATGGCCTTATTTCCCAAGAAGCGCTTTTGTCACTACGCCTTTCCCCGGGAGTTTATCCTGTGGTTTATAACAAGCATGTTTCATTCATGCTGTTAGCTTAAGCAAATCAAAGGCCAAATATCTGGCCTGTTGGTCTAGATGGAGAACGGCGTTAAGATCTTGCGGATCATGGTTACTGCCGATACCGCTTAGTTTGTCTAATGCCGCGTCGATAATATCGGGAATCGCCATAAAGGTGCAATGATCATTGAGAAATGCCTCCACAGCGACCTCATTGGCTGCATTTAACACCGGCCCCGCAATATTATGGCTTTCAAGTACCTCTCTTGCGAGCCGTAAACAAGGAAATCTTACTTCATCCCCGGGTTCAAATGTCAGATGTGCTATTTTGGCGAGGTCAATTGGCTCAATTGGGGTTTGCATGCGCTCTGGCCAGGCCAGGCTGTAGGATATTGGCACACGCATATCTGGGGCGCTTAACTGCGCTAAAGTTGATCCATCTTTACAGCTGACAAGACAATGCACCACTGATTGCGGGTGTATGAGCATGTTGACCTGCTCGGCTTTCAAATGAAACAGATGGCTTGCCTCAATCAGCTCAAGGCCTTTATTCATCAAGGTTGCACTATCTATGGTGATTTTTGATCCCATTTCCCAATTGGGATGTTTTAGCGCTTGCTGTTTGGTTACCTGCCCCAGCTCCTTAAGTGAATGTGAGCGGAAGGGTCCACCGGAGGCTGTGAGGGTCACAGCTTTAATATTGTTTGGGCATTCGGCCAATAGACATTGGAATGCCCCTGAATGTTCTGAATCAACCGGAATTATATGGGCGCCATGTTCACGTGCTTTGGTCATAAACAGGCTGCCAGCTGTGACGAGGCATTCTTTATTGGCCAGGCCGATAACCGGCGTTGTCTCCAGGGCTTTTAATGTTGGCTCCAGCCCCGCAACGCCGACTATGGCAGCCATGCAAATATCTGCGTTCCGGCTGGCGGCCTCAATGATGGCTGTTCGTCCTGCGCCGCAATCAATCCCCGTTCCCGCAAGCGCGGCTTTTAAATCTTCATAACGCTTATCATCTGCGGTTGCGACAAAGTCAGCTTTAAATTCTATGGCATCTTTAGCAAGCTGAGTGATATTTTGATTACCAGTTAGACTTGCGATCTGATAGGCCGCGCTGTTGCGGCGAATGAGATCTAATGTGTTTTGCCCGACGCTGCCTGTTGCCCCCAAAATGGTGACGCGCTTCATTGCTGATGTCTGGTTGCTCTGTGTGTTTTCAGTGTTCATGCTCGCCCCTTTTATGCAAACCAAACCAGCAGGCCGTGGCCTGGGGCGGTGAAATCATGCAACCCACCGATTATGGCGGCGACGGTGGCAGCGACAACGATGCCATCTAAACGGTCGAGTATGCCGCCATGGCCGGGGATTAGATGGCTCGAATCTTTCACCCCGAAATGACGCTTTATTGCGCTTTCTGCCAGGTCACCAATTTGGGCAACGGCTGAAAGCAATAGACCTATTAAGGCCAATATGATTGGTTCGCTATTCAGTGAGATGGCGAATAATGCGCCGGTCAACAAACCCGCAAACAGCCCGCCAATTGTGCCTGACCATGTTTTGCCCGGCGAGATGGCGGGGGCTAATTTTTTACCGCCAAAATAGCGCCCTGAAAAATATGCTGCTGTATCTGTTGCCCAGACAATGAGAAAAACATAGAGCACGGCTTCAAAGCCGAATATAGCATCTCTGCGCAAATAAAGCAGGGCCAGGGTTGGGGCGCCGACATAAAATAAGCCCTTTAATGCCCATTTAGAGCGCCACCAATAGTGGGTGGACCAGACAGCCAGAAACCCGCCAGCGATGAGGCTGGCCGCAAATAAAGGCCATTCATTTGTTAAAAAGGCTGTTGTGGCTGTGAGAATTGTAATCGCGGGGATAATCAATTGTAGGGGGGTGTCATTGTTGGTGAGCTTGCCCCATTCCCATACCATAAGAAGTGCAATGATCGCCGCTAACGCGATAAATGATGTGAAGCTATGGTGCGTTAAATAAAGAGCACCCACAGCAAGGATTACCGCTGAGATACTGCGCACGAAAAGTTCACGGCTGAAAATTCTGCCCTTTGCAGATTTTTGGTCTGAATTAAGTGGCTGCTCTTTGGGGGGCTGTGGCTGTAGCTCTGTGGTCAAGCTGTTGACCTCGCGCTAACATTGCCGTAGCGGCGCTCTCTTGCATAAAAAGCTGCGATGGCCTCATCGAATTTTTGCGGCGTAAATTCTGGCCAATTACAATCCAGAAACATGAACTCGGAATAGGCAAGTTGCCAGAGCAGAAAATTACTTATGCGATATTCTCCGCTGGTGCGGATGAGTAAATCCGGATCCGGGATTTCTTTGGTGTCTAATGCGTGACTGAAATGCTCTTCACTAATATCTTCCGGGGCTAATTCACCAGCCTGAACCCGTTTCGCGAGGCGCTTAGCGGCGCGGACGATTTCATCCCGGCCGCCATAGTTGAATGCGACGGTGAGTTGAAGCCCTGTGTTTTCAGCTGTTTTTTCTTCGATGCCTCTGATCATGGCACCCATATCAGATTGTTCGCCTAATGGTGAGCCAATGATACGTACACGAACATTACCTTTGAAGAGCTGTTCCTGCTCACGGCGCAGAAATGTTTTCATCAGCCGCATCAGCTCATCGACTTCTGGTTTTGGCCGCGACCAATTTTCTGATGAGAAGCTAAAGAGTGTGAGATATGGCAAGCCCAGCTCCCGGGCTTTCGTGACAGTTTGCTTGACGATTTCCACACCGCGTTTATGGCCAGCTGTACGCGGCAAACCACGCTTTCGCGCCCACCGGCCGTTGCCATCCATGATGATAGCAACGTGGCGCAATTGCTGCGTCTGCTCGTCCTGGTCTCTCATCGTCTTACTAACTTCCGGGGTTGGCGGTCATGCCCCTTGCCGGGCTTTTGAATAAACCCCCGCATGTGCAACTTCAGTTCGCGGTGCAGCCTTTAAACCTGCATAATCTCAGCTTCTTTGGCTGCTAGCGCCGCGTCAATTTCTTCGATGATGCGGTCTGTCGCAGCTTGCACCTTAGCGCTTAGGCTATGATGCTCATCTTTACCGATGTCGCCATCTTTTTCCATTTTCTTCAAGCTATCCATGCCATCGCGGCGCACATTACGGGCGGCAACACGGGCTTGTTCTGCATATTTGGCAGCGACTTTTGTTAACTCGGTGCGGCGTTCTTCATTCAGTTCTGGAATGTTAATCCGCAATGTTGCACCTTCTACATTAGGATTAAGGCCTAGATCAGACTCGCGAATGGCTTTCTCTACCGCTGCGACCTGGGATTGATCCCAGACACTGACAGTGATTGAGCGCGGTTCTGGTACCGAAATATTAGCGACCTGAGTTAGCGGCATTTGAGCGCCATAGGCTTCTACTGTGATTGGCTCCAGAAGTGAGGCGCTGGCACGGCCTGTTCTGAGGCCAGAAAAATCCTGTTTGAGAGAGGCGACTGAGCCCTTCATTCTTTTTTCGATGTCTTTTAGGTCAAAATTTACGTCCGACATTTTTGTTACCTCATGGTCATCATATAGGAGTTGCGCCTTCTCGTGCTGTTTTTCAAAAGAAGGCCTGCATTGTCTTTAAGATTTAATCACGACTTAAAACGGTTGTGGCTTTGGCTGTGCCTTTCACCATGGAAAGTAGATTGCCTGGCTCATGTATGGAGAAAACCACCAGGGGTAATTTATTATCCCGTGCTAATGCGATAGCGGCGCCGTCCATTATTTTCAGGTTATCACTTAATATTTTATCATAGTGGAGAGTCTCGAAGCGCGTGGCATCCGGGTTGGTTTTCGGGTCAGCGGAGTAGACGCCATCAACCTGGGTGGCTTTAGCAAGGCATTCACAATTCATCTCAACGGCGCGAAGGGTGGCGGCTGTGTCAGTTGTGAAGAAGGGATTGCCGGTGCCGCCGGCAAAGATAACAACTTTGCCATTTTCAAGATGCGAGAGCGCGCGGTTGCGGCAATATGATTCGCAGATTGTAGGCATAGGGATCGCAGACATAACCACAGCGGGAATGGCATTTTGCCGAAGCACGCCGCTTAGGGCGAGGCCGTTCATGACGGTTGCCAGCATACCCATATAGTCGGCATCAGCGCGCTCCATACCTTTTGCTGCGCCTTGCATCCCTCTAAATATATTCCCGCCGCCGACAACGATGGCTAGCTGGACGCCTTCATCTACAACCTGTTTTATATCCCGCGCAAAACCTGCTGCGGTTTCCATATTGATGCCGTAGTCATCATTGCCCATCAGGGCTTCACCTGAAAGCTTCAACATGAGCCGTTTGTATTTTACCGCGTCGGCCACCATGCTCTCCCTCTCTCATGCTTCGTATGCAAAAAGGTTTAAACGATCTGAAGATTTATCTCAATTGAATTACAAGATCTTTTGACTGCAAAAGCCCTACTGTCGATTGTGAAAATCTAGCGCTACACCATTTCTACCTTTGCACAGCCCATAGAAAAGCCGGCCTGTCTACTGACAGGCCGGCTAATTGATTTAAGCTAACTGCAATTAAGCGCCAGCGGCAGCGGCAACCTCTGCAGCAAAGTCGCCCTCTTCTTTTTCGATGCCTTCACCGAGTTCAAAGCGAACAAAGCTTTTAAGAGTGATCGGGCCGCCAACATCGCCTTCTGCATTTTTAATTGCTTTTTCAACGGTGTTTTCACCGTCAATGACGAATGTTTGCTTAAGGAGAACAACCTCTTCATAGAATTTACGAATGCGGCCTTCGATCATTTTACCAATGATTTCTTCTGGTTTGCCTGATTCGCGGGCTTGTTCTGTCAGAACAGCTTTTTCGCGCTCAACAACTGCCGGGTCCAGCTCTTCTACTGAAAGAGCTAGTGGATTAATGGCTGCGATATGCATGGCGATTTGTTTGCCAAGAGCTTCAAGCTTGGCGGCGTCACCGGTTGATTCAAGCGCCACAAGCACTCCGATTTTGCCAAGACCTGGCGCTGTTGCATTGTGGATGTATCCGGCGGTTACGCCATTTTCAACACTTAGCTTAACGCTGCGGCGGTAGCTCATGTTTTCACCAATGGTGCCAACAAGCGCCGTGATTTCTTCATCGATTGTCTTATCGCTACCAGGGTATGGTTTGCTACCAAGGTCTTCGCTGCCTTCTTTCAAGGCGGCTTCTGCGACAACACCAACCAGCTTTTGGAATTGTTCGTTACGAGCAACGAAGTCTGTTTCTGAGTTAACCTCAACAACAGCGCCATCAGGGCCATCTGTTTTGATGCCAACGAGGCCTTCTGCTGCTACGCGGCCTGCTTTTTTAGCGGCTTTGGCAAGGCCTTTGGTGCGCAACCAATCGATTGCAGCTTCGATATTGCCATCATTTTCTTTTAGTGCTGCTTTGCAGTCCATCATGCCTGCGCCGGTTGTTTCGCGCAGCTCTTTAACCATGCTTGCTGTAATTTCAGCCATTGTCTCTGCCTCAGTGAATGTTTTAGTGTGTTTGGGTTTGCCGGTTTTGCTTAACAGTATGGGGATGGCAGAAATTTAAATCTGCCATCCCTATTTTGATAATATCAAGCTTTTACAGGTCTTATTGTCTTATTAGCTTGTTGCTTAGCTCATCAGCTTTTTGGCCTGGCCGAGCCAGTCATCACGTTCGATGCGGCCTTTAAAAGCGATGGCGTTGTCAATTGCATCGGCTTGTTCTTTAGAGAGCTCTGCAATCTGAGTGTAGTGATATATGCCAAGTTCATTGAGTTTTTTCTCAATCACCGGGCCAACACCGTCAATTTTTTTCAGATCGTCAGCTTCACCATTTGGTGCGCTCAGCCCTTCAAAACCTGCTAGGTCAGCGGCTTCTGTTGCTGTTTCCTCAACTTCAGGGGCTTGATCGTCAGCAACGGCTGCATCAGGGGCGCCGCCTTCAGGAACAGGCACTGCGGCTACATCGCTGGCAACTTCTTCTTCTGTTAGTGTTTGCTCTGTGATTTCTTCTGCTTCACCAACATCGATACCTGCGGCACCGTGGCTGCGCTCAATGCCATCCAGGACGGCTTTTACAACGAGGTCGCAATAAAGCTGAATGGCACGGCCTGCATCGTCATTACCTGGGATTGGGTGGGTAATGCCTGCTGGGTCTGAGTTGCTATCGAGAACCGCAACAACTGGAATGTTCAGTTTTTTGGCTTCTGCGATGGCGATAGATTCTTTGTTGGTATCAACGATGAAAAGAATGTCGGGGATGCCGCCCATATCTTTAATGCCGCCGATGGCCTGATTTAGTTTTTCGCGCTCATTTGTGAGTTTGAGGCGTTCTTTTTTGGTTAGGCCTTGCGCATCACCAGAGAGTAAAGCTTCAAGGCTTTTCAAACGCTTAATTGACTGGGTGATGGTTTTCCAGTTGGTTAGCGTGCCGCCAAGCCAGCGGTAGTTGATGTAATATTGAGCGCAACGGCTGGCGCTCTCAGCGATCACATCAGATGCCTGGCGCTTGGTGCCAACGAAAAGCACACGACCACCACGAGCGACAGTGTCGCTGATGTTTTGCAGCGCCTGGTGGAGCAATGGCACTGTTTGCGCGAGATCAATGATGTGAATATTGTTGCGGGTGCCGAAAATGTATCTATCCATTTTCGGGTTCCAGCGGTGGGATTGATGTCCAAAGTGGACGCCAGCTTCCAATAGCTGACGCATGTCAAAATGTGGCACTGCCATGTTTTCTGATCCTTCAGTTTTCCGGTTTTACCTCCGCGGGGACATGCGAGATGAACTCTAAAAATCCGGCTTACCTGAGGTTTACCCTCAGCCCAAGCTTTTGATTTTGGGAGATTCAACAAGCACCGGAGCGGTCGGGATGGCATATAATGCATATGCCCACCGCACCCCCGCGTGTGGAATTAGGCGGTTTATAATGTGATTTTGTCGCTGGCGCAAGTGATTTTAGCCCTGATGTGGGATGATCAGGGGGCTGGCAACGAATAAATACCTTTTCAGGGGGGCGAGAATAGCGTTCTGGACTAATTTGCCCTTGTTTTACGCTAAATACCTACCTCTTCCTCTCCATATGCCCCGTTAGGCGGCGATGGTAATTGTTAGATTTCCTCAACTTCCAGCACGCCTTTTAAGGTGCGCAGGTCGCTTGCTTGTTCTAGTGAGATTTTATATCTCCCTGGTAAGGCCAGCTCAACTTCACGATTGAAATCGTCCAGCCGCAGGCCAAGCTGCACTGAGCCGCGCCCGCCTCTTTCGCCAAGTGTGGCAATCAGCCCCTTCATGTCTATTTCATTAGAAACTGTGATTTTAAGACCGCGCATGATGTTACTGGCGGCGCTCTCCAGGCTTTCGACTTTTTGTAGGCGGAGGCGGACATTCTCTTCTTCCACATCTGCATCGACTTTAATTAGCACCGGCTGTCCGCTGTTGAGAATTTCCGTATAGGCGTTCAAGGTGTCTGAGAAGGCAATGGCTTCAAAATTACCGCTCTGATCTGAAAACTCAACAAAGGCATAAAGATTACCGGACTTTGAGCGGCGCTCATGAACAGCTGAAACTGTTGCTGCCAGAATTCCCAGCCCGCCATAATTATCTATCGCCTTGCGCTCATAATCTATCCAGCGATCAACCTTCATGCGGTCTAACACAGATTGATATTCATCTAGCGGGTGGCCGGAGAGGTAAAACCCAACGGCGTCAAACTCTCTTGTCAGTTTTTCAGTTTCTCGCCAGCGGGGCGGTGAGATCAACTCAAGCTCTGGCCCTGTGCCGCCTTCGCCGCCAAAGAGATCACTTTGGCCGCTTTGGCGATCATCATTGATTTTATTGGCAAGGCTTATGATGCGGTCTGCATTGGCATGTACCTTAGCGCGGTCAGGGAGGATTTGGTCAAATGCGCCAGCGGCAGCCAGTGTTTCTAGCGAGCGGCGGCCCAGCGCTTTGCCATCTATGCGGTTTGAAAAATCAGAAAGACTTTTAAACGGGCCGTTTTCTTCACGCTCTTTTACAAGGGTGCTGACGGCCTGACTGCCGATATTTTTAAGCGCCGCCATGGAATAAAGGATGGTTCTGTCTTTCGGGCGAAAATCGACGGTAGAGGCGTTCACATCTGGCGGCAAGGTTTCTACCCCCATACGGCGTGCTTCGCCTGTGAACAGGTTGAGCTTATCTGTGTTGCCGAGATCAAGTGTCATGGTGGCGGCGAGAAATTCAACAGGATGATTGGCTTTTAGATAGGCGGTTTGGTAGGCCAGCAGCGCATATGCAGCAGCGTGTGATTTATTGAAGCCGTAACCGGCGAATTTATCTACCTGCTCAAAGATGAATTCTGCCTGGCCTTTATCAACGCCATTATCAACGGCACCTTCAACAAAGCGGGCTTTTTGCTTTGCCATTTCCTCTTTAATTTTTTTACCCATAGCACGGCGGAGCATATCCGCTTCACCTAGGGAATAGCCGGCCATAACCTGGGCGATCTGCATGACCTGTTCCTGATAGATGATAACGCCGTAGGTTTCCTCGAGGATGGGGGTGAGCATTTCATGGTAATAATCCGGCGTCTCATCACCTTGTTTCCGGGCGATATAGGTTGGAATATTATCCATTGGGCCTGGACGATAAAGCGCCACCATCGCGATAATATCTTCAAAACGGTCTGGTTTTAGCTTTTTAAGGCTATCACGCATGCCGCTACTTTCCAGCTGGAAGACGCCCACTGTTTCACCGGCTGCTAACAGTTCATAAGAGGCTTTGTCGGTCAGTGGCAGGTTGGCTATGTCGAGATCTGTGCCATTGGCTAGAATGAACTCACGGGCTTTTTCGATGACGGTCAGGGTTTTAAGGCCGAGAAAGTCGAATTTTACCAGGCCGGCTGGCTCAACCCACTTCATGTTGAATTGAGTGACCGGTAAGTCTGAACGCGGATCGCGGTAGAGGGGGACAAGCTCTGTTAAGGGTCTATCGCCGATCACCACGCCGGCGGCATGGGTCGAGGCGTGGCGGTAAAGCCCCTCTAGTTTCATGGCTATGCCGAGAAGTTCATCGACCACCTTTTCAGAGCGGCGGGCCTCTGCCAGCTTTGGCTCATCGCGCAGGGCTTCTTCCAGGGTGCAGGGGTTGGCCGGGTTATTGGGCACCATTTTACAGAGCCGATCAACCTGGCTATAGGGCATGGAGAGCACTCGGCCAACATCTCGCAAAACGGCCCGCGCCTGCAGTTTACCGAAGGTGATGATTTGGGCGACTTTGTCTTCGCCGTATTTTTCCTGCACATAACGGATGACTTCATCTCGTCTTGTTTGGCAGAAGTCGATGTCAAAGTCAGGCATTGAGACCCGCTCTGGATTGAGGAAGCGCTCGAACAGCAAACCAAAGCGGAGGGGGTCCAGGTCAGTGATGGTCAAGGCCCAGGCCACGACGGAACCTGCACCAGAGCCCCGGCCAGGCCCGACGGCGATGTTGTTTGATTTTGCCCATTGGATAAAGTCCGCCACGATGAGGAAGTAGCCAGGGAACTTCATTGAGACAATGATGCCGAGCTCATATTCCAGCCGTTTTAGATAATCTTCGCGGGTTTTACCGGCTGCCAGTTCAATTTTATCAAGCCTGTCGTTCAAACCCTTTAACGCCAGATCCCGAAGAGCATCTGCTTCAGCTTTTAGTCTGGCTTCATCATCCACCCCGTCTTGATCTCCAAGGAAGTTTGGCAGGATGGGCGCGTGGGTCTTAGGGCGATAAGCGCAGCGCTTTGCAATCTCTAAGGTGTTTTCCAATGCCTCTGGTAAATCTGCAAACAGGATGGCCATTTCATCCATAGTTTTTAGATAATGCTCTGAGGTTAAGCGGCGGCGTTCATCTTCCGAGACATAAGCCCCTTCGGCTACGCAAATTAGCGCGTCATGGGCTTCATAATCGCCGCGTTGTTCATAATAAGCTTCATTGGTCGCAACGAGGGGTATGTTATGTTCATAAGCGATATCAAGGAGGGCTTGTTCGCGCCTTTTTTGCTGGGGGCGCCCATGGCGCTGTAGCTCAATATAGAGACGATCTCCAAAGGCTTTGTGGAGAGACAGCGCCCAGCGTGTGGCTTCTGCGGCTTGGCCATTATTTATGGCGCGGTCCAGGGGGCCATCTTCTCCGCCGGTTAGACAGATCAGCCCTTCGCTATGTTGAGCCAGTTTCTGATAAGGTATGAAAGGGGTTAGCTCGCCAACTGTATCGAGGAAGGCGG
Organism: Rhodomicrobium sp.; assembly: GCA_021604665.1. Lineage (GTDB taxonomy): Bacteria > Pseudomonadota > Alphaproteobacteria > Rhizobiales > HXMU1428-3 > HXMU1428-3. The sequence continues at coordinate 546,478 of BQJK01000001.1, read as the reverse complement.
CGCTGGTGAGGGCGAGAAGATTTAAATAGCCGGTTCTGTTTTGGGCGATGAGAGCAATTTCACCATCGGGGCGGGACTGATCATCTGCTATTTGGGCGGCGACACTATTTTTCTTCTGGCCTTCAAGCTCTGGCATTTTAACTGCCAACGTGCAGCCGATGATTGGCTGGATGCCACTGCCTGCGCATTTTTCTGAAAATTCCAGCGCCCCGAATAGATTGTTACTGTCTGAGATGCCAATGGCCGGCATGCTCTCTTTCTGGGCGAATTTGACCAGCTTTTCAATTGGTAAGGCCCCTTCCAGCAGGGAATAGGCTGAATGGACGCGCAGGTGAAGGAAGCTGAGTTGTTTTTTTGGCTTTGGCATCTTTGCTCTCAATCAGACTGGGAGTCGCTTAAACAGGCCTCCTTGAAACAGGCCTCATTTAAACAGGCGGCTGGTAATGGGCGTGTTTTCTCTTTTTGTTCTCATATAATGCCTGATTGCAGGGGGGGCTGGCAAAGGGAATTCTCGTTTTCCCTAACTTTCTCAACTCTGCTTCGACTATCTAAACTCAGCTCTGATTTGTCACTGCTTTGCTGGCACTTTTGTCTTATTGAGTTGGATCAAAGACCCTCCTAATTATAGATGTATATTTTCTGCATCTTTTATCTTTAAAGGGACGCTTGCCTGATGACACTTGATGATCAAACCGCCAATGATCTAGCCCCACCAGCTGGCATTGGCCATAATACTGCGCCTGAAACTGTTCGCTTCTTCGTGAAGGGTTTTAACAGCATCAGCCCTTACGTTGAAAAGACTGGGGCGCCGATGGAAATGACTATGCCATTTGGCTCGACTTTGAAGGATCTTGTTGCCTTGCTTAACATTCCGGATTTTAAGATTTTTCTGGCGATGAAGAACGGGCGGGATGTGTCCTCTGGCCTTTACCCTTCGCAAAAGCCTGTGGTTAACCTCAAGGTGGAGATTGAAGAGGGTGATCACATTTCATTTTCAGGGCCGGTGCCTTATAGCTACGGCTATGGCTCACCTGTTGTTTAAGGCTGCCCTGTTCTTCTAAATTCTGTTTGTTTAGTCTTGTTGCGGCTGCTGGGGGGTGAAAGTGTAGAGCTTGCCCTCTTGCAGCTGTATGACGCGGTCCATTCTATTGGCCAGCTCCATATTGTGGGTGGCAATAATAGCGGCAAGACCGGTCTGACGTATTAACCCCATTAATTGCTGGAAGACGCGCTCAGCTGTGCTTGGGTCGAGATTGCCGGTTGGTTCATCTGCCAATAACAAGCTTGGCTCATTAGCGATGGCGCGGGCAATCGCCACCCGTTGTTGTTCACCGCCTGACATAGAATTTGGCCGGTGGGTAATTCTATGGGAGAGGCCGAGAAATTCCAAAATCACCTTTGCGCGGCTTGTGGCCTCTTTGTTGCTGCTGCCATTGATCAGTTGCGGAATGATAACGTTTTCAAGGGCGCTGAACTCTGGCAATAGCTGGTGAAACTGGTAAACAAAGCCGATTTCACTGCGGCGCATGGCTGTGCGCTGTTTATCATCAAAATCCGAGCATTCATGACCCTTTAGGTAAACCTTGCCGTCATCTGGCTTGTCGAGCAGGCCGAGAATGTGCAGCAAGGTTGATTTACCTGACCCTGATGGGCCGACGAGTGCGACAGCTTCTCCTTTAAAAATATCCGCTGAGACATTGTTTAACACGTGAATTTCTCGTTCACCCTGGTGATAAATGCGGTTCACTTCCCTTATGGCGAGAATAGGCCGGCGCTGTGGCTGCTGCGACAGCGGCGCGTCTTGATAAGGGTGATGACCTGGTTGGTAGATCTCATTCATAGCGGAGTGCCTCCACAGGGTCGAGGCTGGCGGCGCGCCACGCCGGGTATATGGTTGCAAGGAAGGAGAGGATGAGCGCCACAGTCACAATGACGATCGTCTCTATCGCATCCACCTTTGCTGGCAGTTTTGACAGGATTTGTATTTCAGGGTCAATACGTACCCCCGTGACCCAACCGATAAATTGCTGGATGCTCTCGATGTTGAAACAGATGGTGAGGCCAAGTATGAGCCCGAGCAGGGTGCCACACACACCTATGAATGAGCCTGTTGTGATAAAGATGCGCATAACCGAGCCTCTGCTGGCCCCCATTGTGCGCAGAACTGCGATGTCTTTGGTTTTGACCTTCACCAGCATCACCATGCTTGAGATGATGTTAAGGGCTGCAACGAAGACCACAAGGCTGACGATGATAAACATCATGTTGCGCTCAACCTGGAGCACATCGAAGAGCTTGGCGTTTCGTTGTTTCCAGCTGGTGAGGTTGGCATTTTCCCCAGCTGCTGCGGCAATGGCAGGTTCTATTTTCTCTATTTCTTTTGGTTTGGTGACCATGACCTCGAGGGCTGTAACTTCGCCTTTTTGCGAAAAGAATTTTTGCGCCTGGATCAGGGGCATAAAGAGGACCTTGAGGTCATACTCATAAATGCCGATCTCGAAAATAGCAGAGATTGTATAGGCCTTGACGCGCGGTGTGGTGCCAAAGGGGGTTTTTGCCCCGCGTAGAGTGACAATGTTGATTTTATCACCGACGCGGACACCAAGAATGTTGGCCAGCCTGATGCCAAGGACGATGCCGTTTTTATCGCTGAAATTATCTAAATTACCATAGACAATTTTGCCGGAAACGCTGGCAAGGGCGTTGATATCCTCACTGCGAATGCCGCGCACATTGGCGAAATATTCTTGATATTTGGAGGTAACCATGACCTGCCCGTCTATCACCGGGATGACCTCTTTGACGGTAGGAACAAGTTTAATTTTATCCGCGACTTCATCGTAATTTTTGAAGGGCTTGCCGAACTGCTGCACGATGACATGGCCGTTCATATCAAGGATGTTTTTATAGAGCGTATCTCTAAAACCGTTCATGACGCTTAGCACCACAATGAGCGCGGTGACACCAAGGGCAATACCGAGCAGAGTTAATATGGCGATTACAGAGATGAAGCCCTCGCCTTTGGGTGGGCGAAGGTAGCGAAAAGATATCATCCGCTCGAAGCCGAGGAATGGCAGGGTTTTGTTCCCACTTTGTGGGGGTTGCTCCATTGCGGCGTCAGTCATCCGGTTTTGGTTTCCCTCACTTTATGAGCATTAGCGGTCTATTCTGGCCGCCCTTTTGCTCATGGCGCAGCGCCATCGCTGCTATGTTCTTGTTTGCTTTACGCCCGTTTATATTTAAGCGACTTTGCCTGAAAGCCATATTTTAAGTCAGCTTGTGGCTTGCAATAATTTTAGCAACGGCGGTTTCGATTGTTTGCTCTTCTCGCTCGCCGGTTTTGCGATCTTTAATCTCTACAACACCGCTTTTGACACCTTTGGGCCCAACAATAAGCTGGATGGGCAGGCCGATCAGATCCATGGTTGCGAATTTCCCGCCAGCGCGTTCATTTGTATCATCCATCAGGCAATCCAAGCCCTGGGCGTTTAACTCTTTATATAGTCTGTTGCTGACTTCATCTGCGGCTTCATCCCCTGGTTTCAGGTTAATGATACCAACATCGAAGGGTGCCACAGATTTTGGCCAGACAATACCGTTTTCATCATGGCTTGCCTCAATGATGGCGCCCACAAGCCTGGAGACGCCAATGCCATATGATCCGCTGTGCAGGGTTGTCATCTGACCATCTGGCCCCTGGACAGTGCATTTCATAGCTTTGCTGTATTTCTCCCCGAAATAGAAGATATGACCGACCTCAATGCCGCGGGCGCTGATCTGGTCTTCGGCAGCGACTTCAGAATTGAATCGGGCCTCATCATGCATTTCTTCTGTGGCAGCATAGTGACTTGTCCATTCATTAATGAACGGTGTTAAATCATCATCAAAATTTATGTCTTCAGATGGGGCGGGGATTTCCGTTAGGGCCTTATGGCAGAAAACGGCGCTCTCGCCAGTATCAGCAAGAATGATAAATTCATGGCTCAGATCACCGCCAATCGGGCCGGTATCTGCTTTCATGGGGATGGCTCTGAGGCCAAGCCGCTCGAAAGTGCGCAGATAAGAGATAAACATTCTCTGATAGGATTTGCGGGCGCGCTCTTCATCCAGATCGAAAGAATAGGCATCTTTCATTAGAAATTCGCGGCCGCGCATTACGCCAAAACGCGGGCGGATTTCATCTCTGAATTTCCATTGGATATGATAGAGAATGCGCGGGCAATCTTTGTAAGATTTGACGCTATCGCGGAAGATTTGAGTGATCTGCTCTTCATTGGTTGGCCCATAGAGGAGCTCGCGATCATGGCGATCTTTAATGCGGAGCATCTCTTTGCCATAATCATCATAGCGGCCACTTTCGCGCCAGATGTCAGCGGACTGGATGGTCGGCATTAGCAATTCCAATGCGCCGGCCCTGTCCTGTTCTTCGCGGATGATGGCTTCAATTTTGCGCAGCACTTTTAAGCCGAGCGGCAACCATGAATAAATGCCAGCCGCGCTTTGGCGGATCATCCCTGTGCGCAGCATCAGCTGATGTGAACGAATTTCTGCCCCAGCAGGCACATCACGGCGTGTGGGCATAAGATATTGGCTAAGACGCATGGAGGCCGCTCCGGATCAGGTGACTTGTGAATGACTAGCTTTATAAGCATAGCCAGTGTGATGCAATGGCTTTCATTGCCTTGGCCAATGGGAGAAGGCGTGCCCTGCACAGAAATTAGCCGGTTTGGCTCGCCTTTCAGGCTTGCCCGCATGGCCTCTTAAATATTAGGCAGAAAGGGGATTTTATCTATGTTGATGAAATCTGTCGCCACAACCAGATAAACCAGGCCAAAAAGCACGAAACCAACGAGGGTTGTGATGCCAAGTTTGGTCCATATATGCGGGTTTGATGGGGCGCTTTCTACTGAACCGGGGATGATGCTGCCCTCTTCTTCCTGAGTGCGCACACCAAAGGGGAGCACCATGAAAAGGGCGAGCCACCAACAGATAAAATATGTGGCAAGTGCTAGGCTGATACTCATGTTGCTCTCCAGATGATGAGGGGGGCTGCCCGATTAGGTGGGCTGATTAGCTCGATCTTACGCTTCTTCCAGCTCTACCAGAGTGCCGCAGAAATCTTTGGGGTGCAAGAACAGCACTGGTTTGCCATGGGCCCCAATTTTAGGGTCACCTGAGCCGAGCACTCTTGCGCCTTCTGCGCTTAGCTGGTCTCTCGCGGCGATGATATTTTCAACTTCATAGCAAATATGGTGGATGCCGCCATTTGGGTTGCGCTCCAGGAATTTGTTAATCGGGCTATCTTCACCCAAGGGCTCGAGAAGCTCAATTTTGGTGTTTGGCAGCTCAATGAAAATAGTGCTGACGCCATGATCTGGCTGCTCCACCTTGTCGGAGATAACTGCGCCAAGGCTATTTTTATAAGTTGTGGCGGCGGCATCAATATCTGGCACCGCGATCGCTACATGGTTGAGACGTCCGATCATGAGTTGCTCTCCTATTAAATCTATCATCAATTCAGCGATTAATGCCTTGGCTTAATGGCACTTAATCGTTAGTGCCCTGGCGATAAATGATCGCGCTGGCGGCTGATTGAATTTTCTATTCTTTACGTCAGGCAGGGGCTTGCTGTCCAGCGTCTTTCTGAACCGCAATGACCCTCGGTGCCTGATTTTATTTTTGTTGGTGAATGTGGATTGTGACTATTGGCTTTTTGCCCCAATAGTCCCTTATGGCGGCGCGAACACTGCGGCGGAGCGCTTCTTGTAATTTGCCCATCTCACGGCGGTGCTTTGGCGGCGTGCTTTTAAAGACGCTATGGACTGCGCTCTCTATCACATCTTCGAGCTCATGGCTTTCAGGGTCATTTGGCAAGCCTAGCTCTGTCCAGATTGGGTCTCCTATCATGGTGCCTTTGTTATCAACGACCAAAGACACGGTGACAGTGCCAAGATTTGAAATTTGCCGCCTTGCTCTGATGGGGCTGTCATCTTCAAGGATGAAATCACCGTCTCTATAGAGGCGGCCGCTTGGAATTTCATCTATGATTTTGGGACCGTTTGGTAGCAGTGTTGCCATGCTTCCATTGCGCACAATGAGGGTTTTGGAGATTTGCTGAGATTTTGCAAATTCCTGCTGGCAGCGAAGGTGGCGTTCTTCGCCGTGTACCGGGATGAGGATATCTGGTTTAACCCAGCTATATAGTTCACCCAGCTCGCCTCTGCGTGGATGGCCGGTAACATGAACCGGGGCTTCGGCTTCAGTGATGATGTTTAACCCCTGGGCGGCCAGAAGATTGACAATATAACCAACCGATTTTTCGTTGCCCGGAATGGTGCGGGAGGAAAAAATGATGGTGTCGTCACGGGTTGGTTTAATTTTCGGGTGACTGCCTTCTGCGATACGGGCCATAGCGGCGCGGCCTTCACCCTGGCTGCCGGTTGCCAGCACCAGACATTCTTTGGCTGGTAGATGCTGGTAATCCTGATCAGAGAGGAATGAATAATCTTCAGGGATATAGCCTGTTTCTTTGGCGATATTCACAACCCGCTCCAGGGCACGGCCAGCCAGCACAACATAGCGGCCAGCTTCATAGGCAGCTTCGGCGATGGATTTAATGCGCGCGACATTCGAGGCAAAGGTGGTGACAAAGACGCGGCGGTCTGAACTGGCGACGATTTCTTTTAGGGTTTTTGCAACATCAACCTCTGAGATGGAGCTGCCATCTCTGGTGGCGTTGGTGGAATCGCAGACCAGTACATCTATGCCTTCCTGGCCCAAGGCTCTGATGCGCGCTTCATCTGTTGGTGGGCCGGCGATTGGGTCTGGGTCCAGTTTCCAGTCACCTGTGTGAAAGAGACTGCCAACATCTGTTTTGATGTGGAGGGCCATTGGCTCCGGGATTGAGTGGGCCATATTGATGAACTCAATTTCAAATGGCCCAATGTCATATTTTTTGCCGGTGCCAACTTCACGGATTGGGACAATATCTTCTAGCCCTTCGCGGGACAGTTTGGCGCGCAGCATGGCGGCTGTGAAGGGGGTTGTGTAAACAGGCACTTCAAGGCTTTCCCACAAATCTGGCATGGCACCATAATGGTCCTCATGGGCGTGGGTTAGGATGATGGCTTTGAGGTTTTTACCTTCATTTTCAGCAAAACTGATATCTGGCACAATGACCTCAACGCCTGGCTCTCTTGGGCCGGCGAAAGTGAGGCCGAGATCTACCATGATCCAGCTATAATCACCCGGTAGGCCATAACCATACATCATACAGTTCATGCCGATTTCTCCGACGCCGCCAAGGGGCGCCATCACGAGTTCAGCTTTTGGGATCTTTTTATCAGTGCTTGTCATTGAGCAGCTCAGTCTTTCTTTATACTTTTTTTTAATTTTGTCTTGGTTTTGAAGGCCGGTGTTTGGGCTATTTTAGGGCTATAACACTTCGCCGCCAGTTATGATTTTCAGGCTGTCATCTTCCAGTTTTAAGAGTAGAGCGCCGCTTTTATCCAGCCCGGCGAAACGGCCTTCTAATCTTTTGTCGCCAAGCCGAACAGAAATGGCAGTATTGAGCGGCGCGGCGCGCTTTAACCAAGCGTCTATTATAGCTGCCAGCCCTTCGCCTTTGTTCCAAATGTTCAACCAGTTATCGAAGCTTTTGGTTAGTTCATTAAAAATCTGATCTCTTGTACCGTTATGCCCCAAGGCGCTTAGGGAGCTTGTCTTTCGCTCAGTTAAAGAGGGATGGGCGCTGATGTTAAGGCCGATACCTATGGCGAGATCATAGCCGGTTGCCTGTTGTGATTTTTGCGATTCTATTAATATACCGCCCAGCTTCGCCTCACCAGAGAGGAGGTCATTTGGCCATTTCAGAGTGAGGTTAAGGGGGCGGGTTGCAGTGTTTGTTATGGCATCATAAAGCGCCACGCCGGTGACCAGAGAGAGGCTGGATAAGGCGCTGGCTTCAAGGCTGAAATGACGGCCGGTGGTGGTGTATAAATTACCATTTGCGGATTGCCATTGGCGGCCATGGCGGCCACGCCCGGCTGTTTGCTCATCTGCTATTACCCAAAATGGGGGTTTGTGGCCGTTTTTCAATAAGTCATTAGCTTGCTGGTTGGTGGAAGCAAGAGACTTAAATTTAAGAATTTCTATAATGTCACCGGTGGGCTGGTCATTAGGGCCATGAAGATCAAGCATATTGCCTTCTATCCTGATCTTTATGATATGGCAACTTTAATAGCGGGCTGGCCTATTACACATCTTCTTGAGTGGCCTTTTGTTTTAGGCGCCCTTAAAATCTCACCTGCCCTGCCCTTACCTCTATAGCTGATTGCCCACATAGATAGAAAGGGCACCAGCTCAAGAGACAGTTGGCAGGCTAGATTGTAGCTAGACTAGACTGTTGGCAGTAAGGCTTTGGCTGCCAGTTTGGCGCTATCAATGATTGGGTTTGGATAGACCACATAGAGCAACACAAACATGCCTGAAAGGCCGAGGACAATTTTAAGTTGGCTCGGCATTTCATTGATGCCTTCCTTCGGCTCATCGAAGAACATGATCTTGATGATACGAAGGTAATAAAAGGCACCAACGACACTGGCTAGAACGCCAACCACAGCAAGAACAAACATATCTGCTTTAACGGCGGCCATGAACACATAGAATTTTGCAAAGAACCCGGCAAGCGGCGGGATGCCAGCAAGAGAGAACATCAGCATGGCAAACATAAATGCCGCTGGCAGATTGGTTTGAGATAAGCCGCGCAGATCTTCAATATTCTCGACCATTTCTTCATTGCGGCGCATAGCAAGAATGCACGCAAAGGCCCCAACAGTCATGATGAGATAGATCATCAGGTAAACCAACACACCTTCAATGCCTTCACGATTGCCAGCGGCAACGCCGACAAGTGCAAAGCCCATATGGCCGATAGATGAATAGGCCATGAGTCGCTTGATGTTGGTTTGACCAATCGCCCCAAAGGCGCCAAGCAACATACTGGCAATGGAGATGAAAATTATGATCTGGTTCCATTGCGGCTGCATTTCAGGGAAGGCGCTGTGGATGACCCGAATGAGCAGACCCATTGCCGCGATTTTTGGGCAGGCTGCGAAAAAGGCCGTGACAGGTGTTGGCGCGCCTTCATACACATCTGGTGTCCACATGTGGAAGGGCACAGCTGAGATTTTAAAGGCCAAGCCAGCAAGAATGAACACCAGACCAATGACCATACCAACTGATGGTGCGCCTTCAGTGATGGTGGCTTTGGCGATGTCTTCGAAATTGATTGAACCGGTGAAGCCATAAACCATTGAGCAGCCATAAAGCAGCATGCCTGAGGAAAGAGCACCAAGGACAAAATATTTCATTCCCGCTTCACTGGAGCGGACGCTATCTCGCCGGAATGAGGCGACCACATAGAGCGCTAAACTTTGCACTTCAAGGCCCAGATACATGGCGATGAGGTCATTGGCTGAGAGCATCATCATCATGCCGAGCAGGGAAAATAGCAGCAGCACAGTATATTCTGGTTTAAAGAGCCCGGATTCCGAGAGGTAAGTGACGGACATATAAAGGGTGACGATGCCGCCGAGCAGAACCATTACTTTGAGAAGCCGCGCAAAGTCATCAACGACGAAGCTGCCGTTAAACAGCACTGCGTTCACACCCCAATCCTTGATGAGGAAGAAAATCGCTGCGCCCAGCACTGGCATGGCAAGACCCCAAACCACCTTTGCCCCCTGCTGCTCGTTAAAGACGCCTGTCATCAACAATAACAGCGTGCCAAGAAATAGAATTACCTCAGGCAAGAGCGGCATATATTCAGCCAAAACGTTCATCGGACTTTATTCCTTTTTATTTCCCACTCAGCAGCCTTAAGGCTTAAGGGCGTATTTCACCTGATCGACCATCATCAGTGCCTGGTTATAATCGCTGATCAGTTTATCAACTGACACATGCATCACATCCAGGATCGGTTTTGGGTAAACACCGAATAGAATTGTGAGCAAAACCAGTGGCACGAGATAGGAGAGCTCGCGGCGGTTTGTATCTAGAATTGATTTTAGGTTTGGTTTCTCAAGCTCCCCGAACACCACCCGGCGGTACAGCCAGAGGGCATAGGCGGCCGAGAGAATGACACCTGAAGTGGCGACGAATGCAACCCAAGTATTGGCCTTGAAGGTGCCAAGCAGAGTGAGAAACTCACCCACAAAGCCGCTGGTGCCGGGAAGGCCAACATTGGCCATCGTGAAGACCATGAAGATGACGGCAAATACCGGCATGCGGTTCACAAGCCCGCCATAGGCGCTGATCTCTCTTGTGTGCATGCGGTCATAAACAACGCCAACACAAAGGAAGAGCGCGGCAGAAACCAGACCGTGGGATAGCATCTGGAAGATACCGCCTTCAATGCCCTGCTCTGTGCCGGTGAAAATGCCCATGGTGACAAAACCCATATGAGCGACCGATGAATAGGCGATTAGCTTCTTTATATCTTCCTGAGCGAGGGCCACGAGGGATGTATAAACAATGGCGATCGCGCTGAGCCAGAAGACGATGCTTGCAAATTCGGCACTGGCGACTGGGAACATGGGGATTGAAAAGCGGAGGAAGCCATAACCACCGAGTTTCAGCAAAATGCCGGCCAGGATCACAGAGCCTGCTGTTGGTGCTTCTACGTGGGCGTCTGGTAGCCAGGTATGGACGGGCCACATTGGCATTTTAACGGCGAAAGACGCGAAGAAGGCGATCCATAACCAGGTTTGCATTTCTGGCGGAAAATCAAAGGCCAGCAGTTTTGGTATCTCTGTTGTTTCGGCCTGCCAATACATTGCCATGATGGCAATGAGCATCAGAACAGAGCCTAGCAGTGTGTAGAGGAAGAATTTAAAACTCGCATAAACGCGCCGCTTGCCGCCCCAGACGCCGATAATAAGAAACATCGGTATCAAGCCGCCTTCAAAGAACACATAGAACAGCACAAGGTCCAAAGCGCAGAAAACACCAATAACCAATGTTTCCAGGATCAGGAAGGCGATCATATATTCGCGGACGCGGGTTTTGATAGAGTCCCAGCTGGCCAGAATACATATAGGCATAAGAAAGGTGGTGAGGATGACGAACAGCATAGAGATGCCATCGACGCCCATATAGTAATTGAAAGCTCCGCCTAGCCAGGAATGTTTTTCAACAAACTGGAAATCTGCAGTGCTGGCGTCAAAATCTATCCAGATCAAGGTTGAGATCAGGAAGGTTATTGCTGTGGTCCACAAGGCGACATAGCGCGCGTTCTGGCTGGCGGCTTCATCATTGCCTCGGATGAGGAAAATGAAGGCGGCACCGATCAACGGCAGGAATGTGACCGCGGAAAGAATGGGCCAATCTGTCATCATTGTCCGGCTCCCCCTGTGACAACAAAATAGGTGATGATGGCGGTGAGGCCGATCATCATGACGAAGGCATAGTGATAGACATAGCCTGTTTGCATAGCTTTTAGTTTTCCAGTTACATCAAGGGAGCGGTTCGCGATGCCATTGACAAGGCCATCTATGATGGCGCGGTCGCCGACTTGCCAAAGCTGGCGAGCTAGCCATTTGGCCGGGCGCACAAAGATATAGTCATAGAGCTCATCGAAATACCACTTGTTATAAAGGAAGAGATAAATCGGCTCGAAGAGTTTGGCTGTGCTTTTGGCCAAACCGGGCATTCTCATATAATAGAGATACGCTAGACCTAGCCCCAGAAGCATCGCAATGAACGGGCTGAGTTTGACCCATAGCGGCACATTGTGAAACTCATGAACGATATGATTGCTGGCATTGGTGAACAGCGCTTTGCCCCAGAATTCAGCATAATGGTGCCCAAAGAAATATTCCTTGAACGCGAAACCGGCTGCTACCGCGCCCAGGGCGAGGAGAAACAGAGGGATCAGCATGACTTTAGGGCTTTCATGAACATGCGAGAGCACATCTGGAGTGGCTCTTGAGCGGCCATGGAAGGTCATGAATATTAGGCGCCATGAATAGAAAGATGTGAGGAAGGCTGCAAAGACCAGAAGGTAGAAGGCTTCCTGACTTAATGGGTTATGAGCTGCATAAGCGCTTTCGATGATGGCGTCCTTCGAGAAGAAGCCCGCGAACCCTGGGAACCCGGTTAATGCCAATGTGCCGATGAGCATCATGGCGTATGTTTGCGGTATCATTTTATAAAGGCCGCCCATATTCCGCATGTCCTGTTCGTCTGACATGGCGTGAATGACAGAGCCAGCGCCAAGGAACAACAACGCTTTAAAGAAGGCGTGCGTAAAGAGATGGAAGATGGCCGCGCCATAAGCACCAACGCCCAGCGCCACAAACATATAGCCTAGCTGGCTACAGGTTGAATAAGCAATGACCCGCTTAATGTCGTTTTGGACAAGGCCTACTGTTGCTGCAAAAAAGGCCGTGATTGCCCCGATGCCGGTTACAACTGTGAGGGCATCTGGTGTGATTTCAAATAGTGGTGAAAGCCGAGCCACCATGAAGACGCCGGCTGTAACCATTGTGGCGGCGTGAATGAGGGCGGAGACGGGTGTTGGGCCTTCCATCGCATCTGGAAGCCAGGTGTGCAGCAGGAACTGGGCTGACTTACCCATTGCGCCCATAAAGAGCAGCAGGCAAATGGTCGTCATCACATCAACCTGCCAGCTGAGGAATGTGAATTGCTGGCCAACAAGTGATGGCACTGCAGCGAAGATTTCATCAAGGTTGATGCTGCCAGTCATCATGAACAGGGCGAAGATGCCCAGCGCAAAGCCAAAGTCACCAACCCGGTTGACGATGAAAGCTTTCATCGCGGCGGAATTAGCTGATGGCTTTTTAAACCAGAAACCAATGAGCAAATAAGAGGCAAGGCCAACGCCCTCCCAACCGAAGAACATTTGCAGCAGATTGTCTGAGGTGATCAGCATCAGCATGGCGAATGTAAAGAGGGAGAGATAGGCAAAGAAACGCGGGCGGTGAGGGTCATGGTGCATATAGCCGATAGAGTAGATATGCACGAGAGTTGAAACCGTGTTCACCACCACCAGCATGACAGCTGTTAGCGTGTCTATCCGCAAGCTCCAGGAGACATTGAGATTGCCTGAGGTGATCCAGGGGAGAAGCTCAATTTTCTGTGTTTCACCGCCAAAACCGACATTTATGAACGCCACCCAAGAGAGTATGGCTGCAAGAACCATCAACCCTGAGGTGAGATATTCGCTGACTTTAGCCTCCATTGTCCGGCCAAAGAGGCCCGCAATCAGAGCGCCGAGGAGCGGCGACAAGATAATTGCCTGATAAAGCATAAAGCTAGCCCTTCATCATGTTGATGTCTTCGACCGCGATGGAGCCGCGGTTACGGAAGTAGGTTACGACAATGGCGAGACCGATGGCCGCCTCACCGGCGGCAACGGTCAGGATCATGAGGGCAAATATCTGGCCTTCGAGATTGCCGAGAAATGAAGAAAACGCCACAAGATTGATATTCACTGCCAGCAGCATCAACTCAATCGACATTAGAATGATGATGACATTCTTGCGGTTCAGGAAGATGCCGATTACCCCGAGCGTGAACAAAATCGCGCCGACGGACAGGTAATGAGACAGTCCTATTGTCATACCGGTTTCCATAAGGTCCCCCCTTAAAATTACGGTCTTGTAACGACGTTATGATCTTTTGATCACGCGTTACAAAATGGTCAGCTTACCCATTTTGGGTTTGCCATATGGCTAGATCGCTAAATACCCTGGCCGGTTTCAACTTTTTTAATCTCGATCGAATCTTCCGGGCTGCGTGCGACCTGTGCGCTGATATCCTGGCGCCTGACGCCATCCCGTTGCCGCAAGGTGAGCACAATAGCGCCAACCATGGCGATCAACAGTAGAATGCCAGCTGCTTCGAAATAATAGATATGATCTGAATAGAGCACGCGGCCAAAAGCTTCGGTGTTTGTAATGTTGGTTGGCGTCGCGTTGACATTTTCAAGCTTTGACAAAGCCGGGTTAAGCACCCAGGCGCCAGCGGCCATAATTATTTCTGCTAACAATATGCCGCCAATCAGCAGGCCGACAGGCAGGTAGCTGAGAAAGCCTGATTTCAGTTCAGCAAAGTCTACATCCAGCATCATCACCACAAACAGGAACAGAACCGCGACAGCGCCGACATAAACAATCAGCAAAGTAAGCGCGAGGAACTCTGCCCCAAGCAGCAGAAACAGGCCAGCGACATTGAAGAATGCCAGAATGAGAAACAACACAGCATGGACCGGGTTTTTGGCCGCAACAACCATGAAACCAGCGATAACAGCCAGCCCGGCAAAAAGATAAAAGAACAGAACGGTGAGCATGTGAATTAGCCTTTGTACTTCTTATCAGCGATATTTAGCGTCCTGGCGGAGACTTTCGGCGATTTCACGCTCCCAGCGGTCGCCATTAGCCAAAAGCCGTTCCTTGTTATAATAAAGTTCTTCGCGGGTTTCGGTTGCGAATTCAAAATTTGGCCCTTCGACAACCGCGTCCACGGGGCAGGCTTCCTGACAGAAGCCGCAATAGATGCATTTGACCATGTCGATGTCATAGCGGGTGGTGCGGCGGGTGCCATCATTACGGCGAGGACCGGCTTCAATAGTGATTGCGCCTGCTGGGCAAATGGCTTCGCAAAGCTTGCAGGCGATGCAGCGCTCTTCCCCATTTGGGTAACGGCGCAACACATGCTCGCCTCTGAAACGCGGGCTTAAGGGGCCTTTCTCAAATGGGTAGTTGATTGTCGCTTTTGGTTTGAAGAAATATTTCATCCCCAAGCCAAACGCTGAGACAAACTCCCAGAGAAACAGCGATTTTATAAACTGAACCATGAAAACTCCTCCTCAGCTGAGCTAGACAGTGCCGAAAACATAAGGCCCGGCAAAATAGCCAACGATGGGAAATGCAATTAATGAAAGCAAAGCCAGTGTGCGCATGAATCTTGTGACCTGGCGCATTTCTTCTGGTTTTGCGTTTTTTTCTATACCGCGCTTCACCATCATCTGGCCCATAACTGTGAGCACGATATAATCAAGCAAGCCGATTGCTAACCCGAGATATAAACCCAGTATTGCCGGTGATGTGTAATCCATGCCTAAACCCCCAGATCTTTGGTGAAGTGAAGCACTGAGGCGACAGCAACCACCATGAATAAGGAGAGCGGGAGAAACACTTTCCAGCCGAGACGCATAAGTTGGTCATAGCGATAACGGGGCACGATTGATTTGACCATAGCAAACATGAAAAACACGCCGCAGGTTTTTAATGTGAACCAGAAGATGCCGGGCAGCCAGTTGAATGGCGCCACATCAAATGGAGGCAGCCAACCACCAAGGAACAAAATGGTCGTGAGCGCGCACATCAACATGATGGCGACATATTCACCTAGCATGAACAGCATGTAGGGCGTTGAGGAGTATTCGACCATGAAACCGGCGACCAGCTCTGATTCTGCTTCTGGCAGGTCAAAGGGGGGGCGGTTTGTTTCAGCCAGAGCTGAGATGAAGAATACAATGAACATTGGGAATAAGGGCAACCAATGCCAGTTCAACAAGCCATAATCGCCTTTTTGCGCGTTGACGATGTCTGTCAGGTTCAATGAGCCAACAAGCAACAGCACCGTGACGATGACAAAACCGATTGAAACCTCATAAGAGACCATTTGCGCCGCTGAGCGGAGTGCGCCAAGGAACGGGTATTTTGAGTTGGATGCCCAGCCCCCCATGATGATGCCGTAAACACCAAGTGATGACATGGCGAGGATATAGAGAATACCGACATTGATGTCAGCAACCACCCAGCCTTCATCAAGCGGGACAACGGCCCAGGCTGCAAGGGCAAGCACAGTTGTCACGATTGGAGCGAGCAGGAAGACGAATTTGTCCGATTTTGAGGGGATGATAGGCTCTTTAAAGACAAATTTGAGCATATCCGCAAAGCTTTGCAGCAGGCCGAAAGCCCCGACCACATTGGGGCCTTTGCGCAGCTGAACAGCCGCCCAGATTTTACGGTCTGCATAGAGAATATAGGCGATTAGCAGCAGCAAACCGACCATGAGGGCGAGGCTGTGCAAAGCGATCCAGAAAAATGGCCAGCCATAGTCGGCCATAAAGGCTGTGAATTGCTCAGTCA
The DNA here is from genome assembly GCA_021604665.1 of Rhodomicrobium sp. Classification (GTDB taxonomy): domain Bacteria; phylum Pseudomonadota; class Alphaproteobacteria; order Rhizobiales; family HXMU1428-3; genus HXMU1428-3. The sequence continues at coordinate 530,300 of BQJK01000001.1, read as the reverse complement.
TGTGTGCCTGTCGCCTTTGCTGTTTGTCCGTATTTAATGGCGCTCATTTCATTCATCACTTTAGAGGCGCGGGCTACCGGGTTAGTGAGATAGAAATCTTCAACCGAGGGGGCGAGCGCGTCTGTTGATAATTTAGATAGGCTCTGGTCTGCCAGAGATACAATATCCTGATAGCTGGCTGGTTCGAGAGTATCAACCCCAGCCAACCGAGGTACGGCCTCATACATGCGGGCGCGTAATTCTGTTAGGGTTGAGAAGCCGAACGGCTTGCCTATGGCCCCTGAGAGGGCGCGAATAATTGCCCAGTCTTCTCTCGCCTCATTCGGCGGGAAGATGGCGCGGTTGATCTGCTGGACACGGCCTTCCAGATTAACATAGGTGCCGTTTTTCTCGGTGTAGGTGCAACCCGGCAAGATAACATCTGCCGCGGCGGCGCCTTTATCACCATGGCTACCCTGATAAACCACAAATGCATTGCCAAGCTGGTTGGTATCTATTTCGTCAGCGCCTAGCAGATAGAGAAAGTCCAGCTGGTTGGCTTTGGCCTGAGATAGAATTTCGTTTGTTGGCAACCCGCCCTCTGCTGGGAGGAAGTTAAGCTCTAATCCAGCAACACGGCTGGCTGCAGTGTGGAGGATGTTAAAGCCGTTCCAGTCCGGGCGAATGGCATTGAAGCCTTTGGCCAATCTGGCGGCTGCAATGAGGTTGTTTTGCGCCTCTGGCCCTTTTAAGGCCGCGCTGCCAATGATGATCATTGGACGCTCTGCATTACGGAGTATTTCTGCAAATTCAGCTGTGTCGCCGCTGCCATCATCCAGCTTAGAAAGATCTGATGGGCTGGCCCCAATGTAATGAGTGCCATAGGTGAGGTCTTCATTGGCGCCAATGACGCCGACCGCCACATGACCTAATGCCCAATGGCCACGGATGCGGGCATTTAACACTGGTGCTTCAAGGCGCGGGTTGGCGCCGATGAGGAGGATGGCATCTGCTTCGTCGATGCCCTCTATGGTGGAATTGAACAGGGTTGTGCCGCGGCCTTGTGCCGGTGACAGCATTGTTCCATCCTGACGGCAATCTATATTTTTCCATTTGAGCACTTCGGCCAGGCGTTTTAGCGCGTAAATTTCTTCAGCTGTGGCGAGATCACCAACCAGCATGGCGGCCTTACGCGGCACGACTGAGGAGATTGTGCTGGCTATTAATGTGAGCGCTTCTTCCCAGCTTGCTTCACGTAGCTTGTCATCTTCGCGGATATAGGGGCGGTCGAGCCGGCGGCTGCGCAGCCCATCCCAGATGAAGCGGGATTTATCAGAGATCCACTCTTCATTCACCAGGTCATTATTGCGCGGCATGATGCGCATAACTTCGCTTGAGCGGCTATCAACGCGGATGTTGGAGCCAACGGCGTCCATCACATCAACGCTTTCAGTTTTAATCAGCTCCCACGGGCGGGCTGTGAAGGCGAAGGGTTTTGAGGTCAATGCGCCGACAGGGCAAAGGTCAATAACATTGCCGGAAAGCTCAGAGGTTATGCCGCGCTCAAGATAGGTTGTGATCTCGGCATCTTCCCCCCGGCCGATGAGGCCTAATTCTTCAACGCCGGCGATTTCAGTCATAAAGCGGACGCAGCGGGTGCAATGGATGCAGCGTGTCATCTCAGTTTTGATAAGCGGGCCGATATTCTTATCTTCAACGGCGCGTTTATTCTCATCATATCGGCTGCTATCGCCGCCATAGGCCATGGCCTGATCCTGCAAATCACATTCACCGCCCTGATCGCAGATTGGGCAATCGAGAGGATGATTGATGAGGAGAAATTCCATGACGCCTTCGCGGGCTTTTTTCACGGGCTGGGTCACCGTTAGAATTTCGGGTGGTTCGCCGTTTGGCCCGGGGCGTAAGTCATTCACGTTCATGGCGCAGGAAGCAATGGGCTTTGGCATGCCTTTGACTTCAACCAAACACATGCGGCAATTGCCGGCGATTGACAATCTCTCATGATAGCAGAAACGGGGGATTTCGAAGCCAGCAGCTTCGCAGGCCTGCAGCACCGTTGTGCCGTTTTCGACCTCTATTTCCGTTCCATTTATGTTGAGCTTTGGCATTAGCTGCGTGCCTTTTTTCTCTTCAATTCAAATATAAGATCGGGCATCTGCCCCTTGTGTTATGCCAGCTAGAAAAGCGACACAGCACTCATTTTCATTCTGCTGCAACCGGTTCACCAATTGCGCCATCCGTATCCGGGTTGGCGGCATATTGGTCAATACGTTCTTCGATGACATGGCGGAAATGGCGGATGAGCCCTTGTACAGGCCAGGCCGCTGCATCACCAAGAGCGCAAATTGTGTGGCCTTCCACCTGTTTGGAAACATCAAACAGCATGTCGATTTCTCTTTTGGTCGCCTGGCCTTTGACCATGCGCTCCAGGACGCGCCACATCCAGCCGGTGCCTTCACGGCACGGGGTGCATTGGCCGCAGCTCTCATGCTTATAAAAGTAAGCCAGGCGGGCAATGGCGGCGATCATGTCTGTTGATTTATCCATGACGATTACCGCGGCTGTTCCGAGGCCGGATTGCAGGCCAGAGAGGCAATCAAAATCCATGGTGGCGTCCATCATCTCTTTTGCAGGGACGCAAGGAACAGAAGAACCGCCAGGGATGACCGCGAGGAGATTATCCCAGCCGCCGCGCACACCGCCGCAATGTTTGTCGATCAATTCTTTGAAGGGAATGCCCATCTCTTCTTCAACTGTGCAGGGGGTTTCTACGTGGCCGGAGATACAGAACAGCTTGGTACCGGTATTATTTGGTTTTCCCAGGCCACCAAACCAGCCAGCGCCGCGGCGAAGAATGGTTGGCACAACGGCGATAGATTCAACATTGTTGACCGTGGTGGGCGCGCCATATAGCCCAACATTCGCAGGGAATGGTGGCTTAAGCCGTGGTTGGCCCTTTTTACCCTCGATGCTTTCAATCAGCGCGGTTTCTTCACCGCAAATATACGCGCCGGCACCATGGTGGACGTAGCAATCAAAGTCCCATCCATGGATGTTATCTTTGCCGATAAGGCGGGCTTTATAGGCTTCATCAATGGCGCGTTGCAGGGCTTCACGCTCGCGGATAAATTCACCGCGCACATAGATATAACAAGTGTGAGCCGCCATGGCGAAGGCTGCCATCAACGCCCCTTCAACCAGATGGTGTGGATCATTGCGGAGAATATCGCGGTCTTTACAGGTGCCGGGCTCAGATTCGTCAGCATTGATAACGAGGTAATGAGGGCGGCCATCTGATTCTTTTGGCATGAAGGACCATTTTAGACCCGTTGGGAATCCGGCGCCACCACGCCCGCGAAGGCCTGAAGCTTTTACCTCATCTATTACCCAGTCACGGCCCTGATCGATGAAATATTTGGTGCTATCCCAGGAGCCCCGCTTTTGCGCGCCCTCCAGGCTAACATCCTGCAGACCATAAAGATTTGTGAAAATGCGGTCTTTATCTTGCAGCATCACTCATCTCCCTCAGCCGGTTTATTAGACGGCTTTTCATTATATTTGGCGCGCTTTGAAAATTCTGTCTCGAAACCTTGTGAGAGGATATCCGCTTGATTGATCCAATCTTCACGGCCAATGCGCCCTCTGAAGGCAAGGAAAGCATCTACCCATTCGACATTTTCAGCTGACCAGGCGGCGATCTGTTCAAAGTGATAAATACCGAGGCTATTGAGTGTTGCCTCCACTTTGGGGCCAACGCCTTTGATTTTCTTTAGATCATCCGCTTCGCCATCGCGCGGATTTTCAAGGCTGTCCGGGCGGGCGTCATCATCTATTGAAGGCGTTGATTTTTCTCCAGCTTTTGCTTCAGTCTCTGCTGGCGCGCCGTTGGTAACGATTTCATCTTCCGGCATTCTTTCAGCCTCGGCCTTATCAACATCACTCAAAGGCGCTTGAGGCTCGCTGGGCTCATCTTTTTCAAGATCAATTACGGGCTTTGCTTCCATTAATTTGGTCGCTGCTGCCTGGCCGATATCAGCCTCTGTATTTGTATCTTCTGAGGTGGTTTCAGACGATTTAAGATTTAACGGTACATATGCCGGCACATCGATCAGGCTGGTTAAACCACCCTCAGGACAGGAGAGATCACGGCTGATTTGCGGGCCTGGTTTTGGCTTCTCGCCTTTTGCAAATGCGTCGAGTAGTTTTACAAGGCTGTCTTCATCGAGATCTTCATAAGTGTCTTTGAATATCTGGATCATCGGGGCATTGACGCAGGCGCCAAGGCATTCAACCTCTTCCCAAGAGAAGTTGCCATCTTCTGACAGTTTGTGCGGGTCTTTGTTAATGCGTTTTTTGCAAATCTCTATCAGCTGCTTTGAGCCGCGCAGCATGCAAGGGGTGGTGCCGCAAACTTGCACATGCGCTTTTTTGCCGACAGGTGATAGCTGAAACATTGTGTAGAATGTGGCGACCTCATAGACACGAATATAGGCCATGCCGAGCATATCAGCGACGAGGCGCATGGCGGGTTCTGAGGTCCAGCCGTCATTCTGTTCCTGGGCGCGCCATAATAGCGGTATGACCGCTGAGCGCTCTTTGCCAGCTGGGTATTTTGCAATCAGCTCTTCTGCCCACTCCAGATTATCTGGTGTGAATTCAAAGCTTTCAGGCTGGGTTTCGGCGATACGTCTTACACTCATCTGTCAACCTCACCAAATACGATGTCAAGTGAGCCGAGAATGGCAGATACGTCTGCCAGCATATGGCCGCGATTTATAAAATCCATAGCGGAGAGATGGGCAAACCCGGGCGCGCGGATTTTGCAGCGATAGGGTTTGTTGCCGCCATCTGACACCAGAAACACACCAAACTCACCTTTTGGCGCTTCAACACAGGTGTAAACCTGACCTTCTGGTACACGCACCCCTTCAGTATAGAGTTTGAAGTGGTGGATTAGCGCTTCCATGGATTCTTTCATATCTGCGCGGCGCGGTGGGCTTATCTTGTGATCATCAACAACTACGGGGCCGTCTGCCGCGCCCAATAGCTCACAGCACTGCTTCATTAAGCTGGTGGACTGGCGCATCTCTTCCATACGGATGAGATAGCGGTCATAACAGTCACCATTCTTGCCAATGGGGATATCAAAATCCAGCTCATCATAGATTTCGTAAGGCTGTGATTTTCTCAGATCCCAGGCAGCGCCGGAGCCGCGCACCATCACGCCCGAGAACCCCCAAGCCAGGCATTCATCCAGGGTCAAGACACCGATATCTACATTGCGTTGCTTGAAGATGCGGTTATTGGTCAAAAGACCTTCAATATCGTCGCAAACCTTCAGGAACGGATCGCAGAAATTATAGATGTCCTGCACCAGCTCTGGTGGCAGGTCCTGATGGACGCCGCCGACACGGAAATAAGCGGCGTGCATTCTGGAGCCGGAAGCGCGCTCATAAAAGATCATCAGCTTTTCGCGCTCTTCAAAACCCCATAGCGGCGGGGTTAGTGCGCCAACATCCATCGCCTGGGTTGTGACATTCAAGAGATGCGATAATAGACGGCCAATTTCAGAATAAAGCACGCGGATGATCTGACCGCGGCGTGGCACTTCAATTTTCAGGAGTTTTTCTGCTGCCATGCAAAAGGCATGCTCCTGATTCATAGGAGCAACGTAATCGAGGCGGTCAAAATATGGCACGGCCTGCGCGTATGTTTTTGTTTCAATAAGCTTTTCTGTGCCGCGATGGAGAAGACCGATATGTGGGTCCACCCGCTCGACGATTTCGCCGTCAAGCTCCAGAACAAGGCGCAAAACGCCGTGGGCTGCTGGATGCTGCGGGCCGAAGTTGATGCTGAAATTTCTTAAAGATGTTTCCGCCATCATTCTTTTCCTTCAGCCGCTTTATCACTGCCGGTCTTATTGCTTGCAGGTTTGTCTTTTCCTGACTTTTCCGCATCAGCTTTGTTCCCGGCTGGCTTTTCATCTGCTGCCCCTGCTTTTTCATCACCGGGGAGGAGATATTCTGTACCCTCCCAGGGGCTTTGAAATTCAAAGCTGCGCATTTCCTGCGCCAGTTTTACAGGTTCGTAAACCACGCGTTTTTTGGTGTCGTCATAGCGCACCTCAACATAGCCGGTGGTCGGGAAATCTTTGCGCAGAGGGTGACCCTGGAAGCCATAATCGGTCAACAAACGGCGCAGATCCGGGTGGCCGCTAAAGGCGATACCATACATGTCGTAAGCTTCGCGCTCAAACCAGAGCGCGCCGGGGAAAATGCCGACAGCGCTTGGCACTGGCGTGTTTTCATCTGTTTCGAGACGCAGGCGAATGCGGTTGTTCTGTGTGAGGCTCAATAGATGATAGACAACATCGAAGCGATTATCGCGGGCCGGGTAATCCACCCCGCAAATGTCAATAAAGCAGGTGAATTTGCAGCGCGGATCATCCCGAAGGAATTTCAGCACTGTCAGGATATCCTCACGCAGAACAGTGAGGGTTAGCTCATCATGTTCGACGCTGGTGGCTGTGACAGAGCCTTTCAGCTCTGCACCAATGAAGTCTGCGAGTTCGTCTAGTCCGCTTTGCAACATTATCTCCCTTGAATGCGCTAGCGCTCTATGGTGCCGGTGCGGCGGATTTTCTTTTGCAATAGCAAAATACCGTAAACCAGCGCCTCTGCCGTTGGGGGGCAGCCTGGCACATACACATCTACCGGCAACACGCGGTCACAACCGCGCACGACAGAATAAGAATAGTGGTAGTAACCGCCGCCATTAGCGCAGCTGCCCATTGAAATGACATAGCGAGGCTCTGGCATTTGGTCATAGACCTTGCGAATGGCTGGGGCCATTTTGTTGGTTAGTGTACCGGCAACGATGATTACATCTGACTGGCGCGGGCTGGCCCGCGGGGCAAAGCCAAAGCGCTCAACATCATAACGCGGCATTGAGGCCTGCATCATCTCAACAGCGCAGCAGGCAAGGCCAAAGGTCATCCACATAAGAGAGCCGGTGCGGGCCCAGTTGATGAGGTCATCATAAGCTGCAACAACGAAGCCTTTATCAGTTAGCTGGCCTGAAAGGTCATTGAAATAAGGGTCATCAATCGTTGCGGGCTGGTCTGCATATTTTGCCGGGCGGCCATAATCGGCCTGCGGGGCGAAAAGCATATTGCTGTTGTAGGGGGGCTTACCAACTAATGTCATATGATCATTCCTGAAGGGTTTAATCCCACTCCAAGGCTCCCTTTTTCCAGGCGTATATCAGCCCGATTGTCAGTTCAGCCAGAAAGATCATCATCGCCCAGAAGCCAAGGTCGCCAATTTCACTGAAGGTAAGCGCCCATGGAAACAGAAAGATTGCCTCCAGGTCGAAGATGATGAAGAGCATGGCAACCAGATAGAAGCGGACGTCGAATTTCATCCTGGCATCATCGAATGGTTCGAAGCCACACTCATATGGTGATAGTTTTTCTTGATCTGGCTGTTTGTAAGCCAGAAGGAATGGCGCCAGCATGAGCGCCATAGATATGGCAGCTGCAATGCCAACAAAAATAGCGATTGGCAAATATTGTGCCGCTACATTTTCCATTGTCTCGCCCCAGTTTATTCCGCCCAGTTGATGCTGACCTTAAGACTAATTCGGTGCGAATGCACCCCCCAAAATTAGCGAAGCGGGTCGTTTTCTTTGTTATTTAGTCGGTTTTATCAACCGCTCTGAAGCAACTGCCTGGTCGGATTGTCATCCTGTTGTCAATTTGCGCAGACTATGCCGAAAAGTACCACATACAACAAGTGACGAAAGAGCGCAGCACGCTCTTCCCCCAAGTTTCTCATTTGCGTGGGGTATTGATAACCGAGTCGGGCGGGCCGTGTGGAATTTTTTGTCACTGTTTTTACAAACCCAAGTGATCAGTTACAATTGGCGCTGTGTTTCCACGCGCTTAGTTCCCATCTATAATCCTATATCTTAGCGTTTAACCAGCACCGCACAAGGGCGCGCTGAAATTTCACACGCGACATAGGTACCGATATTGCCTTCCGGGTCATTACCGAAGCCGATGCGCCGACAGTGAGATTTTTTTTCTGCAGCGTCATGATATTCAGCGTAAAGACTGCCATCTCTTTCCCGAACCTTATCACGCCATTTGCTCCGGGCTTCCAATTTGGCTGTCGCTATCCAGGGCTCCGACATGAAGACCTTATTATACTTCACGGCGACCACGGCGGTGCAGTGCTTATTATGGGGGAGCGGATGGGCCTTACTTCCGGCTAAGCTTTGTTGCCAGGGTGTTATGGCAATTAATATTATAAGCAGGAGTGCGGGCAATAACAGCAGATGCGGGATTGGCAAGGCTGCAAATAATGAGGCTGGCCATCGTTTATTTGATTTATACAGCTTTGTACTTTTCATAATGACAGGATGAAACCGGCATAGCGCTCTGTCAATTGCCATTCTGATCTAGCGGATGAGGGGATGTGACGAGGGAATAAAGTGAACCAGGTATAGAAACCTGAATAAAGTGGCGGGAGTGACGGGACTCGAACCCGCGGCCTCTGGCGTGACAGGCCAGCGCTCTAACCAACTGAGCTACACCCCCCCAAAATGAACCGACTAATTTTAACAGGCGTTTTGCTGTCACTCTATATCTATTTAAAGATTTAAGAGCTTCGCGATTACCCGAATTGTCGGAGTGGCCAGTGCTGTCACATACCGGCCTTGAGAAGAGCCGTTTGTAGCTGGCTGTCATAAGTTCGTCAAGATATTTTGTCGGCCAGACTGTGAATATTTGCAATTAATTTTCCAGGTGAATGGTTATTCAGCACCTACTGTTTTTTGCACCGCGGCCTGGCTAACTCTTGCCTCCTAAACTGTTACGGCAGGCGGCATCCCCAGAAGACGTTGCTATCTGCTTCAACATAGCCATCATTCGTTGTCATATAGGCCATTGCCCGCACTGTATCTGCTGCCGAGAGGTGCAATAGAGCTGTGACTTGTACTGATGATTGCAGGGTTACTATTGTGGCGTCTCCGCTTGTGGACGTTCTATCGGCAGTTGGTGTCGCAGCGTTTATGCTTAGCCCGACTCTGATATCTGAGGGGACGGAGCCATTAGCTTTAAAGCGATATCCGGCGCCAAAAAGATAGTATCCCTCTGTGGGGGCGGTGAAGATGCCGGCACCCCAGTCACCCTGATTGTTGTGACGGGCGTTGTTATTGTCAATTAAGCTCCAACTATCTGCCGGGATATAGCGATCGAAATTAACATAGGCTGAGAATTTTGAGCTTTTGGGATGTGAGACAGCGCCATTGTCTTTATCTATCACGATGGCGTCGTGATAAGTTGAGCCATCAGGCGTGACTTTAACGGTTAGATCATCATTGCCCAAAAGGCCGATGAGAGCACGGGCAGAAAAATTTGATTGCAGGGTGAATGAGAGATCATCACCGCTCGCGCCTTTGTTCATGACGATGTTTAGGGGGCCTGCATTGGTGAACAAGTTGTTTTGCCCTGAAACAAGTAATTTATTATTCACATCAGAGCTGGTGCCTATGGCGACATTACCGGTGTCTTTATCAACTGTTAGGCCTGTATGGAACACTGTGCCATCGGGTGAGACTTTTAAGGTCAGGTCATCATTTCCCAAAAGACCCAAAAGGGCGCGGGTAGAAAAGGCGGTTTTTAAAGTTAGGGACGCATCATCTGATCCGCTCTCTTTGTTTAAGGTCAGGGTTATGTCATCCACTTCTCTATTCAAGAGCACCGCTTCTGAGTTCACTGATAAGCGATTGGTCGCGTCAGCGGTCGCGTTCACGCCAAGCATAGCCCCGGTGGCGGGGTTTAAGCTTTTGGGGCCGGGGCTTTGCCAGGCGCTGCCATCATAAACAACCAGCTCGTCTTCATCTTGTAGCCAGGCTGTCCAGCCTTCTATCGGCGGGTAGTAAGCCCAGGCCCCATCCTGATAGGCCGCAATCTCTGTTTCTTTGCTGGCCCAGGCACAGGTTGCTGTGGCGGCGATGATGTAGCATGCCCCTTCTGCCGGGCTTATGGGCGGGCTTGTGAGGTCTCTATCGACGATGGTGAGTTGTGTTAAGGCATCCAGTGCCCTTATGGCTTCGTTATGGGTCACATGTTTTTGGGCCTGAGCCGCCATGATGTAGGGGAGGGAGAGTTTTGGGGTTTGTTCGCTCATTTTATGGCCTTCATTTAGTGACGCTTTGTTGTTTGTCACTATAGGAGGCGCTTTTGGGGGCGGGGATAAGTTGGTGCCTGTGTTGAAACCCCAGCAAGGCAGGGCTGCATAGCCTGCTTTATAATGTTTTTGGATCAATCATTTAGGTAGCGAGAACTGCAATATTCAGAAAATGCAAAAAAGATGTTACTCTATTCAACATATCTTAGTATGGGCGGCGGCTGTTTTATGGCTGCCGTAGGGAATAATGGCTCGCGGAGTTACTGCTTAAATTTAAGACGCCTTTGTAATCACGATATGAGGCAGCAGACAGACAATGGATATTTTAGGGACATCTTCTTCGAAGATAAAAGCTATCTTATTGGCTTTGCCTTTTGTCTTTGCCCTCCCCTTTTGCCACACTCTCAAAGCATCTGAATTGCCCTGGTGCAGCGCTAAAATTGTTTTTAAAAAATTTCCCCCTCCCCCTGCCAATCTACAAAATGTCGATACAAGTCAGGATCCGGTCCTTCAAAATGTCATCGACATGTTACTGGCGCGGGCTTACTACCGCCCCTCTGAACAGGTCATCTATATAAGTGAGTATTTACTACAGCCCCGTTTGAGAGAAATGCGGATGTTTGTGACGGCGCATGAATGTGCGCATCATGAGCAATTCAGAGGTGAACCCCGGTCTAAGCTTGCGGTCTGTCACAATAAAGCGGGCTGCTCTCTTGGCTTTAGTAGCTTATTTACACGTAGGTTTCTGTTGGAGGCTGATGCCAGTTGCAGAGCGGTGATCAAGCTTGCCGAGCACAATAAAAGCAATGTTCTGGATTATATGAAACAACATTACAGCCAGGTGCAACGCTGGCACGTTCAGAAGCGTTTTATTGGGAAATATATGATAATGGGGACTAGAAATGACTCTATCCTGAAAACGCTAGATTATTGCCGCCGCCCCGGCGCTAGCATTGAAACGCATTTGAAATTATGGACGAAACAAAATTCAGCCCGCTAGCTATTGCTAACAGGCTGAATTTATTGACCATATAGATGGTGGGCGATGACAGGCTCGAACTGCCGACCCTCTCGGTGTAAACGAGACTATTAATCGCTCAAACACCCTTAAAACACCTTCTTGATACTATATAAAGCTCATGCGAGTGATTTTAGCGCTTATGTTTTTCGCGAGTTAACGTACCTCGTACTTAAACAGAAGGAGAGAAGAGAGAGGAAGAGGGATGAGCGATATGGTTCACCAGTGTTCATTATATTTGCTTAAGTAACATAAATAGCGTTTTTCGTTCGTTACCCCTTTCCCTTCACTCTAAATCTTTAAACAACAGTGCTATCTGATTTGCTTTTAAGTCACAAAACGCTCATTCAGCAGAAATTTAAACTCACTCCCTCTCTATCGTCGCCCGCCATGCAGCTGCGTCTTTCTGGCCAAGCCCCACATATAGATGCGGCGGTGGGGATGCAAGCGGGTTAACACAAACAAACCCTGGATTTGCAAGAGCGGCCATAGCACAAGCCCAAGCTGCATCTCTCTTTTTAAATCTGTCCTGCGTGTTTGCGCTTATTTTATCAACAGCAACCACCAGATCAGCAATTTGCCGCGAAACCTGTATAATTTGATTATCAGTATTTTTCGATAGCGTTGTTATTCTGTTGTCTGTATCACGTATAAGTGAGGCCAAGACAAAAGCCGCAACAAACAATGAGCCCATTAAACCAATAGCCGTGTAGCCGGAAACATGAAGTCTTGATGCGTCAATGCCGCGCCCGTTGTTAATCTCAATTTTTTCACCAGTCATTTTTTAACCCTCTCTAGCCGCTTGATATAGCGGGACTGAGCGCGACTTTTAGATGTCAGGTAATCTATATGCGCATCTTTTTTGCGCTCACACACGGCCAAATCACGGACAGTAACACGCTTGCATTTTGGCTTGGCTTTGGGGGATTTTTTAAGATAGCCCGGCGCCGCTGGCACTGAGAGATAATCAGCTTTAGGACTAGCGCAGCCCGATATCCCTAAGCTTAACATCAAGGCACTGGTGAGGCTTAAGGGTTTCAATATCTGCAATGTCTTTCTCCTGTTTTACAGTGGCCTCTTTGACCTCTTTTTCATGTAGCTCTTGATCGGCCTCAGCGGCGCGCTGGAGCTCTTTGTTTTCTTGGGTGTCTTTGGTGATGGCTTCGCGCATCTCTTGCTGGTGGCGCTGCGCTACATGCTCACGACCCTTTAAGTAGCTCCATGACATACCTGTCAGGGACACCAATAAAAGGCCGGTGATTAAAGGATATCTGAGGGCTAACCCAAGGGGGCCTGCTAACCAGCTAATCATCAGAAAGTCTCCCTATTTTCATTTCATCTTCAATCCGCGCCCGGATAATCCGGCGATTATTCCAGAGAAGAACTCCACCAGCAGCAGCCACGCCCAAATACCAGAAAGAACTAAGCCAGCTGAGAGTATCAACAAGGCTATCAAGAACCGTGCGCCAAGAGCTCGCGCCCTCTGTGACGTCCTTAAGCTTTCTGAGGGCCTCTGCTGCCCCACCCGCGACACCGATCCCGACAATAGCTCCTCCTGTGTCATTATTCTTTCTAACCGCCTTGGCCGTCCGTGAACCCGCCTTCTCAAGCTTTTTAGCTGTGATAACAGGCTCATGCCGTGCCGCCTCGATGGCTTTGGCAAATTTCTTTGCATAGCCTGCAATTAGTGTGGCTTTATCCATGCCGTTTACAATGCGCCTTGCTTGGCGGTAATTGCAGCTTGTCTCTGTGATGTAATCGGACAGCTTTTTAGTTGTGAACCAGCCCTCAATACAGCCTCTATAAAGAATGGTGGCGGCAACCTCTGGAATCATAACCTTGTCAGGCTTGCTGATCAGGTCCATGGAGAGCTTGCGCCCCGCCCTCGCGTAATTAAATAGCCATGTGAGTTGCACAAAGCCCCGGCCGTAATAGGTTTGACCCGTTTTAGGGTCAGGCCTGCCATATTTCCGGCCTCTGCCTCTGCCATACTCACGAATGGGCTGCATGGTTCTGGCTGTTTCATGGTAAGTCGTGCCCAGGCAATAAGCTAAAAACTCATCCGGGTATGAGCTGAAATCATCCTCCCAAATGTTGAGAAGAATATCCAAGCCCTCCACCTGTTTCTCACTGAGAGAACCTTTGAAAACACTACCACGGATCTCATCAAAGAATATCTTTCTATCCAGGTCCATTCATTCCCCCTTCAGGCATAAAAAAACCCGCTCTAAGCGGGGTCGGTTGGCCAATCGGTCTATATTTAAACATTAGTCATTCGCGGGCCATACCTCTGCATCAATTTCCGCGTAAGTTGTGATGGTTTCGGCGTCAATTTTATCTGACACGGATTTTTCAGCATTAAAGCAATTCTGGACATGTGATCTAACTGCCTCACGCAGCAGCAACAATGTTGCCTGATCTAGAGTAACCCACCCTGTTGCTGTTTTAACGTTTGTGCTTTCGCCGGGGTTTATTGTTTCGGGTGCCCCTTCGATCAGTAATTTTGATCTATCATCAGTCGTAACAGTGTTACCGCCAAACGATATTCCACCTACCTCAATCTCCCACCGCTTATTGGCAGCATAAACCTTGAGCATATCCTTTGTCGGTATTGGGTCAGGCGGCGCTGAAAACGTTACATCATCCTCGTTGTATATCCAGCCGCCAAATACATCGACAGTATCATCAACCACAACAGAATTTGGTTGGTCGGATATATCGGTTATGTTGAGTTTCACTAAATCAACAATGCTATTTTTAATGATAATTCGTTTCATTATGACACCTTTGTGAATTTTAGATTTGCATATATTTCTGTGCCAAACTGCGACCTCGTACCCATGCCATAAGTGGCTTGAGTAGCTGCGCATCTGTGACGTAATTCAAAAACCTTTTCTGAGGCTATTGTGATGTATCCGTCAATAAAAGATTTGGTAGATGTGGCCGATCCCGTGTGCGTATATGCGGCAGACCCTGCCAACTCCTCAGCAGCATCAGTGACATTGTATAAAAATGCTCTGTGAGCATTGACCTGATACGCAGTTGCAAACCCCTCTACCGAGTATGTGCCAGCAGGCAGTGTCACCTGATTTGAGCCAGAGCTAGCCCCAGGAATTTCATTCCGTACCTCTATCCCTAACGCCCTTGTCTGGTCCGCTCCGGCAGTGAACGTACCGCCGTGTGTGCCTAGTGATTTTTGATCTAGGAGGTGAAGAACAGGCCTGTAAAGCTGGTTATTAACTGTCTCTTGATCTGTACCTGAGAACCAACCGTTAACATCCTCAACACCAATGAGGCTGGCTCCTTTGGCATTGTCAGTACTGGCAATGTCAGTTGTTGAGGTAACGCCAAGCGTTGTTCTTTGTGCGCCTGCGTCTGCATCATCCAGTAACGATCTGCCTGCTGCTGTCAGGTCTGCCAGTGCAGCTGTGCCGCTGCCTGTATAATAAGGCAGTTTGTTGGCCGCGCTGGTAAGTCCTTTAATGGCCTCAAGGTCAGACCCAAGAACCGACGTAACAAGATTGCCCCGCGTAATGGCCGCATTATTACCAGCGCTGTCATCATATAGTGGGAATAAATCACTATTTTCTAGGCTTGCTGTAGTAGTCAGGTTTGAAATAGCAACGCCGTCAAGATCTACCTGAGCGACATTAACAAGTGCGGTTCCCCCTGCATTCCAGCTAATTACCGAGCCAGCTGAAGGTGCCGGGAATTCTATGGCCCCACCAAAACTTGCGAAGGCAGCTTTTGAAAGAGCTGGGCGCCTATCATTGTTATATGTCAGTTCCTGGTTAACGCGTGCTAGTCTGTCAATAGCAGCCTGTACGCTGTCTTCAGTCACCTGATTATCAAAGTCAAAGTCTTCAGGCTGACTATTTGGCGTAGACCTTTCAATACGTAATTGCTCACCACTTGCCGGGGTGTAGTCTGTTGGAGACGTCGAGACTGTTACTGTGCCTGTTGAGCCATCGCCGCCTGTAACAGTGTAATTCGTGCTCTCTGCCCAAATAGTCTCCGTGTCACTGGCATCTATGTGAGTGACGACAAGGTCAGTGCTATCTGTAAAAGTAAATGTAACTGCAAATTCTGTTGTTGCACCGTTACCGTTGTAAAGCATTGGCGCATATGATGTTGCTGAAACTGTCATGAGGTTTTCCCATAAAAAAACCCGCTTTAAAGCGGGTTGGTTAGAACGGTGTGGCGTCTCCTGGTTGCCACCAGTAATCTGAGTTGTTGCGCTTACGTCTATCCTTGACGATGCGCTTGAGTTTGCGGCGTGGGTTCTTGTTTCCCATAGCCTTTAAATTGTCCTGGAAGGCCCTTTTATAGGCGGCAGAGAGATACCATATAGACCGACCTGGAACATAATTAGATGCTCTCTCAAGCGCCTTGAACATATTTCTGGCCTGCTCCCCGTCCTCATACTCCCCATCCTTCCCCGTCTCAAAAAGTAAATATTGAGCAATACGAGCCGCATCATGGCCAGCCCCAACCGCTGGACCTGCAATTGTTTCCTGCGGCCCGCCACCGTATCTGTTGTGATCCTGTATAATAAAATCACCATATATGCCAAGGCCGCCGCCCTGCAAAAAGGCCCGCGTCCAGAAGTCTGCTGAAGACGTATCATCAGGATTCTTACCATCTTTAAGAGCCTTTAACTGAAGGGCTAAGCCACCCATAACAGTTGTACCTACCAGAACAGTTGTCAGATAGCCTGCCCGTCCCTGCGCCATCTCATCAAAAGAACGGCGAAGATGCGTCATTATGATTGTTAGTGGAAAGTTTTTATACATCATACCAGAACGCATAATCTCACCCCAAGGCGTTCCTGGCTTGCCTAATGCGCCAAGCATTCTTTTTCCGCGCAGAGATCCTGTCGGGATTGCAAAGTTTGTTTCATTCGATATAAACCCGGCTAACTTGAGGCTGAGGTCATCGGCCTGTTGTCCTGACAAATCTTTCCGCCTGGCTATATCTTGCGTGCGCAAATATTTAACGCCCTCTCCAATTTCATACTGGGGGGTTGCTCTTATTATATCCCACTCATCAGCCGATATACCATATCTCTTAAGCGCCTTTTGTAACTTTGTATCAATTTTGTTGAATGGGTGCTTAGTGTTATCAGTGATGAACCCAAGCATCTCCCTCTCAAATGACCATCTCCATAAATCAGTCCAATAATTAAGGCCAGAGGCCCGCAAAACACCGCTTGATAGTTTCTGAAAGAATGGCGATGAAACAGCTTCATTGTGATACCTGGCAAGGTCGGCTGCGGCATCAGCCCAGCTTTCAGCGCTCAACCCCAGCCTCAAAAACTGTTCGTGATCAGCCGTGTTCAATGATTTCATTACACGTCCGATAACCTTGGCTGATTTCATGCCGTTAAAGGATGATGTCATTGACATCCAAAATGGGTCAGTAACCGCTGAGACAACAGCAGAGCCAAGCTGTGCCGCTGTTAAGGTTTGCCGAACATTAGCGCCAGTTTTTGCAAGCTTTGAAATAACAGGCATGTTTGCCTCACCTGTCAAAACATCAAAAATATCCTGCAATGGCTCATCATAATTATTGCGACCACCTAATTCAGTTTCGTATTTTTTGACCGTTTGCTTAACTAGATCAAGCCCACTTCGCGGATTGGGTCCTAACTTTTTCATCATGGCTATATCACGTGCCATAAGGTCAATATGGCTCATCATAACTGAGTAAGGGTCGCCATTACCGAACTTGTCTTGATACTTCATCCAGCTATCGGCATCTTTGAATACCAGGAAACGAGAATCCATACGGGTGTTTGCTGTGGATTTTTTAAATCCCATGGCATCAAAGTCTATCTGCTTTGTGCCATTGGACGAAATATTATCAAAGACTGATTTAAGGCTTTCAAATATCTCAGCTGGTGTCATTCCATACTGTTCTGACATTTTAGCGACATCAAGCAGATCATATGTAAATTCACGCCATGTAGGGAAGTAGGCATTACTCAAAGCTTGCCAGTCATGCATCTGTGGCAAGCCCCAATCTTTGCGGAATGCTATATCGCCGCCACCTCGGTTAAACTCGGCTCGCAGCCATTCAGCGGTTTCATTCCAGGCCTTGGCGTGCGCTTTAGCAGCAGCATCGCCAGTGTCCTCGCCAAAAATCTCCCTAACAACATTTTGCAACTGAACTTCATCACGTGAATTACCAATTATATTCTTACGCTGCTCTCCCATAAAACCCGCAAGCATAGAATGCGCACGCTTATTATATTCTTCGTGAATTTGTTTGACGCCTGGCACACCAGAAAGCCCCGTGCTGTCAAGAACAGCGTAACCGGCTTCATGAGGCTTTTGCCTGCCCTTGCCTGGTGTGCGGTAGTCTCTTATTTGCTCAAAAAGCTGCTTTGATGTTTTAAATTTAAGATATTTCTGCTGCGCTCTCTTCTTGGCTTCAAGTGTAGATTTTTCAGCCGCTTCTGTTGCAGCCCTCATGCCAGCATCTGGCTCACCTGTAGCATCATATTTCTTTTTATAACGTTGGTACCATTCAAGGGCGCTGCCTGCTGTTTCCTCATCTATCTCACCGGACGCAACGGCCTTCATAACGCAATCATCAAATGACATACTAACCCCCCAGCCTTGCGCATAAGGCAATGTTTTCAGCCATGGCTATATCATTATCCGCTGCGCGGATAAGCTCTTCAGGAGTCATCTGTGCGCCGTCTATGTCTATTAGAGGCTGTGCCTCTGGTTCAGGCTTCAAATCAACATCACTTCCGCGATTTTTAAGCTCACCGCTTTCAACCATTTTAAAAATATCGCGGTAATCATTTATGCCTTGCTTGCGAAGAATTGTCGCCACCTCATTAAGCACTTGCTTTACACGTTCAAAGAGCTTTTTCAGGGCTGGTGTTACTTCTGTCTCACCTCTTGCCCAAGCGGCATATTCCTCGTTAATTGCCTCTCTCAGCAGATCACCGCGCTGGCTTTCACCATCATATATATCTTTATAACGCTGTTCTATATTATGCTTGCTTATCCATTCGCCCTCAATGGCGCTGGCTTCCAGCATGTCCCATTCTTCTTTTTTAAAGTATCCTAGGTCATTCAGTGCTTCCATAGCCTCATGGCGGGCTGTGCCTTCAGGATCAAGTGCCGCGCGGCTAATCTGGATGAGTTTTTCTTCAGGGAAGTAAGCGCCTTGTACGTTTGCGCCGTCTGTTCGGTTCATGATCCTTGGATCATTAGGATCAAAGGTGCCTTTGTTGTTGACTGATTTTATCCTGGTTTTATCAAACACTACATACTGGTCTTGTTGTCCATCATGATCATTCATATTTTTAAAAATAATGCCATCATGCCCCTTACTCTTGATGTCCTCGAACATCGCGCTGTGGGTAAATCGTCGATCATTGAATATAATATCAACCAGTTCCTGGTATAGTTCCGTATCTTTGCTCATAGCATCGAATATATTTCCTTGCTCAGGTGTCATCTCATCTATACCTGCATATGCGTGGCTCTCGAACATATTCCTAGCTTTCAAACCGTCTTCCAGCATCTCCAAAAGTGCAGCTTTTTCAGCTTCAGTCATTGTTCTCTGCTCACGTATGCGCTGTTTTAGTGCATGGAAAATATCATCTTTGAAATATTCTTCATGCAGGCTAAGAGGCATTTTTTTATATTGCGGACTGAAAACCATTGGATTTTTAAATGACGCATATAGGTCATACACACGGCTGTACGGCCCCTTATCGCCAAGCGCCATATCGGTAAGTGCGTACCTTGAGGCTCTATTCTTATCTGGTGTTAACCATAAGATTTTGACATCTGAGTTATAAAGTTTCTGCAACTCAAGTTCTTCGTAAGACTTATTTGTACCGTGGAATACTTCTATAGTGACTGGCTTTCCTGTCTTTAACTCGTAGTCTGCTGCATCACTGCTCCTGACTAGGGGCGAGCCACCGCTCCACCTCTTAAACTCTGGTGTGCTTGTTAGATCTGCTGCTTGGGACCGAGTAAATTTATTTAATTTAAGGCTATCAACCATCTTAACTCTGACATCGTCAGGGATAATTCTGTCAGCTATGGCTTGCAGATTATCAGGGAGTGAAAAGTCAGCCACCTCTCTTGCCTTGTTTCTGGCGGTGGTCGCCTTCATGACCTGTTTGCGCGTTTCTTTTATTTTTAGCGGGTCATTATCATCAATAGCTTTCCTATATGCTTCTTTAGCCTCCATAAGGGATTTAACAGCTTTCCAGCGCTCTTGTTGGGCTTGATTGTATTTGGCATCCGGGTCTTCTTCTGGTAGGGCCTCAGATCTCCGCGTGACTTTCATCTTGTCGCCCTTTTCAGAAAGATAGCCTTGCTCTCTGGCATATTCTATAAAATCGTCTATCTGTGAGCGGTCAATTCCCATGCGGCGCAAGAAGCCGCTGGAAAAATCGTCGCCTATCTCAAAATTATCTGAAAAGGCCTGTAGTATAGGCTCATACTGATCAAGGGGGGCTGTTGTCGCCTCTGGGGCTTCTATATCATCAACAAACTCATCAGCCTGTTGCTCAAGCCCAGCGTCTCTTGTCGCAGCTTCCCTAAGTTCTGCTAACTCTTGATCAAGATCGCGTGGTTCCGCCATCTCTTGCGCTTTAACGACGTCTTCTTCCGTCACGCGCCGCCCGGTGCTATGAGCGTGTTGCTCAGCCTCGGAAAACTCCGTGTTAAATTTTTTCCGGCCCTCTTCTGTTGGTCCATAAGGGTTTAGGCGTTCGCGCTCCATCAACCCAAGAGCAATGTCCGCCATCTCCTGCTCTTCAGGTGGGAGCTTGTTGTAATTCTCAGCTATATGTTTCTGGGCTTGTTCCGGTGTCCATTCGCCTGTTTTAACCTTACGGAAGGCGGCCCCCAGAAAAGTACCAGCCCCAGCAAACGCCCCACTTAGTATTGTCGCAGCAAAAATTGCATTTGCCGCGTCCATGTTTGTGTAAGGAATGTTAAGTTCTTCTTTATATGGCTTCACTGCCAAGAACTGCGTTGGAGTTTCAAATGTCACCGCCGCAGCCATTTCGCTACCTGCATATACTGCAGCTCTCTGCGCGAGTGCAAGTTGCCCGGCTTTAGAAAATATCTTGCTGGCAACGCCGTAAGGTACCAACGAGTAGAACATTAACTCTAGTGGGTCACTTAAATGGGCACCCGCACCGCCAACTAAATCGACACCCCAGCCGTATTTTGTTCTCTGTAGTTTACGCTTTGCTTCTTCCTCGACTTTAATAGCCCGCTGCTTTGCAGCTTCCTCTAACTCATCGCCGACAAATAGGCGTGATTTTTTATCTGCTGGCAGAGTTTCTCGCCATCGTCTTAAGGCATCTTCAAAATCAGGGTCTTCGTTGCCAAAAAGCTTTGGATCTTCCGCATTGAAGGTCTGCAGAATGCCCCTCTCGTAACCAAATTGCTGCAATTTATCTACGTAGTCTGGTCCTAATTCATCCTCGAGAAATTGTGCTCTTTCGGCTACTTGCTCCCCAATATTAAATGTCTTTGAAAGGAGTGTGCCTGAATTTTTTTCTCGCAAAAAGCTTTGCTGGACATGCTCTACAAATCCCAGTTCAGGCTCTGGCATGTTCTTCTGGTCAACAATCAAGGGCTCAGCACTTGATTTATATGGCTCATCGTCTGTAAAGTATGACAAGGGGTACCTCTCATAAGGAGCGCTTATGTCTAAATTCTTCAGTCTTTTGTTGGGTTTTATAGGTGCGACTATGATTTACTGGGGGTTTCTCAGAAGTGAGCCGTACACTTCCCCGAACGGTTTCACTCACATTGCTGCGGACCTAATTGGACGGCAGGCAGCAATAATGACTGATCCTATTTTCTGGTTCTGTACATTTATAGCTTATGCTGTGATACGTTTTGTAGTCTCGGCTCAAGCAGGTGGCGCAGATGCTCAGTGAACCCAAGACGTTCAGAGGGTAAATCATTGTTATTGACAATCAGAGGCTCTAAGCTTGATTTATATGGGGTATCGTCTGTAAAGTAGGACAAACACTGCTCCTTGGGGAAATTGTAATGGCTATTTATCTAAAAGCGACTGCCATAACGGTTGCTATCTATTTTTTTGTAGGGCTGATAGTTGCAGGCTCAGGTAACAAAATGACCGGTTTAATTGTAGTGCCTGCATTGATTGCAGTGCACTTATGGTACGGTCGCCTGGATGGCGTAACTGATAAAGACTGCCGAATAGCCATTCTAGGCGGAGTGACTGGATTTTTTGTTTTTGTATTTGCAAGCGTCGTTATTGGCTCATTGCTCTTGAACGGCTAGTATTGAATAATATCCTTAACCCTATCCATATTCTTAGCCAGGTCAAAAACATACACATCCGGATAAGCCGTTAAGCCATCACCAACATTAACAGCGCTTTTTGTGTCTCTCAGTGGTAGTCCGTCAATCTGGATGATGTAGCGCCCCGGGCCTACTGAGATAAAAGACGCATCTTCCATATCTTCAGCTGTCACTGGCCTGTGTGTGTCCGGGTTAGTAGGGTTAACCCCATCGATCTTCAAAAAGATATCAAGAGGCTTTTCATTAATCTCAACCCCACGCCTGTCGTTGCGGTCACTGTTAGGGTTGTCATTCTCTTTATAGTTATCCCGCGTCACAAGATGCTCGAATACATCAAGCACATCAGAGGCTTTATGATCAGGATGCATCAAAAATGATTGATCATTAAACTCACCAATACCGCCATATTGTTCGCCATTATTTTCAGAATAGCCTGTAGCAAGTTTCATGCCTTCAGCTAAAGCATCTGATGGCGTCACCCCTTGCAGCATCTTCGCTGTTGCTATGGCCTTCGCCGTTGCGATAAATGGGCCTGATTGTTTGATTGTATCCGGGCCAAAAGCATTCCCAAACTTCGCACTATAGGCCGACAGTACATCAGCGTTTTTCAGGCTTTCGGTGACATTTTTTAGCCCCTTGTCCTTCATTACATCAAGTCCCTGCATTGCAAGAATTGCTGTTTCTCTTTGGCCCGTCAGGTAAAGGCCGCCGATATGCGCCATCGACTGGTCAACGCCGTTCAGCTCTTTAAGGAGCTTGCCTGCTTTACCACCCGCGCCCTGCTCAAAGGCTTTCAGCATCTCAAGCTTGCCATTCACATCAAGCTCGTTGAACTTTTGCGCGTAAAAGGCCCGCTCTTCCTGCCTAAAATAAGTTGGCTCGATCTGGTAGGTGTCAGCCACCTTTTCAGCGTCTTCAATGCGTCTGGATATCCCTTTAACCGGGTCTTGTGCTGTGATCAGGGAGGGGACTTCCGCAACGCCTTGATCATCGGCATATTTCAGCGGGTCATTTTTAAGAGCGCTGTGCTGTTGCTTCAGCTTGCCTTCAGCCGCCTTAACGGCAACAGCAAGATCAGCATTACCGGGGTTAGCTTCCAGTTGGTCTCGAAGACCGTCAACAGCAGTTTCCAGGACAACAGATGACTTACCAGTCATGCGGCTGACTGTTTCCGCTTCTATGGCGGCCTCATGTCTCTTCTGTACGCGCTTCACATTCTTTTCAGAGAAAAGATAATCTGATATATCATTAGAGTTAGAAGCTATTTTAACGTTGCCACCAGCCCCCATCTTTTTAGCGGCCCATGACTGAACCTGCGCCACGGTTTTACCTCGCAAGAACGGGTTGGCTCGAACAGCGTCCTTTCCTAAAACTGCGGATATAGGCGCATTACCCTTAGCTGTTGCTATTTTTCTGGCGCCGCCCATACCGGCAAAATGCGCCAGATACAACTCTCCTGGTGTCGGGTTTCGGCCCAGTGCGGCTTTCAGTCCTTTGGCGTTATCAGCTGTAAAGCTTGCCAAGGCCCTGGCCTGCGCCGCAATACTATCTGAGCCGTCATTTTTAAGACCGTATGAACGAGCTGTTGAATTAATAAACTGGCCAAGGCCGCGAGCTGAGCTAAGTGGGTTCTTTGCGTGGGGCTTGAAGTTGCTTTCTATCTTGGCGATTTGTCCTACAATGTTAGGATCGAGCCCTTCACTATTTGCGGCCATTTCAATAGCTTTGCCAACCGGGTTTTTTGGCAAGATGCTTGATGTCTTCTTAGGTGCAACCTTTTCAACAGATGCCTTCTGTTGCATCATTTTGAAATATTGCTTAGGGTCTATCGTCTCAACAACACGCTCAGCTGCCGCTTTTGTCAGCGTTTTTTTCATGGCCCCTTTGATGCGCGGTGAGACCGGCATATCCTGCAGGGATTTATCAATGATACCAGTTGCTGCCTTCGCCGCTTCGAGGCCTCCTTCTTTCAGGCTATCAGGTGTGATGACCTTCTGAATAACATTATTACCATATTCAACGCCGCGGCCTTTCCAATACTCATTTTGGTATCCCATTTGCTGGCGCTGTGCTTCATTCTGAATAGAAAAGCGAGACCGCTTTAATTGCAGTGAGGCGCGATCTCTCTGGCTCTCTGGTATATTATTAAGCAAGCCACCAGCATCAAAATCATATCTATTTAGAGATGTGTCAACATGGTTGCGACCATCTCCATCAATAGCTGTTTGCGCTTCAAATTGCTTCTGGTCCTGATCCATCTGAAACTCTAAAAGCTTCATATTGGTATCAATCTTATCATTTTTTTCTTGCACACCTGCAAACGCATTAAATGCGCCAGCAAAGCCAGCAATGGACTTACCAAGCCCTTGCATAGCCCGGCCAGATGCGCCAAACCCGGCTGTTGAAGGAGGCGTCAGCCGCGCTGTTGTGGTTTGGACTGTTCTTCTTGTCCCCTGTATCTTAGGCAATTTGTGTGGCCACTCCCTTGGACGCGCTGGCAAGGCCGCCTAGTATTGTACTAAAGGCTTTAATCTTACCGCTTTTTCTTATATCAGCTGCTGCCGCTCTGTCTGAGCGCGCAAGGTTTTCTTCGTTGATTGCTTCGCTCTCATGGCTATGAATAATATTTGCAAGATCAAGATATTTGTTTTGATATGATTTGCGGGCTATATCGGCTGCTGAGCCAGCTCCGGCAATAACGCCATTTCCAGCTGCCGCCACGTCTTGCGCCGCAATAGCATCATCATGTTCATCACCCTTGGCATCAGCGCGAGCTGCGCCCTGCTCTCGCCTGGTAATGGCGTTGATCTCTCTAACCTGTGCTTGTCTTTCACGTGCTGCCGCCTGCGCGTCTGCTTCAGAACTCGCGCCCATGGCGCCAACAACTGAACCAGCTACACTTGCAACGGCTCCTAACATCGGTGCGCACATATTATTGCCCCATCTCTGCCACAAGCCCGGTTATATTCATCGGGTATGGGTCATCATGTTCAATGTAAATTTCTAACTCCCGCGCGTAACCTGATGGAGACTGAACCCTAACAAGTCCCGAATATAAATCAGGGTCAACTTGAGGGGAAAGACCATCACCGCCGCGATAAGTGATATCATCGAGCGTGCTGTCATTTGTGCCAAGACTACCGCCTGATGATCGGTAAACGCGCAAGAACACATTGACTATGCGCTTAATCCGTGACTGTGTTCGCCCTTCCTGCTGGCTGGCCTCAATTGGTAGGGTTTTAAGTTTTGATGTATAGCGATAGCCTACATGCACCTTGGAAGCGCTATCTATGGTGATAGTCCCTGTGTCTGAGACTGTGGCATCTAGTTGTCTGATGCCATCACCGCAAACCCCAACGGTCTCACCCCTTAAGTGCCAAAGCCCTGAGATTGTCGTCGTTGCTGATCCGTCATAAGTGGCAGAGGCATCAACAAAGACGCTGTCCTCTTTTGCGTCATCAACCTGCTGCTCGCGGGATAGATATTCAACATACCTCACCGTATTGCCGTCTATGGTGCGTTTAACAACCATCCATAGCTCATCACCATAATCGCCCTTTTCATTGGCTATGGTTTCAATAACTGGCGCACCTGAGCCAAATGACCCCCCCATTACATGCCTGTGAAACGCCACAACGTCCTGATGCCGCTCATAAGTACAGGCCACAAGCTGCCCGTCATCTCTAACCGCGCTTATCAATGAATTTGGCTCTTGTGCATAATCAAGGTATGTAACACCAGCACCGGTGATATGTTCTGAGATAATAGTAAGCGGAGGGGCTTTATGCTTGTCTTGCTCAAAGTTATAATCAAACTCCCGCAAGCGGCGGGCTGAGTTGGTTGATGATCCAAATCGTGCGGGGAATATCAGCGCGTCACCAGCCCTTACAGGTTCATATTGAGTTGAGCCATAGCTTGATTGAAACCGAACTGAGATATTACCGGGAGTAATTGCCGCCCCGCTCTCAGTGGATTTAACCACATACTCGCCGCCTGTCGTGCCGATGGCTAAGGTGTCTCCAGGGCTAATCCATAAGATGCGATCCAACTTGCCGCCGTCTACTGTGAAGGTGATTGAATCGTTATCATTGTCACCGTCTGAGAAGCTTTCGAATGCATTTGTTACACTGGCCCAGCCTGTTTTAGGATCTGAATTAGTGCCGCCCGCCCAAAAGCGTTGCTCATGAAACCCAATGGCCTTTGGATAGCCATGATAATTAGACCATGCACCCTCATCCCACGCGGAGGTGCCATAGGTAATAACATCAGCAGGCACATGATTAAGAACAATCTCACAAGTGGCTGTGGTGCTATTTGAAACAGCTGTGATTTTTACAACGACAGAAACATCATGAAGAAAAACCGCATCCACATAGTCGCTGTCCTCAGCGTCCGAAAGCCTAACAACGCCTGTTTCATGTGTGGGTAAGTTCCAGTCGCCATTCCATGTCGATGTGCCTGAAAGCCCGTTAAAGCCGTATACTTTAGCGTCATTGGTGATTACTGAACTGTTGGATATTGCCGCGCCGGCAACAGGTGTTGATATCCCTGTTTGTTGTCCAGGCTCATATAGGCGCACAAGCTGACCCACCATATCGCTATCAAAGTAAGCAAAGTCAGC
Organism: Rhodomicrobium sp.; assembly: GCA_021604665.1. GTDB lineage: Bacteria > Pseudomonadota > Alphaproteobacteria > Rhizobiales > HXMU1428-3 > HXMU1428-3. The sequence continues at coordinate 504,146 of BQJK01000001.1, read as the reverse complement.
TGTAAGAGAGAAATTAGTCGCGCCTTCGGAATAAGTTCCCCACTTCGTCACTGATCGGTTGACTGTGCCGCCCGATGTGTAAGCCGTGTAGCCTGTGCCATCGACATCACGATAGCTTTCATCACGCAGTGAAAATGTTGTGTCAGATAGCTTAATCACAAAATAGCGATTGCTATTAATCTCAGTCATGCCGCCAACGCTACTAAAGGTCACGCAGTCACCTGACTTATAGCCATGCGCTGAACTTGTGGTGATAACGACCGGGTCAGCCTGTGTTGCCCCAGAAACATTGGTAGTGCTGCTGTCAATCGCAATAAAGAATTTCTGTGTCTGGTCGCCGTTAATGTCCCTGAAAGGGCCATCAACCAAATCAACATCTGTTAGCGTCCAGCTTGTGTTTGAAGTTCTGGAAAGCTTAGCAAGGGCATGATCCTCATGAGCGATATAGAGAACGTCAGCGCTCTGTGCGAAGCGCATTTCTGGCAATTCTGCTGTGGTGTATGTGGTTGTAACCTCAACAATCGATGAAGCTGTCCCGCCTGAAGTGTAGGCCGTGTATGCGCTGCTATCTATGCCTGTTAACTCAAATGTATTAGCTGTTGCGTTGGCAACAGTAAATTCACGGTTATTCAGCTCCACCATGCCACCAACTGAGGCAATGATGATTTTATCACCATTTGATAGGGTGTGGCCGGTGGATGTAACAACTGCTGGGTTAGCAGCCGTTATGCCTGTAATGTTATTTGCGGTGTTTGTAACAATACCGCCGTTGGAAAATATCCTGATCAGGTTGTTCTCAAAACAGAGGACATAGGTCTCAGTGGTTGAGAACTGAAACTCCTGCAAACGTGGCACAGCGCTGCTGTCTGATATTTCATGCACATAAACTGAGCCAGGTCTTTTAGACGCTCCACCATGTGGCCAGATGACAAAATTCTCAACCTCAGCTGCGCCGTTCTGGTATTTACCTAAATCAACGCGGCCAAAAAGGCGCGGGCTAATCTCCCCGCTGGCAAAGCTGGTTAATTGCTTCATGGGCTAAAAGTCCGACACTTTAATGCCGCCATAGCTGGTGATATGGCCTGATCTCGATGAAAGCCATGTATCAACTATAAATTCGCGGGGTGTGGATTCAGCGCCATTATAGGCACCGGCAATAGAAAGCTTTTCAATATACATATCCCAATAGGCTTTAACGCCGCCTGAGCTGCCTGTAAGGCCTGATGCAAGTTCGGCCTGCATTCTTGAGATAAGTGCCTCACGGGCTTGCGGTGTCCATTTATTCAGGTTTTCAACACGGGAAACATATTCAATCTGAACTGTGGCGGCATTTGTGACGATATAATCACCAACAATTCTATAAGGCTCTTCAAGACCCTGAATCTCACCCTTGCTCGTAATGAAACCCAATAGATCAGTTGGGATAGCATATTGATAGGTTGCCCCCCATTCAGGGCTTGATGCTGATTGTGCCAATGTACCAAGTTTTAAAGCAAATCCCCATGCATGTGCTGAGTTCACGTCATCACGCAAATATTCAAAATTTGCCTTGCAGACGCGAGCCTCTTTGCTCTCCTGATCAAGAGAAGATATTTCATTTGCCCCAATGCGCGTTAAAAAGCGATTGCAGAGGGCTGCTGTGCTGTCTACTGGCGCGGCCATGATTATTCTTCCTCAGTCGCTTCTGGCGCTGTGGCCTTAACTGTGGGCTTTTTAGCTGGTGTTTTCTTGCTAACAACCTTCAGCTTGGATTTGTTTAGTCCCTCCAGTTTAATCGTCTTCCTGATGTCTGTGTAATGGGTTTCTGCAAAAGCAACCCATTGCTTAAAGCGTGTTGAGTTTTCATCTACAGCTGGCAAAGCAGCTCGAACACAATCCTCAATAGACTTACCGTCCCGCTTTGCATCAATATATCGTTGGAATTTGGGATTCATAATCTTTCCTTTTAAATAAAAATGGGGAGCCGAAGCTCCCCACTCTGTTAGTCAAATGTAATGTCAAACTGAGCGACAAGAGTGCCGCCAAGGTTAACGTCCGCATCAACAATTGAGACATAGATCTCAAGGTCGCCCTTGGGATCTGTTGTCTGGCCGCTAACAAATTCCCACAGCTGTTTGCCATAATTGTCTATGGTTTTAATAACGGTTGTCTTGGCTGCAGCCGCAGCTGCGTCAAGGCCATCATTAATAGCATCAGGGTCATCAGTGATCCGGGTTTCACCGCTCACATTTGCAACACCAATATCAATTGTCGGTGAGCCTGTGTCAGCCATGTCATCCCAGCTGATGGTAGAAGAACCAAGCAACCGAACATTAGAAGGCAACCGCAAAAGGCGATAAGTCGAAGTATCGCTATCCGCTGCTGTAATTTCATGGACGATTGTATAAGATCGGGTCACGCCGCCATATAAGCCAGCTGTGTTTAAAACCCGAGGCTCAGCATCAAGATTAGTGATGAATGAGCTTTTTTCATTTACTACTGCCATGATTATGCTCCTGTAGGTCCTGAAGCGATGTCACATTCAATGTAACCCACTTTGGTTTCTTCCATACGGGTGCAACCAACATTTTGACGTGCCCAGACTTGCATTGAATAGTTCTTGTCCGCACGCTCTGACACCTTAACTTCAATATCAGCGCCAATGGCCAGCTTCATGCCTGACTTAACCCAGAAAAGACACTTGTCATCAGAGTTGGCATCAGTGCCAATACGCTGTGTCGGGATCAGTGTGAACCCTGCGTATTCAGTGATGGTGCCTGAAACAAGAGGCTTCAAAGTGTTGAAGTCGTGGCTTGTGACGCGTGTATCACCTAATAGTGAGCGAACTTGTCTGGCGTTAACCACACAATATTTCTTCTCATCAGGATCAACGTCATTAGCCATTAACAGTTCATTCGCTGCGAGCAGCTTTTCAACGTTAAGGCCAGCGTCAGCAGCTGAAACACCAGTTGCAACGGTTTGCACATCAACAACCATATTGGTGTCAAATGCTGTTTGCGTTGAACCGTCCTTGCCAGTATATGCAATACCATCAGCGGCGGCGATGATGACATCGTCACGCTTCCGACCAAGAGCCCACATAGCGGCTTTTGCATAGTCTGATGTTGGATCGATTAACATTCTGAGCTTATCTTCTCTATCGATCAGATCTGCCCATACTGCGCCAGTAGTTGTTACGCGGCGTCTTTCGTGTGGCGTATCAACACGGGGTGTGTCCATATGCCGGGACGTAATGTCCACTGCTTCTGTAGAACCAATCTGTTCAAAATAGGCGCTTTCGCCTGTAATGTTTTCATGTTCAACACAAGAGCTTAAACGAGAACCCTTTTGCTGAACCAACATATCGACATTTGCCTTAAATTGATTCACAAAAGCTGTAGTAATATTGACTGACATAGCCAATTCCTTTCAGCTTTAAATTTTTTGGATTGCTCGCCTTGAGTACCCACCTGGTGAGGGTGGTTCGTAGCTGGACAGATTTTAGAGCCCGGTCCTAAGGGCTGGTCTTGCGGTTCCGTTTAGGGAGTGCCCGCTCTCAACGCCTAGATTTCACCTGCTAGGCGTTGTTGTAACTTAAACATTTTCTTCACAGCAGCCGAATGGCCAACATGGCTCTGATCCCGATACTCAGCGGATGTCAGCAGGCTGTTTATCTGTTCTTGAATGGCATCACCTGTTTCGGCGTTAGATCTCCCGCGCTCATTTCCAAGGCCAAGAGATTCCTTTCCAAGTTTTTCGAATAGGCCAAACATTAAGGGATGATCACCAAGCTTGAAGCCGTCTACTTCGGCTGTTTCCATAAGCTTAATAAGGTTGTCATCAGCGTAATCTCTCATGCCTGCCATACCGCGATTCTTTAAAAGATTGAGGTCACCGCCATAACGGTTCTTATATTCATCCTCGACCTTACCGCGATAAGCTTCCTCTTCGCTTCTTTGCATCTCGAGTTGCTTTAGCTTGCTGTCAACAATGGCGTCATAACGTGCTTGAGCGTCTTTAACCGAAACACCGCTTTCATGGGCCATCTGCAAAAGAAAATCTTCCTCAGATTGATCATATTCAATCCCGTCAGGCATCTCGCGCCGCTCAATGGATTTGCTGTAATCCTCGTAATCCTCTTTCCAGCCCAGATTGGTGCGCAGTTGGTTAAGTTCTTCATCAGTCTCTGGTGCTTTATTTCTATCGCCTAGCATGCCCTCAAGGCTAAGGTGGGTCTTCAAAACACTCTCTGGGACGCTCACCATCCGGGTGTCGTCACCCTTGGTGAACCGGTTCCAGGTTTTTGCGTCCTTCAAATCATCAGGTAGATCATTAATCCACGACCGGCTTTCGTCGACATCGCCGCCATCGTCTACGCCTTCGTCAGTAATTCCAGTGGTCTGTGCTGTTAAATCCTGATTCTCGTTGCTCAATTCCGTTTCCATGCTCTCTTCGTTCATCATTCCCGCTCCTTAGTGTTTCAATAAATTTCTCAAGCCCGCACCCATTTAAGACCGCAATTTCTTTTGCCAGATTTTGCCGCCCGACCATTTTGCCAACTTCCATTTGGTCGTTGGTCTCAATAGTGTCGAATAAGCCGCCAAGCCTCATAATGTCAGCCAGAACGCGCTGCCCAGCTTCACTCTCAAACACATCCTTGTAATCAGCTAGTAGCCGCTTCTGTCTTTCTTGCTCTGTCATTGTGGGATGCCTCCGACCTGCTCAAGCATGGCTTGCGCTTGCTCTGGATCAATATTATCCTGAAGGGCTTGTGCGCCCTCAATGTCGGCTGGAATGTTTGCCCCTGCCTGTGAAAGCTGGTTAACCGCTTGCGCTCCCTGAAGTGCTGGCTGTGCCATCTGAGCCATTTGCATCATTTGTTGTTGCTGAGCTGAGGCTTCACGCTGCTCATTAGAAGCTGATAGGTCGGGATCAAGGTTAAGTAGCTTGGCAAAGTGCGCTGCCACGTTCTCAACTGGGTATTGCTCAAAGAAGCCGGCTGCTGTCTCTGGTGTTTGCAGGTAAACTTCACACGCCGCCACAAACTGCCGCCATGTATCAATCTCAACAGCCCGTTGTGCCTGCGCAATCGGTGAGACATATTGAACCGTGAAATCTGAGCCTATGATCTGCTCTGGTGGTTCAGGCAACAGTTCAAGCCTGTCAAGTAGGCCATAAACACGCGCTACAAGCGGGCCGAGCAGTTCGCTCTCTAGGCGGCCTAACATCGGTCCAAGCAATCTCATGCGCTCTTGTGTGCGCTGCATCACCTCTGTGGCTGTCATTTTCACATCATTGATGAACTGTAGCTGATCAACGTGAAATGTATTCATGATGCGGGATTCGAGAGCCTGAATATCCTCCCGCCCATAGGCGAGATTGCCCTGAAACGGCATAGGCAGAACAGCGTCACGTGGGTTGCCGCGTACTTTGGTGATGCCGCCAGGGATTAGGCGCATAGGGTCAATAAAGCCGTCATGTCTAATCAGATAGCTAGGATCAACAGCCTTTTGACCAGCCTTGATGATGGTCAGCTCTTTAGCCTGTAGCATGTTCAAATCTGCAAGGGCTGTCATGCCGGGGCCACGGCCGTAAACCTCACCAGTGATGCGAGACCATCTGGCAATGGCATAGGGCATTTCAGGGTAGCCGCCCTCTTCAAGCTTATGCTCTGCATCTAATTCGAAATAAAGGCTAGCAATCGGCTGGTTTTGCGGCGCGCCCTCACCGTATTTGTTATTATATTCGTCACGTGGGAATATGGCATGAATGATGGTGATTTTATCATCCCATTTATTGGCAGCCATCTTCTTCTGGCATTCCTCAGACAAATTCTCTTTGCCCCATTCCTGCGCCGCCTGCCTGATTGTCCAGCTAAACCGCCTGAATACTGTATCAATCAACCCTCTGTTGCTTTCAGCCAGCACAAGGTTACAAAGCTCGCGGCTTTCAAATGTAAGATGCTCGCCCTTTTCATCCCAATCGATATAAAGGCCAGCTGTGCCGAAGCAGCCAATATCTAGGTAGCTTTCGTGCAATGCTGTAATGAGGTTTGAGCCGGGGGCATACATGCGAGCCCACATGATCTCTTCAACGTCTGAGAGATATTTCTTGACCGCCGGGTCTTCGCTCTGGCGGTTGTCTGCCATGCCTAACGAGAACCATTTGGCACTTGGATTAGTTGCAAAGCCATGCAGCCCGCCAGCCAGTGTTTCGTTCACCCAAATACCAAAGGATGAGAGTAAGCGCTCTTGCCGCTTTGTCCCCGGCGTCATTGTGCCAACAAAGCCCTGCCTCTTTGGCATGATAACGCGGGCCAGCTCTTCGCAATGGGATTCCCAATTCACACGTTCGGTAGAAGTCTTTAAAGCATCGTACCGTTTCTTAAGCGCTTTGCATTGCATATTAAACGCCTAGCCGTGGCTTAGCTGTTGTGGGGTCGCCAGCGCCAAGCGTACTGGTTAATATGGTGGCCTTGCGGCCTGACGCTGCTCTTAATCGTGCATCGCGCTGGCTATCTTGGATAGATGCGCCCTTAGCCTCCCGCTCACTTGGCGGGGCTTTTGGTCTTTCAGGCGCTGGTTGAGCTGGTTGAGATCCTCCTCCTCCACACATTAGCTTATTCCTTCCGGTGTTTGTGTTAGCATTGTTGCTGTTCGCGGCATGTGACCACCCATGCGCCGCATATGGTGACGCCGTGGCTCTGTGCCGTCTGTCGGTTTAACCGCCACTAGATTTGTGGTCGGTGGTGGTGTTGGTGTTTCAGCCGGGCTTGATTTTGATCCGCACATGATTTAAAACCCGCCTTCCTGTGTGCCGCCAGTCAGCATGGTTGCTGTTTTAGGTTTTGGCGTGTATCTGGCGCGGGTGCTTTCGCGCATTGTCGTTTTTTCAGCAGGCTGCTGTTGCACAGGCGCCTCTGTTGTTTGCTCTGGCGCTTTGCCGCCACCACCACCTCCGAAACACATGATTATTCTCCTGTCAGCATAGTTGCGCGCTGGCGCTGTGGCCTGTAACCGCTCTGCCGCATGGCTTCACGCCGCTTGCCAGAATCTGGCTGCGCAGGTGTTGAATTAAATGTCACCGAGCCCGAATGTGGCTCAAGTGGTTCGACTTTGTTTCCTCCGCCTCCGCACATGCTGCATATTCCTTCCAATTAGGATCACTCATGAATGCTGATCTATCCCTCAGCCAAACATATCGGCGATAGGTCTCGCCATTCTTGCCATAATGTGGCATCACGCTTTCAACCTCGCCGCCCATCCGCTCAATCCAGCTATGGGCTTCTGTGTGTTCCTCAAGACTGTCACAGTGCATACGCATAGCGCCCGTCTCCCGGATAACCTCACGGGCCAGCTTTCTTAGCTCTCTCATGCAGAGATAGGCGGCAGATTTCCAGTTGTCTGTGCCAAAGGCAAACACGCGCCAACAAGACGGGCCGTTTGCCTCTGGATGCACGCCAATCAAAGCCGCTGGCAGTCCGTTAGCCCAAATGATGCGACCCTTGCCATGCTCAAGCGCCCACATGGTTGCGGCTGTTAAATGTTCGGGGTCATCAAAGAAAAACAGCGGGTATATTTCCCGCTTATCAATCTCTCTGAGGTGTGTGCAAATGTAATGCACCGCTATTTTGTTAATCGGCTTGACTGTTACCATGGGTTATAATCATCCACGCCTGCTGTGGTGCCCGATCTGTAATCGTCGTGGTAAGTCATCACATCATATTCAACGAGTGAGGCTGTTCGCTGGCTCTTGGCTTTCTTCACATCAAACAGGTTAACCGCTAATTCTCTGAATGCATCGGCTGCGTGACTTGACCAGTCGTGCAGCGGTTTCGCGCCAAAAACGTCCTTCTCTTCGTTTTTTTCCGTCCTGTAGGCTTGCAAGGCCTCAATGCCGCGCTCACACTTGATGGCATCAAATACGCATTTTGGAATAAGCGTTCGGGCCGCGTTGATTCCGTCAACAACCGGGATTTTTGAGCCTGCAATAATTGGCCTCAGCCCTACTCCCTCGCAATGTTCTTTACGTGATTTTGCTGTGCTGATTTCTCTGGTCTCGACATCATGCGGCATATAATGCTCTGCATAGACATAAGGCAGCTCTTTTACTTGCTTAGCAATTTCAATAAGCGCTTTGTTTCTTGTTTCCAGAAAGTCGATAATGCGGACTTCAGAGCCGCAAATCTGCGCAAACCATACAGCAGTGCTATCATCAAGGCCCAGATCCCAAGCCGTATAAACAGGCTCACCAGGATCATACGGGACTGAAGTGATGCGGCCAGACTTCTCAGCTTCAAATAAAAGTTTGGCGTAATAGGCGCCCTCTGTGACAATCTCATAATTACCACCCCATACATGGTCGGCCATTTCAGGGTCACGGGCATAGTCCTGGTTCATTTCAGCTTTCAAAACATCAGGAAACCACGGGTTATCTTTCCAGCCAACAGGGACAACGCAACTATCTTCTGGCGGTTTAGGCCCTCTCAAAAGCTCGTCTACTGCATCGCGCTTATGTCTTGGGTTCCATGAGAACCATAATTCTGAGCCTGGCTTTCTAATCGTTGGACGTAGCAATCTGAGTGAGACATGAGATAGGCTTTGGGCTTCCTCAACCCATGCAACGTCAAACCCTTCAAGAGATTTAATGCTTTCAGCTGAATAGGCTTGCATACCTTTGAAAACAATCAGCGAACCGTTCTTGCCTCTAATCTCGGCATCCAAAACCTGAAAGAATTCACCAAGACCAAATTTCTCAATCTTATCGGCAATAAGTTGCCTTACAGATTCTCTCAGCGAGTTTTGAACCTCACGAATACAAACAACTCTTGTTGGATTAGCAAAGCTCTTGAGTACAATTTGCTCAGCAAAGAAATGAGACTTAGCTCCCCCACGTCCTCCATAAGCACCCTTGTAACGGGCTGGCTTTATAAGCGGCTGTAGCGCCTCAGGGACTTCAACCCTTAGCTTTGACAACAACAACCTCAATTTTATCTGGGAATAGTTTAGTGCCATCTTCGTTCGTGACAGCTTGCGCTGGTCTGCCATGGCCGCGATCAAGCAATGAGTTGGCCGCTGCAAGTTTTGTCTGCGCTGGCGTGTCATTATCATTCATAATATTAACAATGGCCTTTATAGCGTCCTCAGAGTGTTTCTGAGCGTATTCCTTGATGGCAGCCGTCGCCTTGTTGCCTGAGCCTTTCTTGCGCCCAGCGCCCTCTCTAGCTCCTCCACGTGCCATTTTGGTATCTCTGATAAATTTTCATATATGTTCTCTCTGATTTGTGCCAAAGCCTGGGCGGTGCGCCTCTCTAAGCGGGGGGCAAGGGATTGCGCAAACAACGCCCGGCTTTGACCTCTGAATATTTTTGAAATTATTTGAATTTAGGTGTTGACATGTTCCTAGGTAGGAACTATATTATAGTTATCAGCAGGGCAATCAGGCCCGCTGTGGTTTACTTAAGGAACCAAGCAAATGACAACTTACACAATCAATGAAAACGGACTTAGAACCATTGAATCTCGCATTAATGACCTCGGTCTTGATTGGTCCGTTGATGGTACAGCACAAGTAATCTGGATGAAGGGCGACTTTGATGACGATTTAAATAATAACGGATATTATGACTTTGAAGCTACTAAGTCCGTTAATGGTCGCATAGAAACCATCACAATCACACTTGATGATGTTGACGCCGTGAAATAAACACCCACATCACCCCATCAACCCAATAAGTTGATGGGGTTTTCTTATGACCCGCGAAGAATTTATACAAAACTCAGTTGCCCTTGCTGGCACTTCCGTAGGCTGGCAGGCTAAAATAGCCCGGCAACTTAATGTATCTGATCGCTATATCAGGCTCATTGTAGCCGGAGACCGGCCAGTCAATGACGGCATCGCTAAGGATTTGCTAGACCTAATGGGCGAAAGTGCGCCACAATTAATTCATGCCAAATGGGTTATTGGTGACGGATCAGATGGCCGTGAATACCTCATCCATACTCACCACCCTAGATTTCAATGCCTTGTCATACCCGATAATGAATCAGACTATAATCTCTCAGCTGATGCTGGTGTTCAGTATGGATCAGATGGCTATACGCTAGCGGGGTTTATCTGGCTGGACCATAAGCCTGATAATATAACCCAACTAATGGAAAGCGCCTGCGATTTTATCGATGAAGCCGAATAAAAAACGGCGGCTGATGTGGTTGCCGCCTAGTTGCCCTTTGGGGAGGGAGAAACATGTTGAATTCGTTAAATGAAACGGTGAATAGTGGTTTTCGCCCACTATTAATCTGAGTCGTGCGATTTACCCGTACACCTTGAGTTACCACAAATATCGGATTTTCGATGCTGGTATGGTAACTCAAGTTTTTTCATTAACTTAGCTTAAAACTACTCTGACTTATGGATATAATAAACCCCACCGGCTCTATAAAAATTAATTTGAAATATTTTACATTTAGGCGTTGACATTATACGCAATGCGTATTATATTAATTACATGATCAGTTGATCAAAAGCCTGCCGGGGGTGTTCCCGGCCATAGATGGAGAAAATAAAATGTGGACATTAGATAACACAGAGGGTTTCACTCAGTCAGAGCTGGACATGATCAACGCGGTTGTTAGCCGCACACAGTCAGAAAACCCCGATGTTGACGAATCAAACATTAATGATCGCGCAAACAACGCCTGGTTTGAGGGAATATCTGAAGCAGAACTATACAACTCCGTAAAATTCTAATCATCAGTCATCAGAAAACCTGCGCCAATGGCCAGGTTTTCTTTTTCCTGCCAAAACTGCGGAGATATCAATGTTAACACAGAGCAAATTAATCGATTTTGTAGAGTTTGACGATCTAAACAATCAAATATTTATTGACGGCAATCAGTACAATACCCTCGAAATAGAATACGACGAAATAACGTCTATTGAAATGGCGGACATTGTACGTGCCCAACTGGGTTATGTGAAATCGCTCGTCGAAATTCAGTTAGATGAGCGTAAATCCACGATGGATGATGACGTTTACACATCGTGGTCGTTTTCAGCACGGCGCTGCATGGCCAGAGCGGATCGGTTAATCCGCCTATGTGACGCCAAGCGCGGCGCGCTACTCAGATCGAATAAAATTGATAAAAATAGCGGTTGAAGTGAGTCGAAAATGGCCCCTATTAAAGACCTGTCTGGCTGCAAATACGGCTCACTAACAGTGTTATCGCAAATTGGTATGGTTAAATATGGCGGTCGCCGCCAGCCACTATGGTTATGAGCGTAGGCGGCAAACGCGTAAAAATTGAAGCGATTATCGAGGCCCTGTCCATTCAGTATGGCCTCGAGTTCAAAGAATTAGCAACATTCATCAGGACCGGCGGCAAAAATTCATGATCTACAAAATCTACCTGCGCTCTCACGCAGAAAATGAACAGGGCCGCATTATTGAGCGTGTAGAGCCCACCAGCAACCCGGTTGAGGCTGAGGCCGCCTATAGGCGGTTCTTGAGGCGCGATGACTTAATCGGACAGCCCGTTGCCGCTGTTTTATCCCGCGACCGCAAGTCTCTTTATTTCAGCCGGTTTGATTTGGATGAACAACGCATTCACCCTGACGCCCCGCTCGATATGACGGCGACGTCAGATAAAACGGTTGCGGCTGCCGGTTGGCACCCCGCTGAGTTTGTCCTGCCAGACAACCCTGACAGGAACGATTTTCTGTTGGCGCGCAACGCACTAGGTTTAACGCAGAAACAATTGGCAGCCGCATTAGGTTACTCCGCACAGTCGCGCATTGCAGAAATAGAAAACGGCAGCCGCAACGCGGGGCCTGCCGTTCTCAAATTGTTGCGAGCGTATCTGGCAGGCTATAGACCTGACGATTGGCCATCATCAATATGACAGCTGACCGCGATAACTGATTTTAGTAGTTTCATTAATGGGCTTCAGTAATTTCTCGGCGTCTGCACGACTACACGCGGTAACTTCAATTGTGCTCCATTTACCATCGACTGCATAATCAAATGTATATTTTTTCATAGTTTTCTCCGCTTGCAGGTGGGGTTTTTATTTTCAGGCGGGCCGGGCGATTAACTCCGGCTACTAGCCATCATCAACACTGGGGATGACCAAGGAATCGAACCCTGAGTGAGCGTCTAGAACACTCGCGCTTCTTCTTTCAGCGCCGCCGCCTGAAACTGTTAACAGAGGTTTTTGAATAGGCACTGGTGTTGGAGCACCAGTGCCTGAATTGTTCAGACCGGATGAGCCGGTTGTTGAACAAGTCTAACCTCGCTTTGAATATTAGGCGCAAAAATGGCGTTGTCTGAATCGTATATTGAAAAATTATTCGTGTCAAGCATTATGGTTAATTTTCTTTTCTAAAGTCATACTCTCCAAGTTATCCATACATCGCTAGCAGCATCAAAGCATTTGACCTGTCTTTTGGGGCCGCTTCATCATCATTTGCAATGGCCCTTAAGGCTTTCCTGTTGCTCTTGACAAACTGACGTGCGCTAGCGTGATGATGTATTTTTTGGGCTATAGCTAGAGCTGCAAATAAAAATATAACCACTAAGGCCATCAGTAAAAGTATATGCATCTACTCACCCTCCTGTTATGCGCTTAATAGACTTAACGGCCTCTGCCTGCTTTAAATACCTTAGCTCCCTGCGCTTCTGGCTAATCTTTCTTTCCGCCTCATAAATGCATTGAACAGCCCCGGCGTAAAAACTGATATAACTACCAATCTTTGCCATTTTGTCATTGAGGCGGCACATGGCGAGGCCAATATCTTCCAGTTGATAGTCACCCTCGCCGTTCATAACCCTGCAAAAAAACTCTAAGCCGCATTTACGGTACTCTGCCAAGCCTATGTTTCGTGTAAAATCCGTCTGTCCTGTGATCTCACTAAACCAGCCATATAAAAACGCTGTATCTTTCCTTCTGATGTACGGTGGCAATCTGCCTCCGCTCATCTTGCCCTTGGGGGCTGGTGTGCCCTCATAATTTGCCCCCCTTATTTCACCCAGATGAAGATTATACGCCTCCCAATAATCAAACAGTTTTTGCTTCTCATAGGCTTTGAGGGCTTTATCTAATGGACCGGGCAAAACAAAGTTAGGCGCACTCTCTGAGAGCAAAGGCGCATTAATGTAACTAGGTTCGTTTGGTGCAGTTGCCACTGAAACGCCGTGACTTGCCTTGCTTAACCTCTGGCCTGTTGGATAGCCGTCAAGGTCAGGAAGCGGTGGCGGCCCTTTTATCTTAACCCTTGTCTGTGTCATTCCGCCTCCAGATAATCAGCTATGATTTTCGCCTTGAAAGTTTCAATAAGCCAGAGAGATTCTTTTAGGTCTCCGGTTGATGAGGCTGCAAAAAAATCGCCTTCATTGTTGTACCCCAAGATCAAAACTTCACTGCAATCGCCTATATGAGCCTCTAGCACTTTGTCAGGCTCAATAGGCCCTTTTGTCGGTATGCCTAATTCTATAACGTCACCCATTACCCTCTCCCCACCTTTGCCAGCTTGGCTTTTTGCTGGGGTGTTAGAAGATCCTCAAATTTAGCCGCTGAGAGGTCAGAATAATCATCCGGGTCATATCCCTCAGAAATATTGCTTTCGTTAATCTGGGGGCTGCTGTGGGCTTTTACGGGCGTGTCTAACTTCCCCCTCTCACTCCCACCTGCGTTTCTCAGCCAGATAGCTAGGTAAAGAACCAGAACCGCAAGGCCTACCAGGGTTAGGATTATTGCTGCATGGGTCATGATGCTTTCTCCTTCATCTCATCTCTGATTTTTCTCAGTTCGTCATAGTTGCATTGCAGATCCCAGTAGGTGGCAAGCTGGAGGAAGGCGTCGTAGAGGAGGTCTGGGTCACCACCCATTCTATTGATGGCGACTTCAAACGCCTTAGCAGGCCCCTCTTCGATAAACGGCCTGAAGAAGAAAAATCTTATCTTGCCCGGATGTTCAATTCCGGTTGGCCGAATAGACCACTCCTCATTCTCCCATAGCGTTTCATTGCTCATGTTTTCAGCCCTCCTCATATGCTTCTTTTAATTCTGCGACCTCATCACCGGGGACTACTGCAAAATCTTTCTTATCGCGGTTGAACCGCATATAAACCGAACCAGGAGCGCCCATAGTTTCCCAATCCTTACACTTTTGAACATCAACCTTGAGAAGATTTTCAGCAAATTTAGGCCGGGTTAAAACAATGCCATGATCAGATTTGTTGTACCAATTCGCACTTCCGGCAATGGAGTAGAGGTCAATCGTTTTTTTGCCTGTTTCTGGCTTTGTGGGGTGGGCGACAACTATCAGCATCAGCCCTAAGCTTTCACACAAGCGCTTAAGCGTTCTGATGGCGTCACCGATGTATTTTGTCTCGCTCTGCTTGCCGAAATCATGCTCAATCTCATTCCACGGATCGAGAACAACAAAATGGCAATCATGGCGGGTCACAGCCTGCTCCATTTTCTCAGCTGCCCATTTCAAGGTAAGCTCTTTGTTGGTTCTGCGAATAACCTTAATGCGCTTGGAAAGCACATCCCTAACCCGGTCTTGCTTTTCTGGGTCTGATGTTAGAAACCCGATGCCTTTCATGTATTGATAAGCGTCTCGTTGCAGCCGCTTTGCCGGGTCTTCGAGTGTGAAAAATAACCCCCGAAGCACGTCACTGCCTGTTTTGAACGTTTCCCGTGACATGCCTAGCGACAAGTGGAATGCCAGCGCCCTTGCAAACTGGCTCTTGCCTGTGCCCGGTTCGCCGGTAATCACCACAAAGGACGGGCGGGTTAGCAAACAATGCGCGTTTAGTTCTTCCCAGCCTGTTTTGATCTGGGGCAATTCGGGCTCTGGTGGCAGCTCGTAAAGTCCGCAAATATCATCTGAAACAAGCGGTCGGGCCTCATCAACGGATTTTCTAAGCGCCTCGTCACCATGCTTGGATAGAATATCATTTGCATCTTTGCAGCCATCAGGGCAGGCAACGTAAAAACATTTATTACGGCCAATCCTAACGGCCAGCTCATCTCGTAAAATTAACCCTGGCTCATCATTGTCGGTGAAAATTATCACCTTGTGAAACTGGTCTATTTTTTCAATCACATCCCAGAGATACTCAAACGGCTTATCGTTTTCCGGGATAATATCGCCCTCAGACCTACCAACCCCGGCGCCTGTTGGAACGCTAACGACAAACTCGAGGCCCACCTGAAGAACGGATAATGCGTCTAGCTCCCCCTCGGTTATGATCAGCGGTGTTTTCACCTCGCTGGGGCTTGGGTTGTGGTCTTGCAGGCAATCCACGTTGTAGAACTGCATTCGCTGGCCTGTAGGTTCTATCTTCCAGCCGGTTTTGTCCGGCCTCCGCCATTTTGTGAATGTCGTCTTGCCGCCAAACGAGTACTGGAACCCGATCAGGCCGTTTTGGCAGGTCATGCCGTTCATTGCGGCGCGTTCCGGGTCTAACCCCCGGCTTTCTGCCCAGTCCAGTTCCTGAATTGTGCCGTGTTCCATGTCTCGCCTCATCGTAAAATCCGTATCCGTGGTGGTCGCAGTGAAAACAGGTGAATTTGATTCCAAGATCATCCACCGTGACACGAAGGCAGGTCTTTCGCCTGTTGTGTCGTTTTCGCCTGTGGCTGCACTCAGGGCAGGTCATGTAGTTCTGGCCGGTTCTGAGTGCTCGCAATGGGGTTATGCCCCGTTCATGGCAAAGCTGTTCTGGAGTTTTCAAAATGCATCCTCCCGAATGATCGGCGGTGGTGCGGTGTATTTCTGCTGAAGTTCTTTCAGGCGCTTGGCACGGTCTGGGCTGCGTCTTGCTCTGCCATTGCCATAGGTGCCCTCAATCACTTTTAAAAAACTTGAGGGCTGCAAGAGAAAATCAAAACTGGCTTTCCAGTTCGTCGTGTCCCCACAAAGGAAGCTTGAACCCTCAATTTTCAGCAAAGCATCACGCCAGCCATCAAGCCCGTGTTCGTCCAGGCAGGATTGCAATTTTTTCAATCGTGATTTGTTGAGAATTTTAACTTTTGCCAGCCCTGCATTTTCAGCAAGCTGATTATATTCATCCAAGGCAGTTTGGGTGTTATCGCTTTTTTGGATAATATTTATATTATCTTTTTTATTGGTTATATTTGTTTTATATTGTGGCCCTTTCTTTTGCCCTTTTGCTTGCCCTTCTATTGGCCCTTTGGGGTTATCATCAAGCATATTTATTGTTTGTTTACAGCGGCTTAGCTCACTTTCTCCTTGGACCTTTCTATTGCCCTTTCTATTGCCCTTTCTATTGCCCTTTTCAAAATCACTATATTGCGCCCCGTCCTGATATTGCGAGTAATTACAAACACTTAGATGATTTGGGCGCTTGTCTTTTGCTTTACCTTTTTCAAGTCCCTTGCGTTCTAACATTTCGTGATTCTGAAGGCGCTCAATGAAGCCCCTAACCGTCTTGTCTGACCAGTTCCAACGCTTGGAAAGAAAGGCCATAGCGCAGACCTGATCACCTCTTTCAAGGTCAAATTTATGGCCGTTTACAGTGACAGTTTGACTGTCATAAACAGCCATCATCAGAAGGTCTATCCAAGCCTCTAAACGGCTGTAAGTTGGCAGCCCTTTTTTAAGTGGCGTGACTGGTTTTCCAGCTCCAACAACAGGGTGTGAAAGCAGCTGGCGGAATATCAGAACATAGCCTGAATGAGGCGGGTTATTGTGGCCTATCATGCTCATGCGTCACCGCCCTTCATGGCGTTGCGCACACCTTCAAGAACCTCTGAAAGGGTGATATTTTGATCCCCAGGGCAGTCAAAATATTCGTAGCAATCAAGCAGCTCTATAATCGCGAATTTATCGGCTGTTGTTAGGTCGCCAAAGCGGTTTATATGGCGCAATTGCTTGACAAAAACCACATCTGTAGGGTCTTCAACGGCGCGCAGCAGAAAACACACCATGTCATTAAACGGTGTATCTATCCCCTGTTGATGAGTGTAATAAGGTTTCATTATGGCTCTTGCCTTTTGTTAAGATCTTGTGTATAAAGGCAAGACATTCTGGTCATTCCTTCATAGAGATCGATTGACATTTAAACGCCTCGCTAAAGGCGTCATTATTCAGAAAAAGCCTCTTGAACCTGGTACGTTCATGGGGCTTTTTCTTTGGCTACTCAGTCACTTCATTCACTTCAAATTCCGTCATTTTTTTAAGCCCTCTTCAAAGGGTAGCGCTACCCTTTGCGCTACCTCTTGCTACCGCTTAAATAATCTAATAAAATCAATCAGGTGGCTTAGCGGACCTTTAAAGTTTTTAGGCCCGTTTTTTGAAGCCCCCTGCAAAGGGGTGCACCCCTCTAAGCTAAGGGGGTGCACCGGCTTAGGCTTAACGTCTTCAAGGTACTCAAGAAGCTCCGGCTTGGGGCTGTAATAAGTCTTGCCATCTCGCTCTTTCACCTTGTCGCAATAATCAACTGCAACCAGTCTGAAGTGATATGGCTTTGCCGGTTTTATGCCCTCATCGACGCAGTAAAATTCATAGTCGCGATAAACATCACTCGCCGCGATTTTCCACTGTTGAGGGTCTTCATCTGGCATCTCAAAAAATGCCTGCACGCTCTCAATATCGGGCTGTGGCGCTTTAACTTTCCGGCGCTTTGATTTCGGCGGCTCTTGTTTGCCGATATAGTGAACATTTGTCTTTGCCATTACTGGCCCCCGCATAATTGGCACAGCCCCGCGCTGTGCGCTGTAGTCTCTCGAAATCATTGGTTGAGGTGCGCCCATTACCCGGCCCGCCTTTCATTCTCAGCTCTCCGCAGGCTCTTTAAAACAACCTGCCTAACGCTAGGGCTTCCGTTCATTGCATTGACTAATTCATGCTCAGGGATGCCTAATTCTTTAGCTGTCTCAGTGGTGGTGAGGTTTCTGCCATGCATGAGCTCAAATGCTTTTTTAATGTCTATGCTCATGCCGCCTCTCTTTTCGCGGGCTTGCGGCGCTTTAATGCTGTTGGCATTGCAATTTCTCTGTGGAATTCGCAGTAAGCACCTGCGCCACGCGGGGCCCCGCAAAAGCCAACATGTTTGCCATCCACTTCAAGCGGCCATTTGCATTGATGCTGGCTGAGATCTTCAAGAGGTACGGTTTCGCGGCCATTGGCCTCGAATACAGCTTTCAGCTCTTCCGGCGTCCGGTCTATTTTCAGGTTAGGTAGGGGCAAGTCTTCCATATCAGTCATGCGTTTTGAAATTGGCTTGTTACTGCTATGCTGCTTTGGCGTTAAAACGCGCTTGACGCGGCGGCTTTTTCTGCCCGTTCCATATCCGGAATTTAATTTAAGATTTGTGCGATAAATGCGGCTGATCACAGCGTTTCTTGTTTTGCCGGGCATCTGTTCGGCAATGACACCAGCTGAGAACCCCTTTTTAAGCAGGTCTTTTAGCGTTTCGTGCTCTTTGTCTGTCCATTCAGGCATATTATCCCCCGGTCGTGAAATTAGGTTCCCATAAACGCGGGGTGATACTGATTAAGCTGCTGTGTGATTGTCGTTGTTAGCTGGGATTTTCCAATTGAACATGCTGTCAGGCACCTCAACCCCTGCTTCTTTAGCTAAATCCATGACAATGGGACACCAAGAAGCAGGCAACACCCCTCGCTTTATGGCCTCGCTGATAGCTGTATCACCCACCCCTAAGCGGGATGTTAGCTCTTTGCGGCCAATGTCGTATATAAGTTGCTTAACTGTCATAATGAATTATTTCCATAAAATATGGAATATGTCAAATAAATAATTCATTTATGCAAACCAAGAGCTATTTGTGTAATACCATTTGTTATGGAAAACGAACCTTGGTCAAAAGAAAATATAGCAAAGCGCCTTAAGTGGCTTCGCTCTCACTCCGGACTGTCTCAGAGCGAGTTCTCAGACAGCCTTGGCATATCCGTGACCAATTACAACAATTGGGAGCGCGGCAGGCAACGAATGTCACTAGATGGCGCTCTACAAGTTAATCGCGTTTATGGAACAACACTTGACTTTCTTTACTTGGGTCGACTGGAGTCACTTAGCACTTCTATGGCCCGCTCCTTTGCTGAGTTTTCAGACGTGGCGGAATCATAGGCCACCACTCGCAGCAATGAATCCAAAGACAAGCCGCTCCAGTAAGCCAGCTTGCACATAAGCACTAAATAACTATCTCTCATCTTTCCCCCGCTTCTATGTATACGACAGCGAGGGAACATATCATGAACATGGCTGTTAAGCCACCCCGCTCACCCAACAACCTCACCAAACATATCAGTTTATGAATTACTACGGAAATATTTTTTTTCCATATTTTGTGGAATATCTATTGACGTTCCATATTTTATGGATTATACATATCACATCAACAAGGCGAACAGGTTTCAATTTGTTGATCTGACCCGGCTCAATAGTGGCCTTACGGTCGGGTTTTTAAAGCGGGGGTATCTGGCGGCTTTTCTTTTACGCGAGGGGAAGCCGCCAGGACACCAGACAGAGTTTTTCCAAAGTCCCCCTTAAGGCTTGGAAATGGCGGCGGGGCTGAACCGACCCAGAAGCCCCGCTGCTTAAAAAAGGACGTTAACAGGAGAGGCTGATCACCCAAACCAAACAACAAAGGATCAGTCCAGTGAGTGAAGTTTTAATAAGTGAGTTTATCGCAGCAGAGTTTAGCGAGATTGAAATTGAATTGGCGCTTGAGATCATCAGGCTCCGGAATAAGCGGAAGGAAAGAGCATGATGCAGGATCATTACATCACCTACCAGCGTTGGACTGATGGCACCATTACAATCACGCCAGAAGAACCGTTCGGCACATTTGATGAAATCATAGAAGAGCTAAGAAGCCTTGAAGATGATGGCCGGACTGTGAAGGCTATTAAAATCAGCCTGAAAGAGGGAACGGTAACAGATGTCACATCAAACGTGATAGAGGCCCTGCGCGATCTTGGCCATTACGAGACGTCACACCCTCTTATTGAAGGATTGGCAGCATGACCAAAGACGATGTAAAGCGCAGCCTTAAGATCATCATTGATAATATTGACCTGCTTGTCCTCAATCAATGGTCACTGATCGAGGCTGTAAACCAGCCGGATTTCATAGCCTCTATTGTCCCACCTGATCAGGTTGAGGAAACAAGCCACGCCATGAACAGCATGATAGACGGTCTGCACATGTTGCGCATGAAAGCTGAAAAATCCATGCGGCAGCTGGAAAAGAATCCAGTTAGAAAATTGGAGGCTGCAAACGATGACAGATCTTAAAGTCATACAGGGCGGTAAAGCTGATGAGCTAGCTATGCAATGCCGCAATCAGCTTTCCAAAACCCCGCACAGCATAACAGGCAATCAGAACATAGCTGAGCAGATAGCTATGCTTGAGCCCGCAGAAAAATCACAAGTTGTTGACATCTGCACTCCGCTAATAAGAGCGCTCAATCATTGCCGCCAAATAACATTGGTTGCCTCTCTGCCAGATGCAGAACCAGGCATTAAAGAGCGCAGCTTGGAATCCATCAGAGGCGTTTGTGTTGATGCGGTTTATGAGTTTGAAAAATACGCGGAAATATTAAGAGATGAGGCAGGGGAATGAGGCATCCCACCCCGCTCGCAGATCAATATGACTGGTGGCGTCGTGCGCTCTCAGGCGAGCAAATGCCCATACATGAGAGCGATCCACAGCCTGGTTATTACAAGGCGCGAGCGTGGTCAAGAGGGCCCTATATACCTGCCAAGATTTGGTTGGTCAGTGAGCTAGATGAGCATGGCGAATTAGCCAACGATGAAATTTTAAAGGCAGAAGTTGGAGAGAAAGAATGGGACGCACTAGAAGCATGGACGTGGTTAGCCCAGAGGCCAATAACGTTGATGGAACATCAGACGCTGAGGAAAGCGCTTCCGCTTGTGAAGGGGATGAAGGCACAAGCCCCGACCTATTGTCACGTCTGACATGGGATAAAGATTTAAACATCTATCAGCGCATGGTGCTGGCTCAAAGCCAAGCCCGTAAAATCAACAAAGATTCTGAGGCAAAAATAAACAGCAAGAAGTCAGGGGTCGAGTTTTCTTACAAGTATGTCACTCATGATGACATAGCCAGCGAAGCGCGTCGCATATTGACACAGAATGGGGTCCTATTTTTTCCGTCTGTCGATGATCTTAAGCAAGATGGAAATAGAACCGCATTGAAGGTCAAGGGTGTATTTGTCAATGCAGATTGCCCTGACGAAAAGCTGGAAAACATTGTCTATGGCTATGCCAATGATGATCAGGATAAAGGGCCAGGCAAAGCCTATTCTTACGCCATCAAATACATGCTTGCTAAAACCCTTTTGCTAAACACAAGCGACGATATTGAAGCAGACAATGTAGAGCATAAGCCTGCCACGCCAGCCGATAGAGCTCAAAAAACAGAAGAAGAAGTTAAAGCCTGGCGCCGTGAAATATTCATGCAAATTAAAAACACAACCTCCTATGAGCAGCTTAAGCAGATAAAGACAGACAATCTGCCAATGCTTAACTCAAAGATTGTTCCGGAGGAAACAAGAAAGGCCATTGTTGAGAAGATTGATGGCCGCCTTGATGAGCTTAAGGAAGTCCTATTGCAAGATGAGGCCGCAAATGGCTCTTGAGGTATGGCTAAAACGGGTGGGTCAAACTCTCATACCCGCCACACAGCGGGATAGCGAGGCCCTTTTAAAATGCCCTGAAGGATCTGTCCTTAAGTTTAAAACAAGCGGCCACAGGTCATTAAAGCATCTCAATTTTTTCTTTGCAGCTCTGGCAAAGGCTCTGATGAACTGGCCTGAAGCTCATGAGTTCCAGACTAAAAGAGTTGATCGCTTCAGGGCTTGGCTGCTTTGCAAGGCGGGCGAGGAATATAGAGAGCATCTTAAATATGTATGCTCATCAGAAGATACGGCCATTGAGATGACCAGCATTTTCAATGACGTTCTTGAACACCTTGCCGTCAATTCATTTGCTGTTCATTCAGGTAATAAAGTTTGGGTTTTAAGGCCTGTCTCAATTGCCTTTGAAAAAATGAAGCAAGACGAATTTAACAAAGTTTCTCAGCGTGTGTCAGACGTTTTAAAAGAAGAGATCGGCATGGCTCTTGATGATTTTAAGAAGGAAGTCGGGAAAGCAGCATGACGAACATATTAATGATCTCAGCAGGCATTCTATCAACATCAGCCTTTATTATTGATTGCAGAAATAAAGATATGGACCGGGATTTTCTGATGAGGCAGGCAACATTATTTGCATTGTTCGCAATTTACTTGCAGGGGGAGTGAATGGATAAGAAAAATACAAATATCATCATCATGCGTGAAAGTTTTGCTCAAAGCGTTGTTAGCGATCTGACCACCTTTGGCATTATGATCGCGGCTATTGCGATAGATACATTCTACATTGGCGGCAGCACCTTCTATAAGGTCTTCTTTGCAGTGATGTTCACCATTTATCTTCTCGGCAAGGCATCTAATTTGAAAAATTCATTCCACACAAAAAAAGATGCCATTGAATACATTGAAGGCCTTGAGGGGGAGTGAATGGCTAAGGCAAAAAGAAAACCCCTTACTAAAAAACAATATGCGCTCAAATGGTTTGAGCAGGGCGGCAAGTGTGGGATTTCCAAGGTAAAGATGACCCTAGACGATAATATTCACGAAGATCACATCGTTGAAATTTGGAAAGCCAATGAAGAAGGAAAGATTCACTGGTGGCCAACAGATGAATGGATTGACGTTAACGACCCCAGAAACATTCAGCTTGTCCTCTCTTCTGAGCATTTAAAGAAAACCAAGAAAGACACGTCCAGCGCAGCCAAGCACAAGCGCCTTACAGGCCAAACCAAAACAGGCCCCAAGGCAAAGATAAACTCCCCAGGGTTTAAGACAAATAGAGAAAGCCCATGGAAAAAGAAGATCAGCGGTTCTGTAGAAAGGCGGGAAAGATGAACAAATCAGTAAAAGACTGGAGAGAATACGCTGAGAAATTAGAGCGGATCATAGCAGATAACACCAAAGCTTATGAAGAGCTTAAAGCTGAACTCTCTGCCTTTAAGGAAGGGATTAAGCCGGAGGATGCTAAGCCAGCAGTGACGTATTACGTAAAATATAACGGTAATTGGCAGATCGTGAGAACAGCTAAAGGCAATATTTATACATTTGATGAAACCGACCGGGCAGAAGTTCAGATTTACCCCTCCCACCTCTACCCCCTCCCACACCAACAGAAAGAAGAAAGCTGATGGGTTGCGATATTCACATAGTCCTAGAAAAGAAGGTGCATGAAACTGAATGGTTAGGCCTTTATTGCACTGATGATTTGCCTTCACGAAGGCCTGTATTTGCCCAGAGAAATTATGATTTTTTTGCTGCACTAGCAAACGTGAGGGGGCGCGGTGATAATTATCCAAGAGGTCTGCCGAGTGATATTAGTCGCCTGGCTTGGCTCAAGTTTTCAGAGTGCCCCACAGATAACCATTCATCGTCTAACATGGCCCTATCTGAGTTTATAGAAATTTGGAAAACATCAATCTTTGAAAAAGAGCCATTTTATTCGGACGAGCTTGGTATCAGAGCAAATTACATTGAATATGATTTATTTCAATTACATGCAGAGCCTGACGATCAGTACCGTGTTGTTTTCTGGTTCGACAATTAATGTGGCGGCCTACCCCCTCCCACAACAGAAAGAAGAGAGCTGATCAATGCCAGACATAGCCATGTGCGCAGAACCTGATTGTCCATTGTCTGAATCATGCCGCCGCCACAGAGATAGCGGGACAGAGCCTAGCGTATTTTGGCAACGGTGGTTCACACCCCTCAGAACAATAAGCGGGTGCGCAGATCACCTCCCCACCAAAGACAAGGAAGCAGAAGAATGAGTCGGGCTTACGCAATATATAAACCAGAAGCTAGGGGTGATGAGCCAAACGGAGAAGTCATTTTCGCCACGACCGAAACTGATGCTCTAGAGCAATATTGTATAAGTTGGTTCGGGGGGAGCGGTGAGGAATTTACGGAAGGGGTCGTTGTTCAACGTGTCCCTGCAATGGATAAGTACTTAGCGGCGCAAAATACGATTCCTAAATCTGAATATTTAAAAATTAGGTGGCAGGTTGAGTGTGATGGGTGTGGCTTTACAGACGATGATCATGAGTTGTTAGGGGACAAAGTATTTTGTCAAGATTGTTACGATTTTGAGCGCCTCCCCACCCAAGACAAGGAGCAATAGAGAATGAGTAAAAGAAAAACTCACCACGTAGACGCCCACGAGTTTTCAGAGGCGCTGGAAGATAACGAGCAGCGCATGGGAGAAATGGCGGCTTTCTCGGTGACATGTCACGAATTTGGAATAAGTGAGGAAGACGGCTGGGATTTGATGATTTCTATCTCAGAGCCGGTTAAGGAGCAATAAGCATGGCAGAGACAATATCACCACAGATTTTTACAGCCGCAACTCTTGCTGATCGCTGGGGTTGCTCTACCAACACGATTTATAAAATGATACAGGAAGGCAAGCTAAAGGCATTCAAGGTCGGCAACGCCCTGCAAAGAATACGGCTTGATGAGGTGGAGAGATGGGAAAGAGAAAGCGCTGGAGACGACACCACGTTGGAAAATTCCGCCTTGGTAGGCATAGGGGCTGCGCGGTCGCTTTCTGGTACGATGAGGGCGGAAAACGCAAACAGGTCACCCTCGGTCAAACAAACGAAAGCGCTGCAAGAACTGCACTTGATAAATTCGCGTCAAAAGCCGAACTAATACAGCCGGTTGATGAGAAAACGATCGGCTATCTGTTTGAACAATATCTGGTTGAAAAAGTCAAAGACGGCAAGAACCCCAAAAACTTTCTGAATTCCTGGAAGGCACTATCGCCAAGGTTTAATGAGATGCTGCCACAAAATATCACTGAAGACAGTTGCCGCGATTATGCAAGAGAGAGATTTGCATTAGGCCTAGCCCCCTCAACTGTCTGGACAGAACTATTACAATTAAGAACGCTCATTAACTGGTCAATTAAAACCCGCAGACTTAAAGCTGATGATGCGCGCTACGTCTGGTTGCCCAACAAATCAAAGCCGCGAGAGCGCGTTATGACCAGCGAAGAAATCAAGGCGTTCATACAACACGCTACAACACCTCACATTAAACTGTTTTTTATTATGGCCTTTACAACAGGCGCAAGGTCTGGCGCCATCCTTGAGATGAAGTGGGACCAGATAGATTTTGAAAGTGACGTGATCGACCTTAGAGGCGAATATCTCTATGACCCCATGTCCAAGACCAGAAGAAAAAGAAGAGCCATTCAAAAACTCACCCGCTATGCCAAAGCGGCCCTTTTAGACGCAAAGACTGGAGCTCTCACAAAATATGTGATCGAGTGGAACGGTAAGCCGGTTAAATCTATCAAGAAGGCATTCAAGCGAACATGCGAGAAAGCTGGCATCGAAGGGGTAAGTCCTCACACAGTAAGACATACCACAGGCACTCTTATGAGAAAAGATGTGCCAATAGAGGTTATCAGCGAGTGGCTTGGTCACTCTAATATTGAGATCACGAAATCAGTCTATGCAAAGACGACGCCGGAATATTTCGAGAACGCGGCGCAATTTATCGATCAAAATCTAAGTGATTAATTTTGAGTTAGCGTACATGGTACGTTATAATTTTCAGAAGGAAAGAAAAAACCAGCTAGCTAGAGTTAACTAACTAACTGGTTTTATTCATGTTTTAGATGGTGGGCGATGACAGGCTCGAACTGCCGACCCTCTCGGTGTAAACGAGATGCTCTCCCAACTGAGCTAATCGCCCGAAATAGACTGGCGGGAGTTTAAGGTTAAACTCGACCGCGTGAATTCGGTATCTAACATGTTAAGAGTGATCTTATTAAGTGAGCTTGCTAATAAAATCAAGCCTCCATTTTAAAAGATCATAGAAAAGTATAACACGACCTGAGGCCGTTAGAAAAACTGAAATGCGGCCCGGCGGATTTCTCTGCCGGGCCGCCTTGATTAATGCGCCGTTACAATGGTTGTTGAGCCGTCTTCATTTGTGACGGGTGCGGATTTATCTTCCGCATTTTCATCCCATTCAATGGCGGTTGGCATCTCAGTTAATGCGATGCGGACCACCTCTTCCATGCGTGAAACGGGGATGATTTCCAGCCCGTTTTTCACATTATCAGGGATCTCAACCAGGTCTTTTACATTCTCTTCCGGAATGATGACCTTTTTGATACCGCCGCGCAACGCAGCGAGGAGTTTCTCCTTCAGGCCGCCAATCGGCAGAACCCGGCCGCGCAGGGTAATCTCACCTGTCATGGCAACATCTTTCCTGATCGGGATACCGGTCATGATTGAGATGATCGCCGTGATCATGGCGACACCAGCTGATGGACCATCCTTAGGTGTTGCCCCTTCAGGCACGTGGACGTGGATGTCCTTGCGCTCGAAAAGCGGTGGCTCTATGCCAAAATCAATACAACGTGACCGCACATAGGCGGAGGCGGCCTGAATTGATTCTTTCATCACATCGCGCAGATTACCAGTGACGGACATTTTGCCCTTGCCTGGCATCATCACACCTTCAACAGTTAGCAGCTCACCGCCAACTTCGGTCCAGGCCAGGCCAGTGACAACACCGACCATATCTTCGCCTTCAGTTTCACCGAAGCGGAATTTGGTGACACCCAGATAGTCGCCGAGATTTTCAGCCGTGACTGTGACGCTTGTGACGTCTTCTTTGGTCATAATCTCTTTGACCGCTTTACGGGCCAGATTGGCAATCTCACGCTCGAGATTACGGACACCAGCTTCACGGGTGTAGCTTCTTATGACGGTTTTAAGCGCCTCATCATCAATGCTCCACTCATTCTCTTCAAGCCCATGAGACTGAATTTGTGAGGGGATTAAATGACGGCGGGCAATTTCTACCTTTTCATCTTCCGTATAACCGGCCAAGCGAATGATCTCCATCCGGTCCATAAGGGCTGGCGGGATATTTAGTGAGTTGGCAGTTGTTACGAACATTACATTAGAGAGGTCATAATCAACCTCCAGGTAATGATCTGCAAAGGTGGCATTTTGCTCTGGATCAAGCACTTCAAGTAGCGCTGATGCCGGATCACCGCGGAAGTCCTGACCCATTTTATCGATCTCATCGAGAAGGAATAAGGGATTGGTCTTCTTGGCTTTTTTCATGGACTGAATGACCTTACCAGGCATCGAGCCAATATAGGTGCGGCGGTGGCCACGGATCTCGGCTTCATCACGGACGCCGCCAAGAGACATGCGAACGAACTCACGGCCTGTTGCTTTGGCGATTGACTTACCTAGCGATGTTTTACCAACGCCGGGGGGGCCAACTAGGCAAAGAATTGGGCCTTTCAGTTTGTTTGTCCGTTGTTGCACAGCAAGATACTCAAGGATGCGCTCCTTAACCTTCTCGAGGCCGTAATGCTCTTCATCAAGCACGTTCTGGGCTTCATCCAAATCACGCTTAATGCGACCTTTTGTGCCCCATGGAATGTTTAATAGCCATTCAAGATAGTTGCGAACAACTGTGGCTTCAGCAGACATCGGGCTCATCTGGCGCAGCTTTTTCAGCTCGGCCAGTGCTTTTTCACGGGCTTCTTTAGTGAGCTTGGTTTCTTCGATTTTTTCTTCGAATTCAGCAATGTCATCCCGGCCGTCATCGCTGTCGCCAAGTTCCTTCTGAATGGCCTTCATTTGCTCGTTCAGATAATATTCGCGTTGAGTTTTTTCCATCTGACGTTTCACACGAGAGCGGATTTTCTTCTCAACCTGGAGAACAGAAATTTCACTTTCCATGAATGTGAAGACACGCTCCAACCGGTCGGAAATGGATGTGATTTCCAGAATTTCCTGTTTTTCGGAAATTTTAACAGCCAGATGAGAGGCAATAGTATCTGCCAGTTTTGAATAATCATCAATCTGATTAACTGAACCGATTACCTCTGGTGAGATTTTCTTGTTCAGCTTCACGTAGCTTTCAAATTGGGTGATTGCAGACCGCGCCAGCGCTTCAATTTCATCGCTATCGCCAACGCCTTCATCGACGGCCTCAATTTCTGCCTCGAAGTAGTTATCGTTCTCTTTATAGTCTTTAACAATAGCGCGGCTTGAGCCTTCGACGAGCACTTTGACAGTGCCATCGGGCAATTTTAGCAATTGCAGAACTGTTGCCAGCGTGCCGGTTTTATAAATCTGATCGGGTTCAGGATCATCGTCACCTGCATTTTTTTGTGCGACGAGAAGGATTTGCTTGTCTGTGCGCATCACCTCTTCTAGCGCATTGATAGATTTTTCCCGCCCAACGAAGAGGGGAACTATCATATAGGGGAAGACCACAATATCTCTGAGCGGCAGTACCGGATAAACTCCGTCTTGCGCTTCTTCTGGCTTTTTCTCGGGTGTATCGGTCATCTTATTCCTGGCCTTTCCTCCGGCCCGGATGGGCCGTAGTCATCTTTATTTTACCCAGAACCGGGTGAGAACAATCTGGCAGCATATAAGTAATCGCTTCCGGATTCCAACCCTTAAATGTGGTTGCTGCCGAGTTATTTTTTTAGGCAGTGTTCTTCTTAATTCCCTGTTCTGTCATTCGTTATAACCCTTAACGGGAAT
Organism: Rhodomicrobium sp.; assembly: GCA_021604665.1. Classification (GTDB taxonomy): domain Bacteria; phylum Pseudomonadota; class Alphaproteobacteria; order Rhizobiales; family HXMU1428-3; genus HXMU1428-3. Next base: position 475,488 of record BQJK01000001.1, on the reverse strand, counting down.
GTTAACATGGGTTGGCTTTCACCAGCGTAACAGCTCTGGATTTTGTGCTCTTATTCCACATTATCGTTATTGTTGGTTGATCCAGATCTACATCTAAGCGTCCATATTTTATTAAACGCGGTGATGTGTCTTTAAATGGGCATTTACTCCAGCTATTCAAGGTTTTCCCTGAATTTGCCTTTAAAGAGGGATTATTCCCGTCATTTGAGCTTTCTCATAGATTATAGATAAGGGCATAACTCTAAATTTGAAGGGGGCTATTTAAAGATCGGGCAATTGCCTTAAGAGATGCCATATAGAAAAGGGGCGCGGCTCTTTTAAAGACCCTGCGCCCCTCTCTTTTATAGTATATCTGAGTGATTGCTATGGGCGACTGCCCTATTTTCACTCAGTCTAGCTTTCATCAAGCGCTGGTTGTCACCTCATCAGCGGAGCGTTCAGCATAGATTTTAAGCGGTTTAGCCTGGCCTTCAACAACTTCAGGGCTGATGACAATCTCTTCGACGCCATCTAGCTCAGGCAGCTCGAACATAGTGTCCAGCAGGATGCCTTCCATGATTGAGCGTAGGCCCCGGGCCCCTGTTTTCCGCTCAATTGCGCGGCGGGCAATGCCATGCAGTGCCTCTTCTGAGAAGGTCAATTGCAAATCTTCCATCTCAAACAGGCGCTGATACTGTTTGACGAGCGCGTTTTTCGGTTCGGTCAAAATTTGAACCAACGCTTCTTCGTCCAGGTCTTCCAGCGTTGCCAGTACCGGCACACGGCCGATAAACTCGGGGATAAGACCGAAACGCAGCAGATCTTCAGGCTCGACGATTTTTAACAATTCACCTGTGCGGCGCTCATCTTCCGCGATGACGCTAGCGCCAAAGCCGATTGATGTTGTACGTCCGCGGTCTGCGATGATTTTTTCCAAGCCGGCAAAAGCGCCGCCGCATATGAACAGGATGTTGGTTGTATCAACCTGCAGGAATTCTTGCTGCGGATGCTTACGGCCCCCTTGGGGTGGCACACTGGCTACTGTGCCTTCCATAATTTTCAACAGCGCTTGCTGCACACCTTCGCCTGAGACATCCCTGGTTATTGAGGGGTTGTCTGCCTTGCGGCTGATTTTATCGACCTCATCTATATAGACGATGCCGCGCTGTGCGCGCTCAACATTGTAATCAGCTGACTGGAGAAGCTTCAGTATGATATTTTCAACGTCTTCACCGACATAGCCTGCTTCTGTGAGCGTGGTGGCATCTGCCATTGTGAAAGGTACATCCAGAATGCGGGCCAATGTTTGTGCCAGCAGCGTTTTACCGCAGCCGGTTGGGCCGATTAACAGAATGTTTGATTTTGCTAATTCGACGTCGCCATTTTTCTGGCCGTGATTGAGGCGTTTATAATGGTTGTGAACCGCAACGGAGAGAACCCGCTTTGCATGGGCCTGGCCGATTACATAATCGTCAAGGACCTTGCAGATTTCTGTTGGGGTTGGCACACCATCATTGGACTTTACGAGGGAAGTTTTGTTTTCCTCACGTATGATATCCATACATAATTCAACACACTCATCACAAATGAATACTGTGGGTCCGGCAATCAGTTTGCGAACTTCATGCTGGCTCTTGCCACAGAAAGAACAATAGAGTGTATTTTTTGTTTCGCTTCCGCTCATGCTTTAACCCGTTTTGATTTTTTGGTATCCCGACTATTTTAATATAGTCTATCCAAAGCCTTAAAAAACTCTCTACACAATTATATGAACTCATCTCTTAAATCAGGCCGTTTAATGACGATGTTTGGCTGTCCCACCCTGTTTGGCTATCTCTAGCCCTTGTTTGGGTAAATTTAGCCGCATACACGCGCCTGCAATGGCCTTCTTACTGGCTAAAATAAACCTGAACTATCATAAATTAGTTGGTTTATTTCTCCCCTATTTCGCCCGTTGTAGTGAGCTAAAATGAGTTTGTGCATCAAAACTAGCAAATTTTGTGCAACTCACTAACAAAATTCAACATGCTAACCGGGCTTTTATCAAGCTAAGTTTTGCTCACCCTTCCATTTGGACTGCGCTACCTTATCCACTAATCGGGCGATCCCTTATATTATGGAATTGCGGGTTTTTGCAATATACATGGTCCTAGAGCCTTATTAGTGGCTTGGGCAAGGTGATTGGTGTGTTCTCTATTTCCGCGCAGTTTGTTACCGCCTGTGGTAATCCACTCAAATTTGCCAGCCCGAAGCATGGGGCAGTGCCTGATCAAATTAATTCGATTGATAGGGGCAAGGGGTTATAGTTCGACCAGGGCGTGGGGTTTTACCTTCCTTCACAGCTCGCTTTAATACAGATCTCAGCCGCGCCATTTCTGCTTTGTTTCAGTTTGGGGCTGGGTTGTGCCAATACAAGAGCACTATGGTGCCTCCTGATTAAATGGCAAAAGCAAAGACAAAGGCGAGGGCAAAATAAAAACGCCCACCTGGTTGATGAGGCGAGCGTTTTAGCAATTTTTATTTTAAAGAGCTGATAAATAAACTACGAGCTTATTTTTCCTCGTCGTTGCTTTCATCAGGATCAGTTGCCCGTTGTTCGATAACCTCATCGATCAGGCCAAATTCTTTGGCCATTTCCGAGGTCATAAATGTGTCGCGCTCCAGGGATTCTTCGATTTTTTCAAGCTTCTGGCCGGTATGTTTTACGTAAACATTATTCAAGCGATGGCGTAGATCGAGGATTTCCTTGGCGTGGCGCTCGATATCGCTGGCCTGGCCCTGGAAACCACCAGAAGGCTGGTGAACCATGATGCGTGCATTTGGTAGCGCATAACGCATGCCGGGATGGCCAGCTGTGAGAAGTAGTGAACCCATGCTGGCAGCCTGACCAATGCAGAGTGTTGCAACTGGTGGGCGAATGAATTGCATGGTGTCATAGATGGCCATGCCTGATGTGACAACGCCGCCAGGGGAGTTGATATACATCGAAATTTCTTTTTTGGGATTTTCAGCTTCCAGGAAAAGCAGCTGAGCTGTGATCAGAGAGGCCATATAATCTTCAACCGGGCCGGTGACGAAGATGATTCGCTCTTTGAGAAGGCGTGAATAAATATCATAAGCCCGCTCGCCGCGATTGGTCTGTTCTACGACCATTGGCACTAGCGTATTCATGACAGTCTCAATTTGATCACCCATAAAAGGCTCCCCTGATTTAAAATCTTGTAATCTATACTGGTTTAATCTTCCAAGCTGACTTAGAAGATTGCGTTTGCTCATTAGCGCATATTCTGGCACTTGCCCACTACCCTCTTTGGCCATATGCCGGGTCGGACTTCGCCCCTTTGTGTATATGGCAATGTGATGGGCAATACTATGGCGGCGTTAAATATTTTTACCCTGCACGCGCCTTACTTAGCCGATTCTTCTGAGCCGGTCCTATTACTTAGTTTAATGGGGTTAATTTACGCTGAATGCCCCCTGAACGGGGAGGGATACCGCCAGCTTTCGCCTTATTGACTTTTCTGACCTGATAACGGCGCAGCAGTGCTGATGATTATACTGTTATGGCTGTTATAACGGCCCATCTTAATGTTGGGCCGTTATATATTCTTGCATACCTTTGGCCTGGCTGGCCTAAGCCTGATCACTCAGAAGCTTTTGGCTCTGCATCATCTTCTTCATCATTGAAATTGGTCAGCTCTTCAACGCTGACGGTCTTTTCATTGATCTTTGACATTTCAATGATGTAATCGACCACTTTTTCCTCGAACAGAGGGGCGCGCAATTCTGCAAGTGCCTGTGGGTTTTGCTGATAATAGGTCAGAACCTGGCGTTCCTGGCCGGGAAACTGGCTGGCTTTGTTGATAAGGGCTTGCTGAACTTCTTCATCAGATATTTTCAGCTCGTTTTCTGAGCCAACTTCAGAGACAACAAGACCGAGACGCACGCGGCGCTCTGCGATCTCTTTATATTTTTTGCGCTCTTCTTCTTCTGTTGTGCCTTCAGCTTCAAAGCTGGTGTTTTTGCTGGCCATTTCAGAGGTCATTTGCCCCCAAATCGCATCAAACTCACTCTCAACCAGCTTTTCAGGGAGTTCAAAAGTATGTGTTTCTTCGAGCTTATCAAGCAGATCTTTTTTCAACCGATTGCGGCTGACACCGTTAAGCTCTTCCTGCAAGCGCTCTTTGATGACTTCTTTAAGCTTTTCAGCATTTTCAACGCCCAGGCTTTCAGCAAATTCATCAGTGATTTCTGGTGTTTTTGGAGCGGCGACTTCTTTGACCTTAACTTCAAAGACAGCATCTTTACCGGCCAGAGTTTCAACTGGGTATTCTTCTGGGAATGAGCAGTTGATTTCTTTTTCTTCGCCAGCTTTTGCGCCTGTCAGGCCTTCTTCAAACCCGGGGATAAATTGACCGGCACCGAGGATAACAGGTGTATCTTCTGCACTGCCACCATCGAATTTTTCACCATCGATACTACCGACGAAATCAATCGTAACGCGGTCTTTATCTTCAGCTGGGCGCTCAACGGCTTCATAATCAATTCGCGCTTCAAGCACTTGCTTGATGCCGCGTTCATGTTCTTTTTCGTCAACTTCGGCGACGAGTTTTTCAAATTCATAGGTGCTGAAGTCAGCCAGATCGAATTTTGGCAGGATCTCAAATGACACGGTATAGGCAAGATCAGCCTTGCCATCCATGATTTGATCAATTTCAGCTTTGTCTTCTGTAAGAGCAATCTCAGGGTCGAATGCTGGGCGCTCATCGCGCTCTTCAATGGCTTTGCGGCTGGATTCTGTTACAGTTTCCTGTAGCACTTCAGCCATTACAGAGCGGCCATACATTTTGCGGAGATGATTTACAGGTACTTTACCAGGGCGAAAGCCTTTGATTTGTACTTTGTCTTTCAGGTCTTCAAGGCGGGCTTCCAACTTACCGTCAAGCTCATCTGCGCCGATTACGATTTTGAGCTCGCGCTTTAAGCCGCTATTTGTTGTTTCAGTTACCTGCATGCCTTAAGAACCTGTTTCTTATTGCCCCCTCGCCATCCAGGGTGCTTTCATTCATCGCAGCGCCGCCTTGCCGTATGCCGGCGGTCGCTTCATGGCGTTTTCTATAAAATGGTGCGGGTGGAGGGACTTGAACCCCCACGCCTCGCGGCACCAGAACCTAAATCTGGCGTGTCTGCCAATTTCACCACACCCGCATAATAGCCCGGTTAGAAAGTTTTAACTTCCAGGGGCGCTTTCCAATTCCATTGTTTTGATCAGCAGTGAGCTGACCTTTATGAAATCAGATTTTGGTGAGCATAACCTTTTGAATGAGGATTATGCCATGTCACCAATTGTCCCGGCTATTTGTGGCCGGGGCGCATAAAGCTTGGTGGCATTCTTTAAGTCTGAATTCATGCTTTGCTGAGTTACCAGCCTTGTATTCAGATGCTTTGGTGAGTGCCGCTTTATGTAGGGGCCCTTTTTGCACATATTACCAGATAAAAACAAGCCCTATTTTACATAAAAAAGACGACGCAATTTTGCGTCGTCTCAAGGTGGATCGGTGTATCAGGGATTTATTGATTGTTTGTAAGAAATCTATTCACGTATAAATTGCAGAAGACAGATGTATACAGCGGGTATCAGCGCCATCCAGATCACATATTGCTCCCCACCCCAGGAGAGCCATAAAGAGGCTGCTAACCACAGGATCCCAGTATATACCGCCAGGTTGCTTAAGTTGATCATCTTGCTATTCCTACTTTGAAACAAATACGTTTGTTACCGTTTAGAGTAGCAACCGACATGCCATTTACCTGTAGAGCTGGTTCAGTCTGATGAGTTCAGCAGTTCTGCGCCGCTTTAATAGATAAGGCGTTGTGTCTTGAAAATGATTGATATAGGGTCTTTTACCCTGAGTTAGGGTGATTTCCCTCTCCTTCCCTCACCCTTTTCCATTTTTGAACTAGCGGGCTTTGATATGACTTTCTATAAATCTGATGCGGCTGCGGCTGTTGGTGACACGCCATTAATTAAGCTGCGCCGTGCCTCAGAGATCACCGGTTGTACCATTTTAGGAAAAGCTGAATTTATGAATCCCGGACAATCTGTGAAGGACCGGGCGGCTCTCTCTATTATTAGGGGCGCTGAAAAGCGCGGCGAATTGCGCCCTGGTGGCACGATTGTCGAGGGCACAGCGGGTAATACAGGCATTGGTCTGACTGTTATTGGGCAAGCGCTTGGCTATAAATCAGTTATTGTTATCCCTGAGACCCAGTCTGAAGAGAAGAAGCAGGCGATCCGCATGCTTGGCGCTGAGCTCATTGAAGTGCCGGCGGTCCCTTATAAGAACCCGAATAACTATATTAAATATTCAGGCCGGTTGGCTGAGGCTTTGGCGAAAGAGCTTCCTAATGGTGCTATCTGGGCCAATCAGTTTGATAATGTTGATAACCGGCAGGCCCATATTGATATGACTGGCCCTGAAATCTGGCAGCAAACCGAGGGCAAGATTGATGGCTTCGTCTCGGCTGTAGGGACGGGAGGCACACTTGGCGGCGTGTCGCTTTACCTGAAAGATCAATCTGAGGCCGTGAAAATTGCCATTGCTGACCCTTACGGCTCAGCGATCTATAATCATTTTATCAATGGTGAGCTGAAGTCCAGCGGTGATTCGATTACTGAAGGTATTGGGCAAGGCCGGGTAACCGAGAACCTCAAAGATATTGTAGTTGATCTTGGCTACCAAATTCCTGACGATGAAGCGCTTAACCTGATTTACCAGCTAACCCAGGAAGAGGGTTTGTGTCTGGGTGGTTCAAGCGGCATTAACATTGCCGGCGCCATAGCACTTGGCCGTGAGCTGGGGCCGGGTAAAACTATTGTGACCATTCTTTGTGATTATGGCACCCGCTATGCAAGCAAGATTTTCAACCCGACATTTTTAAAGTCCAAAGCCTTGCCGTTACCGCTGTGGCTTGAAGCGAACAAGAGCAAACTACCGCTGGTGTTTGTCGATTAGGGTTAATATTATAATTCAAAGATCACATCCTCGTAAAAATGAGAGAAAAAGGTCTTTTTTTTCCAGTTCTTACTTGACCTAGTTGGAAATAAACGTTCGTCTAGTTGTTACAGACTTTGTGTATCTTTGGGGACAAAACGGCAAATGAATTCGACGCAAAAATCATGGTTGGTTGGCACTGATTGGCTTAATGAACAATTGGGTGATCCTCACCTTGTTGTGTTTGATGCGACCTGGTACATCCCCAGTGTGAAGACTGACGCGCGCAGACAGTATCTTGATGAGCATATCCCCAATGCGCTGTTTTTTGACATTGATGATATTTGCGATATCACCACTCATCTGCCGCACATGCTTCCTAACCCGATTAAGTTTTCAGCCAAGATGCGGCGCCTTGGCGTCGGTGATGGCATGACCATTGTTGTTTATGATCATCTTGATCTTTTCAGTGCTGCCCGCGCCTGGTGGATGTTCCGTGCCATGGGTGTGAGTGATGTTTATGTGCTTGATGGCGGCATGAAAAAATGGACCGATGAAGACCGGCCGGTTGATGAATACCCTCACCGGCCCAGGATTGAGCGGCATTTCACTGCGCGGATTAATCACGACATCATCGCAACCCGTGCGAAAGTGCTGGAAGCTGTTAAAACCGGAAATGCGCAGATTGTTGACGCCCGGCCAAAAGACCGTTTCTGCGGGACGGCCCCAGAGCCTCGCCCGGGTGTGCGGCCTGGTCATATCCCTGGTTCAATGAGCGTGCCGCGCACAGAGCTTCTCAATGAAGATGGCACTATGAAGGATGCTGATGGCATTAAAGCTGTGTTCACAGACGCCGGGGTTGATCTTTCTAAACCGATCATTACCACCTGTGGCTCTGGCATAACGGCGGCTGTGCCTTTCCTTGCCCTTTCCCAGATTGGTCATGAAGAGCATTCGCTCTATGATGGCTCTTGGGCTGAATGGGGCGCGGATCATGGGTTGCCGATTGAAACCGGCTGAAAGACTGTTTCTGCCTGATCAGCTAGCTCTATAGTCTTCGCACCTCCCCAAGGTGACAACTTTCAAGTTTTAACCTTCTCCATGAGCGTTACAACATGCCCTAGCCTGCTCTACGGCAAGCTATGTAGATGCTATTGCGTGAGGGAGGGGCTTCATGGCCATAAAGGCTTGGGTCGCAAGGGGTGATATCTTAATTTTCGACCGGCTCAACGATGAGCTTATTGCCATCAACGCCGGTGACACGGACGATTTTACCGATTTCAGTATCAGGGCCTTTAACGCTCCAGCGGCTATCGCCGATAGTTATCTTGCCCTGCCCTTGCGTGATGGGTTCGATGACTGTGTAGGTCTGGCCGATGAGCTGATCGCCCAAACGGTTTAAAAGCGGTTGATCCGATTGCTCTCTATCGCTTTTAAAGAGTTTGATCCCGATCAGCACTGCAGCTATGGCCGCGATGGCGAATGTGACCAATTGCACTTTAATACCGATGGCAAATGTGAGGGCGACTAGCCCTGTGATAATGGCGGCAATGCCAACCCATAACATGAAGATGCCGGGGACCAGCACTTCGAGTAGCAGTAGTAGCGCCCCCAAGATTAGCCAACTCCAACCGCCAAACTCAGTGAAGTAATGCAGTATATTACTCATGACGGCCTGTTCTTCCTTTAATTTTGGTCTACCCCGCTTAGCTTATGCCGTAGGGGCGGGCGGTATGATCTATCTATTGTCGCCGCATGTTTCGCAGTTGTTTATTTAATCGATTTTACTTTTTTTCGCCGAGTGTTTCTTTGGCCAGTTCCGCGATACCAGCAATGGAGCCGATAACTGATGAGGCTTCCAGTGGCATCATGACCAGTTTTTGATTTGGCGCTGCGGCAATGTCCTTCAGGGCATCGACATATTTAGTGGCGACAAAATAATTCACCGCTTGAATATCACCAGAGGCAATCGCTTCAGAGACCATGCTGGTGGCTTTGGCTTCAGCTTCAGCAGCGCGTTCTCTGGCTTCGGCATCGCGGAAGGCGGCTTCCTTGCGGCCTTCAGCTTCAAGGACTGCGGCCCGCTTTTCGCCTTCAGCTTTTAAAATTTCAGATTGGCGATGGCCTTCAGCTTCGAGGATATTGGCGCGTTTTTCACGTTCGGCTTTCATTTGCCGGGCCATGGCATCTACAAGGTCGCGCGGCGGTACGATATCTTTTATCTCTATACGAGTGACTTTGACGCCCCACGGGTTGGTTGCCTCATCGACAATCTGCAGCAGGCGCGCGTTGATATCATCTCTGTTGGAGAGTAGCTCATCCAAATCCATTGAGCCCATTACCGTTCTGATGTTGGTCATGGTCAGGTTGAGGATGGCATTTTCAAGATAATTGACCTGATAGGTCGAGCGGGCGGCATCCAGCACTTGAAAGAAATTGACGCCATCAACCCGGACCATGGCATTATCTTTGGTGATGATTTCCTGGCTTGGGACATCCAGCACGCGCTCCATCATGTTGACCTTGTTGCCGATTTGCTCGACGAACGGAACAATGAGAGAGAGGCCGGGGTTGAGTGATTTTGTATAACGGCCAAAACGCTCAATGGTGTAATTGTAACCTTGGGGAACAATGACCACACCAGAATAAATAACAGCGAGCACAAGTAGCACCAGCGCGATTAGAAAAATATCAATGCCCATAATTGTCTGTCCTTTGACTTAAGCCTACCAGAGATGCAGGCTGGCCTCGTTATGCTTTATACTGGCTGAATTGAACGTCGTTATGGCATGACCATAGATCAGCTCCGATTGCCATATCAAAGTCTGCCAGCCGGTCAGAATTATGACAATCTTGAGTTGATTTACCTGTTTTAACTTAATTTTCTGTAAGTTAGAGGCCTTTGACCCAGCCTTTAAGCTCATTTTTAATGACGCCATTCAAAACACGGATGCTGTCCTGGCTGTCATTAAGGCATGGGATAAGGGTGAATTTCTCACCACCATTTTCCAGAAAGACCTCACCAGCCTCTAGGGCAATCTCTTCCAATGTCTCGACGCAATCGGCGGCAAAGCCGGGGCAAACCACGGCTAGCTTCTTAACGCCATTTTTTGCTAACTGCTCGATTGTTTCGTCGGTGTAGGGCTGTAACCATTCTTCCTTGCCGAAGCGCGACTGGAAGGTGAGCTTGAGTTTGTCTTCACCCCAGCGTAGCCGTTCACGCAGCAGGCGGGTGGTTTTAGCGCAATGGCAATGATAGGGGTCGCCGGCCTCAAAATAGCGTTTTGGCAGACCATGAAATGAAGCGATAACAACTTCAGGTGTCCATTCTATTTCTGCGATATGGTCCTGAATAGAATCGGCCAAGGCTTCAATATAATCAGCATTCTCGTAGTAAGGCGGCACCACGCGTATGCTTGGTTGCCAGCGCATCTCTTTCAATGCTTCGAAGGCTTTATCGCAGGCGGTTGCCGTGGTGGCGGCGGCGTATTGCGGGTAAAGCGGGAATAGGAGGATGCGATCGCAGCCCGCCTGTTGCAGTGCCTCAAGTTTTGATTGAGTTGAGGGGTTACCGTAGCGCATGGCCCAGTCCACAACCACATCATCATAGCCAGCAAGCTCTTTGGCAACTTTTTCACTCTGGCTGCGGCTGATGGTTTTTAAGGGGCTTTCGTTTTTTTCTTTATTCCATATTTTTTTATACGCCTTGCCGGAAGCTGTTGGGCGCTTTGTCAAAATAATAACATTGAGAATGAACCACCAGAGAGCCCGGTTGGCCTCGATGACGCGGGGGTCTTCGAGAAACTCTTTCAGATAGCGGCGCATGGACCAATAATCTGTCGCGTCTGGTGTGCCAAGATTAACTAGCAAAACACCAACTTTACGAGGTTTAATTTGAGGGTGCCCTTTTGGGGCATGTTTCATTGGGTCATTCATGTGCGTGTCTATTGGGTCTTGATATTTAGAGTGTTAGCTATTTTGTGTGCGTTGCGGCGCTGATAGCGGCGTATCCTAATCGGATTGTCGCCATATAAGATGTTCGCGTTTACATTGAGTAATCAGCATATGGAAAGGCTGTGATTGCTTTTGCAACCTATCGAAAGAAAAATCAAAACCCAAGCATTATCTAATGGTGCTGCGGCCATTTGCGCCTATTGGGGGCGGTTATGGGGAGTTTTCCCTTATTTTATTGGCAATGGGGCTCAATAACTCAGATTAAATAACGACGACAGAGCTCGGGCGAGCGGACTGTATGGGCTGGCAGTCATATTAATTATACGCCCCTCTTAATTATACGTCACTCGCTCGGTGAGAGTTAGCCTGTCTTACAGTTACATAACAAGATAGGCTGCTACATAAGGAAGTAGATGGCATAGGCGACGATAAAGGCTGGCACCGAGGAGTAGATGGTGGCCAGGAAAGCCGCTTTTGGCGCGAGGGCAATGGCTGGGAAGAGCGCATCACCATCATTGGCGATGGCATTGCCGACCAGCCCGGCAAGCGGCACAACACCATTGAGATAAAGTGTTGTGACCACAATTTGCGGGCCGCAGCCTGGAATGAAGCCAATAAGGATAGCAACCAGCGGCACAAGCGGGGCCCAGGTGACGAAGAGTTGCTCGATACCAGCGCCCATGAAATGCACAGCCAGCTCATAAGCCAGAAAGCCAAACACAACCCAGGTGGTGACGAAGTTTGTGTCGCTGACAACACGGCGCTTCATGGAGGTTTTGCCGTTTATATCTGCCAGGTCTTGGCCAACATGACCTTGGTCATGGCTGTTGATTGCCCAAAGGAACAGACAGAACAAACCACCAGCGGCGCCAATCCAGAGGGTTGGCTCATAGTTGGCCAAAGGGCCGAACCAGCTATCTACGTCCACAAGAAAGGCAAGCGCTAAACCGATGATGGTTGACGGGATGATCATGAGCACCCAGAGATTTTCAAACAGGCGGTAAATGGCGGGGCGTTTGTCACCCAGCTTTGCCTGTTGTTCTGGTGTCATTTCTTCAAGGCAGAGGGGTAAGGCACTATTATTGTCGTTTTTTTTGGGGTCTGCTCTAAGGAATTCTGAGCCGTGAAACCAATCCACAAACCAACCGGCAATGCTGCCGATGACAAGCCCGGCGCTTAACACGATTGCTCCTGTGACAGGTTCTCGCGCCAGAAGCAGGAAGGCGGCATCACCCATAGTTGCGATCAGCACAGCGACCACTGAACCAAAGGATATATATCCTTTGGTGTATTGGGTGACCACGATGATCGCGCCGCCGCAACCGGGGAGAGCGCCAAGAAACGCCGCGATTGGGGATTGCCAATAACCAGCTGAAGCCATCTTGCGGCCGAGATCAAGACCGAAACTGCGCTCTATAAGGTAGAAAATTGCGAGGGTTGCGCCAACAAATACTGTTACGGCTAAATAAGCATCTTTAATGGCGCCAAGGATGATGGGGCGAAGTTCTGCGCTGGAGACCAGCATAATCAGGAGTGCGAGCAGCAACAGCCTACCAGGGTGGAAAAGTTGCTTCTCCTCCATCCATTCCAAGGCATATCTACTTTTCGCTAATACCAGTTCGGTCATAGTTATTTACCATTTCGGTTATTGCTGGCACCTGATGAGCGGCTTACTTACCCGAGCTGGAAATATCATGCGCGTAACAGTTTTTGGGCGCATTACTCCCTGCTCTACTATAAGATATGCAATTAAGAATGATTTGCAACTAGAAACACACAATTTTCTGCGACAAGCTGACGCGCGGCCCATTTAACTGGGTTTAGTAGCCATAAAGATACTGAGGCAGGGTTGTTGCTATGGCGGGGAAGAGCCAAAGGGCAATGAGCACCAGCAACTGGATCAACACAAAGGGAATCACACCCTTATAGATCTCGGTTGTTTTTATCTCTGCCGGGGCGACACCGCGCAGGTAAAATAGCGAGAAGCCAAAGGGCGGCGTGAGGAAAGATGTTTGCAGGTTAATTGCCATCATCACGCCGAGCCATACCGGGCTCATCAATACGCCGGGGGCGACTTCCATCTGCAATAACACAGGGCCAACAATGGGCACGGTGATGAAGATGATTTCAAGAAAATCAAGAAAGAACCCCATGACGAACATCACCAGCATCACAATAAGCACGGCGGTTAATGTTCCGCCGGGTAGTTGCTGGAGGAAATCTGCCACCACCTCATCGCCGCGAAGCCCAATGAACATTAGCGAGAATAAAGACGCCCCAATGAGAATGACGAACACCATAGTTGAGATTTCAAGGGTTGAGCGCATAACTTCAACGAGGATGCGCCGCCCTTCCGTATCGCGGGCGATGAAGCACTCTTTAATGGCGGCAAACAGGCCGTAAGCCAGAAAGGCGACCAACAGGATAGCGGCGGCAAAGGCGATGTAATTTTCCGTCGCGACATCTGAGCGATCTATGCGCAGATTTATCAGGAAGCTAAGCAGCACCAGAGCAAAGAAACTTAGCGCTGTTAAAATGATGAAGCGTGAGAGGCCTGGCTGCAAGCGGCGGGCGGCCAGCAACGTTGCGCCAACAGCGCCAATGGAGGCAACCTCGGACGGGGAGGCCAGACCGAGAAGAATTGACCCCAGCACAGCAATGATAAGCAGCAGCGGCGCAACGAGAATGCCGGTTATATGCTTCCATAAGGGGCCGTCTATTTCCCCTAAATCCTGCGCGGGGATGGGGGGAGCTGTTTCAGGCCAGCGTCGGGTGACAATGAACTGATAGAGCAGATAAAGGCTGACCAGCAACAGACCTGGGAGCATCGCACCGGCAAAAAGGTCATTTACCGAAACAGTGTCAGCTGCGAAATTACCCATTTCTGTATTGGCGGCTGTATAGGCATTTGAGAGCTGATCACCAAGCAGAATAAGGACAATTGACGGCGGGATGATCTGACCCAATGTACCAGAGGCGGCAATGGTCCCGAGGGCCAGCGGCCGGTTATAGTTATGGCGCATCATTGTTGGCAGGGAGAGCAGGCCCATGGTGACAACTGTTGCCCCGACAATGCCGGTGGAGGCAGCCAGTAGCACACCCACTATGGTAACGGAAAACAACAAACCGCCCGGTCTGGTGCCAAATACCCGCCCCATATTCTCCAATAGCTCTTCAGCAATTTTTGAACGCTCCAGCATCACGCCCATAAAAATAAAGGGCGGCACGGCGACCAGTATTTTACTGGTCATAATGGCAAATATTTGCTGCGGTACGGCTGCGAGCAGCCCTGTATCTATGAAACCAAGAGACAGGCTAATAAAGGCAAAGAGGATGGAAGTACCAGCCAGTGTAAAGGCGACGGGAAAGCCAAAGCCTAAAAACACCAGCACAGTGAAAAACATAATGAGGCAAAGCCACTCTGGGGTTAGCCATTCCATCTCTTATGCCCCTCCCCTATCTAACCAGCTTGGCAGCATTCAGCCGCCTAGTTGGGTCATAGCGTTCATCATTGCCAAACAGAAACAGTGCAGATTTGGCTGCAAGGGAGATGGCCGCGAGCGCAAGGAGGAAGCTATAAGCCCATATCACTGTTTTGAATGCAGAGAGTAGAGGTAAGCTCGAAGTGCTTCCTTCTGCCCGCTCTATCACCCAATGGCCGGCGTTGAAATTATACCAGCTATCGAGCACAAAATTCCAGGAAAGGCCGAAGGTCATGAAGGTGACCGGGAGGAGAAAGACCAGTGCACCAAACATATCAACCCAGGCGCGAAAGTGGGGGCTGGCCTCTCTGTAAAAAATATCGACCCGTACATGGCGATCATTTAGCTGGGTATAGGCGGCACCAAACATGAAGATCAGGCCGTTAAAATACCAGACGCTTTCATCAAGCGGTGTGAAGGAGTAGCCAAAGACTTTAGAGAGAGTGACAACGGCGAACTGGGCAAGGATCATTACTAGTGTGAACCAGATAGCCTTTTCACCAATCCAATAATTTAGCCGGTCGATTTTGACGATGATGCGCCTTAGCATCTGCTGCATTGCTGTGATCTTTCTATCTCGTTCCGGCTCTATCAGCCGAGATGGTCACACTGGCTACAATATTGGTGGTTACTCAGCCATTTCTCGTTTGTTCATATAGGCTTGATCTGAATATTTTGACCATTGCATACTGAGTTTGCGGAAGTTTGAATAGCTCTCATATATGCGTTTTGAGAGGTCATCGCCACTGCCTGCTTTCGCTACAACATCTTTAGCAGCTTTCCCGGCCTCTTTATAGAACTCATCTGAAAATTCATGTAGCTGAACTTTATGCCTTTTAACGAGTATATCCAGTGCTCTGGCGTTATTTGCCATATACTCAGCTAGATCGAGATTATTCTCAGTTAAGGCGCACGCTTCTAAAATGGCCTGATCCTGCTTGGTCATTTCATCATAGATTTTGCGGCCGACACCAAGGCAAAGGGTTGGGCCTGGCTCATGGAAACCCGGGTAATGGTAATGCTTGGTGATTTTATGAAAGCCAAAAGCCAGATCGTTATAAGGGCCGACCCATTCTGTTGCCTCAATACGCCCCGATTGCAAAGCGGGCATGATCTCATTGCCTGCAAGGCTAACAGGAGCTGCCCCCAGCGCGCGCAGCACATCGCCGCCGAGCCCTGGTATGCGAATGCTCAGGCCTTTAAAATCATCAAGAGTGAGCAATGGTTTTTTGGCCCAGCCGCCCATTTGAGAGCCCGTCTGCCCGCAGGCAAAAGGTTTAATACCGAACTGGCCAGCCAGTTCATCCCATAATTGTTGGCCACCACCAAATTGCAACCAGCCATCCATTTCAGCGGCGGTGAGGCCGAAGGGGACAGAGGTGAAGAAGGCATAGGCGGGGTTTTTGCCGGTATAATAATATTCAGAGGAATGATACATATGGGCGGCGCCCTGTTGTACCGCATCCAGGCATTTTAGCGGGTGAGCTATTTTATTTGGCGCGCCATATATGCGAATTTTATAGCGCCCTTCGGTTGCCAGCTCGAAGCGTTTTGCAAAGCGCTGCGGGGGGCTGGCCAGGCCGGGGAAGTTTTTGGGCCATGACATTACCAAACGTAATTCTCTTGTGCCTTTGGCGATCGCCGGGGCTGGCATGTTTGTGGCAGCCAGGGCCCCGCCGAGCGCAGCTCCGGCCCCTAGAAACTTACGGCGATTTATGGTGGTCATTTTCCATTCCCTCTGAGCTGAACTTTTAAGGTTCATTTAGCTCATGGGTAGCTGGAAAAGGGGCTCAAATCAAGGATTGCCCCAGGAAAATGCGACCTGGTTGAGCGGATATACCGTATCTCTGACAAAAGCCAAGAAGGTGAAACGGTCCATATGGCCGCGCATGCGGGCTATTTCTTTATCACCTGACATGATGACAAACGTTGGTGCATATTGCAGCGGCTTTTTTAAATGGTAAGGGCCGGTGCCATATTCATCGAGATTAACGCGGATCAACGGGGCCTTTTTGGAGAGCTCATTTTCAGCGTAAGGTTTGCCGATCTCTTCATTAAAAATGGCGCAATAGTCACATAGTGAGGTGCTGAACATTACCACCTCATAGCCCTCATTTATTGGGTTACTGTAGTGTTTTGCTGTGTAGTTGGCGATAAAACCACCTGTTAACAGGCAAACACAATAAACCAGCCATTTCATGAACTTATACTCCCTCATTCCTTGAGTGTTAATAGTTCATTAACGGGCTTTTATATCAAGTTGAACTCTGACTGCTGGTTAAGGGGTAATGTTAACGGGTAAAAATTCTTGGCTTCACTGTCTTCGGCGGTGGGGCTTTGGCTTGATTGGCCTGCAGTTTAGAAGGGGCGAACAGGGCCGAGCGTTGAATAGAATAACAATAGACCGAAGGCGATGATGACGAGGGAAGCTGCGAAGCGGAGGCCATCAGCTATTATCCACTGCCAGTTACTACTATCGCTTGTTGGTAAAATGGCCAACTCTCGCCCTGACACTGCTGCCAGGGTCACCGCTGAAATGGTGATGGCTGTGCCAAGCGCCATGGCGTAGACGGAGAGAACGCCCACCCAAAACAGGCCTTTAACCAGAGCAAATGCCAGAATGAAGAGCGCCCCGGAGCACGGGCGGAGGCCAACAGAGAGAATGAGCGATATTATTTTTGCTAGATCCCACTTGCCTTGAAGCTCATGGCTCTCTGGGATGTGGCTGTGGCCGCATCCACATTGCTCATCATGCTCATGATGGTGATCGTGGCCATGGGTATGGTGCTGGCCCTCTGGGAGGGAAGCTGGAATGTTAGCGGCAGCGGGGGTGAGGGCTGAAAGATAAAACTGCCAGCGATTTTTGGCGAGAGAGACTAGCAGATATAACCCTAATGCTGTGATCATAAGGTAGGAGATTTGCGTCAGATGAAAGCCGAAGGCTTTTATGGTATTGCCAGTGGCGTTGAATATGAGGGCTAATACAGCGACTAATAAAACCGCGACTGTGCCCTGAACCATGGCTGAAAGAAATGCTAATATGATGCCTCTTCTGACGGTTTCTTTATTGGCAAGAATATAGGACGACACCACAACCTTGCCATGACCGGGCCCTGCGGCATGGAACAAGCCATATAAAAAACTTGCGCCGAGCAGGACAAGGGCGAAGCGGCTATCATTAGTTTCTTTAAACCTGGTTAGATAGGCAGAGAGGGATTTTGTAATTTCTATCTGTTTTATTCGCAGCCAGTTTTTAGCGCGGGTTATCAGACCTTCCGAGCCTGATTGCGTTGCTGTTTGGGAGGATATGAGATTAGCCCCGCCTTGTTTCTCCTGCGCTTCTTTTGCCGCCAGCTCTTGTGCCTTGCGCAGCCCGCCGAGGGAGCGGCTGCTGGGCGGCGATTTTTCTACTGCCTGAGCATTGGCTGTGGTTATCAGCTCAATCTTGCCAATATTTTGGAGGGAAGCCGGCCCCATTAGGGTGAGCGTGAACAGAGCCGCAATGAGGCAGAGCCCTACACCAAAGTGGCGCATTCTACGCAAGCTGTTTGAGAAGCGGTTTACTGCCACACGGCCGAGATTTGGATCTGGATATTGTGAGGGGGAAGCGCTTTTCTGCATGGTCGTTTCAGTTTGCATCTCTTATCGATATGAATTTAGGGGGCTGTACTGACAGTCACATTTGAATTTGTACATTCGCGCTGTAATTATTTCTTACAGCCGCTGAGTTGGCTTGTTCGCTAATTTAATTAGATAAGCAGCTTATGTGAAAGCTTGGGGCAAATAATGAACCGGCGCCTTTATTCTCTTCATTTGTTAAATCAGGAGCCTGGCCAAGGCGGCTTTCAACAAGACCGGTTTGATCCATGGAAGCGCGGCGCATTTCAAACATGCAGGATTTGGGGGCTGTACTGACAAGATAAACAGGCTTCTTGTTTTTTGGCTCTAAAAAGGCAATGAAAAACTCAGGATCATAGATGCCGAGCTTCACCGGATTGCCAAGAGCATTCACAGGTGTTTCAAGTGGCAAAGTGAATGTGAGCACCAATTCATTTTTCTCATAAGTTAAGGCCGCATCCTCTGGCCCTTTAAATTTAAGGAGCTTTTTTTCCTGATGAGCAAAAGTGAAATAATCAAACTCGTGCAGGGATGAGAGATTTTCTTTGGCCAGCGGGTCTAACTCTTCTTTTGAATAGATGCCATCTTTATTCACATCCATTCCAACAAGAGCGAAAGCTGCGTATTGCTCGTCAAACACCCAGCGATGGCGCACACCGGTTATGACGTGATCAGCATTAATCAGTATCTCGGTGGAACTATTTATAAATACATGAGGGTGGGCGTTGGCTTTATGTGCTCCGCTAACACAGGCGACCGCTATGAGCATAAGTATGCTTAAACGGCGCGCTAATTCCTGGCTTCTGTGTTTCATATTATAGCAGTGCTCCTTGGTCAGGCGTAATTCTCGGGTGGAGAAGATCCGTCTGGCAATATACTGTTTTTTGGCCTCACATTGTTGAGCGGCTCAGGTGTTTACGGGCTTTTCTTATTTGCCATAGTAAATAGGCGGCCTTGTCATTGTCGCTAACTCTATTATTTCACAAAATTATGGCATTGGTAATTTTTGTTGCGCGGCCAAATGAAACATTGTAACAGTTGTGATGATATAACATAACCACAGCAGGCTGACCATACGGTATGTCTAAAACATGGCATCATATTTTACCGCTGCACTATTCACATTTTGATTGCTGACTGACATCACAGCAAATGGCTTGCCTGTTTCCTATCTGAATTAATCAACCCTATTATTAGTTAGAAAGCTGAAAGATGACTACTATTTCACCTATGACTAACAAGACCGGGCGCGCCCTGCTCTCCTTGTCCTCATCTCGCTGGTCGCTAAAAGCTGCGTTGTTCTCTTTTGTGATATGCGCTGGAACAGCCTTCCCCACAAGCATTGTTAAAGCTGAAAGCCCGGCGCCGACTGTTGTGGTGACCATTAAGCCGCTGCATGGGCTTGTTGCGGCTGTTATGAAAGGGGCTGGTGCGCCGGAATTGCTCATTAAAGGGCGCGGCAATCCACATGGATTTCAGCTATTACCATCACAAGCAAGCTTGCTGAACAAGGCGGCGCTTATCATTCGTGTTGGGCCGATGTTGGAGACCTCGCTTTCAAATAGCCTTAGTACACTTGGTGGTAAAGGCAAGGTTTTGGACCTTATGTCTATCCCCACATTGAAACTTCTCGATCGCCGGGAGGCTAATGTTTTTCATGTTGAGCCCGCGGCAGATGACCATAAGTCTGGCGCCGAAAAGCATGAACATGAAGACCATGATCACGGCGAACATGATCATGATAAGGAAGGACATGAAAAGCAGGGGCATAAAAAAGATGAGCATAGCTCTCATAATCACAGTGGCCACAACCATGATGATTACAATGTTGACGCGCATATCTGGCTAAGTGTCAGCAATGCGGATGCTATTGTGACAGCTGTGGCTGAAAGGCTCTCTAAAATTGACCCGGAGCGGGCAGAACTTTACCGGAAGAATGCGGCAGCGGAAAAAGTGCGGCTAGGCAAGCTCAGCACTGAGATAAGTGATAAACTCTCCCCGCTTACCGGTCGGCGTTTTATGGTTTTCCATGATGCTTATCAATATTTGACCCGGCCATTTGGAATGGTGTTTGCCGGTGCTGTGACGATTGACCCGAATGTGCCACCAAGTGCCGGCCATGCCCGTGATCTTCGGCGTATGTTGAAAACGGGTGCCATCGCCTGTGTCTTTTCTGAGCCTCAATATAACACCAAGATCATCACCTCACTGATAGAAGGAACGGATGCGAAACTGGCTGAGCTTGACCCTATTGGGGCGGAACTGGAAACTGGAGCTGATAGTTATGAGAAGATGATGCGGCAATTGATAAATGAGATTTCAGACTGCCTTAAGGACTGAAGCGGCTACAATTCAACGATTGTTTCAGTTTAAGCTTTGAACCATTCACTTCATGCTGTTCAGGCAAAGATTTTGGGAATTAAAAGAAAAGGCAGGGAGACTTATAGTCTCCCTGCCTTTTTATGTTTAACCAACTGGCTTACTGCTTTTTATCTTAACTGTTGCTAATGGCGAATGGGCCAAGGCTGACAGTTGTATTTGCTTTAAGCAGATTTGAATTTTTTCCATGTGACGATGACTTTAGCGCCAACGCGAACACGTGGGTAAAGGTCTACAACATGTTCGTTATACATGCGGATGCAACCTTTAGAGACAGCCTTGCCGATTGTCCATGGAGCGTCTGTACCATGGATACGGTACAATGATGAGCCGATGTAAAGGGCGCGAATGCCGAGCGGATTACGCGGATGGCCACCTGGTACAAAAGCTGGCAGTTTTGGATTTTCGCGGCGCATGGATGGGGTTGGTGTCCATGATGGATTAACGCGCTTTTGGCTGATGCGAGAGACACCAGACCAGCGTGCATCACCTTTAGGGATGGCGATTGGGTAAGAAATAGCTGAACCGCGCTGGTTGATGTAATAAAGGCGGCGATCGCCGAAGCTTACAACAACTGTGCCGGGTCTGAATCGGTTAGAGAAGGATACACTGCTCTTACCAGAACCAAATGATGGTCCGTCACCAAAAAGTGCAGATAGGAGATCCTGAGCGGAAGCGGTGGTCGCTGTTAAACTCAGTGAGAGTGTAAAAACCAGTGCGCCAAGCGCGCCAGTGATAAACTTAAGTGGCTTCATTTTCTATATCCTCATTTCACAATTCAAACCAGTTAGCAGGTCTTAAGGTTAAGCAAATACATGATCATGCTAAATATTATCTTAAATTAGGTGCTCTTTTGAGCTTTAACTGAGTTGCAACCTCTGAGCTAGCGAATTACGTCTACCGGCGCGCCGATATGCACTCTTTTAAACAGATCAACGACATCTCTATTTAGCATTCTAATACAGCCGCTAGATGCTGCGCGGCCAATTGAGTTTGGAGAAATTGTGCCGTGGATGCGATATTCGCTCCACCCTAGATAAATTGCACGTATCCCCAACGGGTTTTTTGGTCCCGGTGGTACATAGGCCGGGGCACCTGCGCGTCGCATGCGGGCGGTGGGTGTCCAACCGGGGTTCTTACGTTTCATAGTGACAAAAGTGCGCCCAAACCATTGCATTTTGGGTTTGCCAACTGCTACCCGGTAGCGAATGGCTTTGCCATCATTCAGCATGTAATACAATAAGCGCTCAGATGTATCGACCACAACGGCACCTTGCGGGTAAGAGGAAAACCTTGTGCCCTCTCGGTTGATGATATCTCGCGTGCCGTTATTTTTTTTGGCCTGAACGGCGATGGTTGCACTGAGCGTAATGCTAATTACCAGAGCTGCAAGGAGGGCGTAGGGCTGTAATTTACGTTTACCTTCAAGCTTCGCCTTATGGGGTCTATTAAGCTGGGCTATATTCAGCCAGCCGTTAAACCCATTTGAGCTCTTTGAATGATACCTCTTTACTCGCCCTTGCAACTCTTTAATCCCCTTACTCGCCCTTGCAACTCTTTAATCCCCCACTGGTCTTTATCACTCATGATATAAAATATTTTTTTTAACTGTCATATTTCAGCGCCGTAGGTGAAGGCCTCCCAATTACTGGGCCTGCTGTGTAGTCGCTGAATTTTATTTATTTTGTGCCGATCTTGTCGCCGGCTAGGAGTTTCTTACGCAGCCATGTACTTACGAAGCCAAGTGCTAGAGAATTCAAAACTTGTGTACCGCGGCCCTTAAGAGCTAACAGCAATACGCGCCGCGATACACAAGATGTCGCGCGCGGACCCCCACCCGCTGCGCGAAAAAAGCCAGCCCCCCGATGATAAGCGTCACATCCCGTGATAACTTAGAAGCCCCTATAGCTTCCAGAAACCAACAGCCTATCATTAATCCCGAGGCTCGGGCTCATGTGTAAGACTGCCTTCTTTTAGCCCGCTTTGGCAAGAGGCATGTGGTGTTAAAAGCCCAGTAGGGCGATTGATTCTTAACCTTATTTTGTCGATGTGTGTCTAGTGCAACAGTCTGTGTGACCCAAGAGCCTTTGGCGGCCTTGTATGTTGTGATGTTGTAAAAGCATCTGAAGAATTGCGATCGGCATGATTCGCAAGTGAGGCGCCCAGCAGCCTGGATGGCACGACGATATTGGCAGCATTCACGGGAGACAAAGAAATGCCAGCCCAGTAATAGAGACCTGAGAATCCCTGCTTGAAGTTAGCTGTGTGAACTAGAAGCCGAAGATGCCAAAGAGGCCTTTTTGTTTTTTCTTTCTGATACGGCGACGTTTTTTAACGCGCTTTGTGGGCTTTGGATTGGAGAGCCAGAAACCACCATTATCATCAGACCAGTATTTTTGTTTTGCGACCCGTGCCGGGGCTTTTTTGACCTTCTTTTTTAAAGTCAGAGTATTCGTTATGCCGTCCGGGTCCTTTACGATTAGCTCTGTGGTTTTCCAGGTCCATTCTGCAATCTTGCCGCCCCAACGATATGGCTCGATGGAGAGAACTTTCTGTTTTCTCAAGTTGATAACTACAACCTGCTCATGGGCATCTTTTTTGGATTTACTGCCCGCATTATAACGTAGCAAGCCAAAGCCTTTGTAATTGCCGTTTAGCTCTGTCCATTCGAGGATCTTTGGTTTTTCAGGGCCATATAGATCCAAGGGAATTTCAAGGCGATTATAGCGGGGGTTCACTGCTATATAATGATTATCGCCTGCCTCTTGCAGGCTCCAGCCGTCACTCTCATCTGCCTTGGCTTCTGCGATGGCTTTTGCTTCACCCTCTGCCGTTGTTGCACCGGCAGCCTCTGGTGGATTTAGGAAACCAAGCTCTTCCAGGCCGGCCAATGATATCTCGTCTTTTTTATCGCGCTTTAGCGCTTCTCGGTAATAACGCTCTGCATTATTTGTTAAGCCAGTTAGTTGGGCGGCTAAGCCCAGCGCTGCCCAGCTGCGTGCTGTTTTTGGGGCTTTTTGTATCGCAGTGTCCATATCAGCGGCGGAAAGTTCTGGCATATTAGAACTGGCATAAACCAGAGCTCGCTCGGCATAGGTCACGGCGCTGCCCTCCAGAGCGACGGCTTCATCAAGATCTTCCAGGGCCTGATCATTACGGTTCAGACTTCTTAAAACCCGCCCCCGCATGACCATAGCTTTGGTATTGGCAGGTTCTGCTTTTAATATGTCGTTCAGCACAGTTCTGGCGCTGGTGAATTGACCCTTCTCCTGATAAATTTCTGCAAGGGTCATTTGATATTCGATAGTTTGCGGGGCGAGGTCCACAGCTTTGGTTATGTCGCTAATGGCGTTGCCTGTATCTTTCAAGGCCAGGTATATTTTGCCGCGGCTATAGAGCGCTGAGGCATGGTTATGCTTATGAGACAGGGCGAGGTTTAACTCTCTTAAGGCTGCATAGCTGCGATCATGTTTAGCGTGAATCATGCCGCGGGCTAGATGTGGGGCTGATTTATCATCCAGCAGAGTGAGCGCTTTGCCATAGTCTTTGAATGCGGTTTTTTCTGCGCCAGCCTTTTTCAGGGCATTGGCGCGGTTATGGAAGGTGGCACCTTGCTGGGGTTGCAAGGCTATGGCGCGGTTAAAATCCTCGATTGCTTCTTTGTAAAAGCCCATTTGTTGCAACAACAGCCCGCGATTATTATAGGCGATGGCATACTCTGGAAATGATTCTATGGCGCTGTTGAAATCATTCAGGGCGAGCTCATACTTTTTTTGCCGCGTATAGGCAATTGCCCGGTCATTGAGTATAGATGCGCGGGTATAAATGGGAACACTGCCTATTGAGAGCGCTTCCGAGAGGTTTGAGATGGCCTGGGGATTGTCATTTCTTGCCAGGGCGGCATTCCCTTTGCGAGCCAGAATGTTGGCGCTTTCCTGCGCGCTGGCGGAGGCTGACAAGACTGTCAGAGAAATGATAGCGGTCAGTGCAAAACAGAGGGCAAAACTCAGGGCGAGACATATCGCGCCGCTTAAAAGGTGAGGGGCGCTCATTCTGGTGCTCACCGATTTTATGGCACTAGGAGTACAATGGGTAATTGGATGATGAGCTGATTTTTGGTAATTTTGTGGATCAGTGATTGTCATCATTGCTCATGGTCTCATCATTGTGCTTGCTTGCAGTCTGCGAACTATAATTGGCCCATTTTCTGGCCATTCTGGTCGCTTTATGGCCATTACGATTGTGGGCACAGACATCATTTTACAACTGCTATCGCAGATTTTTTAGTTAGGACTGCTGTCCTAGTCTAGCATTTCCTATAACTCTGTTAAACATATGGCATAGCAGAGATAGAATTGATCCCCAGATGTTAATTCCAGCTAAGCATGTCACTTTAAGCGCTCCCCCGCCTTCAAAGATATGGCAAACGATACGGCCTTAGGCAAACATTGCAACCTTAGGGTTTATTCTTCTGATAAATGGCGACAGGTTTGTGATTATCGGTGGGTTTATGAGGCTTTCAGCTGGGGAGAGAGGCATTGAGCTTGTTTTTTAGGGCTGTTCTAACTTATATGCTGATTGATTAAGCTTTAAGCACAACTTAAACCATGAAGGTACATATTCAAGTAGGGCTATATTGATGTTAGGTGAGTGATTAAGTGACCACGCTGCCGGATGCTCACCATAATTAGCCCGCTTAATACCCTTATATGGTTCGCTTGTTCTTAAACTGATGGCGCAGATCTTAGAATAAAAGTTTATAACCCTGCGCCTCCTGAATTTCTACGCACTCGTGCTTCACGACCAGAAGGCTTTGATGATGGTTTCATTGCTCAGACTTTGCTTGCTCTTGTTAATTGGTGCTGGCCTGTGGCTGCCCATTGTTCAGATGCAGGGTGAGAAAGCGCAGCTTGGCAGCATTATTCCACCGGAGATGAAGCCTGCCTCGGCTAGGGATGGGCAAGATAAGCCCCCTGCCCCACAGGACGGCACCTTAGAGCAGGCGATGATCGGCGTGCCGCATGAGGGTAGTGAAGTTAAGAAGACGGCTGTTGGCGGTGTGGCTAAACCGGCTAGCTTGAAAGACATGATCGGCCAGATGCTGATGCTTGGTTTTAAAGGTACCAAACCGAGCGAACCAGGCCCGCAAGCGGCACGAGCGCTGCTGGCTTCTGGTGAAATTGGTGGTCTTATTTTCATGGGCGAGAACCTGGTCTCCCGCCAGCAAGTGAAAGAGCTGGTTGCCTATATGAAAACAGCCAACCCCAGACATGGTGCCCCGTTCATTAGCATTGATCAGGAAGGTGGTTTTGTTCAGCGCCTTCAAGAGCGCCATGGCTTTACCATGATCCCGGCCGCTGAGCTGGTGGCGGTCGATGACAAGATAGATGAAGCTCGCAAGACTTATAATACGCTGGCCTCAGAATTGGCTGATGTTGGCTTTAACATGAATTTTGGCCCGGTGGTGGACCTTAACCTTGTGCCAAGCAATCCGATTATTGGGGCCAAGGCCCGGAGTTATGGCGCCGACCCTAAAAAGGTGCAACGCTTTGCAAAAGCTTTTGTCAAAGCGCACCGCGGGCAAAATATGCTGACAGCCATCAAGCATTTCCCCGGGCATGGCAGCTCATGGACGGACAGTCATGAGCAATTTGTTGACCTCTCTGAAAGCTGGAAAACACAAGAGCTGGAGCCTTACCGCGTGCTTGTGAAAGCCGGGATGGCTGACCTTGTGATGGTTGGTCACTTATATCATCCGGATTTTTCTGATGAGAAAGGGCGGCCTGCTTCACTTTCTCATAAAGCGATTATTAAGCGGCTTCGCGGAGACCTTGGCTTTAAGGGGTTGGTTATCACCGATGATCTTGGCATGGGAGCTGTGCGGAAATATTTTGATTTTTCTGAAGCTTTGATTTTGGCTGTGAATGCGGGCAATGACATTCTCTTAGTTGCTGCCGGGCATTATGCCGGGAGGCGTGATGTTGATTTGATACAGAAAACACTTCTGGATGCTGTTGCCGCTGGCCGTATTAGCCGAGCCCGTATTCGCCGCTCTTATCAGCGCATCATCGCGGCCAAGGCTCGCCTTGCCGAACAAAAAGCTGCGCGCGGCCCTTCAAAATAATATCATGGGCCGAGAGAGGCCATTTGCCGGTTTCTTCATACTTGATATGGCTGAGCCACACTCTTCCTTATAAAAACCATAGCCTCCCACAAAAACCATCCGTTAACACTTTATTGATAAACTCGCCTCCACCTGGGTTTATCAGGCCAAAACTTTGTCTTTTTAAGAGGCTTTGAAGTCTAATGCCAGCTAGTGCTAGCTCGATATTTGGTGGCGGGTCTGCAAGTTCTATATTTGCGGCGGGTGTGAACCTGGGTGCGACTGAGCAGCAACAGGCCGCGCAAGAAGTCGTCAACGCCTCCAATAGAGAGATTAAGCGCATACGCGGCTATAAGGTACAGCTGACACCGGCTGAGAATAAACGCCTTGGTGAAATTCAAAAAGACATTACCCGTATCAACAGTAAAGTTAGTGATGGCTCCGTTCGCTCTGATGAGCTTGAGGACCGCGAGCTGTTGTATCTTGAAGCTGATACCATTATTGGCAAGCCTTCAGCGGGTGTTGAGAATGATGAAACGCTTGATGGTATTCGTGAGAAGATTGATGAGTTGCTCTCTAAACGGCTAACGCCGCAGCAAGAAAAGCGGATTGAAACGCTGACGACCTTGCAGGAGAGTTTTCAGGATCGTCTGGATGATGATCCTTCCAACATCAACACCATTCGGCAATTACAGAATATTCAATATCAAATCAATCAGATTGATCAGCCGCGCAGTGTCAGCCAGCTTAGTGTGACAGAGAAAAAAGAATATGATGAGCTGGTGGATCAAGCCAACACCCATGCAGGTGCTAAATTGCTACTGAATAGCCGCGATTCTATCCGCGTGCAGAACCTTCAGGAAACCATTGACCAAATGGCCTCATCCCTTCCGGCGGACCCAGCCAGCCAGCCAACAGCTGCCTCTGTTGCCAGAGCCTATGCGCGGATTGGCTAGGCATTTAGAGGGCATGGCTGCTCTCTCTGTTGCTGTTATCTTGCCCCTTTGTGCCAGCCCCTCCCCAATTCACTATATTGCCAAGTCAGCTTCAACTATTGGAATGCTATCGATAATGTCATCAGCGACGAGCGTGTGGCCGATATGAGCGGCAACGGCCCCGTGGAGATAAACGGCTCTGGCTGCGGCTTCATAAGCCTTATATCCCCGCGCTAAAGCTGCGAGCACCATGCCTGCAAGCACATCACCAGTGCCGGCCGTTGCGAGTGTTGCTGGGGCGTTGTTGTTAATTGCGGCCCGGCCATCTGGCGCGGCGATGACTGTATCTGTCCCTTTTAGAATTACCACTGCGCCAGTTTCCGTTGCTGCCCGTTGAGCCGCGGCCAGCTTGCCCTCTGGCATTTTTTCATCATTCTGACCTAAACTGACACCTTCCCTATTTTCCTTATGATCAGAACCGCCTTTGGACAATTTTTTAAATTCTCCTTCATGGGGGGTGAGGATTGTTTGTTGATTGCTTCGCTGCTTTAGAGCTTTGATAAATTCTCCAGACTGATCTTTGAAAGCTGAAAGCGCACCCGCATCCAGCACTAAGGCTATATCCAATGACATTAGGCTTGTTACAAGGGCGCGTGTTTCTTCATCTGGCAAGCAGCCAGGGCCAATAAGCGCGGCGGATATTTTACGGTTTTGTATAATTTCATTTACCCCATCCGCACCGGGGCGCTTGGTGGTCATAACAGTTGAGAACAGTTTTGCTGGCGGATGGTCAGGCCGGTTGATTGCAACTGTTACCAGCCCCGCCCCGCCTCGCAATGCGGCATTGGAAGAGAGTGTCGCTGCCCCCAGCATGGTGTCATCACCGCCAATAACGAGACAAGCCCCGTTGTCATATTTATGAGCAGATGAGCGCTGCACTTTTCTGGCGGCGGCATTTGCGGCTTTTTGCCAAATCCCTGGGCTATTCAGCTCTGTCTTCGGGGCGATTTGATCTAATACTCTTTTAGGTATACCGATGTCTCGAACCTGCAACTCGCCGCACAGCTCCCGGCCGGGCATAAGGTAATGGCCGGGTTTTGGCCTAAAAAAGGTTACGGTTTTGGTGGCCTTTATTACAGTGTTATTTTGAGCCATAGCGCAACCGCTATTGCCATTTACCCCGGTCGGCACATCGACTGCAATGATAGGCCCGTTATGTTTATTCATTTCGATAACGATATTGCTTAAGGGGGGCTGCAATGGCCTGTCGAGCCCCGCACCCAATAATCCATCTATAAGTGTGGCGCCGGGGTCAAGGTGATTTGCGAGTTCGCTGGCTGGCCAATTTGAGATATTTTCATGAAGCGGCAGACCTGAGGCTTTATAGAGCTCAGCCATATGGCGAGCATCACCCTTTAAGGTGCGGCACTCAGTTAGCATTAGCAGCTTAACATGATAACCGCGCTGCCCGAGTAACAGGGCCGCTATAATGGCATCGCCGCCATTGTTACCCGGTCCGGCAAAAGAAATGACTGTGTGCGGCCCCCTGCCCAACTCTTCCACGACATTTGCGACTTGTTCACCGGCCCGCCGCATTAAAAACACGCCAGATATGCCAGAATTGATGGTGCGGCTGTCTGCTTCGGACATCTCTTGTGTGAGCAGTAATTTCACGCTATCTCATCTCCTGAATATGGCGGTAAGGGTGGGTTAGATTATTCTATGGATCGAGCGCTATAGAAAGAGCTTTCCTTATGGCTGTCGCCGCCCTGAAAAATGCACAATCTTTACGCACTTTTGTTGATTACTATTTAATCACCATGCCTATTATTTAGTCACCTACTTTGTGAATGGTTTAATAATTTCAAGCTATCTGATTTTATTCCGTTGTTTTTATTGCAATTTATACCTCCCTAGCTGTTTGGCACAAGCGATGCAATCTAGGCCGCAATCAACAAAGTCTGAAAGATGAATTTTGGGCTATTCAAAGGAGAGCGGTTGGATATGAAAAAGATTGAAGCCATTATCAAACCCTTCAAACTAGACGAAGTAAAAGAAGCACTACAAGAAGTCGGTTTGCAGGGCATCACTGTTGTGGAGGCCAAAGGCTTTGGTCGCCAAAAAGGTCATACAGAATTGTACCGCGGTGCGGAATATGTTGTCGACTTTCTTCCTAAAGTGAAATTGGAAGTTGTTACAACCAACGAAATGCTGGACAAAGCTGTTGAAGCAATTCTTAATGCAGCCAAAACCGGACGTATTGGCGATGGCAAGATTTTTGTCTCTGATATTTCCGAAGTGATCCGGATCCGCACCGGTGAAACGGGACAGGAAGCAGTTTAAATTTTACTTTAAACCGAATTTACTGCGTCTTGCTGCCGGGGATCACCCCCGGCAGTTGGGCGTTAATGATAATAGCAAACCAAAATAAATTGTGAAAAGGGGATTCCGTAATGGCTGATGCAAGCAGTATCATGGGTAAAATTAAAGACGAGGACATCAAGTTTGTTGATCTCCGCTTTACTGACCCGCGCGGTAAACTTCAACATGTGACGATGGACGTAAGCGTTGTTGATGAAGACATGTTTAATGAGGGCGTTATGTTTGACGGCTCTTCAATCGCTGGCTGGAAAGATATTTCTCAGTCAGATATGACATTGATGCCTGACAATGAAACAGCGCATATCGATCCGTTTTTTGCCCAGAATACTCTCGCCATTTTCTGCGATATTCTTGAACCTGATACAGGTGAATATTATGAGCGCGACCCACGCGGTATCGCGCGTAAAGCTGAAGCTTATTTGAAGCAAACTGGCGTTGGTGACACCGCCTATTTTGGCCCAGAACCTGAATTTTTCATCTTTGATGATGTGCGCTTCTCATCTGATCCATATAACTGCGGCTTCAAGCTGGATAGCTCTGAACTGCCTTCCAACATGGATACAGAATATGAAATGGGCAACCTTGGTCACCGCCCGCGCACTAAAGGTGGTTACTTCCCTGTACCGCCTGTTGATAGCTGCCAGGATATCCGCTCTGAAATGCTTAGCGTGATGAAAGACATGGGCGTTGAAGTTGAGAAGCACCACCACGAAGTGGCTGCCGCTCAGCATGAGCTTGGCATGAAATTCAGCACGCTTCTTCGTGTTGCTGACCATGTTCAGGTTTACAAATACTCAGTTCACAATGTTGCCCAGGCCTATGGCAAGTCAGCGACATTTATGCCGAAGCCAGTTTTTGGTGATAACGGCACTGGTATGCATGTACACCAATCTATCTGGAAAGATGGGCAACCTAAATTTGCCGGGTCTCAATATGCTGATCTGTCTGATGAGTGCCTGCACTATATTGGTGGCATTCTGAAACATGCGAAAGCCATTAACGCTTTCTCTAACCCGATCACAAACTCTTACAAGCGTCTGGTACCGGGCTATGAAGCGCCTGTTCTTCTTGCTTACTCTTCTCGTAACCGGTCTGCCTCTTGCCGTATTCCGCATGTGGCGAACCCTAAAGGCAAGCGTGTTGAAATCCGCTTCCCTGATCCGGCTGCTAACCCATATCTGGCATTTGCAGCGATGCTGATGGCTGGCCTTGATGGCATTGAGAATAAGATCAACCCTGGTGATCCTATGGATAAAAACCTTTATGATCTGCCGCCTGAAGAGTTGAAAGATATTCCAACTGTTGCTGGCAGCCTTCGTGAAGCACTTGAATCACTTGATAGTGATCGTGAATTCCTCAAAAAAGGTGGTGTTTTCACTGATGACCAGATCGATGGATACATTGAGCTGAAAATGGAAGAAGTTGAAGCATATGATCTTATGCCTCACCCAATCGAATTTGATATGTACTACTCTGTCTAATCGAGACAGGGTTGAGGGAGTGTTTAACGCTCTCTGACATAACTCTATTAAGGGAGCTGCTAAAGAAATTTAGCGGCTCCTTTTTTTGGGGACGTTGCAGCATTTATGGGAATATTCTGCAATGAAACTGCTTTGCTACGTAACCGCCAAATGCGCCTTAGCTCACTACAAAAATCACACAAAGCAGCATGATCACCCCATAAGCTGTGATGTGGTCTTTATGGTCTTGCAGCCAATATAAAATAGTGAATGGGACACGGTAGAGAAAGCTACCAAAGATCCAAAGGCACCCGGTTATGGCCATAGCCCCCCAGATCCAGTAAATTGTGATGCTGCTTTCAGCCAGGCTGGCCCCATCTTCCTGCGCAACAATAGCACCGGTGAGGGCAAAGCTTATAAAAATCGCAACCAAACTGGCAAGGCCAAGCAAAACCATGAAGGTGTAACGCACGAACTCATACATTTTAAACTCCATACTCAATGGGGTTATTTTACGCAAAAATGGTTAACAGTTTCTGGGATTAACGATTGGTTTGATTTTGAGCCGCGCTTTTTAACTGTGATAATTGCTCTAAGTTATTAATTACCATGAGGGATTAGCGGCTTTTTAAGTTGGCTGGTATATCATCCACTTCTGTTGTCTTAACGCTTTGAGGTGAATTATGTCAGTTATTCTGGTGCCGTTTGATGCGTCTCAGCATGCTTATAAGGCTTTGCATATCGCGCTTGACCTTTCAGAGAAATATAAAACAAACTTAGTGCTGATCCATGTGGCAGGGGCGACCAGAACTGAAGAGAATGCGGCGCGGGCCGCAGCGATTGTCTCAGCTGCTAAAAAGAAATTGAATCACCGCTCTGCAGACGCGGCTGAAATTGAAGTGGTTTACGGTGTGCCCGCTGAGTGCATCTTGCTTGCAGCTAAGCGATTTTCCGCCTCGACGATTGTGATGGGTTGCCGAGGGGCTTCGGCTTCTGAAGAGAGTATGTTTGGGAGTGTTTCACAGGAGATATTTCGCCGCGCAGACTGTACCTGTATTTCAGTGAAGTAATAGCCTTTTTTTTCAGGGCTTCGCTGCCATTTGCCGGCGCAGACTATTAGATAGGTAAGCGCTCTGGTTTACATGGTCATCATCAGCCATAAAAAAATGCCGCCGGACTGACTGACCGGCGGCATTTTCTAGTATCGTTCAACGCTGGCAAAAGGGGCTATAAATTATAGCTCACGACCTTCGCCCGCAAGGCAATGGATTTAAGCCATTTGCAGGTTAGTTGCCTGCTTGCCACGACCGCGTGGATCATCTTCAATCTCGAAGCTAACTTTGTCACCTTCGTCGATTTGTGGAATACCAGAACGTTCAAGAGCAGTGATGTGTACGAATACATCTTTGCTTCCGTCTTCTGGAGTGATGAAACCAAAGCCTTTGCTGTGGTTGAAAAATTTTACTGTGCCTTTAGTTGACATATGAGGGATCCTTTCCCGGTAGTTCTTTAGTAAGCAGAATTAGACGAATAATCGCCCAGATGTAGTCAGATAGTCGGGAAGGGTCATTATGTCGTTGAACACATGAAGTCTTAACCGTGTCTCTGATGCGTGACCGCTTAACATTAAGTCACGTGCTGTGGTGTTTTAGCTCTCTCGCCGCTTTGATGCAAGTTTTTCTTTATCATCCGGCAGGAGATTTCGGTAAATTTTTCTAATCATAATAGCTTGTATAGTCATATCATTGCTTATACTTCGGTTTGGATTGACGCCAGCTCTATTGTTTTCTTCCCCGCCGGTCCGGTTCTGCAACTCGCTGAATGGATTTACATTTGGCATGTTTGCTCGCAGGAGCTCGCGCACCTCAATTGCTAAATACTGACCATAACCAATGACTTACCATCCTCATTATGAATAGCCTCTCTAAAGGATGGTCGGTTTCTTACTTGTCTAAACGGAGGCTTTCATCACTAGCTTGGGCGCTAATTGAGAGCTTATTGATAAGCACTCATGTTCCTATCTGGAGGTGGTTTGATGAGCTTAGAAATTTTAGCCTATGCTTAAAATATCGCTTCTCCGCCCTCTATTAAAACGGGGTGGCAGAGCTTGTCTGAGTGATAAGCGGCGGTGTTATTTCATCACCTCATCTCAAAGCTGATGCTTATTGCACCATAATTTATAGACCTTTGAGCTATGAAAACCTTCGATGTTGCCTACCCCGGCGGCTTATTTTACCGCGCGAGGAGACGAGCTGCCACCAGATTGGCGGGCCGCTCAAATGGCATCCACTTAATTGTGTGACGGCTCGTCTTCATTGCACTATTAGCTTTGGTTTTTCCATTTAATTGAGCACCCCATGGAAGGGATCTGGTCTTTTGGACCGGCGCCTGTTTCTATAACCTGCTGCATAGCAAGGAATAGATCTCGCCGAACATCTGGTGCTGCGGCTTCTTTGCGGCTGGCATCCAGGCGGCCTCTATATTGTAGGCCGAGGTTTTTATCAAAGCCGAAAAAATCGGGGGTACAGACGGCATCATAGGCTTTGGCGACCTGTTGGCTTTCATCCTGGAGATAGGGAAAGGTGAAGCCATGCTGCTCCGCGAATTTGATCATATTTTCAAAACTATCTTCAGGATATTCTGTGGCATCATTCGCGCAAATGGCCACCGCAGACATGCCCATAGCCTGTAGCTCTTTCACGTCTCTGACG
The DNA here is from genome assembly GCA_021604665.1 of Rhodomicrobium sp. Taxonomy (GTDB): domain Bacteria; phylum Pseudomonadota; class Alphaproteobacteria; order Rhizobiales; family HXMU1428-3; genus HXMU1428-3. The sequence goes on along the minus strand of BQJK01000001.1, from coordinate 441,490 downwards.
ATGCGATCTATGATGGAGCGCACATAGGGGCAATGGTTGCAGATGAACATAATGAGGGTGGCTTTTTCACCTTTAATGTCGGTTGGGCTGTAAACTTTGCCATCTACCCCCTTTAGTGAAAAGTCCGGCGCTTGCCAGCCAAAGTCGCAAATTGGTGTTTCAACAGCCATATGTTGTTCTCCTCTTCTGTCCCCTGTAGGCAAGCGCGCCATATTGCCATGGGGGTGCTGTTTACCGTTATTCAGATTTAGTGATGGGGCCGCCAGCTTTTACCCAAGCGGATAAGCCGCCATCGATATGAGATACGGGATTGAGCCCCATATTCTGGGCGGTGCTAGCCGATAGTGCGGACCGCCACCCGGATGCACAATGGAAGATGAAATGCCTGTCTTCTACAAATTCAGATTTATGATAGGGGCTTTCAGGATCAATCCAGAATTCTAACATGCCTCTTGGCACATGGAGCGAGTTTGCAATGTAGCCATCTCTCTGGCGTTCTCTAATATCGCGTAGGTCAATAATCAGCGTTTTGGCCTCGCCGGACAGGCGTATTGCCTCTTCTGCGCTGAGTTCATTAATTGTGGCTTTGGCTTTGGCCACCATATCTTTAACATGCAGAGTGATTTCCTGTGCCATCCTAGACGCTCCCCCACTGGTTGTTCAGACTATAAATATCTGCCTATCACTTTTTCGCATGAAATTACGGCAAAGTGAATGGAGGGGGCGAATTTTAACTTGATGCGCTTTTATGAAGCATCGCGTGGAGAGCTGCATTGCCCTGGTCTGGCGCCGTGATGAGGTCGCTTAAGTCATTATCTGTCATTGCGTCGTTCAGATAATTGAAACTGCCATTGCCTAGCAGCTCTTCTGCTATTGCTTTCATGTTGGTGAAGGCCGCGCGCATGAGGCCGGTGCCCAGCGCAATGACTGCGACGCCGCTATCATTGTAGCGCTCCAGCGAGGGGGCGCCGCTTAAGCTCACAGTAATGGCGACAGGGCCATTAATCCGGGCGCAAAGCTCTGCCACCACATCAGGGTTTTGAATGCCTGAAACATGGATTAGATCAGCCCCGGCATTGAGATAGGCGCTTGCCCGGTTAATAGCCTCTTCAAAAGGGTTGGCCATTATTCCAGCCAGATGGAACACATCAGTTCTGGCAATCAGGAACAGCTTTTTCTTTTGCTCCATCTCTGCAATGCGGGCGCTTTTGATGCGGTTTGCCACCTCTATTATGCCGAGCATTTGTTGCAGGCCATCTCTGCCTCCATCACCGATAACGATGCCTTTGCAGCCAATGGTCAAGGCGGCGACAACACCCTTTTTAACAAATTGGTTGGAGCGATCAAAGCAGCCTTCAAGGTCTGCGATGAGGGGTGTTTTGCAATCTCTGGCAATGCGCCCGGCTATGATTAGCAGCTCTTCTAAACCAACGCGCTCGCTAGGGCGGTAGCCATGGGCCCAGGCATATGAGGAGGCTGATGTGCAGAGCACCGGATAGTTAGAGTTTTCCAGCAGACGCGCGGAGGCAACATCCCAAACTTCAGGTATTATAAGCGGGGTGTCTGACTGCCATTCCACACCGAGGGTGGCGGCTATGTCTCTGGCTGGTGTCAAAAGAAAGCTCCGTTTCCTTGTTGGCTGGCACTCTCTGTTGTGCCTGATTGGAGGGAGGTGGGTATTGGCTCAACAATCTGAGCCGATATTTTATGAGATTGCCCTCTGCGATAATCTATAGAGCGCGGTTGTTGATCGCTAAATCAGATTAACACCTCAATTTTTCGCGATTCGGGGTGAGGCGCAACTCTGAGGATCATCTTCTCCCCCTCTCATCGCGGGATTGGAGCTTTTTTAAAATCATCGAGTAAACTACGAAGTCATGAGTTATTTCTTATATTTAGCGATGCTCGCCCGTATATATACTGTTTGCGGGCATAACCCTCGGGCTATTGACTTCCCTCAATCTCGCCCCATCTGAGTGGTAATGGGTAGATGGGTCTGGACTGTTAGAGCAATAAAATCACGTTGTGATGGATATTTAAGCGGGAATAAACAAGTGATATTCACAGAACAGCTGAACAAGATTGATACTGCGACACAGCTTGGGCGGCGGGTGGCGGCGCTTTTACAATCTCTTACCTTAATAGTTTTGGCGCTTATATTTGTAGCCCCTCATACATCGCGGCTTGCCTTAGCTGATACCGGGGCTGAAACTCTGGCCGAGCGGCCCTCTGAAATGGCATCAGAGCTGGGCGCTAAGCCCTTACCACCACTTGACGAGGATGGTTTAGCGAAAGATGACGCCGAAGCCAGACGGTTGTTTCAAGCGGTTTCCAAACTTTTAGCAGACACCGCCACCCAACGGGTTGATGCCAATAAGCTGCCTTCCGAAAGCGATTTTATAGTCCCCCCTATTTGGCGGGAAACAAAAGAGCGGCGCATGGAAGATGTGCAGGAGTTGCTTGATGCAGCTCTCGATGTTGTCACGGATGTGCCGCTTGTCGAAATTCAAAAACGGCTCGATGCCGCGCGCACGAATATTAGCGCCATAGAAGACCAGATCACCGGCTTGCGGGAAAAACGGCTTTCTGCGCCGGATGATGCGCTGCTGCCTGGTATATTGAGTGATACGGTCTCATCAATTGATGAGGAGATTGTTGATCTTAAAAAACGCATTCAGGCGAATGAAGCTGAGATCGCAAAAGCCAAGGGTGAGATTCAAACCGCACTGCAACGCTCTGGCCTTATGGTGACAACTGAACAGGTAGACCTCCTTCTTGGCTCGGTTGTTGGCGGCGATATGATTAAGATGGTTGCGGCCTACCAGGCGGCGCGGCAAATTGATGATCGTCTTAGCAGCCTGATGGATGATGCCTCTGGTGAGATTAAAACTTCACGGCGCTATTTTGCGATGCATGCCGCCCTTTATGCCATGCTGCTCCATGCACAAAACCATGTGATTGAGAAAATTGATCAGGTTTATCTGAAGCGTATGAGTGATATTTTGAACAATATTAAAAAAGCCCGGGCGGATACCAGGCGGCTGCTGCGCGAGCGGAACAGAGATGACCAGAGCCGGGTTTTAAATGCCAACTTAAAAGAACAGGCATTTTCTGAGCGAGTGGCTTTATTCTACCGTGATTATCTTAAAACCCAGCGCGCGCAAATGGTGCGGGCACGGGCGCAGACGCGCCGTGATTTACGCATTGCGGATAACACCTTCTCTACTGTTGAAGCGAGCTTTCAATTGCGGGCGTTGATTGATGATGCCAAATCATCTTTTGAAGCGATGCAGATGCTTGAGGCACCGGGGTTTGACCAGGTTTTCAAGAATGAAGAGCTGCGCCGAGAATTTGAAAGCCTCACCGAAAAGTTAACTCCCCCCTCCAGTTAAGCTTTATCGGAATTTAACTTAGCATGCTGATTATTCTTTAAGTCCCGGTATATTATACGGCTTTAATACGGAACAGGCTTAGCTTAACGGCGGTTTTTTCTGCTGATTTTACACATTTTACTTGTCCATACTTCTCCTGGTTGATTATTCTCCATCTGAATATTGTTGCTAGCAGAAACATGCCAATAATATTTTTTGCAATATATTTGATATTGAGGGGAAACGTTGGCTTCATGCTAGTTGAACTTATATGCGCGGCTTTGATTGGCTACTTTTCTGGCACGATCCCTTTTGGGTTAGTGTTTGCTAAATTGGCGGGTCTTGGTGATGTAAGGTCCATAGGCTCTGGTAATATCGGGGCGACCAATGTGCTGCGAACCGGAAATAAGTTCATTGCCTTTCTGACCCTGCTTGGGGATATTGCAAAAGGGTTTGTTCCTGTTGTTATTGCCACAAGTTTATGGGCTGAAGCCCCACATGGGATGTTGGCTGGTGTCGCGGCACTTTTAGGGCATATGTTTCCCTTGTGGCTGAAGTTTAAAGGCGGCAAAGGGGTTGCCACTTATATCGGCGTTGCCTTTGGCGTTTTGCCAATTGTTGGGCTGGGCTTTCTTATCATCTGGCTGCTGCTGGCTGTGGCTCTTCGTTACTCCTCACTTTCAGCTATTGGCGCGACCCTGGGAGCGCCGATAATTGCTTATTTTCAGGGCGGGCAGGATTACGCCATCATGTTCTTCCTGATGTCTATGCTTGTGATCATTCGCCATCAGAGCAACATTGAGCGCTTGATAAATGGTGAGGAAAGTAAGATTGGACAGAAATAAACAATCTGACCTTTTTCAAAGCAGCTTACCACCAGCTGGCCAACAGCTTAGCGAAGCGCAGCGGGTTGATTGGCTTCGCCTCTGCCGCACGGCGCGTATTGGCCCTGTGACCTTCCGGGATCTCCTTAATCATTTTGGTAGCGCTGAACGGGCTGTTTATGCGCTGGAGGCTGGTGAATTTGGCCGGCGACGCTTTCAACTTTTTAGCAGTGATGATGCCCGGTTTGAACTTGAGCGGACCAGGAAATACGGCGCGGAGATTGTGGCTATTGGTGAGCCTGGTTATCCGCGCTGGCTTGCAGCCATTGACGGCGCGCCGCCGGTGCTAACAGTGATGGGACGGCATGAGCTGAGCCACCAGGTTGGAATTGCAATTGTAGGCTCACGCAATGCTTCCGCTACGGGGCTTAAATTCACGGCACAATTTGCTTCGGTTATCGGGGCGGGTGGATTTTTAACGGTTTCTGGCCTGGCGCGGGGTATTGATACGGCCGTTCATCAAGGCTCGCTAGAGAGCGGCACTATTGCTGTTCTGGGCGGCGGCATTGATCATATCTACCCGTTTCAGAATGAGGCTCTTTATAAACAGATTGGCATTGAAGGTTTGGTGATTTCTGAAATGCCATTTGGCTATAAGGCGCGGGCTAAGGATTTTCCGCGGCGGAACCGGATTATCTCTGGTATTTCAGCAGCTACGGTTGTGATGGAGGCAGCGCTGCGCTCTGGCTCGCTAACAACGGCGCGTTATGCTGGTGAACAGGGGCGTGATGTGTTTGCTGTGCCGGGACACCCGCTGGATCCGCGTGCGCAGGGGACAAATAAACTAATACAAGATGGCGCTGGATTGGTGGTGAAGGCGATGGATGTGCTGCAAGAAATGGAGCGCTATAAGTCACCGAATGGCGATGGTTCCGGATTTTCAGAGGTTATATTGCCGGGCCCGATGTCCTCTTCCAGCCAACTGCATTCAGAGATACCATCGCCCATATGTGATGAAACAGGCTGTGATGAAAGCGGCCCTAATGGTGATCTGAACCTGGCTGAGACTGCTGGGCTTCGAGCTAGATTGCTTGATATGCTCGGCCCTGTACCTATTGATCGCGATAGTCTTACACGGGTTCTTGGGTGCAGCGCGCGTGATTTGCAGATTGCTCTGCTTGAACTGGACCTTGAAGGACTGATTGAGCATCACGGTGATCAGAGGGTATCACTTTGTACTGCGGTGAATTAGCCGCGTTGCCAGCGATGACTAATCTTACTTAATCATTATCTGCGCCTGAGCGCGGTATGTTATTGAGATGGTCAGCCTTGGCGCTGGCTTCAATTGTGGCCATGTCCAGGAGATAGGCTAAAAATGGCTCACCCATCTGGTCCGCGATGATTTGTAATTCTTTTGTGATGCCAGATATATAATGAAGGTGAGCTGTTTTATCTGCGGCGAAACTATCTATATCTGTTTCAGTGAGTGTCGGCGCCGTTGCCATATCTTCATCAGGTGATGCCTCAATTTCTGGCTCGGGTGGTGAGGGCTTATCTTGTTCATTTGGGCACTGACCCCGTTTAGAAGATGCCATAATGTAGCTCCCTATAGCGCCTCATTCGGCCTGCTATGTTATTTTGCAGCGCGCATACTGTCGTTTTTGTGACTTTACCGGGGTGTATGTTTGGTGCATCAAAATAGATGAGAATATTTTCCGAATGAGTGCTAAAGAGACATATGGATGCACTGGCCAGATACACCTAACAACACTTTATGCGTGTGGTTTTGATTTGCACAACCTTAGCGGGCTGAAATGCTTATATCAAGAGTTTTTGAATTAGGGATTTGACAGCTCAAGCAAAATTAACCATTTTCTTGTTCCTATTCTCGGTAATGTTTTCCCGAATAATATATCACTTGCGGCGAGCCGGTTACTTTTTAGAGGCTGAATATGAATATTGTTATTGTTGAATCTGCGGCTAAAGCAAAGACCATCAATAAATATCTTGGGACTGACTATAAAGTCCTTGCTTCCTATGGTCATGTGAGAGATCTGCCATCCAAGAATGGTTCCGTTGAGCCCGATAATGATTTTGATATGCATTGGGACACGGATAGCAAGTCAGCTAAAATTCTGAAAGAAATTACCACCGCCGTTAAAGGCGCAGATAAGCTTATTCTCGCGACTGACCCGGATCGTGAAGGTGAGGCGATTTCCTGGCATATTCTGCAAGTGCTGAATGATAAGAAGGTGCTGAAGGGCGTAGAAGTGGAGAGGGTGGCGTTTAACGCTGTGACTAAATCTGCCATTCTTGATGCATTGGCGCATCCGCGCGAGATTGATCAGCCGCTGGTCTCTGCCTATCTAGCCCGGCGGGCGCTTGATTATCTTGTTGGGTTTAGCCTCTCCCCTGTTTTATGGCGCAAGCTGCCTGGTTCTCGTTCTGCCGGGCGGGTGCAATCTGTGGCGCTAAGGCTGATTTGTGATCGGGAATTAGAGATTGAACAATTTCAACCGATTGAATATTGGTCGGTTATTTCTGACTTGAAAAATAAAGATGGTCAGCCGTTTCAAGCCAGCATCTATTCCGAGAATGGCAAAAAATTTGACAAGCATGGCATATCAAATGAAGCCGAAGCGCACCGGATTCGTGATGCGTTAAAGGCCAGCACCCTTAAAATTTCTTCCGTAAAAGCAAAATCCGTTCAGCGCCGGCCTTATGCACCGTTTGCCACTTCTACTATGCAAATGGATGCCGCCCGCAAGCTTGGCTTTTCTGCCCGGCAAACCATGCAAGTGGCGCAAAAGCTCTATGAGGGCATTGATATTGGCGGCGAGACGGTTGGTCTTATCACCTATATGAGAACCGACGGTGTGCAGATTATCCCTGAGGCGATTAATGAAGCGCGCCGGGTGATAGGCGAAGATTACGGCCAGAACTACATCCCCTCTAGCCCGCGCATTTACAAGACCAAAGCTAAAAACGCACAAGAAGCGCACGAGGCCATCCGCCCGACGGAACTTTCCCGACGCCCCAAGATGATTGCCAAATATCTTGGTAAGGATGAACTAGCGCTTTACCGGCTTATCTGGCAGCGGACCATTGCCAGCCAAATGGAAGCGGCTGTAATGGAGCGGACGACAGCTGACATTGATGCCTCATCTGATGCTGGGGTGTTTCAGGTGCGGGCGGTTGGCACGGTCATTAAATTTGATGGTTTTCTGAAGCTTTATGAAGAGGGGCGGGATGATAACTCATCTGATGATGATAATCTGTTGCCGCCACTGAATGAGGGTGAACCTTGCTCTTTTGAAAAGGTGGATGCGAAACAACATTTCACTCAGCCACCACCGCGCTATTCTGAGGCATCATTGGTGAAACGGCTTGAAGAGCTTGGCATTGGCCGGCCTTCGACCTTTGCCAGCACGTTGAGTGTTTTGCAGGATAGGGACTATGTGCGGCTTGAGAAGAAGCGCTTTTTCCCAGAAGATAAAGGCCGGCTTGTCACGGCGTTTCTAGAGAGCTTCTTTACGCGTTATGTTGAATATGATTTCACAGCCGACCTTGAAGATAAGCTCGATCTTATCTCTGATGGTAAGCTTGAGTGGAAGGATGTTCTAAAAGATTTCTGGACTGACTTTACGGCAGCGATTGATGAAACGAAAGATCTTCGCATATCCGCTGTGCTTGATGCGCTGAATGAAATTCTTGGTCCTTATGTATTTCCAGCCACTGAAGATGGTAGCGATCCCCGCAAATGCCCCTCTTGTGAAGACGGGCAGATTGGCCTGAAAGTTGGCCGGTTTGGCGCTTTTGTTGGCTGTACCAATTATCCTGAATGCACCTTTACCCGGCAGTTTAACCAATCGAATGAAGAAGCAAGCCTTGGCGAATCTGGGGACAAAGTCCTTGGCGAAGACCCTGAAAGCGGTTTACTGATTTATCTTAAAACCGGGCGCTTTGGGCCATATGTGCAGCTTGGTGACGGCGAAACGAAGGACAAGCCAAAGCGGGCCTCCTTACCGAAGGGGCAAGACCCGGAAGCGCTGGACCTGCCGCGTGCGCTGCAATTACTTTCTCTACCGCGTGAGGTTGGCGCCCACCCTGAAACCGGTAAGATGATCACCGCCGGGCTTGGGCGCTATGGTCCGTTTGTCTTGCATGAAGGGCTCTATGCCAATTTACCGAACGCTGAGGATGTCTTTACCATTGGGCTGAACCATGCGGTGACTTTGCTGGCTGAAAAGGCTAAATCTGGCGGCCGCCGCGGCGCCCAGGCTTTGAAAGAACTTGGTGACCATCCGGAGCTTGGCGGCGCAGTTAATGTGATGTCTGGTCGCTATGGGCCTTATGTTAAGCATGGTAAAATTAATGCCACTTTGCCGAAAGACAAAGAGCCTGAGACGATAACCATGGAAGAAGCGGTTGCGCTTATTGCGGCTAAAGCTGACAAGAAACCAGCTGCAAAAAAGAAGACTGCTGCGAAAAAACCGGCCGCGAAGAAAAAAGCAACGACCGCCAAAAAACCAGCTGCCAAGAAAAAAGCCGCCCCGAAAAAGTCTACAGCTAAAGCAGCTGCAAAACCAAAAAGCACTGCCACGGCTAAAAAGGCAGATGCGACAGAAGCAAGTGCTGATGATACAAGCGAGCCAGAGGCTTAATAAAAGGCAGATGCCTTTAAGCTTTTGCTGCTTGTTCTGAGGCTGCTTGTTTAGAAAGGGCCCCATCCGGGGCATTACAAAATTTTGAACAAAAAGCCGCGCACCAACCGCAAATCCGCCCCTAAAAATAATGATCAAACACCCCTGCCGAGCAAGGATGAAATTCTTGAATTCATTCAAACCTCACCTGGCAAAGTTGGCAAACGCGAGATTGCGCGCGCCTTTCACATTCGCGGTGGTCAGAGAATTGCGCTGAAACGCATACTAAAAGAAATGGCACAAGATGGCCTGATTGAGGGTAGCCGCAAAACATTGCGCCAGCCGGGGCAGATTTCCAAAGTTGCGATCATTGAGATATTTGGCCGGGATGATGAAGGCGAGTTTATTGGCCGCCCGGTAAAGTGGGATGAAGCAGCTGAAGGGCCGGTGCCAACCGTGCTGATTGGTGCTAAACGCGGCAAAGCTGGCAAAATGCCGGGGATGGGAGATCGCGTTCTCTCACAAATCACAAAGCTTGATCAGGAAGCTGACGGTTATGCTTACCTTGCACAACCGATTAAAGTGCTGCCCAGAGATGACCGGCGCATGCTTGGCATTTACCGGCTAACAGAGCGCGGCGCTGAAATTCAACCGATTGATAAAAAGCAGCTGAAAAGCTGGCATATTCGGCGGGATGAGGCGGCGAGTGATGGTGAATTGGTGGCGTTTGAGTTATCCCAGCGCGGGCGCGGTAAAAACCCTGACATTCGCATAACAGAGCGGCTTGGCAACCCACAAGACCAGGGGCTAATTAGCCTGATTGCCATTGAGACCCATGGTATTCCGCATCATTTTTCTGAAGCGCTGTTACAAGAGCTTGACCATTTGCCTGACCTAAAAGCTGACGGGCGGGAAGATATTCGCTCGACCCCATTGATCACTATTGATCCGGCTGATGCCCGCGACCATGACGATGCGGTTTGGGCGGCGCCTGATGATGACCCCTCTAATGAAGGAGGCTGGGTTGTGATCGTGGCGATTGCTGATGTCTCTTTTTACGTCAGGCCGGGGTCGCTGCTGGATAAAGAGGCGGTGAAACGTGGTAATTCGGTTTATTTCCCGGACAGGGTTGTGCCGATGCTGCCTGAAAAAATCTCAAATGATCTTTGCTCCTTGCGCGAGCTTGAGGACAGGCCGGCGTTAGCTGTGGAGCTGGTGTTTGATAAAAATGGCCGGAAGGTCAAGCATAGCTTCAAGCGGGTTTTGATGAAGTCTGCCGCCAAGCTCTCATATAATCAGGCACAGGCGGCGATTGATGGACATCCGGATGAAAAGACCCAACCGCTACTAGAGCCGATTTTAAAACCCTTATGGAGCGCATATGAAGCGGTCAGGCAAGCAAGGGATGAACGTGCGCCGCTTGAGCTGGATTTACCTGAGCGCAAAATCTTAATGGATGAAAAGGGTAAAATTAAAGACATCATCACCCCTGACCGGTTGGATGCTCATAAGCTCATTGAAGAATTTATGATCCAGGCGAATGTTGCCGCTGCTGAAACTCTTGAGAAGAAGCGCTCTCCCCTTATTTACCGGGTGCATGATGAGCCATCTGAAGAAAAGATCCATGCGTTGAATGAATTTCTGGAAACGGTTGATTTCAAACTTGGTGGCTCTGGCCCCATGCGCGCGCATATGTTCAATGGTGTGCTGCGCCGGGCGCGTGGCAAAGAAATAGAAGAGATGGTCACCGAGGTTGTACTTCGAAGCCAGGCGCAGGCAGAATATAACCCAACCAACCTGGGCCATTTTGGCCTCAACTTACAGCGCTATGCGCACTTTACTTCACCAATCCGGCGCTATGCGGACTTGATTGTCCATCGGGCTTTGGTGCGGGCGCTGGCTCTTGGTGAAGGTGGCCTGAAAGATGATGCGATTGAGGAGTTGGATGAAGTGGCCGCGCAAATCTCGACGATGGAGCGGCGCGCAATGATGGCGGAGCGGGAGACCACTGACCGGCTCATCGCCTCGTTTCTCAGCACCCGTGAAGGTGCTGTTTTCAAAGGCCGGATTTCTGGCGTGACGCGTTCTGGCTTGTTTGTCAAACTGGACGACACCGGGGCTGATGGCTTTATCCCTATTTCGAAGTTGGGCAGTGATTATTTTGTGCATGATGAAGCTGCCCATGCGCTTGTTGGAGAACGAAGCGGCGAGACCTATCACATTGGGCAGCGGGTTGAAGTGCGGCTGGTAGAGGTTGTGCCGACAGCTGGGGCCATGCGATTTGAGATGATCTCTGATGGAGTGGCCGGGCAAACCCGGCGGCGGCGAGATAATAAAGGTGATGAACGGGGAGGCTCTCGGTTCAAGCGCTCCTCAACTGGCGGGCCGCCAAAGGGTAAAGTGCGGCGTCGCTCCTCTAGCAAGAGTGGTAAGGGCGGCAAAGGCCGTAAGTGACTTTGTTGCGAAGCAAGGCAAGCCCTCTTTACATATTCACAATCGAATTGCTTATCATTCTATCAGCAGACTTTATTACTTGCGTTGATATCACACGGTAGGCGGGGAGCGATGGTGATTGCAAACCTCTTTGATGCGGCTTATCCTGCCCCCATTAATAATGAGATGTAATTACAGGTGGATAAAGCCAGATGGAACAACCTAGCGACAGATCAATTTGGAGCGCCCTTACACGGGGGGCACAACAGAAATGCCCATCATGCGGTGAGGGCAAACTTTTTGATAAATACCTCAAGGTTGTACCGAACTGTCAGCAATGCGGCGAGGAGCTGCACCACCACCGGGCCGATGATGCGCCGCCCTATTTCACCATTTTCATCATTGGGCACATACTTGTGCCGCTGATGATGTGGGTGGAAATTGCCTATAAGCCAGCGCTCTGGATCCATTCCATTCTGTGGTTGCCCTTAACTTTAGCTCTCTGTTATTGGACATTGCCTCGGGTTAAAGGGGCGCTTATTGGATTGCAATGGGCGATGCGCATGCATGGCTTTAACCCTGAGCATGATGAAGCTGCTGAATATGGCGGCAACACGCCTGTCTGAGTGGTCTTTTGCTATGTTTGACCGGCTGAAGCATCTTAGTGGGGTTGACCGCTCGAAAGAATATCCTGTTGTTACCCCCAGAGATGCGGCAAGCCTTATTATTGTTGACCGCCGCCCTCCTTCACCTAGTTTTCTTATGGGGCGGCGTTCAAAACGACAAAGCTTCATGCCGGGGGTTTTTGTCTTTCCTGGCGGCGCGCTAGAGCAGAGGGACATAACGACTGCTGAAGCGCTGCAGTGCCTTCCTCAGCCTGCTGGCTTTGACACTCCCCCTTTAGCTAATCTTGCTGCTACTGCACCGCTTGGGGCTGGCCCTTGTACTGCTGAGAGCCCTCTTCATGCGCATACAACACTGATGCGCGGGACAGCGCTTGCTATTTGCGCCTTAAGGGAGTTTGGGGAAGAAACCGGATTAAGTTTCAACCACATGTCTGCGGCTCCCCCCTCACAAGATACGAGCCTTGACAAGGCTCCGCTTTGGAGCGGGGCTGATAATGGACTGCCAGACATGAAATTTCTGGCAAGAGCGATCACCCCGCCAGGGCGGCGCATGCGCTATGACACTCGTTTTTTGCTCACTGAAATTGAGGATGATTTAGCCCCGACACTAACGGCAGATGATGAATTTACGGAGTTGAAATGGGTTGACTATGAAACCGCGATCTCTGCCCTGCCGCTCCATGCCATGACGCGGGTTATCATTGAGGATCTTAAAGATTATTTATTTGGCAGCCGTGAAACTAGCTCTAAAAATGAGCAAATATGTGAGTATGTGCCGTTTTATCGCTATAGCGGCAAAGAATTTAAGAGAGAGCGAATTGAAATCGAAACTCTCTCTTGACATTGAGAGCATTCGGCGGCATCTTCCCCAAACTTGCGGATGACCCCCGTGAACGATATTTGACTGTCTGATACGGGTTTGAGACCTGACACAGATGAATTATCTGTTTTAGAGATAGGTCCCCATACAGACAGACGCTTTTTAAAGGTACTTGACCCATGGCGAAGCCAACCACACAAAAAATCAAATTGCTTAGCACAGAAGGCACTGGTTTTTACTACGTAACGAAAAAGAATGCCCGCACCATGACTGAAAAAATGGTCATGAAAAAATATGACCCGGTAGCGCGCAAGCATGTGGAATTCAAAGAAGCTAAAATCAAGTAGCTCCTTTTAAGCCTAACCACCTCTAAAGGAGGGGTTGGGCTTTTCTCGTATTCTCTATAATCTTTAATTCCATTAACCATACTTTTGAAAGTCAGATTATATTTCTCTAGGGAAGTATTTTGTTCTTTTAGGAGGGTGAGCCGCGTTAAAACGCAACTGACCCCGCAACATGACGGTAGCGGGGTGAAACCGAAGTTGCGAGGTCAGCCTTAACGTCAAATGGACCAAAGAGGGCCTATGGTCATTTGACTTGGAGGTCGACCGGAACCGGCGTAACGAGGAGGCCACTCATACCGATTGCCAGCCGACCGCACCCAACGGAACCAGGAGATGCGGCGGTACCTGTACATCCCGCTGGGATTTCCTTAGGCAAGTTGATCATTTATAGAAGCTTTTGGAAAAGAGTGCTTCCCCGATTACAACCCGCCTGAAATCCTGTTGCACATTTATAATGTGCTGAGACAATTTTGCCTTATAGCCGCTATTACTAGCTTTTAATGTCGCTTTTCGTCTATGGCGCTTGGTCAATATATAAGGAGATATTCCCAGCTTACTAGCTGAAACTCCTTATTCATCCCTTTGCCACATATTCCTAAACGCCATATAATGACAATAAGACTGCCTCTGTGCAAGCGCGGACCTATTAACGCTGCGCATAATAAGCCCGTGCGTGTTGATAAGTTACCTCAAAAAAGCAACAAATCAATCATTCTGTTCATTTCATAGCGATATTTAATCATCATTGTAAAGAAAAATGGTGAATCAGAGGCGCTTGGCTCTTGATCTTTGAATTGTTTGATTAACAAGAGATGTCACTGATTCTTTAAAGCATGTAGTGATGGTGCGCCCAACAAAATATAGGCAACCACTGAGAGACATGCTCTAAGTAGTTGTAATTATTTTGTTTTATTTATGAAGTTGAGGATTACTAGCGCAGCGCTGCAGAAATCAGGCAGCGTTTGCAGAAACCCGGTTTCTTCCATCTCTCTTGGCACAATAAAGGGCGTTATCCGCCTTTTTCAACAGGGCCTCAAGTGTGGTGATGCTTGGGTCTAGTGCTGTAATGCCAATACTTGTGGTGATTTCAAGTGATTTTTCATTATCTTTAGTGGTGAAAGGCTCCTGCTCGATAGCCCGGCGCAGTCTTTCAGCGACGTTATAGCACTCTGGTAATGTGGTATCAGGCATTACAATGACAAATTCCTCACCGCCAATACGGCAAGCCAGATCCATACTGCGTGTATTTTGGCGTAGGCGGCGGGCAAATTCTTTCAATACATTGTCGCCAGCGTCGTGACCAAATGAGTCATTCACCGATTTAAAGTAATCGATATCAGTCATTAACAAGGAGAGGCTCTTATTATTCTTCAAGCTATCTTCAAACAGGGTTTTAAGATGCGTTTCGAGATAATGACGGTTATAGAGCCCTGTTAAGGCATCTGTTACCGCGAGCTCAACCCGTGTTTCAAGGCAATTGCGCAGATAGTCTGCGTACATTTTGCGTCTGATCTGGGTATTAACGCGGGCCATCATCTCATTGACGCAGATGGGGCGAACCATATAGTCATTGACGCCCATATCCAACCCGCGCATGAGCCTTGCTTTATCATCGGGGTTGACCGTGACGAGGATAGGCAAATTGCGGGTTCTCTCTAATGAACGCACCTGGCTACATAGACGCAAACCATCCACGCCCTCAAGGTCAAGGCTGATGATGAGGAGGTCATGGTCTTGATCGGCAAGATGGAACAAAGCCTGCTGCGGATTTGTTTCTATTTGCACCTTATGACGGGAGCTGAGGTTTTTTGAAATCCGCTCAGCTGAGCGGGGCTGATCTTCAACCAGTAGAATTCTACCTTTGATCTCTTCATTATTGAAGATTGGCATATTTTGAGCGTTCAGGCCCATTTGGCTGCCGGTTTCGGCGCGCATGCTCATTTCATCTGTTAGCATTTTCAGGCGGGAGAGATTTTTCACTCTGGTGACCAGAGCGACATCATCAACCGGCTTTGTCAGAAAATCATCGGCACCAACTTCAAGGCCGCGGAGCCTATCTTGCGGGGTGTCTAGTGCTGTGACCATGATTACGGGAATATGCTGAGTTAGGTGATTGTTTTTCAAGCGTTCACAAACTTCAAAACCGTCCATGCCGGGCATCATCACATCCAGGAGAACGATATCGACGCGATTATTTTCAAGCACGTCCAGAGCTTCGGGGCCCGAATTGGCTGTCAAAACTTCGAAATATTCGGCGCTCAAACGCGCCTCCAGCAACTTAACATTTGCCTTGATATCGTCAACCACCAGCACTCTTGCTGTCATCCTACTATTCCTTAAACTTTGACCGCAGCTAGTTGATCAACTGGCCAATTGTCTCCAAAAAATGGGTAACTGAAATAGGTTTGGAGATATAGCCCTCACAACCCCCGTCTCTGATACGTTCTTCATCGCCCTTCATGGCGAAAGCTGTCACCGCTACAACTGGTATTTGGCTTAGCTCATCATCATCTTTTAACCAGCGCGTCACCTCTAGCCCTGAGACTTCTGGCAGCTGGATATCCATCAGGATTAAATCTGGATTATGGGTGCGAGCGAGGTCCATCACATCCATACCATTGCGGGTCTGGACGGTTATGTAGCCATGCGCATCAAGAAGATCATGAAATAATTTCATGTTCAGCTCGTTGTCTTCAACTATCAGTATTGTCTTTGACATTCGTGCTAAACTCGCCCTTCATAACTCTAGCCTGACCGTATAGCCTGGCTATTGGTCTCGTATAACCCCTTTTAGGGTTACTACTCTTAAATGCAGTGATGCATACCGATGGCTCATTAAAACCTAAACGGGTAAAGTAATGGTTTAATTCGATTAAATTCATCAACCAATTTAGACAGTGTTAAAGCTTATGAAGGGAGCAATTGTGGCAGCCAGTGCAGATAAAATCAACGAGCGAGAGGCCGCCTTTATAGCAATCAAGGCTTTAGCGCATATTTCTCATTCAGAACAAGAGCTGGTGAAATTTCTTAACCTTACTGGTATTTCGCCTGCAGATGTTATCCGGTTGAAGGAGAATTTGAGTTTTTTAGCTGGTGTGCTTGATTTTATATCGCGTGATGAGAGCTTGTTATTATCATTCTGTGCTGATGAGGATTTTACGGCTGATCAGGTTGAGAGCGCTCGCCTGAGGCTGGGTGGGCCTTCTGAATGAGTGTGAATATTGGCATTGATCTTGGCGGCACAAAAATTCTTGCCGCTGCAATAGATGAGTGCGGCGATACTGTTGCCTCTTATCACTGCCCGACGCCGCGGGATGATTATGACTTAACCCTTAACGCCATTGCAGAGCTGATCTCTCTTATTGAGGGGGAGTTAAACCAGCAACTGCCGGTTGGCCTTGGGATGCCTGGTTCTATCTCGCCGCATACGGGGCTGGTGCAGAATGCGAATAGCGTTTGGCTGAACGGGCGGGCCTTGGCTTCGGATATAAATGCCAGGCTTCAACGGGATGTTAGATTAGCCAATGATGCAAACTGCTTTGCGCTTTCTGAAGCGGTTGATGGCGCGGCGGCCGGGGCTCGGTCGGTATTCGGGGTTATTTTAGGGACGGGTGTTGGCGGCGGCATTGTTATTGATGGCAACTTGTTGAATGGGCCGCGCTCTATTGGAGGTGAATGGGGGCATTGTGCCCTGCCTTTTCCGACAGCATTGGAGCTTAAAGCGGCCCCTCTCTGTTGGTGCGGGCAGAAGGGCTGTATGGAAAGCTGGATTTCAGGCCCGGCGCTGGTGGAACAGTTTAACGCGGGTTCAGTGACTAAAGCTGTGCGGGTTGAAGAGATTGCAGCCATAGCGGTTCAGCCTGAGCCACAAATGAAGCGGTGGGCTAATGAGATTTTTAATGCCCATGCTGACCGTATAGCGCGAGGGTTGGCGCAAGTTGTGAACCTCTTTGACCCTGAGGTCATTGTGCTTGGTGGCGGTCTTTCTCAGCTTACACATTTATATGATCAGCTGCCGGGGCTAATGGCGCCTTATATTTTTTCTGACACGCCTGTGGTTGATATACGCCCGCCGCGTTTTGGGGCGACCAGCGGGGTGCGGGGTGCGGCGCGGCTTTGGGCGTATAAATAATGAGAGAGGGTTTCACTCTCTATTTGCCCCATAAAAAAAGGCCAGCACAATACTGGCCTTTTTTGTGTTCACGGTGAATACGCATTAGCTAAGTGCGCTAAGCTTAAGCAATGATTGGATTAATCGCATTGAGTTTAATTAATCACATTGTGTCTCAGGCAAAAACTCAATTTCTTTCAACTTTCCATTCAATGAAAAATCACCATAGTCCACCAAAAGCTTACGGCTGACACCATTGGCAAACAGGCGGAATGAAATTTCATAATCAGGCAGCAGATCCTGCTTGTCGCCTTTTCTGGTGTCAAAAAAAGCGATGGCGACGGGCCAGGATGCCATATCTTTCAAGGCTTCAATATTTTTGACTTTACTTGTGTTGACAAACTCATCCGCCGCTACTTTTTTACCGATGATGGCTGTGGTGTTATATAGCGTGTTGCCATTTTCAGAGCCATCATATATTGGCGCATTTACGATGCGCTTGCCCTTCAGGGCTTCTTCGATAACCAGAATTGTATGCTCTGTCGGGAAGTATGTTTTTTGGGTGAAATTTGCTTTTGTCTTTTTGGGGCTATCCACACTAACCGAGATGCCCTCCCCCTGCTCTTTGCGCTTGGCATTACCGACAGTTGTTTTTGACAGTTTCTGGTTGAAATATTGGCTGGTATTAAAACGGAACTGCTCTGCGCTGCCGTCTTCCCAACTGGAAGAGCGGACATCTGTCACATTGGTGATGCCTTTATTATCAAGCACGGAAAGTATGAAGCGCATATTGACGAGATAGCCCTCACATTTGGAGCCGGTCACTTCAAAAACCATGCGCCCATTCGCATCTGTGATGTTGGCGCTGGAGAGGCTCTCTTTCAGGTCAAGATCATAAACGGCGCGGTGGGGGGCCACTGAATTTGTAGATTTATCAGGGGGGGTGTTTACGGCACCGGCTGTCGTCACTGTCATTCCAAGTAGTGAGGCCGCCACGAGAAGTGAGGCTGCAAAACTGTGTGATTGAAAAGGAAAGCGGCGCGTTGTTAGCATAGAGAGTGGTCCTTTTGATCAGGTCGTATGGTTTATCTTGCCTTTAAAACTGGCTACTTAATAGTGGCCTGTTGAGCGCTTATTACTGGCCGCTTTTAGCAATTGGCTTGTGGCGGTTTGGCTATTATTCTCAAGGCAAGATATAACTATTTATTATCAATCATTCAGTGCGGTGTTTTTGACGTTTGCAATTATCAGCTTAGGCTTGCTTTCTGGTTTCTTGCACTTCTTTATGCCTAAGCTACCGTAGTTTAAACAATATGGCGGGCAAGACTGAGGCAAATTTGGGGCTAAATTCCGCGTGATATTAGATCAGTATTTTCTTATCTTGCATGGTATGATTTGATTAGGTGCACTTCAATTCTTTTCTTTAGCCCGTTACATGACAAATGATTAATCTCCCGAAATGACAAGGTTTACTTATGACTTCCTCAATCCAAAAGCGTCTTGATGCTCTCGGCATCACTCTCGATACGCCGCCTACGGCTGTTGCTAACTATGTGCCTTATGTACTTGATGGGAAAATGTTGATCATCTCTGGTCAGATACCAGTTAGTGAGGGGAGCGTGGTTTGCAAGGGGAAGGTGGGCCAGGATGTTGACCTTGATGATGCTCAGGCGGCAGCCAAACTATGTGCCATTAATATTCTGACCCAAGCGCAAGCCGCGATTGGGGATCTTGACCGAATTGAGCGCCTTGTGCGGCTTGGCGGTTTTGTGGCGTCCGCTCCTGATTTTTATGACCATGCTTTGGTCATTAACGGGGCCTCTGACTTTATGGTGGATGTGCTTGGCGATCGGGGCAAACATGCGCGGTCATCTGTTGGCTGCAGCAGCTTGCCGCTTAACTCAGCTGTTGAGGTTGAGGCGATGTTTCGGATTAGCTCATGGGTGTGATCTCAAGCTTTTAGTGTGACTTCAAGCTCTTTATCGGCGCATGGTTGGGTGTGTGAAATGTTCAATTCCGTTACAGCGATGGCGCATCGGGGCTTGCATGGGACAGCGCTGAACGGCAAGCCATCGCAGCTTCCGGTTGAGAATAGCCCTTCAGCCTTTAGAGCGGCGATTGGAGCTGGTTTTGGCATTGAACTTGATGTGCAGATGACCCGTGACAGGCAAGCTCTGGTATTTCATGATGCGGAACTTGGCCGGTTAACAGGGCGAGATGGCCGGGTGGTTGACCTCCCCCTTTCTGAGTTGACTGAAATTCCATACCTTTCAGGCAGTGATACATTAATGAGCCTTGAAGCCTGCCTTAGTTTGATTGATGGCCGCGTGCCGCTGCTAATTGAGGTGAAGAGCCAGTGGAGCAAGGAGATGGCCATTGAGCGGCATCTTGCTCACTTGCTTTCTTCTTATAATGGTGAGTTTGGGGTTATGTCTTTTGACCCTTTGGTAATTGAGCGCCTGCAAGAGTTATGGGCTCAAGGCTGTTATGGGCTGGTGACCTCCATGGAACCAGATGATCGCTGGTCGGAAACACAGGGCTCGACCGCGCTGGATAAAACTTCAGATCACCTGCCTGGCCAAGAGACTGCCGGGAGGGGAGTGCAATTCCAGAAAGCTTTTGACCTTAATGTCGATTTTATTGCCCATGATATTAGAGATCCAGCGATCGAAAGCGCTGCGCAAGAGGTGAGCGCATTTGGTGCCTCACTTTTCTGTTGGACAGTGCGTACAGATGAGCAATTAACTATGGCGGCGGCGATAGGAGCAATACCGATATTTGAAGGGGGCGCTGTTAAAGATAGTCTTCTCAAGACCGGCTCCTTAAGAAAGCCTCTTTAAGGCTGGCTATTTAAGTTTGCCTCTCAAGGTTGGCTGCTAAAGCAGGCCGGATATACAGATTATCAGTTTAGCATGGGCATGGCTGAATTTCTCAAGCTTGCTATTATAGAGTTTTAAAAGGGCATATGATCACTTTAGCGACACTCCGGCAGGTTAGCTCTGTAGCTGATATTCAACGGGAAGAATGGGACCGATTGGCCAACCCTGCTTCGGCGGCTTATGACCCGTTTCTCTCCTATGATTTTTTTCTCGCCCTTGAGCAGAGCCAATCGGCGACGCGCTATTCTGGCTGGGCCCCTCTGCATTTGTTAGCTGAGGCAGCTGATGGCTCTCTCCTTGGTATATTGCCGCTTTATGCTAAATCTCACAGCCAGGGTGAGTATGTTTTTGACCAGGGCTGGGCGCGCGGCTTGATGATGGCCGGGGGACAATATTATCCGAAGCTGTTAAGTGCTGTGCCGTTTACCCCGGTGACCGGGCGGCGCTTTCTGGTTGGGGCTGCCGCTGGGGCACTTACCCCTGAACAAGCTGATGTTATCCGCCTGTTGGTAAGCGGGGTCATGGGCTATATGAACCAGCATGATATCTCCTCTTTTCATATCAACTTTATTGAAGCTGATTTAATTCCCCTGCTGAGCTCTCTTGATCTGTTGATCAGGCATGATACGCAATTTCATTTTGAGGATCAGGGCTATGGAGACTTTGAGGGGTTTTTGGCCACGCTCCAATCTCGTAAGCGCAAGGCCATTCGACGGGAGCGCCGGCAAGCGCTTGAAAGTGGGATTGAGGTGGAGTGGGTTGAAGGGCGCGATATTACAGAGCAGCACTGGGATAGTTTTTTTGAATTCTACCTTGATACCGGAGAGCGGAAATGGGGCACACCTTATTTAACTGAAGCCTTCTTCACACAAATTGGAAAAAGCCGCCCGGATGATATTCTCCTGATTATGGCACGGGAAGGCGGGCGCTATATTGCGGGCGCGCTGAATTTCAAAGGCAGCGATACTTTATATGGGCGCTATTGGGGAGCGAGTGAGCATCGGCCATTTTTGCATTTTGAGATCTGCTATTATCAGGCGATTGATTATGCGCTAGCGCATGGGTTGCGGCGGGTTGAAGCCGGGGCACAGGGGGAGCATAAATTATTGCGTGGTTACACGCCCTGCCGGACAAATTCAGCGCATTTCATAGCGCATCCTGGGCTGCGCCGTGCGGTAGTGGACTATTTGGATGAAGAAACGCAGTATAAAGATATTCATGAGGAGGTGATGCGTGAACACCTGCCCTTTAAAAAAACTAACGAGACCTGATGGGGGCCTTTTATGAGCTATGATCCTGATAATATATTTGCCAAAATTTTAAAGGGAGAGATCCCCTGCCATAAGATTTATGAAGATGAAAACAGCTTTGCGTTTATGGATGTTATGCCGCAAGGCGAGGGGCATGCGCTTGTTATTCCAAAACTTCCTTCTGAAAATCTTTTAACCGCTGATGCGGACAGCCTTAGTGAATTAATCAAGGTCGTACAAAAGGTTGCACAGGCGGCGCTTGAGGCGTTTCAGGCTGATGGTGTTTTGGTGCAGCAGTTTAACAACCCGGCAGCGGGACAGACTGTGTTTCATACGCATTTTCATGTTGTGCCGCGGTTTGAGGGCGTTGCGCTTCAGCCTCATAATGGTGACATGGCGGATGGTGAGCTTTTGGCCAGCAATGCTGCCAAGTACCGGGCACTGCTTGAAACCTAAGCTTTTGGCCGAGCGCCTATAGCGAATGGCTAATGATGAGGAAGGCAACAAATGCCCCTGCAATTGCTGGGAGCATATGCCTGCCTGCCAGCAGATAAATTAAGCTTGCAAAGGCTAATGCAATTAACCGCAACCATAACGGCTCAGAGCCGAGATCTTCTGGCGGCAAAAATATTAACCGCATGACAAGGGCGGCGATGAGCGCATTTGAGACCGCCCGCGCCCAGATTATTGCTTCATGGGTTTCATCAAGATTATTCGTGAAATAAACCCCAAGCCAGCGCCATGGTGTGGTTGAAATGAAGCCCAGTAACAGCAGGGTGAATAGCGGTATTGTCTCGCTCATTCGGGCACCTCATTTTGCTTGTCCTTTTGGCAGCCCTCGGCTTTGCGGCGCGGGTGGTAATGACCGAAATAATACGCCACGCTGCCGCCTGCAACTCCGGCTGTTAGCAAGGCAAGATCTGGAATGATCAAAATTAATGGGATGGCCAATAAGGTGCCGAATAGAAAGGCGAGCTTGTCTGCCTTTGTGCGTGTGGTGCCAAAGAGGGAGACAAAGAAATAGACAGGTGTGATCATTAGGGCGGCGGCCAGCAGCTTTTGCGGCAAAAGGTGAGCCGCATAAAAACCAGCAGTGGTGGTGAGCAGATTTAGCATCATCAGTGACAGGCAGAGGCTAAGATAATAAGGGATGCGCTGGTCTCGCGGCATATCCTTGAATGCTGCAAGTGACTGCAGCCAGATGGTAATAGAGTTGAACTGGCTGAGGCCATAAAGAATTGGGCGCTTTGTTTTTTCGCCGCGCAGCACAGGCATTAACGACATGGTCAGGGGCAATAACCGCACGGCTGTGAGCGAGGCGGCGAAGGTTGCTGCCAGAAGTGTGCTGCCCCTTGATAACTCATCCATCAACACAATCTGACTGGGAATGGCGAAGGTTGTTATGGTCAGACCGATGGCAGCGGCTAAACTAAATTTTAGCGACGCGGCGAAGGCACCGAATGTGAAAAAGGCGATCATCAACACCAATCCCGGCGGGGCAAATGCGCCTTTGGCACCTTTTAGTGTTGCGTTTAACTTTGCTGGCACCGGTCTGGCCTTCTCTCTGGTGCCCTAATAGGGCGCTGCGCATGAAATGAAAGGTCCACCAGGTTTGGGCCTCTTTGACTGATAAATGCTGAGGTGAGCAAGTTGGTTATACCGTGATGGCTTAAGGGTTGGCTAGGGGTTTGGATAGTTTGGTGGGCATTACTCGGCGTTATTTTTATTGTTTGCCAGGGCCAAGAAAAAAGCGCGGTAGCCTTCAAGCCACTCGCGCTTTTTAAATTTAGTTCGTTAGCAATGATAGAAAGCATTTAACTCATTACCGGCCATAACATCTCTATGGCGTCTCCAGGCATGGAGTCTGGGATTCTGTTTGCTTTCCTTGCGCTTTACTTAGCTGGCTTTGCTTTGCCGCCCGTTTTTTTCGCGCTTGCTGTCTTCTTTGGTGCGGCCTTTGTTGTGGCGGCTTCTGCGCCAACTTTAGCCTTCACCTTTTTCTTAGGCACTGGTTTTGGCGTCACGCCCTGCTCGATAAATTTGAAATCGAGTGCTTTGTCACGGCCCTTGCCTTTGATGAAGACTTCAACCGTGCCGCCTTTTTCCAGTTTTCCAAATAACAGCTCTTCAGCCAGCGGTTGCTTGATGTATTCTTGTATGACCCGGGCAAGTGGGCGCGCGCCATATTTAGGATCGAAGCCTTTTTCAGCCAGCCAGTTTTTTGCGTCCTCTGTCAGGTCAATTGCGACAGAGCGATCTGCCAATTGTGCCTCTAATTCGTAGATGAATTTATCGACAACTTTGGATATCGTCGATGTATCGAGGGCCGCAAATGGGATGATTGCATCCAACCGGTTGCGGAACTCAGGGCTAAATAGCTTGTTGAGCGCTTCTTCATCATCACCCACTCGTTCTGATCTGTTAAAGCCGATGGGGGCCTTTGCCATATCAGCTGCGCCGGCATTAGATGTCATGATCAGAATGACATTGCGGAAATCAACAGATTTGCCGTTATGGTCGGTGAGTTTGCCATGGTCCATCACCTGCAGGAGGATGTTGAAAATATCCGGATGGGCTTTTTCAATTTCATCAAGCAGCAACACACAATGTGGGTTCTGGTCTATACCATCTGTCAACATGCCGCCCTGATCGAAGCCAACGTAACCTGGAGGGGCACCGATGAGACGAGAGACTGCATGCTTCTCCATATATTCAGACATATCAAACCGGAGGATTGGCATTCCCATGGTATCCGCCAGCTGGCGGGCCACTTCGGTTTTACCGACACCGGTTGGTCCTGAGAACAGGTAACAGCCAATTGGCTTATCTGGTTGGCGCAAACCGGCACGCGAGAGTTTAATGGCGGAAGAAAGAGCAATGATGGCTCTATCCTGGCCATAAACAACCTGCTTTAGATCACGCTCCAGATTGCGGAGCACTTCGCTATCTGATTTAGAAACAGTTTTTGGCGGGATGCGGGCCATGGTGGCGATTGTGGTTTCCACATCTTTCACGCCGATGGTTTTACGGCGGCGAGAGGGTGGCAGGAGCATTTGAGAGGCGCCTGTTTCATCAATCACATCGATGGCTTTATCCGGTAGTTTTTTGTCATGCAGATATTTCACAGAGAGATCAACAGCTGCCTGGATAGCCTGGGCTGTGTATCTGATATTGTGATGTTTCTCGAAATAAGGTTTCAAACCATGCAGAATTTTTACAGTATCTTCTGGTGTTGGCTCGCTGATATCAATTTTTTGGAAGCGGCGCACCATGGCCCGGTCTTTTTCGAAATAATTACGGAACTCTTTATAGGTGGTTGAGCCGATGCACTTAACCGCGCCATTCGCCAACGCCGGTTTCAAGAGGTTAGAGGCATCCATCGCGCCGCCAGAAGTGGCACCAGCCCCGATGATTGTGTGGATTTCATCAATGAAAATAACAGCACCGGGTGTGCGCTCAATTTCACGGATGACAGATTTCAACCGTTCTTCAAAATCACCGCGATAACGGGTGCCAGCCAATAGCGCGCCCATATCCAGCTGGAAAATAACAGCATCATTTAGAATTTCGGGGACTTCACTATTTACGATGCGGCGAGCAAGGCCTTCAGCAATGGCAGTTTTGCCAACACCGGGATCACCCACAAATAAGGGATTATTCTTCTGCCGGCGGCAGAGAATTTGGATGGTGCGGTTGACTTCATTTTCGCGGCCGATGAGCGGGTCAATCCGGCCTTCACGGGCTTTTTTGTTTAAGTTTATGCAGAAATTTTCAAGCACGTCGGGCTCGCGTGAGGTGTCATCACCGCTTTCAACAGTGGCGGCATCATCATCAACGCCTCTGGCGGGCTTTGCCTCTGACATATCACCCCGTTTGGCGACGCCGTGGCTGATATAGTTAACCGCGTCAAAGCGAGTCATATCTTGCTCTAGCAGGAAGAAGGCTGCGTGGCTCTCCCGCTCGGCAAATATGGCAACAAGAACATTCGCGCCGGTGACTTCTTCACGGCCGGATGACTGCACGTGAATAAGCGCCCGCTGAACAACCCGCTGGAAGCCAGTGGTTGGCTGCACATCTTCAAGATCAGTGACGATTAGCGCATCCAGATCATCATCAATATATTGGGTGAGTTGCTTGCGTAGAAGCTCAAGATTAACACCGCAAGCGCGCATTACGGCCGAGGCGTCTTTATCATCAACAAGGGAAAGCAGGAGATGTTCGAGAGTCGCAAATTCTTGCCGTCGTTCACTCGCATATTCCAGAGCGCGATGGATGGCTTCTTCTAGGCTCTCGGTAAATGATGGCATGGATCGTTACTCCTTCTCCATGGTGCATTGCAACGGGTGTTGGTTTTCAGTGGCAAACAACATGACTTGCGTCACTTTGGTCTCCGCCACCTCGTATGTAAATACGCCGCACACGCCGACCCCGCGATGATGCACATGAAGCATAATTTGTTCGGCCTCCTCACGAGACTTATTAAAAAATCTTTCCAGTATATGAACGACAAACTCCATTGGAGTGTAATCATCATTCAATAGCAAAACCTTGTAAAGGTTAGGTTTTTTAGTTTTTTCCTTAACCTTCTCTGAAAGGCCGGTGCCAACACCGCTGTCGCCATCATTATCTTCCTCGTCTGAAAGTTTGATGGTTAGACCATTAATTATGCCCCGTGTATCTTTCATAATCAGTTTAAATAAGCCTGTATTCCGTAATATCTTTGTTTGAGAGTTTTCTTGTATGTCTCTGGCTATCTAGTTTGTCTCGTTCAGTATGATTACTCAGTTTGTCATAATTTTTTTCAATTGCCGAATATTTTTTCAAATACCAGTTTCATGAAGTTATGAGCTGTTCGCCCTGGGTGATTAGCAGTAAAGGGCGCTGTTTATCCTGCAAATGTTGTTCCGCTGGTTAATAATTTTCGGAAGTCCCCTGATAGCTATAGGCAAATTAGCTTCATAAATCGTTGCTAATTACAGATAGGGATTGGAAATGGTTATTTAAGGGCTGGATGATAAAATTCTTTATTTTCCGGAGATTGCCTATTTATTTAAGCCGTTTTGGCCCGCTGGGTTAGAGGGCTGCGCTTATTTGTGGATGAGCGCATTTGGCGATGATTTTTATTGTGATTCGCGCATAATCTTCTAACAGCCGCGGCAACAGTTTGCACAATTGGGCGGCACTTCATATGAGTGGCTGTATATGTGAGTGGCAGTCTTGGGCTTAATAAGCCGTTTATGGGAACTGGCCATAGGGGCTGAGTTACCGTTCTGGGCTGCTTTCAAAATTCGGGCGGGGTATAGGCTTTATGGGGCATTAGATAAAATTTTAATTAAATCTGATCTTTATGTTTAACAGTTTCCTAAGTGATGTTGCTTATAGTTAATTTACTGGCGGTGGACATGTATTTGCGCACCATTTAACGCCCATACTCTTTGTTTTTGGAGCTTTACCCAGTTATTTTTAAGCTGGATCACCTCAACAGGTAATAGTCCCAAAACAAGTTACGAAGGTTTGATGCGTCTAATTCATGCCCTATTGTAATGTTTGGCTGCATATTCGAGGCCATTCACTCGCCACCAAAATATAGACTCTTCATAATGTCAATTGCTGTGGAGCCGTTCCATCAGCTGGCAAGCGCTTTTGTTGCGGTCAGTTTTATGAAACCTTCCGCGTTATGAAAATGGTTCCTGAGTAGGGCAAATGCCAGGGATTATATTTTTATAAGCCGGACATTCAGCAGTGGCAGTTTATGTTTGTTATGGCAGGTAACTAAAGAGACAAGCATGCGCAAAATCAGTAATATCCGATTTGGCCGGTCTTTCACCGGTGTTCTTCTCACATTTACATTGCTTATTGGTTCCGCTTTCAGTGTTCAAGCGCGCCAGAAATCGGCGCATATGTCGATTGATGCGCATACGGGCCGTGTGCTCTATTCCCGTAATATTGATAAACCGCATTACCCGGCATCTCTCACCAAAGTGATGACGCTTTATATGCTGTTTGAGTTTCTGAAATCAGGGCGGATGACGCTTGATACGAAACTTATTGTTACAGAAAATGCGGCGGCGCAGGCCCCTTCTAAACTAGGTTTAAAGGTTGGCAGTAGCATTCGGGTTGAGGATGCGATTAAAGCGCTGATTACCAAGAGCGCGAATGATGTTGCTGTTACGGTTGCCGAAAACCTGGCTGGCTCTGAATGGAAATTTGCTCAGCTGATGACCTGGAAAGCCCGCAAACTTGGCATGAGCCGGACGGTGTTTAAGAATGCCTCAGGCCTGCCTAACAAGCAGCAGATTACCACCGCGCGGGATATGATCACTCTTTCAATGCGCATTCAAAAAGATTTTCCGCATTATTATCCCTTCTTCAAAACCAGATATTACAGCCATGGCAAGAAGCGTTATAAAAACTATAACCGAGTTATGTTTCGCATGAAGGGTATTGATGGCATTAAAACCGGTTACACGAGAGCCTCTGGTTTTAATCTAACCTCTTCACTCTGGCGAGGCCGCAAGCATGTGGTGGCTGTTGTGCTTGGTGGGGCGAGTTCTCGCAAACGAGATAATAAAATGATCCGGCTTTTGCAGCGCTCCCTTCGCAAAGCCTCTAACGGACCGCGCAAGCGCAACTACCGCATAGCCCGCGCCCCTAAAAGGATTGCAAAACCGAAGCCTGTTGTGGCTGCTAAAAAGACTGAAATTTCAGAACCGATTGTTGTGGCAGCAGCCCAACCGAAAGCTGCCCAACAAATTAAGAAACTTGGCGCTGCCCTCCCTGCACCTGGCCCATATCATATTCAGATTGGGGCGTTTAGCAGTGAGAATGACGCGCTGGCAAGGTTGAAGCGTATTGGGAATGTAGCGGGACCAATTTTAAAAGGGCATAACAGCTTCACGATGCAGGTGCCTAATAATAACATCTTCAGAGCGCGGTTTGCTGGCTTTACTGAATATCAAGCGCGGCGCACTTGCAGTGCCTTGAAGAAAAAGTCGATTGATTGCCTGGCTGTTCCAGCTAATTGATCAGCCCTTAAAACAATTAGCGAATTAGTTAAAGCCCCCCTGCCCTGGCTTAACCAGAGTGGGGGGTTTCTTTTTATATGGCAGATGAATAGACATTACAGAGCCTAAGGGGCATATTCCCCGCTTTTCGAGATTAGCGGCGCTTGCGATTATTGGGGCTGTTTTTTAATAAAACATCTTTGGCCATATTGATCCGGGCGGCGAGGTAGGGAGAGCCGCCTTGATCCGGATGGAATTTTTTCATTAAGCGGCGATGGGCTTTTTTAATGTCGCTCTCATCTGCGGCATAAGTCAAACCAAGATTAATCAACGCCTCACGCGGCATAAGGGAACTGCTTTGACCTAGCGGGCTTTCTTCATATTTTTCTGGCAGTTCAAATTTTTCTCTCCAGCCTTTAACCTCTGCATCGAGATAGGCTGTGAGTATTTGAGTGCTCTCTTTATCCCTTTGATGGAACTCTTCTATTGTTTTGATGAACTGTTCTTCAGTCAGTTGGCTTAAGGGCTTATCTCTTAATTCTCCTTCGCGGATAACACCTGAGATCTCACCTGTGTCTGCATCCAGGAAAATGGCAATGGCCGGGGCGATGATGGCAGGTTGTCCATTTCCGGGGCCTGGTCCATTGGCGCTGGTAGATCCATCATGGTTCTGGTGGTTAGCCCCTCCATTTTGGCTCTTGCCTTTTCTCCCGTTTATTGAGGGGAAGGTGAGATTTTCATTGCGCAAGAGCAGGTATGCAATGAGCCCTGCCGGAATGGCAAACGCCAAGAGGCCGCGCATCATGGCCAAGAGAGCGATAACGATTAAGATGTAACCCAGTGGCTTTTTCCCGAAACGAAAATATATATAGAGGGTGATGACACTGGCGATGAGCACATAGTGCATATAATATTCCTAATTAGCGCCCTGTTGACTGCGCTGGCTTTTCAAGCTTTTGCTGTTTTGGTCTTGTTGCCTATCGCTTGGTTGAAGGCATCAGAATGGCAGATTTTTGCTCGGGCGCAAGAGCCTCTGGTTATTTCCTAAATGAGGTGAAGCTGTTAGGCGGCAAAAGGTCACCCTAGCGGGAATTGCTCAGGTGCCGCTTGCTCCCCACGGCATGATCAAGTACATCGGGCAGAGGGGCTTATGGTGATTTAACTTAAATCTGTTTTGTGGCCCGTATTCTTTAGTTACTTATGGTGCTTTTAGCTGGTTGAGACGCTAATAATTTCAGGTTTGCGTTCTGAACAATGCGTTGCTTTGGTGCCATAATCGCTGCCCATTTGGTCATGAAGACATATAAAGGATCATTACATGCAACAGGGATTGTCTGTGATTAGTCAAGTTCAGGTTCTTCGAGATGAAATCAGGGAGCACCGGCTGGCTGGTAAACGCATTGCTCTGGTACCTACCATGGGTGCCTTGCATGAGGGGCATTTGTCTTTGGTCACGCTGGCGCGGCAGCGGGCTGATATAGTCATATGTTCGATCTTTGTGAACCCGAAACAGTTTGGTGAAGGGGAAGATCTTGATGCATATCCCCGTACATTAGAAGCTGATGTGCGGCTTTTGGATGAAATTGGTACTGATCTGGTTTTTTCCCCCTCTTCTGATGATATTTATCCTTCAGGTTTTGCCACTAAGGTCAGTGTCGCGGGTGTCTCTGAGGGCATGTGCGGTGATGATCGACCGGAGCATTTTGATGGGGTTGCAACTATAGTTGCCAAACTTCTCTTAATGGTGTTGCCGGATGTTGCAATATTTGGCGAGAAAGACTTTCAGCAACTTCTTGTGATCAAACAAATGGTGCGTGACCTGAATATTCCCGTTGAGATTCTTGGGGCACCGATTGTGCGGGCCGAAGATGGGCTGGCGCTTTCATCGCGGAATGAATATCTCTCTGCTGAACGGCGGGCGATAGCGCCTAAACTTTATGAAGTGCTGACTGACCTGGCCGCTGAGATCCGCAATGGAGGTGAGGTGCCGAGGGTGATTGAAAAGGCGCGCGGACGTTTGATTGATTATGGATTTAGCGTGGATTATGTCGAGCTGCGCTCGGGCTTACATCTTGATCGCCGCACTGCTTTGGTTGATGGGGAGGAGGCTAGAGTTTTTGCTGCTGTAAGACTGGGCGCTACGCGGTTGATTGATAATGTGGCTGTTTGATTGGCGCTACTTTTGAGGTGAGCCGTTGTGATGAGGGGGATGTAAGCAGGGCGGATCTAAGCGGGGGTGAAATGAAAAGGGCTGACACTCATTCTATGATGTGTGCCAGCCCCCATAGTATGATGTTATTTGAACGATACGCAGCTCATACAACATTTAAATGTACATAACGCATTACAAAAATTGGTACATTTGATACGCATTACAACGTACCAGAACTTACTATAAGTCACGCTGTATGATTCCGCAATATTGATACTCACCCGTTCCCATAATCTTTGATGTCTATCCACAGTCTTTTGCAGCACTGGCAAGCACAGACTTATGGGCTGTCTATGTGAATATATTTTGGGTAGGGGTAGAAAAGATTAGGGCTGCTTGAGCGGGCAACCTCTGGGGGGAGAGGGGGGGATTTGCCTTGGATGCTCAAACAGCCCTTCAAAAGGATCTCTTTGCACAGCTCGTAACTGTCTAAGATCAATTAGCCTTTTGATACTTACCCCTCTCTGGAAAGACAGACTCACTGTCATGAGAGACCTAGGTAAGTACATAGTTTATGGCTTCATTAGCAACGCGCTCTTGAAGGGACTAGCTCTTAAAAGATTTTCTTATAAGAGCTATTGGGGGGGGCTGTTTTTCAAGAGCCACTAACCACTAAAGCCAACAAGCTATGATGTTGTTATATGTAGGTATTGCGGCTTCAAATTGAAGGGTTTAAGGCAATTTCGTGATATCTTTTTCTTTATGTTACAGAAATGCAAAGATTTTTTGCGTGGCAGCTTGATCTTGATACCGGGTAAAGGCATGATTAGCTGGTGCTTAGTTTAACTTTGCTGGAGGCGCCCTTGAGCTCACGTGATGCGGTTATACCCTTTCCTGGTCGTTCTTCTCATACAGTTCCTGTTAGCCATGGTAGTCATAGTAGTCGCCTTGGGCATAGCGTTTCCCCTCACCGATCGGAGCCGATTGTCGCTTTTCAGCGGACAGAGCTGAATCTCATTTTGTCGCGCTATGGCATGATGGTGGCAAAGGGGGAATGGCGGGATTATGCGCTGGATATGGGCCGCGATGTGGCTGTTTTCTCTATTTTTAGGCATACCTCAGAGCGACCGTTATACCGGGTTGAGAAACACCCTAAACTATCCAAAAAACAGGGCGCTTATATTGTGCGCAATCATGATGGTACAATTTTAAAGCGCGGCCATGATCTCTCTGTTGTATTGAAATATTTTGATAAGCAGCTTCGGATTATTGAGTGAAGCTCAACTTTTAAATTTAAAAGCAAAAAAGCCCGGCCAATTTTGACCGGGCTTTTTGTTATCTAGTCTCTTTAGACTGTATCACTTGTGACTTAATCGCTTGAGCCAAATAGTGAAAGCAGGCTCATGAAGAGGTTGATAAAGTCAAGATAGAGGCTGAGAGCGCCCATGATGGCCATTTTGCCAAGAGCGGCTGCGCCGTGATTGATGTGATACATCTCTTTAATGCGCTGTGTGTCATAGGCTGTGAGGCCAGAAAAGATGAGCACACCGAGCACTGATACAGCGAACTGCAGCGCTGTTGAGCCAACGAAGATGTTGACGATGCTGGCTATGATCAGACCAATAAGACCCATGATGAGGAATGTTCCCCAGCCGGAAAGATCTTTCTTGGTAGTGTAACCGTAGAGGCTAAGACCGCCGAATGCTGCCGCTGTAATGAAAAATACGCGGGCGATGCTTTGGCCGCCATAAGCGATGAAGATGAATGAGAGCGAGGCACCCATGAGGGCCGCGAAGCCCCAAAAGGCGAGCTGGGTTGCGCCGTAGCTCATTTTATTGACCATGGCTGACATGGCAAAAACCATCACCAATGGTGCGAACATAATGACGTATTTTAAGGGGCTATTATAGATGAGCTGGGCAAACGCCGGGTTTGTTGCGGCCATGTAATAAACGCCATACGCCACCACACCGGTCAGCGCAACGCCGGCCATCATATAGTTATAGACTTTGAGCATATAAGCGCGCAGGCCCTGATCGATATCGGCTGTTCGCGCTCTTGTACCGTAAGCTGTGGTCTCACGATGTGGATAATCTGACATTTCCAAATCCTCTGTTTGAATTATCTGGTCACTATGTAGCTTAAAACATTCAATCTAAGTTAAAAGCAGTTTCTGTAGTTAATCCGGAGTTTATTATTGTCTCCAGCTAGCTCGTTTAATCAAGACTATCGTTTACTAAAACGCTATCGATGGTCTCTTTATATTCATTTATAGATGTAATACCGCAGTTTTTGACGTTTTGAGTATATATCTTACTATAACTATTCATGTTTGAGTATGCGGCAATTTTTGCATATCTCACAGTTTCAATGTCAAATATGGTAAGGCATTACGACCTTTTCAAGGGCAAAATGACAGTTATTTATCTGTGGCTTAGGGCTTTTATGGTTGGGGTCGCGCCTTAAGGCTGCTGAGCCTCCAATTTTAATCCCTGCCCTGTGAAAAATTTATGCCTAAATGGAGCTTTTCAAGATGCCGCGCTTATTTACCGGGATAAAAATTGGGGCCGATATTGCGGATCAATTGGTGCGCCTTAAGGGCGGGCTCCATGGAGCCAGGTGGATTGAGCCTGAAGACTACCACATTACGCTGCGATTTCTTGGTGATGTTAGTGAGATTGAAGCTGATGACTTTGTACAGAAGCTTGAAGATATTGAAGCGCCTGGCTTTTCGCTGCGGCTTGAGGGGATGGGCGCATTTGGCAAGAGCAAACCGCGGCTAATTTATGCAGCTGTTGCGCCCTCCCCTGCCCTTAATCATCTGCACCTTGCGCATGAACGGGCCGCGATTTTAGCGGGGCTTGAACCTGAGGGGCGCAAATTTACACCGCATGTGACCGTTGCGCGGTTACGCCATAGCAGGGTGGAGGATATTGCGCGGTATCTTTCTGAATTTGGAGATTTTCAAACGCTGGAGTTTGAGGTTCGGGAATTTATGCTCTATTCCGCCAGGCAATCGCGCGGCGGCGGGCCTTATGTTTTGGAAGAGCAATTTGCGCTAGCCTGAAGTGGGTTTGGCAGAACTATAATAAGGGCGGGATAGCTATTTTTGTTAGGGAATCTGATTAGTTGGGAAAGCTTGGGTATTTATAGATGCTAGCGGATGAGTTCTAAAGGTGAACTCTATGATTGGTTTTCTGAGAGAATCTCTTTGATCAGGCCATCTGATGCGCTCTCAACCAATTCGATCACATGGAAGAAGCCATCTGCGCCGCCAAAATATGGGTCTGGCACTTCACGCTCTTTTGCGCCATTGGCATAATCAAGAAATAACTTAAGATTTGCGGCGGTGCCTTCTGGACTAACATCCTCAAGATCCATCAGATTTTCATCATCCATGGCGAGTATATAGTCGAATTTAGAGAAATCATTTGTGTTCACCTGCCTGGCCCGCAAGTTTGTTATGTCATAGCCGCGCTCTTTTGCGGCTTCTATCATGCGGGTATCCGGGGGGTTGCCGGCGTGCCAGGCGGCTGTGCCTGCACTATCAATTTCAATGCTATTATTGAGGTTAGCGGCCTCGGCCTTTTTACGGAAAACACCCTCAGCAATTGGTGACCGACAGATATTACCAAGACAAACAAATAGGATTGAAATTTTTTTCACTTAGTCATGGCCCCTTTTCTGGCGCTCTTATCAAGCTAAATCGTCAGTATAAATTACCACCTAAAAAATGACTTGTCTCTCTAGTATCACCTTAAAACAAGACAAGTGTATAGATAAATCAACATTCATTTCAATTTTTATTTAAGTGGGTGTGCAAATCATTGTTTAACGAAGCGAGGTTTTTTCACAATGGCATTACTCGATAAAGACAAGATTATCACCAGTCTGGAAGAGCTTGAGGGCTGGTCTTTTAAAAGCGATCCGGACCGGTTGGTAAAACATTTTAAATTCAAAAATTTTAATGAAGCTTTTGGATGGATGACGCGCGTGGCTCTTATGGCTGAAAAGCTCGACCATCATCCTGAATGGTTCAATGTTTGGAATAAGGTGGAGGTGACACTTTCTACCCATGATGAGGGGGGTGTTACTTCGAAAGACATTAAACTTGCGAGATTGATGAATGAGGCTGAATGAAGCGCCTCCCCCGACTGAATGCAAAAAGGTTCTGTCGGGGGTCGCTGCTGATTAGCTGTGCGTTTAAGAAAAATTGTACTGTCTGATTGTTACTAAAGGCAAAAGGGGCGGATTAAAATTAATCGCGCCCCTTATCACTCTTTAGTTTAGCCAGTACAAAGATTAGCAACTTCTAGTAGTTGGCGCTGTATTTGTTCTTATATTTGTTTTTACGGCGATTGGCGTAAATTCTCTTTTTATGAGCGCGAATTTTCTTGCTTGCGTATCTGCGGCCTTTCTTTCTGGCGATTTTCTTTGCCAGACGCTTAAGTGCAGCCACCCTTTTCTTTTCAGCACGCTTCATCAGGCGGATATGCATCTTGCGCTTTTTGTTGGCATCGTTGATCGCATATTTCTGATGTTTTGCTTTGGCTTCCTGGCTCCATGGGCGCGGTTTACATTGGGCGTCCTTCACATATTTAGTGCGGTAAAGGTAAGCTGTTTTCAGTTTTGTATAAGGGCGGCCTTTAAGGTCACGCATTTTCTTTATGTCGCCATTTGAAGGGTAGACATAAAGGCGAACCTCACCAGAACAGCTCTTCTGGCATTTTCTATTGTCTTTCTTCAGGCGCCACTTCTTTTGAGCAAAATTAATGGGCCAATAGTAACCATCCTTCACACGAACGCACATGGTGCGGTAGGTTGAAGCGCTATAACTGCGGGTGTATCTACGGGCTCTGTATCGCTCTAGTTTTTGCTGCTTCTGTTGCTCGTAATCGTAGCTACCTTGATTATATTTGTTGTATTTTTTAGCGTAAACCTTAGCTGCGCCAAGCGCGTATTGTGGCTTGATCTTCTTCTTAGCTTTGTTTTTCTTTTTGGCTTTGTAATATTTGGAATTACGGCTTTTGGGGATCGCGGTAGCATAGGGGTCGAAGAAGCCGCTACCCGCAACCTGCACATGATTTTGTGTTATTTCGGCCTGGTGGCGGCGTTGCTGCTGTTCAGCTCTGACCTGGCTTTGGTGATTTAGAGCGCT
The DNA here is from genome assembly GCA_021604665.1 of Rhodomicrobium sp. GTDB lineage: Bacteria > Pseudomonadota > Alphaproteobacteria > Rhizobiales > HXMU1428-3 > HXMU1428-3. The sequence goes on along the minus strand of BQJK01000001.1, from coordinate 405,875 downwards.
CATGCTCAGCTCGCCCATTGTGCCTTTTGCATTAGCGGGCTGAATGGCTGCAAGGCTGTAAGAAGCTGAGATGATCGCACAGAGCACTGTTATTGCTACCATTCTGGTGCGATTTACAGATTCTGAGCTGCTTTGAGTTGACGTCTTGTCCTGTTTCATAGGTCTCATATGTTTTGTCATCGCTCTTTGAAAGCGTGATGTGCCTTTAGTTCTTAAGTACGAAATAATTCTTAAGTGCGTAATTCCTGCGCGTGTATCGGCTGATTTAGTGTGTGCGGTCTTTGGCTGGGATAGTGGCTCACATGGTTTGCATGACTTCATTTGAACTGGAACTGCGGCGTTCCTGAAGACGAAATCGTTAACCAAAGCGGGCTCTGTTAACCTTTGTTTTACTGTTTTTTTTCGGTTTGTCTTCATCTTTTCGGTCTTTCCGCAAATTTTTTTAAGCTTTCCCGGCATCTTGTTGAGCACTTCGATATGCTTTCGCTTTCACATCGTTGGCTGTTATTTTTTTATCCCTATATTTCAATACCTTGCCCCTTCATTACTACCAAGGCTCTTTAACTCGCCTTCCTGTCTATTATTTACGCTCTGGTGACGGTTAGTGGCGGTAAAAGAGAAAAGCCAGCTAAGCGGTGGTCGTGAAGAGTTAATTTAACTAAACATGACCAAAGGTTAACTAACGGCGCCTAAGTGTTAAAGTGGTCGCGCTAACTGATGGCATCATTAGAGCATAAGTTAAATATGCGAACTGACAGGGTTGGCGGGCATAAAAGCGAGGCATATGAGAGTGAATAGAGACAATGAGAACAGGAAGACTGGCAGAGAGCGCGGCAATAACCTGATGCAGAGCATTGGCCGGTTGCCGGGTGTTGTGCCTGTGACATCTGCAGTGTTTTGCATGTTAGATAGCGAGACGCCTTGGCAGGTGAAGGGGGCGGGGGTATTTGCCGTGCTCTATCTGATGATGCCGATTGATTTGATCCCTGATTTTCTGATTATCATTTTAGGGCTTGGGGTGTTGGACGATGCGGCTGTTGTTTATATGGCCTATAATTATACCAAAACCCACATTCGCCCTTCGCACAGGCAACAGGCGCTTGAGTTTTTTTCTCTGAGTGAAAGTGACGACGCTGTTTAACAGGCATACGGGAGACTTAACTTTGTGGCTTGCCACTCGCCATTTTAGTTGGAGTGCATAATGGCTAGTTAGAGATCAATTGTTAGCTTGTCGACTTAGTCTTTAAGATCGATAACAATCTTACCCATAGACTTTCTAGCGGCGAGTTTATCCAGTGCTTTTACGGTGTGCTCGAGTGGAAAGACCTCATCTATATGCGGGGTGATAATGCCAGCTTCGACCCAGGCCAATAGCTGAAGCATATGATCTTTATAGTCTTGCCTCTGCTCTTCAATGAACCGGCCCCAAAACACCCCTTGCACATGCAACCCTTTTAGCATGATGAGGTTGAGCGGGATTTTTGGAATTTCACCGCCGGCAAAGCCGACAACCAGAAACCGCCCGCCCCAGTTGAGCGCTCTTAGGGAAGGCTCTGCAAGGTCGCCGCCAACACAATCATAGATCACATCCACCCCGATACGGCCATTGCTGGCCTTATAGGCTTTTAATGTTTGTTTCAGATCGCTGTTTGATGAGTTGATGGTGCCCACTGCACCGCGGCTTTTGGCGAGCTGTAATTTATCTTCACTAGAGGCTATGGCAATTACTTCAGCGCCGGCTGCAACGGCTATTTCTACAGCTGCCATCCCAGCGCCGCCGCCTGCGCCGAGTACGGCAACAGTTTCACCCGGTTGCAGTTTTGCCCTGTCCAGTAGCCCATGCATGGCTGTGCCATAGGTAATCATGAGACTGGCTGCCATTTCATAGCTGATGCTATCTGGGAGCTTTATGAGCTTATCTGCGCTAATGGTGATCATTTGGCGTAGCGCGCCCCATGAAGGGTATGCCATGACACGATCTCCGGGCTTTAGCCCGTCATTATTCTCATCTATCTCTCTGATAATGCCAGAAAATTCGCCGCCGGGAGAAAAAGGCAAGTCTGGTTTATATTGGTATTTTCCTTTGGTGATGAGCGTGTCAAAAAAATTCAGCGCAACATTCTGCACCTCGATCAGAGCTTCCCCCTTCCCTCGCTGGGGCGGAGAAACCTCTTTTAATTCAAGGTCTTGATATCCGTTTAGGGCTGTGCAAACTATCGCTTTCACCTGGTATTCCTTTTCGCTCAGCGTGTCTCTTTATTAAGCCCGCGCGGTCATCTCACGCCCTTAAACAGGGCGGTATTTCCCCTCGGTAATTTAACAGCTTATAAAAATAGCGGATGACTACTGGCATTAAATGGGCAAATCGTTGTATATGTCGTTGTCAATAAGAGATGCAAATCATTTGGGACTATATTATGCGGTTTTTTACACTTGTTCTGTTTGGAATTCTAGGGCTTGCTGTTGTGGCTTCTCCAGCACAAGCGGCTGATAGCACTGTAGTTAAGCGGTTTCAGGACTGGACTGTTTACAAGGCGGAAACCAATGACGGCGTTTTGTGCTTTGCCGCGTCCACGCCGAAAGATATCAAACCCAAAAATGTACGCCGGGGTGATATCTTTTTCTACATCACCAGCTGGCCGAAGCATAAGGTTAGCCAGGAAGTTAGCGTTAAGCTTGGCTATCCGCTTAAAAGCTCTACAACACCGACAATCACCATTGGCTCGAGTAACTTCACACTGTTTGAAAAGGGTGAGCGGGCTTATATCCACTCCAGTCTTGAAGATGGGTTGCTAAAAGCCATGCGGGCCGGTGACAAGATGATGATTAAGGCTGTCTCTAAAAGAGGGACTAGCACCACGGATATTTATTCGCTCTCTGGTGTAACTGCCGCATTGAAAGCTGTTGTGAAAGCTTGCAAATAAGCTTTGTAGCTTTGCAAATATAGTCTTTGCGCATTTTAGCACTTCAAATTCGTTTGGAGTGCTAATGCCTTATGGGCTAATGTTTTTAGCAGCTGCTTGCTCACGCTCTGGGCTTTTAAAAGCTTTGCAGGTTCATAAGAATTAGCAGCTCGCACTTTATGGTTGCCCCACCAGATGGGGGATCGATATTAAAACAAAGATGAACATCATGACTATGACCCCTTCCCTCCTTGGGCTTTCCAAGCCGGAGGTTAAAGACCAGCTTGCCAAGCACGGCGTTGCTGAAAAGCAGCTGAACATGCGTTGCAGCCAAATTTGGCATTGGCTTTATGCGCGGGGGATCTCTGAGTTTGATGAGATGAGCAATGTCTCCCTTGCTATAAGAGAGATGCTTACTGAAAATTTCAGCATTAAGCGCCCTGAGATTGTCACAGAGCAGATCTCCGTTGATGGCACGCGCAAATGGTTATTAGCGCTTGAGCCGCAATCGCCTCGAGAAAAAGCGCCAGAGGTTGAGTGTGTTTATATTCCGGAAAGTGACCGGGGCACGCTTTGTATATCCAGCCAGGTGGGCTGCACACTGAATTGCAGTTTTTGCCATACGGGCACCCAGCGCCTTGTTCGTAACCTGACGGCTGGCGAACTTGTGGGCCAGATTATGCTCGCGAGAGACCGGGTGGGTGATTGGCCCGGCGCTGAAGCTCAGAATACGACCGGGCTACCGGATAGCGACCGCAAGATAACAAATATTGTGCTGATGGGGATGGGTGAACCGCTCTATAATTTTGAGAATGTGCGCGATGCCATGAAGCTGGCACTTGAAGATGACGGGCTGGCTTTCTCTCGGCGGCGGATAACACTTTCTACTTCCGGGTTGGTGCCGGAGATAAAACGCTGCGGTGATGAGATTGGTGTGATGCTGGCGATTTCACTGCATGCGGTGCGGGATGAGCTGCGGGATGAGCTGGTGCCGATTAATAAGAAATATCCACTAAAGCAGCTGTTGGCCGCATGCCGGGATTATCCGGGGCTTTCAAATGCCCGGCGGATAACTTTTGAATATGTGATGCTGAAGGGGGTGAATGATAGCCTTTCAGATGCGCGTGAGCTGGTGCGGCTGTTGGCGGGTATCCCTGCGAAAATCAACCTTATTCCTTTTAACCCCTGGCCGGGTAGCCCTTATGAATGCTCTGACTGGGGGCAGATTGAGGCTTTTGCTGATATTGTTAATCGGGCGGGTTATGCCAGCCCCGTGCGCACGCCGCGCGGTAGAGACATTATGGCGGCTTGTGGCCAACTTAAATCGCTGAGCCAGAAATTGCGGGCGAAAGATGCTTTGCTTGATGAAGCTGTGAAGGCGGCGGCGGAAGATGCTGCAGCTGCTGAGACGAGTGTTGTGGAGCCCTAAGACGGGTGGCGGAGTTATAGCCTTTGTGTCTAGTTCTGCGGCTTTGCCAGCCTCTAGCAACTGCCACTTTTTATCGAAGCCAATTTATCTCACTATATATTTTGTAGCTGGTAGTGTCTTACTATACCTGATTTCTCTGAATAGCTGATTTCTCTGAATACCTGAATTTAGGCGTTATCCAGAGTAGTGTAACATCTGGCACTCACTTTATAGGAGCTGAAACATGATTTGGAGACTGATCGGCCGGTTATTTGTGGTGGTGATTGGATTTTTCCTTGCGGCTATAGCCTGCTTTATGTTGCTGACCTATCTCGGCGGGCAGATGATCTCCAATGAGATGGCATCTTCACCGGAATTTCAGGGTGGGCTGCCTGAGCAGGTGATGGATGTTTTTGGGGCGTTTGCCTTTATGCTGGCCATTTACCCGGCAACCACCATTCTCCCGGCGATTGTCGCTATTGTAGCGGGGGAAGTTGGGCGCATCCGCTCTATACTTTATTATCTTGTGGCGGGCGGCGCGGCGAGCCTTGCTATTCCGCTACTTTATGTAGCGACCAACGCGGCTGATGTTGATATGCCAACCCAAAGCCTTCTTATGGTGTTTGCAACCGCTGGATTTGGCGCCGGTTTTGTTTATTGGCTCATTGCCGGACGGACGGCCTGAGTTTTTGCAAGCCTTTAAGATTTTTCAGGCCGATATTCTGGCCGTGCTTCTGGCCTGTTGGCAGTTCTCCTCACTGACAGCCCTCTCGCTTTGCGTGCCCTCCCTATTTGGCGGTTTTACCCCCTCACCACATGCCGGCTCTTTATTGTGTGTGACATTTCTTCTTAACTGTAATGATGGGCTTTTGTGGCTATTCACATAGCTTTTCAGGAATGGGTTGCGCTTCAAGATTTGGAGCTTATGATGCAGTCGTTTATTACAGGCTTTCACGGGCTGATATTTATCTAAGGTTACTCTTCTTTCACCTCTCTTTCCTCCCGCAACGTATATGGGGTCTCTTCATGGACAATAAGAAAAACATTAACAAGGTCGTGCTGGCTTATTCTGGCGGGCTGGATACTTCAATCATTCTTAAATGGTTGCAGACTGAATATAACTGTGAAGTTGTGACCTTCACTGCTGACCTTGGGCAGGGTGAAGAGCTGGAGCCAGCGCGCAAAAAAGCTGAACTGCTTGGCATTAAAGATATTTTCATTGAAGACCTTAGAGAAGAATTCGTCAGGGATTATGTGTTCCCGATGTTTCGGGCCAATGCGCTTTATGAGGGCATTTACCTGCTTGGAACATCCATTGCCCGGCCATTAATCGCCAAACGGCAAATTGAGATCGCACGTGAAACCGGTGCAGATGCAGTTTGCCATGGGGCAACTGGTAAGGGCAATGATCAGGTGCGGTTTGAGCTTGGCTATTATGCTTTGAACCCTGATATTCACGTGATTGCGCCGTGGCGTGAGTGGGACCTTGTCTCCCGCACGAAGCTGATTGAATTTGCTGAGCTTAACCAAATCCCGATCCCGAAAGATAAGCGCGGTGAAGCGCCCTATTCTGTGGATGCGAACCTGCTTCATACTTCTTCTGAAGGGAAGGTTTTGGAAGACCCGGCTGATGAAGCGCCGGAATATGTTTACCAGCGCACACAATCACCTGAAGAGGCACCTGATAAGCCTGAATATATTGAGATTGGTTTTGAGAAGGGTGATGCGGTTTCTATCAATGGCTCAGCTCTTTCACCAGCTGAACTTTTAACCAAGCTGAATGAGTATGGCCGCGTGCATGGTGTTGGACGGCTTGATCTGGTTGAAAACCGGTTTGTTGGCATGAAGAGCCGCGGCATTTATGAAACGCCGGGGGGGTATATTCTCCTCAATGCACACCGGGGTATTGAGAGCATCACGCTGGACCGGGGGGCGGCTCACCTTAAAGATGAGATTATGCCGCGCTATGCTGAGCTGATTTATAATGGCTTCTGGTTCTCGCCTGAGCGGGAGATGCTGCAAGCGTTGATTGATAAAAGCCAGGAAGCTGTGACCGGGTCTGTGCGGGTGAAGCTATATAAGGGGCGGGCTGATGTGGTTGGCCGGTCCTCGCCTTATTCACTTTATAATGAGGATCTGGTGACCTTTGAAGAAGGGGCTTTTGCTTATGACCACCGTGATGCTGAAGGGTTTATTCAGCTTAACGCGCTTAGGCTCAAGACTCTTGGTCGCCGCAGCAAACTATTAAAGTCCTGAAGCTGAAACGCCTGCTAATTTTAGATGTCAATAAACTCATGGTGACCTAAATGACCCGCCGCACGCTTAATCGCCATTTATGTGTTTTTGTGACGATCCTTTTGGTGATAATCGCTATTGCCGGCGCTGCAAAATTTGCACCGGTGTTCGGTTTTAACCAGCGGTGGGTGGCAAAACTTTATGAGTTTATCAATGATATGTCGTTGCTGATCTTTACCATCGGCGCGGCTTATCTGGCGAATATGTTTCAGCGGCGGGCGAGCTTTATTAGCGGCCTTCGCGATGAGTGGCATGAGATTGTCAGGGCTAAATCGTCTCTGATTTGCTATATTGATAACCCTGACCGCAGCATGACAGATTACCTCCATGCATATCAACATCTCTCGCAATGCATTGATTATATGCGCATTGTTTACCGCAATGTTGGTGAGACAGACAAGCTGATTGGCAAATACCCGTATGAACCGCTGCATGACATGCGGCGCGCCTGGGATCGCATTGATCCTGACGGACGGGTGGTTGCGCCGGAGGATATGAAGGCGGCGAGGGATAAGATTTGGACTGCGTTTGGCGCCCTGCGGGAGCGGTTCTTAGAAGAGCTTGACCTTGAAGAACCAGCACGGCCACTAATTGAGCGCGGCGCGGCGCGGGTGAAGAAAGAGGGATCATCTCTTGGTTAAAAGTCCTTCGGCTTCGCCTCAGTGTACTTTTAACCAGCTTCAATATTGTCAAATCCACCCTTAAGGCTGCTCTGCGGGTGGATTAGTCTTATTTTGAGGCCTCACTATTGTGAGGCCATTTTTTGAGGTGGGGCGGCCCTGGATTTTTTTTCTCATTACTTTGCCGCTGCGCGGCGATTGGGGAGTGGCTGCACCTTATACCCCTAACTTATACTTCGGATAGTACCGCTGCATCTCTGCGACTTAGTCGTCTTTGTTGGCTTTGACTTTTTCGTAGCCGTCGAGGGCGGCTTGGCGGGTGGTTTTTAGGTCAACGATTGGTTTGGGGTAGGTTTTGCCTAATCTAACCCCTGCTTTTTCTAAAATTTCTTTTGGTGCGTCGTAAGGGGCGTGGATATGCTTTGCCGGCAGGTCTTTCAGCTCCGGCACATAGCGGCGGATAAACTCGCCCTCTTTGTCAAATCTTTCAGATTGTGTGACCGGATTAAAGATGCGGAAATAAGGGGCGGCGTCTGCCCCGGAGCCGGCGATCCATTGCCAACCGGCTGAATTATTGGCGATGTCAGCATCTACCAACGTATCCCAAAACCAGTCGCGCCCTTCATGCCAGTGGATCATCAGGTTTTTGACAAGGAATGAACCAACCAGCATGCGCAGGCGGTTATGCATCCAGCCGGTTTGCCAAAGTTGTCGCATGGCGGCATCTATGATCGGGAAACCTGTTTTGCCCTTTTGCCAGGCCTCAAGCTGCGCTTTATTTTTCGCCCAGGGGTAAGCTGCATATTCCGGTCGGAAGGGTTGTTCTTCCATCTCTGGCCAATGGTGCAACAGGTGATAACAAAACTCCCGCCATCCAAGCTCACGCAGGAATGCCTCAGCGCCTTTATCAGCTACATGCTCTGCTTTGGTTTGGTGCCAGCAATCACGAATGCTTATCTCGCCATAATGAAGATGGGGGGAGAGGCGGGATGTGCCATCCACTGCGGGATAATCACGCATTTTTTTATAATCACTCACATGAGAATTTAGAAACCGGGCCAGGCTTCGTCTTGCTCCTACTTCTCCGGCACCTTCTTCTCCGGCCCCCTCTTTGCCCGGTTGCCACAAATTTTCAAAGCTTTTGGCCCAATTGGGGCGCTTTGGCAAAAGCTCCCAGTCTTCCAGCTTGTCACTTTCTGGATCATTTTTGGCCGCCGGGATGGTGCGGGGAATGGGGAGTGGTTCGCCCGGCTCGGGTTCTTCAAGACAGGATTTCCAGAAGGGGGTGAAGACTTTATAGGGTGTGTCGCTACCGGTTCTTATCTCGCCTGGGTCGTACAATGTTTCACCGCGAAAGCGGCGAAAGTCGATCTCATTTCGCTCGCAAAAATCAGCGATGTTTTGCTCAAGCGCCTCTTCGCCGGGCAGTATTGAGCGTTGGAAAAAGAGTGCGCCTGCCTCTGTTTCTTTGCATAGCTCGCCTAATACCTCCACTGCCGGGCCGCGGCGGAGGATCAGTTTAATGCCCTTTTCACGATAGGCCTTTTGGAGCGCGCTTAAGCTATGGTGCAACCACCACAGGCTGGCAGCGCCGGGCTTTTCAATCTCGGGGCTGGTTCTGTCTAATATATAAACAGGGATTATGGGCGCGCCGCTTTCAACCGCTTTGGTGAGCGGCAGGTGATCCCTTAAGCGCAAGTCTCGCCGTAGCCAAATGAGGGTTGGGTTTATATTATCTGTCATTTAGCTGAGCACCGTTTTTATCTTTGGTTGGGGGGGGCATCTTTTCATAATTCAGGAATGTATAAGTGGGCTATAAGAAGGTGACAGATTAACAACCGCTTTTTTACACCTGCGGTCAAGCATTAGCGCACCACCCGCCATTCGCCATTGATTTTGGACCAGTATTTGCCGGTCAGAATGGCTTTGCCGCCATTGCCGTAATTAAAATAGATGCGGATTGGCGCCTCGCCATCCGGGCCGGTGGCGCGCATGATGCGGCCGTTATCAAATGGCACGATGCGATAGCTTGCCAGCGGTTCAACGCGGCCTTTTATTATGATTTCTTTTCTGTAGTGGCGCTCACTTAATTTTTCACGGCCTGTCAGGCGGACCATGTCTTTAAAAAGCGGATCTTCAACCGCCGCGATAACATCAAGCTTTTTATCGTTATAGGCTTTATGCAAAGCGCTAATTGCCACTTTCAACTCATCTTCATTATGAAAGGTTGCTTTGCCATCTAGCCAGGTCCAGTAGGGTAGATTTTGAGCCTTGATGGTTGTTCTTTTTGAGGCCGGTTGAGTGAGGGTAAAGAGCGGCTCTTTTTTAATGGTGCCATCCTGCTGGGTGGTTTTGAGTGTGAAGGTGACCTTTGGGGACACGCCCGATTTTAAAACGCTGGTGGTGACAGTGAGGAGGTTCGCCCCGTTTTTAAGCCATGGTGTCAGGGCGATGCTGGCATCTCGTTTTTCATCGCCTAGCTTATAGCGCGCGATGGAAATATCATTGAGGATAAGGGAGCCTTTGGCAGCGCTGCCAACGAGCAGCAAATCATAGAGCGGGAAGTCTGCATGAACCGCTTCAGCGGGCTGGTTTTTACGGTTAAACAGCATGAGCGCTGCCACACCGCTGAATAAGATTACCAGGGTGAGAAACCGCCTATAGTTAAAGTCTGGTTTGCTGCGCTTTTTTGCCTGCTTTGCCATGTTGCAGAAGGTAGCTGAAACAGGGCGCGCGGGGAAGATTGATTTAGGCTCTTATATGCTTATTCACGCTTAGTGTTGGACCTGGTGTGAGCTCAGTTTACCACATGGAGTGTTTAGTCTTCCTCTGGCAATTTCGCGAGCTTTTTGGTTTTCATGCCAGCCTGCTCATAGGCCTGGTTCAGAACTTTATAGCTCGAATCCAGGTAATCCAGAATCTCATGGAAGTTCTTTAACTGGCGCTGATAGGCGGCGGTGATTGTTTTTTCATCGGAACCTTTTGAGATGCCAAGGATATGATAGGGGTCGGCCCGCAGGAAGCGTTTGATTTTTTCAGGGAACTGCTCTTTTTCAGGCAGCTGCATTGGGCGAACTGAGCGCATCGATTCTTTTGAGATATAGTGAACTTCGCCCTCATAGGTGCGCAACTCTATAAACTGGTTAAGCCCGTTTAGGATGTGGCCGAGGCCGCCTTCTGCAGGTGCGTCAATTTCACCCTTTAGATGGGCGCCGTCATCCATAACCACTTCAACCAGCACGCTGGTTTTGGCTTGTTGTTCATAGTGCGGTGTTAACTCAAACATGTCTAAATGGCTTTCTGTTCCACAATGAAACGCTGGTAATCTAGCTTATGCTGGATAATGCAGCTTTCCTGCCAAGGCTGTATTGACGCCGCCTGGGGCTTAATTTTTGCCGTTTTACTATGGTTATTTGTGGCTCTGACAGTGGATATGGCGAGTGTTTAACAGGCCAAAAAGTGGTGCGGCTTGCTTTTATAGTAGTAATTGACCGGTATTCATGTTACCTCGCGGCTTTCCCAAGGCATTTTAACGTTATAAAGGTCAGGTCAATGGACTTGCGCAATATTGCCATTATCGCACACGTGGATCATGGCAAAACTTCTCTTATCGATGTTCTTTTGAAGCAATCTGGTGCATTTCGTGACAATCAGCAGGTTGATGATAGAGCAATGGATTCTAACGATCTGGAGCGTGAGCGGGGGATTACCATCCTTGCCAAAGTCACCTCGATTGTTTGGAAAGACACTCGCATCAACATTGTTGATACACCAGGCCACGCCGATTTTGGTGGTGAGGTTGAACGTATCCTACATATGGTTGATGGCGTAATCGTACTTGTTGATGCCTCTGAAGGGCCAATGCCGCAAACTAAGTTTGTGGTATCTAAAGCGCTGAAAGTTGGTTTGAAGCCGATTGTCGCGATTAACAAAATTGACAAGCCTGATGAGCGGCATGAAGCTGTGGTTGATGAGGTGTTTGACCTTTTTGCCAACCTTGATGCAGATGAAGACCAGCTTGACTTCCCTATTCTTTATGGCTCTGCCAAGCAGGGCTGGATGGCCGCCACACCTGATGGCGCACAAGAAAATATGCAGCCTTTGTTTGATTTGGTGCTTGAGCATGTTGCTCCGCCTGAAACAAAAGAAGGTGATTTTTCTATGCTGGTCACGGCTATTCAGTCTGACCCGTTCCTCGGGCGGATCTTAACCGGCCGTGTCTCTAGCGGCACCGTAAAACCCAACCAGTCTATTAAAGCAATTTCAGCTGATGGTAAGGTTGTTGAACAGGGCCGTGTTTCAAAGGTATTGGCATTTCGCGGGCTTGACCGCGCGCCGGTTGATAGCGCAAGCGCTGGTGATATTATCTCCATTGCGGGCCTGACAACAGCGACAGTTGCTGACACTTTGGCAGACCCGGCTGTAACCGAGCCTATTCCGGCTGACCCGGTTGACCCACCGACGCTTTCTATGACCTTCCGCATTAATGATGGACCTTATGCCGGCCAGGAAGGCAGCAAGGTGCAATCCCGTGTTATTCGTGACCGGTTGTTGCAAGAAGCTGAAGGCAATGTGGCGCTTAAAATTACTGAAACAGATGACCGTGACAGTTTTGAAGTTGCCGGCCGGGGCGAGTTACAGCTGGCTATTCTGATTGAAACAATGCGCCGCGAGGGCTTTGAGCTGACAGTTTCACGGCCTAAAGTTGTGATGCAGGAAATTGATGGCGAGCGCCATGAACCAGTTGAAGAAGTTATCATCGACGTCGATGAAGAACATTCTGGTATTGTGGTGCAGAAGCTTTCCGAGCGTAAGGGTGATCTTTTGGAGATGCGCCCTTCTGGTGGCGGGCGGCAGCGCCTGGTATTGAAAGTGCCAACACGCGGCTTGATCGGTTATCAGTCTGAATTGCTTTCAGATACGCGCGGCACGGCGATTATGAACCGGGTGTTCCATGGGTTTGAGCCTTACAAAGGCAAAATTCAGGGGCGGCATACAGGTGTGCTTATCTCCAATGGCCAGGGCGATGCTGTTGCCTTTGCGCTGATGAACCTTGAAGATCGCGGGCCGCTGATGATTGGTCATGGCGTGAAGGTTTATGAGGGTATGATTGTTGGTGAACATACCCGCGGCAATGACCTTGAGGTTAATGTGATGAAGGGTAAGAAGCTTACCAATATGCGCGCTGCCGGGAAAGATGATGCCACTACATTGACGACCCCGATGCAGATGACGCTGGAGAAAGCGCTTTCTTACATTAATGACGATGAGCTTGTTGAGATTACACCGGAGAATATCCGGCTTAGGAAGCGGTATCTTGATCCTAATGAGCGCAAGCGGGCTGAGAAACGGTCTGAAGTGGCTTAAGTAGAACCGCTTGATCATTTTCTGAGACTTAAAAAATAACCCCCGGCGGCTTTTAAAGCTACCGGGGGTTTTTTGCGGCTTGGGAAAACCGCAGTTCGAGGAGAGAAGTTAGTTTATCCTAGTGGGAGCCTCTTGTGTCTCTGACACAACGACGGCTTTGTTCGATCCAGATATAGCCAGGTTTTTTCAAGCAGGCTGCTTTCGTGATTTTTTTACTGATGACAGTGTCATTATGGCCCTCTGCATGTGCCTTTGTGGGTAGTGGGCTTGCAAGCGCTGTTAGGGTGGTAAACAGTGCTATTGCTGCAAGGTGCACGGCGAAGGGTTTTGGTGTGTCATTTTTCATCTGACCACGATATGTAACGTTGCGCATTCTGCTCTCCATACATTGACCCCAAACGGAATTTTGAGGGGGGCCATTTAGCGTCAATGAGGGCATATATCCCTCACCAGGATGGTTTCAGTTAACGGGGCCATGATGATTTTCGCAAATAATATTCTCGTGAGCGTTTTGTGAACTCCCTTTTCTCACTTGTCTGTCTGCCTTTATCGGAATGGCCGCTTGCAGGGCAGCTTCTATGGTTGGTGACCTGAATTTAAAGCCGCTTTGCTCCGCCTTGACCGGGTGCACTCTTTGACCTCCTAGCAATAATTCTTCGGCAAAATCACCCAGAGCCAGGCGTAAGGGCATTGCCGGTAATGGCAGGGCTGAGGGGCGGTGCAAGGCTTTGCCCAATGCTTTGGCAAAAGCCCGGTTTGTGACGGGGGTTGGGGCAACCGCGTTCACAGGGCCATTAAGCTTAGGTGTGCTGAGGCTATGGATAATTAATCTGATGACATCATCAAGATCTATCCAGCTCATCCATTGACGGCCAGAGCCGATAGGACCACCAAGGCCATATTCAAACGGCACCAACAGGTTGGCAAGCATACCGCCCTCTGTGCCCAGCACCAGACCAATGCGCAATTTGACTATACGGCAACCAAACTGGTTGAGTTCATCGGCTTTGGCTTCAACGGCGCGGCATACTTCATGAGTAAATACGGGCTTTTGGTTGAGGCTCGGTTTTGCGTCTGAGGTTTCATCCAGTTTTTCATCACCTCGCAGCCCATACCAACCAATGGCAGAAGCGGTGATGATGGTTTTTGGTGGCACATAAAGCCGGGTGCACAGTGTGTTTATTTCCTCCAACACTGTTAAGCGAGACTGGATTATTTTCTCTCTCTTGGCTTTGGTCCAGAGGCCGGTGGACAAAGGCTCGCCGGCTAAATTAATGATCGCATCCATTGCGGCATGGTCTTCTATCTCGTTTAGGCTTTGGATGATTTTTATAGGGGTGCCGAGCTGTGCGGCCTTTTTAGGATCGCGGGTGAGCACTGTTATGTTGTGACCATTCGCCAAAAGTGCCCTGGTTAAGCGGCTGCCAATGAAGCCTGTTGCCCCGGTGATGAGGATATGCTGATGCTTGCGCAGTTTTGCGGCTAACTCTGCCGGGTCTGGCCGGCCGAGATGAGAGGCACGCATTGCGGCGAGATAATCTCGCACACCAAAAAAGAGTACGCCTAAACTGGCCCCCAATAGCGCGTAAGAGCCGAGCCCATAATTTACCGGGGCATAGGCCGTTGGTTGCAGGCTGTTATTGTAGAGTACCGGCATTAGCAGAGCGAGAATGGCGCCATAGTTTAAGGCCAGTAGGGTGTGGAGCACGCGTTCAGTGGCGGGGAGTTTGCGGCTTAAATCTTCCTCGACAAAATCCCAAAGAGTAATGAGGACTTCAGCCAGAATGAAGGCCATTGCGATGCTGGCGCAAATGCCAAATGGTTCACCAAAGGCGAAACCTGCAAATAGCAAAGCGTAAATTAAATTTCGGGCAGCGTGCAGTTGCAGCTCGCGGCGTGCAGAGGGTTGCCAGGCTAAGCGCTCTGTAAATTCATGATGCAAGATGGTATCGCTTGCCCCCATGATCAGCTGGAGACCGACGACAAGCCATAATAGGTCATTACTCATTGATTTAACTCCTCAAAAATGCCGGTTTGGTAGAAAAGTTCACCAAATAGCGGATGGGTTAACTGTAGGGTGAAGCGGAAACGACGCGCCCCTGTTTGCCGGTGGGTTACTTTCATTTGGCCGGGGCTGAGCCAGTTTGGAAGTGGCAGTGCCCTGCCCCCTAGTTGGAAGACATAGCCAGCTGATGTGAAAGCAAGCGCCTGGTGACTTGCTGACAGGGTGAGTTTGACACCAAAATGGGGGCTTATCATTTCCACAAGGCCGGTTGGGCCTTTAAACATTTTCTGGCTTTGAATAACCTGCGGTAAGCCGCTGGCTGTTGGGTATATTCTTGTCCAATATTGGCTGTTGGTGCTCTCACTTTCCCTAACGATGACTGTGGCGGGGCCTCGGATGTTTTTGTTGTAACTGAGCGGGCTGCCAATGAGACGGCAGGTCATTGCCAATACCCTGCCTAGATAAGAATGGCGTGTTTGATGGATGCGCCCCTGATAGATTGTCACGCTGCGTGTGGATTTACTGGCGGTGAAACGACTTTGAATTGCGGGTGGTAACAGGAGCCATTTTTTGCCCAACAGAGCCGGGTATCTCAGCGCTTTGCGTAGCTGGGCTCTATTTAGAGGGGGCAGAGTTCCCTGGCCTTCTTCCAACAAAGATTTGGTCTCTGGTATGGGCACCGCTGGCGGTTCTTCAAATGCATTCGGGCCTGGCAGAATAGGCGGTAAGGGTAAGCCGCGGCACTGGTCTGCTTGTCGGTCTTTGAACCTGGCGCTTTTTTGCATCTGCCTACCCTTATAATTTATAGTCTAATTTCATGATGTCGTTTGCGATTGTTCATGTGTTTTTATTAAGTACTGTTATTTCTGTATTAAGAGAATTTTGTTTTTAAATTTTTTTAGGCACTTACCGCTAACCCCTCACTGGCTTAGCGTTTGGCTTTACTTCCGCCGATGAATTTGAAAATAGTTTTTCCCATTTTCATCATTGTTATCAGCTTGGATTTTGGCACTGCTGCCATGTCTGTGTACCAATTATCCATCATAGTCAGGAAATCCAGCATCTCGCGGATACGCTCTCTGGCTTCGGGCGATACAGCTTTATCAGCATCAGCTTCAGTGACGCAGCGGTGCATCATCTCTAAGGTTGGATCGATCTCTCGGGTTTTTCGCCCCATGGCAATGCGCATTAGCATTTCCCATAAATCTGTTTCAGCGGCGTAATGGTCGCGCCGATCACCCATTACATGGACGCGGCGAATGAGCTGCCAGGACAAAAGCTCTTTCAATGAATTGGAAACATTGGAGCGCGCTAAGGCCAGGGTTTCAGAAATCTCTTCAGCTGTTTTGGGGCTATCACTGACATAAAGATAGGCGTGGATTTGCGCAACAGAGCGGTTAACGCCCCATCTTGTCCCCATCTCACCCCAATGGAGAACGAACTGCTCTATGGCGGGAGGGATTTTGTTGAAACCGGTTTGGTCTTGCATATCTAACTTTGCCATCTTTGATGAATGAATGCTTTTGAAGCGCTACATCACTTATTTTAGTAATTTCTGTTATGACAGAAACTAAAAAATTCACAACATTCTGTCAAGAAGGTTGTGCTGCCTAAGGCTGGAATGGTTAAAATAATTTGCGGGGGTGACTTTAGCTGAGCGCTGGCAAGCGGCCAGCCACCCTCATCACCCATGTCACCAGGTCACTATGGCACTATGACAATATGGCAATGGATGAGAGCGCAGAAGGCACTAGGCCGCTGGGGGGGATGGCTCCCAGCGCTCATTGATGACGGTTTAGATCAAATAGTGAGAGTGGGGGCGGCGCGAGAAAATGCCCCTAACTTGATTACTTTTTGGCGAGCTTTTTACCGATTAAGCCGGTTATTTCAGCTGATTTTGTGCAAACCGTAATTCTTGGCTCGAAGGTTTGGTCGAGTTTAAGGCTACCATCATTATCTCTGATGGAGAGGTTCGCGGAGCCGCTGGCAACTTTTTCAAGCTCTGCCTTCCCGGCAATTTTGGAGAGGTCTTTTTGATTGATCACATAGCTGACGGCACTTGCTTTTACTGCCTGACGGACGAGAAAGTAACGACTGCCGGGCTTTATGCTGACATTGTCTTTCAACCAGGCCACGACTTTGTCTTCTGTTTGATCATCAATATCATTGGCGCGGATGTCTTTAATGGTGACATCAATGGCTATGGTTTTATGACGAGCTGCATTGGCGTTCACAGATAGGCCAGGCACGACCTTTTTTAGCAAGGCCACGGAGGCTTCGGCATTTGTTTTCTGTCTATTGGTGATTTCATAATCAGAAATTTTTACATCGCGGCGCATGGACTTGGTTATCAGGTCATTTTTACTCAGATCTTTAACTGAATAATGCACGCCGCGCTCATCACGGCGGTAAATGGCGCCAACCGGATAGAGATTATTGGCGTTGATGGGGCAATCATAGCCTTTGGGTATATTGTTTATGGAGCCGGTGACAATGTTGTCTTGCAGGAGATTGCCATTGTTACTGCAGGCTGTGAGGCTGAGGGCGATGAAGGAGCCTAGTGCGAAACGGGAGAAACCTGCCAGGCGGGTTGTACTCTGCCTGCAACTTTCTGTTTGAAAATGTTGCTGACTATTCTTTTGAGTTAAGTTGACCATTGCCCATACTGCCCCTTAGAAGATGAATAACTTCTCAGAGAATAGTCTATATGGCGTAGCGTCAAGCAATGCTCTTGAGAAAACGGGTGATTTATCAACTGTTTTTAGCGGGCTGTTGCTTAAGAGCTGCTTTTCGTACATAGGGGAGATTTAATAGAGAGATATGATGAAGAATAAATGGTGGGACGTACTGGGATTGAACCAGTGACCCCTGCCATGTCAAGGCAGTGCTCTCCCGCTGAGCTAACGTCCCGTAGATTTTATGGTGGTATGTGCGACTTTTTGAGTTATTCGCGACACCGAACAGCTTCTATAGCGGATATTGACCTTGTTTGACAAGAGGCTTTTGCGGCCCCTATGGCTTTCATCATATTGGTCATTTCAACGCTATTTTGACCGTGAGTTACCGTATCGCAGCTTATTAAGCCGCAAGCAGGCGATCTACCTCATTCACCAGATCGCGCAGGTGGAAGGGCTTTGAGAGCACCTTGGCATCTGGCGTTGAGTTTTCAGCATTCAGAGCGACAGCAGCAAAACCGGTGATGAACATAATTTTCAGGTCTGGGTCTACCTCAGCGGCGCGCCTTGCCAGCTCAATGCCATCCATCTCTGGCATAACTATATCTGTTAAGAGCAGAGTGAAGGGCTCTTCCTTCAAGCGCTCAAACGCTTCAACTCCAGTGCCGAATGATGTGACCTCATACCCAGCGCGGCTTAACGCTTTGGCCAGGAAGAGGCGCATAGATTCATCATCCTCGGCCAGAAGAATCCGCTGCATTTTCTTTGGTGATTGATCTTTATCGGACATGAACTTCTCTCTTTGATCTAATGACAGCGGGACTTTACGAATTGATGCGCTGAATATAAGCCGCTTTTTTCACAGCGCTGACAGTTTAGCATAAGCTTCTTAGATAGCTTATGTGCTTGTTGCCATGCAGTGGTTTCTACAAGTGAATTAAATAAGTGAAACCCCGTTAATAAAACGATACCCCCAGCGCTGGATGGAGGCGCGTATTTCATTAATATAACGCAATGGTTTTCGGTTGACTAACGTTTGATGATTGCTTGCAGATTTTTTCCCTGCAAAATATCTGATCACCGCGCCGTGTTTTTGTTGCCTATGCTTTGCATTTATACAACAGCCTGACGGATAAGAGCCCAACTCCCCTCCCCATCTCAATATGCAGCAGTGCCTTACCTATTTGTGCCCCAATTCACTCTTTTAATTCTTCATATGGGCCGGTGGTTTATCGGATCAGACTCTAGCGGCCTCATTTTGACTGGACACCGGCCTCATTAGGCTGGGTTATTTTTTTGTGGGCAACGTCTTTAGAGCGTGTGCCAAGACGGGATTAATTAGCTACTTTAGGCTGAGCATATGGACGCACAGGAATTCCTAAACGCAATGCGTAAGTTGAACCCCCAATACAGGCCTATCTTTGAGGATATGTCGCCGCACTCTGATATTCATCGGGCTGCAGCTGGCTATGAGCCTGGCGGTGAGGCTGTGAAACGGGCTGAAGCACCGGGCTATAACACTGTATTTCCAGAAGATAATTGTGCGCCATTTGTTTTCAATTCTCCTCATAGCGGGCGGCACTACACGCCTTCTTTTCTTGAGCAGTCACGGTTGAGCCCGCTTTTACTTCGCAAATCAGAAGATGCGTTGGTTGATCAGCTGTTTCAATTTGCACCGCAGCTCGGGGCGCCTCTATTGGCGGCGACCTTCCCGCGCGCTTATGTTGATGTGAACCGGGAACCGTTTGAGTTGGACCCGCGCCTCTTCACCGGGCCATTGCCTAGCAATGCGAATGATAAATCAGTGCGGGTGGCCGCTGGGCTTGGCACCATTGCGCGGGTTGTTGGAGATGGGCTTGAGATTTACCGCCATCCGCTTTCACTTGAAGAGGCGCTGTGGCGGATCACGAATTTTTACTTGCCTTACCACAGGCAGCTACGCCAATTGATTGATATGCAGTTGCAGCGGTATGAAACTGCCATCTTGATTGACTGCCACTCTATGCCATCACGGGCCAAACGCTCAGATGGTACCAGCTGCGCTGATATAATTATTGGCGACCGGTTTGGCACAGCCTCTCACCCTGATCTTGTGAGCTATCTTGTTGACCTGCTCAAAGATGTGGGGCTTTCTGTTGCTGTGAACTCACCCTATGCGGGTGGGTATATAACCGAGCATTATGGTCGCCCGGATGATGGTGTGCATGCCATTCAGGTTGAGATTAATCGCAGTCTTTATATGGATGAGGTGGCTATTGAGCCTCATAGCGGCTTTATTGAAGTATCCAGCGCCTTAAAGGCTGTGTTTACGACCTATATCAGGGATGTCACTTCAACATTATTTCCTATTGCAGATGCCGCTGAATAGGTAGTTATCTCTGCGCCCGCCTTTTAACGCCTCAACACTATGTTTGCTCTTTTCGTGAATATAGCTTTTCGGTTCTTTGCCGCATTGCAGCGGCTTCATTACGTTTCCCATAGTACACCAAATAACCTGTCATACAGGCCGGTACTGACAGCGCAATTGCTGGCTATCTGTGGTCTTATGTTGGGTTATTATGGGTATTGGCTAAAAAAAGTGGCCGTTCGCAGCTGCGAACGGCCCAAGTCAAAGGGAGGAAACGCCCGATATGGGCTATACTGGAAATCCAGCAATGCAATTAATATGTCAGTGGCTATGACCCTTTGCAATAGGCCCATTGAACAGTATGACGGCTTTGTGACCATTAGGACACATGCTATGTTGCGAAATTGTCTAAAGAAATTAGCTCTGTTTGCGGCACGGGGTCGCAGATATGATTTAACTTGAGACCGAGGCGCTAATGGCTTTAATTGCATTATCTTTTAGGGGGTTAGTTGTGGGAGTGACTTTTTAATGGTTGCGACTTTGTCACATAATATAGATGAGTTTTTGTCGCTGTTTCATGAAGCAGCGGACGAATCCGGGCGAATAATTAGGCCTTTTTTCCGAGGCGCCTTTTCTGTTGATCATAAAGAGGGGAAGGGCGTTTTTGACCCGGTAACGGAAGCTGACCGCGCTGGCGAGAAAGTGATTCGCGAGCTTGTACTTTCTCGCTTTCCTGACCATAGCTTTGTTGGCGAAGAGATGGGTGAGATTACGGGTACTAGCGCTTACCGCTGGATTGTTGACCCAATTGATGGCACGCGCTCATTTATTATTGGCAGTCCACTTTGGGGGAGCTTAATTGGGCTTACCTATGAAAATACGCCGCTTATGGGCATGATGAACCAACCTTATGTGAATGAACGTTTTTGGGGTTTGCCTGGCGGGGCCTTTTGGCAGAAAGGGGATGTTGTGCAACGGTTAAGTGTTGGCACCAAAACCCAATTGTCTGATGCTGTTATCACCACCACCTGCCCGGATCTTTTTGCGACGAAGGATGATCTCTCTAAATTTGAAACCCTTAGAGCCCGCTGCCGGATGACACGTTTTGGCGGTGATTGCTATAGCTACTGCCTATTGGCGTTAGGGGCTGTTGACCTGGTTGTTGAAACGGGTTTGCAGGATTATGACATTGCGCCGTTGATACCGATTGTAACTGAAGCTGGCGGCATTGTTTCTGACTGGCAGGGCAATAAACTTGGGCTTGGCGGTGGTTCTAAGGGGGCAAGTTCGGATGAGGGCATATTAGCCAAGACTGGTGGGCAGGTGATTGCCGCCAGCACAGCTGCGTTGCATGAGGCCGCGCTGTTGTCATTAAACGGCTAGGCTTATAGCTCTTTCAAGACGCCCTGCCCCCTCTTTCTAAGCCGTGGCCTCATGCGGTATCAGCTAGGATTTTGCTATACTTTCCCTCGCCGGGGATGAAGGCATCAAACCCGGCCCAGAATTGTTCGCGGATGCTATCCACTTCCTGAAGAATTTCATGGCGCGCATTGGGTATCATCACATTGGTGCCGTTTTTAAGCCGCTCGGCAAATTCACGTGTTGCGATATTGGAGACTATTCGGTCTGAGCCAGCGCCGATCAGAAGGATCGGTATTTTAACTGCGGAAGCGAATGATTCTTGCATAACAAGGTTGGTTGAGCGGATGGCAGCAAGCAACCAGGCATAAGTTGGCGAGCCGATTGATAGCTCTGGTGCGGCGTCTAATATAGCTTTATTTCGGTTGAAGCGTGATCTGTCACGGGTGATTTTGTTACCCTCAAAGGCGCGCTGGTTGAGGTTGAGATCTGTCCCCCCCCAGACGTAATGTTCACCAAGGCCGCACCAGCTGGCAAGAATGGCAGCGGCTGAAACCAATTCCTGAGGCATGCCTAAGACTTCACGGGACATGCGCAGCAATGGCGCTGAGAGGACCATGCGGTCAAACTGGCACAGGGCGAGGCCGGCATCTCTTATCAGAATATGTGCCCCCATGGAGTGGCCAAGAGCATAATAGGGGGCGGGGCAATCTGGAAAGACAATCTGATGCATGAAGCTGTGGAGGTCATTATCATATTGACCAAAATCCCAGATATGGCCTTTATTCTTGTTTTTCTGATCTCGGCTTGAGCCGCCCTGCCCGCGCCAATCAAAGGTAGCGACATAAAAGCCGCGGCGGCGCAGATCACTAACGGTTTCAAAATATTTTTCAATATATTCGGAGCGGCCTTGCACAAGCACGACGGTCCCGCGCACATAGTTTGTGGTTGGGGCCCAGCGCGCATAGCGAAGATATACCCGCTCATCAATTTTAGCGCGGCCGGTGATAGCGCCATCTGGAATGGGGTTTTTATTGAGACCTATGAGTTCCACTACAGTGCCTCTTTCTACCAATCGAGGGGTGCCGGTTGGGGCCATGTTGCTTGTGTTTTATCACCCTTTAAACCGGCTCTCTAATGCTATTTGTGGTTTTCCAGAACCTGGTATAGCGTGCGCATAATAAAAACCAGCCCCTTTTGCAAGAGGCTGGTTTCTCACCGTTGAGCCAGAGTTCGGGATCTGGGGGGCTGTTTATTCTGACTCTCAGGTGTTCTCAATGCGAGCGGGGCCTAATTACCCCACCCCCAATACCGTCTGATGGGGCGGCGGCGAACAATGTGGGCATCGCATTTATCAACAACGATGCGGAAGCGTCGGCCGTTATAGTTTGTGGCTAGCATCACAATGCGCCGTGGCCGCTCTTTCATTATATGAAAATCATGCCAGCCTCGTTTGATTAAGCGGCGGCGGATTTTACGTGGATGCAGGCAGCCATGGTTGCCATAATTATCATTGCGCCAATTATCGCCATGCCGTCTGTCACCGCGGCGGTTGTGTTTATATTGGGCTGTGCGGCGCTCATATTCATCCAGGGTTTTGTCTATATATGAGCGGTCTTTGTAGCGGCCATCTCTATATTCGTCATAGTCCATATCAGCGGCTGATACGCTGGTGGTGAGGGCGGCGGCTGTAAAGGCGAAACCGGCCGCTGCCATGGCGATGGATTTTGCCACGGAATAGTGAAACGTTTTGGGGGCGAAATTTTTCATGTCTGTCTCCTCTTGCACTCCGCTCCAGATGAGCGACGCTCTGAAACTGCCTCTCATGTCAGCAGCTCTCTCCCTGACTGTCTGGTTTGTTATAGCTGGGATATCCTGAACTCAATTAGAAAGGAATGTTCATCTAAGGTTCAGGAAACGGTGTTTTTTATTTTTTTGCCTGCCCCTCTTGAAAGCCGAATAACCCTGCCTAAATCATTATTATGCACGCCATTAAGGGTGCTGAACTGCTCTAGCTGCCATTCTTGTTGCGGCCAGCATCTCACTGGAGATGACTAATCTTCCTGATGGGGCCAGATTTTTAAAAATATGGCAACGGAGCGCTAATCACATATTGCTTTATTGGAGGATATGTTATGGAACATATTGATTTTAGACCACTTTATAGATCTACCGTTGGCTTTGACCGTTTATTTAATTTACTAGATGATTTTGGCAAAGTGGATGGTGCGGCCACCGGATACCCCCCTTACAATATTCAGCGACTTGAAGAAAATGCCTACCGTATAACCATGGCTGTTGCCGGGTTTGCTGAGGACGAAATTGACATTGAAGTTAAGGAACAAAGCCTTAAAATTAATGGCAGAAAAAATGAGAATGATGACGTTGAGTATCTACATCAAGGCATAGCCAGTCGCACCTTTGAGCGCAGCTTCCAACTGGCTGACCATGTTGAAGTGCTGGGCGCTAAGCTAGAAAATGGCTTGTTGCATGTTGATCTGAAACGGGAAATCCCTGAGCAGATGAAACCTCGCAAAATAGCCATTCAGCGGTCTGCTGAGGCTGATACCTCTGGCCAGACAATTGAAGCCAAGGTTGATGCTTAATTTTGGTATTCATAAAAATGAACGCTGATAGATAAGCGTTCTACCAGATGATTAAAGGCGCTGCTTACAGTTATAGGCAGCGCCTTTTTATTGTGTGGGGCTTTGCTTTGAAATTAGTGGTTAGTGCGTTTCCCATAAAAAAGCGCCCCCTTGAGTTACAAGGGAGCGCTAATAGGAAGGAAGGGGTTAGAGATTGATAGGTTGGATTAACCACACCAGCCTACACGCTTGCGCCACATAACATTACCCCAACGGTTCATAGTCAGTTTAAGGCGTTTACCTCTTTTACATGCGACGGCTTTGTAAATAGGCAAATAACGGTCGGTAAAGCGAATATTGTAGAAGCCACGATTGCGAAGTTTGCGGCGGATTTTACCAATACGATTGCCGTGATGTTTTTTAAAGCCATAGTTATTGTAATATTTGTGCTTTTTATTCTTCTTATATTTATGCTTCATATGCTTATTTTTATAAGGCTTTTCATAAGCATTCTTTTTATGTGAATGGTATTTTGTGCTTTGGTGAGCGGAGGCGATTGAGCTTTGAGCCATTACGCCAACACCGATAAGAGCAGCAACTGCAATAATTTTCCTGAACATTGATATCTCCTTTGTTTGTTTGATAAAGAGACATTAGCTTTTGCTGCATGAACTCAATTGGAACCTGCTGTTCATATTCACTTCAGGTTTCTTTGAGCGGTTTTGATCAAGTGTTCAGGTTCAAAACTTGCTGATAAAAGGCCAGCTCTTTTTGCAATCTTGTTGTTATGGTGTCGGCTTTTCTAAACCCGTGCCCTTCTCCTATAAATTCATGCAGGCTTGTTTTAATGCCGCGGGCTTTTAACCCTTCATAAATAGCTTTTGGCTGGCTTGGGGGCACCACTTTATCTTCTAGCCCCTGAAAAAAGATGACGGGGGCGGTAATCTCTTCCACGCGCTTCAATACGGATCTTTCAGCAAGACTTGTCTTGGCTGTTGCCTCTGTTGTGCCGGTTAGACTGTATGTATAGCCAAGCTCAAATTTATGGGTGATTTCGAGAAGCTGGCTTAAATCGGTGACCGGATAATTAACTGAGGCGCATTTGAATAGATTGCTTTCGACCAGGGCCATCAGGCAGGTGTAACCACCAGCGCTCCCGCCCTGTATGATTAGTTTTTCGGGATCTGCCAATTTTTCATCTATCAGATACTCAGCGGCGGTGATGAGATCTTTTACATCCCGCTGCCCCCAACGGCCATCCAGCCGTTCTCTATAGGCGCGGCCATACCCGCTGCTGCCAGCGTAATCTACATCGAAGATGGCATAGCCTCTGCTGGTCCAATATTGGGTGTTTAGCTTTAAGCCCCTATCTGCCATGGCGGTGGGGCCGCCATGGACGGTGAGAATGGTTGGTGGTGCTTCACCACCCGCCGCATGGTAGGCGGAGTTTGAGGGGGGATAATAAATGCCAAAGGTTTTAGCCCCCTCTGAGGTGAATGATTTTAACTGACCAATTGAGAGTGTGCCGGGTGCATAAACTGATGGGGTTTCTGGCCGTATCGGGGTTAAATTCCCTGTTTCTGCATCTATCAGGCAAATGGTTGCAGCCATATTATCTGTTGTGGTAATGGCCGCCAGTTGTTGCCCCTTGCTGGTTTCGACTGTGGTTAGCATATTGATGCTGCGGGCCGGTGTTGTTAGCTCTATGACGCCGTCATTTTCAGAGATTTTGTGTAGCTGGCAAGCGCCAGTTTTATAGCCGGTGAGGAAAAGCTCACCGTTTGTTGTTATGGTGATGGCTTCAAGGCCAAACACCCATTGCGGCATTAATGCATCCAGCTGGTCATCTTGCGGGCTGAAAAGGCTAGTTGAGGCTGTGCCTTTCATTAGCTGGCCGCGCGTGTTGATGTCCTCAATAAAATATAACTCTCCTGATTTGCTCCAATAGGGGCTGAAGGCGGCGCTCTTTTTTGAGGCAGCATTGGTATTGAGGGTGTCAGCGCTGAAAGTTGCCTGGTTCAAGTTAGCAAGTTTCAATTGAGCCGTTTGCCAGGGCATATCTGGCAGGGACCAGGAAAGAAAGGCCAGCTTGCTGCCATCTGGTGAGACGCGAGGGCTTGCGTAAAAATCAGCTTTATCTTCCAGGATTTGGAACCCGCCTTTTTCTTCCCCTGTCAGGCCAATTTGTACCAGCATATTCTGAGGAAGCGGATGAGCGGCTGTTTCGCCTTCTGCTTCCTTGCTATCAACCATCGTTTCAGCCTGTGTTTCCCCCTGCTTTTGCTTGTGGGTTTCATGGCGTTCGGACACGGCGATGAGGCGATTGTTTTTTTCATCAAAGACCAGATCTGCAAAGCGATGACCGGAGGCGTTGGTGATTTTTTCCGTCTCTCCATCTTTACTTAGATGGTAGATCTGCTGATCAGCTGCATTTACATAATATATCTCGCCATGATGGACACAAAAATCGCCGCCCCCATATTCATGTACTTTGGAGCGTGCTGAGTGGGGCTTTTCCAATCGCTCGCATAATCCGCCGTCTTCTGACCATTGCATGATGACGCCGCGACCGCCTTCGCTGGCGCGTTGCTCCAACCAATAGAGGGTGGAACCTTCGCTTTTTACTGTGCCAAAGCGCAGTGATTTGCTTGCGATATCCGCTTCAGTGATTTCGCCCGGCCAGGTGCCGTAGGGGGCTGTTTTTTTGTTTGATGCCACGTTTGCCACTCATTTTTGTTTGGGTTTTAAATTCATTACTAGCAAGTTTTGGTCTTATTAATAGAGATTATTGATGGTTCTGAAGGCGAGGGTTTCACAGACTACCGTCTAGAATGCTGATGGCTGGATGAGTGTTTTATTATCATTTTGATGTTGCAATAGACGTTTTAATCGCCATTTCAGGAGTGTAAATGGCTTGTTCAGAGCCATTTTAGCGATTTTACATGAAAGTTTAGCTGGTACCTTGTCACTGGCGAGGAAATCTGGCATTTTACTTTTGTAATAGGTCAGCTTTGCTGTCCTTATACACAGGGTGGCGTTGAGCGTTTGCGGCGCTTATGATAGTGAAACGATTGAGCTGACGAACAAACAATCATCGTGCTCGCCATCAACTGATTTAATATGACAAGACAAAAGCGAGAGACCACTGCCTATTACAGAAGTCTGGGCATTCACCAGAAGTCTGAGTTTGGTTGGTTTGGCTCTTGCTGTCACCAAAGATATGTCATCGCACGGTCGCCATGGTCGAATTAAGTTTGTAATTTTAATTTGACCCATTCAGTGCCTGTGCGCCGATAGATTATGACGCTGTACCGTTAACAGGTTGAAAAGTTGAGGCAACAATATTACCGCGTTTCTTAAACTTAGATACTGCCGAACCTAACTGCCAGCGACGATATTATTAGGGATAAAAGATTTGGGCCAGAACGTGATCAAAGAATTTAAAAAACAGCCCGGCTTTCCGGAGCCGCAAGGTTTATATGACCCGAGCAATGAGCGTGATGCCTGTGGCATTGGCTTTGTGGCGCATATGAAAAATGAGAAAAGCCATAATATTGTTGCCAAAGGTCTCGAAATTCTAAGAAACCTGGAGCATCGGGGCGCTGTTGGCGCTGACCCGAAAGCCGGTGATGGTTGTGGTATTCTCATTCAAATGCCGGATGCTTTTCTGAGAGCTGTTGCTGGTGATGCTGGCATTGAGCTGCCGGCTGTTGGTTCTTACAGCTGCGCCCCCATCTTTTTGCCGAAAGATGCGAGTGAGCATGCAGCTATTAAGACAATCATTGAGGAAGAAATTAACGGCCGCAGTTTATCTTGCCTTGGCTGGCGGGATGTGCCGGTTGATAATTCAGTGCTTGGTTATTCTGTTACACCTACCGAGCCGCATCATGCACAAGTGTTTATCGGATGCAGTGATGACATTACTTCTGTGCAGGATTTTGAACTAAAGCTGTTTATTATTCGCCGCTGTATTGAATTGCGCATTATGCGTGAGAAGCCTGCTGGTTATAAATTCTTCTACATCCCCTCTATGTCAGCGCGGACGCTGCTTTATAAGGGCTTGCTGCTTTCTGATCAGCTTGGTCAATATTTTCATGACCTTAATGATGAGCGCATGGTCTCTGCTTTGGCGCTTGTGCATCAGCGCTTCTCAACCAATACCTTCCCGACATGGTCATTGGCACAGCCTTTCCGCATGATCTGCCATAATGGTGAGATTAATACCGTGCGCGGCAATGTGAACTGGATGGCAGCGCGGCAAGCAACGATGAAATCTGACATCATCGGCCCTGATCTCGATAAAATCTGGCCACTTATACCTGAGGGGCAATCAGATAGTGCCAGCTTTGATAACGCGCTAGAGCTATTGGTTCGCGGCGGGTATGACATGGCGCATGCGATGATGCTGCTTATTCCTGAAGCCTGGGCCGGAAACCCGTTGATGGATGAAGAGCGCCGGGCATTTTATGAATATAATGCCGCGATCATGGAGCCCTGGGATGGCCCAGCCGCTGTTGCATTTTCTGATGGTATGCGGATTGGCGCAACGCTTGACCGAAATGGCCTTCGCCCAGCGCGTTATGTTGTGACGTCTGATGATATTGTTATGCTGGCCTCTGAAATGGGCGTGCTGGAATTTGAAGAAGAGAAAATCACCCAGAAATGGCGTTTGCAACCTGGCAAGATGCTGCTTATTGATCTTGAGCAAGGGCGGATTATCTCTGATGATGAGTTGAAAACTGACCTCGCCTGTAGCCACCCTTATAAAGAGTGGCTCGAGAAGGGGCAGATTAAGGTCAAGGATCTACCAAAGATCCCGATCGAGACAGTTATTTCCGATGTTAGCTTGCTTGATCGCCAGCAAGCTTTTGGTATCACCAGTGAAGCGATTAAATTTTTGCTGGAACCTATGGCCTCTGTGGGCCAGGAAGCTATTGGCTCTATGGGCACTGATACGCCAGTGTCAGCGCTGTCTGATCGCTCGAAATTATTGCACACTTACTTCAAGCAGAATTTTGCGCAGGTAACTAATCCGCCTATCGACCCCATTCGGGAAGAGTTGGTGATGTCACTTGTTAGCTTCATTGGTCCACGGCCTAACCTTCTGGAACATGATAATAACTCTCTATTGAAGCGGCTGGAGATCACACAGCCAGTGCTGTCCAATGACAGCCTTGAGAAATTAAGAGCGCTTGGTGATATGCCTGACAATGGCTTTAGAACCAAAACGCTTGATATTACCTTCCCCGCTACAACCGGGCCTGAGGGCATGCAAGGTGCTATCGAAGCTTTGCAAGTGGCGGCTGAAACAGCTGTTGGCGATGGCTTTAACATCATCATCCTTTCTGACCGGGACGTCTCAGCTGAGCAGGTGCCTATCCCCTCATTGCTCGCGACCTCATCGGTTCACCAGCACCTCATTCGTAAAGGCTTGCGGACCTCTGTTGGCTTGCTTGTGGAAACTGGTGAAGCACTTGAGGTGAACCAGTTTGCCACCCTTGGCGGTTATGGTGCTGAAGGGATTAATCCTTATCTGGCATTTGAAACGATAGAAAATGAAGTTGCTGATTTTGATGAAGAGATCAGCTTTGATGAAGCGGTGAAACGCTATAAGAAAGCCATTAATAAGGGGCTGCTTAAGGTGATGTCGAAAATGGGCATCTCGACCTTCCAGTCATATTGTGGTGCGCAGATATTTGATGCTATTGGCTTAAACAGCTCTTTCATCAAAAAATACTTTACCGGCACCCATAGCCAAATTGAGGGCATTGGGCTGAAAGAAGTGGCGATTGAGACTTATAATCGTCACGCAGCGGCCTTTGGCCGGGATCAGGTGCTTAAGAAAGCGCTTGATGTTGGCGGTGAGTATGCCTTCCGTTTACGCGGTGAGCAGCATGTGTGGGAGCCTGACACCATTGCTGATTTGCAGCATGCGGTGCGCGGCAACTTGCCTGATGTTTATACTCGTTTTGCTGAAACTGTGAATGAGCAGTCAGAACGTCTTAGAACTCTGCGCGGCTTATTCCGCATTAAAACGGCGGAAGAGCTGGGCCGTACGCCCCTTTCAATTGATGATGTGCAATCGGCTGAGTCTATTGTTCGCCGGTTCTCAACAGGTGCCATGTCTTATGGCTCCATCTCGCGGGAAGCGCACACGACCCTGGCCATCGCCATGAACCGTATTGGCGGCAAGTCTAATACTGGTGAGGGCGGTGAAGAACGGGAGCGTTTCCAGCCGCTAGCCAATGGAGATAGCGAACGCTCGGCGATCAAGCAGGTTGCCTCTGGCCGGTTTGGTGTCACCACAGAATATCTGGCTAATGCGGATATGATCCAGATTAAAATGGCGCAAGGTGCCAAGCCTGGTGAAGGCGGGCAGCTACCTGGCCATAAGGTTGATAGTGTCATTGCTAAAGTGAGACATTCAACGCCGGGTGTTGGTCTTATATCTCCACCGCCGCATCATGATATCTATTCGATTGAGGATCTGGCACAGCTAATTTATGACCTGAAGAATGTGAACCCGAAAGCTGATGTTAGCGTTAAGCTGGTGTCTGAAGTGGGTGTTGGCACTGTGGCAGCAGGTGTTGCCAAAGCCAGAGCTGACCATTTGACTATTTCAGGCTTTGAAGGCGGCACTGGTGCCTCTCCTCTGACTTCAATTAAGCATGCTGGTTCTCCATGGGAAATTGGCCTTGCTGAAACGCAGCAAACACTGGTTCTTAATAACCTTAGATCACGTGTTGCTGTGCAGGTAGATGGCGGGCTCAGAACTGGCCGCGATGTAATTGTAGGTGCCCTACTTGGTGCCGATGAATTTGGCTTTGCTACAGCGCCGTTGATTGCGGCTGGTTGCCTGATGATGCGTAAGTGTCACCTGAACACCTGCCCTGTTGGTATCGCGACACAAGATCCTGTGCTTCGCAAACGCTTTAAAGGCGCACCGGAGCATGTGATTAATTACTTCTTCTTTGTGGCCGAAGAAGCCCGGGCGCTTATGGCGGAAATGGGCTTTGCCACACTGGATGAAATTATTGGTCACAGTGAATTTCTTGAAAAGAATAAAGCCATCGACCATTGGAAAGCTGAAGGGCTGGACTTTACACGCCTATTCCACCGGCCTGAAGTTGGTGAAGATATTGGTATTTATCGGACAGAGCGCCAGCAACATCAGATTGATGATATTCTTGATCGTAAGCTGATTGAGTTAGCGAAGCCGGCACTTGAGAACAAGCAGCCTGTTAAGAGTGACCTTGATATTACCAATGTAGACCGCTCTACCGGGGCGATGCTTTCAGGTGAGATAGCTTCTCGCTATGGTTATGAAGGCCTGCCAGATGACACCATCTGGTTTAAGTTCCGCGGTACTGCTGGCCAGGCCTTTGGTGCCTGGGTTGCGCAAGGTGTGACGCTTGATCTGGTTGGTGTTGCAAATGACTATGTTGGCAAGGGCCTTTCTGGTGGACGGTTGATTGTTCGCCCGCCTGTGGAATCTGGCATTGTGCCTGAAGAAAGCATTATTGTTGGTAACACCGTGCTTTACGGCGCGATTGCTGGCGAGTGTTATTTCCGCGGCGTTGCAGGTGAGCGTTTTGCTGTTCGGAACTCTGGCGCTATTGCGGTTGTTGAAGGCACTGGCGATCATGGTTGTGAATATATGACCGGCGGCGTTGTCGTGGTGCTTGGTGAAACTGGGCGCAATTTTGCGGCTGGCATGTCTGGCGGGATTGCCTACGTTTTTGATGACTCTGGTGACTTTGAGCGCCGCTGCAACTTGGCAATGGTTGATCTGGAGCCGATTGTTGAAGAAGAAGATTCTAACTATAAAAACGGCCACCAGGCTGGTGATCTGGAATCTCATGGGCTTGTTGATGTGATGCGGGATATGACAAGCCTTGACGCTGAGCGTTTGCATCAGTTGATTGAGCGCCACGCTCATTACACGGGGTCTTCCAGAGCGCAGTATATTCTTGATAATTGGAAACAGTCATTGACCAAATTTGTCAAAGTGATGCCTGTTGAATATCGACGGGCACTTGAAGAAATGGCGCGCCAACAGAGCAATTCGCCTGATGGTCAGATGGAAATTGGCATGAGAGGTAAGTAAGTGATGGGTAAGATTACTGGCTTTTTAGAAATTAATCGTCACGATCGGTCTTACAAACCTGCCTCTGACCGGATTCGTCATTACGAGGAATTTGTTATTCCTCTTTCTGATGAACAGGTGAGCGGGCAAGCGGCGCGCTGTATGGATTGCGGTATTCCGTTTTGTCATACTGGTTGCCCGGTGAATAACCAGATTCCTGATTGGAATGATCTGGTTTATAATGATGACTGGCAGGAGGCTTTGATCAACCTGCATTCTACCAATAATTTCCCGGAGTTTACCGGGCGCATTTGCCCGGCCCCTTGTGAAGCGGCTTGTACGCTAAATCTTGAGGATGTACCGGTTACGATTAAAACCATTGAATGCTCGATAATTGATAAAGGCTGGCAAGAAGGCTGGGTTAAACCAGAGCCATCCGAAATTAAAACAGAGAAACGGGTGGCGGTTATTGGCGGCGGCCCTGCTGGCATGGCGGCGGCACAGCAACTGGCCAGAGCCGGGCATGAAGTTCACCTTTATGAAAAGAATGCCAAGGCGGGCGGTCTGCTTCGCTATGGTATCCCTGACTTTAAACTGGATAAATCACTGATTGACCGCCGCGTTGAGCAGATGGAAGCTGAAGGTGTCACGTTCCATATGGGTGTGAATGTTGGCCAGGATCGGGCGGTTGCTGACCTTCAGGATGAGTATGATGCTGTATTGATGACTGGTGGTTCGGAACATCCCAGAGATTTGCCAATTCCGGGGCGTGAGCTTGGTGGTGTTCATTTTGCGATGGATTTTCTTACCCAGCAGAACCGGCGCAATAGCAATGAAGCCATTGCTCAAGCTGAGCCAATTTTAGCTGAAGGCAAGCATGTTATTGTCATTGGCGGCGGTGATACTGGGTCTGACTGTATTGGTACGTCTATCAGGCAGGGTTGTCTTTCTGTGACGCAGCTAGAAATTATGCCGAAGCCGCCTGAAGCTGAAGACAAGTTAATGACCTGGCCGCACTGGCCGTTAAAAATGCGTACATCTTCCAGCCAGGCTGAAGGGGCTGAGCGTGACTGGTCTGTTATGACATCTGAATTCGTTGGCAATAATGGCCATATTACCCATATTAATTGTGTGCATGTTGACGAGAAGATGCAGCCGATTCCAGGTACTGAATTTGAGTTAAAAGCTGACCTTGTGCTTCTGGCTATGGGGTTTGTTCACCCTATTCATGAAGGC
The DNA here is from genome assembly GCA_021604665.1 of Rhodomicrobium sp. Classification (GTDB taxonomy): domain Bacteria; phylum Pseudomonadota; class Alphaproteobacteria; order Rhizobiales; family HXMU1428-3; genus HXMU1428-3. The sequence goes on along the minus strand of BQJK01000001.1, from coordinate 372,989 downwards.
ATGTTGAAGGGCGTTGGTGTTGAGCTTGATGAGCGCGGTAATGTTAAAGCCAATGTAAATGATTATGCCACCAGTAAATCCGGTGTTTATGCGGCTGGTGATATGAGGCGCGGGCAATCGCTGGTTGTTTGGGCGATCCGGGAAGGCCGGCAAGCCGCGCGGGCGATTGATGAGTTCTTAATGGGCTCAACTGTTCTACCGCGTTAGCATGCTGATATTTTTTAGTTAAATGAAAAGGCCCGCTGAGATTTTAGCGGGCCTTTTTTTATGGGCTTAGTTGGTTTATGGGGCTTAGTTTGATGAGGTGGCTTTTGCTTGGCTCTCTTTTTTAATGGCTGGTGGTAGGCCACGCCATTTAAAATCATCCGCGCGTCCAGAAAGCGCTGGCTGAGGTTCCCCGCGCACCAGAAGCTTATAATAAGGGGTTTGGGTGAGAGGTAAGCGGCGCTGCGGGTCTGCACCTGATAGCTGCTCTGTGGCTGACGCAATGGCGAAACCGATAATATCGTCGATTTCTTCAACCAGAATGGCAGGGCCATTATCCTGACCGTTTTCTGAGGCGATCTCTGAAGCGCGGCGGCCAATTGAGAATGCGGCTGCGGGGATGGCGGGGCGGAGAATTTTTATCTCTGTTTCTTTGCCGCTTTGCGCGATATCAGCTGGTAATTTGACCTTTGAATGGCGGGCTGATTCATATTTATTTTGTTCGGATAGGCCTGTGAGGCTGCGTAGTTTTTCACCGGCTTTACTGCGCTTTTTATCCGTACTCTGCTCTTCCTGTCGGGCGGCGAGTTTCCTGCGGTTTTTTGGACTATCCATCAGGCTGCGGCGTAGCAGGTATTTCTGATCAGCCTGATCACCAAGCAATGGCACATTACGCTCAGCTTTTGCATCTCGCAAATCGCGCTGTATAAAAGTATTGATGAAATATCCAAGTTTTTCATAACCCGCTTTGGTGAAATAGATGCCATCGCGGCGGCGCAACAGGCGAATTTTTCCGTCTACATCCGGGCCATATTGTGAGTATTCACCATTTTCATTCGCGAACTGCAACCAGTGGTCAATATAGCGTATTTGCGCGGTGGTGGTTTCATTTTGGATGATGCTGTTCAGGCGTTGCATATACTCGCGGAAATTTGATGGCCCAACGATTGGCATGCCAACCCAATAGAGAGAGACTTTGCGGGTTTTAAATTTACGTATAACTTCTTTTACCCGGCGCTTATAGAACAGCCGCCAGCCATCCTCTGAAGTTTGAAACTTCTGGCCATCTATATTGATGCTCCGCCGGTCTTGCAAACCAATCATCAGGATGGCCATGTCGTAGCCGCGCTTATTCAGCATACCATCAATTTTTGAGACCCAATCGGTGCGGCCGCGTTTGATCAAGCCAGCTCTGTAGGTAACTTCGCGAAAGAGTTCTATCTTTTTATTATCTTTAAGGGCGGCTTTTAGGCCAAGCCAGGCGCCTTCGGCATAGCCATCACCGATTACCAGGACTTTATATGTACCGCCAACCGGGAAGGGGGTGACATAGGAGAGTGAGATATTGCCAGACTGGGCATTAGCTGGCTGCCTGAAGCCTGGCACTAACAGCAGGCAAAGGCTTGTTATGATGAAAAATGACATGAAGAAACGGGACCAGAGATGTTGCTTTACTGGTCTCTTATTTTTTTGCACCTGATTTATAGCCCACGGCTTTTGCAGCGAACAGAGCGGCTCTGTTCGCTTAATCGTTTTGCTAGCTGAGATAGCGGCTTCATTCATGATGTTTCATTAACTCACTAGATTTCATCAACTCATTTCCCCGTGCAGATATGGGATGAGTTTTAGTTTCTTAAGCGCTGCAAAATAGCGTAAGAGGGGTGCCCATCAGCTGGTATGCCATTGCGGCGCTGGAAGTCACGCAAGGCCCGTTTGGTGCGCCCACCTATTTTACCGTCAATTTTGCCGATCTTATAGCCCTTTTGTACCAGCAAAGACTGGATCTCTTTTTGTTCCACATATTTTAAGCGCCTGTCTTCTTTCGGCCAAGGGCGAATGAAGGGGGGATATCCGAGAATTCTATCGCCTAAATGGCCAACTGCCAGCACATATGACACTGAAACATTATAGCGCATGATGACGCGGAAATTTTTGAGGACCAGAAATGCCGGCCCTCTGGCACCCGCGGGGAGGACGAGCTCACCGAGATCATTTGGACGGGGGAAGGCGGAACCATTAGCGCGTTTAATACCAAGGCGTGCCCAGTCTCGCAGCCTTTTCTTTTTGCCTAAGCCTGAGATTGTATAATCATAGCCATTAGGCAAAACAACCTCATAACCCCAGGTTTTGCCAGTTTGCCAGCCAAACCGGCGCAAATAATTGGCTGTTGAGGCAAGGGCATCTGCTGTGGAAGTCCAGATATCCCGTTTGCCATCCCCTGTGAAATCAACAGCATAAGCATTATAGGTTGAGGGGATGAACTGGGTGTGCCCCATGGCACCGGCCCAGGAGCCCTTAAATTCTGATAAGGGAATATCGCCCCGCTCCAGGATTTGCAATGCAGCTACCAGCTCTTTGCGGCCAAAGCGTTTCCGCCCGCCCCGATAGGCCATAGTCGCCAGAGAGCGGATGATATCCTTATCTCCTTTGTTTTTACCGAAGGTGCTCTCCAGCCCCCAAATGGCGAGAAGTATTTGTCGCTCAACGCCGAAGCGTTGTTCGAGCTGTTTTAATAGCTCTTTTTGCTCGACCAGCATCTCTTTGCCGCGCTTTAATCTTTCTTCAGAAACGGCGCGATCAATATAGGTCCAAACCGGAGAGACGAATTCTGGCTGGGAGGTTTGCGATTTCATTATGCTTGGGTCTGGCGTTAGACCGCCAATGGCGCGAAGGAAAGTGGAGCGACTGACCCCTTTGGCACGTGCTTCTGGCCAGATTGTCTCCAGAAATGCGTGGAACTCACCATAGGCCTTGGCTTGGGGCTGGTTTTGCAAGGTCAGGAGCATGGCGATCAAACCGCACAGCAATGCGCTTTTGAGATGCTTTATATTTTTTTGAAAAGAATGTGAGATCAGCTGGGCAGGCGCCGCAAGAGCTGTGATATGTGTGGCTGTGTCTTTTGTCCGAGAGGATGTTTTGTGCATATTTTCTTGGCTGTTTAACCTTGTTGATTCTTAAGTCTACTCCTTTTTACGCTTACTTCACATAGGCTGAGAGATTGGCTTTTTGTTGGCAGCTAATATGATTTTACTTTATCAGGTCTGTTTGCTTCTGCAGCTATGATAACGCCCTGATATTTGTAGAAGCCCCACCCTAATTCTTGGGCTTCTGGTTGGATGTTACTAACGTGATAGCGGGTCTTCTTTTCTTAATGACTGGAACAGCTCCTTACTTGGGAAGCAGGTGGGGGATTTGCCGCGCTGCTTTTCATATGTACCGATGCCGCGGCGGGTTTTGCCGCCAAAAAGGCCATCAGGTGTTTCGTCTGAAGCCCCCAGGCGCTTCATGTGGATTTGCATTTCGCATATACGCTTGCGGGTGAAGTTGAACTTGTCAGTCCTGGGCCAGGGGGATTGAAAGCTGCAGGCGGCCTCACTTTTGTAGCATCCGAAACGATCACCTAAATGACCAACGAACAGGGCGTATAGATCTGCTTTGTTATAGCGGCGGAAGACTTCAAAATTTTCAAGTACCAGAAATTTAGGACCAAGCATGCCAGCTGGTGCCATGAACTGCGCTTTGAGGCTTTTATCTTTAAAGCGCCGCGGTGTGCCATCTGCATTATTGACCCGCTGCACACCCTGTTTAATCCATTCGCTTATTGGCTTGCGGCCTTTTGGACCTTCATCCCAACAATCGAACCCTTGGGGCACTTTGACCTCATAGCCCCAGGTTTGCCCACTTTGCCAGCCGATACCTTTGAGATATTTAGCCGCCGATGCCACCGCATCCGGGATGCTGGACCAGATGTTTTTGCGGCCATCGCCATCGAAATCTACGGCGTATTGATCGAACACATCCGGGGTAAATTGAGGGTAGCCGGTAGCGCCTGCAAAAGAGGTTTTGAACTCTTTGATGCTGATATGCCCCTGGTCAATGAATTTAAGGGCTCGTAGAAGATTTGCTCTGTGGACTGGTCGTTTTTCTGGTGGCCCGGCATAGGCCAATGACAGCAGTGTGCGAACGCCATCATATCTGTTTTTAGCCGCGCCAAAGGCTGTTTCCCGCCCCCATATGGCAAGGACCATATTTATATCGACACCATAGGCTTGTTCTATTTTTTGGAAAGTTTCACCATAGCTTGCGCGGAGGGATTTGCCGCGTTTTATGAGTGCGTTTAAATGGCGCTCTGGAAAATAGCGGGTGGGGAAAAGGAATTCTTTTTGCCTTGGCCGGTGGCAGGAAGGGGGAAGCCCGTCTTTTAGCACCTCAGCTCCGCCCTTAACCGGAGGCTTTCTTTTGGCGGCTTGCTTCATGCGCGCCCAGTCTGCCTTGGTTCTGACCCAGGGAAGTTTGTAATTTGGTTGTCGATTTCCCAGAGCGGCAGTGAATGTGGCGGCACTAATGCCCTGGCTTTTGGCCTGCTGCCAGAGTGTTTGTTTCCAGCGGGCGAGATCATCGCTATCATCAGCGGCTTTTGCAATATGACTGCCCGCGGTTTGCAGACTGATGAAACAAACAAGACTGGCAAATTTTGCGACGCGCCGGCAAGGTCTGGCTGCAAAAACTGATTTTTTCAGGTCAGAAGCTGAGCTTAACAGCTTAGATGATAGGGCTATAGCCGCATTAAAACCTTGCGCCAATTGTTGGAAGCCCTGACCATTCACGTGCATTAATCCCCTTTGTTTTCACCTGTTTTGTGCCCTGCTCACAGCATTATGATCAGCTTGGTTAGCGCCAGCAATGATTGGTTCAGCTTAGCATAGGTGACAGTTTAGCCCAGCTGCTTTGATGTGGGTTCCCACAAGTGAGACACCCCCCTTTTTTTACTCTCCCTCACCTGCTGGTTTTGCTGTGAAGGTGAGAGTAGTGATGTTTGAGTTTTTAGCTGAGGTGATTTGAGCCTAGATTTATGGCTAAATTCTGTGGGGCGTGAGGGGCAATATTGCCTGCCTCACACCAGAGCAGAAATGACATACCGACAGTCAAGACCGGCCTGCTGAATTTACTGACCTGTTTAGATTATTGGACTGCCGTAATTACTGGCCTGGAGAGGGGGCAGACTTACATAACCTTAGATTAAGACACTAGCGATTAAATCACCAGCTGTTTGCCGATGTGCTTAAGAGGCAATGCGGAGCGTATTGAGTTTTTCTTCCCAAGCGAGGGCATGGGCGACGATGAGCTCCAAATCATCATATTGAGGCTGCCAACCAAGCTGTTCGCGGATATGGGCGGAGCTTGCCACAAGTTCTGCGGGGTCACCGGGGCGGCGGGCGTCGAGATGAATCGGGAAGTCTACTCCTGAGACTCGTTTCACGGCATCCAGCACATCAAACACGCTAAAACCATGGCCATAACCACAATTGAAGATATCACTATCACCGCCATTACGGAGATGGTCCAGCGCCATACAATGTGCATTTGCAAGGTCTGTGACATGGATATAATCGCGGATACAGGAGCCATCTCTGGTGCTGTAATCTGTACCGAAGACGCTGATATTGGTTCTTGGGCCGTGGATGATTTCTGCTGCGACCTTAATGAGATGCGTGGCTTTTGGTGTTGATTGCCCGGCGCGGCCAGATGGGTCTGCACCAGCGACATTAAAATATCTTAGCGCCACATAGTTCAAGTTTGTGGCGGCGGCTGTATCGCGCAGCATCCACTCCGTCATGAGTTTTGAACTGCCATAAGGAGAGATGGGCTTGAGATTTGCTGTCTCGCTAACTGGGTTTACCTCTGGCATGCCATAAACGGCGGCGGTTGAGGAGAAGATGAAATTATCGACATTACACTCAACGGCTGAGGCAATGAGGGTGCGCGACTTCACTGTGTTGTTGAGATAATAGCCGAGAGGGTCAGTGACAGAGTCTGGAACGACAATGGAGCCTGCAAAATGGATGATGGATGAGATATCATGAGTTTTGATGATGTCTTTTACCAGGTCTGCATCACCAATATCGCCAACGATGAGCTTGGCACCTTCGGGCACGGCCCACTCAAAACCAGTTGTGAGGTTATCCAGCACGATTACTGTTTCGCCGCGGTCTAATAACGCCAATGTGGTGTGACTGCCGATAAAACCTGCACCACCTGTTACTAAAACTGCCATGAGTATCTCTTCCTTTATTGTCAAAATGGCTTTGCATCTTTTACTTTGTAATTTTTACCGGGGGGGGTGTCACTTACCCGCGCTGCCCGAAAAAACGGTAGCTAATGTGCCAAAATGTACGAATCTATTATCTACTGATCTGCTAAATTGCCATTCTTATAAATTAGCTGAGTTACTGATATCACCTTTTAACAAATGCAGATTAAAACCCGGTTTCTGCGATTTAGAAACAATATACATGGTAAATTGGCTGTTAATGGCTTTTATCTGGGGCAAGATGCTATTTGCGGCTTCTTTCTCAATTTTTCTTATATTCATTTTATGCAAGATGTTAGAAAGTAGCCGCACTTATTTTGTGAACTACTCACTAATTGACCCACTCTAAATAATTTTCAGGATCATTTAATGTCGGATAACAAAAAAATTCGTAAAGCTGTTTTACCTGTCGCCGGACTTGGCACAAGGTTTTTACCTGCCACCAAGGCCATGCCGAAAGAAATGCTGACCATTGTCGACCGGCCGATTATTCAACATGTGGTTGATGAGGCGAAAGCTGCTGGTATTGAACATTTTATTTTTGTGACCGGCCGCAACAAAACAGTTATTGAAGATCATTTTGACAAGCAGGTTGAGCTTGAAGCCACTTTGAGAGACCGCGGCAAGACTGAGCAATTGGCTATGTTGGATGACCTTTTGCCGGAAGCTGGCCAAACCAGCTATACGCGTCAGCAATCCCCGCAAGGGCTGGGGCATGCGGTTTGGTGTGCCAGAGACCTTGTCGGCAATGAACCGTTTGCGCTTTTATTACCAGATGTGATTGTGCAAGCGGCTGACCAGAGCTGTATGGAACAGATGATGGAGCTTTATAACGAGACCGGCGGCAATATTATTGCTGTTGATGAGGTTCCGCTTGAGAAGACCTCCTCTTACGGTGTTGTGAAATATGAGGAAGATGACAAAGGCCATAAGAAAATTGACGGCATGGTTGAAAAACCGGCCGCTGGCACCGCGCCTTCTAATCTGATTATTATGGGCCGGTATATTCTGCAGCCGGAAATTTTTGACATTCTTGAAACGCAATCAGCTGGTGCTGGCAATGAGATCCAGCTGACTGATGCTATGCTTGCGCTGATGGAGAGGCAGGATTTTTACGCCTGTGTTTATGAAGGGCGCAGCTTTGACTGTGGCTCTAAAATTGGCTTCCTGACCGCCAATGCAGCTTTTGCCTTGGCGCGGGAAGATCTTGCCCCGGCCTTTAGAGCTGAATTACAGCGTTTGATTGAAGAAGTGTGATGCTGCGCGCTACGGCGTCATAGAGACTGATATGAATAGGGGGCCGCCATAGTGTGCCCCCTTTTTCTTATTTTTTATGCAGGCTCTTAGGGCCTTAAATTTACGCCGAGCCTGATGATATTTTCCTGGTAATTGAGACCATCGCTGGTTTCGACATCTGTGAATTGATAGCTAGTGATTAGTCGGGCGTGTCTGTTGAGAATATATTGTAGAGCGATCTCTGTGTTGAGTGTTTCTTGCTCAAGGTCCAGCCCCAAGTAATCTTCTATGCGGTAATTCAATCGTCCTTGCATAAGAATATGCGGGCGGAAGTAATGATCAAGACTGATACTATATTCAGTTTCCAGGAGCCCGACCGTGCCATCAATATCGGTCCCTTCAATACTGCGTTCCGCTCTTAAGGTCAGGCTTGTTTTTTCGCTCGGGCGATAGAGCAATGCGGCGCTCCAGATGACCTCTTCAAGGTCTGCATATCGGTTATCTTCTGGCGTTAACCATTGGTAGCCAAGGCTTGCCTCTAACCGCAGTTTTGCTGTGAGGTCATAGATCACCCCTTCGGAGATTGACCAGCCTTCACTGCTGCGGGCAAAACCAAAATCATCCAGTTGGCTATCATACTCGCGGTTTACATAGCGGCCTTCTGTGAAGATATAAAAGCCCGTGTGGAAGGTGTAACCTAGGATGGCTGAGGCGTTGGTTTCCAGATAATCCTGATCATCATTATTGACCACTAACCCGGTGCTCGTGACGGCATCTTCATAATCGTAATTTGTGAGATTACCGCTGAATTCAATTGTCGTTCGGTTAAGTTCAACATGATAGAGCGCGGTGAGGGCCATGGTTTCGAATGTGGCCAGCTGGCTATCTGTATTGGCGGCGTCTATATCACCGCGATCATCCTGGGCGTTTTCTATGCGGCCTTCAAGCTCGAAATATTGATTGCGGCGAATATCTATGCGGCCAGTTGAGCGGAGGAACCATTCCTCAACATTTTCAGAGCTTAGCTCGTCATAATAGCTTTGGGTCAGCTGGCCTTCAAATTCAAGCTGGTGACGGCTCCAGTCTGAGCGGAGGAGAAACCGGGGCTGAAATTCTATCGCCTCATCGCCTGGCCGGTTATCTGGTGAGGCGGTTGGGTTATCGCTGTAAAGGCCAGTGATCGTCAGCTCGGAGAAAAGCCGGAAGGCGCCGATGCGTTTGCCGGTTTGGGCATAAGGGTCTTCAACTGCGTTGGGTCTGATTGACCCTGTTATGTCGTTTACATCCGGATCATTAGCATTTTGACCGCGGCGCTGCGCAAGCGTGAGGTTGCGTTGATTTTGGACGCGGTTATTTCCTCTGGCTGTACCGCGCTGACCTTGAGGTTGCCGGCGCTGCTGAGCGCTTAGTTGGCGGCCTTCTGTTGCTTGTCTCTCATCTGCGTTTCTGTCCGCATCTGCAAGGTCACTACCCTCATTATTTTCAGAGAGATCATCAGCGTTATCACCATCCAAAGCGCGCTCGGCTGCTAAAAAGTCATCTTCAAAATTATCATCTCTGTCTGTCTCCAGGCGGGCAGCGCGGCTGTCATCCGGTGTTTCAAAATCATCATTATTGCTGGCCTCACCATTTCCTCTCTGGCGATCTTGGCCCGTGTTCTCCCCTCTTACGGAGAAGCGGTTGTTATTATTCTGATCTCGTTCCTGGCCGCGCTCGGTAGTTAGATCGCGCTGATCAAGCTCGCCGCCACGCGGTTCATAGCGCTCGAAATTTTCTGTGGCTGTTTCAAGAGGGGCATCTGAATAGAGGCTGTTTTCATTCAGAGTGTCTAAAGTATTTTGCGGTGCCCTGCGCTCAGCTTGACTATCAAAGAAATCATTGGCGGCATCATTTCCTGGGCGTTGGCCAGCGGGTAAGAAACCTGGCTGGCGGCGAACATCTTCAAACTGGGCCCGAAATTCAGCTTCGCTTCTTTCACCAAAGGGGGCGGCTTGCTGTGCCCTCAAAGGGGTTATATCAAAGCAAAACCCCAAGGGAGACCAGCTTGCCGGTACTCCTCCTGATGAAACACTTAGAAACGCTACAGCTATACCAGCCACGCGACGCAGGCGGCACTTCATAATACCAAACTCCAACACTAAAAAAGGCCTTTGACGCGGCCATTAATGTTCTTACAGTGCCGTACTATGGTTAACGGAGGGTTATGAACTGTATAAATAAGAGAAGGCTAGACAGGGTGAGGTTTGGTATGGTTTTAATGTGGTCCCGGCTTTTAGGGGTGCCTTTTTGGCGGCATTTATTGGCTGTTTTGCCCCGTTTATGGCGTTTGGCGCTGCCTTTTGCTGGTATACTGCCTTTTGCTGGTATTATGGCTTTATTCTCAGACAGAAACTTTTTAGCTGGCTCAATTCATGACAGATATGACGATTATGCAAGATACATCACCCACTGCGCTGGCTTCTGGCTTAAGAACAATTGAATTTGAAATCAACGCTTTAAAAGAGCTTGAGGCTTTACTCTCCAATGGCATGGGGGCTTTGTTCAGCCGCGCGGTGGAGATGATTAGCCGCTCAGAAGGCCGGGTTATTATCTCAGGTATTGGTAAAAGCGGCCATGTGGGGCAGAAAATTGCTGCCACTTTTGCCTCCACCGGCACGCCTGCCTTTTTTGTTCACCCTAGCGAGGCTAGCCACGGCGACCTTGGAATGATCCGCCCTGAAGACATTATAGTGGCGCTTTCCTGGTCTGGTGAAACTGTTGAGTTGACGAATATCATCACCTATTCCCGCCGGTTTAAGGTGCCGTTGATCGCTATCACTTCAAATGAAAATAGTGCGCTTGGGCGCAATTCTGATGTTGTGCTGGCCTTGCCTAAAGTTCAGGAAGCTTGCCCGCATAACCTTGCGCCAACCAGCTCTACCATTATGCAGCTGGCGATAGGTGATGCGCTGGCCATTGCTTTGCTGGAAGCAAAAGGGTTTTCCGCTGTTGATTTTAAAACCTTTCACCCTGGCGGTAACCTTGGGGCCAAACTACGTCTTGTCAAAGATTTGATGCATGTTGGGGAGCGCTTGCCGCTGGTTTCACAAGATATGCCTATGGGTGAAGCGCTTGTCACTATGACTGAGAAGAGCTTTGGCTGCCTTGGCGCGCTTGATGGTTCGGGCCGGCTTGTTGGTGTGATAACCGATGGTGATTTACGGCGGAATATGCAGGCTGATCTGCTCTCTCGTCATGTAAGGGATGTTATGAAGCCCTCCCCTATTACCATTCATGAGGAGATGCTGGCCAGCGCGGCATTGGAGCAAATCAATGCCTCCAGCATCACGGCGCTATTTGTCCTGCGCGATGAAAAGCCGATTGGCATTGTTCATATCCATGACCTTCTCCGGGCGGGTGTTGCTTAAGGTTATAGAGCCTTACTTGGACATACATACTTGGCTATACCGTTTTCATCTGTGCCGTTATGGACCATTTGATTAAGCATAATTAACCATGTTGCTTTAGCTAAAATTCATAACAGTTCGGTAGGGTTAACCCTGATATTAGCGTTTTCCTCCTCTTGGCAGTTCGCCTTGAGATGAGATGGCCGGGTCGGGGTTTAAGATAATGGATATAGCAACAATTGGTGGCATGATCGCGGGTATTGGCATTGTGATGTATGCCATCCTCTCTGGCGGCTCACTGGATACTTTTGTCAACGTCCCTTCCCTGCTTATTGTGTTTGGCGGTGGTTTTGCAGCCACCATCATGCGCTTTCCTCTTTCCAATGTTTTTTCAGCACTTGGTCTTGGCGGTAAAATTGCTTTTACTCACCGCAATCAAAGCCCAATAGATATGACTAATGAGATTTGTAACCTTGCTGATATTATTCGCAAGGAAGGCCCGCTTGGTCTTGAGGGTGTTGATATTGCCGACCCCTTCCTGAAGAAGGGCACGCAATATGTGGCTGATGGCTATGATGAAGACTTCATGCGCGAGACCATGGAAAAAGAGCGCGACCTTTATATTGAGCGGCTTGAAGAAGCCCAGCGCGTTTATAAAATGCTTGGTGATGCGGGCCCGGCTTTTGGTATGATTGGTACCATTGTTGGTCTGGTTCAAATGCTTTCCAATATGGATGACCCTTCAACAATTGGCCCTGCTATGGCGATTGCGCTTCTAACAACACTTTACGGTGCGCTGCTTGCCAACCTTGTGGCTTTGCCGCTGGCCGACAAGCTTTCAAATAAAATTACGATGGAAGAGATCAATCAATCACTGGTGATTGATGGGGTTATGCAACTGCGAGACAATAAGGCCCCTGCCTTGATCCGTGAGATGCTGGCCTCTTACCTGAACGCCAAACAAAAGGCTGCAACAGCTGAAGAAGTTGCCGCCTAACTTTTTGTATATGTCTTCTGGGGAAGATCTTGAGTTAAGTTTTCTACCGATCATTACAGCAGATCTGAATTTAGAGTTTTAGTGGAGTAACCAAAATGGGCAAGAAGAAGGAAGTTGGCGGCGTACCAGACTATATGGTCACCTTTGCTGACCTGATGTCTATTCTTGTTTGTTTCTTTGTTTTGCTAATCTCATTTTCCATCCAAGATAAGCAAAAATTACAAGTTGTTGCTGGCTCAATGAAGGATGCGTTTGGTATCCAGTTTGTCAACCGCAAGGCGGGCATGATCGAAATTGAGGGCGCCCCTGTGCGCCAGCATGTGAAACAAATTGCCCCCGTCATGAAGAAAAATGACACCGACTTTGCGAATATTCGCCATGATGAGCGCCATAAGCAAGGGCCGGAAGCAAATACACATGATATTGAAAAAAATGAGATTGAGCGCCCACGTCAATTTGCTTTAGCTGCTGCCTCACTTCGCCAGGCCTGGCAGGAAATGCCAGAAATTACGCATCTCTCTAGCCACCTTATGCTTGAAGAAACACCTGAAGGGCTGCACATACAACTGATTGATCAGGAAGCGCGTTCTATGTTTCCTGCTGGGTCATCGCGGCCCTATGAACATACGCGTAAACTTCTGGCTGCTATGGCGCCAATTATCAAGCGCTTACCAAACCGCTTGAAACTGATGGGGCACACTGATGCGAAGCGGCTCTATCAATCACCTGGATTAACTTTATGGGACCTTTCTGCTGACCGCGCGAAAGAGGCGCGCCGCATATTGGCTGAAAATGGCGTCCCCCATGATAAATTTTACGAAGTTGGCGGCAAGGCTGATGTGGAACCTTTGTTCCCGGAAGACCCCTACCTTGCGGCGAACCAACGAATTTCAATCCTGATTATGGCTGAAAAACCACCCCTCCCAGCTGGTCATACCCTTAAAAAGGGCAGTCAATAACAGGTTTGAATTGGAGCCCCCCTTGAAGTTTCCCCCATTCTTCAAGATGGCACCATATTGATACAGCGGCAGGGCTCTACATCCCCCCCCCCATCCCCCAGTGGGTTCTGCCGCTGTATTTTTTTAAACTGTTTTATACCTCTCACGGCAATTCCAGGCGCTCAATGGGCTTCAGATGCCCACACAACATCCGCAAAGGCGCCTTAGCCTCCGAGGGGCGGTGCTAGGCAACGGGTCCGCTGGCGCTACCCATGTCGCTAAAGCTGAAGCTTTAGCTCCCTCAGGTTGTTGGATCTGAATGGTGGTAAAGGAGTGTTATGTTTGTAGCTCTTTGGATTTTTGGGGTTGGTCAGTGGCGACATGGTTTATGGCGTTTAGGGCTTTATTGAAGACTTCGAGGCCGGCGCCATCCTGGTTGGCTTGTTCTGAAAGTATACGGCGGTAAGAGCGAGCGCCCGGCTGGCCGTGAAAGAGGCCTAGCATATGTCTTGTTATGTGATGCAGCCTTGTGTCTTTCTCAAGCTCATCTTCGATATAGGGGCGCATCGCTTCAGCTATTTCGAGTTCAGTTTTAGGGGGTGTTGCACTGCCAAATATTTTCGCATCAACCAAGGAAAGACATGCTGGGTTTTGATAGGCCGCGCGGCCTATCATGACGCCATCAACATAATCAAGATGAGCTAACCCGGCTTCTACAGTCTCAACGCCGCCGTTCAAGATAATGGTAAGGTCTGGTCGCTCTGCTTTCATGCGATACACCCGCTCATAATTCAGGGGCGGTATTTCTCTGTTTTCTTTTGGGCTAAGTCCCTTTAGCCAGGCTTTTCTTGCATGAATGATAAACGTTGCGACCCCGGCTTTTGATACCGTCTCGATAAAATTGGCTAAGCCCTTTTCATCATCCATATCATCAACGCCAATGCGGCATTTGACAGTTACCGGGCTGGTGGCCACCTCCGCCATTGCTTCCATACAGCTGCGCACGGTTTCAGGCTCTTGCATTAAACACGCGCCAAAGCGCCCGTTTTGCACACGATCTGATGGGCACCCAACATTGAGATTTATTTCATCATATCCATACTCATTGGCTATGAGCACCGCTTGCCTCAAATTAGCCGCGTCAGAGCCACCAAGCTGCAAAGCAACGGGATGTTCTGCGGCTGAAAATGAAAGTAGCCGCTCCCTTGGGCCATGGATGATCGCCTCGGCTGTGACCATCTCGGTATAAAGCAGGGCCTGGCTGGTGATCTGACGATGGAAATATCTACAATGCCGGTCTGTCCATTCCATCATCGGGGCCACAGATAATCTTGAGCTTATGCCACTCTGTGATTTTACCGCCTTTTCCAATGCTTAACTCCAGAACCTTTTGCAGCGCCTGTTTGATATCTTAAATTATCACGCCCGTCTTCTACTACACTTAGAACAAAGGTTCTAAAGTCAAGAGCGGGGTTATTAATTATGGGAACAGCAAGATAGCTTTGCCGCAGGAGTGGCACTATAAACCGGATCGCAGGATTTTCAATGATGCGACTGAATGATGTGAGAGGGCGTGGTTTTAGAGGGTGTTTTCTATATTAATGGATCAGGCGCTGATAAAGTCGGCTCCTTTTATATCCGCGCCTTTGATTAATTCATCTACAAAGTTACGTGCCCCTTTTGCCCAAGCTGCTTTTTCCATGGCTTCTGCGATTTTTTCGCTTACAGCCTCAAACGGCAAAACCTGACCTTCTGCCAGCGCATCGAGCCGGATGATGTGATAGCCATGACGGGTGATAATTGGCTCAGATGTCGTTTCACCCTCTGACAATGTCCGTAGTACCGCCTCGAATTCTGGAACCGTGTCGCCTGGCCCGAGTTGTCCAAGCGCGCCGCCAGAGCCTTTTGACCCACACTCACTTTCACGCGCCGCTATGGCCTCAAAGCCTTTAGGGTCTTTGGCAAGAGTCGCAGCGATGTCGGTTATTCGCGCTCTTGCCTTTTCTCGTGCTTCTAGATCTCGTGGGTCGCAGACGCAAAGGATATGAGAAACTTCCCATAATGGTGGTGTTCTGAAGCGAGATGGATCTTTCTGCCACTCAGCCTTGACGTCTTTTTCATCCGGTCGAGTAACACTGACTGCCTGCTCAAGAAGACCGCGGATTTGGGCCTCCTCATCTGACTCGAACCGACCGGGGCCAACCTCTTGGGAATCTACCAAAACGCCCCGGGCTCTTGCTTCCTCTAATAGCAGTGTCCTGATCGCGATTGCATTGGCGGCCTTTTGCCATGCAATTCTGGGTTTGCCTTTTGGAGCTTCCTGGTTTTGCGTTTCAGCGGCTACCACTGCGCGTGGGATAACTGTTCCATTTACGATCAGGTCAGGGAAAACTGCAGTGTTCATGGATCCTACTCCGCTGGAGTTATTTTAGAGATGGTACGCTTCGGTAATGGTATCTGCCGCCGTGAGCGTACGACTTGATACCCAGGCCGCAGCAGGAACCGGAACGGGGCGGCGAATCCTGAAATGATGTGCACAAGGCGGGTGAAAGGAAACAACAGAAAGATCGTTAGCCCCACAAAGATATGCAGTTTGAAGATGATCGATGCATCCGCAATATAACTGGCCGCGTTAAAGTCGAAGGTTACGATACCAAGGGCCCATGCCATAAAGGTTGTCATCTCGTGACCGTCCAAATGCTGTAGCGAAACAAATATCGTTAAGATACCGAGCATTAACTGAAATAACAGCAACGCCAATATCGCAATATCTGCAAAGCTGGAGTTCTGACGGATGCGCGGCTCTGTCCAGCGGCGATGAAACAATATGCCGCCGCCGATTAACGCCATAACACCCGCGAAGCCGCCTGCGGCGATCGCTAGAATTTGCTTGATCTCATGGCTAATACCAAGCGCGTCGAATACCCAGATTGGTGTTAATAAGCCGAAGAAATGACCCAGGAATATAATCAGCACACCCACATGAAATAAAACTGACCCGATGACAAGTTGCTTGCGTCTGAGCATTTGGCTTGAGCTGGATTTCCAGGTGAACGGGTCGCGTTCATATCGCGCAATCGACCCGAGGATCATCACACTGATGGCTATATAAGGGTAGATACCAAAAAGGAAGTTATGCATATCGGCCTCCGTCATTCAGCCGCGTTTCGCGGTGCGGGGTTAAATGGGGGATCCATACGCGACAGCATATCGCGCACTTGTGGGCATCCGGCGTTCGGGTCAGGGCCGAACAGCACTTCGCTTTCTTCCCAAACCTCGTCCAGGGCCTCTAAATCTGTAGGGTCGTCGTCAGGCTGTGCCAGCATTTCAGCCACGGCCTCGGTATTTGCCGCGCCGCCCGCAAACTGCAAAAGCCCGGCGAACACAGCAGCATAAGGGCTTTCCCGCCGGTTCAACCGAGCGTTTAATGCTTCAAATATATGCGCCGCATCTGCCAGTGTTTCTTTTGCCTCTGCGTAAGACCGCGTGGCCAGGAACTCCAACAGCACTGGCAGGTGATCTGGCAGTTCCGATGTCACAGGATCAAATCCAGCCTCTCGGTACGTTTCAACAAGTGACACCATCGCACCGCCCCGGTCCCGGCTTTCGCCATGGACATGCTCGAAGAGATTTAGCGACAGGGTTCTGGACCGGTCGAACAGCATGACATAGGTTTCTTGCAGGTCATAAATGTCGCGCCCGTCCAGCTCCTCAACCAGCGGGCGCAACGCCCGGCGTGCTGTTGCTGTCAATCGCGTGTCCGAGGCCAGAACGCCTCCGATCTCAGGCATGGCATGCTGCAACTCGCGCGTCGGGTAACTCAGGATAAGAGAAAAGGATTTTAATGTACGGTCCATTTTATTTTACCTCCGCAGGCATTTTCAGAGGTCTTTTGGAACCACCAAACAAAGAGCCCTTGGAGATACCGGCAGAGCATCCGTTACCATCAGTGAATCCGCAGCCACCTTTGAGGTCATAGGCATCCTCAACTTTTTCTCTGTGGGTTGTTGGGATGACAAAGCGGTCTTCGTAGTCAGCTAAAGCCATGATCTTGTACATATCCTCGATCATGCGCCCGGTCAGGCCGACACGCTCTGCGATGCCTTCGTCAATGACACCCTCCACGGTTTTTGACCGCATATATGACCGCATCGCCAACATTCGCTCCAGTGCCGTGACAACCGGGCCCTCATCGCCAGCTGTCAGCATGTTGGCAAGGTATTTGACCGGTATGCGCAGGTTCTTCACATCAGGCATTCCGCAATCCATGCCGATAGCCCCCGCCTCGGCAGCGTTCTGTATCGGTGACAGCGGCGGGATATACCAGACCATTGGCAATGTTCTGTATTCTGGATGCAGCGGGAAGGCGACCTTCCAATCCATCGCCATCTTCCATATTGGGCTTTCCTGCGCCCCTTTGATCCAATCTTCCGGGATGCCATCAGCACGCGCCGCTTCAATTATTTCTGGATCATTAGGGTCAAGGAATACGCCAAGCTGTGCATCGTAAAGGTCTTGCGTATTTTCCACGCTGGCTGCTTCTTCGATCTTGTCGGCGTCATAAAGCATGACCCCTAGATACCTGATGCGGCCGACACATGTTTCTGAGCAGACGGTTGGATTGCCGGATTCTATTCGTGGGTAGCACAGTGTGCATTTCTCTGATTTGCCAGTGGACCAGTTGTAATAGACCTTTTTGTAGGGGCAACCTGAGACGCACATCCGCCAGCCTCGGCATTTTTCCTGATCAATTAGGACAATGCCGTCTTCCTCGCGTTTATAGATGGCGCCCGATGGGCAGGAGGACACACAGGTCGGGTTGAGGCAGTGTTCGCAAAGACGGGGCAAATACATCATGAATGTATTTTCATAGTCTCCGTAGATCTGCTTCTCAATGCCGTCGAAGTTATAATCCTCTGAGCGTTTGGAGAATTCACCGCCAAGTATTTCGTCCCAGTTCGGGCCTTTTTCGATCTTTTGCATCCGTTCGCCGGTGATTTTTGAGCGGGGGCGTGCCGTTGGGAATGCCTCCATTTCCGGAGCGGATTTCAGATGGTCATAGTCGAAATCAAACGGTTCATAGTAATCGTCGATTTCTGGTAGATCGGGGTTGGCGAAGATATTGGCCAAGATCCGCCATTTGCTGCCCTGTTTGGGCTGCAGCTTACCGGCTTTTGTGCGCTCCCAACCGCCATTCCAGCGTGATTGATTTTCCCAATCGGTCGGATAGCCAAGGCCGGGCTTGGTTTCAACATTATTGAACCAGGCATATTCGACGCCGTCGCGGCTGGTCCAGACGTTCTTGCAGGTGACAGAACAGGTGTGGCAGCCGATACATTTGTCAAGGTTCAGCACCATGCCGATTTGTGCGCGGATTCTCATTCTACTGCCTCCTGTGCAGGTGCCCTCTGATTGACTTCCTTATCAAGCCAGTCGACGTTCTTCATTTTGCGTATGACAACGAATTCATCCCTGTTTGATCCCACTGTGCCGTAATAGTTGAAGCCGTAGGATTGCTGGGCATAACCGCCAATCATATGTGTGGGTTTCAGAACTGTGCGGGTGACTGAATTGTGGATCCCCCCGCGGTGGCCTGTTTTTTCAGAGCCTGGCGTGTTCACAATTTTCTCCTGAGCGTGATACATGAAGGTTGATCCCTCTTTGATCCGCTGGGATACGACCGCCCGCGCCGTGAGGGCACCGTTAATGTTGTAGACTTCAATCCAGTCATTATCGACGATACCGGCTGACTTTGCGTCCACCTCGGATATCCAGACCACTGGCCCGCCTCTATTCAAAGTCAACATCAGCAAGTTGTCGGTATAAGTGGAATGAATGCCCCATTTCTGGTGCGGCGTGATGAAGTTGAGTACAAGGGTATCGCCTTCATCCTGCACATCGTTGGTAATCGTTTTGAGATCGACCGGTGGGCGGTAGGACATAAAGCCTTCACCAAAGGCGCGCATCCAAAGATGGTCCTGATAGATCTGTTGTCGCCCTGTCAGGGTCCGCCATGGGATCAGCTCATGCACGTTGGTGTAACCGGCGTTATAGCTCACCTTCTCGCTTTCAATCCCTGACCATGTGGGGCTAGAAATGATTTTACGCGGTTGTGCTGCTATGTCCTGGAAGCGAATTTTATTGCCATGCTCGCCTTCTGCCAGGTGGGCGTGTTTCTGTCCTGTGGCAGTCTCCAGCGCGTGCCAGGCTTTCACAGCGACATTACCGTTGGTCTCGGGTGCCAGCATCAGAATGACTTCACAAGCGTCTATTGCTGTCTCGATCTTGGGCCGCCCTGCTGCCGGGCCGTCCAGTTGCACACCGTTCAGGGCTGATAGATTGTCTATCTCTTCCTGGGTTTCCCAGCTAATCCCTTTGCCGCCATTCCCAAGCTTATCCAGCACTGGGCCAAGCGATTTGTACCTCTCATAGATCGCTGTGTAGTCTCTCTCGACGGCTACATAAGCAGGCGCAGTCTTACCTGGGATTAGATCACATTCACCTTTTTTCCAGTCTTTCACCTGATCCTGAGCAATTTCTGCTGGGGTGTCGTGCAATATGGGCAGAGCAACAATATCAGTCTCGACACCTAGATAACCCGGAGTGATTTCTTGAAACTTCTTGGCGATGGCCTTGAATATTTCCCAATCTGATTTGGACTCATATGCCGGATCAACCGCCGCCTGCAGCGGGTGGATGAAGGGGTGCATGTCCGACGTGTTCATGTCGTCCTTTTCATACCAACTGGCGGTTGGCAGAACGATGTCAGAATAAACACAAGTCGTGCTCATCCGGAAATCTATGGTCACCAGTAGGTCGAGTTTGCCGCGCGGTGCCTCATCGTGCCACTTGGCCTCCTTCGGCAGTTGCCCGCCTTCTTCACCAAGGTCTTTGCCCATCACACCATTGTCGGTGCCGAGAAGATGCTTTAAGAAATATTCGTGGCCTTTGCCAGATGACCCGAGTAGGTTGGAGCGCCAAACAAATAGATTGCGCGGCCAGTTGGCAGGATTATCCGGATCCTCGCAGGACATTTCCAAATTACCTGTTTTCAGATTTTCTGCGACATATGCCGGGATCTCTTTGCCAGCCGCTTTTGCTTCTTTGGCAACATCTAACGGATTGGTTTTCAGCTGCGGTGCTGACGGCAACCAGCCCATGCGTTCAGCACGAATGTTATAGTCGATCATGCTGATGTCCCAATCACCCTCAGGCGCAGTTGGGGATAGAATTTCATCCGCCTTCAACGTCTCATAGCGCCATTGATCGGTGTGGGCATACCATGCAGAGGTTGAATTCATGTGACGGGGTGGACGGGTCCAATCCAGCGCAAAGGCCAGCGGTTGCCATCCGGTCTGCGGGCGCAGTTTCTCTTGCCCCACATAATGCGCCCAGCCCCCACCGGATTGCCCGACACAGCCACACATCACCAGCATGTTGATGACACCACGATAATTCATATCCATATGGTACCAGTGGTTCATTGCGGCCCCGATGATGACCATAGACTTGCCGTTAGTTTTCTCCGCATTGTCGGCAAATTCACGCGCAACATGGATAATTTTATCTGAGGGTACACCGGTGATTTTTTCAGCCCAGGCTGGTGTGCCTGGCATATCATTGGCGTAATCGGTTGTTACCCACTCACCCCCCAAGCCACGATCAAGCCCGTAATTGGCGCATAATAAATCAAAGACAGTCGCGACAAGTATTTCGCCTTCTGCGGTATTGATTTTCTTGATGGGGATGTTGCGGGTCAGAACATCGGGATGGATTGCATCGGTTTTAAACTGACCGAAAGCTTCTCCTCCGAAATAGGGGAAATCCACTGCTGCAACAGTGTCATAATCCTCTTCAAGAATGAAGCTCATCTTGAGTTTTGTTTCAGCTTCTTTTGCCTTTTCCTCAAGGTTCCATTCGCCATCTTCACCCCAGCGATAGCCTACAGAACCGTTTGGTGCGACGAGCCCTTTAGATATCTCATCATAGGCGACGGTCTTCCATTCTGGATTGTTATCTTCACCCAGCTTGTCATCTATATCATCAGCGCGCAGGAAGCGGCCCGGCACAAGCTTGCCGTTTTGCTGCTCGAGCTTTACGAGCATCGGGAAGTCGGAATATTTGCGGGTATAATCCTCGAAATAATCAGTCTGGTTGTCGAGGTGGAACTCACGCAGGATCACATGGCCAAACGCCATGGCCAGCGCTGCATCAGTGCCTTGTTTGGCATTCAACCAAACATCACCAAATTTTGCTGCCTCGGAATAATCAGGGCAAATAACGGCAGATTTGGTACCCTTGTAACGCGCTTCTGTATAGAAGTGGGCATCCGGTGTCCGCGTTTGCGGCACGTTTGACCCCCACAGTATTAAGTAGCCTGCGTTGTACCAGTCAGCGCTTTCAGGCACATCGGTTTGTTCGCCCCAGGTCATGGGGGAGGCTGGCGGCAAGTCGCAATACCAGTCATAGAACGACATGCAGACCCCGCCCATCAGGCTCAGATATCGCGAGCCAGCGGCGTAGCTGACCATCGACATTGCAGGAATGGGGGAGAAGCCAAAGACCCGGTCAGGGCCGTAGGTTTTTGCGGTATAGGCATTGGCGGCAGCCGTAATCTCGGTTGCCTCATCCCATGTGGCACGGACAAAGCCACCTTTGCCGCGCGTCTCCACATAGGATGCTCGCAGGATCTTATCGGATTGCAGTTTGGTCCATGCTTCAATTGGGTCCATGGTCTCGCGCAACTTGCGCCAGACTTTCATCAAGCGGCCACGAACAAGCGGGTTTTTCACTCTGTTTGCAGAATAGAGATACCAGCTATAACTCGCCCCTCTAGCGCAGCCACGTGGTTCATGATTTGGTAGGTCGGGGCGGGTGCGTGGGTAATCGGTCTGTTGTGTTTCCCAGGTTACGATGCCGGATTTGACATAGATTTTCCAACTACATGACCCGGTGCAGTTCACACCATGTGTCGAGCGGACAATTTTGTCATGCCGCCAGCGGTTGCGGTAGGTGTCTTCCCAATCGCGGTTTTCACGAGTGACTTGGCCGTGGCCATTTGAGAACTGCTCCAGTTGTTTTGACTGGAGAAAGTTCAATCTATCAAGCAGATGGCTCATGTGAGGTCCCTTTCTTATTAAGCGTGTTTTCAACGACAGGACCGCCGCGACCACGTTCGATATCATGCAAGAGCCCGGCAGGACGGGTGTAGTAAAACCATGTAAGGAAGAGGCAAATTGTATAGAAAATCAGGAAGCCCCAAAGCGCACTGATTGGCGAACCAGTCATGGCGATTGATGTGCCGTAGGCTTTTGGTATGAAGAACGCGCCGTAAGCTGCGATAGCGCTGGTGAAGGCGATGATCGCTGCGCTTTCGCGCTCAATTTGCTTGCGACAGTCTACACCCTTTAGCTCAGGCATAAGTATGGGAACCTGATGAGCCATGATTGCAGGGATCATCTGGAACGTGGATGCATTACCAATACCTGTTAGTAGGAACAGAGCCATGAAGCAGGCAAAGAAGCCCATGAAGCTGCCGCCCTGCCCGACTGATGGCAGGAAGAAGATAACGCCATAGACAGCAACGATCATGCCCAGGAAGGTCCAGAATGTGACCCGCCCGCCGCCGAAACGGTCGCTGATCCAGCCTGTGCCTGCGCGGCTTAATGCACCGACAAGTGGGCCAAGAAACATATATTGCAGCGCATTTACATCAGGGAACATCAGGCGTGTTAGCAATGGGAAGCCTGCGGAGTAGCCGATAAAACTACCGAAGGTGCCGGTATAGAGCACGCACATTATCCAGTTATGGAACCGACTGAAGATGATCGCCTGATCGCTGAAACTTGCTTTGGCATCCGCGATGTCATTCATGCCAAGCCATGCTGTTACAGTTGAGAGGATGATGAAGGGGACCCAGACGAAACCTGCGTTCTGCATCCAAAGCTGGCTGCCGTCATCAAGCGTGACCGGTGCGCCACCCATCGCTCCGAATACCCCTGCTGTGATGACAATGGGCACCAGGAATTGCATGACCGAAACACCGAGATTTCCCAGGCCGGCATTGAGAGCAAGTGCATTACCCTTTTCCGCCTTTGGGTAGAAGTAGGCGATGTTGGCCATAGAAGAGGCAAAGTTACCACCGCCGAGACCGCAGAGAAGTGCGAGGGTGAGGAATATCAGATATGGTGTTTCGGGATTTTGCACCGCGTAGCCGATGCCAATCGCTGGAAATAGTAGTGAAGCTGTTGAAAGTGTGGTCCATAGCCTGCCGCCAAATATCGGGACCATAAAGCTGTAAAAGATGCGCAGGGTCGCACCGGAAAGCCCAGGCAAGGCCGCCAGCCAGAACAATTGCGATGAGGTGAAGTTAAAACCAATTGCGGGAAGACGCGCGACGACCATTGACCAGACCATCCAAACTGAAAAGGCCAGGAGGAGTGCCGGTATGGAAATCCAGAGATTGCGCCGCGCAACAGCGCGTCCTTTTTCTTCCCAGAAAGATGTTTCTTCGGGCTTCCATTCTGTTAGCGTGCGCGGCATGGTTGTCCTCTCAGGAATGTGGATCTCTTTCATCTCAGGGAGTTCTGGAAGTTCATCCAGTACAGGTCCATGTGCTGCGCGTTCCATTCCTCGTACCGACAGATGCATCCAGGCCAGTGAAATCGCCACGACCACAAATAAGAGCGCGAAACAGCTTGTGTAGATGCCCGTCAAATCCAACAAAGACCCAAAGCAGATGGGGAGAATAAAACCGCCCAAGCCACCGATCATGCCCACAAGCCCGCCAACTGCACCGACATGGTGCGGATAATAGACAGGGATGTGTTTGAAAACCGCCGCCTTGCCGAGGCTCATGAAAAAACCAAGGACAAACAGAGTGATGACAAAGGGCACCACATCCATCCGCGTTATGAAGGAAATTGGTCCGTTCTTACCTTGGATGACATATTGGGTTTCCGGGTAAGACAACATGAACAATAGGAGCAGACTGAAACCAAAGGTCCAATACATCACCTTACGGGCACCGACCAAATCAGACAGATGGCCGCCATAGGCCCGAAACAGAGATGCAGATAGTGAAAATGCCGCTGCAGACATGCCCGCAGTGCGCACATCAAGGGCATACACATCTATCAGGTAATGGGGCATCCACAGTGCTAACGCGACGAAGGCACCGAAAACAAAGAAGTAATAAAGTGAGAAACGCCAGACTTGCAGATTACGAAGGGGGGCGAACTGCTCCGCCAGGCTTGGCGCTGTGACGCCCGACTTGCGGCGCGCAATCAGTTCCGGATCATCCTTTGCGAACAAAAAGAACAGGAGCGCCATAACCGCAAGACCAACTGCCCAGAGATGGGCAACTCCCTGCCAACCATAAGCGACCATGACAAAGGGGGCGACAAATTTGGTCACGGCCGCGCCGACGTTGCCGGCACCAAATATGCCCAGAGCTGTGCCCTGATGGCCAGCATCATAGAAACGGGAAACATAGGCGACGCCGATAATAAAAGAACCGCCAGCAAGGCCAATGCCCAGCGCTGCGATTAAGTACATTTCATATGTTGAAGCAAAAGTCAGCGCCCATGTTGCCATCGCGGTCAAAAGCATTTGTGCGGTGAACACCAGCCGACCGCCGTATTTCTCGGTCCAGACACCAAGAAACAGACGCGTGATTGAACCTGTCAGAATGGGCGTGGCAACCAAGAGGCCAAACTGCGCCTCAGTGAGACCGAGCTCTGCTTTAATACCGACGCCAATAATGGAAAAAATCGTCCAAACTGCAAAACAGGCTGTGAACGAAATGGTGCTTAGCCCGAGGGCCCTGTTTTGATCGGCTCTGCTAACGGCTCCGGCACTGTCCACGGTGTATCCTCCAGAATAACATATATGTGAGATACCTGTTTGGTATTGTATATATTAGGTGGAAGACTTTGAACGCGGGATGCTTGATCTGTATCAATAATTTCTATTTATCAGACGAAAAAAATGATTTTCACATTTTTATCAATTGTAAAACTACGCCCTATCAAAAGATATTCTGCAAGGGTCAGTCAGTTGCTTGACATTTATTATGTGAGCCGAAAAGATAAATTAAATTCTATAAATCGGAGACCATTGCGGACATGCATGAATCTTACAGACAAGAGATTCGAGATATCGATTTATTCGCCGAGATGGATGATAAGAATTTCCAGGCTCTTATGCGCGCGTCTTATGTTCAGAATTTTCCACCGCGTATTGATTTGATCCAGGAAAATGAACCACCAGACTTTTTACATGTGGTTTTATCGGGGTCTGTCGATTTGTTTTCAGCGTGGAATGGACGAGAGACAAGCATGGCGACGGTGCGCCCTATATCGACCTTCATTCTCGCTGCAAGTGTTCGAAATTTACCATATCTCATGTCAGCTAGAACACTTGAAAAGAGCCGTATAGCGCTTATTCCTTCCCAAGATGTGAGAGCTATCTTCGCGACGGATAGTGCTTTTGCTCAGGCAATTGTCTCTGAACTTGCACAGTGTTATCGGTCAATCGTGAAAAATGCCAAAGACCTCAAGTTGCGCACCTCACTTGAGCGGCTTGCAAACTATCTCTTACGTCAACAGGAACGCACGGGAAATTTGGAATTCGATCTGACTATGGAGAAAAGAAGATTGGCCTCTTTTCTTGGCATGACATCTGAAAATCTGAGCCGTGCCTTTAAGGGGCTAGAACCTTACGGTGTCAGGGTCACGGGCAACCATATCGAGATTGTCAATCTCAATGATCTGACACGTTATGCAAAACCGAACCCATTGATCGACGACTATACGACATGAGGAAACTGCCTTGACAGGACACGGTTGCGACGCCAACTCTTTTTAGAGCTACTGATGACAGCTAACAGGTGAATAGAGCGTGCGACTAACTAAGCTGTCAGCCGAGCGGATTGACCCCAAATAGCCACGGGTGCACCCAAATGACCCCTGCATAAAGAGCACCCCCTATAGCAAGGCGTAGAAATGCGGCACTCCATGACAGGGGTAAGGCGTTGATGGCGCGGTTAGTCACTTTTGCCCATAAGCGTTGCCAATCAGCGCCCATTTCGCGCTGTCGCCGCCGATCAACCAGATGCTGGCCACTCAAAGCAAAGCCCGCAAAAACACCAAACAAAAGAACATGCGCCAAATCCCCGTTGGGAATTACATGAGCCGTAGCCCATAGCGATAATGCCATAAGCAGCGGGTGGCGGGTGAACCGAATAATACCGGCACGCTCTGGTTTAAAAGCATCATTGCGTGCCCCCCCAAACGAAAATGGATTTGGGCGCCCGATTGCAAGAGCCATGATCAAAAAGGCGAGTAGCATGAGGGCTAAGGTTAGATGACCCTGCCAGGGTGCCCAATCCCATAGCGGTATAAAGGGTGCACGCCCAGCTGCTCTAATCAGCCAGATCAATGCCCCCAACGACAATAGCGAATAAGCAACAGTGAACCCACGCCGCCCAAGCCGTGCCTGAAACCAGGGACGCACAGATGGGCGAAGTGGCAGTGAATGGGTTATGAAAAAGACCGCCCAAGCCAAGGCAAATTCCAACCAGTTCATTAGGCGCCCCTTACCTTCCAGGTCGCTTATCTGCAGGGATTTGCAGCAGTAAAGACCCGTAAATCATAGAGAAGCCGCCAAAACCGGCGATCCAGCCAATAGCTGCAACCATATTGAGCCAAACATGCGCCTCAGGCCAAAAACCTGCACCCAACCGGGCCAGGACAGCAACTGTTACGGCCGCATATATGCCCAATGTTCCAGCACCAGCCTTTAGCGCCTGCCCCGTATGCCCAAGTGTTGCACGGGTCATGACGGCCATAGTCATCAAGCCAATGGCACCTGCCATCCAGAGATGTTGCGCCGCAACTCTGCTGAATGCACCGGGCCAAACTATCTCGGCACCCAAGGCAAGCGCCCCTAATGGAACAAACCCATAGGCCAGGTGCAAAACTATAACCAACGGCTCGGAGCATGTCCGATACCCTGCCCACCGGGCCAAACGCAGAGTGTGAGCGATACCGGCTGTTAATAATGCAATGGCTGTTGTTTGATTGTCGGGCCAAATGACCCAAATTAATAGTGCCGCCAGCAGGATAAGAAGCACTGCCTTGTCAAACCACTGCATCGGCGGTGTTGGCAACTGCCCTTGCCCCTGTTTAACCAGCCAATTGCGTGTGAATGAGGGCACAATACGCCCCCCGATCACTGCGATCATCATTACGGCAGATCCGAGTCCTAGGCGAAAACCATAGCCCTGCGGGGCATAATCGCCATTTGCGGCCTCCCAATGAAACATCCCATTGGCAAGCGTGAAGGTCGCCAGCATCCCGAGTACGATTAAGTTGCGCCAGTTCTTACCCGCAATGATCTCGCGCGCGATGGCTGATGCCAGGGCGACTGGCATTGCCAGATCTGCAATGGCGACGAATATCGGAGGTAACATCTCTGAGAAACCTACTGCGAAGCGACCTGCAATCCATAAGGCAAAAAGGCCTCCAAGCGCCCAGCCTACTATCGGCAGACGCCCCGTCCAGTTTGGCACCGCTGTTAACAAGAACCCGGCAATTACAGCGGTAAGGTAGCCATACAGGAATTCATGCGCATGCCAGGTCACTGGGTCAAAAGCAGAAGGTATTGCTAAAGCGCCGGATAACATCATTAGCCAAAGCACCATCGCCAACACCGCCCATACTGCCGCGCCAAAGAAAAACGGACGAAAGCCAAAAGTCAGGATAGCAGGGCCGCGCCATGCTCTCATCTGTTCTGCTGTACTGCTCATTTTATCAGGTCCCCCGCTGGCCTTAGGGGCATTTTACTGTCCATAAGAAACGCTCTCATCATATCCGGGCGGGCGGAGGTCATCGGTAATTGGTCTCTTATCATATCGGCTATTATGGTTTCCGGGGTGGTTTCGTGTTGCATCATTTTGTATACCTGCTAATAGGTATTGTAAATACCTATTCATTGATTGGAGAGTGCAGTGCGTCTCACCTCGTTTACAGATTATGGCCTTCGCATGCTGATGAGCATGGCGACCAACCCTGACCGCGCCGTATCGACCACCGAATTGGCAGATGAATTTGATCTGTCTCGCAATCATCTCAGCAAGATCATGCAGCGGCTGTCACGTGGCGGGATCGTTAAAACGCGTAGAGGTGGTGGTGGTGGTGCGGTTCTGGCGCGAAGGCCGCAAAATATTCGTTTGGGTGATGTGATACGCCTGCTTGAAGAAGATCAGCCATTAGTGGAATGCTTCCAAGCTGCGACAAACACCTGTTCGCTTAATGGAGCATGTCGTTTGAAAGCCCGTTTACATGCTGCGGAAACAGCTTTTCTCCGAGATCTGGATAGATCAACGTTGGCGGATATTGCTCTACCAAGACTACCTGCGGATGCTTGACCGAAGTTACCCAATGTACATTTTGCTGAGGATATGGCGTGAGGCCCCTGGCTCTTCATGAGGCAAAACCAGCTTAGCGAATAAACTTATAGCCCCGAAGAGGTTAGCCATTTACAGCGGTTGGCACCTGCTGGCTCATCAAATCTTCTGCTAGTATATCCGGCAGACCGAGTGCAGGCACAGGCCTACTGAGATAATAACCTTGCATGAGGCTGTAGCCCATTTTATCCAGCAGGAGGAACTGAGATTCGCTCTCAACGCCTT
Source organism: Rhodomicrobium sp. (assembly GCA_021604665.1). Lineage (GTDB taxonomy): Bacteria > Pseudomonadota > Alphaproteobacteria > Rhizobiales > HXMU1428-3 > HXMU1428-3. The sequence goes on along the minus strand of BQJK01000001.1, from coordinate 344,443 downwards.
CAATTATGCACTCAAGTTTGAGGTTGCGACATAACTCGCCAATGGTGTGCATTATATCCTGCTTGGCATTGCTGCTCTCAATATCTTCGATAAAACTTCTATCAACTTTCAAACGCTCAATTGGCATGCGCGGAAGATAGCTTAGGCTAGAATAACCGGTGCCAAAATCATCCAGTGCGATTTTGGACCCCATCTGGCGGATGAGGCTCAGGCCATGAGTGGCGCGATTGAAGTCTTGCATAACAGCGGTTTCAGTGATTTCAAAAGTTATGCGCGTGGCATCAAAGCCTTGCCTCTCAATGCTGTTCAGCAGGCTCAGGATAGAATCTGGCGAACATAGATCGAATGTCGAAAGGTTAAAAGAGAGGCCGATATGGCTTGGCCATTTGCTCGCCTCGTGTAGGGCTTTATTAAACAGAATTGGCGTGAGACGGCTAATAATGCCGGATTGCTCAGCTGAACTAATGAAGATGTTGGGCGGTATGACACCTAGCTGCGGATTGTTCCAGCGGGCAAGGGCTTCAAACGCTACGATATGACCTTGCTTGGTGTCATAAATTGGCTGGTAATGAATATCCAACTCATCATTTAAATTGGCTTCGCGCAGACAATGGGCGATTGAGCTGACTTCACGGATGGCTGTTTCATGCTCTTCTGAGAATATACCGATGGTGCCTTTGTTATTTTGCTTGGAGTAACAAAGGGCATAGTCTGCCCGCTCGAAAAGGATTGAGGGGGTTTTACCTGCTTCTGGATAAATGGCAAAACCGATGGTGCCTGCAACCTGGGCGCTGCCCTCTTTCATTTGGAACGGTTCTCTCAAGGCATCGCAAATGTAATTTCCAAAACCTTTTAGCTCACGTTCAGTGCCTGGATTTTCTATGATCAAACCAAACTCATCCCCGCCGAGACGGGCTATGAAAACATCATCATCAAACAATTCTTTTAGTCTGTGGCTGGCATCAATCAGGAGCTGATCACCTGCCGGGTGGCCAAAGATATCATTCACCTGTTTGAAGCCATCCAGATCGAGGATGCCGACTACCAGAGGGTCGCTGCTTTCCTGTCGTTCCTGGATGCGTTTTTCCAGTTCTGAGAAAAAGCGGCGTCGGTTGGGGATGGTTGTCAATGAATCAAGATTGGCAAGACGCATGTTTTCATTACTTAGGATTTTTAGGATCTTACTTTGCTGCTCTAACCTTGCCTGCTTGTCGATGACCTGGGTGTATGCCTGGCTATAGCGAAACATAATGAATAGCATTGTCCCTGAGACCAACAATATATTCACCGCGATGGCTTTAAACACCACCTGCTCTTGCAAGAGAAAAAACATAGCCGTTGGGCACAACACAGTGGTGAACATTAACAAACCCGCCTGACGCAGATGCATAAGACAGGTGATAACGGCGATCGCTGTGAGGCAAATGAAGAAGGCTGTATGCCCTTGCGTGTAGGCATTGCCATATGAAAATAGCAACAGCGCCCATGAGACGCAGACAATACCAATCGTTGCAGAAAGGATATTGATCGTGTTTAAGCGTTTGGCGATTTCTCCATCACTCAACTTTTCTTCTTTTGCCGTGATGATGCGGTAGGAGCGTATGATGGTGAAAGGAAGGAGTATTAATGGGAGTGTTAAGGTGAGAACTGCCGGCGCAAATTGGTAATGGGTCACGACCATTCCGAGCATATTCACAAGTACAATCGCATACATTAGAGGTATTTGACGTGATAACGCCACATAGCGAGCCCTGTTAAGGGCAGGCTTTTCATCTACTACATTGTAGAGCGATTTAATCTTAGCCAACATAATACCAATAAACTCACGCTAAATATTACTTGAGCTAATAGTATGCCGGGAAGGGATAATATTAAGTAAACTTATTAAGATCAATAACTTAACAATAGTTAATACTTATAGGTACTATGATAGTCTTAACTAGTGGTCAAAACAATTACGAGCACAAACAATTACTTACATAAGCAATAACCTAACCCGTTACTATCCGTTATATTGCCTATATATCATCAACTTACATGCCATTCCTGGTACCCTTGATTAACTGATAGGCAATCCTCAAAGTTTTGGCATTAAAAAGCTCCGCCATACAAGAAAACAGCTGGCCTTTGCATTTTTTGTAATTTATTTTGCACCCCTGACGCTTTGCCACCTTGTTCAAAGCGTAAATTTTAGCCAGTATTGCCCGCCTTAGCTCGATATTCTCATCTTTTTAGGCGTTCGCCAGGAACTCATTATTATGCGCACTGAAACTCCCCCAATCATTCACCTTAAAGATTATCGCCCCAGTTCTTTTTTGATCGATGAAGTCTACCTTGCCTTCACGCTTAGCCCGAAGGCGACTAAAGTTACCTCTCAGTTAAAAATGCGGCCGAACCCTCTGGCGCGTATTAAAGACGACCAACTGGTACTTGATGGCGAGATGCTTAAACTGAAAGCGCTTAAGCTGGATGGCACCCTGCTGAATGAGGGAGATGATTTTGAAGTTGGTGAAGATACGCTGACGATCTTTAAGCTGCCGAGTAAAGCTTTCACCTTAGAGGTTGAGACGGTTTGTAACCCTGAGGCAAATAAATCTCTCTCTGGTCTCTACCGGTCATCTGGTAATTATTGCACGCAATGTGAGGCTGAGGGCTTCCGCCGTATTACTTACTACCTTGACCGTCCAGATGTGATGGCGGTTTTTACCGTTCGGCTTGAAGCGCCGGTGGATGATTGCCCTGTTCTGCTCTCTAATGGTAATTTGCAAGAAAGTGGGGCGGCGCGCAAAGAAGGTCATCACTATACTCTATGGCATGACCCGCACCCGAAGCCTTCATATCTCTTCGCACTTGTTGGTGGTGACCTTGCCTCGGTAACTGACAGCTTCACGACGGCATCTGGCCGAGAGGTCGAGCTGGGTATTTATGTTGAAAAGGGCAAGGAAGACCGCTGCGAATGGGCGATGGATAGCCTGAAACGCTCCATGAAATGGGATGAGGAGCGTTTTGGCCGCGAGTATGACCTTGATGTGTTTAACATCGTTGCTGTTTCAGACTTCAATATGGGGGCGATGGAAAATAAAGGGCTTAACATTTTTAATGACAAGCTCATTCTGGCCCTACCCGACACCGCAACAGATAATGATTACATGGCGATTGAATCTGTGATTGCCCATGAATATTTCCATAACTGGACCGGCAATCGCATTACCTGCCGCGACTGGTTTCAGCTTTGCCTTAAGGAAGGGCTGACGGTTTATCGTGATCAGGAATTTTCAGCTGATGAGCGCAACCGCACAGTCATGCGGATTATGGATGTGCGCAGGTTGAAGGCAACACAGTTCCCGGAAGATGGCGGGCCGCTCGCCCATCCTGTGCGCCCTGAGCAGTATATGGAAATCAATAATTTCTATACGGCGACAGTTTACCAGAAGGGCGGTGAGCTGTGCCGGATGATTGAAACCATTGTTGGCACCAAGGGCTTTCGCCGCGGTATGGATCTTTACTTTAAGCGCCATGATGGCGAGGCGGCTACTGTTGAAGATTTTGTTGCTGCAATGGCTGATGCGAACAAGGTGGATCTCACTCATTTTGCGCGCTGGTACAGCCAATCTGGAACGCCAGAACTGATTGCCAAATACAGCTTTAACGAGGCGGATAAAACCGGTACCTTGAGTTTTGAACAGGTGACACCGCCAACCCAGGACCAAGCTAAAAAGCAAGCCCTGCATATTCCTGTGCGGTTAGGGTTTGTTGCATCCGGTGGCCGCGACAAGAAGGCTAAGCTGGCAAATGGAGAGCGCATTAAAGATGATGTGATCCATGTGACGGAGAGCTCACAAAGCTTTAAATTTAAATCTGTTACAGCGCGGAATGTGCCATCTATCCTCAGGGATTTCTCCGCACCGGTTAATCTCACTATTGATTATAGCGAGAAGGATCTCTATTTCCTCGCGCAGAATGATGCAAATCTGTTCAACCGCTGGCAGGCAGCCCAGACGTTATTGACAAAGCAGCTGCTATCTATGATTGAGCGGATAAGAGATGGCAAAGCCCCTGGCGGCAATGCGCGGCTTGCGCGATTGATCGGCAAAACTGTGCTGAACTCTGAGCTGGATGCCGCTTACCGGGCGGTGTTTCTCTCTCTCCCAACAGAGGCTGACCTTATTCGGGCGATTGGTGATAATATTGACCCGACCGCCAATGGCCGCGCCCGCAAGATGCTCTCAAAATCAATCGGTAAAACCCTACGCGAGGGGTTGATTGAACAATATGAAGCGAACCAAACCAAGGGGGCCTATTCTCCTGACTCTGAGAGTGAAGGCAAACGCAGCCTGCAAGCCGCTTGTCTTGGTTTCTTAACGGCAACAGAGCTTGAGGAAGAGTATCAGCGAGCCTGTGTGCATTATAATCAATCGAAGAATATGACAGATGCGATTGCAGCACTTCGGGCGCTGAATAATCATAAATCAGCTGAACGTGATGCGGTTTTTCAGGATTTCCATGATAAATGGGTTGATGATCATTTGGTGATTGATAAATGGTTTGGGCTGCAAGCTATGTGCGCCCTGCCCGCGACCTTGAAAACCGTTCGGCAATTGCTGCGGCATGAGAAGTTTAATCTCCAGAACCCGAATAAAGTCAGGGCGGTGCTGAGCGCTTTTGCTGGTAGCAATCCGATACAATTTAACCGCCCTGATGGGAAGGGTTATGAATTGCTGGCTAAGCAGATTTTAAAAATAGATCGCTTTAATCCGCAGATTGCGGCACGGCTTTGCGGGGCTTTCCGCAGCTGGCAAAAGCTTGAGCCTCAAAGACAGGCCATGATGAAAGCGCAGCTTGAGTTTATCGCAAATGATCCGAAGCTTTCTAAAGACAGCACCGAGATTGTGAAGAAAATTCTGGGGTAAGGCCCGCTAGAAATTTCTAATCTTGTCACCGGATAGAACTTATAACCAATAGAGCTTTTATTGACCCCTCCCTTCGTGGAGGGGTCTTTTTTATATTTTATTGCTCCTGGATTATGACTTCAGGCCCCTTTGCTTTTGGGCTGCTAGCCTCTCCTCTTTGGGCAGCTGGCCTCTCCGCCTTGGGCAGCTGGCCTCTCCGCCTTGGGCAGCTGGCCTGTCGTTTAAGAGCAATAATAGTGAAGGGATGGGAATAGCCCTTGCTTTAGGGGCCTATTCTTTATCAAATAGTAATAATTGATTCGGTGATTCGTTTGCGTCACACCCAATCCCAAATGCCCGATTAATCATGTGGGGGCCTGATTTTTCTCGCGAGGGGATCCATTGTCACGGCTGGCAACAATTCAGCGTGTTAGCACCAAGATTCTAGACATTGTTCATGTTCTAAAATCACTGGTGATAGCGCTATTTCATATTTCTGGTGAGCAAAAAAAAGTTGCTTCTGCTGGCTATGGGCGGATGAAACGACGTCTGCGCCTTATGTGGGGTCGCGGCATCATGACACTGCGTGCGCGTAAACTCACCCTAACCATCTATGGTCTATTTGCTGTGATGAGCCTGAAATTTACAGCGCTCACCGCCTCTCTGATCGGGATATATCAGGCATCCCGGCTGTCTATGCTGGTGCTGGATGGGGGGCTGATTTTTCTGATTGCCTCTCTCATCTATTTGCTTGGCGCGATTGTTCATCCGCTTATTCGCATGGAGCGGTCTGATAATCAGGATGTGCTGGAATTTGGCGATGATTTTGGGCAGATGCTTTCACTTCGCGGGGCGATTGAATCTATGCCGGAGGCCTTTGCTGCCTGGGATAAAAATAACGCGCTGCTTTTCAGCAATCATCGTTTTAAAGAGATTTATCAAATTGACGGGAAACCTGGCGATCCTGGCACCAGATATGCTGATTTTGAAAAGACAATGAACCGCCTGCTCATACGCCATAACAGCCACCGCCGGGGACATGATAAATCTCGCTACCAAGCGCAGATGCGTGATGGGCGCTGGTTGCAGATTAGTGAACAAGCAACGATTGATGGCGGGCTGATAAATGTTTCATTTGATGTCACAAAGCTTAAATCCACTCAACAGAATCTGGTTATTCGTGAGCAGCAGATGCGCTCGACCCTTGAAGATCTAACGGCGTCGCGCCGCGAACTTGAAGGCAAAACCCAGAAGCTTGCTGAACTGGCTGATAAATATATGCGCGAGAAAGATCGCGCAGAAGAAGCCAACAGAGTGAAGGCAGAGTTTCTTGCCAATATCAGCCATGAGTTGAGGACACCGTTGAATGCGATTATTGGCTTTTCAGATATGATGCAACGGGAAGTGCTTGGTAAAATTGAGAATGAGCAATATCAGGGATATATCAATGATATCCATATGAGCGGCTCTTATCTGTTGGAATTGATCAATGACATTCTCGATATGTCACGCATTGAAGCGGGCCGCTTGAAGCTTGATACCAAGATGTGCCAATTGAATGAGCTACTCTCTGATTGCCTGAACATCATTACGCCGCAGGCGGTGGAGCGTGATATTTCGATTTGCCAGAATTTTGAGAATAAGATTGAGCTGCAACTGGACCGCAGGGCGATTAAGCAGGTGATGCTTAATTTAATGTCAAATGCCATTAAGTTTACCCCTGAAGGCGGTGAGGTTGAGGTGACCGTTGAACAGGATGCAACGGCTGTGCATATTTTTGTCAGAGATAGCGGCATTGGTATTGAGAAAACAGCGCTCTCAAAACTTGGTCGACCATTTGTGCAGGTTGAGAACCAAATGACGAAATGTCACTCTGGTACGGGGCTTGGACTTGCGATTTCTCGTAGTCTTATCGATTTGCATGGCGGTGTCTTGACGATTGATAGTGAAGTCGGGGTTGGCACCACGGTGCTTGTGACCTTACCGCTCAAGCCTCCTGAAGGCGGGGTTTCTCATACAACTAGAGACGATAAACAACAGGCCGGCGAAGATAAGATGGCCGCTTAAACAAGGCTTATTTGGCAGTGCCTGCATAAGTAAGGCTGAGACTTTAACTCAGATTGCCCTTTTAATATTCTATATAGAAAAACCCCCATATGAGTTGGAGCTCATATGGGGGTTTTTCTATAACTTCTTTATATTTGAGTTACCGCCCTTTTGGTGAATTATTTTGAACCCTGGGCTTTCTTAAATCTCAGCTTAATGGCGGTGTTTATATTTGCGTTTGCGCTCAAGTTTTTTCTTTATTTTATCCAGCGCTGCGGCGCGCTCTTCCGCTGTCAGTAGCTCGGCAATATCAGCAATGGTTTTACCGCCAGATAGCCAGCGCTTATTATGTATATCGATCTCTTCCTGGAAGCTTGTCATGAAGGCGGCACGGTCAAAATTTTCGGCTCTTAGCTGAGTGTCGAACTTTTCCCATTGGCGCATAAATTTGCCGCGCTTTTTTGGATGCTCCGCCCGATAGCTGCTCAGTATTTTTTCAACCTGATCACGCTTTTCGGCTGGCATAACAGACAGGATATATTTATGCATGCCATGGTGGTGCTTGCCTTTCCATAGGCCGAGACGGTGGCCCGCAAAAGTGCCAACAACAGCAAGGTTTAGGGCCAAGGAGGCTAGAAAAACAATTTTTACCCATGTAGACATTCCGCTAAATATTCCTTTAAGCATTTGGGGTTTCCTTATCCGTTAATTGCCGGTTACTTCGACGACATCGAGATTATATTCTGCCCCGAGATCTAGGATGTCTCCGGTCAGTGGGATGCTGGCCATTGTGACTTCTTCCTCGGAACCGAGAACCGTGCTGACGCCCCCCATTGCGCCAAAATAAATTCCAAATAATAAGCTGGCGGCCAACAAGCCAGAGGCCGCTAAGGCGCTTTGCCAATTATCATTGGCAGCTTTTGGCTCAGTTTTCTTTGATATGGGCGCTGGCTTTGCCGGATATGGGACTATTTGCGCCGTCTCTTCTGGTGCTTCACCTTGCTGAGGAAAGGCGGCTGCCATGATGCGGGCTTCAAGGGCGCTGCAATCAATCTCGTTTTTGCTTATCTGCGCAAACATATAATCTGATAGAGATGTATCCAGTTTAAGGGCTTCATCGTAGAGGGCTTTGGCTTCAGTTGACTGGCTCACCAAAGTCTTCACCGCTGCGGCTTTATCAGATGGCATACGGCTTAGATCACTGCCATAAGTTTCCAGCGTTTCCAGTAGTGCTTTTGTGGTCATGTCATTCATATTCTTATTGCTCATCATTCACCTTTTTCAGTCGTCTTCCCTTACATGCTGCCATAGCGGCTTCAGGCTGGATTTTAATCCGCGGCGGCCGCGCGCTAGTAAGCTTTCTATAGCTTCAACAGAGCAGTCCATGATTTCACTCACTTCCTGCATACTGTGGCCCTGATAGTGAAACAGGGTTAGTGCCAACTTTTGGCGCTCGGGTAATTCATCTAGGGCTTTGCCTATTTCAGTGCTGACTTGTTTTTCAAACAGGTCACTATGCTGCGTGGCTTCGATTGGGGCATCATAATTATCATCCAGCTGATCCACTTTACGGCGACGCAATTTATCCAGACAGCGATTTGCTGTTATTCTGTAGGTCCAGGTGGAGAGTTTGGCTTTCTCTGGATCGTATTTATCAATATTCTGCCAGAGGCTTAGCATAACGTCCTGGGCTAAATCCTCGGCTTCTGTTTGGTTGCCGAGCATTTGGAAGGCAAGGCCTGTCACATTTGGCAGCGACTGGCTGACAATTTCCTGGAACGCTTGCCTGTCACCTGCTTTGGCTCTTTCTATGAGCTGTTGTTCCATTTCCCCGATATTGTCCCTTTTGCACTCAGTGGTCTTTTTAAGCTCACTGAAAGTAACCTCATCTGACGATGAAGGGTAGCCTTCTCTCTTCATGGCGGTGCGGTGTTTTATGACGTGCTGTGCCCGTTCATTTTTTAAGGTTAGCTGCTTTATTTCCACACTGTTCATTTTAGCCTGCGCGCTGCCGATTACGCTCACTCTCCCCTTTAAGCTGATTGAGCGGTTGCCAGCTGCACTCCCGATTAGGGGGGTAGAAGCGGGGCTTCCCGGCCCCGCCTCATTTTGTTTGTTATTCAAGAGTGACATGAATTTTTGCCTTCTTGAGTTTAGATTTATTTACTCAGGGTTTGCTGGGCTTTTAGCTTCGGGCGTTTTGTCAGCGTCAGTACTAACTTCGCTCTGATCTTTTTTCTTCATGTCACTATGCGAGCCGCGGTGACCATAACCGTGCTTGCCGTCGTGAGACCCGCGATGCATACCATAGCGACCGTGATGTCCTTTATAACCATGATATCCATGGTGGCCTCTATGTTTGTAATGCTTGCCGTGTTTGTAGCCTTTACGGTAATGGCGTTTTGGCATTTCATCTTTGGTGATTTTGCCATCATCATTCAGGTCGAGCATATAAAGCCGTTTGGCGGCGTTATCCATGAATTCTTCTTTTGTGACCTTGCCATCTCTGTTGCTATCATAACGGCGGGTGATTTTTTTCGCTTTGCGCTCAAAACGCTCAGACATTTTTTTCTGAACTTCTTCAGCGGTAATGGTGCCATCCTGATCAAGATCATAAGCTTTAAACTTGGCTTCATAGCCGTTGTTGAGCTCATCCTTTGTGATGGTGCCGTCTTTATCCGCATCGGCGTTTTTCATGATCGACATTTTGCCGCCGTGATGACCGCGCATGCCCTTATTTGATTTTTGATGGGCGATGGCTGCACCTGTGAAGGAGGCCACTAAAATGGCGATACCTGCACCTAAAACTAATTTCTTCGACATGTTTCACTCCGTTTATTGTCGTTATGGCCTTGATACGGAGCAGCGGGGCTGGACCTGTCGCAGTTAATTTAAGTCGTTTCCAGAAAATATTTGTCATATACCGCTTTCACACGTGCTTCAGCGGCCAGAAGCTGCGCCTTAACCTCTTCAAATGTTTCAACTTTCAGGCTTTCACAAAGGCGCTCTTTCAGGTCGTTCCCTATTTTATCTGCTGTTAGATTTTCAGCTAAACAGAGCCTGATGATCTGCATTAGGTCATTATAGGTTATGGCGGCCTGATGGAGAGCGGTAACCGTTTCATTCGAGAAAATGTTGCTGTTGCAGATTTTTTCAAGCGCCGCGATGGTGTTGGTATTCAGGATTTCAGGGTGTGTCTTAGCATTGAGCAATTGAATGGTCTGGGTGATGAATTCAAGATCTACCAAACCGCCGCGCACCTGTTTAATATTCCACGGATTTTCAGTCCCCTTCTCGGCCTCGATCTTGGTGCGCATTTCATTTACATAAGAGCGGATCTCTAATGGGTTGCGGGGTTTTGACAATACATCTGCAATCGCAGTGGATAATTTTTGGCAGAGGCTCTTAGGCCCTGTGATTGGGCGGGCTCTTGTGAGGGCGAGATGCTCCCAGACCCAGGCTTCGCTATTCTGATAATTAATGAAACTCTCTAATTTTGTTGCAACGGGGCCTGAGCGACCAGAAGGGCGAAGGCGCATATCAACTTCATAGAGCATGCCCTCTGCGGTTGGGGCAGAGAGGGCGGCAATTAGTCTTTGAGTGAAGCGGGCAAAATATTGGCTCGGGGCTAAAGGCTTTTTGCCATCAGATTGTGTTTGGCCTTCATCAAAATCATAGATCAGGATGATGTCAATATCCGATGACGCGGTCATTTCCTTACCGCCTAGTTTCCCCATTGCAAGGACTGAGACACCTGCGCCTTTAAAGGTTCCGTACTGGGCCTCCATCTCTTCAGCGACCTTGGCCTGTAATTCCTGAATGATGGTTTCTGCCAGTTGGGTATAACCGCGCGCTGCCTGTTCTGCATTAATCGCTCCTGAGAGCAGGCGCACGCCGATGAGAAAGGCTTGTTCTTGCCCGACAGAGCGGGCTCTATCGAGGGTGTCTTGATAATCTTTACAACTTAGAAACTCAGTTTCGATGAGATCTTTTAACTCATCCTCATTTGGCAGGGCCCCAAAGAATCCTGGATCCAGCACTGCATCTAACATGCGGGTGCGGCGCCCCAGCACGCGAGCAAGCGAGGGGGCTGTGCCCATTATTTCTGCGATAAGACGAAGGAGATTGGGGTTTGAAGACAGCATGGAAAAAAGTTGCACGCCGGCGGGAAGCCCCTGCAAAAACTTATCGAAAGTGGACATTGCAAGATCTGGCTGCGCTGTTTTTGAAATGGCCTCTATCAGCTGGGGTTGGAATTCTGTCAGCCGCTCTCTTGAACGCTCGCTCCTTGTGGCATTATAGCGGCCGAAATGCCAGCTACGCACGGTCTCGATGATACGTTCTGGATCATTAAAGCCCATCGCTGCCAGGGTCTTGACTGTGTCGGGATGCGGGCTATCGCCAACGAAGACGAGACTGCCGCTCTGAGCGGAGAGGGGCAGCGTGTCTTCAAATAGTTCAGCATAATGTTGCTGGACTTTGGTCAATTGGAATTTTAGCTCAGCTGCAAAATCTTCCACGGTTTCAAAACCTGAAAAATGGGCGATGCGCGCCATGCCTTCAGGGTCATGAGGCAGGCTGTGGGTCTGCTCATCGGCGATCATTTGAATGCGGTGTTCGATCTTGCGCAGAAATTTATATGCCTGTTGCATATCATCTCTGGCTTCTGGTTTTATCCATTGATTTTCAACTAGCCCATCCAGGGTCTCAAGGGTGCCGGTTGTGCGCAGTTCTGGTTGGCGACCACCTGCGATGAGCTGTTGGGTTTGGGTGAAAAACTCTATCTCGCGAATGCCGCCTCGCCCCAGTTTGATATTGTGCCCCTCGATGGCAATGACACTGTGGCCTTTATGGGCGTTGACCTGTCGTTTCATGGCATGGATGTCATCAATGGCGGCAAAGTCGAGATATTTACGCCAGATAAAAGGGGCTAGCCCTTCTAGAAGCTGTTGCCCAGCCGGGATGTCGCCTGCAACTGGGCGGGCTTTGATTAGGGCGGCGCGCTCCCAATTTTGCCCAAAGCTTTCATAATAGCTGTAGGCGGCATCTGTCGAAAGCGCGACCTGAGTCGCGCCGGGGTCTGGGCGGAGGCGATAATCTACCCTGAAGACATAGCCATCTTCAGTATATTCCTGCATAAGTTTAGTGAGATGGCGGGTCAGTTTGACAAAGTAAGGGGCGATGGCCAGCCCTTCTTTTAGCTTTGCTTTGGCCTGATCAAAAAACACGATGATGTCAACATCGCTGGAATAATTCAGCTCAAAAGCCCCCTGTTTGCCCATAGCTAATATAATATATCCGCTCTCTTTCACCGGATCATCTGTATGTTTTGGGATGATCTCTCCCCGCTCTGAGCCTTGGCGAAAAAGAAAGCGTACCGCTTCGCTTAAACTTGTATCTGCGACTTCAGTGATCGCTTTGATCACTCTCTCAACTGACCAGCATTCAGAAAGATCAGTTAGGGCAATGAAGAGCGCTGCTTGTTGTTTGTAAAGCCTTAGATGATGCATAGCCTCTTGCAGAGACGTGGCTGTTGCCAATGATAATTTGAGAGTTTTAGCACTTAGCGCCATGTACGCTTCGGGCGCTTCGGAGAGGGCTTCAGCCAGATAATTGGGCTGTCTGATAATCAGGCTGGAGAGGAAGGGGGAGTTGCCGAATATGCCGCGTAGCAGATTTATCAGGGCGTGGTTTGTCTCTAGCTCAGACTTAAGCTGGCTCAGAGTCTCATCTGCTGCGGATTTCTCTATTAGTTCTTTTAGTAGCGTTTCCGCGCGGTCTTGATCGTTGGGAATGGGTGCCGTTTTTATAAGGGATAGTAGGGGCTTGCTGTGCCCGTCATTTTGTTGAGTTTTCTTTTCCATGAGACTTTAACCCCTCCCCTATTCTTATCTATTTTTTGGCTAGACTCTCATTGGTGGGCTGTTTTGTCTATCGGGAAATTCGCTGTGGAACGGTAAGAGTGGAGAATGGGGGGGGGAAGGATCAGGAGCTCGCAGTCTGGTGCAAGGGGAATGACAACACAATGCGAAGGCCGGGGTTGTTATCCTTTAGCGCGATGGCACCATTATAGGCCTGAACGATAGCGGCTACCATAGAGAGGCCCAGCCCACTGCCGGGGCGGGAGCGGCTATCTTCTAACCTGACAAAGCGATCGAAGACACGGGCTCTATTTTGCGGGCTGATACCTGCACCTTTATCAGCTACAAAAACTTTGACCTTTTCTCCAAATCGCTCCAACCCTATTTCTATGGTTTTGCGATTGGTTTTCTGGGGTGCTGGGGCATTCGTGTCTGCGGTTTCATTTAATGGGGATTTGTACTGATCTCCGCTAATTTCATTTGTCCCATTCAACTCATCATCCGCTGAGTATTTTATGGCATTGTCAACGAGATTTGCGATGGCCTGTGAGATAAGCTGGCGGTCTGCCATGATGGAGAGATGTTCATTTGCAGTGACAATCAGGCTCATATTTGCTTCTTCAATAACAGGTTCATAAAGTTCGGTGACTTCTTCGATAACCTGATAAAGATCCACTTTATCTTTCTGCTCACTATCGGCCCCGGCTTCAAGGCGGGCAATTTTTAAGAGCGCGTTGAAGGTTTTAATCAGATGGTCTGCTTCATCAATGATATGAGCTAGTGTGGCTGACTGTTCTTCTGGGTTGCTTTTATCTCGCAATGCTTCTTCAGCGCTCAGACGGATGCGATTAATAGGCGTCTTCAAGTCATGAGCGATATTGTCTGTTACTTCTCTTAATCCGCTCATCAGACTTTCAATGCGGGCGAGCATTGTGTTGAGGTTCATTGACAGGCGGTCAAGTTCATCACCGGAGCCATTTTGCGGGATGCGTTCAGAAAGATCCCCAGCCATGATGGCTTTGCTGGTGGTGGTGATCGTGCTGATGCGGTTCAGGAGATTTCGGCTGACCCACAGCCCGGCCCCCAGCCCAAATGCGGCAAGAAGCGCCAGACCTATAAAGAACATATTGCGGGTGGCATTGATGAATGAGAGTTGATCTTCTATATCGCGGCCAACTATCAAAACCAGATTTCCGCCAACATGGAATGGAATGCCCACCGCGTTGCGGGTTATTTGGGTTTCATCTTGCTGCCAGACATATTTAAACTGCGCACCGCCTTTGCTGTTGGTCAACTCGTTTGGGATGCGGTTTAGGTTGCCGGCGATTTTTTGGCCTGTATGGTTGCCAAAGAAATAGAGGCTGTTGCCGGGGCGCCGTGATCTGGAGGCAACACGGTTTGCCAGTCGAGCTGAGCCTCCCTCCCGATATTGCTCGGCAAGACCTTTAACTTCTGCGGAGATTGTTTCCACCAATTGCTGCGTTAACAGGGCGTTTGTGCGCCAGCCCATATAAGTGCCAACGACAATACTCGCGGCAAATATAACAACTAAGTATATGGCTGATAATCTGAAGGCGGTGGTTTTGAAGATTCGATTAAGCGCCATCAGAGATCATATATCCTGCACCGCGAATGGTCTGAAGAAGCGTGTTTTCAAATTCCTTATCTATCTTAGCTCGTAGGCGTGACATGTGCACATCAATAACGTTGGTGCCAGGGTCAAAGTGATAATCCCAGACATTTTCCAACAGCATGGTGCGGGTGACGACCTGGCCTTTATGTTTCATAAGAAATTCAAGCAGGCGATACTCTCTTGGGACGAGCTGGATTGTTTTGCCGCCCCTTGAGACGCGTTGGCTTAGGCGCTCCAACACAAGATCCCCGACCTTTAAGTCAGCTTCCTCGCCGTCTGTTGTGCGGCGGCGCATGAGCACTTCTATGCGGGCTTGTAATTCTGAAAAAGCGAATGGTTTGGTCAGGTAATCATCGCCGCCTGCGCGTAGCCCTTTGACGCGTTCATCCACTTTATCCAGAGCGCTCAAGATAAGAACGGGGGTGTTCACGCCTTCTGAACGCAGTGTCTCGATGATAGAGAGGCCATCTCGGCGGGGGAGCATACGGTCTACTATGAGAACCTGATAGTCATTAGCAAGGCCGTAATTCAGGCCTGTTTCTCCATCATCTGCGTGGTCTACCTCATGACCGGTTTCAGTCAGAGCTTTGCAGAGAAATCTTGCAGTTTCCAGATCATCCTCAATCAGTAAAACGCGCATTGTTCTTATCCTATTATTGGAAAAAGGGTGACACGCTGTGCCACCCTTTTTCAATCTTTGATCAGTCTTCTTTTTGGCTGAGTTTCAGGCCGACATAGGGGCCATCTTTCATCCGCACCAGCATGACGATCTTCTTGCCGTTACCAGCACCCTTATTCAGCTTTTTAGCTTCAAGGATTTTAGTGGCGACATCAGCGGGGAAGTTGACCTTGCTGCCATTAACTTCAAGGATGACATCACCAACCTTAATGCCTTTGCTCGCGGCATCGCTATCAGGGTCGATTTCTGTAATCACAACGCCTTCATCGCCTTTTCCGACATTGCGTGCTGAGGCAAGTGAGATGCCGAGTTCATCGAGAGCTTCATTGCCCTGATCAAGCCCTGGCTCTTTTCGCTGAAGCGCTGCAAGCTGTTTTCCATCCGGGAACGTACCAAGCTTAATGGCAACTTTGCGATTTTGACCATCACGGACAACTTCAAGATCGACAATTTCACCTGGGTTAATTTCACCGATTTTACGCATCAGGTCACGGACATCATCAACATCCTCACCATTCACCTTGACGATGACATCTCTGGTTTTCAGGTCTGATTTTGCAGCTGGGCCTGTTTCCACCAAACGGGTAACAAGAGCACCACCAGCTTTTTCCAGTGAAAGACCATTGGCGATATCTTCGCTAACATCCTGGATGTTGATGCCAAGCCAACCGCGTTGCACGCTGCCGCCTTCTTTGAGGTCAGCGACAATTTTGCTAACCAAAACAGATGGAATGGCGAATGCGATACCGACATTACCGCCTGAAGGGCTATAAATGGCAGAGTTAACACCGACCACTTCACCATTCAAGTTAAAGGCTGGCCCACCTGAGTTACCGCGGTTAACGGCAGCATCAATTTGCAGATAGTCATAAGGGCTGGCCCCTACCCGGCGGCCATGAGCTGAAACAATGCCGGCGGTTACCGAGCTTGCAAGGCCAAATGGATTGCCAACGGCCAGCACCCAATCACCCACACGAGCAATTTTGTTTGACATTGGCACGAAGGGGAATTTGCGCTTTTCTTTTATTTTAAGAAGTGCGAGATCCGTCCGTTCATCGGAGCCGACAAGGCGGGCGTCCAGCCGCTCACCATCATCCAGGATGACCTGGATATCTTCACCATCGGCGATAACGTGATGATTGGTGACTACGTAGCCATCCTCAGAAATGATAAAGCCTGAGCCCTGGGCGTTTTTAGGCGCTTGCTGGGGTGGCTGAGGCTGGCCGAAACGACGGAAGAAATCACCAAAAGGGTTTTGGTCTGGCGCGCGGTTGCCAAAGGGTGGCGCGGGGGCGCGGCGGCCCAAGTTTGGGCGTTTCTTTTGTGGTTTGCCTTTTACGTTGATACTAACAACTGAAGGGCGTACTTTTTCAACCAGGTCAGCAAAGCTTGCTGGCGCGTTGGCATAAGGCTTTGCCTGGGTGATTGCCGCATTGCTCATTTCAGCATGTGTTGATTGGCTTTTGAGGGTCATTGAGCCGGCAAGAGCTGTTGTGCCTGCCAGGCCAATGGCCGCAAGCGCCAACAGCTTGCTTGTTTTTGCTTTCTTGTGAGCTAAAATCTGATTTTCCAAAACTAGGTCTCCATCTTTCAAATCAATATGCAGCCCAGTATTTTTACGGGCGATTTGTTGGCGGCTGCATTGCATTTGTATTGCCATTATATAGGTCAAAAATCATGGCGCTACATGGTCTCGAAAATTAAATATATGTAATGTTCACCACTATGTAAGAGGCCTCTCGAAGAGTTTATGATCTCTGTTAGCTTTAAACTTTACGGTATTTGGCGCAATTATCATTAAAAATACGGCATTCCCGCGATTATTTCCGCTTTTGAGCCCAGATAAATTTTTCTTCGTTTGCATATAAGGGTTTTAACGATAGTTGGAGTTTTTTGATGAGTTTTTGGGGGAGATTGTAAGGGGGAGGGGAAAAGTGCATGGTCACAAAAAAGGAGGCCCTGATTATAAGGCCCCCTCTTAAGGTTTATACTGTTTGTATAGTCTATAAGTTAAGTCTGTTCGTTTAGCTAACCTTAGACCATGTGCCGTCATTACCGCGGCAGGCTGTGCCTTTCATGATTTGTGGCTCGCCATCTATATAGATTGTATGGGTATAATTTCTGCAATTACGTCCGCTCATTTCATATGGTTTTGAGGGAACAATCACGCCGTGTCGCCCTGAATCAGGGTTGCGCCAAGGTGTGGCGTTGCCTGACTGGCCTTTTTCAAGTGCGTAATATTCGGCCTCTGCAGCCGCGCGGCGATCATTCTCATCAAGTGAGCGACCAATTTCGCTACCTACAACGCCGCCAATAACGGCGCCAGCTACAGTTGCCAGAACCTTGCCACTGCCCTTGCCGACCTGATTGCCGAGAATACCACCGGCGAGCGCACCTATCACGGTGCCGCTATCTTGTTTATTAAAGCTGCCAGAGCAGGCGGCGAGCATAAGTGGCATGACCGCGAGAACCGCAATGGTTTTTATTTTTGATATCATTTTGCTAATCCAATCCAGACTGTTGTTCGCCATATCCGTTTCACTAGCGGGCCCTGTTCTTTATCGGGCGTATGCTGAATGCGGCATGAATACTATTCTGCGAAGAGGCCCTTCATAGGCTCTACAGAATATGAAAACTTAAACTCTTTTACTAAATAATCGCGGTATATGTCAGTAACGGCTCAATTCTGACCAAAATTAGGCAGTTTTTTAGCTTCCCGCTGGGAGTTGTATTTTTACACGCACCCCACCAAGGGGTGATGTTTCCAATGCTACTACGCCGCCATAGAGATCTACCAGGTCTGTTACGATAGATAAACCGAGGCCGGATCCGGGTACTGTTTCATCTAGCCGCTTACCGCGTTTTAGAACTTGTTGCCGTTCTTTTTCGCTAAGACCGGGTCCGTCATCATCGACTGTGATGACGATCATATCTTTTACTGGGGCTTCTTTTGCAGTTGACTTAATTTTCGCCTTAGCTGCAGTGCCAGCTTTGCCCTCTTTACATATAACAGTGCAGCTTACAGCGCTCTTGGCCCACTTGAAAGCGTTGTCCAATAGATTACCGATGATTTCCTCAAAATCTTGCTTCTCGCCGGCGAAACTCGCCGTTTCAGGGCAGTTTAGAGTGAATTTAAGGGCCTTATCTTGATGAATACGTTGTAGAACGCGCTCAAGTGCTTTTAAAATCGGCGCAATCTCAGTGAGGCTGCCAACAATACCGACATGAGCCGCCATACGGGCACGGTCGAGATGATGGCTGATTTGGTTTTGCATGATATCCACCTGCTCCCCAATTTTATTGGCCAAATTGCCTTTCTGGCTACCCACTTCATTCTTAACAACGCTCAATGGTGTTTTCAAAGCATGGGCCAAATTGCCAACATGAGTGCGGGCGCGCTCAATGACGTTCATGTTGCTGCGTATAAGATTGTTTATCTCTATTTGTAGGGGTTCAATTTCTGCGGGGAAGTTGCCTTCAAGCTTGTCGGTTTTTCCAGCCCTGATGGCGGTTAGCCCGTGCTCAATGGCTTGCAAAGGCTTTAGGCCAATTTTTACCTGCAAAAGCGTTGCGAGAATAAGCCCGCTGCCGAGAATGAGAAAAGTGAAGGACAACATCGAAGCAAAATCGATGACATCATCTTCAATTTCGCTGCTGTCGCCAGTGACGGTGTAAATATAGGATTGCGGGTTTTGGGCTGTGCCTAGGGTGATTTTTCTCTCAATGACCCGTAAGCGGCGGTCGCTGCCATAGGTTATGTAGAATTTAGTGGTTCCGTCTGGCTCTTTCTTTACGCCCTGCCGGGATGTGAGATTTAGCTTCTCATCGCCGAGAGACTCTGACGTGAACCCTGAGAGGCCCTTGTTATTTTCCGGCTTTATTTGCCAGTACCAACCAGAGTTTTGCAGAGTAAATGCGAAGCCACCAAATTGGGTGGGCTTTTGGGGGGTGTCAAAATTTTCAGAAAAACTGCTTTCGATGAGGAGAGAGAGATTGGCTTTTAATCGTTCATCAAAATTGGTTTCAATGGAATTTCGATATTGGGAGATAAGTTGCCAGGCTGCAAGCGGCAGGACAATGAGCGCGATAAGTGTGGACGTGATGAAAAGCCGGAAGCCGAGTGATTTAAACTTCATTTTCATTCGTGGACAAGCAATATCCAAGGCCCCTAACCGTTTGAATTAAATCAGACGGGATTTTTTTGCGCAGGCGCCCTACGAAGACTTCAATGGTGTTTGAATCTCTATCAAAATCCTGATCATAAAGATGCTCAACAAGCTCAGTGCGAGAAATAACCTTATCTTTATGATGCACCAGATAAGCCAGCAGGCGGTATTCATGAGAGGTGAGCTTAATGGTTGTTCCATCAACTGTTACCCTGGCTGATTTGGTATCGAGACGCAGGGTGCCAACCTCTATCTCATTTGAAGCATGCCCTTTGGAGCGCCGTAATAAGGCCCTCACCCGTGCCAGCACCTCTTCCATATGAAACGGCTTGGAGACATAATCATCAGCACCGGCATCCATACCAGCGACCTTATCACTCCAGCGGTCTCTGGCTGTGAGTATGAGGACCGGGATTTTTATCTCTTCGCGGCGCCATTTCTCTAGCACACTAATGCCATCCATAGAGGGTAAGCCAATGTCCAGAATTATGGCGTCATACGGTTCTGTTTCGCCCAGGAAGTGACCTTCCTCGCCGTCAAAGGCAACGTCAACCACATAGCCGGCTTCTTCTAAAGCTGTGGCCAGCTGGCGATTAAGATCTGCATCATCTTCTACAACGAGTAAACGCACGAAATTTCCCCATACTATACAGGCATAATGATTTCATCGCTCACTATACCTGCAATAAATGCTAAATGTTACTACGCCAAAATCCAATTGTCAGTCCGCCAACAATAGTGAGCTCAAATGATAAATCATTTAGTGTCTGCCACTACCAGCGTACAGGCTATAGTGAATTGGAAGATATGACTTTTTGGGAATATACAGACAATTACGGGGAAATTATAGCCTGAAATATTTTCGGCTGAGCAGGCGCTATTTATCTGTATGGTCTGGGGTGGCGGATGGTTTGGCTTTGCTTTGGTGATGAAGCTCCATAGTGTTCTCAAAATACTTGCCAGGAGTATAGCTGCGGTTATCGCCTTTTTGAGGTTTGCTAAGATCATCTCGGCATTTGGGCATGATATAGGGCGCTATTGCTGAGATTAGAATTGAAAGAAGATAAAGTTTCAGGGTCATTTGCACTATCCCGGTCTGGTTAAATGCGCACATCAATGGCGCGGCGAGTTAGGGGAGCTGAGGCGCGGGCACGGCCATATAGGGTCATAGTGGTGCCTGTTATACCGCCAAACAGCTGGATTAGTCTGGCAACTGTTTCACCGAACTGCTCAACCATCTCTGTCGATATATCAAGCCCTATGAGTGGGCCGAGCAGCGGCAGTAATGTAGAAAGTGCGGTGACGATTGCCCCCCAGATTGTCAGGCTTTCGCCCCACCATTTTTTATCGCTATCATATGTGCTTGTGGTCATTGGGGGTTTTTCCTTTATTTGGTGTTGTGAGGTAGGGATTGGTTTTAACAGGCTGGCGGCGGCGCTTGCTTCATCAAGACGATTGCGCCAGCCTTTACCAAAAATTGAGTAAGTCTTTAAGGAGCGGTAATGCTCGAGGCGGCGCTCTTTATATTGCTCTGTCAGAGTTTTCGGGGATTGAGCCCATACCTTAGAAATTGTCTCTGGGCCGACTTCGCCATCGATCTCTGCCATTGCAACTTGTTGTAGAAATTTTGTCGCGCGGTTGACGCCCTGATTAACGGCCGCGTCGAAATGGAACCCCGCGACCATTGCAGGCATAAGATGACAACAGGACGGATACCAATATTGCTGTAAGTAGATTGTCTCGATCTGTTGTTTCGTTATATGCCTCAGCCCTGTTTCAGGATTTTTATATGGTGATGAGATCAACCCGCTAAAAATTGCAGCTTTATAAGTGTTGAGAGTAATGCCACGGTTGGTTGGCCCGCCAGGGTCAGCGTTATGGTTGCTCCACCCGCCTTCTCTTTGCAACAAAGTGCTGAGCGCCTCTTTAAATGTTGCCTTACCTAAATGGGGCCATCTATACCCCAGCGCTTTGTCTTTTTCCCAGTTTTGCAGGCATACCTGATTGTTTTGATTGCCGCCCAGGATCTCTAATGTTTGGCTGTTGATGTTGGTGATGAAACCAACATGCCCCTTTGCGGGGTTACTGCCCCGCGGGAAAATTGCAATGGCTCCTTTGATGGGGGCTTCTAGTGCACTGCCCCAGGGCATATAAGAGCGGGCGAGTAGGCTATGAGTTGGGGTGTAGCCTGACCTTTGTAGCATCGCCCCAACGAAGGCCGCACACCAGGGGATGTTGTCATCTCTTATGTCTTTGAACCCGGCATCACGGAAAAAATTGTTTATGGTTTCATTGCTTGGGGGGCCGGGGCGCTCAGCAATGCCGATATGATGTTTGGCTACTTTGAGCCAGGGGGGTGAGTTGCTCACTTGCTTACCCTTTATTCTGTGTTTCTCACGATTGGATTACAGCGGTGTGGCTGGTGGTTGCTGCGGGCCTTTCCCTTTTGGGGGCTTTTTGACAATGCGCCATAAACGGTGGGCGCCTATTGTCACGCCGATGAGCAATGAGAGGGTGGTGAGCAAGCCGTTGATTTCGCTTAGCCATACGCTCCAAGCCGGTGCGGTGATAAGGCTGCTGACTAAGACGCTATCTTGCAGGTTCGCTGTGTGGGGGGTGTGCTGGGTGGTCTGTTCTGTTAGTGGGGGGATGTCTAAACGCATATATTTGCCTGTTTAATTTGTGAGGATTGTCGCTGTCGCCGGGGTGCCGCGGCCATAATATTCGCTGCGTTGATAGAGGCGTATCTGATAGCTAGCCTCGGGGCTGCCCCAATCGGTTATCTGGTCAGCGGCGGTATAAATGTAGGTGGGGGCAGTGATTGTTGCTGTTCTGATGACGGCACTCCCATTGAGAATTTCGAGATCATAAAGCTCACTCGTTTCACCGAGCGGTATCTCTTCTCGCTCCCATAGATCACCGCCGGTGCGGCTTCGGCGGATCCAGCTGATGATAAGATCGCCGCCGCTCATCGCGGCCTTAATGTGAACCGGGCTGTAGGGGCGAAGGTTGTGCGCCTCGAAGGAGAATTCATCGGTTTGATATGAGGGATGCCCAATGCTGTGAATGGCTGGGCCATACCGCCAATAATAAGGTCGCCCTATATCATTGACGGTCATATCAAGCCTTGCGATGGCTTCATCCAGCATTATAAAATTAGCACCGCTGCTTGCTGGGCTATTGAGGCTCGCTTCGGTGCCGTTTAATCCGCGCAATAAGCCTGATAGCAGATAGGTCATATCCGCGACCAAGTTTGCGGTTGTAAAACTGAGCACTTCCCAACTGCCATCATCATGTTGAAGTGCGCAGCGATTGCTGCCGCTAAGCGCTGCTGCCTCACTGATCGATGATAGTTCCCCTGAGGATAGTGTAATGCTGATTTGATTGCCATGATCCCAGCGCCCCGTGGGGCCGGTTGCAAGTGCCTCTAACAGCTCAGTCAGTCTTGCTGGTGCGGTGACAGTTTCATTTAATGTGAAGCCTGATTGTTCTGGTGATTTATAGAGCGCTACGGTGCCAGGCCAGGGCTGCTGTGTGGCCGCAAAAAAGCCCGTAGGCTGCGTCTCACTGCCGTTGTGAATTGGGGCATCAATGAATATGCCTTTGGTTGGGCCATAAATAGCCGGGAGGCTTGTCTCTGGTAACGCCGCATCCTTGAAACTCTCTTGATAAAGGGAGGTATCTATTGAGCGGGCTTTTAGTGCCAAATGCCCTTCATTATTTATTTCAGTAATCCGCAAACGCTTGCTGCTGTTTGCTAACTCAACCGAAATGATGTCTGTTGGCTCCAGGGAAAGCTTGCTTGGTGGCAAGGTGAAACTTGCCTCTTCACGCGCTGCCCAACTTTCTTGTATCCATTTTCCGGCCAGGCTCTCTACTGCTGCCGGTTCTAAAACTATCGGGAGATCAGCGGCGGCGATGCGGCGGGTTTGTCCAATATTCTGCTGACTTTCAGCTGTGCGGCTTTGGTAGCCGTTATCACCGTCTATGAAGGTGATTTTTGCAGCCCTTGGTAGTTCAGTTTCCTGAGCGCGGGTAAGTTCATATAGCCCTTTTTCCGGTGATTGTTCCACCAGCTCTTCCTGGGTTAAACTAACCTCATCGCCCTGCCCTCGCCGTTTGAAATGAATGAGGCCGCCGCTTTCATAACTATCGAAGAAAAAGGCCAGCTCTAGCGGTTGTAATGCATCTCTTGCCGGCATGATGTTATCTATTACATAGCCGTCAATGATGCCGTTTAGGGCGGGAGATTGATAAGCGGTGAACCCGTAATCGGCCAAAATAGATTTAACCAAAACAGTGAGCGAGACACTGCCGGTGCGGCCAGTGAGCCAGTGGCCGCGCAACCAGTTCTCACCATCCCCCCAAACTTCCGTGCTTCCGGGGAAGGCTGGATACGGCCTGGCATCCCAGGTGTACACATAGATCCGCTCGGGGTCGATCATGCGGCCGCTATATTGAGTTGATTGCGGGTTATTTGCCTCTATGAATTCAGCGCTCTACGGTGAGAAATAGTCGATAAACGCTGAGAGAAATTGCCGCTGGATATAATCATCCCGCCCACCATCTGAATGGTGGGGCAAGTTTGATTCTGAGCTTTTTGGATCCAGAAATAAATTAGGTTGATTGCTTGCAAAGGTGATGGCTGGGCAGCCAAGCTCTGTGAACCAAAAGGGTTTACTCTCTGGTTGCCAGGCGGTTGGGGTGGCCTCCTCGATGCCGGCCGGTCTATTATAGTGTGGGTTATTCCACCAGTTCTCAATATCCTTGTAACGATAGACCCAGGGTTTGCCAAACCCATCTGTGATGGGGGTGCGGGTTTGGCTAATTCTGTCTTCTTCACTGGCGTAATACCAGTCATAGCCTTCACCGCCTCTGATGTTCGATTTGAGATATGAGAGCTGGTAAATATCATTAGAGAGGCTTGCATCAAGATGTGTGCTGCCGCTACGCCAATCTGAGAGCGGCCAATAACAGTCAATGCCAATGGCGTCTATGTTTGCATCACTCCATAATGGATCAAGATGGAAGAATACATCGCCGCTACCATCAGCTGGTTGGTGGCCAAAATACTCAGACCAATCAGCCGCATAGGTCACTTTTGTGCTGCTTCCTAAAATGGTTTTTATATCTGCTGCTATGGTTTTCAATGCTGCCACAAATGGGTATGCACCTGTTTCATCGCGGATTGTTGTGAGCGCTCTTAACTCTGACCCGATGAGAAAACTATCCACCCCGCCGGCGGCGGCGCAGAGATGGGCATAATGCAAGAGCATGCGGCGCAGGCTCCATTCTGCTGGCCCTGTATATGTAACCACACCACCAGAAACTGAAAAATCTGCTGGGTTCGCTGTGCCAATAAAGGCCTGCAATTGGCTGGCCGCGGTGCTGGTTTTATCAACTGTGCCAGGTTGGCCTGGGGCAGGGTTCACTGTTATGCGCCCGCGCCATGGGTAGGGTTGCTGGGCCGGACTATTGCTCCAGGGGTCGCCTAGTGCGTTGCCTTCAGGGATATCCATCAGGATGAAGGGGTGGAAAGTGGCTTTCAGCCCGCGCGCTTTTAAGTCGGTGAGTGCGCTGATGATTGTTTCATCAGAAGGTGTGCCGCCATAGGCCGGGCGGCCTTCATGAGTGCTGGTGAGGGGCGCTGTTTGCCGGTCTGTATTCGAGACCAACCACTCACGGCCAATAATGACTTTATCTCTATTATCTACACGGGGGCGCAGCGCACAATTGCCAACGCGCAGGTCATCCCCAAACCAACTGACAAAGAGTGAGACATGTTGAACATTTGGGAGATCTGTTTGCAATTGATCCAGAGAGACATCCCAATCAGAGCCATCTTGATGGGTGTGGGTGTTTTCCGGCTCTGAAACGCTATTGCCCAGATCCTTAATCAACTCCTCATTCTCATAGACATATTCCCCGGCAGAG
The DNA here is from genome assembly GCA_021604665.1 of Rhodomicrobium sp. GTDB lineage: Bacteria > Pseudomonadota > Alphaproteobacteria > Rhizobiales > HXMU1428-3 > HXMU1428-3. The sequence continues at coordinate 319,235 of BQJK01000001.1, read as the reverse complement.
GGGATCAGGGTGATCGCCGGTATGGTGGTCTCAAAATCATCCAGGCGGCGAAAGAGTTCAAAATTCAACTGAGGAATGCGGTTGCCGAATTCCGCTAAAGGCATACGCTCAAAGACGATATAGCAAAGACCTTTATAGGCGGGGGCATTGCCCGCCCCTTCCCTACTCTCAATCAGGCTATCAGGATTTTGAGCGTCATCCCCTTTATAAAAGCGGTAACTATAATCAGAGAGCTTTAAGGGGTTCCCATTGGCCCAAACACGGCCCAGCCTGGTCGCCTCCCCTTCTGAAAGGCCAATAGCGAAATTAGCATAATAGCGGTATTCAATTGTCTTAGTGGTGTTGCTACTGCCGCCACTTGCCCCGCCTTTACCGCCTGAGGCGCTGCCGGTTGATTGGGTGCGGGTGATGATTTCCTCTTCAAATGGGGTGGCCCAGATGAGTTGGCCCCCAAGCCTTGCCCGACCATATATTTTGGGGATGGGGGCGCCTTCAGATGCTGATGAAACATTCACATCTTTTAGCCGCGGGCCTTCATGTTGCCTTGTCTGGCCGGAAGGGGCAAACAGCGCCTGGTCTATGAACCGGCCAGCAAGTGCCCCGGCGGCCTGGCCAATTGCCGCCCCTGTAAGCCCCCCGATGGAGGGCAAAACAGCACCGCCCACGGTGCTACCAAGCACGCCTAATGCAAGAGTTGCCACTATGCACTCCTCATTTATCTAATGGATTAATCGGGTTGATCACTGATTAAAGCCGTTAAACTTTTATCAGTATGAGCTTTGGCCAGCTTTTAAAGGCCAGCAGGCCTTTCAGGGAAACGGAACACGGCGGCGATATGTCTTTGCCACCAGGGGCCTAGGCTAACTTCGCTCACAGGGGATTGCTCAATGGCGTGGATCATGCGGCCTTCATAGCTTTCAATGGCGGCATGTTTTGCAACCATCCATTTGCGAAACCTAAAAATTAAAACATCACCTGGGGCATGCTGGTTTATGTCTATTTGTTTGAGATGCGCTCCGGCGGCTTTTATCAATGTTTCCTCGCCGCTAGCCTCGGCCCAATCTCTTGTGTAGGGGGTGTGAACAGCTGGCGGGTGGTTATATAGTTCACTGTAGATCCCGCGTATGAGCCCAAGGCAATCACAACCAATGCCCTTTAAACTTTGCTGGTGATGGTAGGGGGTACCTAACCATTGCCGGGCAATGGTGATGATATGCTCAGCTTTTTGTTGCTCGTGCGGCATGCGGATCAACTTTCATGGTGTCATCGGACGTCTTAGTTTTATGGCGTTTTGCTATTTTCTTAGGTGACTTGAAATGTGCGCTATCGAAGGGCTGTTAAGCGCGAGCCGCACTTGTGCTGCCACAAGCTCTTCTCTCAAACTGGGGTAACCCTCAGACAATCAAGCCTGCTATTTGGGTGAGGCGATAAGAAAATCATTGCCGGGGATGTGGGGGAACCCGCGATAATTAGCGCTATTGGTGAACTTCTCCCGGCAGGTTGCAAATTTAAGGTCACACCCTGCCTGTATGGTAAAGGTCTCCCCCGCCTCTGGCGGCAGTGCTGGTTGTCGCCATAACAAAAGTTCTGCTATTCCGCTTTCCTCTAACTTATGAGCGCGCACCTCCATCACCGCATTCGCATTGGCACCGGTGAGCCAGGTTAACCGCCCTTCACGGAACCAATTTGAGGTGTAGGTCTCTAACCCGGTTGCGGTGAAGCGGCCGTTTTCTAACGGGCTGGCTACTGTTGCGGTGGCAGTATATTGCGGGCTATTCAAAACAACACCGCAGCGCGTATCCCCCAGCACCGCATCGCAGGGGGATTGATAAACCCGCCCTTCCGGTTGCTGGAGATGATGAGCCAGGCCGCGAATTTCGGCCATGAAGGCCAGCTCCCCGCGCCGCACCTCACCGATGTTTCCGGTTTTTAACAACAGCCTCTGGCTGTTATCTGCCCAGTTCACAAGATAGAGCTCAACTTCTGCATTATCATAAAGACCGTTGCTCAGCTCTGCCTCCGTGATTGCCTCAGAGTTCAGTGCCGCATGAACCTCCATTGTATCAACAGAGAGGCCAAGCCGGTTGAGGCTTTCTGTACCTATAAAACCTGATGCGGCTTCATAGGTTGTGCCATCAAAACTGAGCGGATTATCATGATCTGTGAAGCCATAAACACTGCCGTCTCGCCTGGTAACTTTCCAGCAATTTGCAAGTGTCGTGGCGCCGCTGTCCAGATGATTTTGCAGCTCTGTAGGGATTTGTTTCATACTCTGATCTCGGTGATGGGTATGTCTGGTATTTCGCCGGCATTAAAACGGGACATGTTCAGGCGGAGGCTATCTGTATCGAAGCGAACGGGGACATCGAATTCAAATCCAGCTGTTATGATGCTCTCATTTGCTGGTGTGCTGACTGGCTCAAAGGTGATCATCCCTGTTGTCGTATCGACTGTATAATCACCCCCTTCAGTTTGTAGTGTGCCATCCACCCCAACAAGCAATGTGCCGCTAACCGGTTTGTTAATTTCGCGGGCATAGGGGGCGTGGGCCGCCCCATATTGTTTGGTCAGCTGAAATTCCCTGTTGCTGCCATCTCCCAGACCCAACTGTTGGTCATTCAGGGTGATGAGTGCGCCTGCCCCGGCTGAAGAATAATCAGCATGGTCTTTCCAGCGGAAGCCATATAACCGGCCGCGCCGCTCTTCAAAAAAGGCAATCACCTGATTTAGATTTGTGAGAGACTTAACACCATAGCCCGCGTTAAAACGGCGCTTAGACTGGGACCATCTGGTGTTTCGCTCTTCATGGCCAGAGCCAAGGACGACAATTTCAGTGCGGCGTTCAGGGCCGCCGCTGCTGCCGAGAGAGATGTCTGTCGGGAAGCGGATTTCATGAAAACTCATTGGCGGATTCCGGGCTAAATGTGGCTAAAGATTGCGATTGCCTCTTGAGACAATCTGCTGCAAACGGGCGGCGATTTCCCCTTCGGAACGGCGGAAACTTTCAACATCTGGTGTACTAATATTAATGGTGACGTTAACCGGCCCCTCGCCGCTAGCGCGGATGCCGAGCTCGCCATTGGGGCCGCGGGCAAGCGGCATAATTGCCTCGGGTCCGGCTTCACCAGCCAGGCCCGTCGCGCTGCCGCCAAGGGGAAAGGTTGCAGGAGATGAGAGCACGCCGCCGCCTGATAAACCGGTGTGTCCGCTTATCACCCCGCCTTTGGCAAACCCAAAGACATTGCCCAGCATAGAGCCGCTGCCACTGAGGAGGTTATCAAACAGCCCTTCAATGGGGGCGAAGGCTTTAGAAAAACTACGCTTTGAAATTTGCAACGCTAGAGATTTGAATACATCCTCAACATCACGGCCTTTAATGGCGATGTTTTCAAACGCTGATTTTATGGTGTTGCCAAGGTCTAAGCTTTCTTTATTCAACAGCTGCAATTCTTTGCGGGCTGTGCTGGTATCCATGTTGATTTCAAATTTTAATTCGCTGTCATCTATGGCCATTTATTTCTCATTCCGTTGTGGTGTCATCTGGCAGTTGTTCTCTCATCTGGAAAATTTTTCATCATCCCCTCAAATATGCAGCGGTCTGGCGGGGCGGCGTTGTGCGGTGAGAGGAAGGTGGCCCCTTCAAGTGCGGCTAATAATTCCTTTGGGGTTAGTGACCAGAAGGCTGTGGATGAGAGCCCTAGCCTGCCGAAACCCAGCTGCATTAATAACTCCCAAGGGAGGAAAGCAGTTTGCGGCCCCTTACTGACCATTCTGATCTCTTTTGTCTGACTTGGGGAAGGTGGCCTCAAACAACTCAGCAATGATGGCAACCGCGCCTTCAACGCCGCCCTCAATTTTAATGGCGGCGACCTCTTCCCGGCTGCGCTTATCGCCAGCACCGCTCAGCCCTGCATGGAGAATATCTATCAGGTCGTCGGCTTTTACCCGGCCTGACTGCAAACGCTCGACAAGGGCGATGAGATCACCACAGCCAAACACCGCCTCCAGGTTTGCTAAAGTCCCCAATGTCAGACAGAGGGTTGTGGGGGTGCCATCTAACATGGCGCTAATTTCACCTCTTAGATGATTGGTCATCAGGGTTTTATCTCCTTAAAGCGCGGTGAAGGAGATGGCCCCGGCTGATTCTAAAGTCAGCTCGAAAGTGATCTCGCCATTGTGATTACCGGCATATTCAAAACCGGAAATTTGAAACGGCCCTTCAAGGGTGCCAAAGTCAGGGATGATTATTTGCCAATCGCGCAGAGTGCCATTGAAAAAATAGCCGCGCAGCGTTTCATCTGATTGCTGGTCCTTAAATATGCCACTGCCTGAGAGCCGCGCTGTTTTCACGCCGCAGCTTAGTAGCTCCCGCCATTGGCCGGCGCTTTCAGATGAGGTGATATCAACTGTTTCGGTGTTGAAGGACAGGGTGCGGGCGCGCAGCCCAGCCAGGCTAATGAATGTGCCGCCACCATCTGTATCAACTTTTAACAGCATGTCTTTTCCCTTTTGGGCGCTCATGCGTCTCTCCTTATAGTTTGGATATTTATGTTATCTGGGACTTCGTTAAACTGGCTCAGTCACCAGGCGGTAGCGAATGATACCGTGATAGGCACTGCCTTCTCTGTCGCGGCGAATTTCACTGAACTGGTATCTCGCATTGACCAATATGTGGCCGGTGATAGAGATGCTTGTGTTTTCTATTAGGTCTCTTACGGCTTCCTCTAGCGCCATGGCTTGCTGGCGACTGTTCATTTCCGTCCAACTGTGAAAGGTGATGATATGTTCGCCGCCTTGCTCTGTGCTGGTGCTCCAGTCCCGCTCTAAGGTCATACCGAGGGTGATGTAGGGCAGCCTGGCTCTGAATGGCGGGGTGTCATATATACGCGCGCCGCCTAGCAGGGTTTGCAGCGTGGCATCTGCTTTTAGAGCCGCAATCAGGGCGGTTTGCAGGTTCCAGCTAGCGCTCATTTGGTGCCTCCTCTACTGTATTGTTCTGCTGATTATTGTGCGGGGATGGTCAGCGCCCGATTTGCAGCAATGGTTTTTGCTATCCAGCCATGGGCTTCGGTTTGCTTAGTGCCATATTCCAGCTTCAAGGCGAGCGGATGGGTAAAGCGCAGCTTCAGGGCGCGCTCTCCTTCAGGTTCAATGATCATGCTGTTTTTGATTAATCGTTTTTCAGCCTCAGTAATTTGCAACTGGTCAATTGATGAGTTCAATGCTTGCCGCAGCGCGGCCATATGTTGTTTTTGGATTTTATGTCTAACGGCGCTTGTGAGGGCATATTCTGGCCGATCTTTTAAGCGCGCCAAATTGGCTGCATCGCTGTTTAGGGTGAGTTTCATATTGCGCTCTCTGGCACTTGCTCACTGCATTCCAGTTGCAACCAGCGGTTCCGCTCCTGCTCGTTTAAAACACTGATTATCTCAAATACACGTGTGCCCTTCACCAGCCGCATTTCCGGGCGGACATCAGCGCGATAGCGAATTGTGATGCTGTGGGTTATTTCACTATTCACCTGATGGCGGGTGAAATGTTCCCTCATTTTCATCGGCGTGATGCTGGCCCATAGATCTGCCAACTTAACCCAGGTTACTGAAACCCCGCCGCCTGAAAGGCTGGTGCGCTGTGGTTGCTCTAGCTCAAGGCGGTGGCGCATATCACTTATATTAGTGGGTTTGATCATTTTCTCTCTGCGCTCTTTTTATTTGAAGGGGCTGTTTATTATTGAAGCCGTAAATCTTTATGGGGGGCGATGAGGGCGGTGACCCCTGCTGGCATGTCAGTTAAACTGCCGCCGGGGCCGATGGGGCTTCGCTGTTCATACCAATGGGCGGCCAACATCTGCACCGCTTGCTTTAAATCATCAGGTACCGCGCTGGCCGCCCCGCCATAACCGGCAGTAAAGCGGATTTCCAAGCTGTTCAAATTGCTAGCTAAGCTATGCTGGCCGCTTTCCGGTTCGCTTGAATTGTTAAACTGCAGTTTGGGTCTCATCTTTGCCGGGTCGACCGTGTAGGCGCTGCTATCTAAACTGGTGCTTGAGCCATCTTGATGATGGATGAGGATTTCATCGACTGATTGCAGCGGGGAGAGCGGCAAGTGAACAACCCCAGCCCCCCGAACAGCTTTACGGAAATAGCCCCAACTTTGATTGATCATGAGGCGCGCTGTTGTGGTCTCTATCATCACGCGGGCGGCGGTTATCAGGCTGCTCAACAACAAGTCATCAGCGGTATCATCAATGCGGAGTGCGTTTTTTAACTCAGTGAGTGAAACAGGTTCTTCAACAGGGCCTGTGCGCAATTCAAGGGGCATAGCGGCGCTTTCTTTGCTAAGAATTTAAATAGGTGAGCCCGGCCATCTGCCACCATTTAAGGGGGAGTGTGGCAGTGAGGCTTGCAATGTTCCGGGAGGGGCGGCCTCATAGGTGGCCGGGCTCAGATGACCTCATGGAGGGTGCCTAAGCTAAGAGAGGTCATCTATTCTGTTTGGTTATTTATCTGGTTAGAATTATGAGGTTCCGAATTTCAGGAATTTGATGGCGTCAAAATCCTGGATGCCGCCGCCAACACGCTTGGTCGTATAAAACAGCACATATGGTTTTGCGGTGAAGGGGTCTCTCAATACTCTAAGTCCAAGGCGGTCAACGACCAGATAACCGGCGTTAAAATCACCGAAAGCCACAGAGAGGCTATCTGAGCCAATGGATGGCATATCTTCCACTTCTGTGACCTCAAAGCCTAGCAAAGATGGGCTGGCGCCAGCTTGTGGTGCCGGTTGCCAGATATAGTTGCCATCTGCATCTTTGAATTTGCGGATAGCGGCCTGGGTTGTCCGGTTCATTACCCAGCGGGCATTGGCGCGGTAGGCTGACTTTAAAGTATAGATAAGATCTATTAGCTGATCGCTTTCATCACTGGCAGCAAAGTCACCATCAACGCCGGTTGCTAAATAGCCGGTATTGCCCCAGCTCCAACTCCCTTCAGCAACGCTTGTATAATCAAGGAAGCCTTTGGGTTTATTCACCCCATCACCAGAGACGAAGGCCGCGCTTTCTTGTGCGGCGAAAGCTGTGCGAACTTCTTCTGCAAGCCATTCATCCACATTTACAGCGCTATCATCTAACAAGGTGCTGGTGGCCGCTGGCATGGCATAGAGCTCCATAGTCGGGAAAGAAAGCTCGGCGAGGGTTGGGGATGTTGTCTCTGGCCGGGCGGCTGTTTCACCGACCCAGCCGGTGCCGGGGCCTGAGATTGAGAATGGTTTTTTATACACGGTGCCAGAGACCTGGCGGTTGCCAGCAATGGCTCTGATGGGAGACACTGTCTTCAGGGCTTGCATCACCGTGGTTTCAGTTTCTTCAGGGACCAGATAGCCACCATCAGGGTCTGAGGCTACGGAGAGTGATTTTTGCTCCAGCGCACGCAGGCCCTGGGTTTCGCCGCCGCGTACATAGCCATCAAAGGCTGATTTATGCTGTAGCTGGCCTTCCGTTTGTATGGCGGTACTGCCGAACCCTCTTGGCGAGCGGGCCGCTTTCAGGCACAGCTCATCCATGCGGCGCTGGTGGTGGTCCATGGCGTTATTCAGGCGGGCTAGCTTTTCTTCTGTGATGATATCTGCGCTCATTTTACGCTCGATATCTTCTAACCGGCTATCATTGGTGTCGCGAAATTCTGTGAATGCGTGCATGAAGTCATCCATGGCGCTATGCAAATCCGGGTCGTTGGGATGTCCAGATTTATGTTCATACTCATTGGTGCTCATATGGTCCTCTTTTGGGCTAGTATCGTTTTTTCAGTCCAATTCAGCCGTGAATTTTGGCGCTGTTACATGGCAGTACGGTACATGTGCAGTACGGCGCATGGCACTTGCCGCGCGGCGCAGTTTTGCGGCCGGGCTTTTTTCAGGCGCTTTTACGCGGCTGGTGCTGGCTGGCTCAGCGTCTTGCGTGAGGGCCAGAGATTTAAATCCTTGATTTATGGCTTGCCGGGCCTGGCTTCGGGTGAAGCCGGCTTCTCTTGTCAGCCATTGTTCGAACTGCCTGATTGAGGGCAAACCGTTAAAGGCGGGGCGGCAATGCTTATTTTTTAAATGGGGCTGTGTGGCAGGCTCTACCGTGGCCGGTTTTAATATTTCAGGTTTACCCGCCTCACCTTCAACAATGGCGGCCCGGGCGGCGGGGTGCATGGGGAAGGTAACAATTGAAATTTCATAGAGCTCAATCTCCAAGAGTTCACGCGCCGCCTTGCCTCGAGCGGGCCGGGTGCGCCTGGCTTTAAAACCGATGGAAAGCCCATCAAGCGCTTTCAGCCGCATAAGGGTCATCACCTCTTTGGCGCGGCGTATTTCTGGCAGCAACCGGCCGCGCACAAACAGCCCTTTTCTATCTTCTCTCAGCTCATCCCAAACACCGATTGGCTCTCTTGGGTCATGCTGATAAAGCAGTTTAACTGTGCTGCTCCCGGCCACTCTAAGGCTTTTATTAAAAGCCCCTGGCCGCACAATATCCCGGCCAAGATCCATGGTATTAAACAGGCTGGCATAGCCTTCAAAGACGCCATCTTTATCAATCGTCTCGAGTGCAACGGGGGCGAACTTTATTTCTCTGGCCGCAAAATCATTTGGGTTTACAGTTTTTATGTTCATAGGGTTTTCACTACTCACGCTGGTTAGTTGCCGCGTTGGGGGGAGAGGGTGTTTCACTCTGCATTGCCCTCTTCAGTTGCCATTGGTGCCACTGCTGGCTCAAGCGGCGGGTAGCCAATTAGCGCGCGCTTTTCGTCTGTTGTCAGGTAATCAACTTCGCTCAAGCGCTTCCACAAGGTTTCTTGCTCTCCCCTGAGTGCAATGGCATTTTCGAGATCAGGCTTTAGACACAGCCCGTCCCCAAAGGAGGGGCTTAGCCAATGGCTTAGCGACTTGGCGGCTTTTTCTGCTAGCGGCACGACTGTTTGCCGCCAGAAGCTTCGGTTGGCTTCTGCGTAATTGGCGTAGCTATTATCGCCTGGGATGCCGAGCAATAAGGGAGGCACACCCAGCGCCAAGGCTATCTCCCTCGCGGCGATATATTTGGCCTCGATAAAATCCATATCTCTAGGGGTGAGGCCCATATTTTTCCAATCCAACCCGCCTTCTAACAATAACGGGCGGCCTGCATTGGCCGGGCCTTCAAAGGTCTCACGGAGCTCATCGCGCAGGCGCTCATATTGATCACTGGAGAGCTCGCCCTCATTCGAGGTGTAGACAAGCGCCCCTGAAGGGCGGGCAGAATTATCAAGCAGCGCCTTGTTCCAAGAGGAGGCGGCGTTGTGAATATCTATTGCGCTGGCGGCGGCTTCTATCGGGCTCATGCCGTAATGATCATTGGCCGGATGAAACAGTGCTTGGTGTAGAATGGGGCTTTGCTCACCTTCAGGTGCGTTCTCAAATTTAAGGCTGCGGCCCTCGACGCTATATTCATAGCCCCCTGCCCATCCATCTGCCCCGAGGATGACTTTCATGCGATCAGGGCGCAGCACATGCAACTCACGGGGGATATCTTCCAAAGTGACTAATTCAAGGTAACTATTCCCAGCAACCAGCAAATGCCCCACCCACTCTTCCATCAGGTCTGGCCCGCATTGGCGGCTGTTTGGTTTGTTTAAAAGGTCAAGCATTGGGTGCTGTGGCAGCACTTCATCATCTTGCCACAGCTGGAAAGTGAGGCTGGCGGTGGCTTCCGCTATCATGCGGACGCAGCGATAACAAATGGCGTTCTGCGCAAAGCCTTCTTGCGCAAAGGTAAGATAGTTGCGCGGTGCCCAGCGCGGTTGGCCGCTAGAATGCAGAGTGATTAAAGATTTAGCGCGGCTAGCTTTCTCCTCCAGCTTTAGGGCCGATGTTTGCGGGGCATGATGCTGTTTCCGGCCCGTCCACTGGAGCGGGAATTTCCAAACGGGCATGGGGCATTGTCCTTCTACGGTGAGTGGAAAGGTTGGTGTAAGCGATAAAATTTATTCAGGAGTTTTTCAGCAGGGGGGCTTCTAGCCCTCCTTCATTATATTGGTCGCCTCAGCCTCGGGTTGGCTGTCTTTTTCAAGAGCAAGTCTGTCACCGCCCAAACCAGCGCATCCACCCTATCCGGGCTGCGGCCGTTAGAGAGGCCTTCAGGGCCAAAATCACACATCTGATCTTCAAGCTCTGGTAGCGGGCCAACATGGGCCACCCGCCCCTGCTCATAAAGCGCTGCCACCGGCTCTGCTCGAAGCCACTTGCCGCGCTTGGCGTGCACCTTGGTCACGGCAATGGTATCATCCACCTGGCGCAAAACCGTCTCTACCAAATCACCGCCCTGATTAACTTCGGCGACCAGCCTATCAGCCTCATAGTGATGATAGAGCCTGATGGCAGCCTCGGCCCATTTGAGGGGGGCAAGCCCTTGTGTGCTGCGATCAGCTAAAATATAGGCTCTGCCATCTGCCCCCAGCCCGGCGGCGATTAACCCGCAAAGGTCTGCCTTGGCGCTACCGGTCATTGGCGGGTCAATGGCGATAATGATGCGGCAAAGCTCTGGCGCGGCGCTGCATCTCATGGCTTCTAGCGCGTCTCTCTGCCAAAGGGCATCTTGCCGGTCTTGAAGTAATTCACCGGCCAACTCCTGCCTGCCGAGCCTTGTGCCCTCATAGCGGCTGGTGATATTTTTCATGAAGCCTTTCGAGAGATGGGCTGCATTATCCATGGTACTTGCCCGGCCAATGCGTGTGCCTTCATCTTTCAGCAAACGCTTGATCAATTTTGTCGGGCGCGGTGTGGTGGTCACCACCTGGCGCGGGGCACAACCAAGGCGCAGCGCGAATTGCAGCATGTCCCAGGTTTCATTTGCATTCGGCCATTTTGCCAACTCATCACACCATGCCGCCATAAATTGCGGGCCGCGCAAACCTTCCGGGTCTTCAGCTGAAAACATCTCAGCCATACTGCCATTCGGCCAGGTCAGGCGGCGGCGGGACGGCTCAAATAACGGGCGCTCATTTGCCGGGTGAATGGCCAATAAGCCGCTCTCCCCCTCAATCATCGTGCGGCGCACATCACCGAGGGTTTCTCCCACCAAAGCGATGCGGCGGGCGGGCTCTTCTGTTATGGGGGCCAGCCCCAGCGCCATGGCGCGGATCCATTCAGCGCCGGCTCTGGTTTTGCCAGCGCCGCGCCCGCCAAGCAGCAACCAGATATGCCAGGGGGCCTCTTCCTCTAGCGGCGGGGGCAGCTGATCATCCCGCGCCCAGATCTGCCAATCATGTTCGAGGGCGGCCAGGGTCTCTATTGGTAAAGATTTCAGGTTTTTATCAAACTCATAATCCTTTGATGAGTTTTTCAAGGCGAGCCGCAATCTGGCGGCGCTCTTCGTCCGCATCTTTTATGTCTGCCCTCTTATTGTTGGCCTCTTTCAGTGTGGTTTGCCGCGCCGTATCATCCAGCTGTTGCAGTTTTTCATAACTCCGAACCAGCGATGAGAGCGTGCGGGCGTCTTTATCATGGTCCTCACTTGTCTCTATTGTGCGGGCTTTTAGTCTCTGCATTAGTTCCATGGTGATAAACTCAAGTGCCTCCTTCAAGGTGTGCCGGTGATTGCGGCTTTGGTCCGTGCTGGTTGTTCTCTTAAGCTGTTTTCTCTGCCGCCGCTTTGGCCAATTGCCCGCCTTTGCCGCAGCGTAAAGCTGCTGCCTGGTAATGTTAAAATCAGCGCAGAGCTCTATGACCGTCTGGCCCCCCTGATGATATGCCGTCTCAACCGCTGCCCAATCAGGTAGCTGCGCCGCAGGGGATGTGTCTTTTTGTTTGGGCATTATTTGTCTCACGGGCGATGCGCGCTCTTTTGTGCTTCAGTTGCCCACAAGCAACCGCAAAGGCGCGCAGCCCTCCGACGGGGCAGCAAAGCCTTATTTGATCTGCTTTTCCGTGCTGGCTACGCTCCGCTCGGGCTGATCTTGTGCGCTGACGATTTTTAAGGGCGCTTTAGTTTACCCACTCGCAACCGCGAAAGTGGGGTTACGTTTTTTGTCTTCGGCAGGTTGTGGGATTTGATGGATCTAGGCTGAGATGCGAGTTAGGCATCAGGCCAATTCATCGTGGTTCTAATTTGGACAAAATAAAACCGCCGGGAGGGCTCATCTGAGTGAAGAGCCTGCGGCGGTTGTGATTGTTTTCTGCGTTTGTTGTTTTCGCAATTTTGTGACTATAGCAACTTTATAGCTCACCAGCGGGGCGATGTCAATGACTATTTTCTTATCTTAGGAATTAATTCTTTCTTGTAGATTCTTCTAGATGATTGAAGGGTTGCATTATGAATATGGATTATTTGGGCTACTCTATTAAATGATCTATTTTAGCATCTCCCAAAAGACGTTTCAGAAACTGGATGCTTGGAGATGAGATTTTCGGCCAGTAATCATCCGTATCTACTATTGTCTGGGGTTCAGAAAGAATTAAAGAGTCGTCCTGCTATATGGCTAAAATCAAAAAATAGCTGTTCGATTTCGGCATAAGTAAAACTACGCTCGATTGCTTTATGCTTGTATTCTCCTCTTAGCATTAGCAATGGCCCATCTCCCCCCATAAAAAATGATAGATCGCCATGGGCAAGTAAATTTCGACTAATCACTGCTCTTTGCAAATCATCTGATAACACATTGAATAATTGCTCGAGTTCTTTGTGCTGCTCTAGGCAAATTTGGCAATTTTTTTTAAAAGCCTTCAGTCTCTTATCAAATGATCTATTGTATACAATTGTCGTGTCATATCTGATTAGTCTTTCAAGCACTATATTAAACTTATCATCAATACGTGCCCATAATAGGATACATTGACCAATGTGCGGAGCAAACTTAGCATCAATTGGTACTCCAAATACTGGTGATTTGCACCGAGTTCGATCATATGTCGGGGAAATTATTTCCATTCAGATTATCTCTGCAAATATTAGAATAAGGCATAATATTTTTTTTGTACTCTGTAACTCTAATAATTCGTTGAGTGCTACATCTTACTGCACGATACGGTAAGACTAATCACTCTATTATCACTCACAACTAAGGACTGGCACACCAGACACATCGACCTTTTGCGTGGCTTTCCAGATATCATAAGTTGACTGCATGCGAAGCCAGATGGCGGGGCCGTTGCCAAGGTAATGGCCGAGGCGAATGGCCATTTCAGGCGATAGGGCGCGTTTTTCTTCCATGAGCTGATATAGGCTTTGGCGGGTCACGCCGAGGTCGTCAGCAATCTCAGCAATGGGTTTGCCGAGATCTGGAAAAACCGTCATTTTTAACACTGCGCCTGGATGAGTTGGCTTTCTCGAGGCAACGCGTTTTGGATACTCTTTTTTACTCATCAGTGGTAATCCTCATAATTAATATCTATGGCATCAGGGCCCTCAAACGCAAAAGTTATGCGATAATTTGCAGAGACTTTAACAGCATACCGCCCTTTTGAGTTACCGCTGAGGCCATGAAAGCGAAGGCCAGGGATATTCATTTCTTCAGGGGTTACTGCTGCATCAAGAAGATCAAGGATCTGAGTAATCTTATCGATATGCTCATCCGGAAGGTGTCTTGCCTCGCCTTTGGTCCAGAAGCGCTTTAATGCTTTGCTTTTGAATGATCCTATCATTCTCGCAAGAGTAACTTGTCACGTTACTGTTGTCAATAAACACTGTGTGTTAAATTGCTACTATTTTATCAAGCCTCCCGCTCACCCCTCAAACCGCTTAAACAAATTGGGTGCCAGGTATTTCTCCTCAATTTCATCGGGGTGGACGTTGTCTTCGCTGCGGGCCCAGCCTTTGATGGAGACGCCGGCTTCTTTGACTGTGGCGGGGTCGCCTGAGATGAGGGGGTGCCACCAATAGAGGGGTTTGCCGTCATAAAGCCGCCGATAGGCGCAGGTTGGGGGTAGCCAGTCTGCGGTTTTGAGGAGGTCTAGAGTGACCTTGCTGCAGCCGGGCACCTTTTCAAAGCGGTTTTCATAATCCTTGCATTTGCAGGTTCCAATATCCAACAAGGTGCAGGCCACTTTTGTAAACACCCGCTCGCCTGTGTCTTCATCCTCTAATTGTATAAGGCAGCAGGCGCCGCAGCCATCGCACAGGGCTTCCCATTCGGCCTCATTCATCTCCGCCAGTGGCTTTTTCTCCCAGAAACGGTCCCCAAGCGCTTCGGAATGGGGCTTATTCGGGGTTTTCCTGGTTTCGGGCTTATTCTGCGGCGTTTTCATCAGGGATTTGGCTTTACCATTGATCTTACATTTCACAGCGTTTTACGGCAGCGTTTGGGGGTGTATAACACGGTTTTTCCGCTGTCATATGATTGAGTTTTTATCGACAGAATGCCATATTCACCTGATAAGTTAACCTTAGATATCAGTTGGGGTTTTCGCTGTGGCGGAATGGATGTTCAGAAAAGGAGCGCGGCAGCACTCCATAAACTTCCTCTCTCTCGATTCCAAGCTGGATTCGAGCGTTTTTTCATTCGGGCAAATTTTGAAAAACTGCTGGCGCTCTTATCGCTCGTTTTTCTCGCGCTTTCACCTCACTGGCTTCCGCAAATGGTTTAATGAGTTATTATCTGAAGGCTTCACCCTGCTTGTCGCCGGCATGATGGTGATGATGGCGCTGGCCATCCCCTCTTATCGTATTCTGGAAAAAGGAGAATGGAAGGCCACCGGTCAATATAGCGTTACCATGCTTGACCGTTATGGCAATGAAATTGGCCATCGCGGCATTCTCCATGATGATGCGGTGCCGATTGATGAATTACCGGACCATCTCATCAAAGCTGTTATGGCGACGGAAGATCGCCGCTTTTTCACGCATTTCGGTATCGATGTTTTTGGCACCTTGCGCGCCGTTGTCGCCAATTTGAAAGCTGATGGTGTTGTGCAGGGTGGCTCCTCCCTTTCGCAGCAGCTTGCTAAAATTCTTTTCCTCTCGCCAGAGCGGACGCTTGACCGGAAAATTAAAGAAGCCTTTCTCGCCATTTGGCTTGAGCAGCATTACACCAAAAAAGAAATTATGAAGCTCTATCTTGACCGGGCCTATATGGGCGGCGGTGCTCATGGTGTTGAGGCGGCAGCACAGCTATATTTTGGCAAATCGGCCCGTGAGGTATCGCTAGCTGAAGGGGCGATGATGGCCGGGCTCTTTAAAGCGCCTACCCGCTATAGCCCCCACGCCAACCTGCCAGCTGCCAGAGCGCGGGCGAATGAAGTGCTCGATAATATGGTTGAAGCTGGTTTTATGACAGATGGGCAGGTGCATGGCGCCCGGCTAAACCCGGCTGTACCAGTGGATCAGGATGCCGCCTTTAACAGCCCTGAATTTTTTATGGATTGGGCGTTTGAAGAAGCGCAGCGCCTAACCAAAGGCAAGAGTGATTTTAACCTCACGGTACAAACAACTATAGATGTAGAGCTGCAGGAACTTGCAGAGAAATCAGTTGCGGGGGTTCTCTTGCCCAACCGCAAACCTCGCCGGGTGCAGGAAGCAGCGCTTGTTTCCATGTCGCTTGATGGGGCGGTGCGCTCTATGGTCGGCGGCAATGATTATGGCGAGAGCCAGTTTAACCGCGCTGTAAATGCCAAACGCCAGCCCGGCTCTACTTTTAAGCCATATGTCTATCTCACAGCGCTGCAAAATGGCTTTAAGCCAAATAGCCGTGTGGTTGATTTCCCTGTGGTGTGCGGCCGCTGGTCTCCTAAAAACTATAACAGGCGCTATCGCGGGGCGATCACACTTGAAGTTGCGCTGGCTAAATCAATTAACACCATCCCGGTGTGGCTGGCGAAAAAGGTTGGGCATAAAAACATTACCGCAAACACCCGCCTGCTGGGGCTTAAGGGCGTGAAGCCAAATTGCACCATGCCTATTGGTACCTCAGAACTTACATTGCTGGAGCATACCGGCGGCTATGTGGCCTTTGCCAATGGCGGCAAGCCCGTTAAACCTTATGGCATTGTGGAGATTAGAAATTCCAGAGGTGAAGTTATCTACTCACATGATAGAGATGAAAAACCGCTGGTGCAGGTATTTGAGACTGAGCATATCGAAATGCTTAATCATATGCTTGGCAAGGTTGTCTCTGCTGGTACGGCGCGGCGCGCTATTCTCGACTTTACGCTCTCTGCTGGCAAAACCGGCACTGGCCAAAATTATAAAGATGCGTTTTTCCTTGGCTTTACCGGTGATTATGTAACCGGTGTTTGGTTTGGTAATGACAATAGCAAGCCAACAGGCCGGGTAACTGGCGGCAGCCTGCCAGCGCAAACCTGGCATGATTATATGGCCAAGGCGCACCGCTCTATGAATATCGGGCAGATCCCTGGGTTGCCGCTGCATCCTGTGCAGGTGGCTGAGCGCAAGCGGCTGGCGGCGATTGCTAAAGCCAACCCCGAAGCGGTCTATGATGAAAGCCGCGACCAGCGCATGCCTGACCGAACCTATGAGCTGCTGCAATCAATCTCCAACCTTATGCGCTCTGCGAAAGAGAATTTTGGCCCAGTGAAGCCTGATGATGGTAGCAAGAAACAGGTTCGCGCGCGCATCACGGGTGATCAAGTGGCGCGCAAAAGCTTTACCCCGCAATAACACCACATCTAACCGGTAAGGCGAACCGATGACTTTCTTTATGCGATTTGTAACATTTATTCTACTGGCGATGGTGGTGGGCCTGGGACTTACCTCGATTAGCCTTAGCACCGGCTCTGGTTTGGCCGCAAAACGTCTTGGAGGCTGGAAAAGCTGGAAAAGCGCCGGCCACCAAAATGCAGACCCATATACAAGAGCCTATGTTGCCAAAACCGGGCAATTGCCGCTGCCACCGCAAATCGCCCAAACTTACTTTGCGCTCTATGATAATGCCCACCGGCGCTTACACACCAGCTGCTCTTATCTGGTTGAGAGCCCTGCTGTTGAGGCAAAATGGTGGACACTGGCCGTTTACGACCTGAATGGGAAAATTTTTAAAAATGATGTTGGCCGCTATAGCTTCAATGCAGGCAGCGCAATGACGCGGTTTAATGGTGGGTTCCGGGTGTTTCTCTCTCAATCACCGCAGCCAGATAACTGGTTGCCGATTGGTGAATATGGCCAGTTTGTGCTGGTTTACCGGCTATACCGCAAGGAGCTGACTGACCAGCAGGTCTCAGATGAGGTGGATGTGCCATTGCCATTGATTAAACGGGTCTCTTGCTGATGAATAATCATTATATTACATGGGCGCTGGCCACGGTTATACTCTCTCTGGTGGTGCATATCAGTGCGGTGTTGGCGATCCCCTATCTATCTGAGAATGATGCTTATAAGCGTCTTTATGCGTTCACTGAGGTGAACCAGATGAAGGTTGTTGAAAAGATCACCCCTGAGAATCAGCTTTGGACGTTTCATCCACCTGATATGAAATTTGCTGTTTGCCGCTATGATTTGACCAAAGCGCCGGTGCAGGTGGATTTTGTTTTATTACGGGGCTATTGGTCTGTTGCGCTCTATGACGATGAGGGGCGGAATTTTTATGCGGCCGATGGGTTTGACTTAAGACGCGAGCGCTCAAGTCTTTTATTGCTCGGGCCGGATGATATTAAAACTGATGAAGATGCGCTGCCGATCTCTGTGCCGACAATGAGCGGCATTCTTGTGCTACGGGCGCCAGTGGATAACCAGGTCATGGCTCCGCTGGTTGATAAGGCGCTCTCAAAAGCCAAATGTGAACAATTGCGCAACGCAAAACGGCGCATTCGCCCGGCTGAGGATAGCTAAGCTAGCGGCGTGCTGGTGGGTAGCTGTCAATCTGATCAAACTGGTGCTTGGCTTCGCGCATAAATATATAACGCTCATACTTTGATTTTAGCATAGCGTGCTTGCTGCGCAGGCGGCGCATGTCTGGCCCTAAAACGAGCAATTCTCTTTCAGGATATTGCAGACGGGCATATTCGATTGCCTGGTCATAATCTGACATGCGACGATCAAGTAGCTTAAAGACACTGATTGTCACGGCGCGGTTTTCGCGGATGCGGGTGCGAATGTAGCGGCCGTCATTTTCAGTTACCTCAGAAGTTGAGGCGAGGACAGAATAGCGCTGCATGTCCTGTTTGATAACAACATCAACAGCATAATTGAAATGCCGGATATGGCCGATATCACTTTTTATGCTGTGGCGCATGAAAGCGACAAAGCTTTGGCCTGTGCGATGCTGCGAGAATGTTTGCCTTTTTAACGGGTTGCGCGCTGTTGGTGCATATAAAAATGGTGCCCGGAAATGCGCTAATGTGCGACGTAGCTGGTGCTCATCATTAGATAGGGGGATATGATAAGCCACCCGATCAGAGAGAATACCTGTATGCTCCTGGATTGAGCCAACAATGTCGCCAGCATGTTGATATATTTCAGGCCGGTGAAGACGGCCAAAATCTTCTTCAATTGAGCAAGCACCCAGTAAACCCAGCGCGGTTGTAAGCACGCCTAACTTCAACAGACGCCCTGCCCTTTTCTGCCTGCCGCTGTTGGCGTAATTTAATTCATTGTTCAGGGTTCCGTTTTGGCGGCTCATTGAGTGCGGCTTTCTATGCTGGCTGTTTAAGTGACAACCTTAGTTGAAGTGGCAACCTTAGTTATTGTCTGATTCTCAGGTCTATTGTTACTTCTGTTGTTCAACGCTGTCGGTTATTCAGTTTAGGGCCCCGGTTTGGGGGTGCTTTTATGGGGGATTGCTGCACAGGTGATGTTTGAAGAGAATATGGCCGCTCTATTGCTCTATGGTGGCGGGCCGTGCGCTCAATACGGATTCCATTAAAAATATGAATGGTCGCGCTTTTGCTGATGTCTCGTGCTGTACCGGGAGATTTAAGCGCGTTATGTCTCTCTGGATCGGGGCTCGCCGCCGCCATATCCACCTTGTTTAGAGGAAACTCTATAATGATTGCCATTAAACCGTGCTCCGGGCTCATAATTAACGCCAGTACAGATTGGGCCGTTTTCCTTTTAAAGATGCGATTATTATGTGTGCCCTTATGCTTAATTTTTGGTAAACAGAGCGTTAAGCTTTTGTAAAAACATTTTGCACTTGCTGATGGCCCCCCTTTTTTAGGCATCCAGGGTAGCGGTCCTCAGCTCGATCAATGATCAGCTCACCCAGCTTGAACCCACACAGGTTTTTATCCAACAGTATGTCCGACACTCCGCTAATATTTGACCGCGCTCTACTAAAAGCGCGCCGTGCTAAGGCTCTCTCACGGCCAAATTGCAGGGATGTGGATTTTCTGTTGCGAGATGTGGCTGAAGATGTGTCCTACAGGCTAAGCTTGATTAAACGCGATTTTCCTTTGGTGCTGGATTATGGCTGCCATACAGGTTTAGTCAGCCAAGAAATTTCAAAGCTGGATACGATTGGTGAGGTGATCTCTGCTGATCATGCTTTATCCAGCCCCTCTCTTCTCCAGCTACTTCCGGGGCTGTTTATCAAGGCGGATGAAGAGTTTTTCCCATTTGCCGGTGAGCAATTTGATCTCATCATCTCTGCCCTTTCCCTGCAATGGGTGAATGACCTGCCGGGCGCGCTGGTGCAGATGCGCCGGGGGCTTAAGCCAGATGGGGCATTGATCGCAGTGACCCTTGGCGGGGAAACACTAACAGAATTGCGCCAGGCACTGATGATGGCTGAAGATGAAATTTATGGTGGTGTTAGCCCACGGGTTGCCCCCTTTGCAGATGTGCGGGACTTTGGTGATTTGCTACAGCGGGCCGGGTTTGCCCTGCCGGTGACGGATCGAGAGATCAGGCGGGTACGCTATAGCTCTGTTGATAAATTGATGAAAGAGCTGCGGGCTATGGGGGCTGGCAATATGCTGGAGGGGCGGCGGCGGCAACCAGTTTCTCGTCGTTTTTTCAAACGGGTTGAAGAGCTTTACCAGCAGCATTTTGGCGATGAAGATGGACGGATTACGGCCAGTTTTGAGTTTATCTACCTAATCGGCTGGGCGCCGCACCCTGACCAGCAAAAGCCTTTAGCGCCAGGTAGCGGCAAGGTAAGCTTAACGCAGATATTTGGAGACAGTCCGGAGGGAAAGTGAGGTAAGCCTCTTTAAAACTGCTCCGCAATAGCTGTGAATAGGCCTTTAACAGTGGCGCTCAGGCTTGGCATGGTGCCGACAATAACCACACTTAACAATGAGCCGATAATGGCATATTCGATTGAGGTGGCGCCTTTATCATCTTTCAGGAATTTCTTGATCATATTCAAAACTGAGATTTTGTTGGTCATACTCTACTCTCACCTAATCAAGCCATTATAAAAAGTCACGCAGCATCGCTATTAGCGGGATATCTGCCGGGGGCATTGGGTAGTCTTTTAAGGCGTTTGCCCTGACCCACCGGGTTGCCTGCCCCTCGCATCCAGTTATTGTCCCTTGCCATTTACGGCAGATATAGAGTGGCATAAGAAGGTGAAATTTTTCATAAGCATGGCTGGCAAATGTGAAGGGCGCTAAACAATTTTCACTTGTATCTATGCCGAGCTCTTCATTCAGCTCACGTATCAATGCCTGTTCAGGTCGTTCACCTGTTTCAATCTTACCGCCAGGAAATTCCCATAAACCAGCCATTTGGCGGCCTTCTGGGCGCTGACAAATGAGAATGCGCCCCTCGCTATCCACAAGCGCACAGGCAACGACATATAAGATTTTAACACCTGTTTCTGTCATTCTATTTTGTCTCGATCATTGCATTTTTCGCCCAAATTCTGCGGAGCTAATGACTTTGCTGGTAAACAAAAACTAAATCTCTGATTAACTGCGGTAATCTGCGTTAATAGAGATATATTCATGTGTGAGGTCGCAGGTCCAGACCTCCGCTTTGCCCCGGCCAAGGCCAATATCAACCTCAATGATAATAGTCTCGCCCTTCATATGCTCAGCGATCGGTGCTTCATTATAGTCAGGCACGCGGCCACCATTCTGGGTCACCAGATGCCCTCCCATCCAGATATTCAGGAGGTCTCTGTCAGCTGCCTCACCTGCCTTGCCGACAGCCATAACAATGCGCCCCCAATTTGGATCTTCCCCTGCAATGGCCGTTTTGACTAAGGGTGAATTGGCGATAGAGAGCGCAATGCGCTTGGCCGCCCGTTTGCCTTTTGCGCCCTTAACGCGAATGGTTACAAATTTAGAAATCCCCTCTCCATCTTTCACGATGAGCAATGCCAGCTCTTTCATCACCCGGTTCAACATGGATTTAAACGGGCGGAGGCGAACATCTTTTTCATCTACCACCGGTGAGATTGCGGCCTTCCCTGTTGCAAACACCAGCACCGTATCGCTGGTGGAGGTATCGCTATCTACGGTGATGGAATTGAAGCTTGCCTCAACAGCCTTTGAAACCAGCTTCTGTAATATTGGTTGGCTTATGGGCATATCTGTAAAGAGATAGGCAAGCATGGTTGCCATATCCGGGGCGATCATGCCGGAGCCTTTGGCGATGCCATTCAGAGTTATAGTTTCCCCCTCAATCTGGCAGTTGCGGCTGGTGAATTTAGGGAAGGTGTCTGTTGTCATGATGGCATTTGCAGCAGTTTGATATGTGCCCTCGCCCATCTGCCCGGCGCAGGTTTCAATTCCGCCCAGCACTTCCTTAACCGGCAATGGCTCCCCTATAACACCGGTTGAGGATTGATAAACCTCACCAGGCTCGCAGCCGAGTGTGGTGGCCACTGTCGCCCCTATGTTCACGACAGATTTTTCACCGGCCGCCCCTGTGAAGGCATTGGCATTACCTGAGTTAACAATGAGCGCCCGCGCTTGCTTGCCTGACTTAAGATTGTTTCGGCACCATTCCACCGCGCCGGATGCGGTTTTAGATTTTGTCAGGCACCCAGCCACCACTGTATCTGGCGTGAATTTGGCCAGCAGCAGATCTGTCCGCAATTTATATTTTATACCGGCTTCTGTGACGGCTAACTCAACTCCGTTGATCGGAGGCATCTTGGCGGCGCGCTTTGGGGCGAAGGGTGATTTTTTCATCTTTATCTCTAGCTGCAGTGTTCTGGCTACGGTGTCTCTGGCATAAGTGTCTTTGACATTAGTGTTTTTGGCATCAGTTTAACTGAATGCCTGATGCTTGCTTTGTGCAGAGTTACATAAACTGCAATGAAGGGGGCAGCAACAAAAACTAAGACCACAGTGAAGTTGATTGCCGCAAGACATGGAGCGAGAGAGGTTTTTGTCGCCTCAATATAAAACGCCGCCCAGCTTATGTGCCGGGCGGCGCTCTGTTAGATCTCTACCTAGCGCGCCGTTGCCGCCGCCTAGCCAAAGTTAGAATTGGTAGATTTCAGTTCTAGGCAATGCCTGAACCTAGTTGCTGCCTCTTGGGTCTTGAAGCGGCTTTTCAAGTTCTTTGTCAACAAACTCGATTTTGGATTTCTTGCGAAGATTTTCGATTAGCTCTTGAGCTTTCTTCTGCCATAGAACTTCTTTAATCCGTGCTTTCACTTCTGTGTAAGGAGGAAGGGCACGGTTTCTTTTTTCTTCAAGGCGAATGATGTGCCAACCGAATTGAGATTGTACCGGATCTGAAACATCACCTTTTTTCTCAAGATCGAAAGCTGCTTTTGCAAAAGTTGGAACAACCTGCGTTTTCAGGATAAAGCCAAGGTCGCCGCCTTTGTCTTTTGAACCTGGGTCAATGCTGTTTGTTTTGGCAAGTTCTTTGAAATCTCCGCCGTCTTTAATCTTTTTCGCCAGCTCTTTCGCTTTTTCCTCTTCTTTCACGAGGATATGCTGAACATGGGCTTCTTCTTCTTTTGCTGCATCATCATATGTGGTTTTAACATCTGCTTCTGAAACAGATTTGAAAACCTGCTGATCAAAGTATGTGTCACGCATCGCGCGGCGGTGATAATAATCCTGGCGGGCTTTGAAATCTTCTGTTTCTGAGATTTTAGCTTCTTTAGCCGCATCAGCCAGAAGTTGTGTTTCTATCAGATATTCAACCAGCACTTTACGTCGTGCGTTTTTTGGCACATTAACCAGCTGGTTAAACATTTCTGTTTCGGCACGGGTCATATCGACTTCTGTGATGGTAGAGGGACCGACTTTAGCCACAATATTATCACCAGCCGTGCTTTTTTCTTCAGCATGGAGAGTGGCGCTACCTGCCATAAGTACCAACAGCCCAGTAGCAACGCTTTTGAGGATTATTTTCACTATTCGCTTCCTTAATTCTGATTTACAGCCGTTTATCCAGCTAATCTTGTCTTTTTTGGGATCTTTATTGATTATTTAAACCGTTTTATGACCTCATTAGGTTATTAAAGCGGCAGGCGCAAGCTTTAGACCCACCGCTATCACGGTAGTTTGAACCATGCTCTATATTACATAAAATTGTTATAGTCATTTTTGGCGATGAATGGCTTATGGCTTTTCTCATCATTGACATTCTCTATCTCAGTTTCTATCTCTCACCCATGAGTTGTTGCCGGACGGGCGGCAAGTCATTGTCATTCATTGAATTGACGTAAATTTGGTGTTACTCATGCGCTTTGTTTTGCCAGTTGTGTTCCCTTCCCCTGTTGCCGTCTTCCGGGCAGAGACTTTTAGAACTCAAAGCACATCTCAAGGCATCATATGACAAGATTCACTCTCCGGTGGCCGCAACATCATCGCGCCCCGACATATTCAGGTTAGGCTCCATAGAATGGTTTCTTTAGCAGCACTTGGTGCAAGATTTTTTGGGACGTCGAATGAACGGCAGATTAAGGCTTATCAAGGCCGGGTTGAGGCGATAAACGCGCTTGAGCCAGAGCTTGCCGCCCTTTCTGATGATGAGCTGCGCGCCCGTACTGAGCAGTTTCGCAAAGAGGCGCTTGAGGGTAAATCACTTGATGATCTTCTGGTGCCGGCCTTTGCAACGGTTCGAGAGGCTGCAAAACGATCGCTAGGTCAGCGCCATTATGATGTGCAGCTGATTGGCGGCATGGTGCAGCATGATGGCAAAATTTCTGAAATGCGCACAGGTGAAGGTAAAACGCTGGTTGCGACCTTACCTGTTTATTTGAATGCCATCGCCGGGCGCGGTGTGCATGTGGTGACAGTGAATGATTATCTGGCAGAGCGTGACGCGGAATGGATGGGCCAGGTTTATCGTTTTCTTGGGTTGAAAGTTGGGACCATCACCAATGATATGGATGATGATGACCGCCGCGCGGCTTATGCTGCTGATGTTACTTATGGCACCAATAACGAGTTCGGTTTTGATTATCTTCGCGATAATATGAAATATGACCTCGGTGAAATGGTTCAACGTGGTCATTATTATGCGATTGTCGATGAGGTCGATAGCATTCTGATTGACGAAGCCAGAACACCGCTGATCATTTCCGGCCCGGTTGAGGACCGCTCAGAGCTTTACACTGCTGTCGATAAGCTGGTGCCGCAGCTGAGTGATGATCATTATGAGATTGATGAAAAGGCCAAGGCTGTTACCCTGACAGATGAGGGCAATGAAGCGGCTGAGGAGCTGTTGCGCGCCGCTGGATTGCTGGAAACTGGCGGGCTTTATGATGTTGAGAATGTTAGTCTTGTTCATCATATGAATAATGCGCTGCGGGCTCACAAATTATTCCTGAAAGACCGGGACTATATTGTTAAGAACCGTCAAGTGATCATTATTGATGAGTTTACCGGCCGGATGATGGATGGGCGCCGCTACTCTGATGGCTTGCACCAGGCGCTTGAAGCTAAAGAAGGCGCTGATATCCAACCTGAAAACCAGACCTTGGCTTCCATTACCTTCCAGAACTATTTCCGTCTTTATGAAAAGCTTGCCGGCATGACTGGTACTGCGCAAACAGAGGCAGAAGAATTTATTGATATTTACGGCCTCGAAGTTGTTGATGTGCCAACCAATAAACAAGTGGCCCGGGTTGATGAAGATGATGAAGTTTACCGCTCCGCTGAAGAGAAATTTCTCGCAATTATTGAGCTGATTAAAGACTGCCGGGAGCGTCAGCAGCCTGTGCTTGTTGGCACCACCTCAATTGAAAAATCTGAATTGCTTTCAGAGATGCTTAAAAAGCAGAAAGTCACGCATGAAGTGCTGAATGCCCGGCACCATGAGCGGGAGGCGATGATTGTGGCTGATGCTGGTTGCCCTGGCTCTGTAACCATTGCAACGAATATGGCTGGCCGTGGTACAGACATTCAGCTCGGTGGCAACTTTGATATGCGAGTTGAAGCTGAACTTGCTGATGTTTCTGAGGGGCCTGAACGCGAGAAAAAAGAAGCTGCGATTAAAGCCGATATTGAGGCTAAGAAGCAGAAAGCGCTTGAAGCTGGCGGGCTTTATGTTGTTGGTACCGAGCGCCATGAAAGTCGCCGGATTGATAATCAGCTAAGAGGCCGCTCCGGGCGCCAGGGTGATCCGGGGTATTCCAAGTTCTTCCTCTCGCTAGATGATGATCTAATGCGGATCTTTGGTTCTGACCGTATGGATGGTGTTCTGCAAAAACTTGGCCTTGAAAAAGGCGAGGCGATCATTCACCCCTGGATCAATAAAGCACTTGAGAAGGCGCAGAAGAAGGTTGAAGCTCATAACTACGACATCCGTAAAAACCTTCTAAAATTTGATAACGTAATGAATGAACAGCGCAAGGTCATATTCGATCAGCGGATTGAATTGATGCGCGATGAGGAAGTTACTGAAACCGTTGTTGATCTGCGTCATCAGATGGTGGAAGAGTTGGTTGAGCGCCATATTCCGCAAAATGCTTATGCCGAACAGTGGAATATTGATGGCTTGAGTGAAGATGTACAAAACATCTTTAATATTACACCGCCGATTAAAGACTGGGCCGCTGAAGAAGGCATCGCGGATGAAGAAATTCTTAAACGTCTGAGGGATGCAACCAATAAGCATGCGGCTAAAAAGGCCGCTGAGTTTGGCCCAGACATTATGCGGCAGGTTGAAAAGTCTGTTCTCCTGCAAACACTTGACCATTTATGGCGCGATCATCTGGTAACGCTTGAGCATTTGCGCCAGGTTGTTGGCCTGCGCGGCTATGGCCAGCGTGACCCGCTGAATGAATATCAAACTGAAAGCTTCACCTTGTTTGAAGCCATGTTGGCACAGCTGCGTGAAGCAGTAACGGGCCAGTTAGCCCATGTGGAATTATCCATGGGAGATGATCTGCCATCACTGGACGATGCAGAACTGCCAGAGATGGAAGCTCATCACGTTGATCCTTATACTGGTGAAGATGAATTTCATCCTGAAGAGGGGGGCGTTGCGGTGTCTCCTGTGCGGCACAGGCAATCTGCCACTGAGATTGATCCGAACGACCCTTCAACCTGGGGCAAAGTTGCCCGCAACCAGAAATGCCCTTGCGGCTCTGGCAAGAAGTACAAGCAGTGTCATGGCGCGTTAGGATAGTTTTATAGCTATTTTATCTGGCCGCTGTTTGATTTGGCGGCGCGCAGACCGTCTCTGATTTGCTTAGTTCATTACTTAGTTTCAAGTACCTATCTAAGCCCGGCTGTTAGCAGCCGGGCTTTTTGTTGCTTTGCCCCTCTAAAACCACCAGCGGTTGCATTGTGCTTACTGGCGGTGCCTGCCAACCTTTAAGGCCGTAATCTATCCGCTGATGAAGACAGATTTCTATTCAGTTTGAATTGGCTGTGTTACATTCCCTCGGTTCGCTTGGGGCTATGGCCTTGTGGCGGGTTGAGTAAACGGGAATATGAGACGGGGTTTTTATGACAACTGAACAGATGCTGCTTTTCGGCCTTCTGGGCTTTGTGTTTGTGTTACTGATCTGGGGTCGTTTCCGCTATGATCTTGTGGCTTTCGCAGCGCTAATTGGCGGCGTTGTCATTGGGGTTGTGCCGCAGGAAACAGCCTTTACTGGTTTTGGGCACCCGGCTGTTATTATTATTGCGCTGGTGCTTATTGTGTCCAAGGGCCTTTCAAACTCCGGCGCCATTGAATTACTTGCTCGCTTCATGATTGATAGTAGCCGCAAGCTTTCGGCTCATATTGGCATTATGGCCGGTCTGGCGGCAGCGCTATCTGCTGTGATGAATAATGTTGGCGCGCTGGCCCTGTTGATGCCGGTGGATTTACAGGCGGCTGAGAAAGCCAAGCGCTCCCCTGCCCTGACGCTTATGCCGCTTTCCTTTGCCTCTATTCTTGGTGGTCTTGTCACGCTGATTGGTACGCCGCCAAATATCATCATCGCCAGTTACCGCGAAAAGGCGCTTGGCGCACCCTATGAGATGTTTGATTTTGCCCCTGTTGGGCTAGTCCTGGCGCTGGTGGGCGTTTTGTTTGTTGCGCTTATTGGGTGGCGCTTACTGCCACGTGCGCGGATGGAGCAGAACCAGCCGCAAGAGCTGTTCAAGCTTGATGACTATGTGGCTGAGGTGAGGGTGACGGAAGAATCGCCGCTCATTGGTAAGCGGCTACGGGATGTTAAAGAACTCAATGAAAATGCTGATGTTCAGGTTCTCGGTGTTGTGCGCCGGGGCAACCGTTTGCCGGGCCAGCCTGATTGGCAAATCATTGAAGCTGGCGACATTCTGGCTGTTGAGGCCAACCCGAAAGCTCTGGAAGATTTATCCGGTTCTATCGGTGTTGATTATGTTGGCTCTGAAAAACTTGAAGGTGCGCTTGTTTCTGAAGATACCAGCTTTATGGAAGTTGTTGTACCTGTGGGCGCGCGGATAGAGGGGCGCTCTGCGTTAAATCTCAGATTGCTTTATCGGCACAATGTCACGCTGATGGGGATTTCACGGCAAGGGCAGAAAATACAAGAGCGGGTGCGGCGAACTGATATTCGCGCTGGTGATATTCTTTTGCTTTATGGACCAACTGAGCGCTTACCTGAAATTGCCAGCTGGCTGGGCGGTTTGCCGCTTGCTGAGCGGGGTTTACAGGTGATCAAGCGGGATAAAGCCTTGCTTGCAGTTGGCTTGTTTGCCGTGGCTATTTTAATGGCCAGCTTTGGAATTTTATATTTGCCATTTGCGCTTGGTTTAACGGCAATATTTTATGTGCTGTTTAATATTGTTTCGGTGAAGCGTATTTACGATTCAGTTGAATGGCCGGTGATTGTGTTGCTCGGCTCACTCATACCGGTCGGCGCTGCGCTTGAGGCCTCTGGCGGTACCGGGCTTATCGCCAATTGGATTTTAAGCGTCACCCAAGGGGCGGCACCCTGGGTGGTGCTGACCTTATTGATGGTGGTGACAATGACGCTTTCTGATGTGCTGAATAACACCGCAACTGCGGTGATTGCCGCGCCAATTGCTGTCGAGCTTGCCAACCGGCTTGATGTTAGCGCTGACCCTTTCTTGATGGCGGTGGCGGTGGCGGCAAGCTGCGCCTTTCTCACCCCAATTGGGCATAAAAATAACACGCTGATTATGGGTCCTGGCGGCTATAAATTTGGTGATTATTGGCGCATGGGCTTACCGCTTGAGATATTGATCGTTGTGGTTGCAGTACCGGCTATCATGCTATTCTGGTCGTTTTAGAGTTTCTCCTGCGGTTTTCGTCTCTGTCTTGCACCTCTCCCATAAGAATATGACAGGGAGAGGCTGGCTTTGGGATCATGAGGGGCGCAATCAAGCTTTGTGACGGTAAATGGCCACAGTTTGATTATTTTTACTCTATGGCCTTGCACTGCTTAATGAGAAAGCTTTAAATGCCACAAGTTTAGCGTTTGGGGAGCGTGGAAACACGTTATATTTATGGAAAAAATCACCATTCTGGAGCGTCCAGTTGAGTATGAACAGGCGCTTGTCAATGTACGGTATTTTCTTGACCATAAGGCAAAGCTGTTTGGTTTTATCATAGCTATTAACAGCATCCTCTACCCGATCATTCTCAACACATTGCAATCACAAGCGACCAAAGTCATCGCCTCTTTCATGGTGGTGCTGTTGCTGATCTGCGCTGCGCTGTTTGACCGGCGGACAACAAGACAGATCAAGATTTTCATTCGGGAAGCTAAACGTATTGAGCGGCAGCTTGATTTTGAATTGATGCAAAACACCTACCCTGGCAAAAATGCGGGCGGTGCTTTCTCTGTTGTTTATATGGGCATGTATGCGGTGGCGATTTTGTTCTGGTGTGTGCACATCATGATCATTTCAAAAACCATTGAAGCGCAATGGTTGATTGATACATTCCATTCCTCTGTTGGCACGGTCATTCAATAAGCCTCTAAACTTAACCTGTATTGGTTTTGGGCTCTCCGCGGGATGTCTACTCCGCGTTGCTGGCCGTGACACTCTCGCAATTTTTATCCAACACATCTTCATAGCTCTTCGCGCCACTTTCAGCCGCGTTGAAGTGATATTGTTGTCTGCAGAGGCTTACCTTCGGCGGTATCCGGCTTTCGTTAAACATGTCATAAGCAGGCTTTAGCTCTTTCCAGAAGCTGGCCCATTTATCATTGCCATAAACCCTAAGGTTACGGTCTGTCATATGGAAGGGGAAGGCATGCACCATGATACGTTTCTGGCCCTTGCGATAAGAGGCCAGAATCAATTCCCAGATTTCTTTCATCACCGGGTTGGTCATGGCATAGCAGCCTATAGATGAACAACCGCCATGCACCATAAGATAAGAACCGGTGCGGTTGAAGGATCTATCGTAGATATTCGGGTAGCCAAGATTGAAGGATTTGTACCAACGGCTATTGGCGTTAAGCTGACGCCTTGCGACGGTATAGATGCCCTCAGGGCTTTGCCTGTCGCCTTCTTTTAGTTTTGGCCCTAGCCGGCCAGACCAGCGACAGATCGGGTAAGTCGCAAACAGTTTAAAACCCTCTTTACCCTTCAGCCATAACTCTAATTCGCTCTCCAGTTTGAAGATACGAATGAACATCGGGTCGCCGGCTTTGAGCTTGGCCTCGGCTAATCTTTGTTTGCGGCGCTCGAGGTTGGGGGTGCCGGGGAGAGGCAGGCCGAGGCGATAATAAAGTTTCTGGCGTTTCATGCGGACTTCATCCTGCCAAGCATCCAGAGTTTTTTGGCCCGTTGGGGTAAGAAGGGAGAAGAGCGCGACTGATGCGATCATCAGGCAGAGAAACAAGAAGAAGCGCTTCTTGTAGGTTCGTTTCTTTTTCGTGCTGCTTTTGGTGCTTGCCATATGATTAAGCTGGGGTCACTTTTTTTCTGTGCTGCATGTCGTTCTTTCGTAACTAAAGGGGCTTTGAGCACTGACTATGATGACTTCAGTTGATCACGCCCTAATACTGAGAATCCCTGATGGCTGAGATATCATCGCTAAACAGCTGATCTGGCAGGCTGAGAGAATTAAAATCATCATC
This sequence comes from Rhodomicrobium sp., assembly GCA_021604665.1. Lineage (GTDB taxonomy): Bacteria > Pseudomonadota > Alphaproteobacteria > Rhizobiales > HXMU1428-3 > HXMU1428-3. Next base: position 288,876 of record BQJK01000001.1, on the reverse strand, counting down.
CTGTTGATTTCCAGCTTCATCACTGCCATCGATCGCATCGCGGATAGGGTCAGCGCCTCTGCGGCGCTCTGATTTGGCAATGGTCAGTTGCGGCGGCGGGCGCATGGGGCGGAAGCCAGGAGAGCCCGGGCATGGTCCTGCCGGGTTTATTTGATGCTCATAATCAGCGAAGGCCGGGTTCACATGATAGCGGCGCTCGCATACTCTGATTTTGGGAGGCAAGCGGGTGATCTCAAATTCATCATGACCTTTTTTCAGGTCTCTCCAGAATTTAATCCAGCGGCTCTTTTTATGTAATTCCATGTTTTTAGTGGTCATGCGGAAGGGGTAAGCATGAACATCAAATGATTGCTGGCCGCCTGCAAAGGCTTCCCTTGCGAGGGCATAGATTTCTTCGACCAAAGCGTCCGTCATGGCGTAGCAGCCTGCAGAGCGGCAATCACCATGCACCATTAGGTTAGCGCCTGTGCGCCGATAAGAGCGGTCATAGGCGTTTGGGTAACCAAGGTTGAAGGAGAGGTGAAATTTGCTGTTCGGGTTCATTTGCCCTTTTGTGACACGGTAGAACCCTTCTGGAGCTTGCTTGTCGCCTTGCTTTAATTTGGGGCCCAGCTCGCCAGAGAAATTACAGATCGGGTAAGATTTAAACAGATGAAACAGCCCATCATCCTTTTGTTTCCAGATCTCTAGCTCAGATTCTTTTTTATAAATACGCACAAAGATTGGCGCTTCCACACGCATGCTTTTACGCAGCAGCATGTCTCTTGTGGCTTTGGTCAGCGGGTTATTGGCGGCATTTGAGTTTGATGTGGTTTCCATGGCCTGGCTGCAACCAGCCAGCAGAGACAGGCTAATCAGGCAGAGGCATAAAGCGCAGCGCATAGCAGCCCTGGCAGCGTCACTGCTGCCGGATATACTCTGACTGAGCCATATTTTTAAGCCGAGCTGACTTTGAAGCCTAGTGAGGGCGGAGTTTGCCCCCATTCGCAGTATCAGCCGTTTCTCAATCTTTTGAATGTGAAACACTCTTCTTCAATTTTATCGTCTTTACCTATGCCTGTGGTCTGATCGTTTTATGGTTTGGTGAGAGGCTTTTCAATTTAGCTACCTCTAACACTCCCAACAGCACCACCGATCGGTAGCTCTTTTAGCTACAGACAGAGTTGAGTAAACCCGATTCGGGAGGAGTTTACCGTTGGAAAAGACCCACGATCCACATGAGAGCCTACCCTACGACTTTAGCCTAGAACCAAAGCATGGGCATCTCACTAAACTTGACTGACATATAATAATATTAGGAGAGGAAACCGGAAATTTCTGGCAATTTCAAGACACACCCGGTCTGCCATAGCTTACCTGGCAGCTATAAAAGCTTGCTACTCTGTGGCTCGGTCCCTATTAACGCTGTTCGTTAATGGAGGGATTTACCTATATCCAGGAATTTTTGCTGGCGCTGCTGGCGGATCTCATCGCCGGTCATTGTTTCAAATGACTGCAGGCGTTTATCAATCATATTGCTAGCGCTCTCGATGGTTTTTTCCGGATTGCGATGCGCACCGCCGATTGGCTCAGTTATGATGCCATCAATGATGCCAAGCTCATCAAGATCCTGTGCGGTAATGCGCATGTTCGTGGCGGCGTCTTTGGCTCTTGTTGAATCATGCCACAAAATAGATGCGGCCGCTTCTGGTGACGCCACAGTATAGATAGAATGCTCAAGCATTAGCACCTGATTGGCAGTGGCGATGGCCAGCGCCCCGCCGGAGCCACCCTCACCTATAACCAAAGTGATCATGGGCACGTTCAGGGCGAGGCATCTATCTGTTGAACGGGCAATTGCTTCTGCCTGGCCGCGCTCTTCAGCGCCAATGCCGGGAAAGGCACCAGCTGTATCTACAAAGGTGATAATCGGCATGCCGAATTTGTCCGCCATATCCATTAGACGCACAGCTTTGCGATAGCCTTCAGGCCGGGCCATGCCGAAATTATGCTTGATGCGGCTTTCAGTGTCGTGGCCTTTTTCATGGCCAAGAACGACAACAGAGCGCCCACGGAAGCGGCCAACACCCGCGACAATGGCGTCATCATCCGAGAAATAGCGGTCACCTGATAGCGGCACGAAATCTGTGATCATGGCATCTACATAAGCCATGCAATGGGGGCGATCTGGATGGCGGGCAACCTGGCATTTTTGCCAGGGGGTCAGGTTGGCGTATGTATCGACAAGGGCTTTGCGCGCCTTTTCTTCAAGCGTGTGGATCTCATCATCAATTGAGATGCTGCTTTCTTCTTCATTCTGGTCATCGCTACCAATGCTTTTTAGCTCTGAAACTTTGCTTTCCAGCTCTGCGATCTTTTTTTCAAAATCAAGATATGTGCGCATATAACACTCTTTATTAGCCCCATTAAAAATGCGGCGGTTATTATTTATCGTCGATAGTAAAGGATGAACGCCAATTCCTGAGGGTGGCCCTTTTTATCTCTTAACCCTTATAACGCTTAACTAACGGCTAGACTTGCCAAATGGCACTGCCAAGTCAAGCGCTGGTGAAGCCAGACTGTTTAATGGGTTAATTTTGCTTTTTAAAGCCTTTTCCTGCATTTGCCAATGGGTGATGTTGCCCAACAAGGCTCTTGAGCCGTTCTTCCAGAACGTGGGTGTAGATTTCTGTTGTTGAGATGTCTGCATGGCCTAACAGCTGTTGAACAGCGCGCAAATCAGCTCCCCGATCGAGAAGATGGCTTGCAAAGGCGTGTCTGAGCACATGGGGCGAGATTTTAGCCGGATTTAGCCCGGCCTTCTCTGCTAATTGCTTTAATTCCTGGGCAAAGCGTTGGCGGGTTAAATGGCCAGCCTGGCTGCCTGATGGAAACAGATATTTAGATGGTTTTTGGGTTTTTTCTGAGTCTTTTTGCTCAGATAGAGCCTCTAAATACAACCCTAAGGCGGTGCGGGCTGTTTCATTCAGCGGCACCAGGCGCTCTCGCCCGCCTTTGCCGCGGATGGTGAAAAGGCGCTCATCCCCCTTCAATACACTAAGAGGCAGGCTAACAAGCTCGCTCACGCGCATGCCGGTGGCGTATAGCAGCTCCAAAAGACAAGCTAATCTCAGGGCCTGAAACCTGGCATAGCCACTATGGCTCTCTGTTTCCACTTTTGCCTGGGTGAGCAGAATCTCCACCTCCTTAATGCTGATCAGTTTGGGAAGGGGGCGTTTTTGTTTTGGGGCATCGAGATGGGCCGCCGGATCATCGCTGATCATGCTTTCTGCTAGTAAGAAGCGGTAAAATTGACGCAATGCGGAAAGCTGGCGTGACCGGGTGGCACTCGCCAACCCTTCTGCGCTCAAATGGCGGAGATAGGCTTTTAAATCTTCGGCCGCAGCTTCAGGTAAGGATTTTTGATGAGAAAACAGGAATATCCTTAAGCGATTGAGGTCTCTTGCGTAAGCTTCAAGGGTGTTGGCACTAGCGCCTCGCTCTGCGCTAAGCATAGCAAGGAACTCTTCAATGGCCGCAATTGACCTGCTGGCTTTTGCTGGATGCTGGGTCGCTTGGGGATCAGGGCGCTCTTGGTTCTGTTCTTTGGTCATTCAGATGCCTATATATTGTTCGCCCTTAAGCGCTGGTCATCGTAATCATTATGAGTTGGCGCCTCTGTTGCTCATTATGTTCGGCCTGATTGAGATTTGATCGATCCTATATGCATAAGTAACTTGTTAATTTAGTACCGTATGAATTCAGTAATGTATGATTTAAGTCGCGTATGTCTGCGTGCTGTATCTATAAGCGCGATACATATTTGAACATTGATCTTACTCTTCGATGCTGAGCCCAAGCACCTCATGGGTAAATTCCCGCTCTTTTGGCTCGAGAAAAACAGCCAGCACATAGAGCGTCACTAAGCAAACGGTGAACAGAAGTGTGAGTGTGGTTAAATACCTAACAAGAGTGGGCATAGACTTTGTTTTGCTCCCCTTTATTAACCTCACCCCCAATAAGATATCATATCTTATCGCTTATTTTGAGTGAGCGGGTCATCTCTTCTGCCTAATCTGGGCTATCTGTGGCTTGGGTAGGCGTGGCCCCTGCCGCAAAAAGTGCGGCCCTAAAGCGTGCCATGCAAAACATCTGTTTGTATCTCACGGCACGAATAAGATTATGACATTCATTGTGATATGCCCGACAAGAAAGACAATTAAATATTTGCCCTGCAGTTACAACAATTATTTGCCCTCATTCCCCTAACATGACATTCTGGCCCATAATTTGACACCTCGGCTTCTTACAATATCTAAAGTTCGACTTCATGACCTCTATAGGTATTGTTTGAATCCGGCATAAAAAACAATAACTTATGACCATAGCGTTGGCCGGTCATAAACCTTGGCCATCGCCTTTTAAAAATATGAAAAATGAGATTGATGATCGCCGGAGAGACCAGTATGTGCAGCACTTATTGCAGCGCCATTCGCTGGTATTGATCGGTTTAATGGGAGCGGGTAAATCTGCCATTGGTCGCCGTTTGGCGGCCCGGCTGGATGTGCCTTTTCTTGATGCTGATAATGAGATTGAGACGGCGGCAGGCAAAAGCATTGCCGAGATTTTTACAGATGATGGTGAAGCTTATTTTCGTGACCGGGAAGAAAAAGTCATCGAGCGCCTGCTCATAGATGGCCCCCTTATTTTAGCGACCGGCGGCGGTGCTTTTATGAGTGAGGCAACAAGGCAGGCGATTAAGGCGCATGGGCTGTCACTATGGTTGAATGCGGACCTTGATACTCTCATGGAGCGGGTTAGCCGGCGCAGCCACCGCCCGCTGTTGCAAACAGAAGACCCGAGAGCGGTGATGAAATCTCTGATGGATCAGCGATACCCGGTTTATGCCACAGCTGACATAACTGTTCTTAGCCGCGATGTGCTGCATGAGGTTATTGTTGAGGAAATCCTCTCTGCGCTCTATGACTATGGTCACTCCCGCAAGATTTGAAAGGGCGAGGTGTATGAGCGCAGATAATGTGGCAGCGGCAAGCCGGATCAACGTTGATCTTGGTGAGCGGTCTTATGAAATTTTAATTGGTGGTGGCTTGCTTGAGCAAGCGGGAGAGATGATACAATCGCTCCGCCCGGGTGCGAAATGCGCCATCATCACAGATGAAACTGTTGCTAGCTATCATCTTGCGGCCCTAGAGGCGTCTCTGACTGATGCGGGCATCAAATCTCAAGCTATCATTTTGCAGCCTGGTGAGGCGACAAAATCATTTACTCAGCTACAGTCAGTGGTTGAGGGATTGCTGGCGCAAAGAATTGAACGGGCTGACCTGGTGATTGCCTTTGGCGGCGGGGTTATTGGTGACCTTGCGGGGTTTGCTGCCAGTATTTTGCGGCGCGGCGTTGATTTTATACAAATCCCAACCAGCCTGTTAGCACAGGTGGATAGTTCGGTTGGGGGGAAAACCGGCATTAACAGCCCTTATGGTAAAAACCTGATTGGTGCCTTTCATCAGCCGTTACTGGTGCTGTGCGATACTGATGTGCTGCAAACTTTAGAGCCGCGGCAATTTCGGGCGGGCTATGCTGAAGTCGCAAAATATGGGCTTATCCGTGATAATGCTTTTGTTACCTGGCTTGAGGAAAACCGCCATGCCTTGTTCGATCTTGACCCAGCTGCATTAACAGAGGCGATCCGTTTTTCTTGTGCAATGAAAGCCAGGGTGGTTCACGAGGATGAGAAAGAGCATGGCGTCCGCGCGTTGTTGAACCTTGGGCACACTTTTGGCCATGCGTTTGAATCACTAACCGGTTATGGTGACAGGCTGCTTCATGGTGAAGCGATTTCTATTGGCATGGTGATGGCGTTTGCTTTTTCGGAAGAGCTAGGGCACTGCCCGGCCGGCCGTTCCGACACGGTTGCCAAGCATTTTAAAGCTGTTGGGCTACCAACTACACTCTCTGATATCCCTGCCCATGAGGAGCTAACGCTGGATGCGGTGGTTGATAAGATGAGCCAGGATAAAAAGGTTGAGCGCGGTACGCTGGTTTTTATTCTAGCGCATGAAATTGGTGATGCTTTTATTTCACGAGATGTTTCCCCGACCGTGCTCAGAGACTTTCTAGAACGTCAGTTTTAATTTTTCCGAATTTATACAAAGGCTGAAGTAATGGTTGCAATCATTATAATTTCTATTATTGGGCTGCTGGCCATTTCAGCCTTTTTCTCTGGCTCAGAAACGGCGCTGACTGCCGCCTCAAAAGCGCGAATGCATGCGCTTGAGCAAGATGGCGACTACGGCGCGCAGCTGGTAAATAAGCTGCTCTCAAAACGTGAGCGTTTAATCAGCGCTATTTTGGTTGGCAATAATGCGGTGAATATTCTTGCCTCATCATTAGCGACAAGCCTGTTTCTTACAGCCTTTGGCCCGGCTGGTGTGGTTTATGCCACAATCGCCATGACCATATTGGTTGTCATTTTCGCAGAAGTTTTGCCGAAGACCTACGCCATCACGCGGCCAGATGAAACGGCGCTGCGGCTTTCCCCCATCTTGAGACCAATTGTGCTGGTGCTCTCACCGGTGACGCTTGCCCTTGCCTGGATCATTCGCAATATTTTTCATGCTTTTGGCAGCACAATGGCTGAGGAGGCCAGCCTGATTTCAGCCCATGATGAGTTGCGCGGCGCTATCAATCTTCATCATCAGGAAGGCGGCGTTGTTAAACAGCATAAGGATATGCTGGGCGGTGTGCTTGACCTGAAAGAACTAGCGGTCTCTGACGTAATGGTTCACCGGACAAAAATTGCGGCAATTAACGCAGATGACCCGCCCGATGTTGTTGTGAATGAAGTGCTCAACAGCCCATTTACAAGGCTGCCGCTTTGGCAGAATGACCCTGATAACATTATCGGTGTTCTTCACGCGAAAGACTTGCTGCGTGTTCTTGCAACACTTGATTGGGATATTAGCAAGCTTCGTATTGAAGATTATGCCAGTGAGCCATGGTTTATTCCTGACAGCACATCACTCCAAGATCAGCTTAATGCTTTTCTCCGCCGCAAGATGCATTTTGCGCTTGTTGTTGATGAATATGGCGAGGTGATGGGGCTTGTGACGCTAGAGGATATTCTTGAAGAGATCGTTGGTGAAATTGCTGATGAGCATGACCTTGAAGTCAGAGGCGTGCGCCCGCAAACGGATGGCTCTGTGAGTGTGGATGGTTCTGTTCCTATTCGTGACCTGAACAGGCATATGGATTGGACGCTACCTGATGATGAAGCAACAACGATTGCCGGGCTTGTTATCCATGAGGCGCAAACTATACCGGAGCCGGGGCAGGCCTTCACTTTTTATGGCTATCGCTTTCATGTACTGCGAAAGCATCAGAACAAGATTACCAGCCTGAACATACGCCCGATCGATGTTGACGTTGTCACCGAGAGTTAAACCAGCAAGCGTTCATTTCAAACAGCTGAAAATTTAAGGGGGGTCCAGCTCTCACCAATTCTCTCTGCCTAGCTAATGGGGTTAGTCGGTATTACCGGTTGCCTGGCTCAGGATGGTATCAAAATCTATCTTACTGGCCTCAATCACGGCTTGCGTGCGGCTCACAACATTCATTTTGCGCAAGATTTCAGATACATGTGCTTTAACAGTGGTTTCGCCGACGCCAAGTTCATAGGCTATTTGTTTATTCAGCTTACCTTCACGCAGCATGCGAAGCACGATGAGCTGTTGGCGTGTTAGTGAGAAGAGACGGCGGGCGAGGTCTTCGCGCTCCTGGGCGGTGTTATCCAGAGCGCCATTGCTATAATCTTCCGGTATATAAACATTCCCTGCCAGAACTTCAGAGATGGCATTTGATATTTCATCACCGCTAGCTGTTTTGGCGATAAAGCCACTTGCGCCATAGTTTACAGCTTCTTTAACTAGGCGGTGATCTTCCTGCCCTGTCACTATCATTACCGGCAGTTTGGGGAACTGTTTGCGGAAGGTGAGCAGGCCATCGAAGCCGTTGGTATCGGGCATGAAGAGGTCGAGGAGAGCGAGCTTGAAACGACCTACCGTTTTTAATATTTGGATGCCGGCATCGATGGTTTCGGCCTCATGTATTTCTACACGCGGCATAACGCTTTCTATCGCGTTATGAAGGGCTTCCCGAAACAGCGGATGATCATCTACGATGAGAATACGTTTCATTTGCTCTTCCCTTATTCATTGAGCCCTTTATCAGGCATCCTATCTTCATTCATCTGTGGCCTGCTTGGCGCCGCTTACTAAATAATGGGCATTGGCTTTTGGCTTTGAGCCACCCGGGGTTTAGCTCCCAATTCAGCCTTGTGCCTGGTGCAGGCTTGCAAACCCAGCTTTAACCATTTTCGAGCCTGACTTTATGTGCTGGCTTATAACAGAGCGTTAAACTTTCGCACAACATTTTTCCCTATACGCCATAATTAGCTGAGGATTATAGGTCTCAGCTGGTGGCCAGGATGCCAGACATTTCTTGAGAGGTGTTTTGCTGTTTTGCTATGCGGTTTTTGTCGTTGTATCAAAGCCAGCTGCTAGAGGCAAAATTTCGCGGTTTGCCTCACTGCTATAATAGCTTTGCTAAAAACGGCTCGGATAATATCTCGCTCAGCTCTTTAGCTTGGCGGTTTATTCTTGATATTAAACATTGAAACAAGCCATTTTTTCATGCGCCTCCCGTTTTGATCAGCCGGGAGATATTTCATGAAGGCACTGATAACAACTAAAATATCAATGTTTTAGCAATACAGATAACGATGTGAGGGGTAACTACCCCTCGGTGGTTCCTCTCCCAATACACCCTGACCATATTTTCCTCGGCATATTACCTGGTCAGGCAGTTATATATTCCGGCTTATTTGTGCCGGTAGTGGATTACTATAACAGGATTTTCTGAATATTTAAGGCTTTTAAGAAAAAAAATCCCGAGCTCATTACGAGCCCGGGATCTTCATATCGTTGTTCAGCTTTTGGCTTAGTTAGCTGCCATTTTCTTTGGCAGTTTGAAGAGCCAGAAAGAACCACCGCTGTTAAGATATTTAACAGTTTTGGCAACTTCACCGCCCCAGAGTGGAACCGCGCCGCCCCAGCCACCGGATACACCGATAACCTGTTCGCCGTCTTGTTCCCATGTTGCTGGAGGAGCAACAATGCCTGAACCAGTTTGGAATTTCCAAAGCTCTTTACCTGTTTTGGCGTCAAACGCTTTCAGGAAGCCTTCTGGTGTACCTGTGAATACCAGGCCGCCAGCTGTTGCAAGAACGCCGCCCCAAAGTGGTGCTTTGTTTTTGTATTCCCAAACAATTTTGCCTGAGATTGGGTCAACAGCTTTCAAAGAACCGATATGGTCTTTGAAGATTGGCTTAATGGTGAAACCGGCACCGAGATAAGCTGCACCTTTTTTGTAAGATACAGGCTCATTCCAGAGATCCATGCCCCATTCGTTTGAAGGCACATAGAAGTAACCAGTTTGCTGGCTGTAGGCCATTGGCATTTGGTTTTTACCGCCAAGAAAGCTAGGTACGACGAACACGCCTTTACCTTTTTTGCCATCTTTAGCTTTTTTAGGATCACCAGGATAGTTTTCTTTGATGTAGATAGGGCGACCATCTTTATCCAGGCCGCTGGCCCAAGAGATCTTGTCTACGAAAGGAAAACCTCTGACGAATTTGCCGTTTGTACGGTCAAGAACGTAGAAGAAGCCGTTACGGTCAGCAGTCGCAGCAAGTTTTTGGCCGTCAGCGTCGAAAGAAACGAGTTCGTTCACGCCGTCATAGTCCCAGCCGTCATGTGGAGTAGTTTGGAAACCCCATTTGATTTCGCCTGTATCAGGGTCAATCGCAAGACGTGAGCAAGACCATTTGTTGTCACCAGGACGTAGGTGAGAGTTCCATGGAGCAGGGTTACCCGCACCGATGAAGATTGATTTTGTGTCAGGATCGAATGTACCACCCATCCAGGTAGCGCCGCCGCCCCATTTCCACATATCGCCAGGCCAAGTTTCGTTTTTCTTACCTGTCATTGTGGATTTTTTACCATTGAGAGTGCCAACATGGCCTTCAATAGTAGGACGTGACCAAACAAGTTCACCTGTTTCAACGTTGCGGGCGTCTACACGACCAACAATGCCGAATTCACCACCGGATACACCAGTAACGATCAATGGACCATGCTTAGAAGGAACGATCAATGGCGCGGCTGTGTAAGAGAAGCCTGCTTTGAAATCGTCAATTTTTTTGCGCCAGGCAACTTTACCTGTTTTCTTGTCAAGAGCGACAAGTTGCGCATCTAGTGTACCAAAATAGATTTTATCACCATGGATAGCTGCACCACGGTTTACAACGTCACAGCAAGGCAGGATGCCTTCTGGAAGACGTGCATCATACTGCCAGATTTCGTCGCCAGTTTTGGCGTCGATGGCCCACATACGGCTGTATGAACCAGTGATGTAGATAACACCATCAGATACGATTGGCTGAGCTTCCTGGCCGCGTTGTTTTTCACCACCAAAAGAAAACACCCATGCTGGTGCAAGGGCGGCAACGTTTCCGGTGTTGATTTGATCTAGTGTGCTGTAACGCTGGCCGCGGATGTCTTGACCATTTGTTAGAACGTTACCAGTTGATTTGTGATCATTTACGATGTCGTCTATGCTAACACCTTCGGCACTTGCCGGAGTTGCTGCTGCGATTGCAAGAACACTTGCAGCCGCGAAGATTGCTCTCCTGAGGCGCATATTGAGCTCCCTTCCCCTAGGACTTGTTAATGTTTGTGTAACCTCGTCTAAACATATCAAATCAATGAACAAAACTTCACTTCGCTTTATCAGGCTTTAAACTACCCTTTGAAAGCTTAGCAAAGTTCCTTCAGCAAAATGTCCTGGCAAAATGTTGTTTTGAAAGTTGAAAGGCAGAATAGCTACTAATCAATTCCTGACACATCATTTCAGACTAGTTGGATCAATTTACTAAAACGAACAATGATCTCTTCAATGTTAGACTTAACTACAGCTTAGAACCTAACCGAGTGTGATCAAGCGTTTAATTGGCAATAAGTACGGGTTTTCTTATTAAATTATGAGAGATATTTTTTTTGTTCTCAAATCTTGCACTTTAGTGCCCAGTCTGTTTGTCACCCTGACCAACAAGTGGAAGGTATCTTTCCTCAAGAGCTGGATAAAGATGGGCGACTGAGCGCTCGATCTCTTCTTTCACCACATGAATATTGGTAAATTTTGCAGGAATTTCCATGCGTCCGGCTTCCAGCATATCCTTACCGTCTTTAACGGCCTTTATCAGCTCTGATTCGAGCCAGGCCAGGTAAGCGCTGGTTTGCTCAATGGCTCTGTCCGCCGGGTCGGCGGGGCCATGGCCGGGCAATAACAATTTATGCGGCACGGTTTTCAGCTGTTTTAATGAATTTTGCCAGTTCGCAATGTCAGCATGCGGTGTTGTAGCGGCACGATCAAGGAAACAGAGATCGCCGGTGTATAACACGCCGGTTTTATGATCGAGAATGGCAAGGTCTGCATTGGTGTGGCCGCTCATTGGCAACATTTCAAAGCGATGGGTGCCGAACTTCTCTGAACTGAAGGTGACTGGTTTACCAGGAATTGTCACCTCTGTGCTGCGCATCCAATCTCCCAGTAATCTATAAAGATTGTCAGAGAAGGCCTCACCTGTGGTTTCCAGCCCGCTGATGGTTTTTGGTAATGCTGCAATGTTGCCTGCACCAAACACCTGGTTGCCGAGTACATGGTCTGGATGGAAATGGGTGTTATAGACCCTTACGACCTCTTTACCGGTGGTTGACCTGATAACCTTCCGCAATGCTTCACCATAACGGCGAGAGGGCCCTGTATCTATAAGTACCACGCCCTCTTCAGTGGCAATAAAGGCGACATTTACGATGTTACCACCGTTTTGGCGGGAGAAATGCTCACTCTTACCCTGGATAAGATATGAGTTATCAGCGATCCTCATGGGTTTTAAATCATAAGTGAAATCTGCAGCCTCAGCCTCTGCGACGAGGAAATTTGCGGCATGTTCAATGAACTCAGCTTGCAGGGACATTGCGCCTGTTGCCGCGCCAATAGCCATGACTGATCCGCCGCCGACCAGCAGATTTCTTCTTGATTTATCCATTTTGACTAGTCTTTCTCGGTCAGCAGTGATGAGCGAACCGGCGCTGGAATAGAGACATGAATGAGATTACCTTCATTATCACGTCCACTGACTTCCACAGCGTCTGTTGCATCTTGTAGCTTAGGAAAGACGGTCAATGTGGGATTTTCAGAGATTGGCTCATGAATGGTTAGTGATCCCAGATGCTTACCTTTTCGTGAGCGGAATTTAAGCTCCGATACGAAGAAGGCCGGGATGCCATCGGCCAGGCCGGTATCCATAGGGTGACGTACACTTAAGCGCATTCTGGCGGTATCTGTACCGGATTGGCGCCAAATTCGACCACGAACCTCGGCAAGGCTACTCACCCAATCAGGTTTACCATGGGCCATTGCAGGTTGCGAGCAACCACCGCCAGCAGCATCTACATATGCCCCGCCAACATGCCAGACGCCCTCACCATCAAGTACTGCGGCGCGCACCGGGGTGCCCTGCTCTACCTTAATACGGAAGCTTAAGCGTGCTTCGGCCTTCTCAGGCATGTAAGTCAGGACCTTTGGCAGGGGGTTAAGGTCAGCCAGAACGATGATCTTTTTCACATCCTTGATGGCGCGCGCATCAACATGCACGGGAATATTTAACTGATCTTCAGCAGATTTAGGCGCATGAACAAGGATGCTCTCATCCATCACGATTTTGCTGTTCTCATGGCCTTCCGTCAGGAGATAGGTTTTGGCCATATCTTTCCACATTATGGAATTTAGCGTATCCGCTGGGATTTCAGCCGTATGAGCTGGTGTGATAAAGCCAGTGAGCTGCGAGACAGCAACCATACCGCCAATGGCAATGACGGAGAGTGCCGTTTTGAACGGGTTTGATTTGTGTTTTCTTGCTGGATTGTTACCTAGAGTCTTATTGTGCCTCATCTCGGTCACTTCCTTTGTCCGAACTAATTTATCGTCTTTTATCTGGAGCTGATTGTAGTCTGCTCTTCTCTTATTATATTATTGATCTTCTTTAATGGCTCTCAGCGCTTGCTGGATGTTCATTTAAGCCTTATTAACTCAGCTTAAAGGGCCGCTGACACGGCGTTACAGGTGCCATACTATAGTATATAAGTGCTTCGCCTGCCATTCTACCATAGGGCACCAACAACCCATCGCTCACATTTTCGTTATCTGGCAATAAGACTTAACCAAAAGCTTACGCACTCTAAACCAAATGCTTACGCACTGGGCGGAGCGAACATTAACAGCTGGTCTAAAACATTCACATCCCTAACCGTCTCAATTGTCATAACCGGCTTGAGCTCACCTCACCTTTATGGTTTCTTCAGCCGCTTAGCTTATCTGGGCCGCTATAAAAGGAAAATCGCACATTATGTTGCACATCAATAATCTCAGCTATCGTATTGAAGGGCGGCTTTTGATCGATGATGCAAGCTTTGCTATTCCTGACGGGCATAAGGTTGGGCTTGTCGGGCGCAATGGAACCGGCAAAACCAGCCTTCTTAAGCTGATCATTGGTCAGATTCAGGCGGATGATGGCACGATTAGCTGGCCAAAAAACCACCGCCTTGGTCATGTGACCCAGGAGGTTCCCTCTGGTAGCACGTCTCTGATTGATATTGTTCTTGAGGCTGACCTTGAGCGCGATGCCCTAATGAAGGAAGCTGAAACCGCCACCGACCCGCACCGGATTGCGGATATCCAAACGCGGCTGGTGGACATTGATGCGTACACAGCCCCTGCCAGAGCTGCGACCATTCTCGCCGGGCTTGGCTTTGATGAAGAGGCGCAGCAACGGCCTGCCTCTGATTTTTCTGGCGGTTGGCGCATGCGGGTTGCTTTGGCTGCGGCGTTATTTGCGGCCCCTGATATTCTTCTCCTTGATGAACCTTCTAACTATCTTGACCTTGAAGGCACATTATGGCTCGAGCAATTTTTGCGCGGCTATCCTCATACTGTGCTGATGGTGAGCCATAACCGTGAGCTGTTGAACAAAGCTGTCACCCATATTCTCCATCTGAACCAACGGAAAATGACGCTCTACACCGGCGGCTATGACAGTTTTGAAGCTGCACGGCGTGAGCAGCAGCGGCTTGAGATGAAGCTGAAGAAAAAGCAGGATGATGACCGCCGCCGGCTGGAAGCCTTTGTTGACCGTTTCCGCGCTAAGGCTTCCAAAGCCAAGCAAGCGCAATCACGGCTTAAGGTTCTCTCTAATATGAAGCCAATTGCGGCGCAGGTAGAAGACAGGGTGGCCCCTTTTATATTCCCGCAGCCCGACACCCAGCTTGGCAATCCGCTTATTCGGCTTGATGACGCTTCAGTCGGTTACACCGAGGGCAAGCCCATATTGCGGGACCTGAACCTCAGGATTGATATTGATGACCGCATTGGTCTTTTGGGCTCGAACGGCAATGGCAAATCCACATTGGCCAAATTGTTTATCGGTCATTTGAAACCCATGGACGGCTTCAAGAAAATTTCCAAGAAATGCAATATCGGTTATTTCGCTCAGCATCAGATGGATGAGCTTAGTGATGTGCAAAGCCCATATGAGGCGGTTGCCGAGTTGATGCCTGATGCAACAGAGGCGCAGAAGCGCTCAAAATGCGCGCAGCTAGGGTTTGGGCCGGATAAAGCTGACACTAAGGCGGGCGCGCTTTCGGGCGGCGAGAAGGCCAGGCTGCTGTTTGCTATTGCCAGTTTTCATGGGCCTCATCTGCTGATACTTGATGAGCCGACCAACCACCTTGATGTTGATAGCTGCGAGATGTTGATCCACGCGATTAATGAGTATGAAGGGGCTGTGCTTATTATCTCACACGACCGGCATTTGCTTGAGGCAACCGTTGACCGTTTATGGCTGGTTGGCGGCGGGTCTGCCGCGCCTTATGAAGGGGATATGGAGAGCTACAGGGCTGAACTTTTGCGCCAGCGCGGTGGCCGCCCGGATAAAAACTCAAAAACCAATAGCAATGCCGGCGGCACCCCGCTCACCCGTGAACAACGGCAGGAAGAACGCCGGCTGGCAGCTGAAGCCCGCGCCCTCTTAGCCCCCAAACGCAAAGAGCTTAAAAAGCTGGAGACGGCGATTAGCCGCCTGCAAGCTGATATTAAAAAGATTGATGATGCGCTGGCCGATGTTGACCTTTATGAGGAAGAGCCTGAAAAGGCCAAAGCTTACGGCATAGAGCGGGGTAAATTGCAGGCAGAGGTTGAAGCGCTGGAAGAGGAGTGGCTGTCTCTTGGTGCTGAGTTAGAGGGGGCGGGCTGAGTTAAAGAGAGCGGCTCATTTCGCACTCCCTTAATTTAGAGGCCGTCTTTTCATACCAGGCTGCCGCCATTACTAAGGAAAATATTTTTAACTTCAGAACGGGCTGCGAAAGATTTTAGGCCTTCATATTCCGCGACTGTTGCTTCGAGTGCAGCGGAGATGTTGGCGGCAGTTTCACAATCATGGGCCATGCCCAATAGGTCACCTGTTGAGCGGTCCCTGACCTCAAATGCCTCCCCCATATGACGAATGATAAATTGAGAATATTTAAGTTCTCTATTGTTGAAAGTTACACTCATTTTGTACCCCTGAATGGCCTGGTTCTACCATTAAATAGTTTGGCCGCCAGTAATTGGACCGAGTTTTTAATGGAATGAAATCCCCATTTCTTTTGCCCTGATTTCTGTGGTTGTTTTTGGCGGTTGCTGTCACTACGCCCGGTATGAGGCGGGATGAAGGCAGGCTTGTGAAGAGTGGATGACAGTCACCCGAAAGTGACAAAGTCATTATAGATCTGAATTTTCAATTTTCCGGGTTTGTCAGCTGCAATCAATGAAACTGACCACTGTTTTGCGCCTCTGATTGCTGCGTGATTATTCTCACATATTGTCATGACGCTATAGGCTATAGCTCCTGTCATCGAAACAGATTTTCTACAGGAGACATGACAAATGACAAATCTAGCACTAAGCGAACAACCTGATTATACCGCCATTAAAACCAAGCAGAATGCGGCCTGGTCCTCTGGTGATTATGCCAAAGTTGGCATCACCCTGCAGCTGGTGGGTGAAGAGCTTGCTGAGGCCATGGCCCTGCCCTTTGGCAGTCGGGCATTGGATGTGGCAGCAGGTAATGGCAATGCAACCCTTGCAATGGCGCGCCGCTGGTACAAAGTGACCTCAACTGATTATGTGGCTGATCTTCTGGCCAGAGGCCGGGCCCGGGCGGAAGCTGAAGGGCTTGATGTTGACTTTCAGGTGGCTGACGCTGAGGCGCTGCCATTTGAAGATGGCCAGTTTGATGCTGTTGTTTCAACCTATGGCGTGATGTTTACCCCCAACCAAAGCGCATCAGCTCAAGAGATGAACCGGGTGTGCCGCTCAGGCGGGCGCATTGGGCTTGCCAACTGGACACCAGAGAGTTTTATTGGCCAACTTTTCAAAACGCTTGGCAAATACCTACCGCCACCGCCAGGCCTACAGTCACCAGCTCGCTGGGGCACAAAGGAGTTCATCGAAGCTGAGTTCGGTGCCGATGCGGCGGATATCAGCATGACGCTAAAACAGTTTAATTTCCGCTATCAGTCACCGCAGCAGTTTATCGACTTTTTCCGCACATGGTATGGCCCCGTCCACAAAGCGTTCCTTGCTTTAAATGAAGAAGATGCCAAAGCGCTTGAAGCCGAGATGATGACGCTGATTGAGAGCATTAATATTGCAACAGATGGCAGTGCGATAATTCCTGCTGATTATCAGGAAATACTCATAACGAAACGCTAAGCTAAATGAACCCGACACAGAATTTGAGGGCGGGCCCCCACGCCCTCAAATTCTAACGGCCCTTAATATGCGAAGCTTCCCGGCTCTCCCCGCCTCTCATTAAATTGAGGGGCGGGGTTCGTTATATTAGGGGCTCTCCCCCTCTAAATATGTATGGATAACGCGCGGCGCTTCGCGCTGGCCTCTTTATCACCATAGCTAGAATGATACATAGTAAGTGAGCGGTTTACTTTACGGCGGGCTGATATGATGCCGTGGCCGCTATTCTGCGGGCGTTTATTTAGTCTCCAACTTTTTTTCAACTCTGGTGGTTTATGTCTTTTTTCAATTTGCGCGACAGAGCTTTTATATTCATACCGGCGCTCTTGCTGATTATAGCCGCGTTTTGGGCGACGTTTCAATTTGTTGAACCGGCGCCACCCAAATCAATCACCATAGCAACGGGCAGTGAAGGCGGGGCTTATTATGGCTATGGCGAGACCTATGCCGCCAGCCTTGCCGCTTCTGACATTGAGCTAAACGTGAAGGCAACAGCCGGGTCGCTAGAGAATTTGGCTTTGCTGAAGGATGAAAGCTCTGGCGTTTCACTCGCGCTGATACAGGGCGGCATATCAAGTAAGCAGCACTCACCGAAGCTAATGTCCCTTGGGCGGGTTTTTGTGGAGCCGGTTTGGGTTTTTACCCGGCGGGGCGCGCAGCTTGAGACATTGAAAGAGCTTCAGGGCAAGCGGGTGGCGATTGGCCCGGAGAATAGCGGAACGGCGCATTTGGCGCGCCAGCTGCTGGCTGCCAATAAGCTCGATAATGGCAAAGTTGAGCTGATTTATGAGGGCGGGGACGCGGCGCGGGAGGCGCTCATCAGTGGCAGGGTTGATGCTGTGTTTCTGGTGCAGGCGGCGCGGTCCAGCCTGGTGCAATCTCTGTTGCGCAACAGAGAGGTTGAGCTGATGAACTTTAAGCGTGCTGAGGCTTATTCCCGTAATTTTCCGTTTTTAACGAAGCTGATTTTGCCGCAGGGGGCGGTTGATCTGGAGGCGAATATTCCAGCTAATGATGTGGCGCTTGTTGGGGCCTCAGCGGCGCTGGTGGCGCGGGAAGATTTTCACCCGGCGCTTGGCGGGCTGATGGTGGAGGCGCTGAAGGATGCGCATGGGGATGGCGATATGTTCCAGCGCATTGGCGAGTTCCCGCAGCTGAATGACCCGGAATATCAGGTCTCTGACGATACGGAGCGCAGCTATAATGAAGGGGTGCCGTTTTTGCAGCGCTATCTGCCGTTTTGGCTGGCGTCGTTTCTACAGCGGAAGTTCCTGCTGCTGCTGCCCATCGCGACGGTGCTGTTCCCGGTCATCAAGTTGGCGCCGATGCTTTATAACTGGCAGGTGCGGAACCGTATTTTGCATTGGTATGGCCAGTTAAAGCGGCTTGAGACCGCCATCAACCAAGACCCGGAGAACCAACATATCGCAGCGCATATGGCGGAGATTGAGCGCATTGACAGCTCGGTTAAAACCATCCGCGTGCCGATTGACTATGCGGACCAGTTTTATCATCTCAGAAGTGCGGTGAGCTTGGTGCGCGGGCGGCTGGAAGGGGAGGCGTGAGGTTCCCATCCCGGCGGGGCCGGGATGGGGTGGGTGTTTGATTCTGCCTGCTCAGACTTTAACGGGCTCAATGTCTTTAAGCTTGTCGCCCAATGCTTGTGCTGCGACTTCGAGATCATATTTGCGCTGTATGTTCAGCCACATCTCTGCGCTTGTGCCGAAATAGCGGGAGAGGCGAAGGGCCGTATCCGCTGTGAGGGCGACCTCTTCTCTCACCAACCGCTCAATACGGTTGCGGCTGACCCCTAGCGCTTTGGCAAGGCCATAGGGTTTGAGATTGTAATCGGGGAGGAAGTCTTCTCTGAGAATTTCACCCGGATGTATTGGGGGGAGGTCTCTCGATGTATTTTTCATGGTGTGGTAGCTCCGTTTTTACGCTCAGTGATAATCGACTAACTCGACATCGCTTACCCCTTCATCATCCCAGATGAAACATATCCGCCATTGATCATTGACGCGGATTGAATGCTGCCCTGCTCTGTCGCCGCTTAACGTTTTCAGGCGGTTGCCGGGCGGCACGGCCAAATCTTCCAGCACCACAGCGGAATCGATCTGAATTAACTTCCGCTCAATTCTGCGCTGGAGTTCTTCAGGTATCTTCTTCAGACGCTTGCCCTGAAAAATCTTCTGCGTGGTTTTGTCTTTGAAAGAGATGATCAAGAGGTGCGCGCTCGTGCTCTGTTGGGGTACGCCGAATAGTACCCAAATGGGGTGCGAACGTAAAGAGAAATATATTGTGGTTAATTATAATTTGTTATCAGTATTAATATCTAGCCTTGCTAATTCAGTAACTGCTTTTGGCATTTCTAAGTTTGTAACCACAAACAGATCTAAAATATCTTCTCGGTCCATAAATAATATCTGACTGCGCTGATTGGCGTCGAGCTTTCCGCCTAACCAATTTTTGGCTTGTTTAGTAATTTCAGCGCCGGCCACTATAAAAGCGTGATCGACTAAAACTTTTTTGTTTGTTTCAGGATCAAATATTTCGTGTCCTATCATCATAAGAACCTGATTATAGATTTCAGATATATTAGAATTATTTCCTCTGGAGCTTCCAGCTGAGTCAATCTTTCCTTTCTTAACCTGTAATCCAAAATATAAAATATGTTGGGTAGGTAAG
This sequence comes from Rhodomicrobium sp., assembly GCA_021604665.1. GTDB lineage: Bacteria > Pseudomonadota > Alphaproteobacteria > Rhizobiales > HXMU1428-3 > HXMU1428-3. The sequence continues at coordinate 269,226 of BQJK01000001.1, read as the reverse complement.
CTATATCGCATCCATATATCTTTACCATACTCCAATGCTTTATCTTTATGGCCTGTTGCTGTGATACGGTGGAAACCGAGCTGACGAAATAGGGGAAGAAGAACCCCTTCTATAAGTTCATCTTCTGAACACTTATTCAGATAGTCTGATAACTTATATCTTCTCAGAACCTCGTCAGAAGTAAAAGGTCTGTGTGGTTCGACTGCGATGGATAAGTTCTTTGTCCCAAGGTGCCTTAAATAGAGCAGTTGGTCATCACCATAAAATGCTTCATATCCTTCGCGCTTAAGTGGCTTATTCAATTCTGTAAGCGCAGTATCGCCGTCAAATTTTTTATCACTGTCACACACTTCTTGCATTAAAACTCGCAATACGTGTACAAACCTTGAAGGCAGAGTATTGGGTATACTCTGAGTATCTCGTAATAATTCTTCTAGGCGGTCACTTGTCCAAGACCAGCGGGTAGAACCATCATGCTCAAAATTCAACTCACATTCTTCAAAGAACTGAGTGATGTAACTACTCGACCTATAAGGGAATTTTGGATTATCCCCAATAACACATTCCGCAATGGCTCTAAGATTCCGCTTTTTAAATTTCATTCACCAATTATATAGTGAATTATTTATACTTAGTCAGCTAATTACTATTTTCACTTACTAAACCCCAAGCTTCTCCTTCAAGATAGCATTCACGGCCTGCGGGTTCGCCTTCCCCTTGCTTTCCTTCATGACCTGGCCGACGAACCAGCCGAGGAGTTGGGGGCGGTCTTTGACGGCTTCGACCTGGCCGGGGTTGGCGGCGATGATGTCGTCTACGATTTTTTCGATCGCGCCGGTGTCTGTCACCTGTTTCATGCCGCGGGCCTCAACGATTTCAGCCGGGTCGCCGCCCTCTTCCCAGACGATTTCAAACAGCTCTTTACCGATCTTGCCGGAAATATCGCCTTTAGAGATAAGGTCGACAATGCCGCCGAGCTGGTCTGCGCTCACCGGGCTGTCCTCAACGGTTTTTTCGTCCTTTTTGATGCGGGCGAAATATTCATTGATCACCCAGTTGGCGGCGAGTTTCGCATCCCGCCCCTTGGCCACCGCTTCAAAAAAGTCAGCTGAGGCGCGGTCGCTAACCAGCACACCTGCATCATAAGGGGTGAGGCTGTAATCTTTAATCAGCCGCTCTTTCTTTTCGTCTGGCAGCTCTGGCAGGTCGGCTTTCAGCTTATCAACAAAGCTTTGTTCCAGCTCCAGCGGCAACAGGTCTGGGCATGGGAAATAGCGGTAGTCATGGGCTTCTTCTTTTGAGCGCATGGATTTGGTAACGCCGCTTTTCGGGTCAAACAACCGTGTTTCCTGATCGATCTTGCCGCCATCTTCCAGCACATCAATTTGCCGGCCAACTTCATAATCAATGGCCTGGCCGATAAAACGAATAGAGTTGACGTTTTTCGTCTCTGTCCGCGTGCCCAGCTCTTCGCCTGGCCGGCGCACAGATACGTTCACATCCGCCCGCATTGAGCCCTGCTCCATATTGCCATCGCATGTGCCAAGGTAACGAAGGATTGTGCGCAGCTTGGTGACATAGGCTTTGGCCTGCTCGCTTGAGCGGATATCGGGCTTCGAGACGATCTCCATCAGCGCGACGCCGGTGCGGTTAAAATCAACGTAGGAATAATCAGGGTGCTGGTCATGCAGGCTCTTGCCCGCGTCCTGTTCCAGATGCAAGCGCTCAATACCGACCTCATGGCTGCTGCCATCTTTCAGATCAACAATCACCACGCCTTCCCCAACAATCGGGTATTGGAACTGAGAGATCTGGTAGCCTTGCGGCAGGTCTGGGTAGAAGTAGTTTTTCCGGTCAAATCTGGAGAAGAGATTGATCTCTGATTTTAACCCCAGCCCGGTGCGCACAGCTTGCGCCACACAGGCTTCATTGATAACAGGCAACATGCCGGGCATGGCCGCATCCACTAGCGAGACATGATCATTCGGTTCGCCGCCAAACTCTGTCGAGGCGCCGGAGAAGAGCTTTGAATTTGAGGTGACTTGCGCGTGGACCTCCAGGCCGATGACGACCTCCCAGTCTCCTGTTGCGCCCTGAACGTAGTTTGATGTGTCCGTCACTTTATATATGCCTTTGGTGGGTTGAGGTTTTTCAGCCCCTGTTGGGAATTCTTTGAAATGGTTTAGCGCAATGCGCCGGGCGGGGCAATAGGCTCTCTCATCCTCTTCGCCGCTTACTGGCCGCTGCCATTAATGGGCCACGAAAAACATGTTATAAGCTGGGTATATACTCTTGTTTTTAGGTATCAGAGGGCCAAAACTCACCATTATGAAAAAACTCGTTATCGGACTGATCGCTGTTGTTTTTGGCCTGATCGTGGCGGGCGGCGCGACGCTTTACAAATACCCCTATCTGCCGGCCATTGTGGAAGAAGGCTTCCCGGCGGAGGTGTGGCCTGCGCGCGGCATTTATGTGCAGGTGACAGGCGTGCCTTTGAAATGGCCGCATCTGTTGGAGGCGGATGATAAGCCGGTGAGTGAGGCGGGCGAAAAGCTGAAACGGCTGATGCTCAAAACCGAGACTGATGCGCTTGTTGCTTACCATAAGGGCAAGCTGAAATATGCTTACTTCCGCCCCGGTATTGTGCCTGAGACGCAATTTAACTCCTACTCTATGGCCAAGAGTGTGATTGGCTATTTGGTCATGAAGGCGATTGATGAGGGGGAGATTGATGGGCTGGACAGCAAGATTGGCGAATATCTCTTAATGCTGAATGACCCGAAGCTGCGGGATGAGCCTATTCGGCAGTTTCTCACCATGCGCAGCGGGCTTGAGTTTGAAAGCAAGAACCCGCCAAAACCACTGGCCAATGATGCCAAACGCGCGCCGGATGAGAAAAGCTCTAACCCTTTCACCCCATTGGCCCGGGTGCATATTCAGGGGCTAACCCCCATTCTTGGTGACCTGAAACTGCCTGAAGCGCCGACCTATGATTACCATTATCAGAATGTGAACACGGCACTTTTGGGGGCCATGCTTTCTGCCATCTATACGCAGCCCCTAAATGAGATTTTATCTGAAAAGATCTGGAAGCCTTCAGGCGCGCGCCATGCCAGGTGGCGCACCTATACACATGAAGGTGCGGTGACGGCATATTGCTGCCTGTTCGCGACGGCGGAGGATTGGGCCAAGGTTGGGATTTATCTGATGAATAATGGCCGGATAAATAACAATAAGACGCAAGCGCCATTTCTCGCCCCTGAGCGCAATAAGCTGATGAACGCTGAGCAATACTCGCCTGAAGAGCTCAACAAGGGGGTTTATGGGCTGCATGTGCGCCATGATATTCTCGACCGGCCGGGCGAGCCGCTACAGGGGCCGTTCACCTATTTTCTCGGCTTTGGCGGGCAGCTTGTTTACATGAAGCCGGAGGATGATCTAGTCGTCGTGCGCTTCGGGCGGCGGCACACGCTATTGCATTCAACGCTCTATTATGTCTGGCGCGAGATTATGGCGCGGGAGGCAAAAGACAAAGCCAGGATGCTTGGAAAAGCTGCGCCCTCTGATGGGCGTGTTGAAGCTGCTGATTAGCGATTATTCGCCGCTTTTTTTCTCATCCAGCTTTTCTTCTTCATATTGAATGAACCAGCCGATCATCTGGCGCCACAAGGCTTCGACGAGGCTCGGTGGGACGTTTTTTTGTTCGGCATGGGTGCGGACTTTATCTATCACCTGCTGAATGCGCCACGGCACGACGGCATCTTCCGGGTTGTCTTTTAATTGCCAGGCGCGGTCAACATAAGAGAAACGCTCGCCGATTAATGTGACGAGTTGCTCATCTATGCGGTCTATCTCAGCACGGACATGGTCCATGCTGGTGCAGTCTTCTGCGTTGTTTTGTTTTTCAGCCATTTGATGCGGTCTCTTTTTAAATCGATGAACTGGCCCAAATATATGTGCCGATTGCCTGCAGGAAAAAGCCTGTAGCTAGACAGGTAAAGCCGAGCCGGGCGGAGCGTCTTAACAACAGTTTTGTATGCCCGACCCTAGTCGCCAGCCACTCTTCTTCCGTGTGATCAGCGCTCCACTCTGCGGTCAGTATTTTTTCGGTTTCATAGGCGATGTCGCTCTTTGACTGGAGGACATAAGGGCCCAAAGACAGGATCACACCGAGGCCATCGAGCACAAGACCGATGACAGTGATAAACGGGCCGATACCCATGCCGAGGAAATCATCCATTGCTTCACGACCACCAGCGTGCCGGGGCAGGCAGCTCGCCAGAGGCGTCTTCAATCACTTGAGCTGCCCGGAGCAATGTGCCTTCGTCAAAAGGTTTGCCAATAAGCTGCAGGCCAAGGGGCAAGCCAGTGGATGACATGCCAGCCGGCACTGAAATGCCCGGCAGGCCAGCCATGTTAACGGTGACTGTGAGGATATCGTTCAGATACATTTCCAGCGGGTCGCCGCTGATCTCACCGGCTGCAAAGGCAGGGCTTGGGGTTGTTGGGGTCAGCAAGACATCAACTTTTTTGAAGGCTTCGTCAAAATCCTTCTTGATGCAGGTGCGGACCTTTTGAGCTTTAAGATAATAAGCATCATAATAACCAGCTGAGAGCACATAGGTGCCCATGAGAATGCGGCGCTTTACTTCTGCGCCAAAGCCTTCGGCTCTTGTGTTCTCATACATGGAGATGATGTCATCTCCCTCTACTCGCAAACCATATTTAACACCATCATAACGGGCGAGGTTTGAGGAGGCTTCCGCTGGGGCGACGATGTAATAGGCTGGCAGCGCATATTTAGTGTGCGGTAAGCTAACCTCTTCAATTTTAGCGCCTGCGTCTTTGTACCATTCAATGCCTTGATCCCAGAGCGCGGCGATTTCATCGCTCATGCCATCAACGCGGTATTCTTTCGGGATGCCAACCTTGAGCCCCTTGAGCTTGCCTTTCATCTCTTCGAGATAATCGGGCACAGGGATGTCGATTGAGGTGGTGTCTTTTTCATCTGTGCTGGCCATGACGCCAAGCATGATGGCGGCATCTTCAACCGTGCGGGTGATGGGGCCGGCCTGATCAAGGCTGGAGGCGAAGGCAACCACACCCCAGCGCGATACGCGGCCATAGGTTGGTTTTAGGCCAACTGTGCCGGTGAAGGCGGCTGGCTGGCGAATAGAGCCGCCGGTGTCTGTTGCGGTGGCGGCTGGGCAAAGATTAGCGGCAACAGCTGCCGCCGACCCTCCGGATGAGCCACCAGGTACCAGTATTGTATCATCGCCATCGCGCCGCCATGGGTTGACGCAATTGCCGTAATAGCTGGTTTCATTTGAAGACCCCATGGCGAACTCATCCAGATTGAGTTTGCCAAGCATGATGGCGCCCGCTTCCCACAGGTTTGTGGTGACGGTGGATTCGTAAGGCGGCTCGAACCCATCAAGGATGTGTGAGCAAGCGGTGGTGCGCACACCCTTGGTGCAGAACAGATCTTTCACACCAATGGGGATGCCTTCCAGCGCGCCCGCTTCGCCCTTTGCCAGACGCTCATCTGAGGCTTTGGCCATATCCTGCGCTTTCTCATCCGTGACGATAAGGAAGGCATTTAGCGCTTTGTTAGCGGCTTCAATTTCTTTTAAATGTGCGTCAGTATATTCAACGGCGGAGAAGTCGCCATTATCCAGCCCTTGGCGGGCTTCAGCGATTGTGAGATCAAGCAAATCATTCATCTTGGCTTACTCCACCACTTTAGGAACAACGAAGAAATTATCGTCTGATTTGGGTGCATTGCGGATGATACGGCCCGCATAACCACCATCTGTTACAACATCTTCACGCATTTTAACGGCGGTTTCGACTGCGCTGGTCATGGGTTCTACATTCTCGGTATCAACTTCGTTAAGTTGTTCTACCCATTCGAGAATTGAAGTTAGCTCAGTCTCTAGTGACTTGGCTTCTTCATCCGTAACCTTGATGCGTGCGAGATGTGCGATCTTGCGCACAGTGGCCTCATTAATTTGCATTTCCCTAATGACCTTTTTTCTGGACCGGGCAGCAATACCCTCCTCATCTGCCGGTTAATGCGGAAATGAAAGGGAGGGCGTGTGCCTGCTGATTGCTGGCTCAGTCATAGCGCGGGCAGGATAGGGCTGCAAGGGGTTAGTTTGAGAAAAAAACCGCCCTATGGGGCCTTAAACTGGTAGCGAATAATCCCTTGCGTAATGAAACAAAAACGCCCTGCACTTCCTTTCAGAAGCAAAGGGCGTTTTATAATTGTTGAGCCGGATCAATTAATCAGGTCAAAATTTATCAGCGCTCACGAGCTGTGCGGGCGGCAGATGCCACCTGTGGTGGCACGTGTTCCATTTGCTCATACCGGCGCACTGTGCGCGGATCGCGCACACCGATGATGTCTGCAAACTCCCGCAATGTCAGGTTTAGGCCGTTGCGTAGCTGTTCTAACTCCTGGCCTGTCATGTCTGAAAGGTTTGGATCATAAACCGCCAGGCTGCCATCCCGCCCACGTAGAATTGGCGCTGTTTCGCCTGTGTCTCTGATTAATTTATAGTAAGTGGACTGAAAGCGCTTTGCCTCGTCGGACGCTTCAATATAGCCCGCTTCTTTTAGTGCCCGGACGTAGCGGCGGGTGTATCTGCCACTAGCCCCTGTCTCTATAGATATGTCGTTCACTGACCACCATTTTTCATTATCCCGCATTGCTGCCCAGAGTTTGTCAGCAATTCGGTTTGATTCTGGTGCAAGTCTTTGCCGCATCAATTTCCCCGCACGAATTGAGTTAATATTATGTTTTTACCCCTGAACTCGAATCAATATTATACATGATGAGCGCTCATCTCCCAATGGCCTAATGAGGCACACTGTACTGGGTATGGTTCTTATCTAATAAACTGAGTCGGGATATTTGGGGATAGATGTTCCTCCGGCGGTGCAAACCCAAATACGGCCAGCACTGCTTATACCCTGTGCTGGCCGTATTATTGTAGCTGCTATTTATGCCGATAGTTCGGCAAGCTGGTGACTATTGCTCCCTTATTGAACGACATAATTACACGGTTTGGCTGAGGCAAGACATCGCCATTTCAAACCCTGATTGGTCGATATTTTTGAGCAGGTCAGGCTTTTGCCTTGTGCCACTTTCCAAACTGACCATGACAGGCCATATTGTGATTTTGTGTTTGAAACCCAACCTTTACGAGCCGCAATGCGGGCCATGATTTTACCCTTGCGGACACCGACTGTTTGATTAGGAAAGCTTTTGCAAGCATATGCCTTGGCCGAACCTGGCAGTGACACAGTGCTAAGAGCCACGACTGAAAAAATTGCGAAAGCGGCGGCGAGTGAAATAGATTTATACATGATGTTCATCCTCAAATTTTGATTTGTACTAGGGGCTCGCTTTTGGAGACCCGAATACATGTATGTCGTCTGCACCCTTTTATTGGTTCAATTCAATCGACAATTTTTTTTACATATATTGCGTGGGGCTTGAGCGGTGGGAAGATCTATGCTGTGCTCCACGGTTCGGGCACATTGCCGACAAGCTGAGGGAGAGCATCAATGAATTATGTCGTGGTGATAGGGATAGTGATTACCGTCCTGACCCTTATTCCGGTAATCCGCCAAATCAAGGGTCACCCGCGCGGCCTTCTGGTGTTGTTTTTTGCCGAAATGTGGGAGCGCTTCTCCTATTATGGCATGCGGGCTTTATTGATCTTTTATCTCACCCAGCATTTCCTTTTCTCTGATAGTGAGGCACAGGGGCTTTATGGGGCTTATACATCTCTTGTTTACCTCACCCCGATGATTGGCGGCATTCTGGCTGATCGCTATCTTGGCACTCGCAAAGCTGTTGCTTTTGGTGCGCTACTACTTGTAGCCGGTCATATGCTGATGGCGTATGAAGGTGAGCCGGCGCAGCAGGTGCTTGCGGTTAACGGCGCGGAATATCCACTCGTTGTTGAAGGGCGCGGCAGCCTGCGACAAGTGATGATTGAGATTGAGGGGGAGCCGCGTTTTTTCCATGCGGATAAAAGCGGCGCGCTGGTGATTGATGGCTATGAGGGCAGCGCGGCCCTGCCGTCCCGACTTGAAGAAGGGGCTTATGATCTGAAGCTGAGTAGCCGAGATAGCATGGCAACCAATAGCCTTTATCTGGCACTTTCTCTGATCATTCTTGGGGTTTGTTATTTAAAGCCGAATATTTCCTCAATTGTTGGCCAGCTTTACAAAAAGAATGATCCCCGGCGCGACCCTGGCTTCACGCTTTATTATTACGGCATTAATCTAGGTGCATTCTGGGCGTCTATTCTTTGCGGCTTGCTTGGGCAAACGGTTGGCTGGTGGGCCGGGTTTGGCTTAGCCGGCGTGGGTATGGCTTTGGGCTGGGTTGTTTTCATTTTGGGCAAACCGCTGCTTGAGGGGCGCGGTGAGCCGCCGAACCCGCAATTGCTGCAAGCTAAAGTGGGCGGGGTGATTAGCCGGGAAGCGTTGATCTACACACTCTCGATTGCCGGGCTTGGGTTTATTTGGCTGCTGGTGCAGCGGCATGAGGTGGTGGGCTATCTTTTAGGGGCCTGCTCCCTGCTGGTTCTGGCATATCTTGGCACATTGATGAAAACCACGCTGAGCCGGGTGGAAAGCCACCGCATCATTCTGGCGCTCATACTGATCTCTGCTGCGGTGATGTTCTGGACGCTGTTTGAGCAGGCGGGCTCCTCGCTTAACCAGTTTGCCAATCGCAATACTGAGCTTTCTCTGTTTGGGGTTTCGATTGAGGCGTCACAAACACAGAGCTTTAATTCCGGGTTTATTCTTCTGCTTGCGCCTATCTTCAGCGCGCTCTGGGCGTATATGGGCAGCCGCGGGTCTGATTTATCAGCGCCGTTAAAATTTTCTTTGGCGCTGATGCAGGTGGGGCTTGGCTTTTTGGTGCTGGTGTGGGGGGCGAGTTATGCCGGCGTTGATCATAAAGTGCCGCTTATTTTCCTGATGCTGGCCTATCTTCTCCATACGACGGGGGAGCTGTTTATCTCTCCCGTGGGGTTGAGCCAGATGACAAAGCTGGCCACTGCCACATTGATTTCAACTTTAATGGCGGTGTGGTTTCTATCAAGTGCCTGGGCGCAGTGGCTTGGGGCGCTGGTGGCAAAACTTACCGCAAGTAAAACTGTGGCTGGCCAGGTGCTGGACCCAGCGCATTCCCTTGCTCGCTATGTTGAGGTATTTTATGAAATTGGGCTTTATGCCATTGGCCTTGGTGTGTTGCTCATGCTATTCAGCAAACTTCTCAATAAATTAGCACATGGGGTTAAATAATTACCTCCTTATGCTCAGTTCGAAACCGACAGGACATTTAAGTAGCTGAATGACAGGATTTTTTATTACTGGAACGGATACAGATGTTGGCAAAACCGTGGCTTCTGCCTGGGCGGTTTTGCAATTGCATGGGGTTTATTGGAAGCCGGTGCAATCTGGCATCGAAGAGAGTGAAACTGATAGCCAGTTTGTCGCCCGGGTTGCCGGGTTGCAGAAGGAGAGGCTATTAAAAAGCCAGGTTGAGTTAAAGGCCCCCCTTTCTCCTGATCAGGCAGCTGAGCTTGAAAATACTGAAATCAAACTTTCAGATTTCACACTCCCTGCTACTGACCGCCCTTTAGTGGTGGAAGGGGCTGGCGGGGTGATGGTGCCACTGAATAAAAAAGAGATGATGATTGACCTGATGGGCAAATTTAACTTGCCAGTTATTCTTGTGGCCAGAAGCGGCCTTGGCACAATTAACCACAGCCTCTTGTCCATTAGCGCGCTTCGTGATGCGGGGCTCACCATAGCCGGGGTTATTTTGAATGGCATAGCGAATGAGCGCAACAGAGCGGCGATAGAGCGGTTTGGCAGCGTACGAATTCTTGCGGAGCTGCCTGTTTTTGCGCGGCTTGATAAAGCGTCACTTATGGCTGTTCTGCCTTCAACCCCAATTGAAGAATGGGCTGCCGGATGAGTGATTTGATAGAGCGTGACAAGCGTCATATTTGGCATCCCTTCACCCAACACCAAACCGAGCGCGACCCTGTTGGCATCACGTCAGCCTCTGGCGCTGTGATGACCGACACTGATGGCCGTGAGATTTTGGATCTTATCTCTTCCTGGTGGACGATTACCCATGGGCATGCCCACCCGCCGCTGGTTGAAGCTATTGCCAGCCAAGCTGCGAAGATGTCTCATGTTATGTTTTCTGGCTTTACCCATGAGCCGGCGGTGCAATTAGCGGAAGGGCTGGCAGAAAAACTTGGCGCGCCCTTGTCTCGGGTGTTCTTTTCTGACAATGGCTCAACCGCGGTTGAGGTGGCCCTAAAAATCGCCTTTCAATATTGGCGCAACCGGGGGGAGACCAAACGTACAAAATTCATCGCCTTTGATGGTGCTTATCATGGCGACACCTTTGGTGCTATGGCGGTTGGCAAGGGCTCTGGCTTTTTCTCGCTTTATGATGATTTGCTGGCTGAGGTGCTTGTGGCCCCTTATGCCCCGACATTTCTAGGTGATGACGCGGTTGAAAATAATGAAGATGCCGCGATTGCCGCGTTAGAGGCGATTATTGATCACTCTGGCGATGAAGTGGCCGGGCTGATAATTGAGCCGTTATTCCAAGGGGCTGGCGGCATGCGCTTTTGCCGGCCTGAGTTTATCCGCCGGGTAACAGAGACGGCGCGCCGTGCGGGCATTCTCGTGATTTTTGATGAGGTTGCCGCTGGGTTTGGCCGGACTGGCAGCCTTTTTGCCCATCAACAATGCGAAGTGAAGCCTGACCTTATCTGCCTCTCCAAAGGGCTGACTGCGGGGATGCTGCCGCTTTCTGTGACGGTGATGAGCGATGAGATATTCAATGCTTTTTGCGATGAGGATTTCGCCAAGGCGCTGGCGCATGGCCATTCCTTCACCGGCAACCCGCTTGCAGCCGCTGTTGCCGTGAAATCTCTGGCGCTTTTTGAAGAAGAGGCAACGCTTGATAAAATTGCTGAGATTGAGCGCTCGCACCGTCTGTTTGCGGCTTCGCTCTCACGGCATGATGAGGCGTGCCGGGTGCGGGTTTGTGGCTCTCTGCTGGCCTTTGATCTGGCGTCTGAAGCGGGGACGTATAAATCCAAGGCCAGTTTGGGGCTTCGTGATTTTTATCTCTCCCAGGGCTTTAACATCCGCCCGCTTGGGCCGGTGGTTTATCTCATGCCGCCCTATTGCATAACAGAGGCGCAGCTTTCTCGTGCTTATGATGGGTTACTGCACGGGTTAAACCAGCTCTGAGGTTTTGAGGAATTTTAGAATTTCGTCTCGGCACCATTCCGGCGCTTCAAGGGGTAGCATGTGGCTGGCTGTTTCATGGATGGCGGTATTATGGTCTTGCCAGGTCGCCTTGAAATTTTCTACAGGGACGATGGCATCCATTGCGCTGCCGAGCGCCAGGACCGGGCATTTGAGGCTTGCCAGTGTTTTAGTTTCATCCCACTCCGCCAGCCAGGTTAAGCCTTCACTCAACCTCTCAGCATTAAGACCCCCCGCGTCTCTATGAAACCCACCGCCGGCGCGCCGCCAGAAATCGGACATCTGGGCGGCCGGGTTTTTGGCAAGCCCGCGCTGCATCAGCTTTAATTGGCGAGGGTCTGTAAATTCAGTGAAACAGCTAAATCCATTTAGGCTAATCAGCGCGCCCAAAGATGGGACACCTCTCAACCGCCATTCACGCAGCAACCAGAGGGTGCCGAGAGAGTGGGTGATGTAAATGGCTGGGCGGGCAGGATAATTCCAGTTGGTTTTGCCCCCCTTTATAAAGCCGAGTTCGATTGTCTTTGGCGCTTCTGCCTTGAGTGATCGGCTCAAGCGATTAAAAATCTGACCATCCATGCCCCAGCCATGGATGAAGACAAAATCCAACTCTACATCCAATTCTGCTTTCAATTTTCTGGGCGCTCGCATCAACCCGCCTCAGTCTGTTCTAAATCAATATGCTCGCGGGCAGATTTAATCACAGCGATCAGATCTGCCACCTCATCATCACTATGAGCGGCGGAAAAGGCGACGCGCAGGCGGCTGGTGCCTTCTGGCACGGTTGGGGGGCGGATGGCGGTGACCCAAAAGCCTTTGTCCCTCAGGGAGTTTGAGAGCGCTAGTGCTGCCTCTGCCTTGCCAACAATCAGTGGAACGATCTGGGTTTCTGATTTGCCCGTGCCAAGGCCAAGCGCCTGCATTTCCTGCCTGAATCTAGCGGCATGGCTGGCAACTTTAGCCCGCGCCTCATCAAGCCCCGGCAACAGATCTATGGCCGCGCTGATTGCACCTAACGTGGCAGGGGGCAACGCTGTTGAATATATCAAACCGCCGCAACGCTGGATGAGATAATCTATGACACCTCTTGAGCCCGCCACATAAGCGCCAAAACTGCCCATTGCTTTTGAAAAGGTGCCGATGGTGATGTCTGCCCCCTCAGCCAAACCGCGGCCACCCTTGCCCAAAACGCCAAAGCCATGGGCGTCATCAGCAATCAGACAGGCGTCATAAGCACTCGCCATCCCCACCAAATCCTTGATCGGCGCTACATCGCCATCCATACTGAAAACCGTCTCTGTCAGGATAAATTTGGGTGCGCCAGGTTCTGCCTGCTCCAACTTCTCCCGGCACTGAGCGGCATCCAGGTGATGATAGCGAAACTGGCGAACGCCTGCCGCCTTACAGCCAAAATGCATGCTGGCATGGTTCAGCCTGTCTGCCACCACATGGGGGGCTGCTTTTAAAATGCGTTTATCAAACAGCGCTTCCAGCACCGCGCCATTGGCCTGATACCCGCTCGCCATGATAAGAGCAGCCTCAGCCCCCTTTAGGGCGGCGAGTTTTTCTTCAATTTCAGTAAATTGGTGGCTATTGCCTGTGACAAGGCGCGAAGCGCTGCTGCCAGCGCCATAATCTTTGGCATATTGGCTGCTAGCTTCAATAACAGCCGGGTGATGGGCGAGGCCCAGATAGTCATTTGAGGCAAAATTAACGAATAATTGCCCCTTGACCCTGATTTTTGCTGCCGTTACAGGTTCAACATCACATAAATGCCTTTGTAGATTTTTGGCATGGCATTCAGCTAAAAATGCCTTATAACTCTCTTCAACTTGTTTCATCACAGCTCTTTTTTAGAGTTTTTAACCTATTGCCGGAATTATGGACGATTTTACATCAAGAAACGACGATCACAGTATAGACACATCCTCAACGCCTGTTTTTAAGCAAAGCGATGGCGGTTTAGAAGCCGCCACTCAACGCAATAGCAACAGCTTCATTCGCCATGACTGGAGAACCGATGAGATTGTTGCGCTGCTTGAAGCGCCGCTTATGGAGCTTCTCTATAGGGCGCAAACCGTTCATCGTCAATTTCATGAAGATGGCACCGTGCAGCTTGCTAGCCTGCTTTCCATTAAAACAGGCTCTTGCCCGGAAGATTGCAAATATTGCCCGCAATCTGCCCATTACGCCAAAAAGACCGGCCTTGAAAAAGAAAGCCTCATTGATACCGATGAAGTGCTGGCCAAGGCGCAAATTGCCAAAGACGCAGGCGCCAAACGGTTCTGCATGGGCGCGGCATGGCGCAATGTGCGCGACGGGGAAGAATTTGACCAGGTTGTTGATATGGTCAAAGGGGTCTCTGATATGGGCATGGAGGCCTGCGTCACCCTTGGAATGCTGAATTCATCTCAGGCTCAGCGGCTTAAAGAGGCGGGGCTGAATTCTTACAATCACAACATCGATACTTCGCCCGAATTTTACGAAAAAATCATCACCACCCGCACCTTTGAGGACCGGCTTGAGACCATCTCTCATGTGCAACAGGCTGGCATCTCACTTTGCTCCGGCGGCATTATCGGCATGGGTGAGACCATCCGTGACCGCGCGCGGATGCTTGAAGTGCTTGCGACCCTAACGCCGCACCCCGGCAGCGTGCCGATCAACGCGCTTGTTGCTGTGCCCGGCACCCCGATGGAAGAACGTGACCCGGTTGACCCTCTCGATCTTGTACGCATGGTCGCCACCGCCCGCATCCTGATGCCAAAAGCCCGCGTGCGCCTTTCTGCCGGCCGCAAAAACCTCAATGATGAAGCACAACTGCTTTGCTTCATGGCCGGGGCCAACTCCATCTTTTACGGTGAGAAGCTGCTGACAACTGGCAATAATGATGCGACTGAGGATAAGTCGTTGATCACAAGGGCTGGGTTGAAAGTGGAAGGCGAGTAGCTAGACCAACTTGCCAGTTGGTTTGTTTCTCTCACGGCTATTTCTGGCGCTATCGCGCCAGAGCCTCCGAGGGGCGGCGCTAAGCGCCGGGCTTGCTGGCGCTCGCCATGTCCCTCGCGTCACACACTCGCGTGTGTGACGGTCGCTCCTTCTTCGGGTCAGTTGGTTGTTTATTTCTCTCACGTGCTATTCCGCTGCTGAAGCAGCGGGCACTCCGAGGTGCGCAGCTAAGCTGCGGGCTTGCTGGCGCTCGCCATGTCACTCGCGTCACACACTCGCGTGTGTGACGGTCGCTCCTTCTTCAGGTCTAGTGTTCTCAGTTGGGTGAGATTGTGGGTATTAAGCTCCTAGTTAGTTCACTCACGGCTATTCCTGGCGCTCGATTTGGCTTCAAATGCCCCAAAGGCCACTAACAAGCACTCTCATGTCTGCTGGCCCTGAAGGGCCAGGCTCCTTCTTAGAGTACAGCTCTCACGGTTAATTATGGCGCTAATTCGCCATCCCTCTCCAGATACATCACTGCCCCTTGAAGCAGAACATGCTTGCCTCGCCGCTAGGATTTCTGCGGGTGATGATGACTTGGGAGTTTTGTTCCCAGGTCCAGTAGCGGCCGGAGGCGAGGGTTTGGATATAGAAGCAGCCCTCATTGGCGTTGGTGATCAAAACCTTGGTGAAGCCGTCATTCGGTTGATAGCGGGTAGAGACCTGGCCGTCGCCATTATCATCGGCATGCAGCATCAGGCCGCTTTGTTTATCCCGGATGATATAGCCGCCTTGATGAGCCGCAAGAATGAAAGACTGCAAGCGCTTACCGTTCGGGTTGCCGGATTTTTGCTCTGTAAATAATAAACGGTCCGCTCTCGGGTCCATTCGCAAATCAGCGCCATTGGCGAAGACATAGATGCCATACTCACCGGGGGCAATGGCAAACTGGCTGCCTGGGCGGTTGTTATCATTTTCATTCCGGCCCTCCAAATCTGAGTTATGGATGCATTTGCCATTGATCTCTGTAAAGCCCGGGCCGCAAATATCATCCGGGCGTTGTTCTTCGTTATCTATCTCATTGCCGTTACGAAAAGCCTGCTGTTGCTGCAATTCATTATCCAGCTGATGAAAACGCTTCATCATTATCTCTCTTGTGCAGCGCACGGAAAACCCACAACGCTGCCGCCTTTTGATGAATTGCCGTTGATCATTGCGTACAATATCTGCTGCCGCGCGGTTGAGCAGTGAGGTCAAGTTGAAAAATCTATCAGCAATTTCCTGATCCAGATTGCCAAGTCCCACCCGGTCGCAAATTAAGCGCTCATTTTCAGTCAGGTTGGCTTTGCAATTATATGAGGGGCCGGCGATGGCCGGGCTTATCCAGCCCAGCAAGATGACTAGAAAGGCGGCTTTGATACTCTGGTTATTTAGTCTCATCTGTAGCATTCCCCAACTGATTGATTTTTATCACCTTACTGTCTCTTATTTAGAATGAACAGAAGCTGAGTGCCGTGCCCCTTATTCATCAATATGAGAATTACGAGGATCTGGATTTGAGCTTTTATTGCATTTAGCCGCTTACCCCTTGCGCTTTTTGCAAGCAGATCACATATTTACAACCATGGCAAAACCTCCTGTAACTTCAAGCGTAATTCCACCGGTGCCGCAGCCGATGATTGACCTGCATCCGCTCTCCAATGAAGAGACGTTGCCCTCTTATGAGCCGCACCGACCGGAGAGGCCTCCAAAATCTGAAGGAGGTGTACCGTTTAAGATCCACTCCCCCTTTGAGCCTAAAGGAGACCAGCCCACTGCCATTAAAGAACTTGTCACCGGGCTTAAAGATAATGAGCATAATCAGGTGCTTCTTGGCGCGACCGGCACCGGTAAAACCTTTACCGTTGCGCATGTGATAGAGGAAACGCAGCGCCCTGCTCTTATCCTCGCCCCTAATAAGACATTGGCGGCTCAGCTTTACGGCGAATTCAAGAGCTTTTTTCCAGATAATGCGGTTGAGTATTTTGTCTCTTATTATGACTATTACCAGCCTGAAGCCTATGTGCCGCGCACCGATACCTATATTGAAAAAGAGGCCAGCATTAACGAGCAGATCGACCGGATGCGCCATGCCGCCACCCGGGCACTCCTCGAGCGGGATGATGTGATCATTGTCGCCTCTGTTTCCTGTATCTATGGTATAGGCTCTGTTGAGACCTATACCGCGATGACGCTACCGCTTTCCCAAGGTGAGCGGATTGAACAAAAGCAGTTGATTTCTGATATTGTTGCGCTCCATTACACCCGCAATGACCAGGCATTTGGTCGCGGCACTTTCCGTGTGCGGGGGGATACCATTGAGGTGTGGCCAGCTCACCTTGAGGACAGGGCCTGGCGTATTTCTATGTTTGGCGATGAAATTGAAGCGCTAACTGAATTTGACCCACTAACCGGGCGTAAGACTCATGACTTTGAGCTGGTGAAACTTTACGCTAACTCTCACTATGTCACCCCAAAGCCAACGCTTAATCAGGCAATGATCGGTATTAAAGAAGAGCTTCAGCACCGGCTTAGTGAATTAAAGCAGGTGAACAAACTTTTGGAAGCTCAACGGCTTGAGCAGCGTGTGTCTTTTGATCTTGAAATGATGGCGGCCACTGGCTCTTGTGCTGGCATTGAGAATTATTCTCGCTACCTTACGGGGCGTGCTGCCGGGCACCCGCCGCCAACTTTGTTTGAATATCTACCTGATAATGCACTGGTTTTTGTTGATGAAAGCCATGTAACCGTTGGCCAGCTGAATGCCATGTTCCGCGGGGATATTAAACGCAAACGGACTTTGGCTGATTTTGGGTTCCGCCTGCCTTCTTGCATGGATAACCGACCGATGCGGTTTGCTGAATGGAATTCTCTTCGGCCGCAAACCGTTTTTGTTTCCGCTACACCCGGTAACTGGGAGATGGAGCAAACAGACGGTGTGTTTGCTGAGCAGGTTATTCGCCCAACGGGGCTGACCGACCCTGATATTATCATCCGCCCGGCTGAAACACAGGTTGATGATCTGTTAGATGAATGCCGGCAGGTGGTGGCGGATGGC
This sequence comes from Rhodomicrobium sp., assembly GCA_021604665.1. Classification (GTDB taxonomy): domain Bacteria; phylum Pseudomonadota; class Alphaproteobacteria; order Rhizobiales; family HXMU1428-3; genus HXMU1428-3. The sequence continues at coordinate 251,870 of BQJK01000001.1, read as the reverse complement.
TACCGCGTGCTCGTGACGACCCTTACCAAGAGGATGGCTGAAGACCTGACCGAATATGCTCATGATCAGGGGTTGCGTGTCCGTTATATGCACTCTGATATTGATACGCTGGAGCGGATTGAAATCATCCGTGACCTGCGCCTTGGCGCGTTTGATATTCTCATTGGTATCAACCTCTTGCGTGAGGGGCTGGATATTCCTGAATGCGCGCTGGTGGCTATTCTCGATGCGGATAAAGAAGGCTTCTTGAGATCAGAGACCTCACTGGTGCAAACCATTGGCCGGGCGGCGCGCAATGAAAAGGGCCGCGTTATCCTCTATGCAGATAAGATCACCGGATCTATGCAGCGCGCGATGGATGAAACCGAGCGCCGGCGCGAGAAGCAGGTTGCCTATAACCTTGAACATGGCATTACGCCGACAACAGTGAATAAGCAGATCGGCGATATTCTCGATAGTGTTTATGAAGGTGATGATGTCTCAGTTGATGCTGGGCTTGCCGCCGATGACGCGACCATTGGCCATAATTTTGAGGCTGTGCTGAAGGATCTTGAAAAACAGATGATCAAGGCGGCGGAAGATCTGGAATTTGAAGAGGCGGCGCGGCTCAGGGATGAGATTAAACGGCTGCGCGATAAAGAATTGCTGGTGGCGAATGACCCGCTGGCGCGGAGTTTTTCCTCTAAAGATCTTCAGATGTTGAAGGGTGGGGATATTAATTCCAAACTCCGGAAAAATAGCCTTGATGAAATGGGCCCCCATGCGGAGCGGCCTGTTGTTAAAGGGTCAGCAACCAATGCCCGGCCCGAGAAACAGCCAGCCCCTGCCAATCGCCCGCGCTCCTCAGGCGGCAAGCCGGGCACCCGCACCAAGAAGGGCAAAAGCCACAGAACGGGGCTTTAAGGGTTTCAAGAAAAATACGCTACGCTTAATTTTTCTTGGGGGTGCGTGCTGTGAGGGTTTTTGCTCCTTCATAATCTAATCTCTCTGCCCCATACTCGATATAACTAACGGGTATACTTACACCCAAAAGCTGTCCCGGTATTCTGGGGCTATCATGCCTCCCCTTCCCCCTTACATTCGATTTGCTTAAACTGCGCGCAAAAAAAATCGCCCCCTCATTTCTGAGGGGGCGACTTAATTTCAGGTGTTGTACCTTATTCTAACCAATTTGGATTAGAAGAAGATCACGCCACCAAGTGTGAAGGTGTCAAGCTCTTCGCCATCAACAAAAGTACCGTTACTTCCGTCAACTTCAAGGTGTGTCCAGTTGAAGTACACCTGCATAGCAGCTGCATCAATCCACTGATGAACACCAACACCATAACGGTCAACTGCACTTTGATCAGCAGCATCTAAACCAAAACCACTTGCATCAAAGCCATCAGCATATCTTGCATATTCACCATAGATAGCTGTAGCGCCGAGTGAATTCCAACGTTGCTTAATACCTGCTTTGATGTACCAAGCATCATTGTCAAGCACTTCAACATTGGCATTATCAGATTTGTGATTAGAGTATGTACCAGAAACAAATATGCCTGTTGGTGTATGCATGATAGATGCACCGAACTCTAGGAGCTCAGATTCTGATGGTGCTGCAAGACCAGTTGTGCGGAGTTTATCTCCACCATTCCATACAGAGTAACCACCAGCAGCGCCGACTTTAAAGTCACCAAATTCACCAGCATACTTCACTGCAACATCATAAAAGTCATCTTCACCCCAAGAGGCTGAAAGTGTGAAACCAGAGAATGTTGGAGTTGTGTATTTAAGAACATTACTTGGCTCACCATGACAGTCAGTACCGATGCCTGAGCAACCGACAGCAAACGCCCATAGGGAGTTAGTTGTTGCAAAGGAGTTACCACGGAACAGAACGTTGTTGCCGCTGAAGAGTGTACCAGACAAATCAACAATCGAAATGTTATCAGTCGCTTGTGATTGTTTGCCTAAAGCCAATTCACCATAACGTTCACTCTTAATCCACATGTAGCTGTAGAGAACGCTAAAGTTATTTGAGCCATCGTCATTGGCTTGTGATGCACCAAGGTTTCCTGAGCCACTTAAGAAATCTCCCAGGAAGGGATCAGCGCTTTGCACTTCGATAGTGATGTTGTAACCAGCTGACCAATCATGGTTGATTTTAGCATCGCCAGCAAATGTTACACGTGAACCAAGTGTTGCACCGTTATCTGACAGAGCATAAGCGTCTGTATCAACGCCATCGTCCCAGATCATTACAGCACTGTTCACCCAACCAGAGATGGTTAGTGATACCTTACGGTTACCCTTGCGAGCTGTTGTTGCTTCAAGTGTTGCAACACGCTCTTCAAGGTCTGCACAGCAATCGCCACCAAGATCAGCGGCTTGAGCTGGGCTCACACTAAGAGCACCGGCGATAACGCCTGCGCCTGCGAGAGCTGCTATGCGATTGGTTTTGATAAGTCCCCCAATCATTCCTATTCTCCTATTCTTGTTCGGGCGCCGTATTGATACGACGCGACTAGTCTGTGAACTCGAAAGAACGGCCCCCCGGTTTAAATAACCGTTCGACCCCCGTCCCTCAGAAATCTTCACGTAACATATCTGTAAACGAAGCCAGACTGTCACGTAAACAAAAACCACCACGGTGTGCAGGAATAAATACAACCTTGTGACATTTTCGTCACGAGACTAACTCAGTCCCTTTCGAGGTGGCGATTGGGCCTATCCTCCACCGGATGACAGGGAAAACGCAATATCACACTGCCTCTAATCCCCACATATTCAATTGAGCTTATGTTCTCATTAACTGGTTAATGCTGCGTAAACCATGTTTCCCTGCCGCCAAACCCTCAAAAAATTTATATTTTCATGATTGCTATCAATACCTTAGTTCTTAACCCTGCTTTTTGCTTTATAGATGATTATTTTACAGCGCCTGCCTCTTACCGTTATGAAACGGTACATCGAATAGCTTTCATGATTGTGGAAAAACTTATGTTAGCCGCCGCATCTGTAACAAAATTGCGCCGCTTTACTGCCTAAGATTTGTCCACATGACACGTTTGCGTGGATTAATCTTTAACCACCTGTCGCGCTAGTGCGACGGATATGAGTTTACAGTTTTCCCCAGTCGGGCTGTGAAATGGTGGGGTATTTGAGCTCCGAGTCGCAGCCCGATTCGGGGTTGTTGCAAAAATCCAACAGATTTGAGAGCGGCTCAGAAGGCCATTAATGTGGGTGAATATAACCATATTCTCATACGCATTGATCTTTTGTACTATAAATTTAATATCAAACGTACTAATTTGAAATTCTATAGAATATGAAAGCTGATTTTCAGACATAACACAAGAATGTACAGCGCCTCTTGTACCTGCGAAAACAGCTAATTAAAGGTATCTGATAAAGATAAAGACGGCCCATGATTTTAGAAAGCGCGTATGACTGTTGAAATGCCCGATCTCAGGAACGGTAGTCGCAGCTTCAGAACAGCGGTTTCCTACAGTAGTGAGATAGATACGATAGGTAATGACCTCATCTCGCAGCTTGGAGCGGAGGATTTTGCCTTTATCTTATTGTTTTACGGTAATCGGAAACTGCCTGCTAATGTGGTGAATGCCGTTGGCGCCTCTTATAACGCACCGATTTATGGTTGCAGCACTGCTGGAGAGTTAACTCCGGCCGGTGTTTCTAATGGCGCAGTGGTGGCCATTGGCTTTCTTAGCAAGGATTTTGGTGTTGCCAGTTGCCTTTTTCCCGATCTTGCCAATTTCTCCATCAGAGATGCGCAGCAGCTCGTGCGGCAGAAACGGGATGAGTTTGTCTTAAATCGTGATCCGAATAAGGCTCATTGCTTTGCCTTGATGTTGGTTGATGGGCTTTGCTATTGTGAAGAACAGCTGGTTTCGGCCATAAATTATGGGCTTTGTGATATTCCGCTGGTTGGCGGCTCAGCTGGTGATGGCATGGATTTTAACGAAACCAGCATTATTTATAACAATGAGGTTCAGAAGAATTCAGCTTGCGTATTGTTGATCGAGAGCGCCTGCCCCATTCATATCTTCAAATGTGACAGCTTCGCACCGACTGATGTGAAGTTTGTTGTGACGAAAGCTGACCCTGAGAATAGAATTGTACATGAGCTGAATGCCATGCCAGCTGCTATGGCCTATGCCCAGGCCATTGGCGTGACAATGGAAGAGCTTGATCTCTTAAGCTTTGCTTCGCACCCGCTTTGTGTGTGTTTTGGCGGAGATTGTTATGTTCGCTCTATAAGAGAAGTTTATGATGATGGGTCTTTCAGTTTTTATTGTGCCATAGATGAAGGTATCGTTTTCACCCTTTCCGAGGTGAATGATATGGTTTCAGGGATTAAAGCGACCTTTGATAATGTAAGAGCTGACCTCGGACAGCCGCAGCTTGTTCTTGGGTTTGACTGTTTGCTCCGCCGTATGTTGAGTGAAGTCAACCAAAGCAAGGCGCAGATCAATGAGTTATTTAAAGCAAATAAAGTCATTGGCTTTAATACCTATGGTGAACAAGTGCATGGCATGCATCTCAATCAAACCTTTTCAGGGATTGCTATTGGATAATGGACGACGAACCTGAAAATGACCCGCTCTCTGAAAGTCAGGTATCGCCCCCTGTGCTCTTTCTTGAAGATGATGAGGATGAACAGGGGGTTTCGCTCGGGCAAAACGCTCCAGTAGTCGATAAGCGTGATGCGCGCATTGAAAAACTGGAGAAGATCAATCAGGCGCTTATACGCCGGGTTGAACGCAGCATGGACCAGCGCGCCAATAGTTATGCGTTGTTCCAATCCGCTATTTTGCTTGAAGAACAGGTGCGGGCCCGCACCATTGAGTTGCGGCGGGCACTGGCTGAGCTTGAGACCTCGAATATTGATCTTTCCAAGGCCAAAGAACAGGCTGAACTCTCCAATAGCAGTAAAACTAAATTTCTTGCGGCAGCCAGTCATGACTTGCTGCAACCGTTGAGCGCCGCCCGGTTGAATATGTCCACCTTGAAAGGGGAGGAGGTTTCACCGCAGGCTGGGGTGCTGATCTCACAGATTGATCGCTCCTTGCTGACGATTGAGGAATTGTTACGCACGCTGTTTGATATTTCTAAACTTGATGCCCGCGTGAGTGTGCCTGAGATTTGCAGGTATCCGGCAGAGCGGATCATCCGCGGCTTACATGCAGACTTTGCCGCTGTTGCGAATAATGCCGGTCTGAAGCTTAAAGTCTTTTCTTTGCCTGTTATTGTGGATACAGATCCGATTTTTCTAAGGCGGATTTTACAGAACCTGGTTTCAAATGCGCTGAGATACACCAAAACCGGCGGCGTTCTGATTGGTTGCCGCGTTCGGGGCGATAATCTGGTGTTTGAAGTGTGGGATACTGGATTTGGCATTCCTGAACATGAACATGAGCAGATATTTGATGAATTTCACCGCTGCCCAAATGAAGGAACCCAGGATGGGCTGGGGTTGGGGCTGGCGATTGTTAAGCGGATGGGCGAAGCAACAGGCCATGAGATCAGCTTTAACTCAGTTTTTGGTAGCGGCTCTGTTTTTAGAGTGAGCGTACCAATTAGCTATTCACAAATGGATCTACGTGAAGCCGCACCAGCGCCAGCTGTTATCGTGCCGACAAATTTGAAAATGGAAGATGCCTTTATTATCATTATAGAGGATGACCCGAATGTGCTTGAAGCGATGGAAAGATTGCTGCGACATTGGGGGGCGCTGTGTTTAACGGCCAACAGCCTGACTGAGGTGAAGCATAAGCTGGATGAGGTTGAACGGGTGCCGGATATTATAGTCGCTGATTATAATCTGGCCGATGATGTCGTTGGGCCTGAAGTGGTGAGCTATATCCGCGATCGGTTTGCTGATGAGCGGTCTACGCCTATTCCCTCGGTCATCGTGAGCGCGACACCTACTGATATAGTGATGGAAAAGGTTGAAACAGCAAATTGCGAGTTTATGAGCAAACCGGTTGAGCCAGCTGAGCTGCGCGCATTGCTTATTCATTTGCTGAATGCCTAATCCACGCGGCTACCATTATTGTTGACCATAAATATAGCTGTTACCCCGGTGCGCCCTGTTTGTTTGCGGCGCCCTGATTAGCCGATCACTTCCAAATCCGTTTTATATTGGCTGGCTTTCTCGACATATCTTTGAGCGGAGACCCGTAGGCGAGCTATTTCCTGGTCTGTTAGAGCTCTGGCGACACGCCCTGGTGTGCCGAGGATTAACGACCCATCAGGGTAAACTTTATTCTCTGGTATGAGAGTGTGCGCGCCAACCAGAGAATTGCGACCAATAACTGCGCCATTTAAAATTGTTGCGCCCATGCCGATGAGGCTGTTTTCCCTGATGGTGCAGCCATGCAACATCGCCTGATGCCCGATTGTACACCCCTCTTCCAGAACAAGCGGGTAGCCTGGATCAGTATGCATAACCACTGCTTCCTGAACATTACTGCGGGCACCAATCATTATTGGCTCATTATCACCGCGTAATACGGCACTGAACCAAACGCTTGAGCCCTGCTCCAGGGTTACATCACCAATGATAATGGCTGTTGGTGCCTGCCAGCAGGTTTCGGGATTATTGATTGTTGGGCGCTTATCACCGAGGGCATAAATGGCCATTCATCTGGGTTCCTTTGTGACTTAAACCTGAAAGAGATGGCCTTTCACTTGATACGAACTAGCTACATGCACCAATTTGGCAGGCTGTCTCCAAGATAATGACACCTTGGCAGAAGCTCCAAAGGCTTGCAATAACAATGGCCATCATAACCCAGTATGGCTCGCGCCGGGTTTTAAATATGGAGCTGATTGTGTTGCGCATAATCATGAAGGGGCCGGCAATGATGCGGCATAGCATGGCAAATACTGTTTCCAACGGCGATAATTGTTCTGGTAATTCAAATCTAAGCGGTTGGCCTGTTACCAGCGTTACTGAAGACGCCAGCGCTCCCGCCACTACAAACCCGATAGCCAGGCTATAAATATTTAGAAGAACAGCCGCGTAATGCGCTTCTGACATGGCCTTTGCCTCACCTTTACCTCGCCCGACTTTTTCTGCCATCACTGACATGTCATCTACTGGGGCTGAGATTTAGTTTGCCACCAACTGTGCCGCCCAAAAAGGAGACAGGCTGGAGGTCTGATATACAAAGGTGATTTTGCCACAAAGGCGTCGGCGACCACGAGTTTAAAGTTAATTAATGGTTAACACCGCGGCCTTCTTAACCCATGCCACTGGTAGAGCTTCGGCCTTTTTTTTGAAAACAACCGGATCTAAAGATCGTTTTCCCGAAGGGTAAACACAGGGATTATTTTGTTACCGGGTTTTTATGATGAATTCTGGGGCCAGGAATGGCTGGATTAAGATCTCTTATTCCAGGCTCTAATTCCATATTGATTATCCCAGGCCTCTAATCCCAAGTTACTTATCTCAAATATGTGATCAATCGAGGTCGATATCAAGGATAGCGAAATTAACCTGATAAGACAGATCGCCTTCTTCAGTGTCCCGGTAAATGGTGCCGAGAAACTCATCATCCTTATGCAATTCAATCATATCATCCACTTTTGGCGCCCGGCGTAGCTCGATGCCTGGAGAATTGAATAGTTTACGCAGATATGTTTCCAGTTTTGCGATTTCTTCAGCTGTCACGAGAGGCATCCTTTTGGGTTTTTGAATTTTTAAGTCGATCCGGCTTCAGGTGTTATCTGCATTTTTGCAGCAACTCCCGCTCCGTTTTGGCTGTTATTATCTTGAGGCTTCAGACTTAAAGAACTGGCTTTGTACAATCAAATGAAAATATCAATTTTTCTAAAATTAAGTGGAGTTCAGCTAGCCTGCATATCGATAAGATCTAACTCACTTCACTCATCGGTTTCATTTTTAGCGCCATTGATGGTTAGCAGCTGGTTCATGTTGCGTGCTGGCTCGGCGCAACCGGCGGTGCCGATAACTTTGGCAGGGACGCCGGCCACAGTCATTTGGCTTGGTACATCCGCAACAACGACAGAACCGGCGGCGACCCGTGCGCAATGGCCAACATGGATGTTACCGAGAATTTTTGCTCCGGCACCGATCATAACGTTATTGCCGATTTTAGGGTGACGATCGCCAGATTCCTTACCGCTACCACCTAGGGTGACGTTGTGGAGTATCGATGTGTAGTCACCAACCTCAGCCGTTTCTCCGATAACCAGCCCGGAGGCATGGTCAATCATAATGCCGCAGCCAATTTTGGCTTTCGGGTGAATATCAACCCCAAATAAACGGGAGCATTGGCTTTGCAGATAAAGTGCGAAGTCTCTTGAACCGCGCTTCCAGAGGCGATTTGCAAAACGGTGAGTTTGGAGAGCATGAAAGCCTTTAAAATATAAGAGAGGCTCCAGCAGGCGGTTGCAAGCTGGGTCGCGCTCAAAAATGGCAGCAAGATCAATGCGAATTGTCTCGCGGAAATATTTATCATTTTCGATGATGTCATTAAAGGTGCGGTTCAGAACGCTTGCATCAACATCTGAATGATCAAGCCGCTGTGATAGGTGATAGCAGAGGGATTGCTCAAGGCTTTGATGATTGAGAATGGCGTTATAGATGAGACCGGCTATAACTTTGTCTGCTTCGACAGCGGCTTCTGCTTCGGTGCGGATTTTCTGCCAGACCGGATCAACATGGCCGAAAGATTTTACTTCTGCTTGTGGTGACATTGTGGGTCAACCTTCTCTTCAGTCTGTTGTAGTCTCAATATTAATAACTTAACGGCGCGCCCAGCTTTGGCTCACTTAATAAGTCGTGTCACCTTATAAGTGGTGGCAACCATATAAGTTTTCAATTATCTGAACATTAAAAGCTGGCGCACGGCTATATTGTGGTTTGTAACGTCATCTTATCCATAGGCCAGTTGTCGTTACAAATCATTCCTTACGATGAGGTGATCAATAAAGTTTGAAATTTATGTGATGGCCACTCTGTTTTTCACTTAAAACAAGCTGCAAACAGGTATTTATCTCGCCTAGATGAGAAAAACCACTCTATTACATGAAAAACGGCCCCAAAAGGGCCGTTGTTTATTTTGCCATTTGCTTTTGTAATTTAAGCAACGCGTATATCTGATCTTTTTGCATAATCGCTGTTACGCGGGCGCAGGCGGATGCCTTTATAGCGGATGCGGCCAGCGATTTTTGCTTTGTTGATATCCATTTGGCTAAGCTGCTTGCCAAACGGAATTTGTGACATTGGGTTGGAGCCCTGATTCTTGCACCACTCGCAATAATCATCATAAAGCTGCGTGGCTGTTGTGCTTTCACCTTCTACCCGTTCAATGCGCTCATCGTAAAAGCGATCCATCTCATTTTTAGGTAGCAATATAGGGTCGCGCTCTTCATCATTTGCGGCGGTTGCCATCAGTTCATTCAAATTGTCATTGTCACTTAAGAAGCTGTCATCTTCTCTTGCATAGGTGCTTTCAAGAGTACGGCTGCTCTTACGATCTCTGCTGCCTCTTGCGGTTTCGGCTTCTTTTACAATGGCGGCGCGTGGGTCCAGCTTCCACATGCTGAAGACGACAAAATAGCCAAGGGCAGAGCCCGCTTCGACAAGCAGCGAGACAAGCAGAATGAGAACTGTCTGGGTGTCTTCCAATTTCAGACCAAAGATTGTTGAGATTAGATCTGCCTGCGGGTCTGCTTTACCGGCTGCCGCGACACTCGTGGCTTTGGCAAATTCTTTGCGGATCTCTCTGATGCGGGCATCAATTTTGGCGGCCTCTTCAGAAATGGCCAGCTCTTTTCTCAGGTCAAAAATGTTGGCGCAGTATTTCCGTGACGTCCAATTGGTTTTTGTACAGCCATCGGTCAGAGCCTCAACAGTGCTGCTTGGCTTACCGCGCAGTTTCACAGGTTGTGCGTTGGCTTGCTCGAGAGAGGCGGCGACGGCTTCTGCTGGGCGGTGTTTTGGCATCCAGGATAGTTTTTCTTCAAGCCGCTTAAGCTCGGCGCGTTGGTCTTTATAGTTTGCCACGCGGATCATGCGCTCGCCATTATTGTCGGCGCGGTTGGTGGCGGCAAAACCGATGCTGGAGGTGACAGAATAGCCGGTGCAGATAACCCCCAGCGCGACACCAGCCAGAGCTTGTGCCCATTTACGGGTTTTCCAGGCATAAATGATCAGGAAGGGGACGATGGCTTTAAGGCAGTCGGCCGCGACACTTGCAAGGCCATAGACCTGGCCGTCAAATTCGGTTTTGCCGAGACCAAAGCCGAAGCGCCAGTTCATGGCTGCTGAGACAATGACCAGTGCCGATGCTGCAATTACTCCAAATAGCCCAAGAACATGTCTCATGGACGACCTCCTTTAAAAGCGTAACCGCCCGCCAAATGGGGTGGTTCTAAACTTTTCTGTATGGGAGGCCTTTTAAGATTGGCCTTTGTTTATTCGTGAACAGCTGGGCAGTTGCTAAAAGTGATGTTAAGGGCCTGTGCCATTATAGAATTTATAGCGAACAACCGCTTAACGGTCAGACGCTCTACGCACAGACGCTCGAAAGGTAGCCTTATAACAGGCACACTCCTCTCAGCTATAGGCCAAAGCCTATTGAAAATACTCATCACTTTTACTCTTGCTGACTTAAATATTAGCTGTTTAGCGCCCTAAGCCTACATCCCCCAACGGTGTTATTGGCTTTTATAAAGCTGGCGCTCGTTCACGAATGGAACCTATTTGGTATTCACGGTATTAATTGTTTTCGACCGCCGCGGTGAAAAGAAATAATGCCGTTTCCCCAATCATTCCAACAGAAGCTAATTGCCATTATTTGTCCCTATTTGAGCCGGAACTCCCAGCGCAAGAAAATGGCAGTCTTCACAAATCTTCCTGCCTGATGATAGTGGGCAGGAGGGATGAATGAGTTAGTTCAATTGGAAGTGACCAGTATGGCCCCCATACACAATGAGATAGCTAGCTGATTCGTGTTTTGCTGTTAAGGTTTTGGTAACCGGCACTGTATTCAGAAGGCAACACTAGGTTAACGATTTGTTAATTTAGAATTACATTGCAGTCTATAGTATTAATTATTAAGTTATTACCCTGATTTACTTGGCGCACCCCATGACAAGGGGCACAATAATTATTTTTATAATTATGTAACCACTAGCTTTCTACCGGCCCTCACCCTGCCCTTGCAAGTTAAAGCGCGATGCAGGCTCTTTAAATATTCTCTTGTTTTTCAATGTTATTTCCTTAACTTGCGGTTCAACGGCCTCTCGCTTGCGCCCTTAACAAGCGCTGCAGCGGTGGTTTTGGCAACTCGTCACACTACAGGCAGGACTTTATGCAAACGATTGATCTTGAGATCACCTCGAATATTGGGCGGATTACTTTAAATGCACCTGATAAGTTAAACGCGCTTTCTGAAGCTATGTGGGGCGAAGTCCCGAAGCTTGTGGCAGCGGCTGAGGCTGATGAGCGGGTGCGGGTTATTGTTTTAAGCGGCGCTGGCAACCGGGCCTTTTCAGCTGGAGCGGATATTTCTGAATTTGCAGAGGCAAGAAGCGGGACGCGGGCGGCGCATTATAACAAATTGAATAATGAGGCTTTTGAAGCGCTACAAAACTGCCGCAAACCCACCATTTCCGAGATTAGAGGCTTTTGCCTTGGGGGCGGCTTTCTTTTGGCGTTATCAACTGACCTCAGGCTAGCTGCGCATGGTGCTTCTTTTTCCCTACCGCCCGCGCGTTTAGGGCTGGGGTTTGATGTCAGGTGGATCAGCCCGATTGTTAAAGGGGCAGCGCCGCATTTTGTTAAAGAGATGCTTTTTACCGGGGCGCGGTATAGCGCGTCTGAAGTTGAGAGATTTGGGCTGCTCAATCATGTGGTGGATGAGGCGAAGCTGAGCGACAAGGTTTTGGAGCTTGCCACAACCATTGCCGCCAATGCCCCCTTGACGCTGGAGAATGTGAAGTCTGCGATTGACGGGTTGGCGATGAATGACCAGAGCATTGACTTTAAGGCGCAAGATGAGCTCACTCGCCGTTGTTTTGACAGCGAGGATTACCGTGAAGGGCAAGCGGCCTTCGCAGAAAAACGCAAACCGAAATTTTCAGGCAAATAAGCGCTGCACCGTCACTGATCAATGCTGAGGTTGATTTCGCCTCAGCAATAGATCTGGCCGTGATTTAGGCCTTAGGCACTGATTTTAAAAATGCCAATACACCATCTTTATATGATTGGTCACCGACAGCGCGCATATGGTCCCGCCCTTCAATGGGGAAATGCTGGCCATTGGGGATCATCTCAGCCAGTTTTGCCCCATCGCCGGCGATCACATCTGTTGTGCCAACAGCTACAAGCGCCGGAACTTTGATATTGGTCATCGTCTCTGCGGTGACAGGCACACGGCTGGAGCGCATGCAGGCGGCAAGAGCTTTCAAATCGCTTTTTGTTTGTTCGGCGAAGACCCGGAAGTTTTTAGCAGCCGGGTTTTTGACATCATCTGCTGTTGGCGCTTCCAAAGCGCGAGCGATGGGTTCTGGGTTGCCGATGCCGCGCACCATATTATAGCCCATGCCAGCAAAAATGACGGATTTTAGAATTTCGGGATAATCTCTGGTGACAAAGGCTGAAATGCGAGCTCCCATAGAGTAGCCCATTAGATGCACTTTACCTAGGTTGAGATGGTCAACCAGCGCTTTCACATCACTAGCCATGAGATGCGAGCCGTAATCATCCAGCTCATAGCGCTTTTCGCTCTCGCCGTGGCCGCGATTATCAAACGCCACCACATGATAGCCAGCGTTTGTCAGATATTCAAACCAGCCCGGTGAGACCCAATTCATATTGGCGTGAGAGGCAAATCCGTGCACGAGCATGATTGTCTCTGCTGGTGTATTGTTAGCGGCATCGCTTGCGGATGTTACTGGCTGTGCTTCGTAATATGCCAGTTTGATGCCGCTTGAGGTGAAAGTGCCAGTGGGTTGCATATGACAATCCTTGGGTTACTGCGCCTGATTGACGCCGGTTTTCCGGGAGTTTTTCCCTATCATTGATTGGCAAAGAAGGCTATCTCTTGTAAAGAGTTTAGAGGGCCCATGTTCATAATCTGGTCATAAGTTGAGATGATGTCGCGGGTAAAAGAAATCAAGTGAAGAGGATAAGATGGCAACTATAGGCACCCCCAAATTCACGAATGATGTCGGCGCGAGCAAAATTGAAATTGGTGTTCGTGAATTTGAATGCATAGGCGCACGGTCGCCTTTTGATCATCCGCATGTCTATCTTGATATGGGGCAGGATAAAAACATTGTCTGCCCTTATTGTTCCACCCTTTTTGCCCATAACCCTGATCTGGGCGCAGAAGAGTCGATCCCTTCAGGCTGCTGCCTTACAGCTGAAAAAAGTGATGCTTAGCGCCACAAGGCTTTGAACTGCCGATTGCCCATCTCAGGTCTATAATCTCGCCTGTTTCGTCTTTTCACTGTGGTGGTTGGCTTCCTGATCTCTTTTAAGTCCAATGGGGTGCGGTGCATTGCAGACTTCTCCCATACTGATAATTGGTGGCGGTGTTGGCGGGCTGACATTGGCGCTTAGCCTTGCCAAGCGCGGTGTTGCTTGCCAGGTTTTTGAACAATCTGCTGAGTTTAGTGAATTTGGGGCCGGGATACAGTTGAGCCCGAATGCCATTCGGCGCCTCAAGTCGCTTGGCCTTGAAGATAAGCTGGCCGCCTTCGCCACAGCCCCTGATAAAATCAACATCCATGACAGCATTGACGGGGCTGAGCTTTCGCATATTCCGCTAGGGGCGATGGCCGAGGCGCGATATGGCGCGCCTTATCGGGTTATTGCCCGCCAGCATCTTATTTCCCTATTGCTTGAGGCGGTTTCTGATGAACCGCTAGTTGAGCTTTTCACCAATAAAAGGCTATTGCACCTGTTTCAAGATGGGCAAAGCCTGGTGAAAGCTGTCATGGAGGATGAGAGCGTTTATGAGGGCGCGCTGCTGATTGGGGCGGATGGAGTCTGGTCTCGGGTGCGGACCTTATTGAACCGGCAAATTACCCCAACACAAACCGGATTGATTGCCTGGCGGGCTTTGCTTCCTGAGCGGGACGCCCCTGCCCTGCTCTCAAAGGCTGACACCAATGTGTGGCTTGGGCCAGCTGCGCATCTTGTACAATACAGAGTTGCGGGGGGTGAGAAAATTAATCTGGTTGCGGTGACCAAAGGCGAAGCCCGGCCACGGAGCTGGGCGGAGGATTTGCCAGCTGAGCTGCTTTTTGAGCAGATCAGAGGGTGGCATAAGCCAGTACGCCGGGCGGTGATGGAGGTTGGCGGATGGCAGGCCTGGCCGCTGATGCTCTTGAAGCCTTTTCGCCCCTGGTTTAAAGGCCGGGCCGTTTTAATGGGTGATGCTTGCCATGCGATTGTGCCGTTTTTAGCTCAGGGCGCGGCAATGGCGATTGAAGATGCTGTATTGCTGGCTGATCTGATTGCCAATAGCGAAGATATAAACCGGGAAGATGCGCGCGATATTGTGCTGACGCATTATGAGGCTGAGCGCTACCGTCGCTGCCGCCGTGTGCTTTCTAAATCCATCTATAATTTACAATTTTACCATGCCAAAGGGGCGCTGCGCCATGTGCGGAATGGCATGCTGCGCTTTACCCCGCCGAAATTTCTACTGCGCCAATATGACTGGCTCTATAAAGAGTAGCCATGTGGTTTTTATCTGGTGCTCTTTAACTGGTGCTCTTTACCAGGCACCCTGCTCTATGCTGGCTGAGTGCCCCCTACCCCGCCAATTGGTGACTTAATATAAGACATACAAACCTGCGCGTTAGACATAAAAAAACCCGCGGCTTCACAGAGGCGGCGGGTTTTTATGTCATAACCTCGATTAGAATTCTCAAAATTAAGGCTTTAACTTTTCAGCTTGAAGCGGCGGTTATTTAACGCCGAGCTTCTTCTGTAGGCTGGAAGAGGATGTGGTGTATTGGAAGATCACCTTTTTATCCGGGTAGATATACTGATTGGCCTTTTGCGCCATTAGCGCTGCCTCATGGAAACCGGAGAGGATGAGCTTGAGCTTGCCGGGGTAATGATTGATATCGCCAACAGCGAAGATGCCCTTTTCATTGGTTTCAAATTTTTCGGTATCTACGGTGATCAGATTTTCGTGGAGATTAAGCCCCCAATTTGCGACGGGGCCAAGCTTCATGGTCAATCCGAAGAATGGTAGCAACCGGTTACAGGCCACTTCTGTTTCTCCATCAGGGCCAGATATCGTCACGGAGGAGAGATTGCCATTCTCGCCTTTAATTTCTTTCATCTGGCCGAGCAGGAAGTTGATTTTACCTTCCTCACGCAGTGCCAGCATTTTATTGACTGAATCTGTTGCAGCGCGGAATTTATCACGGCGATGAACAAGGGTGAGGCTGTTGGCGATGGGTGCCAGGTTCAGCGTCCAATCCAGCGCGCTATCACCGCCGCCAACGATCAGCAGATCTTTGCCGGCAAAGTCAGACATGCGGCGCACAGAATAGTGAACTGAGCCATTTTCAAATTCTTCAATACCTGGTAGCGGCGGCCGTTTTGGAGTGAAAGAGCCACCGCCAGCGGCGATCACGACAATCTTGGTGATGAATTCCTGATTATCATCTGTTTTCAGGTGAAAGCGACCATCCTCCAGGCGTTCAATCTCATCAACGCGCTGGTTAAAATGGAACTCAGGCTCAAAAGGTTTGATCTGCTCCATTAGCTTGTCTGTCAACTCCTGGCCGGAGATGATTGGGTAGGCCGGAATGTCATATATTGGTTTTTCCGGATAGAGCTCTGCGCATTGCCCGCCGGGCCGATCGAGAATGTCAATCAGATGACACCGAATGTCGAGTAGGCCAAGTTCAAAAACGGCGAACAGACCGCAAGGGCCGGCGCCTATAATCACTACATCTGTTTCAATCGGTGCGTTAGACATGCTTTTTCTCGTTTAAATGATTTTCTGTTCCGCTGGTAATCAGCGGTTATCGTGTGTAATGGGTGGCTTTGCTGAAATAAGAACGCTGTTAGAATTGTTTTTCTGGCGTGCGCACGATTAGGCCATCAAGCTCTTCTGTTACTTTGATCTGGCAGCTGAGACGGCTGTTGCCTTTTACATCGAAGGCAAAATCCAGCATGTCTTCTTCCATTTCTTCTGGTGAGCCGGTTTTACTGGTCCATGCTTCATCAACATAAACATGGCAGGTGGCGCAACTACATGCGCCGCCGCATTCTGCTTCTATGCCTGGGACATCTGCTTTGCGCGCCACTTCCATAACGGTCATACCGACATCGCCTTCGACTTCATGTGCTTCGCCGGTATGTTCAATAAATGTAATTTTAGGCATGGGGATTAAACCGTGCTCCTTCGGTAGACTGTTGCGCTATAACGCTCAAGATTGTTCCAGATGGGAAATAGCTAATCTGTCGTTGCTGCGGGGCGGTGACATTAGAATTCGCCTTTGTTCGGTTTTCCTATAATGCAATATTGGCTTTGTTTCCAGCCTCAATTGTTGAAAAATCGTCACAGCAGGAGCTTAAGTCTATAGCTTTTGTCTTAATGCTTAACTTTAAGTGGTATGGTGGATGCCTGTTTTGAGATGCACTAACTGCCAGGTAAATAGGCTTGCATGCCCCCACTTACAACCAGCAGCGCTCATGCAGCGCGCATTAAGTCTCTAATATATTCATTGGTTTCATTGATGACGGCTGCAATCTCAACAACAGCTGGGGCTTTATCTTGCAACTTGTTCTGCTCTGCCAGGCGTTCATATGTTTCAGTGATATCGCCAACCTTCCAGGCACCTATGGCGCGGGCGGTCCCTTTGATAGAATGAGCGGCATCTGCCCAGTCTTTATCTGTTGTTGCAGCTTGCAACCTTGCAAGGCACTGAACAGAATGGGAAAGAAATAAACCAAGCACTTCAGCTTCCAGTTCTTTATTGCCAAAGGTCTGACGGCAAAGATGGACAAGATCAACCGGTTTTTGCGTTGGGTGGGCCGCGTTGTCTTCAGCTGCGTTTAGATTTTCGCTTTCAATTATCTCGGCGGAGTAAGCCATTTTATGCCCCTTATGCGTTGGCTCGGCAGTTTGCCTTTAGGGCGCTGCCGCTTAAACTCTTTGAAATGGTCTAATCAGGATACGCGCAATATCATTACAAGTTGCTAAATCTGTGGCATTTTTTTTCATTATATATTTGCCCGAATGAAACAGGTCGCGCACAAGGGAATTTTTTTTCTCGTCAATGAAATAGTGGGATGATTCGGTGAGGCAATTATGTTACTGTGAATACTGGTTAACAAATACCTGCCAGTTTATTGGTCATGGTGTTTGGCTCTTGGTTCGGGGAATTGTCCTGCATTATAAAGTGTTCTGATCGTACTCATGTGAATGATTGATAACGCATCTGACTTGAGATGGTTTTGTTTTTCAAATTGTGTGCGCGATTTGTTGTTTTTCTGGAATTATCTAAAGAAAACAGCACTGTAATGATCACTGCCCCTAATTAAACAAGACGGGTGAAGGTCTGGCTGAACAACTCATTTATTGTTGCTTCCAGATTAAGCTTTGAGTTTGTTATCTGTCTGTTTGTTTTTTGCAGGTTTTTTAGTCCTCAAGTTGAGGCAGAACTGAGTTTTGACATATTGCTGATCTTAAAGTGGCGTTTATAAAAGCTGCTGACGATTAGCATAATGATCGTTGCCTCTTTTTATAAAGGTGCCGTTTTTTATCGGTGCCACTTCAATTTGGTGTTGAGAATTACTCGCGGCATTGATGCTGTGCTTTAATCGCGCATGAGAAAAGCAGCATTAGCCTGAGTGGCTAAATTTAAACGACCAAAATTAAAGGGCCAAATGCAAAAGGTCTGTGGCTGCGAAGCATTTGAATTGAAAAACTAAGTATTGAATATTGTTGAGGTCAGTTTAACCAAACCACAGAGACTATTGTGATTTGGATCGAAATTCCGGAGTGATGAAAATCTTTCTGAAACACACTTAATAATCAAAAGTGATGAGGCACAGAGGGTTTTTGTAAGCTAGGATAGTACGGCGTGTAGCGTTTTGAAGCGTGTTTATACAGCTTTGCATAACTTCTGAGGGTAATTGAAGTTAGAGAAGCTGTTGTTTCAAGAGGGTTTTTGAGTAAAGCGGGTGAAATTTAGTTTAGTGGGTATTTCAGGAGCGTTAAGCCTAACAGTTGCGTGATGGTATAGTTTTTGCGTTATCACGATATGATGGTTGGCTATTGTCTCTTTTTAACTGCGGTGCGTAGCATCTGCCCCTTAAACGTCCCAATTATTTGCTTTTTTCATAGCTCATCGTTCATGGCTTTATATCCATAGCACCGGGATAGTAACGTGGGTTTAAGTAACGGATTAGTAAATGGCACAAGAAAAGCAAAGCCCCCCCCTTGCTAAAACGGCGCGAAAAGCGGGTAATGGAAAGCCAATAAATTCAGCGGGAAATAATGCAGTTGAGGTGAGCAACCGCCCCAACTCCTCTAAAACACCCGCTTCTAAAAAACAGGCCGGCCCCTTAGGCGAGCGCCCGAAAGACAGGTCAACACCGAGTGTTGGTCAACCTGGCGGCCCAAATGTTGAAGCCGCCCCCCAAATTCCAAGAAGCGACAAAAAAATTAGTGACAGGCATGTAAGTGAGAGGCCTCAAGATGGCGGCCGCGCGACTGCACGGAGCGTTTCCAGCACCAACATTGCTGATCGGCGTACAGATCACAGGAATGTAGAACGCCTTAGCGCCGGGCGCAGCAGCGCTGAACGCCACGCGGAAGAGCGCGGCCAAACTTCTGAAGCCTATATCCAAAAAGAAGCAGCCCGTGAGCAAGCCGGCAGCGGCCAGGAGCGGCGGCGCGCTGCCCCAGCGCGGCGGCGTTTTGCGGCCAATGATGATGTACCCTCCATTGGTGGGTTGATTTTTGCGCTGCAACAGCGCCCGTCTAACCGCCCATTTGTTATTGCTGGAATTGCCTCTTTTGTATGGGCGGCCCTTTCAGCGGCAATGGTGTGGTCGGTTTTTCGCACAGCCTTCACTGAAATCTCTACCTTGGCTGAACTGTTTCAGTCACCAACAGCAGTGGCGACGGTTGCGGTTGTTGTCATCCCTATTGCTTTGTTCTGGTTTCTTGCGCTGCTAATCTGGCGGGCCCAGGAATTACGGTTAATGTCTTCTGCTATGACGGAAGTTGCGGTGCGGCTTGCTGAACCTGACAAAGCGGCTGAACAATCTGTTGCCTCGCTTGGGCAATCTGTGCGCCGGCAAGTTACAGCCATGAATGATGCCATCTCACGCGCTCTAGGGCGGGCTGGTGAGCTTGAGGCAATGGTGCATAATGAAGTGGCAGCGCTTGAGAGAAGCTATAGTGAGAATGAAATTCGCATTCGCTCACTCATAGGTGAGCTGGCCCATGAACGCGCCGCGCTTACGAGTGATAGCGAGCGCATCAGCTCGGCTCTAACTGGTGTTGGCCAGCGGGTCACGAAACAGATTGAACAGCAGGGCATGCACACGACGCAGCTGCTGGAGCAAACCAGCGGCGCTGTGACCAGCAAGTTACTTGAGAGCTCTGATAAAGTTGCTCAATCAATGTCGGAACAGAGCAATGCTGTGGTTTCCAACATGACGACAATGAATGACCGGGTTAGCCGCGAAATGCCGGCACTACTGGAGCGCATGGGCGCTGAGCAGGTGAAGCTCAATCAGGTTGTTGAGCATGCCGGTAAAAATCTTTCAGCACTTGATAGCTCCATTGGTCACCATGCTGGCGCATTGAATAACGCGCTGACAGATCGGACACAGCAGCTTGAGGGTATCTTCCGTAAGCATGTGCAGACTATGAGCATTGCAATGGAAGAGCGCAGCCAAACTCTGGATAATACGCTTGGCAACAAGATCCAGACATTTGACAATACCCTGCTTCAGCGGCTGGATGATTTTGAGGAAACCCTCTCTGACACCACAGATAAAATTGACCAGACACTGATGGGCAAGGCGCAATATCTTGATATGGCGATTTCTTCTCGGGTGGCTGAGCTTGATTCTGCATTGATTGAACGCACGAAAGTAATAGATACGGCATTTACCGAGCGGTTACACGCGCTTGATAATGCGCTGCACACAACATCGAAAACCCTTGATCAGGCTTTTGCTCATAAAGCTGAAGAGCTCGGGCGCTCTATCGATTCTCGCTCTCAGTATATTGTGCAGACCATCAGTATGAAAACCAAAGAGCTTGATAATGCCTTGATGAGCGGCGCGAAGACCTTGCAGCTAACAACAGATGATGTTGGCAAACAGGTCATGACGACCATTCAAGGGCTTGCCGGGCAGGCGCAGGTGTTGAAAGAAGTGTCGAATGGCATGCAAACCCATGTGCATCAGATCACCAACAGCTTGCGTGAACAGAGCCAGCTTGTCTTGCACGCGGCCTCTACGCTTGAGGATTCACATGATCGCATCGGCGATAAACTTGGTAGCAGCCAGGTTAATCTGCAACATCTGGTAGAATCCATTTCTACCCGCACCGCGGATCTTGATCATGTCATGGCCTCCTATTCACAGCAGCTTGATCGCACTTTGAGCCAAGCTGAATTGAAAGCACGTGAAATTACCAACAGCCTTCATACACAATCGCACTCTCAATCTATGGAAGCCTTGTCAGAGTTGACGAAGCTGCGTGATGCAGCGACCAGCCAGACCGAGCGCGCCATTCTAGATATGAAAGACCGGATTGCCTCTGTTTCTGATGAGATGTCCAGCCAGATCACGAATCTCTCCTCTGAAATTAGTGACACGCAAAATAATTTGAAGCAGCAATTGCAGCAGATCCCGGATACCACAATTAAGAGCGCAACTTTGATGCGGCGCACACTTCAGGATCAGCTGAAAGCGCTTGAATCGCTCTCTTCAATTTCTAATGGCTCAAACCATGTGGATATTTCTTCGCCTGGTGGTGGCAGCTTAAAATCTGGCGCTGATCCATATGCAAGTCAGGCTGATTTAAGCAATTCCAGCTATAATCCCTCTGATTTTAGGAGAGGCGAAGCCCCGCTTGCGGCTTCTGGTTCTCCCCTAAATCCGGGTGGCGGCATTGCGCCTAATAACCCTGGGCACTCTCCCATGACTGGCCAGAATAATTTAGGCCAGCACTCCCCCTCTCATAATCCGGCGGGACCTGTTCATCATGGCGCTTCTAATGGGCAGGGCTTTGGCGGTCATGATATAGCTGAGCAGAAATACACTCAACAGCAGGGCGGCCTTGGCAAAAATTACACTGCCGGTTTGCGCCGCGATACCAATGAGCGTGACCACGAACTTGAGGCAATTACAGAAAATCTGGCCAAACGGGTTAGTGCACAGCTTGACAGCACCAATTCTGCGATTACAGCACCGCAGAATGAACCTTTAAAACCTAGCGGGTTTATGGGGCAAAATGGCGGCTCTCCCCGGGGTGGATCGTCACATTGGTCAATGGGTGATCTTTTGGCGCGCGCCTCTGAAGATGATGATGATCATGAGCCAACGCCGGCTTCTTCTATGTCGCCGATGTCTCGTGCGGGTGCACCTGAGGGCGGCGCTGGTGGCCAGGATGCTATGCCACCGATTAACATTAGTGCGATTGCGCAATTGGTTGACCAGTCAACAGCTGTTGAGTTATGGCGGACCTATCGCTCCGGTTTACGGACTCCGATTAATGAAACCGTTTATAATGATAATGGCGAAGCTTTCCGCAGGATTAATGGGCTTTACGGCTCTGATGGCGCTTTCCGCTCGAATGTGGATCGCTATATTGGAGACTTTGAGCGGCTGTTATCTGATGCGGAACGAAAGGACCCAGCAGGCAACCTTTCAACCAAACATCTAACCTCAGAATCTGGTCGTGTTTATCTGCTGCTTATGCATGCGGCGGGGCGGATTGGGCAATAACAGGCACTATAGCCCGTTTTCTGGTGATTTATCATACACGCGCAGTTTTCATGGCGGTTATTTAAGTCTCTAAAAGTTGCCTGGCTTGTATAAGCTGGGCAACTTTCTTATACCCCCCTCCCCTTTTAATATCTTCATTAATGCGGTGGAATGCTGCATTAGTGAGATGATCTTAATCATGATGTATCTGGCTTATAGAGCCTCTACAGCTTAAGAGTTGCGCTTTTGAGGTAATGAGAGTATAAGCCTGACTTTCATGCTGTTCACCCCTGGAGGAAGCATGAGCCGGCTGAAGGCTGGCAGGTCTTTACTTTCTCAATAATGACTTGTTTGCGGGTAGATCCCCTCCCTTATGGTTTGGGAGCCTGAGGCTTTATTACAATATTATTTAGGAGATACTGATGTCCAATTCAGTTCAATTGAAAGCATCGGTGCGTGAGCGTGTCGGCAAGGGGGCCGCTCGAGCTGTAAGACGGGAAGGCAAAGTCCCGGCTGTTATTTACGGCGATAATAAAGCACCTATTACTATATCCCTTGACTATCCTCAGGTTTTGAAAGAGCTCAACTCTGGCCACTTCCTGTCAACTGTTTATGACATTGAAGTTAATGGTGAAACCTCACCTGTGCTTGCTCGTGATTGCCAGGTTGACCCTGTTAAAGATCTGCCTGTCCATGTTGATTTTCTACGTGTTGGCAAGGGAACTGTGGTTTCTGTTCAGGTGCCTGTGAACTTCATTAATGAAGAAGATTCCCCAGGCCTGAAAGAAGGCGGCGTGCTTAATGTTGTTCGCCATGAACTAGACCTTACCTGTTCGCCTGCGAAAATTCCGGATGAGATCACGATTGATGTGGCCAGCCTGAATATCGGCGATTCTGTTCATATTTCTGACGTTACTCTTCCTGAAGGTGTGACCTCCACAATCACTGATCGTGACTTTACGATCGCTACCATTGCGGCTGCGGCTGTTATGGAATCTGATGATGATGAGGATGAAGATGCGGACGACGCTGAAGCTGAAGACGCTGAAGGCGAAGAAGCTGAAGATGGCGAAGATAACGCTTAATCACTAACCACGCTAACGGAGACCGCTATGAAGCTCCTTGTGGGCCTTGGCAATCCGGGCCAAAAATATGAGCGCAATCGCCATAACATTGGCTTCATGGCTGTTGAAGAAATTGCCAGGGTGCATAGCTTTGCACCCTGGCGTTCTCGTTTTAAAGGCTTCTTTAGTGAGGGACTGATAGACGGCAATAAGTGCTTGCTGCTTAAGCCTTCTACTTACATGAACCTTTCTGGTGAAGCTGTGCGCGCCGCCGTTCAGTTTTACAAAATCCCCCTTGAAGATTTGATTGTGCTGCATGATGAAATAGACATTGCGCCGGGTAAAATACGGGTTAAATCTGGCGGCGGTAATGCCGGGCATAATGGGCTTAAGTCGATCAGTCAGCATTTGGGGAATGACTATGTGCGGGTGCGGCTTGGTGTTGGGCGGCCGGTGAACAAGGGTGATGTCGCAAATTATGTGCTGAGAGATTTTGCCAAGGCGGAACAGCCCTGGCTTGATGAAATGATTAGCTCTGTTGCGCGCCATGCAGCCAGATTGATAACTGCTGATTTAGGCGGTTTTGCCAGCCATGTTGGCCAGGATATTGCGCCGTTGTTGAGTGATGGCAAGACAGAACAAGCAGCTGGCGCAAAGCGCCCCGCAGTGAAAAAGAATAAAGATGGCGACAGCCAGGATGAACAAAAAAGCGCCCGCCTAACAGGCGCGAAAAAACAAAATGGACCAGAGGCCAGCGCACTAGGTGCGGCGCTTAAAAACTGGTTGAAAAAAGGAGACGGGCCGGATGGGCTTTAAATGCGGTATTGTTGGATTACCAAATGTTGGCAAATCCACTCTGTTTAATGCGCTAACTCAAACTGCAAGCGCTGAGGCGGCTAACTTCCCCTTCTGCACAATTGAGCCAAATGTTGGTGAGGTTTCTGTACCGGATCCACGGCTTGGTGATATTGCGGCTATCGCCGGCTCTAAAGAAATTCTGCCGACAAAACTAACCTTTGTTGATATTGCGGGCCTTGTTAAGGGGGCCTCCAAGGGTGAGGGGCTTGGCAACCAGTTTCTGGCCAATATCCGCGAAGTTGACGCCATTGCCTATGTATTGCGCTGTTTTGTTGATGAAAACATCACCCATGTTGAGGGCCGGGTTGACCCTTTATCAGATGCGGAAACGGTTGAGACGGAGTTGATGCTTTCTGACCTTGAAAGCCTGGAGAAACGCCGGGCCAATATTGAGAAGAAAGCAAAGGGGCAGGATAAAGAGGCAATTGCCACCCTCAAAATTGTTGACAAAGTGCTTGTAAAACTGCGCGAAGGGCAACCAGCCCGCTATGCGGAGATTGATGATGATGAGCGCCCGCTTTTTCGCCAGCTTGGGCTTTTGACGAACAAGCCTGTGCTGTATGTGGCGAATGTGGAGGAAGAGTCTGCTTCTGAAGGCAATGAGCTTTCTGAGAAGGTGAAAGAACAGGCGGCCAAAGAAGGCGCGGCATTTGTTGTTATCTCTGCAAAGATTGAGTCTGAAATTTCAGGCCTTGAGCCACAAGAGCGTGATGAGTATCTCTCTGATCTCGGGCTTGAAGAACCGGGGTTGAACCGGCTTATTCGTGCCGGTTATGGGCTGCTGGATCTTATTACCTATTTCACTGCCGGGCCGAAAGAAACCAGAGCCTGGACGGTGCGGGTTGGCACCTCAGCGCCCGGTGCCGCTGGTGTTATCCATACTGACTTTGAGAAGGGCTTCATCCGCGCGGAGACCATTGCGTTTGATGACTTTATTGCCTGCAATGGAGAGAGCGGCGCCAAGGAAAAAGGCAAGATGCGGCTCGAGGGGAAAGATTATGTCGTCCAGGATGGCGATGTGATGCATTTCCGCTTTGCGAATTAAGCGGTTGTTTCAGGGGGGCGGTTTTACATCTGGTTCCAGGGGTTTTAGCCATTTTTATTTGTCATGCTATGGGCATTTAGCGATTATGCTGTTTAAATACACCTGAATAATATTGGGTGGTTTGGCCATGGATGATGTTTTTAAAGAAAAGATTGCTCATAAAATTCGCGCATTAATGGCGAAGGCGGAAGATTCTGCGGCGACGGAAGCAGAAGCCATCGCCGCTGCTGCAAAAGCCAAAGAACTACTGGATAAATACCAGCTTGACCTTGGCTCTGTGGCGCTGGTTCGCGAAGGGTTCCAGCAATTGCGGGCCTCTGATCACTCTGATGAAAGCACTGAGATACATGATCAGCTGGCTTATTTTATTTCACAATATACAGATACCATTGCCTGGCATGCCAATAACGGCCCCAATACCCGATCTGAATGCCGCTATTTTGGGTTGAAGTCTGATGTGGTGTTTGCAGTGTGGCTCTCTCAATCTTTAGAGAAATTTGTATTGAGGAAGGCAGCGCCCCAGCGTGAGCATGGGGATGAGTATTATAATTCCTATAGAGATGGCTTGATTAACGGCATTAACATAAAGCTGCAAAGCGCTATTCAGAAAAACCGTAAATCCCGGCCGCCAATGGGGTTTAATCCTGAGCCTGAGCCAGAGAGTGAGCAGGACCGTTATGCACCGCCTTCTAACGCGCCTTTGAATGCGGGGCTTAGCATGGCGCCGCGGGATAAAATCGGCATTGTGAAAACTGAGGCACAAAAGCGCTTTAAATTCACTGGTACCAAAAAAAGCACCAGCCATAATCAAAATCTTGGGGCATTCATGACCGGCCGCGCTGAAGGCAAAACAGCCAATCTGAATGAGCCTTTGGCTGATGAGAGCGAGGGCACCCAATTGGCGACTGATAAATAGGCCGCTCTCGTTGCTGTTATGTTATCGATCTGCCGAGACGACCTCGCCATCTTCTTTGGTGAAACTGTTCAGCTCTGATGCTTCCAGAATTTCAAAAACGGTTTCAGAGGGGCGGCAGAGACGGGTGCCTTTTCTGGTACAAACTATTGGCCGGTTTACCAGAATTGGGTTTTCAACCATAGCGGTTAAGAGGGCTTCATCACTGACAGATGGATCTGTTAGGCCTAACTCCTCTGCCGGTGTTTTGGAGATGCGGAGCGCGCTTCTTGGTGTGAGGTCAGCTGCTGCAAACAGGCCCAGCAACTGCGGCTTCGTCCAGCCTTCTTTTACATATTCGATAACGACCGGTTCAACGCCTGAGGCGCGGATCATTTCCAATGTGTTGCGTGAGGTGCCGCAGTCTGGATTGTGATAAATAACGATAGCCATGATTAGTCTCTTTTATTTTTAGATAGTTTAGCTCAGGGTTTTTGCTGGCCGTAGGTTTTGAATTTTTCCAGCACGTCAGTCATTTGTTTTTTGGTCAGCAGTTTTGGTTCAGCGATTTGTAGCAGCGCCCAATATTGATGGGCGAGGTCTTCAACGATCTCTGCCAGCTCAACGGCTTTATCTATGGTTTTTTCACCGGCCAACTGGCCGTGATGGGCCATCAGGCAGGCTTTGCGATTGGCAAAGGCTTTGGCCACCCCTTTTGAAAGCGCTTCAGACCCGAAAACATTGTAGGGGACAAGGGGGATGCTATCACCGCCAGCAGCCGCCACCATATAATGAAAGGCGGGGATGCGTTTGCGGGCGCATGCCAGAGTGGTTGCATAGTTTGAGTGGGTGTGGACAAGGGCATTCACCTCGGGGTTGGCCTTAAAGGCGGCGAGGTGGAATTGCCATTCGCTTGAGGGTTTCAAGCCGCGTGCTGGCCAGGTGCCATCACTTGCAACAAGCACCAGATCTTCTGGCAGCATATGTTCATAAGGCAGGCCGGTTGGGGTGATGAGCATTTTAAAATCATCGCTCGCGCCGCTTTTTCCTGGGACGCGAATAGAGACATTACCGGTGTGGCCCGGCGTCAAACCTTTGGCCTTGATATAGCGGGCGGCGTTGATGAGGTCTTCCCTCAAGGTTGAGTGGGCATTGCGCATTCTTGTTAGCTGGCCTCATTCACAAGGTTATTAGTGTCATTAGCGCGGGCTTCTTGCTGTTTATGCTTTAGCTTTGCCATTGCGGTTTCATTGGGTTCAATCACTCCATATTCAGTGATAAGGCCGGTGACGTATTTTGCAGGCGTTACATCAAAGGCCGGGTTGGCAGCTTTTACGCCTGGTGCGGTGATAAGAACCTCCGCATTACTGCCATCATCCAGTGCGCCCCAGACTTTCAGCACTTCATCTTCAGATCGTTCTTCAATCGGGATATCGAATCCTGAATTCAGGGTCCAATCTATAGTGGATGTAGGAAGGCCGACATAAAACGGGATGTTATTATCATGAGCGGCCAGCGCTTTGAGGTAGGTGCCAATTTTGTTGGCGACATCGCCATTGGCGGCGGTTCTATCTGTGCCGACGATGCAGATATCTACCTTGCCATGCTGCATCAGATGGCCGCCAGCATTATCAACAATGAGGGTGTGGGGTACATTTTCATGCAATAGCTCATATGCGGTGAGTGCCGCGCCCTGATTGCGGGGTCGTGTTTCATCAACCCAGACATGAACGGGGATGCCTTCCCTGTGAGCGTGATAAATGGGTGAGGTGGCGGTGCCCCAATCTGTTGTGGCGAGCCAACCGGCGTTGCAATGGGTGAGAATATTGACCGGCTCGCCGTTTTTTTTGTCTGCTATTTTGCGGATGATCTCCAGCCCATGCAGGCCGATGCGGCGGTTGACCTCGATATCATCTTTCACAATTTCAGCGGCTTTACCATACGCCGCTTCAAGGCGCTGCTCTACGGGGAGTGGTTTGAGATGCCCTCCCATCACCTCCAGCGCCCAGCGCAAATTAACAGCGGTTGGCCGCTGTTTATTTAGATAATCGCTCGCCTCGATAATGCTCTCATCGCTGGCATCTTCATGCAGGGCAAGGCATAGGCCATAGGCAGCGGTGGCGCCAATGAGCGGGGCGCCGCGAACCAGCATATCTTTAATGGCGCGGGCGGCATCTTCCGTGGTTTTTAAATTTTCAACAACCAGCTGATGGGGCAGTTTGGTCTGGTCGATGATGTCAACCGTTTTGCCATCTTCGTTTAGCCAGATGGTCAGGGTGGGTTTGCCGTTTAAACGCATTGTCTGCCTCAGTGGTTTTATGATGTTGCTACTCACAGCGGGGAGAGTATCACGCCGTTATTATGACACCTATATGACGACTGTTTATAAAAGCGTTTTTAACTGCCCCTTTTGATCAGCTGGATTATGTTTTCCAGCTCTTGCAGAAATGATGAGCGGTCTGCTTTGGTAAAGCCGGGGTTATAGCCCTTTATCTCGCCGGTCTCGCGCAGCTCTTGTTTCAGCTCACGCATAGCTAAGGCCATACCGATATTATCATCGCTAAAGGCCTTGCCGGTGGGGCCGAGCACATGGCCCTGCTTTTCCAGCGCGCGGCCTGCAAGCGGAATATCGCTGGTGACGACTATATCGCCTGCCGCCATTAATTCCACAATGCGGTTATCGGCTTCATCTGGCCCCTCAGAGACGATGATGCGCTCTATAAGCGGGTGATCATCGAGCCGCATCCATGAGTTAGAGACGAAGATGATGGGCAGCCCATGGCGGACAGCAACCTTGATGGCTTCATCTTTTACCGGGCAGGCGTCTGCGTCTATGAAGATTCTCATCGGTTTTGATCCTTATCGGATACAAATCCCATGGAGGCTTGGTTGGTTGACTGCCTCAATCCACACTCAAAATATCCCCACATTCTAGCAGCTTCCTCTTTACATGTATTGATCGTTTCTTCGTAAGGTGGGACGCTCTGATCTATGATGAAGCAGCCATGCTTTATTAGTTTAATCATAGTATTCAAAGCATTCTCAATATCTTCAATAGAAGGCATACGATATTCGCCCTCGTTTCCTGTATGAGCTAGATAGCCATGTCGTGTATGCTTATGCTTTTCACGAAAAGTTTTGAAAAATTTCTCTCCATCATGGTCTCCCCACTTAGTGGATGGGAAATAAGAAAGATACTCCTTCTTATAACTTTCAAGAGTCTCTAAATGATCATCCAGATCTAAACGACCCTTCCAGAAATTCTCAATATTTGTTTCATTCAGTATTTTTGAAAGAGTGCAGAAGGTATGTCTTTTTAACGGGGGATCTGACAAACGAAATATAGTGAGGACGCAATCTCGAAAGAGGCAGTGCCTAAGGTGATTTAGTGGCGCGCTGAGTTTCAATATATAACAAGCTTCAGCTGCACCGTTTTTGCTACATGCATCCTCAGAATTCATTGCCTCGAATAGTGCCCATGATTTAGATAACTCCTGTACTTCACTCCTTAATCGCCTGAGGCATTCCTTGGCTGTGCTGTTTTCAATGTTGTTAGATTGACACATCCATTCACCTCACTTATCAACCGACTTTGTAACAACGTTCTCTCTCAGCCAGGGCTCCAAAACCTCATAGGTCAGGGATGAGGATTCATACAGGGGTAGGAGGAATTGGATTGTTTTTGCCTCATTCGACATGAGTTCCAAGCCATTGATCCTTAAAAAAGTTAGGCAGCAGGCAAATGAGGTGCGTTTGTTGCCGTCTATAAAGGGGTGGTTTTGTGACAGGCTCTCCCATAGGGCTGCTGCTTCAGCAATCGTATCTTCATAGTACCCTGACTGAGGCCGAAAGAGCGCGGCTTCCAACTGGCCGGGATCTCTTATGCCGTGGCTGCCGCCATAACGTTCGATCTGATCATAATGTATGGTTAGCACCTCAACCAGGTTAAGAAATGAGCTCATCACTCAGCCAATTTCTTATAAAGCTCTCCATAAGTTTCATGACTACTCATGTAAGCTTCCATCACATGGTTGCGGGGCTTTTCAGCGTTGTGTTTTTCAAGAAGGTCGCCGATGGCCTCTTCCACCAGAGCCTGGAGTTGCCGCCCCTCTTCTTTAGCTAACGAGCGCAATTCATCCAGCAGGGTAGACCTTACCTGTGTTGCAAATTTTTCTCTCACTATTGTCATGCCGGGGTTCCCATTGATTTACCTGCATTGACTTTATCATGATAGATCATGATAGATCAAGAAATAGGGTGAGGCGTACATTTAGGGTTTCATTTTCCTCAATCCCCCTCAAATTCCATCAGGCAGTGGCAGGGGATGTTGTCGGCTTCGATTTTTTTGCAGCCGCCGAGGGCTGGAAGGTCGACGATGAAGGCGGCGCCGACGATGTGGCCGCCGAGGGCGCGAACGAGTTTGGCCGCCGCTTCTGCTGTGCCGCCAGTGGCGATCAGGTCATCAATGATGAGCACCCGCTCACCATGGTTGATGGCGTCTTTGTGAATTTCCAGCTCGTCAGTGCCGTATTCAAGCACATATGTCTCTGAGATGGTGTCATGGGGCAGCTTGCCTTTTTTGCGCACCGGCACAAAGCCAACGCCCAATTTATCTGCAATGGCACCGCCGAGAATAAAGCCGCGTGCTTCTATGCCCACGACCGCTTCAATCCCTTTTTCCAAGTATGGCTCTGCCATATTCGCAATAACAGCCCGGAAGCCCCGGCCATGGCTGATCAGGCTGGTGACATCCCGGAACATGATACCGGGTTTAGGATAATCCGGTATGGTGCGGACAAGTTGTTTCAGCTCTTCGTTTTGCATTTCAGGTCCCCGTCTCTTCAACCGCTGCATCTGGCTATTCTGCCTTTATAAGATGATGAGCAAGTGATGCCTAGGGGCTTCTTAAATCTTTACATTCATAAAGCTGAAAAGGCTTTAGGGCCATTTCACCACGGGCGGCATGGAAGACAGGATAGAATTTACATTGCCGCCGGTTTTCAGACCGAAGATGGTGCCTCTATCATAGAGAAGATTATATTCCACATAACGGCCGCGGCGGATGAGTTGCTCTTCTCTTTGTTCATCTGTCCAGTTGGTTGACATATTACGGCGGACGAGCTCACGGTAAATGTCTTTAAACGCTTTGCCGACATCCTGAGTGAAGGCAAAGTCGTCCTCAAAATTTCCGGAGTTCAGATAATCATAGAATATGCCACCAATGCCGCGCGGCTCATCTCTGTGAGGAAGATAGAAATACTCATCACACCATTTTTTAAGAGCGTCATAATCAGCCACATCATGGGGGGCGCAGGCGCGCTCCATTGCCTTGTGAAAGCTAACTGAATCCGGGTCTTCCTGGGTGCGGCGTTTTTTTAATACCGGTGTCAGGTCTGCGCCGCCGCCAAACCAGCTTGTGGTGGTGACGACAAAACGGGTGTTCATATGAACCGCTGGCACATTGGGGTTTTGCGGGTGGGCTATGAGAGAGATGCCTGAGGCCCAGAAGGCCGGGTTTTCATTCGCGCCGGGTATTTGGGCGCGAAATTCGGGTGAGAACTCACCATGCACTGTGGAGCAATGCACGCCGACTTTTTCAAATACCCGCCCGCTCATCATTGACATAACACCGCCGCCGCCATCTGACCCATCCTGGTTCTCACGGTGCCAGGGGGTTTGCTCAAATCGCCCGGCGGGCATTTCTTTGATGAGATTGGGCAAGTCTTCCATCCCTGCCTGAACCTCTTCACCAAATTCAAGTTCCAGATCTTCGAAACAACTGCATATCTCATTGCGCAGTGCCTCAAACCAGTTGCGCGCATGCTCTTTCAGTGCGGCAATCTCTACTTCTGATGCATGAGGAGCCTTTTCATGCAACGTCGTTTTATCTACGGCGGGATAAGTCATAATGTTGGAAATCCTTTCGTCTGGCGCAGCGCTTCTCCGATGATCATAGAGCCTGCAACGGCAATGTTTAACGAGCGTACAGCGGCTGCCATGGGAATGGTTATGGCGGCATCTGCTGTGGCGGCGACAGTTTCAGGCACACCGGCTGATTCACGGCCCATCATGAGAATATCTGAAGGCTTGAATTTAAAGTCTGTGTAGCACTGGTCTGTTTTTGTTGTAGTTAGAATGAGCCGACCGCTACGGCGTTGATCTGAGTCAAGGAAAGTGGTGAATGAAATGTGCCTGGTTAGGTCAACATGTTCAAGATAATCCATGCCGGCGCGTTTCAGGTTTCTATCGCTCATGTCAAAACCTGCCGGGCCGATAATATCCAGCGGCAAGGAGAGACAGGCGCAGAGGCGCATTATTGTCCCGGTGTTTTGGGGGATGTCTGGCTGATAGAGGGCGAGCCGCATTTATGGGTCTCCTTTATCGTCATGGATTTGGTTTGTATATGTTGCTGGAATCATATTTAACCTGCCCGATCGGGCGGATTAGGCCAAGCTATACAGGCTGTCCCCCGGGAATGCGACAAAAATAAGGGAAAGATGCGTTGATGCGGCTTTTTGACGTGCGTATTGTCCTTGTGATTTGCTAAAAAGAGTGGCAGTAAGAAGCACAATTAGACCATATTGCCTTCTTCCGATAAGAATGGCGGCCCCAGGCACCCTCTTCTGTGGTTTTTGCCAGGTTCTGCTGTTTGAGCATGGCTCTCCATTTGGGTGGGTTAAGGCTTTATCGGGTAGGTGCCGAGCTGATTGGCTTCATCAGCTTTATTCATTATCCAGCGTCCTTTGCATTTGCAATTACACTGTGAAATTGCAGTTTAACTGGCATTTGCTTTTGGGGGGCGTTGTTTGCTATCCGCGGGCAGGGCGGCGCAACTTTACCATAAGTCTTGCCCCTGCGTTAATGTTACCTCACTGCTTTTGGTGAGGTCGGAACAAAAGGGAGGCGAATTTGTCTTCAGACCAGAATGATGTTGGACGGCGCGACTTTTTAATGGTTGCAGCCGGTTCTTTTGCGGCAGTGGGCGGCGCAGCGGCGCTTTGGCCCCTGATCGATCAGATGAACCCCGACGCCTCAGCCAAAGCACTGGCGAGCGTAGAGGTTGATCTTGCCCCGATTAAAGATGGGCAGGCGATTACGATCATGTGGCGCGGTAAGCCTGTGTTTATTCGCAAAAGAACCGCACAGGAAATTGCAGCGGCTGAGGAAGTTGATGTAAACGACCTTCCTGATCCGCAGTCAGATTCAGCCCGGGTTGAAAAACCTGAATGGCTGGTTCTTATTGGCATTTGCACCCATCTTGGCTGTATTCCACGCGGTCAGGCTGCTGGTGATCTTCACGGGGATTTTGGTGGCTGGTTCTGCCCCTGCCATGGCTCTCACTATGATACATCTGGTCGTATTCGCAAAGGACCGGCACCTCGCAATCTCGAGGTTCCCCCCTATGCATTCGTTACAGATTCAAAAATTAAAATTGGTTAGGAGCTCTAGGCATGTCTGATCATAGCTCAAGTTATGTACCTTCCAACGGCTTTACGCGTTGGCTGGATGAACGGCTGCCCGTCTTGCGGATGATGCACGGGCAATTTATTGACTTCCCTACTCCGCGCAATCTCAACTATTTCTGGACATTTGGCGGCATATTGACGTTCTGCCTGATGGTTCAGCTGATCACCGGCATTATTCTGGCGATGCATTTTGTCGCCCATGGTGACCATGCTTTCCAGAGTGTTGAGCATATTATGCGTGATGTGAACTGGGGCGACCTCATTCGCTATACCCATGCGGTTGGCGCCTCCATGTTCTTCCTTGCAGCATATATCCATATGTTCCGCGGCCTTTATTATGGCTCTTACAAATCTCCGCGTGAGATTTTGTGGATCCTGGGTGTGATGATTATTCTTGTGATGATCATTACGGCGTTTATGGGTTACTCCCTGCCTTGGGGGCAAATGAGCTTCTGGGCGGTGACTGTGATTACCAACCTGTTTACAGCTATTCCATTTGTTGGTGAAAGCATCACTCAATGGATTTGGGGCGGTTATTCTGTTGGTGACCCAACATTGAACCGGCTGTTTAGCCTTCACTATCTGTTCCCATTTGTGATTGCGGCGCTTGTTGGTCTTCATATCTGGGCGTTGCATGTGGTGGGCTCTAACAACCCAACTGGCGTTGAAGTGAAAACAGAGAAAGACACTGTCAGCTTCTTCCCGTTCTATATAATCAAAGACGGTTTTGCCGTGATTATGTTTGCGTTGCTGTTTGCCTGGTTTGTGTTTTATGCGCCGAACTATCTTGGCCATTCTGACAACTTCATTGAAGCAAACCCCTTGCAAACACCACAGCATATTGTGCCTGAATGGTACTTCCTGCCGTTTTACGCCATCCTTCGGGCCATTCCCGATAAGCTTTTTGGCGTGATTGCAATGATCCTTGCGATCTGTGTGTTGTTTGTTATTCCCTGGCTTGATACATCGCGTATTAGATCTGTGCGTTATCGGCCGCTATACAAACCGTTCTTCTGGCTGTTTGTTATCACCTGCCTGGCACTTGGTTATCTTGGAGCGAAAGCACCTGAGGGCTATTACCTGCTCGCCAGTCGGATTTTCACGGCTTATTACTTTATCCATTTCCTTGTTGTTATGCCTGTCGTCGGTCTTTATGAAACACCGAAGGAAGTGCCTGACAGTATTGCGGACAGTGTGCTTGGTAAAGAAGCCACATCCGAGACAGCTCAGTAAGGGAGACTTTCATGAAAACGGATTGTTTAACTATCCTAAGAGCTGCCACGCTGAGCTTTACGCTAGCGGGAGCTGTCGCAGTTTTCACCGGTTCAGCTGCTTTGGCTGCTGGTGGTGAAGGACCGCATATTGAACGGCAAGACTGGAGCTATAACGGCTTTTTTGGCAAATATAACAAAGCGCAGCTACAACGCGGCTTTGGTATTTATAAAGAGGTTTGCTCCTCTTGCCATGGGCTGAAACTGCTTTCATACCGTAACCTTGTTCAAAAAGGCGGGCCGGAATTTTCGAAAGAGGAAGCGCTAGCTATTGCTAAAGAAGCCACTGTTTCTGATGGTTTTGATGATAGCGGTGACCCTAAAGAGCGGCCTGGTAAATTATCAGACCGTTTCCAGAGCCCCTTCTCTAACGATCAGATGGCCCGCTCTGCGAATAATGGTGCTTTGCCGCCTGACCTGTCAGTGATTGCCAAAGCCCGGACATATCATCGTCATGTCCCATGGTATACCGAGCCTTATTACTGGTTGTATGATATGGCAACGGCCTATGAAGAGAAGGGTTCAGATTATCTCTATGCTCTACTCACTGGCTATAAAGATGCCCCTAGCGATATGACTATGGGTGATGGCATGCACTATAATGAGGTGTTCCCAGGCCATCAGATTGCTATGGCTGCACCGCTTTCCAGTGAAATGGTTGACTATGAGGATGGCACGAAGCCTACTCTGGAACAGCATGCAAAAGACATAACTGCTTTTCTTGCCTGGGCATCTGAGCCGCATTTGAATGCGCGTAAAGACCTTGGCAAACGGGTTATGATCTACCTTGCCATTCTGGCGTTATTGCTATACCTGGCAAAACTCAGTGTTTGGGCGCGTGTGAAGCATTAAGCTTTTTCGCTGCCATGTAGATACATAGAAAAAGGCCCTTATATTCAGGGGCCTTTTTTTGTGGGGTGAGTTTGGAACTTTACTGTGAGTTTGGGGCTTTCATCCTTTTGGGTTTCTATTCACTCTCACGTCAGTGAGATAAGGTAATGATAGTTTGTGAATTGACATGTCTTGTCTGGACCTGATTATGAGGGTTTTGCTGATGAACATAACGAACAGGATTTTACTATGACGGCTTCAGTGCTTGGTATTGTTGGCGGCAGTGGTCTTTACGATCTATCTGAAATTGAAAATGCGGAATGGCGGCGGATTGAAAGCCCTTGGGGTACACCTAGTGATGAGATCCTGTTTGGTGAGATTGATGGGCTGCCTGTGCGTTTTATGCCGCGCCATGGGCGGGGGCATAAATTCTCTCCAACCAGCATCAATTACCGCGCTAATATTGATTGCTTGAAACGGGCGGGCGTTACTGACCTGATCTCGGTTTCAGCTTGCGGGTCTTTGAAAGAGGAGCTACCGCCGGGGCATTTTGTTATTGTTGATCAGTTTATTGATCGGACCATCGCCCGTGAGAAGAGCTTTTTTGGCACCGGATGCGTTGCTCATGTTGCCATGGGAGATCCGGTGAGCCCTGGTCTTGCTGATATGATTGCTAAATCTGCTGATGCGGCGCAGATCTCACATACTAAGGGTGGGACTTATCTTGCTATGGAGGGGCCGCAATTTTCTACACGGGCTGAATCTAACCTTTACCGCAGCTGGGATTGTTCGGTAATTGGCATGACCAATATGCCTGAGGCGAAACTCGCCCGGGAAGCTGAGATTTGTTACGCCACCATTGCAATGGTCACAGATTATGATTGCTGGCATGATGATCATGCCCATGTTGATGTGGCTGAAATCATTCGGGTGCTGAATGAGAATGCGGCTAAAGCCAAAGCGCTGGTGCTGCAACTTGCCAAAGATTTCCCCAAAGAGCACCCGCCCTGTCCTATTGGTTCTGATCGGGCGCTGGATGTTGCCTTGATCACCCCACCGGACATACGCGACCCTGCTTTGATGGCGAAACTGGATGCTGTTGCTGGCCGGGTATTGAACAAAAGCTAAGGTTTATCAGTGGCGTAATCGGCTGAAATGATTTCTCAGGGCGGTTAAGTATCTGGATGAACTTACTGGGCAAACTTATTGGTTTCGGTTTGCTTATTTTTTATCCACAGCCTTATAGTGGAGAGGCATTGCAGTGGTATAAATATAAATATCCAGAGATCAGAACGAGAGAAATTCTGGGCAGGGTATGAGAGTTTTTGAGAGGGCGAGCTATATATGTTTAATCTGTTTCATCTGCTGACGCTTCTCTTTGATAACAGCAAGGAGCTCTCTGTTCGTCATCGGATTTTAGAGGCCTCTGACCGCAGCATCGCCATTGCAAATATCAGCTCTATTTCCCTTAGCCGCTTTCCGCTTTGGCCGCTTCTGGTGTTTTTGCTCCTCCCTGGGGTGCTCACTTTCCTCTCAGCGCTGTTTACAATGTTTGGCTTCATGGCGTTTAGTGGCTTCAACAGCAATCAAATTGGCGGGATGGTGCTTGCGTCACTGCCGACGCTGCTTTTTGCTGGCGGCCTGATTGGTCTGTTTTTCTTCCTAAAAAAGCGCCGCAAATCTTATCTTGTTATTACCAGCAATGATGGCAGCACTACCGTCTTTAGCAGTGGTGATTTATCCTTCTTACAAGGGGTGAAGGATGCCATTGATGACAAAATTAATAATGACAAGATTGACACTACCTTCTACGCCAACTTTGCTGAAGGGGCCGTGCAGAATTTGAGTGTCGGGCAGTTTGAGGCCGAAACTGTGAACGCCGATACTGTGCTTGCAAACTCACCCGGAAGCATGGTTGCCAACCACTCACCTGGTGCGCAGCTTGGCAACGGGCATACTATGCAGGATGCAGTTTTTACTACTGATTATCGCCCGGCAGCTGAGCGGGTTGATGAAAATGGCGAGAAGCCATGGTATGAGAAAATGCTTGATGTACCGCTGGAGAAGACCTCTGATTTTCTAGCTGGGTTGAAGGGTGACGGGCCGGGTCCGGCTGAACCTTCTGAGATATCGACGCCGCGCGGTCGGGCGACAGAAGGCCCAGGATTTACCCCCTCCCCGCCTGAGAGAGGCGCTTT
The DNA here is from genome assembly GCA_021604665.1 of Rhodomicrobium sp. Lineage (GTDB taxonomy): Bacteria > Pseudomonadota > Alphaproteobacteria > Rhizobiales > HXMU1428-3 > HXMU1428-3. The sequence goes on along the minus strand of BQJK01000001.1, from coordinate 214,275 downwards.
CGGAGCGCCATTCCCCCCAGACCATAGGGTGCAGGCTGACCACGGAGAGCCTAATATGAAACCAGAGAACGTTAGAAAAACTAGCCACCATATGCCGCCTTCTGGTGAATATGGCGGTATGAACGGTCATATGAATGGGCCGCTGACAGCACAGCACTCACCTGGGGCGCAGCTTGGCCAGTTTAACCAGATGAATGGCGCGATGATTATTACTGATTATAGCCAGCATATTCCGAATGTTGAGCGCATCAGACAAGAGCTGACAGACCCTAAAGTGACTGAAAAGCTTGATGAAATGCTCGCCCTGATGAAAGCTGGCACGCCGCAGCCTGAAGATAAACGCCGGCTTCGTGACTATGCTATGGAGCTTGCTACTATTGTGCAGGCCTACCCGCCCATTACCAAAATATTTAATGATATTATTCATGTGATTGGTGCTTAAACCGGGGCTGGTTTATCAAGTCTCTGATAAGGCCTGAGCTATACTTTTATCTCGCCAACCGTTTGGCAGTATCTCCCCTTTTGCCCCTAAACATCCCCTTTTTATAAGAAGCCTTGAAAGCTTGCTGCCTAATAGGGTGCTTGGGCGCGCCTTTTTTGTTGCTGCTACCTTGCTTGCGGACCTCTCCAGCTCTGCTTTGGTCGAGGGGTGTGATTTATGGCAAACACTTGTTAACCATAGGGTTTACTTGTTTTTTATCTCAGGTTTTGTTTACATTATATTGGCCTAAGTCTTGTAGAGTTTACTCAATGTTTATAGGCCCGTTACGGGAGGCATTAGCCGGTTATTCTTCTAGTTGTGGTGTGGATGCACTGTGGCTTTTCTTCAAGTTTAATTTTAGACAGTGCTTTGTTTTTTATCAGCGCTGGCTGGCTTTCAGATCTCTCATTCTCATGGTGTTCAACCGAACATGGCGTGTGTGTGCGGGCGGTGAGTATAGATTGAGGGTTGTATTGCGTGTCTATTGGATTTGAAAATTACAAGCTTGCTGATGATAAAGAGTCTGTCAAAATAGCACCAACTTCTCAGCAAACTGACTGCGCTGCGAATAAGCTTATTCGGCCTTATCAGGGCATGGTTGCTTGGCCGACAGTTGTTATGGGCTTTGCAGTGGCGGCGAGTTTTATCACTGTTATCACGCTTGGTACCCTTGGAATTATCCCTTTATGGGTTGGGCTTATTCTCAATTCGCTAGTGCTTTACGCGGCGCAAACACCGCTGCATGAGGCTTGCCATGGCAATATTGCCGGGCGGGATGGCTCTAAAATGTGGCTGAACCATCTTATTGGCTATCTCTGCGGCCTTGTGCTGATGCATGAATATAAAGCCTTCCGCCATCTTCACCTTGCTCACCATAGGGATACTAATGATGAAGTGCTTGATCCGGACCATTGGGTGAAGGTTGATAACCCTTGGCTGGCGTTTTTCCGCTGTGCGACGATTGTGTTTTACTATAATCATTTCTTCTTCAAGACAGTGATTTTTCAGGTGCAAGACCCGGCCAAACGTAAGTTAGCTCTGCATGTTATCGCAGCTTTTTGGGCGATCTATGCTGTTATTTTCTGGGTTGCTGTGATGGGGTTTTGGCGTGAAGTTTTAATGCTATGGCTGCTGCCACATTATATCGCCAGTGCGTTGATCATCTATTTCTTTGCTTATCTGGTCCATCAACCGCATCAGGAAACAGACCGCTACCGTGACACTAACCTGTTTCTATTTAAAGGCTGGCTTTCCAAGATAGTGACATGGGCCTATTGCTATCAGAATTATCATCTGATCCACCATCTCTATCCGCGGATACCGTTTTATCTCTATCCGGAGGCATTCACTGATGTGCGGCCATTGCTGGAAGAGGAGCATTCTCCCATTATTGAGATAGAAGCCAGGCAGCCTGGATTAAGCGCTCAAAGCGCTGAGTAATTACTTTTAACGCTCATGCTCTGATGATTTTTGCATTCTGTTAAGTATAAACAAGGTGAACTGCTATAGTTTTAATGAAATTTAATCTGGTGTCTTTATTTTCCTTTTTTGATAACTGCTATTTTCTATTTTAATTTAGCCCGATTGAGTAAAGATGTATCTTTTTAGACTTATCTATTACAGCGTAAACACTGTGCAAGAGCTGGAAGGCTCCTTGCAGCAGGAGCTAAAGTCTATTCTGCTTGCCTCACAGCGCAATAACCCACCGCTTGGGGTTTCAGGGGCGCTGGTGTTTAATTACAATTATTTTGCTCAAGTGCTTGAGGGCGACCGCAAGGCGGTAACCGAGGTTTTCTGCAAGCTAACCAAAGACCCGCGCCATAGTGATATCGTCATTCTCGAGGCCTCCCCGATTGATACCAGAATGTTTGAGAAGTGGAACATGGGCTTTGCTGGTAGCGCCGTTTGTGAAACAACGCTGCGCCAGTTTGGTACCAGCGTGAATTTCCATCCAGAGAAGATGTCTGCCGGCAGCCTGCTGGGTTTTATGAGGGCTGTGATAGATAACAGCCAGAATATTAGTGCCTTGAAGGCTTCTTAATATTTATTTGCCAGATCGGCGCGCACTTAAAACTCTGTCCCCTTAAAACAATCTCCCCGGTCAATAATGTCCTGAAACATAATTGACAGATGCGGCCATAGCCACCTCAATGATTGCGTCGCTGACTGTATAATGAAAATTAAGCGCCTGCTAATTTCATTAACTGTTGTTTCCCAAGTTTCATTTCCGATGTGAGCCAGTGATCCTCTAATCTTTCCAGCTCATAGCCGAGCTGTGGGCCCGGTGTCATGCCAGCTGCGATGAGATCCTTGCCGTTAACCGGGAAAGGCGGGAAAGTGCGCTGATCAGCCTCCGCCAGAAGGTTCTGCCAGTCGCTAACATCTCCATTCTGTTGATCGTTTTTTGCCGCCAGTGCCAGCATTAAAAGCGCCTTGTAGCGCTTGGTGCCATTTTTATAGTGCCATTTAAGTAGCGCTATTTTATCTAGCTTGGCGGGGGGCATAAAAATTGGAAATTGTTTGTAGAGGCTGAGCGCGTTCAGTTCTGCCAGCTCGTTTCTTGAAAGCCGAAAACGTTTTGCAAGGCGTGCGGCATCTCCTCTATGCCAGAGTGCCAGACAAGCCAGACGCAACAGCGGGCCAGCGCTGAAATTCAGTTTCTCTTCTAAATCAATGAAGGTTTTCAGCTGATTGATATTCGGTGCTGTGCCCAATATATCTGTCAGCACGCCGCAGTGATACATCGAAGTCAGGGCTGGAATTGGGTTGTCTGCGCTTAGCAATTTGAACAGCTCTGCCCGCACCCGCTCCGCTGAAAGGCGGCGCAGCCCTGCCCTATTCTGGATAATGGCTGATAACGCTGTTTCGTCATATGGCGGGTTGATGAGAAAGGCTGCGAACCGATAAAAGCGCAAGGCTCTTAAATGGTCCTCTTTAATCCGTTTGTTGGCACACCCTATGAAGCGCAACTTACCTGCTCTCAGATCTTCTATCCCTGTGCCAAGCGGATCATGAAGTGTGCCATCAGGGCTGAGATAGAGGGCGTTCATTGTAAAATCTCGCCGACTAGCATCCTCGTGCCAATCAGTGCCAAAGCTCACAACCGCGTGGCGGCCATCTGTTTCGACATCTCGGCGCAGGGTGGTAATTTCATATGACTGCCCACCGCTCACCACGGTGACTGTGCCAAACTCAACGCCAGTTGGGATCGCGGTTAGCCCAGCCTCTTCGGCTCGCCTGATTATTTCAGCGGGCAACAGGGTTGTTGCCAGGTCAATATCACCAACAGGTCGCCCCAGAAGATAATCTCGCGGCGCGCCGCCAACGACCCGTAGTAAATTCCCATCATTATTAAAGAGTTTGAAAACAGCCTTGATTGCCGGGGTGTTTAGCCAGCTGGCCTCTTGGAGAGATTTTATCTCTTTGCTTTGTTTGGGGTCTGCCATGGTTATATCGTTTTTTGGCTTGCAGTAGAGATTTGCGGTAGGGCCAGGGCTGCCATGTTCATTATGTACAGGCAGACCTGGTGCGCCCTACTGCTAGATATTTTTGGTTTTCCGCTCAGTTGCGGGCGGGGCTTTCTTTTGCGGCGGCTCAGTATCTTGCGCCGGCTCGGGTTTTTCTTTTGTGGTTTTCGTGTCCGCTTTGTCTTCTATAGGTTTTTTAACGGCTTTTGCTGGCTCTGGAGCTGAAACATAGCCGGGGATGATCTTGCCATCTCTGACCTCCGCCGGGTGGTAAACACCATCTTTAATTGGTGTTTGAAAGGAGATTTGGGTGACATAAAAAATACCCATGAATATAAGCCCGATCGCAAAGAGCAGCTTTGAGGGGATGAGATTCCAGTATTCGCCCTGAGTTTCTGGCTTTTTCTCAATCAGGATATAGGCTGAGTAAAAGAGAAACGGCGCGAGAATTAGCAGTATGTTGATGACAACGACTCTAGCCATTGGATCTCCCTTAAAGTTTGTTGGCGGCGCAAAATCTGGCCCCTTTGCGTGGAGCCTATCATGATCTTACAGTTTACAGCGTTTTATTTAGCCATCTGCTGAAAATGGTCAGTGGCTCTGTTGTTTACTCTAAATTTCAAGCCTCTTTGAGATTTGGGCGTACCGCTGTAAAGCGTTCAGCAAGGTCAATCAGGATTGCGGCTGTTGCCCCCCAGATGAAATACTCACCGTAAGGCAGCGCCCAGAATTCCCGCTCTCTGGTTTCAACCATCAGGGAGCGGCGCTCAAAATTTTCCAGATTAAGAATGAAAGGCAATGGCACCTCAAAAATTTCATCAACTTCCCCTTGTTCTTTGACAAAATCATAAGGGGGGAGAAGCCGCGCGATGACGGGGGTGATGATAAAGCCGGTGCTGGTTTCATAAAGTGGCAGTTTACCAAATATCTCGATCCGCGCCGGGTCTGCACCTATTTCTTCATTGGTTTCTCTGACGGCGGCGGCGATATGGCTTTTATCCGTTTTATCAATTTTACCGCCGGGGAATGCGATTTGGCCGCGATGCTGTGGCAGATTGTGAGAGCGGCGGGTCAACAGGATGGATAGCTCACCTTGACGCTCAATGAAAGGGATGAGTACTGCTGCTTGCCGTGGGGTCGTTTGCGGGCTGGATGTTGGGGGCTCTGCGTTTAAACTGTCTCTTTCTGAATGGCTGGACATCTCATCCACCGCTGCGGGGGGCAGCGCGATGCGGCGGAGATGGTCTATTGGTGACATGTAGGTTGTCCGTATTAAAATTTAAGGGATGAATGGCGGTTTATAGTCACCTTTACATATATGGTAGCTCAGCTTTTCGTTTCAACTGGCAGAAGTAGTAAAGGGGAAGAAAACACCATTGCTCCAGACACCTATGGAGGCAGGCACACTGTTATCAGCCTTTTCAGTCGTCTCTTGATCAAGCGCCAGATTGGCCAGCTCGTAATAAACCGGGCGGCTTAGGCGGGCTTCAAGCCCAGCGCGTATCATGATGTATGGTTTTATATCATCAGATTTTTGCCCTTTGGCGAACCGTAAGGGATGCTCTTTGCCAGCGATGACCGTATCGCCGACATTGGTGGTGAAACTGAGTATTTGATTTTTGCCTTTGCCTTTTTGCTCCATCGCTACTGCGTTAAAGGGTGCATCCTTGACGGTTATGCCGATTTTTTCGACCGGGGTGACCAGAAAATAGCTCTCCCCCTCGCGTTTAAGGACAGTGGCAAACAGGCGAACGAGTTTTTCCCTGCCGATGGGTGTACCGTCATAATGCCAGCTGCCATCTGGCTCGATGACCATATCAAGCTCGCCGCAATAGTCCGGGTTCCAAAGATGGACGGGGGCAGCCTTTTGCTCTGGCTGATCTTTCAGCGCTTTGATTAGTTGCTCCAGCCCGGAAGGCTCACTGTTTTTCTTTTGCAATTTTGTTTAATTCCCTGAAATTATTGTGGCATTCGCGGCTTAACTTCACGAATATGTGACAAAGGATTGAACATGGTGCTGCCTCAGCTTGACCATGTTTTCACCCTAGTGTCTGCTATCTTTATGTCAGCTACCGGCTATTCGCCGTTATGACATTATAACAGCAATCTTACATAATCTCTGTTTTCAACTCTCAGAGGCGAGCCTATAATCAGCTTATGACCAATATCAGTCAATCCGGTGATCATATCATTGAAGAGGTGGAAGACGCCTGCGCTAAAATCAAAGAGATTAAAGCGGCTGCTTCCTCTGTCATTTACGGGCAGGAAGAGGTTGTAGACCTTAGCCTGGTAACAATACTTAGCGGTGGGCATGCCTTGTTAATTGGTGTGCCGGGCCTTGCTAAAACTTTGCTGGTGGAAACACTCGGCACGGTTTTTGGCCTGACCAATAAACGTGTCCAGTTTACGCCGGACCTTATGCCTTCTGACATTCTGGGCGCTGAGGTGCTTGAGGAATCGAGCAGCGGTGAGCGGGCTTTCCGCTTTATCAAGGGGCCCATTTTTACCCAACTGCTTATGGCTGACGAGATTAACCGTGCTAGCCCGAGAACCCAATCTGCCCTGTTGCAAGCGATGCAGGAAAAACATGTCACTGTTGCGGGCGTTGGGCATGATTTGCCGAAACCGTTTCACGTGCTGGCGACGCAAAACCCGCTGGAGCAAGAGGGGACCTACCCCCTACCTGAAGCTCAGCTTGACAGGTTTCTCACCCAGATTGATGTGAAATACCCTGAGCGCGAAGCTGAACGACGCGTGCTTTACCAAACAACTGGTACCGAGATGAACAGCGTTAGCCCGGTGATTGACGGGCAACAGCTTCTGGCCATGCAACATCTTGTGCGGCAATTGCCGATTGGTGAAAATATTGTTGAAGCGATCCTTGATCTGGTGCGCCAGGCGCGGCCCGGTGAAGAAGGTGCCTCAATGGAAGTAAATGAAAATGTTTCCTGGGGGCCTGGCCCTCGTGCGGCGCAAGCTTTGGCGCTTGGTGTTCGGGCGCGGGCCCTGATTGATGGGCGGCTTTCACCTTCCTTAGATGATGTTGCGGCGCTGGCTGAGCCTGTGTTGAAACATAGAATGGCGCTAACATTTGATGCCCGCACGAGAGGTGTGACTCTGACTGATGTTATCACGTCACTGACAAAATCTGCGATTGAGGCCTAGTCACTACCACTTTCCCTTTTTGATATTGAGAAAGCGGTTGTGATCAGAACTCCCTGCCGAGAGGCTATGAGTTAGAAGTAAACCTGGTTTTAGTTTCTCTATTTTTCTGTCTCTCTCATTTAATGGAGCCGTAACAAAGATTGACAAGCACATCGCCAGAACGATCAGATTTTGAGAGTATTGAGCCGCGCGCCCGCGAGCTGAGCGCGCTGATGCCTAATCTCATTCTCAGTGCCAAGCAGATTGCGCAAACGCTTGTGCATGGTAGCCATGGGCGCAAGAGGGCTGGGCCTGGTGAAACTTTCTGGCAGTTTCGCCCTTATGAAAGTTTTGAGCCGGCCCACCGGATTGATTGGCGGCGCTCCGCTTCTTCTGATCATCTTTATGTGCGTGAGCGGGAATGGGACACGGCCCACACCTTCTGGATCTGGATCGACCTTTCGTCTTCCATGTGGTTTTCCTCTAAACTTGCAAAGCAGAAAAAGGCTGAGCGGGCGCTTTTATTTGGGCTCTCGGTCGCTGAGCTGTTGGTTCGCTCTGGTGAGCGTGTGGGTATTCTCGGGGCCATGCGCCCAACTATGGATAGAGATATTGTGCCCCGTATTGCGGAGCGGCTCGTAACCGGATTTGAAACCAACCCAAACTTAAAGCGGTTGCCTGCCCATGAAGAAACCGGGCGTTTTTCGGAGCTGATACTTATCAGCGATTTTCTTGACCCGATGGAGCAGCTGTTAAGCGATATTCGCCGGCTTGGTGGCAACCAGGTTGGAGGCACATTAATGCAGATTATTGATCCGGCGGAAGAGAGCTTTCCCTATTCGGGCCGGGTTGAATTTAAAGATATGGGCCAGTCAGAAAAAGTGGTTGTGGAGAATGCTGGCACCATAGCGGAACGTTATAAAACTCTATTCCACCAACGCAAATCGCAGCTGAGTGAAACCGCGCGCGGCCTTAACTGGGGGCATCTTATTTGCCATACGGACCGGCCTGCCCGCGAGGGGATGCTCACGCTCCATGGTTTTCTGTCTTCTCATTATTATGCCACTGGCGCAATGAGCCATGAGAGCAAAGGGCAGTCCTCCTCAGCTAACCAGAGGGATGTGATATGACTCTTGGCGCCCTCTCTTTCCTAAGTCCTTTACCATTATTTGGTCTGTTGGCCTTGCCGGTTATCTGGTGGTTGTTGCGCACGACACCACCCAGCCCCAGCCGCCATAACTTTCCGCCAACCAGAATATTGAAGAAGATTTTGCAGGATGAAAAAACTTCTGCTCACAGCCCCTGGTGGCTGACTTTACTGCGACTTGTCGCGGCGGCGCTGGTTATAGTTGCGCTCTCACAACCGGTTTTGAATAATGCGGCGCCGCTTCTCTCTAACTCAGAGATAAGCAGCGAAGGGGCGTTGGTAATAATGGTTGATAATGGCTGGAGTGCCGCAAACCGCTGGGAGCGGCGCAAAGCCATGATGCAGCGCCTGTTAAGAGAAGCCCAAGCGCAACAACGGCTTGTTTACCTTGTGCCAACGGCGCCTGATGAAGGGGCGTTTACTGTGGCACCGATGAGCGCGGCTGACGCTATGAATAAGGTTGAACGTATGGAGCCAACCGCCTTCCACACTGCGCGGCGGGAAAGCCTTGAAAAGGTAATAGCAGCTCTTACGAAAACAGATACAACAGAGACCAGCAAACCGCTTTATGGCGCTTTTTTCTTTCTCAGTGATGGGCTCTCATCCGAAGAGGAAGATATTGTTACAGCGCGGCTGAATGACCTTGAGCAAAAGGGTATGAAAACTCATATCGTCACACCATCGATGGATGATATGCCGCTTGGTCTTCGCGCTAAACTTGGCAAGGGCGGCACACTGATGGCAGAGGTGATGGGGCCCTCCTTAAGTGAGGCGCGCGAGGGTGACGTGATTGCGCTTTCACAGCGCGATGAGATCCTAGGACGCGCGGCATATAAACTGGAAGCGGGTGCCGCTTCAACTGTTGTTAAAATTGAGCTGCCGTTAGAGCTGCGCAATCAGATCTCGCTTTTGCGGCTGGATGGTCAACGCTCTGCGGGCACGGTGCATCTTCTTGATCAGCGCTCTAACTGGCGGCGGATTGGCTTGATCTCGAATGAAAGCGGGCAGTTGGCCCAGCCTTTATTATCACCGCTATATTATATCCGCCGGGCGCTTGAGCCTTATGCCGAGATTGTTACTGGCGGCGGTGAGGCTATGGCCGAAACTGTAGAACAATTCACAGAGCGCAATGTTTCTGTGATTGTGATGGCAGATATTGGCCGGCTTGTTGGCGCGCCGTTATTACGGCTGACTGAATGGGTTGAGAAGGGCGGCGTGCTAATTCGTTTTGCTGGGCCGCATATGGAAGAAAGCCAGGATAGTTTATTGCCAACGCCGCTGCGCCAGGGTGGGCGGCGGCTTGGCGGCGCACTCTCCTGGGTGAAACCGCAGCCCCTCACCGCGTTTGATGACACAAGCCCCTTTGCTGGCCTTGAAATACCTGAAGATGTTTTTGTGACCCGGCAATTGCTGGCAGACCCCAGCCGCCTTCGCGATAAGGTGCAGATATGGGCGCGGCTGAAAGATGGTACGCCGCTTGTCACCGCCACGCGAGAGCTTGATGGCTGGGTGGTGCTAATGCATATCACTGCTAATTCGGACTGGTCTAATCTGCCGCTTTCTGGGCTATTTGTTGATATGCTGCGCCGGCTTTCTCAACTTTCTGTTGCCCCGGTTGCACTTAAAGCCACCGGCGATGACACAAATACCAATGGCAAAGGGAATGAGATTTCCTCTCGGCAGGATGATGCTTCAGTCGATAAAGCTTCTGGCGATGAAACCGCCATTAACACTGAGGGGCGTACTAGCCTTTTGCCGCCCTATCGCGTTTTGAATGGATTTGGTAGACTGATTAAACCGAAAGCTGTGGTGGAGCCGATTGCTTTTTCTGCCTTGAATACAGTTAAAATTGGGCCCGAGCATCCGCCTGGCTTTTATGGGCCACCAACACAAAGCGTGGCACTTAATTTACTTAACGCGGATAGCCGCCTAAGCTTGGCGGACATGTCCGCTAGTGGAGCAGAACAGTTGACATACAGGAAAGCTGCTGAGCGGGCATTTAGAGCACCGTTATTTTTAACTGCCCTGATCCTGCTGATTGTTGATAGCCTGATTGTGATGGCGCTTAGGGGTGTGTTCTCCTTGAATGCACAGCGGGCCGGGCGGGCTGCAGCATCCCTCCTGCTTGGGTTTGTTCTCATTAATGGGCATTACACTCCCCTAGCGGCGCAGGAGCGCGGGGATAACAGCGCGCCAACCGCGGCGCTTAAAGCTTCGCTGCGCACGCATCTTGCCTATGTGATCACCGGGGATAACCAGGTGGACCAGACCAGCAAAGATGGGCTGCGGGGCTTATCCAATACCTTGAATAACCGCACCGCTGTAGAACCGGCCGAGCCGATGGGCGTGCGAATTGAGACTGATGAGCTGGCCTTTTTCCCGGTGCTTTACTGGCCAGTTGGCTCTTATACCTCAGCTCTGAGCGATGAGGGGGTGAAGCGGGTTAATAGCTACATGAAGCAAGGTGGCATGATTATCTTTGACACCAAGGACCAGGATAGCCGCATTGGCGGGCTAACCGGGAGTAGCCAGCAGGCGCTTGAAGCCTTGTTATCACGGCTTGATATTCCCCGGTTAGAGCCTGTTCCTAAAGGTCATGTGCTGACGAAAAGTTTCTATCTTCTCTCTAGTTTTCCAGGGCGCTATCAGGGCGGTAAACTATGGGTAGAGGCCAGGGCCAAACGCAGTGCCACTGGTGAGGAGACCTCAAACATTGATGGGGTCACAACTTTAATGATTACCTCAAACGATTTGGCTGCGGCCTGGGCTGTGGATCAAAATTATCATACTGTATTTCCCGTTGTGCCGGGCGGCCGGCTGCAAAGAGAGATGGCCTACCGGGTTGGGGTCAATATTGTGATGTATGCGCTTGCGGGTAATTACAAAGCTGATCAGGTGCATGTGCCTGCCCTGTTGGAAAGGCTGGGCCAATGAACGGCTGGGATATTATTTATTCGCCATTGTTGGATAACTGGGTGCTATGGACGCTAGGCGCTTCCATCGTCGCGATTGTAATTATTATGCTGATCAACCGCTTGCCTGGCGCTTTGCTGCGCGGTGTGGGGCTGGCGCTTTTGCTATTAGCGTTGATAAATCCGAGCCTGCGCCAAGAGCAGCGCGACCCGTTGACCAATATTGTTGTGTTGCTAGCTGATAAAAGCCCGAGCCAGGTTATCTCTGGCCGTGAGGCGCTGGTTGACAGTGCCCGTGAAAAGATTACTGAAAAATTCAAGGGCATTGATAAGCTTGATATTGAACTGGTTGAAATTGACGCTGATAGTGTTGAAGCGAAAGATGGCACCCTTGCGTTCGCCGCCCTTAAAGAAACATTGAGCCGCATTCCAGCCAATCGGTTGGCCGGTGTTGTGATGATCACGGATGGGCAGGTGCATGACGCGCCGAAAAAGCTGACTGAGCTTGGGCTGGAAGTGCCTGTACATGTGATTTTAACCGGTGAAGCCAGTGAGTTTGACCGGCGCATAGAAATTGTCAAAGCGCCGCGTTATGGCATTGTTGGCGCCAGCCGCGAAGTGAAACTGAAAGTTGTTGAACAGGGCAAGCGCCCTGAAGGCAGCGAGACTGTTAAACTGACATTCCGCCAAAAAGGGGCGGAGGTTGATCAGCGCTTTGTAAAGGTCGGCGAAGAGATCGCCGTGCCGTTGCAGTTTCCTCATGCCGGCATGAACCTAATGGAAATTGAAGTTGAAGAGCATGAGGATGAAATCACCACTGCGAATAACCGTGCGGTTGTAACAGCCGAAGGTGTACGGGAAAATTTGCGGGTGTTGCTGGTCTCTGGTGAGCCCCACTCAGGGGAGCGCACCTGGCGCAACCTTTTAAAATCCGATGCGGCGGTTGATCTGGTGCATTTTACCATTCTCCGCCCGCCAGAAAAACAAGATGGCACACCCATTCACCAGCTCTCGCTGATTGCCTTTCCAACGCGGGAATTATTTTCAGAAAAGCTAGAAGAGTTTGACCTGATCATCTTTGACCGCTACCAGCGGCGGGGTGTGTTACCCCTGCATTACCTTGATAATGTCAGCCAATATGTTCTGAATGGCGGCGCGGTGCTGATTGCGGCTGGTGATAAGTTCGCCACGCCGTTGAGCCTTGCCAACACGCCTCTTGATCAAATCTTGCCGGCGGCTCCAACTGGGCGGGTGATTGAAAAACGTTACCGCGCTGCGGTGACTAAAAATGGTGAGCGCCACCCCGTTACCCATAATTTACCGCGCGCTAATAATGGCAAGCCAAGCTGGGGGCATTGGTTCCGCTTGATTGAAGCCCGGATAAATGAGGGTGAAACCCTGATGACCGGGGTCGATAAACAACCTCTACTGGTACTTAACCGGCTTGGTGAGGGGCGCATTGCGCTGCTGCTTTCTGACCATGCCTGGCTTTGGGCGCGCAATTATGATGGCGGCGGCCCCTACACCACTTTGCTACGGCGCTTATCGCATTGGTTGATGAAAGAACCGGACCTTGAGGAAGAATCGCTGAATGCGGTTGGTGATGGGCGCAGCCTTATTCTCAAACGCCGCAGCATGAGCGAGACAATTGAGCCCGTCACAGTGACCCGACCAGATGGAAGCACGCACCAGGTGACCTTGAAAGAGACCTCACCGGGGAGTTGGCAAGCTGAGCTGGATGCACAACCGCTTGGCATTCACCGAGTCAAATCTGGCAAGCTAAATGCGCTGGCTTATATTGGTTTTGCCAGTGCCAGGGAAATGGAAAATATTGTCACGACAGATAAGATCCTTAGCCCGTTGGTGAAGGATGCTCGCTCTGGTCTTTTCTGGACTGGTGGCATGAAAACTGCTGACATTAAGTCTGGTGATAAAACCGCATCTGATAATTTGGCCCTGCCGCAACTTGTGATGATGAACCGCAGCGGCGCTTTTGCTGGCCGTGATTGGATGGGGCTATTAGAGCGCAGCGCTTATGTGGTCAAGGGTGTACGGCTTATTCCGCTGATGACCGGGCTTTTGGCTCTTGGGCTTTTACTATTGGCGCTTGGTGCCATGTGGTGGCGTGAAGGGCGTTGAGTTTTAATTAGAGGTCCGGGCCCATGAGGCCGGAGACCTCATATCGCCCCTTGACTACAGCCCACTGACCACTCCCTTATAGCTCTCTAATGCGCCCTCTTCCATTTCATAGGCAAGCAGGCGGCAGGGGTCTACCGGGCCGGGCATGGTGAGTTGCCCTTGTGGGATGGGCTTGAAACCACCCCGCTTATAATAATCAAGATCACCCACCAGGATGGTGAGGTTTTGGCCGCGCTTCACAGCTTCTTTCATGCCGTCTTTGATAAGTTCCAGCCCAAGATCATTGCCGCGATAAGCCTCATAGATTGCAAGCGGCCCAAGCAGGCACGCGCCTTTTTTACCGCCGATTAACAAGGGTGTGAAGCTTATGGTGCCAACCAACTTATCTTCATCATAAAGGTTGAACCCGAAGCTTTCATCTGACTGGGCCTGCTCGCGGATGCGATAGGCGGTGCGCGCAAACCGACCGGGGCCTATTATCTCATTAAATAGCTCGACCATCAGCGGGGTGATAGACGTGATTGGCTTTTTGATGATGTTGGTCATAGATGTTTCTTTAGGCTGGAGGAGATGTAAAATGAGGCGCCTTGTTCTCGTGCTGCACGGTAGATGAGCATTTTCAGGGCTTGCATTTCTTCTGCAACAGCCCCTTAAGCCCTTGCTTTACCATTCTTTTTCTATGTCCGCGTTGTTAAAAATCTCCTCACAGCGGCGGCGCACTGGGTTTACAGTTCCTTCTGGTAACGTATCAGGGCTGAAAAAGCCAATTTCTTTTATTTCTGCATTTGGTGCTGGCACTTTCTTTTGTTGCCAGTCTCTGATGATGTAGAGGCAGATATGGTCACCTTTGAATTTTTTAAAGTTTGAATAAATGCCGTGCAGCTGCACAGGGCCTGTGATCTCGACCTCTGTTTCTTCATAGAGTTCGCGGGCCAGGCCTTGTTCCAGGGTTTCATTCCATTCAACGCCGCCGCCGGGGAAATGCCAGCCGGGCCTGTAGCCATGGCGAACAAGCAGCACCTTGCCTTCATTGTTGATGATGACACCTTGCGCCCCTAACGTCATGCCACGGGTGAACCGCCAGATTGGGCGCAGCAATGAGAATATTAGATTAGACGACCATGACATTTGGGTTTCTCATTCAGTATATTTGTTGGTATTTAACCCGATATGTGTGGGTTGCCGGGCCGGCTTTGTGGATATATGTTCGATAAGATAAGAGGCTCAATTGTTAAATTTACCGGGCTTACCTAATATCCCGCCTCCTTAACAAATCACCTTAGTCATTCACTTTGAGAGTAAGGATAAGATAGATATTTTTCAATGACCTCAATTGCTCATCTTACAGATATACATCTACCCAATGACCCTGCCCTTCGTTTTGGGGAATTTTCGTTAAAACGCTTTATGGGCTATATGAACTGGCACCGCTCACGCAAACTGATGCATCAGTTTGCTGTACTGGGCCTGCTGCAAGATGACATTTCACAACATGATGTTGATCATATATTTGTCTCTGGAGATCTGGTTAATCTAGGGCTTGAGGCGGAATTTGTCGCCGGGGCGGAGTGGCTTGCAGCGCTTGGCACTCCGGGTGATGTTTCTTTTGTCCCTGGCAATCATGACTATTATGGCTCTGGCCGGGCCTTTATGCGGGGCACGGCTTTTACGCAATTTATGATGTCTGATGAGGCGGGTTTGGCGCTTGGCGGCGATACGGGACCAGAGCTGCCTTTTGTGCGGGTGATAGATGGTGACGTGGCGGTGATTGGCCTTAATTCTGGCATGCCAACGCCGCTACTGAAAGCTTATGGCGAGATATCCTCTCAGCAGCTCAAGCGGTTGCGAGACATTCTCGATGCCTGCCGGGCGGCTGATCTCTATCGCTGTGTCGTGGTTCACCATCCGCCGCTGCCTGGTTTAACCCGGCGCTCCCGGGCGATGCGCAATGATGATGCGGTGATGAAGTTGCTTGAGGAGCATGGCGCTGAGCTGGTGCTTTATGGGCATAACCACCGCCAGCAACATACCCGGCTGAAAACAGTTCATGGGGTTTGCCATGTGGTTGGCACGCCGAGCGCGTCAGTGGCCAGGGGCGGACATTATGACCCGGGACGTTATAATCTCTTTAACATCAGCGGCGGGCCTGGGGGCTGGATGACTGAGCTGGCCGGCCGTGGGCTGAGCCTGCAACATGACCGGGTGAGCGACCTTGGCACTATTTCTCTCAATTCAGCGGATGATTATGACCTGAAAGACCAGCTTGTAGGCACGCCCCAATGACGGTGAGTGTGGTTGTTTAAGGCATAACCTTTTAGACAAACACTTAGCTATGGCCCAATAAACGCTAAGAGCTGTGGATTGTTATTTGGTTAGAAACCCCTTGATGCTGAATTGCCTTGTCAGATTTTGCCGCACTGAGGTAGTTTTTTAGCCAGCTGATTTTCTATCACTTACTAAGGGATTTCGTTATGAGTGAGCTTGCTGCTCATTTGATGCCTGACCGCAATGGCTGGCTTAAAAGCTTGATCAAATCGCACCGGTTTGAATGGGTCATTATCGCTCTTATCGTCGTAAATGCGATTATTCTTGGCCTGGAGACCAGCCCTGAGATTTTTGCAGCTTACGGCCCGGCACTTCAATTGGCTGATGGAATTATTCTGGCAATTTTTGTTGCTGAACTTGCACTCCGTTTTTATGTATTTGGCTGGCGGATGCTGAAAGATCCATGGTCAATTTTTGATATACTTGTGGTTGGTGTGGCACTGGTGCCGGCAAGCGGTCATTTGGCGGTGCTCCGTAGCCTTCGTATTCTAAGGGCGTTGCGGCTTATCTCTTCCATCCACTCTATGAGGCGGGTTGTCTCTGGCCTTTTAATTGCGATACCCGGGATGGCCTCTATTGTGATGCTGTTGCTGCTGGTGCTTTATGTGTCAGCGGTTATGGCAACGCAGCTGTTTGGGGGGCAGTTTCCCGATAATTTTGGCTCGCTTGGTGCCTCTGTTTTTACGCTGGTGCAGGTCATGACTATGGAGGGGTGGGCGGATATATCCGGCCCGGTGATGGCTTATTACCCTTATGCCTGGCTGTTCTTTCTTGTTTACATGCTGGTGACCAGCTTTGCTGTTCTCAACCTTTTTATCGGCATTATTGTTGATGCCATGCAAACTCAGGCCCTGGAGCCAATGCAGGAGGAGGAAGAACATATAATGGATGAACATACCGACATTATTCTTCAAGAAATCGCCGCCTTACGCGCGGAAGTTCGCGACCTTAAAGAGCAGGCGAAATAGCCTTTGTATTAAAAGAGCGGCATATCTTGTGGTTTTGTTTTTTCATCAGCTGGGCTGGTTTTTTCCCGCACAATGATCAGGCTGGCTTTGGCGTCATCATACCAGTTATCATATGCGGTGCCGATATTGGCGCCGAGCTTTTGCTGCCATAGCTCAACTGTGCTATCGAGGGCCGCTTCATTGGCGGAGATGAATTTATCTCTTGAGAATTTTTCATTTAATTTGTTGGCAACATAATCAGCCGCAAAGCCAAGCACGACACCAATGGCCGCGCCGACGATAGTGCCGCCAACAGGTTCCACCGCGGTGCCGGCAACTGCGCCGCCTTCTGCCAGGGCGATGCGGCCCCCCATAGAGGCGGCGAACCTTCTGGCTAATGGCATGAAGACACCTGAAATGCCGCGATTAACTGCCGGGCCAATTGCTAGCGCACCCAGGGTGCCGCCAACAGCCACACGGCCAATGCCGGCGATGCCATCATAAGCCCGGTCTTCCATAAGGTAGGTTGGATTTTTCCAGCGCTGCGCATCCCAATCGAGGGTGGTTTTGGTGAGGTTTCTCGAGGCGGGGACTTTCTCGAGATAGGTGGTGTTCGCCGCGATAAAGGCCCGCATCTTCTGATCTTGCTCAGCCATGACGGTTTTATATTTTTGATGGGCAGCCCGGACAAGTTTTTCTATGCCTTTGGTGATGATCTCATCTCGCTGCTCAGGTTTTAAAACCTGCTCTTTATAATGGCGCATGAAATAGTCTTTCATGTCGCGCTCAATGGCAGTGCGGAGGCTTTCATATTCCCCCAGTTTGATCATGCGGCTGGTTGTTGATGAGATGGCCTCCTTTAAAATGATATAAGGCCGCTTCCATTCAAAAAACCAATCTGCATAACCGCTGATGGAGGCTTTGCGGTCTTCAAAGGCGGCTTCAAAAATATCCTTCAACCCTGCCTGCAGCTCTATTTCAGATTCGCGGCGGGCGGCGTCTAATTCAAGAGCGCGCTGTTTGACATAAGATTTAATCTGGCTGTTGCTGGCCAGTCGTTTCTCCAGCTCACCATCATAATTTCGGATGATCAGCTCGACTTTATCTTTGGCAATAAAGGAACGCTGGAAAATCTCCACGGCGGATTTGTCAATGTGCCGGGTTTGACCATAGGCAATATCTCGTTGATAGCCCGTCCAGAAGTTCATACCGATGGAGACGGTGGCCCAAACAACAAGCAGTAGCGCTATGGCGATGCCAAGCGGTCTGAAGATGGCGTGCATGATGCCATATTTGCGGACAATTTGTTTTTTGACGATTATATCTTTATCTGTCTTCATGTCTGCTTGTGTCGTTATTGGGCCTCGGCCGTTGAGCTAAGGCATTAAAATATTAGGCAGTTGCCGATTGGGCCACACTGATGTGCAGCTGCGAGCAGGCATATCTCTCTTATAAGTTAAGAAGGATAGTGGCAGCTTACAAGTGCTGATGATAATGAGGTAATCAGGTTAGAATATGATGCTATGGCTAAACTACCGGAGAATTACAATCCTTCATTACCTGGTGACAGTGTTTATATACTTTGCTCTATCCAGTATTTTGCTAGAGCCGAAGCCAGCTGTGGGCGCGAGTGCTGCTGATGGCTGGGTTCGCATTGTCATTGTGAATGATGAGTTTGACAGCGCTGTTAGCTTTCTAAAATCTTCAATTGAAGAAGAAGGGCTGACTATTGCGAATGAGGGCGATGTGGCTGACATGATGAGCCGCACCAAAAACGCGGTGGATGAGCCGGTCACGGTTTATGAAAAAGCCCATATTTTTCAATTTTGCTCTGCCAAGCTCGGGTTTAAACTTTTTGCTGCAGCACCAGAAACATTGGCCGCCTGCCCGCTAACTATTTTTGCATACGAATTAAAAGGCAAAGCTGGGGACGTTTATATTGGCTATCGCCGCCCGCCCAAAACAACGAATGAGCGCGTTGATGCTGCATTTAAAGAGGTGGAGGCACTGCTGGCGCGCATAGTGAAACGGGCCACGGAATAACTCTGTCGCGCCTTTGGCTGCCAGACCAAATGGCTTATATTTAAACCATGGTGCGTTTTAAACAGCTTTGGTGATGATGAGCGCTATGGTGAGCATTAATGATGCGGTTGCGGCGCAAGCGGCCCAAAAGCTGAGCCAGATGAGCAATTTGAAACTGCGTTTATCTCGTTTTTTCTGCTCGAGGTGGAATTTTAATCCGACGGCTGTTGAAGAGGGGGTCTCCAAACATACTTCAAGTAGTTCTTGATCGGAAAGTCCCGTCGGGTCCATTGCCAAATTATCAGTCGTCATTTCCAACATCTCCCAAGATTACTTAAAATAGCACTCATCTCATGCTGCTACCATCCCATGCGCCGTCTTTTTCTTGATCGTGTTTTTATCAGTTAAATGCTGAGAGGTTGTTTTTTTCGTGGCTTCGCCGTGCTCGGTGAATACTAGCCAGGACTGTAAGCTGCATTGTTGTCTGTATTTCAGACAATGCAATAGAAAATGACAATGATAATTAATGCGAAAGATCTAATTTTACTAAGAAGGTGTTGCACTTAGTCGCAGTTTTGTTAATATGCACCTGCCCAAGCAAATGGGAGGAACCTTCGTTATACGTTCAGCATTATAATCGATAAATCGAAGCTAGCGGACGTATAAAGATCTAATGAGTGAGGGATTGAATATGACATGGACAGCACCACAAGTTTCTGAAACAGAAACAGGTATGGAAGTCACTAGCTATATGCCAGCTGAACTTGACCGTGCATAAATTTTGATCTGCCAACCTAGTTGGTGATCATTTGTAAAAGGCCCCTTTTGGGGTCTTTTATTTTTTGGGGCTTTGTTAAAATCATATCACCCTGTCTTTATCTTCACACCCTGTCTCTCTCTTCCCCCTTCTGACTATCACTCCCCTGATGAATGCTCTGCTCTTCCCGTGTGCTGTGCGTGCCTCTCCTACTCATTCAGCACTTCAGATTATCAGGTTTAATAGTCATGATTATAGGCTGCTTTATTGTTAGGCTCATTCAGCAACAAAAACGCCGCCCAGATTTTCTGAGCAGCGTGTTTAAGATTTTCCTCTCATGATATTCACTTATGAGAGGCTTATATTTTGTAATAAGCGAGCGCGTTAACTACCGATACCTACAGGGAAGGTTTCAGTGAAGCTGGCTTTGTCTGTATCTACCATTTTAACTTTCAGATTATCGCTGCCGTTAAAATTATAATCGAAGGTCAGCTCAGGATTTTCACTAAATGATATGCTGCCTGTGACGGTGAAGAGTTTTTCATCGCCCTGGTCAATTTCGATCTTGTTGACGAAGCGCGCCAGAATATATCTCAGGGTTATCTGGTCCATTTGCAGGCCCGTTAAATTGGGATGTTTTATTTTAAGATGAGCGCGGCGCTTAATGCGTGTTGCCTTGACCTTTTCATCACTGGCCAGTTTTTGCTCCATCTGCATTTTGCCCAGATCAACCAGCAGTTCTTCTGGGTCACCCACTGGCGGGGCGGCGCAGGCACCCTGGCCGCTGGTCTTTACGAAGCGCTGCGTCATGTAATATTTGCCGCTCTCTGTTTCGAGCACAGCGCGTAGGGTTGAGGGCCCGTTTAGGCGCATGAAGGTTGAAAAGCTGGCATCGCTTGACGGCTTGCTCATATCAAAAATGGCTGAAACCGGCATTGGGTTTTCATCTATGATGAAAGTAATGCGGCGGATTTTTTCTCCATTTTTAAGATCAGCGCTTATGGTTACGGGCACGCGGCGATCATCTGCAGCGCGGTATGGGGCTTTTAAAGTGATCTCGCCGGCGGCTGTTTGCAGCTTTATATCTTTAAAAATTACGGGTTTTAGCTCACTCCAGGTGTCAGCCATGGCGGGGGTGGGGCTGGCGCTGAGCGCGGTTAACATGAAGGCTGCGCCTAAAGCGCCTAACAATGCCAGTCGCCTGTTTTTATTGTTTGGTGTCCTGGATGCTAGCAATCGTGGTTGGCTGAATGGCCGCTTTCCAGATGGTAATTTAGAGGTAAGCCCCTGATGTAAAGTGAACATCTCCGTCTCCTTTCCCCAGCGCAGCATGGATTTTGGCTGCTTTTAGTTCCCATGCACGCTTCTGCATAATGGCCCAGATGAGCCATATATTTCGCTAATTGGGGGGAGTATAGGGAGATATTTGCGGATTCTGCCAATTGTATATGATTATCTATAGGTAACGTGTGATACATTATTCAAAAGAAAGCCTTTGAGCTTATCTTTGAATACTCACCATTACTTAACCTTCCTCACTCAACCATCCGGCTTTTCTTGAGTGCGGATGGGATTTACTGAGTACGGCTATTGGCTAGATATTATATCCCAATTTATTTGAGAGCTTATCGAGAAGGTCGCTGGCAGCTTCGGCTATGACTGTACCGGGGCCAAACACAGCAGCTGCACCGCCTTCTAGCAAAGCGTCATAATCTTCTGGCGGAATAACGCCGCCCACAACAATCATGATATCTTCCCGGCCTTCTTTTTTCAGTGCCTCTTTCAACTCAGGCACCAGGGTAAGGTGGCCAGCCGCCAATGATGAGGCGCCGATGATATGTACGTCATTCTCAATGGCCTGGCGGGCGGCTTCTTCAGGTGTTTGAAACAGGGCGCCAATATCTACATCGAAGCCAATATCTGCAAAGGCAGATGAGATAACTTTTTGGCCGCGGTCATGGCCATCTTGTCCCATTTTAACAATGAGTATGCGAGGGCGGCGGCCATCATTTTGTGTGAAGCGCTCGACTTTTTCCTGCAATTTGGTGACCGTATCGCCCATGGCATTCATCTCCGATTTATAGACGCCGGATATCACTTTGATTTCAGCCTTATGGCGCCCAAAAACTTTCTCTATGGCGTCTGAAATTTCACCGACGGTGGCCATTTTTCTGGCAGCAGCGACTGACATTTCCAGAAGATTGCCATCTCCTTCAGCCGCATTGGTGAGGGCGGTGAGGGCAGCCTGACAAGCGTCTTCGTCGCGCTCTTCTCTCAGCCGTTTTAATTTATCTAGCTGTTGTTGGCGCACTGAGGCGTTATCTACCTTCAAGATGTCAATATTATCAATCTCAGTGGTGCGGTATTTATTTATGCCAACAATGGTTTGCTGACCGCTATCAATACGGCCTTGTGTGCGGGCAGCGGCTTCTTCAATGCGCAGTTTAGGCACGCCTTTATCAATGGCTTTTGCCATGCCGCCGAGCTCTTCCACTTCTCTGATATGCTGCCAGGCTTTTTGGGCCAGCTCTTCTGTTAGACGCTCAATATAATGAGAGCCGCCCCAGGGGTCGATGACACGGCAAGTGCCCGATTCCTGCTGGAGGAAGAGCTGGGTGTTGCGGGCGATGCGGGCTGAATAATCAGTTGGCAGGGCCAGCGCCTCATCGAGGGCGTTGGTGTGGAGACTTTGGGTATGGCCTTGTGTTGCGGCCATTGCCTCTAAGCAGGTGCGGACTACATTGTTGAAAACATCTTGCGCTGTTAGAGACCAACCGGATGTTTGAGAGTGAGTTCTAAGGCTAAGAGATTTCTGGCTCTCTGGTTTAAACTCTTCTTTCATCAGCGTGGCCCAGATCATACGGGCGGCACGCATTTTTGCAATTTCCATAAAGTAGTTCATGCCTATGGCCCAGAAGAAGGAGAGGCGCGGGGCAAATTTATCAATCGGCATGCCAGCTTTCACACCAGCGCGCGCATATTCGATGCCGTCAGCCAGGGTATAGGCAAGTTCCAGATCTGCTGTCGCGCCAGCTTCCTGCATATGATAGCCGGAAATGGAGATGGAGTTATATTTCGGCATATGTTCTGAGGTATAGGCAAAAATATCAGAGATGATGCGCATTGAAGGGGCTGGCGGGTAGATATAGGTATTGCGGACCATAAACTCCTTCAGAATATCATTCTGAATTGTGCCGGAGAGTTTTTCAGCCGATACGCCCTGCTCTTCTGCCGCGACGATGTAGAGCGCAAGCACTGGCAGCACCGCGCCATTCATGGTCATGGAGACGCTCATTTGGTCAAGCGGGATGCCGCTAAACAGGGTGCGCATATCATAGATGCTATCAATGGCAACACCGGCCATACCAACATCACCTTTCACGCGGGGGTGGTCACTGTCATAGCCGCGGTGGGTTGCCAGATCAAAGGCGATGGAGAGACCTTTTTGGCCTGCTTCCAGGTTGCGCCGGTAAAAGGCGTTGGAATCCTCGGCGGTTGAAAAGCCCGCATATTGGCGAACTGTCCAGGGTTTTTGAACATACATGGTTGGGTAAGGCCCGCGCAGGAAGGGGGCAACGCCTGGGTAAGTGCTTAAAAAGCTGAGGCCATCACTATCTGCAGCGGAGTAATGAGATTTGACATCAATGCCTTCTGGTGAGGTCCAGACAGTTTCGGCGGTGTTGGCTTGCCCCTCTGAGGCAGAAGTGCCCTCATTTGAGTGCCAGTCAATATCTGTAAAATTCGGGATGTTGCTCATGTCTTATGCCATCTCAACTTTAATTTGTTCTTTTTAAATATGCCCGTTTACTGCCTTAGCTAGCAAATGATGACGGACGAAAATACTGGTGGACCAATGCTCTGGTTTAACCTGCGGCGATGAGGGAGTGCGCCTCACCAAGTGTTGTGGTGATATCTGTGCCCTTAAAGAGAAGCGCATGGAAATTTTCCTCGGCCCCTTCACCCAATGCTTTTAGAAGGCTCGGGCGGGCGACGAGATAAACTGCTTTGGCACCCGCTTGGTGCAAGGCTTTGGCTGTTGCTATGGCCTCTGCTTCATATTTTGCATCGGTTGAACAGATGCAGGCGATGGTTGCCCCTGATTGAGAGAAGGCTGTGGCGGCATCTTTGCTAGTTTCATAGCCGCCTGTGGTTAGAGCTTTTATGCCGCCGGTTTCAAAATAGCTTTTTGCCCAGGTTGCTCTTGCCGTAAATTCTGCCGGACTGCCAAGATTAGCCAGAAAAACTGACGGCCGCTTGCCTGTGGCCTCCAGGGCTGCGTCTGAAACTTGGCGCAGCGCTTCTATATCTGAAGTGATGCGTGTTGAGATGCTTGGCAACAACTCATCTGAAACAGGTTCTGGCACTAAGGCTTTGGTGAGAGCTGATACTGTGCTCCCTGATGAAATAAGAGCTTCCATCGCTTCAAAGCGCGCCCCGTTTTGAGCGCCGCCATCAGCTGTGTCGAGACTTGAAATGTCAGCAGCGGTGATTTCTTCTGATGGTTTGGCTGTTGTAAGCGCCATTAGCTCAGGTGCTTTTTCCTCAAGATTTGGAAACACTGTTGTGCCGGTGATCTCGCGTTTTCCGGTGGCGATGGCTTTTACCGCTTCAGCTATTGAGGCTGTGATCAGCTCTCTGACAGTCCCGGCATTTATTGCGGAAATCAGGCCGCCATCTTTTTCAATATCCCGGAAGATGGCCCAGGCTTTTTCAGCTAACTCTGCTGTTAGGCTCTCAATATACCAGGAACCAGCGGCCGGGTCTTTAACCGTGCCGATGTGGCTTTCTTCTTGCGCGATGATCTGGGTGTTTAGCGCTAAGCGGCGAGCGGCGCTGTTGGAGATGCCGTGCGCGGTTGAGAAAGGCAACAGCAGCAGCGCATCAGCATTGCCAAGTCCGGCGGCAACGGTGGCGGCAGTGGCGCGCAGCATGTTGACCTCTGGGTCTGTGCGGGACATATCGAGCCAGGACATCTCAGCCATAATTTTAGTGGTGACAGCGCTTGCCCCTGAAGCGTTCTGCACCTTGGAGAGCAGCAGACGCATGGCGCGTAATTTTGCTGTGACGAGGAAAATATCGCTATTGGCGGCAAGGCTGACATCAATTGCTGCAAAAGCGCTCTTTGTGTCTTCGCCAGCGGCTTCAAGAGCGCGGGCATAAGAGATATAAGCGGCGAGGGTTAGTGCGAGCTCTGTTGCTTCAGAGGCGCCGGCCTGTTGCCAGATGCGCCCGGATGCCATGAATGGTGTTAGTTTTGATCCGGCTTGGCGCAGCGCTATCGCTGCATCACAATAAGGTGCGATGGTTTCAGCTTCATCCGTGCCTAAAGTGTTGGCGGCGCTATTCAGACCGATGGGGTCGAAACAGAAGCTGCCTTTTGCAGGCAGTGCACGTGCCTCTGCTTCTTTCATATAGGCGCTGAAAAGCGCGGCATTGGCCAGACTGTTATGACCATTTGAAAAATACAAGGCTTTGGCAGATAGGTCCGCCCCATCAAACAAAGCTTTATAATCCGCGACTGTTTCGAGTGAGAGCGCGCTGCCGCCATATGGAATCTCAGTATTAAGAGACAGCCAAAGACCGCTGGCCCCGCTATTTAACGAGCGGTTTATTTGTGCATTGGCAGCGCTGATATCTGGAATATCAATCAGCTCTATGATGTCCCAGGGTCGCTCACCCGGTTCTGGGTTTATTGAACTTTCCTTAAGGGGGAGTGCCTCACCGCTTACATCTGATTGATCATAGAGAGGCTGGATGACGATTTCATCAGCTGTGGTGGTGGCCAGCGCTTGTTCGATACTCTTCCCATTAAGGGTTTTCTCAACCAGGCTGCGCCACTCTTGTTTTGTGCTGTGTTGGAGTTCTTCAGGTAACTGGAATTTATTCGTCATCTCTGTTCCTGTTAAAGACTGTATTATGCGTTATAAAATGACAGGTTTAGGATCTTTCTTAAAGCAATTACGCAGTTTCGCAAGGCTTCGAAAGACCTTAATAAAAAAGGCAGCGCCGTTAAAGTGCTGCCTTTCATCTTTTTTGCTTTTTTTAGCCTGGAATAACAGCGCGGCCCATAAGGCTGCGCAATTACTATCAGTGCTTAGTACTTCATCATTGGGTCAAGCTCTTTAGCGTGGTTAACCCAGTTTTCAACCTGCTTAAGACCTGGAACCTGACGAACAAGCTTTTTCTTACGTTTGGCGTTTGCTTCAGCCATGGCTGCATGGAGGTTTTCAGGCTTGCGCTTGCGCAATTCTTTAACCGTGTCAACACCAGCAACTTCCAGTAATTCTGAATATTCTTCAGCAACGCCCTTAACCCGCATCAGGTCACACATATTACACCATTTAAGAAGGTTAGTTTCTTCAATGCCTGTTTCAGCGGCGAGCTCTTTACGGCCTTTTTTAGTGGCGCCGCGTTCAAGTAGTGTTTTTGTGGATCCGATGTTGTGCTTGCGTAAGATTTTTGCGTATTTAGCGCCGACACCTTCAATGGTTTCGATTTTATAACTGCTCATTTGGAGGATTCCCCTGCTGTAAAAATTTGACCATCATTGTGATGGAGTTTGATTCCTAAAATTACCAGAGCTCTTA
The DNA here is from genome assembly GCA_021604665.1 of Rhodomicrobium sp. GTDB lineage: Bacteria > Pseudomonadota > Alphaproteobacteria > Rhizobiales > HXMU1428-3 > HXMU1428-3. The sequence continues at coordinate 188,347 of BQJK01000001.1, read as the reverse complement.
ATTACTACTGCAAAGTAGAACGTGAGAGACTGAACCCCGCAAGACCGACTTGATATAAGCGGTCAATTACTTCGCATCTTCCACGGCTTCATCTGAAGCCTTATAACTCCGACCTCTTTAGACCTAACATGCTGGACCGAAACCGGTACGCAGCAGGCTCTGATGAAACCAACTTTGAACTCAACACAACACTCTCCTCTGAGACATTCAGTGAGACGCTATTGTTGAGCCATCTATCATTGTGGAGCTTTGCAACCTTACTGGGTTTACCGGCACCACTTGTTGGCCGTCATCATCATTACCATTTGCCCATTTCGGTGATGATGATGATGCATCCTGTTCTGGTGCAGCATCTTCTTCACCCGGTCGGGCGCTATGCAACTGCAACTCCTTATGCAGCGATGTTACTCCTGATGTTAATTGCGATCATCTGCATCTAACTCAGTTGAGTGACAGCTGCTTAAAATACTCGACCATTATTGGGCGATGATTAAGCGAGGTCCTGAGCCGCAGCGGTTGACTGGATGTGATTAGTAAACCGCTCTGCCTTTCGGCCCTCTGCTATGGTCATCTGCAAGATGGTCTAAGCGATCATTTGCATGATCATAATGGTCGACCACTTGGAGTTGCACTTGCAACTTCTTTATTACACATCATCACTGAAATTAATCAAGCACCAAAACTACAGATGGTCGCAACTTTCCCCGACCACAGATGGTCATAAGCGCGTAACAGACACCGCTTAGTGGTTATTGCAGACGCATTTGCAAATCACTATTCGCCATGTAAAGCATGTGTTGAGAGAGACTGTGCTGCATCAATCGGTCCTTGACCAGAGCGCTTCAATAGGGTGCAGTTAGCTGACAGGAATAAAGGTTGCAGGCGCGACCAAAACCCAAGGGTTACCCGGAGGTACAACGATGTTGAAAGAGAATGCCGTTTATATCGGCAAGAGCGAGAAACCTGAATATCTCGACATGAAACTTGCCAACCGGCATGGGTTGATTGCCGGGGCGACAGGTACGGGTAAGACCGTCTCATTACAGATTCTGGCGGAGGGGTTTTCTGATGCTGGGGTGCCGGTTTTTTGCGCGGATGTTAAAGGCGATCTGGCGGGGCTGGCGGCCAAAGGTGTGCCTAAAGACTTTCTTGAAAAAAGGGCCGAGACGATTGGCTTTGATGATTACAAATATGAAGATTTTCCCTGTATTCTCTGGGACTTATTCGGAAAAAATGGCCACCCTATCCGTACCACGGTGGAGGAGATGGGGCCTATTCTACTCTCACGATTGCTGGATCTGAATGAAACTCAGGAAGGCGTTTTGAACATTGCCTTCCGGCTGGCGGATGATGAGAATATGCCGGTGCTGGACATGAAGGATTTGCGCAAGCTTATGGCGCATGTTGCTGAGCGGGCCAGCGAGCTGACAGGTGAATATGGCACGGTGTCGAAATCCAGTGTTGGTGCTATCCAGCGGCGGCTGTTGGTGCTTGAGGAACAGGGCGCTGAGAACTTCTTTGGTGAACCGGCGCTCGACATTAGAGACTTCATGCGGACGGACCGGGACGGGCGCGGGATTATCAACATTCTTGCAGCTGACACTTTAATGCAAAGCCCGCGGCTTTACGCGACCTTCCTTTTATGGATGTTGGCCGAATTATTTGAAGAACTACCTGAGGTCGGTGATCCACAGAAACCTAAGCTGGTTTTCTTTTTTGATGAGGCTCATCTGTTATTTGATGAAGCACCAAAAGCGCTTTTGCAAAAAGTTGAGCAGGTGGTGCGCCTCATCAGGTCGAAGGGTGTTGGTGTTTATTTCGTGACGCAAAACCCTCTGGATGTTCCCGACACTGTCTCTAGTCAGCTCGGCAACCGAGTGCAACATGCGCTGAGGGCGTTTACGCCGCGCGAGCAACGGGCGGTGAAAGCCGCGGCTGAAACTTTCCGCCCTAATCCCGAACTCGATACGGAGCGGGTGATTATGGAACTTGGTGTTGGTGAAGCGCTTGTCTCGACGCTTGAGAAAAAAGGGCAACCATCTGTGGTGCAACGGACGTTGGTGCGGCCGCCGTCTTCCCGGCTTGGGCCGTTGACGGATGATGAACGCCGGGATGTGATATCGAAAAGCCCGATAGCAGGCACCTATGAAAAAGAGGTGGACCGTGAGAGTGCTTATGAAATTCTGAACAAGCGGATCAAAGCTGCTGAAGAGCGCCGCTCTGAAGAAGGTGGCACCATTAGCGGTCGGAGAGATACGGAATATGTACGGCATGGTGAGTTCCGCGTGCCCAGAACACGGACGGCAGATTCCCGGCCGCGCAGCCGAACAACCACAAGGCGCTCTACACGGCAATCTGCTAGCGAGGCGTTTTTTAAATCTCTGCTGCGCTCTCTGGGCACCAATATGGGGCGGATTGTACCATCACTTATTAAAATCTTATTGGGAGGGCGGCGCTAGGTATCGCGGGTGGTCTAACTTACCTGACAGACGCGCTGTTATGCCGGTGCTAATATAAAAAGGGCCGCTCATTTGAGCGGCCCTTTTGTCATTTTATTTATGTTATTCATAGGTCTGTTGACTGAATAAACAGATTATGATGCTTCGTTATAAAGCTTCTCAACATATTCCCAGTTGATGAGGCTATCTACGAAAGCTTCGAGATATTTTGGCCGGGCGTTGCGATAATCAATATAGTAGCTGTGTTCCCACACATCGCAGCCTAGTAGCGGCACCTGGTTATGGATCAATGGGTTTTCGCCATTTGGTGTTTTTGTCACTTCAAGCTTGCCATTGTTAAGGACGAGCCAGCACCAGCCTGAGCCAAACTGGCCAGCGCCTGCCTTGGTGAATTGATCTTTAAATGATGCAAAGCCGCCAAGATCTTCATTGATTTTAGTTTCAAGGCTGCCGGGGAGCTTGTCACCGCCGCCATTTGGCTTCATCCACTGCCAAAAATGCACATGGTTGTAGTGCTGGGCAGCGTTGTTGAAGAGCCCGGCATTTGAGCCATGAGACTGTTTCACAACATCCTCTAAGCTTTTGCCTTTTAGATCTGACTGCTCAAGGAGGTTGTTGCCATTGGTGACATAAGCCTGATGGTGCTTGTCGTGGTGAAACTCTAATGTTTCTGCGGACATAATAGGCGCGAGGGCATCATATGCGTAGGGAAGTTCTGGTAGTTCAAAAGCCACTTTAATTTCTCCTTAGTGTCATGGGTGTGCCATGTAATGGTGAGCCTTGTGATTTATTGTTACCCCTTGTCAGGTAAGTAACAAAGCAGGGATTTATTCTCTCGACCGATCACAGGTTACATACATTTCATAGCTACCATAGTTGTCGCCAAGCTAAATAAACAATAGAGCGGTTGCAAGCTTTTCATATATAGACCATAAATCCGCCCTCCTCTCCTTACCGCGCTATCCATAACTTTACGCCGGAAATGATTTTTAACGCTTTGTTAACCAGCCGAGCGGCACGATAGAGATTGTTTCAGCCCTCTTAATGTCATTATTTTTTATGACAAGAGGAAATCTGTGTATTTGTATCAGTTGAGTATTGCGTATTATGGCTAAGTCATTTCCCACTTCAGAGCTCCCCCTTGATCAAATTTTGGTTGGCGATTGTATTGAGCAGTTAAAAGCACTGCCTGATAACTCCGTTGATCTGGTTTTTGCTGACCCCCCTTATAATTTACAGCTTGATGGGGAATTGCACCGCCCGAACAATAGTAAGGTGGATGCGGTCACTGATTCCTGGGATCAGTTCGACAGTTTTGAGGCTTATGATGCGTTTACCGCCGCCTGGATGAGCGAATGCCGCCGGGTGCTGAAACGAGATGGCGCGCTGTGGGTGATTGGCTCTTATCATAATATTTTCCGCGTTGGGGCGAAGTTGCAGGATCTGGGTTTCTGGATTCTGAATGATATTGTCTGGCGCAAATCCAACCCGATGCCGAATTTTAAAGGCACGCGGTTTTGCAATGCGCATGAAACACTGATTTGGGCTGGCGCTTCTGAGAAGTCTCGCCCAACCTTTAATTATGACAGTATGAAAGCCTTTAATGATGATTTGCAGATGCGCTCTGACTGGCTATTGCCGATTTGCTCTGGTGGTGAGCGGCTGAAGGGCAGCAATGGCAAGAAGGTTCATGCAACACAAAAACCTGAAGCGCTTTTATACCGGGTGTTAATGGCAACCAGTAACCCTGGCGATGTTATTCTCGACCCGTTTTTTGGAACTGGCACCACCGGCGCGGTTGCAAAGGCACTTGGCCGCCGCTGGATTGGCATTGAGCGCGAGGCCTCTTATATTCAGGCGGCTGAAGCGCGGCTTGAGAAAGTGCGGCGGGTTTCCCCGGCCGATCTTGAAACTCTAAAACCAAAACGCGCCCAACCGCGGGTGCCATTTGGGACGCTTTTGGAGCTTGGCCTCTTAGAAGCTGGCACCAAACTTTACGACACCAGACAGAAAAAATCTGCTGAAGTGCGGGCTGACGGCACCATTCTCTGTAATAGCCAACAAGGCTCCATCCATAAAATGGGCGCTTTTGTGCAGGGGCTTGAGGCATGTAATGGCTGGACCTATTGGCACTTTAAAGCTGATGGCCAGTTAAAACCGATTGACCTTTTACGGCAAGAAGCGCGAAACCAGCTTGGGCTTAATTAGAAACCTGAAGAAAAGTCCTTCGGCATATCTGTGCTTCAGATGCCCACTATGCATCCGGTTAGCACACCTTCAGATGCCCACTACGCATCCGGTTAGCGCGCCTTCAGATGCCTACACTTTAGCACACCTTCAGATGCCCACTACGCATCCGGCGCGGCATTTGGGCGGGTACGCTGGTTGCACTTGAGCCAACATTAATTAGGTCTTCTTCCGCTCAAGTGTGCGCTAATGCATGGGCGATGACTTTACGCATAACAGATGGCAGCGCTTCTTCTTTCAGCTTATCGCGGTGAACCCATTTGCAGCGGCTGGCATCAGCAAAGAGGGTGAGGTCTGCTTCATTTGTTATGATGCTGCGGTAAACAGTTAGCTCCAAATGAAAATGTGTGAAGGTGTGACGTACCTGACCAGGGACGCGCCACCAGTCCCCGCTAACTGGCGGGGAAGTTGGTGAGGTGGCGCTCTGCCGAGACGGGTCATGAGAGGATACTTCATCCAAAATAGTTTGCGGTGATGATATTTGCTGTGCCCTGCTATCATTTCCCAGCTCTTTCCAACTGCTTGTTGGAATTTCCATCATGCCGCCCAACAGGCCGCCCTCTTCCCGCTGGTGGAGAAGGACCATGCCATCTTCTCTCAATGCGAAAAATGCGCTGCCTTCTCTTGTGGGTTTTGGCTTTTTGGCCTGTCGGCGCGGCAGAGTGCCTGCGAGCCCGGTGTGATAGCCGCTGCAAAATGAAGAGAGCGGACAGAAGAGACATGAGGGATTTTTAGGTGTGCATACCGTTGCGCCAAGATCCATCAGCGCTTGGGCATAGTCTCCGGCGCGGCGCGGCGGGGTGAGGCTGGCCGCTTTTTGTTTCAATAGAGGTTTCACGCCGGGCAATGGATCTTCAATTGCAAATAGCCGCGCCATGACCCGCTCTATATTCCCATCAACCGGGGTGGCGGTTTCATCAAAGGCGATCGCCGCGATGGCCGCCGCGGTATAGGGGCCGATGCCCGGAAGCTTGACAAGCTCTTCAGCAAAAATGGGGAAACTGCCATTATACTCATCCATAATGTGCCGGGCGCATTTATGTAGATTGGCGGCGCGGGTATAGTAGCCAAGCCCGGCCCAGGCGCGGCGGATATCTTCCAGCTCCGCTGCTGCCAGGTCAGCCAATGTTGGCCACAGGGTGGTAAACTTTTCAAAATATGGAATGACCGTTTTAACAACGGTTTGTTGCAGCATGATTTCTGACAGCCAGACATGATAGGGGTTTGGCATTTGTCCCGGGTTTGCCCGCCAGGGCAGTTCTCTATGCTCTTTATCATACCATTTCAACAGGCGCGGCGGCAGGTTTAGATTGCTTGCTTTCTGCGGGGGCGAGGGGGGCTTTGTCTCTTTGCGGCTTTTTGGGGCCGCTTTTTCAGCTGATTTAGCCTTGCTTTGGGCTGTTTTAGTAATGGTTTTTTTTGTAGGTTTATTCGATGATTTCGTTTTGGGCTTTGACCTAGCTTTTGCCCCTGAGCGCAATGTTTTTTTGGGCTTTTCCCCATGATCAACTGCGATGGTGGATTTTGTCATGGTTGCCCCTTCGAATCATATTCCAACATGCTAGAAAAGATTCGCAGATTATGGCAGCTAAATTACCGTCTATCCCCGCTCATAGCGCTGCATGATGTATTTGCGAGAGAATTTAGGCGGCATGTACCTATCTCTTGTCTGGCTATGGTTTGGAGAGAAAAATGGCAGCATGGAAAAAGACAGGCGCGCAGGGTTATAGCGCTAAGGCTTACGGAGTTAAGTCTGTTGGTCATTTTTTGCCACAAATAACCCGGCCGGTCTTTGAGAAATTTGGCTATCAACGGGCAGCTTTGCATACAGATTGGCATAGCATTGTTGGTGAGCCGCTCTGTCATTTTACAGCGCCAGAGCAGATTAAACACCAGACAAGAGGCAATGAAGCCGCCGAATTTGAACAGGAAGGCCAGAAAAAAGGCGCTGTGCTTGTTGTTCGGGTGGAGGGGCCAGCCGCACTTGAGGTGCAGCATCAAGCGCCGCAGATTATTGAGCGGATTAACAGCTATTTCGGATTTCGGGCAATTGAGAGCATTCGTATTCTGCAAGCCCCGCTGGAGCGCAAAGTAACGCCGCCGCAACCGCAACGGTTTGACCTCAATAAACCTGTATCTGGTGAAAACAGCATCAGTTGTGACGATGATCAGCTAAACACGGCCTTAAAGCGGTTATGGCGGGGTATACAGTCACGTAAAATCAACGATCAGGCAAAAAAGTGAGGCTTACCCCTTAGTTAAAGTAATTTTGATTGGGAATTTTGCCTTAAAGCTATAAAACAGTGAGACTTTCAAAGGCATTGCCGCTACTTCATAGGCTCGATGCTGAACTAAATTAGATTTAAAGGCGTATAATTATGGCAAGTGCTAATAATACCGGTAGCAAGTTGATCCTTGGTCTGGTCGTTGTCGCGGTCCTCGCGGTGGCAGGTTATTTCTTCTACAATAAATCAAGCGAAAAAGCTGATCAGGCGAAGGTTGGAGCTGAGAGCACCGCTTTGGCAGAGAATATAATGGGTGAGGATGATGCGCCTGTTACTATTATTGAATATTCTTCAATGACTTGCCCGCATTGTGCTGTTTTCCATAAAGAAACACTCCCCGGCCTGAAAAAAAATTACATCAAAACAGGTAAGGTCAAATATATCCTGAGAGAGTTTCCACTCGATCAACTTGCCGCCGCCGCTTTTATGCTTGGCAGATGTCTTGATAAAAAAGACGGCTATTTTGATTTTATTGATATGCTTTATGAGCGCCAACGTGAATGGGCTTTTTCTGAGGATCGCATCGGTTCTTTGAAAAACCTCGCCAAACAAGCTGGTTTCACTGATGAGAGCTTTAAAGCCTGCCTTGATGATAAGGCACTTTATGCGCAGGTGCTTGCTGTGAAGAATAATGGCACTGAGGAATTTCGCATTCGCTCAACGCCGACTTTCTTTGTGAATGGCACCCGGCTTGAGGGCGCGCAGTCATTGGCCGATTTTGAAAAGCTCATCAAACCAATTGCTGGTGAGTAATCTAACAATCATGATGGCTTTATAGATCTGGTTTTATCTATAAAGCCGTCATTGTTTTGATGTTTATTTTGCGTGCTTTTGTTTTTTTATTGAGTGGGCACAGGCTGCTATTGTCATTACTAATTAACGGGCAAATAGACTTGGCTAATTGAGCTGGCTAGTGACCGTCTCACTGAGAAATTTAAGTGTTTAGAATTTAGAAGTCAGGTTGGCCTCGTGAAAAAATCGCTTCACCTTGTTATGCTTTTTGCCCTCCTCCTCATTGGGGGGTGTGCTGGCAATGGTCAGTTTGCGCTTTCAAATGCAGAAAAAAAGCCGCAAGAAGATGAAGTAAGGCTGGGGGCTACCGGTTTGCCCCGTCTTGAAGATCTAATGAAAGCCGGGCCGCTGCCTGAAAATACTCTGGGTAAAGCGGGCGCTCCTGTTACTGTGATTGAGTATATGTCACTTACCTGCCCGCATTGCCGGGCGTTTCACCAGAAGACATTTCCTAAATTTAAGCGTGAATTTATTGATACAGGTAAAGTGCGCTATATCGTTAGAGAGTTTCCTATTGGGCGTTCTGCCGGTAATGCTGCCATTGTGACCCGTTGCGGCACGGTGAATAGAACCTTCAAGATGATTGATCTCTTTTTGAACAATCAACGGCAATGGGTTTCGCAGGATGTGCGGCTGGAGGCGATATATAATGTTGCGAAAAAATCCGGCCTTAAACGGGCTGAATTTGACAAATGCATGAAGGATCGGACGTTAATTGATGGGCTGGATTGGGTTAAAAAGCGCGGGCGCAAGCTTGGGGTAACCGGCACGCCGACCTTCTTTATTAACGGCCAGAAAGTGCGCAAGCCCCTTACTATTGAAGAAATGCGGCTGATGATTAAACCCCACCTCAGTTAGGTCGCGCTTATTCTCCGCGCTGTTTTATTCTAGCCAAGGCGCCATAGCCTGTTGCTTCCTTCTATGCTTCATCGCCGCCAATATTGACCGCGTCCTGATAGCCCCCCAATAAAGTTACCCTAAAATTATATGATGGTGGGACGGGCCATATATGTTTGGCTTACTTGATATTTCTCCTTTTTTTGTGCATGCATACAGTCGCCTATGACCATTGACAGTTAACCTGGCCAAACTTTGCCTGGTTCACGATATTCCGGAGCGGAACGCTTGCATATAACGCAACTCAGATTACAGGGCTTTAAAAGCTTTGTTGAGCCGACGGATCTTCAAATCCGTCCCGGGCTTACTGGTGTTGTCGGCCCGAATGGTTGCGGTAAATCTAACCTTCTTGAAGCGCTTCGCTGGGTTATGGGGGAAACATCCTTTAAAGCCATGCGCGGCGGTGCGATGGAGGATGTTATTTTTGCAGGCACCCAGACCCGCCCCCAGCGCAATAGCGCTTCAGTATCTGTTTTTGTTGATAATTCAGCTCGCACCGCACCTGCAGAATTTAATGATGAAGACCTGCTTGAGATCACCCGGCTTATTCGGCGGGGGGAAGGCTCCAGCTATCAGGTTAATGGGCGCGGGGTGCGTGCCAAAGACGTGAAGCTTTTGTTTGAGGATGCGGCAACGGGGGCGCGCTCTCATGCATTGGTGCGGCAGGGGCAGATTGGTGAGATTGTTAATTCGAAACCAGAAGCGCGCCGCCGTATATTGGAGGATGCAGCTGGCATTGCGGGCCTGCATAGCCGCCGCCATGAAGCTGAGTTGCGGTTGAATGCAGCTGAGGCAAATCTTGAGCGGCTTGCAGATGTGATGGGACAAGTTGATGCCCAGCTCACATCGCTTAAACGACAGGCCCGGCACGCGCAGCGCTATAAAGAATTAAGCCAGCGGCTTCGGGCTCTCGAGGCTTTGCAACTTTACCTGAAATGGCGCTCTGCCGGACAGCTTGTTCACCGGGCTGAAGAAGAGCTACAGGCTATTCTTAATTTATTTGGCCAGCAAACAAGGCAAGAAACCGCAGCGCTTACACAGCGCGAGAGATTAATTGCCGAGATTGCCCCCTTGCGTGATGAGGAGATTACCGCTGCGGCGGTTTTACAGCGCCTGTCGCTGGCTGAGGAAGCTTTAACGAAAGAAGAACAGCTCAAGCGCGATCGCCAGGAAGAGTTAAACAGAGCGCAAGGTGAAGCCCGCGCTGACCTTGAGCGCGATCAAGCGCTTATTCATGAGGGGGAGGGCATTACCCAGCGGCTTATGGAAGATATTCGCCATCACAGAGCTGAGGATGAGCGCCTTTCAAAAGCGCGGGATGGTGCCAATGTAACGCTTGAGACTGCCAAGGCTAAGCTGAAAACAGCTGAACAGGCTTATGCCGCCCTTTCAACGAACATCGCCGGGGCGCGGGCCAGCCGGGAGGCGCTACGGGCTGATTTAGAACGGCTCAATGCCCGGGCTAGCCGCTTCAACGAGATCCGCACAAAACTTGCGAGAGAAAAAGAAGAGCTGCTCTCCCAACTTGAAGAGAATGGTGAAACTGAATTTGCTGAAGATATTGACCGGCTTGAGCAGGAGAGCACCCGCCTTGAGACTCTGTTGGAGACGGAGGAGAGCGCCTTAGAGACAAGCCGTGAGGCGGGGGCTGCGAAGGACCGCGAAAAATCTACACTAGAGCTTGACCTTAGAGCGCTGACCACTGAAATCGGGATGATTGAAAAATTAATCTCACCTAAATCTGAACCAACGCTTCCTCCGCTTATTGATGATGTGAAGGCTGAAAGCGGCTATGAAACGGCGCTGGCTGCTTTACTGGGTGAGGCGCTGGACGCCCCGCTCATTGCTGCTGAAAAACTGCAATCCGGGGCAGCATCAGCTGAGCTTTCTGGCTATTGGTTGTTTCTCAACGGCGGTGATACATCTTCTTCATCTCCCGCTTTGCTTCCCTTGCCGTCTGGTGTGCCGCCGCTTAGTGATTTTGTTCGCGGGCCTGAAACTTTAATGGCGCGGTTAGGAATGACCGGGCTAGTGTCAGATGATGAGGGGGCGAAGCTACAGGCACAGTTGCACCCCGGGCAATGTCTTGTCTCACGCCAAGGTGGGCTGTGGCGTTGGGATGGCTATTGCGTGCCGCCGCAGGTTGAAAGCTCAGCCACTTTACGGCTCAGAGAGCGCAACCGCTTGCCTGCTTTATTAGCTGAGAAACAGCAGCTTGAGCAAAAAATTACTGAGCTTGAAAGCGCGCTTACCAAAGTCAACAAAGAGCAAACACGGCAATCGCTGTTGGTTCGTGAGCACCGGCAGATGCTTTCTGATTATAAATCTCAATTGCGCCAATTGGTGACCGGGCAAAACCAGGCTTTGCTGCAGGGGCAAAAGGCACAGCAGCGGCTGGCCGCCATTGAAGAAGCTTTGACCAATGCCCAGGATGAGATTGAACAATCTGCCAACCGCTCTGTTGAAGTGAACCTTGAGCTGGCTCGAATGCCAGCTATTGAGGGGCTTAGCCGGGAGTTTTCTGAAAGTGAAGCCGATGTAACCCGCTACCGGGATGAGTATTCAGCGGCGCATGTGACCTGGGCTGGGCTTAAGGGGCAAGCGGAGATGAATGAAACCCGGCTCAAACAGCTGATTGAAGAAGAGGTGCTTTGGACCCGGCGGGCGAAGGAAGCGCGCGGCCATGTGGGGGAACTTGAAACCCGCATTGAAAAAATCACCACAGAGCTGTCTCAATTTGCTGATTACCCCGCTGAAATATCAGCCAAGCGGGCAGCACTTTTTGAAGAGAAGCAAAAGGCAGAAGCCCGGCGCCAGACCGCCGCTGACCAGCTGGCAGAAGCTGAAACTTTACTACAGCAACATGAGATAACCCTTCGTAAATTGCAATCTGACTTGATTGAAAGCCGGGAAGAGAAAGCGCGGATTGAAACCCGGTTAGAGGGCGGGCGGGCCAGCTTGATGCAACTTGCCAATAGCATTGAAGCTGACCTTCATGTGAAGCCTGATGGCTGCCTTGAACTTGCGGGGCTTGGGCCTGAAGATGATTTGCCCCGGCAGGATATTGTTGAAGCTGACCTTCTTAAAGTTCGCCGTGATAGAGACCGGCTTGGTGCTGTGAACCTCAGGGCGGATGATGAGATACGCACGCTCGAAGAACAATTTGGCGGCATGGCCACTGAACGCGATGATTTAACAGATGCCATTGCGCAATTGCGCAGCGCTGTGCAGCAGTTGAATGAAGAAGGGCGGCAGCGTTTGCTCAAGGCTTTTGATGCGGTGAATGGTCATTTTAAGCGATTATTTCAAACGCTATTTGCCGGCGGTGAGGCCGAGTTGAAATTGGTGGATAGTGATGACCCGCTGGATGCCGGGCTTGAAATCATTGCCCGGCCACCAGGGAAAAAGCCGCAGGTGCTAACTCTGCTCTCTGGCGGGGAAAAAGCGCTGACGGCGATGTCGTTGATATTTGCGGTGTTCCTGACCAACCCTTCCCCCATATGCGTACTTGATGAGGTGGATGCGCCCTTGGATGACAGCAATGTTGATCGTTTCTGTCTGATGATGGAAGAGATGGCGCGCTCCACTGATACACGCTTTCTTGTTATTACCCATCACCCGATGACCATGGAGCGGATGGATCGGCTTTATGGGGTGACCATGTCTGAAAAAGGGATTAGCCAGCTGGTGAGTGTTGACCTGAGCACCGCCGCTAGTTTGCGTGATACGGCTTAACTGGTTTTCTCTGCCTTGCTCACTCCGGAAATACCTGCCTCTGCTTCTCTACTCAGTTTTGCTATTTATTTGCAACGGATGAGCATGCCGCGATCGAAGTGGAAATGATTGGCGTGGAGGTAATTAGCCTCTGGCCCCAGAACAACACGAAAATATCCACAAGCGCCGTAATGGATCTCTTTCAGGAAGGCCGATTTAGCGTTGCCTTTGGTCCAGTCGCGAAGAATGTTGACAGTGCCGCCATTCTTTAAGGTGAAGGCTGAGATATCTATGGCATTGGCGGTTGCATGCTCTGAACGGCGGTTGAGATATTTTGAAAAGATGCTGCCTTTAATATTACGGCAGGCATAGGTGCCGAGATGCTTCATGCGGCTGACCTTTGTGCCGAGATGCTTTTGAGCCGCTGGTTGCACTACCTGTTTCATCCACATTGCAAGCGCCACGCCCATGGGGCAAGACACCCGGACTGAAGAGGTGGAAACGCCGCCAATTTTGGTGAGGCGGACGGCGTTGACATAACCGCAGCCATTTTTAATCGGGTTATCTTTTATTGGCCGGCTTTGTGTAGAGGGGTGATTGAGCGCGGCAGTGCAGGCGGCGCGGTCATAGGTTAAACCAGAGAGCCGCCACCCCAGCATCAGGTAGCTTTTTTCAATATCCAGCTTTGGAAATGGCAGCATGCTGGTGCGGACATGGCCGGTATAGGACATAGCAAAAATGAGAATGGTCATCAGGATGACCAGTAATTTTACGGTATTAGGAATGAGTGGTATGCGCATATAACCCTCTGAATCTCACACCCAACATAGTACGGTATGACGCTGCATTAAAAGCACTAAACACGCCTTTGAAGGCTAAACTGGTTAGCTGCTTAACAGTACTGCTACATGGTGACATGTTGATATATGCTCACGGCAATGATTTGCGCGGTAAATTGTCCATGTCAAGAAATGCGCTTGTTTATACCATGCAGATATGAGACTCAATCCATGAAAGAGATAATTATAAGAAGGGATTGAAGCCGTGACCGGAACTCAAATGGGTTATTATTTTCTTCAGGTACCTGGGCCAACTGTTGTGCCGGAACGGGTGATGGGCGCAATGGGTATGCCGTTGCTTGACCACCGCGGGCAACAATTTGCCGCGCTCGCTGCAGAGGCTGCCGCGCAGCTAAAACCAATCTTCAAAACCGAACAGCCGGTCATCATTATCCCGGCTTCTGGCACTGGTGCCTGGCATGCGGCCATTGCAAATTGCCTTTCACGAGGCGATAAAGTGCTTATCCCTGAAGTTGGCATGTTCTCTGTGCTCTGGTGTAAGATTGCCAGAGAAATGGGGCTTGAGGTGATTGAGATTGCCGGTGACTGGCGGCATGGCATTAATGCCAGCGACGTTGAAAAAGCGCTGAGTGCCGACAAAGACATCAAAGCGGTTTTTGCCACCCATAATGAAACCTCAACCGGTGTGACCTCTGATATTCAGGCTGTGCGCTGTGCGATTGACAGCGCGAAGCATGATGCTTTGCTGTTTGTTGATACTATCTCTTCTCTTGCCGCCTCCCCTTATGATCATGATGGCTGGGGTGTTGATGTTACAATTTGCGGTAGTCAGAAGGGGATGATGTTGCCGCCGGGGCTGGCTTTTGCAGTGATCAGTGAAAAGGCCAAAGCTGCCATGGATAGCTCGGACCTGGTGCCAGGTTATTTCAATTTCACGCCGCTGATTAGCGCCTCTGAAACCGGGCTTTACCCTTACACCCCGCCAGTGACGCTTTTTTATGGGCTGCATGAAGCGGGTAAGATGCTGAATGAGGAAGGTGTTGATGCGATCGTGAAACGCCATGAAAAACTGGCTGTTGCTTGCCAGGCGGCTGTTAAACATTGGGGCCTTGAAATACAGTGCCAGGATGAAAGCTCTTACTCAAATGCTGTGACCGCAGTTCGGGTGCCGGAGGGGGTGAGCGCTGATAAATTCCGCGCCCTGGTGCTTGATAAATTCAACATGTCATTGGCAGCTGGCCTTGGTAAAGTGGCTGATAAAGTTTTCCGCATTGGTCACCTTGGCTATCAAAACCCGCTCACCTTGATGGGGGCTTTGTCGGGTGTTGAAATGGGGCTTGAGATGTTTGGCATTCCGCATCAAAAAGGCGGTGTCAATGCTGCTATGGAAAAACTGCAAGGTTAAGGGCTTGGTCTGAGGTCTTAGTCTAAGACATTAGGCGGCGAAGACCATAAAACTCTGCCGTGCATAAAATTTAAGCCCTCTCCTGATTGGAGGGGGCTTTTTTTATTGGCGGTGTTTTTGGGCTTGCTGTTTAGGGCGGATTTATTGGAGCTGAGAAATCAATTGTTAAGGAAAATTTTAGCGATTTTGCAATTAAACGCGAGTTTTTGGGGATATTCTCTGGCTTTAGCGCTATTGGTCTTTTGTTTTTTGCCTCTTGGGGACTGAAAAAGCTATAATGCGGCCTATAACACTTTGACAGATTTGCCCTTTTAATTGTTAGTAGCGGGGAGATGCTTGGCCACATTATAGCCCTTCCATGGAAGTTCTATTATGCCGGGTGTGCTGTCTGGCAAAAACCCAAGTTTTTCAAAGATTAAGATTTTCAGATATAAGTGAAGTTGGGACATGAGTGAAGTTGAGACATATAGCCCATTGGCTGTGACCAATGGCTACCCTCGCCATGAACGCCCTATCTGGATCTGGGATCTTGTGAGCGGGCGCTTTATTTGGGCGAATGGCGAGGGCATTAAGTTCTGGTCGGCGCGTAGTCTTGATAATTTGCAAAGCCTCAGACTTTCAAATCAGCACCCTGCCCTCCTAACAGTGCGGGCGCTGTTACCTTTTGATGAAAGCGGTGCGGCTAAAGATGTGGAGCTGGAGTTTGCCTCCGCTGGCATGCCGCGCATCTACACAGCTTTATGCCGCCCCGGTCAGATGGAAAATAGCAACTCTGTGATTGTTGAATTGAAAGGGCTGAGCCATGAGGCCCATGCCCCGCGCCGCAGCCGGCTGCGTGTACCTTTCGATGAGGCTGATAGCCAGGGTGAGGCAGACAGCCCTGTTGAAAGCGTTGATCATGAGCATCAACATGAACATGAAGAACAGCCTGCATTTAAAGCGCTGCCAGAAGAGACGCAGATGCCCCCCCATTGCTCAGACCCTGATGTAAAGACAAAGCCTGCACCTGCCTCCCCAGAAGTGAGCGTGCGCATTCACGGAGATAGCGCCCCGCTCACTCAAGGGCTAAAAGTGGTAACGAGCAGCAAGCATGGAGAGGGGGCTACTCCGCCTCTATCAACTGATCGCTCCTCACCTAGAAATGCGGTGCAAAATCCATCTCAGGATTTAGGACATGAGCCTGAAGATAAAAGGTCTTCAAGTGCTGATGCCTCACCGCATCTGATGCGGGCTGAGCGGCCGGTTAATCCTGTCCTTTCTGAGCGCACTGAAGACCGGCTGCATGAGCTTGCCCGGTTGATACGTGCTGCTGGCCACCAGCGCCGGCACACCAGCACTGACAGTGCGCCGCCCGTGAATGAGGGGAATTCAGAAAACACTGTAGCGGTAGAGGATGAGGCTCTAACCCATAAGTCACTAATACCTAAGTCACTACCTTCTAAGTCACTACTTTCGAAGTCATCACCTCCTCTTTCCGGCCAGATGGCAGACAAGCCTTCATCTGCTATTGCAGATGAAGGCAGACAAAGAGATTTAGATAGCGGCGCTGCAATTGCCGGAGATAAGCTGATCTCAAGCAGCGGCAGTGAGGCGCAGCAATTGACCCGTTATTGGGAGAATTGCCCCATTGATATTACCGCTCTTTCAGGCGTGAGTGATGCCGATGAGCTGGATGAGATTTTAAATGCCTGTCCGAAGCCTTTAGCTGTGTTCAGTTTTCAAAAAATCATTGCGGCGAATGAGCTGTTTCTCTCTGAATTTGGCTATGGCGAATTTAAGGGCCTTTCAAGCGATGGCACAGACTGGATTATGCCGCATGCGAGACTGACGCTGCGTGAATTTTTTGAGCAGACTGAGCCGCACCCTGTTCTCCTTAATGAGATCCGTTTACGCTCTGGCCGCAAATTTGACCGCCCAGTTTTTATCCGCCCCTTAACGTTCGTTCGCTATGACCGGGTGCTGGGTCTTGCGGGGCTGGATGACTGGCATGGTGAAAATGGCAGCAGTGAAGATGGGGGAGGCCTAATTTTAGATGATGGGTCTTCATCACCTGAAGCGCCCGCACAACAAACGGCAACTCAGCCCCAAAAGCTACAGAGAGATGGGTCTGCACCACCACAAGAGCCGGTGGCAATTCCTGGCGATCTCACTCAGACCAATCAACCAGCTGCAACACCGGCTTCTGGCCCCGAGACCCTTGAAGACCTCTCAACCATTCCGCTACTGAGTGCAATTAGCCATGAGGTCAGGACTCCGCTGAATGTTATTATTGGGTTCTCTGAAATTATGGCCCGGGAAGAATTTGGCCCGCTTGGTATGCCCGGCGATAAAGGCACTTCGAAATATGCGGATTATGTTAAGGATATTCAAGCCAGTGCCCAGCATGCTTTAAGCCTGATTAATGATCTTCTTGACCTGACAAAATTGCGGGCTGGAAAATGGGAATTAGAGCCTGAAGAGACCAACATCAATGATATTGTTCGCCAGCAAACCAGACTGATGCGTGATATGGCTGGCAAACAGGCTGTGCGGCTGCGCACTGATTTGGAAGAGAATTTGCCAGCCTTGCAACTTGATCAACGCGCGATGCGGCAGATCCTGCTTAACCTCCTCTCTAACAGCATTAAATTTAGCCCCGAGGGCAGCCTGGTGCGGGTGATAACCGAGCGCTTCTCTGATGAGTTTGTGGCGCTGACTGTTGCTGATGAAGGGCGCGGCATGAGCGAGGCGGAAGTTTCGCAGGCTATGCAGCCATTTCAACAGATCGCTGCAACAGACCTTCGGCGCGGCACCGGGCTGGGCTTACCGATTGCAAGAGCGCTGGCTGAGGCGAATGGGATGCAATTTGCAATTGAGAGCGAGGCTGGAGTTGGCACCCATGCATTCATGCTCATAAGGATTTAATTATTAGTGGCGCTAAGGGCGGTTTAGACCTTTGCCCCCGGCGGCCACATGATAAAATGCATCATCCTCATTGATGGTTTCTTTCTATCTGTCACTGTTTAATTTGTTAGAGTGTGATAAAAGCAATTTGAAATTCAACCTTAAGCTTCGCGGCGCGGCAGAGCCAAGAGCGCCGGAGTTAAACGCACCCTCTTTATGACCCAGACCCCCAGCAAACAAAACAGCATGAATAAGAGGCCTCGCCTGAAGCTAAATCGCTTAGCGTTTCGGCGAGATTCTGAGAGCGCCCATCGCCCACAAACCTGGCGTTGGTTTTTACTGCTGTTGCCTGTAGTGGCGCTAGTGTTATTGCCGCTCATCTCAATTATTTTCATGAGTTTTTCACCAAGTGAGAATATCTGGCCGCATCTCATCTCTACTATTTTGCCGCGCTCTATTCGCGATACGTTTTTGCTTATGAGTGGGGTTGGCATCCTTAGCCTTCTCATAGGTACAAGCACCGCCTGGCTAGTGACAATGTATGAGTTTAAAGGTAAGCGCTTTTTTGACTGGGCCTTATTGCTGCCGCTGGCCATGCCGACCTATATGATTGCCTATTGCTCTGTTGACCTGCTTGAATATTCAGGCCCTGTGCAAACGAGTTTGCGGCATGTTTTTGGATGGCAGGATTCTCGTGATTACTGGTTCCCGAATATTGCAACTCTGCCGGGGGCTATTCTTGTTATGTCGCTGGTGCTTTACCCTTATGTTTACCTGGCGGCGCGGGCCAGTTTCATGCAGCAATCAGTTAAGGTACTTGAAGTGGCGCGCACTCTTGGGCGCAGCCCCTTTGGTGCCTTTATCAGCGTTGGGCTACCGCTTGCGCGCCCGCACCTTATTGCTGGCTTGGTGCTGGCGTTAATGGAATGTTTGAATGATTATGGGGCTGTTGCTTATTTTGGCGTTGAGACACTGACCGCCAGCGTTTACAGCACCTGGCTAGAGCGCTCTAACCTTGGCGGGGCGGCGCAAATAGCAACTTTGATGCTTTTGATTGTTGTCACCCTTTTATATGTTGAACAGAAGGCCCGCTCGCGGCAAAAATATTATTCCCCGACCGGCCATGGCCACCGCTTGCCTGTTACCAACCTCACCGGTTGGGCTGGCGCGCTTGCCATTTTTATTTGCGCGGTGCCGTTCTTTTTGGGGTTTGTTCTGCCATTCCTTATATTATTGAACGCATCATTTCGTTTTATCGATTTTCTCTGGACAGATATATTCTGGCGGGCGGCGGGCTTTTCGTTGATGCTGGCAGCGCTCACATCTGTTATCGCGGTTTCAGTTGCCTTGCTGCTTAGTTATGGCAAGCGCGTTACCTCACACCCCTGGTTGAAACCGGTGAATTGGCTGGCTGGCACGGGTTATGCCATTCCGGGGGCGATCCTTGCAATTGGCATTCTTATTCCGCTCGCGACGTTTGATAATATGGTTGATAGCCTGATGCGCTCGACCTTTGGCATCTCTACCGGGCTGCTGCTTTCTGGCAGTGTGATTGGGTTATTATTTGCTTATCTGGTGCGGTTTCTTGCTATCTCACTCGGTACCATCGAGGCGGGGTTTCATAAGGTTTCGCCTAATCTTGATGGCGCGGCCCGCACCCTTGGTCAAAATGGTGTGGGAGCATTTACCACCGTGTTGCTACCGATTATGCGAGCGCCCATTGCCGCAGCGGCGTTGCTGGTGTTTGTTGATACCATGAAGGAGCTACCGGCGACTTTGCTGTTGAGACCGTTTAATTTTGATAGCCTTGCGACATTGGTGTTTGAATTTGCCAGCCGCGAAGAGTTTGAAGAGGCGGGGCTTGCCGGGTTGACCATTGTGGCTTTTGGTCTCGTGCCGCTGTTACTATTGAACCGCACTGTCTCTTCAGGCCGCCAGGATAAAGTGAATGATTAAGCTTTAAGTGCTGGTCTGATAATTTATTGGCCTTTGGGCTTTACTGTATAAAAGCATAGAAGCCCTGCGAACCTCTATATTCTGAACTGTTAATTACGCTGGTTTTGGGCAGGTTTTACTGTGAGGGCAGAAAAACAGTTCATTAATGTGGTTTGGGCGTCGTCAATCTCTTGATTCAAACATATTCTTGATAGATGCTAGATTAACACAGTGAACAGCTTTTATTGTTCGCCATAATAATGATAACAGAAAATTTCCGACACGATGCTGGTGGCCCTGGCTCTCATATGTTTTGAGCCCTTGATGGGTCATGGCGCTTATGTGCAGCGGTTAAATATGTCAGCGGGTTTATGAGCTGAGAGACCTGAGTTTATGACATTTAATATAACAAAAATAATGAGCCATTTGCTGCGCTGCCTAGGGCTTAGTTTATGCCTAGCTATTGGTTATGCCGTGGTAAGCGGCCTTTATACTAATGGCAATGATGCCTATAGCGGTGAGCGGGCGTTTCAGCTTACTGATGGATTTTACAAAATCACCACCCCCCTTGAAGTTGGCCGCTCCCCAGCCCTTACCTTGAAGGCTGGCCATGTACATTTTGCCGTTGGCAAAGGTGCTGAAAGAGGTCTGGTGGCACGGCTGTTACCGCCTGAATGGACGGCGCTGTTCCTCTCTGAAAAACTGAAAAAGATTAAACTGAAAGATGGGGATATTACCCTTGACCTGACCCGGGCAAAATTAAAAGCCGCTGCTGCCGATAAAAAAGCAGAGAAAAGCGGCATGCCGCCCTCTGGCCACCCGCAGTTTTTAAGCACGGCTCTTTTAAACAGCCGGCTCTCTAATTTGGTTTTAAAGAATAGCAAAGTCACCTTACTTACCGATCATAGCCGCCCTCTCACCCTCTTTATCAAGGAGGGGCAATTTAATGTTGACCTTGATGATGGAGAGCTCGATGGCTCTGGGTTTATTGAGATTGATGAGAAAGTAACAGCTTTCCAATTTTCTAGTGAAATTGTTGATCTGGTTGAGGGGCAGAATAACTATCAGCTTGATATCCAACTTACTCATCCGGAATTTAGTGGCCGCTTTGAGGGCATTGCCTCACCACAAAATGGGGGGCAGCTGAAGGGGGATTTATCTGTTAATATCACCAGCCGCTCCGCGCTCTCTTTGCTATACACATTACCGGTTAGCGGAGAAGAGACAGACTTTGTTGATAGTTTGGCTGTTGACAGTGAGGCTGATGATCGTGCGACTTATGAAAGTAAGACTTATGAAAGTAAGACTGTAGATAGCGATCAGCCACAGTCCGGTAAATCAACCGGCAAGACCGCGAAATCACCAATTGTTCAAACCCCATTTAAGGTCTCATTTAATGGGGCGCTTGATTGGGCTGGGCGTGAAGGTGAGTTAACAAATGCGCAGTTTAATCTTGGGGGCAGTCCGGCTACTGGTTCACTTGGATTAAAGCTTAAAGCTGGTGTTCGCCAGATTTCAGGAACGCTTGCTTTTGACGAGCTGGTTCTAACCCCGGATACCCGGGTAGATAACACCAGCGAAAACGCGTCTTTTTCAAATGAGGGGCTGGGCCGGTTGGTCGGGCATTTTATGAAGACCCTTTACCCTCTGACCCGTGACTTTGATGCGGATTTACGCTTATCGGCTAAAGAGATCCGCTTTGGCTCGCTTTTGATGGAAGAGACTGGCTTTAGTCTGTTTGAAAAACAGGGAGAGCTGATCCTGGACCTTGCGCAGACCCGTTTATTTGATGGTGTTGCCCGGGGACATATTAAAATTGACACCAATACCCCTAAGCCGCGCTGGCATACCAACGTCACGCTTAGTGATGCCTCGATTAAATCCATTGAAGAGATGGCTGGCATTTCCAGATTTATTGAGGGGCGCGGCGATTTGAAAATTCACCTCACCAGCTTTGGCGATAAGCTCGATGAGATATATCAGAACATGTATGGGGCTGTGCTATTTCAAATGCCGAAGGGGGGGCAGATCGCGGTTAATCTTGACAATCTAACGATTGAGCAAACCAGCAAGCCAACCACAGAATGGCAGAACTTTATGCAGGGGAAGACCGCGTTTACGTTTCTTGAGAGCACGGGACATTTTGCGAAGGGTGCGATGGTAACTGACTTTTTTACCATTAAGACCTCTACTGACGAGTTTACTGGTACTGGCGAGGTAAGCCTTTCAGGTGAAACGATTGACTGGCACATCGCCAGCTGGCCGCTGTTAGCAGCCAAGGAAAAGGAGGCCTCTTCGGAAAATGGGCTCCCCTCTATACCTCTGCTACAGGTTTGCAGCCACATCACGGGGGCTTGGTCTACCCCACGTTTTGAAAAACATAATGCTATGCATCTTGCCCTCCTGCGGCGGGGCTGTAAGGCGCGCTACAGGCCTGCGCCTTTGAAGTCAAATAATCACAACATTTTACCGCTAGAAAAAGCGGGCTAACTTGAGATCGTTTAGGAGATTGAACATGAGAAGCTCAAAACGCGGCATGGCTATTTTTGGCCGCTCTGGGATTTTGTCTGGGATTGTGGCTGGCATCGCCGTGATAGCGGTTGGCGGCTTTGCGGCGGCGGCGCTTGCGGAAGCGAATGGCAACTTAAAAATATCTACATCGGCAGGGGCGTATCAGCTTTCACAAAAGAATGCTTTTTTTGATCCGTTTAACAAAAAAACTGGTACCAGCATTGATGTGGAGACGAATAATAACCCAATTGAAAAACTTAAAAGCTGGAAGACTGCCAGTAAGGCGGGGATGGATGTTGTTAATCTCACTTCTCACCAGGCTGAGGTCGCTTGCCGTGAGGGATTATTGCGGTTGTTAAACTCTTCCGATATTGAAACCGGGCCTAATGTTAAAGACCTTAGCAAAGACTTTCTTGGTGACAGCTTGATGGATTGCGCTGTGCCGAGTGTTGCCTGGTCTAGCTTGATGGTTGTGAAGCATGATGCGTTTAAGAAAAAGAAGCCCCGCACATGGCGCGATTTTTTCAACACCAAGAGCTACCCCGGCAAGCGCAGCATGCGGCAGTCAGCACGCTACACCATGGAGATTGCCCTGATGTCCCGGAGGGTGAAAGCACAGGATGTTTATTCATCTCTTTCCACTATCAACGGCCAGAAAAAAGCCTTTCAAGCGCTGGATAAGCTACGAGATGATATAGTCTGGTGGGACAAGAGCCCACAATCGATTAAAAACCTGATGACTGATGAGGTGGTGATGGGCGTTGCTTATAATGGCCGGTTGTTTGATGCCATTGTGAAGCAATCTCTTGATGTAACTCTCATCTGGCAGGGGCAGATTTATGATTTTGATTATTGGGGAATTCCGGTCAAAAGCGGCAACCAGGTAGAAGCGCTGGAGTTTGTTAAATTTGCCACCGCCCCTGAGCAGCTTGCTCAACAAAGTCGTTGGATGCCCTATGGCCCCATGAGAAAAAGCTCTATTGATTTTGTTGGCAACCATGAGCTGATTGATGTGCATATGTCAGCTTACCTGCCGACAACGAAAGCGCATTTCCAACGGGCATTGAAGTTCAATGAAGGCTGGTGGCTTTCTGAGGATGGGCAGAAGCTTGAAGAGCGCTTTAAAGCCTGGCTTGATGGCAAGCTGGAATGGCCGGAAAAAAGCGACTAAGTGAGCAGGCTTACAGCCAATTTAATTGATTTTTTCTCGTCTTGAGTTAAGGCGTTGCAGTGAATTGCGACGCCTTTTTTCATGCCCGCCATCTGGCCTTTGTTATCATTTTTGGATGATGATTTGCTTGTTACAATTTTGTCACAAAGGTTGGAGCTGAAATGGCCTGCTATCGCTTTCAAAAGGCCTGAAGTTTATTGTGGATTTGATAGCTGCACTTGACGGTAAATAACTAAACTGCGTTCACTTAAAATGCTAATTCACTTAAATACAAACATAAAATTCACTCGGGTCGCGGCAAGGCAAAAATCAATAACTTCTGACTAAACATTGTTCATTTTTCAGGCTTACTCCCCCCTGTTCCTCTTCTTTAAAAACTGAATTTTGACAAATGCTGGAAAAGTGACAACAGGTTAATTTTTCCTCTTCCGGCGAGCGAAAATATTTGGTTAATGTAGCTTCCACTCTGGCAGCGCGGCGCGCGCCGGAGGGGACCAAAGGGGGCCATTCATTGTCGCTGGTTTTAACCGAAGGCATATGGATGGATTCAGAAGGGGTGCAATTCCCTTTCTGAATACAAGGTCGGTTTTACCGGCCTATTAAAGCGGGGAAAGCTGCCAGCAGACATTGCTGGCAGCTTTTTTATTGAATTAGCTCTTATTTTTCTTGTCTTGTGGCCTGATTGACCTTTTCTTCAGTCACCTTGATGTGTTTAAATCTTGCCAATGTACAGGGGTTGTAAGGCCCGTGTTGTTTCTTTTGGTGCTGAAAGTATTGAGGCAGCGCTTTTATGTTATCTCCGGATAAATTACTCTATAAAACTCTCACTTGGGGCCCGCTATTTGTTGGCATCATTAGCCTGGTGATTGGGCTGGTGCTTGTGCGCAAAGATCTTGATTTTGAGATGGTTGATGGCAGCTGGGTTCGTGTTGAAACAGCTAAAGGGCAACGGGATGAGATAACGGCCGCTAGCCGTGCAGCTCTGCCTGCTTCAATGCGCACAGACTATTTGAGGCTCACCGCCTTAAGCCGTATTGGCGTTATACAAAACGCACGTTTTTTTGGGAAACTAACCGGTAATGACGGCGCCATATTGCCGCAAAGTGCGCTTGCCATTGCCAGCGCTGTGCCGCGCAATGTTATTCGCGCTGAAGCGTTGCAGCTTGGTGCGCGGCTAAGCCTTACAAACCACCCCTCTGATAAATTAGAAGATCAGCCTCATCAGAGAGCCGACAGGGTGCATTCGCGCGGTTTTGATCGTTCTGAGAAACCAGGCACAACTGAAAATTCGCCGCAACTTGCGATGGGTGAAAGTCTGCTTCTTGGCCAGGAAATAGCTTCTGAACTGGGGCTGCATTTTTTAGGGCGCTCTCGCTCGATTGAAGCTGGTCTTGGCGGGGTGAGCGCTCATCAGGGGCTGACCTATAATCTGGCGCGGGCGCACACACAAATAGGTATTCTTGGCGCTGAAGGTTTGGGGCAAATCACTGGTAATCGAATCGATGAGGCGCTGCACTCTGCCTGGTTCCCGGGCAATTCTGGTACGCGGCATAGGCTTACTTATGTTGCCAGTAAGCTTGGTGCTTATCCATTATTTGCTATGGCTGGTTTTGCCAATAGCCTTGATGGTGCGCGCTTTCTTAAGCTGAAACGAGATATGGGGCAGCTTGGGCAGGTGATTGCTGTGCGCGGTGCTCATGACGGAGAAATTGGCCTGGCGCGCTTTGGCCAGCTTGTTACGTCTTTTATTGCTGAGGAACAGAAGTTGCAAAGCCTGACGGAAGCTGAAACGCTGGGGCAAGTCGCAGGTGTGAAGCTTGCTGCCGCCATAAGCCCGCTTGGTGCAACCGGCCGTTTAAAAGGTGTGCCTTCTTCCGCTCATAATTGTCCTCAGAGATTTTATTCCTCAATGAAATGGATCAAGTCTGAGCGCATTGCCTATATCAAAGATGTCATCAAACCGATTAGCGCGGCTGATAAATCGCTGCCCGGGCGGTGGTTATTTCCGCTTGGCAGGGTGAAGTCAGCGAAAGTTTGTCAGCGCTATAAATATTATCATTCTGGTCGTCGTAAATGCCTGAAATATTCACGGGCGCGGGTGGTGACCGGGGCGGCGTTTCTCTCTAAAGATGAGCAGAGCTTTTTTGCAGCCGCGGGCAAATATGTACGCTCACGCGGGCGAGACCCGTTGGTTAAACCGCGCTCACCATCTTATTGGGTGGTCAACCGGGTCTCTCGTGATTTAAAAATGTATACCAGCCAACCTGAACATCCGGCGATTTGCACCGGGGTGCCGCGGATGATTGATTATTTCGAGGGCAATTTGAAAAAAGTCAGCGCACAGGTCGAGCGCATAAGGCAGCTTTCCGCCCAGTCTGAAAATTTTATTGCACGCCGGATTGATCTACTTAACCAGGCTCTCCTTCAGTCAGAAAACGACTATGGCCGCGCTGATGGTGAATGGAGCCGCATTGTGTTATCCGAGCGGCTTGAAACGCGCGGGCAGCCCCCTTTGACCATCGCCATTAAATTAGCTGAGCGGCTCTTTGGTTATGCAACCGCGCGGGAGTTGGTGAGCGACAAAGGGGCGATGGCGACGTTTAAGAATATCCGCACTTTATTTAAAAGTAAGAGACGGTTTTTCTCATCAGAAGGGGCAGCCGCTTTCACAGGGCTCATGGGTATTTTAGAAGCCAGCCATTATGTCATGACAATGAATGACAAATATCAGGACCTCAATCTCTATCTGTTTGGCAGTCTCACCAGCTTGAAAACTGCTTATGGTACCCATTGCAATTGTGAGATTGCAGCGATGCCATCGCTGCAATAGAGCTCACACTGCTGCCCGGCTTTGATTGATCTTTAAAAATGCGCTGTTATACGCGGCCTCAATAAATTACTCCCTGTTATGGTTCCCCACCCAATTTTGTCACAATTCCCGGATAAATAAAACACTGTTTATTTATTTTCAATGTAATCGGATAAGGGGCAATTTCATGTCAGGGTCTTTTTCACGGCTAATGGCAACACCGGCGTTTAAGTTTGTTGTGCTGGGTGTTTTAACGCTAGCGCTGATGATACCTTTGCTACTGGTATTTCTAATTGTGGGTGAGCGTGAGGGTTATTCTCGGGCGGCGGTATCGGAGGTGGGCCGCAAATGGGGCCGAGCGCAGGCGATTTCCGGTCCCTATATTGTGGTGCCTTTGGAGAGAGAGGCTGAGCGGGTTGACAGACAGGGGGTCAAGACCAGCTATACCCAGAGAAAATATGCTGTGCTTCTGCCTGAAATGCTCAACATAAAAAGTGATGTGACGGCAGACCAACTCAAACGCGGTATTTATGATGTGCCGGTATACACCACAGCGCTGACCTATAAGGGCGCCTTTAAGGCGGCTGATCTGGCGAGCCTTACCCGCGATAATTACCAACCCCGCTATGATGAAATTGTCATGAGCCTTTTTGTCGCCGATGTACGCGGCATTAAAGAAACGACCAAAGTTGTGCTCTCTGGCGGCGGACAGGGTGAGCCGCGTGATGTACGCTTTGAAGCGGGCACGGGGGTAAGTAATGCGCGCCCCTCTGGCATTCACATTCCCTTATCTCGTGCTGAGTTGATGAATGAATTTGGTTTTGAATTCCAGCTACCGGTTAAAGGCACCAACTTTCTTAAATTTGAACCCTCTGGCGGAGAGACACATGTGAGCATGTCTTCTAATTGGCCGCATCCGAGTTTTACAGGTAATTTTCTCCCTATTGAGCGGACAATTACGGCTGAGGGTTTCACTGCCAAATGGCAAGTACCGCAACTCGCGCGCGGTGGCGAGCAGATAAGAACCACAACCAAATTAAATACACTGATGGCTCATAACCAGTTTGGTGTGCAATTTTATCAGCCCGTTGGATTTTACGATCTGGTGGGGCGGGCGCTGAAATATGCGGTTGCCTTCATTGCCGCTGTTTTCCTCCTGGTGTTCATTATGGAGGTTTATGTGGGGCGGCCTGTGCATTGGATCCAGTATGTATTTGTTGGCTTTGCGTTGTTGATTTTTTACCTGGTGCTGCTTGGGCTTGCGGAGCATGTGGGATTTGAGGTTGCTTATGGCGTTGCCTCCCTTGCGACTGCGCTGCTGATCGGTCTTTATAGTGCCTCGGCTTTGAAAGCGCCGGCGAAGGGTATTTTCCTGGGGATGATAATCGCCCTGCTTTACGGCTTATTATATATGCTGCTTCGGGTTGAGGATTACGCGCTGCTTATCGGCTCTATTGCCTCCTTCTTTATGCTTTCCGGCCTGATGTATATGACGAGAAATGTGGATTGGTCGGGCTATAAGCTCACTCCTGAAGATCCCACCTCTGCCCCTTAAAGGAGTTGTGACCTCTTCCACAGTGCGCCTTCGCTATGCCCGCTCTCCTGGGTTATGGCGAAGGCGCTTTATTTTTATGTTCAGGGGCGCGGGTTTAACAGCTTTTCGCCTTAATAATTCATTAACCATAGCCTTGCAGTAGGCTTAATTTTCACTGAACTCTGGCCTATATCTCTTGACAGTCGGGGCGTAGTCTCCTACATCTTCCCATGTCGATTAGCACTCCCTCCTGGTGAGTGCTAACAAACTTATCCTCTAGAATTTGAAGCAATTTACAATCTGCGATGACGTTCGATTGTAATTTGATATGGGAGATTAACTAATGAAATTTCGTCCGCTTCATGACCGTGTGGTGGTTAAGCGTCTTGAAGAAGACCAAAAAACTTCCGGCGGCATTATTATTCCTGATTCAGCTCAAGAAAAGCCTCAAACAGGTGAAGTTCTGGCTGCTGGCAATGGCCTGCGCAGTGAAAATGGTGATCTATCACCGCTTGACGTTAAAGTCGGCGACATTGTGCTGTTCGGTAAATGGTCTGGCACTGAAGTCAAACTTGACGGCCAGGATGTGCTGATCATGAAAGAATCCGACATCATGGGCGTTGTTAGCTAAGCACTGTTGCTAGCCAAAGCACCCTAGGGAGCGCCGCTGAGGCCTGCTCCCCGCATCTACCCTTAAGGTCGATGCAGACAAACAAAAGGACGCAGACCTTGCGCCTTTATAAATTTTAAAATTCTTCTTAATTTTCAGGAGAGACATTATGTCCGCTAAAGAAGTCCGCTTTGGATCAGACGCGAGAGAAAAGATGCTTCGCGGCGTTGATATCCTTGCTAACGCTGTGAAAGTAACGCTTGGCCCTAAAGGCCGTAACGTAGTTATTGATCGCTCTTTTGGTGCTCCTCGCACAACAAAAGACGGCGTGACCGTTGCTAAAGAAATTGAACTTGAAGATAAGTTCGAAAATATGGGCGCACAAATGGTGCGTGAAGTTGCAAGCAAAACCAATGATGTTGCCGGTGACGGTACAACAACTGCGACTGTGCTTGCTCAATCTATCGTTCGCGAAGGCATGAAATCTGTTGCTGCCGGCATGAACCCGATGGATCTGAAACGCGGTGTTGATAAAGCTGTTGTTGACGTAATCGCCTATCTAGAAGGCGCTGCCAAGAACGTTAAAGCTTCAGAAGAAATCGCACAAGTCGGCACAATTTCTGCCAATGGCGAAGCTGCAATCGGTAACATGATTGCTGAAGCCATGCAGAAAGTTGGCAATGAAGGCGTGATCACTGTTGAAGAAGCTAAATCACTTGAAAGCGAACTCACAGTGGTTGAAGGCATGCAGTTTGACCGCGGTTACCTTTCCCCATACTTCATCACAAACGCTGATAAAATGGTTTGTGAGCTCGACGATCCTTACATCCTGATCTACGAGAAAAAACTTTCTAACCTTCAGGCAATGCTTCCAGTACTTGAAGCTGTTGTACAATCTTCACGCCCGCTTCTTATCATCGCTGAAGATATTGAAGGCGAAGCTCTTGCGACGCTTGTTGTGAACAAGCTGCGCGGTGGCCTGAAAGTTTCTGCTGTTAAAGCTCCTGGCTTTGGCGATCGCCGTAAATCAATGCTGCAGGACATCTCTGTTCTAACTGGTGGTCAGCTTATCTCTGATGACCTTGGCATGAAGCTTGAGAATGTTACCCTCGACATGCTTGGCAGCGCCAAACGTGTAACCATCACTAAAGATGACACAACCATCGTTGACGGTGTGGGCGACAAAAAAGACATCGAAGCTCGTGTTACTCAAATTCGCGCTCAAATTGAAGAAACATCTTCTGAATATGACCGCGAAAAACTTCAAGAGCGCCTTGCCAAACTAGCTGGCGGTGTTGCTGTTATCTCAGTTGGCGGTGCCACTGAAATTGAAGTGAAAGAGCGTAAAGACCGTGTTGATGATGCGTTGAACGCAACACGCGCGGCTGTTGAAGCTGGTATCGTCCCTGGCGGCGGCACAGCTCTTCTTCGCGCTTCTAACAACATCAAAGTAACTGGTGATAATGACGACCAGGAAGCTGGCATCAACATCGTTCGCCGTGCACTACAAGCCCCTATCCGCCAAATTGCGGAAAATGCTGGTGTTGAAGGCTCTATCGTTGTTGGCAAAGTGCTCGAGAAGAAAACCGAGAGCTTTGGCTATGATGCGCAAGCTGATGAGTATGGCAATCTTGTTGAAAAAGGCATTATTGACCCAGCTAAAGTGGTTATCACTGCCATTCAAGATGCAGCCTCAGTTGCTAGCCTGTTGATCACAACAGAAGCCGGTGTTGCTGATGCGCCTTCCGACGATAAGGGCGGAATGCCTGATATGGGCGGCATGGGCGGAATGGGTGGAATGGGCGGTATGGGCGGCATGGGCATGATGTAGCCCTGTCGTTGAGTAAAGTCCCTCAGCGCTAACGCGCTTCAGTATACTTTGCTCAAGGCCAATATCGTGTCTAATCTTCTTGGGGCGGCCCTGCGAAGATTAGACCCATCTATATTGATTTAAGTGAAGAGCGTTTTCCTTGCGGAAAGCGCTCTTTTTTTGGGGGGGGAGGCCCTCTCAGCCTATCTACAACTCTGAGCACCGGCTGATAGTGCTGGCATCCGCATTAGGCTGAAACAAACGGGTTTTCTGTTTTTAGAGTTACCTTTGGTTGTATAGTTCCACTCAGTGTCTGTGTTATCAGTTGCTGTTTGTGATAATTTGATCCGGTTTATCACTTTAATAAGCCTATATTTTCTATTTATTTGAGCTACCTGCCTTTCTGGACTACACTTTATCTGTCGGGACCTACAGCTCAGCGGGGCTGGCTTTATGATTAATCGATCCATTGAGGAGTTTTTTTCATGTCTAAGTTTAAATTTCTTGCTGTAGTGGCGGCGGTTTTTGCGCCCCTTATGGCATTTTCATCGGCGCAGGCGGCGTCGGTTGCCCCTTCAAACAGTGTTGAAGCTGTGAAAGAGCAGATTCAGCAAAATTCAAACATCGTCCAGGTTAAAGGCTGCCACAGCAACGCCAAAAAACACTGGGTTGGCAAATGGGGCACCAAAGCCTGGCACCGCCACGGCTATAACTGCAACCCAAAACCTATCAAGAAAAAGTGGAAGAAGAAGAATAAATGGGGCCATTGCCATGGTAACCTGAAAAAGCATTGGCACGGCGGCTGGGGCGGTGGTTGGCACCGTCACGTAGGTAGTAAATGCTGGCCGAAAAAAGCTAAGAAGCATTATGGCTATAAAAAAGGCTGCTTTAAAGTTGGTCCAGTTTGGGTCTGCCCATAAGCACCGGCTTTGAACAAGATTTCAGCCGATTTATTGATGTAAATCTGCGATAAGAATTTAAGAACACGGGGCTTTTGCCTCGTGTTTTTTATTGCCTAAGCGGCTTTTCCTTCTTCGCCGCCTGGTGGTAAGATTGTACAAATTTGTGGACCTCTGTTTCGTTTCGAGTAAAACTGATTTCAGTAGCCATTTTATACCTACTCATACGGAGGGTTTACCTGTGTTTACGCGTTCTATAGTTATTATCTGCCTCATGCTTTTGGCTCTGCCATTTGGGATGTCAGTTGCTCATAGTGAGCTTCCGGTTTGCAAATCAGCTGCCGGCCGGGTTGGGGCCTGGGAATTTGTTGTGGCGCCTGATGATGGTGCGACCACTATTCAACTACAGATGTACCGCAAATTGGATTACGCCCCCCGCCTTGTTTATGTGCCTGATAACAAGAGTTACTTCTCTGTTCTTGGCAAAGAGAAGAAAAATATTTCAACGGCAAAACTGCTGGTTGATAATAAGACAGCGGCTATTTTCAATCGCCCTAAAACCGGGAATAGAACGCTGGCCTTTTGGCGCGGCAAAGATTATGACCGGATTTATAATGCCCTCCTTCAAGGCAAAAGCGGGCAGATGGTAATAACCAATCTCAAAGGCCAGGTCAGCAAATTTGATATTTCCTTAAAGGACTATATTGCTGTTCTCCATCAATCTGTGCCGCACTTTAAGCGCATCAGCAAACTTTATAGAGAGAAGAAATGCCGAGGCGCGTTTGATTTTTAAGGGGCGCTTGCCTTAAACCTTTCTCTTTCAGAATGGGTGAGCATTTCAGCTGCTTTTTAAATCTCACAAGTAAGGGCTTAGCCATGATTGAACTTTACACTTGGTCCACGCCGAATGGCTGGAAGGTCTCTGCGGCGCTTGAAGAGATGAGCCTGCCCTATTCTGTTCATCCGATTGATATTACGACGGGTGTGCAGAAAGAGACCGACTTTCTTAGCCTTAATCCGAATGGGCGCATACCGGCGATCATTGACCGGGATGCGGATGATTTTCAAGTTTTTGAATCAGGGGCTATCCTGGTGTATCTGGCAGAGAAAACCGGCAAGCTGTTGCCATCAGATGCTAAGGGGCGCTCACTTGTGCTGCAATGGTTGATGTTCCAGATTGGCGGTGTTGGCCCCATGCAGGGGCAAGCGCATGTGTTCTATCGCTATTTTGAAGAGAAGATCCCTGCTGTAATTGAGCGCTATCAAAATGAAACCAAGCGGCTCTATGGGGTGCTTGATACACGGCTTAAGGACCATCGCTATTTAGCTGGCGATTACTCAATTGCGGATATCGCTAACTGGTCCTGGGTCCGCTCTTATGCCTGGGCGGGTGTGGAGATTGATGAGTTTCCGCATCTTAAGCGCTGGTTGCTTGAGTTAGAGGGCCGTCCGGCGCTTATCGCCGGGGCGAAGGTGCCGTTTGAGGCCAATTACCGTGATGATGATGAGCAGGCACAGAGCTTTATAAAACAAGCGCAGGGGATGATTGGCCGTTAAACTCTCTCTCCAAGTTCTATCAGTTGGCTAATCCAAACCAAGTGCTCACAATTGTGCACTTCAAACTTAGCACTTCAAACTTAGCACTTAAAATTAAGCACTTTAAAATAAGCATTCACACTTAAACAGTTGGGGTAAGGACTTCACCTTTTCTGCTGTAGTGTGGCGGCTATTTCTTAGCGGCTTTCTCCAGCGCCTCAAGGCGGGCCTTTAACTCATCATTTTCTTCCCGGGCCTTGGCAGCCATGGCTTTCACCACTTCAAATTCTTCCCGGCTGACCAGGTCCATTTCATTTAGCATCTTCTGGCCCTGGGAGCGAAAGAGGCTTTCAACTTCCTGGCTCATGCCTTGCGCGGCGCCAGCGGCATTGGTCATCAATTTAGCGAGTTCATCAAATAACGGGTTTTGGCTTTGTGACATTGTCTTCTTTTCCTTAGCTGGCGATCAGTTATCGTATTTAGACCACCCTTCAGCCAGGGGATCAAGTGAGCGATTTGAAACAGTCACCCTTTTTGCTTTCGTTCATCATTTGTCATCAGTTCATCACTTGACAGGACGGGGGGAAGGTCGCAGTCTCCTCGCGGCTAAATACATATGCTCAGCGCGCCCTTATGTTGGCGGCGTTACTTAATAAATAAAAGGGTTCAGGATTATGGCGGGTTTACTCCCCTTTCCAGATATTGGTGAAGTGGCATTTTCTCTCGGCCCACTTGAGTTTCGCTATTACGGCCTTGCTTATGCTGTGGGGCTGTTGCTTGGCTGGTATTATGTACGCCAGCTGGTTAGCAACACTCGTCTCTGGGGCGGCAATTCTGGCATTACCGCTGAGGATGTTGATGATTTTTTGATCTGGGCGACGCTGGCTGTTGTGCTAGGTGGGCGGATTGGCTATGTGCTGTTTTATCAGCCTAGTTTTTATTTACAAAATCCTGAGCAGATCTTTTATCTCAACAAGGGCGGTATGGCCTTTCATGGGGCGGCAATTGCTGTAACGCTGGTTGCCATTTGGTTTGCCCGCCGGCGGGGCTTGCCTATACTTTCATTGACTGATGTTGTGACTGCATCTGTGCCGATCGGGTTGTTTTTTGGGCGGTTGGCCAACTTTGTGAATGGTGAGCTATGGGGCCGGGTGACCGATGTGCCCTGGGCCATGATATTCCCTGGCGCTGATGACCAGCCACGCCACCCCAGCCAGCTTTATGAAGCGGCGCTAGAGGGGCTGTTGCTGTTTATTATACTTCGACTGGCGACACATTATTTTATGAAGCTACAAAACCCGGGGTTTGTTACCGGCCTGTTCCTTGCCGGTTACGGCATTGCCCGTAGTGTGGTGGAGCATTTTTTCCGCCAGCCAGATCTTGCACATCCGGTTAGCGTCAACACACCGCTAACGCCAGGGCTTTTATATTCTATTCCGATGATTGCGCTTGGGCTTTATCTGATCTGGCGCTCGCAGCGGAAGGCTGTTTAAAAGAATTGCCGCTCATAGATTTTATCAAGTGAGTGTGAAAAGCAGCGCCTGGCTATAGTCAAGTTGTTTAAGGGAAGCTATAAACTCGTTTATGTCATCGCAAGAAGAAACTGCGCTCTCGCAACAGCTTAAATCCTATATCAGTCAGAATGGGCCGATCTCTACGCGCGCCTTTATGGAGGCGTGCCTCTATGATCCCGAACATGGCTATTACCGCGCGGGCAACCCGATTGGTGCAGAGGGGGACTTTATCACCGCGCCTGAGATCAGCCAGATGTTTGGTGAGATGATTGGGATCTGGTGCCTTTTAACCTGGCAATCCATGCGCCAACCTATCCCCTTGCAGATCGTGGAACTTGGCCCGGGGCGCGGCACCTTGATGGCGGATTTGCTACGCGCCTTACAAAAGCTGCACCCGAATTTTGAGACCATTTCAGTGCATATGGTTGAGCGCTCAGTGAGCCTCAAGGCCCGGCAAATGGCAGCGCTTGAAGGGTTTGATTGCCCGAAACACTGGCATGATAACCTGGCTGAAGTGCCAACCTCACCAACGCTGATTATTGCCAATGAATTTTTAGATTGTTTGCCGGTGCGCCAATTTGTGAAAAAGGCTGAAGCCTGGCATGAGCGGGTTGTTTCGCTAGATGATGAGGGGGCTTTTTGTTTTGCGGTTGGGAAAGAAGTGCCAAAGGGCATGGTGGTGCCTGCCCGGTTTGATACAGCCCCGCCTGGTTCAATATTTGAATTCTGCCCCGATTTTGAAGCGGTGATGAATGATGTGCAGCGGCTTGCCAGCAAAGCGCCGATGGCCGCACTGTTTATTGATTATGGCTATGAAGGCCCCTCATTGGGGGAAACACTGCAAGCTGTTCACAAACATAATATGGTCTCGCCATTTGTGTTGCCGGGGCAAATTGACCTCACCGCCCATGTGGATTTTACAGCAATTGGGGCGCTTGCAGTTGCGCGGGGCTTGCGGGCATATGGCCCCAGGGATCAAGGCGCTTTTCTCTCTCAACTTGGCATTGGCACCAGAGCGG
Source organism: Rhodomicrobium sp. (assembly GCA_021604665.1). GTDB lineage: Bacteria > Pseudomonadota > Alphaproteobacteria > Rhizobiales > HXMU1428-3 > HXMU1428-3. The sequence goes on along the minus strand of BQJK01000001.1, from coordinate 153,517 downwards.
AAGCGCTTGTGCAAACTGCAACCGAGCAACAGGCAGACAAACTTGTAAGTGATGTGGTGCGGCTGGTTGCGCCAGAACAGATGGGCTCTTTGTTTAAAGCAATGTGCCTTTCCAGCCCCGGCTTTACACCGCCGCCGCCTTTTGATCAGATCGTTGAACCTCAGAATGGCAGCGGAAATGACCAACAACCAAAGCAATAGCAGCAGTCCGCAAAAGATAACCGCCCCAGCACTTATGCTTGAGGGAATTCGGCATGGCTTTTACACCCGTGTTGGCGGGGTTTCTACTGGTGTTTATTCTTCACTGAATTGCGGGTTTGGCTCTGATGATGAGCGGGCCAATGTGGCAGAAAACCGCCGCCTTATTGCACATGACCTTTTTGACGGTGAGCTTATTGAAAGTGTAAATAGCTCCCCCTCTCCTTTGATCATGACGCCTTATCAACATCATAGTGCAGATGCCGTGATTGTTAATGGCCCGTGGCAGCCTGCCGATGCCCCGAAGGCAGATGCGGTGGTGACGAACAAGCCGGGGTTGGTGATTGGCATTTTAACGGCTGATTGCGCGCCTGTGTTATTCGCGGACCCTGTGGCCCATGTTGTTGGCGCAGCTCATGCCGGGTGGCGCGGGGCCGTTGGCGGGGTGTTAGAGGCCACTATAGAAGCTATGGAACAGCTTGGGGCGGTGCGCGAGAGACTAACAGCTGTGGTTGGGCCCACTATCTCGTTGGAAAACTATGAGGTAGGGCCTGAGTTTAAAGCAGATTTTCTCTCCAAAAACCCTGAATACAGCGCCTTCTTCTCTGAACTGGCTGCTGGCGAGCGTCCGCATTTTGACCTGCCAAATTTTGCCAAACACCGCTTGATTGCAGCTGGAATTGGCACTGCAGACGCAATTTCGCACTGCACTTATGGCGACGAATCACTTTTCTTCAGCTATCGGCGCAATTGCCATCAAAATATCGCTGATTATGGCCGCCACATTTCCGCCATAGGTCTTAACTAGTGCAAAATTGTCGCAATTTTTGCCTTTAATCGTGTGAAACAGCTTTAACTCCCAGCAAATTCATCCACACCACTGGACGCTATTCTGTCCTATGGGTAATGATGTGATTCTACAGGGTACCGGTGTGTGTCCTTGTTGTATTGCTTATCTATTATGTCACCGGCCTTTTACAGACCTAGCTCACAAGCGGGAACTGACTTTTAAGGGGGTATAAGGTGAGTAATAATCTTGCTGCGTGTCGGCACGCTTTTGCAGTCCACACTTTTGCAGTCTATGGGTCTGCATTTTTCAGGCGGCTCAAATTTTTTCAACAGCTAAATCCGTTTGGTCAGCTGCATTCAGTTGCGACCATCACGCTTCGCGCCGTCAAATTGATGGCTGCGGCTCTGATCGCCCTCACCCTTGCCGGGTGTAGCAATGCTTCTAACCTTGCCTCCAATATTGGCTTAAGCACCCCGGCTGAAGGGCAGAAGGTTGCCTCAACAGCGCGGCCTGTTAAATCCGTGGCCTTTGCTCCGCTTGTTGGTGTCCCTGCCACTGTCTCCTCTCGCATGCTGGTTGCTGTTAAAAATGCAGCCCGGGCTAAAAAACTGCCTGTGACGGAAGAAATTGCAAGTGCTGGTTATCTTGTGCGCGGTTATCTGGTCGCGGCCCCAGAGACAACAGGCGCTAAACTCTCTTATATCTGGGATATTAATGACAGTAAGGGTGTGCGCATCCACCGGCTTATGGGTAGCGAGCTGTTAAAGGGCCCGAAAACCCAAAATGGCTGGTCGCTGGTCAATGATAGCGTTATTCAGAAAGTGGCGGATGCCTCTTCTACCAAACTCTCTGGCTGGTTCTCAACAGCGAAGCCTAAAAGCCCAGCTTCTGACCCGCGCAACATAGCTCCGGGGCGCCGAAATGACCTGGTGGCCAGCAATAATCGCGACCCTGAAGTGACAGGCGCTGTTACGAAGCGACAGGTCTCTTTGGCGACACGGGTTGTCCCTGTACGCGGGGCACCGGGGGATGGACGCATCTCTCTTACCAACGCTCTCAGGCGTGAGCTCTCTAAAAACGGCATTGCTCTCACCACTAAAAAAGTTGCTGGCGGTTATAGCGTCAAGGGTGATGTTAAACTGCGTGGCGCTGGTGGTGGCCGGCAGGAAGTTCGCATTGTCTGGAACGTTTATGACGGCAAGGGCGACCGGGTTGGCACCGTTTCCCAGAAGAACCGCATCCCTGCTGGCTCGTTAAATGGCCCATGGGGGCGAACAGCTGAGGCTGCTGCCTCTGCTGCTGCGAAAGGCATCATTAAGCTATTGCCTGGCAAAGGGTCTTAATTTTTCTGGCTAGCCGCAAGCATAATTAATGCTGAAGCTATGAGAGGGTGTGAGGGCTTGTTTTTAATCGGCTTGTCATGGCTGCCTGGCATTAATTTTTTCATGACTTTGAAATGAATGCACATGCTGCTCTTGGCGGCTTTATACTCTTTTAAGCTGCTATTTCCCCTGTGCCTGTTACATATCAGAGAGCTACTTAATATTACCTGCCAACAAAAGTTTAAATGCCAACTTAAGATTATCTGACCTGGTTTTACGGTGAGGTGAAAGCTGAACCTTCGCTTTTCTTTATTCTTTCACCATAGAATGGTTCTGAGTTGTTTACAGCTTCCGAGCAAGTTGTTAAAAACCCTCTACAGTTTTAAATTCTTGTCATAATTTGCAAAACCTATTTTTCTTTATGACATGCATATCGGAGACCCTAGTGGATGAAACTGGTTGCAGGGAATAGTAATCGCCCGCTCGCAGAAGCTATTACATCTTATCTTTCTACATCACTTACCAAATGTGTTGTTAAACGCTTCGCAGATATGGAAGTGTTTGTTGAAATTGAAGAAAATGTGCGGGGGGAAGATGTCTTTGTCATTCAATCCACCTCCTTTCCCGCCAATGACAACCTCATGGAGCTGTTGATCCTGACAGATGCGCTCCGGCGCTCCTCTGCCCGGCGAATAACCGCAGTGATCCCCTATTTTGGCTATGCCCGGCAGGATAGAAAACCCGGCCCGCGCACACCGATTTCAGCTAAACTGGTTGCCAACATGATCACCCAGGCTGGCGCTGACAGAGTGTTAACGCTGGATCTGCATGCGCTTCAAATTCAGGGCTTTTTCGATATTCCGACAGACAATCTTTTTGCCGCCCCGGTGATGGTTAAAGACATCAAAGAAAATTTTGATATCAATAAACTGATGGTGATTTCACCTGATGTTGGCGGTGTTGTTCGGGCACGTGATTTAGCCAAACGGATTGATGCCCCGCTCGCCATCGTGGATAAGCGCCGTGAACGGCCAGGCGAATCTGAAGTGATGAATGTGATTGGTGATGTCAGTGGCCGGGATTGTGTACTGGTTGACGATATTGTCGATAGTGGCGGTACGCTTTGCAATGCGGCTGAGGCGCTGTTAGCTCAAGGCGCTAATGAAGTAAACGCTTATATCACCCATGGTGTGCTCTCTGGCAAAGCTGTTGAGCGCATTTCTTCTAGCAAGCTGAAAACTGTGGCGATTACCGATAGCATTATGGCCACTGAAGAGGTGCAAAAAGCCCATAACATCCGCAATATCTCAATTGCCCCTTTGCTTGGTGAGGCAATATTGCGAACCAACAGCGAGAAGTCTGTTTCTTCATTATTTCACTGATCTTTAGTAAAAGTCCCTCAGCGCTAACGCGCTTCAGTGTACTTTTACTAAGGTACAATAGGGGACCAAAATCTCTTGGGGCGGCCCGGCGATATTTTGGTACTTTAAATATTTTAGTATAAAAAAGGCTCCCGGGTGGGGAGCCTTTTTTGTTGTCTATTTCTTTTAGCCTTATGCCGGGGCGGGGCCGAAGACGAGGACGGCGTTGAGGCCGCCAAAGGCAAAGCTGTTTGACATCACATAGTTGATATCAGCGCTGCGGCCTTCATTCGGAATATAATCCAGATCACACTCATCGCCTGGTTCATCAAAACCAATGGTTGGCGGCAAGAAGTTTTCTTCCATTGCCTTGATACAAGCAACCGCTTCAATACCGCCGCCAGCGCCAAGGGCGTGGCCATGCATGGATTTTGTTGATGATACCGGAGTATCTTTTGCGCTGTCGCCGAAGACCCGCTTGATGGAGCGTGTTTCGTTAACATCATTCACCATAGTCGCGGTGCCGTGGGCGTTGATATAATCTATATCTGTTGGTGACACGTCTGCATCTTGCAGGGCCAGTTCCATCGCGCCAGCAGTGCCGTCAATGGAGGGGTTGACCATATCTGCGGCGTCAGCGGTCATACCGAAGCCTTTGATTTCCGCAAGAATATTTGCGCCGCGCTCTTTAGCCCGCTCATAATCTTCCAGCATCAGAATTCCTGCGCCTTCAGCCAGAACTGTACCGTTGCGGTGTTTTGAGAAGGGGAAAAGCCCGTTTGGTGACAGAACACGCATACCTTGCCAGGCTCGTGTCGTGCCCCATGCTAGCGAAGCTTCTGCCGCGCCGCCAAGGCCAAAGTCAATCATGCCTTCTCTGATCATGTTGTAAACAAGACCAATAGAGTGCGTTGCCGTTGAACAAGCGCTGACAACACCAAAGCAGGGGCCGGTGATGCCATATTCAATTGACACATGTGCCGGGGCCGATGAACCAATTGTTTTTAACAGGGTAAGGGGGTGTGTTGCGCGTTTTTTCAGCTCAAAAAGACCGCGATAGCTGTCTTCCATAGTGCTGATGCCGCCAATGCCTGAACCGACGATAGCTGCGCAGCGCGCACCTTCACCAGGTTTAAGCGGCATTTCTATTCCAGATTGCTTTACGGCTTCTCTTGCGGCAATGCCGGCAAACTGAGAGTAGCGATCTGCCATTAGAAACTGCTTGGAAAGGCCTGCTGCTTTGGGATCGAAGTCTTTTACTTCACCCGCTATTTTGATCTGAAGATCTTCAATAGGGTAAATTGTAGGCTCTGATATGCCGCATTTACCAGATTTAATAGCGGACCAGAAATCATCTGCTCCCGTGCCGATAGATGAGACTACGCCCATCCCTGTGACGACAACGCGCCGTTTGGTATTATTGGTCATCAAATTTTTAAGGGCCCTAAAACTGGCCCCCTTAAAACCTTTCTACTCATACTATGTCGGGGGCAGTGCCCCCTTTTAGCAATGATTTATGCGTTATTGGCTGCAACCAGCTCTTTAACTTTGTCAACAACAGAGCCAACTGTTTTGAAATCTTCAACTTCTTCATTGGCGTTGTATGGTATTTCAATGCCAAACGTGTCTTCGATATCAAAAACAATCACTGCCAGATCAAGAGACTCGATGTCTAGATCACTAAGCGGTGTTTCCAGAGGAATAGTCTCTGGTGGTTCTTTCATATTCTTTTTCAAGATTTCGATAATTTTTGGTGCCACATCTTCCATGTCGCTCTCCTTATTTGCAACATCTGAGCGAGAAACATACTCGTTTTAACAAGTGCTAAATTAGCCCTTCACAAAGCGCAAGAAAACTTTTTGGATATTGTTAAAATGCTCTTCGAACGTCCAGGGAGGTTCTGCTCACAAGCCTTATATATACTCCTTTAACGTGCCATTAACATCGGTCAATTGTCGCACATTTTAAAGGTAGCAAAATCCGTGCTAATATTTAGAAAAATTCAAAGTTTGCCGTTTTGACAGAGTGAGATGGACGATCCCCGTTAACTCTGTCTTGAACACATCTTTCGGCTGGCAAGAGGCGCACAAAATGAATGAAAAATCAAGCAGTACTGATGGAAAATCTATGTATCCGTGGCAAAAAAGTTACCGTTCAGGCCTCGAATGGACCAAAAAATACACTTCTGAGCCACATTTCCGCATGCTTGAGCGTTCAGTTGAACATTTTGGTGATCATATATGCACATACTTTGTTGGAAAAGAGACAAGCTATAAAGAAATAGGCAAGCTTGCCGATAAAGTTGCTCAAGGCCTGCAGGAGATGGGCATAAAAAAAGGTGACAAAATAGGGCTGTTTTTGCCCAACACCCCCACCTATATTTATTACTATTTTGGTATCCTTAAAGCAGGTGGTGTAGTTGTTAACTATAATCCACTTTATTCTCAGGACGAGCTGGAATTTCAGATCAAAAACAGTGAAACCAAATATATGGTGACGCTGGATTTGAAGCTTTTATTCGAAAAATGCGAAGCATTGATGGAAGCCGGTGTGCTTGATCACACCATTATTGCCTCTTTCACGAAGCTGCTACCGACCCCAAAATCACTGCTATTCAAGCTCTTTAAATCATCTCAGCTTTCTAAAATTTCAGCCTCCCCTATGGCTGACCGCTGCATTCTGGAAGAACAGCTGCTGAATAATAACGGCCAGCCACAGCCGGTTGAAATTAACCCTGAGGTTGATCTGGCTGTTCTCCAATATACGGGCGGCACGACGGGGCGGCCAAAGGGAGCGCAGCTTTCCCATGCCAATGTCAGCATTCAAACGGCGCAGGTGGTTGATTGCTGCGTGATGCTTGATGATGGAACCGAGTCCATTATGGGAATTTTGCCTTTCTTCCATGTGTTTGCCATGACGGTGGTAATGAATGTGGGGCTGGCGATTGGAGCCCGGTTGATCCTGGTACCGAAATTCGAGCTGGAAGATGCTTTGAAACTCATGCGCAAAACCAAACCCACCTGCATGCCCGGTGTGCCGACGCTCTATAATGCCATTGCCAATAAGAAACCACCGGCTAAAGAGGCGGTTGCCTCACTCAAATTCTGCATCTCAGGCGGCGCGCCGCTCCCGCCGGATGTGGTTGAAAAATTTAAGCTGATTTCTGATGCGGCGGTTATTGAGGGCTATGGCCTTTCTGAAACCTCACCGGTTTTAACATGCAATATTCTGGGTGATGAGCCTAAAGCTGGCTCTATAGGGATGCCGCTGCCGGATACGATTGTTTCTATCCGCTCACTTGATGACCCGGCGATTGAGATGCCGCAAGGGGAAAAGGGTGAGATTTGCGCAAAAGGCCCGCAAGTCATGAACGGGTATTGGCATGCGCCGGATGAAACGGAGAAGGTGTTTGTTGGTGATTATTTCCGCACCGGTGATGTTGGCTATGTTGATGAGGAGGGGTATTTCTTCATTGTTGACCGGCTGAAAGACCTGATCATCTGCTCTGGCTATAATGTCTATCCTCGCCGTATTGAGGATGTAATCTATGATTTGCCGGAAGTGGATGAGGTAACGGTTATTGGTATTCCTGATGACTATCGGGGTGAAGCGCCGAAGGCCTTCATTAAGCTCCATAAGGGCGCAAAGTTAAGCGCTGAGCAGGTGATGGAGCATTTAAATAAAAAACTCTCGAAGCTGGAGCTACCGGCTGAGATTGAATTTAAAGATGAATTGCCAAAAACCATGGTTGGCAAACTCTCTAAAAAGGAACTGCGGGAGGAGGCATAGGGGTATGCCCTGCAGGAAGGGATGAGTGCCCTGCCCTTTCTATCTCACTATCTACAATTATGAGAGACCTCACATTGTTTGCCGCCGATAGACACTAAAAAGGCAGGGCTTTAGCACCCTGCCTTTTTTAGTTTTTAGATTGAACCCTGTATAGTCTGGGCAAGACCTGTTATTGATTGGCTGTTTTACGCCCGGTCAATTTTTCATAATCTTCAACGCTGCCGATTTTCTTCCAGATATGCGTTTTACAGAAAGGCGGGCCCATATTCAGGCAGCCTTTAACTTGTAATTTTTCTGGAGACAGCAGTTTTATGAGCGCCATGTAAGATTTGCCGCGCTCCGGGTCATAAATGCGACCACGCCAATAGCCTTTGTTCACCTGTTTGGTATTGGTGAGCACTGAAAGGCCGAGAATTGGACGGCCACGCTGTGAGCTGTTGACATTTAGCTTATCGGTATGGGGGCGCCCTGCTTTATCATTCGGCTGTTTTAGCCAGATGATCTCATTGCAGAGCGAAGCACCACATTCAATAATTTTGACATGGGATTTGCCCATTTTGGTCTGCCAAACCCCTTCTGCCCCAACCTTTTGTTGTTGGCCGGATGAGCTATCATCCTGCGCAACGGCAATGCCAATCTGCATTACTAAAGCGATAAAGGTAAGTATCGCAGTTTTAAGGATTGTCATGATCAAACTCCGTATTCACGCCAGTTAACACTCCTATAGGTTATTGATAGGAGAGTTGTCATGGAAAAAATGTCAATATCATGAACCAATACTATCCTATTGGTTCAAGAGGATTTTAACATTTCATTCTATTTCTCGTCATCTCAGTGGATCTGTTTAAAGGCCCATATTTTAGTTAATTCATTATTTTAAGTTAATTTGGGCTTTGTGGCTTCTTAACTTTCATCTAGCGTTTCACTGTTTGTTTCAGCCTCTGTATCTTCTGGCTGAGTGATTTGGTCTACATCAGACTTAACTTCTGGTTTTGCTTCCTCGGGGCTTTTGAGGATAGCTGCAACGCCCATGCCGCCAGCTGTGCAGATGGAAATAAGGCCGTTACTGCCAGGGTTTTGGCTAATCAACTTGGCTAAATGCGCCACAATGCGCGCCCCAGTGGCTGCAAACGGGTGGCCATAGGCAAGGCTGGAGCCTTTCACATTGAGTTTGCTGCGGTCTATGCTGCCTAATGGTGCATCCAATCCCAATGTTTCTTTGCAATAGTCCTCAGATTCCCACGCCTTTAGGGTTGAAAGCACTTGGGCTGCAAAGGCCTCATGGATTTCATAATAATCAAAATCCTGCAATTTCATGTTTTGCCGCTCAAGCAAGCGGGCAACGGCAACGGTTGGGGCCATTAACAGGCCTTCGCCTTTAACGAAATCTATGGCTGATGTCTCTGCATCCACGAGCAGGGCTTGTACCTGATGGCCGTTTTGTTTGGCCCAGTCTTCAGATGAGATTAGTACGGATGAGGCCCCATCTGTGAGCGGGGTGGAGTTGGCGGCGGTCAACGACCCTCTGGATGATTTCTCAAAGCTGGTGCGTAGTGAACTGAGCTTTTCGAGGGTGATGTCATCACGGATGTTGTTATCACGAAACACGCCGGCGCAGGGGACGATGAGGTCATCATGAAACCCATCTTCATAGGCTTTGATGGCGTTTTGGTGGCTTTCATAGGCCAGCTCATCCTGATCAGCCCGGGGTATGTGCCAAAATTGAGCCATTAGTTCGCAATGGCCGCCCATAGACAAGCCGGTGCGGGGTTCTGAAGTGCTTGGCGGTTGTGGGGCCAGCTCACCGACTGAAAAGCCCTTAAAGATGGCTAGTTTTTCTTTGAAGCTCCGGGCTTTGCCGAGTTTAACAAGCCTTTGGGCGAAGCGGCGTTTAAAGACAACTGGAGCATCGCTAACCGTATCGGAGCCAACGCCGATGGCGCTTTCTATCTGCCCGATGGAGATTTTGGCGGCACTCCCCATAAGGGCCTGCAAGCTGGTGCCGCAGGCTTGCATCATGGTGATGCCTGGGGTGGTGGGAGAGAGCCTCGTGCCGATTACGGCTTCTCTTGCTATGTTCCAATCTTTTGAGTGGGTGACAACCGAGCCGCCGACAACTTCACCGATATGTTTGTTGGCAAGTTTATAATTTGCGACAAGGCCGCCCAGTGCTGCGCCCATCAAATCGAGATTGGTAAGATCCTGATAGGAGGTATTTGAGCGGCAGAAGGGTGTTCTCACACCTCCAAGAATGGCAACCGGCCGACAGGATTTAGTGCTCATGTTCAGTTAACTCCTTCATAGCCCTTTTAATGTGAGGCCTTATCTGCGCCGTTGGCTTTGTCCTTAGACTCTAGATAATGCAATGGGCCACCTCTGAAGGGGGCGAACCCGGTGCCAAAAATAACGCCGCCGTCGATCAGGTCTCTTGAGGGGGCTATTTCTTCTTCTTCGCATTTTACGCATTCGGCCAACATGGGGGCGAGTAGCTCATCTGCAAGGCGCTCCAGCTCGTCCTTGCTGAACTCCATTTCCTTCTTCTCTGGTTTGCCGTCCTTCCAGACATAAAAACCCTCTCCGGATTTTTTGCCGGTTTTACCAGCATTCACCAGACGGCCCAGCTCAGTCTTTTCAGGGTCGCCCAGCTCCAGGATTTCCGAGACATGCTTGCAGATATCAAGGCCAACCACATCTGATAGTTCAATCGGCCCCATAGGCATGCCAAAATCAACAGCGGCCTGGTCAATTTTCTCTGGCGGGACGCCATTTTCAAATTGGCGCACAGCTTCAGTCAGATATGGCGCGAGGGTGCGGTTAACGAGGAAGCCTTTGCAGCTCTTAACGATAAGCGGGTATTTCTTGATGGCGGTGACGAAAATGCAGCCCTTCTCCACCTCATCCTCGTGGGATAGCTCTGAGCGAATGACCTCAACCAATGGCATTTGGGCAACCGGGTTGAAGAAGTGGATGCCGATGAGGCGGCCAGGGTCATTCAAACCTTTGGCAATTTCTTCAATTGGTAGCGATGAGGTGTTGGTTGCAAGAACGGCACCGGGCTTCAACGTTTTTTCAACTTCCGCGAAGACCTTTTGCTTGATTTCTAAATTCTCAACAATCGCTTCAATGACAATATCTGCTCTGGCGACGCCTTTGCCTTCGGGGTCTGCTTTCATGCGGGCCATAGCGGCCTCAACAGCGACCGGTTTTTTCAGCCGTTTTCTGAATAGTTTTTTAGCTGATTTTTGCGCCCGTTCGATCTGCTCTGTGGACATATCCTGCAAGGTTACATCCATACCGCAAACAACACACCATGCTGCGATGTCGCCGCCCATAGTGCCGGCACCGATAACATGAGCGCGCAGCGGTTTATAGCCTTTGCCTTTGGGGGCGAGGGCTTTCATTTTTTCAGAGAGATAAAACACACGGCGCAGATTTTTTGAAGTTTCAGAAATGAGCAAGGGTGCGAAATAGCGTTGTTCTGCCGCCGCCATATCTTTCTCATTGCCGCCGAATTTTTCAAACAGGTCAATCAGTTTGAAGGGGGCTGGGTAATGCTCTGGGCTGACTTTTGCTTTGGTTTGTTTGCGCATCTGCTTGGCGAGAAAGCCGCGAATGGGCGACATGCACATAATTTTATGGAGCCAGCTATTGCCGGATTTTGAGCGGCGTTTTTGCAGCACAGCCTTGCGGGCGGCCCAGCGCAATTCTAATTGGCTTGGCACCAGCTGATCGACAAGGCCAAAGGATTTAGCGACATTTGCTTTGAGCATGCGGCCGGTGAGCATGGCTGTCATGCCGTTCATGGGGCCTGCCAGCCTGGTCATGCGCATTGTGCCATTAAAGCCGGGGATAATGCCGAGCTTAACTTCAGGCAGGCCAAGCTGGGTGTTGTCTGCTCTGGTTGCGATGCGGTAATGGCAGGCCATCGCAAGCTCCAGCCCGCCGCCAAGGCAATAGCCGTTGATGGCGGCGACAACGGGGATGTTCATACGCTCTATACGGTTGAGAAGTTTGATGACGCTGCCAGTTGCGGCCAGGGTCATTTCTTCTGAGTTGATGCCTTCAAACTCTTTAATGTCAGCGCCTGCGATGAAATTGGTCGGCTTGCCAGAGATGATAACGAGACCATTTATGGTGTTTTTCAGGCTTTGATGCTCAACCTCAGCGATGATGGCCTCAAGCTCCCTGATGGCACGCTCACCCATGGTGTTAACGGCCTGGCCCTTGCAATCAAACACCGCCCAGCCGATATTTTCAAAATCGACAGTGAAAGACCAGTTTTCCAGTTCATTCATTTCAATTTTCATTGCCTGTTACTCCGCTGGGATATTTTCTGGCTCATTGCGCATAGCAACGCCTTTAATTTGTGCTGGCTCGAACTGGTCGACGGCGATGACCTTAGCTGTCAATTTTTCTAGCCGCCTTAAGCGCTCAGCCTCGTTATTATTCAAGATGCCTTCATTTGTGGCTTCACCGATCCAGTCATTGCCGTGATAGCGCTGAATCTTGCCTTCACGGATTGCCTTTTCCAGCTTTTTGGTGACGGGGGCCAGCTCGACCACCTCTTTCATCGTGACTTCAAGTATGCCGGTGGGGTCTGTTTCATCCTGGCTAATGTAAACGCCGTGCGTAAGCCGCTCTCTGACATCGGGTTCAGCCAGTACTTTTTTAACAATGGCTTTGCCGAGCCGGTCTTTGGCGGCGCTATGGTGGTTACCAAGCGGGAAGATTAAAACGCGAAGAAGGACACCGGCAACGGCTGTTGGGTAGTTCTGTAAGACTGCCTCAACTTTTTCGTAGAAGCGGTGCAAAGCGTTTTGGACGCTATAATCCACAAAGACAAGATCGCCTGTGATCTGGCCATCATCCTCATAGCGTTTCAAGATGGCTGATATGAAATAGAGCTCTGAGAGCGCATCTGCCATGCGGCCGGAGATCTTCTGTTTCATTTTTAAACTGCCACCCAGCAGGGCGACAGTTACATCTGACAAAAGCGCGAAGTTACGTGAGGCTCTAGAGAGGCTGCGATACCATTTGGTGCTGTTGCCGGAGCGATGCGGCGCATGGGCAAAGGCCCCCATTGTGATATTATGGAAAAACGCCCCAAAGATATTGGCGAGTGAATATTTGATATGGCCATAGAGCACTGGCTCGAAGGCTTCAAAGCCGTCTTGCTCATCTGCCATGTTGATGGCCTCCACCTCTTTATAAAGATAAGGGTGGCTGCGCAGGGCGCCTTGAGCAAATGTGATAAGGGTGCGGGTGAGGATGTTGGCGCCTTCAACTGTGATGCCAACAGGCATGGATTGATAGGCGGACTGGAGATAATTCGAGGGGCCATCACAAACGGCGCGGCCAGCGTGGATGTCCATGGCATCATTAACAGCAACACGGGCCCATTCAGTTGATTGATATTTTAACAGAGCTGATATAACCGCCGGCTTTTCACCGCCCTGGACAATAGAGGCTGTCATGGCGCGGGCGGCTTCCAGCACATAGGCGGTTTCCACCATGCGAGAGAGGCGCTCTTCAATGCCTTCCATATTGTTGATGGGGATGCCGAACTGATTGCGGATGGTGCCATAAGCTGTGGTGAAGCGCAGCATGGCTTTTGCGGCTGCGGTTGAGCTGGAAGGCAAGGAGATGGCGCGGCCTGCGGCGAGGCAACTCATTAGCATTTTCCAGCCCTGCCCGACCCGCTCTTTACCGCCGATGATCCATTCTAGCGGAATGAAAACATCCTCACCGCTATTGGGGCCGTTGGGGAAGGCGCAGCCAGAGGGGATGTGGCGGTTACCGATGGTGACGCCTTTATGGTCTGTTGGGATAAGGGCCAGGGTAATGCCGAGATCTTCCTCGTCGCCCATAAGATTCTCAGGGTCAAACAGGCGGAAGGCCAGGCCGAGCAAAGTGGCTTTTGGGCCGAGGGTTATATATCTCTTTTCCCAACTGAGTGAGATGCCGAGGGTCTCTTTGCCCTCATGCATGCCCATTTTAACAATGCCAATATCGCGCATGGTGGCGGCGTCTGATCCAGATGTTGGGCCAGTGAGGGCAAAACAGGGGATTTCTTTACCAGCGGCGAGACGGGGCAGATAATGCTCTACCTGTTGTTCTGTGCCATATTTTTCGATCAATTCACCAGGGCCAAGTGAATTTGGCACCATGACGATAACGGACACATCTGGTGATCTTGATGCGATTTTGCCGAGAATAAGCGACTGGGCCTGTGCTGAGAAGCCTAAGCCGCCATGTTGTTTGGAGATGAGCATACCGAGGAAGCCATTTTCGCGGACATAATCCCAAATTTCATCCGGAATTTCGCGATCGCTGGCACGTACCTGCCAATCGTCGACCATTTTACAGAGGGTTTCTGTTGGCCCATCTATAAAGGCTTGTTCATCATCTGAGAGGCGAATGGGGGAAATGGCGCGGAGTTTTTCATAATCCGGGGCGCCAGAAAATAACTCAGCATCCCAACCAACTGTGCCGCCTTCCAGCGCCTCGCGCTCAGTATCAGAAACCGGGGGGACAATGGCGGAGACAGCCTTAAAGGCGGGGCGGGCAAAATATTTGCTGCGAAGGTCTTCTACAGAGGCGAGAGCAAGCGCTATGGCGGCAATAAGCAAGATAAGGGTGAGCCCGCCAAACGCGCCAGAGAAAAATGCGATAAGCATCGCCGTGAGAAACAAGCCTGCCCATGCCATGATCGGGGCATGACGCATTGCTAAAATAGTTGCACCAACAAATGTGAATAGAAGAGTGAAAATCGTTGTCATATACTATGGACCCGCCTGATAAGTAAAAGGGCTGCTCTGTGGTTTGTAGCTATGCTTATATTCAATCCGTATTATATTTAGCTCTTGCATTAAATTATGATGATAATACTTGATTTTATCTCAATTTTATTAGGTACTGGACCTTGTTTCTGATCGCCTGGCTGATATGTGGCCTTATAAGCTCTTTTTATATATCGGATTGATATATTATTTTTCCGTTTCTATCAAGTTTCAGGCCGCTTCTCATCGGGTTAATAACCTTACTGTTAGGTAGTTTACCCGCCTTTTAAGCTGATGTCTGAATTGTTTTAACATCTCAAGCCCTTAATTACATGATGCTTTTTACAATTTTGGCTGTGTTGTCCATTTTGCCTGTTGTTCAGTTTCGATATCTGGGGCGGCTTTATCTGCTCTCACCATCATGAGGGTTAATATAAAATTTCAGATATCAATTTGCCGTACTTAATTCTGTCTGGCGCCCGTAAATTATGGCTGATTGGTAGAGACTGAGGAGCGGGGCTTATATACATAGGCTTTATTGCTCAAGTTTTTAGAGAGGTCTTTCATCTAATGCTGTTGTGGAGGCATTTATGAATTTGATTGGCCAAAACCCAAATTTCGCGGTATTTTCCTGACATTATCAAGAATTGAAAGTTGTTATTGTTATGACAAACGGTGTGAACATGTCCAAAGTTTCACTTGATGAAGTCTCTGAGTTGGCGGCAAGCCCTGATAGCCCTTTGCAGTATCAAACCCTTGATCGGCGGAGCTTTTTAGTCTCTGGGGCCGCTGTTGCAAGCTCGCTTGCGCTCTTGCTTCTGGGCGATAAAGACGCCCTGGCAGCTAAGCCACCAAAATATGAAGAGGCGGTTGAGGAAGTGCTTAAGGGCGCGAAACCAACTGCTGACATGATCACGCTTAAAATGCCGGAAATTGCAGAAAACGGAAATGTTGTTTCAGTTTCAATTGATGCGACCGCAGCCGAAGCAGCTGGAAAAACTGTAAAAGCGCTGCATGTCTATGCCACCGATAATCCCTGGCCTTATGTGGCGACCTTCCACCTTTCACCCTTAAGCGGCAAAGCTTTGGTTACCAGCCGCATGCGGCTTGCCCGGTCGCAAAAGGTTGTTGCGGTGGCGGCGCTTGAGGGCGAGGAGTTTTTAATCACTGAGACGTTTGTCAAAGTGACGATAGGTGGCTGTGGCGGTTAGGGAGACTAAAGATAGATGGCGACAATACGACCTAAAGTTCGCGTGCCGAAAACGGCTGCGAAAGGCGATGTAATTCAGATAAAAACACTGATTTCTCACCCGATGGAATCTGGCATTAGAAAAAACAAAAAAACTGGTGAGCTTATTCCGCGCGACATTATCAAACGGTTTGAGGCAAGTTTTGAGGGTGACGCCTTTTTTGTTGCGGATATGCATCCGGCAATTTCAGCTGACCCTTATTTTGCCTTTTACTTTAAAGTGCCGGGGGCTGGTAGCTTCACCTTTAAATGGACCGATGACGCTGGCGAAAGCTGGACGGTTAATAAGAGCATTGCTGTCAGCTGATCGGTTTAACCAGAGCAGAAATTGTGTTTTTGGTTCTTTAACTGGCCTTTTGGGCCGGTTTCCTCATGGTAAATTCATTCTCGAGCTAACAATATGATGATTTTGCTTGCAGTGACTGGTGAGCGAATTTTATGATGCGCCGGATTATGGCTGATACCGCCCTTTGATGCATGCTGCCGTCTTTGCGTATCATGCCTTTGCCGAAACGGAAAAAATGAGGATTAATTTATGAGTGATGAAGAGCCGGAAAGCCCGCAAATGTCGCCCTACATGGTAGAAGTTGAAGAAGGTAAGCGTTACTTCTGGTGCTCTTGCGGCAAATCGAAGTCGCAACCTTTTTGCGATGGCTCTCATGCTGGGACGAGCTTTACCCCTGTTGCCTATGTGGCGGAGCGGTCTGGGACTGTTTCATTTTGCGGATGCAAGATGACGGATGATTCCCCAATTTGTGATGGCTCGCATCTGCTTTACTAACCGATTAGAGATTATTGGCCGCCGCTAGCAGGCAGCCACAATAAAAGAGCGGCTCTATTGAGCCGCTCTTTTTGTTTGTTATGTCTGGTGTTTATGCCTTCTTATTTGATGGGGCGAATTTCACCTGATTTGAGACGCGCCATGTAGCTGTGCAGCTCGCGTTTGACGACGGGCGCCAGCAGATATAGGCCAATGATATTAAAGATACCCATGGCAAACAGAGTGGCATCTGTAAAATCAATCACTGATTTCAGATTCATCGCAGCGCCGACAACCACAGCGATACAGAATATCAATTTGAAGGTTAGCTCTGAAATAGTGGATTCACCGAAAAGATAGGTCCAGGCTTTTAGCCCGTAATAGGACCAAGAGATCATGGTCGAGAAGGCGAAAAGCACCACAGCCACTGAAAGCACATAAGGGAACCAGCTGACATTAGCCGCAAAAGCGTTTGAGGTGAGCGTGACCCCCTCGATGGCCTGGCCGACAACAAGCTGGCCGGAGAGAACAATAACCAGCGCTGTTAGCGTACAGACAACAACCGTATCAATGAACGGCTCAAGGAGCGAGACGAGCCCTTCGGTGATTGGCTCTTTTGTGCGCACCGCTGAGTGAGCAATGGCTGCAGAGCCAATGCCAGCTTCATTGGAGAAGGTCGCCCGTTTCAAGCCCTGGATAATGGCACCAATAGCGCCGCCAGTGACACCTTCTGCTGTGAAGGCCCCATCAATGATCTGGCCAAAAGCCCAACCGATTTTATCATAATTCATCATGACTATGACCAGCGCAGTGATCACATATATCAGCAACATGAAAGGCACGATCTTTGATGTCACGCTGGCGATGGAGCGGATACCGCCAATGATAACGGCTGCAACAATCAGGGCCAAAACCACACCAAATATCCAGCCGCCATCAGCTAGCGGGCCTGATGCGCCGCCTGTGATGTTGTAAACCTGAGTGAAGGATTGGTTGGCCTGGAACATATTGCCGCCGCCAAGGGAGCCAAGAATACAACAGAAAGCGAATGCAACAGCTAGCACACGTCCTAAACCACCGAGACCGCGCTCTGCTAAACCTTTGGAGAGATAATACATCGGCCCGCCAGAGACGTGGCCATCTTCAAATTCGCGGCGATATTTTACGCCGAGGGTACATTCAGTGAATTTGGTTGCCATGCCGAAAAATCCGGCAAGCACCATCCAGAAGGTGGCCCCAGCCCCGCCGATAGAGACAGCAACAGCAACACCGGCGATATTACCAAGGCCGACAGTGCCTGAAAGGGCGGTAGCAAGCGCCTGGAAGTGGCTGATCTGGCCTGGATCGTTCGGGTTGACATCATATTTGCCGCGCACCAGGTCGACAGCGTGACCAAAGGCCCGCACCTGGAGGAAACCAAAATAGAGTGTGAAGACGATTGCTGCCAGGAATAGCCAGCCAACGATGAGGGGGAAGCTGGTGCCATTCACTTCGACAGAATAGAAAATAATGTTGGCGAAGGCACTAGAGAGAGGGGCAAATATCTGGTTGATTTGTTCATCTATTGATGTATCGGCGACTTCCTGGGCTGAGGCAATGGTTGGCATCAACGTAAATAGCGCCATTATCAAAGCTGATAGCGGGGCAGTTAGGGAGCGCATAAACTGCGTTCGTTTCATTATTCTCTCTCCAGATTTTGTTGCACTGATTGATGATTATTTGGTTTCCGCAGCTGAGACTTACATAGAATGTGCCGTAATTCCATGTTTCAGACCGGATTTAGCCTTCTAGCTGGGGATATTGGGGGGAGGAGTAAAGTGTTTCAGCAACGGATGATGTGATATTTATCACTCTGGGGGCCAGGTGTGGTGGCTTATCCCTTGTGTTTTGTTTGGGGCTGGCTGTAAGGCATTCAGGGGTTTAGTGCTGATATTCTCTAGGTGAAAATGACCGTTTTGCCATCATTGACCAGCACTCTTTGTTCGGCATGGTATTTAACAGCTCGTGCCAACACCCGTCGCTCGATGTCACGTCCGGCGGCGATGAGATCTTCTACACTCATAGCGTGGTCTACCCGCTCTGTTTCCTGCTCGATAATCGGGCCTTCATCCAGATCCGGCGTTACGTAATGGGCGGTGGCCCCAATGAGCTTTACACCTCTGGCATAGGCGCGGTGATAGGGGCGCGCACCTTTAAAGCCAGGTAGAAATGAGTGATGTATGTTGATGATTGAGCCGAAATAATCTTTGCTCATTTTATCTGATAAGATCTGCATATAGCGGGCAAGGATGATTAGTTCTGCCTTATCAGATTGTATCAGGGCGCGCAGGGCTTGTTCCTGGCTGTCTTTGGTGTCTGGCGTGATCGGTAAATGGCTAAAGGGGATGTTGTTTAGCTGCGCGATTGGTTCAACAGTTTTATGGTTGGAGACAATGCGCACAATCTCTATCGGCAGCGTGCCTATGCGAGAGCGGTAGAGAAGATCATTCAGGCAATGGTCGGTTTTGCTGGCTAGAATAGTGGTTCTTACCCGCTTGCCAGCATCAAACAGCCGCCATGCCATATCATAAGCATCACCAGGTTTGGAGAAAGCGTCGAGCAAGTCATTTTTGTCATGGTTGGTCGGGGCTGCGAATTTAACGCGCATAAAGAAGCGGCCGGTTGCAGGGTCGCCAAATTGCGAGCTCTCTATAATATTGCCGCCATTGTCGGTAATGGTGCCAGCAACGCTTGCCACAATGCCCGGCTTATCGGCGCAGGCCAATGTCAGGATATATTCTTTCAGCTGATCTGGTTCGTTCTTACCCATGGGTATTGGTCCTGTTTTGCGCCTCATAATTCCTAGGAGGCTAAGGGCTTTTTTTGGCGGCACTGCACTGGTTGCTTGAAAAGCTGGCAGCCGTCAAGGTGCTGCTGTGCATTTTATGCAACAGCAATGGTGCTTTCTAACCATTCGGCCTTTCAAAGCTGGGGATGGTGACACAGTTTTGCCGCCTTGGAGACTTAGCAGATAACTGAATAGCTAAGGGGCTGATGCCTGTTTAGCAGTGGTGAAAGCTTACCAGTGAAAGCCCTTCAGCTTTTGCCTCTAGTTTCAGGTTAGAAGTCAGCTCTTGTTCATGTTTACTGATTTAGTGTCTGAATTAATAATTGTTAACGTGCGTGGCCCGTTTCAGGGTGGCTATTGTTAGCGTAACATGACCGACGAAATGAAAGTAATGAGATGCGACCACTTCTTTTGACCAAGAGCAAGCAACGACTTTTATACATACTAAGTATCGCGCTATTTATAACTTCTGCGTTAATCGGCGGCGCGCGGGCTGGTGACATTGCCTCTCGGCAGATATTAGGCTTCTCGCCAGATGGCAGCTATTTTGCCTTTGAGGAATATGGCATTCAAGATGGCTCTGGCTTTCCTTATGCCAATATTTACATAACCAACACCAGAAAAAACAGCTGGGTGAAAGGCTCACCTATTCGTGTGCTGATCCAGAATGAAGAGGCGGGCCAGCAAAGTGCTCGTGACCAGGCGCTCGAGAAAGCAAAGCCCTTCCTTGAAAAACTAGATATTGGCCGCAGCGGCGCTTTGCTTGCGCATAATCCGGTGACTGAGGTTGGTCGCAACACTCATGAAGTTACTGTTGCGCCGGGGCCGGTGCCGTTTTTAAAGAATTATGCGCTGACCTTTCGGCTTGAAGAGCATCAGATAGAGACCAAGCGCTGCAAAGATTATGGGGCCTTATCGCAAATGGGCTATGGGTTGAGTGTTCAACGCAAAGGTGATGAGGTAAAAGAGCTACATAAAGATGCCCGTATCCCGACCAGCCGGGGGTGCCCGCGGCAGTATGCAATTTCTGATATTATTCGCTTCCATCCTGACAGCGACGCCAAGGAAGCGCTTTATATTGTTATTATTCAGCTATTTAGCTATGGCTTTGAGGGGAATGATGGCCGCTATATAGCTTCGAGCTATTGGATGCCGACATTTAACGCGACGAATTAGCTGCCCCTTAAAGCTGTGTACAACGGCGTGAATTCAGCTTGCCCTCTGTATCGAATGGGGCTGTGGTTTGTTATAGAGTTAGGCGGCCTTGTTGTAGCAGTTCGGTAGAAGGCAGCTGTGCGTGGCAGGTGGGTACAATATAGGTATCATGCAGGTCGTTTTGAGGGCCTCTTTTTAGAAGCCTGGCAAAGCAAATAAGCGTGATTTTTAATAACGACAAGATTATTCCGGAAAGGGAGTATAACTGATGGCAAATGCAGCGGCAGCAGCCGGACATGGGCGGGGTCGGATCGCCGGGTTGGTTCTGGCTATTCTATTTTCAGTTATTTATGGTCTCTTTCTTTCTGGCGGCTTGATGACCGAGCATATGCAATTTGGCGGCGGCGCCATGACCGATGACATCGCCAATACGGCCTATTCTGTTGGTATTGCCGGTTCTGTTGCCGCGCTGCTGACCTGGTGGTTCCAGGGGCTTGTTGCGGGTCGCTCTATTCCGTTTCGCTTTGCCTTTGCGATTATTACGCTTTCTGTGCTGTTCCTCGTGGTTGGCGGCGTTTTAACTGTGCTGCATGAATATTTGCCCTTACCGGGTAAAGTTGGGCCAACTTATCAATTCAGCGGCGCGCAGGATGTTTACATCACTATGGTTCAAGGCATTAATGCCTTTGCGCAGCTGTTTCTTTCCCCGCTGCGCCTTTCTATTCTGGCCTTGCTGCCTGCTGGTGCCCTCTACATCACGATGTTTGGACCCAGAAGAGATTAAAGAAGACTTGCACTTAAGGGCTAACCTTTTCGGCTTGGGTTATTTGGGGGGGGCTTATTAGAGGGCGGCATGTTATAGAGTTGTTGCGCCCCCTTCTCCTCTCCTTCGTTCTCTCCCACTTATAACAATGGCGCTAAAAGGTGGTTTTCCAGCGCTATTGAGCGGCGATAAGATGTGGCAATTTGCTCTCCGTTGCCGGTTCTTCCCCGGTTGGGCTTGACATCCCCTTTATAAAATGAAATTCCCTAACCTTGATTATTGGCTGGGCTGCGTTTATAGCCCCCCTCCCGGTACTTTAAGTGCCCATTTCCTATTAACATCAGCTTAGAAGAGACGCTCATGATTCCTCGCTATTCCCGTAAAGAGATGACAGATATCTGGGAACCTCATACCAAATTTCGGATTTGGTTTGAGATTGAGGCGCATGCCGCCAGTGCGATGGCTGAGCTTGGCACCATTCCCCAGGAAGCGGCTGATGTGATCTGGGAAAAAGGCGGCAAGGCTGAGTTTAATGTTGAGCGCATTGATGAAATTGAGCGCGAAGTTAAACATGATGTGATCGCTTTTCTCACCCATCTGGCGGAACATGTTGGTGATGACGCCCGCTTTGTTCATCAGGGTCTAACATCGTCTGACGTGCTTGATACCTGCTTTAACGTGCAGCTTGTGCGGGCGGCAGATCTTTTGCTGGCGGATATTGATGAATTGCTGGTGGTCCTAAAACGGCGGGCTATAGAGCATAAAGATACGGTTTGTGTTGGCCGCAGCCATGGCATCCACGCGGAGCCAGTAACATTTGGCCTGAAGATGGCCAGTGCTTATGCTGAATTTGACCGTGCTAAGAAACGGCTCATTGCCGCCCGCGCAGAAATCGCGACCTGCGCCCTCTCTGGGGCTGTTGGCACCTTTGCCAATATTGACCCGCAGGTTGAAGTGTATGTGGCTGAAAAACTTGGGCTTGAGGCAGAGCCTATTTCAACGCAAGTCATCCCACGGGACCGGCATGCTATGTTTTTTGCCACCCTCGGCGTTATTGCCAGCTCTGTTGAGCGGGTTGCCGTTGAAGTGCGGCACCTACAGCGCACAGAAGTTTTAGAAGCTGAAGAATATTTCTCACCGGGGCAGAAGGGGTCTTCTGCCATGCCGCATAAGCGCAACCCGATATTGACCGAGAATCTAACCGGTCTTGCGCGGTTGGTGCGTGGCTATGCCTTCCCGGCGATGGAGAATGTTGCCCTTTGGCATGAGCGGGATATTTCTCACTCATCTGTTGAGCGGATGATTGGCCCGGATGCCACTGTGACTTTGGATTTCGCCTTAAAGCGGCTGACCAATGTGATGGATAAGCTGGTTATCTACCCTGAGAATTGCGAAAAGAATATGAACAAGCTTGGCGGGCTTGTGCATTCACAGCGCGTTCTGCTGGCACTTACACAAGCTGGTGTGAGCCGCGAGGATAGCTACCGGCTGGTGCAGCGCAATGCAATGAAAGTGTGGCGGGAAGGCAAAGATTTCCTGACCGAGCTATTGGCTGATGAGGAAGTGCGCGCCGCCCTTAGCGAGAGCGACCTGAAAGAAAAGTTTAACCTCGATTATCACACCAAGCATGTTGACACCATATTCAAGCGAGTATTCGGGTAGCCTCGGGCTAAAGTCTCTCGGCTTCGCCTCGGTATACTGTATCCCGGTTTCAATATCGAAAAACAAAAGCTTGAAGCCGTCTGCTGTTTGAGCTCCGATGCCCATATAGCATCCGCGTAATTGCTTTCTCTTAATTCTGGTTCTGGGTTTATCGGCAGAGGCGGTTGCAGGGGGTGCCGTCGCGGTCGCCGTCCAGGTGTTTTTGGCCGCAATTTTTGAGCTGAAATTTTGCCTCGTCACAGCTTTTCAGGTCACTACATTTCTTTTTGCCTGCGCAGGAGAAATTGTTGGTTTGTGGTTGACTGATGAGACCGAGGGCTGATGTGCCTTTAGTCTTTGCTCTCACTTTTGCTTTCATAGCGCGCAGCCCGGCTGTCATTTTCTGACCGCATATGGCTTCACAAGGTATCCCATCATTATCCCTGTCAAGCCCGCCATAGCCACAGACCTCAAGGTAATAGAGCGCTTCATGGCAGCTTTTAATGTGCTTGCAGTAAGGGCGCTTAGTGCATGACTGGCCAATGGCCATGTCAGCATATCCAATCATCATCAAGACTATCATGCCTGGCAAGGTACTGATTTTAAGCAAACTACGCATAAGTCACCATAAGCAGGATGGGATTTCTTAGCAATTTAGATGATCACCTTGGATAACGAAATAAAATTTCGTTTTATGCTTGCAGCTATAAATATTGGATTTTTTGTCAAGCTGCCAGCAAGGGAGGCTTTATCTTATCCACAGGGGTGGCGGTATTCTTGTACCGCCATAGTTTAGCGCCTATAATTTAGACAACTTTACCGTGTACGTAACGCGCATGTTTGATGCAGCACCGTGAAGATTATCCGTATTGCGTGCCGGGCTGCAGCTATGAAACCAGATTGTGTCTCTTGTGGAAGGGGCGAGATATCACAATATTTTTCCATCCCCCCTGTTAGGAAAAATCTAATGGCGCACCAATTATTGACTGGCTCGTTACCACTGAGCCCCGATTTTACCCAGCTTGCTAAACTTTATGCTGCGGGTAATCGCAATTTCATTCACTTCTATTTTGGCCGGTTGCATCAGTACGAATTGTTCTACACTCGCATGATTGATGATTACGTCGCACAGCTTGAAAACTATGCGCAGGTTACAGCAGCTGCGGCTGATGAGGCCGATGTATCTGAACCCATCAGCTATGAAAGTGAGCTGTTGAGAGCGCAGGCAGACGCGGCCCAGATTATCGAACAGGCGAAGTTGCAGGCTGAGCGCATTCTTGATGATGCGTTTAACAGATCCGGGGCTTCAAGTCAGACCCCTGTTAAATCAGCCCAGCGCAAGCGGGCTTAAGGCTTGTTTTTACTTCAGGGGTTTAACAAAACCTCATGAAAGAGGCCTGAAGCCATGATTAAATTTTGAAGCAACCTTCAAACTAAATCATTCTTACATCATTAAACAGGCCCTGGCGATTTGTACGCCGGGGCCTGTTAAGTTTGTGATTTTAAAAGCTGTGATTTGACGCTTTAGCTGTTGCGCAGTTTATTCGCCGACTTCAAGCTGTTCGGCAGCGATGACCATATATTCTGAAAGTTTATTGACGATCTCTTCGCGGGTGATGCTAAGGCCGGCAGTTTCGATATCTGCCAGCACTTTCGCGATAACATCTTCATCACCAGCTTCTTTCAGATCTGAGATAACCACTTCTTTGGCATATTCAGCGGCTTCATCAGAGGATTTACCCATTTTTTCAGCCAGCCAGAGACCTAGCAGTTTGTCGCGGCGGGCCTCCACTTTGAAGCGAAGCTGTTCATCTTGAGCGAATTTGGCTTCATAGGCTTTTTCGCGGTCATTAAAGTTGGTCATCGGGCTAACCTCATTTATTGTTCTGGGTGCGTTTTGCACCTTTAATCTCTCCCTCAGACATAATGCGCCGGGGGGTTAAATTCAACGGTTATTGCGCCCTTTTGCGCGAATATTTATGCCTCCTGCCCCTGTATTTTAACCTGCCTGGCGGTGTGGGCGCCCCTTAACGCCGTTTCAACAGAGCATTTGCTGGCAGAGGCGTTCTGTGCCCTAATGGGGAGAGAGGCCGGAATGATGTTGTTTTCGCTGTTTGTTTCGGCTAATTTGCGGCTCATACGCGGCTTTATGATAGGTTTTTGCCTATTCTTATATATGCCTATTTCTTACAGAGGATGACGATAATGAACCGTCGCAGACGGCTCTATGAAGGTAAAGCAAAAATCCTTTATGAGGGCCCTGAGCCTGGAACTTTGATCCAGCATTTTAAAGATGATGCCACAGCCTTTAATGCCCGCAAGCATGATTGTATTGAGGGCAAAGGCGTTCTCAATAACCGGATTTCCGAGCATATATTTGAGCGGCTGGCTGCGGTTGGCATACCAACCCATTTTATCAAACGCATGAATATGCGCGAACAGCTTATCAAAGAAGTTGAGATTGTGCCGATTGAGGTTGTGGTGCGAAATATCGCTGCCGGCTCACTTGTTAAAAAGCTTGGGCTGGAAGAAGGCATGCAATTGCCGCGCTCCATCATCGAGTTTTATTATAAGTCCGATGAGCTTGATGACCCTATGGTCTCTGAAGAGCATATTACAGCGTTTGGCTGGGCTTCTCCTCAGGAAATTGATGAGATGATGTCACTTGCGCTCAGGATCAATGATTTTCTCTCTGGTTTGTTTTACGGCATTGGCATTCGGCTGGTTGACTTTAAAATTGAGTTTGGCAGGCTGTTTGAAAATGAAGCGATGCGAATTGTTCTGGCAGATGAAATCAGCCCGGATTGTTGCCGGCTGTGGGATGTTGAGACAGACGACAAGCTTGATAAAGACCGCTTCCGCCAGGACCTTGGCGGCCTAATCGATGCGTACCAGGAAGTCGCGAAACGGCTCGGCATCTTAATGGAAAACCCACAGAATGAGCCTTCCGGCCCCCGGTTAGTAACCTCTCGGGAATAAAATTTTGCACCTTTTGCCGCATTTCAGCGCTGACAAATATATTTTAGGGAAACAGATGAGTTTGTTTCCCTAAATTATTTTGGGTTGGGTAATCTTGAATTTGCCAGAGAAAGATAACTGCCCACAGGATGGTAAATTTGCTGTCTATGGGGTGGCCCCCTCCTCCACCGACGAATATTGGACCGGCTATAAATGGAAAGAACAGAGCCATGAAAGCACGTATCACTGTTACTCTTAAAAATGGTGTGCTCGACCCGCAGGGTAAAGCCATTGAACATGCCCTGACCGGCCTTGGATTTGAAGGCGTTGATGAGGTGAAGCAAGGCAAGCTGATTGAGCTTGACCTCACAGATAGCGACGCCGAAGCCGCCCGTGCCAGAGTTACGGAGATGTGCGAAAAGCTACTGGCCAATACCGTGATTGAAAATTATGCCATTGAATTGGAGTAGATGATGCGGGCGAGTGTAATTGTCTTTCCCGGCTCTAATTGTGACCGGGATATTGCTGTGGCGCTGACCGCAGCGTTGGATCAAAAGCCAGCTATGGTCTGGCATGGTGACACCTCTGTGCCACCGAGCGATCTGATTGTTTTGCCGGGCGGCTTTTCTTTCGGCGATTATTTGCGCTCTGGTGCGATGGCGGCTCAGTCTCCTATTATGAAGGATGTTGTTGCCAAGGCGAAAGCCGGTGTGCCGGTTCTTGGTATCTGCAATGGCTTTCAGGTGCTGACAGAGGCTGGCCTGTTACCCGGCGCGTTGATGCGCAACCGGGATATCAAATTCCTTTGTAAAGATGTGCTGCTAAAAGTTGAGCGGAATGACAGCATTTACACATCGCAATATAAAGCTGGTGAGGTTATCCGCGTGCCGATCGCCCATCATGACGGCAATTACTTTGCTGATGATGAGACTATTAAAAGCCTCGAAGATGAGGGGCTTGTGGCCTTCCGTTATGTTGATGAAACCGGTGCTGCTAGCGCGGCTGCAAACCCGAATGGCTCTGTCAATAATATTGCCGGCATTTACAGCGCCGACATGAAAGTGCTTGGGCTGATGCCGCATCCAGAGCGGTTGATTTCCCCAGCGCTTGGCGGGTCTGATGGCGCCCCGATGTTTAAGTCACTAACGGAGGCGCTCTCATGAATGAGTTGACCCACGGCGCCAGCCTTGACGGCGGCGAACACCCTGAACCTGTTGATGTAACCGATGAGCTGATTGCCGAACATGGGCTAAGCGCTGATGAATATAAGCATCTTCTCGAGATAATCGGGCGCACACCCTCTGCCACCGAGCTTGGCATTTTCTCTGTTATGTGGTCAGAGCATTGCTCTTATAAATCCTCGCGCTATCACCTGAAAAAGCTGCCTGTTGAAGGGCCACAAGTTATACAGGGCCCGGGGGAGAATGCCGGGGTTGTTGACCTTGGTGATGGGCAAGCGGCTATTTTTAAAATGGAGAGCCATAACCACCCCTCATTTATTGAGCCGTTTCAAGGTGCTGCCACTGGTGTTGGCGGCATTATGCGTGATGTGTTCACAATGGGTGCGCGGCCGATAGCTAACCTGAATGCGCTGCGCTTTGGCGCGCCTGAAAATGCAAAGACCCGGCATCTTGTTAACGGCGTTGTGGCAGGCATTGCTGGCTATGGTAATTGCATGGGTGTGCCGACTGTTGGCGGCGAGACCAATTTTGACAAGCGCTATAACCAGAACATTCTTGTGAATGCCATGTGCATAGGGCTTGCGGATACAGATAAGATTTTCTACTCCGCTGCCAAAGGTGTTGGGCTGCCGGTGGTTTATGTTGGCTCTAAAACCGGGCGCGATGGCATTCATGGGGCCACTATGGCCTCAGCTGAGTTTGATGACCAATCGGATGAAAAGCGCCCTACTGTGCAGGTGGGTGACCCGTTTACCGAAAAGCTGTTGCTTGAGGCCTGCCTTGAGCTGATGAGCTCTGATGCGATCATTGCCATTCAGGATATGGGGGCTGCTGGTCTGACCTCTTCTTCCGTTGAAATGGCAGATAAGGGCGGGGTTGGTTTTGATATGAACCTTGACCTTGTACCCCAGCGTGAAACCGGCATGACAGCCTATGAAATGATGCTCTCTGAAAGTCAGGAGCGGATGCTGATGGTGCTGAAACCGGGTTCTGAACCGGCTGCTAAAAAGATTTTCGATAAGTGGGATCTTGATTTCGCGGTGATTGGTGAAACCACCGACACGGGGCGGCTTGTTGTCCGCCAAAACGGCATTGTGGAGGCGAACCTGCCGGTGGCCACCCTTGCGGATAGCGCGCCTGAATATCAGCGCCCGTTTGAGAAAACGGCTGCTCAGCCTGTGGTTGCAGCTGAAGACCTGCCAGATGTGGAAGATCTGTTCTCGGCTTTGAATAGCCTGATGGGCGGCGCGCATCTTTGCTCGCGCCGGTGGATCTGGGAGCAATATGACCATATGGTTATGGGCGACACAGTTGGCCGCCCGGGCGGTGATGCGGCTGTTGTTCGTGTACATGGCACCAAAAAAGGCCTGGCTGCTGCAACGGATGTGACGCCTCGCTATTGCTATAGCGACCCGTATGAAGGCGGCAAGCAGGCGGTTGTTGAAACCTGGCGGAATATTACCGCCGTTGGGGCGACACCGCTGGCCATTACCAATTGCCTGAACTTTGGCAACCCGACCCGCCCTGACATTATGGGCCAGTTTGTTGGTTGCCTAGAAGGGATGGGCGATGCCTGCCGGGCGCTGGATTACCCTATCGTCTCAGGTAACGTCTCACTTTATAATGAAACCAATGGCATTGGCATTCCCCCAACCCCGGCCATTGGCGGCATTGGGTTGATTGATGACCATGATAAGCTAACCAGCGTTGCCCTAACCGATGAGGGCCTGGCGCTTATTCTTGTGGGTGAAACCAAAGGCCATGTTGGGCAAAGCCTGTTTCAGGAGTTGCTTACCGGTGATTTTAATGGCGCGCCGCCGCCAGTTGATCTCGCACTGGAGCGCCGCACAGGCGACGCTGTGCGCGAGCTTATTCTTTCTGGCAAGCTTTCTGCAGTACATGATGTTTCTGATGGCGGTCTTTTGGTTGCTATTGCTGAGATGTGCCTGGCTGGTGATGTCGGCGTGATTTTGGAGCCGTATCAGGGCCAAATTAAACGCGAAGCTTACTGGTTTGGTGAGGACCAGGCGCGCTACTTGCTGGCTGTTCCGGCTGGTGAGGCGACAGGGATTATCGCTGAGTTAAGCAAGCTTGGGTTGGAGACCTCTCAAATTGGGCTGTCTTCTGGTAAGGAAATTACCATTAAGGGGGGCGGCAGCATCGCTCTTCAGACCCTTAGAACCGCTCATGAAGGTTATTTGCCGAATTTACTGGCATAACATAAAATCGCTCCTATATTAGGATGGAAAGGAAGCATCGCTATGCCCATGGAATCGTCTGACATTGTAACTATGATCAAGGAAGCTCTGCCAGATGCGGAAGTTGAAATCGTTGATCTTGCCGGTGATAAGGATCATTACTCAGCGACAGTGACATCCAGCGCTTTCAAGGGAAAGTCGCGTGTTCAACAACATCAGATGGTTTATAGTGCCCTAAAAGGCAAAATGGGCGGCGTGCTACATGCACTTGCGCTTGAAACGGCTGTGCCAGATGACGCCTGAAAGGGTGAGACAAGAGAAGGATTTGATAACATGAGTGAACAAGAGGTACATGACTGGATCCGCAGCACTGTGGCCCAGAATGATGTTGTGCTATTTATGAAAGGCACACCGAAATTTCCGCAATGCGGCTTCTCTGGTCAGGTTGCCCAGATCATGGAATATCTTGGCCTGGAGTATAAAGATGTGAATGTGCTTGATGATATGGGCATTCGCGATGGCATCAAGAGTTTCTCTGATTGGCCGACCATTCCGCAGCTTTATGTTAAAGGTGAGTTTGTTGGTGGCTGCGATATTATCCGTGAGATGACACAAGTTGGCGAACTGCAAGAATTGCTCCGCAGCAAAAATGTGCCGTTTAACGAGCAAAGCATGTTGGCTTAGCTTCTGCCTCACGGGCTATTCCGCGGCGGCGTGGCCGCGCGGGCCCTCCGGCGGGGCGCGCAATATTTTTTGCGCCCCTATCGGGCGCAAAATGCGCGGCGGGCGGCTTTGGCCGCCCTGGATTAGATGATTGATGGATTTGAGAGGCTCCCTTGCGGGAGCCTTTTTCTTTTGCGGTGGCTGCCACATGAAGCATCTCTTTGAGGCCGCCCCCAAGAGATGCTTTGTTGTTTTCAGATGCTGTTATAATATAAAATTTGGCGTTATATGGAGTAATAATAAACACACTAAAGATGATTTTTACTTCCGTCTATACTTTACCCGCCTTAACAATACACATTATCACATTAACTCATTAATAACTTTCTCTTGATACTTACCTATTACTGCAAAACAAAAGGTATCAAGCTTTGAAAAAACTAGATAAAATTTTCTGGATACTCCTAATAATATCCATTCCGCTCGCTATTGCGATGTCGATTCCAACTATAGCTTTTTTCTTAAGGATTATGTATTTAAGTGGCGGAGCATATCTTGGCTTTCCTGGCCCCATGTCCTATTTTGCTTCATATTCTATGTTAATCTTCTCAAATCTTTGGTGGGTATTGCTGCTACTTATTCCCATCGTTTGGTTCAGACATACTAACCCTAGAAAGGGATTTGCCCTCTCCCTAATCGCATTCTCAGCTTTGTTTTTTATACCGCCGGTACTGATTAAAGCTCAAACAAAGGCTCTTCTAGCCGAGGCGAAAACTGAGACTTATCCCATACAGGATGCAACCAAGTTTCAATCCGTAACAATCGCCAGGGAGGGATGTGATGATCTCTGTGAGCGTCTTCTTGCTGGTAATTCGATTAAGATTGTGCGGACTTCAAAAACAGTCAAAACTAGTGGAAGAAAGTTGATCTACAAACGCGCCCCCATCCAAGAATGTCACGATCTGGATAAGAATTTTGACGACCCAACACTTTGTATCCTTGCATATCCAAATGATGATAAAATTAGCGATATCATTATTGAAGATAGTGTTGAAGGCACTGGATATCTCAAACGTGAAATGGTTGGTTTCTCTCCTAAAATTTATATGAAAAGAACAGTTATTCTAAGAGACAATAAGTCTAAAAATATTCTTGCATCTGATGAGCAAATTAGATGGGTGCAGCCCATAGGCTATGTGCCTTTACAATCTAATACCGGATTTGATGGGAATGGTATACATGGTGGCGGACTTATCCCTCCTCAGGCAAAACATATCACTTCAGCTATAGACGCTAGCGTATTATTTGAAAAATTAGGTCTTAATCTGGCTTCCTCATTGATCCGGCAAGAAGAAAATAAAAGCAAATATAGACGTGGAAAGATTTATCGCACACCCGCTCCTTATGATGAAGCTCTTGAAAAATCTATCTTTAAATTTAATGACTCAAACAAGAAAAGAGTTTATTGGCATGGTTATTGGAAAATTGATTAATTAAGGCATTCTTTTCACCATCTTATTCACTTTTTTATTTTCTATTTCACTAAATAACTAAGATTCAGTAATATTTCTTCGATTATATGTTCTGTGGCTTTCTTGATC
The DNA here is from genome assembly GCA_021604665.1 of Rhodomicrobium sp. Classification (GTDB taxonomy): domain Bacteria; phylum Pseudomonadota; class Alphaproteobacteria; order Rhizobiales; family HXMU1428-3; genus HXMU1428-3. The sequence goes on along the minus strand of BQJK01000001.1, from coordinate 122,283 downwards.
AGGTGTGTCATTACTAGGATCCCCACACCCACCTCTCATCACCCCATCCATAGTTATTACATCTCCTGAAACCATTCTTACTTCTCGGCTTTCTTTAGACAAACTCGTTACACGTGCTCTCGTGCTTATTCGTTAGATTATTTTTCTGACTGAGCTTTGCTCTGGATTGGAAATAATTGGAGAGGAAAGAGTTTAATGAAGAAAACAGATGAAAGAGGCCTAGGTGATGTGGCTTTGGCGCGGCGGCAGGGGTAGGTGATGAGGCCATCTCTATTGGGCATAGTTAAAAGAAACATCTAGATTAAAGATACTCGGCTTTTATAATGAGCCGATGAACGAAAATATTCACGACCTTGTGGCCTCTTTCAAAAAATCTCCGGTGCAATTTTTTCTCGGTCCACGACCCGGTAAAAAATCTAAAGATACATTGGCAGCCCTTGACCTCACACATTGTTGCACGCTGTTAAGTGAGCGCGAAGATGTTCAGCCGATCCGCAAAATTTGCCAAAGTCTGGGATGTGAGTGGATTTGGCTCCCCTTTGAAGGGGGGCGGCTGGATGTCCTCAAGCAATCAGATGTGATTGGACACCTCACTACATTTTTTCAGAGCATAGCTACTGTGCCGGAACCCCGCATATATTTTCATTGCTCTGCCGGTATTCATCGAACTGGCTTTTTTGTGTATCTTTTGCTCCGCCTTAAAGGTTTAACAAGCTAGGAGGCTTTTTCTGAACTTTCGGCATTGCGGCCTGTCACAGCGGACCAGGTTGGTGAAGAGAGATTGGACCTTGCTGATCAATTTTATACCGAGATTATATCTTATCATTCCTAATATGGTGATCTGAACTTTTGCTGGTTCTGTTTTTTAGGGACACAAACTGAACGATATTTAGACTTCTTTGCCGTTCCCCTCATCCATACTTCTTACATACCCTGAAACCTTCCTTACTTCTCCGCTTGCTTTAGACAAACTCGTTACACGGGGGCTCGGGGTTATTCGGTAGATTGTTTTCATCTGACAGAGCTTTGCTCTGGATGGGGTGATAATTTATTGGAGAGGAAATGGCATGAAGAAGGATATGGATGAAAGAGGCCTTGGTGATGTGGCGGTGACGCGGCGGCAGGGGTTGGTGGCTATGGGGGCGGCGGCGGCTGTTTCACTGCTTGGCTCTGGCTCTGCTGTTGCAAAAGAATTTGCCGGTCAGTTTGATCAGTCCAACATCAAATGGAACAGCATCGAAGGGTTTGAGAATATTTGGTATCACATCATCAGGGTCGATCCTGAAGCCAAGGTTGTTGATATTATTTTTAAATTTGCTGCCAATAAAAAGGTTGTGCTGCATCGCCATCACGCTGATTACAGCACCTTTATCATTCAGGGTGAGTTGCGGCTTTATGATAAGGATGGCGCCCTTAAAGAGATCCGCCCAACTGGTAGCTTCGTGCAGGCTAAAGCCGGCGGTGCGCCGCATGAAGAAGGCGGCGGCCATGTGGACTGCATTGCCTGGTTCAGCAATTGGGGCACAGATGGCATGATCTATGAAATTCTTGACGCTGATCTGAACAAAGTGGCTGAGTTTGGCTTTAACGATTTCCAGGGCTTGTTTGCCGCGCAGGCACAACCGGTGCAACCAACTTTTCCTAAAATTTAAGGCTACAGCACACCAATTCATATCAGGTGAATTGGTGTGCTCTCTTCGGTCGCCTTCTGGGGTATTGAGGGATATAACGCTGCCTCTGTGATGTGCCCTTTTATTTAACCAGCCTGATACTCTGAGATCTTGCGGGCAAGGGCGATGGAGGCGAGCCGGGCTTCCGCCGGGTCGGCACGGGATGTCAGGACGAAGGGCACCTTCGCCCCCATGACGACGCCCGCGAGCACGGCGCTCATGAAGTTGACCATGATACGGCCGATGGCATTAGCTGTTTCGATATTTGGTGACACTATGATATCAGCTTGCCCTGCCACAGGGTTGTTCACGCCCTTGATGCGCGCGGCTTCTGGTGAAATTGCATTGTCGAAGGCGAAGGGGCCGGCGATGTCGAAACCCTGATCCTCCCCTGATGCATTAAATGCGTCCACGGTTTCTTTTGCCGCGACCGATGAGGGCATGCCCGGATTGACAATCTCAACCGCTGATAACATGGCAACCTTTGGCCTTGCGATGCCAATAGCACGCGCAAGATCAACAGAGTTGCGCACCATGTCCATTCGGGTTGGTGCATCGGGCAGCACATTGACTGCCGGGTCTGTCAGGATGAGTACTTTTGGATCCCCGGGGATCGTGAGGTGAGAGACATGGGTAAAGCGCCGGCCGCATCTCAGCCCGTCCGTCTTGCTCAGGGCCGCGCGGATCAGGACATCCGTGTGAATATGGCCCTTCATGACGATGCCAGCCTCGCCATCGCTTGCAATCTTGACGCCTTTTTGAGCTGTTTCTTCCTCACTAAAAGCTGGTACAACATGAGCGTTCTCAAAACCGAAGCCGACTTCCGTTGCGGCCTTATTGATGAGGTCAGGCTCGCCGACGAGGATTGGTTTGATCAGCCCTGCATCAACGGCTGCCTTGACGCTTTCCAGCACAATCGCCGTGTTGGCCCCAACCACAACGGTTGGCGTTGGATCACCGCTTAAGCCGGATAATAATGATGGTGGGACCTCGTAGGGTATCGTACTAAGCATGGCGTTCTCCCCGCTATTTTGATTATTGATTACCCCGTCACTGATATGCCAGCAACGTGTGGCAACTTGCCGCATGCGATAACAATAGCAATGGTGTTGGATAGGGGCAACGAGGATGTAGCTCTTGTTGATGATTTAGTCAGCTTCATTGAAAATGGCGGGAAGCATTAGCAAAAAAAAAATCCCAGGATGGTGTTCTGGCCATCCCGGGATTATTCTAATAGTTAAGCTAAAGGCTCTTAATCGTCTTTGCGACCTGTTTCATTAAGGTCTTTGTCCAATTCGATGTCGAATTGTTTGCCGCCTTCGCAGATCACATCATCAAGCTCATAGCCATCGTCCTCAACTTCGATGTCATCCGGATCCATTTGACATTTCATCTCGGTCAATTTGGCCATAATCTTTTCAACTGTTTCTTTATCAATTTTCTTGTCGTCATCGGCAAATGAAACAGCAGGGCTCGCCAATGTGAAAGCTATCATGGCGACGGTGAGGGTTTTAAAAAATGACTTCATTCTGACAAAATCCTTTACTTGATGGTGAGTTTAATTTGCTGCGTTTTACCGGTTGAACCTGGGATGCGCAGAATGTGAGTGCCAGGTTTGATCGCGACAAATGAAATTTCGGCTGAACCTGCTGCGTCAAACTCCAGTGACTCGATGGCCATTGGACGAATTTCAATTTGATTGATCACAATTTCATTGATCCAAATCGCGCGGAAAAAACTTGGGCCTGAGAGCGCCAGTTCTGCGGAACCATCTGAAGTGATATCCATTTTGTAATAGGCACCAGATTCCAGGACGACATCTTTGCCCAGTGGCTTACCTGATGACAGTGTCACTTTGATTTTCTCTTTACTCCGGTTACAGGAGGCCAAAAGCCCTGCAAAGCCGAAATTATCACAAAGTGGCTTGGCAGATGCAGTACCTACGTAACCTAAAGGGGCCATTAAGCCCAACGTGAGGACCAAACTCAGAATCTTGTGTTTCAAAGCAGTGTTTCCTTCCTTATCCTGTTTTTTATAGCATTACATGTTGATATTGAGAATGTTTTGAGAATTCCAGCCAGAACTAAGAATGTCATGAGAAGCAGCTGCCGCAATGATTTTTTTAACGGGATTGTCGATATAAGGCTGATAAGAATGACGATAGAATGGCTAAATCAAAAAGAGTGCTGCCAGCCCAAGAAATGAGAAGAAGCCGACGATATCGGTGACAGTTGTGACGAAGACGCTGGAGGCGACGGCTGGGTCGATTTTCAGGCGCTCCAGGATCATCGGGATGAGTATCCCTGAGAAGCCGGCGATTAGCATGTTAAATATCATCGCCGTGCCCATGATGACCGCAAGCCCGAGATTCTGAAACCAGATCAGCGTGACAAGGCCGGTGACAAATGCGAACAACACGCCATTTGCCAGGCCCACCAGCCCTTCCCTTGTGATAATTCTGATGGCATTTACCGTATTCAACTCTTTGGTTGCAAGGGCGCGCACAGAGACCGTCATGGTTTGGGTCGCTGCATTGCCGCCCATAGAGGCCACAATGGTCATTAGTACGGCTAGGGCGACTTTTTCATTGATGGTTGCTTCAAACATATTGATCACAACTGACGCCAGAATGGCCGTGAACAGATTTATCATCAGCCAGGTGAAACGGCTTTTGGTAATGTTGATCACTGTATCTGAAAGGGCCTCATCACCAACACCGCCGAGACGTTTAATATCCTCTTCAGCCTCTTCCTGGATCACATCCACCACGTCATCAACGGTGACAACACCGAGCAGCCGTTGGTCATTATCAACAACAGGGGCTGAGAGCAGATTGTAGCGCTCAAACTGGCGGGCCACCTCTTCCTGATCGAGATCAGCTTCAATGATTTTATGGTCATCATCCATAATATCGCTGACCCGGGTTGGGCGACCTGAGCGTAGCAGGCGGTTTAACGGCAAAATGCCTAACAGATGAAAATCTGGATTGATGACATAGATTTCCGAGAAATGATCGGGCAGGTCTTTTGTCTCACGCATATAGTCAATGGTTTGGCCAACGGACCAAAAGGGAGGCACCGCTATAAAATCGGCCTGCATGAGGCGGCCAGCACTATCATCTGGATATTCGAGGCTGCGCTCCAGCGGGGCGCGCTCAATCTCCGGGATCTGCTCGAGAATAGCGGTTTGTTCCGCCTGCTCCAGATCTTCAATCAGGTAAACCGCATCGTCGGTATCCAGCTTGCGGATAACATCTGCGACTTGATCATTGGGCATATCCTCAACGATCTGAGCGCGGACGGGTTCCTCTAGCTGGGCATAAACATCAATGTTGAACTCAGTGCCCATGAGTTCGATAAAATCATTCCGGTAGTTTGGAGGAAGATTTTCCAGGAGGTCGGCAAGGTCAGATTCATGGAGGTCTGTTACCAGAATTTTCAGGGGAACTGCGGCGCGTTCATCAATCGCTGCTGACACCTGGCGTACAAAATCCCGGCTAACCTCTTCATCAGTGGTTTGTGTCGCTTCAGTCGTGACTGATGATTTTGTCATTCTCTCGCCATGCTCCCTCAGCTGGTTAGTATATACCTATACACAAGCCGGTAAATTTTCTGTTGGATTTTGATGTTTCTTAGTCAGGCCTTCAAGTTGCCGCTACACTAGCCGGAAGCGATGTCAGAATTATAGTCTTTGACGATACAATATGGGATTAGTTTTGTGTATAGATCAGTCGCAGCGTTTTCGCAATTGATGAAGCTTTTATGCCTTATAGTGTTAATTTCATTCATATTTCAGCCAATCGGCAGGGCAATTGCGGCAAGTGCTGCGGCCAACAACGCCTGCAAGCATAAAGGCGCGCTTGGTGTTTCTCGGGTGCTGGAAATTGATGTGAGCCAAGGGGGGCAATTTGGCCGGGCCCAGTTTGATAATACCCTGCCTTTAAACCCTGGTGAAGTGGTTTTGACGTTTGATGATGGCCCCTTGCCGCATGTAACCAACAAGATCCTGAGAGCTTTGGCACGCCACTGCGCCAAGGCGACCTTTTTTGCTGTTGGCAAAATGGCGCTTGATGCCCCTGATGTGATGAAACGCATTGCTGCAGCGGGCCATAGCATTGGCACCCACACCCACAGCCACCCGCGAGACCTTCGGCATCATTATAATGACTATTCCCGTTATCAGATTGAGCGCGGGTTTTTAGAGGTTGCCAGCAGTGCCGGGCGGCCTATCTCTGCTTTTTTCCGATACCCCGGTTTGCATGATGAGCCGAAGCTGAATGACTATTTAACCCAGCGCAAAATTGCAAATTTCTCTGTCGATATTATCCCTGGTGATACTGACGGGCTATCGCCTGCTCGTATTATCAGCCGCACACTTAGCCAATTAAAACGGCGGGGTAAGGGGATTATTCTGCTGCATGATATCAAGCCGGCAACAGCGCGCGCTATGCCCCGTCTGCTCGCGGCCCTTAAAGCCAGGGGCTATAAACTTGTTCACATTACCTCTAGTCAGCCGTTTCGCCCGGTCGCGATTGAGAAGCTGGCGACTAAATATGGTGGGCTGCATCACAAAAACCCGAAGACCATCATTGGCGGCAAAAGCTACCGGCAATTATATGCGGAGGTTGACCGCAAAATCAGGGCCCGGCAGCGCAAACTGTTTCGCGTTAGCAAGCGCAAGAAATGGCATAAACGGCGCTAGCCGGTAATTGAACATGAGGCTGATACTGCCTATGCTGCCGCTATGTTTGATCAATAAAGAGCTTTTCATGTGAGCCCCATAACAGCGCAGCCCCATGCTGCACTATAAATTGATATTAAGTGCCGCGGCTATTACGCTGACGATAGCTGCTTTTTGGCCGTATATCCGCTCTATCCGGTTGGGGCGTACGCGGCCGCATGTTTTCTCCTGGATTATATGGGGTGTCACCACATTTCTGGTTTTTTTAGCACAACTTTCAGATGGCGGTGGTGTTGGGGCCTGGCCCATTGGTATTTCTGGCCTTCTGACCATCGGGGTGGCTGTGCTGGCCTTTCTTAAACGAGGCGATTTGCAAATCACCAAGACGGATTGGTTGTTTCTGATATTAGCGTTCTGTTCCTTACCCTTGTGGTATTTAACGGCCTCGCCATTTTTAGCGGTTTTGGTACTAACCCTGGTTGACCTGCTTGGATTTGGACCAACCTTCCGCAAAGCCTATCATCACCCCTATGAAGAACAGCTGTTGTTTTTCTGGTTGATGCTGCTGCGCAATTTGTTTGCGTTTGCCGCGCTTGAAGTTTTTACCCCGGCAACGGTCACGTTTCCGCTAACGATTGCCATGGCGTGTTTGGTTTTTATTATCATGGTGGTTTTGCGCCGGGGCGTGCGGCCTCCTCCCGCAGTCTAAGGCCAGCCGCTTCGCAAAAAAGCGGCTTCACAGAGATAGCATGAGTTCAGGCGCTGATGATGAGACTTAGACCGGCAAGAATATTTGCTCGCGTTTATAGTTCTCTTCCCTCAGGAATTCAGGCACTTCATGGATGATTTCTGCAATCGGTACAGGACGGCCGATGAGATAACCTTGTATTTCATCGCAGCGCCGATCGACCAGCGCCAGGAACTGCTCTTCATCCTCAACACCTTCTGCTACAACGCGCATGTTCAAAGCGTGGGCCAGGCTGAAGATTGAATCTACAATTGCAATAGAGTGCATATCTTTATCGACATGTCGGATAAAGCTGCGGTCAATTTTAACGGTGTTAAATTTAAAGCGGCTGAGATAGCTAAGAGAAGAATAGCCAGTGCCGAAGTCATCCAGGGCGACCTTCACTCCCATGTTGGATAACAGGTTCAGCATTTTTAGCGCGCCATCATCATCATCTATCAGTAGATTTTCTGTTATCTCTAATTCTAATAGATCAGGGCGCAGGCCGGTTTCCCTCAGGATCTCTTCTAGCCGTATGGAGAAATTCACATCACGCAGTTGTATGGGGCTAACATTGACGCTGACTTGAGCCCCCCGCATATGGGCGACAGCATCAAGGCAGGCGCGGCGCATAACCCAATCACCAATCTCTATTATTTTACGGGATTGTTCTGCAACAGGTATGAACGAGTTTGGCCCCAATAAACCACGCCACGGGTGGTTCCAGCGCACAAGCGCTTCATAACTTATAATTTTGCCGCTGCTTAGATCCATGCGCGGCTGATAGTGGTTTTCAAGTTCGCCATGCATAATAGCGTCATGGAGGTCTTGCTCTATGCTTTGACGCTCTTTGCGCTCAGCGTCCATGCCTTCTTCAAAAATAGCGTAACAGTTTCTGCCATTATTCTTTGCATGATAGAGCGCTGTGTCTGCCCGCTGCACCACTGCTTCCGGTGTACTATCTTCAGACTGTTTGCAGTTAACAAGGCCAACGCTAGACCCTGAGCGTAGTATTGAGCCGCGCGCTAAACGGAACGGTTCTGAAAAAGCATGCACAATGGCTGCTGCCAATTTCTCCGATACAGTTTGATCCCCACCGGTTTTTTGAATGATGGCGAATTCATCACCGCCGAGGCGGGCGACCATATCTTCAGGGGCAATGAGCTTGCGCAATCGATTTGCGGTTTCTTTTATCACCGCGTCCCCTGCTGGATGGCCATGCATATCGTTTATATCTTTAAAGCGATCGAGATCAATGAAGTGCAGAGCGAAACCTGTGTCTCCCCTTCTTGTTTGGTCCAGAGTTTCAGATAGATGTTTATTAAACAGCGCTCTATTGGGCAGGTCAGTTAGCGTGTCATGCTGAGCCAGATGGAAAATGCGTTTTTCAGTGCGTTTTCTTTCTCTTAAATCAACGATCGCCAGGACATTGGCATTTGCACCCTGATAGATGATCTCGCGGCTGCGCAGTTCAACCGGCACCATGAGCCGGTTGCGGCCTATCAATTCAATCTCTCGTGCTTCTGTGCTGTTGCTGGCGAGTGACTGCTCAAGGCTTTTGAGATGGAAGTGTGTGACGAAATCAGAAATTGGGCGGCCTTTTATTTCGTCAATATTATAGCCAATCAACTGCTCGAATGAGTTGTTGCAATCTAAAAGCTCTCCGCCGCGAATGATGCAAAGCCCTTCAAAGGTGGCATTTGCCAGTTCGTTCATGCGGGAGGCTTCTTGCAATGTGCGTAGTTCATCGCTGCTCTTTTTACGGACCTGCTCTACTTCTTCAAATTTATCTAGCAGATTATTAAAACTGCTGGTGAAGGTTTCCATCTCGTCGCCGGGCTCCACCTCAATTCGTGCAGTTAGGTCTGCTTTGCCTCTGGTGAGGGCGTGCATGGCGGCTTCCATATGGCCAATGCTATGGCTGGTGCCATGCTCGGCTTCATTTAGACCGTGCCATTCATCTCTCCTCGAGACCCGTAGTTTCATTGTCCGGTGTAGGGTGTAGAACAGTAAAATGCCGGAAGCGAACGTGAAGGCAAAATTAATACCCGCCCCTTTCACCTGAACCAGTAATTGAGGAAGAGTTGCCTGCAAGGGCAAATTCTCTGGCGGCGCCAAAACTGCTAACATGATTGTGCCGATCACCCCGGCACAGCCATGGACACCAATTGCCCCAACTGCATCATCTATTTTGCAGCGGCGCTCAAGAAAGATATTAAACAAAATCGCCCCAGCGCTCCCTAATGCGCCAATGAGCATTGCACCGCTTGTCTCGAGGAGTTGGCACCCTGCTGTGACGGCAACCAGCCCCCCTAGCATGCCATTCATAATTTTCTCTGGATAGACAACACCGTCATGGGCCATCCCGAGAAAGTATCCGATCAGAGCACCTATCGCCCCGGCCATCACTGTATTCAAGACAATTTGCGGTACATCTGCATTGGCGGCCATGGTGGAGCCGCCATTAAATCCAATCCACCCTACAAACAGGAAGAAAGCGCCAGCTGTTGCCAGTACAGGATTTTGGCCGGATATCCGTCTCGGGTTGCCCTGTTTATCAAATCGACCAAGCCGAGGCCCGAGGATTAAACAGGCTGCCAGAGCGATCCAGGCACCTGTTGCATGAACCACGCTAGAGCCGGCAAAATCTACAAAGCCCTGATTGGCGAGAAATGCGCCGCTACTTGGGGCAAGCGCTGCGCCCCAGGCCCAATGGGCAAATATGGGATAGATAAATACCGCAAGCACGAGAGAACAGATGAGATAAGCGCTAAGGCGCATGCGCTCTGCCACTGCGCCTGAAACGATCGTGGCCGCGGTTCCGCAAAACATAACTTGAAACAGGAAAAATATGATCTGATCGCTTTCCAGATTGGAGAGAAGCAGAAAGTTAGAATCCCAGCCTATGGGAAACGGCCCAGAAGCTGCGAACGCAAACATGAAGCCTATGAAGGCAAAACCAATGGTCGCGAAAGCAAAATCCAGCATATTCTTCTGGGCGACATTGATAGAATTTTTGGAGCGAACAGAGCCTGCCTCAAGCAGCATGAAACCGATTTGCATCAGGAGAACAAGAGTGGCTGCCAGCAGTACCCAGACCATACTGATCGTCTCGATGGCGTTATGAGCTACATTTGATAGTGAGGGATCTTGTTGAGCAGCCATAGCAGGCGGGCTCGTCATTTGGAGGACCAGGGACGAGACAATGAAGACGTTTATTGAAGTAATTAATTGACGCACTGACCCCAAACCACTCCGCTCAAAAGGAAATAATTGATAGGTTTAAGGTTAAGATATTTACCTTACGGAAGGGTTAAGTGAGGCTGCATAGAAAAAATGCAAATGATTGTAATTGCTCGCTTTTTAGCGATTTTCTTAGTCAGTTATGCTGAAACCTGCTTAAATAAGTGGCGCCTTATACTTAAGCATGAGACGTACTATTTATTCTTTTTGCGGGTTTTCCTAGACTTATGACTAGTGAAGATATGTGGTCTTACAATCCGGGATGCTTTTTGCGCCTTAGTGCAGCGCGCACCTGAAGTGACAAGCCAAACAACGTATGAATTTTGTGGGAATGGTTGAGGAAGGCATGGATTGGCCATTAGATATTAAGTGAGTGTATATCAATTGAGGGCATAGATCTGGTGCCATCATGGATCTGATAAATTTTGATCTCTTGAATATGGTGCCACTTGGTAAACTATATCCGAACCCAAGAAAAAGACAAAATACTTATTTTCCATATACCTAGCTTTTTTAAACAGCCAAGTGGGTGGGGATGCAACCATCAGAACCCACAAATCTTATAATTACAAGACTGGGTGATCATACTCAGTATGCGTGAGCAATGGTTGGCGTGATGTTAAACCATTATTCGCAATCTTTAGAATCATCTGCTCATACGTTAGATTTAAATTCAGTGCGCATGATCGATAGAAATAACCTTTACGAAGACCAGGCATCAGATTAGCTTCCATAAAATGAGGGATATTGTGATGATTCATTTTGATGTCGATACGCCCGAATGCTTTGCCATTCAATGCCCGAAAGGCAGCTTTAGCAAGCGTTGAGAGTTGTGTGTGAATCGTTGGGTTCTTCACAGCAATCACTTGCTCAGAATCAAAGCGTTTAATGTCATAATCGAGAATACGTTGACCATTTTTATTCTTCTGCGCGATAATCTCTATCGGCATAGCAGTGAGTGTACCACTAGCGTAGTCCTCAAAAATACCAACGCTATATTCTCTGCCAGATAAATACGTCTCAACCAATGAACGGGAATGTTGTGTATTCCAAACATCCGCAACTTTTGCCTGAAAACTAGCAAAATCGTTGACGACAGAGTTAGCATCAATGCCCTGACTATCACCGCCTGCGACTGGCTTAACAAAGAGAGGAAATGATATGGGAACAGATGATTCTGTTGGGTGCTCATCGGGTGCCGTAGTAAAATAATCAGCAGTAGCAATCCCCGCTTTTTGCATTAACTTTTTGGCATTGCTTTTATCAAATTCACCATCCAATGCCTTCCTACTTGAAGCCATGTAAGCGATGCCGTGCTGATCCAAATAATCATTTAACCATAATTGCTGACCATCAAAATCAAAATACTTTACGCCGGAAAATACAAGATCGGGGTGTCTGCTGGCTAGCTCCGCTAAATCAGCTTGGCTGTTAATTTCGGTAATACGCACATGCTGATAAACGTCAGAGAGAATATTACAAATCAGATATTCATCTAGCTCAATGCCAATATTGAGATGAACAGCATTACTATCCAAAAGTGGTCGTATGGTAATAATTTCTATCGTTTTGTGTATTTTATTACATGCGATGGGGATGGTGTGCGAGGCCTGATCTTCTAATAAAGCCAAAGATGTAGGAGGTGTTGCCTTATTTAGAGCCGGCGCAGTCTGCGTGTTAATATAATTCATCATAAATCCTTAAACATGCGCACACGCGCGTTTGTATGAAACTGTGATGGGTTCCATAGCCTAATGTCTGAGAATATATTTAGAATTAAACATGCAGAATCGTGTGTCTGCTATAAGCTTTTTGGAGCATAGCAGGCATCGGTAGAAATAGATATGATTAAGTAAGAGCGCGCTTCGGTATGAGCTTGGTAGAACTTTACAAAACGTATTTGAACCTAAGAAAAAAGAAAGAAAATCAATAAATTGAGTGTTCACAGAGGGTTAAGGGATTGTAAATGGTGCGGCCGAGAAGACTCGAACTTCCACGGGTTTTACCCCACAGCGACCTCAACGCTGCGCGTCTACCAGTTCCGCCACGGCCGCACTCAAGGTCAAAAACGACAAGTAGGCCTTGTCGTTAATCGCATTCTGAGCAAGGTGCCCTAACAAATGCGAGTGCTGATCTCTAGCAAACCTCTATAAGAGTTGCAAGCGCTGTTTTCGTATGCTCAGAGGGTTTGTTTATGATGATAACGCCGGATTTGTGTCAGGTTTTATCACGACCTCTTCCCGGGCGTTTGCGGCTTCATCTATGGCTTTGCGAAATTCCATTGGCGCGGCAATATCGGGCGTTACCACGTCCTCAACACCTGTGCCGCTGATGATCAGTTTGCCGTAGCCAAAGAGGCGACCGAGAAAGCTTTGTTCAAGCTCAACACCTTCCACGGAATCGAGCTCCAGCTCATGGGTGCTGCGGGTGAATAGCCCGGTTTTATGCACCACCCTGTGGTTTGTAACGGCGATTTCTGTGGTCCAGATGCGGACCATGATAGAGATAAAAAGATAAATGCCGATTATAAATACACCGAGAAATATTAGTGATAGCCAGGCTGCAAGATAATATGACCAATGAAAATGAGCGCGGTGGACTATCGTCTCGCTCTTGCTCAATGTTTCTTCGATATATCCCATCTTGACCTTCCTGTTAGTTCTAAGCCTATACAGGGTTTTAGGCCTGCAAAGCCCTATATTATGGCCGCTTAGAAAACCCACTTGGGTTAAATAAATCGCCAATTTCTATAACTCGTAATGATCATTGTTATTTGGCAGCGCATAAATTTTCCATATGCAGTGCGACGTAAACGCTTTTGTCGGGGGAGAATTAAGGATCGGGACTATTGTTGCTAAATTACAGTTAGATATATGCTATAGGGGTGGGTAAATGCTGTGAGCGTCTGTTTTACAGACCATCATCATTAACTGCTAATAATGCCATCACCGACGAATGACGGCTATAATGTCCCAGGAGATATGACGATCTTCACCACTTGCCCCGCTGTTGTTTTCACTGACCTTGATGGCTGCCTGCTTGACCATCATGACTATGATCACCTTCCCGCGAAGCCAGCACGCTCCAGACTTAAAGAGCTTGGCATCCCGCTTATACCGGTGACCAGTAAAACTGCCGCTGAGATCAGAGCGCTTGATATTGATTTTGGTTCTGTGCCGCTCATCTCAGAAAACGGCATGGTGATTGATCTCCCGCCTCACCTCTTTTCATCACCTCATGATAAGGGCGGGCCTATTTTTGCGGGTAAACCCTATAATGAAATACTCGCCTTTCTACAAACACTGCCAGCCTCATTAAGAGCCTCAATCAATGGTTTTCACGACATGAGTGCCGCGGAGATTGCGGCTGTCACCGGACTTAAAGATGTAGATGCTGTCCGCGCGAAGGCCCGGCAAGCCAGCGAGCCTTTTTTATGGCAGGGCGATGAGGCGGGCATCGCAGAACTTAGCGCACTTGCAACGGCCAATGGATTTAAGCTCACTCAAGGGGGGCGGTTTTATCATCTTTTAAGTGAGGGCGGGAAAGACTGGGCCGTTAACTGGGTTATCGATCACCTTAAATTAATACGACCAGAACTACTGCGAACAGACCTAATTCGACCAGACAGGCCTTTCCATACTATCGCGCTTGGGGATAGCGCAAATGACAAAGCTATGCTGGCTTCGGTTGATTATGGCATTATCATCCCCAACCCGGGTGGCAGCGGCCTTGTGATTAGCGATGCCAGTGGCAGAATCATCCGCGCGCCGCATGTAGGCCCGCGCGGTTGGAATGCGGCGATAATGGGCTTACTTGACGAATTGGATCTTGATACGCTTGCCAGTACAAAATGACACTAGGATACAGTGCGACTGGGACTGCTATTTACCCGATGCCGGGCCCGAAATAGCGATATGTTACTGAGATAATGAAAAAGGGATAATGACGATATATGGTTGATTTTCATCAGAATGGTGTTGTTTCCACCCTGCATAATTTAACCAATCGGCCGGTTGAGGAACTTGAAGAACGGCTCATCCATTATTCTGAGCGCCGGCCGATGGCGCTTGTGCTGCCCTCGCTTTATTCTGAGCTTGAAGGGCCGGCGCTGAAAAAAATCGTCAATGAACTAAAGAATGTTCCCTATCTCGACAAAATCGTCATTGGCCTTGACCGGGCGACAGAAGACCAGTTCAAGCATGCCAAAGAATATTTCTCTGAACTGCCGCAAGATCATGTGGTGCTGTGGAATGATGGGCCGCGCCTGCAGGAGGTGCGGCGCGAGCTTGAGGGACATAGCCTGGCACCTGAAAACCCGGGCAAGGGTTGTAATGTCTGGTATTGTTTTGGTTATATTCTCGCCGCTTGCAATCATGTTGAGGTTGTTGGCCTGCATGATTGCGATATCACGACGTATGACAGGGGCATGCTGGCGCGGTTGATGTATCCGGTTGCCAACCCGCATACGGGCTACATTTTCTCTAAAGGGTATTACGCCCGGGTGGCTGAGAAAAAGCTGAATGGCCGGGTGACCCGCTTGCTTGTGACGCCGCTCTTAAAAGCGCTTAGCCGGGTTTACGGCTATGACCCTTACCTTGAATATCTGATGAGCTTTCGCTACCCGCTCGCCGGTGAGTTTGCCATGAGCATTGATGTACTGCCGGACCTGCGCATCCCGACAGATTGGGGACTTGAGATCGGCATCCTCTCTGAGATCCGGCGGAACTATTCAACCAATGTAATCTGCCAGGTGGATATCGCCGATTGTTATGACCATAAGCATCAGGATGTCTCGGAGGAGGATAAGAATGCTGGTCTTTCCAAGATGAGTATTGATATTGCGCTCTCGATTTTCCGTAAGCTTGCAGCCAGTGGCAAGATCATTTCAGAAGAGCAGATCCGCTCTCTTAAGGCGACTTATCTGCGCACGGCGCTTGATATTGTTGAGATGTATCAGCATGACGCCAGCCTCAATGGGCTTGCCTACAACATCCACCGGGAAGAGCGGACAGTTGAGCTTTTTGCCGGCAACCTTGTTGAAGCCGGGCAGCGGTTCATCCATAACCCGGGTGAGACGCCATTTGTGCCGCGCTGGAAGCGGGTGCATTATGCCATCCCTGATATTATGACGCGGCTGAAAGATGCTGTGCATGAGGACAATAAATAACTTCCTTAAAAGTCCCTGCGCTGCGCTTCGGTATACTTTTAAGGATAGGATATCGAAAACAAAACCTTGGGGCGGCCCAGCGGTTTTTGTTTGCTTTATTATTGAAAAACCGCTGCACGGTTTTGAGGGTAGCTCTGGTTTCTCAATAGCCTCTTAGTAAAAAACCGTCATCTCTTAACGCACTGTGATTGGGGGGTTGGGGTTGTTGGTGATCCAGAGGCTTTGATAAGGTTTCAGGTTCACCTCCTGGTCACGGGTCTCATATTCATTGCCGCTTAGAAGGTCAGTCCATTTTACGCCTGCATACATATTGAGTGTGTGTAATGGTAGCTCTATTGTCTCTTTGGTCATATTGGTGATGCAGAAAATATCCTGGTTGCGGTAAACGCTTTGCCGCCAGAAGCCGAACAACCCTTCAGGTAATTGCAATGTGAATTGGATGGCATTGGGGTGGAAGGCCAGCTGTTTGGTGCGGATGTCCAACAGGCGGGTGATCTCTTTTAATATGATGCTCTGGTTGCTCGTCTCGTCTTTCAGCTTTTCGAGCAAGTCCTGATACTGATATTGACGGCGGTTGATACAGCGCTTAAAGCCGCTTTTGTTGAATTTTTCATAGTCATTTTCTGTCGCCAGCAGGGAGTGAATGTAGAATGCCGGCACCCCTTCAAGAGACATCATGATGGTCTGGGCGGCTAGGAAGCGCTCATTTTGCAGCTCATCTTCCCCTTCAACGGTGCCCTTCAGCGCGTCATAGAGGGAGATGTTCATTTCATAAGGGCGCACAGTCCCTTCCCCTGTTGAACGGGTGCTGATTGCGCCGCCAAAATTAACAACACAGTCTATCATTTCCTGCAAATCAGCTTCTTCCAAAATTCCGGTTGCCGGGCGGAGGCCAATACCATCATGGCCGGCGACAAAATTGAAGTAGGCGCAGCCTCTTTGGGTTGGCGGCAGTTCCATGAGCCATTTTTTCAGGTAATACTCATTCCCGGTGAGGAGCGCATGGATCAGGATTGGAGGCAGGCTGAAATTATAAATCAGATGCGCTTCGTTCTGGTTGCCGAAATAGGTGAGGTTTTCATGGTTTGGCACATTTGTTTCCGTGATCAGCAAAACGCCTTCATCGGAAAAATCCGTGAGCGTGCGCATCAGGCGGATGATTTCATGGGTTTGCGGCAAGTGAATTGAGGGAGTGCCAACCTCTTTCCAGATAAAGGCGACAGCGTCGAGACGGAAGATACGAACCTGGTTATCCAGATAAAGCCGCATGAGCTTGATGAACTCCAGCAGCACTTTGGGGTTGGCGAAGTTAAAGTCCACCTGGTCTGGGCCGAATGTGCACCAGAGATGTTTCTCACCCTCATGGCTATCAAACGCTGTTAACAGCGGGCTTGGCCGTGGGCGCACAACTGCTGAGAGATTATCTGACGGGTCTGCCGTGAAGAAGAAGTCTTTATAGTCTTCATCCCCTGCCAAATATTTTTCAAACCAGTCGCTTTTGGCTGAAGCATGGTTGATGACAAGATCTGACATCAGCTGAAACTTGTTGCCAATGGTTTGGATATCCTGCCAATCGCCAAGGTCCGGCCTGACCTTTTCATAATCCATCACAGCAAAGCCATCATCCGAGCTGTAGGGAAAGAAGGGGAGGATATGGACGCTGGTGATCACATCTTTCAAATTTTGTTCAAGGAAGTGACCGAGGGTTGTTAGCGGTTTCTCTCCCTCTTCTTTTAAGGTGTCGCCGTATGTGATCAGGACGGTTGTTTTTTCTGACCAGATAGAGCGGTCAGGGAGATAATCCGGGCTGGTTATCTGTTTCTCACCGCCCGGCCAGAAGGCTGCGATGACCTGATCTGCCAGCTCTTCAAGGTCATGATCAGGATAGATCAAAGTAAGATGGCTCAAGAGCCGTTGTTTCAGGGTGGCGACGATCTGGTTATTCTCGGTGGGGAGTTGGTTCATTGGTCTGGCTGGCAATCTTTTAGGTTTAATGCGCCGGGTGTCAGGAGAAAGACCCGGTAGTCATTTATGTTTGTGTATGTGGCGCCGGTTATGACCAGCTGGCCGAGCGGTTTGAAAAAGTTATATGAATCATTACCAGCTAAAAGAGCGGCCGCATCTAGCCCTTTGGCTTTGGCGCTTGCTAAAGTTTCTGGCGTTAAGCGAGCGCCGGCATTATCCGCGCTGCCGTCATAGCCGTCACTATCAGCTGCGAGCGCATAAACACCCGGATGCTCCGCGAGCGTGATGGCGGCTTGCAGTATAAATTGGGTATTTGGCCCGCCTTCGCCTTTGCCGGTTAGTTTGACAGTTGTCTCCCCGCCGGAGAGTATGGCGGTGGGGCGGGAGATCGCGCTGTTCTCATGCAGGAATTTTTGCACAAAGGCGACATGATCTTTTGCGGCCTGGTTCGTGTCGCCGCCAACATCCTCGTTATAAATGATGGGTTCAAAACCCTTTGATTGCCAGAAGCTGGCGGCGGCTTTTAATGACTGGGCGGGCGCGGAAATCAGGTGATAGCTGTTATTGGTGAAAACTGTGTCATCGGGCGCTCTTGTTTCATTTGCCTCATCCAAAAGGGCGGCGGTGATTTCAACCTCTGGTTTTATCTGGTATTTTTCCAGTATCTGGCGTGCGTCTCCAAGGCTGGTGTTATCGCCGACCGTTGGGCCAGAGGCAATGGTGCCGGGGTCGTCACCGATTACATCTGAAATAGCGAGGGTGATTACTTGGGTCTCTGGCATCAGGCTGGCGAGGCCACCACCAAGTAATTTATTCAGATGCTTCCTGACGCAATTGATCTCATCAATCTCAGCGCCAGAGGCAAGCAGCGCTTTGGTCAGATTTTGAATGGCCGGGAAAGAGACGCCTTCAACCGGCGCTGAAAGTAGCGCTGAGCCCCCGCCTGAGATGAGACAAACGACAAGGTCAGATGGCCTGGCTGATCTGGCCAGGCTGATCAGCTCTTCAACCGCTTGTCGGCCATTCTCATCTGGCACCGGGTGCGCAGCCTCTATAACTTTTACCTGGCTGGTGGGCACTTTATGGCCGTAGCGGGTGATAATGAGCCCTTCAAGCGGCGCATCATAATGGCGCTCAAATTCGGCAGCCATGGCGGCAGAAGCTTTGCCCGCGCCCAAAATTAGGGTGCGGCCTTTAGGGGGCCCAGGGATGTAGTTCTGAATGGTTTCACGCGGGTGCGCGGAATTAACGAAATGCTCAAAGCTCTCTAGGAGCAATCCATTTATGGAGTCACTATCCATAGGGGGAGTTTCTTACCTGGCGCGCGATGATTTGATCTCAATAGCTTTTATAACTCTATGGGAGAAGCTGGGCCGCGTCTATATGCTTTCACAATAATGCGTCATAAGGTCATTGAATTGTGCTTTTACAGCTCAGTAAAATTTGAGTGCTCTGCTTGGTAATTGGGGACGGTTTTGCCTCACAACATTCCAGCTTTTTTCCCTTTTTTGCGGCAATGGCTTATTATGGCAAAGCCCAGTTTATGAATGAACAGTGAATACTATGTTCACTCCAAAATCAGATCAAAATTTATAAGGTCAAATGATCATGTATTCCTAACAATATGTAACGGAGGTTTGTGATGTATGGCTTACGTAATTTTAAAATTCTTGGTGGGAGCTTATTGGCATTATCGTTGATGACGACTTCATCCTTCGCAGATAATAAAGTCAATTGCGATGCCTATGCCAAGCTCACGGTGAAACAAGCCAAGGAAGCTAAACAGCGCGGCTGTGGTTTTGGCGGGCCTGTTTGGTCTTTGGATTATAATTTTCACAAGAACTGGTGTTTGCGATCTGATGTTCATATGGCAAACTTAACCCAGGAAAATAATAAGCGCTTAGGCGCTCTACAGCAATGTAAAGCTAAATCTGCTCAAAAATTTGATGCTCACAGAGCAAAAGAAAAAAAATGTCTCGCCTTCGCTAAAAAAGCACAGAAGCTACGTGAGCAGGTCAACAAGGCTTGCCCATCAAAGGGTGAGTGGCCCGTTCCTTTAAAGCAAGATGTTGATCACTGCATGAAAAAAGGCGGCGCTAACTATGTGCGCATCGAGAATATTAAGCGTACCGGTAAAATTGCCGGCTGCAAATCGCAAGCGCAAAAATCAAAACTCAATCAAATAAAAGTCTTCCCTCACTCTGGGAAAAAAGGGACCCGCCGGAAACGGTTTCTGCCCGTTGATGTGTGTTTGAGAAAATACTACAAAGATGGATCTTGGGTTTTTGGCCTTGGCGGTGGCATTACAGATGTTCCCCCTAGCTGGGGCTGCGGTAAGCGAGTGGCTGATGCTTTTTGCATAACCAAAGGATATGTGGAAGCCATCAAATATCCGGTTAAGGTCTATAATAATGGCTCCGATATGGATGGCAGGTTTGCCTCTACCTATTGGATCGGATCAAAGAAAGCCTGCCACGGTAAATGTGCTGGATTTTCTTCAATTACCTGTAAGGGGAAGCGGTGATCTCAGCCCTTAAAGTTACGCTTTAAATAGCCGCTCAAAATTAGGGTACATGGAATTGACGAAATGATTAAAGCTCTCTCTATGAGCCATCCATTTAAGGGTTGTTCATAGGGGGAGCTTCTTAATTTAGCGCAAGGCTCTCGCTGTGTTTAAGCTATAGTCATTTGTTATGAATATGGCTTAATCAATTCAAAGTAACACTAAATATCTAATTCTCACTGAGCTCACTCAAAATATGAGATATTATCAAAGCTAAATAATACAACTTCAGGTGGGGCCCGCTCTTACCTGGAGCCAGGCTAATAGCTTGATAAAAATTATAAAATTTTGGGAGGTGAGTTTTGCAACATTCAATATTCAAGAGAGTATCACTTTTTACGTTACTTATTGCCATGAGTGCCGGGATATCTGGCTGCCTTGGCGGTGACGATGAAAGCCCTGGGAACTCTGACCCTGCAGCTGAAAAAGCCGTCACGAAAGAGAAGGCTGATGACCCTGTGAAATCAATGCCGGAAGAAGAGGCTGACGGCGACGCAGTTAAAACAGATGATGCTGCCGATACATCTGAAGAGGCTGAGAGCGAAAAGACTGATAGCGAAGAGTCTGAAAATGAAGCGACTAAGAAAGAAGTGATTGAGCAACCTGCTTCTGAAAACAAAGAAGATAAGGAAGCTGAGGCCGCAACTGAGGAAAAAAGTGAGGATACCGGTGATGCCTCCAATGATATGAATGCGGCGGATGAACCGGCTGGTGAGAAATGGGAAGTGCCAACAGGCAATGACCCGATTGGATCAGATGATGACAATAACACTGATGCCATGAAGTCTGAAGATATGCCTGAAGCCACAAAGTCGCCAGAAGATGGCGATCGCTGGATGGTGCCGACAGGCGCTGACCCAATCAGCGGTGCAGAGGCCGGTGAGGATGAGAGCGCTGATATGAGCGATAGTGATGGGAAATGGTCCGTACCAACTGGGGCTGATCCGCAATATTGATTTTTACATAAGTCGCCGGAGTGTATGAGAGATAGAGACAGGAGCGGCAATCCCGCTTCTGCCGTCTCCGGGCTAAACCTGCCGGGCCTCACTATGACAAATATGATCTTTACAACTCGCTAGCGCCGGAGGGCACTAGCAAAGAGCAGTTGGCTGCACGTAAAGTTTTGGTCGCCTAGTTCAGGCAGCTTTTGTAAATATTTTTTAGGTGAGGCGAGAGAGAAATGGTGCGGCTGAGAAGACTCGAACTTCCACGGGATTGCTCCCACAGCGACCTGAACGCTGCGCGTCTACCAGTTCCGCCACAGCCGCACATTTGCAACTCTTTTCTTTTATGCGCTTCGGGCTGGCAATTCAAGCAGGATTTACAGTGTTCTCTATGAAGCTGTTTATCCAAGTTATTGGATTTTATATCTTAGGCTGCGATATCACTCGAATTATATTTTTTGGTGATTTCTACCGTTATGCGGTCTCCATCAACGACCACATCGCCCCGGCCAATGGGGATCATATTGGCCAGAATTTCAACTTCATCATTGACGCTGGCTTCCAGCTCGATCACCGCGCCGCGGCCCATGCGCAACAGGTGATTGATAGGCATGGTGCGCCGGCCTATAACGACGCTTAACTCGACTTCTACGCCCTTGATTGTGGTCATTGGGGCAAATCCCTGATTATGCAGCTTTGACTTTCGATAAGTTGCTCACTGCTGATGAATGGCTATAGTGCTGATTTAAATCCGCGTTTACAGTCTTTGAGACCAACTCTTAGCTGTATTTGCGAGTCGGATATACCCCATTGTGTTGGAGCTTGGTTACCAGATGGTAAATATTTTGCCTGAGATGGCTGATGTTGAATGGAAAAGCAGTGATGAGCTGGTGCCTTACCCTGAGGCGATTGACTTTATGGAAGCGCGGGTGGCCGATATTGCGGCTGGCAGGGCGAGCGAATGTATCTGGCTACTAGAGCACCCACCGCTTTATACAGCGGGCACCAGTGCCAAGGAGGATGATCTATTAACATCAGAGCGGTTCCCGGTTTATAAAACGGGGCGCGGCGGGGAATATACTTATCATGGGCCAGGGCAGCGCATTGCCTATATCATGCTCGATCTAAATAAGAGACGGCGGGATGTGCGCTGGTTTGTTGGAGAGATTGAAGGATGGGTGATTGAAACTTGCGCCAAACTCGGTGTTACGGCTGAACGCCGCGAGGGCCGTGTTGGGCTTTGGGTGCAACGGCCTGAGAAGGGTATGGCGTTTGATGGTCGACCTTTAGAGGATAAAATTGCGGCCATTGGCATTCGTATGCGCCGTTGGGTAAGTTTTCATGGGGTAAGCATCAATGTATCGCCGCAACTTGAGCATTTTTCAGGCATTGTGCCCTGCGGTATTACTGAACATGGGGTGACAAGTTTTCAGGATTTGGGGTTGACCCATAACTTGTCAGACGTTGATGCGGCGCTTAAGGCAGGTTTTTATAATTACTTTAATGACTGATGCTGGCTGTTGAACGCTGCGGGGCGACCAGGACCACCTCCCCTTAGAGATTTTGGCCCCTAATATTCTATACATTTCAATAGCTCAGCAGCGCGGCGCTCACCTGAAGGGTGGAATGGCGTTTTACGTGCGAATTTGCGCATATCCTCTTGTACATTTTCGATATCATCTAAGGTAAAGCCACCCTGGCGGATAAGGGTGCGGACGGCATAGCAGTCTGCTTCTTTTTCAGCTTGCAGACCGGGAGGGCGAAAATAAAGATGTCCCAGCGCATGGTGGCCGCATTCATGGGTGATGAAAAACTTTTGCGAAGCTTGTGAGAGTGTTGCCAGGATGCGATAATTGATGATGATCATCGGCCCCATATGGACCCCGCGGTGGCGAAGAAGGTCTGAGAAAGCCACATCATTTAATGTGTCGTTGCGCACATTAAGAACAGGCCGGCGGTAGTAATCCTGGCACGTGATTTTCACAATCTTGGTTTTTTGATCCCATTTTTCAATGCTTTGGGCAGCGGCGGGGGGTATCAGAGCAAGCAGGCAAGCAATGGCTGTTATGCTGAGAGTTAAAGTCTGACTTACCGTCGCAGGCAATAACTTTAGCGTCTGTGGCAGGCATTGCAGCATGTAAGCGCTCTCCCTAATTTCTGAACACTATTTTTCGACTTTTGCAAAGGAGAGCTTTTTAATAGCTCCACTTCAGTCTGGTTCAGATTTTACTCCTGATAGTCTTATACCTGATTGCGCTCAAACGAAGGCCTGGTGAAGGGCTGATCATGGTGAGTGCTAGCTAGACAGGGGCTAGACAGCGGAGTTCTGATGACACAATTGAATAAACATGGCATCAGCGATGGGGGGGCGTCAAATCAACTGAATGTTATGCCGGGGTATAAATCCCCGGCATAAGCTAAATGAGTTTGCGGTTTTTAAGCTGGCTTTTCTATTCAAATTCCATGATCACCGCATCAACGGCGAGGCTGTCGCCTGGCTCTGCGTTGATTTTAGTGACGGTTGTATCGCGCTCAGCTTTGAGGATATTTTCCATCTTCATGGCTTCAACAATACAGAGAGACTGACCAGCTTTCACCTCTTCGCCTTCCTTCACATGGATATTCACCACAAGGCCTGGCATTGGGCATAGCAACATTTTTGAGGTGTCTGGTGGCTCTTTAAATGGCATCAAATCTGCCAGCTCGGCCTCGCGCGGTGTATATACGTAAGTTTCAGCGGCAACACCATTATAGGAAAGTTCATAGCCATTAAAGATGGGACGAGCTTGAACCGCGACCTTCGTTTCACCGACGGTGCCACTCCAGATTGGTTCACCGAACCACCACTCAGATGAGACCATTACCGGAGCTGCATCGCCATTATCACTGATATAGTGAATGTTGAGGTCATTGCTCTCACTATCTGGCTGTTCAACACGTAAAGTTTGGGCCGTGTCGTTAATTTTAACAACCCGCATTTCAGCGAAGTTAACGGCTTTACCATGCATCTGATCTGAGATTGAGCGGCGGCGCATATTGCCTTGAAAGTCAATGGCGGCTGCCACAGCCGAGAGAATGCGCAGCTCTTTCTCACCTGGCTCCTGAGGCTCAAAGCCATCTGGATATTCATCCGCGATAAAGCTTGTGGAGAGGTTGCCGCTGATCCAGCGCTCATGTTGCATGATCGCGCTAAGGAAAGGGATATTATGTTGGATGCCTTCGATATAGAAGCTATCCAGCGCCGTGGCCATATGGGTGATGGCTTCTTTGCGCGTTGGGGCGTGGGTGATCAATTTGGCGATCATCGGGTCATAGAACATTGAGATCTCGCCGCCCTCATAAACACCTGTATCATTGCGGACAGTGACGCCATTTTCTGTTTTTTCTGCTGGCGGTTGATAGCGCTGCAAACGGCCTGTTGAGGGCAGGAAGTTGCGGTATGGGTCTTCAGCATAAATGCGGCTCTCGATAGCCCAGCCATCAATTTTAATATCGCTTTGCTTGATGCTGAGCTTTTCACCTGCTGCCACGCGGATCATCTGCTCGACAAGGTCGATGCCAGTGATCAGCTCTGTTACCGGGTGCTCCACCTGGAGGCGGGTGTTCATTTCGAGGAAGTAGAAGTTACGGTCTTTATCTACGATGAATTCAACCGTGCCAGCGCTTTCATAATCGACAGCTTTGGCTAGCGCGATGGATTGTTCGCCCATGGCTTTTCTGGTTTTTTCATCGAGGAAAGAACTTGGCGCTTCTTCCAGTACTTTTTGGTTGCGGCGTTGAATGGAGCATTCCCGCTCAGCCAGATAAATAGCATTGCCATGTTTGTCTGCCAGCACCTGGATTTCAATATGGCGCGGCTCAACGATAAATTTTTCAATGAAGATGCGGTCATCTCCGAAGCTGGATTTGGCTTCAGATTTTGAGGCATTAAAGCCCTCTTCCACTTCGTCTCTGGCATTGGCGATGCGCATGCCTTTACCGCCACCACCAGCTGAGGCTTTGATCATCACTGGATAGCCAATTTCATCGGCGATTTTAACAGCTTCTTTGGCTGTTTCAATCTCGCCCATATAGCCTGGCACTGTGCTGACCTTGGCATCGTTTGCGAATTTTTTGGATTCAATTTTGTCGCCCATGACCTCAATGGCTTTAACATTGGGGCCAATGAAGGCGATGCCCTCTTTGGCGAGCGCTTTGGCAAAATCGGCATTCTCGGAGAGGAAACCATAGCCAGGGTGAATGGCCTCTGCGCCGGTTTCTTTGGCGGCAGCTATGATTTTATCTGCGACGAGATAACTCTCAGATGCAGCTGCTGCGCCGATATGAACAGCCTCATCAGCCATTTCAACATGAAGGGCGCGCCTATCTGCATCTGAGAAAACAGCGACTGTTTTGATACCCATTTTCTGGGCGGATTTGATAACCCGGCACGCGATCTCGCCCCGGTTTGCAATCAGAATTTTTTTGAACATGGCAGATTTCTGTTTCTTTTGTTTATTGGCTGTCTATCTTTTAAACATAAGTTTTTATAGCGACAAGAGAGGGTAAAGCGGATTTAGAAAAAAGTTATAAGAAAATTTAAGCCTCAAAAGTTCATTGAAAATATAACATATATATCAATATCTTACCCCCCGGTAAAAATAGCAAGGATTACGATTAAAATCACTGCAATCCCGATATTTCCGAGGATAAGGTCTGAAATTGCCTTGCGACCGCCCTGGCCGAGCTTCTTCAGAGCCAATAATCGTTCTTTCGCGGTTAATTTCTTATCCATTTCAAGCTCGGTAAAGGCGGTGGCCATGGTGCTAATCAGAATGCGTTTGCCAAATATCCCTATCAAAATGTGGAGGGCTGCGACCAGAGTAACCCCGGTTAGAGCCATTAGGGTATTGTTATTATTGTAGCCGTAAATCAAGATCACAAGGGCGATGGTGTAGGAGATGCCAATGAGTGCCTCCATACCATCATTGCAGCGGTGGGCGAGCCAGAGCGGGCAAAAGAGAAATCCCGGCCAGCTCCATGAAAACTGGTATTGATTGCCGTGCTCGCGGCATTGTTCATAATAGCGTTGGTAGATGCTGTCTTTCTTACCCAGATAATCGATAAAGTCCTGCTCTTTTAGCATCGGAAATCCGATGGCGTCGTAATAAACACGCGGCTGATTATGATCTCGGTTGGAGAGGCGATCGCGAATGTAATCCATTAGCTGTTCAGCCTGTTTATCACCCAGAATATTATAGACATGACGATCATTGTGCCGCCAGCCAAACTCCATATCCAGCAAGCTGAAAATGTTTGTGAGATTGGCACGCTCACGCTCTGTGCGCGGGGTGAGAGGGATGATGGCTTCACTTAAGCTGATGAGGATTTTATGTTCGGCATAATTTGAAAGTTGGAAACTTTGTTCACGGATCTCTTTGATGAAGCTGTGCCAGGGGGCAATGTCCCATTTACTCCAGGGACCGCATAGCTGCTCCAGCTCATGATCTACACTTTCAATAGTCAAAGTGTCTTCATTGCTTAACCTATTTTCATTGCCTTGAACGTCTTCATTTTCCAACTCAGTATCGCCGGGCGCGTAGCCTGTTATGAGGGGGGCGTGTTCTGACAATGGCTGATCGCATTGATCCGCGTTGATATATTGGTTGCTGTGTTCTGATTGTTGGGGGCGCTGATGTGAAGCCTCTTCTGGCTTGTCATGACAGTGCTCTTGCGACGGGACAGAGATTTTGTGATCGCGCATGTCTATGAAGGTGGACGTTGCGGCCTCTCTACTTTCAGCTTCCCTTAACTCAGCTTCTTTTATTGCAGCTTCTGGTCGGTTAGCTTCTTCAAGCTCTTCTGAAGTGGCGGCACTTATATCTAGGGTCTCTAGAGGCCCCTGCTCTTTATCTCTGCAAATATCGTCCAGCTCAAAGGTTATTGGCTTTTTCTCATCACCTTCATAATCGCTATAATCTTCATCATATTCATAATCACAGTTCCAGTCGTCATCTTGCCATTCCTCACCCTCATCATTGACGAAGGGTGCGAGGTAGAGCGCTTCATCGCGGGCTTCTCTTAACTGCTGGAAGCCTTCAGGGTCTTCATCCGGGCGGATAATTTTTAGTTTTGCAGCATAGGCGCGTTTAATGGCCGGCTCTTCATTGGTTGGCTTGATGCCCAATGTTTCCCAGGCTGTCATTAATGAACGCTCCTGCATTTGGGCTTATTCAGAATCGAAGAGACTACCTTCCAGCTCCTCAAGGGCTTCACTAAACGCGTCGCGGATAGATGCGACATCTCTGTTTTTCGGGTCAGAAATAAACTGCTCAAAATCAAGGATAAGGGTGCGCACATAGTCTCTTTGATGGCGGAGACTTTCTGCATAGATGCGCTCAGCTCGCGCTAACAGGGCAGCGTTTTCAGCTTGATCTCTTGGATGGAGCTTAATATCGCTTAGGGCCTTAAACCTTTGCTGTAAGTCCTCTTCAGAGAGGTTTGCCTGGTTTTTGAATATTTTCCGCACTTGTTTTTTGGTGCTGAGGGAGGTGACCTCAACCTCTAAGGCGCCGTTTATATCATAGGTGAAGCGCACATCTATGCCCTCGTCTCCGGCCGGTGCCGGGGGTACATCTATATTGAGATCGCCAAGCAAAATATTATCGGCCGGGCGCATATTTTCACCCTGATAAATATCCAGATGGATCTGCGTTTGTTTATTGCGGATGGTGTAGAAAGACTGGCTCTGGCTAATTGGCACGACAGAATTGCGCTCAATAATTGGCACGATGACGAGGTTTTGGAAATTGTCATCAACAACGGCGGATGTACCAAGGGTATAGGGGCACACATCTGTCATCACAACATCTTCAAGCGCGGCATTGCGTGATTTAAGCCCGGTTTGAACTGCGGCCCCGAGCGCTATCAGTTCATCTGGATTGAGGTGAGAGAGCGGTAGTTTATGAAACAACCTGCCGACCATGCGGCGGATCATTGGCATTCTCGAAGCACCGCCTACCAGAATGACATTTTCAATTTTTTCAGGGGTTAAGATGGCGTCATTAATTGCTCGCTCCATAGGAATGCGAAGGCGGCGGCGCAGCGGGCTGGTTAGCTCTTCAAATTCATCGCGGTTTAAACTGCCTTCTATTTCCACTTCATCTATTGTGGCGGCATAGCGGGCCTCTCCATTTGAAGAGAGCTGCTCTTTGATGGTTTCTGCCAGACGGTGCAGGCGGTTCATGGCGCGGTGGCTTATATTTGCGCGATCCAGCTCGTGATTACTGATGAGCATCTCTGCAATGGCGTCTCTAAAGTCATTGCCGCCGAGGTAATTATCTCCGGCAGTGGCACGGACTTCCATGACATTGTCATATTTATCGAGAATGGAGACATCAAATGTGCCGCCGCCTAAATCGAAAATCAGGAATTGGCTGTCTTCCACTTCATTGAGCCCATAGGCCAGGGCGGCGGCTGTTGGCTCATTTATCAGGCTTTCAACGGTTAGCCCGGCCAGCTTGCCTGCATCTATAGTTGCTTTGCGCTGTATATCGTTAAAATAGGCAGGAACGGAGATGATGGCGTCGGTGACCGGCTGACCTAAATGCTGCTCTGCATCGGCTTTTAGAGCTCGGAGAACGAAGGCGGATAGCTCTTCAGGGCGAAATTTATAGCTGCCTAGCTCGACCACCCGGTCACTGCCCATGGTGCGCTTGAAATCAGCGATTGTTTGATCTGCATGGGTGATGAGGCGCTCTTTTGCGGCCTCACCGATGAGGATCTCGCCCTCGTCATTCACCCCAACAACGGAGGGGGTGAGGGTTTTGCCAAGGGCATTGGGGATTAACTCAGGGCCCTCATCGCCCCAGATGGAGATGAGTGAATTTGTCGTCCCTAAATCGATCCCGACAATCGTCATGTTTTCCCTTTTGGGGTTATGTTTGCCTTTTTGGCCCCTTTAGCTGATGGCGCGCCATCAGCTTCTGTTCCATGCGAACAATCAGCATCCCAACTGATTTCATAAAAATATTAATCAGTATCCATAAGAAGGGTGGCTGGATAATCCCGCGTTTTAAAGCGGGATGTTGTCATGTTTCTTCCAGGGGTTTTCGACTTTTTTATTCTTAAGCATGCTTAGTGCCCGGCTGATGCGGCGGCGGGTATTGTGAGGCACGATCACCTCATCAATATAGCCGCGCTCTGCTGCGACGAATGGTGAGCAGAACCGATCTTCATAATTTTTTGTATGTTGTGCAATTTTTTCAGGGTCGCCAAGATCTTTGCGGTGAATAATTTCCACCGCGCCTTTTGCGCCCATCACTGCGATTTCAGCGGTTGGCCAGGCATAGTTCACGTCACCGCGAATATGTTTTGAACTCATCACATCATATGCGCCGCCATAGGCTTTGCGGGTGATGACGGTGATTTTTGGCACTGTTGCTTCTGCGTAAGCAAAGAGCAGCTTGGCGCCATGTTTGATCAGGCCGCCATATTCCTGGGCCGTGCCGGGAAGGAAGCCGGGTACATCAACAAAAGTGATGAGCGGGATATTGAAGCAATCACAAAAGCGAACGAAGCGACCAGCTTTTCTTGAAGCGTCACTATCGAGGACGCCAGCAAGTACCATTGGCTGGTTGGCAATGATGCCGACGGTTTCGCCCTCAATGCGGGCAAAGCCGGTGACGATATTGCCAGCGAACTTGTCTTGAATTTCGAAGAAGTCACCTTCATCAACCACCTTTTTAATCAGCTCATGCATATCATAAGGCTGGTTGGGGTTTTCAGGGATGAGGCTATCCAGGCTCATCTCAACGCGGTCGCTTGCGTCTTTGGTTGGCAAAACAGGGACGCCAGATTGATTGTTTGACGGGAGAAAATCCATAAGGCGGCGCATTTGCAGCATGGCTTCAACGTCGTTTTCGTAGCCTTTATCAGCAATAGAGGATTTTGTGGTGTGGATGCTGGCGCCGCCAAGCTCTTCTGCTGTGACAGTTTCATTGGTCACGGTTTTCACAACATCTGGCCCGGTCACGAACATATAGGATGTGTCTTTGACCATGAAGATAAAGTCTGTCATGGCGGGGGAATAAACATCACCGCCGGCGCAGGGGCCCATAATAACTGAAATTTGCGGGATCACGCCGCTGGAGAGTACGTTGCGCTGGAACACTTCACCATAACCACCAAGGGCTGCCACACCTTCCTGAATACGGGCGCCGCCAGCGTCAAACAGGCCAATGATCGGTGCGCGGTTGCGCAAGGCCATATCTTGAATTTTGGTGATTTTTTGCGCATGGGCTTCGGAGAGGGAGCCGCCGAAAACTGTGAAATCTTTGGCAAATACGTAGGTGGTGCGGCCATTGATTGTGCCCCACCCTGTGACGACGCCATCACCGGAGATTTTATTGTCTTGCATGCCGAAATCTGTGCAGCGATGCTCAACATACATATCAAATTCCTCAAAGGAATTTTCATCGAGCAGCAGGTCAATGCGCTCTCTTGCTGTGAGTTTGCCGCGTTTATGCTGGGCATCAATACGTTTTTGTCCACCGCCAAGGCGGGCATTTTCACGGCGTTTTTCAATCTCGGCGATGATTTCGTTCATGTTAGCTCCAGATCAACAAAAGTTTTTATTTGTCTTAGCATATGGGGGGGTGAGGTCAATCCACCTTTGAAGGAGGATTGCACTGGCTTTTTGGGTTTTTTACCTTGTTGTGAGCGCCATTAACCACCTGCAAGGCGAAGAAACTCATGCGCCTCGTTAAAATCACGCTGTTTCAGCTCTCTACGGCGTTTTGCTTCACTATCTTCTCCCCAGCGCTCAGTTTGAAAAACTTCATCAATATGAGCGGCGCGCCAGATGTCTTCGAGTGTGAAATCTGCCTTAGCAAGGGCGATAGCCAGCACAGCAGATCCGGTGAGGCTGGTCATATTATGGATGGCGGTGAGGGCAAACTCATTATAGGGGCTGAGAATGTCTTTAAATTTATTGAGCTCACCCTGCTCCTGCGCCACATGGATGATGCCTGTGGCTGGTTTCAGTTTGATATTATGACTTTCCATTAGCCAAGCGAGATATGGGTCCCAGTGCTGTTGCTCGCGCGCGATGAGGCTAGCCGGTTCTGTCGCCCGGTAGAGTATGAGGTCTGAGCCTGCATAGGTGATGATCTCGTTGATGATTATATCTTCCCGGCCGCGCACTCTATCCAGAGCGGTATTTGCCAGCTTGGTTTTGACCATAGTTTCATGAATGATGAACTCCCCTTGATCCTGCCATTCTTTGGCGATGGCTGTCGCCATGCCGGCATGCAACAGGGTGAGGCTGTTTTTCATTGGGGTTTTAATGGGGCGGTCATCCAGCAGCACGGCGTGACCTTTGCCTGCCTCTTCTTTTACTGAAACATCCTTATAAAAGCGGCGCGGTTTTGGGCGGTCATCATCTGGCCGGGCGCGGTGCTTTGGGCCGCTTTGATTCTGGTTGTTTTCGTTATCCATACTTGTCCGTTACTTTTGTGATTTAGAAAATTGCAGTGGCGTCGCTCACTTAAAGAACTTAGCTTCGCCTGCGCATTGATTTAAGTGAGCTGCGGGCTAAAGCTGGCCTCTATGGTGCTTTTCAAATCGGCTATTTCATCTATCAGGAAGCGGGGGCTGTGAGCTGCCAAGTCTTTTGCCTCATGATGGCCCCAGGTAACGCCGATGGCGCCGACTTTGGCATTGTTGGCCATTTCTATATCGAAGGTGGTATCGCCGATCATAACGGTGCGCTCTGGCGCTATGCCGGTTTCTGAGAGGGCTTGAAAAATCATGGCCGGGTTCGGTTTTGAGGGGGCTTTATCTGATGTTTGGATGGTGTGAAACATATGGGTGAGCTGATTAGCGTTCAGGAGATTATCCACCCCCTTCATGGTTTTGCCGGTTGCGATGCCCAAGATATATTCATCACGCGAACCCAGCTCGGTGATTAATTGATGCATACCATCAAACAGGGGTTCTTCCATGCCTTCTTTATCTCGCAGGTAGCTATAACGCTGACGATAGGCTTCGCTGACATTCATGATTATATCTTCATCAGACGGGGCGCCGAGATGGGCGACAGCTAGCGGCAGGGACAGCCCGATGATGCGGCGGATGGCGGCGGGCTCCGGGGCTTCCAGTCCTTCATCATCAAAGGCGCGCTTCATGGCTTCGATGATCAGCCCTTCGCTATCAACGATGGTGCCATCGCAATCAAATAATATGAGATGTGGTTCTGCCACGTCGCGGCCCTCATGTGGTTTTCAGCTTAATATGAGGGGCATGATTTTGCTGAACAGCGTTTGCATCTGGTGGGTTCTGGATGAATGCTTTTGCCCCTTCACCCTATTTGTTAAAGGTTGTAATGCACTGTCAGCTATTTTCCAAGATGCAAATGGCTGTTTGGGCCATTGGGCCAACGCTTCCTGGATTATGACTATGACAGTGCATTTCTGGTGGGGTGCCGTTGGGGCGTATTAGTAGAATGATGCTGGACCAGATTAAAGCTCGTCTTCATCAGCCATATCATAGCGGTGGGGGTCGAGACCAAGGGCTTCCCAGCTGTTTTTCATATGCGGTGGAAGCGGGGCTGTAATATCTAACTTGCCGCCAGAGGGATGCGGGATGACAAGACGGCGGGCATGAAGATGCAATCTATTCTCCAGCCCTTCAGCATTTGCCCAATCGGCAGTCTCGCCATCTGGAATTATCTGATATTTTGGATCACCATAGATGGGGGTGCCAAGCTCTGTCATGTGAACGCGCAGCTGGTGCGTGCGGCCGGTGACGGGCTTTAGCGAGACCCAGGCAAATTTTTGACCGGCCTGCTCTACCACAGAATAGTAGCTGTGAGAGTGCTGTGAGCCAGGCTCACCAGCCTCCACCACACGGACAATCTCGCCGCTGGTGCCGGGGATATTTGATTGCATTTTTTTCACAAAGGCAGAGATTTCTCCCTGCTGGGGGCGGGGCACGCCAATGGTCAATGCCCAATATATTTTGCGGGCGGAGCGGGTGCGAAACACAGTGCCGAGTTTAGAAGCGGCCTTGCGGGTTTTTGCTACTAGCAACAAGCCTGATGTGTCTCTATCGAGGCGATGAACCAGGCGGGGGCGTTCACCATTTTTTTCCAGCGCTGACAACAGTCCATCTACATGGCGCCTTGTGCCTGAGCCGCCCTGACTTGCCAGACCGGAGGGTTTGTTGAGGACGATGATGTCATCATCTTCATGGAGAATGATACTGCGGATGAAATCCAAAGCTTCTGGATTTTGCCGCTCTGGCCTTGGCGGGCGCTGTGATGTTTGAGCGTCATCATCAATTGGCGGCACGCGCAGCAGCTGACCTTCTTCAAGACGCGTGCTGGTCTTGACCCGTTTGCCATCAAGGCGGATTTGCCCGGTGCGCAGCATTTTTTGCAAACGGCCATAGGCGAGGCCGGGGTAATTTTCCTTGAACCAGCGATCTAGTCTGAGGCCATCATCTTTTTCTGCCAGGGTGACTTGGACAACGCCGCTCACATGCTAACTCCCGTTATTTGTCGCGCTAAATAAAGACCCGCAAACAGTGCCAGAACCGTGGCGATTACGGAAGCCAGCGCATAAATTGCGGCGAGGGACCAATTCCCGCGCTCTATCATATTTGCAACCTCTAGTGAAAAGGCTGAAAAAGTAGTGAAGCCGCCAAGGATGCCTACAGCGACAAAGGTGCGCAATTCTGTTGAACCTGTGTATCTAACGGCAAGTGAGTGAATAACAAGCCCCATTAACAAAGCGCCAACAACATTGACGATAAAAGTGCCATAAGGAAAGGCGGGGCCAAATTGGCGCATGGCATAAACACCGACTAAATAACGACCAGCAGCACCAATAGCACCGCCCGCGGCAGCGAGTGCGATAAACTTCATAACCGGCTCTACTCCTCTAAATATTTTAATGATGCCCTATTCCGGTTTTTTATCCCGAATAAGCATATAAGCCAGAACGCGGCCCAGCATCCAACCGAGGATAATCGCTGCGCCCAGGGTGATCAGATAAACCGTGACATGGTGGGTCATCACATCATCCGGGTTAGTGTAGGTTCTTGACGCGACAAACTTGTCTGCTGCCAAAGTGCCAAAGTGAAAAACCGCTGCGGCTGCGCCGGCCAGGGCCCCGAGGATTTCAATTAACTCTCTCATTATTTGACCTCCCAAAACCAAATCTCTGTGGCTTTGTCATAGTTGCCGTAATAGCCCGCCCAGAAGAACCAATTAATTAGCCAGGCCGAGGCGGAGCGTTTGCCATTCCAGACATCTATATGATCGCCGGAGGCATGCTTTGTTTCCCCTGTGCGGAACCAATAATTGCGTATCAGCATGATGCCGGTGCGGCCGAATAAATCCCGGTAATAGTTTTTAGGATCTTTTAGAATTTCGACCTTGCCGAGGCCGGGAATGTTTGCCCGGACAAGGGCACGGGCCAACTCTTCAGCGCGGATATAGTGCATCTCCTCGCGCGGGTGGGCGCGGCACATAGCAAGACCTTTGGGCATCATATCATAGGTGACACCAGCCCCTTTTAGAGCGATGCTCATGCGGATGGCGCATTGATTTCTGTAGGTTGGAAAACCGCCGATGCGGCAGGGGAAACGTTCACTTTTATTGAGCGGATGACTGCGCCACAGGTCTTTGAACTTGATCATTTGTCTCTATACTCTCACCACTATACTCACACCACTGATCTGCCGAAGCTAAGATTTTAAAACTTAGATATACAGAACTACATGTTCAGTTTCAGAACTCACATCCGCGCTCTGTTTCAGCTTTTTTTCTGACCACTTAACCGGGTGATTATGGCCCTCATAGTGATTGAGAGACGCCCTTTTAACACCGGATTGCTGCTTTGCTATTTTTATTAGCAATATCATAAAGCTGTGCTGTTGAACATCATTTCATCTCTCACTGCCCCTAATAGAGGGGGAGCGGTGGAGATTGGCTCATCTTGCTTGAATTGACTGGGCTTAAGTTTCACCAGGCTTAGGTTAGATATAACTGGAGTGAGTTAGCCTGATGTGAAATGGACTGGTGTGAGATGGGCTTGTTTGCCTTAGCCTATTGTCAGGTTGTTTCATCCCCATCGGGTCTCGGCCCTGTGCTGGCTGTGCCGCGCGCAACTCTTAGGCTTTGCCAATAATCCAGCCGTTTGGCGATTTCACGCTCAAAGCCACGGGGGACCGGGGTGTAATAGCTGGGGCGTGCCGGGAACTCTTCAGGGAAATAATTTTGCCCTGAGAAAGCATTTTCCGCATCATGGTCATATTCATAGCCATCGCCATAGCCCTGATCGGCCATAAGGCTGGTTGGGGCGTTGAGAGCATGTTTGGGCGGCCACAGCGTGCCGCTATCTCTCGCGGCGACGCGCACGGCTTTATAAGCAAGATAAGCTGCATTGGATTTGGGGGCGGCTGCCAGATAGATAACGCATTGGGCAAGGGCCAGCTCGCCTTCAGGGCTGCCAAGAAAGAGATATGCCTCTTTGGCGGCATTGGCTTGCGCTAAGGCTTGGGGGTCTGCAAGGCCAATATCTTCCACCGCCATGCGCACCAGCCTGCGAGCAATAAAAACGGGGTCTTCGCCGCCTTCGAGCATGCGCGCGAACCAATAGAGGGCGGCATCTGGATCAGAGCCGCGAATGGATTTATGTAAGGCTGAGATGAGATTATAATGGCCGTCACCAGATTTGTCATAGGTTGGCCGGCGGCGGTGCAGAATTTTGCCGAGGTCAGCTTTTTCCAGCCGCTTGCCCTCCTCAACGCCGAGAAACAGCTCCTCTGCCATATTCATAATCATTCGCCCATCACCATCAGCTAACGCGATAAGATGCTGGCGGGCTTCTGTTGAGACGGGTAGCGGGCGCGCCATTTCAGTTTCAGCGCGCTGTAGAAGCTCATCCAGATCATCAGCGTTGAGGGCCTCGAAGGTAAGCACCTGCGAGCGGGAGAGCAGCGCGTTATTCAGCTCGAATGAGGGGTTCTCTGTTGTGGCGCCAATGAGGATGATGGTGCCATCTTCCATGACAGGCAAGAAGCTATCTTGCTGGGCTTTGTTGAACCGGTGGATCTCATCAATGAATAACAAGGTGCCCTGCCCTTGATGACGGCGATTGCGGGCCTGCTCGAAAGCGAGTTTCAGGTCTTTTACGCCGGAGAATATTGCTGAAAGCTGCTCAAAATGCAGGTCGGTTTCATGGGCGAGCGCCTGGGCCAGTGTGGTTTTGCCTGTGCCCGGCGGGCCCCATAATATGAGATTGGTCAAGCGCCCCTGGCTGACCATGCGCCGCAAGAGGCTCTCTTCTCCCAATAGATGGGTTTGACCTGTTATCTCATCCAGGCTTTTCGGGCGCAGCCTATCTGCCAGCGGGCGGGGCACATCATCGCCGAGCCCGGCGGCTTCGAATAGATCTGCCATGTTGAAACCTTTGCTATTGATGCGGCATTTAAATGTAGCTTCGTGCCGCGCCTAAGCCCTAGCCTGGCTTTTAATTGCCGCCGGGGAGGACCATGCGCAAAATGCGCTTGCCGCGTTTTAACTCTATGCGCCAGACACGGTGGCGAATTTTAACGCGGCCGGTCAGGTCATCCACCGAGAGCAGCGGCGTATTGTTTAAACTAACCAGTATGTCTTTGCTGCGAAAGCCGATGCTGGCCGCGTAGCTGTTTGGAGCTACATCGATGATCACTACGCCATCAATATCGTCTGTGTCTATCTCTTCTGCAAGGCCGGGAGATAGGTTGGCGACATGAGCACCGCTTAATGGGTGGTTGCCTCTTAAGCGCTTATCATTTGGTGCGGGTGTTAGCGGCGCGGCGATGAGGCTGACATCTTTTGTTATCATTTTACCATTGCGGTAGATGGTGAGCGTCGCAATACCGCCAATGCCTTTGGTTGCAAAACGATAATGGAATGTGCGGGGATCTGCTATGCTATGTTTGCCAACTTTCAAGATTACATCACCGCTTTTAAGCCCGCCGATATGAGCCGGGCTTGCTTCATGTACGCTGGTGATAAGGGCACCGCTGGGGCGATCGAGACCAAGGCTGCCGGCAAGGTCTGCGGTGACAGATTGCAAGCGCGCGCCAAACCAGGGGCGTTTTACTTTCTTGCCCTCCAGGGCTGAATTTACAACAAGCTGCACCATATTGGAGGGGATGGCAAAGCCGATGCCATTTGAGCCCCCAGAGCGGGAATAGATGGCGGTGTTAATGCCGACAAGGCGGCCTTTCAAATCGACCAGAGCGCCGCCGGAATTGCCTGGGTTAATGGCGGCATCAGTTTGTATGAAGGATTGATAATCTGCGGCTCCAACTCTGGTTCTTGCCAGCGCTGATATGATGCCACTGGTCACAGTTTGGCCGACACCAAAGGGGTTGCCGATTGCCAGCACCAAATCTCCCACATTTAACTCATCTGAATTTTCAAGTTCCAGGTACGGGAATTTTAGATTGCCGGGATTATTAATGCGTAGCACGGCCAGGTCAGTTTCCTGATCTTTCAGAATGATGCGGGCGCTAAACTCGCGCTTGTCATTCAACGCAACCTTGATCTCCCCTTCATCGCCGCCCTTGATAACGTGGTAGTTTGTGACCACCAGGCCATCTGGCTTTAAAATCACTCCTGAGCCGAGTGAATTTTGCATGCGGCGCCGGGGGCGGTTTATGCGGTCTCCAAAAAAGCGACGGAAGAAAGGGTCGTTCATTAAAGGTGAGCGGAACTGCTTGACCCGATGGCGGACATAAACATTCACCACTGCTGGTGCTGTGCTGCGAACCACGGGGGCAAAAGATAGGCGCATTTCTGTTTGTGAGCCGGGCACGCGCTCTAGTGGTTGTTTTGCTGAAGCAATTTCAGTGAGCGGGAGGTTGGCGAAGACGGCTACAAACAAAGCCAGAAATAATGCCAGAAACGGGGTCTGAAACGGGGCTGTGCTGGGTTTCTTTAAATTGCTGTATTTCATAGTCTCGCACTACTCCGGGGTTATTGATATTTTCGATATTGCCAATGGTTTACTGGTACAAAGCGCTTCTGGATGATCTTTGTTTTGTCTAATTTCAGTGCACTACTACCATTATAATCTCATCGAAAATATGGTGAGACTGCTTATCACCTGATTTTAGACGCCTCACTTTTTAATATAGAAATTGCATATTCCAGGTTCCAGTTTTACATGGCCTTTAGGTGATAGTGACTTATATCATGATTGGCTTTAGGGTTTCTGATATAAAGTAAATCGCTATGTCTATATTTTGTTACTTGCTGTGATTAATCTATTGTAACTTAAGTGTGTTGTCCTTCAGCTATCACGCTTACTGCTGACGCAATGCTAGATGGATGACAGGACTAAACAAACGACTGGACTGAATAGACGACTGATTAATAAAATAACAAATAGTAAATGGTTTTGGGAGAATGGAAATGAAGTTTATCAAAAGATTTGCAGTTGCTTTCACGTTCGCATCTTTAATCGCTACCGGACCAGCAATGGCAGTGGAAGTTACCAAGAGCGCGACTGTGGGCATGTCTGTAGAGGATGTGTGGGAAAAAGTTGGTGGCTGGTGCGCGATCTCCACCTGGCACCCTGCCATTGAAACATGTGCGGAAAGTCGCGATGGAGAAACTCTGAAACGCCTATTAACACTAGGTGATGGTGGTCAGATTCACGAGCGGCTAATTGGTGAGAATGAAACCAGCTATTCTTATGCAATTGAAAAAAGCCCGCTTCCGTTCAAGAATTATGAAGCCACTATTTCAGTTGAAGCTGATGAGAAAGATGCTGATAAAACTGTCGTAACATGGACCAGCAATTTCGATGCCGATGGCAAGCCAGATAAAGAAGTTCAAGAGCTTGTGGCTGGCATTTATGAAGGTGGTTTAAATAACATTGTGAAAATGCTCTCCAGCAAATAACGCAACAGCTGAGATCTTTTATATTATATTTAGCCGGCTTACCTCTGTGTAAGTCGGCTTTTTCTATGGTAGCTTCTGTTTTGAAAGTCTCGTATAGTTTCTGACAGTTTTTTGTTACCGCACTTATTTCTCTCTATGCCTTTTGCGGTGATCTGTTCTCTGTAATTTCTAAATGTGGATGATCCGGCTCTTGCAACAACCATTTAATGCCGCCAGTTTAGGGCGCAGTGCTCTCATCGCGCTTATTTGCGGCTCTCTCATTTTGCTCTTTTCACTTGGCATTCGCCATGGGTTTGGGCTTTTTTTAAAACCAATTACTGTCGATCAGGGCTGGACCAGAGAGTCATTTGCTTTTGCTATCGCCTTGCAAAATCTGCTTTGGGGCATTAGTCAGCCCTTTGTTGGGGTGTTGGCTGATAAATATGGTTCACCTCGCATTGTTTTGGCTGGCACGCTCCTTTATGCCGCTGGGCTTTGGCTTATGGCCTCATCAGCTGATGAAATGAGTTTTATTATCGGGGCCGGTGTTTTGATAGGTCTGGGGCTGGCTGGCACGACATTTCCAGTTATTCTGGCAACAATTAGCCGGCTGGTGCCACCGCAATATCAATCCATCTCTATGGGCATTGCCACCTCAGTTGGCTCATTTGGGCAGTTTATTATGCTGCCTGTTAGCCTTGGGTTATTAAGCTGGCTTGACTGGCAGGGTGCTTTAATCGCGCTGTCTATGCTGGCGCTGCTTATGGCGCCTCTTGCTTATGGCCTCAGTTATGGCCTGAATTATGGTTTGGGGTCAGAGATGAAATTGGGTGCCATCTCTGCCACTACTGCGCCGCCCCTAGGTGAAGCACCGCCTGCTGAGATCTCGTCCCTGAAGGCTGTGAAAGAGGCATTGGCCGCCAGAGACTTCTGGTTATTGTCTTTTGGCTTTTTTGCCTGCGGGTTTCAGGTGGTGTTTATTGCTGTTCATCTGCCAGCTTTTCTGGCTGATGAAGGGCTTGCGCCCCATGTCGCGACGACGGTTTTGGCGCTCATTGGTTTGTTGAATGTTTTCGGCACTTATTACGCTGGTGTTTGGGGTGGGCGCTACCGTAAGCCGATGCTGCTATCCTGGGTTTATCTCTTGCGCGGGTTATTAATTGCCGCCTTTATTTTACTGCCAATCACCAATTACTCGGCTTACACGTTTGGTATATTGATGGGCTTATTCTGGCTGTCTACAGTGCCGCTGACTAGTGGGACGGTGGCTGCTGTTTGGGGGGTGAAGCATATGTCTATGCTTGGCGGTATCGTGTTTTTCTGGCATCAGCTGGGGTCATTTATTGGCGGTTGGCTGGGCGGCTATCTTTATGACACCACCGGCAGCTATGATATTGTCTGGCTGCTGGCGATTGGATTTAGCTTTCTATCTGCTATACTGAACTGGCCGATTAAAGAAAGCCTTGTTCAGGCTGGTACTCGGAAGGTTGCCCCCTAATGATTGAGCTTAAACTGTCCAACAGCATCAAATTATTGTTTATAGCGCTTGCCGTCGCGGTTATTGCCGGCTGTTTTTTGCTCTATCAATCACCGGCGATGGCTTATTTACTCAGCGAATTCAATATCTGTTGATCTGTGTCGTCGCCTTTCTTCAGGCTAGATATTCAAAGCTAATATAGAAAAAGCCCGCTTTCAGAATTCTGAAAGCAGGCTTTGATTTTTCTAAGCGCTGTTTGGGCGCCGCGGTGATTTATGCAGCGACTTCTTCGTCTTCTTCTTCTTTAACGAAGCTTGGGCCTGAATCTTGACCTTTGGCGTTAACATCGCGGTCAACGAGCTCAATAACAGCTAGCGGTGCGTTATCACCATAGCGGAAGCCAGCCTTAAGAACGCGGGTGTAACCACCGCTGCGGTCTTTGTAACGATCAGCCAAAACATCAAACAGCTTTTTAGCCATTGCTTCATCGCGAATTCTAGCAACTGCCAGACGGCGTGAATGCAGATTGCCGCGTTTGCCTAGCGTGATCAGGCGGTCCATGACGCGCTTGAGTTCTTTTGCTTTTGGCAATGTCGTAACGATCTGCTCATGCTTGATGAGAGCCGCTGACATATTCGCGAACATGGCGGTCCGGTGACTTGATGTCCGGTTTAATTTCCGTCCCTTACGACCGTGACGCATGAGTATTCTCCTAACCTTGCCTTTATGCAGCTCTTGTGGCTGATCGGCAGTTGTACTTAGTAATGATCTTCGAACCGCTTAGCGAGTTCTTCAATGTTTTCTGGTGGCCAGTTTGGCACTTCCATTCCAAGATGCAGGCCCATGCCAGCCAGAACTTCTTTAATCTCGTTCAGAGATTTACGACCGAAGTTTGGGGTGCGGAGCATTTCTGCTTCTGTTTTCTGGATCAGGTCACCGATATAAACGATGTTGTCGTTCTTCAGGCAATTGGCTGAGCGAACAGAAAGTTCCAGCTCGTCAACTTTCTTGAGAAGAGCAGCGTTGAACTCAAGTTCAGGCTGTTTGTCTTCGACAACTTCTTTTTGTGGCTCTTCAAAGTTCACGAAGATGCTGAGTTGATCCTGCAGGATACGGGCCGCTAGCGCGATTGCATCTTCAGGAATAACAGAGCCATCTGTATGGATGTCCATGATCAGTTTATCATAGTCAAGAATTTGACCTTCGCGGGTGTTCTCAACTTTATAAGATACTTTGCGAACCGGGCTATAAAGCGCATCAACAGGGATAAGACCAATTGGCGCATCATCAGGGCGGTTGCGGTCTGCTTGCACATAGCCTTTGCCTGTGTCAGCAGTGAATTCCATATGCACATTTGCGCCTTCATCGAGGGTGCAGATCACATGCTCTGGGTTCAGAACTTCAATTTCTGAGCTGGTTTCAATATCGCCAGCGCGCACAATAGCCGGGCCGGTTTTTTGTAGAACCATGCGCTTCGTGCCTTCAGAATGAGCTTTAAGCGCAATTTCCTTGATGTTGAGAACAATGTTAGTCACATCTTCCCGCACGCCGGTGATGGATGAGAACTCATGCAGCACACCATCAATATGGACAGAAGTGATAGCTGCACCGCGCAGAGAAGATAGCAGCACACGGCGAAGCGCATTGCCGAGTGTCATACCAAAGCCGCGCTCTAGCGGTTCTGCTGTTGCAGTTGCATGGCGTTTTGGGTCGCGGCCGCCCTGGATTTCCAGTTTGCCGGGTTTGATAAGCTCTTGCCAATTTTTCTGGATCACGTCTCGTCACCTTTTCGTCTCAAAATGCACGGCGCTCTTCATGAAGCTCTTCGTGGCCATTATCGAGAGAGGATTGCCTCTATTGTCAGTTGTACTATTTTCTAAAGTACATAAGTCCGCATGAAACATCTTTGTTTTAACTGAAACCTTATCAGCTGAAACATAGTGCTTCAGTTATACGCGGC
This sequence comes from Rhodomicrobium sp., assembly GCA_021604665.1. GTDB lineage: Bacteria > Pseudomonadota > Alphaproteobacteria > Rhizobiales > HXMU1428-3 > HXMU1428-3. Next base: position 79,967 of record BQJK01000001.1, on the reverse strand, counting down.
GCCGTTTGCGAGGGCGGCAGCCATTATGTGGAATTGGGGTTACATCACGGATGGTTGTGATCTGGAACCCGATAGATTGCAATGCGCGCAGGGCTGATTCACGGCCTGAACCTGGACCTGTTACTTCAACTTCCAGGGTTTTCATGCCATGGTCCTGAGCTTTTTTACCAGCATCTTCAGCTGCAAGCTGAGCTGCATAAGGGGTTGATTTACGTGACCCCTTAAACCCCATCATGCCAGCTGAACTCCAGGAAATTGCATTTCCCTGGGCGTCTGTGATGGTGATTTTTGTGTTATTGAAGCTTGCGCTTACATGGGCAACGCCAGATGCGATATTCTTCTTGGCGCGCTTGCGTAGCCGTGCTCTTTCCTGTGCCATTTACTTTCCGTCTCTAATGAAATGCCTTACCAGCTTTGTGCGCGGCAATAGCTGCGCCAGCTGGCGGGGCTTATCCCCTGATTACTTCTTCTTGCCTGCGATGGCCTTTGCGGGGCCTTTTCTTGTGCGGGCATTTGTGTGCGTACGCTGACCGCGCACAGGCAGACCGCGACGATGACGCAGACCACGATAACAACCAAGATCCATCAAACGTTTGATGTTCATGGAAATCTCACGGCGCAAGTCACCTTCAACGAGGTAGTCACGGTCGATCGTTTCACGAATCTGAATGACTTCAGCGTCTGAAAGTTCATTCACGCGGCGCTCAGCCGGAATTTTGACCTCTTCACAAATATCCCGCGCAAATTTGCGCCCAATGCCGTGAATGTATGTCAGCGCAATTTCTACGCGCTTGTTTGTCGGTATATTGACACCTGCGATACGAGCCACAGTTTTCTCCTTGACGGGCTTAAGGGCTTTTAATGCGCCCTGCCTCGGTTTGGTCTTTAACACTTAATTTGTGCCGCAACATGCGAACCGGTTGCTACACTTGCTTTGCTTTTGCCGTACTCAGCTGGATACTTTTGCAGAACAAGAGCAGCCACGGCTTTTTACATGTTTTTCTAGCAGTCATTTCTGTCGACTAAAGCACTTATGCCAAAGCCAGCAGATAGCTCCTTTCGGCGCTTTCTGCCAGAATCACAAAATTCTTCCCGTGGAAACCAGATTTTTTAAGGCTTTAACAGTTTTTCGTCAAGTCCTTAACTTCAGGCTCACAGTATTTTATGGTGCGGATTTAAGCCGCATTGCCATCTAATATTGATTTTATGGTTGATGTTACGTCATTTACATCAGCCATGCCGTCAATAGTTACAAGATTCTTCTTGGCAAAATAATAGCCAATCAGAGGGGCTGTTTCCTTGTAATAAGCAAACAACCTTGTTCTTAATGTCTCTTCATTATCATCTGCGCGGCGCGCGAAATTAGCACCTCCGCAGTTGTCGCATTTGCCTTCAACGGATGGCATGCGATATTTATCGTGGTAACCTTCACCGCAATCGGCGCATGTGAAGCGGCCAGTGATGCGCTCGACAAGTTTTTCATCATCAACTTTAAGCTCAAACACCGCATCAAGGTTTTTACCTTTTGCGTTGAGCAATTGCTCAAGTGCTGAAGCTTGAGGCAATGTGCGCGGAAAGCCATCCAGAATGAAACCATTTTGGCAATCAGGCTCTTCAATGCGGTCTGAGATGATACCGATGACGATGTCATCAGAAACCAAGCCGCCGGATTCCATAACGGCTTTGGCTTTGAGGCCGATCTCTGAACCGGCTTTAACAGCTGCCCGCAACATATCACCAGTTGAAAGCTGAACCAGGCCGCGTTCTTGTTCTAATAGGCGGGCCTGTGTGCCTTTGCCTGCTCCTGGTGGTCCTAAAAGGATGATGTTCATTTGCGCCGTGCTCCCCGTAATTTTGACTTCTTGATCAGACCTTCATACTGGTGCGCCAAGAGATGGCTTTGCACCTGTGAGACGGTATCCATCGTCACACTCACCACGATGAGCAAAGAGGTGCCGCCAAGGGCAAATGACACAGCCGTATAAGACTGTAGGTATTCAGGTAGCACACAAACAAGGGCTAGGTAAATTGCACCAACGACTGTGATACGGGTTAAAACATAGTCGATATATTCTGCCGTTTTCTTGCCGGGCCGAATGCCTGGGATAAATCCACCATATTTCTTCAGATTATCTGCCGTGTCTTCCGGATTGAAAACAATGGCTGTGTAGAAGAAGGCGAAGAAGATGATCAGCGCGACGTAGATAGCCAGATATAATGGCTGGCCGCGGCCAAGCATGGCTGTCACAGTTTGCATGAACTCTGAGCCCGATGAAGTGCCAAAAGCTGCGAAGGTTGCTGGCAATAGAAGCAAGCTTGACGCAAAGATTGGCGGGATCACACCGGCGGTGTTGAGTTTCAATGGCAAGTGAGAGCTATCTCCCTGAGCCATACGGTTGCCCATTTGCCGTTTCGGATATTGTACTAACAGGCGGCGCTGCGCGCGTTCCATAAAGACGATGATCGCGATGATGGCGATAACACCAACCAGCAAAGCTATGAGAACTGGTGTTGCAAGGGTGCCTTTTCGTGACAGTTCAAACGCGCTTGCAAGCGCCCCTGGAAGCTCAGCTACAATGCCGGCAAAGATGATAAGTGAGATACCGTTGCCGATACCGCGCGCTGTGATTTGTTCACCAAGCCACATCAGGAAGACAGTGCCACCGACCAGGGTGATAACTGTGGTGGCGCGGAAAAACAGCCCCGGTTCCATAACAACGCCATTTGTCGAGCCTTCAAGGCCAACGGCGATGCCATAGGCTTGTAGAGCCGCCAACACAACGGTGCCATAGCGGGTATATTGGTTTATTTGTTTGCGGCCCTGCTCGCCTTCTTTCTTGAGCTGTTCAAGATGAGGAGAGACGGTTGTGAGCAGCTGAATAATAATAGATGCCGAAATGTAAGGCATGATATTCAGCGCAAAAATCGCCATACGAGAGATGGCGCCGCCTGCAAACAGGTTCAATTGGTCAAGTATGGTGCCGCCCTGGTTACCCTGGCCCTGAAAAACAGAGCGCAGTGCTTCAAGGTCAACACCTGGAATTGGGATGTAAGTGCCGAGCCGATAGACAAGAAGCGCCGCCAGTGTGAACCAGATGCGCTTTTTAAGCTCTTCCGCCTTGCCGATGGCTGAAAAATTCAGATTGGCGGCTAATTGTTCCGCTGCTGAAACCATGCTCTATACTTCCCTGTTGCCATTTCCCCAATTACCGCGCCCTTTAAATTCATTAAAGGACTGCGGCATTAAATTAGGGTGCTTAGCTTTCCTGCGTTTCTTCAGTCGTTGCAGGTGCAATAATTGTGATTTTTCCGCCAGCTTTTTCGATGGCTTCAACAGCGGTCTTTGAGGCACCAGCTGCTTCAATGGTCACTTTTGCTTTTAGCTCGCCTTTGGCCAGAATGCGCACGCCATCTTTTTTGCGGCGAAGCATGCCAGCTTCAATAAGAGTATCAACAGTGATTGTGTCGCCTTCTTTGATGATTTTTTCATCAATAGCTTTTTGCAGGCGGCCAATATTCACTTCATTGAAGTCTTTACTGAAAATGTTGTTAAAGCCACGTTTTGGTAGCCGGCGATGGATCGGCATTTGACCGCCTTCAAAACCTTTAATCGCTACACCTGAACGTGATTTTTGACCTTTGACACCACGGCCACCGGTTTTGCCTTTGCCAGAGCCGATACCGCGACCAACGCGCTTGCGCTGGCGAGTTGCGCCTGGGTTATCTTTTAATTCGTTAAGTCGCATGAGGAAAATCCTTTTTGCCTCTGGCAATTCTCATTTCATACCTAATTAGCTACGAACAACATTAAATTACATTGTGATTTCATATTGTTCGTATGCCTAATGGCATGTTTAGCTTTTATCTTCAACAATTTGCACCAGATGTGGAATGGAAGCGACCATGCCCCGCACGGATGGGGTGTCTTCCAGCTCACGGCGCTGATGCATTTTTGTCAATCCGAGACCGGTCAATGTTGCATGCTGCTTCTTATTCTGGCGAATGCGGCTGCCGGTCTGCTCTACGATGATGGTTTTCTTGGCCATTATATCGGTTCCTGAATATGAGTGGCTTTATATGGTGTGCCGCTCAGCTCTTTTCAATTTAAACGTCGGCCTGCAACTGGTTGTCACCTGCGCCATCGCGGCGGCGGGCAACAATGTCACTTACCTTTTTGCCCCGGCGAGCTGCAACGCCGCGTGGGCTGTCTTCAGCTTTAAGGGCATCGAATGTGGCTCTAACCATGTTGTAAGGATTTGAGCTGCCTTGTGATTTGGCAACAACATCCTGAACACCAAGTGTTTCGAATACAGCACGCATTGGACCACCAGCAATGATACCAGTACCGGGAGGGGCTGCGCGAAGGAGTACCTTGCCAGCGCCGTGACGGCCTTTTACATCATGGTGCAATGTGCGACCTTCGCGTAGCGGCACCTTAATAAGGTTGCGTTTTGCTGCATCAGTTGCCTTGCGGATTGCTTCCGGGACTTCACGTGCTTTACCGTGACCAAAGCCAACGCGGCCTTTTTGGTCACCAACGACGACAAGCGCTGCAAAGCCGAAACGACGTCCGCCTTTTACCACTTTCGCGACGCGATTGATGTGAACGAGCTTGTCTACAAACTCGCTATCTTTTTCTTCCCGGTCTCTTGGGTTCCGTGCCACTTGATCTTCCTCTTAGAAAATTAACACCCGGCTGTGCGACAGCCCTGATGTTTTAAAATTAAAACTTCAGGCCGTTGTCACGGGCTGCGTCAGCGAGGGCTTTGATACGGCCGTGATAAATATATCCACCGCGGTCAAAAATAACCTCTTCTATGCCCGCAGCTTTGCCGCGCTCAGCGATCAGGCTGCCAATTTCTTCAGCTGCCTGCTTGTTGCCGCCATTTTTGATTTTACCGCGTAGGTCCTTTTCAATGCTTGAAGCAGAGGCAAGGGTTTTACCGGATCTATCGCAAATGATCTGTGCGTAAATATGTTGTTCAGAGCGGTGAACTGAAAGTCTTGGCCGCCCATTAGCCACCCGGCGCAGGGTGCGGCGCACCCTGGCTTTGCGGCGTTCAAATGATGATTTCACAGCGCTCATGATTAGCTCTCTATTTCTTCTTACCTTCCTTGCGGAAGATATATTCGTCTTTATATTTAATGCCTTTGCCTTTGTAAGGCTCTGGCGGACGGTAGCTGCGAATTTCTGCAGCGGCTTGACCAACAGCTTGTTTATCAATGCCTGTAATTACGATTTCCGTCTGTGTTGGACATTCAGCAGATACGCCTTCTGGCATCTGGTAAACAACATCGTGGCTGAGACCCAGCTGAAGGCCAACATTTTTGCCTTTCATCTGTGCCCGATAGCCAACGCCATTGATTTGCAGATGCTTTGTAAAGCCTTCTGAGACGCCGGTGATGATATTCTCAATAAGGGTGCGAGACATGCCCCACATTGAACGGGCGCGCTTGGTGTTTCCGACTGGAGATACAACCACGCCATCATCAGTTAACTCAACGGTTACATTATCAACCAATGTCACTGAGAGCTCACCTTTGGAGCCTTTTGCCGTAACTTTCCGGCCATCGATTTTGACATCAATACCAGATGGGATAGCGACTGGCTTTTTCCCGATTCTTGACATGGCCTAAACCCTTCCTTCAACAAGCAACGTAATTAAAATACGTTGCACAAAATTTCACCGCCAACATTGGCTTCGCGTGCGTCCTGATCTGACATCACACCTTTTGGTGTCGAGAGAATCGCAACACCGAGACCGTTGGCAACCATTGGTACATCACGTACCGCTGAGTAAACCCGGCGACCAGGTGTTGAGATGCGTTTGATAGAGCGAATTACCGGATCACCATTGTGATATTTAAGTTCGATCTCGATCTCAGATTTGCCACCATCATATTCAACCTGCGTATAACCGCGGATGAAGCCTTCTTTCTGGAGTACATCCAGAACACGGGCCCGAAGCTTTGAAGCTGGCGTTACAACTTTGCTCTTGTTGCGCATTTGTGCATTTCTAATCCGGGTGAGCATGTCCCCGAGTGGATCTGTCATTGTCATGAACAGGTCTCTCCTTACCAGCTTGACTTTACCATTCCAGGAATCATACCTTGATTGGTTAATTCCCGTAGCGCAATGCGCGATAGTTTAAGCTTTCTATAAAAGCCGCGTGGGCGGCCTGTGAGTTGACACCGATTACGCATACGTACTTTGCTTGAATTGCGGGGCAATTCAGCCAGTTTCAGTTGCGCCTTAAAACGCTCTTCAGCAGGCAGATCCTGATTTCTTGTAATTGCTTTCAACTCAGCACGTTTTGCTGCGTATTGATCTACAAGTTTTTTGCGCTTTATATCGCGCTCGATCATTGCTTTTTTTGCCATTTGGTCCTCCGGTCCCTTATTTCAGGCGACTAGTTTTTCACCTGAAAGGGAAAGTTAAAGCCTTTGAGAAGGGCGCGAGCCTCTTCGTCGGTTGGCGCGGTTGTGCAAACAATCACGTCCATACCCCAGATCTGATCTACTTTATCGTAGTCGATCTCTGGAAAGACGATATGCTCTTTGATGCCCATGGCGTAGTTGCCACGTCCGTCAAAGCTTTTCGGGTTCAAACCGCGAAAGTCTTTCACCCGTGGTAGGGCGATTGTGATCATGCGATCAAGAAACTCGAACATGCGTGCTTTACGCAATGTTACCTTGGCACCTAGTGCCATTTCTTCCCGCACTTTAAAACCAGCGATGGATTTGCGCGCTTTTGTGAATACCGGGCGTTGGCCAGCAATAAGTGTCAGGTCTTCATAAGCTGACTGAACTTTTTTACGGTCGTTCACGGCTTCGCCAATACCCATGTTGAGAACAACTTTCTCAATTTTTGGGATCTGCATCGCGTTTTTATATTCGAATTCTTTCATCAACTCATCGCGGACCACATCATTATAGTGGGCCTTCAAACGAGGTGTGTAGCCATTTGCCTCAGCCATCGATCACTTCTCCTGAGCGCTTTGCGAAACGCACTTTGCGGCCATCATCCAGCGTTTTATAACCAACGCGTGTTGGTTTGCCGTCTTTTGGATCTTCAACTGCGAGGTTGGAGATATGGATGGGCGCTTCTTTTGAAATAATACCGCCCTCTTGAGCAGCTGTCTGACGCTGGTGACGTTTGATCATATTGACGCCAGTCACAATTGCGCGCTGCTCTTTCGGGAGCATTTTTAAGACTTCACCTTGTTTGCCCTTGTCCTTACCGGCAAGAACGACAACGCGGTCGCCTTTTTTGATCTTTAACTTAGCCATTGTTTCAAAAAACCTTATTTAGAGCACTACTCTTAGAGCACTTCTGGCGCGAGTGAGACGATTTTCATCTGGTTTTTGGCGCGAAGCTCACGAGTAACAGGGCCAAAAATACGGGTACCAATTGGTTCGCCATTCTGGTTGACCAGAACCGCTGCATTGCGATCGAAACGGATCAGGCTGCCATCTTGTCGGCGCACACCTTTGGCAGTGCGCACAACAACGGCTTTCATGACCTGGCCTTTTTTCACACGGCCGCGCGGGATCGCTTCTTTCACACTGACGACTATGGTGTCACCAATTGAAGCGTATTTGCGTTTTGAACCGCCTAGCACCTTGATGCATTGCACACGGCGGGCACCGGAGTTATCCGCCACGTCCAGATTTGATTGCATCTGTATCATTTTAAGTCTTCCTTTTTTGGCCGCTTATTGTCTGACCAGAGAGGGCCGAAATTTCATTTTAAAAGCACAACTACAACAAGCATAAAATTAGCAAGCTTTACCGGGGTTGCTGGCTTGTTTCCAGTTAGGCCTAGTTGCCTGTTTGGACTATCCAACGCTTATTCTTGGAAATTGGGGGGCATTCTTCAATGCGTACCAGATCTCCAGTTTTGAACTGATTTGATTCATCATGGGCGTGGTATTTCTTAGAGCGGCGCACAACCTTTTTATAAAGAGGATGTGTGAACCGGCGCTCAACTTTAACAACAACAGTTTTATCTGTTTTGTCGCTGACCACTTCACCTTGCAAAATTCGTTTCGGCATTTCTTAAATTCCTCAACCTTAAGCGCTGGCGGCTTGCTTTTCCCGAAGGACTGTTTTCACTTTAGCAATTTCACGCCGCACCTGACGCACACGGGACGTGTTTTCCAGTTGGCCAGTTGCCACTTGGAAGCGTAGGTTAAATTGCTCTTTTTTCAATTTGACCAGCTCGTCATCAAGCTGATCGGGTGTTTTGTCACGTAGATCACTCGCCTTCATGGCCATCAGTCCTTCAAATCCAAATTTCATTAGATACCCGAAGCCTTAGCTACCCAGGCGTTTTACAATTCGTGTCTTGATCGGCAGCTTAGCTGAAGCCAAAGTAAGGGCTTCACGCGCTGTCGCGTCATCGACACCATCAATTTCAAACATGATGCGGCCAGGTTTAACACGGGCGGCCCAATATTCAACTGAACCTTTACCTTTACCCATCCGCACTTCAGTCGGCTTTTTAGAAACCGGAAGATCAGGGAAAATTCTGATCCATACGCGGCCTGCCCGTTTCATTTCGCGGGTCATAGCACGGCGTGCAGCTTCAATCTGCCGGGCAGTTACGCGCTCAGCTTCAACGGCCTTCAGACCGTAAGAACCGAAGTTCAAGGATGTTCCGCCTTTGGCGACACCTTTGATCCGGCCTTTGTGGGCCTTGCGGAATTTTGTCCGTTTTGGTTGCAACATAGTCTTGTTCCTTTAGCTCGCGTCGCGCGTCTTATGATTTTGCGTTCGAGTCTTGTCTTCTAGGGCGGCCACCGTCCTGATTTTGGGTGGAGAGACGCTCCTGGGCCATTGGATCATGTTCCATGATCTCGCCTTTGAAGATCCAAACTTTAATGCCGATAATGCCGTAAGCTGTTACGCCCTGGGCTGTACCGTAATCAATGTTAGCGCGCAGAGTGTGTAGTGGCACACGGCCTTCGCGGTACCATTCCATCCGGGCGATCTCAGCACCACCAAGACGACCGGCGCAGTTGATCCGAATGCCTTCAGCGCCAAGACGAAGAGCTGATTGAACAGCACGCTTCATAGCGCGGCGGAAAGCAACGCGGCGTTCAAGTTGCTGGGCAATGCCCTCTGCAACGAGGTTGGCGTCAATCTCTGGTTTTCTCACTTCAACGATATTCAGGTGAACATCGCTATCTGTGAATTTCTTTAGCTCATTTTTGAGCTTCTCAATATCTGAGCCTTTTTTGCCGATCAGGATACCTGGGCGAGCTGAGTGGATTGTCACACGGCATTTTTTATGCGGGCGCTCAATCACAACTTTAGAAATGCCAGCCTGGCGGCGATATTTCATGATGTGCTTGCGGATTTTGAAGTCTTCCAAAAGCAGATCACCATATTCGCCTTTATCGGCGTACCAGCGGCTATCCCATGTTCTATTAATACCAAGGCGAAGGCCTACTGGATTAACTTTCTGTCCCATTATGCGGTCTCCTCAACTTCGCGGACCACAATGGTCAGACGGGCAAAAGGTTTCAGGATCTTGCCAACACGACCACGTGCGCGCGGTTGCCAGCGTTTCATCACCAGGCCTTTGCCAACATAAGCTTCTGATACGACGAGGCTATCAACATCAAGGCCGTGATTATTCTCGGCGTTAGCGATGGCAGATTCGAGTGTCTTCTTCACGTCTTTTGCGATGCGCTTGCTAGAAAAAGTCAATTCAGCCAAAGCTTTTTCAACTTTTTTGCCCCGAACAGATGCGGCCACCAGATTAAGTTTCTGAGGGCTCACACGCAGGTTGCGAGTGACAGCCTGGGCCTCATTATCGGCCAGCCGACGTGCTGTTTTTGCCTTACCCATTTCGCTTACTTCCTCTTAGCTTTTTTGTCTGCTGCGTGGCCGAAATAGGTCCGCGATGGTGCAAATTCACCAAATTTATGACCGACCATATCTTCAGATACGAGGACAGGAATATGTTTCTTGCCGTTGTAAACGCCGAAAGTCAGACCCACAAACTGGGGCAGAATTGTTGAACGACGCGACCAGATTTTGATTACATCTTTACGACCAGAGCCTTGTGCGTTTTCCGCCTTTTTAAGGAGGTAACGGTCAACAAACGGGCCTTTCCAGGATGAACGTGCCATTAGGCTCTCCTATCTCTTCTTCTTCTGGTGACGGCTGCGCACAATGAACTTATCTGTCGAACGGTTCGAACGAGTGCGCTTGCCCTTAGTTGGTTTGCCCCAAGGGGAAACCGGGTGACGGCCACCGGATGTGCGGCCTTCACCACCACCATGCGGGTGATCAACCGGGTTCATGGCAACACCACGAACCTGTGGGCGTTTACCGATCCAGCGTTTGCGGCCGGCTTTGCCGAGTTTAGTATTTCCGTTATCCGGGTTTGAAACGGCGCCAACGGTTGCCATGCAATCTGCATGTACCATGCGGGTTTCACCGGATGACAATTTCATAATCGCATAGCCTGAATCGCGGCCAGCCAATTGGGCATATGTACCAGCGGAGCGAGCAATCTGGCCACCTTTGCCGATTTTCAGCTCAACATTGTGTACAATCGTGCCGATTGGCATATTGCGAAGCTTCATGGCATTGCCGGGCTTCACGTCAACCTTTTCACCAGCGATTACAGTGTCGCCAACAGCTAGTCGCTGAGGGGCTAGAATGTAAGCCAGCTCGCCATCTTCATATTTAATGAGTGCGATGAATGCTGTCCGGTTTGGATCATATTCAATACGTTGCACTTCGGCGCTGACATCAAGGCGTGTGCGCTTGAAATCAATGACGCGATATGCACGTTTATGTCCACCACCACGACGGCGCGCTGTTATACGGCCTGCGTTGTTACGTCCGCCATTTTTTGTCAGGCCTTCTGTCAAAGATTTGACAGGTCCGCCCTTCCAAAGGTCGGAGCGATCAACAAGCACGAGGCTACGTTGACCTGGCGTGATTGGCTTAAACTTTTTAAGTGCCATATCGAGCCCCCTTAAAGCCCTGTGGCCACATCAATGGTGTGACCCTCTTCTAAAGTGACAATTGCCCGTTTGCTGTCGTTTTGCTTGCCCTTAATACCTTTGAACCGCTTAACTTTGCCTTTGCGGTTGACGGTATTGACAGCCTTAACTTTCACGTTAAAGAGACCTTCTACAGCTTCTTTAATGGCGGGCTTGGATGCAGAACCTGCAACCTTGAAAACCACTTGGTTAAATTCTGACGCACCAGTTGACTTTTCAGTGATAACGGGCGCTAGGATTACGTCGTATAATTGTGCCTGTTTCATTTGAACCGGGCCTCCAGAGCTTCAATCGCTGCTTTGGTTAGTACCAATTTTTCGCTGCGAAGAATGTCATATACATTGATGCCCTGCACTGGCAGCACATTAACTTCAGGCAAGTTGCGCGCTGCGCGGCCGAAGCTTTCGTTCACTTCGCTGCCATCAATCACGAGAGCTTTGCCAAGGCCGAGCTTCTCAAATTGTGCTTTCAGGCTTTTGGTTTTGCCTTCAGCTGCACCTGTATCTTCAATGATTACGAGCTCATCTGCTTTTAATTTGGCAGAAAGGGCATGGCGTAACCCAAGAGCGCGAAACTTCTTGGTCAGATCATGTGCGTGGCTGCGTGGGCTTGGGCCAAAGGCTTTTGCGCCGCCTCTAAACTGAGGTACTTTTTTGTTACCGTGACGAGCGCGGCCAGTACCTTTTTGCTTAAACATCTTCGCTGTTGTACCGCGAACATCAGAGCGACCGAGTGTGGCGTGTGTGCCAGCCTGGCGCTTTGCGAGCTGATAACGAACGCAGCGGTGCAGTATGTCTGCCCGTGGTTCCAGGCCAAAGATGTTATCATTTAGATCGACAGTTCCAGCGGATTTGTCATCTAGTGTTTTGACATCTAGTTTCATTGCTTAGCCTTCCTTGCTCTCGGAAGCGACTTCGCCTGCTGCATCAGCTGCAGGTTTAGCACCAGTTGGAGCAATAAATTTGCCCGGTAGTGGCACATCTTCAGGAAGCGCTTTTTTGACAGCGTCGTTCACGAGAACCCAACCACCCTTAGAACCGGGGACTGCGCCCTTGACCATGAGAAGGCCGCGTTCTGGATCGGTTTTTACGATCTTAAGGTTCTGTGTGGTCACTTGGGTTGCACCCATGTGGCCGGCCATTTTCTTGCCTTTAAACACCTTGCCCGGATCTTGACATTGACCGGTTGAGCCGTGTGAACGGTGAGAGATAGACACACCGTGAGACGCTCTCAGGCCACCAAAGTTGTGGCGTTTCATGGCGCCAGCAAATCCTTTACCAACAGAGGTGCCGGTGATGTCTACGAACTGACCATCTACAAAATGGTCTGCTGTAATCTCGGCGCCTATATCGATGAGGTTTTCAGGGCTAACCCGAAACTCTACTAGGCGTTGTTTTGGCTCTACCTTAGCAACGGCGAAATGGCCACGTTGTGCCTGGCTAGTGTTTTTCACTTTAGCCTTGCCGCTACCCAATTGGAGGGCGCAATAACCGTTTTTTTCTTCAATCCGCTGGGCGACTACCTGACACTGATCGAGCTTTAGAACAGTAACAGGGATATGATCACCTGCATCTGTGAAAACTCTGGTCATGCCGACCTTTTGCGCTATGACACCTGACCGCATTGGTCCCGTCCTTAAATTTTCAAATCTTCAATTAGAGCTTGATTTCAACATCAACGCCGGCGGCGAGGTCAAGCTTCATCAATGCATCCACTGTTTGTGGGGTTGGGTCGACAATGTCGATCAACCGTTTGTGGGTGCGGGTCTCAAACTGCTCACGAGACTTTTTATCAACGTGGGGCGAGCGATTGACCGTGTATTTCTCAATGCGCGTCGGCAAAGGGATCGGTCCACGAACATCTGCGCCAGTTCTTTTAGCAGTGTTCACGATCTCTTTTGTCGACACATCGAGGACACGATGATCGAAAGCCTTGAGTCGTATTCTAATATTTTGGCTTTGCATCGAAGCTCACCTTAAGAGTTGAGAGAATGCGGCGCTGCCCTCCCTCATGAGAGGACAACGCCGCAAGCAAGTTAATCGTTACTCAATGATTGAGGAAACAACACCTGAACCAACTGTGCGTCCGCCTTCACGGATCGCGAAGCGAAGTTTTTCTTCCATCGCGATTGGCACAATCAACTCAACGTTGATTTCAACATTATCACCTGGCATCACCATTTCAGTGCCTTCAGGCAAAGTCACAACACCGGTCACGTCAGTTGTACGGAAGTAGAATTGTGGACGGTAGTTAGTGAAGAATGGTGTGTGGCGGCCGCCTTCATCTTTTGTAAGGATGTAAGCTTCTGCCTTAAATTTAGTGTGTGGTGTGATTGAGTTTTTGGCGCAGAGAACCTGGCCACGCTCAACATCTTCGCGTTTCGTACCGCGTAGTAGTACACCAACATTATCGCCAGCTTCACCTTGATCGAGAAGCTTACGGAACATTTCAACACCAGTACAAGTTGTTGTTTGAGTGTCTTTAATGCCCATGATTTCAATTTCGTCACCAACATGGATGATACCGCGTTCAACACGACCGGTTACCACTGTACCGCGACCTGAAATTGAGAACACATCCTCGATAGGCATAAGGAATGGCTGATCTTTCGGGCGATCCGGTGTTGGGATTGCTTCATCAACAGCGGCCATAAGCTCAAGAATAGCTTCTTTGCCGATTTTGTCGTTTGAATCTTCGATAGCTGCAAGAGCTGAGCCTTTAATGATCGGAATGTCATCGCCATCAAAGCCATATTCAGTTAGCAGTTCACGAATTTCCATTTCAACGAGCTCGAGAAGCTCTTCATCGTCAACCTGGTCAACTTTGTTCATGAAAACAACAAGTGCTGGCACGCCAACCTGGCGGGCAAGCAGAATGTGCTCGCGTGTTTGAGGCATGGGGCCATCAGCTGCTGACACAACAAGAATGCCGCCGTCCATTTGCGCTGCGCCAGTGATCATGTTTTTCACATAGTCAGCGTGGCCAGGGCAGTCAACGTGAGCATAGTGACGGTTTTCTGTCTCATATTCCACGTGCGCTGTTGAAATCGTGATGCCGCGCTCGCGTTCTTCAGGGGCATTGTCGATATCTGCATAATCTTTAGCAGTCGCACCGCCAGCTTCAGCAAGCACTTTGGTGATCGCAGCTGTTAGTGTCGTCTTACCATGGTCAACGTGACCAATGGTGCCGATGTTCACATGTGGTTTATTACGCTCAAATTTTTCCTTGGCCATCTTGGCTCTCCATCTTTCAGTCTATTTGTGTTTTTCCAAACACGTTTTAACCAAACTCTTTATTATTCCAACCTGCTCACTACTAGCAGTGTTGCAAGCTATGTCTGAATTAAGCGAATTTCGCCTGAACTTCTTCAGCCACGGCCTGTGGTACCTGGGCGTAGTGATCAAACTGCATTGTAAACTGTGCGCGACCCTGGCTTTGTGAGCGAAGTGTGTTCACATAACCAAACATGTTGGCCAGTGGCACCATTGCATTCACTACAAGGGCGTTACCGCGAGGCTCTTGCCCCTGAACCTGACCACGACGGCTATTCAGATCGCCCATGATGCCACCGAGATATTCTTCAGGTGTCACCACTTCAACCTTCATGATTGGTTCAAGCAGCTTTGCTCCGGCCTTTTTTGCGCCCTCACGGAAGGCGGCGCGTCCTGCAATTTCAAACGCCATGACCGAGCTGTCTACATCGTGGTAGGCACCGTCTGTCAATGTGACTTTCACATCGAGCATTGGGAAGCCTGCCAGGATACCAGTGTCGATAACGGACTTAATACCCTTCTCAACGCCTGGGATATATTCTTTTGGTACGTTACCGCCAACAACAGAGCTTTCGAAAACGAAGCCTGAGTTAGCTTCACCAGGTTCGATGGTGACTTTCACCCGCGCGAACTGGCCTGAACCACCGGTTTGTTTCTTGTGTGTATAGTCAACATCAGCGCTTTGCGTGATTGTTTCGCGGTAAGCAACCTGAGGCTGGCCAACATTCGCTTCAACGCCAAACTCGCGCTTCATACGATCAACCAGAATGTCGAGGTGCAATTCGCCCATACCCTTAAGGATGGTTTGACCTGATTCCTCATCTGAAGAAACACGGAATGAAGGATCTTCCTGAGCAAGGCGATTAAGTGCGATGCCGAGTTTTTCCTGGTCACCCTTAGATTTAGGCTCAACAGCAATCTCGATAACTGGATCCGGGAATTCCATGCGCTCAAGAATAACTGGGTGCGTTGGAATGCAGAGCGTGTCGCCGGTTGTGACATCTTTAAGACCAGCAATGGCAACAATGTCACCAGCAAATGCTTCTTTTATATCTTCGCGATCATTTGAGTGCATCAACAACATGCGGCCGATACGTTCTTTTTTGTCTTTTACAGAGTTAAGAAGTGTCATGCCACTCTCAACCTTACCGGAGTAGATCCGGCAGAATGTAAGTGAGCCAACAAATGGATCGTTCATGATTTTGAAAGCCAGCATTGAAAGCGGCTCATCATCTGAAGCGTTACGAACTGTTTCTTCTTCGGTTTTAACATCAAGAGCCTTGATCGCAGGGATCTCAACTGGTGATGGAAGATAATCTACAACCGCATCAAGCAGAGGCTGAACACCCTTGTTTTTGAAAGCTGTACCGCAGAGAATTGGGTGGAAATCAATATTGATTGTACCCTTGCGAATAAGCTCCATAATCTTCTCATTAGAAGGCATGTTACCTTCCAGATAAGCTTCCATCGCCTCTTCCTCGAGGTCAACAACAGCTTCAATAAGATTTTCGCGGTATTCTTCAGCTTTTTCTTTTAGATCATCAGGAATTTCAGCTTCATGGAAAGAGGCACCAAGGGATTCTTCTTCCCAGATAATAGCCTTCATTTTCACGAGATCAATAACACCCAGAAAATCATTTTCCGCGCCAATAGGCAGCTGGATTGGCAAGGCTTTAGCGCCGAGACGCTCTTCTACCATTGCTACTGAGTTATAGAAGTCTGCGCCGAGCTTATCCATCTTGTTAACGAAGATCATGCGAGGCACATGGTATTTTTCAGCCTGACGCCAAACTGTTTCGGTTTGCGGCTCAACACCAGCATTTGCATCAAGAAGAGCTACCGCGCCGTCAAGCACACGAAGCGAGCGCTCAACTTCAATCGTGAAGTCAACGTGACCAGGTGTGTCAATGATGTTCAGGCGCTTATCATTCCAAAAGCAAGTCGTTGCAGCTGACGTGATGGTAATACCACGTTCCTGCTCCTGCTCCATCCAGTCCATCGTTGCTGCGCCATCATGCACTTCACCGATTTTGTGGCTTTTGCCTGTGTAATAGAGAACGCGCTCAGTCGTCGTGGTTTTACCCGCATCAATGTGGGCCATGATGCCGAAGTTGCGGTAGTCCTCAATTTTATAATCGCGGGCCATTGGACCGATCCTTTAAATTAAACATTTTGCTTGGATGCCGAAACATCCAGTGAAGATAGAGCTACCAACGATAGTGAGAGAAGGCGCGGTTGGCTTCAGCCATACGGTGCGTGTCTTCACGTTTTTTAACGGCAGCACCGCGATTGTTTGCGGCATCCATCAACTCACCTGAGAGGCGCTCAACCATGGTGTTCTCATTGCGGCCACGGGCAGCAGAGATCAACCAGCGGATTGCAAGAGCGCGTTTACGCTCATTGCGCACTTCAACAGGAACCTGATAGGTCGCGCCACCAACACGGCGTGAGCGAACTTCAATTGCCGGGCTTACATTTTCCAGCGCTTGATGGAACAGATCCACCGGATCCGTTTTGGCCTTATCTTCAATACGGTCAAGCGCGCCATAAACGATGCGCTCTGCAACGGACTTCTTACCGTCTTGCATAATGCTGTTCATGAACTTCGTCAGAACAACATCCCCGTATTTCGGGTCAGGAATAATATCTCTTTTTTCAGCTCTGTGGCGGCGTGACATGAGGCTCTCCCAGCCGATAAACCAATCGTTTAAAAATTAAATTACTTTCAAGTGCCCTACTTAGGACGCTTCGCACCATATTTAGAACGGCGCTGGCGACGATCTGCGACGCCTTGAGTATCAAGCACACCGCGAAGGATGTGATAGCGAACACCGGGAAGGTCTTTTACACGGCCACCGCGAATAAGAACAACTGAGTGCTCCTGCAGGTTGTGACCAACACCCGGAATGTAGCTTGTGACCTCAAAGCCATTAGAGAGGCGCACACGAGCAACTTTCCGCATGGCTGAGTTCGGTTTTTTCGGGGTTGTTGTATAAACCCGCGTACATACACCACGCTTTTGCGGGCAACCTTCCATCGCAGGAACTTTGTTGCTCTTAACCTTCGGTTTGCGCGGCTTTCTAACAAGCTGTTGTATAGTCGGCATGTGCCATTTCCAGTTTTTGCGTGCCCTCTAACGGGCGGTCTACGGACATAAGGCCACTCCTCAGAATGACCCATCATGCGAATCACCAAAAAGTTGCCGGGCCCACCTGGCAAATCCCGAGCATTTGCGGGATGCCATAAGGCCCAACAGCGAACATCAGAGGATCAGACAAGGTGCGCAAGGCGACCCAACGGATCATGGTCTCTCATGTAATTTTGGTTTCGAACAGCAGTGTTTAAGCATTAATATCGCCTACCATTTTTAAAAATGGTGTCAGATTTGTGAACCCCGCGGCGACGCGAAAAAGCTTACGACCTGTTGTTAGTTAGGCGCAACATATATAGGGATCACGCTGCCGTCAACAGGTAACAAGGGGGAAATGTAATTTTTTTCAGTAGTGCTCGTGTTCGATGGGCTCGATCAGTTAGTTTTACGTTGTTTATTTTAGCGTCACAAGCATAATTCAAACTGATTATTACCAAGCCTTTGGCTGGTCCCCTACTCATTTATGAAAAGTGATTATTACCCCATATGCCAAGTGTCACATTCATCACTCATGGAACGAGAGGCGATGTTGAACCATTGCTGGCGCAAGCCCTTAATTTGCATGATGCGGGCTATAAAGCACGTATTGCCGGGCCTATGGACTTTAAAAGCTGGGTTGTGGGATATGGTATCGACTATGTAGTGCTGGGTAATTCCCCGGTGAGAGACATGTTGCATAGCGCTGAGGTACAGGGGCTTATTGGCTATAACCCCTTTAAGATTTGGCGGGCTATGAAGCACTTTAAGTCACAGTTCAGGGAGATCATTGTAGACGGGCTCTCGGCGCTTAGTGGTGACACTGATTTGATCGTCGCGCATGCCTCATTAGCCGCGGCATCTGACGTTGCTAGCGCCTTTAATGTACCTTTGATTCTACTCTCTCCCGTACCATTTGTCCCAACGTCTAAGCACCCCAATATTTTGATTCCCTTTTCCCTCGGCCCCTTTAACTCAATGAGCCACTGGCCTTTGCGTTTTGTACGGTTGATTTTTCCTTCTTTTTACAGGGAACTTCGACAGCGCCTTGGCTTGCCGCGAACATCAATTTTTACCCGGCCGTTTCAGAGCGAGGGGGGCGATGCGCCTGTTTTGCATATGTATAGCCCTGCTCTTTTGGCGCGGCCTGATGATTGGCGGCCGAATGCCGAGGTAATTGGCTACTGTTTTCTGGATCATGAAGGAGAGAGTTGGCAACCGAGTGCTGATTTGCAGCGATTTCTAGGGGCCGGGCCCCCGCCGATCTATATTGGTTTCGGTAGTATGGTGCCGCAAGACCCGGTTGAACTTAGCAGGCTGGTTACTGAAGCTGTACAGATTGCCGGTGTGCGGGCGATTATTGGCGCCGGCTGGGCGGCTCTTTCAGTTGAGGCGCCATTAAATAATCCAGATGTTACAGGCCAGGCAATTAAAGAGAGTGATGAAACTGACAAGATATTTGTTCTTGATAGTGCGCCGCATCACAAGCTGTTCCCACTTTGCCAGGCGGTTGTTCATCATGGCGGGGCGGGGACGACTGCCGCGGGGCTGCGGGCTGGGAAGCCAAGTTTGATTTGTCCCTTTGGCTTTGATCAACCGTTTTGGGGCCGGATTATTCATAAGAATCAACTTGGGCCTAAGCCCATTGCCTTAAAAGAGCTGACGGCCTCTAAACTCGCAGCGGCTTTAATTGAGCTGACCAGTGATCAGGACTATATGGAAAATGCAGGGCACTTGGCTGAGAAGATAGCACTAGACAGGCCGAAAGAGAGATTTCTGGCACTTGTGGAAGAGAAAATCGGCCGGCCTTGACCTCACTTTGCTTCATTTAGTGGTGTCTTGACCTGCCGATTGTGGATTTTAGGCTGCTATTGACCAAACATTTCAGTTTCGATGATGATTTTAACTTCATCGCTGGTCAGGGGAACATATTTGCCCATGCCAAATTCACTGCGCTTTATGGTGGTTGAGGCAGAGAAAGCGGCCACTTGCACATCTTGCTTCATTGGGTGTTTCTGATCAGCCAACAAGGTGACATCAAGAATGGTTGGCACGGTTTTGCCTTTAATGGTCAGATCACCGGTCACCTTGAATTTTTCATCGGATAGTTTCTCAACCTTGGTTGATTTAAAGGTCATGGTCGGGAAATTCTTTACGTCGAAAAAATCATCGGCTTTGAGATGCTCGTCGAATTTGTCAATGCCGCTATCAATGCTTGCAACATCAATGGTGACATCGACACTGCTATCTGCTGGTTTTTCACGGTCGATTGTGACGGTTCCATCGACTTTTTTAAACTGTCCATAGGCATTTGAGAGACCGAGATGGCGATATGTGAACAGTAGTTCTGTGTGGTTTGGATCAAATTTATAAGGCTGGGGCTCAGCATAGGCGGGGGTTGAGAGTGCGCCGCAGGCGATGAGGGCGATTGCAATTAGTTTTTTCATAGTTGTGCTCCAGGTTATGCGCTTTGGGTGTTGCAATTTTTGGCGGTAAATTATTGTGGTTTTATGGCAGTGACTTTTATTTTTAGAGTTACTTCATCCTTTAAGGTGTCTGTGCTGGCCCATTCTCCCTCACCAATATTAAAACTGGTGCGGCTGATTTCGGCAGTGCCTTCCGCAGTTAATCTCGGTTGCCCCACTTCGCTTTCCCCTGGCACTATAGTCAGCTCTACCAGCTGCGGCTTCGTAATACCGTTGATGGTGAGGTTGCCTTCCAGTTGATAGCGATTATCTCCCTGAGGTGTAAAACCCTTCGCTTGATAAATGGCTTTGGGGTGGGTTTTTACATCAAACCAGCCTTTAGCAAGCAGGGTTTGCTCAATTAGCGTGTTGCCAAGTTGCAGAGTGGAGATGTCCACTTCGAGTTTAACCTCTGCCGCCTCGGGGCTTATGGGGTCAAAGTGCAGCCGTGTGAGCTTATAGAGTTTGAAGCTACCTTTTGTCGCCGCGCTTTTTTGTGTCGCGGTGAACTCTAACTGGCTGGCTGTGTGGTCAATTTTCCAGGTTGCGGCTGTGTTCTCAGGCGCGGCTTCGGTTTTTGCTAACTTTTCTGCTGCGCCGCTATCTTCTGCCTTAACCGGTAATTCGGCCGGTGGGTTAATGAGGCGGTAATTAAGGAAGAGAGACAGACCCACGGCAAGAGCTACCCCGAGGATCAAGAGATGAGATTTGTTCGGGCGCATGCGCTTTATCACCGGGTCTTTATAGAGTAGATGATGAATGAGCACGGCAAAGATATGGCCTGCGACCAGTGCCATTAAAGACCAGGCCGCCACTTCATGTAGCAGGGCGAGTTGGTCTGCGAGGATTTTATCTTTACTCACAAGATCTGGCAGGCGGAAAATTTCAAACAAGATCACCTCAAACCCAGCGGCTGAGGAATACATCCAGCCTATCAGAGGCACCGCAAAGAGCAGCAGATAGAGCGCTATATGCCCAGCTTTCGCGGCTTTTTCCATTAATGGCGGCGTGGCAGAATTATCTAAATTTGGGTGCGGGGTCACAACCCTCCAGATCAACCTCAATACCGCCATAGCCAAGAGGCTAATGCCAAGCCATTTGTGCCAGGTGATCATTTCAAGACGGGTGGAGGAAAGGGGCAGCACTGTCATGGTGAGGCCGAGAAGGAACATCAGAAAAACGAGCGCTGCCATGATCCAATGAAGTTGGCGTGCCAGCCAATTATAGGTGAGGGGTGCGGGGGTCATATGCCTTTATATCTTTGCCTGGCTGTGTTCATTGCTTTGCTGGCAGCATCTGAGTTAAGCGCCGATAAATTTAAGTGCTATTAAATTTAAGTGCTGTTTCAGCTGTGTTTATTGGGTGGGGGTCCTTTAAATGCAGCGGGTATTTAATGATACGTTGTAGATAGGCAATTTCCGTCTAAAAAAAAGCAGTTGTATGACAAAAGCCCATTCATCGCTGAAATAAGGTCATTTTTTGTAATTTTACATTCGTAGTTATGTAAAAAAATAGCCGCCCATATTCTCATATGGGCGGCTTTTTCAATTATCTGAAGTTTAAATGCTCAGCTGTTATTCAGCAGCGGTTGGGTCATTGGCCTCTTCAGGTGCCTCTGGAATAATGACCTCTTCTTCTGCTGTTTCCATGTTTGCAGCATTGGCTGCTTCTTCCATTCTGGCTTCAGCTAAGGCATCGTCTGCAGCTCTGCGTTCCTTAAGGATTAGGTCATCCCGCAGTTTTGATACCTGGCGCATACGTGTGAGCATGCCGCCTGTGCCAGCCGGGATAAGACGACCAACGATCACATTTTCCTTCAGCCCTTCGAGGGTGTCGGATTTGCCAGAAACGGCGGCCTCTGTCAGAACGCGCGTTGTTTCCTGGAAGGACGCGGCTGAGATGAAGCTCTTTGTCTGCAAGCTGGCTTTCGTGATGCCCAATAGAACCGGGCTACCTTTTGCTGGCTCGCGGCCATCTGCGATGGCTGCATTGTTATTGTCTTCAAATTCATGGCGGTCAATTTGCTCGCCTTTGAGCATGGTTGTTTCACCAGATTCTTCGACTTCGATTTTTTGCAGCATCTGGCGAACAATCACCTCGATATGCTTATCGTTGATGGTCACACCTTGCAGGCGGTAAACATCCTGAATTTCATTGACGAGGTAGGTCGCCAGTTCTTCAACACCTTTAATGGCGAGGATGTCATGTGGTGCCGGGTGACCATCCAACAGATATTCACCCTTCTCGATGCGGTCACCTTCCTGAACGGAGAGATGTTTGCCCTTAGGGATGAGATATTCTGAGGTATCTGCATTTTCATCATCAGGGATGATGGCAATGCGGCGTTTGTTTTTATAGTCACGTCCGAACTCAACCGTGCCAGAGATTTCAGCGATGATCGCATGATCTTTTGGCCGGCGGGCTTCAAACAATTCAGCAACACGAGGCAGACCACCGGTGATGTCTTTCGTTTTCGCGCTTTCAAGCGGGATACGAGCTAGAACGTCACCAGCTTTAACTTTTGCATTTGGCTCAACTGAGAGTACTGCTTCCACTGAAAGCAGGGCTCTTGCTTCACCGCCGCGCTGGAGCTTTTTGATCTCGCCTTTATCATCATTGACGACAATAGCCGGTTTCAGATCAACACCGCGTGGGCTGGCGCGCCAGTCAATGATCACGCGGTTTGCGATACCGGTTGATTCATCGAATTGTTCGTCAACAGAGATGCCGTCTGTCAGGTCTTCAAACTGGGCGATACCATCAACTTCGGAGAGGATTGGCCGTGTATACGGATCCCATTCAGCTATACGCTGACCGCGTTTGATTTGGTCACCATGGTCCACCTTGAGATGGGCGCCCTGCTGCACTTTATGAGCTGCAAGTTCATTGCCGTCACCATCAACAATGGCAAGAACCATGTTACGGCCCATTGCAACGAGACGTTTTTGACTATCGCGAGCGATGTTCTTATTGCGGATTTCAATGGTGCCATCATAGTTGGCCTCAATGAATGAGCTATCAACAACCTGGGCCGCGCCGCCAATGTGGAAGGTCCGCATTGTTAGCTGTGTGCCAGGCTCACCAATTGATTGCGCCGCGATAACACCAACAGCTTCACCGAGGTTAACTGGTGTGCCGCGGGCAAGGTCACGGCCATAACATTTGCCGCAAACACCGTTTCTTGTATCGCAGGTTAGTACAGAGCGGATCTTCATTTCCTGAACTGAAGAGGCATCCAGTGCCTGAGCGTGATGCTCTTCTATCAGCTCATCTTTTTCGAGGATCACATCACCAGTTGAAGGGTCTATGACTTTTTCAGCGGCTGTCCGGCCAAGTGCCCGGGCGCCGATTGAGACGATCACTTCACCTGCATCTACAGCAGCTGAAAGGCTGATGCCTCTGTCTGTGCCGCAATCATATTCATTGATGATGCTGTCTTGTGCCACGTCCACCAGGCGGCGTGTGAGGTAACCGGAGTTAGCGGTTTTAAGCGCCGTATCGGCCAGACCCTTACGAGCACCGTGGGTGGAGTTAAAGTATTCAAGAACGGTCAGGCCTTCCTTGAAGTTTGAGATGATTGGCGTCTCAATAATCTCACCGGACGGCTTGGCCATCAAGCCGCGCATACCTGCCAGCTGTTTCATCTGTGCGGGTGAACCACGAGCGCCAGAATGAGCCATCATGTAAACCGAGTTGGTTGGGACGACGCGGCCTGTTTCATCATCGATGTGCACAGCGGAAATCCGCTCCATCATCTCTGCAGCCACTTTGTCTGTACATTTTGACCAGGCATCAACTACTTTGTTGTATTTTTCGCCTTGCGTGATGAGACCATCATTATATTGCTGCTCATATTCACGAGTTAGCTCTGATGTCTGCTCGACGATGGCTTCTTTGGTTTCGGGGATGACCATGTCATCTTTACCGAAGGAGATGCCAGCGAGGCAGGCATGTTTAAAGCCTGTTTGCATGATGCGGTCACAGAAGATGACAGATTCTTTCTGTCCACAGTTCCGGTACACAGCATCGATCATGCCGGAAATTTCTTTCTTGGTGAGCAAACGGTTCACAAGATCGAATGACATGCCAGGTTTTTTGGGAAGCAACTCACCGAGCAACATACGGCCTGGTGTTGTTTCATAAACTTCTGTGTAGTCATTGCCTTCCATATCAATGGCTTTAAAGCGGCCTTTGATTTTGGTGTGCAGAGTGATGACTTCGTTATCCAGGGCGTGATTGATTTCAGCAACATTGCCGAAGATCATGCCTTCACCTGGCTCATTGTCATAGATCAATGAGAGGTAATAGAGACCCAGAACAATATCCTGCGATGGCACGATGATTGGTGCGCCGTTGGCTGGATGCAGAACGTTGTTGGTAGACATCATCAGCACGCGGGCTTCAAGCTGAGCTTCAAGCGATAATGGTACGTGAACCGCCATTTGGTCGCCGTCAAAGTCAGCGTTAAAAGCGGCACAAACCAGCGGGTGTAGCTGAATGGCTTTGCCTTCAACCAGCACTGGTTCAAACGCTTGAATGCCAAGACGGTGAAGGGTTGGTGCCCGGTTCAAAAGAACAGGATGTTCGCGGATAACCTCATCGAGGATGTCCCAAACTTCTGGCTTTTCTTTCTCGACCAGTTTTTTCGCTTGTTTAACTGTGGAGGCATAGCCCTTGGCGTCAAGGCGCGAATAAATAAACGGCTTGAAGAGCTCAAGCGCCATTTTTTTCGGCAGGCCACACTGGTGCAATTTAAGTTCTGGACCCACCACGATTACGGAACGGCCAGAATAGTCAACACGTTTACCGAGCAAGTTCTGACGGAAGCGGCCCTGCTTACCTTTCAGCATATCTGACAAAGATTTCAGCGGGCGCTTGTTTGCACCAGTGATAACCCGGCCACGGCGGCCATTGTCAAACAGGGCGTCAACAGATTCTTGCAACATCCGCTTTTCGTTACGGATGATGATGTCTGGTGCGCGTAGCTCTATCAGGCGCTTCAACCGGTTGTTCCGGTTGATAACGCGGCGGTAAAGATCGTTAAGGTCGGAGGTCGCGAAGCGGCCACCATCCAGCGGCACCAGCGGGCGCAGCTCTGGTGGGATGACCGGCACAACAGTCATGATCATCCATTCAGGACGGTTGCCAGAATGGATAAAGGCCTCAACCACTTTAAGGCGCTTGGCCAGTTTTTTAGGTTTTAGCTCTGTTGTGGCTTCGGCAATTTCCTGGCGGAGCTGATCGCGTGTGCTCTCCAGATCCATGCTCATCAGAATTTCGCGGATGGCTTCAGCACCGATACCGGCGGTGAACGCATCTTCGCCATATTCATCCTGGGCGTTCATATATTCTTCTTCAGAAAGGAGCTGACCTTCCTGGAACGGGGTGATGCCGGCCTCAATGACGATGTAGCTCTCAAAATAGAGTACACGCTCGAGATCTTTCAGCGTCATATCGAGCAATTGACCGATACGTGATGGCAGTGATTTCAAAAACCAAATATGTGCAACTGGCGCGGCAAGCTCGATATGGCCCATGCGCTCACGGCGTACTTTGGTTAGTGTGACTTCAACACCGCATTTTTCACAGATGACGCCTTTATACTTCATCCGTTTATATTTGCCGCAGAGACACTCGTAATCTTTTACCGGGCCGAAAATACGGGCACAGAAAAGGCCATCGCGTTCTGGCTTGAAGGTACGATAGTTGATTGTCTCGGGTTTTTTAATTTCACCGAAGGACCATGAGTGAATCTCCTCAGGGCTCGCAATCGAAATTCGGATCTGGTCGAATGTTGATTGCGGCGTTTGAGGATTAAAGAGATTTACGGCGTCGTGGTTCATCCCAGTTCTCCATTTTGAAAGAGGGGGCTCTTTCACTTTGTCAGAGGGTCTGCTGACACCCTCTATATATTTCTAATCTGCGTTTACGCGGCCTTTGCGGGCGCGGCTTATTCAGCCGCGTCCGGTTTTTGCAATTGTGGCTGGCCTTCAGGGATCTGCTCGTACGTGACCTCAATGTCAGGTTTCAAGTCCTTGAAGTTTTCAAGCTCTACATTCAAGCCCAATGCTTTCATCTCTTTGATGAGAACGTTGAAGCTTTCAGGGATGCCGGCCTCGAAGGCGTCATCACCGCGAACGATGGCTTCATACACTTTGGTCCGGCCGGCAACGTCATCCGATTTAACGGTGAGCATTTCCTGCAGGGTGTAGGCAGCGCCATAAGCTTCAAGCGCCCACACTTCCATTTCACCAAAGCGCTGACCACCAAACTGGGCTTTACCACCCAGCGGCTGCTGGGTAACAAGGCTGTATGGGCCGATTGACCGCGCGTGGATTTTGTCATCCACAAGGTGATGCAGCTTGAGGAGATATTTATACCCCACTGTCACCTTACGATCGAACGGTTCGCCGGTTCTGCCATCATGAAGGGTAACCTGACCTGATGCGTCCAGCCCTGCCCGTTCAAGAAGCTCAACGATGTCGGCTTCATGGGCACCGTCAAACACTGGCGTGGCTATAGGCACACCATTGCGCAGGTTGTTGCCAAGCTCGAGTAGGTCATCTTCGCTATAATCATCAACGATTTTGTCGTCGCCATACACCTTCTCAACTGCGGCTTTCACCTCAGCGAGATCTTTCTCGATACGGAACGCATCCATTGCATCATCAATGACGCGGCCAAGACCGCGGCAGGCCCAGCCCATATGGGTCTCGAGAATCTGCCCAACATTCATCCGGCTTGGAACACCCAAGGGGTTGAGCACAATATCAACCGGAGTGCCGTCTTCAAGATAAGGCATATCTTCTTGAGGTACGATCTGTGAAATCACGCCCTTATTACCGTGACGACCGGCCATTTTGTCACCTGACTGGAGCTTACGCTTCACAGCCACGAAGACTTTGACCATTTTCATCACGCCTGGTGGCAGTTCATCACCGCGCTGAAGCTTATCGACCTTATCCACAAAGCGTTGCTCGAGGGCCTTTTTGGCTTCCTCATATTGCTTTTGGATGGCTTCGACTTCGCCCATGGCTTTTTCATTTTTAAGGGCAATATCCCACCATTGGCTGCGCGGAATTTCGTTAAGCGCATCTTCGGTAACTTTTGCGCCTTTCTTGAGGCTTTGAACACCTTTGATGACTTCCTTGTTCAAAAGGCTGTCTTTCAGGCGGCCGTAAACGTTGCGATCGAGAATTTGCATCTCGTCATCTCGGTCTTTGGCAAGACGCTCAATTTCTTCGCGCTCGATAGCCATGGCGCGTTCGTCTTTTTCAATGCCGTGGCGGTTAAAGACCCGCACTTCAACAACCGTACCAGCAACGCCGGGTGGAAGTTTCAGTGAGGTATCACGCACGTCAGAGGCTTTTTCACCAAAGATGGCACGGAGGAGTTTTTCTTCCGGTGTCATCGGGCTTTCGCCTTTAGGTGTGATTTTACCGACGAGGATGTCACCTGGTTTCACTTCAGCGCCAATATAAACAATGCCAGCTTCGTCGAGATTTTTCAGCGCTTCCTCAGAGATGTTAGGAATATCGCGAGTGATCTCTTCTGGGCCGAGCTTTGTATCGCGGGCCATGACTTCAAATTCCTCAATATGGATTGAGGTGAAGACGTCATCGCGTTTGATGCGCTCTGAAATGAGGATGCTGTCCTCAAAGTTATAGCCGTTCCAAGGCATAAACGCGACGAGCACGTTCTTGCCTAGCGCCAGATCACCAAGATCTGTTGAAGGGCCATCTGCAATGATGTCACCAGCGTTGACCATGTCACCTACTTTTACCAGCGGGCGCTGGTTGATGCAGGTGTTTTGGTTGGAGCGCTGGAACTTGCGCATATTGTAGATATCAACACCCGGTTTGGATGGGTCTTGCTCTTCCGTCGCGCGGATAACGATACGTGTACCGTCGATTTGGTCAATGATACCGGTACGGCGGGCCGTGATGGCCGCACCAGAATCCCGGGCCACAACTTCTTCCATGCCGGTGCCAACAAAGGGGGCTTCCGGGCGCAACAGAGGCACAGCCTGGCGTTGCATGTTTGAACCCATCAGCGCGCGGTTGGCGTCATCATTCTCAAGGAATGGGATGAGCGCTGCGGCAACAGAGACAAGCTGTTTAGGCGAAACGTCTACGAAGTCCACTTTTTCAGCCGGGATCATGAGAGCGTCACCACCGTGGCGACAGGAAACTAGCTCTTCAACAAACTGGCCTTTATCGTCAAGCTCAACAGAAGCCTGAGCGATGTAGTGGCGGGTTTCTTCCATAGCTGAGAGGTAGATCACCTCATCACTTACTTTGCCGTCAATCACTTTACGGTATGGGCTTTCAATGAAGCCGTATTTATTGACGCGGGCGTAAGTCGCGAGAGAGTTGATCAGACCAATATTTGGTCCCTCTGGTGTTTCAATCGGGCAGATCCGGCCATAATGGGTTGGGTGCACATCGCGCACTTCAAAGCCGGCCCGCTCGCGGGTCAAACCACCTGGGCCAAGCGCAGACAAACGGCGCTTGTGGGTGATTTCGGAGAGCGGGTTGGTTTGGTCCATAAACTGGCTGAGCTGACTGGAGCCGAAGAATTCACGCACGGCGGCAGCTGCCGGTTTGGCGTTGATCAGATCTTGCGGCATGACAGTGTCAATATCGACAGAGCTCATGCGCTCTTTAATGGCGCGTTCCATACGCAGAAGGCCAACGCGGTATTGATTTTCCATCAACTCACCAACGGAGCGTACACGGCGGTTGCCGAGATGGTCAATATCGTCAATTTCGCCTTTACCATCGCGCAGATCCACGAGGGTTTTCAGCACACCGAGGATGTCATCCTTGCGTAGAGTGCGGACTGTGTCTTCACACTCTAGTTGCAGGCGGATGTTCATTTTTACGCGGCCAACGGCTGAGAGGTCGTAACGTTCAGGATCAAAGAACAAGCCTTCAAAAACCGCTTCAGCGGCTTCAACGGTTGGTGGCTCACCCGGGCGCATAACGCGGTAAATATCAATAAGCGCTTCTTCGCGGTTATTGGCTTTATCGGCCATGAGGGTGTTGCGCATGAAAGAGCCGGTATTAACATGGTCAATATCGAGAATTGGCAATTCTGTCAGGCCGAAGTCCATCAGTTTTTCGAGGACTTCTTCTGTGATCTCTTCACCAGCTTCGGCGATAATTTCACCGGTTTTCATGTTGATCACTTCTTCAGCAAGATAGTGAGTGTAGAGCTCATCATCTCTGTAGAGAAGTTCATCAAGACCCTCTTCAGCCAGTTTTTTAGCCTGGCGGGCCGTAATTTTCTTGCCGGCTTCAATCGCGACGCTACCGTCTTTGGCATTGATCAGATCGTTAACAGGTTTTACGCCTTTGAAGCGCTCTGGTACGAACTTTGTTTTCCAACCCTTTTTATCGTGGGAATAGATAACGGTGTTGTAGAAGATGTTGAGGATTTCCTCATCATCGAGACCCAGAGCATAAAGCAATGTGGTTGCTGGCAATTTACGGCGACGGTCGATGCGCACATGGACAATGTCTTTTGCGTCGAATTCGAAGTCGAGCCAAGAGCCACGGTAAGGGATGATCCGTGCCGCGAAAAGCAGCTTGCCGGATGAGTGAGTTTTACCGCGGTCATGGTCAAAGAACACACCGGGTGAACGGTGCATTTGGCTGACGATAACGCGTTCTGTGCCGTTGATAACGAAGGTGGCGTTATCTGTCATGAACGGGATATCGCCCATATAGACATCTTGTTCCTTGATGTCTTTAACGGATTTTGCACCGGTTTCTTCGTTCACATCAAACACGATGAGACGCAGAGTGACTTTCAGCGGCGCGGCGTATGTCATATCGCGCTGTTGGCATTCTTCTACGTCATATTTTGGTTTTTCAAATTCGTAGGAAACGAATTCCAGCGTTGCCCGCTCAGAAAAATCCGAGATCGGGAAAACGGAGGTGAATACGCTTTGAAGTCCTTCTGAGGTGCGCCCACCTTCGGGCTTATCGACCATCAGAAATTCATCATATGACCTTTTCTGAACCTCGATGAGGTTGGGCATTTGCGCCACTTCGGCGATTGACCCAAATTTCTTTCTTATGCGTTTGCGACCAGTAAACGTCTTAGCCATTTCAGCTCCTCAACTGCTTCAGTTGCTGCCGGGCGGCGCTTTTGAGCGACAAGTTAGCGCCGTATTCAGCTTTTGCGTCTCTTAAGGGGTGGGCATGCTGCACTTAAATCACCGCCCCATTTAAAGAGATCATTGAAACGGCCTTTGTTTTACCGCGTTTA
This sequence comes from Rhodomicrobium sp., assembly GCA_021604665.1. Classification (GTDB taxonomy): domain Bacteria; phylum Pseudomonadota; class Alphaproteobacteria; order Rhizobiales; family HXMU1428-3; genus HXMU1428-3. Next base: position 49,804 of record BQJK01000001.1, on the reverse strand, counting down.
ATTTACGCGTTTGCCTGATCCGGTATTCTAAAATCACCCGGGGCAAAAAGGCCGCTTGAATAAGCTCTTATTCGTTTAAAACTCTTTACTCTAACTCCGCTGCCGATATGTGTGCCTGAGAGGCTTTCCCTATAAGACTGCCCTATAAACTTGGCTCATAAAACTGGCGCAGATAGACGGGGGAGAGATGAAACCCTCCCCCGGTAATCAAATCGAACTATTTAAGTTCTACAGAAGCGCCTGCGCCTTCAAGTTTAGCCTTGATTTCTTCGGCTTCGTCTTTAGAGGCACCTTCCTTAACGGCTTTCGGTGCACCTTCAACAAGCTCTTTAGCTTCTTTCAGGCCAAGACCTGTGATGCCGCGAACTTCTTTAATAACGTTGATCTTCTTCTCGCCTGCGCCAGTAAGGATCACGTCAAACTCTGTCTTTTCTTCAGCGGCTGCACCACCATCGCCACCAGCTGCAGCAGCGACTGCTACTGGTGCTGCGGCTGAAACGCCCCATTCTTCTTCAAGACGTTTTGCAAGGTCTGCAGCTTCCATTACGGTAAGGCTTGAAAGCTCTTCTACAAGTTTATCAAGATCTGCCATTTTTCATTTTCCTGTTTAATCGGTTTGTTGTTCAAAATAAATTGGAGCTCGTCAGGCTTATTCGCTTGCGGCCTTTGCTGCCATCACACGTGCCAGTTGACCAGCAGGTGCTTGTAGAACACCGGCAATCTTGGTGGCGGGTGCTTGCACCAGACCAACAATTTTACCTCTGAGTTCATCAAGAGATGGCAAGGAAGCGAGCGAATTAACCGCTGAAGGGTCGAGAACGGTTGTGCCCATTGCACCGCCCAGGATGACTAGCTTGTCATTGTCCTTGGCAAATTTTGATGCAACCTTTGGCGCACTCACGGGGTCTTCAGAGGTCATGATACATGTTGGACCACTGAACAATTCCGCGATTTCCGCTGCGTCTGTTCCTTCAAGCGCACGCTTGACGAGCCGGTTTTTTGCCACCTGCATAGTGCCACCGGCTTGGCTAATATCACGGCGAAGCGCCGTCATTTCAGCTACGGTGAGACCTGCATAGTGGGCCACAACGATAACGCCGGAATTATCCAGCTTGTCGTTAAGCGCGGCTACGAGCTCAGCTTTTTCTGCTCTATCCACCAGCTCTCTCCATTTTTGCAGGGTGTCCCTTGCCCATTTGGGCAGCTTTTTCCCTGCGGCTTATCTTTGCCGTCGCGTAACAAGCTTAGCGCCAGATAATGCGACGACGCTCACTTGCCTGCCCAGCGCATTGGCCTTTACCGAAATCAGCAAAGATACGCCTTTCAAGAAGTCCAAACCGATTAACAAAGCTGGCTTTGCCAGTGTTATTAATCTGTCAAACCCCCGTCTATGCAGGCCATATGATTAAACCGGCCCCTTAAGGGCTAGCACCTGCAGTCTTGGACAGGACAAAACCTTATGCCCCTGCCTCAGCTTTAACCTGAAAGGTTATCCTTGAGACTTTAGAACTCTAAGGCTCATCCCCTGGCAGGCCGAAGCCTGCCAAGAAAATTTCTAAACAATATCCCCTACGCAGTGGCGGAGGAGATATCCACTTTCATGCCAGGGCCCATTGTTGAGGTCAGGGCCAGCTGTTTCATGAATGTGCCTTTCGCGCCGCTTGGTTTGGCTTTTGCCACTGCGGATACGAATGCACGAATATTTTCAACCAGATCGGCTTCAGAAAAGCTTGCTTTGCCAACGCCCGCGTGGATGACACCGGCTTTTTCAACGCGGAACTCAACAGCGCCGCCCTTAGAAGCTTTCACGGCTTCAGTCACATTTGGTGTCACAGTGCCGACTTTTGGATTTGGCATCATGCCTCTTGGGCCAAGCACCTTACCGAGACGGCCAACAAGTGGCATCATATCTGGCGTGGCGATACAACGATCAAAGTTGATATTGCCTTTTTGCACTTCTTCAACCAGCTCTTCTGCACCAACAATATCGGCGCCAGCTGCCTGGGCTTCATCTGCTTTATCGCCTTTAGCAAAAACCGCAACGCGCAATGTGCGGCCTGAACCCTTTGGAAGATCACATACGCCGCGAACCATTTGGTCGGCGTGGCGCGGGTCAACACCCAGATTCATTGCAATTTCGACTGTTTCGTCAAATTTGGCGGTGGCGTTCTCTTTCAGCAGTTTGACGGCCTCTTCAAGGCTGTAAACTTTGGTGCGATCTACTTTTTCAATCGCTGTTTTATATCTTTTACCATGTGCCATCAGATTATCCCTTCACCTCAAGACCCATTGACCGGGCGGAACCAGCAATGATTTTTGCGGCCTGATCAACATCATTTGCATTGAGATCGACCATTTTCAGCTCAGCGATTTCACGAACCTGAGACATAGTCACAGACCCGGCAACCGCTTTACCTGGCTCGGAGCTGCCTTTTTTAAGCTTGGCAGCTTTTTTGAGGAAATAAGACGCGGGCGGCGTCTTCATTTCAAAAGTAAAGGATTTATCTGAAAAGACGGTAATGCTCACAGGGATTGGGGAGCCGGGCTCCGCATCGCCAGAAGCGGCATTAAATGCCTTACAGAATTCCATAATGTTAATGCCACGCTGACCAAGCGCCGGGCCGATAGGCGGCGACGGGTTAGCTTGTCCTGCGGGCACTTGTAGCTTTAGATAACCAGCTATTTTTTTTGCCATTTTATTTTCCCTTTCAGGCCCTAGCCTGTTTCATACGATGCAAACGCATCTTTATTTAAGGGGCTTGTGGTCAGATATTTCCAAGCCTGACAGAGCCTGGCACATCTCCCACAACCTTCAATTCGTTCACCCACCATCTGCAAGTGAACCAAAACACCCAACCAAACAAAAGCAGCGTTAGCCGCCAGCTTTCTGGACTTGAGTGAATTCCAACTCGACCGGGGTTTCCCGGCCAAAAATCTCAACAGCCACCTTGACGCGCTGACGCTCGTCATCAACTTCTTCGATCTGGCCTTTAAAGCCATCGAAGGGGCCGTCCATAACTTTAACAACTTCACCAACCTCATAAATGATGGTTGATTTAGGCCGCTCAACACCCTCTTTAACCTGATGCAGAATATTCTGCGCCTCAGCCTCAGAGATCGGTATCGGCTTGCTTTCAGAACCAAGAAACCCGGTTACTTTCGGCGTGTCTTTAATGAGATGATACGCCTCATCGGTCATATCCATCTTCACAAGCACATAGCCCGGGAAAAACTTGCGTTCTGAGGCGACCTTGCGCCCGCGGCGCACTTCGATAACCTCTTCAGTCGGCACAAGGATCTCCTCGAACTGATCTTCAAGACCCTCATTCGCCGCACGCTCGCGAATGGCTTCCGCCACTTTTTTCTCAAAATTTGAATAGGCGTGCACGATGTACCAACGCTTAGCCATAGACCTCACCAACCCTTCAAAACCACCCCGTTAATTATTGACCAGAGCCAATAAGCAGCTGAACCAGCTGGTTCAATATCTGATCCGCCGCAAAGAAAAACACCATGGACATCGCAACAAGGATGAGAACCATGATGGTCGTTACCACTGTTTCTTTTTGGGTTGGCCAGGTTACCTTCGCAATTTCTGCGCGGACTTCCTGGATAAACTCGAACGGATTTGCCATTTTTTCAGACCCTGTCACACGATCTTGTCGCGTTTGAAATTTTCTTTTTCTGTCCTGACCGCTTATTCAAGCCGCTTAATCAGAACAGCTGGAGCTTTAAGCCTACATACAGCCCTTACTCCGCAACCCTGCCAAATGGCAGGAGTGGAGGGAATCGAACCCCCAACCCCCGGTTTTGGAGACCGGTGCTCTAGCCAATTGAGCTACACTCCTAAACCTTTTCCTGAAAATGAACTGCCCATCAAACCAAGAGTTTCGCCAACCCACTCGCAACAACACACCCCCCCGGAATCCCCTCCGAACAAGTGATGGACAAAAGACTATTCGCCTTGACGCCCCGCATTGCGCACCAGTAACCTAACCCCCAGAGACACGTAACAGACCCAAAGACCTTGAACAGACGCCGCCACCAGAGGTGAGATAAATCTGAGCAAGCTCCAAGCGCCTGACTATAATCTTTGTAAGATTGCAGCCCAACAAGGCCGCACCTTAACAAGACAATGCATGAACAAAGAGACCCCACCAATCGCTTTACCCACGATTAATGCAGCCTATTTTCCTGGAAACGAGGACTAATACGACATATTATTGCCAAGTTCAATAGAAAATTTAGATTTTTTTAAAAAGAATGGAGCGGGTGAAGGGAATCGAACCCTCATCTTCAGCTTGGAAGGCTATTGCTCTACCATTGAGCTACACCCGCTTGTATTTTCGCGATTCAGATTGCCCATAAGCAACCGGGATCTTTAATGGGGCTTCTGATGCCCACGCAGCATCCGCCCACCTTAGTTGGGGCTTCAGATGCCCACGTAGCATCCGCCCACCTTAGTTTGGGCTTCGGCCATTTTGCCTTACTTATCTGGGATGGTGCCCAGATCAAGTAATTGGCGTGCCGTCTTGTTGACGATCGGACCAGACGGCATATTCATTACCATTAGGATCCGAGAAATGGAAGCGTCTTCCTCCCGGGAAGGGAAAAATATCTTTTACGATCTTCCCGCCGGCTGCAACCACCCTGGCCTCAGTCTCACTCAGGCTATTACTATAAAAGACTATAAGCGCGCCGCCGTTTTTTGACTTTGCACTCATATCAGCGCGATAAAAACCGCCATCTAGCCCTTCATTACTAAAAGCTGTGTAGTCACTGCCATAGTCAGTGAAATCCCAGCCAAAGGCTTTGTTGAAAAATGCCTTCACCGCCTCCAAGTCTCGAGCCGGAAATTCAACATAATCTATTTTTTCATGTTGGGGCATAAGACAGCTAGCTAAATTATAGCCTGTTAAGCAAATGGTGGAGGGGGCTGGATTCGAACCAGCGTACTCTGACGAGACCAGATTTACAGTCTGGCGCCTTTAACCACTCGGCCACCCCTCCCGCTGCCAGCGACGTTAGATAATCTCTCAAGCGCTGTTTTATATTAGCATTTAAGAAATTCCCGCCGCTGCGGAAGTGTCTGTATATGGAAATTATCCTCACTTGTGTCAACATCTAAATTGCAGCAAACCCAATTTTCCGATAGCTAGTCAGATACCAGCATCATTGGGGCAAGAGCGGCGGAAATATTTTTATGGGAAAACACATAAACAACAAGGATACAGGCGGCTCAGAAAACCGCTCCAGACGGCCAAATAAACGCCATGGCAAATATCCATCTAAACCTGGCGCGAATGATGACCAGGTGCTTATCTGGGGCATTCATGCAGTGACTGCGGCTCTTAGCAACCCTGAAAGAGTGGTTGATGAATTGTTGCTCACTGACAATGCTGCCGCCCGTATAGAAGAGAGCCTTGGCACTGCTTTACCGGCCTATGCCTCTGTTTCACCTAAAGACCTGACCCAGCGGCTTGGGGTGGACCCTGTGCATCAAGGGGCCTTGCTCAGAACGAAAACCCTACCTGCGCTTGCCATTGAAGACATTAGTGATACCGCCCGCCTTGTTGTATTGGACCAAGTCACTGATCCGCATAATGTGGGGGCTATACTGCGCTCTGCTGCGGCTTTTGGTATTGATGGGCTGATCATGACCCAGCGCAACAGCCCGCCCCAGGGCGGTGTTTTGGCGAAGACTGCCTCTGGGGGGCTTGAGCATGTGCCATTGATTATGGTTGGCAATCTTTCACAAGCTCTAACCGCCCTTGGCAAAAAAGGTTTTGAGCGGATCGGCTTTGATGGGGCTGGGGAGACCGTACTTGGAGACACAGATCCACTTATAGAGCGCGGGATTGCGCTGGTGTTTGGCGCAGAAGAAAAAGGCCTTCGACGGCTTACGATGGAGAATTGCGATCAGATTTGCCGCATCCACGCAGCTGGTGCTTTTCGCTCGTTAAATGTTTCAAACGCTGCAGCGATTGCCTTTCATCATTTTCAGAAAGCCTAAATAAAGCCGCTCCCTAATATGAGAGCGGCTTTTTACTGAATCATCGAAGACTATAGATGTTTGAACTTTTCTTAATATGCATGCCGCCGCAGGTTGCGCAGCTGCCGGCGCATATAGGGATGGCCGCGATATTGACGATATTTGCGATAGAAATTCTTTGGCACATAATAATGCCGGCCAATGCCATTACAATTCCGGCGGTACTCAGGGTGTGAATTTCCCCATCTATCGTAAGCGCAAGAATAGCGGTATCTGCGCGGAGGGTAGCTGTATCTATGTGGATAGAGCTTCCTTAGATTATGTGGATGCTGACGGCGCTTATGCCGAAACGGCCGATAGCCGTGCAATCTCTCCCTGCCATAATGACGATTATAACGGAGGTCAATTTTTAGGATGCCAGTATCTGCCCCAGATGCGGCCGCGTCTTGGCTGATTTTACCTGCCATGTTAGCAAGCGGCGCTGCTGTAGCTTCTTCAGATGTAAAGCTCTGAACAGATAAAGCGATACATAAGGCAAAAGCCAAGGCGGTTGCCTGTTTTATTGAGCGAAATGAACGGTGCGGCTGATTTATTAGATTACGCATAAATTATCTCCTGGCGCGGCGGGCTGTGTGGCCCTTACGCTTATACCATTGAGTATACACTATTTTTACTCACTGCACTTAAGAAAGTTAGCATCGAGGATTTGCTAACTGTTAATACTCGAAATGGCTGCGGCGACCTCATATTTTTAAAATGAAAAAAGCCACACCCGATTAGAGTGCGGCTTTAATCTTCAACCGTCTTTTAATCCAGCCTAGCGGTAGCGGCGATGATTACGGTAGCAGCGGTAGGGGCGACCATATCTATTATAATGGATATGATAGCGACGATGGTATCTGTGGCGGTGGAAATGGCGACGATGACGCAGATGTCTGCGTAGGCGGCGCAATTTACGCCAATGATAACGATGCCAGCGATGAGCACGATGCCGGCGCCAACCAACGGTTTCTACTTTGGCTTCGCCAGTTGCCAGACCTTGCTGTGCAAGGATCGTTTTACCGGCTGTCATTGGAACTGGAGCAGCGTTTGCTGTGCTGACTTGGGCACCTGCGCCAACAAAGGCGGCGGCGACCAGACCAAGCGCAAAACGGCCCAGTATGCTTTTAAGTCTAGACATGAGTTGAACTCCTTCCTGTCAATTCAATCATTCTGGCAGTGTGGGTATAAATTTCCAATCAAGCATTTGCCTAAGATTAAGGCATTTTTCCGCCAGAACCACTATCCCCCACGTTACATCCAGTTTGAGACTAGGTCATGTTAACTTATTGTAATAATTGTTTTTAGACATACCCCTATAATGGATGCTGTACCCTTAAAGATCTGCCACTTTAAAGGCCAGTTAAACAAAAAGCCGCGCCATCGGGGGAGAGTGGCACGGCTTCATGTGGTTGTGGGTCGGGGGCAGATACAACCTTAAGGGACAAGACCCTTAATTCATGTAAAGCCTACCAATAGTCTCTGCGGTGACCGCGGTGACGACGGTTGCAACGGTATGGCTTACCCCATCTGTTATGGTGAATATGGTAACCACGGCCGCCGCGGTGATTGTAATAGCTACGGTGGTGTTTACGGCGATAGCGTTTACGATCACGGCGTTCACTTGCAATGATAGCTAACAGAGCTGCACCGGCAATAGCACCAGCGATGATGCGGCCATCACGGCCACCAGCTTGTGCTGTGCTAACTGAACTTGTTGCCATGCCAAGTGCCAAAACCAAAGTGGCGGCCATGAAGGCAACTTTTTTAGAAAATAAATTCATTGTTGAAGCGTTTAACATTTTTATCCTCCCGGGATGATGCTCCTTGCAGGGCCTTATAAATTGCCAACCAACAAGGTGAACTTGCTTCTATATGTTTCCAGGGGAGCTAATGATTTTTGATCTTTCCCAGATTTCAAAACCATTGTTTTCAGCCATTCCTGATCCTTGAGATTAGTTATAGCGGTTTGAACCTGAATGGAATCTGAACGTTACATTTACTTTTGTTTTTCTAGACTTATCAGTTACTTACACTACCCCAACCTTGCGCAACGCTGTCCCCGGCCCCGCCGCGGCCACATAATCGCCGCCCCCTACCCCCAAACAGAAGTTGAGCCCAAATAAAAAGGCCCCGCACGCGGAGCCTTTTTATAAAGAATGAGAATAAACCTGATTTGATTAGCTGTCTTGAGAAAAGGTCCTAACCTTTTTCCACAAGGCGGATAGCAAGTCATATAAGTCTACGACCTATAAATCTGGGATCTATTTGTATTTGCCTCTTTCACCACGCTTAGCGCGACGGCAGGGGGTTGACTGGATGTTGCAGCGCCATAGGCCATTTTCACGGCCGCATTTAACTGACCTGTTAATAGACAGACGCCACCTAGCCCATTCAGGGCCATATTCAAAGGCGGTGAAACTGGCCCAGCTTTTTACAGCATCACGCATAGCTTGGCGCTTACTTTTAAAGCTGTCGCTGAAGCCATAATGTAGATGGTCTCCCTGACAATATTTTGCTGCCTCGGCTGCAGTTGCTGCCCCCATAGACAAGCTTAACAACATGGCAGGAATGATAATCCTGGATTTGCGCATTGTACTCTCCAAATTAAATCCAATAGTGGCCGAAATTCCCTCTGGAATCTTGGTAGATTCCTATTATTCCGCTAACAAATTCTTAATGGTGATTAACTTTAGTTTCTGGTTAATTTCCTTCGCCTGGTTTACCTCAGTTTGAATTGTCAAAATATGAAAATTAGGGGTAGATTGAAAATTATTTTTAGGGTAGAAGGCAGAACTTAGCGATTTGAAGCGAAGTTTTTTCATCGTCGTCGTTATTATGTGACAGGGATGCTTACTTAATTTGGCTCAGCCTTCTTTAGCTGACTGTCCATATCTCTTAATTGCAGGCATCTGCTCGCAATTTTCGCGCCAGAAGTAATAACATTCGTGTTTACTCATTAATCTGGCGTGCCACCAAAAATGTGCCGGCTTAGCTCAGTTGGTAGAGCGGCTGATTTGTAATCAGTAGGTCGCGGGTTCGACTCCTGCAGCCGGCACCATTTTTGCCTCTCCTCTTTAACTATCATCACAATCTATGACACTCTCTTATCTGCAGGCATTGTATAACTGGCGGTATAATTGCGGCTGGCATTTCACTGGCGTTTAGAACTTTACTATCTGGCATTTTTCTACAGTTTTTGAGAGATGTGTGCCTGATTGAGAGTGATCCAGCTTTTCAGTCACTGAAACGGCACAATTTTAGAGCTAGATCAGGATTTTATGCCGCAAAACATCGACCCTTTGAAAGGCTAACATGACGAAAGAACTGAGGCTTGGGCAAGCCCGACTGGAGACCACAACCAAAGTGACGCTTGCTGTGTTGGCGCTGGCAAGCGGTGTTTACACCTACCTTGGGGTGCGCGGCCTGCTTAATGGCACAACCAGTGTGGTGTTTTTTGGGGCAGTGATTTATGCCTCAGCGGTGTCTGTTGGTATTTATGCGTTTTGGTCGTACCTGATGAGGTTTTTGCCGCATGTGGAAAGTGCCCGCGCGCGCTCCTGGCTTTATCTGGCTATGGCTATTGGATCTGCGATGATTATTGCGATGTCGAGCTGGTTGAATGCGGCGGCACTTGCTGGCTCTGCGGCGCTTGAGCTGCATATGGCAAATGCTACGGAAACCTATCAAGAGCAATTTGACCGGGCGCACTCAAATGCGCTTGCCGCCCAAAGTCTTTTGCCTGACATTCAACTGGCCTCGAAACGTTTTGCTAGCCTTGGGCAACAAGAGCGCTCCTCTGGGGCGCTCACCGGCACTTCTGGCTCTGGCACGGTGGCGCAGCTTCTCACTCAGATGTCGACAGATCTTGACAGGTTAGCGCAAGAGGTCAACGAAAGCCGCAGCCGTGCCAAGCAGCAATTTGAACAAGGCGGCAAGCATTTGGCCCGTATGCGAGACTTAGCATCGGGCAACGGCCCCATAGACGCGCGCGCTAATGATTTTGGCGGCGAGGTGCTGCGGCTGATTGGCGTGATCGCCGCTTTGCAACAAACATCAGTTGCGCCCTCGGTTAAACGGGCTGCAGTTGACCTTGGCAAAACCTTCATTGCCCCGGCGGCAGATGGTGGCAGCCTGAACCTGCAACAGCGCCAGACGGAAGTTGTTGACCGGGTCGAAAAAGCTGTGCAGGCGCAGAGTATTGCGCTCTCTAATGCTGCGGAAGAAATTTTAACCCGCGCCCCGGCAGTTGCGCCGCGTTTTCAGCCGCTTTCCCCGCCTGAGGCTGTTTTGCTTTATGCGCGAGATTTTTTGCCGAGCTGGGCCGGGGCTATCTCGATTGATCTTTTACCCGCGGTGCTGATTTTTATCATGATTATTGTTGAAGGCGCTATCCGCCGTGATGATGGTGTAGAGCTTGATGCGGAGACAATGAGCGCCGCAGATGTGATGCGCGGCGTGGAGATTTATCGGCAGATGGAAGCGCGCTATCAGGGAGACCGCAGGGCGCTCGCACCTAATGGCCAGCCGCCAGCTGATGCCCCGCTTAACAGTGAGTATCTTAATGACACTGGAGATGAAACAGGCCTTACATCATCTGATATAGCACCGCAGAATGTTGCGCGGTTGACCCCGAAAACTGAGGGAACTTAAAGAGGTGGCTATCCTCGCCTGGGGTCTTCACAGCATGACCCTCGACTATATGCGCCCCCCATATTATTTGACTTATACACTAATACTGCGAGAGTACACTAAGACTGCAAGAGTACACTAAGACTGCGAGAGTGATCGTGAACGGATCTTCTACCCCTGAAAATGTGACACCAGATGCGCTTGCGGGTGCGGCCCCGGCTGAACAAAATTCGCAGCGCCGCTATGCTTGGTTCACTGAAAGCTTTGTGCTGAAATATGCGTTCCGGGCGCTGCTTGTGGGGACGGTTATTTTTCTAGCGCTCGATTTTAAAGATATCTATGAAGAAGCGAATGCGCCATTGCCAGGTAAGGTGACAGAGCGCCGTCCGATAACAATGGAGCCGCCAAAGCGGCAAGATCATCTCCGCCCTTATTTGCCTTTAACCAACCCGGTGCGCCGCAAGGGGGCGGGGCCGAAAATGCCGGGTTATGCCAAGCCACCAAAAGATGAGATAACCGGTGAGCGGATGTCGTTTCTTCGCGGACCGAAGGGGGCTGTTAGTGCCATTGGCCGGATTGAAGTGGGCACAGCTGATGACCTTGCGCAGTTTATTAAGGGGCAGGCTGGTGAAATAAAAACCCTGCATCTCCATTCACCAGGTGGATCAGTTGAAGATGCTTTGCAAATGTCGAAGCTGCTGCGCAGTGAAGGCATTGATACGGTGGTGCCGGATAATGGCTATTGCGCCTCCTCCTGCCCGATTGTTTTTTCTGGCGGCAAAACACGCCTGGCGGGCAAGCGCGCGTGGATTGGGGTGCATCAGGTTTTCACGGCAACAGCAACACCGGGCAGTTTGAATGATGGCATGGCGCAAGGCCAGACGGTTAGCGCCCGGGTGCAGGATCATTTATCCACCATGGGGGTTGACTTGCGGGTGTGGGTGAAGGCCATGCAGACGCCCTCTGAAAAGCTTTATATTTTCACAGCCGATGAACTCAAAGAGTTTAAACTTGCAACGCGTATCAAGTAGATTAAGGCCAATCTCTTTGTCGTTTGTTTGCGCTGTGATTGGGCCGATGATGCGCTAACGTTTGGGCTTTGATCGCTCCCGCTACATGATCTACCGCTCTGTAAATTGTTGATCAGACCCAGGGTCTATTCTTCACGGAGGGCTCTGGTGAATTGGTCGGTTATGGGTTTGGTGAAATAAGAGAGTGCGGTGCGGTTGCTTGTCATTATAAAGGCTTCCACCGGCATGCCAGGGATAAGTTTTAAAGAGGCGGCGGTGTCTCTTTCAATTGAAATTCTTGCTTTATAAAATGCCTCGCGGCTTTTTTCATCAATCGTTACATCAGCTGCCACATGGTGCAATTTGCCTTGCAGCTCTGGCGTTGTGTTTTGATTGAATGCGGAGAAGCGCAAGCGCACGGTTTGCCCGCGTTTTATCTGATCAATATCTGCCGGGGGAACCTTGACCTCGATGGTTAGTTTCTCATGGTCAGGCACGATAAACATTATGGTCTCAGCCGGGGTGATAACACCGCCGATGGTATGAACAGCAAGCTCATGCACCAAACCGGCGCGCGGCGCTTTAACAGCGCTGCGTTTAAGCCGGGCCGCTATGGCGCTGGCCTTTTCTTTTAACTCGGCAATTCGCGCGACAACTGCGCGCCTTTCGCGCTGAGCCTCCAACTTTCTTTCACGGGCCAGGGTGAGTATCTGTAATTTTGTTTCGCTAATTTTGTGAGCGGTGCGCGCAAGCCGGGCGGTTAAACTGCCCTCCTCCCCCTCCAAGCGCTTTTGCTCTCTTTGCAGGGCATAAAGCCGTGTTACGGAGGTGAGATTTTTTTTGTAAAGCTGCTGCAATTGTTTCAGCTCCAGGCCGATCAGGTGAATTTGCCCTTGCTTGGCCTTTTGCTCTGCCTTAAGCCCGGTACTCTCTTCTTTTAACTGGCTGATTTGAAGCTCCAACTCATTCTCTCTGCCTTTTTGGTGGGTGCGTGCATCCTGTAGCAAGCGGCGCTCTGCATTGGCGGCGGTTCTGGCGTTGTTGCTCTGTTTTTCATAACCGCTTGGAAATGTGATTTCTCCATTGCCTTGGGCCTCCGCATTGAGCCGCGCTGAGCGGGCGAGAAGCTCTGTTAACTGTGCGGTGAGGATGGCAAGCTCTGCTTTATGCTCTGTCGTATCAAGGCGGATCATTACATCACCCGCTTTAACCCTATCGCCATTTTTGACATTTATTTCTGCGATGATACCGCCATCTGCATGCTGGAGCTTTTTAACATTTTCATCGATGACTATTTTGCCCGGCGCGATGACGGCGCTTGAGAGTTCTGCTTGTGCGGCCCAAATGCCGATGAAACCGCCCAGCGCTACGATCAGAAAAATAGCGAAGATGACATGTCGGTGGAGGGTGTATGAAGATTTTGGCATTCTATCTTCCATTTAGGATCGTTTTAGCAATAGCACTCCCTATTGTTAGCAGATCACAGCCGCCGCCGTCAGTTCCTACTCACTAAAAATACCAATAATTTCATCATTGTACTGATGTGTATCAGTGATGGTAATATGTGCTGCAATCAAATTTCTTAATTGTAGGGGTGATTTTTATGGCTTGATTGCCCCTATACTAAATGACGTGAACCAATTTTCTCGTGGCTCTGATAGCTTCCTAGATAGAACTAGCGCCGCGCTGATGCGAACAGCGCTAATGATAGGAGAGTTTATGGGACAAGATAAATCAGATTTGCCGTTGAAAGATATGAAGAGTGCCGCAACCAATAAGAGCGACGTGCCAACAGCCAGCAGGCGGCATTTTTTAACCGGCTCTGCCAGCGCAATCGCTGCCAGTTTATCATTGAGCAGTGCGGCGCATGCTAAAGAAGCTTGCAGGGCAACTGAGCGTGATATTTTAGGCCCGTTTCACCGGCCTGGTGCCCCCTTTGGCGTGGTGCTTGCCGATGAAGGCGAGCCGGGCACACGACTTATGCTCTCTGGTCAGGTGTTTGGGCCGGACTGCAAAACACCGATCGCCAATGCGCTGATGGATATCTGGCATGCGGATGCGAAGGGTGAGTATGACTTGCCAAAATATGCCAAGGTTTACACCCCACAACAGGAGTATCGCCTGCGCCGCCAGTTGCTGACGGATGCTGATGGCCGCTATAAAATTGAAACGGTGATCCCTGGACGTTATAAAATTCCAAAAGGTCTGCCGGATATTGATGATAAATATGCTGGCCGTACACGGCCTGCTCATATTCATCTTTTGGCGGCAGCGCCGGGATATGCCTCACTCATTACGCAGCTTTATTTTGAGGGCGACCCCTTCATTGCGGGCGATCCCTGGGCTGGCGGAGAGACTGAGGATGACCATGCGAAAAACCAGTTGAAGCTTGAACCTGTTGCAGAGGATGGATCAATTGTGAAATCGACATTTGATATTACTCTGACGCGCGGCTAAGCCAGCTTGTTTTTACTCCCATACCGTTAGTGATAGGCTATCTCCAAGCCCTAAAGCTGCTGCTTTTTGCTGCAGTTTGGGGCTTGGAGGATTGCCCAGTTGATGATGAGTGGAGGGGCTTTTTTATGTTTTGGCCATTCGAATTTTTTTTGCCCTCTCGTTTTGAGTAGGGATGGCTTTAATTGATCCGGCATTGAAAGCATTGGTTCGGCTCTGCCCTGTTGCCATACCACTAGCATTCCATGTTTCTTTATTTCATCTTCAGTGATCCAGGGCGATATTTTCAAATCGCCATTTATCAAAACGGAGGGGCGGCGGAGCATTTTGTGGGCGATGAGGCCTGTTAGCCAGTTCTCTCCGGCAATAATGGTTAGCGGGCAGCTTTGCTTGTCTTGCCAGAGGTTTGCAAAATAGCGGCTCATCTCAACGGCTGGCCATGTGGTGCGGCGGGGCTTTTTGCTGAACAGCGGATGGACAAGGGCAGTTAGACCGTAAATTAGCGCCAGGGCAATTATGAAGGGCAGCACTGTTTTATATAGCTTTGCCATCTGCTCGCGGCTAACAGGGCCAATCAGGAAATAGATCACGGCGACACCAGAGAGCGACCACATCGGCGCCCCCCACATGGTGCGCAATTTATCACCCGTATAAAGCGACCAGAGCGCGGCGAGACTTAAGGGCCCGAAGAGGAAGATGAGAATGAATTTTGTTGTCTCGCCCTGCTCATAGGTTTCATTCAGCGGGTCAGCCTCACTAGATCTTTTACTGGCGCTTTCAACTGCCTTGCGGCTACGGCCGCGCTGAAAGAGATGAGCTAGGGTCGTGAGGCCTGAAACAAGGAGGATGACCAGTAGCGGCAAATGATCTGCTATTTGTGCGAGGATGAATTTTATTGGGTTGAGTAACCGCATTAGGACTGAGGGGCTTTGCTCCAAAGCTGAGCGGGCGTCATAATATTTAAAGGGAAGAAAGTCATTCTCGGTGAGCCAGTATAAATGCGGTGCCAGGATTATCAGCCCCAACATTGCCGCTAGATAAGGGTGCGGTGAGAGGAATTTGGCGCGCTGCTGTTTGCCAAACAGCATGAAAAAGAACATCAGCGGCACCAGAAGCGCGATTGTATATTTGGTCAGAGCCCCCAGCGCCAGCACGGCGCCAAGGCAATACCACCAGACGGCTTCACTCTTTTGCATCGCCTGATGGAAGAAATAGATCGCTGCGGCCCAAAAGGGGATTTGCGCGATATTGTGGTTAAATTCCGGTGTAGGCCATTGATAATAAAATACCGTTGCCAGCAGCAAAGTGGCGGCGGCGGCGGCCCTTGCGCCAATGAGCTGTTTGCCTAAAAGGTAAGAGAAGATATATGACAGGCAGATAAAAAGCTGGCTGATAAGATAGGGGCCAAAATCTCCAAATAATTCATAAGATGTATTGGCAATCCATGAGGTAAGGGGTGGGTGTTTATGATAACCGAGCTGCCATTCAGTGCCCCAAGAGAGACCCTCACGGATCACATCCAAAGGCAGATTGCCATTGACGAAATAGGGGAACAGCGTCCAGCAGGTCAACTGCGCCAAGATTAGCCCTAAGAGCGCCTGCTTGGGTGTTGGGGCTTTGGTTATGAATGATTTTGACATTATTTAGGGCTGATTGGTGCTTTTGGGGCTGTGTTTTAGTGGTAACGCTATTTACAGGCTGTGCTTCACCCTGGTCGTGGTTTTGCTTTAAAGTCATTTGTAGTTAGGTTATAGAAGCAGCCCTTATATCAGCATCTTGCGCCTTTTGCACTTAAGTGGGGTGCACTTACGTAGGTTACACTTTGCCAGAGTATCAGGGCCGGGTTAATTTGGTCAGTTGTGGAAGTACGGTCAAGTCTTTATGGATACTCTTTCTGACAAAAATGCCAACCATATGCTAGTGGTTGACCTTGATGGCACGCTTATTCATTCAGATATGTTGTTTGAGTTGGGTTTTGCCCTGCCGCGGTCTGGCCGAGCGGCTGTTACCTCATTTTTAAAAGCGCGCCCCAAGACACGGGCTGAACTTAAACAGGCTTTGGGGGCCTTTGTGCCTTTTGATGCCGCGCTCCTCCCCTATAATGAAGCGGTAATTCAGCGGATTAAAGAGTGGCGGGCTGGCGGGGGGCGGGTTGCCCTTGTCACCGCCTCTGACCAACAGGTGGCCGATTGCATTGCTGATCATTTAGGGTTGTTTGATGAGGTACATGGCTCTGACGGGGTGAATAATCTGAAGGGCGCTGCCAAGGCTGAATTTATGACCAGGCGATATGGCGCTGGTCAGTTTGATTATATTGGTGATGCCGCGGCAGATTATGAAAATTGGCAGGCTGCAAAACGGGCGCTCGTGGCGCACCACTCGCCGCGGTTTCTGGAGAAAGTCCGCCGTTTGAAAACCGATGCTGAGCAAGTTGATGACGGGCATCAGGCTGGGGTTGAGCCTTACATCAAAGCGTTACGGCCGCACCAATGGCTAAAAAACTTACTGATCTTTCTGCCGCTATTGGCGGCGCATCGGTTTGGGTTTGGGGATTGGCTGCTTGGCATTATCGCATTTTGTGCTTTTAACGCTGTTGCTTCGGCGATCTATATTTTTAATGACCTTGTTGATCTAAATGCAGATCGCGCCCATATCCGCAAGCGCAAGCGGCCCTTTGCCAGCGGCCGGGTGCCGATTGCCCATGGGGTGATCATGTCTGCTCTTTTGCTTTTGAGCGGGCTTGTTCTCAGTTTTAGTTTTGAGGGTTACTCATTCATCATGGTGATGGTTGGCTATATCATTTTAACCACAGCCTATTCGCTTTATTTGAAGAAGAAGCTGATGATTGATGTTTGCGTGTTGGCAACACTCTATGCGGTGCGTGTTGTGGCCGGCGGCGCTGCCACGGGGATTGAGCTTTCATTCTATTTATTGGCGTTTTGCATTTTTCTCTTTCTCTCTCTCGCCTCGATTAAGCGGCAAGCGGAGCTGCTCGATAGCCCGCTAACTGAGGGAGAGCTGTTACCCGGGCGGGCCTATACGCCCTCTGACATGCCTGTCTTTATGGCGATGTCGATTGTGGCGGGCTATACGGCTGTGTTGGTTTTGATGCTTTATCTCAACTCTGAAAATGTGACGAAGCTTTATAGCGCGCCGGAACTGCTTTGGATTATTTGCCCGATTTTTCTTTATTGGGTGAGCCGGGTTGTAATGCTGACGCAGCGGGGGCTCATGGATGATGACCCGGTGATTTTTGCTGTGAAAGACAGGACCAGCTATATCTGTGCCGGACTTATCTTTGGCATTCTTACCATTAGCAGCCTACTATGACGGGCGGTGCAGGCAATATGACAAGTCTTATCATCAAATATTCCCTGTTTGCGGTTATTGCCATTCTCGTCAATCTTGGCATGCAGCGGCTTGTTCTTTTAGTGGTGGATAACTGGTTGGGCTTTATAAATGATTGGCTGGGCCTTGGTGCGGCGATTTTAGCGGGCACGGGCGCGGGGCTGGTGACTAAATATCTGCTGGATCGCCGCTGGATATTCTATGACCGCCTCACCTCTATGAGCCAGCAGGGGCAACAGTTTTTACTTTATAGTGTGACAGGTGTTTTGACGACGTTGTTATTTTGGGGCAGCGAGCTTGGGGCTTATTTCATTTGGCAGACGGAGCTTGCCAGAGAAACCGGGGCGTTTTTTGGTCTGACCCTTGGCTACATTGCCAAATATCAGCTTGATAAGCGGTTTGTGTTTAACCGTCTTGGTATAGGGTCGGCACTATGAAACTTTCTGGATGGGGGCGTTACCCCCAAGCTGACTGCGCTGTAATCACCCCGCGCCGGGCAACGGAGCTGGGGGGCATGTTGCCTGAGGGGCGACTGATTGCAAGAGGCATGGGGCGGGCTTATGGAGACAGCGCGCTAAATATTGCTGCCACCATCGACATGACCCGCCTGAACAGGTTGCTTTCATTTGATAAATCAACTGGGCTGTTGGTGGCTGAAGCTGGAGTGCCACTTAGTGACATCATTGATGTGTTTTTGCCGCAGGGTTTTTTCCCACCGGTAACACCGGGGACGAAACATGTCTCTTTGGGCGGGATGATTGCCGCCGATGTGCATGGCAAGAACCATCATAATGCGGGCACCGTCGGCAATTTCATAGACTGGCTTGACCTTCTTGGACCCTCTGGCCAGATTGTGCGCTGCTCACGAAATGAAAACTCAGATCTTTTTGAACACAGCATTGGCGGTATGGGGCTGACGGGGGTCATCCTCCGGGCGGCCATACGCTTGAAATCGGTTGAGAGCTGTTGGATTAATCAGAAGACCATTGCCTGCGCTAATCTTGATGAGTTGTTTCAAGAGTTTGAGACCTATGACAACAGCACATATTCCGTTGCCTGGGTTGATTGCCTCTCAAGCGGGGCGGGAGTTGGGCGCTCTTTGTTATATGTTGGGGAGCATGCGGTGACGGATGACTTGCCTCAGCGCTTACAAAGCCAACCGTTGAAGCCCCCGGCACGCCGCCGTCTTTCAGTGCCGTTTAATCTTCCGTCTTTCACTTTGAACCGCTATAGCGTGAAGCTTTTTAACCAGCTCTATTTCCATAAGGGGCAGAGAGCTGGCGAAGGTTCATCGGGTTGGGAGCTGGTTGATTATGACAGCTATTTTTATCCACTCGATAGCATATTGCACTGGAACCGGATTTATGGGCGCCGGGGGTTTTTGCAGTTTCAGACTGTACTTCCCCTCGCACAATCACGGGATGGGATAAGGGCGCTGCTTGCCACCACAGCGACGGCGGGCCAAGGGTCATTTCTTTCTGTTTTGAAAAAGTTTGGGGCGCAACAATCAGCTTTTTCTTTCCCTATGGAGGGTTATACGCTAACGCTTGATTTTCCGGCCCGACGCGGGACATTGGCATTGATTGATAAACTGACAGAGATTGCTATTGCGCATGGGGGGCGGTTTTATCTGGCGAAAGATGCGCGGCTCACTCACTCAGAGCTGATGACCTCAGACAAGAGGGCGGCTGAGTTTAAGAATTTTCGCCAAAAACATAAACTTGATGAGCGATTTGCATCGCTGCAATCTGAGCGGTTAGGGCTATGACACTATGGGTATGAAGCAGGTATTAATTCTTGGTGCGTCTTCTGATGTGGCGATGAGTTTAGCGCGCAAATATGCCGGTGAGGGTTATGATATTCTGCTGGCCGCGCGGGAGCCTGAGAAATTAGAAGATGATGCTTCTGATTTAAGAGTGCGCTTTCAAAGTGAGGTAACTTTACTGTCGTTTGATGTGCTTGAAATTAGCGCTCATGATAGATTAGTGGATGAGCTTCCCCGCCTCCCAGATGTTGTAATCTCTGTGATTGGGCTGATGACGGACCAGACAGAAGCTGAGACGAATGCGAAAGCCGCGCAATTGATGATGCGCTCAAATTTTGAAGGGCCTAGCCTGATATTGGCACGGTTTGCAGAAAAATTCCGCACGAGAGGCACTGGCACACTAATTGGGATTAGCTCAGTTGCAGGTGAGAGAGGGCGGCGCAAAAACTATATTTATGGCTCCGCAAAAGCGGGCTTCACGACTTTTCTATCAGGTCTTCGCTCTTCACTCCATGGGGCAGGAGTTTTGGTTATAACTGTCATACCTGGCTTGTTGAATGCAAGAATGTACAAGTACTGTGAAAATCCTAAATTTCTAGTTGCATCGCCAGATGAGGTTGCATATGCAATTTTTAAGGCGCAAAGCAAAGGTCGAGAGGTGATATATACCTATTCTATCTGGCGGCTAATTATGATGATTATCAAGTTCCTGCCGGAATGGCTTTTTAAACGGCTTAGCTTTTGAGTTACTTGCTAGATTAGAGACTTCCCACATTCGTTTTCCGCTTTGGGTTACCACGCTTAGATCAATCGATCATTTGAATCTTATAGACCTTCACACTCCCCTCCTTTAAAGTTGCGCCGGGGCGTTAAGCTGTTGGGGTATAATCCTTTGGGGGGATGAAACATGGAAAATATAATCAAACAGGTGGTTCAATTTCTCAGTCAGGGGATCGAGGCGATCCTGAAATTTTTGCAACTGATCTGGACCTGGTCATTTGGGCAGATCGTTGAGATTTTACAATCTAACTGGCAACAATTACCGGTTTGGAAGATTGTTATTTTGATTGCTGTGCTGCTCGGCGTGGCGTATTGCCTTTATGTTTCAGCCCGGCAAATCTGGGGCGCGGTTGAAAGCCTTTTCCGTGCTTTTGTGGCGCTGCTTAGCGCTTTCGTCACTGTGTTACCTTATATTGTGCTTTCAGGGCTGATTGCTTTTGCCGGGGCATATGTGATCCAGTCGATTAATTTTTAAGTTTTGGTGTTAGGCTTGCTTTTATGGGCCACGCGATGGGCATTCTCTTCCCAGTTGCGGCCATCAAACGGCACCAGTTTTACTGATTTAGGGGCGGTATCGAGGCAGCGCAAATTTACATCAACCCCGTCCGGGTTTGATCTTGGTGTATAGAAGCTTTTTATGCCGCAATGAGAGCAGAAGCTGTGCTTAGCAACCCCTGTGTTAAAGCTATATGTGGTTAGCTCCTCTTGTCCTGTGAGCAGGGTGAAGTCACTTTTCGGCACGATAAGGTGGAGAAAGCCGGTTTTGGTGCAGATTGAGCAATTGCAATCTTCCACCTCTACAGCCTCAGCGGCTTCAACTTCAAAAGTAACCGCGCCGCAATGGCAACTGCCCTTATATTTTATCATTTGCCGCTCCCTCCTTACCAATTTGTTTTGGCCCTCACCCAACAGATGTTTTCTATAAGCAGGCTTCCAAAATCAGGTGGCTATCCATTTTAAAGCTGTTGAAGCATGGCTGAAGACCTT
Source organism: Rhodomicrobium sp. (assembly GCA_021604665.1). Lineage (GTDB taxonomy): Bacteria > Pseudomonadota > Alphaproteobacteria > Rhizobiales > HXMU1428-3 > HXMU1428-3. The sequence continues at coordinate 28,797 of BQJK01000001.1, read as the reverse complement.
TTGCAATAAGCCACGGTTTTACCCTTTTTGGGTCATGTCTACGTCATCCCTTTGTCACCAAATATGGGTAGGTCTCGCTCATGAAAAGAAAATAGATTTGATTAGAGATACGAAAATGAAGATTGAAAACATAGACGCGCTTGAAGACATTGATTCATTTGATGAATTTGACGAGCAGCGCGCTAAGCGGCCCCTTCAGACCGCGTTTGATAGTGTGATGGACCGGGCCCTTTCCCGCCGCGATATGATGGGGGCAGCGCTGACCTTTAGTGTTTCAACATTTCTCACCAGCGCGGCGTTCCCGGCGGCAGCTCTGGCTGCACCAGTGAGTGAAGATGTCTTTGGTTTTGATAATGTTGCAGCTAACAGTCTCGATACTGTCACTGTGCCTGAAGGCTATCGTTGGCAGGTGGTAACAAAATGGGGTGACCCGCTCTTTAGCACCGCGCCTGAGTTTAATGAGGCTAGCCTCGGTGATGCTGCCAGCCAACTACAAGCGGTTGGTGACAATAATGACGGCATGTCACTTTTTGAAGTTGAAGGGCACACACTGCTTGTTGTTAACAATGAATATATCAACCGCAGGATATTTTATGGCAACCGGCACAAGGGCCGGCCTGAAACAGCTGATGACATAGCAAAAGGAAAAGCCGCCCATGGCATTACCATTGCTGAACTTACCTTTGCAGGTGGCCGCGAAGATGGGGAATGGCAGCTTTTAAAAGACAGCCCTTATAACCGGCGCATAACCGCTGACACAGAGATGGAATTATCGGGCCCAGCTGCCGGGCACCCCTTGCTGCAAACCGAGGCTGACCCGGCGGGTGTGAGCGTTTTGGGAACCATAAATAATTGCGGCAATGGTGAAACGCCCTGGGGCACTTATCTGGCCTGCGAAGAGAATTTCAACGGCTATTTCTCCTCCTCTGATGAGGAGCTGGAGCTACCCGAGGAATTTGTGCGCTATGGCGTTGGTCATAAGGATTTTGGGTATGACTGGGCCAGCCATGATGAGCGGTTTGATATTGCCCGCCACCCGAATGAGCCAAACCGATTTGGTTATGTAGTGGAAATTGACCCTGGTGATGCCTCTAAAATGCCGAAGAAGCGCACTGCACTTGGCCGCTTTAAGCATGAAAATGCGGCGGTGGTTTTGGCGAAAGATGACAGGGTTGTTGTTTATATGGGCGATGATGAGCGGGGGGAATTCCTCTATCGCTATGTTTCTCATGATCCTTATGTGGTCGGGGCGCCAACCTCTAAACTCTTGAATAACGGCACGCTTTATGCGGCTAAATTTTATGACAATTTAAAAGGCGCCTGGCTGCCCTTAACGCCAGAGACCACAGGCATGTCACCGGCTGAAATTTGCATTCACACCCGCCTTGCGGCCTCAAAGGTTGGGGCAACAACAATGGACCGGCCGGAATGGGTGGCGGCGCACCCTGCCCGGGCTGAGCTTTACTGCGCGCTGACCAATAATAAAAACAGAGGCGTTAAACCAAATGCCGGCGGCGATGAGACCCCGGCGGCGGGGCCGAACCCGCGAGAGAAGAATGTGTATGGGCAGATACTCCGCTGGTTGCCTGATAAAGGCGATCATGGAGCAAGCGGCTTTCACTGGGGGTTGTTTGCTTTGGCTGGTAACCCGAAGCTTCATAAGGGCGCGAAGGCTGGGTCATCTAATATAAACACCGCTAATATGTTTAACGCCCCTGATGGGCTAGCGTTTGACCAGATGGGCCGGCTGTGGATCCAGACAGATGGCAAATATTCTGACAAGGGTGACTTTGAGGGGATGGGCAACAACCAGATGTTGGTTGGTGACCCGGCTAGTGGCGACATTCGCCGCTTTCTCGTTGGGCCGAAGGAGTGCGAAGTCACAGGACTTTGCTGGGCCCCTGACAGGCGGACAATGTTTGTTGGGATCCAGCATCCTGGTGAGAAGGGAAATAGTTCTTTCCCTTTAGGGGGCGGGCATGTGCCGCGCTCGACAGTTATTGCCATTCGCCGGGAGGATGGTGAGAAAATTGGCTAAGGGGCTGCCTTTGCTATTCTTGCCTGTTTTGCCACAAGACCCGCCCGCGGCAGGTTAGCTTTCCGCTTCTGCCTTTTGTTCTAAACATGGTAGTATCATTGTCACAATGACAAGAAACGATACGTTTCAAGAAGGTTGCGGTGGCTTTAGGCTACCGCGCCTTTTCTACTTTCACACTGATTAAAAGGGGCGTCGATAGACATGAGCGGAGGCAACCGTAACAGCAATAGCGATAAGACAAAGCTAATCCATCTTGGGCGCGATAGTGAAGCAAGCCAGGGCTTTGTGAATCCGCCGCTTTACCGTGGTTCGACAGTGCTATTCCCGACGGTGCGCTCGATGAGTGAGGGGGGCTATGGCTATTGGTATGGGCGCAAAGGTAGCCCGACCTATGATGCGTTTGAGCGCGCTATGAATGAGCTTGAAGGCGCGGCTGAGACTATACTGACCCCGTCAGGGCTTTCTGCTATTACCACCACATTGCTGGGGTTATTGAAGGCTGGTGATCATATTTTAATGACCGACAGTGCTTACCAACCAACGCGCAGCTTTTGCGACACAACCCTCAAAGCTCTGAATATCGAAACCACCTATTATGACCCGCGAATTGGCAGCGGCATTGCCGAGATGATACGCGATAACACAGCGGTTATATTTATGGAATCGCCCGGGTCGCAAAGTTTTGAGATTCAGGATATTCCGGCGATTGTGGGGGCCGCTGAGGCCACACGCCGCGCTGATGAGCGCCAGATCACTACTGTGATTGATAATACCTGGGCAACACCGCTGAGGTTAAAGCCGCTCTCTCTTGGTGTTGATGTGTCTATACATTCTGGTACCAAATATTTTATCGGCCATGCGGATGCGCTGATTGGCACTATTAGCGCCACAGCCACCAGCGGCGCCGCTATTCGCAAGACGGCCTGGTCATTGGGAATTTGTGCCGGTCCGGATGATGTTCAATTAGCGTTGCGCGGGTTACGCACTCTCTCGGTTCGGTTGGACGCGCATGAAAAGGCGGCACTTGAACTTGCCACCTGGCTAGAGGCCCGGGACGAGGTTGTAGCGGTGCTCCATCCGGCGCTCCCGTCTCACCCGGATCATGATTTATTCAAGAGAGATTTTACGGGCGGCACAGGGCTTTTTAGCGTGATCCTTAAGCCTGTTGACGAGGCGGCTGTCGCCAGGTTTGTTGATGGCTTAAACCTTTTTGCGATGGGCTGGTCCTGGGGCGGATATGAAAGTCTCGTTATTCCGTTTGATCCTAGAAGTTATCGCAGTGCGACCAAATGGCCTTATGAAGGCCCAGCGCTCAGGTTCCATGTGGGGCATGAAGATATTGATGAGCTAAAAGCTGACTTAGCTGCCGGGTTTGAGCGGCTATAGTGCTTGTGGCGCTTCCCTTAATGACCATGCTGAAATGCCTCATCTCCTAAGAGGGGGCTAATGCGATTTATCGTCATATTTAGGGGGTGATTTCTCAGCTTCTTCTCGGCGCGTCTTCATTTTTCTTTCGCTGCCATGTTCGGCTCCTTCGCGGCCATGATGGGGGGAGATGCCGCGAAGGAGCGATCGTAAAACCATAGTCAAAATTTAAAAGGCTCACTAGTTTGAGGGCCGTGAGCCTTTTTAGGCATCATCGGGTTCGGGGCCAGATGATGCCCTTAATAAGACGGTTCATTATCGGGGAGAAGAGAACCATCTTTTTATGTTCCAGCTGACCAATTTGGGGAGAGGCCAGTTTCACTATTGAAGTAAATCCGTCTTGGACTGGAACCGTTCGGGACGAGTTAACTTTCTCACAACCCTAATTAAGCCGCGATAGGCACGGCTGCTGCTTAAAATAAATTTTTCATAAATCGGTACACAGCATTTTTTCCATTAATCCCGCGGGGTTATGCCGCTTAACTTCGACTGAAACCGGCTGAAATGCCCTTTATTGAGGCTCCAGCTGCGATTTTTTGCCGATTCAGCATAGAAAACTTACATCCATCTTCTTATGTATAAGATGTAGTTAACAGCAATTCCTCTCGGTTTTGGGGCGCTCACATTATGCGGCGGCTGTGTTTGATCTGCGTAATTTATTGATTTTAAAATTTATTCTACAAGGAGTTTTCCTATTCTGGGCGTGCTATTGGATGGTGAATGGATTCGCAAAAATGCCATCGCGGAGACCGATGACGGAAAATTTAAACGCGGCGCCTCTACTTTTAGAGATTTTGTCGGCAGTGAGACATATCCACTTGAGCGGGAACGCTATCATCTTTACATCTCTCACGCCTGCCCCTGGTGCCACCGAACAATGATTGTTCGGGCTTTAAAAGGGCTGAATGAATGTGTCACTGTTAGTGTCGTTGACCCTTATATGGGCGAAGATGGCTGGCATTTTGGGGACACGCCCGACCCTCTCACCGGGGCCAAATTTGTTTATGAGCTTTATCAGAAATCTGACCCAAATTTTACAGGCAAAGTGACTGTGCCGGTGCTATGGGACAAGCAGCAACAGACCATCGTCAATAATGAATCTTCCGATATCATCCGCATGTTTAACGGGGCCTATTCTGATGAGGGGCCTGATCTGTATCCGGATGAGTTAAAAGAAGAAATTGATGCCTTGAATGACATTATTTATCACAAGGTGAATAATGGGGTTTACAAAGCAGGGTTTGCCACCACGCAAGAGGCATATGAGCAAGCTGTAAACCCGTTATTTGAAACACTGGATGATCTGGATAACCGGCTCTCTGGGCAGCGTTATTTATTTGGCGCTGTACCGATTGAGACTGACTGGCGGCTGTTTGTAACGCTGATACGGTTTGATGAGGCTTATGTTAATCACTTTAACTGTAACCGCCGTATGATCTCTGATTACAAGAATCTCTATGGCTATTTAAAAGATCTGTATCAGGTGCGCGGCGTGGCCGGCACGGTGCATATGGATCATATTAAACAACATTACTACACCAGCCACCCGCATTTGAACCCGCAGGGCATTATTCCTGTAGGGCCAGAGCAGAATCTTGCCAGCCCTCATGGTCGTGAAGTGCTAAGCCCCACAGAGCGCACCGCCCTTGAAGGGGAAGTTGTGCATATTTAAGCGCTTTTTACTCTCACCCTGCCAGCTTTTATGGCAGGGTGAGAGTTTGGTGTTTTTAAACGCCTATAAAAATTCGGGCATGTAATTTAATCGCATGTCTTTGAGTGGCGTTGTATTTGGGGGCGTATGATGACAGAGCAATTTTGCCAACAGAGGCGTTCTCTTTTAAAGGGGCTTTCAGCTGGTTTTGCCGCCCCGCTAACCGCTGCTATTCCTCCGTTTTTTTCTATTGCATCCCCAGCCCTTGCCGCCACTGATGATGGACGGCAAGCTGCGTCTTTGCTTCAGCGCCCTATTCCCTCAAGCGGGGAGATGATCCCGGCACTTGGCATGGGCACCTGGATTACTTTTAATGTCGGCGATGATCGGGCTGCGAGAGCGCAGCGGCTTGAAGTTTTGCGGGCGTTTTTTGCGGCGGGCGGCGGCATGATTGACAGCTCGCCGATGTATGGCTCCTCTGAGGCTGTGGTGGGTGACTGCTTGCGGAAACTTAGCGCTGATGCTGCCTTGCCGCCGGCGTTTCTCTCGGCGACCAAAACATGGACGGCGTTTCAATCTGGTGGAGAGTCGCAGTTTAAATCGTCTCTTCGGTTATGGGGAGTGCCGAAGATTGATGTGCAGCAGATCCACAATCTCTTATCCTGGAAAGTCCATCTTAAAACGCTGTTAAAGCTGAAAGAAGATGGGCTCATCCGCTATATTGGCATTACAACGTCCCATGGGCGGCGGCATGAGGATTTTGCCGCTATCATGCGCAATGAGCCGATCGACTTTGTGCAGTTTACTTACAATATTATAACACGGGATGCTGAATCTGTGCTGTTGCCGCTGGCGATGGAGCGTAAGCTCGGTGTTATTATTAACCGCCCCTTTGAAGGTGGTGGCCTGTTTAATCGCTATGGCGACAAACCGCTACCGCCGTTCGCAGCGGAGATTGGCTGCCGGCACTGGTCTCAGTTTTTCCTCAAATTCATACTCTCTCACCCGGCGGTAACTGTGGCTATCCCTGCAACATCGCGGGTTGATCATATGCGCGAGAATATGGCGGCGGGGCTTATGAGCCATGGGCCTTTGCCTGATGAGACGATGAGAGCGAAGATGGTTGCTTATGTTGAGGGGCTTTAATGAGCGCTCTTCTTGATTACCGCCTCTCTGATCTTTTGTTATTCTCGCCTGAAATTTATGAGCGCTTGTTGTTGCGCTATAATGAAACGATCTTTCCGTTGCACTTACCGATGCTTGGGCTTGGGGCAATTTTGTTGCTTCTCATACTGCGGGATAAAGGGGCTAACCAACGTTTGGCTGGCGCAATTCTGGCGATTGGCTGGCTGTGGTGCGGTCTTATTTTTCACATCACTTACTATGATAGCATTAATTGGATGGCTGATTATTTTGCCGCTGTTTTTCTGCTGCAAGCACTGCTGCTTATGCTTTGGGGCTATGCGGCCCCGCATGGCACGCTTGTGCTTCCTTCTCCGCATGCCAGCCGCTGGCTAACTTATGCTGGTGGTGCTTTGGTGGGGCTCGCGGTTTTTGTGCATCCCTTTTTTGTACTTGTTGAGGGGCGCTCTCTGGCCGCCAGTGCCACCTTTGGCAGCCACCCGGCCCCCACGATAATCGCGACACTAGGGGTGATGCTGGCGCTGCCCACAAGATGGTATAGCATCACCTTTCTCTCTGTGCTGATGCTGGCCGTGAGCGGCCTGACGGCTGAAGCGCTTGGCTCGCCGGTGGCCTTGCTTTATGGGCTGATTGGGGTTTCATCATTTATTGCTCTGGTTGGTTTTATGTGGGGCTCTTTGCGGCACAGATTTGGGCAAAGCTAGTTGTTAGGGTGTTTTTTGCCTTATTTTCTATATTGGGATTTCCATATTGGCCTTTTCTCCAGGACATTTAATATAGACTGTTTCATGTAGACACGAGACATTTGTTCATGGTATGTTCTTATTATCATGAGTATCCGCAAACCTGAAAATGTTGAATATCTATACCTCGATTTTGATGGCTTTTTTGCCTCTGTTGAGCAGCAGGCAAAGCCGCGCCTGCGCGGTAAGCCGGTTGGCGTGGTACCGTTTGACACCACAGATTTCACCAGTGTTATCGCCTGCTCAAAGGAAGCGAAAGCGCGCGGCGTTAAAAATGTAATGCCCATCCGCGAAGCGAAGAAGCGCTGCTATGATCTTATTCTGGTGCCGCAAAGCCCGGACCTTTATCGCCGGGCGCATCATGCGCTTATTAATGAGATTATCTCTGTGCTGCCGATTGAGGCGATCAAGTCGATTGATGAGCTAACCTGCCGGCTGGATAAGCGCGACCAACAGGACCCGCAGGCGGTGGCGGCCAAAATCAAGCAGCGGATCCGTGAGAATATTGGCCCCTTTATCACCTGCTCTATTGGCATCGCCGCTAACCGGCAGCTTGCCAAAATCGCCTGCAAGATGGACAAGCCGGATGGGGTTACCCTCTGGCACCCGCGCGATATGCCCGGCCCGCTCCTTGATGTGCCGTTTGATGATATCCCTGGCATTGGCTCGCGCATGAGCCGGCGGCTTTACCGGGCCGGAATTTTCACCACAAAACAGCTTTTGGCCACCTGCCCCAAACAAATGCGCCAGCTCTGGCGCAGTGTGACGGGCGAGCGGCTCTGGTATGCGCTGCATGGTTATTCGGTGAAAGCGCTGCCGCAACAGCGCGGCATGTTTGGCCACAGCCGGGTGTTGCCGCCAGAGAGCCGCCGTTTGCCGGAAGCCAAAGCCTGCGCCCGGCTGTTGCTGGTGAAAGCTGCGCGGCGGATGCGGCGGGAGGGGTTTTACGCCACCAAACTCTGGCTGCATTTTTCGCTGCGGTTGCCGGGCAAGCAGTCTCGCAGCTATGCGGGGGATATTGATTTCCCCGCGTCTCATGATGACCAGGCGGTTTTGCGGGCGCTTAATGATTTATGGGCCATTGTCAGCCCGCAATTGCCTGCAGAGGGGCGTATCCTCAGGGTTGGGGTGGCGCTGCATGGGCTTGAGCGCTCCAGCGGGCGGCAGCTTGACCTTTTTGTCAATGACGATAAAGAGCGGCAGAAATGGGAGCAGGCCAGCCAGGCGATCGATACCTTAAATACCCGCTATGGCAAAACGCTTGTGAGCATTGGCACATGGAAGCCACCGAAGGGGGGCTATGCGGGCGGGAAGATTGCTTATACACGCGTGCCGAGTGCGGAGGATTTTTGGTAATGAACTGGAAGACAGAATATCAATTGCAGGATATGGACCCGACACAGAAGGTCGGCATTATCTGCAAAAAATGCGGGCTCTCACAATCGCTGACAGTGGCTGAGCTGATCACCCGGTTTGACCGCCAACTTTACCTTTATGAGGCAGAGAGGGCGCTCCTATGCACCAGCTGGGGCTGCGGCAGCGCTGTTCGGCTGGAGCTCAGCCATGATGGGCTGATGGAGGGGTTCCAGGGCGGTCTGGCGTGAGGGGGCTTAGACACGAGGTTGGAACAATAGCTTTACATAGGACCTTAAAAGCAGGATTTGGCGGGCGGTGAGGTCTGGTTCATTGAGGCCCCTGGCCATGACGAGGCCGCCTTCTATCACCGCGCTGACCATATCAGCCAAGTCATCAATCTCAACCGGGTCATGGAGGGGGTAGTTTGCCTCTGCCATTGCGAACATCTCGCGGAATCTCTTTCGCCAACCAAGTACCGCGCGGCGGTTAGCAGCATGAACGGCGTTGCTGAACAGGCGGTCCTGATATACGGCGGAGGCGACAATGCAGCCTGGATGTCCCTCCGGCATATTTTCCAAAAGCTCGGCGAGCAGTTTCAGGAAGATCAGGATTTTTTGCAAGGGGTCGTCTGTTAGCGCGCTTGAGCGGGCGGCCAACCCATCAAACAGCTCATCTTCGGTTTTAACATGGCGGTCAATCAAGGCTTCGGCCAGGGTGTTCTTATCTCTGAAATGGTAGAAAAAACCGCTTTTGGTGATATCAGCCCCGGCGACAATTTCCTCAATCGAGGTGGCGTCAAAGCCTTTGGCCAGTACGGCATCCTGCGCGATATCGAGGATACGATTGCGGGTGTCACTGCCCTTGGCCATCTCAGCTTCCTTTATCTAAAAGTTTTCAATGAAAACTCTACCATTAGTACTGTACTTACGGTGCAGTTTTTATAACCGCTGCCTTACCCAGATAAAAGGTGAAACTTATATGCAGTTGAAATAACTATCTTTTTCCCGTTGTCCTTCACTGTACCAGAAGTCGGCTAGTTTTTGCAGGTGCCCCGACACTAGTCTCTACTCAACAAAGAAATATAGATAAGGACAGACCTGATGACACCGATAGATAAATTTTTGAACTCTGAAAACCTCTACTTAACAGATGGCGGCTTTGAGACATGGCTGTTTTTTGTTGATGGATTTGAAGCGCCAGAATTCGCTGCCATAACCTTGATGGAAGATGAAAAGGCCCGGCTTGCCATGTGGCGTTATTTTGAGAGGTTTCTTGAAATCGCGGAATATGCCGGCCGCGGATTTGTGCTTGATACAAACAGCTGGCGTGGCTGTGTGAGTTGGGCGGATAAGCTCGAGCTAAGCCGCCAGGACTTACTGGCACTGAGCGGTGAGGCGGTTGCCTTTGCCAAAGACATAAGAGCAGCATGGCAAGGGCGGGTTGAACCGATCTTGATTAATGCCGTTGTTGGCCCCTCTGGTGATGGCTACAAACCAGGCGATACACCAACTGCAGAGGAGGCTTATAAACTGCATATGCCACAGCTTGAGGTTTTTGCCGCGCATCAGGTTGATATGGTCTCAGCATTGACCATCACCAACATTGGTGAGGCGGTTGGGATTGTCCGCGCGGCTAAAGAGCGTGAGCTGCCGGTGGTTATCTCCTTTACGGTTGAGACGGATGGGCGGTTGACAACCGGTGAAACACTGGCTGAAGCAATCGCGCTTGTCGATGAATATACAGATTCCGGGCCGCTCTATTATATGGTGAATTGCGCACATCCTGAGCATTTTCGTGGTGCGCTTCAGACTGATGCTGGCTGGGTCAATCGGATTGGCGGCATCCGGGCGAATGCATCCCGGCTCAGCCATGCCGAGCTTGATGACGCTGAGACTCTGGATGATGGCAACCCGGAAGAGTTTGGTTCTTTATATAAGGAGCTTTCTGAATTGCTACCTAATCTCAAGGTGGTCGGCGGTTGCTGTGGCACTGACCACCGCCATGTTGGCTGCGCGTCGCGGCGGTTGACCTCAAGCAAGGCTGCTTAAGCCCATTACATTCAATTCCCTTCCTGTGCGCCTTAAAGACAGGAAGGGAAATTGGCCGCTATGATTTGTATTTATCCCATACCGGTAACTTCATGTTGGTCTTTGTGTTTTCTGTGATCATGAATATAGGTGACAAGGGTGATGTAAAGGATAAGGGCATAGAAAATCATACCCAGAGCAATCACAACCTGGCCAGACAGCGGGCCTATACTTGCACGCTGCCACAGCTCTTCCCAACTGGTGATGGCTGTTGGATGCACTGCCATTTTGCCATAATAGGCGACCGCCTGTATGAGAAAAATCCAGATATAATTGCGCCGCAGGCGCCGGCCCACTGCCCGCACATAAGAGATATGATAATGCGGATGCAAATAATTTTCGGCGAGCACTTCTTGCCAATTGTTGGTTTTGGTTTGGCCTTCTCCCCGCAGGAAAGGGACGTAGAGATATTTCTCCATCCAACGGGCCCTTGCCCGCCAAACATTAAAATAACGATAGCGCCTAGCCTCCAGCCCTAAAAATACGGCAATGAGAAAGCCAACTAGAATAAGCGGCAAGGGTGTGGCTTCGTTTGTTGAATAGGTGATAGAGAGCGCCAATCCCAATGAGACAACTGCCCAATTGGTGGTGTTGTCGAGCCGGGTGCGCCAGATGGTGCTTCTATATACTTCGCCGCGATAAAGGTGAGCGATAGCCCCTATTTCTGCCGAGCTTAAGCTCGCGGCGTTCTCTATTTGCTGGTCTCTAGCATCTTTATCGCTGTTGTTTTGGTCGTCTTGTTTTTCCATACCACCCCTTCTCAGCCGGAGGCTTTATTATGAGAAGACGGTCCTATGGCGTAGGTAAGCTTGAGCGTTGCTTTTTTTGTAATCACTCAACGAATGCCGTCTTTCACTTTTTTTCAGTCTCCCATAACAAGAGACGAAGTGCAATGGATGGCGCTTGAGAGCATTGAGCGATTTGAGAGGGGTGCCCATTTTAATAGATTAACGAACAGAGTATTTTTGCTTCTGTTCTGCCCTATAGGCATTGGGGCTTTGGCCAAAGGCTTCCTTGAATTTTCTTGAAAAGTGGGCGGCGCAATTAAACCCGTTAGCGTGGGCAATTTCGGTTATAGAGTTCAGATGTGCATGCGGGTCAGCCAGGCGTTTGCGGCACATTTCAAGCCGCTGTGCATAGATATACTGCTCTAGTGTCGTGCCGTCTTCTGAGAGCAATTGGTTTGCATAACGCACAGAAATCCCTGCATATTGCGCCGCGTGTTTTGGTCTAAACTCCGGGTCATTGGCATGGTTGTTGATGACAGATTTTAATCTGAGAAGAGACTTCAGCCGTCCTCCTGATTGATAGATATTTTGCGTCTTGCCTTCAGTTGTTACGGCTAAAGTCAGGATATCGAGCGCCCGCTCTGCCAGTTGCTGGGCAGGCGTTGGTGACAGAGTTTCCACTTTGCCAGGTAATTGCTTTAAGAATTCAAATGCGATTGAGCTTAACGGGTTTGATGAGGATAAAGTATGTGCTGTCAGGTTATATAAACTACCCAATCTGGCCTCAAGAGAGGCGCGCGGAATTTTCAATACGATTTGTGATGTGCCTCTTTCTGTGTGCAATTCGTAGGGGCGCTCTGTGTCATAAAATGCAAATTCACCCGGGCCCAATAACGCCTGGCGGTTATCCTGCTCCAGCTTGGAATGCCCCTCTAGTTGCAGACTTAAAAGAATATCATCTGACATGGTGCCATGAATGTTAGATTTTGTTCGTGAGACGATACACGGGTCTGTTTTTACGTGGGAGAGGCCAATCATCGCCAATTGACTGGAGATGATGGTCGCGAAAAAATCTGAATGGTTTGCCACATGGCACCCCACCTCTACATAGGTTTTGCAGGCGACATCCTGCATGTAGGACACCCGGTCCCTTGGGTGGACATCCTCCGTTGAGAAATGATGGTTTGCTGCATTATTTAGCTTCAATTCCTTATGAGACAAAAAATGCCTCCCCCTCAGGCAAGAAAGCCCAGGCTCTCTCTTTTATGGTCATGACCAACATGACTTTAAAATAAAACTGCTCATTCGGGTGGTAAAAGGGACGACCTATGAACAAAGATATAAGAACAACAAACATCCTCTTATTAAGAACGGCCGCTATCACCTTGTTGTTGGCCCTTGTGCTGGCCTGGTGCCTGACCTTCACCAAAGCGCTTAAATTACCCTACTTTGTCGCCACGTTTCAAAATTATGACATGCTTTTGTCCGCGCATCTTGATTTCCTCATGATGACGATGTTGCTGCTTGGCTTTTATGGGGCTCGTATTGCACTCCCCTTAATTTTTCAATGGCCGATGGCCATAGGGTCAATCACGAACCCGGCTTTGTTTTTTGTTGGCTCGATTATGGGGGATATACAAAATCCGGTTTATCTGGGCATTGTGTTCATTTCAATCTCGCTGACCACTTTTGGCTATGCCATGGCGGCTATAACGATACTTCGTCGCTCTTTAAGCGCTTCTTGAAGAGGCGCGGTCGTATGAAGGCGATAAAACGCGGCGGGGTGAGATTTAAGAATAGTACTCTCGACTATGGGCTTATCGCGCGGCTTTTGCACTGGTGTAGTGTGACCCTGTTGCTGTCGGTGCTTTACCTTGCCGGGCAAATTGAGCTTGAGGGTGAGGTTATTCAGCGCCTGGTTTTGGTTGACCAGCACTCTCTCATGGGGCTTGGATTATTGGCCCTAATGCTACTGCGCTTTAGCTGGCGGCAAGTGAATGTGAACCCGGTGAAGAGTTATTCTCTGCATCCCTTGCAAAAAATGGCTGCGATAACCCTGCACCGGGGGATCTATGCTTTGATCATTGTGCAGTGTTTGTTAGGGGTTTATCTCTGGATTTGTAGCCCGGGTGATCTTAGCGCTGCTGTGATCGCTCATGATGTAATGAATGATCTGGTTTATATTATTTTGTTAATTCATATCTCAGCGGCGCTCTATCATCAGGTGTTTGGCGTCGTCTCTTCAAAGCCCTGACTTTCAATTTTTTCTTATCTCATTGCTCACTTCTCTGATAAATCAATGCTTTTTAACCTCAGGGCGTTAGCGATGACCGAGACGGAAGAAAAGCTCATCGCGGCGGCGGCAAGCATGGGGGATAGCAGCCAGCCGGTGAGCGGGTAGAGAATGCCGGCGGCGATGGGCACACCAGCAGCGTTATAGGCAAAGGCGAAGAAGAGGTTTTGCCTGATATTTCTGAGTGTGGCTTCTGCCAGATTATGTGCTTTTAAAATTCCATTGAGGTCACCCTTCACTAGAGTAATTCCAGCGCTTTCAACTGCCACATCTGCGCCAGTGCCCATTGCGATGCCGACATCTGCGGCAGCAAGGGCCGGGGCGTCATTTACACCATCGCCTGCCATCGCGATCACATGACCTTTGGCGTGCAGATCATCTATCAGCTTTTTTTTGTCTTCCGGCAGCACATCAGCATGCACGGTTTCTATGCCAAGCTCCTTTGCCACGGCATTGGCGGTGCGCGGGCTATCGCCTGTGGCCATGATTACCTTAAGCCCTTTTTGGCGTATGGCTTCAAGCGCCTCTTTGGTCGTGGCTTTTATCGGGTCTTTCACCGAAATCAGACCGGCCAGCTTATTATCAATCGCGATTAACAGCGCGGTTTGGCCCTGATCTCTAAGCATATTGGCCTCATCATTCAGTGCGCTTGCCTCAATGTCTAACGTGTTCATCATTGCGGTGTTACCAAGGGTCACTTCATGGGCACCCACTCTGCCTTTGACACCTTTGCCTGTGATGGCTTCAAAATCTTCTGCAGCTTCAAGGTTTAGGCCATGCTCCTCGGCGCCAGAGACGATTGCTTCGGCCAGGGGGTGCTCTGAGCCGCGCTCAAGCGAGGCGGCGAGTTTTAAAATTTCTGACCTTTCATACCCATTGAGCGCGCGGTATTCTTTTAGCCTGGGCTTGCCTTCGGTTAGGGTGCCTGTTTTATCAAGGATGAGAGTATCGACTTTTGCAAAACGCTCCAGCGCTTCGGCATCTTTTATCAGCACGGCTTCCTGAGCGCCGCGACCGGTTGCGATCATAATGGACATGGGGGTTGCCAGACCCAATGCGCAGGGGCAGGCAATGATTAAAACTGAAACGGCGGCAACAAGCGCGTGCACCAGTGATGGCTCAGGCCCTATCAGTGCCCAGATGATGAAAGCGGTGATGGCGACCAGCACAACTGCGGGGACGAAATAAGCAGCGACTTTATCCGCGAGGCTTTGGATGGGGGCTCTAGATCTTTGTGCTGTGGCGACAAGCTCCACAATTTTGGCCAGCATTGTGTCACTGCCAACGCGCTTTGCCTTGATGATCAGAGAGCCTGTGCCATTGATAGTGCCGGCGGTGACATTATCGCCGGCTTCTTTTTCAACGGCGATGGGTTCACCAGTGATCATGCTTTCATCAATAGCGCTGCGGCCTTCTATGACGATGCCATCGACCGCAACGCTTTCACCCGGGCGCAGGCGCAGCCTGTCTCCCTCTAGAATATTTTCAACCGGCACATCGCGCTCAGTGCCGTTATCGTTTATGCGCCGGGCGGTTTTGGGTGCAAGGTCCATTAATGCCTTTATGGCCGTGCCTGTTTGCTCGCGTGCGCGCAGCTCTAAAACCTGACCAAGGAAAATGAGCGCGATGATTACGGCGGAGGCTTCAAAATATACCGGGACTGTGCCCTCTTCTGTTTGAAAGGAGGGAGGGAACAAGCCAGGAAATAGCGCCGCCACCAGGCTATAGCCGTAAGCTGCGCCAACGCCGAGCATGATGAGCGTCCACATATTCGGGCTTTTGTTCACTATGGACGCCCAGCCGCGCTTAAACACCGGCTGCGCCGCCCAGAGCACAACAGGTGTGCTTAGGGCAAGCTCAATTAAGATGCTGGTTTTCTCGCCAAGCCAACTGCGTATATCAAGGCCAACCATGGGCCCCATGGTGAGGATTAATAAGGGGAGTGCGCAAATGGCAGAGAGCCAGAGGCGTTTGGTGAAATCCAACAGCTCCGGGTTTGGTTCATCGATTGGTACGCCCATTGGTTCCAGCGCCATACCGCATTTGGGGCAATCTGCCGGGTGGTCCTCTACGATCTCGGGGTGCATGGGGCAGGTGTATTGCGTACCGGGTGCTGTGTTTTGGCTTTTTCTTTTATGGGCGCCAGTGAGATAGAATTCTGGGTCTTCCGTGAACCGGTCGTGGCATTTTTGAGAGCAGAAATGATAATCCTTGCCCTCATGCTCGGCGGAGGGTTTGTTTTTAGAAAGGTCAACTGACATGCCGCAGACGGGATCGGTCATTTTTGTCACCGCTTGTTCGCTGGAAAGATCAGTTTTCGGCGCACTGCCATCTTGTTGATCTTGCGGCTCTGATGCCATTGATTGCGCTATCCCTTGCTCACTTTTTACTTAAAGAGAGTGAACTGTTTGATTGTAAAATTTCTATAGGTTTATATAAGGCTTCCTGCTACCGGAAGGTCAAGGGGCGGGGAACTATATATAGGAAGGACGAACCGATTAGAGAATGAGGTTCCAAATATAAATCAATGGGAAATATAGAAAACTGGCGATCCCACCAGGATTCGAACCTGGGACCTACTGCTTAGAAGGCAGTGATCCTGATATGCTGCAAGTGCGAAATGGTTTGATATAACACCATTATTTCAATTATTTACCGACACACTCACATGCTGCTACGCAGCAATATCCATCTAATCTGTAGCTCGTTTGTAGCTATTTAGGTATTCTTACTTTGTAGCTGAGGACATACTGATGGATAAAAAGAGCTTTCGTGCACATATCAATAAAACTGTGGTGGAACGGTTGCAACCGGGTGACACAGTCTATGACACATCCCTAAAGGGCTTTGGAGTGAGGCGTCAAAGACTGAGTGCAAGCTATTTTCTAAAGACGTGTATTCAGGGGAAGCAGAAGTTCATTACAATTGGCCGCCATGGCCTGCCCTGGACGCCTGAAACGGCACGACGGCAGGCAATGGCTTTTAAGGTTGATCCACTACAGTTGGTGAAAGAAAAAGAAATGAGAGTATCACTTGCGGAACTCGTCGATCACTTTAAGCAATCACACTATCTAAACCTTAAGCCAACGACCCGGCGCGAATATAGTGCTGTGATCGAAAAGAAAATTTTACCCTCAATGGGAAAGATGATCATAAGCGAGATATCACGAACTGATATTACAAAGTTGCATCACAAGTATGCCCATACACCCAGATATGCAAACGTAACCCTAATGGTCATTTCTGTCATGATGAGCTGGGCTGAAGAACATGGCTATCGGCCAATCAATAGCAACCCTTGCAAAGGAATTAAGCGATTTAAAGAAAATAAAGTCGAGCGCTATTTATCAAAAGATGAGCTCAGCCGCCTAGGTGAAGCCATAAGCGATGCAGAGATTAAGGGCCGCATCTCGCTTTATGCGGCGGCGGCAATCAGATTATTAATCTTCACAGGCGCTAGAAAAGGGGAAATTCTTGGTTTGAAGTGGGAGTATATAAATTTTGAACAACAGATGATTTTTCTACCGGATTCTAAAACAGGGGCAAAAACAATTAACCTCAATGAACCAGCCATAACAGTTTTACAATCAATACCGAGACAGGTGAATAATCCGTATGTTATTGTAGGGAAAGTCCCCGGTCGTCCAATGGTAAATATTCAAAAGCCTTGGATCATAATACGGGAAACAGCCGGACTGAAAAATTTTAGGATCCATGATATCCGGCATTCCTTTGCGTCTATGGCCGCTCAAAGCGGAGCATCTCTCTTACATATTGGCAAGCTTCTGGGACACAAAAAAGCTGCAACGACTGAACGTTACGCACATGTTGCTAATGATCCGGTGAAAGATTTAAATCAAGCCGTGGGTAATTTAATTAATGATACTATGGGGAATGACACCACCACCTAAGAGTGGAATATTTTTAGTATCGGCTAGTGTTGTTGAAGGAACTCTAACTACCGCTTTGTGCCATAAGCAGAAGTTTATTGTTCCAAATATGTGTATCGAAAGCTTAAATTATGGGACACAGCAGTGCTGTATTCCCGTAAAGCACTGGCAAAGGAAAAAACAATGAGTGAACAGGATAGATGCTGTTCCACTTCGAGCGGCCAATGACACTATAGAAGAAGTTGAACTTCATTCCCTCATTACCTGCCCTGAATGCGGCTACAGCGAACGCGAAGAAATGTCGACCGATGCCCTGTCAGTTTTTTACTACTGCAAAGGCTTGTGGGGCGCAACTGAAGCCCCTTAAAGGTGATTGTTGTGTCTAATGCTCCTATGGAACCGTGCCTTGTCCAACGATCAAATTGGCAACCATCAACACCAGAAGGGAAGATTCTTTTGGACCAAATACAAGCTTTAATTTAACTTTATAACTAGACCACTAAATGAGGGCTGATCATTAACAATTAGTTAGTTCACAAGAATTTAAAAAAATTGACTTGAAATTTAAAATGAAGGAAGAATAACAACTCAAACTTAAATTAGTTAGTTTATTTTTATTATTTCATTCAAAAATATAACGCAAATATTTGGATCCAATGATTGTGACTAAACATAAACTCTTTTCATTAATGGTATTATTAGGAATGCTCGTTGGTTCGATCTTTCCTTTTTTCCATGAAGAGAGCAATAACAATAATTTTGACAATGTTTCTAATTTTGTCATCTCTATTGGTATTCAAGAAGTTGAACTATCTCATGATGATAGTCACCACTTAGAAGATATTCATTGTGAAACCTGTCACATATTTTATCATCTTTATTCCAATCCATATCAATTAACCCTCCTAAATCCAGTTGGGTATGCGAATCATCATAATACAACAGATATTTTTATTGATAATGGTCCAGATGCCATTGATAGGCCTCCCCAGTCTATTGGATAAATCCGTTAATTTACCTGAAATCTGCGCCATTTACTAAAGGATTGTTGTTACTAACAAGTAGCGATTTATAAGTTTCTGTCCTTTACATGAATGATGTTATGAACAGCATCAAAACGCTCCATATTTCAGGCATGAATTATATCAAATAAAACAGACTTTCGCGTTGAATTAAAGAGGACACTCTTGCGTTGAGATTAATGCTACCGAAAGTCATATAAAAAATTTATTCAATAAATTTACTGAACCTAAAACAAGGAATTCACATGTTAAAAGCAAATAAACTTTTATTCGCAATTCTATTAATATTCGTGTTTCAAATTAATAGCTTAGGGTATAGCCATGCAAAAAATGATGGTCACTCAGATCGATTTAATACGAAACTAGAGAGTTCTCGTTACTCTAGTACATATGTCACATATAAGACCGATCCCGAACACTATGATGTTCCAGGCAATGCTTCACGAACTTGTGGAAAAGGGTATAATCCTATGAACAAACAACATAGAAGAAATCATCGTTATAAGAGAGCTCATGTTCACCCAAATGTCCCTTGGCGTCCCGGATGTTCTGACTAGTTTTCAATAGACCTCGTTATTAGTTTGTGGCTCATTCTTTCATTTCGAAAAAAAATAATCACAACAAATCGGTGCGGCAGTTAAAACTGTCGCACCAAAAAAGTCCAAACTATATGTAAATATATCTATATCGACTGTAAAAGCTTAGCTAAGCCCTTATCTGATTTCGCTGGGGGAAGATCAAACGCTCTATTTAAACTTTTGCATTCAAATGTGAATGTTCATTCTGACATTGCCCATGGTCTTGTAGAACTTCTATAATACGGCATTCATCAACCCGCCCGCTATTACAGCCTTCAATCATTCGACTTAATTCACGTTTAACCGCTTGTAGGCCGGTTATGCGACGATTAACATCTGCCAGATGAGTATTGGCAATTTTATTAATCTCAGCACATGATTTTTCAGGATTAGCCTGTAAATTGATCATTGCTCGAATAGCATCTATATCAAATCCAAGTTCTCGTGCATGCCTGATGAAACGTAGTCGGTTAAGTTCTGAGACCCCGTAAAGCCTGCGATTACTTTCTGTTCGCGTAAATGGTTTGATCAAACCAATCTCTTCATAATAACGAATTGTTGGAACTTTTATTTCAGTGAGCTTAGCTGCTTTGCCTATAGTTACTTCTGTCATTAAAACACCTTGATCCTCTAGTCACTAGAGATATTAGCATATGATAAAATAGGAAAACAGCTAAAGGTTGAGAACAAGTGAGAGAAAAAACGATCCCCCCCACCACCAATAATGACAGTGGCTGCGGATGTAGTGGTAATCCTCAATTTGATGGAATGAATTTGCGCTATCGACGAGTGCTTTGGGTGGTTATCGCCATTAATGCTGCAATGTTTTTTGTAGAAATGTTTGCTGGTCAGCTTGCAGGTTCTGAAGCTTTGAAAGCCGATGCCCTAGATTTTCTTGGCGATACTCTTACTTACGGTGTAAGCCTTTTTGTAATTGGTATGAGCCTTAAAACTCGCGCAATCGCAGCATTTTTGAAAGGAATTAGTCTGTTCTGTATGGGAATATTTGTCTTTGCATCAACAGTCTATAGCGTCCTAATTCTTGGTTTGCCAAGTGCACACATAATGGGTGGAATTGGCTTTCTTGCTTTAGCTGCCAATGTAACGAGTGTGCTTTTGCTTCTTAAATACAAAGATGGAGATGCAAATGTCCGCTCGGTTTGGATTTGTTCTCGTAATGATGCTATAGGAAATATCGCTGTAATGGGAGCTGCGGTGGCTGTTTGGGGGACAACAACTGCATGGCCGGATTTAATTGTCGCTTTTATTTTAGCAAGTCTATTCATCAGTTCTGCTTACCAAATATTAAAATTGGCAATAAAAGAATATGGAACAGATACAAGTGTCAAACAGTCTCAATAATGTTGGACAAGTGAATATGAAATTAGTTGTCAGTGAATAAGACGTACCAAAACTGTAACATTTACTTATTTTGTTTACATTTGTAATAGTTTGTCGTTGTTCTTATTATTTATTTATGATTTAAGTCCGTCGATGAGAGGTGAAATGTTCAATTTTTGCAGATTTAACATAAGAAATGCATGCGTTCGTCGCTTTGTGGCTGGCGTGCTAAGTCTTGTGATAATCTCTGCTACGCTCTCTGATGCCATGGCGCATATTGGATTTGATCTCGATCGCCACCACTCTGGCAGCCATCACCAGCAAAAGATAATGGAAGCCGAGCGATCATCAAATTTAACTAACGAAGCAACAGACTGTTTCTCAGTGTTAGCTCATTATTCAAATGTGCATACTCACGTCGACACATATAACGAAGACTATGTTCCGATAGAAGACAATGTTCCGATAAACGATGATTGTCAATTTGGATGTGAAGGTCATCTATGCCTGACTACCATTCTAATGGGTAATTCTGATGTTGTTTCCCACCGGATCAATAAAAACTATATAAAGCACGTGCCCCAGCATATTCGGTCTATTGAAATGGTCGAATTATTAAGACCTCCAATTTATTTCCTCTAATCACTCTACTAAGCACATGGCTTTGCCTTTGTGTGCCCTTTTCAAGATCTTAGAGGATATTTTCATGTCTATTTTTTCGCTGCCCTCCCACAAGGGTGGATATGTTTTTTTGCTTTTTCTCTGGTTATTTTGGGAATGTACGGTTTCTGCTTTAGCAGGTCCTGGGCATAATCATGGTCCTGCAGAACCCGTGGAAGTTGGACCGAGTAGTCCGCGTTTGGTCGCTGTATCAGAAACTTATGAACTTGTTGCCATATTAAAAGATCAGGACCTTACCCTCTATCTTGACCGTGTGAAAGACACCTCATCAGTGATAAACGCAAAAATAAAGATGGACGTGAACGGTAAGACACTGGTAGCCACATCACAAACGGATGGCACTTATAAAATTAAAGCTCAAACCTTAAGTAAAGCCGGAAATCATGAAGTTATTGTCACGATTGTTGATGGGCAAAATAGTGATTTATTGGTCGGTTCAATTAAGATCCCTGAAAAAAAGCACACCCATTCACATGAAGAAAGTACAAGTTTATTCTCGTCAAATTCACTTGTGACCTGGCTCTTGATCGCAACTTCAATGGGCGTTTTTGGACTATTTTTCGGCAGGTTAGCCAAAAACAGCGTTAAGTTAATATTAGGCTTGGCATTTTGTGCAATCATAATAAACAACACACCAGCCCTCGCAGGACCGGGGCACGATCATGGTGACGCGGGCTCAACTTTAACACAAGGAGATGCTCCGAAAAGGTTGCCAGACGGAGAAATATTTCTTCCCAAGCCTACTCAGCGTCTTTTAGAAGTTCGAACAAAAATTTTGTCACCTCAGACGGCCAGGGCAGTGCATAAATTAATCGGCCGAGTGATCGTTGATCCAAATCGGTCTGGACTGGTGCAGAGCACAATTTCTGGAAGACTGAAACCTCCTGTAGGTGGATTGCCTTTTCTTGGTAAAACTGTGAAAGCAGGCGAAATTCTAGCGACTGTCGAACCGTCTTTTGATCCAATTGACGCCAGTGATGTTCGCCAGACTGCAGGAGAACTCGACCAACGAATTGCAATTCTTGATGCAAGGATCACACGTCAAAGAAAACTTGTTACTAAGAACATTACAAGCCGAGCAAATTTACAAGAATTGGAAATTGAACGCACAGGTTTATTAGCTCGTCGCAAACAATTAAAAAAGTCACGTTCTGAGCCTGAGGTGCTTGTTGCTCCTGTAAATGGTGTCATCGCGGAAGTGCGCGTTGCTGTTGGACAAGTTGTAAACCGGGCCGACACACTCTTTCGTATTGTAGATACTTCGAGCCTTTGGGTGGAAGCTATTTCTTACGACGCCGAGGTTAGACCTGAGACAGGTAAAATACGCGCGAAGACAGACAAAGGTAAGTTCTTTGATTTGAAATTGGTTGGCCGCAGTCGTGCTTTGCAACAACAGGCAAGTGTTATTCATTTTAGTATTCTAAGCCCGACAAGTGAGTTAAGCATTGGCTCGCCGATAAAAGTTCTTGTAGAAAAGGGAGATGTCGTTCAGGGAATTATTATTCCACGACGTGCGATTGCACAGGCCCCAAATGGACAATTTGTAACATTTAAACGGCTTGAACCAGAGCGCTACATGCCAGTAGCGGTGCGAATTAAAGATCTTGATGGTGAGCGCGTTCATGTGACTTCAGGTCTTAAAGCCGGCGACCAAATCATCGTCAAGGGCGCCCCACTTGTTAATCAGATTAGATAAGGGGGCATAATATGTTTAAAGCACTTGTTGCACTCAGTTTGAGCCAAAGAATGTTTGTGCTGGTCGCGTCGCTGCTTCTTGCAGCTTATGGAGCATACGTCTTGCCACGCTTGCCGGTTGATGTGTTTCCAGATCTTAATCGCCCCACAGTGACACTTTTGACTGAAGCGGAAGGTTTTGCACCACAGGAAGTTGAGCAGCTAATTACATACCCATTAGAGACCGCTCTAAATGGTATGCCAGGTATAATCCGTCTTCGATCAGTCTCAAGTGTTGGCTTGTCTATTGTTTATATTGAGTTTGAATGGGGCACGGATGTTTATCGTAATCGACAGCTGGTTGCTGAGCGTTTGGCAACCGCAAGAGAACAACTCCCAGCCAATGTTCAACCCCATATGGGCCCTATCTCATCTATCATGGGTGAGATCATGTTGGTTGCTATAACGGGAAAAACCGTCAGTGCGATGGAGCTTCGAGAAACCGCTGACTTTGTCATAAGACCACAATTGCTCACTGTACCCGGGGTTGCGCAAGTTATCCCGATCGGCGGAGAGGTGCGGCAATACCGAGTAAGTCCAGACCTCATCGCCATGCAACGACTTCAGATTACACCCAATATGATCGAAGAAGCATTATCACAGTTTGGTACAAATGCAGGTGGTGGATTTATAGATCAGCATGCGAGAGAATATCTTATCCGTAACATTGGAAGAACAACCCGGCTAAAGGATTTACGTAATCTCACCGTCGTGGTTCGCGGTCAGCAATCGATCTTATTACGGCAAGTTGCATCCGTCGACTTTGCCCCTCGCGTTAAACGAGGTGACGCGGGATATATGGGTGAAAAAGCCGTTATTATTGGCATCCAAAAACAGCCGCAAGCAGACACGATTACAATCACTAAAGAAGTTGAAGCTCAACTTGATAAAATTCAACGAACTATGCCAGCAGGGGTCGTGGCAAACCGTATTCAATTCAGGCAAGCCACATTCATTGAAACCTCGATTGAGAATGTAAAACAGGTGCTTATCGAAGCTGCCATTGTGGTTACGTTCATTCTCATTCTTTTCTTACTCAACTGGCGGGCCACATTCATATCACTCACAGCGATTCCGATGTCGATTTTTATTACTATTCTTGTGTTTTATGCATTCGGTTTGTCGATTAATACTATGACCCTTGGCGGGCTTGCAATTGCTATCGGTGAACTTGTTGATGATGCCGTCGTAGGTGTTGAAAATGTTCTCCGGCGCTTGCGACTAAATGCTAAATCGGAAAAACCTCAGACAAAGTTGACCGTTGTATTAAATGCCAGTCATGAAGTTCGCTCTTCAATTGTTTATGCAACAGCGATTGTGGTCTTGGTGTTTGTACCACTGTTTGCGATGACTGGTCTCGAGGGCCAACTTTTTCGTCCACTTGGATTAGCCTATATAGTAGCGATCTTAGCCAGTTTGTTGACATCAATTACGCTAACACCTGTTCTTTGTCACTACCTGCTCAAAACACCAAACCATGAAGAGCAGGATACAAGACTGATACGTTGTTTAAAGGCTGGTAATGAACGTTTACTTGATTGGACATTTCGCTGGCCAACCGTTGTTATCATTTCTATTGTTGGCGGAATATTTGCGGCTACACTTTTTGCAACACAGCTACCAAGATCTTTCCTTCCTTCATTCAATGAAGGGACAATATTAGTATCGGTTGTTTATAACCCCGGCATATCCCTTGCTGAATCTGATAGATTAGGATCAATAGCTGAAAGACTTGTATTGAAAGTTCCTGAGGTAAAATCTGTTGGCCGTAGAACAGGCCGTGCAGAACTTGATGAACATGCCGAAGGTATTCATGTCACAGAAATTGACATTGACCTAAAACGATCCTCTCGAAAACGAGAGGACATCTACTCCGACATTCGCGAAACACTCTCTGTGCTCCCCGCAGGTATTGGCATTGGTCAACCGATCAGTCACCGGCTTGATCACATGTTATCCGGTGTAAGAGCGCAAATCGCTCTTAAAATTTTTGGTGAAGATCTAGACCGGTTACGAACAATCGCAGCTCAAATGCAAAATCGTCTTGGTTCAGTAGCTGGACTTGTTGATATGCAAACAGAAAAGCAAGTGCTTATTCCACAGCTACAAGTCGCACCAAATTATGAAAAGGCTGCTCTTTATGGAATCAACCCTTCAGAATTGACAAAGACACTCGCGGATATGACGAATGGACGGACGGTCTCCCAAATTATCGATGGTAATAAACGTTTCGATGTCGTCGTTCGCCTTGCCGATCAAGACCGTTCGACCACCGGGCTTGGTGAAGCATTGGTGTCAACACCAATCGGATATGTGCCATTAAAGCGCTTGGGTAGAGTGCAAGAGGTTGAAGGTCCAAACCAAATTTTACGAGAAAACCAGCAACGTAGAATTGTGGTTTCTGCAAACGGTGATGGCAAAAGAGACATGGCTGCCATAGTTGCTGATATTCGTCGCCTTATTGAAGAAACAAAACTACCGGCAGGATACGTCATAAGACTTGAAGGGCAATTTCAAGCTCAAGAAGAGGCTACAAAAACTATAGGGTTATTATCTATTGTCTCTCTGGCTCTGATTTTTCTAGTGATATACAGCCGATACCAATCTGCCGTCTTGGCTGGCATCGTCTTGACTGCTATTCCATTAGGCCTTATCGGCAGTGTTACAGCTTTATGGATAGCAGACCTTCCTTTCTCTGTAGCAAGTTTGATCGGCTTCATTACGCTTGCAGGTATCACGGCCCGTAACGGCATTCTTAAAATCAGCCACTATATTAATCTTGCGTTATATGAAAATGAGACATTTGGACGTAAACTCATTGTACGTGGCTCTCTCGAACGACTGACACCTGTGCTGATGACTGCTTTATCCGCCGGAGTTGCCCTGATCCCTCTGATTATCGCAGCTGATGAACCGGGACGAGAAATCCTGCACCCACTAGCGGTGACGATCTTTGGTGGGCTCATCTCAGCTACTTTAATTGATGCCGTCCTTACACCACTTCTCTTTTTAAAATTTGGCCAGAAGTCCCTGGAGCGGCTCATTGCAGTTCATGACGCGTCGCCTCTACAAACCTCAAAGCCTATTGAGGCCTATTAATTTTCAATATATTTTCAGGAGAATCAAACAATGAAAAAAACACTTTTTATTACACTTCTTTCATTCGGTTTACTCACATCATTTACACCAATTGCGCTAGCCGAAGACAAACACGATCATGGGCACGAACATGGTCACGATCACAATCACGAACATCATAAATCTAAAAATGGACATGAAAACCATGGCCCAGCTCATGGGGGGCAGTTTTTTGAAGATGCAAACCACCACGGCATAGAGATGGTCCTCAAAGACCAAGAAATCCTCTTTTACATGACCGTTGATGGTAAACCTCTCGATATGACTGGAGCAAAATTCAAAGCCATAGTTCAAACTGAAGCTGGAACGAAAATTTACAACCTAAGTTCAGAAGGTAGCACTCTGAAAGCAAAACTTGAGGCGTCTCTATCTATGGGAAGTAAAGTCGTTGTCACTGGCAAAGATAGTCATGGTGACGTTCTACAAGCAAGGTTTGTAAAAGAATAAAACCAAACGGTTTCTATGTCATGCTCACCGTTTAATTTGACGAGACGAAAGTGAGTGGATATTCCTCGCACTTTCGTTTTCGAGCATGATTTTCTGATGTGACCAACTCAAATTGTCATTTAAGTAATCTTCTGGTTAGGGTCAATTGATGACTATACTGCCTATCAATATAATTACCGCTTTTGTATCAAGACCAGACCAGTTCTGTGGCATAGCGACAAGAGTAGTCACCAGAAAAGTAATTGATTTTATTAGATAGTGATCATTATTGATATTTAGATTTAGAGACGGATTTCCACCATCTCTTTTTGCGTCCATTTCAGCCACTTAAAAAAACGCATAACTTCCTGCGCTCTTGATGCAGCTGCAAAGACTGTTCAATTAATTAATATAAGCAATTACTATTGCTTTCATTCGTCATGAGAGCACTCATGTTTCCTGAATCCGGATTAAATTCGACCTGCCACAAACATTATTGTCATGATTATTTCTCCTTTTGTTATTTCAAGGTGCTGCTGTCTAGCCGTGTGAAACGCAGGGTCAACGGCCTGCCCGCGCCAGCTTATAGAAAGCCCGTGTTGGCCGTTTCCTTCCAGCAAAAGCTGTCAGTGACCCTAGGCGCTCAGCACCCGGCTTGTCTCTCCGCTGTCTTGAAAACAAAAGGAGAAACAATCATGACAACCTTATTTGCACAACCTTACGACATTTCAGCATCCGGCTTTTATTTCGATAATGCAGAAGACTATCTGACAAAAGCCAAAGCCCTTCGCAATTATCACGGCCAGCCCGTTGAGGAATTTGAAATTCAATTCATTGATGGTGAAGCGATTGATGCAGAACTGGCTGACGCCTGGGGCTTATCCCAGTGCTCTCTAAAAAGCTTTTTCATAGCCACCGAGGATTGGTCCGACTATCAGAAGCGATGCTTTATCATCGCCGTTGGCGAGTGCGGTTACGATTACGATCCAGAGACAGTCGATCCAGAAAACTTTGATGTCATCATCTATCACTGCGACTCACTGAAAGAACTTGCAGAGCTATTAATCGATGAAGGCTATTTCGGCGATATTCCATCATCACTTGTCGGCTACATTGATTACGATGCTATCGCTTATGATCTTGCGATGGATCATTCTGAAATCACAATCGCTGGATCAAAACTCATTTACGCTTGCCCCTAGGGTAAGCAAAGGGATTGCATAGCATTTCTCGTTATTAGAAAGCCTCTCCAGCTGGAGGTTGAGGCTATTAATCAATGTTTTTCCATTCAAGTGAAATAATTATCTTCGGGTCCTCTGATCTTTGCGCTCTTCTTCCTCGCCTCAAAGTCTCTACCCTTACCGCCCCAGCCAGACGCCGCGCCCCGCCGTCAATCTATCGCTCTTCCCTGCCTATTCTTTCCGGCAATTTACCCCAAGCTGTCTCTATCGTTCGTTCGCCCTCCTTCGCTTTCGCTCACTCGGCCTCATTCACTCCTTCGACAACTTGCGCCTCACTGACACTTCTATCATCACCTGTCTTCTCGACTAGACTAGCCAACGGTAACTTATCATCCATCATGGCCGCCTGCATGTAGACACTCTCACCGCGAACATCATCACTTAAGACAAAACGTCCCTTCGCTAGATTTTTAAAGCCGCCAATGGAGGTAACACCTGGCAAATCATCCGTATTACCAAAGACTGTTGCTGCATCTGAATTTGAGTGAACTTTAAAACAGATCTTAGTTTGCAGGTTGTTTCTGAAACTAGCACTAATGTTATCAACTGTTGCCTTCTGCAGCTGGGCCCAAATCGTTATGCGCGTTGCGCGTCCTAATTGTGAAATCCGATTGAGGTAAGAAAGTAATCTCTTATGATTTTCCTTTTCTTCTTTCGTGATTGGTTCGAACTGATTGATCTGAGCATATTCATCGACGATGAACAAAATATGCTTCCCCTTATATAGGGTTTCACCTGTTTCTCTCATTTGTTTGAGGCGGTTACGCAGGGTTTGATAGATCTCAGCTGCTATGCCAGGCAAATCATCGTAATCATCAACCAGCTGTAATGCTTCATGAAGGGTGGCATATTTTGCCAGCTCAACGCCGCCTTTTAAATCGACCAGATACACTTTTTCAAAGGCGACAATATTAGAAAGCACAGATGCCATGATCTGATTGAGAAACACAGACTTACCACTGCCGCTTTGGCCAACCACCAAATGATGAGGGAGCATTTCAAGGCTGTTATAATACTGCTCACCGGTTCTCACATTAAAGCCATAGAAAATCTCACCCTTTTGAAGAAACTCATCTTGAAACGCGATCAGTGACGGTAAGTCTTTGAGCTGCGACAAAACCAGAGAAGTGCCATCCAATGATTCCACCATCCATTCACCGCCAAGATAGGCATTGATGACAGGAAGTTGTTTTTGCCAATGAGTTATATCAATGGCGCTTCGCGATTGGCTATAAACATAGCGCCCGAGAACAAAATCAGATTTCTCAAAATCTAGCCGGTC